>NZ_CAMPPQ010000001.1:0-2150000 GCF_946901335.1 Saccharococcus sp. Marseille-Q5394 | reverse complement strand
CGAATGAGTATGGGGTCGTAGACCCGAAACCAGGTGATCTACCCATGTCCAGGGTGAAGGTAAGGTAACACTTACTGGAGGCCCGAACCCACGTACGTTGAAAAGTGCGGGGATGAGGTGTGGGTAGCGGTGAAATTCCAATCGAACCTGGAGATAGCTGGTTCTCTCCGAAATAGCTTTAGGGCTAGCCTCAAACGAAAGAATCTCGGAGGTAGAGCACTGTTTGGACTAGGGGCCCATCCCGGGTTACCGAATTCAGACAAACTCCGAATGCCGATGATTTATGTTTGGGAGTCAGACTGCGGGTGATAAGATCCGTAGTCGAGAGGGAAACAGCCCAGACCGCCAGTTAAGGTCCCCAAGTATCCGTTGAGTGGAAAAGGATGTGGCGCTGCCCAGACAACCAGGATGTTGGCTTAGAAGCAGCCACCATTTAAAGAGTGCGTAATAGCTCACTGGTCGAGTGGCGCTGCGCCGAAAATGTACCGGGGCTAAACGGATCACCGAAACTGCGGATTGACACCTATGGTGTCAGTGGTAGGAGAGCGTTCCAAGGGCGTTGAAGCTAGACCGTAAGGACTGGTGGAGCGCTTGGAAGTGAGAATGCCGGTATGAGTAGCGAAAGAAGGGTGAGAATCCCTTCCACCGAATGCCTAAGGTTTCCTGAGGAAGGCTCGTCCGCTCAGGGTCAGTCGGGACCTAAGTCGAGGCCGAAAGGCGTAGACGATGGACAACAGGTTGATATTCCTGTACCACCTCCCCGCCGTTATCAGCAATGGGGGGACGCAGAAGGATAGGGTGAGCGCGCTGTTGGTCATGCGCGTCTAAGCAGTGAGGTGTGGAACGAGGAAAATCCCGTTCCTATAACATTGAGCTGTGATGGCAAGGGGAATTATCCCCGGAGTCCCTGATTTCACACTGCCAAGAAAAGCCTCTAGCGAGGCGGGAGGTGCCCGTACCGCAAACCGACACAGGTAGGCGAGGAGAGAATCCTAAGGTGATCGAGAGAACTCTCGTTAAGGAACTCGGCAAAATGACCCCGTAACTTCGGGAGAAGGGGTGCTCTGGTAGGGTGTTAAAGCCCGAGAGAGCCGCAGTGAATAGGCCCAGGCGACTGTTTAGCAAAAACACAGGTCTCTGCAAAACCGTAAGGTGACGTATAGGGGCTGACGCCTGCCCGGTGCTGGAAGGTTAAGAGGAGAGGTCAGCGCAAGCGAAGCTTCGAATTGAAGCCCCAGTAAACGGCGGCCGTAACTATAACGGTCCTAAGGTAGCGAAATTCCTTGTCGGGTAAGTTCCGACCCGCACGAAAGGCGTAACGATCTGGGCACTGTCTCAACGAGAGACTCGGTGAAATTATAATATGCGTGAAGATGCGCATTACCCGCGACAGGACGGAAAGACCCCGTGGAGCTTTACTGTAGCCTGATATTGAATTCCGGTGCAGCCTGTACAGGATAGGTAGGAGCCTTGGAATCCGGAGCGCCAGCTTCGGAGGAGGCAATGGTGGGATACTACCCTGGCTGTATTGGACTTCTAACCCTTGCCCGTGATCCGGGCAGGAGACAGTGTCAGGTGGGCAGTTTGACTGGGGCGGTCGCCTCCTAAAGTGTAACGGAGGCGCCCAAAGGTTCCCTCAGAATGGTTGGACATCATTCGTAGAGTGCAAAGGCATAAGGGAGCTTGACTGCGAGACCTACAAGTCGAGCAGGGTCGAAAGACGGGCTTAGTGATCCGGTGGTTCCGCATGGAAGGGCCATCGCTCAACGGATAAAAGCTACCCCGGGGATAACAGGCTTATCTCCCCCAAGAGTCCACATCGACGGGGAGGTTTGGCACCTCGATGTCGGCTCATCGCATCCTGGGGCTGTAGTCGGTCCCAAGGGTTGGGCTGTTCGCCCATTAAAGCGGTACGCGAGCTGGGTTCAGAACGTCGTGAGACAGTTCGGTCCCTATCCGTCGCGGGCGCAGGAAATTTGAGAGGAGCTGTCCTTAGTACGAGAGGACCGGGATGGACATACCGCTGGTGTACCAGTTGTCTTGCCAAAGGCATCGCTGGGTAGCTATGTATGGACGGGATAAATGCTGAAAGCATCTAAGCATGAAGCCCCCCTCAAGATGAGATTTCCCATTACGCAAGTAAGTAAGATCCCTCAAAGAAGATGAGGTGGATAGGTCCGGGGTGGAAGCGTGGCGACACGTGCAGCTGACGGATACTAATCGATCGAGGACTTAACCTTATGTTATTTAAGTACGGTTGAACTTGAAGTTCAGCAACAATGTTGGTTTTATCCAGTTTTGAACGAACAAGTATCGTTCAGTCGTCTGGTGACGACGGCGAAGAGGTCACACCCGTTCCCATACCGAACACGGAAGTTAAGCTCTTCAGCGCCGATGGTAGTAGGGGGCTTCCCCCTGTGAGAGTAGGACGTCGCCGGGCCAAGGCCATTCCCCATGGGGAATGGTTTTTTTGTGTGTTTTTTTAAAAAATAACCTTAGGTTGAACAATCATATGCAAATCTCTTTCCTAACACGGAAGATAAGTTCTTCATCGCCACTTTGCGTAATTTACGGCAACGGTGTAAATTACGCAGGGACCTGGCTTCCCCTTGTGAGAGTAGGACGTCGCCGGGCCAAGGCCATTCCCCATTGGAATGGTTTTTTTGTGTATTTTTTTAAAAAATAACCTTAGGTTGAACAATCATATGCAAATCTCTTTCCTAACACAGAAGATAAGTTCTTCATCGCCACTTTGCGTAATTTACGGCAACGGTGTAAATTACGCAGGGAACAGGGTTCCCCCTGTGAGAGTAAGACGTCGCCGGGCAAATGCCATCTCCTTATGGAGGTGGTTTTTTTGTGTTTATAAATCTTTATAAAATAGTAAATCTTTAATTTGTCAAAGGCATTTGGCGCGATTCAGGATTAGTTCAGAGATGTATTATTGTCCCCGCGCCCAAAGCGTGCAATTCCGCGCCCAAAGCGATTCCCCGCGCGCTCAAAGCGATCTCCCGCGCGCCCAAAGAGTGCAATTCCACGCCCAAAGCAAGCCCCCTCGCGCCCAAAGAGTGCAATTCCCCGCCCAAAGCGATCCCTCGCGCGCCCAAAGAGTGCAATTCCGCGCCCAAAGCAATCCCCCGCGCGCCCAAAGAATGCAATTCCGCGTCCAAAACAATCTCCCTCCTGCTCTACCATCAAAAATTCTCCTCCACGCATTCAATTTCTTCTGGAAGAATAGGGTATATTGAAAGAAGGAGGTGGGAGAAGGTGATTGTACGCAATGTGGTAATGAGATTTTTCAAAGAGCGTTTTTTCGATCAGGCTGCGCAGACGGCATATTATTTATTATTATCGATGTTTCCTTTTCTCATATTCCTGTTTTCCTTACTTAGTTATTTGCCGGTAGATGAGGAGATGTTTTTAGCATTTCTTCGACCATTTGCACCGAGTGAGGCGTATGTAATCATTGAGCAGAATGTGCGGGCGATTATTTTCAAAGTGCAGGGCAATGTTTTGTACACGAGCTTAGCGGTCGCTTTTTGGCTGTCATCGGTTGCTGTACAATCGTTGGCGCGCTCGTTGGATCAGGCGTATGGGTATGTCAGGAAATATCCTTTTTGGAAAGTGTTAATCAGGGATTTAGGTGTGACGTTATTATTCATGCTAATCCTATCCTTATCGCTGTTTCTTCCGTTAATTGAAAGGGCATTGCATGAAGTGGTGACATATTACGATACGGTCGAGCAATGGCGCGGATGGCAAACTGTGTGGCCGATGGTGAAGTGGGGCATTGGAACGCTTTTCTTATTCCTGTTTTTCCTATTGTTTTACAAAGTAGTTCCTACCGGTAGAATGAGAGTGAAGGAAGTTGTCCCGGGTGCGATATTTTCTGCTATCGGTTGGCAGCTGTTCTCGCTCTTTTTCGGAAGCTATGTGGCAAATGTCGATTATACAAGGCTATATGGACAGTTGTCCGGAATAATTCTGCTCGTCCTATGGTTTTATTTGACGGCAGTCATTCTGATGGTTTCAGGGCTGCTCAATGCAGAATTGCGGGCATTTTTGAAAGGGAAGGGAAGATAAATATGAAAATACTCGTGGTGGATGACGATCCGAATATATTGGAGTTGGTGAATATCCATCTATCCCAGGCGGGGTATGAAGTGATCAAGGCGGCCAACGGGGCACAGGCACTTGAGATGTTGGAGGAACAGCTTCCCGACTTGGCGGTTGTCGATGTAATGATGCCCGGGATGGATGGGTTTGAATTAACGAAGAGACTGCGGGCGGAAGCGGATATCCCGGTATTGCTGCTGACAGCTAAGGGTGCACTAGAAGATAAAGAGAAAGGGTTTTTGGCAGGGTCCGACGATTATGTCGTCAAACCGTTTGAGCCTAAAGAGCTTTTGTTCAGAATCAATGCCATCTTACGGAGATATGACAAGGCTGTCGATGTCCTCATACAGGCAGGTCCGCTTAAGATCAACAGGCAAAGCTATGAAGTGTCGGTCGGGAGAAAAGTACTGTTACTGCCATTGAAGGAGTTTGAGCTGCTATCAGTTCTTGCTTCCAAACCAAATCAGGTGCTTGAGCGTGATTTCCTTATCGAACGCGTGTGGGGCTTCGATTATGAAGGGGATGAGCAGACGCTGAACGTTCATGTCAAACGGCTTCGCGACAAACTGGAAGGGCTGCCGGAGGGCATTCACATAACGACGGTCCGTGGAGTCGGTTATAAGCTCGAGGTGTCCGGTACATGAGATCGCTTTATGGAAAATTCCTCTCCTTCACAACGGGCATTATGCTGACAAGTACCGTCATCGCATTTCTCGTAGTGAATACATATTATCATCAGCAATTGAAAGGGCAGAATGACGCAAAAAACATGAGTATCGCACTCACGATGGCCGACTACATTGAAACGGAGGAACCTGCCGATTTGGAAAAGTATTTCAAGACGCAGGCCGCAACCGGTTATAAATTGTTCGTCGTGAACGAGAATCTGAAAACAACTAAGTATGGAGCGCCATTCCGGGTGGAGAACTTGAGGACCGCTTCTGTGGATCAAGTGCTGGATGGCCACCCGTATCATGGAATGCGGGATTTAAAGACGGAGACGTTCATGACCGGTTTTTTCTCCGATGAACTTGCGAACACGGTAGGCGTTCCGTTTACATACAATGGGGTAACATTTGCCCTTTTCATGAGGCCTGATATTAAACTCCTGTTTACGGAAGTCCATTACCTATTAGGCGGCATGGTCGTCGTCATGGCGATTGTCAGTCTACTGTCAATGTTGATTGTAGCGAAGAAATTGATTGAACCGATTACAAAGCTGACCGCGGCTGCGAAAAAGGTCGGCGATGAAAAGTTCACGGGCTCACTTGATATTAATCGTCGGGATGAGATCGGCCAGCTCGCGCAAAGTTTTCAGCGGATGACGGAGAAACTAAGTGAAAATGACCGGGTGCGCAAGGAGTTCATCAGTGACGTGTCACATGATTTCCAATCTCCTTTGCTCAATATTAAAGGATATGCCAATTTGCTGATGGATAGCGGACTGCCTGAACGGGAGCGGAAAAACTATGCGAGAGTCATCCAATCCGAGACGGAGCGGCTTTCTTCATTGACAAAGCAGTTATTGCTGTTGACGTCACTCGACCAATTGGAGTCACCGTTGAAGCAAATGAAATTCCGTCTGGATGAGCAATTAAAAGAAGTCATCCGAAAACAAAGATGGCTTCTGGAAGAGAAACAGATGTCACTCGTCATGGAGGTGGATGAAGTGGAGATTGTAGGAGATCCTGCTTTCCTTGAAAAAGTATGGGAGAACCTACTCTCCAATGCGTTGAAATATACGGGGATGGGCGGCGAGATAGAGGTTCGCCTGACAGAAAATGCGGATGAATTGAAAGTTATCTTCCGGGACAATGGCGCCGGGATTGCAGAGGAACATTTGAGAAGGCTGTTTGACCGGTTTTACCGGGTAGACCTTTCCAGGACGCAGCAAGTCGAGGGGACAGGACTCGGACTCTCCATTGTCCATCAAATCGTGAAGCTCCACGGAGGCAGCGTTAAAGTTGAAAGTGAGGAAGAGGTCGGCACAACATTTACGGTCACACTTCCAAAATTGTAATGTCCTGTTCATGTTCCGTTCATGTTGACCTACTATGATAGGAATATAACATAAACGAAATAGGAGGAAAAGACATGCAAGAGAAATGGAGTTTACGACTTATTAGGATCTCAGCGATTTTTGGGGTAATTGGGGCATTCTTAGGTTCCCACATGGCGGGGGCCGGATCATACGCCTTCCGTCCAATCCATGCGCACATCCTTGTCGTTGGTTGGTTATCGGTCTTCGCTTGGGGCGTCTTCTACAAAGTTTTTAAAGTCCGCGCGAAAAAGATGGTTGCCGCACACGGTTGGACCGCAATCATCGGATCCATCGGTCTGACGGCAGGTATGTGGTTACAATTTATGAACCCGTTCAATGTGAATGAAACATTCTCGCTCATCTTCTATATTGTTGGTGGAAGCGTCCTGCTCATCAGCTTCGTGCTATTTGTTTTGGTGACATTCTTAATTGAGAAAGAAGGAAGACGATAGTGCTAGAAGGAAAATTAAAAGGCAGACGTCTTTGGTGGTCCTCCATAGGTATTTGGCTCCTGATGACAATTTTGCTATCCGCGTTTGCACCGGGCAGCAAGGAGAATGTCATTGCCAATAAGGACTCCGGCTTGCCTACAGAAGCACCATCCATCGTGGCAGCGCATGAGCTGGAAAAGTATTTTCCGAATGACGGCGGCATCCCGCTATTTGCAGTCTTCCATAAGGATAGCGGGTTATCGGATGAAGAGGTCTTCAACTTTGCGGAAGCTATTGAAGCTTTGAAAGAGGATAAAGCGTTTGACGAAGTGGATGTCATTCCTTTATCCAAACTGCAGTCTGAACAACGCGCATCTTTCCTATCGGAGAACGAGAAAACATTTTTCATTCCCCTAGCATTGCCGCAAAACCTTGAAGGAAAGGATTTGAACAAGTTAGTTCAATCCATTAAGGAATCTGTCGGCGATCAAGTAGCGGAAGGTATCGAACTGTCCTGGACGGGGCCGGCTGGAATCGCCTCGGATGCAGTTGAGCTATTCAGCCAAGCAGATATTGTCCTGTTGCTATCTACAGTAGGTCTGATTTTAGTCTTATTGTTAGTCATCTACCGGTCGCCACTATTAACGTTAATCCCTTTAGTGGGTGCAGGAATCGTTTACGCAGTAGTCGATCGAGTGGTCGGTTTTACGACTGCACAAGGCTGGTTCGGTGTGGACAGCCAAGCGCTGTCAATTATGACGATTCTTTTATTTGCGGTCGTTACGGATTACTCTTTGCTGATCTTCTCCCGCTATCGGGAGGAACTGAAAGTACATGAGGATGCAAATGTTGCGATGAAGGAAACGATGCGCCATGTCAAGGAGCCAATTTTCTTCAGCGGCAGCACGATTGTGTTGGGCGTAGCGACATTGTTTTTTGCCTTGTATGAGCCGTACCGTAATTTTGCACCGGTATTCGCCATTGCGGCAGGCGCAATGCTTATAGCAGGATTGACGTTATTGCCTGCATTGTTCGCGGTAATCGGCAGGAAGGCATTCTGGCCAGTCATCCCGAAATACGGTGATAAGACAGTAGAGAAGAAAACGGTTTGGGGAAAAGTGGCGGCTGTCGTCACAAAAAAGCCGATCCAATTCATGATTCCGATTTTATTATTACTTGGGCTGGGTGCATGGAATATGACGAATATGAAAGAGTCATATGATTTGATTGCATCATTTCCGGAAGATCTTTCATCCAGGGTTGGTTATGAGCGGTTAGGAAAGGACTTTTCAGAAGGAAGCCTGGCTCCGGGAACGTTGTTATTCGTATCTCAAAACGAATTAGGCATTGAAGGGCTGCAGGCGGTGATTGAACGAATTGAAGAGGATCCTGCCATCACCAGTGTCACAACGCAAGGCAATCCTATGAGCGAAGATGGGAAAGCGGCAAAATTCTCCATCACATTTGCAGGTAATCCTTATGATGAGGAAGCGTTCGATGCGGTCTTAAAGCTCCGGGAAGACAGCGAAAGGGTCTTGAAGGATGCGAACCTATCCGACACATCTATGTATATTTCCGGTGAGACGGCGGTCAATGCCGATGTACGGGATATCAATGATCGGGATACGTGGATTGTTATGATTTTAATGACCGTTTTGATAACGATAATGCTAGGCTTACAAACGAGGTCTATCATTGCTCCGGTTTACATGATTGGTAGCATATTGCTATCATTTGCAGCTACAGTGGGCTTGGCGTACTTCTTATTCGAAGTGTTTTTGGACCTGGAAGGGCTTAGCTACCGGATTCCGCTCTACGCATTTGTCTTCCTTGTTGCACTTGGCGTCGATTATTCCATCATGCTGATTGCAAGGATTCGGGAAGAGATGAGAGAGCTGCCTTTTGACGATGCGGTGCGAAAAGGAGTAGAGCGGACCGGCGGAGTCATTAGTTCGGCAGGATTAATTTTGGCGGCAACATTCCTCGTACTTGCGACAATGCCGATTTATGAATTGAAGCTATTCGGTTTCATCATGGCGCTTGGAATACTAATCGACACGTTCATCGTCCGGCCATTGCTCATTCCTGCTATATTAATTTTGCTTGGCAAATGGAGTTTTTGGCCGAAGAAGATATGACAAGAGAATAAAGTTCGTGGTTGATGGAAAAAGGGACTGTTGCAGAAAATTGGCTATAACCAACTTTCTGCAACAGTCCCTTTCCATTGGAATTCTATGTGTTTTCCTTCAGTCCCGTTCATACATTTATGAGTTCTTTTTCAAGCACTAGTTCAATATTGCCATCTGCATCCGTTGAACTGCCCAACAAGTCGCAAGGACGGCCGACTTGGTCAATTACACCGTCTTTGATCTTCACGATTCGATCCGCGAGTACGTGCGCATCATTTTGATTGTGTGTAACGAAGATTGCGGTTATGTTGGCCTTCTTTAATATCCGGCGAAGGTCTTCACGTATTTTAACAAGGAGCTCGGTGTCAAGATTACTGAAAGGTTCATCCAAAAGAATGAGCTCAGGCTGCGGTGCAAGTGCCCGTGCAAGTGCCACACGTTGTTGCTGACCGCCGCTTAGCTGATGCGGATACCGTTTTTCATAACCTTCTAGTTCAACGAGTTCCAATACTTCCTCCACACGATTCAACTTATCATTACGGCTCATTTTAGGGAGCCCGAATAATACGTTATCTTGAACACTCATATGCGGGAAGAGCGCATAGTCTTGAAACACCATGCCGATGCCGCGCTTTTCGGGTTGGACGAATATGTGGTTGTTAAATATTGTTTTTTCGCCTAACGAAAATGAACCGCCTTTCGGCATCTCAAGTCCGGCAATCAGTCGAAGAATTGTGCTTTTTCCACTTCCGCTACGCCCAAGAATGGAGATTATTTCACCCTTGTTTATTGTTAGCGTGAAATCTTCGACTGCATTTGCAGGTGAGTTGGAATAAGAGAAACTCAAATTTTGTATATCAATAAACATATTATTCCCGCCCCTCTCCAAGCAATTTGTTGAAAATAAATATTGCAATTGCACTTACACCGACTATTAGCAAGGAAGCTTGTGACGCTTCCATAATTTTTTCATCACTGGCATATTGGAACGCCTTGGTTGCAAGTGTATCATAGTTGAACGGTCGTAAAATGAGCGTCAATGGAATTTCTTTTAAAATATCGACAAACGTAAGGATGAACCCGCTTATAATGGCACCTTTCATCATCGGAATATCGATTTTGAAAAAGGTACGTAAGCTGCTTACGCCTAGCATACGTGAGGCATCACGAAAGTCTGTGCCGATTTTTGTGTAACCCGATTCAATCGAATTATATCCGATCGCGAAAAACCGTATGATGTATGCACTAATCAGCATGACAAGGCTGACACTTAAAACGAGCTCAGAATCCAAACCTAAAAATTGATAGACAGGCGCTAGGTACCGATCAATAGCAATAAATGTAGTGACAACAGCCACCGCGATGACCGCACCTGGAATGGAATAGCCAAGAACCGTTAATTTCGGCAGCACTTTCGCAAACTTATGCTTCGTAATACGGCTGAAATTTCCGATGACGAGGGAGAAAAAGATGATAAGCAATGCGGCTATTCCCGCAACAATGATCGAATTCTTCGTGTATGTCAACACTTCCTCCATCGGAACCTTGCCGAATGTGAGAACAACCCAGTCCAACAACTGAAGAACTGGAATAAGAAAGGCGATCGTAAAAATAACTAGTGTATACGCTGATACCAATGCTGCCTTTTTTCCGGTCAATTTGACGAGAGGCAGCGGTCTAAGTTTTGTTGATGAAAAGCTATATTTCTTTCCGCCGCGGAGAACCCACTCGATTACGAGGATGAAAATGACGATACCCATCAGACAAGCCGCAAGCTTGATGGAAGAATCCAAGTCTCCTAAGCCGAACCACGTTTGGAAAATTGCAGTACTGAACGTTTGAATGCCAAAATACTTCACTACGCCATAGTCATTTAACACTTCCAATATGACTAGGCTAACCCCACCAATGACAGAAATACGTGATATTGGAATAATGACTTTCAAAAAAATTTCCATTGGACCTTTCCCAAGTGTCCGTGCACTTTCAACGAGAGAGGCGGCTTGATTGGACAAGAAAATTCTTGTAATCATATAAACATAAGGATATAAGAATATCGTATAAATGAAAATGGCACCAGGGACATTCATAATGTCGAAATAGGTTTGATTTACCGTTACATCAAAGTGATTTCGAAGCGTCTTCTGAACGATACCCGTATAATTAAGGATACCATGATACGTATATGCACCGATG
This sequence comes from Saccharococcus sp. Marseille-Q5394, assembly GCF_946901335.1. NCBI lineage: Bacteria > Bacillati > Bacillota > Bacilli > Caryophanales > Anoxybacillaceae > Saccharococcus > Saccharococcus sp. Marseille-Q5394. The sequence goes on along the minus strand of NZ_CAMPPQ010000001.1, from coordinate 2,139,087 downwards.
AATGGTGGTATCGATAAAGGCAAGATGAGTGACCATTTCATGAAGTTGCGAAGTGGGAAATCATATTGTGCAATAAGCCAAGCTAGGCTAAGGCCAATTGCAACGGTGAATAGTGCCGTGAAAAATACAAGCGTCAGCGAAGACTTAATATAGTTTAGAAGCATGAATTCGCGAATATGCCCCCAATTTTCACTTGCGGGTGTAAAAACGCCTCCAACAATTGAAAAATTAGGAACAAACAGTAAAGTTATAATGAGTACTGCACCAATCGTCCAACCATTCACGTTTGCCATTCGCCTATTCATGACCAAACCCATCCTTTGCCTTTTCCGCAATAAACCCCTACCGCAAAAGCGACAGGGGGCAATCTATTATTTCCAACCTACTTCGTTAAAAATCATAATCGCTTTTGCATTATTTTCACCAAGAGCTGTGAGTGGAATTTCTTGTTCCTTGAACTCACCCCAAGATTTAAGAAGTTCTGCTGGCTCGACATCCTCGTTTACAGGATATTCATAGTTTGCTTCTGCAAAAGTAAATTGTGCTTCTTCACCCGTTAGGAATTCAAGAAGTTTCAACGCATTGTCCGCATTTTTCGAACCTTTAACGACTCCAGCTCCGCTAATATTAACATGAGTGCCTGTCGTCTCCTGGTTCGGGAAGAAAATGCCTAGCTGTTCTGCTACTTTTACTTCTTCAGGTTCTTGAGAGTTCAGCATTTGTCCTAAGTAATAGGTGTTCATGATTGCAACGTCACCAATGCCTGCAGCAATGGCCTTCGCTTGATCACGGTCCCCGCCCTCAGGACTGCGTGCCATATTGTTCACAATTCCTTGTGCCCATTCTTTCGCTTTTTCTTCACCGTTGATTTCAATGAAAGAAGCTAAAAGAGATTGGTTATAGACGCTTTCGGATGAACGGACGAGAAAACGTCCTTTCCATGCATCGTCTGTGAGCGCTTCATAAGTTGATAACTCTTCGGGCTTCACCTTATCTTTATTATATACGAGAATGCGTGCACGTTTGGTCAAACCTACCCACATATCATCAGAATCACGGAACTTTTCAGGTATTTGTTTCGACAAAATGTCACTTGACACGGCTTGAAGTAACCCTTGCTCTTTTGCACGGTATAATCTGCCGACATCCGCCGTTAAGAAAAGATCGGCCTTCGTAGCTGTTCCTTCACGTTTTATACGCTCGATCAACTCATCAGCTTCACCTTTAATGACGTTCACTTTAATGCCAGTTTCGTCCTCAAACTTTTTGTACAGCTCATTATCGACGTCATAATGTCTGCTCGTATACAAATTCACTTCGGATTTTTCGTTTTTCTTTTGATTCTCGTTATCTCCTGCGTCGCTGCTTTGCTTCGTACTATTCCCACATGCCGCGAGAACGAGTAGCAAAGAGGCAAGCAGGAGCATTAAACTTTTCTTCATATAGTACTTCCTCTCCCAACTTATGTCTTTAGATTGATAACGATTCTCAATCTCATTCTTAATATAATGTGTAGGAGCATGAGAGTCAACAAATATTATATCAAGTATAATAAAAAGGTCGATTCACAATAATGAAAATCGACCTTTTTATTTATCTTACTACTTTGCAGTGAGCTCTAAACGCCTCTCTTATTACCCCATACAAGGGCATGCAATTGTGGCAGCACCTTCACTTCGTTCATAATTGGGGAAGCGACAGCCAAATCAATAAGCCATTCAAACCGTTTCAATAAGTTGGATACCAGATAGGCATCATCTGTTGTTGTCGTATCATCGTTACCCACTTGTACATAGAAAGGGAATGACGGGTATCGAAGATGGACTTCTTCCGCAAATTTGAAATCTGTTTCATCAAAGACGACGATTTTCAGACTTGCGTTTGCATCTGTCAACTTCTCCATGAAACGATCCAGTTTGCCGAAATCCGTTATCATTTTTGAACTAGGTGGTTTTGGTGAGAGCGTGATATCATCGATTCTCAACAACCAATCTTGCCAAAATGTAGCTTGCGTTTCGACTGCAACTTTCCAACCTTCTGCATGGCAGAGATCGACTAATTCTCCGATTCCTTTGTGCAAGGCTGGATTTCCACCCGAAATCGTTACATGAGAAAAGGATTGGCCACCGATTGCTTTCAGTTCCTCAATAATTTCCTGGGGGCGTTTCGAAACGCTTTTGCCAGTACCGTCCCATGTAAAACTGGAATCGCACCAAGCACAAGAATAATCGCAGCCCGCCGTCCGGACAAACATCGTTTTTTGACCGATGACCATTCCTTCACCTTGGATTGTCGGTCCAAACACTTCCATTACGGGGATTTTCATAGTAAATCCTCCCGTGACGGACGATAGGCAACATAGCTCGTCGGCGTTTCCCGAACGATCACTTGGAGGCACACAGGACGATTGTCTCGTGTACGAAGAACATCTTGAATGGACTTCCAAATTTGTTCTGCTAATCGTTCAGTTGTCGGAAAGGTATGTTGGAACTCAGGATGATCGTTCAATACGGAATGATCATATTTTTTATGAATGAGATCTTTCAGTTGCTTGAAATCTATCAAAAAACCGAGTGGGTCCAGCTCATTTCCTCCGATGGTGACATTAATGAAATACGTGTGTCCATGCATCACTTGGCATTTTCCTGCATCTTCATTGGGAATGAAATGCGCAGCCGAAAAATGCATGTCTTTATTTAATTCAAATCGATAGTCATGATGTATTTGCGGATAAAATTGCTGCATCATTTAGCGGCACCTGCAATCTTTCGAGCTTGATACGCAGCAAGTCCTTCATTGCGCAGCACACACGCAGGGCATTCTCCGCAACCTGAGCTTGGAACGCCGTTGTAGCACGTGAGTGTTTTCTCCTGCACAAAATCGAGTGCGCCAAGTTCGTCGGCCAGCTCCCATACTTCGGATTTATCAAGCCACATTAACGGAGTATGGATGACAAAGCGTCCATCCATGGCTAAATTCAACGTCACGTTTAATGATTTAATAAAATTGTCGCGGCAATCAGGATAACCGCTGAAGTCCGTTTCACTCACACCGGTGATCAAGTGCCGTGCGCCAATGGCATCGGCGTAAACCGCCGCAAAGGATAGAAACAGATGATTTCTTCCAGGTACGAACGTTGACGGCAATTCGCCATCCACTTCCGTCACTTCGATGTCATCTCTTGTCAGCGCATTGGCTGATAGTTGATTGATCAAATTCATGTCCAGCACTTTGAATGACACGCCAAGTTCTTCTGCAATGTTTCGGGCGCATTCGATTTCCTCCGAATGCCGTTGTCCGTAGTCGAACGTCACCGTTGCGACTTCCCGGAAATTTTCCAATGCCCAAAACAGGCACGTCGTACTGTCTTGACCGCCGCTGAAGACGACCACTGCTTTTTCATTTTTCATTGTACATATCTCCTTAGTTTTTTAGAGAGGGAGTTTGCGAACCTCTTTTTGGAACCCTGTCCATAATACCATAGGTGAGCGGGGGAACTGAACGGATACAAAAAAATGGCTGACATGAGTCCGGGACAATACCGTCTTCACATCAGCCACTCTTATTACTACTTTTATTTTTGGAACACTAAATTCAACTTACCGTTCTCTAAGGAAAGGCTAGCATCAAACTTGTTTCCGTTATTGGCGGTGAATCCTTTGATCGTATTCGTTTTGCCTTTTGTGCAAAGGAGCTTCACTTGCGCCGGTGTCAGTTTCTTTTTCAAGAAGATGCCAGGCAACGTCTGTTTACAGCCATTTTTGTAGTTGCTGCATCCGTAAAATCCTTTTCGGGCCAGAATCATGCCATTTTGACATGCAGGGCATGGGGCGACCTCCACAGCTTGATAAGAGCCGCGCGATTTCGATTGCCGCGGCGGAACTTTCGTTGCGTCGATCGGCTTTGCCTCCAGCTGCTTAGGGACCTCATCTAATAGCTTCGCAATGAACTTCGAAATATTTTCGAGGAAATGCTGCCCGCTTCCTTCGCCATTGCCGATTTTCCGCAAATACGTTTCCCACTTCGCCGTCATCGATGGACTCGCAAGCAGATTTCCTTCGATTGCCTGGCAAAGCACACGGCCTTTCTCCGTAATCGACACGATATTTTTAGACACGGTTATATATCCATGCTTTTTAATCGTTTCAATGATGCCGCTCCGTGTCGCTTCCGTTCCAAGACCCTCAATCTCTTTCAAAATATCCGTTTCCTCTTTGTCCTCGACCAACTTCCCGCAAGTTTTCATCATCGCGATTAGCTGACCTTCCGTGTATGGCTTCGGCGGCATCGTCTTGCCCTCTTTAATGCCGATATCGGATTGGACTGTCTCTTGCATACGAAGCGGCGGCAAAGCGGGCTCGTCCTTATCCTCTTTAGACCGTTGGAATAAAGCCTTCCATCCTAAATCCCTTTCCGTCTTGCCAGTCGTGAAAAACGGAAGGCCATTTACATCCGTCGTCACTTTCGTTTCGGTATACAAATAATCAGTATGGAACATCGCGAGCGTCGTACGGACGACCTCTTCATACAAATTCCGCTCAAGCGGCGACATTCTGCCGAGGACTGCCTGCGTCGGCACTTTCTTCGTCGGGATGATCGCATAGTGCTCTTGGACCTTCGAACTGTCGACATACCGTTTCTTCGGCGCAAGCGAAGCGACGGGGAAGGGATGTCCGATCAGCTGTTGGTAATCGCCGACTTGGTCCTTCAAATACGCAAATTCATTCGGCGTTATATGGCGCGCATCCGTCCGTGGGTAGGTGACAAGCTTCTTCTCATATAAGCCTTGCATCGTCTTCAAAACGTTCGCGGGGCTCATCTTCCAACGCCGGTTCGCTGTCGCCTGCAACGTTGACAGGGAATGGAGCTGCGGTGGCGGTGTCCGCTTATCGGTGTGCGTAACAGATGTGATAATGCCGGGCGAATTCGGTTGGATGCCATGTTTTGAAAGCAGTTCCTGAATGATTTCCCGTTTTGGCTCCTTCGCTTTCGCTTTACCTTTATACGTACCGTGTTCTGATTTGAACGTCGCTTCCACTTCAAAAAACGGTTCCGATACGAATGTCTCAATCTCTCGTTGCCGTTGATAGATTAAATAGACCGTAGGCGACTGCACTCGTCCGATCGGAAACACTTCCTGGACACCTTTAGCTTTCAATAAGAGTGTATATAATCGGGAAGCATTCATCCCAACAAGCCAATCGCTGATCTGACGGGATTTTGCCTCCTCATACAGCTGCAAATCCTTGCGATTATCACGTAAATTCGCAAACCCTTTTCGCACTTCATCCACCTCAAGTGAATTGATCCAAAGCCGCTTGATCGTCTGATTACGCGCACCCGTTTGATAATATATGCTATAGAAGATGTTCGAGCCTTCCCGGTCCACGTCACATGCATTGATGACTGTATCCGTTCCGCGAATCAGCTTCTTTACAACTTGAAACTGCTTGAATTTACCCTTTGCCACTTGGAACTCATATCGTTCCGGCAAGATTGGAAGACTCCCAAGTGACCAACGCTTCCAAGCGGGATTGTATGCATGAGGTTCCTTCAATTCCACGAGATGGCCGACACCCCAAGTGATATAGGCGCCAGCTGGAAAAATCATGCAAGGATTAATCTCAAGAAACCCTTCATGCTTTCGCACGGAAAAAGCGTCCGCATACGCTTTCGCTTGGGACGGTTTTTCAGCTAGGATGACTGGCTTCACACTAGCCCCTCCTTTCATTAAATAAAGAAACGTTCGTTCTGTTATTATCGCATAAATGGAAGAAGTTTACGAGTTGGGAGCAAGAATCTAAAGGGAGATTAATCTTCATGAAAGGTTGAACAAGTGGGGAAGTTCACGTTTGTTTCATTTGTTTGAGTGACTGTCATCCGATTCATGGCCGAGGTCATCTTTAAAACTACTACAGGATACTGATATCGGAGATGCTATAATAGCATTTACTGTATCATTATGAGCATAATACATAATTTGTTATATAAAAACTTACAAATAAAGGGTGGAGTATAATGCAATTTATGCTAGACCGTTCAATAAAAAAACCTATGTATAGGCAACTTGTAGAACAAATAGAGAATGCAATTATATCGGGAGATTTATCTCAGGACCAGCCATTACCATCTGAACGTGAGTTGGCAAAAAAATTACTGATTAATAGGAGTACGGTGGTGACTGCTTATGATGAGCTAGAGGCAGTCGGATTAATTGTCAGAAAGATAGGGAGCGGCACGTATATAAATACGGACATATGGGGGCTAACTCATAAAAGGGTTCCCAATTGGGGGAGATATGTAGAGGATGGCTCATTTCTTCCGAATCTTCCGTTGGTACAGAAACTTCGTAATGAAACTGAGCAAAAAGGAATGATTAACCTATCAAGCGGGGAACTTGCAGCAGATTTACTACCTAACGTCCAATTCGCTAGGATTCTTAAGGAGCATGCGTTTGATGAGCATTTAGGTTACGATCATCCTTTAGGCGATGCGGGATTACGGGAGACCATTTGTAAACATATGAAAACGTATAAAAGTATGGTAGTTGAGCCAGACTCCATATTGATTACATCGGGTGCTCAGCAAGCAATACACCTAATCGTTCAATGCTTGTTAAAACCAGGCGATACAGTAGCGATTGAAGACCCATCCTATGCATTCTCTTTACCGATCTTTCAATCATTTGGTGTTAAAACGCTCTTACTCCCAGTTGATCAACATGGTGTAAATCCTGATGATATTGAAGCTTTACAAAGAAAACATCGAATTCGTATGCTCTTCTTAAATCCTGATTATCAAAATCCTACTGGCACGAAAATGTCGCTGGAACGCCGAAAGAGAATATTGGAATTATCATCAAAGCACGGTTTCCCCATAATAGAGGATGATCCTTATAATTTGACGTCATTCGACGGGTGCATTGGACCTACGTTAAAGTCAATGGACGATAATGATAATGTTTTATACATTAGTTCGTTATCAAAAGTGGTTGCATCAGGACTGCGCATTGGTTGGATTATTGGTCCAGAAAAAGTGATTAAACGCTTGTCAGACGGCAAACAGCAAATTGACTTTGGCCATAGTGTTTTTCCGCAATGGATAGCGAATCAATTTCTAGATTCCCCCCAATTTGACGAACACGTTTCAGATTTAAGGATTCAACTGAGGGAGCGAAGGAATGCGTTAATTTTGGCATTGGACAGCTTATCTAAAGATGAGGTTACATATTTAGTGCCACAAGGCGGAATTCATTTATGGTGTAAAATAAATCACGAAATTGATGAATATAAGTTACTTGAAGAATCCATGAAAAAAGGCGTTTCATTTGTACCTGGGAGAATAATGGGCTCAAAAAATGGATACGTTCGATTTACTTATGGCAAAGGGAACGAAGCTTCAATAAAAGAAGGCATTTCTAGGTTTGTCTACGCGCTAAGAAATAACGGGGGGGATGTTTGAAAATGTCTAAATTCTAAAGAACTCCAATAACTTTTTAGTTCCCCCATTTTTGAGCAATCTTAGACGGTTCCTGAGACACGAGAACGACATGTACTATTTCACTGGTTCCGAACCGTCCTCTGTTGTTAATATAATATAAATATACCTACAAGAACTACTATAATAATGAATGGGATTGCTAGAACATAAGCCCATAGCAGAGAAGAAAAACTGTTTTTCCCCTTGTAATCTTTATTCATAGAATTAGCTACGGATATGGTCAAAATTAGTCCGACAGCTGAAACAATAAATACAAAAATGATTGAAACTATGAGAGCTACCTTCATGCCTTACTCCTCTTTATAAATATTTTTTTCTATACGTTATAATTATATAATATAAAACATTTTTGAGAACCATCCAATTAAGGGTTATTTAAACCAACCACTTTTTAAGGAAATTGAACAGTTACTAAAACTACCTATAAGCACATCATTCATCTGTTTGAAAGTATTGGAATTTTTCGATTTTGATTTTGTTAAATCAATTTATATAAATACTTGTACAATTAATAAAAACATAAAGGATAAGGTTTGGGGCAACTAACCGGAAATGGTTAAGCACTCGTGCAAATTAAATGGCAACAATTTAGGGAATTAAAGATAAAAGAAACTTGAAAATGCACATAAATCTAGATGTTAAATCTGATTATGCGCATTTTTTTTTGTGCAAATGAAAAAATAGCGAGTGATTGGAAATTGGCTTTCATAAAATCATACTCGTTTGTTATATCAATGCGTAATGTCTCGTCTAGTTCAGATAATTTCTATACAATCAATGAAGGTGTATTTATCGTCAATTATTTTCCGAATCAAGATAGTAAACTGCAAAAGAATGTATTTCATATTAAAGATGGAAAAACCGGCAGTTGGGTTTGGAAAGACGAAGAATACACCTCATTTCCGGAAATTATAGTTGCTTCAAATAGTGATGCACAATCAACTTATGCAGATCCGAAATTTAAAAATGGAAACAGAAATGATTTTAGACTGAGAAAAGGTTCATCTACAATGAAAATTATTAGAGATTAGCATTCGAAAAATCTGGCTAGCTGTTTCAGTCAATGGCGATTGGATGTCTGGCATAGCAAAAGAAGAGATATATCCTTCAACAAAATCAGTTGGTCATCGTGTGCAATAGAAGATAGATAATGCCACTCGAACTACTCGGGTGGCATTGGTACGACGAACGTCAAATTTCTAATTTCTGTGCTTGGATGAGAGTTTCCCCATGCTTCAGCAGCCGCAGTCTGCTTGAATTCAATTCTCGTCGCTCCCATTCGGCAAGCAATCGATTCAACGCCTCCTCAGTCGTGTCATCAGCCAGTCGAAATGCGCCATAATGCATGGGAATGAATGTCTCAGCCCGGACGTCAATAAAAGCCTGAATCGCTTGTTCTGGGGTGACGTGTTGCATTCCCATAAACCATTCAGGCTCATAAGCACCAATTGGCATGAGTGCATACGTAATGCCAGGGAACCTTTCGCCGATGTCGCGGAATCCTTGGAAATATCCGCTGTCCCCGGCGAAATAGATGGAATGAGACTTATGATCACCAGGTGGCATTGAATTCTGTTGGATGACCCATCCTCCCCAGTGTGACCTATTCGTATCGGTGAGCGAACGTTTTGTCCAATGCTGTGCAGGGACAAAGTGGAAATCGACGGAGCCAATGCTCATATGCCCCCACCATGGCAACTCATGCACTTTATTGCCTTTCATTAGCTTCTGTATTTTTCGTCCGAGCCCTTCGGGGACGAGTATGGTGGGCGAGCCTTTCAGTTTTCTCAAGGATGTCACGTGAAAATGATCATAATGGGAATGAGACAACAAAACTACATCGACTGGCGGGATTTCATCCAAAGACAGTCCTGGTTCTTCCAGTCTGCGGCTAAATCCCGTCCGGTAGGCCCAAACAGGATCTGTTACAATTGTTAAACCGGCAATTTGCAGAAGAAATGTGGAGTGTCCAATCCACGTTATGGTCAATTCGTGGTGTCTACTGTTCAGGAGCGCCTGTTGCTTATTGTCTGCTTGGCCAATACGGAAGCTCAGATCTTTACGTTTGCCTCTCCGCTCTTTTTGCCAGCGCAATATATCTTTCAAGGTTGCTGTCGTCGCGGCGGAATCTAGATTGCTGTATCGTTTTCGGGACATAAGCGCTCACTCCTTTAAGAAGGTACAGTTGATTTTACCGAAGCTTGTGTGCTTACTAACTATTATAAGTATAATGGATTAAAATCATATTAGAGCAAGACAACTTTCGTGCAAACTGTTTGATAAGGAGATAATGCCAATGACAACTTCAAATAAAACTCCAAGGACTTGCAGCAAAGGGCATAACTACTATAAAACCAGTGACTGCCCGACATGTCCGATTTGTGAGCAAGAACGCAAACCTGCCAATGGATTTCTATCATCACTATCAGCACCGGCAAGACGGGCATTGGAAAACAACGGGATTACTTCTATAGAACAGCTATCGGCATATAGCGAAAAAGAGATTCTGAAATTACACGGCATGGGACCAGCTTCTTTACCAAAGCTAAGAGATGCTTTAGAGACAAATGGGTTATCATTTAAAAAATAGAAAATCCGACTGAGTGGGTCAACGCTCAGTCGGATTTTTTTGCACGAAAAGAACCGCTAAATTTAGTTCTTTTGATGAATATTAGGATCTTACTATTTCTCTTTAAGTAGCAAATCGAATAGTTCAGACCAGTTCTCAATGCGTGGAATGTCCAAATGCTGATTGTAAGATTGAGTTATCGCAAACAGATTGAGCTGACAATCACCTAATGTTTCAAGTACTGCAGGCTTGTCATCGAAATAGTAGTCGAGTTCCAACTCTTTTATAATGTGAACCTTGTCCTCGTCATTCATGCCATAAAAAAATCGCTCTTTGTGGACCGGGAATCCTTGTTCAATCATCCATTCCATTGTCCGCTCGCCATGTTCTTTCGGCCTTGCGGTAATATAATAGATTTCATGTCCGTCGTGCTCCAGTTTTTGCAACGTTTCTACTGCTTCAGGATAGGCAGGGCACGATGTGAAATAAATTTCTTCTAACGAACCGTTCCACATCTTGCCGCCTTCTTCAGCTGTCATGCCGAAGAGCTCGTGGATTTCAACCTTGTCCAAGGAGTGAAAGAGCTCTATATCCACATTCTGATTCAATTTTTTATTGTATATGTGAAAAGCGTGTTCTCGTAAATTAATTAACGTATCATCGATATCAAAACCAAATTTCATAGTACATCCCTCAGTTTGTTATATATTTCGGATAGCCGGTGAACTTGAAATCTTTTCCGATTTGCGTAATGTGTAGATGCTCGATATCAACAGCGTCACGCATCATTTCAACGCCTGTACCTTCAAGAAATGTCGGTGCTAGTGCGCCGCCAACAAGTTTTGGAGCAATATAGATCTCCACTTTGTCGACAAGCTGCTTTTCAAGAAAAGCTGCATGAATCGACCCTCCGCCTTCAATTAAGACCGAAGAAACAAGTTTTTCACTAAGAATCCGAACGACATCATTCAAATCGACTTGGCGAGTGCCTGAAGTGTGGAAAACCGCAATGCCCTGTTCCTCCAGCTGATTCTTAGCATCTTCATTATACGTAGAAGAAGTGAAGATCCATGTTTCCGCTTGCCCGTCCGTTACAACCTTTGAATGGAGAGGAATGCGCAATGAGGAATCTAAAATAATGCGAATCGGATTCCTACCATTTGGGATCCTCGTCGTCAATTCGGGATCATCCTCAATGACTGTATTGACACCGACTAGAATAGCCATATGTTGATTTCTCAATATGTGTACATCGTGTCTTGCTTCGGCGGAAGTTATCCATTTACTATCTGCTGTATGTGTAGCAATTTTTCCGTCCAATGTGCTTCCTGCTTTCATCGTCATGAAAGGCTTCTGCTCGACGATGAATTTGTTGAACACTTCATTCATCTGTCGAGATTCCTCTTCCATTACACCGATGACAACTTCAATTCCTGCGTCTTCCAAAATTTTAACCCCGTTTCCGGCAACGACCGGGTTTGGATCTAGTGTAGCGATGACGACTTTCTTAATTCCCGCTTCAACAATTGCTACTGCACAAGGGCCGGTCCGCCCATAATGCGAGCATGGCTCAAGGGTGACGTAAATTGTCCCACCGTTTGCCTGCTCACCGGCCATACGAATCGCATGAATTTCAGCGTGAGGTTCCCCAGCTTTTAGATGGGTACCAACCCCGACAATTCGGTTGTCATTTACAATCACTGAACCGACAAGAGGGTTTGGATCTGTTTGGCCTTTCATTGCTTGTGCATTATCAAGAGCCAACTTCATATAAAATTCATGGTTAGTCATTATGATTCCCTTCTTCACCTAAATGGCCGGAACGTTGAATTTTTGTTTGCAAATATTTTTCATTGAACTCTGATTTATCGCCCCACAAAGGTTCTCTTTCCGTAATAGGAAGACCGGCATTCCGCATCGCTTCCAGTTTTTTTGGATTATTCGTCATAAGTTTGACAGGTTTTGTACGTAATTTCTTTAACACACGAATCGCATCGTCGTAATTTCTTGCATCATCAACAAAGCCGAGGCTTTCATTTGCTTCCACCGTATCGTAGCCGTTTTCCTGAAGCACATATGCCATCGCTTTGCTAAATAAACCAATTCCACGGCCTTCATGGTTTGCCAAATAGAACAAAGCACCAGTCCCGTGATCGACAATATTTTGCATCGATTGTTTTAACTGATAACCGCAGTCACATCTTTTACTACCGAATATGTCCCCGGTATGGCAGATGGAGTGCATCCGGATGAGTGCATCATCCGCGTTTTCGAAATCTCCGTATACGAGCACGCTCGATTGTTGGTACTCCGCTAAATTGGCGGAAGCCAGTTGATCGATAATTTCTTGGTAGTTATCCGTCACTTGGCATTGATTCAGCCAACAATACCATTGGAAAATAACGGTCTCCCCATACAAATTCACTGGCAATTTAATGGGGCCGACCAAATAGATCGCTCCTTCACCCGACTTAATCAATTGTATTTTATCTTTTAAGACCTCAAGAACTTGAGGAGCCAATTTCGCATGTACCATAAGATCATTCCTTTTATTTGAAAGATTTTTTGAAAGAGGTTTCCCCGCTTCCAAATTACACTGATGTATATGTTTAACGTAACCATTTCGGTCAGATCGTAACGACCTAAATGCAAAGTGTTTTTAGGACAAGTTATTTTTCCGTGATTTTATCAACCCCTGACTACTAGTATAACTCTCTATACTAACCAACTGAAATATTACCCGTTAATTAATTACTTGACTATTGCTTGTGTTAATTATATAGTGACTTACGTTAAGTAATCAACTTACTTTCCTTTTAATTTAATTATTAATTTACATCTTGGTTGGAGGTGAGTGCTTTTATGGGGAATGTTAGCGACATAGGTGGCGCCAATCGTGAGGAAAGCAACAAGACAAGAAAACGTACTGTAGGCGTGTAAATAGGAGTCGGAAAAAACATCTTAGACAGGAGAGAATGAATAATGGAACGTAAATATGAATTGGGTTTGTTGATTTTGAGAGTGGTTTTAGGGATAACATTTTTAATCCATGGGATTGCAAAATTCCAAATGGGTCTTGGAAATGTAGCAGGTTGGTTTGAAAGCATTGGGATTTTAGGTTTCTTAGGCTATGTAGTTGCTTTTATTGAACTCCTTGGAGGAATTGCATTAATCCTAGGAATCGGAACAAGAATCTTCTCAGCTTTGATTGCAATTGTGATGGTGGGAGCGATCTTTACATCTAAATTGTCCCTAGGTTTTATGGGAGCAGAAGCTGCAGGATTTGAATTAGATGTAGCTTTATTAGCAATGGCGGTTGTTCTATTGATTAGCGGAAGCCAATTGTTATCTTTAGATAACAAGATCTTCGGATTTGAAAAAGCCGCATAATAAGTTGATTGAAAAAAGCCTAATCTCTCTTCTGGAAACAACAGAGAAATTAGGCTTTTTCTATATTTTACGAGGGCTTTTTACTTCGCTAGCGGGTAAGCCATTTCCCCATCGACCTGTTCGAACGTTTCGATAAACTTTTCGAGTGTAGAGGTTAAATAGGCGTCTTTTCTACGTATAAACACTGTATTGACTTTACTATATTTCTCGGGCAAGTAGTGACAGTGGACGAGTCCTCTTTCTTCCAAATGGGCAACGGCTGATTTGGGGACGAACGTAATGCCAAGCCCCATCGTAACACTTCCCAAAATCGTTTCCAACGTCCCGAACTCCATCAGTTTTTGTGGTGTTATGTTCTGATCTTTATACCAATTTGCCAGTCTTGCCCGGTAACCGCATCCTTCGCTAAAGCAAAGGATCGGCTCCCCTATAAGTTGTTCAAGTGAAGTCTTCGTCTTATCTGAGATCAGGACAAGCTCCTCTTGAAAAACGTCATGGGAAACTAATTCAGGATGGTGATCGATTTCTGTCACGAAAGCACCGTCCAACCGGTGATGTAAGACATCGTTTTGGAGTTGATTTGTAACACCTGTCAGCAGTGATAAGTCTACGTTTTTATATTTTTTATTATAGGAAGCTAATATAACCGGCAATTTCATAACGGTTTCGACAGTTCCAATTTCAAGTTTGCCTGCTGGTTCAGTTTTGCTTTGAACGACTTTTTTCATTTCATTTGTTAGAGCTAGAATTTTCTCGGAGTAGACAAGTAGTTTTTTTCCTTCAGGTGTTAGCGTCATTCCGCGGCTATGGCGGTTAAATAGAGCTGTATTCATTTCATTCTCAAGCTTCTTAATTCTTGAGGTGATATTGGATTGGACGTAACTTAATTCTTTTGCAGCTTCGGTAATCGTACCTTTTTGTGCAACCATTTGAAAAATCTCTAAGTCTTTAAATTCCATATGATCACTCCTTTCAGCTGACACTTTTTCCATGATATCACTAATTGAGATAGAGGACATCATTAATGTTCATTTTAAGAGATATCGAACCTGTGGTTTAATGTTATACGGAGATAGTAAGCAGAGGAGATAGATCATCATGAAGAACACCGTAGTATGGGCTGCTATTTTATGCTTGATATCCGCAATATCCTGGGGAGCAATGTTTCCAGTAGCGAATCATGCGTTTCACCATATAGACCCATTTTATTTTACACTTTTACGTTATGGTTTTGTAACGATCATTTTAGTTGTCTGGTTGTTATGGAAGGAAGGGAAGCAAGCTTTTCGCTTTGAAGGGAAGGGACTGCTCCTCTGGTTTTTCGGAACAATGGCCTTTGCGGTTTATAATTTACTCATTTTCTGGGGACAGGATCTATTAGGCAACCCAGGTACAATGATTGCCTCTATTATGGAATCATTAATGCCGATGATATCTATCATTATTGCTTGGGTGTTTATAAAACAACGGCCTCATGCATTCACGATGTTTTGCGTGGTTATTGGCTTCGTCGGTGCATCGCTAGTGGTAACAAAAGGTGATATAGGTGCCTTTTTTACAGCATCTAATGCCATCATTCCATCTTTATTGATCTTTATCGCAGTCGTTGGGTGGGTTGTGTACACAATTGGTGGAACTCGATTCAGTAACGATGGCTGGTCTGCATTGCGTTATTCCGCATTAAGCTGTTTGCTCGGAACGGCTACTGCGGCTGTTGTCGTAATTGGAGTGACGCTTACGGGATATGTCTCGGTTCCAACCGTCGAAACGTTGACCATTACGAGCCCTCATATCGCTTTTATGGTAATCTTCCCAGGTGTTATTGCACTGGTCGGGTGGAACTACGGCGTGAGTGTTATCACACCGTTGAATGGGTTGTTATTTCTTAACTTTGTACCCGTCACAACGTTAGTCATTCAAATTTTTCAAGGCGCAAGTGTCACAGCTTATGATTATATCGGTACCGTTTTCATTATTATATCCTTACTGTTAAACAATATTTTTCTTCGGTTACAGCAGAAGAAAAGGGAATCGAAAGAAGATTTCAGAGGCAGATTGCAGGAAACGGAAGCATAACAAAGGGGCTGTCTCAGAAAATCAGTTTTCACTGAATTTCTGGACAGCCCCTAAAATTCATCTTTACTCTAACCCTCTAGCTTTTTGCGTATCTCTGACATTTTTCTGGACTGTGATAGCCGCAAATATACTCAGAACGAAAGCCATGGCATAAAACCCTTTTTCACTTAAGACAATACTGCCTGCATTGTATAGACCAATGCCCATTAATGAAATCGATATAACTAGTGCAAGCCAACTGATGCCGTAGTAAATATTCGTAACGGGAATTCCTTCGTCTTTATCCCTTACGGCTTTTTGTAAAGACACAGACGAATAGAGTCCGAATATCAATATTGCAAAATAATACCCTTTTTCATTCAGCTCCATTCCTGCATTGAACAAGCCTATCAGATAAGCCGAGCCTCCAATTAACAGAGCTGCCCAAGAAGCCCCTTTGAAAGCTGCGGTTGGTTCTCCGTCTTTTCTTTCCACTTTCATTTTCGATTCATGTGGTTTATCCCTGTCAAATAAATCTTCAATTTCATTCTTCATTGAAAATTCACCATCCCTTTACGAGTATCATATCCAAAGGGGGTTAAATCGGCAACATATTTTTCCAAGTATCGGTGTTTTCGCTAATACTCTGTTCATTCTTTGGGGGTAAATAACGTAAGCTTTTTATTAGGTCGATAGGAAAGACACAAGGAGAGATATGTAATAAGTTTCATATAGTGAAAAAAGTAGAGTAGTTATATCGGGATACAAGATATCTTTAGTTAGATTCAGTGTATATTGACAAATAGTTTAAAGCGTTAGTGTAATCAAGTGGTTTCCAATTATTTAAAAGTTATTGGAAAGCTATTGGCTATTTGTCTCATAGGAATTTGCCCAATATCATTCAAGAAATACTTATTTAGTTTAGGTTAAAGTAATTATATTACTTACATAAATAGGTAAAATATAGAGTGAGTTATCTATAACTAACCCAAAGAACCACCTCGAATGCAATATTATTTTCCCAATTTCAATTTATTTAATTGTTTGCTAAACTTAAGATGCAAGACAAATATGTTAAAACATAGGTTAAAAAAAGTTTTAGCGATTGAAGTTGTATAAACGATAGCCATGGTAATTATCCGAGAGGGAAAAAAGGAAGAATTTAAATCGGGGTTGGCTATTCATATAAGATTATAAATGTTGGATACAGCGCTAAAAGAATTTTATATTCAATTGGTAATAATTCCGCACCAAGTCATGTATCCGTTGACATAAACTCTTCCAACGGATACTGGGCAGGCGATTCAAATAGCTCTGATGAAGTAGCAGCGGACTTTTATTTCCGTATGATGGGCGGGGGTACTGGCTCTTGCTACGGATATAGTCTATCATCATCAATAATCTTTGTGGGATCACTTGGTATGCCGTATGAAGTAGCTGGTCCATCTAGCAGTAGGTGTATAAGAGCCAATTAATAAGGTGGTTGCCGAATGAGGAATTGGAAAACTGTAGTGATTTTGGTTTTAATATCAATTGGATTGCCCATCCTCCTATTAAGCTCCAAATCCAATAAGGAACCTTTTGAGAAGTATGTATTAGGTGATGCTAGTATTGAAATTTATGTTGATGGGAATAACTATCAACCCGTCCTCAGAGAAGGTTTTATTTTTAACAAGAAAACCAAAACCACTGCGT
The DNA here is from genome assembly GCF_946901335.1 of Saccharococcus sp. Marseille-Q5394. Lineage (NCBI taxonomy): Bacteria > Bacillati > Bacillota > Bacilli > Caryophanales > Anoxybacillaceae > Saccharococcus > Saccharococcus sp. Marseille-Q5394. The sequence goes on along the minus strand of NZ_CAMPPQ010000001.1, from coordinate 2,121,878 downwards.
CACAAATATATCGAACTAATCAAGACGTATATTTTGATTATACTGTTTTCAATATGGGTGAAATGGATATTATAGTTGGAGCTGTGCAAAATAATGAAGTGAAGAAGATAGTCTATCAGGTATCAGATTTGAAATTAGAGAAAAATGTAGAAAGTGATAAACTGTTTGTTCTGTTTCTGCCTTCGGATGCAAATCTACGACAGCTGTCTATTGAACATCCATTAATTATATTAAAGCAAGGACAGACTGTTGAATACCCTTATAAGAAACTTCCGTAATATCTAGGAGCAGGATAGCCCCTTCTTTCATTCAAGTATTCCAAGGTGCAAGCATCGCGGCCTATGATTACCATTTTCATTATCATATCGCTGCTTTTATATAGTATGTACCTTAGATTTCGTAGTAAGAAAAAGGAACCGTATACGAGATTTAAAGGTACATTACAAGAAACGGAAGCATAACAAAAGGGGTGTCCAGAAAGTCAGTGAAAACTTACTTTCTGGGCAACCCTTTTCTGTATTATGGTGTTTTTTTATTTACCGCTAGCAATCAAATCATGCCGATGATACAGGCGGTGTCGATCCATTGAAAAAATACAAATGGCTCTTGTAATCAAAAGACTGTAGTCATCACCGCGGCTAAAGGCTCTAAATTGCCAAAATTTAGTGTGTATGGTCCGCGGGCAATCTGTATTGAGGTTTCTAAGATTGCGGGAGTAAGTTACAGTTTTATAAGGTGGTTGTCTACTGGGTTTAGTGGAAACCTAGGACACCCGCTACCTGCAAAATTTATAACTTGCGTCCTCTGCTATTTAATCGGCAATAAACGACTATTGTCAGTTTTAATATAGATTTTTCCATCTATTTCAACCGTTTTTACTATATTTTCCTTGAACATTATTATGCCACGTTCCTCAACGACTTTTGAGTCTTTTTTAAAGAGAACGGGGGTAATGGATTTATATATAGTGTACTTAGTATAAATAACATCTTCAATTAGTGGTGTTTTTGAATTCTTCTTTTCAGAGATTAAGTACGGTTTTGCAAGAATATTATTACTTTCGACATAAGCTGTATAAATAGGCTGTACGCGAAATGACCAGTTACACCACATGAGTACGATGATTGCTACAAGAATTGTGCGTACATTCAACATATTTAAGTTTTCTTTATTTATTAACATGTGAATAGAAGTAGGTAAAGAAAAGAGGGCAATCAATGCCATCCATTTATCAATAATTGTTCTATTGACTACAATAGCAAATCCAAAAAACTTCATCATAAGAAACAATAGAACGATGGAGGATAAGGTTAAGGAAGCGATATATATCATTTTTTTCATTTTGTCACTCTACCATAATAAAAAGCACCCGTAGGCTCGACTGCAATAAGTTGAAATAAGGGGTACTTCCATCGGAGTTTCCAAGGATTCCATGGTGCGAGAAGAAGTCGGGAGTTAATCAATCATCCATCCTACTCGATTTCCCTGTGCCAAAGGCTTCCATTTCGGAAACCTTGTCGCCTTTCAATAGATGGGTCACGCCAAATGTTTCGCCTTGCCCGTCATGATTAAGCGCAACGTCAAGGTCATTCGCTAGCTGCTTCAAGTATTCGAACGATTGTCTCATATTATGATGGACCGGTTTCCATTTGTCGGAAAGAGATGTATCTTCCTTTGCTCGCCCGTACGAGTCTAAATGAGCCGTGCGAACAAATTGTTCATGCAATATCCAATTCGCAAACATGGTCAAATTATCATATTCAATTCCAAATTCAGTGCCACTTAAATCTTCTGTATTTGGGTACAAGTCCTTGACTTGTTGTGCTTTCAAGTAATATTCGAACCCTTCGTCGTAGTTCGCTTCTATCAAACGAGGATCATCCAACGGTGCGGAAAGGATTGCATTTATTTCAGAAATCCACATGCCGATTTCTTCCTTGTCGTAGGCTTTAGTTAGGGGTTCGGTCGATTCCTTTGTTTCTTCTACAACCTTTATGTTCTCTATATCGTTGTCAGCTTTTGCGTGCTCCATTTTTATGTTCTCTATTTCGTTGTCGGCGCTTACGTTCTTCATACCCGTGTATATACATACCACCGTGATTGAAATACCAGTCACAAGAACAATCGAACCTATTAATAATTTGGATTTCATGTAATTTCCCCTCCTCTGAATTTATATATAGAATATCAAAAATATTTAAACTACGTCTACAAAAGGACGCCAGTTTTATATCCGGAGTTCCCGAAGAACTTCACAATTTTGAAGTTCCTATTTAGCTAAGATGAAACAATCCCGTGGAACGGTTTCTAACAGCGGGGTCGGCTCTCCAACGCTATACAATTGCAAATCATGCATCGCCCTTGTGCATGCGGTATAGAAAATCCTGCGAAGGCTCTCGTCGCCGTAAACATGCTCCGATGCATCATAAATGATGACCGCGTCGAATTCGATGCCTTTAGCCAAATATGCTGGTACGACAATAACACCTTGCTCATATTCCATTGAACCGATCTTTAACAGCTTGATGTCATCAATTGCCGATAAGGCTTCAAATGCACTTCTGCTTTCCTCGGCTGATTTGCCTATGATTGCAATGGTGTTATAGCCGGCGTCTTGGTAATCAGCGACTTTGGAAACGATGCTGCGGTGCAGCTCTACATGATTATCCACTTGCTTCAGAACTGGCTTGTCGCCTTCGCGTTCGAAGGGGACGATCTGATCTCCATTTGGCACTAATTTCCGTGTGAACTCAATGATCGGCTTTGTAGATCGGTAGCTTCTTGCCATATTGATCACTTCCGTTTCATCGGAACCAAATATATTTGTAAGTATATTGAAATCAGAAGTATCACTTGCATGGGCGAATATCGCCTGATTAAAATCACCTAACACCGTCATCTTTGCTGATGGAAACAATCGCCTCAAAAACTCGAATTGAAAAGGTGAATAATCTTGCGCTTCGTCAACGACGATATGTTTAATTGTACGATTCGCCTGAAAGCCCTTGATAAGCTCATTCAATAATAAAAATGGCGTAGCATCTTCGTAATACAATTGATCTTCATCCAACATAGTTAGGGTAGCTTGGCAGATGGCTGGCCATTCCGTAGGTGTGTCCCCGTTCATCCATTGTTTTATTGCCAGAGGATCGGCGAATAGCTGCTTATAGATGCCCTTCATATCGATGAATTCAAATTCCCGAACCTGTTTCCGTAAAGGCTTTAATCTCTGCTGTACAATCAATTGGGACAGTTCTTTGGTGTCCATCTCATAATCGGCGATGGAGTCTCTTTTAAACCCGCGCTTTTTTGCTAAGTACGCATGTGCTTTGTTATATTCCTCATCGCTAAGCAGTTCGATTCTCTCCTGCACCCAAGATTCATGCTGTTCAACTTTTTGTGCTTCTTTTAGTTTGTTCAGCAGCCAATCCTTCAGCTTTTCAAGCCGATTATGGAAGCGGAGGGAAGTATCTTTCCGGTAAAACCGTTCGGCAATTTGCTCCCCGGATACAATCGTTTTTCCTCGTAAGAGTAAGTCTTTGAATAGTATGCCGGAACCCTCTAATGATTCTCTATAGGCTTCAATCGCTTCGAAGAAGAGGGGTGAAGCCTTGAATCGGATGCTTGCTACCCTTGACTGATAGGAAGGAGAATCCGTTGCAGTTAGAACGTATTCTAATTGAACATAAGGATTTTCAACTTGATAATTCTTGCTTAACCGATGATTTACATATTCCTGAAAGGTCACTTGTTGCATATTCTCTTCACCGAGCTCGGGCAGTACATTGGACACGTAGCTGTTGAACAATGTGTTCGGTGAAAATAGAATGATCTGGTCGGCATTCAGACTGTCACGGTATTTGTAGAGCAAATAAGCGATCCGTTGCAAGGCGGCTGATGTCTTACCGCTGCCCGCAGGTCCATGAACGATAAGAAGCTTTCGGTGATCATGCCGGATGATCCTGTTTTGCTCTTGTTGAATCGTAGCAACGATGCTGTGCATATGTTTGTTAGTGCCTTTGCCTAGCACTTGCTGCAGTACCTCGTCTCCAATTGTGAGACTCGTGTCAAACATCGATTGCAGAACTCCGCCGCGAATAAGATATTGCCACTTTTTCTCCAATCTGCCTTGGATTACGCCGCCGGGGGTTACATATGAAGCGTCGCCTGGCTGATAATCATAGTAGACACTAGAAATCGGTGCCCGCCAGTCGTAGATAAGGAAGTCTTCACCACTATCATCAGATAACGTGGCAATTCCAATATAGACTTGTTCTTCAGTTGTCTCGCCTTCTTCAATGAAATCAATTCGGCCAAAGTAAGGAGCTTCGCTCATCCGATGCAACGTCGCCAATCGTTTGGAAGCATGACGATGAGTCGTTTGGCTGACAGCCAGTGCTTGCGCTTCTTGTCGTAATCCGATAATTGTTTCTAGGTAATCGTCAAACGTATCCAAATTGACTTTGACTTCATCCCAGAAATGCTTTCGGATCTGTACAACCTCATTCCGTTGACGTGACGTGTCCTCCTCCAATTGGCGAATCCGTCCCGTAATGACTTTCATAACTTCGTCCACTCTTTGCTGCTCCCGTTGAAAATTTGACTCCATTGCAAACACTCCTTTAAGAAAATGAGTAAAAGGGTTGACCGATAAATAGGTTATGAGGTATACTTAAAGTAGGGATAATATATTCATATTAATTAAAATGAGGACTATCTTTATAAACTTACCATAAAATTTCGTTCTGTTCAATGGGCGAACCTAATTCTATAATTATTGATTACTACAACCTCTTCTCGAGCAACTTCGGGAAGGGGTTTTTTGTTGTGAAGTTTGAATCATCATATCAGGCAGACTACTAATAGTAAGCGTGAATTTTCGATTTTTTTATAGTAATAGGTTTATTGAAAGGCTAACTGGGTAAGTAGATAGGTAGGTAAGTAAATTTTAGTAAGAAGTGCTTCAAATTGAGGAGGAGATGAGGAAGTGTTCAGGAAAAAACTTATGCCGTTGTTCTTTGTTATGTTGCTGATCCTGTCAGGATGTGCCGGCTTCAAGACCGGAGACAGTAAGAGCGCGGACAGCGGGGATAAAGTTGTTATCGATTTTTGGAGCTTCTGGGGCTCTGAGATCAGGCGCCCGGTCATCGATAAGATCGTAGCGGATTTCAATGAATCTCAGGATAAGATTGAAGTGAAGCATACATTTGTTCCATGGGGAGACATATGGACGAAGGAGCTGGCAGCAATCGCGGCCAAGAACCCGCCTGATGTCGTCATTAACGACATCAATGCAACAGCGCTCCGCGGCCAGAAGAATCAAGCGATGAACCTATCGCAGTTCCTTGAAAAAGACGATATTTCGGATCGATTCTATGAAGAACTTTGGAATGCAACTCTTTACGAAGGAGATTCATATGGCATTCCCTTCAATACAGATACAAGAATTCTATTTTACAATAAAACAGCTTTCAAAGAGGCTGGATTAGACCCGGAAAAGCCACCTGCTACTTGGGAAGAGCTTTGGGAGTATGCGGAAAAACTGGATGTTAAGAACGGAGATACATATGATCGGATCGGGTTTTATCCACTCTGGGGAGTGAACTCGGATGTGTGGATGCTGAACTCAGACGGAAAAAACTTCTTCGATGAAGACGGTGCCCCGATTATCGATACGGAAGCGAACCGGGAAACGCTTGAATGGGTATTGGATTGGCATGAGAAGTACGGGGCCAATACGATCAATTCCTATAAGTCGCAAATCGACAGCCAGCAAGGGAACCCGTTCTTTAACGGCAAACTTGCGATGTATGTGAATACACCGACATTTTACACGCAGATCCGCGATTATGCGCCGGACCTCGATTTTGGTGTAGCGATGTTGCCTGAACGTGAGCCGGGAAGCGGCAATACAAGTTGGGGCGGCGGTTTCGTCGCTGAGATTCCGCAAGGTTCTAAGCATCCGGAAGAAGCATGGGAATTCATCAAGCATTTGACGGATGCAGAAGCGCAGGAATACTGGGCTGTGAAAAACTTCGACAACGTTGCGAATATCGAAGCTGCTGAAAATGCGGCTAAAAACAGTGAAATGCCGGACAGGGACAAAGTTGTTTACCAAATGGCAATCGATAATATGGAAAATACGCTCCTGACGCCTGTGCCTGTGAACGCGCCGGATTTCATGAATTTAGTCAATCCCGAATTGGATTCGATTCTCCTTGGAAAGAAATCTATTGAACAGGGGTTGAAGGACGCACAGCAATCCCTTGAAAAACTGATAGAGAAAAGCAAGTGAACGGAAGCATGAGGAGAGCAAAGAAGCTCTCCTCGTTTTTACTACGTAAAGACTTCACAGGGAGGGGAATTGATTGCGGAAGAAATTAAATTATAAACGGATGGAAGGGCTGCAAGGATATGTTTTCATACTTCCTTGGATAGTCGGATTTATCGCCTTCACGGCGGGACCGCTCATCTTTTCGTTTGCGGCGAGTTTCACGAACTACAATATTACATCCCAGATGGATTTCGTCGGATTTGAAAACTACGAAAATCTGTTCACTGCCGATAATCTATTTTGGACATCCTTATATAACACCCTCTATTACGTGCTGTTTTCCATCCCGCTCACGACAGCCGGGGCGATCTTTTTATCGGCCTTGCTCAACCAAGACGTACCGGGCATCCGGTTCTTCAGGACGATCTACTATTTACCGGCAGTACTCTCAGGGGTAGGGGTTTACCTTCTCTGGATGCAGTTGCTCGATCCGGGAACTGGTTTGGTGAACAACGCCCTCGGATGGTTCGGTATTCCGGGTCCAAATTGGCTGTTTGATCCCGATTGGACGAAGCCGGCACTTATTTTCATGAAGATGTGGAGTGTTGGAGGAGGAATGCTTCTCTACCTTGCGAGCATGCAAGGGGTATCGAAATCATTATATGAAGCGGCGAAAATTGATGGCGCGAGCAGCTGGCAGCAATTCCGGTTTATTACAATCCCGATGATTACGCCAGTCATTTTTTTTGATATTGTCACGAGCTTAATCGGCGGCTTCCAAATTTTCCAGGAGGCATATGTTATGTCGAATGGTGAGGGCGGACCGGTGAATTCCATGCTGTTCTATAACTTATACATGTGGAAAAAAGCGTTCGAATCGTTCGATATGGGCTATGCGATGGCGATGTCTTGGATTCTCTTTATCATCGTTTTCATAATTACAATCATCAACTTGAAGCTTGCACCGCGCTGGGTTCATTACGAAGGGGAGGAGAGATGATGGAGGAAGTTGAAGTGGCAGCAAAAAAGAGGGATGCGAGGCGGTCGGCTTCAGCACCCGCTTATTTTGACAATATACATACAAAAAGAAAGCTCCTTTCGCTCATTAATTTCATACTGCTCGCAGCCGGAAGCCTCCTCATCCTGTCACCGATCTGGTGGATGATTTCAACTTCCCTTAAATCGATGGCGGAAGTGATGACGTATCCGCCAACGTTTTACCCTCATGAGTGGAATTGGGGCAACTATATCAAAACATGGAAGGCAGCTCCATTCGATACCTATGCGATCAATACAATTACGATAACGATGCTTGTCGTGATCGGGAGCGTCCTCGTAAACTCATTCATCGCATATGGCTTTGCTAAAGTGCCATTTAAGGGGAGGGGCATCCTATTTGCCGTTGTCCTATCGACGATGATGATTCCGGGATTTGTAACGCTCATTCCGCAATATGTCCTATTCTCAAAACTGCAATGGATCAATACGTATTATCCGCTTGTTGTTCCAGCCTTTTTCGGAAGTGCATTTTTCATCTTCCTTCTCCGGCAGTTTTACATGACGATTCCGAACGAGCTGATCGAAGCGGCCAAAATAGAAGGGGCGAGCCATTTCCGCATTTGGTGGACGATTGGTCTTCCGCTTACGAAGCCGGCGCTTGCGACCGTAGCGATCTTTTCCTTCAATGGCGCATGGAACGACTTTTTAGGGCCGCTCCTTTATTTGAACGATGAGAGCCTTTATACGCTCCAGCTCGGACTGCAAGTGTTCAAAGGAGAAATGAATACACAATGGAACTATCTAATGGCGGGGTCGCTCCTCGTACTCCTACCTGTCATCATTCTGTTTTTCTTCTTCCAGAAGTACTTCATCCAAGGCATTAACTTGCAGTCTGGAGGGAAGTGACGAGTAGCCTGTGATCATTAACGAAAGAGGGTATCCGAATGTCAAAAATTGTGTTAAAAAACGTATATAAGCATTTCGATAAAAAGGTGACTGCCGTCTCCGATTTTAATCTGACCGTGGAAGACGGTGAATTCATCGTTCTCGTCGGACCTTCTGGATGTGGGAAATCGACCGTTCTGCGGATGATTGCAGGCTTGGAGGAAATTTCATCCGGTGAATTTTACATCGACGGGAAGCTGATGAATGATGTCCCGCCGAAAAACCGGGATATCGCGATGGTCTTCCAAAACTATGCTCTCTACCCGCATATGACGGTCTTTGATAATATGGCTTTCGGGTTGAAGATTAGGAAGTTCCAAAAGGACAAAATAAAGAAGCGTGTAGAAGAGGCGGCTGAACTATTAGGACTTGAGGATCTTCTTCATCGGAAACCGAAGGCGCTGTCGGGCGGGCAAAGGCAACGTGTCGCACTTGGACGATCAATTGTCAGGGACGCCAAACTGTTTCTTATGGATGAACCGCTTTCAAACCTTGATGCGAAGCTGCGTTTCCAAATGCGCGCTGAAATCGCTAAGCTACATCAGCGGCTGAAAACGACTTCGATTTATGTCACACATGATCAGACGGAAGCAATGACAATGGCGAGCCGAATCATCATCATGAAGGATGGTGTCATCCAACAGATTGGAACGCCCAAAGACGTATACGATAACCCGGAAAACACGTTTGTTGGCGGCTTCATCGGCTCGCCTTCCATGAACTTTTTTGATGGAAGGATTGTGGATAGCCAATTCGTAGCGGATGATGTATATATTACTATACCCGAAGAGAAGATGGCGTACTTGCGGGAGCAAGGTTATGCCGGCAAAGAACTGACGTTGGGAATTCGGCCGGAGCATATCCATCTGTTGACAGGCGAGGAAGAGGCGGAATTGACGAACTCAATCCTGTCTAAAATCATCGTTTCTGAGCTCACTGGGGCTGATACACTCCTTTATTCGATGCTCGGCACCCAAGAAATGATTGCTGAAGTCGAGTCGCGAACGAATGTGACTGCTGGTGAAGACGTCTATTTGACGTTCAATATGGATTGCGCCCACTTTTTTGATAAGGAAACCGGTGTCAGAATTCGTCCTGAAAAATCAGCTGTGCTAGTTGGTTAGTGGGCAGAAAATTCCGAAGTTACTAAAGCATATTGACTTTTCGAATCACTCTCTGCTAGATTGTATTGTAATAACAATAATCTGTGACGAGAAATAGTAAGAGAAGAACCCTGTTCTCTAGAGAGTCGACGCTTGGTGAAAGTCGATGGACAGATCTTATCCGAAAATCATCTCCGAGATGTAAAGCTGAAAACAGTAAGCTTTACCGGATTTCCACCGTTATATGGAACACGTATGATCGTACGTTGACTGAGCGCCGCACTGTTTCTTCTATAGGGGAACTTGCGGAAAATGGGTGGTATCGCGAGCACAAACTCGTCCCTGATTTAGGGGCGAGTTTTTTTATGTGGAAAACTCGAGAGTTAAGTCACATATTACTAGGGAGGTTCATCGTTATGAAAAATGTAGTTGTCGTCGCTGGTTCGTTAATTGTAGCATTTGCTTTCAATTTTTTTCTCGTCCCATATGGGATACTGAGCAGTGGAATTAGTGGGATAGCTATTTTGATTGGGTTGATTACTCCATTTGATATCGGTGTAATGAATCTCTTGCTAAATCTGCCATTGCTCATTTTAGGATATTTTAAATTGGGAAGGTTGATTACGCTTAATACGCTCGTGTGTGTAGTGTCACTTTCATTTTTCTTATACATGCTGCCAGTCATTGCTGTGACAGACAATATTTTGTTATCGACGATTTTTGGCGGGGTCATAAGTGGAATCGGTGTTGGCTTGATATTGAAATACTCTGGAACGTCCGGTGGGCTTGATATTATTGCAATCATTCTTTCCCGAACGAGCAATATAAGTATTGGCCTTCTTCTAACGGGCATGAACGGCGTCATCGTTCTTATTTCCGGTGCCGTATTAAACTGGGATATTGCCTTATACACACTTTTATCCATCTATTTGACGGGCAAACTGATTGATAGCATCCACACGAATCATATTAAACTGACGATGCAGATTGTCACTTCGAAGGGTGAGGCAATCCGGGAAGATTTATTGAAATCCATCTACCGAGGCATTACAATCACGGAAGGGTATGGTGGCTACACCCAAGAAAAGAAACATATTTTAATGACGGTTGTTACACGTTATGAAATGTTGCAAGTGAAAAAGATTGTACGTGATTATGACGAGACTGCGTTTATAAATATATTTGAGACTGTTGAAGTAGATGGTGTTTTCGCAAAGAATTAGGAGGGTTTACGGATGACTAGAAAAAATGTGTTATTTTCAGGGCTCATGCTTTTTTCATTGTTTTTTGGGGCGGGAAATCTTATCTTTCCACCTCTTCTAGGATTGGAATCGGGGAATAATTTCGGCCCGGCGATTACCGGATTTCTAATTACCGGTGTACTGCTACCGTTCATGGCAATCATGGCCATCGCATTGTCTGAAAATGGACTAGTATCTATTGGGAGCCGGGTGAATAGACTGTTCGGCTTGGTTTTTGCAGTTATCATCTATATGTCGATCGGGGCTTTTTATGGGATACCGAGAGCTTCAAATGTTGCTTATGAGCTTGGTGTCAAACAAATTGTAGACGTCAATGGCTGGGTCGCGCTTCTCATATTCTCATTGGTGTTCTTCGGAGTGACGTATTTCATTAGCTTAAATCCTAAGAAAATCGTCGATCGCATCGGACAGCTTTTGACTCCTATTTTATTGCTCGTATTGGCTTTGCTCGTAATCCGTGCCTTCATGAAATTTGAAAATATCGCATCTCCTGCGGCGGAGAATTATGCGACTAATCCATTTGTCAAAGGATTCGTGGAAGGATATTTCACGATGGATGCTGTGGCGGCGCTGGCGTTTGGAATTGTCGTCATCAATGCTTTGAAGGATAAAGGCGCGGCATCCAAGTCTGAGCTTGTGAAAGGAACATTATGGGCTGGTATCATAGCTGGCCTCGGACTAGCAGTTGTATATGTTTCATTAGGGTGGATCGGCAAGGTTATACCGAACGAAAATGGCTTTGCAAATGGTGCTGAAATTTTGACAGTCGCATCAGACTTATTGTTCGCCAGTGGCGGCGGGCTTCTATTTGGATTAATTGTAACTCTGGCATGCTTGACGACATGTGTTGGCTTGATCAATGCTTGTGCGAGATTCTTCAACGAAATTTATCCGAAAATTCATTACCGTTCGTATGTCGCTATTTTTGTGTTAATCGGCTTGCTAGTGTCCAATTTAGGGTTGAATACGATTCTTAGTTTAGCAGTTCCATTATTGGTTTTCATTTACCCGATTTCCATTGTGTTAGTGATTCTATCCTTGTTCCAGCATTTTGCGGGCGGAGAGAAGATGATGTACCGACTTTCGGTATCTGTGACAGCAATCTTTGCATTTTACGAGGTAATGACAAATATCGGTTATAAGAGGGAAGCCTTAACCGGATGGCTGCTAGACGTTGTACCGTTCTTCGAGCACGGGCTAGGCTGGATCGTACCGGCATTTGTAGCTGCAGTGGTTGGTTATGGGATTGATAAGTATGGAGGAGAAGTCCGAGAATAATATGCTAATTGTCCGTCCCATGCAGACCTGAGTTTAATGAAAAAGACCCGCACTCCCGTGGAAACGGAAGCGCGGGTTTTTAGTATAGTTGAAACCGCCTGATGTGCGAATAAATGGGCTACTATCATCACATAACTTGAGTCATTATCGGATAAAGTTCCCCTTTGAAAGCAAACGAAACTCTGCCCGTCTCCTCAGATACTACAAGAACGAGGGCATCACTTTGTTCGGTTAACCCCAAGGCGGCACGATGCCGCGTACCGAGTTTTTGATCACCTGTAAATCTCCCGGATAAAGGGAGGACGTTTGTTGCAGAAACGATTTGGTTCTGATTCACCATTACAGCACCATCATGAAGGGGACTTCCTGGATAAAAGATGGACTCAAGCAAGGTATGTGTCAACTCCGCTCCTATTGAAATGCCGGGTTTTACTAAAGATTCAAGGGAGTCTTCCCGTTCAATCACAATTAACCCACCATGTCTCAATCTCGACAAGTTTTGTACACATACTGACAATTCTGGATACTTGTCTGTAAACGGTGACAGATAACAATTCAAATAAAAGGTGGCAGCTTTCATTTCAATGGACAGAAAGTCTTCTTTCGTTTTTTCGAAATTGCTGAGGAGGCAGTTATTCTCATCTACGATTGCCTCCATGTTATTCTGTAATGCTGTTATGAGATTAGTAATATCCTCTATTAAGATTTCTTTCATCGGTGAGAAATCACAATTTATTCTTTCCAAGAAAGTATACCTCCCACATTCCGACCTATCGTATCTAAAGTTTGTCCATATGGGGAAATTTTAATCATGAACAATCTGCCCGGCGCAGTGGGAATAGAAAGAGGACTGATTCAGAAAGTGGAAAATAGCCGACTTTCTGATCAGTCCCCATCAATAGAAAGAGATTATCGAATTGTTTTCAAAGCAGTTGCCCAAGGGATGACTTGGTCAAGCATTTGGTTTACGGACGAGGCTTGTACTTCTGCTGGTTTGAATTCCGTTCCGTTTTCAAAGTCAGTAAATAGAGATAGAGCTGGGTGGACACGAACGTCCGCGACGGATAGTTCTCCTAGGATGCCGCGTAAATGTTCCGCAGCACGTGCGCCGCCCACTGAACCGTATGATACGATGCCGGCTGCTTTGTTGTTCCATTCTTCACGAAGGTAGTCCAACGCGTTTTTAAGCGCTCCAGTAATGGAGTGGTTGTATTCTTGGACGATGAATACGAATCCATCTTGTTTGCCAACGATTTCTGACCATGCAGCCGCGCCTGAAGCATCGCTTCCCGGCTCGCCTAGCAACGGCAATTTATAATCTGCGATATCAATAACTGTATAAGTAGCATCTCCGCGTTGATCTGCCAATTCTTTTACCCAAGCACCTACTTGAGGGCTCACACGTCCATCACGAGTTGATCCTAAAATAATACCGATATTTAAGTTTGTCATTGTTTGTTCCTCCTGTTGTTTAGAACCGAATAGTTTATTAAAAAGTCCCATCCTTTTATGTTCACCTCCTCACAAATACTCTTTTTCAAAGTTCTTTGTACTGCGGACTGTATCAATTGGTCGTACAAGCCCTTCGATTTCTTCGCGTTTTTCTTCAAAGAACGGCGGCAATGATAGTTTTTCGCCAAGCGTTTCATACGGCTCATCCCCCATGAATCCAGGACCGTCCGTTGCCAATTCGAACAAAATAGAAGGGGTGATTCTTGTATACAAAGAGCCGAAATAATAGCGTTCTACATAGCCCGAGCTCGGGAGTTGGAAGCCATGCAGGCGTTTTTGCCATGCCTCTATGTCTGCGCGGTTATCTACTCGGAACGCAGTATGGTGGACTGTTCCGAACCCTTGACGCGCTTGTGGGAGTACGGTGTTATATTCAATAACTACCTGAGCACCGTTGCCTCCCTCGCCCATTTCGAATAAATGGAATGCATCTTCTTGTGCGATTTCCTTCATTACGAAGACTTTTTCCAAGATTTCTTTCACGTGATCAAAGAAGGAAGTTCTGATATGGATAGGGCCGAGTCCTGTAATTGCAAACTCCAAAGGAATCGGTCCTTTTTGCCATGGGGTTCCAGATTCAACCCCTTCATTGAACTCGTCAGAAATGAGCTGGTAGTGCTGATCATCAAAATCCACGAACGGCAAGATCTTTTTACCGAATTGTTCCTGGATGCCTGAATGCTTCACGTTGAATTTATCAAAACGTTTTACCCAATATGCTAGCGCAGCATCACTCGGCACACGGAAGGAAGTTTTGGAAATTTCATTTGTTCCATGAACTCCTTTTTGAATCCCGGGGAAATCAAAAAATGTCATATCTGTGCCTGGATTGCCTGCATCGTCAGCAAAAAACAGATGGTACGTTTGAATGTCGTCTTGGTTCACTGTTTTCTTAACTAAGCGTAAACCTAATGTATACGTGAAGAAATCATAAATCTTCTCCGCACTGCTCGTAATGGCTGTTACGTGGTGGATGCCTTTCAATTCGTTCATATGCAAGTTCCTCCTTATGTTTATCTTGAATTCGAGATATATAAGTAAAAAAATGTGTTAGTGGATACACTAACAGTATTTTAGTTCGTTTAATGCTATTCGAAAATTTATCTTTAATTCAAGGTAATAATAACATGCTTAAAACTCACCGTCAATAAATTCATACCGAAGAATGACAAGAGGCGTCTGGAAAGGTGGTTTTCACATGCTTTCCGGACGCCTACTATATTGTTTTGCATCAGTTTAGTTAGGTTTTTTTGCAATCGCTTCGATTTCTACGTCTGCGCCCAGTGGCAACGCTAGAACTGCGACACATGTCCTTGCAGGGTAAGGTTTGGAGAACTTCGTCGCATATACCTCATTCATTGCGGAAAAATACTTCATATCCGTTAGATATACATTCACTTTTACAATGTCATCTGGAGTGAGATTCGCTGCTTCCAATGCCTCAAACAAATGATCGAAGCATAGCTCCGTTTGTGCGCCGATGTCACCTGAAATGTTTTCTGCCGAAGCGGAGTTCATTGCGGTTTGCCCGGATAAATAAACTAAATCACCTGCGTCCACCGCAGCCGAATATGGACCTGATGCTGTTGAGCCCTTTACTTCATAAGCCTTTCTTGCCATCATAATTCCTCCTCTATTTATGAGCTGATATCCCATCATAGCGTAGTCAGCACTTTTTGTATAGAAGTTGAGTGTGCCCACAATACGGAATTCCTATTTGCTGGTGATTATTGCTGTTATATGTTTGCGAGGCAAAGGTTAGTGGATATAGAAGTAAGATGAGACACATAATAAGGGCAGTTTAGTCGAACATACAAGTGCGATAAAGACTTTGCTCCAAGCATAAATTCTAATTCATCCTAACCAGGGGGTCGATCCGATTGGAGGAACTCAATCGAGAGCAATTGAAAAAAGAAGGCTTTAATGATGACATCTTGCCGACGAAACCGGAGGAACGAAGCTGGAGTATCGGAAATTTTGCTTCCGTATGGATGGGTTCCGTACATAATATTCCGAACTATATTGCCATCGGCGCACTATTTGCTTTAGGGCTGTCTGTTGGACAAGTTTTCGCTGCAATTATGAGTGCATCCGTCATTATATCGGCAGTGATGGTACTAAATGGACGGGCCGGATCGAAGTATGGTCTCCCTTTTGCAATGCTGATCCGCTCTTCATTTGGAACAAAGGGAGCAATGGTCCCGGGGATATTAAGAGGGGTAATTGCCGCCATCATGTGGTTTGGTTTTCAAACATATGCCGGAAGCCAAGCTTTGTCCATTCTCATTGCGAAGATGTGGCCGCCATTTTTGACATTAGGCGGAAACTGGAACTTTTTAGGTTTATCATTGCCTGCGTTAATTTCATTCCTTATATTTTGGCTGTTCAATGTCGCTTTAATTTATGGGGGAATGAAATTTCTTGGGAAGTTTACAAATATCCTTTCCCCGATTGTCTATTTTGTCTTCGGGGGTATGGCGATCTGGGCGATTAAACTAGCTGGAGGAGTTGAACCCATCTTGGCTTACACTGGCACTGGGGTCAGTGGAAATCAAGTGGTCATCTTTATTGCCGCTGTCACGGCAGTCATTGCTGCATGGGCGGCTCCGATGGTAAGTGTCTCGGACTTCACTAGATTGGCCAGCTCCACGAAAAGCCAGGCAATCGGTCAAACAGTAGGGCTGGTTGTAACTTATTTATTGTTTGCCGTCGCTAGTATTTCAATTATTGTCGGATCTGAGATTGCTTTTGGAACCCCCATCTGGAATGTGCTAGATGTCGTAGCCCGGTTTGACAGTACATTTGCCATAGCTGTATCCGTCCTAACCCTTTGTTTGACGACCTTATCGGTGAACGTGACGGGTAATATTGTTCCAGCAGGTTACCAATTGGCATCGTTATTCCCGAAAAAGCTGACCTTTAAATCGGGTGCGACGATTGCTGCGGTCGTTGGAATTCTTGTCATGCCGTGGAAGTTGATGGAAAATGCGACTAGCATCTTTACATTCCTGAATATTATTGGCGGCTTATTGGCTCCAATCGCAGGTGTTATGCTCGCTCATTATTATGTAGTTTCAAAAACGGAAATTGACTTGGGTGAATTGTATTCAAAGAACGGAAAATATAATTACAAGAACGGTTTTAATGAAAATGCCCTTATAACGTTAGTTGTCTCAGGGGTTCTTTGCTTAATCGGCAACTTCGTCCCGTTCTTTGAACCGCTGTACGATATGTCGTGGTTTGTGGGCATTATATCAGCCTTTGTCCTTTACAGCGTGCTGGAAATGAGAAGAGCTGCTTAGGCTTACTAATGAATTAAAAAATGTGGAGGGGTTTATTATGGAAAAATACGATTTGATCATTAAAAATGGAACGGTTGTTACAGCAGATTCAACGGCAATAGGAGATATAGCAGTCAAGAACGGTAAAATCGTGGAAGTTTCTGTCGGCAAGCCGCTGGAGGCAACGGCGGATCAAGAGATAAATGCGGAAGGGCTTCATGTCTTTCCTGGCGTCATCGACTCACATGTGCATTTTAACGAGCCGGGCAGAACTGAGTGGGAAGGTTTGGAGACAGGGAGCAGAAGCCTTGCCGCCGGCGGAGCGACATCATTTTTCGACATGCCGCTGAATAGTACGCCCCCTACGGTCAATAAAGCCAATTTAGAACTGAAGCGAAAATTGGCGGAGGAAAAATCAATTGTGAATCCATATTACTGGGGTGGGCTTGTACCAGAAAACTTGGCTGATTTAAGAGATCTACACGAAGGCGGCGTCATCGGATTCAAAGCCTTTATGTCGCCGAGCGGAATTGATGATTTCCACAATGTTGATGATGAGACGATCTATAAAGGCATGAGAGAGATTGCATCGTTGGGATCTCTATTAGCCGTTCACGCTGAAAGTACGGTCATGTGTGAACAGCTTGCGGAGGAAAGAATCGGTCAAGGCAGAGTTACGGCAAGAGATTATGTCGAATCGCGCCCGGTCATTTCTGAAATCGAAGCGGTCCGAAGAATTCTCTCCTATGCAGAACTGACGGGCTGTAAACTTCACATCGTGCATGCAAGCAGCCGGAAAGTCGTTGAAGTGATCAATGATGCAAAACAAAGAGGCGTCGATATCACGGTCGAAACATGCCCTCATTACTTGTCATTGACCGTAAAAGATCTAGAGGAACAGGGAGTCATTGCAAAGTGTGCGCCTCCGCTGAGAGATGAGAGCGAGGTGGAAGATCTGTGGAATGCGGTTGCGAACGGAGAAATCGACACGATTGGATCAGACCATTCTCCGGCGCCGGCGTCGATGAAAGTCATATCGGATAATATTTTTGATGGCTGGGG
Source organism: Saccharococcus sp. Marseille-Q5394 (assembly GCF_946901335.1). NCBI lineage: Bacteria > Bacillati > Bacillota > Bacilli > Caryophanales > Anoxybacillaceae > Saccharococcus > Saccharococcus sp. Marseille-Q5394. Next base: position 2,104,162 of record NZ_CAMPPQ010000001.1, on the reverse strand, counting down.
CGGGATTTCAGGGGCCCAATCCATGTTGAATATTCTTTTGACGGAGGGGCATTTCAAACGGAATCTTCCGCTAGAGAAAATTGTTGAATTGACTGCAACGAACCCGGCAAAGATATTTGGCCTCGATACGAAAGGAACAATCGCAGCCGATTATGATGCTGATTTGACTCTCGTTGATTTGAATGAAAGCTTTGAATTGAAAAAAGAAGATCTGTTTTACCGTCATCAGCATTCACCTTATGTCGGCAGGACATTTAAAGGTAACGTGAAGAAGACAATTGTAGGCGGGAAAATAGTATTCGAAAACGGACAACCAATAACAAAATAATGGATAACTGCAATTCTAAAGTGGTTTTAGAGGGGAGGGGGATTTTTAGTTATGACATCTGGGGAAGCACAACCTCAAACTGAGCAGAAAAAGAAATTTACGATCCCCTATTGGTGGAAAGTGGTTTTTGCATTCACGCTAGGGTGGATGTTTATAAACGCGAATAAATATTTTCTGAATCCTATTTTAAGTAATATCGGCTTGGAATATAACCTGAATAACTCACAGCTAGGGCTTGTCAACAGTATATTTTTCCTGACGTACACGATTGCACAAATTCCAGCCGGAGCATTCAGTGATAAATTCGGAAGGAAGAAATTGCTAGTCATCGGGTTTATCTTATACGGGGTTTTGACGGGCGTCAGTGGTCTAATGGCTGGTTTTACAGGTTTTTTGGTAGCCCGTGCGCTTGCGGGGCTCTCTTCCGCAACCTACTACGGCCCTCAATTCGCCCTGTCATCTGAAGCGATTCCGGAAAAGCATAGAACGGTCGGCAGTGCAATCATAAACAGCGGATCAGGGATCGGGATCGCATTCGGATTTATTTTATCGAGTACATTAGTTTTGGATATGGGAATGAAATGGACTGTTCCCTTTTATATCTTTGGGGTGCTCACAGTTCTTGTAGGGCTACTGATTGCGGCATTAGTGAAAGAAAAAAATCCGGATGCAGTGAAAGAAAAGCAACTCGAGCAAGTTTCTGTAACTGACGAGAAGATTTCGGTCTTATCTTTACTTAAAAATCGAAATCTGTTGGTTACCTTTCTCGTCTTATTTTGTTCTATTTACGGCTTTACAGTTGTCGTCACTTGGTTGCCGAAGTTTTTGGAGACGGAGAGAGGCTTCCACGGCAGTCAGGTCGGCTTGATATCCGCCTTGGTCCCATTGGCTTCCATACCTGGGGCGCTTATCGCAAGTTATATTTCAGATCGACTAGGCAGGAAGAAGCCATTCGCTTTCGTGCTCATTCCGATTGCGGCTGTCGCGTTATGGGCAACCGTCTATGTTCATAGTACTGCATTACTGATCACAGCCTTATTGGTGTATGGACTATTTGGCAAGATTGCGCTCGATCCGATTCTAATCGCCTCTGTGTCTGAAAACGTCCGCCAATCGGCGTATGGAATCGCCTTTAGTCTTTATAACTTCATTGGAATGATTTCATCGGTCATCGCTCCTTGGTTTGTCGGTTTTCTTGCTGACAAAACAGGTAGTATGACTGCTGGATTTTACTCGGCGGTCATTGTTCTTGCCGTTGGATTGGTCATAATGATGTTCTTTAAAGAAAATCCAAAGGAAAAAGTACTTAGTGCATAGATAAGTAAGGAAAAAGCGATTTGAACTAAATACAAAAGGGGTAGATGAATGTGACAGATATAACGCGTGAAATTACTCACCTTGAAGAATGGTTAGCCGAACACGGAAAGGATCCTGAAGGCGGTGTCACCCGGTTACTTTATACAAAAGAGTGGGTGGAAGCGCAAAAAGCGCTGGAGAATTTAATGCAGGAAGATGGATTAACAACCCGTTATGATGAAATCGGAAATCTGTTTGGACGTTTAGAAGGCAGTACGTATAAAGAAGAAACGATTCTTACCGGCTCTCATGTGGATACAGTTAAAAACGGCGGCAAGTTGGACGGGGCGTTCGGAATCTTGGCAGGGGTTTTAGCAATTCGGCTATTGAAAGAAAAATATGGCCAGCCCCTCCGTAATCTTGAAGTCGTGTCGTTTGCTGAAGAAGAAGGAAGCCGTTTCCCTTATGCGTTCTGGGGATCCAAAAACTTTGTCGGCATAGCGAAAAAGGAGGATGTTCAAAACATCACGGATTTCGACGACGTACCTTTCGTAGAGGCTATGAGGAAAGCCGGTTTTACTTTCAGAGATGAATCAATAGCTTTCCGTAATGATCTGAAGGGATTTGTTGAGATTCATATCGAGCAAGGCAATGTTTTGGAGAAGGAAGGAAAAGATATCGGCGTCGTTCATAGCATTGTCGGGCAAAGACGTTTTACGATTGAAGTGACCGGCGTTGCGAACCATGCAGGGACTACACCGATGGGATATCGGAAAGATGCTTTATATGCCGCAAGTCAAATGATCAATAGCGTTATCAGTAGGGCGAAAGAATACGGCGATCCTTTAGTTGCGACAGTCGGGAAGATAGAAGTAAAACCGAATACTGTAAATGTTGTTCCAGGGGAGGCATTATTTACGTTGGATGTTCGGCACACGGAAAAAGATGTCCTTGTAAAGTTCACAGAAGAACTGACAACTATTATCAAAAGGATTGCTGCCGAATCTGAGGTGGAAACGACTATCGATATGTGGATGGACGAGGATCCGATTCCGATGGATAAACAAATCGTTGAAGCCATCGAAAAGCAGGCGAAAGAAAATGGATTCAATTATAAGATGATGCATAGCGGCGCGGGCCACGATTCTCAAATCATTGCGCCGGTTGTACCGACAGCGATGATCTTCGTGCCAAGCCGTGAGGGGATCAGCCATAATCCTTTGGAATATACAAGCCCGGAACAATTGGCAGTAGGCGTTCAAGCCTTGATGAATTCTTTATATGCATTGGCTTATGTGGAATAAAGTATAAAACTGTTTCTATAGGGAAAGTAGTAGAAGGACACAGTTTTGAAAATACCAAAGAAACAGGTGCAGTGATGAGTTTTTTAGCTAGATTGTTTGGAAAATCAAAGGAGATGGAAAAAATGACAAATGTTAATGTAGCCGTAATTTTTTATAGTATGGGTGGTACAAATTATCAATTAGCACAATGGGCTGAAGCAGGAGCAACAGAAGCAGGCGCTGAGGTTAGAGTGCTAAAAGTACAGGAATTGGCTCCACAATCAGTAATTGACGGAAATGAAGTTTGGAAGGCAACTGTTGAAGCGACAAAAGACGTTCCGGTCGCGACTTCCGAAGATCTTGAATGGGCAGATGCGGTTATCTTCAGTGTTCCGACCCGATTTGGAAATATGCCATCGCAAATGAAGCAATTCCTTGATACTCAAGGCGGTCTGTGGGCAAGTGGAAAGACGGTCAATAAAGTCGTTAGTGCAATGACGTCGGCACAAAATCCACACGGCGGCCAAGAAGCAACACTGCTATCACTATATACATCCATGATGCACTGGGGTGCAATCATTGCAACTCCTGGCTACACAGATCCCGTCCTCTTTGGAGCAGGTGGAAATCCGTATGGAACAAGCGTAACAGTTAGTCAAGACGGTAAAATGATTGAGGATGTGCAAGCAGCTGTTAAACATCAAGCTAAACGTACAGTCACCGTTGCAGAATGGGTTAAAAAAGGAAACCAATAATTCATCAGAACTAAGAGCTGCCTACTATCGGTGGCTTTTTTATTTTTATTTGAGTATGGTATAGTTTTTATACTTGATATAATTACTATACCTAGATACACTTAAATTAATTAGTGGAGGTGAGACTCATTAAAGTATGTCCTTATTTAGAATCATGCTTCGAGATTCTGGGAAGGCGTTGGAACGGGCTCATTATTCATTACTTGTCGAATTGCCCCGAGTTCACTGCCCATTTTTCAGCTATGAAGCGCGACTTGCCCGATATTACCCCTAGATCTCTTTCAATGAAATTGACCGAACTCGCCGAATATGATCTAGTCATAAAAAAAGTGACAGAAGGAACTCCAGTCATTATTTCGTATCATCTCTCTGAAAAAGGACAACAACTGGCTCTCGCATTACAGCCAATACAAGCGTGGGCACAGAAGCATATTGACCTGGATGTATCCAATCAAACAAAAGAAAAGGGGAATTGAAATGGACAAAAACAACATGATATGTGATATGGAAACTGGTATCTGCGGACCAGCGGGGGATGACACAGGAGCAATGGAATTCATCGATTTGTCAACACCGAAAAAAACGATCGACCTGTATTATGTAACTGATCCAATCTGCTCGCACTGCTGGGCGCTGGAGCCGGTCCTTCGGAAGTTTGTGCATCAGTACGGCCATTATTTTACTATGCATACGCTTATGGGCGGATTGCTCGAAAAATGGGGGGATGGTCCTGTCGATCCTGCAAACGGAATTTCTGGACCATCAGACGTTGCCGGTCATTGGAGAGAAGTTGGGGAACACTCTCGCATGCCGATTGACGGAACGGTTTGGTACGACAATCCAATCGAATCATCCTTCATCCCTTCACGTGTATATAAGGTTATTCAGGAGAAGCATCCGGAGCTTGCAAACACATTTTTGCGCCGAGCACGTGAAGAGCTATTTGCCTTCAATAAAAACATTGCACAAGATGATATCCTGATTGAAATTGTCAACCAAGTTGGGTTGAATGGGGAAGAGGTCGTTAAGCAATCCAAACTACCGGCAGCAAATACAAAGTTGCATGAAGATTTTGAGCTCGTCCGTAAGTTAGGAGTCCGTGGGTTCCCGACAATCGTCATGATGAATGAAGAACAACAAGGCGTCCGGATTGTCGGGGCTAGAACGTTAGAGGACTATGCAAATGGACTTCAACGCCTGTTGCCGAATGAAACGATAAAGCCGAAGGAACTTTCTGGATTGGATCAATTGCTTCAAGAGGAAAAGTTGTTGTTCTCTCGCGAAATTGAAGAATTCTATTCGATTGAAAAAAGTGAGTTGGATGACTTCCTACAAAGCCAATTAGCACAAAATGCTTACACCGTAAGTAGCATTCTTGATGAAAAATACATTCAATCAAAATAATCTTAACAAAAGCGACTCCTCACAAGGATGTCGCTTTTTACTTATCATCTATTTTTACCGTGTAATTCGGAATGGAAGGGGAAAACTAAAGAGAGGCGCAACTATGAGGAAGGAGTGGACGTAGATGAAACAAAATATCGGTACAGTGAATTCAATGGTGCGAATTGCGGGAGGACTGACTGTACTCGCATGGTCAATTGCGAAAATGGCTAGGGAGAAACCTTCTGGCGCTCAAATGTTTTTTTCCGTAATGGGTGCACAAAAAGTTGCGGAAGGAATTACTCGATACTGCCCGATGACGGATATGTTGGAATTGGATAAGTAGGAGGAAATAGAAGTGTGCGAGGCAGCAGCCTGCACACTTCTTAACAACCTTATACGTCCAGTATTCTGACTCAATCGAGCGGGGGCAGAACTAGTTTCCAGTGTGTTATTTCTCGAGCTCCAACAATTGCTTCTTCATTTCCAATCCACCCCGGAAGCCGGTCAATTTACCGTTTTTACCGATGACGCGATGGCAAGGGACGGTAATTAGTAAAGGATTGGCGCCAATAGCGGCTCCAACCGCCCGTACCGATTTCGGTTTTTGAATCCTCTCGGCAATATCTGAATAAGAAACTGTCTGTCCGAACGGGATTTCCTGCAAAGCCATCCAGACGGATTGTTGAAACGGAGTGCCATGCAAATCCAGTGGCATTGTAAACGTCTTTCGCGTCCCTTCGATATAGTCAATCAGTTCCTGTGCATAAGGTTCCATTACGGTATTATTTTCTACCAGATGATATCCGGGAAGTCGTTTTTTCGCCCATTCAGCAAGTTCCGCGAATGGGGCGTTGTGTGGACCGGCATAGCAAAGACCTTCAGCTGTAGCTGCCATATATATATTCCAATTCCCGTGGTTCAATAGCGTCCAATAGATGATACTATCATTGTTCTTTTTCATTCCTAAACTCCTTCCACTAGTTACTCAAAATCCTCTTAAAATGTATGAGCCTTTTCGACATCGAAAATCCCAACGATAGCTGTGATTATTTTATAATGAACTCTAGTCCGCAAGGTGTTTTCAATTTTCACACGTTAATGACAGTATACTACCTTTCTAGGATTTATACTTCATTTTTTCGGTACTTCGTCCAATGGTAACTTCCCCTATATTTGATTAAATTACTGGGAAACGGGAAAGGAATAGAATAGATTGGAGGTCATTTGGATGAAAAAAATAGGTGCATTATCTGTCGTAGGTACGTTATCACTCATGCTGATGGGCTGTGGTGACGACGTGAAGCAGGAGACGGACAACACTGCCGTGAAGGAAGATACCATTGTGGAAGAAAAGAATACGGCCGAATCTATAGACACTGATCAAAACAATAGCGCATCCACTCCTGCAGAAATGCTGGAGAAGATGGATGAACTGGAGTATGCAGAATTTGAATTGGAAGTTGAATATGCAGGAGGTACTGAATATGAAGTGGAAATCGATCAGAATAGTACCGGTACCGTTAATGCCAAAATTGAAGATTCATTAAATCATGTCGAGAAATATGGCAGCGATGCATTCAATGAATTGCACCCTCTTGTGCAACAGTTGACAATTACACAGGAGTCGAAGAAAGACGAGGTCATTTCAGAAGTTTTAACAACCTTCAACTTGCCGACTGACTATACGAAGTTCGATTTGGAAATTACGTTTAACGACGGAACGAAAATCGAATTTGAGGATAAGAAGAAATGAATAAAGCGATATTATCAAAACAAACGTGGGTTTTATACTCACGTTTGTTTTGATTTGTAATGGCTTCTGATCAATAATTGCGCTTCTTATCCAATAATGATATAATAGGGGTATAGGGTATATTGTGAATCGGGGTGAATGGTTTGTCTGAAACAAGTAAGAAAACAGTCCAACCAAACAAACAACAACTGTTAAATCGTTTAAAACGGATAGAAGGGCAAGTAAGAGGCGTTCATCAGATGATTGAGAATGACCGTTATTGTGTTGATATTCTCCATCAAATCAGTGCGATTCAATCTGCGATGAATAAGGTTTCATTAGCTTTATTGGAAGATCATACTCACCACTGCGTCGTGAAAGCGATTAAAGGACAAGATGGCGAAGCGGCAATTCAAGAGCTGATGAGCGTCATGAAAACGATGACCAAATAATTGTCCGGATTATTTTCTTGATATACCCGAATAGGGTATGGTATATTCAAATTAACAACACACTATTACTAGGAGGTTTTCACCATGAAAGAAGTTTTAAAAGTAGAAGGCATGTCTTGCGGCCACTGCGTAAAATCGATCGAGTCAAGCGTCGGTGAACTACAAGGTGTTTCCGTTGTTACAGTGGACCTTGCCACTAAAGAAGTAACAGTTGAGTTCGATAATAAAACAAATATCGCGCAAATAAAGGAAACGATTGAAGACCAAGGCTATGATATCGCTTAATTGAAGGCTTTTTACTAACCATATGGGGGTATATAGAAAGGGAAGTGGTTATACTACGTCGTATAATCCTTCTTTTTTCCATTCAATATACCCCTACCCCGTATAGGAGGAATACAGATGACGACAACAGAAAAAACCTTAAAAATTAACGGAATGACATGCGCGGCATGTGCAAACCGGATTGAAAAGGGATTATCCAAAATAGAAGGAGTCGAAAAGGCAAATGTCAACTTTGCTTTGGAAAGCTCCACAATCGTTTATGATCCAGTTAAAACGAATATCGATGAGTTCAAGTCGAGAATTGAAAAACTAGGGTATGACGTTATTCAAGATAAAACTGAATTTGATGTGTCAGGCATGACATGTGCGGCTTGTGCAACGAAAATTGAAAGACGTGTCAATAAAATGGATGGTGTATCAAATGCTACGGTCAATTTTGCACTTGAAACGCTGACAGTGGACTATGACAGCGGACAAACAAGCCCGAATGAAATGATGGCCAAAGTGAAGAAGATGGGCTATGAATTGATTCCAAAAACGAATGGCAAAGAAAAAATAGATCATAAGGAACAGGAAATTAAAAAACAATACCGGAAATTCATTTTTTCTGCAATACTGACTTTGCCATTATTGTGGACGATGGTAGCACATTTCGAATTCCTTTCTTTCCTTTATTTGCCGGCAATCTTAATGAATCCATGGGTGCAGCTGGCACTTGCGACACCTGTTCAATTCATCGTGGGGGCACAGTTTTATAAAGGTGCCTACAATTCATTGAGAAATCTGAGTGCCAATATGGATGTGCTTGTCGCACTGGGAACGAGCGCTGCCTATTTCTACAGCCTTTACTTAACTTTTGAATGGATGAATGCGGGTAGTGCCGGTCATCCGGAGCTCTACTTTGAAGCATCCGCAGTTATCATCACACTCATCGTTCTTGGTAAATTATTCGAAGTGAGAGCAAAAGGGAAAACGAGCCAGGCGATTCAAAAACTGCTTGGCCTGCAGGCGAAAACTGCACGAATTCTGAAGGATGGTATTGAACAAGAGATCCCCATAGAAGAAGTGGTTGCAGGGGACATCATCCTCGTAAAACCAGGTGAAAAAATTCCTGTCGATGGAGAAATTGTTTCCGGACAATCGGCGATTGATGAATCGATGATTACAGGTGAAAGTATTCCTGTCGATAAAGTACCTGGAAACTCCGTTATCGGGGCTACGATCAATAAAAATGGTTCATTGCAAATCAAAGCAACGAAGGTCGGTAAGGATAGCGCATTATCGCAAATCGTCAAAGTCGTTGAAGAAGCGCAAGGCTCCAAAGCTGAAATCCAACGTTTGGCGGATAGAATTTCGGGCATCTTTGTCCCTATCGTTGTCGGCATTGCTATTTTAACGTTCTTCATCTGGTATTTCGCTGTCACGCCGGGCGACTTCAGATCGGCACTCATTCCGACCATTTCCATTCTCGTCATTGCATGTCCGTGTGCACTTGGATTGGCAACACCGACTTCCATCATGGCAGGATCGGGTCGAGCTGCTGAAATGGGATTACTGTTTAAAGGCGGGGAGCATCTTGAAAATACCCGCTCCATTGACACGGTAGTGTTAGATAAAACAGGAACTGTTACAAAAGGTCAACCAGCGTTAACAGACGTTATCGTATCGGAAGGCTTTATTGAGCAAGATGTCCTTCAATTGGTCGCATCGGCTGAGAACCAGTCTGAGCATCCACTTGCGCAGGCAATCGTAACAGGCGTCAAAGAAAAAGGTGTCGAATTGATTGAAGTGGAAGCTTTCAACGCGCTTCCTGGATACGGAATTGAAGCGGAAGTTGCTGGAAAGCATTTATTTGTCGGTACGCGAAAATTAATGCGCAGCCGTAATGTTGACCTTCATGATATTGAATCCACGATGGAGAAAATGGAGAACGAAGGGAAAACAGCGATGCTTATCGCAATTGGCGGGAAGCTTGCGGGCGTCGTGGCGGTTGCGGATACTGTGAAAGAAACTTCCAAAGAGGCAATCAAAAGAATGCAGGAACTTGGACTCGATGTCATTATGCTGACAGGGGACAACAGACATACTGCTGAAGCAATCGGCCGGACAGTTGGACTGACTCATATCATTGCAGAAGTTCTTCCAGACCAGAAAAGCGATAAAATCAAAGAACTGCAATCTCAAGGAAAGAAAGTCGCAATGGTCGGCGATGGCATCAATGACGCTCCGGCGCTTGCTATGGCGGATATCGGTATGGCGGTCGGCACCGGAACGGATATTGCGATTGAGGCGGCAGACATTACGTTAATGCGCGGCGATCTAAATAGTGTTGCTGATGCCTTCATTATGAGTCGGAAGACGATGCGCAACATTAAGCAGAACCTGTTTTTCGCCTTCTTTTACAACACGATCGGCATACCTGTGGCGGCACTTGGTCTGTTAGCCCCATGGGTTGCGGGCGCCGCGATGGCCTTCAGCTCGGTATCGGTCGTACTGAACGCGCTTAGACTTCAACGAGTGAAACTGTAACAGCTTTCAAATACAAATACAAAAGCCCATCCATCCGGATGGGCTTTTACCTATGTTACTGAATGAGACTCTTCACAGCCTTTGACATCGTAGCGCCGTCTGTTTTGCCGGCTAGGAGCGGCTTAGCAATTTTCATTGCATCCCCCATGTTCATACCTTGGACGACTCCCGCTTCTGTCAGCAATGCCTTCACTTCATCCTCGCTTAATTGCTTCGGCAAGAATGATTTAAGCAAAACTAATTTCGCCTTTTCCTGTTCAATTAAATCTTCACGCTGCGCTTTTTCGGCACCTTCCAACGCTTGATTCGTCTGTTTGATTTCGCGGTTGACGATTGCGACTTCCTCTTCCTCTGTCAAAGCGGAACCCTTTTCTTTTTCAGCAAGGTCAAGTCCGGACTTCAAAATTGTCAACACGCCTTTGGAAAGGACATCCTTGTCTCTCATTGCCTGCTTTAGTTGTTCGAACACAGTTGTCTTTAACATCGTTCAAATCGCCTCTTTTCATTTATCGAATGCATCCAATCCACTCGAATTTGTTTAATAATTATAGAGGAGGCTGCCTTTAACTGCAACTTATGGGTATTGCAATAAGGAAGAGTAGAGAGAAAAAACACTATCACGTGAATAATTAATTACTTTACTTATAGTAAATCCGACCGATATTAGTAATCGTGTGTGGACTCGAATACAAAAATAATAGGAGATGTAGAGTATGTTTAAAAGTATAAAAAGTAAATTGTTGTTTTCTTTTTCATTGGTAATTTTATTAGTGCTTTTGTATGGCGTTTATAATATTTACGTAGTAATGAAGAGTAATGAAGAGGCAAGGAATATAGTGGAGAGAGAGCTTCCGCTATTGATTGCCCATGATAAGATGGCGTTGACAATGGCCAACCGTATTTCGACAGCCCGGGGATATGTCCTATACGGAGGAGATTTCAAGGACAGATTCAATGAGTATACTGAGCTTGGAAAGCAAAGTGAAGCAATCATTCGGGATATAAATGAAACGGAAGAGTTTGATCGTCTCATCGAGAAAACGATAGCATGGCGAACGATAATCAGTGAAGAAGTGTTTGGTGAGTATGATAAAGGTAACAAGGAGTTAGCGCTGAGAAACTTAGATCAGTCGACTCCGATGGTTCGTGAAATTATGGCAGGATATGAGAAATTGGCGGCAGATTATGAAAAAAATATTAATGCTGCAGAAGCGAAAATTATCGAAGACGGGAATCTGACGCTTAAGATTGTGAGCATTGTGACGGTTTTAGTCATCCTATTAAGTATAGCTGCTGCACTCTTAACAGCAGAACAAATTACAAAACCGATTAAGATGATAATGAATCGTATGACTGAGATGGCTAAAGGCGATTTAAGCGGTGAAAATATGATCACAACTGCCAAGGATGAGATTGGCCAGCTTGTCCATGCGGCAAATGAGATGAGCCATAACACCCGCAATTTGTTGAATACGATCAATGATATTTCAAGCTCTGTATCAGCCCAAAGTGAAGAGCTGACGCAATCCGCGACAGAAGTGAAATCCGCGACCGACCAGGTAGCTATGACGATGTATGATTTGGCGGAAGGTGCAGAATCTCAAGCGACACAAGCAGGTCATTTATCTGACTTGATGGACTCGTTCGTTCATCAAGTAGAAGAGGCAGATGAAAAAGGCGGACATATTCAAGTTGCGTCTACAAAAGTCTTGAACATGACTTCGGAAGGTCGCCGTTTAATGGATCTTTCCAATGAGCAAATGGGTAGAATTGATAGCATTGTGCAATTCTCGGTCGATAAAATACAAGGTTTGGATGCCCAATCACAGGAAATCTCGAAATTGGTTGTCGTCATTAAAGATATTGCGGACCAAACGAATTTATTAGCTTTAAATGCAGCTATCGAAGCGGCAAGGGCAGGCGAGCACGGCAAAGGGTTCGCAGTCGTAGCCGAAGAAGTGAGAAACTTGGCGGAACAGGTTTCCCTTTCCGTGACGGACATTACGAAAATTGTGGGTGACATACAATCCGAATCCAGTTCGGTGGCAGCATCCCTCATTGAAGGATATGGGGAAGTGGAAAAAGGTACAGAACAAATTACGCAGACGAGTCAAACGTTCAACGATATTAATGATGCTGTAACAGAAGTGGCCGCCCATATTACAACCATTTCAAGCAACTTATCGGAGATGGTTTCCCGCAGTCAGGAAATGCGCGGCTCAGTAGAGGAGATTGCAGCCATTACGCAAGAAACGTCTGCAGGCATTGAACAGACATCTGCTTCAGCGCAACAGACAAATAGCTCGATGGAAGAAGTGGCAATGAGCTCAGAACAGCTATCGAAATACGCTGAAGAACTCAATCGGAATGTTCTTCAATTTAAGTTGTAAACGGGAAAAGGGGGCTGTTCCGGAAATTATTCTGGAACAGCCCCTTATAGTTGACGCAAAGTGGCAGGCAAAAAGATGATATGAGTAGTTATCGATCAATCTTGTGAGGTTATCGTTCATTTCACAACGGATATCGATCAATTTCCGTGAGTTATCGTTCAATTCACAACGAATATCGACCAATTTCCGTGAGTTATCGTTCAATTCAAGAGAGTTATCGGTCACTTTCCGGAAGTTATCGTCATTTCGGGACCTTCGACTCAGTGAGAATCTGCTTAAATCTTCTTCACAAACTCTGATTTCAACTGCATTGCACCGAAACCGGCGATTTTGCAATCAATATCATGATCGCCTTCAACCAACTTGATGTTTTTCACCGTCGTTCCCATTTTGACGACGTTCGAGCTTCCTTTTACCTTTAAATCTTTGATGACAGTTACTGTATCACCGTCGTTCAATTCATTTCCATTCGCATCACGGACGACCGCAGCTTCTTCTTCGGTCTCCTGGGATTCCAATGTCCACTCGTGTGCACATTCAGGGCAAACAAACAGGTTTCCGTCTTCATATGTGTATTCGGAATTACATTTTGGACAATTAGGTAAATTATTCATGACTTGATTCCTCCATCTAGTAGTATCAATCATACTATAGCAAAGAACAGGATTAATCCAAGTCGGGCGGAAGCAAAACACAACGGCATTTGTATAAATCACAAGTATTTGCTATATTATAAGCAATATGGAATCACTGATGTGGCCAAGTAGATGAAAAATGTGAACCAGAAAGTATGGCAAATTGCTGAGAGCCGTACCACCGCTTTTCATTGAACCCTACCACGGAGATGTCATGCAAACATGACCGGGTCGTTTTCGTTACAGAACGTTCGAGGGCTTAGCATCGCTAGGCCGAATGAAGGTGGTACCACGTCTATCCAGCGCAAAGACGTCCTTATGTCAGGACAGCTTTGCGCTTTTTATTATGTATAGGGAGGAAATCAAGATGAGTAATCAGAAGAACGATTTTTCAAAATGGTATATCGACACGATCCAGAAGGCGGATTTAATGGATTATACACCGGTTCGTGGATGTATCGCATTCAAACCGGACGGCTACGAAATTTGGGAGCATATCCAAGCTGAAATGGATAAGCGTTTCAAGGAGACCGGCCACCGAAATGCATATTTCCCGATGCTAATTCCTGAGTCGTTTTTCCAAAAAGAGAAAGATCATATCGAAGGATTTTCTCCTGAATTACCATGGGTGACGGAAGCTGCAGGTGAGAAATTGGAAGAGCGTTTGGCATTGCGTCCGACGTCCGAGACGATGATCGGCCACTTGTATTCCGATTGGATCAAGAGTTATCGTGACCTTCCAGTATTGATCAACCAATGGGCGAACGTCTTCCGTTGGGAAAAAAGAACATTGCCTTTCATCCGTACGTCTGAGTTTTTATGGCAAGAAGGCCATACGGCGCATGTCGATGAAGAAGAAGCACGTGCAGAAACAATGCAGATGTTGAATATTTATAAAGAAGTCGTGGAAGAGCTATTGGCGATTCCAGTTTATGACGGACAAAAAACGCCTTCAGAACGTTTTGCAGGCGCAGTCGACACGTATTCAATCGAAGCGATGATGAAGGACGGGAAAGCGGTTCAAGCAGGTACGTCCCATTATTTAGGTACGAAGTTTGCGGAAGCATTCGACATCAAATATTTGACGAAGGAAAACCGTCATGAATTCGTCCATACGACATCATGGGGAACTTCGACGCGTTTGATCGGCTCGGTCATCATGGTTCACGGGGATGAGCAAGGACTTGTGCTGCCTCCACGTATTGCACCGACACAAGTTGTGTTAATCCCAGTCGGTCCTTGGAAGAAGAACCCAGCCATCATGGAGAAGTTGGATGAAGTCTTCGCTGAGTTGAAAGCGAAAGGCATCCGCGTGCGATTGGATGATTCCGATCAGTCTCCAGGATTCAAGTTCAATGAGTGGGAACTGAAAGGCGTTCCAGTCCGTGTTGAACTAGGACCACGTGATTTGGAGAACAATCAAGCGCTTATGAAAGCGCGCGACGAAGACGAAAAAGTCGCCATTGACTTGGCAAATATCGTCGACAGCATAGAACAGGAATTGCAAACGATGCAGACACGCCTGCTTGAAAAAGCGCGTGCTTTCCGGGCGGAGCATTCCCATACGCATATCGACACAATGGAGGACCTGACGAAGCATATCGCGGATTCGGCGGAGAAAGGCGAAATCCCTGGTTGGATTCTTGCCGGCTGGTGCGGCGAGGACGCGTGCGAAGAGCAAGTGAAGGAAGAAACAATGTTCACTACACGCAACATTCCATTCAATCCACCGGCTGAAAAGTCGACATGCATTAATTGTGGAAAAGACTCGAAACATACAGTTTGGTTTGCGAGAGCTTATTAATATTTTGAATGAATTAGGCTGCCATCCCTTGGGAGGCAGCCTTTTGCATGGAGATATTTTGTTATTGTGATCCATTTTATGGATAAAGAGAGCTGTTAAATGGTTAAGCGGTGATAAATAGATGCTGAGTGGTGATAACCTCATCGTGAGTGGTGATAAGGTGTCTCTGAGTGGTGATAAACCCATTATAAGTGGTGATAAATTTTCAAGTTGGCGTGATTCCGTGAGAATCGGTGGTAAAGCTCGCAAAGTTGATGGTAATCCCCCGATTCGGTGATAAACCATAGAGATTCGGTGATAAACCACCTAGATTCGGTGATAACGCCCCACAAGTCGGTGATAAACCGCCGAGATTCGGTGACAACTCATCCAACAGACTCCCGCCCCTCCCCATAAAAGTGTAGCCACGCTTCGTGAATGCCCCCCGCACAGTTTTCATTTGCTCGAAAAAGATTCTCGCAAGGCTCCATTTCCAGCAGCTCGGGCTGGGCGTTGCCGACGATGACGGAAGGGTGGCCGAGGGAAAGCATGTCCCTGTCATTGCCAGAATCGCCTGCGATCAGCAACTGGACCCCATCCATCGCATACCGTTCGAGTGCATATTCCAATGCATTCCCTTTGCCTGCTCCAAAAGGAAGTACGTCAATATCCCGGTTTGAGCTGAAGATGAACGTATGTGGAATCGCCTGGGCATCGAGTGCTTCCCGGAATTCATCCACCGCCCCGATATCATCAGACACAGTAAAGGAAACACGTCGATCATCGGGTAGCTCCTGTCTTTTCAAAGAAGGAAAAGTGGCCGCAATTTCGGCAATCATCTCAGGCTGCCAATCTTTCTGCATTCGCTCTTTCCAATCCGAAACTTCCATTAACCCGTCGGCATGATAAATAGACGTACCCACATCCGTTATAAGCAGATCGGGCATCGGCAACCCTTCTGCCGCGATAAGCGATTGGGCGGAGGGAAAATGCCTGCCAGTCACATAGAAGAGCGCGATCTCATGAGGCGCGCTGTTAAAGTACTCAAGCAGTCGCCCGAGCGCATCCACATCACCGACAAACGTTCCATCCAAATCAGTCGCTAGCAAATACTTTTTGTTTTTCAAACATGACCACCTCATACAATTCATCCATTTTCTTGGCGACAGTGTCCCAATCGAATTCCCGCCGCGCATAGGCAGCAGCACGCCTTCCGAGGGCACGGGCGAACTCATTATTTGCTGCAAGTAGCTTCATGGCGAATGCCAAATGCTCATGGTTTTCCTTTTCAATGTGGATGCCCGTCTCTCGATGGCGGACAACGTCCTGTAAACCTCCAACTTTCGAAGCGATGACAGGGCTTCCGCATGCTTGCGCTTCCGCAGCGACCATTCCGAACGATTCGTACGTAGAAGGTACAATGACGGCGGTCGCTTCGTTGAATAGATCAGCCAATTGGCGTTGGGTACGGGCTCCGATGAATTCGATATTCCGTTCCAATCCCTTAACCGCCTTTTTCAATTTAGGATCGGCCGGCAGTTTCTTTTGCATATCAATTTTATCCGGGTCTCCTCCTGCAATGACGAGCTTTGCGGATGGCGGCAGCTCATGCCGCTCCATTAGTAGTCTGAAGGCTTGAAGAAGCGTGTAGATTCCTTTCGTCTTTTCCAGCCTTCCCGCAAATGCGAAAAATGGCTGCCGTTTTTCCTTTTCGATAGTTGGCTTGAAGTTCTTGTCAACCCCTATGGGAATGACTTTAATGGGGGAAGGGTCTGCAACGAAGCTATGAATTAATTTCTTTTCGGTTGCAGTCGTAGCGACTACAGTGTCAGCTAACTGCAATATCAATTGCTCAGCGTCCATTCTTTTGGCTTCCCGAACGCCCGTCGCTTGCTCTTTGGCAATTGCTAGCGAGTGGGAAGTGTGAATCCATGGCAATCCATATTCCTCTGCCACTTTCGCGCCAAGAAGCCCGGAAAGCCAATAATGAGTATGCATCAAGTCATAGGACGACAAGTCGATTCGAGAACGCATTTCGTCATAAAAATCGTACAGCATGTCGTACATCTGGTTCTTCGGTACAAAGCCCTTCACCCCTGCCGATACACGGATTACTCGACATTTGGAGCCGAATTCCTCTATAGCAGGCGTTTTTGCATCAGCCCAATGGGTAATGACATCCACTGTATGGCCTTTTTTATCCAATGAAAGTGCTAACTGTTTTACGTAATTATTTTGTCCGCCTGCCTGTTCGCCTCCAAGCGGTGCAAGCGGATCGCCGTGATCAGAAATGAATACGATTCTTTTCTTCATGTAAATCTCTCCTTCGAAGATATCAGAAGTATCCTTGTATCTAATGTCTTTATATACCCTTATTGACAAATAGAAAACATAGTTAGAGAGCAAGCTTTACAATAAAATAAACTCCTCCCGGTAAGATAATCGGGAGGAGCCACATATCAATTAGTTGCCAATCGTATTCTCCATCACATTCAAGAGTTCTTCTGCAGTCATTGTCCGCTCGCCGCCACCTTGGACAAATGCATCATTTCCGCCACCTTTTCCGTTGAGTAAAGGCAAGGCTGAAGCGGAAACCAGTTTCATGCTTGTCTCGGCGGATGCGCCCCGGGCCGCAACGAATTGAAGACGTTCTTCATTTTCGGCAACGAGAAGGGCGATTGCCGAATCATCCTCCGTTACAATCATCCGTGCCAATTGTTGCAGCTCTTGTACAGTCCGATTACTAAATGAGGCTTTTACAATGTTGCCATTCTTATTATCCAATAAGTTTTTCATCTCGAAGAACAATAACTCTTCCTTTGCACTTTCCAATGCTTTTTCCAATGAATGATGAGAAGCTACTAATCGCTCGATTGCAACGCTTACACCTTCCTCAGGTGCGCTCAGCAGTTTGGAAGCTGTGGACAGCTCTTCATGCTTGCGATGCAGCTGTTGTAGAACCCGACCGCCACAAGCAAAGTGGACACGGACTTTCCGCTTCTGTTTTTCCGTGGAGAGGATTTTCAGCAACCCGATTTGCCCTGTCGAAGAAGGATGGGTGCCCCCGCAGCCGTTATAGTCGAAATCGGGTATAATGACGAGCCTGATCTCATCTGTCACGGCCAATTGTTTACGAAGCGAATACTCCGAAAGCTCGTCTTCCGTCACCCATTTTGTTTCAATAGGACGGTTTTCCAAAATGATATCATTCGCAAGCTTTTCAGCAGCAGCTAATTGCTCTGCTGTCACTTTTTCCGCGTCCAAGTCAATGGAAACGAGTCCTTTGCCTAGATGAAAACTGACTGTTTGGAATCCGAAAAGCCGGACAAAAGCAGCCGTCAAAATATGCTGCCCCGCATGCTGCTGCATATGGTCGAAACGGCGCTCCCAATCGATCTCGCCTACCACATCCTCTTTGGAATGAAGCTCTTCTTCAAGAAAATGACGGATTTCACCGTCCATCTCCTCCACATCAATCACTCGGATTCCTTCAATAGTTCCTGTATCATGCGGCTGCCCGCCGCCGGTCGGGTAAAACGCCGTGTTGTTCAATACGACATAGGGGCGCCCCTCCGGATCCATCCCATTTCCGATAATACGTGCACTAAATGACTGTTTATAGTTGTCTTGATAATAAATGCGATCCTTTAACATAAACCTGTCTCCTTGTGTAATCCGTTTACAAACAGTGTACAACAAACAGAAAAGGGCTTCCCACTTATTTCAGTGAGAAGCTCCGTACATTTTTTGTGCGAAAGGAAAGGATTCTTTCGACTAACCGATCATATTTATCTTTCCATAATACTCTCATTGCCAATGTCAGGAATAATAGAAAACCTAGAAGAACCAGTGAAACGATACTTGTTAATTGAAAGAACACCATCTCTTTGAAGCCGCCTAGCCCCATGGAGATGATAATGCTGCTGACAAAAACGATGAAACAGATCGGCAACATTTGTATGAATATATCCTGGTTCCTTCTTTTTAAATACTTCATCGTGAAAGGTGTAATGAATGCGATCAGTGTTATATATAATAAAACGATCAGCGTGTCGATGATAATCATGAAAATATCCATGCCCAAGAGCCTCCTTGCTATCTACTTCTCAATCTATACCCTATCTTCTTATAACATATGCATAAGAGCAGGCGAATCTACTTTTATACCTAAAAAAAAAGAAGGGGAAAAAGGATCCCCCCTTCTAGACTCCGTTCATTCGATAATTTCAAAGCTCTGTAGCATGTGATAGAACCTTGCACCATGGCCTTCTGCTGCTTCTAGGAAATAGTTCTCGGTAATGACAAAGCTCCCATCCTTGCCGTTGCTGATGACGTACACATCAATAACCTTTCCATCCCAAGTCGACTCAGTCAGTCCATGCAGCCAGAAACCTTCGACCGGCTCCGAGACCGTTTCAACTTCCCGCAGATCAGGGAAATCGACCTTCAACTTTTCCTCAAGCTCCTTCACAAGCGTTTCCGGTTTATCGGTTGGATATTGTTTGATTTCCATACTCACTTCAGGATATTTTTCAGGAAGAGGTTCGATTGTCGTAATGACATCGGAATCTTCCCCTTTGATCATTTTATAACGGGATTCATCCACATAAATGATATACTCGGAATCTTTTCCTTCATTCAAATGGACTTCCGTCGGCTCGTCCTGTCCTTCGATGCTTTGAATGATCTCCTTTTCGGGGACGAACATATCCTTAATGCCTTTGATCAACGCCAGGCCAGGGTCCGTCTGCAAGGTGAACGCAAGGACGAGTGCTGCCGCTGCAATGAGTATTGCAGGTATCCATCGTTTTTTTCTTTTCATTGTTGTCCTACTCCCTTCAAATAGCTCCTCGTTGATTTCATTCCAAATATCATCCTTCAGTTCATGTACATCCACATCGGTATGTTGTTCAAGCTCCCTCTTTATCCGATCATCAAATTTGCTCATCAGGACATATCCTCCTCTCGAGTAGCTTCCAATTGCTCTTTCAACCGCTTTCTTCCTTTGAATAATCGCGACTTTACGGTGTTCTGATTCATCCCTAAAATATCCGCAATCTCTTTTTCGGAAAATCCTTTGATGTATTTCAAGATAAGCGGAATACGATGAGTATCGTCCAATGCTTGAATAATATCGTAAAGCTCCGTCAATTGATCGAACGATTCCTCTACGAGGGAAGGGTCGTTTTCTTGTGTTTCGATAGTTGAAAGAGGGGATTCCCTTTTCAGTAAACGAAGACATTCATTCGTCAATATCCGATAAAACCAAGGATCGAATGGCAATGTTGGATTATAGCTGCCGATTTGCCTATACACCCGGATAAACGTTTCCTGCACCGCATCTTTCGCCATCTCTCGGTTGCGGGTGATTGCGCTTGCCGTCCGGATTGCCGGACCCGCATACGCTTCATAAAATTGACGGAATGCGGCTTGGTCGCCCGCCCGTATTTTCCGAACCCACTTTTCCTGCTGCACGCGGCACACTCCTTTCAGAACAACCTAGTTTGTTGCTCTCACTATATATACCCTCAGGTTTGCCGAAAAGTTTTCAGCGAAACAAAAAAACCACATCACTTACTCAAGTGATGTGGAAATCTCCTCAATCTTTTTCAATCGTATCCGTCGATTAGCGATACTAGGCAATGTCATCCCGATAAGGATGATCACAATTCCCGTAATCTGCAGAACGGTCATATGCTCATGCAGTAATATCATCGACACAGTAACAGCGACCGGCAGTTCAATCGCGCTTAATATTGACGCCATCCCTGTCCCGACTTTTGGAATGCCGATGGAGAAGAGCAGGATCGGCAAAATGATGCCGAACACTCCTAAAATCAGGCCATAAATCCATAAGCCGTTCAGCAATGTACCGTCCCAGACGATTTGAGGCTCTTGAAAGAAGGTGATGGCGACAGCGGCGAAGAATGACATGAACAATAGCCTAGTGATCATGTCCATCCCTCCAACTTGCCGCTGATTCACCATGAGGAATGCCGAGAAACTGACTGCCGAAACCATTCCCCAAGCCCATCCTTGCCAAGGGATGCCGCTTAAGTCGGCATCGACAACGCCTGCAGCTAAAATCGTACCTCCGAATAAAAACAGTAGTGAAATGACTTCAATTCGTTTCGGAAGTCGCCGGCGGGCGATGCAATCGAAAAGCATGCCGATCCATGTAAATTGAAAGAGCATGACGACTGCGAGGGAAGCGGGCATCAAGCTGACAGCTTTCCCATAAACTGTTCCTGTGATTGCTGTTAGCAGACCGGCGATGACCAGCGTAAAACCGCCGCCGAACTTCGGAAGTGTCCGTCGAGTGAAGAGATAAATGAGTACGGCTAATAGAAAACCGGTATAGTATTGGCTCGTTACTGCCTGGGGTGCTGTAAACCCGTCCGCAATGGCCAATTTAATGATAGTTGAAAGAATTCCATAGCTGCACGCCCCAAGAATGACGAACAGCGGATACATCCATAGTTTCATCTTGCAACCTCCAGTTCCAGTTCACGCAATAGTATAACACGGTTGGTCGAAATCAGTGCGGGTAGTCAATCTGTAGGACCCGCGTCCAAAGGTGGTATTCCCGCGTCCAAAGAGTGCGGCTTGGCGTCCAAAGCAGATCGTGACACATCCAAACCGAGCGATCCCGCGTCCATAGCAAGTGTTTACGCGTCCAAAATAAGCTATCCGCCATTAACAGTGATTACAGTTTGCACTATTTTTAAAAAACTTTAATTTGTTATATACAACATATAACAAGCGTGTTATACTCAATCTATAACAAACGGAGAGGTTGTGACGTTCATGTCTGAACTTGCAAACATACCTTGGAATCTAATTTTACCGATTCTTGTACTTCAACTCATCCTGGCGGTTGTCGCTTTGATTGATGTCATCAGAAATCAGCGGACAAACGGGCCGTTCATCATGTGGATTTTCATCATATTGCTCGTCAACATCGTTGGACCGATTTTGTATTTCATCTTCGGGAGGAAGCAATCATGACCAATTTGCTGCAGGTGCATGATCTAGAGAAAAACTATGGGAGTCATAATGCCGTGGCTTCTATTACATTCGAATTGGCGGAAGGGACATCAACGGCATTGATAGGTCCGAATGGAGCAGGGAAGACAACGACATTATCCATGCTCGCGGGTCTAGTCACGCCGACGAATGGATCCATTTTATTCCGAGGGAAACCAAAGCCGGATATCCGGGCATCTATCGGCTACCTTCCTCAATATCCCAAATTCTTCCCTTGGCTGACAGCACTTGAATTCACGGAGATGGCTGCAGTGTTAAGTGGTGTCGAAAAAAGGAAGGCATTAGCGGAAGCGAAAAAGACACTTGAGTTTGTCGGACTTGGGGATGCGATGAAAAAAAGGGCGGGAACGTTTTCCGGCGGGATGAAGCAACGTCTCGGATTGGCGCAGGCGATCGTTCATGAACCGGAGCTGCTGCTATTGGATGAGCCTGTGTCAGCGCTCGACCCGGTCGGACGGCGCCAGGTGATGAACTTATTGAAGGAACTTCAACAGAAGACGACCATCTTATATTCGACTCACATTTTGAATGATGCGGAAGAAATGACTGACCAACTGTTATTCCTAAGGAAAGGTGTCCTCGTTGAAAATGGATCGCTCGATTCCATCCGTGAGAAATACGCCAACCCTCGTATTCTCATCGATTTTGAGTCGGACATAGAGGCTGAAAGGTTTACCGCAATTTCCCCTTGGGCAGTCAGATTGGAAAAGAAGCAAGTATCCATCGATGCAGGCAAGGATGAGGTAAGTACGTCTGAAGTGGTAGCGTTATTGCATACAGAGTCTCTGCATATACGGAAAGTGGAATTGCAGACGGCTAGCTTGGAAGAAATTTTCATGAAAGTGGCGGTGGAGGAATGAGCAGCTTTAATGCATTATTGCACAAGGAATTACGGGAAAACATCCGTAATTTTAAAATGTATTGGATTCCGATTGTGTTCGTCATCTTTGGAATACTAGAGCCGATCTCGAACCATTTCCTCCCTGAAATTATGAAAAGCGTTGGTAACCTGCCGGAAGGGACAGATTTCGTCTGGCCGGAATTCCGGGGAGAAGATATTTTTGTTTCATTAATGGGCCAATACCAGTTGATCGGCATCCTCGTTATAATCCTCGCTTTCATGGGATCAATTTCAGGAGAGCGAAAAACCGGGACGGCAACGCTTCTATACGTGAGGCCGATGTCGTTTAGTCAATATTTCCTCAGTAAATGGATTGTCGTCAATGCGATTGTGTTGGCAAGTGTGTGGTTAGGTTTTTTTGCGGCATGGTATTATATCCGAATTTTATTCAACTCAGTGGCGGCAGGGGAAGTCTTCGCGTTTCTAGGGACTTATAGTTTATGGTTGGTCTTTGCTGTGACAGTTGTCCTTGCATTCAGCGCTTGTATGTCTACGGGAGGGGCGGCGGGGCTTTCAATTCTGGTCCTGCTCGTTTTCCAGGTCATTGACAGTATACTCGGCACGTACTGGACGGTGTCCCCATGGAAATTGAGCACGTATGCATCGAATGCATTCGGTGCATCTGATGGTCAGTCAGCTTATTGGATGAGTGTTGGACTTACGGGTATTCTCATTATTGTACTTGTCTTTTTCGGTATGTACATGGCGAAACGGAATGCTGCCAAGACCTTAGTCTAATCGTTATCTGACATTTCCCGGGGAATATCGACACCTAACGACATAATGTTTGCATTAAAAAGTAGAGGGCTTGGAAATTCCACCTCTACTTTTTTGCGATTATTTATATTTCTCCTCGCTGGAAGAACTGCTTTTCGTATCACGGTGATGGTCTTCCTCATGTTCTTCCAATCTTACATCCTCCAAAGGAATCGAATCGACGGTTTGCATATCCTCGTGCATGTCGTAGATGCTCTCCTTGTCAGTCGGCAAATTCTCTGGGTTGTCCATAAAGGGACCTTCGGCATTTTTTCGATCTTCTGAAGTGAAGGGTTTTTTCTTATTCATTGAAAGCACTTCCTTTCTTTCCTTATTCTATTCACGTGATTTGCCTGTACTAAACATTAAAATACAGACAAACAAAATGTGTTTTCAGTCGAATCTAGGGGTAAAGTATTAAAAATAAATTAAAAAGGAGTGTGTGAAACGTGGACAAGAGATACGTCGGTACGTTGAATAAAATTGATGCTGCACTCTACAAGATTACCGAACTCACATCGCAAGGTTATTCTGAAGAACAAATCCATGCCGTTGCAAATACGGATGATGATCTCGCACAACTGCGAAGACAAACGTTTGTCGCTTTGGATGGAAGGGAAGAAGAGAATTTTCTTGATCGATTCAAGGGAATGTTTATTGACAATGGAACAAAGCAACAAATGATATTCGAAGAGATGGGTTTCTCAAAGCGGGAAGCTGAAAGCATCTATGATGAAATGAAGGACGGCGGCATTGCAATTTTTGTCGAAGATGTCGAACCCGAACTGGCAATGGAAGGGCGTGGAGGCGGTGAAGTCGAAGACACGGAAAGGGATAGTAGGGCACAAATGACAGACAGCGGTGAAATGCTGTCAGGCGATAACATCTTGCAACCGAGGGATGAGAATGCCGGGACGGTCCCGCGAATCAATACTGATCATTTATAATGAAGGGAAGGCTGCCTCCCTTTAAGGAGACAGCCCACCTTTTGTTACTTTAGCGACGCTCATTTTTGTAATTGCCGAAACGATCCTTGAATTCGCCGATTTCCTGCTGTGCTTCGCCTTTCAATTTATCCAGTTTTCCTTCAGCCTGCAGCATTGGATCGTCCGTCGCGTTACCAAATTGGTCTTTTGCTTCACCTTTGACTTTATTCACGACGCCTTTGAACTTGTCTGAGTTTCCTCTTTCGCTCATGATAAAACCTCCTCAAAGAGTAGTAGTTTTTAAATACCCCATAGGGAAAAAGGCAAACGTAAAAATTTAATGGTTTAAGATTCCCGAACTGGCAAGAGTGGATAGTCCTTGAAAATTATGTCGTAAATTTGGATGAACTTACCTGTTCCGGTATTTAAGTGATTTATATAATAGAAGTGTACATATAGCATTTCTTGGAGGAGATGGAATGATAAGAAAAGGTCGTTTTGCAGTTTGGAACGGTAAAGAATATCCCATCGTATCCCAACGACGTAAATATTTTTTGCAGTCTGGGAATCCGGAAGACAAGGAAATAGGATTTGTTGAAATGGGAACGAATGGTCATTTATTCAAGGAAGTCGACACGGATGTATTGGAAGACGCTTATGAAGTTTTCCCATATGCCATTCTGTCGGGTCATCGTTTTGCGGTGGAGAGTTATGAGCAGGAGACAGGCATGGTGACGTTCGTGACGAATAATCCATTCGCCCATAAGAAAGTCGCTGTAAGTCCTTACGGCAAAGATGGATTTCGAATTGATCTTCCGCTGGACGAAGTTGTAATCTTGGAAGACCGCATTCCTATTTTAAGATTTGAAGAATGAATCAGGACAGATGAAGGAAGATGTAATCTTCCTTCATCTGCTATTTTTTTGATGTTCGCAAACGTATACAAAACATCATCCGATTCTGAAGGGCTTCCCCGCCCATCTGTGTTATTGGAAATGAAGTAAAGTGACTCCCCGTCCGAATGGATATCCCGAATACGACCATAGCCTTCAATTTTTTCTGCAATCTCCATCGTTTCCGGGTCAATCACTAAAATGGCTTCCCCTCTGAGAGCCGCAACATATAGCAGGCCGTTGTGAAACGTCATTCCGGACGGCGCCCATGTCTCGTTTGTCCCCGAAGTGAGCAGCGGCGAAAGCATGCCTTGCTTGCTCTCAATCCCTTCGATTTCGGGCCATCCATAATTTCCACCTTGAACAATCTTGTTTATTTCGTCATTTGCGGACTGCCCATGCTCCGAAGAATAAAGTTCCCCCTCCGCATTCCATGCAAGCCCTTGTGGATTGCGGTGCCCCAAACTGACAATGGTGACACTGCCCTCATCCTGCAGTTTTACTATTTTACCGTTGAATGAATTCGGGTCTTGTGCATTTTCAGGAGCAGCTCCGTCACCAATCGTGGCAAAAAGAACCCCTTCCGGTGATAATGCAAGCCGTCCCCCGTGATGGACAGGCCCTGATTCAATTCCATCCAAAAGGATTTCCGTCTCCTCCCATTCCTCTCCGGCGTACTTCAGCGTCACAATTCGATTGACGGGAGCTCCGTCCGAATTGTACGTGTAATACGCATAGGCGAGTCCGGATTCAACGAAATCATCGTGAAGAACAAACCCCAGCAATCCTGCTTCTGCAGCATTTGAAAGTGGATCTGACAGACGTACTTCCTCCCGTATCGTTTTCCCGTTCTTCTCGACTCTTACAATCGCCCCAGCCCTTTCTGAAATGAAAAAACGTTCCCCGTCGGAAGCAATAGACCAGGGGGCTTCCAGATTCGTGGCCAGTCGTTTGGCAGGAATATAGGTTGCAGCCGTTTTACCATTCAAAGAACAACCCGCCAATACCGCTAGACTCATGATGAATAAAAGAAGCTTCTTCAATTGAAACATCTCCTTCCAAAGGCACTATTTCAGAACAATATACCGCAATTGGATAATTTATGCTCGAATTGTATGAAACCTATAAAAAATCGGACATGCTAGATGGCACATACAGGAAGGAGGAAACAAAATGGCTAATGAACAAAAAGGAGTGTCGAGGCGCGATTTCCTTAAAACGACAGGAATCGCCACAGGAGCATTAGTTGGAGGGGGGCTGATCGGGGGTCTTGTCGGCTATAACGTTAATAAAGACGGAGTGCAAACGAAGGGTGGCACGCAAAACGCGGAAAACCATGATACGACCTCGGTGAAAGGCTTAATGTTCTTCACGAAACGTGCTGATTTCAATATACTTTCCCAAGCCGTTGAACGGATTTTTCCGGAGGACGATCTCGGGCCGGGTGCAATCGGTCTTGGTGTTCCTTATTTTATAGATAACCAGTTGGCGGGAAACTACGGTAGCAACGCGCGCGAGTATATGCAAGGTCCGTTTTTTGCAGGGGAAGCGACACAAGGATATCAAAGCAGGCTGACTCGGGCAGAGATTTTCCGACAGGGAATTGCAATGATGGAAGATGAGGCGCAGAAACGATTTCAGAAAGGATTTACCGAGTTGGATGGCGGGCAAATGGATGAGATTCTTACTTCCATCCAAAAAAACGAAGTGGAGATGAAAGGTGTATCGTCGGAATTCTTTTTCCGGCTGCTCCGCCAAGCGACATTGGAAGGAGCTTATGCCGATCCGATCTATAACGGCAATACGAACATGGACGGGTGGCGGATGAAAGGATTCCCTGGCCATCAAATGGCATATATCAATGTAATCGAAGAAGAGAAGTTTCAAAAGATCGAACCAAAATCAATTAGCAGTATGCAGCATTGACGGAGGGATTAACTGATGGCGAAAACATTGGATAAGGTTGATGTAGTGACGGTAGGAGTCGGTTGGATGGGCGGCATTATCGCAGCCGAATGCGCAAAGGCGGGATTGAAAGTACGCGGGTTGGAAAGAGGGAAACCGCGGGGCACTGAAGATTATCTAATGGTGCATGATGAATATCGGTATGCAATACGCTATGAACTGATGCAGGATTTGTCGAAGGAGACGATTACGTTTCGCAACCATCGTAAAATGCGTGCGCTCCCAATGAGGCAGTTGGGTTCATTTCTCCTTGGCGAGGGTCTTGGCGGTGCGGGAACACACTGGAATGGCCACACTTTCCGCTTCTTGCCTTACGATTTTCAAATTAAGACAATGACCGAGAAAAAATACGGGAAAAACAAACTTTCAAAAGAGTACTTACTGCAGGATTGGGGAGTTACGTACGACGAATTGGAGCCGTATTTTGACAAGTACGAAAAAACGACAGGCATATCGGGAGAAAATACAAACCCATTCGCGGGTAAGCGCTCCTCGGAGTTTCCGACACCGCCGATGAAAAAGACGCCTATTCTGAAAAAGTTTGAAAATGCTACATCTTCCTTGGGCTACCATCCATACATGTTACCGTCCGCAAACCTGTCTGAAGTATACGAAAACCCGGATGGCCAAACAATCGGCGCTTGCCAGTACTGCGGATTTTGCGAACGGTTCGGCTGTGAATATGGGGCAAAAACATCTCCGGAAATTACTGTTGTCCCAACAGCCATGAAAACTGGGAACTTCGATATTACGTTTCATGCGAACGTCGTTGAGGTTCTAAAGTCGGGGAACAAAGTGACGGGTGTTAGATATGTAGACACGCAATCAGGCGAGGAGTTCATCCAGCCTGCCGAAGTGGTAGTCCTCACAAGTTATGTAATGAACAATGCAAAACTACTTATGGTCTCCAAAATCGGTGAGCAATATAATCCCGATACGGGAAGAGGAACACTGGGTAAAAATTATGGATATCAAATTTTACCGACCGTAACCGGATTCTTCAATGAACAGATGAATGTATTCATGGGTGCAGGTGCCCTAGGCATGACAATTGATGATTTCAATGGCGACAGTTTTGATCATTCCGATCTCGATTTCATTCACGGGGCGAGCATTTCAATTACGCAAACCGGATACAGGCCGATACAGATAAATCCGGTTCCGCCAGAAACCCCGGCGTGGGGCTCAGATTTCAAAAAGGCATCGATTGAAAATTATACTCGCATGTTATCAATTGGCGGTCAAGGTGCTTCCATGCCGCATAAGGAAAACTTTATGTCGCTTGACCCAGACTATCGTGATGCATACGGCGTACCGCTTTTGCAGCTGACGTACAACTTCACGGAACAGGACCGCAATATGCATAAGTACCTTACTGACCGGATTGCGGAGATTATGAAGGAAATGGGTGCGAAAACCGTAGTCCCTGGAAATCCTATTTCCGACTATGACATAGTTCCTTATCAAACAACACATAATACGGGTGGAACAATTATGGGCACGGATCCAGCCAATAGTGTTGTCAACACCTATTTGCAGCATTGGGACGCGGAGAATCTATTCGTCGTCGGTGCGGGGAACTTCCCTCATAATGGCGGTTATAACCCAACCGGAACGATTGGCGCATTGGCATATCGCACTGCTGAAGCTATTTTAAAGTACAGCAAAAACGGCGGTTCACTCGTGTGAATGAAGGGAGAAGTTTCATTTGAATTTAGCAGCTATTGGCGTTCCCGGATTAATCATCATCTTAGTCATCGTCCTTATTTTATTCGGGCCTCGAAAGTTACCGGAAGTCGGCTCTGCGGTCGGTAAAACATTGGCAGAATTCAAAAAATCAGCCCGCGACATTCTTGAAGATGAAGAAGTAAAGGATACGCCGAAGAAAACGGATATTCCGTAAGCAGGTGATGAAATGGATCCGTACGGAGATCATAATCGAAGAATAATAAGCCCTCTTGATAAGATGACAGTACAGCAGGAGCAAGATAGTCAACAAGATAAGATGCCTCTGTTAGAGGAGCGAGTTGAAACGGAATCGGATTCGGGGCAGCAGAAGCCGGAACTTTTTATTGAAACTCCGGATAGCAACAATGGGAAGGCGGACAACGATCCAACACTTGTCGAGCACCTGACCGATTTACGCAAACAGCTTATTAAAAGTGCCGTTGTCTTCATTTCCTTTTTTGTCGGTGTATTTGCGACGGTAAACTTATGGTTTCCAATTGCCACGAGAGGGCATGAATTGATTGTCCTCGGACCGATGGAAGTCGTCGTATTCTACATGTCCATCTCGACCGCTTTAGCATTCGGATTATCGCTCCCATTCCTATGCCACTTCTTATGGCAATTCGTGAAGCCGGGGCTTCACTTGAAGGAAAAGCAGTTCCTGAGCCTGTATTCGCCAGTCATGTTCATCTTATTTCTCGGTGGATTGGCATTCGGCTACTTCGTCGTCAATCCACTGAGTTACGGCTTCCTCGTATCGTTAGGAGCCGTGAACTTCACTGTGATGGTGTCTGCACAGGAATATGCGAAGTTCCTGCTTATGACGACGATGCCGATCGGGCTCTTGTTCGAGCTGCCAATCGTCGCCATGTTCCTGGCCGCAATCGGAGTATTGACAGCGCACACATTACGCAAAGTGAGAAAGTGGTCCTATCTCATACTGGCAGTTGTCTCTGCGCTCATCACTCCACCCGATTTCGTCAGCCAGCTCATCATTCTTATCCCGATGATCTTGCTGTACGAGGCGAGCATTTATATCGTACTTCACATGGAGAGGCGCAATATTGCGGTTCAAGAATAAAAGGAGAGGGCGCTTCCAAATGCGCGCCCTCTCCTTTATATTGATTGGATTCAGTTGAATAGACCGCCCAATAAGCCTTTATTCCGACTGGAGGAAGTGGAATTGCGGGAGCTTTTATCGCCTCTCATCGGTGTAGAGCCGAACGAATCGAACTGCTTCGAAAGTTTATTTCTAGCGTCCTTGTTTCTCATCAAATATGCAGCGCCTAAACCAAGTGCGGTCAATGCCATTTTTTTATTCATTATCGTTACCTCCTAGTTTTTAGCTTATAAAATACTTTCCCGATTTGGTAGAGTCTAAACAACGATGATGTACGTATTTTGTGCGGGTGGGCTCTATTATTTCTACAAGGGCTCCTTTATTCGATTAAGGGCTCAATTAATCGTACAAAGGCTCAATTATCGAATGGCGAATTGTCCTCGACAAAAAACGGCACCCATAAAGGATGCGATTCTCCCGTGAGAAAGACACTTATGAATAAGGTGATCCATTTTTTGAGGTGAATGGTTCTGCGAGCGATTCGAACTGCCTCATCAGCTTTCCTCGGACTTTTTTATTTCTCATAAGAAAAGCCGCTCCGATCCCTAATGCCGCTATCGCCATTTTATTCATAAAAACGTCACCTTCCTCACATTGGATTTTGGATCATTGTTAAGATTCCCTACTTCGAAAATTTTATCCGGATATTTCAACGAGTTCAGTACTAAAGAAGCAACTAATTTTCCTTTTGAAAAATAAATTACGCTTTGAAGTAATTTGTTATTGCGTTACGGCATAAAATAAATTACTATACAAAGTAAGGGGTGAGGAAATGGAAAGAGATAATCTTCGGTTGAATGTTTCACTACTAAGGAGAAGGGTGCCGAATTTGACGAGCGCGGCGAAATCGGTCGGTCTTCGGCCAGCGACAGTTTCGAATTTGTGTACGGGTAAAATTTCAGTCGGTAAATCGGAAGTGAGGACACTTGTAGCGCTTGCGGATCTGGCGGGGTGCAGTTTGGATGAATTGATAATCCGGGGGGAGAAAATCGAAATGATTGAAACGAAGATTAAAACATTGGATTTATTTGCACCGTTGGCAAAAGGCGGGACAGTCGGTTTAGTTGCTAGGAAGCAAATGGGTCAACTTGTCGTCATGAGTGAATTATTCTATCGGTTGAAGCGCGAGGGCTATACGACATTCCTATTAATGCCCGAGGGAGATTACCCTGAGTTGGAAGATATATTGGAACACGTGGATATTACAACGAAAACAATTGATGAAACGTATGAGAAAATGGCAGCCCTAGGCCTTGAGAAAGAAATTGCATTTGCAGCAGACAAAAGTCATGTAGTGGCCGGTGGAATCTATGAGCTGCAAGATCGCTTACAGCAAATCGGGATGGAAGCCGTTACGACTTTCCTATTGGACTTAACGGGAGAATCGGTAGATGAGGAGCTTCCATATGGTCCACTTGAAACGCTTTGGCAGTTCGACGCCGATCTATCGGCAAGACACCAATATCCTGCAGTCAATCCGATTGCCTCCACTTCATCTGTACTGGAAGGCTCGCATATGGATCAGAATCATTTCTTCATTCAGCAAAGAGCACAAAAATTATTACGACGTTACCGGGAATTGCGTTCACTTGTTGCGGTAGGCGGAGAAGAGAGGCTGCCGACTTCCGAAGTGCAAACTTACAAACGTGGAGAGCTTTTGGAAGCGTATTTGACTCAACCGTTCTATGTGGCGGAAGAGTACACCGGGCAAATGGGCCAATCAGTGAATCTTCAGGATACATTGAAAGATGTGCAGGCCATATTGGACGGCTCGTTGGATTCACAAGGTATTGAAAATCTAAGTTACATCGGAAAGTTGTGAAAATAGTTTGTGAGGATTCCAACGTTCAGATAAAATAATGAAAAGACAACTGGGAGTGACGCGGTCGCTCCTTTTTTCGAGTATTGGGGGAATTACCTTGGAGACATGTCGAAAAGTTGCGAAATGGATGGGCGGCTATGATCGTCCTTGGGGAATCGCGGGTGGATGGGCAATAGATCTTTTTGTCGGGAATGAAACACGGGAACATTCGGACATCGAAATCGCTGTACTTCGAGAAGATCAACGCAGGTTTAAGAATGTATTAGCCGACTGGTCCTTTCAAAAAGCGGTCAATGGGGAACTCGTTGATTGGGATTTGGAAATGCTTGAGCTGCCGATCCATGAATTACACGGCAACCATAAGAGAAGCGAGGAACGTTTGGAAGTCTTGATAAATGAAGTGGAAAATGAGCAGTGGGTTTTTAGACGTGATCCCACAATCACTTTTCCAAGTTCTACATTATTTTTAAATTCCGAGGAAGGCATTCCTTATTTGAATCCGGCGATTGTCCTTTTATACAAAGCAAAGAATTTTCGTGAGAAGGACGATGCGGATTTTAAAGTAGTAAAGGACTTGCTGAGCCATGAAGATCAGCACTGGCTTTGCAAAGCGCTGGAAACTCATGTACCCGGTCATGAATGGATTTCCAGGTTGCAAGAAGGGATTGAATGCAGCACCGCAGAATGAAAGAGAGAGCGTAAAACATTTCAACTTTTAAGAGGGGGAAGGGACAATGAAGAAGAAGGCGCTTGTCGTAATTGATGTTCAAAATGCAATGTTCATGGAGGAGGATCCTGTCTATCAAGGAGGAGTCTTGATTCAAAACATTAAAGATCTCATAGCAAAAGCCCGTTCCAATGAAACGCCAATATTTTTCATTCAACATAACGAAGGGATGGGGCAGCCGTTGGAGAATGGAACTTTCGGATGGGAGATACATCCTGAACTAGCACCTGGTGAACAGGACACCATCATTCAAAAGACCACGCCGGATTCATTTCACAAGACAGATTTTGAAGAACATCTACAACATCGAAAAGTTGAAAACCTTGTTCTGGCAGGTATTCAAACGGACATTTGCGTAGATACGACGTGCAGGAGGGCATTCAGTATGGGCTATCATGTCACGTTGGTCGCGGATGCCCATAGTACATGGAATTCCGGGAGCCTTTCCGCCCGACAGGTCATTGATCATCATAATAGAGTGCTGAAATGGTTTGCGCGCGTCAAGGAAGCAGGTGATATTCAATTTAATGAATGAAAATGGATGTCGATCGCTATTCTGCGCTCGGTTTTTAGATTAGATTAAATTAAATTAAATTTTTGGCGCGCCCAAAAAGGGCGGTCCCACGTCCAAAGAGAACCCTTGCCGTCCAATGTAAGCCTCCCTGCGTCCATAGAATCTCGCCATGCGTCCAAAGTGATCCGCTTTGCGTCCAAAGAAATCCCCCCACGCCCAGCCCGCCGAAATCCTTTACCGTATCTTATTAGAAACAATCCTTTTTTAAGAAGGTGGGAAGGCAATGGTGCGTTGGATTGATATCTCCGTTGGAAAGCATGAGTTAAAACTATTTGATGGAGATCGATTGCTGAAAAAGTATCCGATCGCCGTTGGGAGGATTGTGTCGTCTACGCCGATCGGGACATTTACAATCATTAATAAACAGCTGAATCCTGGCGGTCCGTTCGGTGCTTATTGGATGGGGCTATCCAAACCCCATTACGGGATTCATGGTACAAATAATCCTTCTTCCATCGGGAAAAACGTCTCGCGCGGCTGTATCCGGATGCATAACAAAGATGTCCTGGAGCTGTCCAAGGAAGTGCTGTTAGGAACGACGGTCGTCATTCATAAATAAGAATATAGACTAAAAGCCGGTTGCTTGGGTGCAATCGGCTTCATTTCGTAGTGGTTGGGGAATCAAGTTCAACCCATTCCTTCGACCACTCTTCAATCTCTTTCATTATCGGCGTCAAAGACATTCCCTTCTCCGTCAATGAATACTCGATGCGCACCGGTGTTTCGGGATATACTTCGCGGACGACGAACCCGCGCTGCTCCAAATCCTTTAGCCGTTCCGTCAACGTTTTTCCGCTCACTCCCAATTTGTCGGTCATCGTGCAAAAGCGCTGCGGACCGGACATGAGTTGGTATAAAATCAACGCAGTCCATCTCTGGCTCAAGATGGAGACAGTCTTTTCAAAGCGTGGACATAGCTCGAATTCATTCATATGCCAAAATCCTTTCACATAAAATCTATATTTGTTGACAAACTATATTATAGCATATAAAGTTAGTTACATGAAGTAAGTAACTTACTGGGAGGAATAAACAATGAATTTTCATCACCCGCCACATATATACACAGGGGAAGTCGTTTTAAAAGTGACTGACCTGGACAAATTGACAAGTTTCTATACAGAAATTATCGGATTCGACGTGTTGGAAAAGGATGATAATCACGTAATCTTAACAGCCGATGGCAAAAATCCGTTGCTCGTATTGGAGCAGCCGGAGCAAATACATCCGAAAGAGCCTAGAAGAACAGGGCTATATCATTTCGCGCTTTTGTTGCCGACGCGAGCGGATCTCGGAAAAGCGATCAAGCATTTTTCAGAGAACGAAGTACGCCTTGGGGCTTCAGATCATCTCGTGAGTGAAGCACTATACTTATCCGATCCTGACGGAAACGGAATAGAGATTTACCGTGATCGGGAACCGGAAACTTGGAAATGGCAAAATGATTTCGTTGCGATGAGCACGGACCCGCTTGATGCAAGAGCAATTGTTGAAGAAAGCGGGAATGAGGAATGGAATGGTCTGCCCGAAGGAACACTCATGGGGCATGTCCATCTCCACGTCGCAAGCCTTCCCGAGACACAAGCATTTTATGAAGCGTTAGGTTTCAGAGTTGCCACCCATTATCCGCAAGCCTTGTTCATGTCGACGGGAAATTATCACCATCATCTTGGACTGAATACGTGGAATGGAGCAGGCGCGCCTCGACCGTCGGAAGAAAGCGCAGGACTTCAAGCTTACACACTTGTATATCCTGACGAAACGACTTTGGCTGCGGCAATCGGAAAAATTGAAGAACTGGGTGCTCGTGTGGAGCCAAGAGCGGGCCAATTTGTGACGGAAGATCCTTCTGGAAATGGAATCATTCTGCGTCTTCACCGATAAAAAAATCGAAACCACTACTAGTGAAACTTTTTTCGACACCAACCGTAATAAACCGTATACTTGAATAAATACTTTCGTAGACGGTAAAGGACGTGGGAAATTGACAAAGAAGCTTTGGTTCCAAGTTGGTGTCGGCATTTTATTGGCCATCTTAATCATTAAATATTTCATGGAAATCAGTTTCATATTTGCGCCGGTCATCATTATTATAAAAGCGATTATTTTACCGTTGTTGCTCGGTGGAGTGCTCTATTACATGACCGAACCGATACAGCGTTTCCTGGAAAGTCGTAATATCCCGCGATGGGGAAGTATTCTGATCATCTTGGCAGGCTTGGTCATCATACTAGCCATTTTCATTTCCATCATAGGACCCCATGTAACGAGACAGGTGAATAACCTTGTCGAAAACGCGCCAACCTTGTCGAAGAAATTCGATGATATGAGAAGTATGTTCGGGGATCTGGAAGATTATTTACCTCCAAGCTTGCAAGGTTCAATCGACAGTGCCACAAATTCGATTCAGGCAATAGCTGTGAACTTTGGAAAATGGATTGTCCAATTTTTACAATCTTTCTTCCAAGCGATATTCCTGCTCGTATTGGTGCCGTTTTTCTTCATCTTTATGTTGAAGGACCATGAAAAATTCGCACCGATCATCTATGACCTGTTCAGTGGGGAACGGCGTGAATGGGTTAAAAAAACCTTGAGCGATATTGACAATGTGCTACGTTCTTACATTCAGGGACAATTCCTGATCAGTACAATTCTGGCAACTCTCATCTTCATCGGATATTTAATATTGGGTCTTGAATACGCATTGCTTCTAGCCATCTTTGCGCTATTCATGAACTTGATTCCTTTCATCGGACCATGGATTGCGGTTGCGCCGGCTCTCATCATCGCTTTTATGGATAAGCCTAAACTTGTCATCGGTGTAGCGATCGTGACGCTCGTAGCCCAGCAAATCGACAGCAATCTTATCACGCCGAACGTCATGGGCAAATCGCTCGACATTCACCCGCTAACTGTCATTACAATCATCCTGGCAGCAGGTAATATCGCCGGTTTCGTCGGCATTATCGTTGGTGTGCCTGTATATGCGGTAGGAAAAGTGATTGTACGCAATATTTACGATCAACGAAGAAAAATCAAACATGCAGCTACAAAGGATGTACAAGGATGACAATAAACGCCGGTATTGGATAAATCCAATACCGGTATTTTCATTTCTTTCAGATTACAATTTTAAAATGTTATAATACAATCTATTAGGCTGACGACTGGATGTGGGATGATGCAGCATGACGGCTATACGGTAAGGGATCTTCAATTTTGGAAAATTGTACTTGGCTTAGGGTTCGCCTCTATTTTCATTTTCGCATCGATGTATTCAATGCAACCGCTCCTGCCTTTATTCACAATAGAATTCGGCATATCGGTTTCGTATGCAAGTACTGCCATGTCAATGACGACAATCGGGTTAATTACAGGACTACTTGTCCTCGGTTTCTTTTCGGATCGGAACGGACGGAAAGTATACATTTACCTTTCCTTAATCGGATCGGCTATTCCATTTCTACTTATCGCAAACACGGATTCATTCCTGCTCATCATCATTCTTCGCTTCGTGCAAGGGTTTGCACTCGCTGGTGTACCTGCCGCGGCACTTGCCTATATCAGCGAGGAAATACATAAGCAGTTTACGAACATTGCAACAG
The DNA here is from genome assembly GCF_946901335.1 of Saccharococcus sp. Marseille-Q5394. Taxonomy (NCBI): domain Bacteria; kingdom Bacillati; phylum Bacillota; class Bacilli; order Caryophanales; family Anoxybacillaceae; genus Saccharococcus; species Saccharococcus sp. Marseille-Q5394. The sequence goes on along the minus strand of NZ_CAMPPQ010000001.1, from coordinate 2,067,244 downwards.
CGCTTTACATATCTTTTAATAGTTTGGGAGGCATGATCGGCCGTTTCATGACGGGTTTTATTGCCGAACAGGCTTCTTGGCAAATGTCTTTATACATACTATCGATTTTCGGAACGGTGCTGTTCGTCATCCTGCTGTTGGCGTTGCCGAAATCAAGGAATTTCGTGCCAAGTGATACGACCTTTGCGAAAGATATCGAAGGGATTGTTTTTCATCTCAAAAATCCTGCTTTGCTCATCGTATTCGGCTTAGGCATCGTTCTTCAATTGTCTTTCACAGGTGTGTGGACGTACTTACCGTTCCATCTGATTAATCCACCGTATTCTCTATCACTTGAGGCGATTTCATACTTATACTTGGCGTATGGGTTCGGAGTCGTCGGGGCTCCGCTTGCAGGATGGCTTTCAGGGAAGTTCGGTCTCCGCAATGTCAGGCTCGCAGGGGTTGCATTACTAGCCTTAGGCATTGGCATGACAGCATTTTCATCGCTCACTATGATCATTATCGGTCTATGTGTCATCTGTTTAGGATTTTTCACGGCCCATTCTTTGACGGCGGCATCTGTCAGCAAGGAAGCGACTCATCATAAGGGCAGTGCAGCGAGTCTCTATTTGGTTTCTTATTACATAGGCGTAGCGATGGGCAGCACATTGCTTAGCCCGCTATATGAATCGTTCGGTTGGGTAGGGCTCATTGTATTGACGGCAATCTTGCCGATTGTTTATGTAGGAATGATTCGGTATAGACGAGCGAAGAGGGCGTAACGAATAAAAACAGGGCAGCCGTAGAAATATGGCTTGCCCTGTTTTCAATTTATTCATTTGAATGATTCTGGAATGGTTGTTAAATCGATGCCCCATAGCAGCGGAAGCAAGAAATAGATCGCTGCTGTCACGAGGACAATTCCAATGATATTTAGTGCAAACCCAGCCTTCGCCATATCGGGAATCCGTAAATAGCCGGAACCGAAAACGACGGCGTTCGGTGGTGTCGCTACAGGCAGCATGAACGCACAAGAAGCGGCCACACCTGCAGCTATCATAAGTGCAAACGGATGGAACCCTAACGCGACGGCAAGTGATGCCATGATTGGATACATCATGGATGCTGTTGCAGTGTTGGAAGTGATTTCCGTCAAGAAGATGACGAGTGTCGTAACGATGAGAATGACGATGAGGATATGCACGCCGCTCAACCCCGACAATTGTGATCCAATCCAAACGGACAGTTCCGAGCTGACAAATCCGGAAGCGATTGCCAGGCCCCCTCCGAAAAGCAAGAGAATACCCCACGGTAATTTAACAGCCGTATTCCAATCCAATAGATGGTCGCCTTTCTTATTGACCGATGGGATGATGAATAACAGAATGGCAAATACCATTGCGATGACGCCATCACTTAACCCATCAATGAACTTGGAGAGCAGGAATGTCCGTGTAATCCAAGAGAAAGCAGCCAATACAAAAATAGTAAAAACAATTTTCTCTTCCGTAGAAGCTTTGCCCAATTTCTTTTTCTCACTATCTATGATGCCACGTCCACCAGGCAAGGTTTTGATTTTTGAAGGAAATGCGAATTTCACAAGGTAGACCCACGTGATTAAAATGAAACTCCAAGCAAGCGGTACACCGAACATCATCCACTTTGCAAAGGACAGCTCGATGCCGTACATTTTATTGATTGCACCCGCAAGCAAAGTATTCGGCGGCGTACCGATTAATGTCGCGATACCGCCCAATGAAGCCGAATAAGCAATACCCAACATGAGCGCCTTGCCAAATCCGAAATTCTCTTTTGACGTATCGATGGAAGGGTCATCCTTCAATGCATCTGAAATTTGGTAGATGATTGCAAGCCCGATCGGCACCATCATCATTGCCGTCGCCGTATTCGAAATCCACATGGATAGGAATCCAGTCGCGACCATGAAGCCTAGGACGATGCGATCCATATTCGTTCCAATTGCGGAAATGATCGTCAATGCAATCCGGCGATGTAAATTCCATTTTTCCATCGCAAGCGCTATCATGAAGCCTCCCATGAATAAAAAGATCGTTTCGTCCCCATAAGCCGAAGCGGTAGACTTCACTTCCAGTCCACCTGACAAAGGGAACAGGACTAGCGGCAATAACGAAGTGACGGGGATAGGAATTGCTTCCGTAATCCACCACGTTGCAATCCACAACGTACTCGCCAAAATGGCGACACCCTCAGATGATAATCCTTCAGGCTTGAAAAATAAGAGAGTAATAAAGAATAATAGCGGTCCTAACGCCAATCCGGTCAATTGTGCTGGTGAATAACTCCGCGGATCTCGCCCCCCGCCTGCATTTCCGACACCAATCTTCTGACCGCCTCCGCCGCCGGATGCCATCTCTGACGAATCCGGTCGGAAAAAGAAACGGAACAAGTCTTTTACCTGATCGTGCATATGCCACAACCGGTCCCATGTCGATGAAAACATTGTCGAATTCCCCCTTTATGTAATTGTTAAAATTTTTCAGTACATTATGAGTATACTATTCAACTACTTGGGGAACAAGACCATATAAACTTCATTATTGTCGCTAGCACATTAGGCGTATTCTCGGGAAAAATTAAATAGAAGCGAAACTCACTCAGGCTATTTCATTTTACTTTTCACTTTTCGAAATACAATTCCCAATGCAACCCGCATCCTGGATTAAATTGTGCCCCGCAAGAAGGACACCCAAATCCGCTATCCTTATATTGATCAACCGTCAATTCGTTTTTGCATTTACCACATAGCACTGCATGCATACCAAACTTCACTTTCGGCCAAACTTTATGGTCGCCGCAACCTGATTCTTCATGGCACCGATAGCAAGGATAATAAGTATCGCAGCAATAAAATTTAATCGCTATAATATCAAACTCGGAATGGTAGTGCGTACAGCGCGTTTCGCTATCGATGACATTGCCCGAAACATGAATCATTGATTCCCCTCCTCAACATGAATAAATTGGAGCTTTTTACCCTGGGACCGTAATCAGCGGCCTTTATTCCATTAATAAATCTTATCTAGCCTACCGCGTAAGGTGAACGTTCATTTTAGCGGGCAAAACCCACACTGCATTAAGCCCGGCACATCTTTCGAGAAACAGCACGTCGTCCGAACTGTCGTGTTCAGCAAATCGCACGGCTCGTTTCCTTTTAAAAATGCTGCGAATAAAGAGTGCGAGGCGATGTCTTTCCAAATCTCGTCATCTTTCAAGCAATTTATATCTGCCCGCGCTTTTTCTTTCGTGCCAGGATTGCTCAACATGACATGGTACTGCCACAGCAAAAAGCCGAAGATGTTCTCCCAAAGAGTCAGCGGAGAGACGGAGGTGACTGTCCGGATTTGACGGATGACTTTATCCGCTTGCAGCAAGATTTTCCGGATGGCAACCCGATGTTCATCTTCATCAACCACTCGCCAATCGTTCTCTTCGACAAAGGTGCTTACTGTACGATTTCCATACTCTTCGACTGCCCCAAAATACATCTTCGCTGCATCCCCGTCCCATATTTCGTCATAGGCCGCCACGTTATACAACTGCATATTGATGAACATTCCAACACGCCGCATAAAGAAAGAAGCAGCGACCGTCATATTCGGGCTTCCGCTCACTGTTTGCACAGCTCGAATGCAATCCGCCGTTTTTTCATTATCAAGAAGGTCTTGTAATGTGAATAAGAGATGTTGCGGGTTATTTACGCAAACACTATAGCTATTCAATTGTCTAATTTGATCACTCGATAATTTTGTCATACGTCAATTATAAGTATTGACGCATTTTTCAACAAGTTGAGTAGGCTTACAGTCTGTACTATACTGATTGCAATACAACAGCAGGGAAGTGTGACATATGACAAAGCTATTAAATTCATTGGAATGTATCGGATTAATTGAAAAGGACACTGACATTATTATCCCTCTTTCAAATGGCGAGCCACACGGTTTGTTGGATGTACTTGAAGCAAATTATGAGAAATTGGATAACGTCAAAGTGCATCAAATGTTGGCACTTCGTGAGCGTGATTATATAAACGGTAAAATGACCGGACATCTTTCCCACATTTCGTACTTCCTGAGCGGAGCGACGAGAAGAGCATTTTGGGCAGGGCATGTCGAATTAATTCCAAATGTGTTTCAGGAAATGTATAGATTGCTGCAAAAGACGACGAAGAAGCCGATGGTCATGGCGGTCGCTTCGCCGATGGATGAGCATGGCTATTTTTCGCTTGGCACGAATGCTGATTATGCCGCTGAATTTATCGGCAAGGTTCCTTTTGTATTGGAAGTGAATCGCCACATGCCGCGCACTTTCGGGGCGAATCAAATACACATTAGCCAAATTGCGGGATTCATTGAAAATGATTTGCCGTTGACTGAAGAGGTATCACCGGTAATTACGGAGAAAGATCTGAAAATCGCGGAGTATATAACAAATGATATCCAAGATGGCGATACGTTGCAGATCGGCATCGGTGCCATACCGAATGCTGTCATGAAGATGCTCAAGGACCGCAAGCATTTAGGCATACACACGGAAATGCTGACGGATGGCATTGTTGATTTAGTTGAGTCGGGCGCGGTGGATGGAATGAAAAAGTCGTCCCGTACAGGGAAAATCATTGCGACATTCGCTTTCGGATCACAGCGGTTGTATGATTTCCTCGATAACAATCCATCAGTGGAGTTTCTGCCGGTAAGTGTCGTCAATGATGCATATGAAATTGCAAAAGAGGATCATATGGTGTCGATTAATGCAACGACAGAAGTCGATTTGTATGGGCAATGCGCATCGGAAACCGTTGCTGGCCGTTATTACTCTTCTAGTGGTGGCCAGGCTGATTTTGCTAGAGGTGTCCGATTGTCGAAATACGGCAAAGGGTATGTATGTATGCATTCGACGGCGAAAAATGACACGATTTCGAGAATCAAGCTTCATCTTGCGCCGAGCTCTGTCGTGACAACCTCAAAAAACTACGTGGACAATGTTGTAACGGAGTATGGGATTGCCAGATTGCATGGCAAGTCCTTGTCAGAACGGGCGGAAGCATTGATTGGCATCGCACATCCTAAGTTTAGGGAAGAATTAATGAGGGAAGCTATAGAATTTGGTTTTATCGATTAAGTAAGGGGAGGAGCCTAGTGTGGTTCCTCTTTTTTTGATGAAGTGGACGAATTTCAAGCTGAATTGTAGTCAAACGGTGATAAATTCCCCTGAATCGGTGATAACACATCAAGAGTCGGTGATAAAGTCATCCAAGTCGGTGATAACCTGTTTCAAGTCGGTGATAACACTTCCAAGGTCGTTGAAAGCGGGTAAAAATACTACATACGAAGTGGGAAGTATTGGTCAAGTGGTGATAAACCTCGTCTGAGTGGTGATAACCATCTCCTAAGCGGTGATAATGTCCGTCTGAGTGGTGATAAGTCTCTCCTAAGTGGTGATAAACAAAACTGTTGCGCGCCCCATACCCATGGTGGTATATTGAAATTGCAATAATAATACTGTGCAGGGTATGCTTGGGACACGGTTCATTGTTCGCAGATACGCAACTAAACCATTATTATCTTTGCCACGAAAATTTAGGAGTGAAAACCGATGGAATGGATTATTATCATAGCAATCGTCGCATTTTTTGCATGGCGCATGATGCCGGCAAAAGGCGTAAAATCAATATCGACGCACGAATTGAAACCAATGTTGAAAGATAAGTCAAAGCAATTCATCGATGTCCGTACGCCGGCAGAATATAAAGGGCGCCATATTAATGAATTTAACAATATCCCTTTGAACTTGTTGAATTCCAAGTTGGATAAACTTGATAAGAATAAAGAGATTGTCGTCATTTGCCAGAGTGGTATGCGAAGTTCTCAAGCAGCAAATATCCTGACAAAATCGGGATTCACAAATGTCACGAACGTCAGAGGCGGTATGAGCGCCTGGCGCGGATAAATTAGTAAAACACGAAAGCATCTGTTGCGGAAATCGCGGCAGATGCTTTTTGACGTCCAAAGCAAGCCAACCCGCGCCCAAAACCACCCATCCCACCTATCCAAACCTTGTCGATTCGCCAAAAACCGCGCCATTTGCCCAACCAAACCCATAGGCGTATACATATTATTGTTATGAAGAGGTGGTGAACGTTGAAAAAAGATAAGGCGACTATTGGACGCGATCCGTATGAGATCGAACAGCGGGAATGGAAGCACAGACAATCGAAGGAACGATATAAGCAGCTATTGACGATCGCTTCGCCAATCTTCCTGTTGCTGTTGTGGGAAGTGATGTCAAGGACGGGGATAATGGATATCCGATTTTTCCCGCCACCATCCGCCATTTTAGGCACCTTTGTCAAAATGATTGCAAGCGGGGCGATGGCGGACCATATCGGCGTTTCGTTGTACCGGATTTTTGCAGGGTTCCTCGCGGGTGTCATACCAGGGGTTGTCATCGGTTTGCTGATGGGTCTTTATTCCCCGATCCGTCATTTTGTTCAGCCGATCGTCATGGCGCTCATGCCGATTCCGACGCTTGCATTGCTGCCGATCATCATCATCCTATTTGGGATCGGTGATTTGTCGAAAGTTGTTACGATTGCGGGAAGCGTATTTTTCCCGGTTGTCATCAATACGGCGGCTGGGGTCTTGAACATCGACCGAATTTATTTGGATGTTGCAAATAATTATGGAGCAGGTAAAGTGCAGTTCTTTTTCAAAATTGCTTTGCCTGGTGCTTTGCCGGTCATGCTGGAAGGAATCCAGATGGGGCAGGCGATTGCATTGCTCACGATTGTCGCCGCAGAAATGATGGGGGCGACATCGGGTATCGGATATTTGATCTGGACGTCTTATAAAGCATTCCTGCTCCAGGAAATGTACGTCGGACTCATCCTCATCTCCTTTTTCGGCTATCTCTTTTCCTTGATGCTTCGCGGTCTTCAGAAAAAGTTGTTACCTTGGAGGTGAGTGGATGAGAAAGAAAGCGAAAATCGAAATTAGGAATCTGACGAAGGCATTTTACAAGAAGCAATCTAGTGTGACAGCTCTCGACGATATTTCCCTCTCAATAGGAGAAGGGGAATTTGTCTGCATTGTCGGACCGAGCGGCTGTGGCAAAACGACTTTATTGCGGATATTGGCGGGTTTGGAACAACCGAGTGTCGGTGAGTTCGAAATTCGGTCGGAACAAGAAGGACGTCCTCTCCAATCGATGGTGTTCCAGGAGAGGGGCGTCATCCCCTGGCTGACTGTGAAGGAGAATGTTGCATTTGGGTTGAAAATGCGGAAAATGCCGAAGGACGTCATTCGGGAGAGGACGGAATATTACTTAAAAAAGACTGGACTTGACCCGTTTTCACATCTTTACCCTAAGGAATTATCCGGGGGAATGAAACAGCGGGTAAGCATAGCCCGTGCGTTCGCAAATGATCCCGAAATCCTACTTATGGATGAACCGTTCGCTGCGTTGGATGAACAGAACAAGTTCATCCTCCAAGAAGAATTGTTATCTATCTGGTCGGAAACAAAAAAAACAGTGATCTTCATAACACATAGTATTGACGAAGCATTATTGCTGAGCGATCGAATTCTGCTTATGAGTGCACAACCAGGGAAGATCATCCAGCAAGTGAATATTGACACACCACGACCTAGGACAGTGGAAGATATCCGGAAAGACCCGAAACTTGCAGCGCAGTTTGTCGATATTTGGAAACATTTGCAAGACGAAGTACAGCGGTCCAGGAAAGAGAACAAATGAAATGGGGAAAAAAAGTGAAAGGGTTCAAATATGGTTGGATGATGATGTTGGCTGTCATGCTTGTACTTGCTGCATGCGCTAAACAAGAGCCCGCTCCGCCGACAAAAGTGGAAACACCGCCTGGCGATCCAGTCACTGAGGCACCTTCCGGAGATTTGGCGCCACTTGAGAAACGGGTGAAAGTGTTGATTGCTGAAGACGGTGCGGCTTCCGGTGCGGGGTTCTATATTGCGAAGGAAAAAGGGTATTTTGAGGACTACAATATTGAAGTGGAATTTGCGGATTTTGCCAATAGCGACGACATGCTGCCGGCACTTGCAGCGGGTGAAGTCGATATTGCGGGCGGCGTCTCGACCGCTTCATTCTTTAACGCGATTGCGCAAGGCATCGACGTTCGGATCATTGCGGATAAAGGGCATAATATGCCAGGGAAATCGTATTTTACTTTCGTCATCGGAAACCATATGGTAGATGAAATTAAAGATTATCCAGATTTCCGCGGGAAAAAGATTGGCGTATCTTCCAGAAACTCGATTGATGGATATATTTATGAGGAAATGTTGAAACATGCCGGATTGACAGAAGATGACGTCGAATATGTCAATATCGCGGACTTCGGTTCAATGCTTGGCGCGATTAACGCAGGAACAATCGACGCTGCGTTGAATATCGAACCGCTTATTGCGCAAGGAGTCGCGAACGGCTTTCACGTCCGTTTCAAAGATGCAACCGATTATGCCCCTGAATCGCAGATTGCGATGGTACTCGCTTCGCCAAAATTCATGGGCGAGGAAGAAATTTCGCTCCGCTTCATGGCTGCCTACTTGAAAGGCGTCAGGGATTATAACGACGCGTTCTTTAAAGGGGAAGGCAAGGAAGAAATCGTGGACATCATGGTGAAGCATACCGCTTTGAAAGATCCGGAGCTATGGGATAAAGTGAATGTCACCGGGCTCGATCCGGATGGTAGGATGTTCGTGGATGATATCAAGAAGCAATACGAAACATATAAAGCGAACGGTGCAATTCGCGGTGATATCGATTTCGATAAAGCCGTTGATACTTCATTGGCAGAGGAAGCTGTAGAGATTATTGGTGCTTATAAATAAAAGAAAAAGGTCCACTAATACGGGGATGCAATTCATAAGAATTGGCGTCTCCTTTTTTTGTTGTTTATCAACGCACAATTCAGTTAAAATAAATACAAGTGTTGTAAAATATTGGGTGGCGCAATTTGAAACAATCAACGTATCTAATAGGGACTGTCATCCTGGGATTATCAATCGTACTGTCTGCTTTTATTCTCAGTAGCGCAACGAATAAAACAACTAAACAAGAGAACAATCCACAAGCTATCAATTCAACAGCTGATTTAATGACAATAACTCAACTTGCTGAATATCTGCAAACAAGTGAACAGGCATTAGAAGACATTATTTTAAAGGATGATTCTGAAAGAGCGGAACTTAGCAGCTATGACACGTATCGATTCATCCCATATCTAACAATCGCTGAGCAGAAAAGATTTATAAAAGCGGAAATCGATGAGTGGTTAAAGTATCAGAATGACCATAACTACCGCTACCGCTGACTTGCTGTGAATAAAAAGTGCTTAGTTTTTCGATAAACTAAGCACTTCTTTTATATCATCTCCAACAATATGTCACCTTTTAGCATCTTCAAGTGTGTTAGTAGTGAAAGGGGTTGATTAACGTTGCAACAAGTAGTTTGGTTGACTGAACTAGATGTAGAGCGAATGGTTGATACATACGGCAATATGCTGTTCAGGATATGTCTCGTTCTGTTGTCCAATGAGAAAGATGCAGAGGATGTCGTACAAGACACTTTTATAACTTATCTAACTAAATCTCCGAATTTCAATGATTCAGAACATGAGAAGGCGTGGTTGATAACGATTGCCACGAATCGCTGTAAGAATATGAGAAGATACAATATTATTCGTAAGCATATGGATATCAATGATTTGCAACTCTATAGTATAGAGGATGAAAATTATGGGTTACTTGATCACCTTATGAGATTACCAACTAAACATAAAGTTGTATTGTTACTTCATTATGTGGAAGGCTATAAAGTCGATGAAATAGCAAAAATCCTTACTATTACTACATCAGCAGTGAAAAAGCGATTACAACGGGGAAGAGAGCTTCTGCGGGAGAGATATCGAAAGGAGAATGAATGATGGATTATGAGAAGATTAAAGATGCTGTTACCTCTATCGAAATGTCGAGAACGATGGAAGATCGTGTAAGAGAGAATATCGGAAAAAGAAAATCGGGACAGATACATTTTAAAAGGTGGATTCCGTTAGCAAGTGTATTTGCAATCTTATTGGCGATTATGATGGGTATTCCCTACTTTAATAAGAATGGAGAGCTCCAGGTTGCAAATTTTACAATTACGGCCTATGCATTGAGTGACGATGAGAATCAGTTGGATACGACGATTACATCTGAACAAGCTGCTATTGAATTAGCAACTAAAGATAGAATGGGTATTACGGGTATGGGCGGTGATGGAGGTGGATACATCTTCACAGATGTTATGCTCAAAATAACTGGAGAACAAATCGAGTCAATTACGTATACAATGAGCCACGGCAAGTTTGTAGAAGATGTTACATTTACATCTAAAAAGCATCCAGGCGCTGAATGGTTAAGATCGGAAAAGATAGATTTCGTTATTAGTGAGCCGGGTTCAGGTGTATATGAGGGTATAAGGAATATCGGGAAAACGTACACAGTTACCTATAATGAACAGGAAAAATATAAATATACCCTTGCCATTCCTCACGATGGTAATAATGTAATAGTTGACGACGTAATCATCAAAGTAAATGTAACATATATAGATGGCAACTCTGAACAACAAGACATTCTTGTAACGCAAGAAGAAAATTCTATTTCATTGAAGCTTGTAAAGTAATCAAGAATCCAAACCTTTACGCTGATAGAAAACATATGAAAAAACGCTCGTTTCTGAGCGTTTTTTTCCTTCAACCGAACCCGTTACTGAACAACGGACATTTTTTTCTTTGCAACGGAAGTCTGATAGCTATGCAATCCCATACCGATAATGATCACCAATATACCGATCATAGAAAGCGGACCAGGCAAAGCGATATGTAAAATGAGCATTTCGCCGATCATCGCGAAAATGAGCTCTGTCGATTGCGTCGCTTCCACTGCAGCGAGCTTGCCTTGATCATGTTGGACTAGGTCTGTCGCCATGAAGAACAACGTTGTCGCAATGACTCCCGAGCTGACCGCGACAATTAACGACTGGATAACCTGATTCATGGAAGGCGGTCCAACAGTCAACATTGCGTAAACAGCAAATCCGATCCAAACCGGAATCGTCATCAATGTCATCGCTAGCACACGTTGAAACATATCAAGCCTTCCCTGCAACAAATCCATCATTTTCCGATTACCCAAAGGATAAGCGAACGCAGCAATGACAACGGGAAGGATACCGAGCAATAATGTGCGCATATCGACACTGTTCGCATTCGGAATTTGAATCAATACAACACCTGCAAAAATGATCAATGTAATGAGCAGCGATACGAATGGAATCCGTTGTCGAACCCTCTTTTCCCCTTCATCTGTCTTCACGACTATGACGAATAGTGGCGCTAACAGAACGCCTGCGACAATCGTCAGTTGCCACGTTCCCGCAAGCAACCATCCAGGGCTATACGCTGCAGAAAAGGTCAAAGGGGCATAAAATAGTACGAACGCGACGACGCTCCAGCTGAAAAAGGGAAGAGGTTTCGCGGCCATTGCCTTGCCTGTATCCCGAAGCCCTTTCCGATAAGCCACGATGCCAATCAAAAATGGAACCATGAAGAAATAACGGAGGGAGGCGCTCCATAACCAGCTGCCTCCCGAAATCTCCATCGATCTGTTTAACACAAACGTCACCGCGAAAAACAGAGATGATAAAATACCAATCCAAATAGCTTTCACAGCAACGCCCCCTTATGCGCGTTCTTCGAATAGCTTTACAGCTTCGATGATGACATTCGTCGCCTTCTCCATATTGTCGACCGAAATATATTCATATTTTCCATGGTAATTCTCTCCGCCTGTGAAAATATTCGGCGTCGGCATGCCCATGTAGGAAAGCTGCGATCCGTCCGTACCACCACGCACAGGCACGATATTAGGCTTGATCTCGAGCGCTTTGAATGCATCCGAAATGATATCGACAATTTCCATGACTGGCTCGATTTTCTCGCCCATATTGAAATATTGATCGTTCAGTTCAAGCTCAACAACATGGTCGCCGTGCTCTTTCTGTAGTTGAGCAGCTGTGTCGACGAACAATTGCTTCCGCGCTTCAAACGTTTCACGGTCAAAGTAGCGGATAATATAGTGCAACTCGGTCTTCTCGACAGATCCATTAACATCCATCAGATGAACGAACCCCTCATAACCGTCTGTCACTTGTGGAATCTCATTAGCAGGCATTGCCGCTTGGAATTGGTTCGCGATGAGAATGGAGTTCACCATCTTGTCCTTTGCGGAACCCGGATGCACATTCGTCCCGTGGAACGTGACTTTTGCACCTGCCGCATTGAAGCTTTCATATTGAAGCTCGCCAAGCGGTCCGCCATCCATCGTATATGCATATTTTGCACCGAATGCTTCTACGTCGAATTTATGCGGTCCACGCCCAATTTCTTCATCAGGTGTGAAAGCAACACGCAGTTTACCGTGTTTAATTTCCGGGTTTTGAATCAAATACTCCATCGCTGTCATGATTTCAGCAATTCCGGCTTTATTGTCGGCACCTAACAATGTCGTGCCATCTGTTGTGATGAGTGTATGACCCAGATAATTTTTCAGCTCAGGGAATTTGGAGACTGACATTGTCGTCTGTTCATTCAACTGGATGTCGCTGCCGTCATAATTGTCGATCCGCTGTGGATTAACGTTTTTGCCAGTGTAGTCGGTCGCCGTGTCGACATGAGCGAGAAATCCGATTACCGGCAGATCTTTATCGGTAGTTGACGGTAAAGTGGCGAATAAGTAGCCGTTTTCATCCAAAGTGATTTCTTCCATGCCAATTTCAGCAAGTTCTTTTTCAAGTACGTGCAGCAGATCCCATTGACCAGGTGTGGATGGTGTGGATGTGCTATTCGCATCCGATTGTGTATCGATTTTTGCATAACGAGTTAGACGTTCGATCAGTTTTTCCTTCATTCCAAATACCTCCAGTTAATGAAAAGCATAGTTTCTTTTATCTTATCAGATTGTTTCGATTCACGGAATACTTGACGACCCGGCTGCCAATGCTTGCGGCAATGAATACCTGTGCAGCATAGTATGTCACCATGACAAAGGCTTCCCGATAAGGAATATCGATGATGAATCGGTCTATGGCGAGCACGGAATCCGAGAACATGAAGAGCAGCGCACCAGTAATGGCCAGTACCATTCTCGTACGGATCGCCATCCATCCCATTGTCAAAATGACTGTGATATAGGCGAGGATAGCCAATCCAAGAATGGCTTCTCCATTGGCGAATTGGGACCCTGCAATCCAGATGGCCATAACGACACCATAAAGCACAAGCAGAATCGCAGCCCATATCGGTACACGTTTACGGCTAGCAGACTTAAAAGCGAAGATGTAAAAAAGATGCCCGATGAAAAAGGTGATAAGCCCTGCCATGAACCAATAGATGACACCATCTGCAATCATGCAGACACATAATCCAGCAATGATGATTCTTTTATATGTCTGTGACACAAGTGGCAGCGTCATCACAGCGAACATGATAATGAGCGCCATCGGAATGAGCTTCATGAAAATTTTAAAACCGACTGGATCAGGCGGGATGAAAAAGATATATATGGCACCCATTATGACGATGGCTGTCAATAGAATTTTCCTCACTGTATGTACAGCTCCTCTCCTCCTTTTCATTTCGATAGTCGGAGGCGGAAGTCCTTCTATATAAGTGTCGTCAACAGTTTTTTTGTCCTTAGGATATCAATGAAAACTTCGAGTGCCTTCGTTTGGAACGGTGTATTTGTCACAATGGAAAATTGACGGCGGTGGGGGAGTCCTTTCACATCCAACACTCGCAAATCGCCGTTTTTCAATTCTTTTTTAATCGACCAATGGGAAAGCAGGCTGATTCCGAGACCTGCCTCGACCGACTCCTTGATCGGCTGCGTGCTGCTGAAATTCATGAGCTTCGTCGGTAAAATTCCGTGTTGTTCGAATAAAATATCCATCGCTTCCCGAGTACCGGAGCCGTGCTCACGTACAATCCAAGTCTCATTCTCCAAATCCGTCAACTCGAGCGATTCTTTCCTATTTGCAAACGGGTGGTCGATAGAACTGACGATTACCATGGCATCTTCAGCAAAATCCTCTACAATGAGCCTTGCCGTATTGAAATTCCCTTCCACAATGCCGATATCGAGCTGGTGGCTTGCAACGAGATCGGCGACGGTCGCCGTATTGCCGATTTTTACGGTCGGTTGGATATCGGGATAAGTCTGTTGCAAATTGGCGATAATGCGTGGCAACACGTATTCTCCGAATGTATAACTCGCACCGATCGACAATGGACCGCTCGCCTTATTCGCCAGATCATCGACAAGGTTTTGCATTTTCGTATACAAAGCAAGAATCTCCTTCGCATGATGATAGACGATTTCCCCTGCCTTGTTGAGACGGACATATTTATTCGTACGTTCCAGCAGCCTTGCTCCGATCTGTTCCTCGAGCTGACGGATATATTGGCTCACTGCCGGCTGGGTCATATGATGCTCCTCGGCAGCGCGTGAAAAGCTCTCTTTTTCCGCTACCGTAACAAATACTTGAAGGCGTTGGTCCATATCCATCACTCCTTGCGTTCAATCATATCATTTTACTTATCATGGGCATTATTATAATTTATTTTACTTATGGAGTGGCGCATATTAGGCTTATACAGGAGGTGGTATAGTTGGATGAAAAGAAGAGTATGAATGAAAAAAGCATGTGGAGCGCCGGGATTGCATTCACATTTTTTATTGCATTTTTAGGTTTTTTATTAGCGAAAGTACCTGGATTCAATCACATCGGACAATTGGCGAGCGCCATCATCATAGCTGTTGCGTATCGGCAATTTTTCGGTTATCCTGAAGCGCTTCGCGGCGGGATCACGTTTTCATCGAAAAAGCTGCTGAGGCTCGCGATTATATTATACGGATTGAAATTAAATATCGATGTCGTCTTCCGCGATGGATTGGGCTTGTTGGCGCGTGATATGCTCGTCATTGCATTTGCAATCGGGCTTATGGTCCTTCTTGCCAAATGGCTGAAGGCGGATAAGAGCATCTCCATGCTGCTTGGAGTCGGGACGGGAGTTTGTGGGGCTGCAGCCATCGCGGCGGTCGCGCCGATCATCAAAGCGAAGGATGAAGACACCGCAATCGGAGTCGGCATCATCGCCATGCTCGGTACCGTGTTTGCCATCGGCTATACAGTATTACGGCCGATTGTGCCGTTGCTCCCGACAGAATACGGTATCTGGTCGGGCATGAGTCTCCACGAGTTAGCCCATGTAGCAATTGCTGCAGCTCCCGCTGGGGAAGATGCACTTGCGCTTGCGCTACTTGCGAAACTCGGCAGGGTATTTCTCTTAGTGCCGTTATGCTTCATTTTCATTTATTTCATGAAACGTAAAAGTAAAGGGGAAGAAGAGGGGCAGAACAAAATTGAATTCCCTTGGTTCCTCGTCGGGTTCATTGCGATGAGCTTATTCGGAAGTTATGTGCTTGGCAACTTGATTCCGGTATCTGAAAGCGTACTGGCAGGAATTAGCACTGCAACGACATGGTTATTGACAGCCGCCATGGTTGGACTCGGCTTGAACGTAAGCTTGAAAGACTTGCGTGAACGCGCGATGAGGCCGTTAATCGCTGTGACAATCACATCAATCTGCTTGTCTGTTTTGGTGTATTTTATTATATGAAGATCATGGGCTTGATTGCCGATGGAGAATAAATAGAAAACCAAAAGAAAAAGGGCACTCCCTGACGGAGATGCCCTTTTAGATATAAATTAACCAACTGAGTAGTTCTTATGAGAAACAACGGTGAGGTTGGATGCGACACCAATACGGTCGGCGTCGTCCTCCGAAATTTTAACGATGACTGAGTTTTCGAGAATCTTATGAATCGTTCCGTTCACCTCAAAATCATTGCGAACGAATGAAATCTCCTCATCGATATGACGAGCTGCGACAAAATCTGAAACAGGTTTCTCCCTGCGTGGAAATGCCAAACGAATCACTCCTACTGTTTATTCTCATCATAATCCCTAATGAAAAACTGCTTAGGTGCATCCTAAGCAATTGAAATCATGATGGAAAACAACTAGTTGAAACCGATCCCTATCAAGTTGTCTATAACTAGTATACCATAAATTGTCGAACTTTGCAGAACTCTGAATCGTTTATGCCCAGTCGCTTGACATTATACCTAGAGGGGTATAGAATCAGAATTGTAACAAACGATAAAGGAGCTGAAGGTACGTGCATTACGATGATAAAATCGTAAATCGATTAAAAAGGATTGAAGGCCAAATCAAAGGAATATTACGGATGATTGAAGAAGGAAAAGACTGTAAAGAAGTCGTCACTCAATTGTCAGCTTCCCGTTCAGCGATTGACCGTACGATAGGCGTCATTGTCAGCTCAAATATTATTTCATGCATGCAGAACGTTGATGAAAATAATCCGATGTCTCAAGAGGAGATTGTAAAAGAAGCAGTTAATCTCCTAGTAAAGAGTCGCTAACAGTTGACTCTTTTCTTTTATCGGTTTAATATACCCCTAGGGGTAGCGGTATTTTGAAAAGAAAGGATGATTGAGATTGTCGGAAACGAAAAAGACGACCATTGTTTTGTTCAGTGGTGACTACGATAAAGCGATGGCTGCCTATATCATTGCGAATGGGGCTGCGGCTTATGACCATGAAGTGACGATTTTCCATACGTTTTGGGGGTTGAATGCACTTCGCAAAGAGGATCACGTTCCAGTGAAGAAAGGGTTTTTGGAAAAAATGTTCGGCAAAATGATGCCGCGTGGCGCAGATAAGATGGGCATTTCAAAAATGAATATGGCTGGAATGGGACCTAAAATGATTAAGCATGTCATTACTAAACATAATGCGATGACGCTTCCCCAATTGATCGAATTGGCGCAGGAACAAGACATTAAACTTGTCGCTTGTACAATGACGATGGATTTATTAGGTCTTGATCAAGCAGAGTTGCTGGAAGGCATCAATTATGCGGGCGTAGCTGCTTATTTGGCTGATGCACAAGATGGAAATGTGAATTTATTTATTTAAAAAAGGAGGAAATAACAATGAATGAAGTAACAGCAAAAGAAATCGAAGCAAAACTATCCGCGGGACAGCCGCTTACTCTTATAGATGTCCGTGAAGTGGATGAAGTCGCTGAAGGAAAAATTCCTGGTTCCATTAATATCCCCCTTGGATTATTGGAGTTCCGTATGAATGAATTGGATAAAACAAAAGAATACACAATGGTTTGCCGGTCGGGAGGACGTAGCGGACAGGCGACGAACTTCCTTGAAAGTTACGGATACAAAGTAGTTAATATGGCAGGCGGCATGTTGGCTTGGGAAGGCCCGACAGAGGATTTATTTACAAAAAATAATACCCCTGGGGGCAAATTGGAGGGCAGTGCAGTTACACCGATGACAGCTGGAGAAGTCGCAAAGAAAGTGATTAATAAAGAAAAGTTCTTCATTTTGGATGTCCGTAATGAAGATGCGTTTGCGGATTGGAAAATTGAAGGGGAGAACATTCACTATTTGAATAGCCCTTATTTCGATTTACTCGATGGCGTAGAGGAAATCCTCGATCAAATTCCGACTGATAAAGAGGTTGTTGTCGTCTGTGCGAAGGAAGGTTCTTCGATTTTTGTCGCGGAAATGCTTGCTGAGGATGGTCGTGACGTTCACTACTTGCAAGGCGGCATGAAAGCATGGAGCGAACATTTGGAGCCGGTGAAAGTCGGTGACTTGAAGGATGGCGGCGCGATTTATCAATTCGTCCGGATCGGAAAAGGCTGCCTCTCTTATATGATTGTGTCGAACGGAGAAGCGGTCATTGTGGATGCAACAAGAATGACCGATGTCTTCCTTGATTTCGCTAAACAATTGAACGTAAAGATTACGAATGTACTCGATACACATCTGCATGCGGACCATATTTCCGGTGGTAAAAAAATTGCGGAAGCCGTGAATGGAACGTACTGGCTGCCGACGAAAGATGCAACAGAAGTGACGTTTGATTACGAACCGTTGGAAGGCGGCCGGGTGATCACAGTGGGAACATCGAAAATCGATATTCAAGCGCTTTATTCACCAGGTCATACGATCGGTTCCACTTCGTTTATCGTAGACGATGCTTATTTATTGTCAGGAGATATTTTATTCATCGACTCCATCGGTCGCCCAGACCTCGCGGGTTTGGCGGAGGACTGGGTCGGCGATCTGCGGGAAACATTGTATAGCCGTTATCGTGAGTTGGCGGAAGATCTACTCGTACTTCCCGCGCACTTCATGATTATCGAAGAGTTGAATGAAGATGGAAGCGTTTCGGAAAAGTTAGGAACGCTGTTCGCGAATAACCACGGCTTGAATATTGAGGATGAACAAGAATTCCGTCAAATGGTGACAGGAAACTTGCCTCCTCAACCAAACGCGTACCAAGAAATCCGTCAAACGAATATGGGGAAAATCAATCCTAACGAAGAAACGCAGCGTGAAATGGAAATCGGACCGAATCGTTGTGCAGTAAGGTAATTTAATCAAAAAGGAGAAGATGAAAATGAACGTAACAAAAGTATTAGATGCAAAAGGGTTGGCATGCCCAATGCCGGTTGTACGTGCAAGAAAGACGATGAAGGAAATGGAGACGGGTGAAATCCTGGAAATCTTCACAACTGATAAAGGCTCAGTCGCTGATTTGACAGCATGGGCGAAATCCAGCGGCCATGAAATGGTTGATCAAAAAGAAGAAGATACAGGCGTCTTCACATTCTGGATTAAGAAAGGCTGATTGTAGGGTAGGGGGTATCTGAGCAGATACCCCTTTCCTGATTTAGGAGGTAAATACCGATGGATATGACATTTCTAATAACGATTTTCCTCATCGGATTTGTAGGATCCTTCGTTTCCGGAATGGTCGGAATCGGCGGATCAATCATCAAATACCCGATGCTATTATACATTCCGCCATTACTTGGAATTGCCGCATTCTCTGCGCACGAAGTTTCAGGAATCAGTGCAATTCAAGTGTTCTTCGCGACTATATCCGGAGTATGGGTATATCGGAAAGGCGGATATCTCAATAAAACGCTGATCATATACATGGGGAGCGCGATTTTGGTCGGAAGTTTTATCGGGGGTTACGGCTCCAATTTGATTTCTGAAGGAAGCATCAACCTCGTGTACGGAATTCTTGCAACGATTGCGGCCATCATGATGTTCATCCCGAAAAAAGGATTGGATGATATTCCGGCGGATCAGGTTGTTTTCAATAAATGGCTTGCAGCCGTGCTCGCTTTCATCGTAGGGATTGCAGCTGGAATTGTTGGAGCTGCCGGCGCGTTCATTTTAGTTCCAATCATGCTTGTCGTTTTGAAAATCCCGACACGCATGACGATTGCTACTTCCCTCGCCATTACATTCATTTCATCGATCGGTTCGACGGTAGGGAAGATCGTGACAGACCAGGTGCTTTACGGTCCGGCAGCTGTCATGATTGTAGCGAGCATCCTCGCCGCGCCACTCGGGGCAAAAGCAGGACAGAAGATGAATACGGAAGTATTGCAGGGGATATTGGCAGTTTTGATTTTAGGGACCGCTGTGAAGATCTGGTTGGATTTTTGATTGATAAAAGGCAATCTCATCGAAAAAACAGAAGCCTCATTCCGAGTGCTTCTGTTTTTTCTTGAATGATGTGCGAATGCGTGGCTCCGTCCCTTTGCGAATCCGCTTCAAGTTTTCGATATGCTTCCAGATTGCCATCAAGAAAAGTAAGGTTGCAATTACTATTGGCCAATATCCATCTAACCAAACGGCCATGGCCAATAAAGTGATGTATAACATGATAACGCCAAAGACAAGAATGTCAGATATGATGGCCACTAGAATGAATAGAATGAACCCGGCAAGTCCGAACCGCCAGTCAATCGCAAATAATACACCGATTACTGTTGCTGTCCCTTTCCCCCCGTTGAACTTCATATGGAACGGATAGTTATGGCCGAATATAACAGCAGCTCCGACAGCGAATAATAACAAAGTGATGTATTCCGTAGGCAGTCCGAAATGTCCAGCTAGCAGCCTTACAGCAATGACCGCGAAGATGCCTTTGCCAATATCAATCAATGCAACAAGCGCACCATACCGTTTTCCAAGAACGATCATCGCGTTCGACGCTCCGGCATTTTTAACACCGGTTTCTTTCAAATTAACCCCCGAAATCCAACGAGCGACTGTCGAGCCATGAAGGCAGCCGACCAAATATCCACAAATTATGATAGCTATAATCCATAACGTCATAAGAATCCCCCAAAAATAATATAGTCATATACACCGATGTTCTAGTTTGGCTGAATCGCGTCCAAAGCAACTGGCTGCGCGTTCAAAAAGGCTGCATCCGCGCTCTAAGAAGCCACTCCCGCGCTCAAAGTATCCACCCGCTTCATCAATCCGTCATTCCGACTTCTACAACTATTATAACATCGAAGATAAAGCGCAAGTTTCAGAAAAAAATAAATTCACCCCTTGACTTTTAAAAAATAGTCTCCTATACTGTTCAACAAGATGAAAAACTGAATAACCAAACTCTTATCAAGAGCGGCGGAGGGACTAGGCCCTGCGATGCCCGGCAACCGGCAAGTGATGAACTTGCAAAGGTGCTACTTCCTACAGATTCGTGAAAACGGTCTGAAAGATAAGAGGAGGAATAAGCGAAAGCGTAACCCTTCTCTTAGCGAAAGGGGTTATTTTTTTATTCCCAAAACCCCCAACGCCTCCGCACTGCATCATTTTCATCTTAAAAAACCACTGGAGGTAATGACAATGACAAACAAACCACTTCAACCAGAAACTCTTCTCTTACACGGAGGGCAGAAACCGGATCCAATTACAGGTTCCCGTGCTGTGCCAATCCACCGTACTACTGCATTCGTATTCCGTGATACTGAACATGCCCAAAACTTATTCGGCTTGCAAGAAGCAGGCAATATTTATACAAGAATTACGAATCCTACCGTTGCTGTCTTTGAAGAAAGGGTAGCACTCTTAGAAGGTGGAACTGCTGCAGTTGCTCTGTCTTCGGGAATGGCAGCAATCGCATTCTCCATTCTCAATATTGCGGGTGCGGGTGACGAGATTGTCGCTGCCGGCAATCTTTACGGCGGTACGTATAATCTATTCGCCGTTACGCTTCCACGCTACGGTATCAATGTGAAATTCGTGGACGCGGACGAACCTGAAAACTTCCGTGCTGCGATTACAGATAAAACGAAAGCGATTTTCGCTGAAACGATCGGAAATCCTAGCCTTCAAGTGCTCGATATCGAAGCGGTCGCAAACATTGCGCATGAAAATGAAATCCCATTCCTCATCGATAACACATTCGCATCCCCATACGGATCGAACCCAATCGAGTTTGGTGCTGACGTTGTCATTCATTCCGCAACGAAGTGGATTGGCGGCCATGGAACGACTATCGGCGGCGTCGTAGTCGACGCAGGGAAATTCGACTGGACGAGAGGGAAGTTCCCTGGCTTCACGGAGCCGGATGAAACGTACAACGGCTTGCGATACGGCATTGACACGGCGGGAGCTGCATTCGCGACGAAGCTCCGCGTCCAATTGCTCCGCGACTTCGGGCCTTGCTTGGATCCGGACAGTGCATTCAACTTCCTTCAAGGGCTGGAGACGCTCCATTTGCGTGTGACACGCCATAACGAAAATGCCGTGAAAGTCGCTGAATTCCTACAGGCTCATCCGTCTGTGGAATGGGTGACGTACACGGGTCTTGAAGATCATCCAACACATGAAAATGCAAAGAAATATTTGAAGAACGGGTTTGGTTCTATCATCGTCTTCGGAATTAAAGGTGGCCGTGACGCAGGACGCAGAGTGATTGACAATATTACGCTATGGTCGCATGTTGCGAACGTAGGGGATGCAAAATCGCTTATCATCCATCCTGCATCAACGACGCACCAGCAATTGTCTGCGGAGGACTTGAAAAAGACAGGAACGCCAGAGGAATTGATCCGTCTGTCTGTCGGACTGGAGTCTACTGATGATATTATTGCGGACCTTAAGCAGGCGATTGAGAAAGCGGCGCCTGTCGCAGTTCGCTAACTATTGCTATGATTAACATCTAGCTGCGAAAGCCGTCACATAGAACGGCTTTTGCGAGTAAAAGCGAAGCGTTACGAGCACGGGCTAAACGCCCTCCTCCGCTTTAGATCAGAAAGGGTGGTTTCATGCCGTCAATTAAAGTGGCCATACTCGGTTTTGGTACGGTCGGTGAAGGTGTTTATAGAATCCTGCAAGAGAAGCGGGAAGAAATTAAAAAGAGCACTGGTTTCACCGTTGATGTCGTATCCATCCTTGTAAAAGACAAGGCGAAAGAACGCCTGCCGATAACAGGCGCAAATTTTACAGATGATATTCAGGATATATTAGGGAACCCTGAAATCGATATCGTTCTTGAAGCGATTGTCGGGGAAGAACCTGCTTATACGTATTTGTCGGATGCGATTGAGAAAGGGTGCCACATCATAACTGCGAACAAAAAAATGTTTGCAAAACACGGACCTGCGTTAAGGAAACATGCCGAATTTCGGAACGTGCAAGTCGGGTTCGAAGCGACGACTGCTGGCGGGGTGCCAATCATCCGGACTGTGACCAATCTGCTGGTAGGCGACCGGATTAAACGGATCCAAGGCATTTTAAATGGGACGTCAAATTTCATTTTGACGAAAATGCGCGATGAGGGGTCTTCATTCAAAGAAGCACTGTTACATGCACAGCAAAATGGTTACGCGGAAGCAGACCCTGCAGATGATGTGGATGGCACGGATGCTTTCCGTAAACTGATGATTTTGAGCGCGCTCGCTTTCGGCAGGCAGCCTGACTGGGAAGACGTTCCTGTCGTCGGAATCGATCATCTCGAATCAATTGATATCAATGATGCAACCAAAGGCGATCTCCGTTATCGTCACGTGGCAGATATTTGGAAGGATGAAAAAGGGAAGCTGCAGGCGACGGTAGGACCTGTCCTAATTGGAGCGGATCACCCGCTTTTCAGTATTGACGGTGTCGACAATGCCGTCATCGTAAATACCGAATATCTCGGACCATTGACGTTGGTTGGCCCGGGTGCAGGAATGTATCCGACAGGAAGCGCGATGGTTGCGGACTTGCTGCATATCATTCGCCAACACGAAGCAGTCCTGGTGCCAAATTAAAAAAGTGGAGGAGGAATCTTTAGATTCCGTCCTCCACTTTTTTCTATGCTGTTTAAATGGTATCTTTCGCTTTTCTTCTCCTCGGCCGTTCACTCTTAGGCAGTTCGCTCTTCAACGCTTTGAGTAGTGAGAAAATCATCAGCAAAATGATGAAGGAAAACGGCAGAGCGGCAATGATGATCGTGTTTTGCAGTGCAGTCAATCCATTTACAGACAGCAATATGATAGCAATTGCAGACTGGATGACGCCCCAAATGATTTTTACGCTATTCGGCGGGGTCAATGAACCGTATGTGGACTGCATGCCTAACACAAATGTCGCTGAATCCGCGGAAGTGATGAAAAACGATGCAATTAACAGAACTGCGACAATGGAAATAATGAACGACAAAGGCATCGCATGGAACATTTCAAATATCGTCAATTCAGTGTCTGTTTTCGCTAAGTCTGCAATCCCTTTACGTTGCATGTTGATGGCAGTCGTTCCGAAAGCTGAAAACCAGATAGCGCTCAGAACGGTTGGTGCTAACATGACAACGACCATGAACTCTCTAATTGTCCTGCCCTTTGATACCCTCGCGATGAACATGCTGACGAATGGTGCCCAGGAAATCCACCAAGCCCAATAGAAGATCGTCCAACCTTCCAGCCAGTCACGATGAGTGTCATTCAACGGTGCAGTCCGGAAACTCATCGAAACGAGGTTGGCGAGATAGCCTCCAATAGAATCGGTAAAAACATTGAAGATGAGCAATGTCGGCCCTAAGATGAGGACGAAACCTAATAAGGCGAGCGCAAGAACTAGATTTGTGTTTGACAAATATTTGATTCCTTTGCTAAGCCCCGACCACGCAGACATGACAAAGAGGACTGTCACGACCGCAATAATGATCAGTTGTGAAGTGAATCCGATTGAAACGCCAAATAGATAATTCACGCCTGCGTTAATTTGAACAGCACCGAAGCCGAGAGAAGTGGCAACGCCAAAAGCTGTTGCAAATACGGCAAGTACATCTACGAGTACGCCCCATGGCCCCTCCATTTTTTTACCGAAAATCGGCTTCAATGTTGCTGAAATTAAACCTGGCTCTCCTTTACGGAATTGGAAATACGCAAGAGCAAGTCCGACGATCCCGTACATGGCCCATACATGCAATCCCCAATGGAAGAATGTTTGTCGCATTGCTTCTTTAAATGCAGCATCTGTATTCGGCTCGGCCGTTGCGGGATTAATGGCATAGTGGGATAGCGGTTCTGCTGCCCCGTAGAAGACTAACCCGATTCCCATCCCTGCAGAAAATAGCATGGCAATCCAAGTGATTGTCGAAAACGATGCACGGTCTTCATCTTGTCCTAATCGCACTTTGCCGAATGGGCTAAAAATGAAGAAAAGGCTAAGCACAAGCAGGAATGAGAGCAGGAGCATGTAATACCATCCGAATGAAGATGATACGAAGGATTTGATGGAATTTGTGACGGTTTCAAAACTCTCCGCCGCAATCACTCCATATCCAACAGCCAATATAATCAGGCCGATTGTTATATAAAACACATTTGATATTTTTCGCATGTTTCCCCCTATGAATAATGGATTTTTGAAACGACTACACACTATACCAATCATGTAGTGGGAAAGCAAAGGGAGTGAAAATCTAGTCACTTACAACAATCGCTCATTTGATTTTTTTATTAACACCGATAAAATGCATCCCAAAGGTGCCTGTTAGAAATAAATAGGATATTTCGAATTGAAAATCCGACTAGTATTGAATGAAAAAATTGTGTCTTTTATACTATGGCACATCCCTGGTTTCAGTTTACCCTTTATAGGGGTTTTTAATCCTCATCCTTAATATCACGGTCGGGTGGAAGCGGTTCATTGAAATAGTCGTCGATTTGCCTTTTTAACGTCTCGAGCTGGTTGAAATACTCGCTGAATTGATTCTGATTAATGAAGAATTGTTCGCCGTCATGAACGGAACGGATGCGTCCTTCCCATACATACTTCCGGACTTGCTCGACTGGCATACTCAAATATTCTGCTGTTTCTTCAATCGTCATATACATTAAAAACCCTCCTTTCATTATCTAAATATTATAATCGAACGAAGCGCTTCCTACATATTTTAATTGGACTTGGGCAATGTTAAAAGTAGTAAATGAATGGAGGCAATAACGATGAATGAGGAATCAAACGTTAACCATGGAAGGTCACTTCTTATCAAAGCAATTTTGATATTCCCTGTACTTTGGATTGTACTAACGGTATTCAATGGCGTCTCTTTTTGGCACTCCACTATTTTAGGTTTCGCTTTACTATTAATTTCTTACTTGGGAGATCTGATGATTCTACCAAGAGTAGGCAATATGACCGCGACGATTGGAGACTTGGCATTAGGATTTATTGTTTTATGGGGTGGCTTAAACTTGCTTGGATATTCGGAATCCTTGGGAGAAGCATTTTTGGCTGGAGCAATTATCTCTGTCGGGGAATACTTTTTTCACTCTTGGCTATTAAAAACGCAATACGGCAACACCTATGTATGAGTAAAATAAAACAGAGAGCGGCTATTAAATGCCACTCTCTGTTTTTTAATCCTATATGAGCTTGCTGAAATTAAGTCGTTTATTCAATGCAACCATGATAGGAATGCCGATTGCCATGACGACAAATTCACCAACAGCAACGAAAAGCCATGTCAACAAGAAAGGCAGTTCTAGCATGATATTCAATTCCCATGCGATGAGGAACATCGTGAAAGTGAAAACCAATGTATTAAAAATCATTCGTCGGTAGAGGCCTTTGATGAACTTTCCGGAGAGGATTGTAATTGATAGAGCGAGTACCGATTGGCCAACACCAAATAGGAGATCGATCGGTCCCAATTCCGAGAAGAGCATATTGGCGATAAATACGCCTAATACGACCCCGACGATGTATTTTTTATTGAACACAACGAGGTGATTGAACATCTCCGATAAGCGGAACTGGATGTTAGTGAACCCGAACGGTGCTATCAAAAACGTCACAGCAACATACAACGCAGCGATAATACCGCTTGTTGCCATTGTTTTTACTTTCATATTCATTTCTCCTTAGTTTTTTTTACGTGGGATGGTTACGAACCACGCGGCAAAAAGCCTGCCTTTTAGTGTAACATGGTATTATTGTTCGTTCAATAGCTTGGGTACTATTCCAGTTGCCGATGAACTAGGGATTGATGAATTGCACAAGGACTCATTTCAGCCCTCCAGGATCCATTAATCTAGTTATGTTAAAATGATATAAAAAGAGGTATTCACATGGAAAAGCAAATTCAATCTTTATTCGACGACCTTGAAGGTGAAGATAAAGACAAACAATACTCCGCATTCATGGCTATTATGGAAAAGTTGGAATTTAAAGTGGATTGGGCGTACGAAGTGTGGGACATTCTGCTTGCTTGGTTGACGGACAAAGACAATCATCGAAGGGCAAGAGCGGCGCAGTTTTTGGCGGGCTTGGCGATCAGTGATCCGGAGCAGCGCATACTTCGTGACTTTCCACTCCTCTTGAAAGTCACGAAAGATGAGAAGTTCGTGACAGCTCGGCACTGTCTTCAATCGATTTGGAAAGTAGGCCTAGCGGGTAAGGCACATAAGGAATTGGTGATGGGGCACCTCGTTAGCAGATTCCAAACGTGTTCGGATGAAAGACATCCAACATTGATCCGTTATGATATCCAGCAAGGTTTCAGACAGTTATATGACGCAACGAAAGACCAATCAATCAAAAAAACCGCCTTAGAATTAATTGAAATCGAGGAAGATGAAAAATATGTGAAGAAATATAAATTAGTGTGGAAATGACAAGGAGGAATTTTATATGATCGTGAATGAAATAAAAAAGAATGTATTGCTTGAAGTGCCCATTGAAATGGTGTGGCCGTATATTTCAACAGCTGATGGGATTGGAGCTTGGTTCATGCCGAACGATTTGGAACCGGTCGAAGGAAAAGAATTTACCTTACAAGCGGGACCATGGGGCGAATCGCCATGTAAAGTGACTGAAGTGCAATCACCGAACCGTTTCTCATTCGACTGGGGTAAGGATTGGCAAGTACATTTTCAATTGAAAGCAATCGATGGACAAACCGAGTTGACCTTTATTCATGCTGGTTGGGAGGAAGGGAAGCAGACGGAGTTCGGCGAATCGCATGACGTCGTTCGTCCTCGCATGTCCGAAGGCTGGGATGGGCTATTGGCGAAGCTGAAAAAAACGATCGAATCAACAGCTAAATAATTTAGATAATTCATACACCCTCCTTCGATATCATGATATATTCAATACATCGGAGGAGGGGATTTCTTTGTCACAGCGCATTGCATTCATAGTTGTCTTATTAGGGGCGGTGCTTTGGGGAACGACAGGCACTGCACAAACATTCATGCCGCAAACCGTTCACCCACTGGCAGTCGGCGCCTCAAGACTTGCAGTCGGCGGTTTCACTTTGCTCATTATCATGCTTATTCTTCGGAAGATCGATTTTCGAAACTGGCCGTGGAAAGCGACGCTTCTTTCCGCACTGGCGATGGCAATCTTCCAATATTGTTTTTTTACGTCAATCCGGTTGACTGGAATCGCTATCGGGACCGTCGTAGCAATCGGAAGTGCACCGATGTTTTCCGGTCTAATCGAATGGCTATTCCTAAGAATACGCCCATCGAAAATATGGCTCACGGCAACTTCACTTGCTATCGTCGGATGTGTATTATTGTTTTCGAATAAAGAAGGGTTGGTCGTCAACCCGGTAGGCGTCTCGCTATCGTTATTCGCCGGACTTTTATTTGCCTTCTATACTTTGTTCAACAAAGAAGTATTAGAGAAAGCAGATGCGGTTGCCTCAGTTGCCGTCATCTTCTCAGTGAGCGCAATTATGCTGATGCCGTTTCTGTTCATCTTCGAAACGGAAGGGTTAGTAACCCTACCCGGTATAGCGACAATGATCTACCTCGGTATCGCGACGACAAGTGTGGCATATATTCTGTTTTCCACCGGGCTGCGGCACATCCCCTCATCATCCGCGGTTACGCTCTCGTTAGCAGAACCGCTCACTGCCGCGATTTTAAGCGTGCTCGTCGTAGGGGAAAGGTTGGATTTTGTTTCGTGGTCAGGAATCGCGCTCCTTTTAGGCGGAATCCTCGTTTTAACGCTTAGCGGACGAAAAGAAGAGGCTGCCATAAGCTAGGCAGCCTCAAGCAAGCTTTCATTCACGCATAAATCGCTCCAAACGCGCATAAAATGCCTCAAAAGCTCATAAATCGCTAAAATCGCTCATAATTCCGCAAAATCACGCATAAACATCTAAAATCGCGCATAAATCGCAGCAAAGGCGCATAACCGCTTACTCCGCCTTCATCCTCACATACAGCCTCGTTGCAAAAAATCCTAGAATAATTAACAACGTCGCTAATAGGCCGCCTTCCAATCCGAACGCTCCGCCGGTCAGCCATGCATTTCCTTCTTCCACCGAGACGTTATAGATTCCGTGTGGGGTCGTTCCGCTAACAGCAAATCCGAAAACATTCCCTTGAAAGTAGTTCCATGTAATATGATAGCCGATTGGAAGCCACAAGCTCTTCGTCGCGTCAAACATATAGGCGAATAAAACGCCGACCAATGCGATATTGATCAAGCCCAATACGCTGACATTCGGATTCGTGCCGTGCGCCAAACTGAACACGACAGCAGAGGCGGTATAGACAAGCCATTTCGGATTCCCACGTCGTTCCAGTGTGGACATGACATATCCTCTGAAAAACATCTCTTCAAAAAAGCCGACAAGAATGAAAAGTACCAGAAATGACAATGAGTACACTGTGAACTCAGGTTTCGTGAATGAATTGAGCAACGCCACATTACCGGAAGCCAATAGAATAAAGAAAATGATGGCGATCGACACTGCTCCGAGCAAGAGGCCGAACCCTAAATCTTTCAACGTCCCCCTGAATCCCAACTCTTTCAGCGTCCCTTTATTGACAAAACGCCATAACAAAACAGTAGCGAGCATTCCGCCGACTGTCCCGCCGCCTTGGGTCAATAGGAAAATCCACGGGTGCCTGTCGAATGCGGCTTGGAAGTCCATATCATAATTTCCATCTTGAAACGGGAAATCAGCAATCGCCAGCAGGACTCCTCCCGGAATTGCAAAAATCTGCTGCGTAATAAACATCGCGAAGAACGCCAAAAAGATGAGCCATCCAGCGCGAATTTGGTTTGCATCGTTTTTGAACAAATGATAACCCCCTATGATTCTTACTTTATGCGGGAAATAAGTTTCAAATGAACGTATCTACCCGAAGTTGCTCCGGGCTGACACGCCGGATGGCCCCGATCAATAGTAGAAAAAGAATATCTATCACCAGCACGCCGATTAATGAAAGTAATGAAAGAGCGGCCCATCCGTCTTCCGGTACATTCATGAAAAAGGATTCTATTGCCAATGCGAAAAGATGGATCGCCACGTAAAATTTGAACGTGTTTTCTGTTCTTTGATGCAACGCTCGGCCGCCAAACACTTTCGTTACATCTTTCAATACAATGAACAAGTAATAGCCCATAACCATTTTGAGGACTAATAGAAAGCTGGAGTAAGTCGACCAACCAAATGTAAGAGGTATTTCCGAAAGGTTCACGAAGACTGAAGGAAGCGAAAAGATAGCACCGATCATCGCAACAATCATTGCTTTTTTAGCTACTGGATATGCCTCAACGAGTTTGGAGCATCCCGATAAAATCAGGAAATAACCGATTGGATCCGCTAAAACATCGAAGCCAATGTGAATTCGGAAAAAGATGAATACATACCCCCAGAAGATTTGCCGCAACGCTTTATTCATCCGAACCCCTCCCCGTCTTTTCCTCGATAATTCGATTCACGTCGTCCTGTGTCAAATACGGAAACAGATTATAATGAGCATAGTTTGTGAAAGGTTTTCCTTCCGCTGTTGTTCCGGATATATGGATGGCAAATGCGAAAGGGTTCACAAAACTTTTTTCTTTAAAATTAACTCTCAATGTCACAGATTTATCCTTCTCTAATTGAATTGGAAGCTTGAGGGAATCCAGCGGTTGCTCTGTTTGTTTGCCGCTTATTGTAAAGTTGAACCGTTCTTCAATCGGTTCATTGAAAGGGAAGTCGATTTTCTCGATTGCCAACGGCTCGGTTGCTCGGAATGTATCCCAGCTCGAGCCGTCATTGCTGCTTCCGCTAGATGGTTGTTCCAACGCTCTAGCATCGTCATTCCCATAGTACCTTTTTGGATGGATGATCACTTCCCCGATGGACGCGGTTGCTGATCTTCCGTCTGAATAAAACACTTCCATTTCGTTGAATGATTGTGCATTTTTTTTATCATTGAATGACCTTAGTGCGACTGTAATGCTTCTTAATTCTTGATGATTATATGTGTCAATTGCATGGGGGGCGGTGGTTCCTGCATAGAAATAGTCACCTTGCGGAAAGCCTTCGACATCACCGAATCTTATATAATTGATAGTTGAGTGATCGTTTTTATTTGCTAAATAGTAAAAGATGACATAGTTATGGTCGTGTTCATCCGTCGTCGTTTCAATATAATGATCCAGAAAAATAGGCTCCTCCAATTGCTTTGACTGTGCGTATAATGAATTCGCAATCCAGCTGATTGCGATAAGTCCGATCGCTGCCCAAAAATAACGTTCTTTCAAATTCATCACCCTTCCAACCTTTTCCTTTGTCTGTATATTGTCTCAAATTGAGGGTGGGATTGCATCAAATAGTTGGAGGGGAAGTTTACCACCGATTCTTGGCAAGTTACCACCGCTTTGCGCGACTTTACCACCGATTCTCGTCCAGTTATCACCGAATTGACCGCGTTTATCACCGATTCTCGTCAGGTTATCACCGAATGCTTATAATTACCTTCCATTCTCAAATGAAAAAACCTTCTCAAACTATGAGAAGGTCAGAATTCATTGCACCCCTATAGACTTATCCCTCAATCGTTCCAATTCCACGTCAATCTGCTCGACATCAATCCGTTCAAACAGTGGTTTGACATGTGACAATGTCAATTCACCAATTTCGATTTCCTTCCATTCAGGCTTCCGCAGTTTCAGCATCGCTTGCACGTCCTCGCTCGAAAACGGCAGGAAAGGGGAGAGGAGCTGTGCCAAGTTTGCGATGACATATGCGCATGTAGCCATTGTTCGCCCACATGCTGCTTCGTCATCCTTGATCTGCACCCAAGGCTTTTCATCATCGAAGTATTTATTAGCCCGGCGAATGAACTCAAAAATCGTTTCGATCGCTTCTTTGAAGTGTCCTTCTTCAATTCGTTCGCCGACTTTGGAATAAAGCCCCACGACTAATTCCTTTATTTCCAAATTAATCTCCGCAACCGGCACAACCCCGGCATACGATTTCTCAATAAACTTCAATGTCCTGTTTACGAAATTTCCGTACGCCCCCAAAAGCTCCGAGTTATGGCTATAAATGAACTCGCGCCATGAAAAATCTGCATCCCTGCCTTCTGGAGCGTTCGCAGTCAGGAAATACCGCACCGAGTCAGGATGATAACGTTCCAAAATATCCGGTACCCATACCGCCCAGTTTTGGCTTGTCGAGAATTTCCGCTTTTCCAATGTCAAATATTCATTAGAAATGACATGGGTCGGCAATGCGTTCTCCTTGCCAATTCCCATTAGAATAGCTGGCCATATAATCGTATGGAAGGGGATGTTGTCTTTACCATGCACATAGTAGGAGACCGTTTCTTCGTTCCAAAACTCCTCGAAATCCACGCGGTTCAAAGCCGCCCATTCCTGGCTCGCGGAATAATAGCCCGTCACCGCCTCAATCCACACATATACCTTTTTCTCCTCATAGCCCCTGACAGGTATTCCGACACCGTTCGCCAAATCCCTGGACGCAGCCCGATCACGGAGTCCTTCCCGTAAATAGCGCTCGGATTGGTGAATCGCATTTTCGCGCCATCTTCCTTCTGCTTTTGCTCCACCGACATACTTCTCAAGTTCATCTTGAAAAGAACTTAATTTGAAATAAAAATGCTCCGTCTTCCGCACGGTCGGTTCGTTCCCGCAAAGCTTGCACGTGCGCTCAGTTAAATCAAGCGGATCTAAAATCGAGCCGCAATTGTCGCACTGATCGCCTCGTGCACGACTTCCGCAGTGAGGGCAAATGCCTTCGACAAATCGATCTGGAAGAAAACGCTCGTCGACCTCGCAATACGTCTGTTCGACTTCTTTTTTGAAAATAAAACCACGGTCCAGTAACGTTAAAAATACATTGCGGACGACTTGATGATGAAATCTTCCGTCTGTCCGCGTGTAAATGTCATACGAGAATCCCAATCTTGAAAAGCAAACGATAAACTCCGTATGGTAACGGTCTGCAATTTCCTTAACAGACACCCCTTCGGCATTTGCCCGGATTGAAATAGGAGTCCCGTTGCAATCACTTCCTGAAGCATAAAGAACCTTCTCGCCTTTCAACCGGTAATACCTCGCCAAAATATCCCCCGGCAGCAGCGCCGCGATATGTCCCAGATGCAACGACCCATTCGCGTACGGCCAAGCCCCTCCGATAAAAACACTCATTTTCCTTCCCCCTCAAAATAAAATGAAAAAAACCCCGTCCCTATCGATAAAAACCGATAAGGACGGGGTCTATCACCCGTGGTACCACCTTACTTCGCAACCAATTCACACTGATTGCCTCCAAAAGTACGCGCTGAAAAAGCGTTATACTCTGGCAAGGATAACAAGTGCCAACTCGTCGCATCCTACTGGTCCGAAGACGTTCAGTGCGCGGCTCAAGGATCATGTTCAAAAGATTTGTCCGCTTCATTTCCACCGACAGAAGCTCTCTAGGCGACATCCTCTTCCTACTTTTCCCTCTCATTGCCTTTAGTAAGATGTAGTTGAAATGATTATAATCATTTTATTCGAATAAATCAATAGCAATTACCAATTGGTCGGTGGCCGCTTTTGGTCGTTCTTATCTTCATCTGTCTTGTTATTTTTATTTTTCACGTTATCGTTCTTCCCGATTACACCCATATCATCAGGGCTGATATCAAAGCCATACCCGAATTCCTCTCGATCCAATGTATTGCCTTTTTTAATTTTCTTCTCTTTTGCCAAGTCAATCACCTCCCGGTATAGGGGAAGCATGGACTTTTTGGGGTGGATTATAACAAGAGGGAGAAAAGTAGACCGTTCTAGGCGAAGGTATTAAGTGTTATCACCGATTCGCAAGCGGTTATCACGGGGACTTGGCCGACTTTATCACCGAATCTCAGGCAGTTATCACCGCTTCGGCCGACGTTATCACCGACTTTACCTGGTTTATCACCGATTCGCTGCAACTTGATTGATTTTCATGGCAATTTCAAAGCCTGCAAAAGCTTATCACCACTCACACCTAGTTTATCACCACTCAACAATGTAACAGGCATAATTCTTAAGTCAACAACTCTCCATCTTAAGAATTTCTTCATAATTCCCCTAACGGAATGTTAAGATTTACCCACTACAATTGGTATCATAGAGGAAAGTGAGGTGCGGATGATGGCGAAGTTTACAGTGCTTGTGGCGGATGATGATAAGGAGATCCGTGACGGGATTGAAATTTATTTAAAAAATGAAGGATACAACGTTTTGAAAGCAGCGGATGGAAAAGAGGCGCTCGACCTGCTCACAACAAATGAAGTCCATTTGCTCATCCTCGACATTATGATGCCAAATATGGATGGGATTACGGCGACGTTCAAAATCCGGGAGGCGCAAAACATTCCAATCATCATGCTGAGTGCGAAGGCGGAGGATTCGGATAAGATTCATGGATTGTCGGTCGGCGCGGATGATTATGTGACGAAGCCATTCCACCCGCTTGAGTTGATGGCACGAGTGAAGTCGCAGCTGCGCAGGTATGTTCAGTTTGGCACATACGATGGTCAGAAAAAGATTGAGATTGACGGATTGGCGTTAGATGAGGACGCGAAAGAGTTATCGGTTGATGGGAAACCGGTAAAGCTGACGCCGATTGAATATAAGATTACGGAATTACTCATGAAAAACGCGGGGCGTGTGTTTTCGATTAATGAGATTTACGAGCGAGTGTGGAATGAAGAAGCGTATAATGCGGAAAACATTGTGGCGGTCCACATCCGTAAAATTCGCGAAAAAATCGAGGCGGATCCAAAAAATCCGAGATATGTAAAGGTGGTGTGGGGCATTGGCTACAAAATCGAAAAGTGATTGGGGCATCGTATTTTCGGTGTTCTCCATCTGTATCGCAATCGTAAGCATCGGCTATTGTTTCCCTTACATCATCGATATGTTCGAAAACGGTTGGGAACGATCAACACGAGCCATCGCCTATTTTTCGCGCA
Organism: Saccharococcus sp. Marseille-Q5394; assembly: GCF_946901335.1. Classification (NCBI taxonomy): domain Bacteria; kingdom Bacillati; phylum Bacillota; class Bacilli; order Caryophanales; family Anoxybacillaceae; genus Saccharococcus; species Saccharococcus sp. Marseille-Q5394. The sequence goes on along the minus strand of NZ_CAMPPQ010000001.1, from coordinate 2,032,465 downwards.
TCATTAGAGGAGGCACAGCCTGATGAAGAATAAAGTACTTCTATTACTATGGGCTGCGCTAGTAACGATTATGCTGCTCGCCAGTCTTTCATTTGCAAGACAAGGAACAGCGCTGATTGGAAAGGATTTCTCCGATTTCGATGACTTCGCTTGGCGGCTCGATGAGTTTTACAACACTATAGGTTCGACAGTGCTTAACCCGATTGACGTGGAAGAGACGAAGAAAAATATTACCGTCTCAGACAATGAAATCGAAGATCACCGGAATCGCTACGGTACACTTTCAGACCAACTCTCCAATATCCATGACCAATATGCGCAGAGGATAGCGGATGCGAAAGATGCTGGAAATGAAGTGTTGCAAAGCACGTTGATCGAAGAACGGGACATGAAACTTGCGGATATCCGGAAGAACTTCGAGAGCGATGCACATGTTGAGGCGAAAATTCGCAAAGAAAAAGAGAAAGCATTAGTTCAATATTTGAATGAAATCAAATCAAATTCATTTTCATTGCCGGTTGCTTATGAATTCAAGGACGTTGAAACGGGGGAAAGGTTTTCTTCTGGAGATGTTTCAGTACCTGCGATTTATAAAAAGCAATTTAATGCCGCAAAGGGCTATTTTAAAGCGAATTCATTGCCAGGGCATAACGATGGATGGGTAAAGACTTCTATTGATCAAAAAGACATTATGTTCCCAGACACAGAGGTCACAATAATGAATTCCGTGAGAACGTTTGAAGGCACTGTCATTATTCCGAGGACAGCAGTTGCAAAGGGTGGCGCCCTCTATTGGCAATACAGGGATTTCAATAAAGGGAAGCTTGCCATGTTCATCTTTTGGATCATTGGCCTCGTTGCCCTCGTTGCATTAGTCACTGTCATGAAATTTCAGAAGGAATGGGTAACAGGGACCGGAATTTCGGTTTGGTATGCCAATTTAAAAATCGATGTAAAGGCTGCAGCACTTATTATGTCAGCCCTCATTTTAGTTGGATATCTCAACAGCGAGTCCTATACTCTGCCGGATTTCTTTACGTATCAAAGGTTGGGTAGATGGGGTGCTGGACTGACTTCCTTCTTTATTGGCGGCGTCATCATGACTGCCTTGCTAGCATTCCAGCTTGTAAATGGTGTGGAACGATGGGAGAAAAAAGGGATATTGGCAAGAGATATAAAAAACAGTTTCACGCTCCAATTTCTTAAAGCGTGGCGTGAAATGTTCCTTAAAAGATCGATCGGCGTTCAGTCGTTCATCCTGCTTATCGGATTTTTCTTAGCGGGAATCGGATTCATTGTCGGTCTTATGGATGGGTCCTTATTCATCCTCTACACATTTTGCGTCATATTTCTTGGTCTTCCTGCCCTCTATATGTTCGTCCGGCGTTCTGCGTACTTGAACCGGATCATCATTGCGACGGAACAGATGGCAGCAGGGCGTTTGAATGAAGATATTAAAGTCGAAGGCCGTTCACCGCTTGCAGAGCACGCGAAAAACCTGAACAATCTCCGTGAAGGCGTGCGGGTTTCCATGACCGAGCAAGCGAAAAGTGAGCGATTGAAAACGGAATTGATTACAAATGTGAGTCATGATCTGCGGACGCCATTGACATCGATCATCACATACACCGATCTTTTGAGGGATGAAACGATAACACCGGAGGAACGTGCGAAATATGTCGACATACTTGATAAAAAATCGCAAAGACTGAAGACGCTTATCGAGGATTTATTCGAAGTGTCAAAAATGGCAAGCGGCAATCTGGAGTTACATAAACAGCGTGTCGATTTGACGCAATTGCTACAGCAAGCACTTGCGGAACATGCCGAAGATATTACCGATTCCGGTCTCGACTTCCGGACGGCGCTTCCAGACGATATGCTTATCGCTTATGTAGACGGTCAAAGATGGTGGCGTGTCCTCGATAACTTGATCGTGAATGCTATCAAATATTCGCTCCCGGGCACTCGCGTGTATGTAACACTCCGAAAAGTAGGGGAGTCTGCAGAATTTGTCGTAAAAAATATTACGAAATATGAGCTTGGGGAAAATGTTGATGAGCTGTTTGAACGTTTCAAGCGTGCCGATACATCACGTCATACCGACGGCTCGGGTCTCGGATTAGCAATCGCGCAATCAATCGTTGACATGCACGGTGGAATTATGAAAATCGATCTTGATGGCGATCTGTTCAAAGTGACAGTTACAGTACCGACAAAATAAACAATCCGCATGCGCTTCTGAGAATAATTGGCAGGCATGCGGTTTTTTTATTTGTGAAGATCGACTAAAGGTTTACAACCGACCAACCAAAGGAATACAAATAGAAAAACTTTTGTGCGGAGGTGGCCGGTTTGTATAGCCGATGGATGGATTTGGACAGGCGATATAAGCGGGTCATTTTTCTGATTGGTATAATGGCGCTTCTGCTCGTCGTAGCTACGGTTGGATTCATGTATTTTGAAGATTTATCCCCATTCAATGCCTTTTGGATGACAATCATTTCAGTCATGACAATCGGCTATGGAGACATTTATCCGACGACGGAAGGAGGCCGCTGGTTTGCCTTGTTTCTTGTGCCGCTAGGAGCGGGAATCGTGACATATGCACTCGGGATCGGGGCTTCCTATTTCATCGAACAGCAATTATCGAATAGGGTGTGGGTGAGAAGGATGGAAAAACAAATTGCCAATTTAACTGACCATATCATCATCTGCGGTTTCGGGCGCGTCGGTCGGCAAGTGTATAAGCAATTAAAGGAGGAAGGCGTTCAGATTTTAGTCATTCATGACAATGAAAGTGATTTGCTGGAAGTCGTCGAACCGGGCACTCTTCGTCTGATCGGCGATCCAACTGACAAAGCTGTCTTGCTGCAGGCACGTGTCGATCAAGCCCGTGCACTTATCACCACTTTATCCAATGACGCCGATAATGTTTTCATCACTTTGACTGCGAAGAGCATCAACGAGGATATAGTCATCTCGGCACGTGCGGAACGGGATGACTCGGAGGATATATTGGAAAAAGCGGGCGCGGATAGCGTCATTAACCCGTCTATCATCGGGGGCAGGGAGTTGGCGATGTCTATCATGAAACCGAACGGCACCGACTTCATCAATGATCTGATTCGATCGGAAGAAAAAGAGTTCATGGTCGGGGAAGTTGCACTGGATCATACGGAACCGTTTATCGGAATGACAATCGAGGACGCGAACCTGCAGAAACACTTTGAAATCACCCTCGTCGCGATTTTACGGAATGAAGAACTGCTTAGCAATCCGGATTTGAATGAAAAATTTCAGCAGGGGGATACATTGATTGTCATCGGCAATCCGAAAAAAATCGAGCATTTCCGTGTCAATAAAAATAAAGGATATACACCCCGATAAATAGTATGCCAAGATCCGCGAACATATGGATGATCCAAGACGGCAGGATCGTGCGGCATTTTTCATTCACAAGCTGAAAGATCAACCCGCCTGCCCAAAGTCCGCCGACAGCTAGCAGTAAAATCGGCAATGTGAACCAAGGTAAGAAGATTGCGATATGGTAAATAGCGAAAAAGAACGGCGGCAGGATGAACCGCATTTTTGACTGTCCGAATAGGTTAGGCAGCAATCCGCGAAAAAAGAATTCCTCAATGACCGAGTTTCCGATTAAAATATATAGTGCGATGAACGGGAATACGGCAGGTGTAATGCCGGATTGCAGCAAGTCGTCCCGCACAGAAGCGATGTCAATGAACTGTTGCAATAAAAGGTAGGCCCCGATAATGAGCGCCATGATCGATATTCCTAAAATGAAAGCGAGTCGCATGCTCTTTCGGTCAGCTTTCCGGAACCGGAGAAATGGAAACTTGGTGGCACGGAATAGGATCAAAGGGATTGCAAGAAATAGCATCACCTTTGCGACAGTTTTAACTTCGTACGTTACACCGACACTTTGCTCAATCCATAACAACAGCAAAATGCTGAGTATAGGAAAGATAACTCCGAACCATTTTTGCATCCAATCACCCCACGATTTTCTCCGTTACTATTCTATGTAACTTTGACGTCTTAAATAGAAAGATGTTTCATTTGCGAACTATTTTGAAAGACTAGGTTTACAACTAAACAGCGGCGGGTATAGATGAAAACCACCTCTCGCCTCGCGAGGGATTTCCTTGTTTGATGAGAGAAAAAGGAGGAATCCATATGACGATTGTTGATGGTAAATATCCGAACAAAAAGGACTTGGAACCGAAAATCCTGCATCCTGGAAAAGGGATTGGACCTACGTACGAACTGCCTTTGGCGGATCCTGCCGACTCGAACTGGACACATGAATTTCGTAAAAATGCACAAGACAGAACAGGCATACATGACCCATCCGCTTATAGTGAAAATAAGCCGCTAGTCGATGAATTCCAACTGATGGGGAATGAAGTGCCTTTGGAAATGCAGACGGATGAAGATCGGGAATTCAACAGTATGACCCGAGAAAAGTGGAACAGCCAAAAGAGAAATGACAAACCGATAGATTTAACATAAAGTGGACTCCGTACAGCGGATGTCCGCTTTTCCTTTTTCATTCCCTATTATAGTATGATGAAGTAAAGGGGGAATTGGAAATGTCAACAATTGAACAATTGAAATTTGCAAGGATGTATACGATGGGGCGTTTATCACAGGTGAAGGAAGATGCATGGGACAAGCAACCGACTGGGTTCAATAATACAATCCGTTGGAATGTAGGGCATATTTATTGCTCGTTGGAAAATTTTATCGCGACAGCCCTGCCATCCTACGAGCCGCAACACAAAGAGTGGAATGCCTTTTTTGAAAGAGGGACGAGCCCTGCGAAATGGGAAGGTCAAGCCCCTGCTAAAGAGGAATTGCTTGCAGCTCTAGAGGAACAGTTGCCGCGTGTCGTTCAAGCATTGGAAGGCAGTCTTGACCAAGTGCTGCCTGAACCGATTAAAATTGGCGACATGTTAACGATGGGAACAGTCGACGCAGTCATGCAATTTGCTATATGGCACGAGGGACTGCATGCAGGTGTCATCCATGGATTGAATCGGGCGATTGGAGAATAAATAAAGACGATAAACGCTTTGTAAGCTTGAATAGCTACCAAAGCGTTTTTGTTTACTTTATTCCAAAATGCCTCCGCAGTAAATAAGCCACCCATTTGCAATGCGGATGTTGGCGGATATTCTCCAATAATCCCTTCACGATTGCCGGATGCAGCGCCGGCTCCAACAGCTCCTGCTTCAAGAGGATCAACGACTCTTTTTCGATCGAATCCTCCATATCCTCAATATTCTTTTCCACGATTTCAACAATCTGAGCCAATGTACGCTCTTCATTCAAAGGCTGATCGATCATCTGAATCAATTCATCTGAAATGAAGGAAAGTGTCATGTTTTTAGCTAGCAGATCCGTCTTTTCAACGAGGGATCGTGCGAGCAGATCCAAGTCGATCGGTAATTTATACAGCAGGAATAATTCGGAATAGGTGTTCATGAAGCCTTTAATACAAAACGCTAAATCGTATTTTAAGTCATTGGCTTGTTCGCCATATAATCGATCAATCATAGATAGGATTATTTTTTCAAGAGATTTATTGTAATTATGAAGCTTTGTGAACAGCTCTTCATTGAATGATTGCGTCGGTTCCTTCATGAGAATCTTGGCGAAATCGGAATGTTTATTGAACGATTGAAACGTCGTGTAATAGAAATTATATAATAAATCGGCGTCATTCTGCTCGTGATTGACCACGTAGTCAATGTCCGCAGTGAACTGTCTCATAAAGTGATCGATCAACGCGACAATCAGCTCGTCTTTCGACTTGAACGATAAATAGAAAGCTCCTTTGGAAATACCGCAATGGTCAGTTATTTGTTGGACAGACGTCGCTTCAAATCCTTGCTTTGCAAAGAGCTCCAAAGCTTTCTCCATAATCAGTTGTTTTTTTGTCATATGTTCAAATCGCTCCTATGCTAATTCTTGACAATTGACCGTATAGTCATTAGTATGAAGAAATGAGTCAAAACTGTCAATGTAGGGGAAGGTGTAAGGGTGAAAGGGTTAGTCAATTTTGTTCTTAAGAATAAATTAGCAGTATGGTTACTCACCATTATTATAACAGTGTCGGGGGTTTATTCGGCAACGCAAATGAAAACAGAGACGCTGCCGGATATTTCGATTCCGTATTTAATGGTGATGGGCGTCTATCCCGGTGCAACGCCGGAACAGGTCATGGAGGAAGTCTCTGTACCTATCGAGAGGGCGATAGAGAACTTAGATCATGTGAAATCTGTCTACTCCAATTCATATTCTAATATGTCCAGCATTCAAGTGGAATACGATTACGGCATCGACATGGACGAAGCCAAGCGGGAATTGGCGTCCGCGATGGATTCGCTATCCTTGCCTGAAGGTGCGCAGGAACCGATCATCACAGCGATCAGCATGAATATGATGCCTGTCGTTGCGCTAAGCGTGAGCAGTACAACCGAAGATATTGTTGAACTGACATCTACTGTCGAAGACATTTTGCTTCCGAAAATTGATAAGATCGACGGCGTTGCATCTGCGACGATTTCGGGGCAGCATATCGAAGAAGTGGAGCTTACGTATGACGAGGAAAAAATGGCTCAGCTTGGTTTGAAAGAAGACGGCATTAAGCAAATGATCCAAGCGAGCAATATGGAAGTTTCACTCGGCCTATTTGAGTTTGAGGAAGGCGAGCAAGCTGTCGCTGTCGACGGCAAGTTCATGACAATTGATGAGCTGAAGGGCATGCTAATCCCTGTCACGCCTTCAGAGGCAAATCCATCGCCATTCGTTAAACTAAGCGATGTTGCAACGATTGAAAAAGTCGGCAAGGTGCAGTCTGTTTCACGTACAAACGGTAAAAATGCGATTGCAATTCAAATCGTTAAAGGACAACGTGCGAATACGGTCGATGTTGTAAATGACGTGAAGAAGTTGATGAAGGAAGAAGAAAAGGCGCTTGAAGGCTTAGTCGTCGATGTATCACTTGACCAAGGAGAACCGATTGAGCACTCTGTATCGACGATGGTTGAAAAAGCGCTTTTCGGTGGTTTGATTGCAATATTGATCATTCTACTCTTCTTGCGTGATTTCAAGTCTACAATTATCTCTATCGTTTCAATTCCAGTTTCAGTATTTATGGCGTTATTGCTGCTGAATTGGATGGATATTACGCTCAATATTATGACGCTCGGGGCAATTACAGTCGCGATCGGCCGGGTCATCGATGACTCCATCGTCGTTGTGGAAAATATATACCGGCGACTTCATTTGAAAACTGAAAAGCTGTCAGGCCGCGCGTTAATTCGCGAAGCAACGATTGAAATGTTTAAGCCGATCATGTCTTCGACGCTTGTTACGGTTGCGGTATTTGCACCGCTTATCTTTGTAGGCGGCATGGTAGGGGAGCTATTTTTGCCGTTCGCATTGACGATGTCGTTTGCGCTTGGTGCTTCATTGCTCGTCGCGATTACAATCGTGCCGGCATTGTCCCATTTCCTATTTAGGAAAAAGCTTTATGGTGAAAAGAAGGAAAGCCAACATAAAGAAGCCGGTAAAATGGCGAACTGGTACAAAGGCGTTTTAAGCTGGTCATTGAATCATAAAGTCATAACGTCGATCATCTCCGTCGTTCTATTGGCGGGTAGCCTAGGGCTCATGCCGCTGATAGGCTTCAGTTTCTTAGGAAGCGATGAAGAAAAAGTGATGTACATTACGTACACGCCTGCAACGGGTGAGCTGCAGGATGAAACGTTGGCAAACGTTGAAGTTATCGAAAAGGAAATGCTGAAACGCGATGATATCGACATTGTTCAATTATCGATTATGGACAGTGCGGATCCGATGACCGCGATGATGGGCGGAGGGTCGAATGGTGCGCTTATGTATCTCATCTTTGACCCGGATATGGAAGACTTCCAAGGAGCTCGTGCAGAGGTTGAAGACTATGTATTCAACATCGGCCAATCCGGAGAATGGAAGAGCCAGGATTTCAGTTCCATGGGAATGTCCACAAATGAAATCAGCTACTCGTTCTACAGTGAAAATTTAAGCAGCCTAAAGGAAGCTGTCCAGCAGGTTGAAAAAGTCATGGGAGATAACAAAGGCATTGAGGATGTCTCTTCAAGTGCAGAGGATGCGTACGTTCAGTACACATTGAAAGCAACGCAGGATGAGTTGTTGCAGCATGGGTTGACGACTGGGCAAATCATCATGATGCTTAACCCGTCAAGAACGCAGGAAGTTGTCACGACGGTCGGTAAGGATCGAGATGAATTGGAAGTTGTCGTGAAACAGAAGGCGACTCAACAGCCGAAATCGATCGATGACATGCTGGAACAGGAAGTTCCGACGGCAATGGGGACGACAATTAAACTTTCAGAGTTAGTGAAGGTGGAAGAGGGGTCGACTTTCAATACGCTGGACCGGAGCAAAGGCCAATATTATGCCACTGTTTCCGGTAAGCTCGTTGACGCGGATATTTCGAAAGCGACTTCTGAAGTCGACAAGGCGATTGCCGAATTGGATCTGCCGAAAGGCGTTGCATTCGATACGGCAGGTGTCGCGGCTGACATGGAAGAAGCATTCACACAGCTCGGCATCGCAATGCTTGCGGCGATTGCGATTGTCTACTTCATCCTCGTTGTGACGTTCCGTGAAGGTGTCGCACCGTTTGCGATTTTGTTCTCGCTTCCGTTTGCAGTGATCGGTTCATTTGTTGGTCTGTTAATCGCAGGCGAAACGATTTCCGTTCCGGTCATGATGGGTCTGTTGATGTTGATCGGTATCGTTGTCACGAATGCGATCGTACTCGTGGACCGAATCATCCGGATGGAACGTACAGGATTGAAAATGCGTGAAGCTATACTGGAAGCGGGTGCAACTCGTTTACGTCCAATCCTTATGACAGCGATCGCTACAATCGGCGCCCTCATTCCATTGGCAATCGGAAATGGAGCAGGCGGCGGATTGATCTCGAAAGGTCTCGGCATCACAGTTATCGGAGGTTTAGTCAGCTCCACATTGTTGACGCTGATCGTCGTACCAATCGTGTATGAAATCTTGTCGAAGATGTTCAAGAAGAATCGTTTAGATTTGGAAGAGGATTAATAGGTGGAGCAGAAGAAGGAGCAGAAACTTGTTCCTTCTTCTGTTTTTTGTGGAATCGCGACCGAGAAACTGGCCTGCGTCCAAAGAGGTGGCTTCCGCGTCCAAAGAGGGTAGTTCTACGTCCAAAGAGACAAGATGTAATAGACTAATAGGTTTAGCCCTCCACGTTTATAGGAATAGTCACTAATAGACTATCTAAATGAATGGAGGACACGGAATGTTTAGAGATATGTATTTTGCCAACATGCTTAGTTGGCTGCCTGAATTGATTCTCGGGTTGGTCATCCTGCTAATCGGCTTTTTCATTGCGAAAGCAGTGGAAAATGCAGTGCACAAACGTTTGAAGAAATCCAGAGTCAATGAAAGGCTGGACGTTAAAGAAGGTAAATGGAATGTGGAAAAGATCATCAGCAAAGTCTTCTTCTTCGGTATCCTTCTATTAGCATTCCTTCTCTTCTTTAACATCATGAATGCATCGATGATCGCAACACCGTTCATGACAATGTATTCCGGAATAGGCGGAGCGGTTCTGAGCATCTTGAAAGCGGCGCTCATCCTGCTTCTAGCTTGGGTTCTTGCATTGATTGTCAAGAAAGTGATTTTGGCAGTCGGCGGCAAGATGAAGCTTAACAAGTACGTGGCGAAAGTAGGAGGCTCCCCAGATGAAGTTGACAAGTCGAAATGGGTCGAAACGGCAGCGAACATTGCGTTCTATGTCGTCTTGCTGCTATTCGTGCCGGCTGTCCTTCATGCGCTTGGCTTGAGCGGAATTAGCGGGCCATTTGAAGGAATGTTGGAGAGCTTCATGAACTTCATTCCGAAACTTGTAGGAGCGGCGTTGATTTTTGTGGTTGGATGGGTTGTCGCGAAAATCGTCCGTACGATTGTTACGAAGCTGCTTGAATCGGTTGGTGTAGACCGGTTTGCACATAAGTTGAAATCCTCTTCAAAAGGGACAAGCATTTCAGGAATTATCGGTACAATTGTTTTTGTCCTCATTATGCTGCCGGTAACGATTTCCGCCTTGGAAGTATTGGATCTTGAAGGGATTTCTCAACCAGCTATTGCTATGCTGAACGACATTATGACGATGCTGCCGAAGATTGCGGTAGCCGTTGTCCTTGTATTAGTAGGCATCTACTTGGCGAAATGGGTTAAACGTGTCGTCGTGTCCTTACTGAAGAACTTAGGCATCGACTCGCTCTCCGGTAAAATGGGTGTGCGAGCCGGGGCGACAACAATCTCATTCTCTCACATTATCGGAACGATTGTTCAAGTAGTTGTCATCTTATTGTTCGTCGTTGAAGCGCTTCAACTGCTTCACCTTCGCTTCATGGTGACGCTCGCAACAGGCATCTTTGCATACTTGCCGATGGTCGTTGCAGCTGTCGTCATTTTAGCAATCGGCTTCTGGCTTGCGAACCTTGCTGAGAAATTTGTCGGAAGCATTATGACGACGCAGTCAGGTGCTCCTCACGTATTGCGCTACGTAGCGAAATATGCGATTCTCGCGTTTGCATTCTTCATGGCATTGAGCCAGCTCGGCATTGCACCAGCAATCATCAACGCGGCATTCATCCTCATCCTTGGGGGTGTCACATTGGCGTTTGGACTTGCATTCGGTTTAGGTGGACGTGAGCATGCTTCACGCTACTTGACGAAAATGGAAAGCAGCTTGCAAAATGCAGATGTTTCCAAAGAGAAATGGGAGCAGGAGAAGAGCGAGATGAAGCGGGAGGCGAAGCAATCCGCGACTAACGCTCAACAGGCCGTAGATCGAACGGCGAAGGAAGATCATGTACCACCTGTCGGCAATGGCAGCGGCTATCCGACCGGTCGGGATTATGAACCGCGGACAGGCAACCTGCCATCTGACGAGCTGCCACTGTCTGACCCGGCAGACTCGAATATGACAGAGGCGTTCGATGAGAATGATCCCTCTAGATATAACCAAACAAACAAAGACGGCTACAATACGACGGATCCGGGTGAAGACTACCCATTCGATCCGAACCGCGGTAATTAATAAACGTGAAACTGCCCCATCCATCGGAAATCCGGTGGTGGGGCAGTTTTTTTATCTAATGAAAGAAAGTTATGGCGCATTGTTGTCGAGTTATGCGCGAGTTCGGAGGGGTTATGACGCAATCTCGGCAAGTTATGCGCGAGTTCGACATAGTTATGCGCGACTTTTCCATAGTTATGCTCATTTCGTTACTGTACCTATGCAGGAAACTCTCCTACGCTAGAATTTCTCGTTCCTAGGAGAAGAGTTCTCATTCTACACAGGAAAGTTTCCGTTCCTAGGAGAAGAGTTCTCGTTCTACACAGGAAAGTTCTCGTTTCTAGGCAAAGAGTTCTCGTTCTACACAGGAAATTTCTCGTTTCTAGGCAAAGAGTTCTCATTCTACACAGTAAAGTTCCCGTTCGTGGAAAAAAACTTGGGAAGTTTACACACAGATAAGCCGCACACCCATTCCGGGACATGCGGCATCCATTCATTCAACCAAATCATTCTTAAACGCATAAATCACAGCTTGCGTCCTATCCTGTACCTCAAGCTTCGATAACAGATTGCTGACATGTGTTTTCACCGTTTTCAACGCAATGAACAAGTCGTCAGCGATCTCCTGGTTCGTTTTCCCTTTTGCCAATAAAAGAAGAATCTCTAATTCGCGCTCCGTCAGATCATTATGAAGGCGATGTCCATTGCCGGACCGCATCTTCTGCATCATTTTCGACGTCACTTCAGGCTCCAATACGGTTTGGCCTTTCAACGTATCGCGTATGGCCTCCGCGATCCGCTTGGCATTCGAAGTCTTCAATATGTAGCTAATGGCCCCTGCTTCCAGTGCCGGATAAACTTTGTCGTCATCAAGGAAACTGGTGACGATGACGATTTTCGCTTCCGGCCATTGTTTGATAATCTCGGCAGTCGCCTCTGCGCCGTTCATTTCCGGCATGACCATATCCATTAATATAATATCCGGCCGTAATGCTAGCGCCTTCTCGACAGCTTCTTTCCCGTTGACTGCTTCGTCGATGACTTCCATATCGGGCTGCGTCTGCAAATAAGCGGACACACCGATTCGCACCATTTCATGATCATCAACCAATAGAATCCGAATCATCCGGTTCATCCCCCTTTTTTGTCGGCAATTTCACTTCCACTATTGTGCCTTGCGAAGGGACTGAAACGATTTTGCATGTACCGCCGATTTCAATCGCCCGTTCCTTCACGTTTTGCAATCCATACGAACCGCCTTTGCCGTCCGACTCCTCGAAACCGACTCCGTTATCCTGCACTCGGAAAATGGCAAGGTCGTCGCGTTCGACGAATAGGACATCGACTTCCGTCGCCTGCGCATGCCGCAACGTGTTCGATAGCGTTTCTTGCGCTATCCGGAAAAGGTGGTCTTCAGCTCCCTTAGACAAAGAGACTTCCTCAAGTCGATAACGGATATCGAACGTAACCTTCTCTTTTAATTCGACTAACAGTTCCTCAAGACCTTCCGCAAGCGATTTGTTATTCAATGCCGCTGGTCGTAAATGAAGGAGCAGTGCCCGCATTTCGAGCTGCGCCTGCTGTATCATGCGTTCCACTTGAAATAGCGGTTTTTGCATTGTCTGTTCATGCTCCTGTTCATTTATGGCAGACATGAGCATCGAAGCGGCAAAAAGCTGCTGGGAAACGGAATCATGCAGCTCACGTGCGAGTCTCTGCCGCTCCTGTACAATCCGTTCCTGTATCAATTTATCTTGGGCTTCCGCACGTTCATCCGTGATCCGTTGCAAGCTTTTCCGTTGTGTCGTCAAAATATTGGACACGTCTTCAAGCGTTCTATCAATCTTCGGGGAAAACGATTTTGAGACTTTTACAATCTCTTCATTTTGAACTAACCCTGTCAGCTGTTGTTCAATCGCCTTCACTTTGGAACGGCCGATGCCGCCCATCCAACCTGCAATAATTGAACCAAGCGTGATGCAAGTCAAAATGATCCAGGCTCCTAATGGTACGTTCGCATATTGGATTTCATAGAAGAACAACCAGCTTTCATTCAACGGAACATCGACGAGCGTGTAGAAATACAATGCCGCAACTCCCGTGAAAATGAATGATAAAAAGAGGCTGCGACCAAAGAAGTTCTTCATTTCCGCACCACCTCAATATCCCCGATCCATGTGGAAAGGGAAATGATCAGCTCGGCCCGGTCCCCGATGTCCGCGTCGTAGCCATCCTTAAAATGAAGCGTCTCATTGATCATCCGCTTCGGACTGATATCAAGGATCCGCGCTTCGCCAAACAACGTATTGTAATGGATGCGCACGGGGATTTCGTAAGGCAGGTCAATCTTGATCCGCCCGAACCCTTGCCGAATGGCGATGAATGACGTCCCTTTCGGAAGAACTGTGTCGGTCACATCAACATGGATATCCCCGAAAAAACCTTGGATTTGTACGTCTTCCCACTCATATGAAGAGAAGGGGGACGCCTGGACAGAAAACCATTTGTTTTTCCAAATGCCATTCGGCGTCTCCTTTTGAAACTCTTTCAACGGACGCATCATCTGCTCCGCAGGAATCCCTTTCCACAAGTGGAATAAAACATAAATGAACATGGCGAGCAACAACAGGCGTAAGCTCCACAAGGTCAACAGCGCCATAACAATGAAGAACAGCCCTAAAAAGGCCATCCACTTCGAACGTCTCTTGAACCCGAAATAAGTCAATCCGGCACCGAGAAGGAGGAAGATGATGTTGCCATTCGCCAGGAAAGCAGATTCTATGAAAACGAGCAAAAGAAACGCAGCTATCCAAAATGTCATCTTATTCGTATCCATTTGTTTCATTCTAATGCCCCCTTCTTGATGTCAGATAGAAAAGGGAAGGCGGACACCTTCCCATGTAACTAATGTGAGTGATCATAAATCGTTGTAAGTGATCATAAATCCCGTTGAGTGATCATAAACCGTTGCAAGTGATCATAACTCCCGTCGAGTGATCATAAACCGTTGCAAGTGATCATAAATCCCGTTGAGTGATCATAAACCGTTGCAAGTGATCATAAATCCCGTTGAGTGATCATAAACCGTTGCAAGTGATCATAAATCCCGTTGAGTGATCATAAACCCTGCAAATGAAACCTACGCACTTCTATATTACACAATTTCCGCCTTGTTTGCGGCATTTTTCTCAAGCAATTCCAATCTGCGCTCCATCGAAGACGCTTCATACTCGCGATTGATCTTGCCGCCAAGATTTTCGATATATGCATTCATTTCCTCGACGCTTGAAACTTGCTTATCGCCGTTTTCAGGGGAGATGAATTGATCCATGCGGCGATGGGCGCGTGTGACGTTTTCTTTGCCCATCAATTGCAACTGGCGGACCTTCATATCTTTCACTTTATGCTTCATTTCTTCAAATTTCCGTTCCAACGCAATCAATTCTTGCCCCGACTGCGTAATGCTAGCCGCCAACTCGTTCGCACGCGTTTCGTAAGCAATCACCTCATCTTGAGCAAACGCGACTAAATCCTCTTCGCCCATCGACTGCGCAAGCTCCAATTGACGGCGGCGTTTTCCGAGCATCGCTTCCGCTTCTGCAAACTCCTTCTCTAGCTCGACTTTCAACTTCCCTTGGCGCTCTAATAGCTTGCCAACCGATTCTGTCTGTTTTTCCGCTTCTTTGATGTATTGATTCAACATCGCAATCGGGTTTTTCGATTCCTTTTTATCAAGCGCTGAATGCAAGTCAGCTTGCACCGTGTATTTCAATCTGTTCCATAAACTGTTCATTGTAGTTTCCTCCTCATTTTGTAATTTCATCCCATTGCCGTTCGAAGTTGACGAATGGGTCGTCTGAATATGCAGCTTCAATTACATTTTCGTTTGTACGCTCATTCCATTTACGCCACACATAGTAAACACCAAGCAACGCGATGATGCCGATGAATGCCGGCACGTTTGAAACAGCTGTCACCAAACCGATGAGCAACACCATTCCCCAGAACAGCTTCAGGAATGTCGAATCACTCTTCCTGTAATAGTGGAACCCTGCAAAAGCGATCGCACCTGAAATGGCAAGTGCCAGAATCGACCCTAAGTTTGCGAGAACAACGATTGCCGCCACTATGCCGAGAATCGCAAGACCAAATTTTTTCATATTGTTGTTCCTCCTTTCGTTGTATCTACATCTTACAATGGGCACCGACTCTCCCAAACGGCCGCAAAGCGGATTTCCATCTACGACTTGAGACCGATTCTGTTCTAGGGACACCGAAAAATGCTATGGATATTGGGAGCGCTTTCAGGTAAGCTGTAACTATATGAACTATCAATTAATTCAGAGAATGAGGTGCCGATATGAGAGAAGTAGTCATTGTCGAAGGGGTACGGACCGCTGTCGCAAGACGAAAAGGTGGTTTTTCGGAATATCGACCGGACGAGCTGGCGGCTGTTGTCCTTGAAGAGCTGGTAACACGTGCAGGAATCGATAATAGCGATATAGAGGACGTCATTTTAGGCTGCGTCACTCAGTCGGGTGAACAAGGGGGCAATATTGCGCGGACGGCGGCCTTGATCGCAGGTTTTCCGGTCCATGTGCCGGGAGTCACAATCGATCGGCAATGCGGGTCGAGTCAGCAGGCAGTCCACTTCGCCTCGCAAGCGATTGCGTCAGGCGATATGGCCATTGTCATTGCCGGCGGCGTCGAAAGCATGACGAGGGCGCCGATGTTCTCGAATATGGGGGATGCCAAACCAAGTCCCAAGCTGATGGAAAAACATGAAATCATCAACCAAGGCCTTTCCGCGGAACGCATCGCCGCGCAATGGGGACTGTCCCGTGAAGAACTCGACCGTTTCGCATACGAAAGCCATCAGAAAGCGATCCGGGCCATCGAAGAAGGCAAATTCGATGACGAAATCGTGCCGGTTGCTGTGAATCGCGTCGATGGTGAAGTGGAAACCGTTGCAAGGGATGAAGGCCCGCGTCCAGATTCAACACCTGAAGTACTTGCCGGCCTCAAAACAGTGTTCGATGAAAATGGCGTCATCACCGCTGGAAACGCCAGTCAAATGAGTGATGGCGCATCCGCTGTCCTGCTAATGTCTAAGGAAAAAGCAGAGGAACTCGGCTTAAAGCCGCTTGCGAGGATTGTGGCGCGTACAGTTGTCGGCTCCGATCCAACATTGATGTTGACCGGTCCGATTGAAGCGACTCGGAAAGTCTTGTTGAAGGCGGGACTATCTATAGAGGATATGGACGTCTATGAAGTGAATGAAGCATTCGCCCCTGTGCCGCTCGCCTGGTTGAAGGATACTGGAGCGGATCGAGAGAAGCTGAACCCGAACGGAGGCGCAATTGCACTCGGTCATCCACTCGGAGCGACGGGCACGAAATTGCTCGTGTCGATGGTGAAGGAACTGCAGCGTACGGGTGGAAGATACGGACTGCTCGCCATTTGCGAAGGGATGGGAATGGCAAACGCGACGATTATTGAAAGATTATAACGTTACATACAGGGGGACAGACAGATGGAAATGCATGAAATCATAGCGATTGTCACGGGAGGAGCATCCGGTTTAGGGGAGGCGACGACTCGAAGGATTGTGGAGGCCGGTGGTAAAGTCGCTGTTTTTGATATGAATGAAGAACGTGGCAAGATGTTGGTCGATGAGTTAGGGAAAGATCATGTTTTATTCCTGAAAACGGATGTGGCGAACGCTGAAAATGTCGAGGTGAACGTAGCTGAAGCTGTATCGGTGTTCGGAAAGGTGAATGCCGTCGTAAATTGCGCAGGGATTGCAACCCCTGGGAAAGTCGTTTCAAAAGGCGGCCCAATGATCCTCGACCGTTTTGAGCAAGTGATCCGCGTCAATTTGACAGGAACTTTCAATGTCATCCGGGTGGCGGCCGCCGCCATGATGGGCAATGAGCCGAATGCGGAAGGAGAGCGGGGCGTCATCGTGAACACCGCATCTGTTGCGGCATTCGAAGGGCAGATCGGACAGGCGGCGTACAGTGCTTCAAAAGGAGGTGTCGTCGGAATGACATTGCCGATTGCCCGTGAATTTGCCGGATTCGGCATCCGCGTCATGACGATTGCGCCCGGCCTCGTGGAAACGCCACTATTCGCGGGACTCCCGGATCCTGCGCGCAATGCGCTTGAGGAGTTGACGCTATTTCCTAAGCGGCTCGGACGTCCGGAAGAATATGCGAAGCTTGTGGAAAGCATCTTCACGAATCCGCTATTGAATGGGGAGACGATCAGGTTGGATGGAGCGATAAGGATGCAACCGAAATGAGGGGGGTTACGTATGACGCGTTATCGATTTGAAACAGATGAACATGTCCTATTCCGGGAGACGCTACGAAAATTCCTAGCGAAGGAAGCGGTGCCCCACTACGAACAATGGGAAAAAGACCGGCTCATTCCCGTCAGTTTTTGGCGGAAGCTTGGGGAAATGGGGTTCCTTTGTCCGCAAGTGGAAGAGCAGTATGGCGGTCTCGGGCTCGACTTCAGCTATGGGGTCATCATCGGGGAAGAGATGGAACGGGTCGGAGCAGGCTTAACGGGGGTCGGCCTGCATAATGACATCGTCGTTCCGTACATCGAATCATATGGGACGGACGAGCAGAAGAAGCGTTGGCTGCCGGGATGCATCACCGCCGATTTCATTACAGGCGTTGCGATGACGGAGCCTGGAACCGGTTCGGACCTCGCCAACATCCGGACGACTGCCATAAAGGACGGCGATCATTATGTCGTGAATGGACAAAAGACATTCATTACAAACGGTGTGAATGGCAATCTGTTCCTTGTCGTCGTGAAGACGAATCCGCAGGCGGAACCGAAGCATAGGGGAATCAGCTTGCTCATGATTGAGGAAGGCACACCTGGATTTACGAAAGGCCGGAAGCTCGATAAGGTCGGCATGCATTCGCAAGACACCGCTGAACTGTACTTCGAGGATTGCCGGGTGCCTGTTGGCAACTTAATCGGCGGCGAAGGAAAGGGCTTCAGCTGTCTGATGGAAAAGCTTCAGCAGGAAAGGCTGCTCGTCGCATTGTCCGCACAAACAGCTTCAGAGGATATGCTCGAAATGACGCTTGATTATGTGAAATCACGGGAGGCGTTCGGCAAGCCGATCGGTTCATTCCAAAACACGCAGTTCAAGCTTGCGGAAATCGCGACGAAGGTGGAGCTCGGCAAAGCGTTTCTTGAATCGCTCATTGAGGACCATTTGTCCGGTAAGGACGTCGTGACGAAAGTGTCCATGGCGAAATATTGGATCACCGAAACGGCACGTGAAATCTCCGCGGAATGCATGCAGCTGCATGGAGGATACGGCTATATGGAGGAGTACAAGATTGCACGAAGGTACCGCGATATTCCGGTTGCATCGATTTACGCGGGGACGAATGAAGTCATGAAGATGATCATCGCGAAGAATATGGGGTTGTAAATAGAATAGCAGGAAGCTTGTCCGCATAGGATTGTGGAGGCGTAAGTGAATACTGGGGATGGTTGTACATGTTTCACACTATAAAAGCGCAAAAGGGGAGCGATTCAAATGATGCAAACACCATTACTACTATCATCGTTCATAAAAAGGGCCGAGCAGTTTTTTCCGAACAAACTGATCATCTCGCGCACAGGACCAGACATGATTCATCGAATTTCCTATCGGGAATGGGCGAAGCGGACGAGGAAGCTGTCGAACGCCTTGACGAAGCTCGGGATGAAACACGGAACGAAAGTGGGGACTTTCGGATGGAACCATCACCGGCATTTGGAAGCGTATTTCGGAGTGCCAAGTACGGGCGCAATCCTTCATATGGTGAATATCCGCTTGGCACCGGAGCATATCGCGTATGTCATCAATCATGCAGAAGATGAGATTTTACTAGTGGATGATAACCTTTTCCCGCATCTTGAAAAGCTGGCACCGTTCTTGAAGACGGTAAAGCATTACGTAATCATGGGCGACAGCACTGATGTGCCGGAAACAACGCTTGCAAATGTCCATTCCTATGAAGCATTGCTGGCAGAGGCATCAGATCAGTATGACTATCCGGAGGACCTGGATGAAAACACACCTGCCGGAATGTGCTATACATCCGCAACGACGGGCAATCCGAAAGGGGTCGTCTACACGCATCGAGGTATAGTCCTTCATAGTTTCGCGCTCGGATTGGCGGACGCGATGGGACTGCGTGAAAGTGATGTAATTATGCCGATTGTCCCGATGTTCCATGTCAATGCGTGGGGCATGCCATTTGCTGCTGTTTTCTATGGTTCTACGCAAGTCCTGCCAGGACCAGGTTTCAATCCGCAACTTATCCTTGATTTGATTGAACAGGAAAAAGTGACCCTGACGGCAGGGGTGCCGACGATTTGGCTGGCGGTTCTGAAGGAGCAACAGCAAAATCCGCGTGATCTATCATCGCTTCGAGGAATTGTAAGCGGCGGCTCTGCATCTCCGAAAGGATTAATTCGTGCGTTCGAAGAGGGGCTCGGCGTGCCGTTCTACGTCGGATATGGGATGACAGAAACATCCCCGCTCGTCAGCTTATCGGTCTATACGTCCGGCATGGAGGACTTGCCGATGGACGAACGGATCGATATCCGGGCGCTGCAAGGGTTGATCATGCCAGGGCTTGAAGTGAAGATTGTGAATGAAGACGGCGAGGTGCCGTGGGATGGCAAGACGATGGGTGAACTTGCGGTCCGCGGTCCTTGGATTGCGAGCGAATATTATAAGGACGACCGGACGGCAGAGGCGTTCAAAGACGGTTGGCTTTACACGGGCGATATCGCCGTCATGACGGATATCGGCTACTTGAAACTGATGGATCGGACGAAGGATTTGATTAAGAGCGGCGGGGAATGGATTTCATCCGTTGACCTCGAAAATGCGTTGATGACACACGAAGCTGTATTCGAGGCGGCCGTCATCGCTGTTCCGCACGAAAAATGGGTGGAACGCCCGCTTGCCTGCGTTGTCTTGAAAGAGGGAAAAACTGCCGATGATGCGCTAAAAGCCGAACTGCTCAACTACTTGGAAGGCCAATTCGCGAAGTTATGGGTTCCGGACGACGTCGTGTTCTTGGATGAAATCCCGAAAACATCCGTCGGCAAGTTCCTGAAAGCCGCCCTGCGTGAAAAATTGAAGGGGCATGTGTTGGAAGTGTGATAAGGTGCCACTCGCTTTTGACAGCGAGTGGTTTTTTGATGGTGTTTTCTAGCGGAATCCCCATATTTATGACGAATCGGTGGTAACGTCGGGAGAATCGGTTGTAAATGCGGGAGCAGCGGTGGTAAAGTACTTTGCATCGGTGGTAAATACCCTCGAATCGGTGGTAACTATGGCTGAGCGGTGATAAACCTCTTCTGAGTGGTGATAAACTCTGTCTAAGTGGTGATAAAGAGGTCGCGAACGGTGATAACTCAGTTCTAAGTGGTGATAAAGGATTTGACTATTAAAATCAATCTTGAACTAACTGTTTTAAACTTGAATTGTAGTCAAACGGTGATAAACTCCTCCGTTTCGGTGGTAAACGTCCGCGAGTCGGTGATATCGCCCTGCAAATCGGTGATAAACTTTATTCCACCCCACCGCATTAATTCGACCAGAAAAGGGAATAGCGTATAGGGAGCATAATTATGGAACGCCCAGAGGAATGTTCAATCACATAGGAGGTTTTAATATGCTGAACAGAATTCCGAAATCCGAGACGACAGCTTGTTCCCTTACTGTTTACAATGATGGTTTTGCGCTGGTGAAAGATACACGTTCCATTCCGCAGTTTGCGGAAAATGACGAGGTCCATTTTGTCGGGGTGGCAAGGAAGCTGAAGCCCGATTCCATCATCGTTGAAGGGGTGGATGTATCGGAGCTTGTGTATGAATATGACCTGATGGATGAGTTGAGGATTTTTGAAAAATATCTCGGCCGTCAATTAATTATCAAAGATCCGTACACCAAACAAGATCGGGCGTACACGCTGCTGCGCGGTAATGGGCCGGTTGTTATGCAAGACGTTGAAACGAAGGAAATGATCATCAACCCGAAAGGTGAGCTGCGATTCCCGGAAATTGAAGGCGGGAATCATGTGGAGCCGACACTCGTCTGGAAAGTAGCCGAGCAGCGAAGCAATGAAGTTTGTGTATCGTATTTGACGGGTGGTGTTACATGGGAAGCGGATTATGTCATATCCATGCATGGCGATCGTTTTGACATGTCGGGTTGGCTGGCGATGAAGAATTATTCCGGCGTCTCTTTCAAAGATGCGAAACTTCGCCTTATTTCCGGGACACTAAACAAAGCGGGCAATGAAAACGAAGAGAAGAGCGCTGAGCTTTCGAGGCGAGAAAAGAAGAAGACAGAAGCGTTTTCCGATTTCCATACGTACACATTCCCGAAGGCAATCGACTTGGAAGACCGTCAACAGAAACAGCTGCGGCTTCTGTCATCCTCCAATTCAAAAGCGCGTATTATCTATGAAATCAATGAGCAGACTTCGAATCCTGATATCTTCATCGAATTCGATAATACGGCGGAGAACGGTCTCGGCATTCCGTTGCCGGCGGGCGTTTTTAAGATGTACCGGACGAACCCGGATGATGGCAGTGCTGAATTCATCGGTGAATACGCAATTAAGCATACGAAAGTGAATGAAAAAGTCCGTTTAAAATCGGGAGAAGCTTGCGACATCGAAGTGAAAGCGAAAAAAACGGGCAAATACAAAGAAGGCGGATACGAGTATACCGAATACGAATACAGCATTTGCAATACGAAAAGCACTCCGGTCGAAGCGGTCATCCGCCAACCGGTACCCGGCCACTTATGGACTGTGGATGAATCGACGCATGAATGGCAGAAGAAACGAGATAAGATTCTGCTGCCTGTCCATGTTCCTGTGAATGTCGAGGAGAAAGTGAAGTTCACAATCCGACACGACCGATCCGCGAGAAGAACAATTGGTTTCTAACGAATAGCAATTCGTGCTATGCTTATATGTGGAAAAGCACCCGGAGCTGGGGATAAGACTAGCATTCGGGTGTTTTTTTATTCACATGTGGATAATATTCATTCAAAAACGCCATTTTTTCAGAAATTATAAACATATAAACAATCTTACCCACAATTTTCGGTGCATAAGTCGATTTTTACGGACTTATCCACTACATTCACATTCATACTCTGCATTTTTCTAACGTACAATCCATCAGGGCAGGTTGGAACCTATAAGTGGATGTCAGCGTCAGATACAATTGACATATGTATGAATTTTTACAATCAGGGAGAGTGCCATGGAAAATTGGATAACGGAGTTCATAGGGGAGAACGGCTATTTTGGAGTGTTCTTTCTATTGTTCATAGAAAATATATTCCCTCCGATTCCTTCTGAGATCATTTTGACCTTCAGTGGTTTCGCAACGGGTTTTACAATGATGACGAAAACAGGCGTAATTATCGCCGCTACAATTGGCTCGGTCGTGGGGGCGATGGTTCTATACAGCATCGGCTTGCTTATTGATGTGGAGCGACTTGAGAAATTTGTGGAGCGGCGGGGACGCTGGCTGCGCCTATCGAAGAAAGATTTGAGGAGAGCTGATGCTTGGTTTGATAAATACGGTCCTTGGACAGTATTCTTTTGCCGACTCGTCCCGCTCGTCCGTAGTCTGATTTCGGTGCCTGCAGGGATGTCGCATATGAATTTTCCGCTGTTTCTATTATTGACAACTCTCGGGAGCTTCATTTGGAACACCATTCTTGTTACAATAGGGTTTAAGGTCGGTGAAAACTGGGAATCGATTGTCCATTATATGGACTTCTATTCAAACATTGTATATGTGATATTAGCAATTGGCGGAATTGCGGTTTGTATTGGATACATCCGGTTCCGCAGAAAGAGGGCTTAGTGGATGGATTTATTTGAATTAGTAAAGGCGTTGATCCTCGGTTTTGTGGAAGGGATGACGGAATTTGCACCGGTCTCCTCGACAGGCCATCTCATTATTGTTGACGATATGTGGTTGAAGACGGAAGAGTTCCTTGGAAAATATCCCGCCAACACCTTTAAAATCGTTATCCAACTCGGATCGATTTTAGCGGTTGTCGTCGTGTTCTGGAAAAGGTTGCTCAGCTTGGTTGGCCTGTATAAGATCGATGGAAAGAAAATGACAAGCCGTTTCAATCTGATGCACGTCATCGTCGGCATGCTGCCAGCAGTCGTTCTTGGATTTGCATTTAAAGACTTGATCGATGATTATTTATTCAGAACAGAAACTGTTATTGTCGCACTTGTCGCGGGAGCCATTCTCATGATTGCGGCAGACAAATTCGGTCCAAAAAGACCGAAAGTCCAAACGTTAGACCAGATTACATATCGTCAGGCATTCACTGTGGGGCTTGTTCAATGTTTATCGTTATGGCCAGGATTTTCACGTTCAGGCGCAACGATCTCGGGCGGGGTTTTGTTTGGAATGAACCACAGGACCGCAGCGGACTTCACGTTCATTATGGCGGTGCCAATCATGGCGGGTGCGAGCCTTGTCTCGGTTCTGAAAAACTGGGAAGATATGTCGATGGATTACCTATCGTTTTATATCGTCGGGTTTATAAGCGCATTTGTCTTCGCACTCATTTCGATTCGCTTCTTCCTAAAGCTTGTTTCGAAAATCAAACTTGTACCGTTTGCGATCTATAGAATTTTCCTAGCAATCGTCTTAGCAGCAATCGTATTTTTATAAGAACGTTTACGACTCTTCCACGGGTCGTTTTTTTATTCTCTAAAACAGTCTTCTGCTACACTAAAGATAAAAACGGCGGTGAGGAACTTGAGTGAGCAAGTATTAATTATTGAAGATGAAGAAGCAATCGCGCGCGTTCTTCAATTGGAGCTTGAGTTTGAAGGATATTTGGTTGGCGTCGCGCATACGGGGACGGACGGCCTTATCAAGTTCAGAGAGCAAGAGTGGGATCTAGTGTTGTTGGATCTCATGTTGCCTGGCATGAATGGATTGGACGTGCTGCGGAGGATCCGAGCGGCGGAAGATGGCACGCCCGTTATTTTATTGACAGCGAAAAGCGATGTGGAAGATAAAGTGACGGGACTCGACTTGGGAGCGAATGATTATGTCACGAAGCCTTTTGAAATTGATGAATTACTTGCTCGCATCCGTTCGGCGATTCGTACTTCCCAAAAGAAGGTTGTCGGGAAAGATGAATTCCTTCATGAGTTCGCCGGATTATCAATCCATGAGCAGTCCCGTGAAGTGAAGCGGAACGGTGAATCCATCGATTTAACGCCGAGGGAATATGATTTATTGCTTCATTTGATACGGCATCCGAATCAAGTGCTATCACGGGAACAGCTGCTTGATGCGGTGTGGGGCTTTGACTATTACGGCGATACGAACGTAGTGGACGTCTATATCCGATATGTCCGGAAGAAAATCGAACAACGGAATGAACCTTCCCTTATTCAAACGGTCCGTGGCGTCGGGTATGCATTGAAGGAACCAGTCCATGAAACTTAAGCAGAAGATTCATGTCTTTTCGACCTTGTTAATGTTCATTCTTCTCATGCTGGCGACAATCCTCATCTATTTTCTTTTCGAAAGGATGTCGCATAATACGGAATATGAACAGCTGCTCGGCCGGGCGAAAGAGCTTACCGCGGAGTTGAGCAAATTGGAGACGGAAACGGATGCTGGCATGGTGTTGCGGGCATTCATACCAGCGAATGGCGCAATCTCTATCATTGACAATAACAACAAACCGCTCATCAATGTTCAATCTTTAGCTGGACTCGGGAAGGTCGATGGCCATGTGAATCCGGGCAATTCATTTACAATCGACCAATTCGAGGGTACTGAAGCATTATCCATCTCGATGCCGATTGTATGGCCGACAGGTGAAGTCGTCACAATGAAGATGACGCAATTGCTGGCAGATGTCGAGGAAAATATGCGAGTCCTGAAGTATGTCCTGATTGGTGTCACAACATTTGCGATGATTCCGATCACCCTCTCCAGTATGACGCTCGGCAGAATTGTCACCCAGCCTATAGAGAATCTCATAATTGCGATGAACAGGAGCCGGCAATCGGGTACATATGAAAAGCTGACCGGAGTTGTGAATGGAAATGATGAGCTTGCGCAAATGGAGCGGACGTTCAATGAGATGATGGAGCAATTGGAACAGAACTATATGAAGCAGGAGCAGTTTGTCTCGAACGCTTCCCATGAATTAAAAACGCCTTTGACTGTTATTGAGAGCTACTCCCGGTTGTTGGTAAGGCGAGGGTTTGAAAACCGGGAAGTCGTCGATGAGGCGTTGAATGCGATTATCTCTGAGACGGGCAGGATGAAGGAGATGATTGCTCAGATG
Organism: Saccharococcus sp. Marseille-Q5394; assembly: GCF_946901335.1. Taxonomy (NCBI): domain Bacteria; kingdom Bacillati; phylum Bacillota; class Bacilli; order Caryophanales; family Anoxybacillaceae; genus Saccharococcus; species Saccharococcus sp. Marseille-Q5394. The sequence goes on along the minus strand of NZ_CAMPPQ010000001.1, from coordinate 2,006,906 downwards.
CTCGACTTGGCGAAAAGCAGCGGTTCTCAAGCGTTTGAATTCGGACAAGTCGATTTGACTCCTTTGCTGGAGGCGGCGGTCAAGCCGTTGAGGCAAGCATACGGCCGGGAAATCATCATTGAAGCGGATGGTCCGGCAATCGTCGAAACGGATGGAAAGTTTGTGAAGCAGCTATTGTTCATTCTCCTCGACAATGCACGTAAATATAGCGACGGGGAAATTTTCACTTCCATTAATGACCTGCAGGACGAAGTGGAAATCACCGTGAAGGATTATGGTAAAGGGATTCCTCAATCAGACTTGCCGCATATTTTTGACCGTTTTTACAGGGTGGAGTCTGACCGAAGCCGTAAGACGGGCGGCACCGGGTTGGGACTCTCCATTGCTAAGGAGATTGCCGACGGACTTGGTGCAACCTTGACAATTGAAAGTGTCGTCGACATGGGAACTGTCATCCGGGTGTTAATTCCGAAAAACAGAAAAGTTCTCAGGGAGTTTTAATGTTGGGGCAGTAAGATGTAAGAAAGGAGGATTTATTACATGAACATATGGAAAAAACCTTGGTTCATCCCGATTGTCTTGACGATCATCATTGTCGTAGCAGGACAGCTGTACACATCAGGAAAGCTGACGAAGGCTGAAGCTTTGCCGGAACAGGAAATCCGTTCCCAATTGGCGATGATCTATGATGGAGAAGTCAAAGATCTTATGTTGGATGGATCTGTATATAAAGCGAGAGTATCGAGATTAGGAGCAGAATACGCTGTGGAAGTTGACGCAGGATCAGGTAAGGTTCTTTCGCTCATCCAGACGAAAGAGTCGTCTGAAACTGATACGGTGGTAGGGACAGGCGAAGGTGAGCATCCTCCAGTTGTTGAAACATCACCAAATGAATCGAATATAGGGGATAGCGATGTGAAGGAAGAGGTGGATGACAAAGCGGATGCTAAGGCGGATAGTAAGACGGAAGTGCCAAAGCCGAATAACAAGGCACCTGAGCAATCCAAGCCAACTAAGCAGGAGAAACCGCAGAAGACAGTCCTCATCTCTGAACAGCAGGCGATGAAAATCGGCTTAGGTCAATTGCCGGCCGGCACGATTGGCGAAGTCGATGATGTGGATTTTGTTAATTCATCAGAAGGCGGCTATTATTTAGTGCAAATTGAAATTGATACAGAGGATGACATGGATGAAGTCACGTATCAAATCCATGCGATTTCAGGCAAAGTATTGACTGTCACTTGGGATGATTAAGCAATTGATTCTCTCATCAAACTCTAATATTCCTCTCAATGTCCTCTCATCTTCACGAGGTAGTATGAAGGTAGAACATAAAGGAGGAAAACAAACATGAAAAAATGGATGTTGATTCCTGCAGTGGCAGGAGTATTAGCTATCGGCGGTGTTGCGTTAGCGGAGGACTCGGTTCCAAGTGTTGCGAAGCAGGCAGAGAAGCTAATTTCATTGCAAGAAGCGAAGCAGGTTGCTACGGAAAAAGTGAAAGGCGGCATCGTGACGGAAATCGAATTGGATAAAGACGATGGCCGGTATCATTTCGATGTCGACTTGAAAGATGGAAAGTATGAGTACGATCTAGAAGTTGACGCAGTAACGGGCGAAATCATCAAGTTTGAAAAAGAATCGGATAAGAACCACAAGCAAGAGAAATCCGATAAACTGCTGACGAAAGAGGAAGCGATCGCCATCGTGAAAAAGAAGGCAGTCGGCACAGTGAAAGAATTTGAGTTGGATACGGACGACGGTCGTAAAGTATACGACATTGAAATGAAAGACGATCAATTTAAATACGAAATTGAAATTGATGCTGTGACAGGCGAGTTCTTGAAATCCGAAAAAGAACGGTACAGTAACCTGAAAAATGAAGTAAAGGTCCAATCGGAAAAGGTTGCAGCTTCTACTTTGAAAGTAGCTGAACCGGCAAAACAGGCTGTGAAATTGGTTGACAACAAGAAATCAAACCAGAAGACGATGCTTACGAAAGAGCAAGTGATTGCAATCGCTAAGCAACATGCAAGCGGCGTTGTAACTGACTTCGAGCTGGATGACAATGTCTATGAAATTGAGATGGAAGACGGCGACATTGAGTACGAGTTGGATATCGATGCCTTCACAGGCGCCATCCTTTCCTTTGAACGGGATGATGACTGAATAACTGAGTAAATTTGTCGAAAACATTAAACATAAAAACATAAAAACAAGCCGGTAGCTGCCATACTACCGGCTTTTTGGTGCTTGTAGAACCTGTGATCATGTCCATCAATGTAAATTGCGAACAGCAGAACTTGCCTATTTACATTAGGGTAGCTGTTCCGGTTCTTTGTCTGTCACGTCGAGTATATCCAGCAGGAAGACAAACACTGGAATCCCGATGATCAACCCCCAGACGCCGAAGAAGTTCTGCGAAAAGATGAGGACGATGAATGTATAAAATACCGGTAAATCCGTTTTCGAAGACATCAACTTCGGATTTAAAATATACGCTTCAATGGCATGAATGACCATGATTGCGATAAGCAAATAGACGACCGTTAGAATACCGCCAATCGTAAAACCGATAATCGTCAGAGGTACCAGTGAAATGATAACGCCCGCGACAGGAATGAGCCCTAAGAAAAAAATCATGATAGCCAATCCGATAATTTGGGGGAATCCAAGAATCATCAAGACGATGACGGACAAAAACGTATTGACGAGGGCAATGATGAACTGTGCTTCGATCACTTTTCCGAAGGTACGTGAAAATTTCTTTCCGAAAAATTCGATTTCATAATAAAAAGGGGCAATCTTGCTGTTTTTAAACTTACCCGTGAACTCGATCAGCCGAGGTTTTTCAAGAAGGAAAAACAAACTTAAAATGATTGCAAGAAGTACTTGGATACTTGTTTTACTAATATCGGTAAACGATTTAAGTAAAAATGAGAAACCGTTTTCTATATAACTCTTAATTTGTTCGCTGGAAATAACAGACTCAAGAAAACCGAGCAAAGGATTGTCAGGTGACTGTGTGGAGAAATTTGTTATCTGCTTAATTAGCTGGCTGATTTCAAGTGTGATAATCGGCAAATACTTGACGAGGCTGACAGTCAGCAAACCGACAATCACTGTGTAGAGGAGTATGACAATCAATTTATGATTCAACCGAACATATTTGGTTGTAAAACCGACCAGTCGATTCATTAAAAATGAAAAGATAAAGGTTAACAAAATCAAGTTCATCATGCTTCTAACACTAAACAGAATAATGATGATCAAAGCAAAAATAATAAACCGTTTAACTCCTTTTTTCTGAAATAAACCTGCTATCGAATCCATATAAACGAGTACCTCACATATCCAATTAGTATTAAATAATAGTAACATACTGTTAGTGTCCAAGTGGCAAACTTAGAATACAAGCGGGAGCTCTTCGATAAGAAAATACCGCGGCTCCTGCGAATAGGGACTTACCCTACAATCAAATCTCATACGCCTTGCCGACGACCGCCAATTCAGCATCACCTTCAAAAACTTCCTTTGATGCATCCAAAATTTTAGTCAGATCTCCGTGCAAAGGCAGATGCGTCAGCACTAACCGTTTTGCGCCAGCCAATTTCGCAAGTTTCCCCGCCTCGCTGCCCGCCATATGCCCGGGTGCTTTGCCGAGATGCTCCTCGTACAAATTCGCTTCGCTAATTAAGAGATCCGTCCCGCGGGCAAATTCCACAAGCTTGTCATTCCATTCCGTATCCGCAGTCAACGTGACAGAACGGCCGTCCACCGTGAATTTAATTGCCAAACAATAGACAGGGTGAACCGTTTCGCAGAAAGTCACTTCAAAAGGTCCGATATGGACAATATCCGTTTCCTGAATAGCTACGCCGATCGTCTGCTCTTTATACGACAGCTTTACAAAATTCTCCTCGTCCCGATCATGGCCGTAAATCGGCAATGCCGGCGACGGTTCTCCTAGATAATAATTGATGAGTCGGCTATATTGCAGGCTGCCGATGTCTGCGATGTGATCTGCATGATAATGGCTGATCACAACGGCATCCAACTTTTCGAGTGGCACATAGTTTTGCAGGGAAGAGAGCACACCGCTTCCGCAGTCGAGAAGGCAATGAAACCCGTCATGCTCAATTAAAAATGACGACGTGGCTCCATTCGCTTTCGGATAGCCACCCCAAATCCCGATCGGAATTACTTTCATATGTACCTTACCTCCATCTAATTATATATGTTTGCTATTATACCACACGGGGTATATTATAAATGTATTATCTAATTACTAAAGGAGAGAAAAAAATGACAGCTACAGCTACAGTGTACACTACGAACACATGCCCATACTGCACAATGATGAAAAATTATTTGGATGAACAAAATATCCCATACCGTGAAGTGAACGTGCAAGAGGACGAAGCAGCAGGTCGGAAGCTCGTGGAAACGACAGGACAAATGGGAGTTCCGCAAACCGAATTGAACGGAAAGTGGATTTTAGGCTTTGACACGGCGGCTGTGCAGGCAGCATTGAAAGGATAAGCTTCTTGTGAACATGGAACTATTGAACTAAATCTGCCCTCATTGACTGAAAAAAAGTCAATGAGGGTTTTTTTTGAATGATTGAGGTATAAAAGTCTTACTAAATTAATTAAATGAAAATTCGACGAGTAGATTCCCAATAGTCTTAGTTCAAGATATTTAGGCGGACAATTGAAAAAAAGAATACAAAGACCCACCTAAAGATGCTCTGTTCCTTATTAGTATGAGATTACTCACGCTTTTTTACTTGGGATTTTAAGTTAAGTCATCAATAGTTGTGCATACATGGATAGTGGTGTCTTTGTGCCTAATGCTTATTATCCTGCTTTATATACCAAGTGCTCATCCCTTTTTTGACAACGGAAATATGGGATGGTAAACATATACATATAGTGTAAAAAATCTATTAATCTTGCAGGATGAAGTTGGAGGTAACTCACCATGAAAAAGTTATTAGTAACTGCAATGGCTTCTTTATTTTTACTGATTGCAGGATGCAATAGTGACGACAAGTCATTAAAGGATATCGAAGGATCTGCGGATGAGATAAATTCACCGGAGAGTGAGGATATTGGAGCCGAGGAGACGAAAAGTGCACCGGATTTCCCTCCGGCACCTACTGAGGCAAAAGATATCATCGCTTCAGGGGCTGGAGAAAAGATGAAGGAACTCCAAGGGGCTGCAGAGGGGAAATTAACGACAGAAGACTTTGCGGAGATGGATGACTTCCCGGCTGAGAATATGACAGTTGATGAAATATTTAACGGCATCGTTGAATGGTATGCAATGGATTATTCAGTTGTCCATGATCCGCTCTTTAACTTTGAACCGGATTATGGAGAATATGGAATCGATAAGAAGGAAACAAAGCAATTGAATATATCAGTTTTGATCGACGCGAGCGGAAGCATGAAAGCCTATGTTGGCGGAGAGCAAATGATGGCACTGGCAAAGGATGCGGTCAAACGTTTCGGTGCGGGCCTTCCGGAAGAATCCATCGTCTCTCTTCGTGTGTATGGGCATGAGGGAACGGGTTCTACCGCAGACAAAGAAATGTCATGTGCAAGCAATGAGCTTTTTTACAGCCCGGATTTTTACGAGGAGAGTTCATTTAATGAAGCTTTGACCCAATTCGATGCTGCTGGATGGACGCCGCTTGCTGCTGCCATTAAAGCCGGCGGTGAAGATTTACGGGTAAAGGCGTCTTCCGATACACAGAACATGATTTTTGTAGTCAGTGACGGTGTGGAGACGTGCGGCGGAAATCCAGTGGAGGAAGCTAAAAAAGTAGCGAATTCCGACCTGAATGCCGAAGTGAACGTATTAGGCTTCAATTTGGATAGCGAAGGTCAAAAGCAATTGAAGAAAGTTGCAGAAGAGGGCAACGGAAAATATGCCAACGTAAAATCGAGAGTCGACTTTCAAAAAACATTCCAATCGATGCTAGCCGAAGCGAATGCGGTCGTTCGCGAATTGAACCAAAAGGCAGTGCATGGAATCAATATTAACAATCATACAACTCGCCTTTATGAGCAAATTAATAAACTTCATTCTAGCTTAGGTGAGTTTGCATCTGAGGAAGGCAGCATTTTGAGTATGGCTGTAAAAAGACTACGTGACGAGGATAGAATCGACAACGAGACGCAGTTCGCCTTATCGGATTTGATCGATGAACGCCGTGACACGATAAGAACGTATGGGGAATCTCTCAGAAGAGAGAAACTTGACCTCGTTGAAAATACGAGACAGGAAATATTTAAAGCCCTGAATGAGGAGTGATGGACGTTGCATGTTCTAATTGATCAAACATTAGGAATCCCCGTCCCTACGGGCATTTCTGCAAGTACAAGGAAAATCAAAATGAAAAAGGGGCGGGAGTTAAAGGAATTCCTGTCCAAGAAAGAAAATAGCCTGATCAAATCAAACTTACCTTTTATTAAGCGGAACCTCGAAGTCGAGGTGGAAGAAATAGGAGCTTACCTTAAACAACACGAAAGTGTACTATACATCTTTGACGGCAATTCAACGGACGGACAATTCCTGAAGCGTGTGCGAAATTGGTATCTGCCCGAATATGTTCTTCAATTGGTGGACGGAGCGGAACATCGGGCATATGCCTACTATTTGATGAAACTGCTAAATGAGGGGTATTCATTGTCTTCCTCCCTGCCTCCGCCGAATGGCTATGTCATCAGTGGTAAAGGCAAGGTCGGACAATCTTCCTATTATAAGGTTGGAAGAAAATCTAAGGAGAAGAACTTTTACTTTCTTAACCCGACTACAAAGAAATTGCATAAAGCGCCTTCTCCGGAAGTGCTGATAAATAACTTGGTGAACCATCATCCTGATACGGAGTTTGTTGCTGTCGGAAACGTGGACATTAAAGACAATACAAATATCAGTTACCAGCACCTGCAAAAATGGGCTTTACCGAATTCTGTAAGCTATCTTTCCATCTTTCCACTCCCGGAAAGATCAGATGATAAATAGATTGATAATTGGAGTGGGCGATTGATGATTGATTCAAAAAGAAAAGCCATCATATTTTTAACGATTTCATTCATATTGGCGATTGTGACGGCGGGTGTCGTGCTTGTGCAAATCAGCCAGGCGCAGGACCGGTTAGGGGAAATGATCGAAGTGGCGGCGGTTAAAGAAGACGTAACATCCTATACAGAATTAAATGAGAGTCTTATTGAGTGGGTGAAGTTTCCAAGAGCCAATGTGTATAGTTCATTAATTACCGATCCAGAAGAATTGGAAGATGTCATTACTGTCGTCAATTTGGAATCTGGAGATATATTGACGAGTAATCTTGTCCGTAAAAAGTTAGACATCCCTGCAAATGAGCGGGTCGTCTGGTTGGATGCAACCGAAATTGTCCTGATTGACCAGAAAGTAACGGAGGGAGACCTCGTAGATGTAATTGTCTCAAGGGAAATTGAGAAAAACGTGGAAACGAAGCGATTACTCTCGAATGTAAAGGTTGTCCAAATTGAGAAAGGTAAAATAGAAGATACCGAAAGGGTCAAGATTTCCTTGCCGATTACAGAGGCAGAGCAATTGATCCATTATCAAAACTTTGCAAAGCAGATCCGGGTTCTCCGTGTCAATCAAGTCGGGGATGATGTGGAAGTCGACGAGAAATCGACCCCGATCGTAGAGGAAAAGCCTGTTGAAAAGGATGCAGGGAAAAAGGAAACTGTCACAGATGTCGAGGTTGAAAAAAGCAAGGGTGAAAAGAAAGAGTCCGAAAAGGGCAAGGACGAATGATCATTGGTGAAAGAAGGTTAGAAGCGGATGTTCCAAGTGAATTCACTTTTACTGACAGGCGATGAGGAATGGCAAGCGTGGTTTTCGGAACATGCGAAAATAAATGAGCTGAATATGACAATTACGCAGGACATTCGGAAACTGACAGGGCAGCAAAACTACAATTTGTATTTCATTGACGTAGATGAAATACCTCTTGAACAAGTCGGGCCTAAAATTACATCAAAAAGTGTAGTGGTCGGTTTAACAAGGACGGAAGACTTCAGTAGATCGAGGGAATGGCTAGTGAACGGGGCAAAAGATATCATCGTGTTCCCGGCTGAGGAGATGCGAGTTGAAAGTCTTATCCAAGACGTCGTCCGTCAGTATAAAATTCAAAGGGAAACGGACATGGGGTTCGGCACAGGTGAAGTGCATGCTTTTTACAGCGCAAAAGGTGGAAGCGGTTGTACGGTATTGGCAGCAATGATGAGCCAATCCTTGAGTGTCCATCAGTCGAAAAAAGTGTTGCTCATTGACTTGAACGCACAATATGGGGTGACGGATACCCTCTTTTCCATTCAACCGCAGCGAACTTATTACGATTTGCTTCCTGTCGTGAATGAAATGGAATTACGTCATTTGCAAAACATTGCAAATGAACATCCCGAAACAGGTGTCTTTATTATTTCCAGTCCATCCGACCCGGAAAAGACCGAAGAAATTACAGATGAGCTGATCTCAAAACTAATTCGAGTAGGTCGTAAGCATTTCGATCATGTCATCATCGATCTTCCTTCGGCAATGAACTCCATAACATTCACTGCGTTGAATACAGCAACGAACCTGCATTATATATTGACGCCGGACAGCCTTGGATTACGCTCCTATAAATACGCAGATGAATTGTTCAAACGTTTTTCCATCGGCAACGGCATTTCCAAAACATTATTGTTGAATAAAGTTCACCCGAAAAATGAAATGACATCGTCGGATATTGAGAAGATAATCGGGGAGAAAGTTGACGCAACATTTACGGATGACTACTACGGAATGCAGCCCAATATCAATATGGGCACGGGTTTTTTCAGAAGCAGGAAGCATAGGGGAGATTCCAAGGCAGCCCGGGACATGAAGAAATATATAGATTCCTTTGTCATGAAATCGAAGGAGTGATAAACATGTCATGGATCGAAAAGGCAACAGTAAAAAAGCAGGACCATACATGGTCCGTATCCCAATCGCAGGTTGATATATGGGTCCGCCATTATAAAGGCCGTTTAATAAAAGAGGCTAACCTGGAGAGTATCATTGTCCTACAGCCGACAGAGCGTAAACAAACGATTGAAAGACTTGTATTGCAGATGATTAATGAGGAAAAAGTAATTATCCCAAGTGAGCAGATAGAAGAAATCATCCAGCAGTTGATCAATGAATCCGTCGGATATGGACCTCTCGAGGAACTGCTGAAAGATGATGCCATTACGGAAATTATGGTGAATAGCCCGTCTGAGGTGTTCATCGAGAAAAATGGAAAGTTGGAAAAGTCACCTGTCCGTTTTAATAATGAAGAGCATATCCGGCACATTATCGATCGTATCATTGCGCCATTGGGCAGAAGGATTGACGAAAGCTCTCCGATGGTGGATGCGCGGCTTTTGGACGGCAGCCGTGTAAATGCCATCATTCCTCCGATTAGTCTGGATGGCCCGTCGATCTCAATCCGTAAATTCAAGAAAGACCCTTACACTCTTGATGATTTGATGGCGTTTGACAGCTTCTCTGAAGAGATGGGGTTGTTCCTTAAAGCGGCTGTCATGGCGAAAGCGAATATCCTCGTTTCGGGCGGAACTGGCAGTGGGAAAACGACTCTTCTGAACGTGTTGTCCGACTCTATTCCGCCGGGCGAGAGAATTGTAACAATTGAGGATATGGCGGAGCTTCGTTTTTCATATGAAAACCTTGTCCGATTGGAGGCGCGCCCCCCAAACATGGAGGGTACCGGGGAAGTGAAAATCCGTCACCTGGTACGAAATGCACTTCGGATGCGTCCAGATCGGATCATCGTCGGGGAGGTAAGGGGGTCGGAAGCAATTGACATGCTCCAAGCAATGAACACCGGACATGAAGGTTCTTTGACGACGGTTCACGCAAACACCCCAAAAGATGCTTTAGGGAGGCTGGAGGCCATGGTGATCATGTCGGGCCTGCCGTTGACAGTCGATGTTATCCGAGGGTACTTTGTCGGAGCGTTGGATTTAATCGTCCAAACTTCAAGGTTCACAGATGGAAGGCGAAGAATCGTCAACATTTCAGAACTCGTTGAAGAAGACGGCAACATCAAAGTGAAGGATATATTCGAATTCAATAGGACCGCAACGTTAGCGGATGGAAGAATCGAAGGCAACTTCCGTTCAACGGGTTATATCCCTAATATGTTGGATCGCTTTAAAAGCTTCGGAATCGCTTTTGATGAAAAGGTCTTTAAGGAAGGTATGTACGTATGAGCTGGACACTGCCTTTATTGACTTTGACCATATTTACGTTCTGTATTTCCATCTACTATATAGCAAAAAGCAAAGGGCAGAAAAACGCTAAAAAGAGGGTCGATGACTGGTTCGATGTAGAGCTGGAGAAGGAGAGGAAGAGTGTCATCCTCCTACTTGGCGGACTTTACGACCGCTCTGAGCTCTCTCAAGACCTACACAACAAGTTAAAGCAAGCCAACCTCTCCCTCATGCCGTCGGAGTATATGGGAATCTATGTATTGCTAATAGCTTTACTAACTTTTATCAATAAATTTGTACTTGGTCTTTACTTCACGATGGCCATTCTGATTGCTTACTTGATTGTAATGGGCAGCTCCAAAGCTTTTCTCAGTACGAGGAAGAACAAACGCACCGAGTCGTTTAACAATCAATTACCGGAAATCTGCCGGACGATGTCCAATGGAATAAAAGCCGGACAAACGATTCCGCAGGCGATTGAAATGGTCGCTCATTCAGTCAAAGCGCCTAACGGTCCTGAATTCCAACGATTCAACCAGCGACTGAAGTTAGGCGACAGTCTTGAAAAAGTATTGAATGAATTTCGTGAACGTGTGCCGAGCAATGATGTATCCATATTTGTCAGTACGATACTCATCCAGCAAAAAGTCGGCGGCAATCTGTCCCAAGTTTTATCAAACATGGCCGAAACGCTTGAGGAGCGGAGCCGCGTCCATAAGGAAATCTCAACAGTCACCGCGGAAAGCCGCTCGATTGCATATATCCTCGTCGTCATGCCATTTCTGATGGCCCTTATGATGAACTTGTTCATAAAAGGATTTCTGAATGTCCTATTTACGCCGTTTGGGCTCATCTTGTTCGTGATTTTTACGGCAATTGTCCTATGCGGTTTCGTCTTGATTAGAAGAATTACGGATATAAGGGTGTAGTGTATGCAAATTATCGGTTTTTTCGCCATGTTGATGTTTAGTCTCATTTTGATCTTTCTGTTTATCAGCTTTATTTATTTTTACTTGTATATCGCAAAAAAGGAAAACTTACTGAATGCCCAAGGATATATGAGAAGCAAAAAGAAGAAATCTTCGCTTCGGAATCGGATTTTAAATCCGTTAGTGGGGTGGGGAAAAAAAGCGGGACCGGTCGGTATGAAATATCCGCTCTTCCTGAACGCGGAGAAGCATGAGAAATGGCTCAAGGAAGCGGGCAGACCATTAGGAATGACATTGGAGTCCTTTTTCGGTTTCCGGTTCGTCCTTATTCTGATCGGTTTGGGTTTTGGTAGCATCTATACATTCCTTGGCATGCCATTCGCTCTTCCCGTCCTTCTTATTTCCATATTATCGGGTGTAATGGGACCGTCGGCATGGCTTTATTTATCGGCGAAAAGACGGCAAGAGGCAATAAGCATGATGATGCCGGATTTCCTTGATACGGTCAGCGTCACGCTGCAGGCAGGTGTAAGCCTTGATGGTGCGCTCATCCATGTCACGAATCAATTCGATGGACCGCTCAGTGAAGAAATCGATCGGTTCAACAAGGAAATCGAACTGGGCGTACAAAGGAAAACGGCTTATTTGAACTTGATTGACCGCAATTCCTCGAAAGAATTGCAAACATTGGTGAATGCCCTTATACAAGGCTCTTCTCTTGGAGTCGCAGTGGCGAGGACGTTCAAGCTTCAGGCGGAAGATTTACGTTTGACCCGCGGTTTCAAAGCGAAAGAAAAAGCGGCCAAAGCGAATCCTCAAGTGACGCTTGTTACAACATTCTTTATTGCACCGGCTGTCTTTGGCTTCATTATGGGGTTGATAGTCTTAAATATCATTTACAATCCTAAAGCTTTTGGATTGGATGCGTTTTTTAAATAAACTATAAAATTTATGGAGGTAAGGAAAATGATGAAGAAGATCTGGTGGAATTTTAATGCGAAGTATTTGACGTATGTGAAAAATGAAAGAGGAGCACAAGCATTGGAATGGGTGGCACTTGGTCTCGTCGTTATTGCGATCATGTCTGCCATTGCAATGGGAATCCAAGGATCCAGCATCGGTTCGACAATCGTTTCGAAATTGGAAGAGATGATTGAAGGAATCGGTGGTTAAGTGAGCTTGGGGTGATGAAAGTGCTAACTAGATGGTATTCCTATGTTAACAATGAAAGGGGATCACAGGCCCTGCAATTTTTAGGGCTGTTCCCCTTGATATTACTCTCCATGCTGATCATTTGGCAGGTCGGTTTGATTTCCTATTCGGTCGTCGTTGCAGAAGCGGCGGCACGTGACGGTGCAAGGGCCGCTTCCGCTCATGATGCTAATTGGGAGGAAATTGCAAGGAACTCAGCATACGGTCTCGAAGTGGTAGTGACGGGCGGACCTGGGGAAGATGTAGCTACTGTCAAAGTGAAGGCGAAAGCTCCCATCATCAGTTTGCCTTGGATAAAAAACATGGAATTTGATTTTACTGCGGACGCCGTCATGCCAATGGAGAAAAAGAGGGAATGACGATGAAAGAAATGAAGCGGTACTTGAAGAATGAACGTGGAGATGGACTAATGATCGTCATCATCGGCATGCTTTTTGTTTCCATCTTCATTTGTTTTCTCTTCTTTGACTTCTCAAATGTATTCATCAGTAAAAGAGTGAGCCAAACAGGTGCTGATGCCGCCGCACTTGCCGGGGCCAGAAGCTCATCGGATTATATGAGCGAAGTGCTGAAAGAGAAAGTGGAGGACGAGCTGGAGAGTTTGGCGGATGCATGGGAAGCCATTAAGGAAGCGCTTGGAAGTTCCAGCAGCGATGGTGAGGAAGGCGAAACACGGACGATCGAGGAAATTTTTGATGAGTTTATTAGAGGGATTGAAAGTAGCAAAGGTAAATCGATGCCTGGTGATATAAGAAGCTTTATTTGGAACGGATCTGGGGAAGTGAAAGGGACGCCGGCGCTCATCTTTTTATTCAAGGATCCCCAAATAAGTGAAATGGCCTGCAAGGCGGTCCGTGATCATCTACATACATCACGCCAAGAGGCGGTTTCATTTACGGAGAAGAACCAAAATGATCGCCTTGTCGACTATCAATTTTTGGAAGAAGAATTCAAAATCTATGCAAAAACGGAACGGGATGGCAAGTATATAACTGTACCCGATTCGTCGCTCAGTGGAATTAGCGCATCGGCCGCCGTGCAAATCGGCTCGCCTAAGGGTGTTAAAATCAGCTGCTCTTAATTGGCAAGCTACTCATTTTATTTGAAGAAAAAAGGGAATGAATTCGAGTCACGGTAGTTCCGAAAGGGCGTGAAAGTTTTGAGGGGCAAGCTGAAAATAGGGGTCATCTTTACAGTCTTTTTGACTTTCTTTCTATTTGACTATTCAAAGCTAGCCATTGCCAATGTCTCTGATATTGAGTATGACTCTCCTTCGTTTATAGATACGGAATATGACGGGGAAGGCAACAATGACTCTGAAGATACAGGGGACTCGCGTAATTGGTTTGAAAAACTGTTAGATGATTTAAAAGGATGGGGCGGCGACGCCAAAGATTATGCTATTGATCAATGGGGAAAATTCGAGGAATGGTCTTCTGATAGATGGGGCGAATTCACAGAATGGGCTCCGGGTGCATGGGATACTGCGATGGATTGGCTCGGGGATCGCCTGACGGATATAGGAGACTTCTTCGTATGGGTGTGGGAACATGAATGGGTGCAAGTTGTTGTCGGGGCAGTCATTTCAACTGGTGTCATCATCGGTGGGCTCCTATTATTCGGTACGCCAGTCGGCTGGGGGATTCTTGCCGTTGTTGGTGTAGGTTCTCTCATCGGCGGAGGGATTTACTGGCTGATGTCAGGTGATGACTTCAGCTTCTGGGGTTCCTTAGGATCTTCCTTCTTAGGTGGGTTGGCAGGATTAGGAATCTACGCAGGCGTGACATCTGGTCTGTTTGTGACTGCATGGAGACTTACAAGTACATTTGCCACGAAGGCGTTTGTTGCTTCTAGGGCCTTTATTTCAACACAGTACAGTGCCGCGGTTGCATGGACAGGACGCGCACTAACTAAAGCAGGTACTTTTATATCGACAAGATTCACGGCCATGGTTGGAGCGATAAAGAGTGCATTCACTGCTGCAGTTACATGGGTAGGAAAAGCACTGAGTAGTGCAGGAACTTATTTATCAACAAAGTTTGCCAGTATCGCTTGGAAGAGCGTCCTTACGAAAGCGGCGTGGGGTGCTGGAGGCGGAGTTGTATTCAATACATTATCTTACCTCATTGGAACACCTGTTGATGAAATCGTTTGGCGAGAGCTCTTTATAGAAGCGGCAATTGGTGGAATATCAGGAGCAATTTTAAGTCCGTTTCTGGCAGTTCAGCACATCTCGAAGTGGGGAGTCGGGTTCGTTACAGCGTATGCTGGTTTCGAAAACTTCTGGATGGAAGGATGGAAAGACGGCGAGTGGAAGTGGGAGAATATCCTGACCGGAGCTGCGGCAGCGGCCGTTCTTGGTGGAATTATGAAGTTTGTGGATATCGGAAAGTATTATGGAAAATTGAAAGATGCAATAATGGGTGGAAACACGCCACTTGAACTTGTTGATGAAGTGATACTTGATAATATTACAAACCCAATTGAAGATAAAATCAAAGACGTATTTGATGATTTTGTAGATACGGATTCACCTAAAGATACAAACCTATCAGATCCGCAGCCAGAACCGAAGCCGGAACCGCAGCCAGAACCGCAGCAGGAACCGAAACCGGAACCGGAACCGAAGCCGGAACCGCAGCCGCAGCCGGAACCGCAGCCGCAGCCGGAACTGCAGCCAGAACCGCAACCTGATCTAGATACAGAGCCGAACTCTGGCCAGGATTCTTCGAATGTTACCGATAAAGCGAGCGATTCAGAGGTTCAAGATAGAAAGAGTATAAAGGATCAAATAAAATCGAAAAGTGGTAGAATCATTTATAATGAAACAAATCCATCCTTTTTAGATTTATGAGAATGAGAGGTACCTACAATGAACTACTCAACCGCTAAATGGCTGATAGGCATACTATCTATTATCGGTTTTATCACGATTGCAACTTTGTATTTTTTTGATCAAAATGGGGGCGCGCCGCCCCTTTTTGTCAGTATGTTTAAACCGATTGTTTTTATTACTCTGTTCCCAACGCTTTTCTTGATCATTGGTCTGTTGATTGCAAAGGGAAAGAAGGAAGAAAAAATTTCTTCTAGTAGTCTCGGTCGGTCGGTCATCATTGTCGCAGCCCTATTCGCATTTCGATGGATGACAGGATATTTCGATTAATGGAAACGGTATTGATACGAATGAAGTTTTGATTGAAGCAATGCACAGATTATCTGGCGCATTGCTTTTCCTTTTAAAAGGTAAAGTGACAGTGTGAAATCATTTACAATGAAAAAATTCATTCCTTTTTTAGATAGGCGAGAATGAGAGGTTTTCTATAATGAACTACTCAACTGCAAAATGGCTGATAGGCATACTAGTTTTCATCGCATTAGCGACGGGTGCATTAATATTTTATTCCGATCACATAGGGGTTACGTATCCCCTTTTAGAAGCCTTATATAAACCGATAATATTAATTACTGCGGTACCGGCGCTTTTATTGGCCATTGGTCATGTGATTGGAAAAGGAAGGAAAGAAGAAAAAATTTCTTCTAAAAGTCTTGGTCGGTCTGCCATCGTTGTCGTAGCCCTTTTCGCATATCGATGGATGACGGGATACTTCGATTAACTGATTATGTAATGATTGAAGCAATGCACCGATTTTCGGACGCATTGCTTTTCTTTTTTTTGAAGGTTAATTGTCAAATGGTGTTAAAAAATCACTTTTAAGAATCAAATCCATCATTTTTAGATTTATGAGAATGAGAGGTACCTACAATGAACTACTCAACTGCAAAATGGCTTATAGGCATACTAGCTGTTATCGGTTTCGTGACGATTACATTTGATCAAAATGGGGACGTACCATCTCCTTTTGTCTTCCTAGTTACACCCATTGTTATTGTTACATTGTTACCAGCGGCTTTGTTGGTTATTGGTCTATTGATCGCGCGGGGAAAGAAGGAAGAAAAGATTTCAACTAAAAGTCTCGGTCGGTCTGCCGTCGTAATAGCTGCCATTTTCACATTCCGATGGATGACGGGATATTTTGATTAACGGAAGCGGTAATGATGAATGTTTTGATTTAAGCAATGCACCGATTATCGGGCATTGCTTTTCCTTTTAAAGGTTAATTGTAGTCAAACGGTGATAAATTCATCCGAGTCGGTGGTAAACCCTGCAGAGTCGATCAAACGTCGGACTGCAGTTGCAAATAATGACCGAGTGGTGATAAAGTCGGCCCAAGCGGTGATAAACATGGGTTGAGCGGTGATAAAGTCAGCATGAACGGTGATAAACCCTTATTGAGCGGTGATAACCTTGAAAAAACCCTTTCACTCACTCCCCACTAGCAGCGCCATATGAAATAGAACCGCATCGCGAAATCGGGTTGGATCTAATGCCGTCAGTTCTTTCACTTTTCGCAATCGATACGTCAATGTATGGCGATGGATAGCGAGTGCAGCAGCTGTTTCGCCGACTACTTGGTCGTGTTCGAAAAATGCTTCCAACGTTTCAATGAGCTGCTCATTCAATCCGGCAAGGATCCGCCTTGCAAAGCGTTCTTTCAATTGGGTTGGGCTGCTAGTCAAGAGGGCGATCAGTTCAATGTCATCATAGTAGTAATGGATTTGCTCATTCGAATGCCCGTACTGGATTGCGTACTTTGCTGTTTCATACGAATGGGAGATGCCTTCCAAGTTTTTGACAGGCAACCCGACGCCGATTTCGACGGAGGAATCCTTTTGAAATAAAGCAAGGATTTTCTGCAGCTTTAACTCAAGCACGGACATGTTCACGTCGGATAGAACGATGAACAACTCATTCAACTGAGAGTGTCCGATTAGAGCTGTGTTTCTCTCGAACTGCTCTTCCATCGTTTCAATTAATCGCTGAGGAGATGCAGGCAAATTATTAGTTTGCACTAATAGCGTCACATAAGGTCCGGTCATGTTGAATTCCAATAAGACAAGCCGGTCGATGACAATCGGTGAAAGAGGGCCGCTGTCGACCAGCTCTTCAAAAACGAGTTCCTTGATTTTCCGTTTCCATTCATCCTCCGACGTAATGAGTGCTTGATGGACCATCATCTCGGTCGTCAATTGTACGAGCGTTGCAATATCTTTTAATTCTTCAGGATTGCCGGTAATGCCGATGACGCCGATCAATCGGTCCTTATAATAGATGGGCATGTTCACGCCAGGCTTTGCACCTTGCCAATCCGATGTATTCCCATCATCAATCCAAAGCGGTCGTCTCGTTTTAGCGACATGCGCTGCGCCTTCATGGATGCGATCAATGCGTTCTTTTTCCCCGGAAGCCAAAATCATTCCATTCGTATCCATTACATTCAAATTCCTGTCCAACCTGAACATCGTCTGTTCGACAATTTCCTCTGCCAGTTTCTTTGTAATCAAGAAATCACCCCCGTGTATAAAAAGAACCTTTATTCCTTCATAAAACTTATACATCAAGTATAATGTATTTTGGTTTTCAAAATATATAATTAAATGAAAGCGTTTTATTAATTTGAAGGAGGTGCTTCCTATGAAGGTGATTTTGGCACCTGATTCATTTAAAGGAAGTTTGACAGCGATCGAAGCGGCCGAGGCAATGGCTGCAGGTATACGTGACGTCGATCCGGGCATCCAGACGGTCCTGCTGCCTGCGGCGGACGGCGGCGAAGGAACGATGAGAAGTTTGGTCGACGCGACAAAAGGAGAGTACGTGTCTGTGAGCGTGGAAGACCCGCTTGGCAGACCGATTGAAGCGACATATGGCATTCTGGGCGACGGAGAGACGTGCGCCATCGAAATTGCTGAGGCTTCAGGACTTATGAGGCTAAAGGGATACGAAAAAAATCCACTTGTGGCATCTTCTTATGGGACTGGTGAATTGATTGTCCATGCATTGGATAACGGTTATCGGAAATTCATCATCGGCCTCGGAGGAAGCGCGACGAATGACGGAGGAGCTGGAATCCTCCAAGCGCTTGGCATGCGTTTGTTGAATAAAGAAGGGGTTGAACTGCCGAAAGGGGGAGGCGGACTCGAGCATATTTACTCGATAGACAGTGGGAATTGGGATGCTCGCATTTCGAAAAGTGAATTCTTGATTGCGAGTGATGTGAAAAATCCGTTTGTCGGCAGCGAGGGTGCATCGGCTATTTTTGGACCGCAGAAGGGAGCGACGCCGGCTGACGTGGACAGTCTTGACCGGAATTTGCACAAATTCGCCGACGCGATTGAAAGAGAAACGGGAATTGCCCTTCATTTTAAGGAAGGCGCAGGTGCCGCCGGAGGAGCGGGAGGCGCGTTCCAAGCGTTCTTCAATTGCGAAATGAGGCAAGGAATCGATGTCGTGCTGGAAGCTATCGATTTTGAACGACACTCGAAAGATGCCGATTTGATCATCACTGGCGAAGGGAAAACGGATATGCAGACGCTTTCCGGTAAAACGCCATTCGGCATTGCAAAGGCGGCGCATCGGGAAGGAAAGCCGGTTATTCTTATATCGGGGGCTGTGGATGAAGAAAGCCGTGATGTACTGACACCGCTATTTACGGAAGTCCACGCGATCCTGGATGAACATGTGTCCGTGGAGGATGCGATTGCAAATGCTATCGATCATTTGCGCAAAAAGACGAAGAAGGTAATGGAATCCATTACAGAAAAAGGAGTGTAGGGAATGTTATTTGCAATGATTGTGTTGAGTGTTATCCTCATCGTTGTGTTGACGGCGGTGTTTAAGGTCCATCCGTTTTTGTCATTATTAGCAGGTGCGTTTTTTGTCGGTATCACGTCCGGCATGCCGTTGTTGACAGTCGTTGATAATGTTAACGAAGGCTTCGGAGGATTAATGAAGGGAATCGGGCTCGTCATTGTGGCGGGTACGATCATCGGTGTCATACTGGAGAAATCGGGAGCTGCGTACCGGATGGCGGAAGTTGTGTTGCGCCTGATCGGGGAGAAGCGTCCGCAATTGGCGATGTCCATTATCGGGTATATCGTATCGATTCCAGTATTTTGTGATTCAGGATTCATTATTTTATCGAGCTTGAAGAAAGCGTTGGCGAAGCGGGCGAAAGTTGCGATTGCATCGATGTCTGTTGCGCTTGCGACTGGTTTATACGCCACTCATACATTAGTGCCGCCGACGCCAGGACCGATTGCTGCGGCAGGGAATATCGATGCGGAAAACTTCTTAGGAACAATTATCTTGATCGGCCTTATCGTTGCGATTCCGGCAGTGGTTGTCGGCTATTTATGGGCAGTGAGGGTCGGAACGAAAATTTCCGTGCCTGAAGATGTTGAGGATAATGGCCTTGATTATGATGAAATCGTAAAGTCGTTCGGGCAAATGCCGTCGACGTTCAAAGCATTCTTGCCAATCGTTTTGCCGATCGTCCTGATCGGTGTTGGATCTGTCGCGAAATTGACAATGGCGGAAGGCGGATTTAACAACTTCCTTCAATTTTTAGGGGCGCCTTCAGTAGCGCTGTTATTCGGTGTCTTGGCGGCGTTCTTATTGCTGCCGAAATGGAATGAAGAGACATTGACGAAGTGGATTGGTGAAGGATTAAAGGAAGCGGCTCCGATTTTGCTCATCACAGGAGCAGGCGGTGCGTTCGGAAGAGTCATCTCGAATTCGGGTGTCGCTGAATTGATCGGCGAAATGAATTTTGAGGCATTAGCTGGCGGCGCATTCTTCCTTCTCGTTCCATTCTTCATCGCAGCAGCGTTGAAAACGGCACAAGGTTCGTCTACTGCCGCCTTGGTCATCACTTCCACATTGGTTGCTCCGTTGCTGCCTGCGATGGGAGTCGAGGGAGCAATTCCACTCGCCCTCGTAGTTATGGCAGTCGGTGCGGGCGCAATGACGGTGAGCCACGTGAACGACAGCTTCTTCTGGGTCGTCACGGAGTTCAGCGGCATGAAAGTGACGGATGCGTATAAGGCGCAGACGATGGCGACTTTGCTGCAAGGTGTGACGACAATCGTTGTTACGATGGTTCTTTGGATGATATTAGTTTAATGGATAGCGCTGATTCCTTTCGGGGAATCAGCGTTTTTGCATGGGGAAGTGGTGGAATCGGTGGTAACGTGCTGAGTAACGGTGGTAAACTCGTCCGAATCGGTGGTAAACCTAAAAGAATCGGTGATAACCCCCCGAGAATCGGTGATAAACTAGCTCAAATCGGTGATAACGCAAACCGCGGCATATGCCACCCTTCACGATGCATATAGTAAACTGTTTATATAGTTGTCCATTTTAATAAACTGATATAAAAAGTACTTGAAAGGAGATGGGTGAATGGGTGAATCAACGATGGATGTCCGGGAGCTGCGCAATTGCTTCGGGCGGTTTGCGACGGGTGTGACGGTCGTGACGTGTGCACATGAGCAAGGGAAGCATGGGTTGACGGCGAATTCCTTCACATCGGTATCGCTGGATCCGCCACTTGTCCTCGTATCGGTGGATCGAAGGACGAAAGCATTGCCTTATTTGAAAAATAATCACTTCACGGTCAATATTTTACGGGAGAGCCAGCAGGATACGGCGATGCATTTTGCCGGCAGGCCTCAAGATCCAGCACCGTTTGAATGGGATGACACGCGGATCAAAGAGTCGCTCGCCTATATGGAGTGCGAACCGTGGGCGGAGTATGATGGCGGTGACCATGTCCTGTTTGTCGGCAAGGTGGTTCGGTTTACTTATGAAGATGGGGACCCGCTCGCCTTTTATAGTGGGAAGTTCACGAAAGTGGCACCGCAACAATAATGTGAATGGCTAGTTTCAGGTGGCAATATCCGCCGTGAGCTAGCCGTTTTTTTATTTATTGAAGTTGCGTGGAACCAGTCATTTTATTCACTTCGGCATTTTTCCTGTGAGACAGGCATACGTATAGGTGTAATGGGACAAGGAGGAGTGAATTCATGCCAGTTGAACAGGAGAAGAAAACGGTATTGCCTTTAACGGGCAAAGAGTATTTAGAAAGTTTGAAGGATGGGCGGGAAATTTGGCTGCATGGCGAGAAGGTGAAGGATGTGACGACGCATCCGGCCTTCCGGAATGCGGCGAGGTCGATCGCCCGGCTGTATGATGCGCTGCATGACGAGAAGACGAAGGAAGTTCTGACAGTCGAGACGGATACGGGGAATGGCGGCTTCACGCAGAAGTATTTCCGCGTGGACAAGAGTGCGCAGGACTTGTTGGAGTCGAGGGACGCAATTGCGCAATGGGCACGACTGACGTACGGCCAAATGGGTAGGTCGCCGGATTACAAGGCGGCATTCCTCGCAACACTCGGGGCGGACCCTGATTACTACGGGAAGTACGCGGACAATGCGCGCCGGTGGTACAAAGAGGCGCAGGAGCGGAATTGGTTCTTTAACCATGCGATCATCAATCCGCCGGTGGACAGGCATAAGCCGCTCGACGCGGTTGCCGACATTTTTGTCCGGGCTGTCGGGGAGACGGAGCAAGGGGTTATTGTTAGCGGCGCGAAGATGGTCGCGACGGGATCTGCTTTGACGAACTATAATTTTGTCGCCCATTATGGCGCTGCGCCGATTACGAAGGAGGAATTCGCGCTCGTTTTCGTGGCGGCGATGGATACGCCTGGCGTGAAGCTTGTCAGCCGTGCATCGTATGAAATGAATGCCGCCGTCATGGGAAGTCCGTTCGACTATCCATTGAGCAGCCGGTTCGATGAAAACGACTCGGTCCTCATTTTCGACAACGCGCTCATCCCTTGGGAGAACATCATCATTTACAAAGATGTGGAGAAAGCGAACAGCTTTTTCGCGGACAGCGGCTTCTTGCATAGATTCACTTTCCACGGTGTAACGAGGCTCGCGGTCAAGCTTGACTTCGTTTCGGGTTTATTGCTGAAAGCGGTCAAGATGAACGGTTCAGACCAATTCCGAGGCGTCCAAGTGAATGTCGGCGAGGTGCTTGCCTGGAAGAACATGTTCTGGGCACTAAGCGACGCGATGGCGTTGAACCCGGATGAAGGACGGAATGGGACGAAGCTTCCGAATTTGAATTACGGGCTCGCCTACAGGATGTTCATGTCCGAAGGGTGGCCGAGAGTGAAAGAAATTATCGAGAATGTCGTCGCGGGCAGCCTGATTGCACAGCCGTCCAGCTCAAGGGACTTCCAAAATCCTGAACTGCGTCCGCTGTTGGATAAACTATATCGCGGTTCATACGGCGTAGGGGCAGAAGAAAAGATCAAGCTCATCAAACTGCTATGGGATGCCATCGGGACGGAATATGGCGGCAGACACGAACTATATGAGCGCAATTATTCCGGCAACCACGAAAACATCCGGCTCGAAAATTTGGTCGTCGCCAATATGAGCGGGCAAGCCGACCAGTTCGAAAAGTTCGCCGAGGAGTGCTTGAATGACTACGACTTGAACGGTTGGACGAATAATACGTGGATCAACCCGGACGATGTGAGCTATTTTAAAGAATGACAAAACGAATATACAAAGTGGAACTGGAAGGCCGTTATTTGCAAATCGTCGATTACCCCGGTGCAAAGGGGACGATCATTGCGCTTCACGGTCTTACCGGGACACATAAGAACATGCTTCATTATGCGCAAAGCTTGCAGGGTGACTATCGAGTCATCGCCTGTGATTTACGGGGGAGGGGCGACAGTTCGGAGATGGGTGACGTTCCCTCCATCTTCTCCCATGCCGAGGACATAAAGGAATTAATGGCGGTTATGGGAATTAAAGACCCAATATTGCTCGGCCATTCTATGGGTGCCTTCATTTCCGCAATTGTGGCAAGCGAATTGCCGTCAGTGAAGGGTCTCGTCTTGCTTGACGGCGCCGCGCGGATGTCGGGTCGCCAGCATGATATTGTCAAACCGTCGCTCGGGAGGCTCCGCAAGACGTATGAATCGAAGCGAGCGTATATCGAGGAGCTTCGCCAGTTATACAAACGGCTAGGAATCAAGTGGACCGATGCCGTCCAGGAAATTGTGGAGTATGAAATCCATGGGACAGGCAACGGGTGGATGCACAAGTCTGCGAATGAAAATATCGAAGACGACTTTGCCAGCTTTGACTTTTTCAATCCGATTGAAGTGATGGGGAAAATATCTTGTAAGACTTTGCTCATTCAAGCGGACGGTGGAATCGGGCAGTTTCCGCCATTCTTCACGGATGCGGATTACGAAGAGACGAAAAAACATACATCGAAACTGACAACGTTCAATTCGGATAGCAATCATTACACGATGGTCTTCGAGAAACAGGAAGATATTTTGGATGAAATCCGGAAGTTCTTGGATGGGGTGATCTTGGATGAGTAACGGATTGGACTATTTCAAGGAAGTGTATGGCGCTGTTCCTGGTTGGGTGGAAAAAATGCATGGCTATCGGCCGGATGCGCTTGATCATTACACAAGCCTGCGCAGCGCCATCATGGGGGACGGGTTTTTATCCGGAAAGGAAAAGGACCTCCTTCTCGTCGGAATCAATGCTGCAAGATGCTATGAGCGGAGCATGGTCTACCATACGAAAGGCGCAATTGATGGGGGCGCCACAATTCCGGAGCTGATCGAGTACTTGCTTGTTGCGTACCGATATGGCGGGCTGTTGGCGATGCAAACTAGCATTCAATCCGTGAAGAATGCACTTTCTTTAAAAGGGCTGCCGGAGGGACAGATGCCTTACGGAGTATGCAACGAGCATGTGTTAAGTTATTTTCTCTCCATCTTAGATGAAGAAGAAACATGGTTTATATCAAACATATTGAAGGCACCGGAGGAACTGCAGGACGACTTGCTATTGGTGAGTGGAGTCGTCAGTGCGAAGATGAAATCCCTCCTCATGGTTGGCATCCATAGTACTTCCCTTCAAGGAACGGAAGCAGGGAAATGGATGGAGAAAGCCCGAGTCAATGGGGCGACTGAAGGCGAGTTGGCCGAGGTCGGTCTTATCTGTCTGTTGACAGCGGGCATTCCGGCGTGGTTTGAGGCGAGCGACTCTTTGCACGAAGGGGGTCATTGCCGTGGCCATCGTCTATGAAAAGGTCGAAAATGCCCTTTCTGCAATCAAAAGCGGGATGACGATTATGGTAGGGGGATTCGGACTCGTCGGTGCGCCGCTTACATTGATTGAAGGTCTGACGGGGAAAGACGTCGATGGGCTGACAATTATCAGCAATAATCTCGGCGAAGCGGGGAAAGGACTTGGCGTGCTGCTCCGTCAAAGAAAGATCCGAAAAGCGATCGGGTCCTATTTTACGAGCAACCGGGAAGTTGGAGAAGCGTTTCAGCGCGGGGAAATCGATCTGCAGCTTCTGCCCCAAGGGACGTTGGCGGAAGCAATGCGTGCGGGTGGCGCGGGAATCGGCGGTTTCTATACGAAGACCGGAGTCGGAACGGAGCTCGTCCAGGGGAAAGAAGTGCGGGAAATCAACGGGGAGCCGTATGTTTTCGAACAGGCATTGAAAGCGGATGTCGCGATTATCCGCGCGCATAAGGCGGACACGCTTGGCAACCTCGTCTACTATAAGACCGCCCGGAATTTCAACCCTGTCATGGCGACCGCCGCGAATCTCGTCATTGCCGAGGTGGATGAAATTGTGGCAGCCGGAGAGCTGTCTGCGGAAGAAATCGTCACACCCCATCTATTCGTCGACAGGCTTATCGTTGCGAAGAAAATCCTGACGAAGGAAGGTGTCGTCCATCGAAAACAATGTTCAAGAGTTGATTGCGAAGCGTGCTGCCAGTGAACTGAAAGGCCCTTCCGTTGTGAACTTGGGCATCGGCATCCCAACACTCGTCGCGAAGTACGTTGACGATGAACTAATCCACTTTCATACGGAAAACGGTTTGTTAGGCGTAACTGAAGTGGAGGAAGAGGATCCGAACTTAGTGAACGCAGGGAAATTGCCGATCGGCGAACGGGTAGGTGCTTCGTTTTTCAGCAGTGCAGAATCGTTCGGGATGATCCGCGGCGGGCATGTCGATGTTGCGATCCTCGGCGCCCTGCAAGTCGATGAAACCGGACGAATCGCCAACTGGGCCATCCCGGGGAAGAACATTATCGGAGTCGGCGGTGCGATGGACTTGCTTGTCGGTGCCAAGAAAGTGATCGTGACGACTTCTCATTTGACGAAGGGTGGAAATAGCAAGCTGATGAAAAAGTGCACGTTCCCTCTCACATCAACCCGCAGCGTCGATATGATCATTACGGAATTAGCTGTTTTCACTGTCGTGAATGAACAGCTGGTCCTGACAGAACTCATGCCGGGTGCCACGCTCGAGCAAGTTCGGGAAAGCACGGAGGCCGATTTCGTCGAGGGAGGGTTCGGGCAATGAACATTCAGACGGTCGATGTCCTCATTGTTGACCTTCCGACAATCCGGCCGCATCAGCTTGCGATGCATACGATTGTCATGCAGACGATCATCCTCGTCCGGGTGACCGGGGAGGGGGGCTTGGAAGGCTGGGGCGAAGTCGCGACGATCGGCGGTGCTTCGTATTGCGCGGAAACGCCGGAAGCAATCAAGATGAATATTGAGAAGTATATAAAGCCTCTCGTCATCGGACGGAATGCAGCCCATTTCGACGCGATTTCGCATACTGTCAATAAGCATGTCGTCGGCAATACGTTCGCCAAGGCGGCGGTGGAAGCAGCGGTCGTCGAGCTTGCGGCGAAGGAAAAGGGAATCCCTGTCCATGAGTTGTTCGGCGGGCAAATCCATGCTTCTTTGCCTGTCGCATGGACGCTCGCGAGCGGGGAGACACGAAGGGATATTGAAGAGGCGAAGGAATGTTTACATGCGAATCGGCATAATATTTTCAAGTTGAAAATCGGCATGGGCGATCCGCAACGGAATGTCGCCCATGTGTTGAAGATAAAGGAAGCTGTCGGTGATGCGGCGAGTGTCCGGGTCGATGTCAATCAAGCGTGGGACGAGACGACAGCGATGTATTGCATCGAAGCGTTGGAGTATGGCGGCATCGATTTGATTGAACAGCCATTGCCCGCTTGGAATAAAGAAGGGATGGCACGCTTGACGAAAAGGTTCAAGGTGCCGATCATGGCGGATGAGTCGCTAAGTTCGTTGGAAGAGGTGTACCAAGTGGCGAAGCATCGTGCGGGGAATGTGTTTTCCATCAAGCCCGCAAACGTGGGAGGCCTTACCGCGACGAAAAAGGTGGCGGCCATTGCGGAAGCGGCAGGAATTTCGCTTTACGGCGGAACGATGATCGAATCGTCGCTCGGCACAGCCATTTCCGCGCATCTCTATTCGACAATCCCTGAAATGAAGTATGGAACGGAGCTGTTCGGCCCGCTTTTATTCACAGATACGGTTACGACGAATGCGATTATGTACGAAGATTTTCAGTTGAAAGTCCCGAGCGGCCCTGGCTATGGCATGGAGATGGACGTAGAAAAGATCTTCCATTACGCAAGGGAATACTAATAAAACACATAGTGAAAGGATGAAGAGATGAATCAAAAAGTGGTGGATGTTTATAATGGAATGGTCGTTAAATTTAAGGAATTAATTCGGGAGCATGAGCTCGATCATAACGACTACCAGGCACTCGTCAACTGGGCGGATGAACTTGGCAGGTCGGGTGAAATTCCGCTTTTCATGGACGTGTTTTTCGAAACGCACGCGCTTCAGGAAATGTATAAAAATGTGGAGGGGACAGAGCCGACAATCCTCGGACCGTTCTATCTTGAAAACGCGACTGAAATCGAAAATCCGGGCGTTATGCCGATGCGCGATGATGAGAAGGGCGACGTGTTTTTCTTTAGCGGCACGGTCACAGACGTAGACGGCAACCCGCTAGCGAATACGAAAGTGGACGTTTGGCAGGCAGATTCGAATGGGGAGTACTCTGGATTTGCAGAAGGAAGCCCGGCAGAAAACTTGCGCGCGGTGCTATTCACAGACGAGAACGGAAAGTTCGAAGTGCAGACGGTCGTACCGGGCGACTATTCGATTCCAACTGGCGGCCCGACTGGCAAATTCCTGACGTGGATCGACTCCCATCCATTCCGCCCGGCCCATCTCCATTTCCTATTCAGGCCGCAAAACGGCGACCCGTTAATATCCCAAGTATTCTTCGAAGGCAATCAATACTTGGACAACGATGTCGCAAATGGCGTGCGGGGAACGCTTATCACAAAGTTGGAGAAGCATGAAGGAACCGACAAGGGACTGGCGGCGGATTACTACACAGCCCAGTTGGATTTCAAGCTGCGCTTACAGGATAAGCCTGTTTATAGTTGATAGATTGAAAGGTGATGCACACAGCGGGGGTGGCTGTGTGCATTTTTTTGATTGGTGAAGGGCATTTGGCGCGAGTTCGTTTGCCCTTTGCTACTATTATTTAGGGAACCAAAAAAAGGCTGAGGAGCTGGCAAGGTGCACAGTTGAAAGACTCCACAACATGCCACATTCCTCTTTTTATCATTTCGCACGCGAGGTATTGTCCAAGGTGATGTCGAAGTAGAATGGTAACGAATGAAAAGGGGTGTACTTGTATGAAATTTGTCATTCATTTCACAACAGGTAAGGCATGGAAAAAAGGGAAGCCGCATTGGGAGCAAGGGCTTGTCCCGCATCGGGAGTATGTGAGGGAAGAGGCGTTGGCAAAAGGGATTTTGATTGCAGGCGGGCCATTCATGGATCATACGGGTGGGTTGATTATTCTAGAAGTTGAAAGCTTGGAAGAGGCGCAGCATTTTGCTGACAATGATCCCGCAGTGATTGAAGAGAAATTCGAAGCAACCATCTATCCGTGGGAGCCGTTGGAAGGAATTTTTAATTAATAGTCAGATTTTTATTGACATTCAGATGCGCGATTTGCTATGTTTTATGTATAACCAAATGGTTATATAATATGGAGGCTTATACGACATGACGGATATTTATCGGGCAATTGCAGATCCCACTCGTAGAAAAATACTAACCTTATTGTCTCAGAATAAATATACGCAATCCGAATTGGTTGATCGATTTACCATTTCCCAACCTGCCATAAAAAAGCATCTTGCAATTTTGGAGGAAGAGGATTTGGTATCGGAAAGGAGAGAAGGCCGTTATCGTATCTACAGCTTGAAGAGGGACAATTTTACGCATCATTATGAAAAGCTTCAGCAGGAAATGGAGTTTATTTTAGACAACAAGCTGGCGAAGTTGAAAACCTATTTAGAGGGGGAGAACGATGGAGAAGGTCATTAATTCGGTAAAACGGGAGATTTTTGTGAACGTGCCGCCTGAAAAGGTGTGGAAAGCGCTGACGGTACCGGAAGAACGGAATCGTTGGGAAACGCGAAATTGTGAGCTCGACATTCGTGTTGGCGGAACGGTTAGCCTTGATTATGGTTGGGGCGTCAACTATGTCGGCACGATTATTGAGCTAGAGGAAAATCGAAAGCTTGTTCTTGAAGGGGAAGACGAGGGGTTGACGACTTGGAAGATCACGCCACAAGATGGCGGATCTGCTGTGGCGATTGAATACACGGGCATGTGGTCGGGTGATTTTGAAATGATGCAAGCCGATAATATGGCGTTCGGCACGTATCAATTCATGAGGAACTTGAAAAGTGTATATGAGGGGAAAGAAGATTTGCGCGCCCGTTTTTGGAGAAGCTGGATTGGCGTGTTGCATCGAACGAATCCAAGCGGTATTCCTGGCGCTAAAGTGGTCAAAACCCAACCGAATACTCCTGCAGTCGGGTTAGTTGAAGTTGGAGATGTTATCACTCATGTCAACAGAATCAAAACTACCTCTTATGACGTTCTGGAAACCATCGTTTCAGAAACAGAACCTAACAAAAAGATTATACTTACCGTAATGAGGGATGGCCGGCAGCTTGAAGTTGAGATGATGACTGTTCCTTATGGACAGACGATTGGTAGCAGTGATGAATAAAAAGACAACCTCGACAATCGTTTTTTGATCCACAACTGATAATCACGGATAAATGCAGCTGTTAACAGGGCCTCTGCACTTGCGATTGACGAAAAATGAAAACAGATGAAAGTGAGTAGTAATAAAATACGGGTTTTCAACGTCAATCCCTCCTAAAAGATTTAAGTCTTATTTTGCCCACATTGCTAACAGCTATCCTTAATAAAAATAGGCGCAAATCCATGTATGGATATGCGCCAGTTATCTTTAATTCTTCTTCAATCTACTCTTCCTTCTATGATGAATAAACAGAAGAGCCACTAGTATAAGTATTGGAATGAGTATAGAAAAGTCAATGCTGAAGCCGAAATCGCCTTGAGACAAAGTGCTTTTCAATGATTCCGTTTCCTTGACCCTAATTTTTCCGCTAGCTCGGCTTTTGCTTTTTCAGTAAGTTCATCTTGCATTTCAATCTCTCCCATAGATAGAATCCATTGTGCTTCATGAATGAATATGGCAGCTCAAAGATGTTTTCGGACTAAAGTGTTTAGTACTATTAAATTTATTAAGAATTCGATTAAGCAGTTTTCATCTTCTTATACTGCTTTGCAATATCAAAAAATGTAATCAATAGAACAATCCATAGGAAAGGGTTGGACAGTGATATTCCTACCTGTGATTCGCCGCCAAGTAAGGTATACGCTATGATTAAGAGCAATAAATAAAATGTTAGTATAACTTGCCATAGCAAATCGGATTTCAGAGAAGCTTTTTGGAAACGGTTAATAAAGAATCCGGAAAACAAGAAAATTAGAATTAGCCCAATGAGAAGTGGTTTTGAAAGTTGTAAGAATCCGTTCAGCTCTGGAAAAAAATCATAAGCCATTAACAAGGTGATGGGAAGCAGGATGAAACCCGAAAGTATCCAATTCTTATGTTTCATTTTAATCTCCTCCTCTTAGTTAATACACGGATGACTGTATGAACTGGTTTCATTGCATATGACTCCGTTACTAAATTCACAAAACTGATCCAATAAATGAATCATCTTATGCCTTTAAAGAGCTCGATTATGGCACAAATCATGATATATTTCTTTTCGTGTTTCTCTTTTCGACATATATCCAGCTGTAATAGATTATCCAAAAAGCAATTGGCGCTAAAAATACATATGCTCTATCTTCTGTTGGAAGGTAATACAACAAAATAATTCCTATAATCAGTGCTGGAGGTAGCAATATAAAGTATTTCTTTTTATGCATTTTCTTCCCCCTTACCTTATTTCTAAATGCGCTATACAACCATCTGGCCGATTTGTTGAAAACTATGCAGCGTCAACCACACGTTAATGCGGCTACCCTTACTTTCCGCACTTAATAATTAAAGTGGTAGGCATCAACTTCGCTTTCTCATACGAATACCACCTATTCGCATGTCTTTCCCGGTCTTCCTCCGTCAATGAAACATCCTCAATGACCTTCTCAATTTCAAACCCGCATTCAATCAACATATTGATATATGTACTCACTTTATACTGCTGCATGATTGCAGGGGCATGCCAAGCTTCGTGATCATAAGCACCTTCTTCTTGATAAGATTTATTGAAATGAAGAACTTTATCCAACAAGGTTGCACGGCTGTGCAATGGATGCTCCCAGCTGAAAACGAAAATACCGCCCGGTTTCAAATAGTTGTGCACATTCGTGAGCGTCTGTCGTAAATCGGTCGTCCAACCTAACGCATAAATGGAATAGACGATATCAAAATATGCGAGAGGCAGCCCAGGGTTTTCCTCCATTGGCGACTCAAATAAATGAACAGGCACTTTGCTGTCCTTTAGCAACTCCTTCGCTGTTTCAATTTGTGTCTTTGAAAGGTCCACTCCCCATAGTTCCGCTGCACCTCGAGAATCCATATATTGCAAGGAATGTCCGCTGCCGCAACCGATATCCAACACCTTCAAACCATCCACATCACCTAGTAAATTCAAATCCTCTTCCCGAGGCGCAAGCGGCCCGTACTCAGGCAACGGATTCCGCCCGAAGAACCGCGGCGCCACCTCATCCCAGCTTTTTTTGTTTAACAATAGTGAATCATTTCCCATGTTCATCCCTCCATGGGAATATACATTCGACGTTGAAGGCTTCTTCTCCTTTATATGAAAGTATTTGAATATCTACTCACTAAGCATATAACCAATAACCTTATATGTATCACTGTCAATTAGTATTAAAGGTGTACCGATAACACTATTCTCTTTATCTTTAAAGGAAACAGATAGCGCTTCTTTTCCTTCATATGTTTGATTTAATAAATCATAGTTTTTACCAACAACCACTTTTGTTACCTCTGCACTCTGCCAATTTTCAATTGCAGTTTCAGCCCAGCCCTTCTCCTTGACGAAATTCCAAGCGATTTCTCTGACCTCCGTATAACTATCTGATTGGTTATGATTTTCCTCGGTTTGCTTATCAGTACAGCCAACCAACAACAATACAGAGAAGACTGATATCGCAAAGTATAAAAAGTTTTTTCTCATAATATTCACGCCCTCGTTTTCAGATTAGTGGTTTAATATCCATAATAGTTTCAATTTGAAATAAAGGAATTGGCCCTCCGTTTAGAGAATTCATAGGTATGGGGTGATTGGATGAATAAATATGAAATTCTACTTCAAAGGTTTCATGTGTTTGAGGATGAATTGAATCACCGGGGGCAAATTCGGTTGATTAAGAAATTGATGCGTGCTTCGGAAAAATAAGTACGTGACAATGGAGGAGCTAACAATTATTCAATCTGTTAGCCTTTTTGCGATAATCGATAGATAGGTGGGTGGATTTTTATAAATGCCATTGTAATCATCATCTTGTTATTCACTTTTATAGCTTCAACGTATCTATGCCTTTTGATGCCTAGGAAATTGAGTAGGGCACGGTTAGTCGTTTTTTCTTTCGTACTAAATGCAGTCGTGTTGGGTTCGGCATTTTTAATGCTATATAAAATTGATGCACAGACTTTTCTTAAAGACGTTCGAGGAGGTTTTTTTGACAGTTTAGGGATTACGGTGTTATTCATATTCATTCCAATCAATACGTGGATGAATATGATTGCTATTCAACTAAGAAACTACGGCATGAAAAAACGGACAATAAGCAGATGAACGGAGATGTGTTATGCGGAAAGTGGAAGTGATGCCTTTTTCCGAAAGGTGGAGTCTTGAGTTCGAAAAAGAAGCGGCTGTATTACAGGAGATATTGGGCACGGAAATTATTGAAATCCACCATATTGGCAGCACATCGGTACGTGGATTGTCCGCAAAACCGATCATCGACATTATGCCTGTCGTGAAGGACATATCGCGAATCGATCAGTATAACGGAATGATGGCGGGAATTGGGTACGAAGCGAAGGGCGAGAATGGAATCGCGGGTCGTCGTTATTTTCAAAAAGGCGGAGATGAGCGGACGCATCACATCCATATTTACGAGGATGGCTCGCAGGAAATCTTTCGCCATCTTGCATTTCGTGACTTCCTGCGAGCGCATCCCGAGAAGGCGAAGGCATATGGGAATTTGAAAGAGAAGCTAGCGCAGCAATTTCTTTATGATATTGAATCATACATAAATGGAAAGGCGAATTAGCGGCTCACATTGAACAGGAAGCAATTGAATGGGATGAGAACCCAAAACGGGGTTGAGGAGAAATGAAGATTTTCATCATGGGGATTGTTGCAAGCGGGAAAACGACCTACGCAAAGGAATTGTCGAAGCAAATGGATTTGCGTTTTCTTGAGTTAGATTCAGTTGTTTACCATGACGTGGATGGCGTGCGGATTAAGCGGACGCCTGAAGAGCCAGTGCAGGTCATTCACCAAATGGATGCAAAGGGTAGCTGGATTGCAGAGGGGGTATACCGACCGTCTTATCACCTCCTTTTGGACTTGGCTGACATCATCATTTGGCTGGATCCACCTTTATGGAAACGAAAAATCCGGATTTTGAGCAGGCACGTGAGGCAAGTGATTGGTGTAGAAGAGTGTGCGTATAGACCGGATTTTCAAATGCTACAGAACATGTATAAATGGACGAAACAGTTTGAAGGGAAACGTGAAGAGCTGGACGGGATCCTTCAACCTTATTTGGATAAGTTGATTGTTGTGCGGGATGATCCGGCCAAGAATCAATTGCTTGTTAGCAATCTATTAGGAGGAAATTTATGACCCAAAATATATTTGAAGGAAACCTCGAAAAATATGCCGATCCTGATATGTATGATCATTTATATGACAAGTACCAGAAGGACTTGAGCCTGATCTTAAAATGGGCGAGCCAGGACTATACAATAATTGAATTGGCTTGCGGCACGGGTAGATTGACGATTCCGATGGCGCAACGCGGATTCCGAATGATTGGTATAGATCTGCATGAAGGGATGTTGGAAAGGGCTCGACGGAAAGCTGAACAAGCGGAAGTAACAATTGAATTTGCGCAGCAAGATTGCACGAAATTGAACTTGCCGGTGAAAAGTTCGCTCGCTTATATGACGGGAAATTCCTTTCAGCACTTTCTAACGAATGAATCGCAAGACGCTTTATTCCAATCTGTCCACGAGCACTTAGTGGATGGAGGAGTTTTCATTTTCGATACACGAAATCCGGTATTGAAGGGGCTTTCTGCTGTTGATGAATACGTAGAAAAGTATGTCGATAAAAATGGCAATCAGGTGATTGAAAATCATCGCGATATATATAATCATTTGACACAGATCTCGGATTGCCGGACCCATCGCCGGATTTATCGGGATAATACGTTAATCGCGGAGGAGCAGGATGGCATTTCCCTCCGCTATTCATTCCCACAAGAAATGGAACGATTAGTAGCGGCAAATGGTTTTGAAATTGTGCAAGTCTATGGCGATTGGGATGAGAATGACTTGCATGCGGAGAGCGTTTCGATGGTGTATGTATGTAGGATGAAAACGGCTTGATTTTTTACGATAAGCGCCTATAAACCCCGGTGAGTGATCATAAATCCCGGCGAGTGATCATAACCCCCGGCGAGTGATCATATATCCCGATGAGTGATCATAAACCCCGGCGAGTGATCATAAACCCCGGCGAGTGATCATAAACCCCGGCGAGTGATCATAAACCCCGGCGAGTGATCATAAACCCCGGCGAGTGATCATAAACCCCGGCGAGTGATCATAAACCCCGGTGAGTGATCATAACCCCCGGTGAGTGATCATAAACCTCGTTGAGTGATCATAAAACCAGGCAAGTGATCATAGTCGTTACAAAAACCAAGCCGCTTGCTGTGATTCTCAAGCAGCTTGGCTTTTTAAGTTCAGCCTTTGTATTTATCTCTCTCTGCCGTCTCCCGATGGTTCGGTGTCATCTTCTCATGATTCGGTTGAAGATTACCAAGCTCAGCCAATTCCATCGAAATCTCCTCTTTTACTTCTGTCCGATTTCCCGGCGTTTTCGGATTGGAATATAAATTGCTGTGCGCACCTTGTTTCATTTCGAAAACCTCCCATATCATTTTGCATTTACTGTCTTAATATGGTCTAGTTTGCTCGTTTTGATGTGCCCCTGATTTCTTTCAGCAATCTTCTTCAACTCTTTGGCCCGATCGGCAATGAAATTTTTCATATATTGTTCTAAAAATAAACGATCTGCCATTTTCCCAAGAAAGCCAAAAGGGGATTTATATGAAAAGGTATCTTTCATAACCGTTCCCGCATCGCTTTCAATGAATTCATGTGTGTGCGTAAAAGAATGGAATGCGCCTTTCACCATGACATCAGTGAAATTATAAGGTCGATCCATCGCGATAATCTTTGCAGTCAATTTCTGTTTAATTCCCAAATGGACGGCTTCCCAAGTGACCGTATCACCGTTTTCCATTAGTCCAGTCGTCACTCCGGCGATAGCTCTTTCCTTCGTCTTTGCCGTTGTCTCCGTATGGACATCCACATTTCTGGCAAGGTCAAAACAGATATGGATAGGTGCATTAATGTGAATTTCGTGTTTGATGATTGGCATAATCTTATCCTTTCGATTATTGGAATTTGACTTCTCGCTCCCAATTTACTCTTCTGTAGAAGGCAAGTCCATTAATTCTTTATGACAATCTATATGTAAGATTAAGATGCTATATGAGGGTAGAAAAACAGACCCTAGGCATCTGGCCTAATGGGTCTGTTTATAGGGCATCATCAGCCGTCATTACTCGGAAAAGCAAAGGTTGACGCAGATTTGCTGTTTTCTTCAAACCACTTTTCTGAAATGATTTTGGTTTTGGTGAAGAAACGGACTTGGTCGGGCCCAAACATATGCCCCTCGCCGAATCTTGATCGTTTCCAGCCGGCAAAGTTATGATAACCGACAGGAATGGGGATGGGGACGTTTACCCCGACCATGCCGACGTCGATTTCTGTTGTGAATTTGCGGGCGGCCGCCCCGTTATTCGTGAAAATTGTCACACCATTGCCGAGCTCATGCGCATTGATCAGGTCGATTGCTTCCTCTAAAGAATCTACCCGGACGACATTGCGTGCAGGACCAAATACTTCTTGCTCATAAATTTCCATGCCGGGTTTGACGTTGTCGAGTAGAGTAGGCCCCAGATAGAAGCCGTTCGAGTTTTTAGCGATGTCCGGGTTGCGGCCATCGCATACGAGCGTAGCGCCTTCTTCTAGGCTACGGTCGATATAGCCAATGATTGCGTCCTTTGACTGCTTTGTAATAACAGGACCGAAGTCAACGTCTGCATCTGTGTAAGGCCCCACTTTTAACTTTGCAATTTTTCCAGCCAGTACGTCTACAAGCTTATTCGCTGTTTCTTCGCCAACGGGGATGATTGTCGAAATGGCCATACAGCGTTGGGAAGCGGCCCCATAAGCCGCGCCTAAAAATGCGTTTGCGGCCTGTTCCAGATCTGCATCGGGCATGACAATCATATTGTTTTTACCGCCGCCTAATGCCGTAACACGCTTGCCGTATTTTGAGCCGGTTTTGTAAATATACTCGGCGACTGGCGTGGATCCGACAAACGAAATGGCTTCAATAGCCGGGTTTTCCAATAGTTCATTGACCGCATCCTTATCGCCATTGATGACTGTCCAGACACCATCGGGCAAGCCCGCTTCTTTCCACAGCTCCGAAAAAAACAATGCGGAGCAGGGGACACGCTCGGAAGGCTTCAGTATGACGGAATTGCCGACAGCGACCGCCATACTTGTCATGGCAAGTGGCACCATCACTGGAAAGTTGAATGGGGAAATCGCTGCAACGACACCAAGTGGAACTTTTGCAGAATAAGCATTAATATCCCCGCCGACATTGACGGAGTACTCGCCTTTTAATAAGTGGGGGGCATTGATGGCTAAATCTACTGATTCCAGACCACGTGTAATTTCACCCCTCGCATCCTCGACCGTTTTCCCGCTTTCGGTACAAATGATATCGATGAGCTCATCCATACGTTCGGTCATTAATTGACGAAACTTCATCACAATCTCAATGCGTTTGCCGACTGATAGAGCACGCCATGCTGGAAAGGCTGCTTGAGCAGTTGCAATGGCATCTTGAACTTCCTCTTTCGTTGCAAGAGGGACATGTGCAATCACTTCACCTGTACTTGGATTGAAAACATTTGAAAAGTGACCACTTGTACCAGCTACGATTTCCCCATTAATAAAATGTCCGAGTTCTTTTACCTCTGTATTCGTAACCATTCATTCATTTCCCCCTCTGTGGCAGTAGTTCTTGCAATGCAAGTGTGAGTTTTTCAACAATCAAATCCTTTTCTGCCAACGAAAGTATTAGTGGTGGAGCGAGTGTTAAAACATTGTTGAAACCTGCAACCGTGACACCATTTTTCCCGATGATCAACCCTTGTTCTTTACATAGAGAAATGACTTTGTTGACAGCAGTTACTTCAAGCGGTGCTTTGCTGTTTTTGTCACTTACAAGCTCAATGCCGATCAGTAAGCCTTTCCCGCGGATGTTGCCGACATTTGGATGGTCCTTCAAGCGTTCTTGCAGTTCCGCATGGAGAATAGCGCCCATTTCTTCTGAGCGGGCGAATAAACTTTCCCTTTCCATGATTTCGATATTTTTAAGGGCAACCGCACACGCCGCTGGAGAGCCGCCGAATGTATTGACGTGCCGGAAAAAGTCATACTCCTCGCTTCCGATAAAGGCTTCATAGATTTCTCGGCGCACTGCTGTTGCTGATAACGGCATATATGCGCTTGTTAATCCTTTTGCCATTGTGACAATATCCGGTTGAATGCCATAGTTCTGGAAGCCGAATGCTTTGCCTGTACGACCGAAACCGCAAATGACTTCGTCTACAATGAGCAAGGCCCCATGCTTTTCACAAACAGCTTTTACCCCGCGTAAATAGTCCTCATGCGGCATAATCACACCGCCGCCCGTGATAATGGGCTCGAGAATAACGCCTGCAATCGTATCGGACATTTCCCACGTCATGACATTATCAATCGCCTGAACAGACGGCAGGGCAGTCGGCTCTGTAATATGATCTTCGTTTTCACGGTATGCATCCGGCGGTGCAACATGAATGAAGTTCGGTGCTAACGGTTCGTATTTATATTTGCGCTGGGCTTGCCCTGTTGCCGCTAACGCCCCCATCGTGCTGCCGTGGTAGGCCCGATAGCGGGAGATGAATTTCGAACGATTTGTGTTCCCTCTCTGTTGATGGTATTGACGTGCGATCTTGAAGGCGGCTTCATTCGCCTCTGAACCGCTGTTGGAGTAAAAGACTACATAATCATCACCTAATAATTCGCTGATCTTTTCGCTTAGTTGGATGGCAGGGACGTGCCCGACGGACAGGGGTGTATAGGCATTTTCCAGTAATTGTTCATAAGCGGCCTTGGCGAGTTCTTCCCGACCGTAGCCGACGTTCACACACCATAAACCGGACATGGCATCCAAGTAACGTTTCCCGTCAATATCCGTTACCCAAGCGCCTTCAGATTTCTGAATAATTGACGTAGCATTCGGGTTGTACGGCTTCATGGCATGCCATACATACTGCTCATCTTTTACTTGCCAATTTTGACTTGTTACGTTCGTCATTGAATTTATCACTCCTTCATTTATCCTATGCTATCAATCCACTACTCAATTTCCTTAGAAAAGCAGCGTTATACTCACGGCACCTTATTATATAAATAACATCCCATAAATATGCGCTTGGCCATATTTTTAAGTCTTATATCCGTTTACTCCGAATACACTAGTTTTATAGTTTTTATAAGTGTTGGGTAGTTCAATAATTATGAAAGTGAGGACTTGCATATGTATGCATGTAATCGGAGTCGATTGCAGACATTAGTTGAACAGTTTAGTCAGTTCGGTGCGACTCCCAATGGGGGAGTAACCCGACTGTCCCTGTCAAAAGAGGATATTTTGGCAAGGGACTGCTTTAGTGAAATTTGTAAAGAGCTGGGCATGGATATTAAAACGGATGATATGGGCAATATCTATGCGACGTTGCCGGGGAAAATAGATTGTCCGCCAATCGTAATCGGATCGCATTTGGATTCTGTTGAAAAAGGCGGCAGGTTTGATGGCGTGTTAGGTATTTTAACAGGCATAGAGGCTATACGGACATTAAAGGATAACGACATTGAGCTCGACATTCCATTAATGCTTGTGAATTTTACGAATGAAGAAGGTGCCCGCTTCGATCCGGCGATGATGAGTTCTGGTGTTATTGCATCCAAGTTCAGTAGAGAAAAAATGCTGAGTTCTACCGATAAAAACGGCATTACTTTTCAAGAAGCATTACAGGCGAGTGGCTATGAAGGTGAGCAAGAAAATCGTTTAACAGAAGCCCTTGCTTATATTGAGCTGCATATTGAACAAGGGCCGGTGTTAGATGCTAAGCAATGTGATATTGGAGTGGTCGAAGGCGTTTTAGGCATGGTGTGCTATGAAGTTACCGTTACAGGTGAGTCAAACCATGCTGGCACTACGCCCATGTCGATGCGCAAGGACCCGATGATTGTGGCCTCCCGTTTAATTTCGTTCTTGCACGAGCAGTTGGGCAAAATCGACGAAGAGCTGGTATTCACATTTGGACGTATGAATGTAACGCCCAATATCCATACAGTCATTCCGAACAAAGTAGTGTTTACCATTGATTCGCGTCATCAATCTCCAGAGGTGATGAGTCAAGTTGAGAAAGTATTAACAGGAGTAGCCTCAGAGGAAGTCGGTTGCCTCATTCGACCGGTTAAGCTCTGGGGGCGAGAGACAGTATTCTTTGATGAAGCTATTTGCAATGAAGTGGAAAAATCGTGCGCTGGCTATGGTTATTCCTTTCACAGGATGTTCAGCGGGGCGGGACATGATGCGCAATATATTGCGAGTTTCATCCCTTCTGCAATGATTTTTGTGCCAAGTATCGGCGGGAAAAGTCATTGCGAGGAAGAAGAAACAACATTTGAAGATTGTGCAAAGGGAGCAGACGTGTTATTGGAAACCGTGTTGGCACTACAAACGAAGTTCAGCATGGACACGCTAAATCAATGATGCATGTGACTCGCCATGGTAATACCCACAATTGGAAAATAAAACGTACAGTCATTAATCGAAAGGTGAGGATAGTATGAAAAAAATAATTACAGGCGGACTCATTGCAACAGCGTCAGATTTGTATGAGGCAGATATCTTGATCGAAAACGGCAAGATTGTCCAAATCGGCAAAAACATATCAGCTGAAGGAGCGGAAATTGTAGATGCTACGGGCAAATACGTGATGCCTGGAGGAATTGATCCGCATACGCATTTGGATATGCCGTTCAACAACACGGTGACAGATGATGATTGGAAGTCGGGTACAATTGCCGCTGCCTTCGGAGGGACGACTACCATTTTAGATTTCTGTTTATCAGCGGGTGAAAAGAAACTTGCTGATGCTGTGGAAAAGTGGCATGAAAAGGCAAAGGGGAATGCAGCCATTGACTACGGCTTTCATTTAATGATTACTGATTTAACGCCTGAAACAGAGGTGGAGTTGCCTTTGTTGTTAGAACGGGAAGGGATCACATCTGTCAAAGTGTTCATGGCGTATGCGAAAGAATTCCAGGCGTCAGATCGTACGCTGTTCAAAGCCTTTAAAATCGCAAAAGACATAGGTGCTGTTGTGATGGTGCACTGTGAAAATGGTTCAGTCATTGATGAATTAGTAGAGGAGGCGAGGCAAGCCGGCCAGACAGCTCCGATTTACCACGCACTGACACGTCCTGCGGAAGTGGAAGGCGAGGCGACGAAACGGGCCATTGAACTGGCGCATATAGCAGGTGCCAAGCTTTATGTTGTCCATGTGACGTGTAAAGAAGCGCTAGATGAAATTATTACAGCGCGAGAAAAAGGCTATGACGTGTATGGGGAAACATGCCCACCTTACTTGACACTCGATCAGTCAGCGTTAGCCCAGCCAGGCTTCGAAGGGGCGAAATATGTGTGGTCACCGCCACTTCGCCCGAAATATCATCAAGAGCATTTATGGAATGCGCTAAAAGCAAAGCAGCTGCAAACAATCGGCTCGGATCAATGTTCTTTCAGCTTCAACGGAAAAAAGCAATTAGGACTGAATGACTTTTCAAAAATTCCAAATGGCGGACCTTTTATCGAAGATCGTTTCAGTATTTTATATTCTGAAGGCGTTGCGAAAGGGCGGATTTCCATCCATGACTTCGTCGATATGATTTCGACAAGTGCCGCGAAAATTTTCGGTTTATACCCGCAAAAAGGAACGATTGCTATAGGATCTGATGCAGATATCGTGATTTTTGATCCTGCGGTAAAACGTGAAATATCCGCGGACACCCACCATATGAATGTCGATTACAATCCGTACGAGGGATGGGAAGTGACCGGAGAACCCATCAGTGTACTTGTACGTGGTGAATACGTCATTAAAAACAGACAATTTGTAGGTGCATTAGGTAGTGGCCGTTATATCAAGCGCGCCGCACAGAAGACGATTGCAGAACGAATCAACGTCTGAACATCAATCCATTAGGGGGAATGGTTTAATGAGTTCGCAACTCGAACGTAATTTTTCGGAAATGACTGGCAGAATGACGAAAAATGAAGCGATAGAAGAAGCTAATCGCTGTCTGTACTGTTACGACGCACCTTGCATCACAGCTTGTCCAACAAGTATTCAAGTTCCAAATTTCATCAAGAAAATTGCTTCAGGCAATATGAAAGGTTCGGCCATGACGATTATGGAGGCCAATCCGATTGGTGCAAGCTGTGCGCGGGTATGCCCGACCGAGATACTATGTGAAGGTGCATGTGTGCTGAATTCTTCGACCAAGCCTATCAAGATAGGACAACTGCAACGTTATGCAACTGACTGGGCGATGGAAACAGATGTAGAACTATTTAAAAAAGGTGAAGCCAATGGAAAAAGGATCGCGATTGTGGGCTCTGGTCCTGCGGGCTTGTCGGCGGCACGAGAGCTTAGTCGATTCGGTTATAGTGTCACGATTTTCGAAGCGGAGGCAAAGGCGGGTGGCTTGAACACTTATGGCATCGTGTCTTTCAGATTGCCGAATGAGGTAGCGGATTGGGAAGTGGCTCAAGTTGCAAGGCTTGGTGTGGAAATCAAAACAAACACAAGAGTGGGCGTGGATATTTCTGCCGAGGAAATTTTAACGCAATATGACAGTGTTATTTTAGCGGTTGGGATGGGGTCCGTACCAAACCTCGGCATCGAAGGTGAAGAACTCGAAGGCGTCCATGATGCCATTGAGTTTGTAAAGCGCACGAAAATGGGTGTACTGACAGAGGACTTGATCGGGAAACGTGTTGCTGTCATCGGTGCTGGAAACACAGCTATAGATGGGGCGACTTGTGCTGTGCGGCTAGGTGCTGAACAGGTTGACATCCTTTATAGAAGAACGGAAAAAGAGATGACTGCCTACCAATATGAATATGAATTTGCCAAGCAGGATGGCGTTGGATTCAAGTGGCTGACAGCGCCGAAGCGAATTATTGGTGATGTGGCAGGGAAAGTGGTGGGCCTTGAGTGCGTCAAGATGAAGCTTGGAGAGGCAGGAGCAGACGGCAGGCAACGACCTGAAGCAATCGAGGGTTCTGAGCTTGTCATTGAGGTTGACGCAGTCATTAAAGCAATTGGACAAACGCGTTTTGTCCCGCTCATTGAAGCGTTTGGATTGCAGC
The DNA here is from genome assembly GCF_946901335.1 of Saccharococcus sp. Marseille-Q5394. Lineage (NCBI taxonomy): Bacteria > Bacillati > Bacillota > Bacilli > Caryophanales > Anoxybacillaceae > Saccharococcus > Saccharococcus sp. Marseille-Q5394. Next base: position 1,964,335 of record NZ_CAMPPQ010000001.1, on the reverse strand, counting down.
ATACGAACGGGGTTGTAGACATTGATGAAACGACTATGCAAACGTCGAATGACAAAGTGTTTGCATGCGGGGATGTCGTGTTCGGCAACGGCCAAGGTGAGGCGATGGTCGTAACAGCTGCACAGCAAGGTAAAGATGCTGCGAAAATCATTCATAAGCGTTTCAGAAAACCGAGCGAGATCGCATAGGGGGGATCATATATGGCAGACTTACGAATTGACTTAGCGGGAATTAAATCACCGAATCCATTTTGGTTAGCATCAGCACCACCGACTAATTCGGGCTATCAAGTGCAACGTGCATTTGAAGCGGGCTGGGGCGGCGCAGTATGGAAAACGCTGGGCGAACCGATTTTGAATGTGTCATCGCGCTTTGCGGCTGTCAGCTTCAATGGACAAAGAGTAGCGGGCTTCAATAATATTGAGTTGATTACAGACCGTCCATTAGAGGTTAATCTGAAAGAAATTCAGGAAACGAAGAAAAGGTTTCCAAATCACGCCATTATCGCTTCCTTAATGGTCGAGCCACAGCAGGAAAAGTGGCATGAGATTGTCAAGAAAGTAGAAGCTGTTGGAGTTGATGGCCTAGAGCTGAATTTCGGTTGTCCGCATGGGATGGCGGAACGCGGAATGGGATCAGCTTCCGGTCAAGTCCCTGAATTGGTTGAAAAGCAGACGTACTGGGTGAAGGAAGTTGCACGCACACCTGTTATCGTCAAGCTGACACCGAACATAACGGATATTACGATGACGGCAGAAGCGGCAGTGCGCGGCGGGGCAGATGCTGTCAGTATGATCAATACGATCAACAGTTTAGCTGGAGTCGATCTGGATACATGGAATACGGTGCCGCATGTTGGCGGGAAAGGGGCACATGGCGGATATTGTGGGCCGGCCGTCAAGCCGATTGCACTGAATATGGTCGCGGAATGTGCGCGGAATCCCCTCGTCAATGTTCCCATTTCGGGTATTGGTGGGATTTCAAACTGGCAGGATGCTGCAGAATTCTTGCTGATGGGTGCAACAGGCGTACAAGTTTGTACAGCGGCGATGCACCACGGATTCAGTATTGTCGAAGATATGATAGATGGACTGAATAATTATTTGGACGGGAAAGGTATTGCCTCAGTGATGGATTTGGTTGGTCAGTCCGTACCGCGCTATTCAAACTGGGGCGACTTGGATCTGAACTATAATATTGTCGCTCAAATCAATAATGATGTCTGCATCAACTGCAATAAGTGCCATATCGCGTGTGAAGATACGTCGCATCAATGCATTGACCTATACACAGAGAGCGGTCGTCCAATGTTGAAAGTGCGTGAACAGGATTGTGTGGGCTGTAATTTATGTGCGATTGTATGCCCGGTGGATGGTGCAATTTCGATGATTGAAAGAAAGTCTACGATTCCGCCGATGACATGGAACGAACGTCAATCACTTATCAGCAATTTCACCCGCTGAAAAAAACAGCCCGAATTCTGGTGCGAAGTGAGAAAGAAGAGAATTGATTGTGCGTTAACTGGAAATCTACTAAAAGGGAGAGAAATGTATGGCGAGTGGCGGAGATTATTTAAAATCCCCGGATTTACTTCCAGTGACACATCAAAATAGAAGCGTTGGCACATTTGGTTTTGCTGTTATCTGGGTAGGAATGGCGATTGTTTTAGCCGCCTTTGCAATTGGCGGCTCAGCTATTATGAGTTTGTCATTGCCGATGGTGATTTTAGCGACGTTAGCCGGTTCCGCATTAATCGGTGTATTCATGACATTAATCGGTGATATTGGTGTTGAGCACGGCTTGTCCTTCCCGGTGTATATGCGAGCCCCGTTTGGAACAATCGGTACGCATATACCTTCACTCGTCCGCGGAGTGACAGCAGCTTGCTGGTTCGGACTTAACACTTATTTTGGCGCGATGGCCATCAACGGGATTTTGAATTTATTATTCGACTTCAATAATTGGTTTTTATGTTTCCTTGTGTTTGCGGCATTACAGTTATTCAACACATCGCTCGGCATTAAATCCATTGAGCGATTTGCGGATTTTGCAGCGCCGGTTATTATTCTAATATCGTGCTGGATGTATATTACGCTTGCCGATAAAGCGACGGTTCAAGGGAAAGATGTGTGGACTTGGGTGGAATCCCCGACAACAGGAATAGCGGCTTTTACAGCCTTCATGGTTGTGATGATGGCGAACATGGGGTTCTGGGCGACATTGGCAGCTGATATGCCGACACTATCACGATTCTTTAAAGCACCAAAAAATGAACGCAATTGGTTCAAGCGTAATAAAACACAGTTAGTCGGCTCTTTGATCGTGATGCCGATTACGAATACATTTATCGTGACGATTGGCGCAGTGGCTTACATGGCAACGGCCTCTGCTGATCCGATAAATGCCTTGATGAATAGCGCAAGTGGAATTATACTCGGGGTTTTATTGCTGATGATCGTGTTGGCGCAATGGTCAACAAACACTTCCGCAAACGTTATTCCTGCAGCAACGATTTTCTCGAACATCGGCGGACCGAAAGTGCCATTCTGGGCTGCTGTCATTATTGCGGGGGTAATCGGGGTTTTAGCACAGCCCTGGAATCTGTTTGCCGTGTTGGTCAACGTCCTATTAATCATTGGTGGTATTTTAACAGCCATTGTGGGAATATTGTTCGCAGACTATTATTTGATCCGTAAACGTCGTGTGAACGTAAAAGATCTGTACGAATTAGACGGCCAATATAAGTTTCTGAAGGGCTTTAATTTAGCAGGGCTATTTGCTTGGGTGATAGGTGGAGCGTTAGCGAATATGTTCCCAACGTATTCTTCATTGGTCGGCTTTTTCGTTGGGGCGATTGTCTACTACGTGCTGGCAAAATATTGGTGGTTTAAGAAGTACCCGCAAGCTGAACTGGATAATCCAAGTGATGAGGAGTATTTAGGGATTACAGTTGGCCACGACTGGGACGATATCGTCATGCAGGAGATGGAAGGAAAAGGTACTGAATAGGAAAGCGGGGTGTTTGTATGTCCGATCATTTGTTAAGTTTGGATGAAATGAAACAAGTTGACGGTTATGTAGCCAATGGCTTTAAGGTCCATTCTGTACGTGAAAACTTAAGTGGCACATTTGTCGAGTTTAAACGGCAGGAAGAAGAAGTTTGTTTGCAGATTATGACTGCCGAAGCGCGTAAATATTTTGCAGCAAAGCTCCTGGAACAAACGCTGAAACAAGAAGATATGTCAATTTAATAGAAAGCGGTGAGACTCTATTCTGGTACTGGAATAGAGTCTTAATTATGAAGCTTGATTGGCCATACATCCCGAGAAGTTTTATTGAATTGCAGCCTTTACTAACGCTAAATCTTCCACTAATAACCTATACAAATTAGGCCGGCGTCTGACGGCTAGCGGGTGGTAGGCGACAGTTGTCCGAAATCCCTTCGCATCATGCCAGCTGCCGCGCAACCCTTTCACATCGACTTCCGCATCTTCGAAAAAGGATTGCACGGCCACATTGCCCATGCATATGATGAGTTCGGGTTTCTGCAGTTTGAGCTGTTCATCCAGATGGCGGTGCATGCAGATGTCCCGTGTTTGTTCTTTATCGTATTTTCGAATGGGCCTTCTTTTTAGAATGTAGGTTACGTAGATTAGGTTTTTATCCAACCCCACTTCATAAACAGCTTGCTGCAATGTCTGCCGTGTGCCGCAGATCATCGGATTCCCTTCACGATCATCACGGGCGCCTGGATTATCCAGAATCACCATGATCGGTGCCTGTGGATTCCCTTCTCCCCAAACCATTCGTGTTCCTTGCTTATAAAGACCACATTCCTCGCAATTAATCTGGCTCGCCGGCGTCGGATCTTCCGGCCATATTTCTGGGCAAAATGACGTCATTTTGATTCACTCTCCTAACAGATTAGAATACCCTTTGTCGGATGGTTCATGCATGTCGGTTTAATGGTTGAAACTTACAATTGCTTATTAGTATATATGTTATATACTATGAAAAGAAAATCTATGAAAATACGTCGGTTGGAAGAGGGAAACATCTTGAAGAAATTCACTATTTTAATCATCGCTCTATTACTATTATTGTCGGGAACTAAAGGAATAACAGTCGTTCATGCGGATACAATACTACCATTTGATACAATTATCGAAGGGAATCTATCCGAACAAACTTCTATGGACGCTTACACGATAACTATTTCCAAAGCAGGTACATTGACGATTACGACGAAAGTTTATTTTAATGCTGCGTTAATGGAACTTCGCGGAGCGAAAAACGAGGCAATAGATCATATGGTAGGAATTTATCATGGTCGACCGGAAAATCCCACCACGCTTACAAAGGTTTTTCACCTTGAACCTGGTGTATATACTTTATTTGTAAAAGATATGAATAAAACAAGTTTTGGTGATTATAGTGTTCTCGCTACTTTTGATCCTGCGAATAATAATGAAGTCGAACCGAATCAGACGTTTACAGAGGCAATGCCGATCCCAGTGAACGGGGAAAAAATCAGAGGATTTCTTAGCTGGGCTGATAGGGACGACTATTACAAAGTGAAAATGGACGAACCCGGTAGATTGGTAATAGACGTTGACTCCCAGTTGGGGCGCGGAAGCCTTTACTTATACGATTCAAAAGAGAAAGAGGTATATCGGAAATTTTTAAGTGACTATCAGGGGCTGCCCATACTTTCGAAATCCCATATGGATCTGGAGGCGGGTATCTACTATATCCGTATGAATGGCAACAGCTTTTCTTACCAACCAATCTATGAAATGAACGTCTCATTTTTCCCTGCTAACAATGAAGAGGTTGAACCGAACAATAGTAGGGGAACTGCGATCCCACTTCTAATCACTGACGATAAGACCCATATCGGCTTCTTAAGTTATACGGATATGGTTGATTACTATCAAATTGAAATGAAGTATGACGGCTATCTGACGATTGATTTTTCATCTGAATTCAGCGGGTATGAATGGATGGATGAAAAGGGTAATGCCTATGGCTTCTTGCATATAAGTGATGGGGAAGTTGGAAAACCGGAACAATCGTCGAAAAGGTTGGAACTTAAGAAAGGTATCTATTATTTTATTCCCAAGACAACGGACTATCGGGAGGGCGGCTTATATACAATGTCCTTTAAGGTGGAACATGCATTTAAGGATGTAGCTAATAGATATTCAGACGCCGTTACGTATTTGGCGAACAAAGATGTGACAAACGGAATTTCGGCGAGCGAATTTGGTGTCAATCAACGAATTAAACGGGTGGATGCAGCGATTTGGCTTGCTAAGATCATGAACCTTGATACATCGGATGCAGGTCCAACCCCATATGTAGATGTTCCGAAAAGAGCATGGGGCGCGGTGAATGCCTTAAAACGGGAAAAGATTGTGAATGGTAAGTCGGCGACTCATTTCGGTGCAGATGACACAATGACCCGTGGCGAAATGGCGTTGTTGATCCAAAGGGCATATAAATTATCGGGCGATGGAGTGACGCATCCTTTCACGGATGTCTCTTCGCGCTATGACGAAGCGGTTAGGGCTTTAATGAAGAATATCATTACGCAAGGAAAGACAGTGAATAAGTTTGGAACGGATGATGCCATTACCCGTGGTGAAATGGCATTGTTTTTATACCGTGCAGAATTGAACTAACGATAGGAAGAGGAAAACAACTTGAAGAATATCAGCATCTTAGTCATCACTCTTTTACTGTTTTTATCAGGATTTACAGGAGCAACAACAGTAGCGCATGCGGACACAGTTTTACCTTTTAATACAACTATTTCAGGGAACATTTCCGAACAAGCTCCAATGGACGCGTACACGATAACTGTACCGAAGGCAGGTACATTGACGATTACTGCGAACGTTCATTTTAATGCAGCACTAATGGAACTCCGAGATTCTAATAATGAGCTTACAGGCCATCCTGAAGGAATTTATAATGGTCGTCCAGAAAATGCTACTTCGCTTAGCAAAGATATTAACGTCGAACCGGGTGTATATACTTTATTTATTAAGGATGCCAATAAAGATAGTTTCGGTAATTATAATGTGAGTGTGTCATTTAACCCGGCAAATAATAATGAGACCGAGCCGAATCAGACATTTACGGAAGCGATGCCGATAAAGGTGAATCGGGAACGGATCAGAGGGTTTATTAGCTGGAATGATACTGCAGATTATTACAAAGTCGAATTGGATGAACCTGGTCGTTTGGTAATCGACATTGACTCCAAAATGTTCAATGGATCTGTCCGCCTGTATGATTCCGAAGGGGAAATGATTTCTTGGGATAGTCTTGGATTCTATAACGGCTTGCCGCTACATTGGAAATCGCATACTGATCTTGAAGCGGATACTTACTATATTAGTATAAAAGGTAATGACTATTATCAAGGTATTTATGAAATGGACGTCTCTTTCATCCCAGCCAACAATGATGAGATTGAACCGAATAATAGTAGGGAATCGGCAACCCCGATTGCAGTAAACGACAACAAGATCCATACCGGTTTCCTAAGTCATACGGATAAAGAAGATTATTATCGGATTGAAATGAAGTATGACGGGTTTTTAACGATTGATTTTTCATCCGAATTCAGTGGGTATAGTTTGATGAAAGAACGAAGCATTTCGTATGATTCCCATTTGAGTAGCGGTGCTGTCGGGAAACCAGAAAAGTCATCTAAACGGATTGAGCTTAAAAAAGGCACGTATTATTTCATTCCTTCCATAAAAGTACTTTGGCAGGGCGGTGTATATACAATGTCCTTCAGAGCTGAACCTGCGTTTAAGGATGTAACTGGCAGATATTCACCCGCAGTCACGTACTTGGCAGAAAAGGAAGTTGCAAAAGGGATTTCGGGAAGCGAATTTGGCGTCAAAGATAACATCAAGCGGGTAGACGCAGCGATTTGGCTAGCTAAAATAATGAATCTTGATTTATCGGATTCACGCCCGACCCCATATGTCGACGTTCCGGAAAGAGCGTGGGGCGCGGTGAATGCCTTAAAAAGGGAAAACATTGTAAACGGAAAATCATCGACTCATTTCGGGGCAAATGACACGATGACCCGCGGTGAAATGGCATTGTTGATCCAAAGGGCATATAAATTATCAGGCGATGGAGTGAAGCTTCCCTTCACCGATGTCTCGTCGCGCTATGAGAATGCGGTAAGGTCTTTGATGAAGAATAATATAACGCAAGGGAAATCGGCGAGTAAGTTTGGAACTGACGAGGCCATCACCCGTGGTGAAATGGCGTTGTTTTTATACCGCGCGGATAAAAAGTAAGGATGAAAAAGAGTGGTCTATGGACTGCTCTTTTTTTATGGGTGTGTATATAGGACTTCGTGGGGATTACATTATCAGAAAACTTAATTATAATTTAGTTAAGGAGGATCATAAGGAGGGTCATTTAATGAAGAAACGCTATTTGATCGGCGGATTATTATTGTTTATTCTCCTCTTTGCACTCGTAACTAATCCCTCAGAGAAGGAGTATTTGCAATTTAGCGAAGAGCATTATGGCCCGCCGCCACTATTAGCAAAAATAGAAACCGAAAGAATAAACTTCTTGCTCTTTTCAACATACACGCCAATTTATCATTTTGAATACGGAATTACCTATTTAGGTGCATTCGGAATGTTTTTTCAAATATCCGATGGACAGTTTGACTATCCGAGGTGGTTGGAATTATTTAAGTAAATTTTTTATTTGACCAATGAAAGGAGAACGGGCTGCCGGAGTAGAAATTGTAATGAAAGGTTAGGGGAGGTATGGATATGCTACCGCAGGAGTTGGCTGTTGAAAAAATTAGTGAAAGCTTGAAGAGTGATCCTCGTGTCCAAGCGATCTTTCTCAAAGGGTCGATGGGGAGGGGCGAGCATGATGCACATTCGGACGTCGATCTCTATTGCTTGGTGAACGAGGAGGATAAAAAGGATTTTCTTGCGAGCCGGGTGAAGCATTTACAAGCGTATCGCGACATTATTTTAATGGATGATATTTTCATTGTAGCCCCTCAGATTATCGCGGTGTTCGATGATTTATTACATATTGATTTATTCACGGTGACTAAAGAAACATTTGTGGGTGGTGACCATTTCAAGGTGCTGTATGATCCATATCATTTGCTGGATGAATTGATGGAGACGCCAGGGCTGGTGTTGTCGGAGGAGGAATATCGGGACGATGTCATGGATGTCGGGTGGTTTTTATTCCAATACTCGAAGTCCGCTGCACGGGGGAATGATATTTGGTCGGTTCGGATGCTGACGAATGTCGTGCATCATTTGGGAAGGGTGCTGCTCTATCGATATGCACCGGAACGGGCGAAGTTGGGGTTGAAGACGATTGAACAATCATTGCCGAGGTCCGTTGTATCAGAGTTGACGGAAATTCTGGAGTTCATCACACCCGGAAAGCATGCGCAGGCTGTAGTTCTAATGAGCAGATTGCTCGATAGGGAGTATGAATGGATTCGGTTGCAGTGGAGTGAAGAAAGTCAGCAGATGAGGTTTCTGCGGAGAATGATTGATGGGTATATAGGGGAAAGGGAGGAGGAAGAGGTATGACGCAAGTTTGTGTGATTGGCATTCATGTGCCGGATTTAGAAAAGGCGATTGATTTTTATACGGGGGTTTTGGGGTTTGAGGTGAACAAGGAGTATGGACCGAAGATTGTAACACTCGTTCACGGGGATTTGCCTATTGTGTTGGAGGAAACGGAAGTGGCGGCGTTTAATAAGACATCTTCAGGCGTTGAGCTGACACTGAAAACGGATGACATCCATCGATCCCTTGCGATACTAAAAGAACATGATGTCGAATTGATTATCGCAGAACCCGCAGATTGCCCGCCAGGAAAGTATATCAGTTTTCGTGATCCTTTCGGGAATGTGTGGGAGTATTTGCAGTTTAATTGAATAATTAGTTTTCCATTGAGTGAATATGCTAAACTAGTAAATAGCGGAATACTATTTAAGGAGTTGAACCATATTCATTTATAAGCCTAGAAAAGCCCCTCTTTTGTTAGAAGGGCTGGAGGCGGCGATTAGGCGATTGCCAAATCACCATGAAGCGATTCCTGTTTTGCGTTCGAAGTATGCGGCGGTCCAAGCCGGATTTGGCGGCGAACAGGAATTGGACAAGGTGCTTGAGGACTATGATTTTTCAATGAAGCATGGCATTTTCCACGATCTATCGTTACTGTCCAGCACCCATTTTCAAATTGACTCGCTCTTCATCACCCCATCATATGCGGTTTTGTTTGAAGTGAAAAACATTGCGGGTGAATTGACGGTGACTGAAAATCCACCACAATTAATTCGCGTGTTGGATTCCGGACAGGTGAGCGGATTCAAAAGCCCGATTGCCCAACTTGAAAGCAACTGTGAACTGTTTCAAGACTGGTTGTATAGTCGAGACATCTCATTGCCGGTATACGGGGCAGTTGTACTCGCCTACGCCAAGCAACGCATTGAAGTATTCGATACGAAAATCCCTGTTTTATTCCCAAGCGCGGTTCCCACTTTCATTCGCAAACTCCCAACAACCTCCCCATTGTTGGATGACGAAACGTTTGCTATCCTTTTAACGCAGCTAAGCAGCTCCCATCGCGATTTCATTCCCTCTCCTATCTGTAAGACATATTCCATTCGACACAGCGACATTCGGACGGGCGTGATTTGCCCGGGATGTGGGTTAATTGGCATGGAGAAATACAATGGTGGGTGGCGTTGTTTATCCTGTGCAAGGGCGAGCCGAGATTCCCACAAACAAGCGATACGAGACTGGTTCCTTTTGTTTGGTGGCGGAATGAGGAATAAAGATTGTCGAGAGTTTCTGAGAGTTGATCGGCAGCAGACTGCCCATCGGCTATTGACGTCTATGGATTTAGATGTGGAAGGGGCTAAACGAAACAGGTTGTATATCATGAAATTTGATATGGAAAGCAAAAAGCGCACATAATTTGTGCGCTTTTTTGATGTCGATAGGCCGTTTCGGTGATAAACTCGTTCAAGTCGGTGATAACACTTCGAGTTTCGGTGATAAAAGGGTAAGATTCGGTGATAAACCCGCGATATTCGGTGATAACTCCCTAGGAGCCGGCGAAAAAGGAAATCACCCATGAAAAAGGTGCTTAGATCGGCACATCTTGTTGAAAACTGCCGATTCGGTGATAAAGGACTGAGAATCGGTGATAAACTCGTTCAAGTCGGTGATAACGGTTCGAGAATCGGTGATAACACGTCTAGAATCGGTGATAACGCCGCGTGCAAAGCACCACGCCCCATCACTCCACCTCAATCAACCCACTCTCCACCAAAAACTCCTCTGCTACCCTCTCCACCATCATGCCGTCGTTGTCGACTTTGGCATTCATTTTTTGCATGGCTTCTTCGTTGATCATGCCTTCGAGCTGTTTCAAGACGGCTTCGATTTCAGGGTACTCCTTCAGCGTTTCTTTCCGCACGAGTGGGAGTGCGTGGTAAGGAGGGAAGTAGGATTTGTCGTCTTCCAATACACGCAAGTCGAATTCCTGCAGCTGACCATCTGTCGTGTAGGAGTTGATGACGTCAACTTCGCCTGCATTAATGGAACGGTACATGATGCCGTGGTCCATACCTTTGACGTTCTTGAACTTCAATCCATATTCCTTCGAAAAGCCGGGGAGTCCGTCGGGGCGATCGATGAATTCGAAGACCGCGCCTAACGTGAAATCTTCGGAGTAAGCAGCGAAGTCACTAAATGTGACGACGCCAAGTTCTTCCGCTTTTGATTCGTCCAACGCGAGGGTGTACGTGTTGTTGAAGCCAAACGTGTTGAAGGCGATAATGCCGTCTTCACCGACGAGTCGTCTTGTCATTTCCAACGTTTCCTCTGCGTTGCCTGGCTCCTCATGGTAATAGTTGACGACGATTGTCCCTGTGTAATCGGGAACGACGTCGATATTGCCGTTCAGCATCGCATTCCATACGACGTTGGAGCCGCCGAGGTTTTCTTTATAGATGACTTTAATATCTGTTTTATTCTCAATCAACTGCCCCATGACGTGGGACAAAATGATGCTTTCCGTATTGTTCCGCGAACCGAGCGTCAATGAATCTTCTTCAATGAAGATGCATCCGGTCAACATGCTTGCGACAACTGCAATGAGCAGTAATGAAATAAACTTTTTCCTCATTACACTTTCAATCCTTTCGGTGTCGTCCAGCGCTCAACCGAGCTGAAGAACACTTCTAGAATGATGGCAAGCAGTGCGGCCGGGATCGCGCCAAGAAGGATCAGTCCATCGATTCCACGCGTAATTCCAAGGAAAATGAAATCGCCGAGTCCGCCAGCACCAATAAATGCGGCAAGTGTAGCGTTACCTACGTTAATGACTGCAGCTGTCCGGATTCCGGCCATGATGACAGGAATTGCCAGCGGAAGCTCAACTTTGAAAAGAATTTGCATGCTCGTCATGCCCATTCCTTTGGCTGCTTCCCGAGTAGCCGGGTCGACGTCGCTAATACCTGCGTACGTGTTTCGCGCAATCGGCAGCAGCGAATAAAGGAAAAGTGCAGCAATCGCCGTTTTCACGCCAATCCCGAAAATAGGGATCATGAAACCGAGCAAGGCGAGACTTGGAATTGTCTGCATGACGCCTGTGCCACCGAGTACGAGTGTCGTCAGTTTTGGAACTCGGGTGACAAGGATTCCTAGGAACACGCCGAGAATGATCGCGATCAACATCGAAAAGAACACAAGCTGAATATGAACGGATGTCGCTTCGAGAACTTCTCTCCAGCGCATCTGCGATTGTTCGGTCAATTGTTGCCAAATAGATAAATTATTCATATAGCAACCACCTCTACTTCCGTTTCCGTCCACTGGCTGGACAATGCGGATAGCAACGAACCGCGTGTTACAAGACCAACGACCTTATTCTTTTCATCCACGATAGGAATCAGGCCGAACGGTGATTCATCCATCATGATGATGGCGTCTTTTGCGGAAGCAGTGTCTTGCAAGATGTGGCTGATCGGCTGCATGAGTTCTTCAATGGTACAGATGTCGTTCACTTTCTTGATGACGTCGTAGGCGGATACGATGCCTAGCAGATTTTTTGAATCATCTACAATGATGAGATCCGTGATTTTCCTCTGCCGGATAAGTGAAATTGCCTTTTCAGGAGAACTTTGAGGAAGAGATGTGACAACCGATTCGGACATAATGTCAATAACCGGCATCAGTTCAGGGTTTTGGATAATTCGATGCTTGCCAATAAACTCCTCGACAAAACCGTGGGCAGGTTCGTGAAGTAATTTCTCTGGAGTGTCCAACTGAAGAAGCTTTCCGTCTTTCATTATTGCGATGCGGTCACCCATTTTGAGTGCCTCGTCCATATCATGAGTTACAAAAATGATAGTCTTATTCAATTTTTTCTGTAATGAAATGAGTTCACCCTGCAATTGCTCCCTTGTAAGCGGGTCCAATGCGCTGAACGGTTCATCCATTAAGATGATTTCGGGGTCGGATGCAAGTGCACGGGCAATACCAACGCGCTGTTGTTGTCCCCCGGAGAGTTCTTTTGGATAGCGTTTTGCGTAGATTTTAGGATCGAGTCCGACCAATTCAAGCAGTTCGTTGACTCTTGGTTTGATTTTTTCCTGGCTCCATCCGTTTAATTCAGGAACGATGGAGATGTTTTTTTCAATCGTATAGTGGGGGAATAAACCGATCTGTTGGATCACATAGCCGATGCCTCTTCGAAGGTCGGAAGCGACATACGATTTGTTATCCTTACCGTTTATCGAAATCTTCCCACTTGTATGCGGTTGCATCCGATTAATCATTTTCATCGTAGTTGATTTACCTGAACCACTCGGACCGATGAGAACGAGCAGCTCGCCTTTCGGAATTTCAAAGCTAACAGAATCAACAGCCTTGAACCCGTCATCATATACTTTACTTACGTTTTCAAATTTCAGCATATAATCCTCCTATGTTTTTTCACAAAACTGTAATGTGTTGAATTTGGAATGAAAATATAAAGCGGCAACAAAAAAAGAAGACATTTATGCTTCCTGAACAATCAGGTGCGTCTGTCTCGCTAATTAGTATATCATATTTCGGAGATGGAAGTAATGGAAATTGGATATTTAGTAGGTTTTTAGTATATGTATTTTGTGAGACTTAAGACCTTCGCGTGTGTAACTTTTCGCAAACTAGCGAATGGATGATAAACCAATCCTATTCAGTGATTTAGTGCTGAAAGTAGTTAATGAATTAGTTTAAGAAGGTGATGAAGTACCGAGAGTCGGTAATGAAGGAAAACACCTATGAAGATAATTCCTTTTACCTATAAAAATACAGAAACTTGCGAGTCGGTGCTAACACCCGCCACCTAGCTGAAGGTTCGACCATTGTAGAAGTGTCCGACCTCGGCGGAAATGAACTATAATACTAACTAACGAAAGGGTGTGCAGCGGATGGAGATGAATGTTTTCATAGTGGAGGACGATCGGGCGATATTTGACTCGCTGAAGGAAAGGCTTGGGCAGTGGTCGCTTCAAGTGTCGGGGCCAGAAGATTTCCATGACGTGATGGGGGCTTTCATCCAAACGAAGCCTCATCTGGTCATACTCGACATCCAGCTTCCCGCTTATGATGGATTCCATTGGTGCCGAGAAATCCGCGCGGTTTCGAAGGTGCCGATCATCTTCCTGTCGTCGCGCGATCATCCGATGGATATGGTGATGGCGATGAATATGGGGGCGGATGATTATGTTCAGAAGCCGTTCCATACAGATGTGCTGCTTGCGAAAATCCAAGCGACACTCCGTCGTACATATGCGTACACAGAAGAGCCGGCGGATGTGCTTGAGTGGAACGGCGCGATGATTGATATGAAGCGCGGTGTCATTCGACTTGATGGAAATGAAGTGGAACTGACGAAAAATGAATTCTTCATCTTGGCGGTGCTTGTCCAGGCGAAGGATGAAATTGTGTCACGCGATGAGTTGATCCGCAAACTTTGGGATGACGAACGGTTCGTTAACGACAACACATTGACCGTAAATGTGACGCGGCTGCGCCAAAAACTTGCAGACATCGGACTTGGTGACGCGATTCTCACAAAAAAAGGAATGGGTTATATGGCGGTCAGCCTGTAGGGGGATACGATGTTCATTGCATACTTGAAGGATATGAAAAGTTGGATACTCCTGTTTGCCGGATCTATTGCGGTCACTGACTTAATGGTTTTGATTGATAAGGGGCTGGCAATGAAGCTAAGCTCCCTCATTTACCTTAACCTGCTGCTCGTTGCTATTTTCATTTCATTCCTCATCTGGCGCTACAAAAAGGAGACGCAATATAAGAAAGAACTTCTTCAAATTACTGAAGATCCTTCAAGGGACTGGCAGGAAGGGCTTCCGGAACCGCATTTCAATCGTGACGAAACAATCAATGATCTGTTGAGGCATGTGGCGGATGCTCATTTGCAGAAGCTTTCGGAAGTGAAAGCCGCCAACCTTATGGAAAGCGACTATACAGCGGCGTGGGTGCATGAAGTGAAGGCGCCGTTGACGTCGATGAAACTGACAATCGACGCAAATCGTCAAGATCCGGCCATCCGTAAAATAGAGTCAGATTGGCTGCGTGTCCATTTGCTGATCGATCGGCAGCTCTATATTTCACGATTAACCACGCTTGAATCGGATTATGTATTGGAGAAAATTAAGGTGCAACAGTTGCTCACACCCGAAATCCGCGAGCTGCGATCTTGGTTTATTGAGAAAAATATCGCAGTAGAAATCGAAGGTGATATGGAAGTGCTCACGGATAGCAAATGGTGCCGCTTCATCATCCGCCAATTGTTGACGAATGCAGTGAAATACAGTCCGGCAGGCGGCGTCATCTGTATTCGAACTAGTCTATCACCGGGAGGAAATCCGGTTTTATCAATAAAAGACGATGGCCCGGGAATCCCGGCTCACGATTTGCCCCGTATTTTCGACAAAGGGTTCACCGGGGGCACGGGAAGGCTGCATAATGCTGCGACAGGACTCGGGTTGTATCTTGCCCAACAAGTGGCTGGGAAGATTGGAATATCCCTGTCGGCGCACTCCGAAATAGACAATGGAACGACGATGAAAATGATGTTTTCAACCGAAAACAAGTTTGACGCCACACGAACATGACAATAATGTCACATTGGCCGACCTGTTTGTCATCTAAATCAAACGACCGGAAAAAGTTCACCCGTTAAGATAAAGGTATTGCAAACAGGGAGGGCACAATGATGGATCAATATAAAACAGTATTACATGCTCAAAACATCCGAAAATCTTACGGAACTCGCGGAAATGTGCAAGAAGTATTGAAAGGGATCGACTTGCGGGTAATGGAAGGCGAATTTGTCGGAATCATGGGGGCATCCGGTGCCGGGAAAACGACGCTTTTGAATGTCCTCGCGACGATCGACCGTACGACGGAAGGCTCGATTCTTATTGGAGATTCTGATATTTCGAGGATGAAAGACCGTGAACTGTCTGCATTCAGGCGAGACAAATTAGGGTTCATTTTCCAAGATTATAATCTTCTCGACACATTGACGGTGAAGGAAAATATCTTGCTGCCCGTGTCGCTCGGAAAAATGAGAAAGCGGGTGGCGGAAGATCAATTCAACTCGATTGCCGATATTTTAGGTATTAAAGAATTAGCAGATAAATATCCACATGAAATTTCCGGGGGCCAAAAGCAACGGACTTCCGCGGCACGTGCGCTCATCAACAAGCCATCCATGGTCTTTGCGGATGAACCTACGGGCGCGCTTGATTCGAAATCGGCGTCTTCGTTGCTCGGAACATTGGAGGATGTCAATAAACAACGCGGCGTCACGATCATGATGGTGACACATGACCCTGTCGCATCGAGCTACTGCAGCCGTGTTGTCTTCCTGAAGGACGGCAATATTTACTCGGAGCTGTACCGCGGCGATAAAACGAGACAGGCCTTCTTCCAGGAAATCCTGAAAGTCCAAGGTGTCCTCGGGGGTGACAGCGTTGACGCTCTTTGATCTCGTCCTCCGCAGCATGCGGAAAAACATCAAGCATTATTACTTATACTTTTTTGCGCTTATTTTAAGTGTCGTCCTGTACTTTGTCTTTGCGACTTTGCAGCATGATCCGTCGGTTGTTGAGAGGTCTGGCGGGAGCATGGGTGCGGCGTTTAAAGTGGCAGGAATTCTACTGTTATTCATCGCAGGTATTTTCGTCGTTTATGCAAATGCGATTTTCTTGAAGAGAAGAAGCCGTGAAATCGGGCTGTATCAACTGATTGGCCTGACAAAAGGATCAGTCTCGCGTCTGTTGATTATCGAAAATTCCTTGCTGAGCGCCGGGGCGTTAGCGATTGGGATTGGCATAGGGATTCTCGTGTCACGCGTATTTTTATTATTGTTAATGAAGCTCATTGGCTTTGATGGATTTATCGAAGTGGAGTTTTCGACGGCGGCTGTCATCCAGACGGTGATTGTATTTCTTGGAATCACCATTCTCACGTCAATGCAAATGCTCGTTGCAGTCTACCGCAACACGTTGCTTGGACTATTCAATGCCGAGAAGACCGGCGAGCATCCGAAAAAGCCGAAAGCTATCAGGTCAGCCTTTCTTGCAATTTTAGGAATAGCCCTCATTGCGTTCGGATACTGGCTTTCCGGCCGCATGTTGAATGCTTTGCTGTTCATCAATATGATCGTCGTTTTGGTTACGACAATTCTCGGTACTTTTTTATTGTTCCGCGTGGCGATCGGCTGGGTACTGTATCAGATCCGCAAAAGGAAGAAGGGCCATCTTGGATTGTATAACAGCTTGTCGCTTGCGCCGATCATGCATCGGATGAAGGGCAATGCGAATTCACTGACGATCATTACGGTATTATCAGCGATGACGCTGACAATGTTGGCAGGCGTGTATTCCCTATATTATTCGACGGAAAAAGAAGTCCGTCTCATATATCCTTTTGATTTTGCATTTGATGATTTTTGGTATGAAGACGGTAAAGGTGCTGCCGAAAAATTCATCAGCGAACTAGATAAGCAACAGATTACGTATACGTATTCAACAGTTGAAACGCTAGAAGTGGAAAGTGAATTCAAAGGTGGCAGTGTGTCAGAATTGATGTCCAATTCGTTTGGAGCAAAAATAATAAGCGACAAACAATTGCAGCAAGCTGGAGTGGATATTCAAATTCCTCATTCCGATGCCGCGTATCTATACGATGCAGGTATATATTGGTTATTGAAAACGATGGAAGTTCCATTCAATGTCAAGTTGTCAAATGCAGAAATAGAATCTGACTTGAAAGTTGTGAAAGTGAACGAAGGAAATGTATTAAATTCTGCAGCTGCGACACAACTTGTTGTGAAAGATGAATTTTATCATGAATTAAAAGAGCTGTTTCTGAATGACGAAAACGAATGGCGCAATTCAAATACCTATGTCATCGACGTTCTTGACCGTGATCAGCTTGCCGAAGCTTCTGCGATTTTCAAGCGGATTAATGAGGAAGATGATCGGCACGGATTTGATTACTATTCCCAATACGCTTCGGGGATGGAGAACAATGGTCTATTCATCTTTATCTCTGGGTTCCTGGGGCTCGTGTTCCTCATTTCGACAGGAAGCATTTTGTACTTTAAGCAAATGACGGAGGCGGAGCAAGAGAAAAGCAGCTATGCAACGTTGCGTCAGCTAGGTTTTACAGCGCAAGACATTATGCGCGGTATCGTCCGCAAGCAAATATTCGTCTTCGGCGTGCCGTTGATGATTGGGCTGTTGCATTCCATCTTTGCGATAAAAGCCGCGTCATTCATGTTCATGTCCGATATTACATTGCCCGCATCCATCGCTATGGGGATCTACGTGCTTATTTATCTCATGTTCGCATTTTTGACGGTCGGGTATTACCGGAAAACGGTGAAGGCCGCGCTTTGATTGTTTCATATAGCGAGTCAACGGTGGTAAAGTCATTCGAATCGGTGGTAAAGTGCTGAGAATCGGTGATAACCCCCCGAGAATCGGTGATGAATCGCCCAAAGTCGGCGATAACCAATATTTACTGGCAGTATTCGATACTTTTTTTCCATAAATGGGTTGAAAAATGCCGAGTCGATGATAAAATAATCAAGTCAGAGTAATATGAAGCGCTTTCATGAAAAGTGGAAGTTAGCTTCTAGACCGTCTGAGCCCATGTTGGCTCAGCGGTTTTTCTGTTTTTGAAATGTGAGTTATTTGCGCGACTGGGTAAAGATAGTAAGTGAAATATGATGATGGAGAAGGAGTGGATAGTGTGGGCGTAGTGGAGTGGCTGGTGGGACCGGCGAATGATTTTATTTGGACATATATATTGATTGGGCTTTTATTGCTCATTGGTCTTTATTTTACGATAAGAACGAAATTTGTCCAATTTCGTTTATTTGGAGAGATGTTCAGACTCATTTTCGAGAAAAGAGAAGGCAACCGTGGCGTGTCAGCGTTCCAGGCGTTTACAATTAGTGCGGCGTCCCGGGTCGGTACAGGGAACGTAACTGGCGTAGCGCTTGCCATCGGGATTGGCGGACCGGGCGCGGTCTTCTGGATGTGGGTCATTGCCATTATCGGCATGGCGACGGCATTCATTGAAAGTGCGCTTGCGCAAGTGTATAAAGTTCGGGACGGCGACACATTCCGCGGAGGGCCTGCCTATTACATGGAGAAGGCGCTAGGCCTTCGGAAGCTTGGAATCGTTTTCGCGATTCTCCTAACGATGTGTTTCGGTTTTATTTTTAATTCGGTTCAGTCAAATACGATCAGCCAGTCATTCCATGATGTATTCAATCTACCCTATTGGGTGGTCGGTCTACTACTTGTCATATTGACGGCAATTATCATTTTCGGCGGCGTGCAAAGGATTGTCAAAGTGACGCAAGCAATTGTCCCAATCATGGCGGTGTTTTACTTGCTGATTGCGCTGTACGTTGTCGCTATTAATATTACGGAAGTTCCTGCCATGATTGCCCTCATTTTTGAGCATGCTTTTGGAATTAAGGAAATGGCTGGCGGCGGTATCGGGGCTGCCATGATGCAAGGTATCCGACGTGGTCTGTTCTCAAATGAAGCTGGTATGGGGAGTGTGCCGAACGCTGCGGCGACGGCGAGTGCGACGCATCCGGCGAAGCAAGGGCTTGTTCAAAGTCTTGGCGTATTTTTCGATACGATCATCATTTGTTCTGCGACAGCTTTTATCATCCTCCTTGCAGGACTTTATGACAAAGGGGAAGAGAGCGGAATTTTGCTGACGCAATCCTCGATGGCCGTTCACGTCGGTTCTTGGGCGCCTTATTTCGTCGCGATTGCGATCATGTTCTTCGCATTCAGCTCAATCGTCGGGAATTACTATTACGGTGAAACAAATATTGAATTCATCAACACGCATAAATCGTGGATGACGGTCTACCGAATTGCGGTGCTCGGCATGGTCATGTTCGGTGCGCTCGCAAAAGTGGATATCGTCTGGAGCATGGCAGACCTGTTTATGGGCTTGATGGCAATTATAAATCTCCTCGTCATCTTGGCACTTGGAAAAGTCGCATTCCGCGTTTTGGATGATTACACGAAACAGCGGAAACAAGGGAAGAATCCTGTGTTTAAAGCGGATTCTAGTCTGAAAGGTGCCGACTGTTGGAGGGAAGAATAAATAAAAGCAATCGTCCTACCAGTGAATGGTGGGACGATTGCTTTTTTATTGAGTTTACATTTCCTCGGGCGCCTTCATGCCGAGTAGACGCAAAGATTCCTTCAAAACGATGACGACACATTCCGTTAGCGCAATCCGGTATGCTTTGTTTGTGGAGTCGGAAAGGACTTGCACATTCCCGTAAAACGAGTTGAACGCTTGGGCAAGGTCGACCGCATATTTTGCGATGACGGAAGGGTCCAGTTCTTCGGCCGCCCGTTTGACGGAGTGCGGAAATTGTTCGAGCAGCTTGATCGTTTCCCATTCGTGATCATTCACTTCGTTAATCGCGAACGAGTTCGTTGCCCCCGCCTTCCGCAAGATGGAGTTTGCCCGCGCATGCGCATATTGGACGTACGGCCCGGTTTCTCCTTCTGTCTGGAGCATCGTTTCAAGATCGAATTCGATATCATGTTTCCGATGCTGCTTCAAGTCGCTGAAGAGGATGGCGCCGACACCGACACCTTCTGCCACTTCAGATTTATTGGCAAGCATCGGGTTTTTTTCTTCGATATTTTTCTGTGCAAGTTCGATAGCTTCCTTCAATACTTCCTCGAGCAAGACAATCTTTCCTTTACGCGTTGACATCTTCTTTCCGCCCTGCAAGATAAGCCCGAACGGTACGTGCACGATGTCGCTTGCCCAGTCATGCCCCATTTTGCCAAGCACTTGTTTCACTTGCGTAAAGTGGAGGCTTTGTTCATTCCCAACAACGTAGATGGATTTGACGAAGTCGTAATTGGTTTTGCGATCAATGGCAGCTGCCAAATCCCGCGTCGCATATAAAGTAGCTCCATCTGATTTTTTAATCAAACATGGCGGCATGCCTTCTTCAAGCTCCACAACCATGGCCCCGTCGGATTCGACCAATAGGCCTTTATCTTCGAGTTCTTGAACGATTGGCTCCATTTTGTCGTTGTAGTACGCTTCGCCGTTATAGGAATCGAAAGTGACCCCTAGTAGATCGTAAATTCGCTGGAATTCCTGCAACGACTCGGTTTTGAACCATTCCCACAGGGCTAGTGCGTCTGCATCGCCGTCCTCAAGCGCTTTGAATGCCGCCCGACCTTCATCATTTAAAGTTGGATCCAGCTCGGCTTCTTCATGGAAACGGATATACAGCTTCAGCAATGTCTTGATTGGCTCTTGACGGACATCCTCCTCGTTGCCCCACTTCCGGTACGCGGTTAGGAGCTTCCCGAATTGCGTGCCCCAATCACCGATGTAATTGATTTTCATCGTTTTGTAGCCGTTTTTTTCGAGCAAGTAAGCGATAGAATTTCCGATGACCGTGGAGCGGAGATGCCCCATGGAAAACGGTTTTGCGATGTTCGGGGAGGATAGATCGATCGTCACCACTCCGTCGTTGCCTTCGTTGGATGAGCCGTAGTTGACGGATTTGTCTAGGATTATACGCAGGATATCATCAGTGATAGCAGTACGGTTCAGGAAAATATTCACGTACCCATTGACGGCTTCTGTTTTTCGGATGGATGGATGTGTAAGCGAACCGGCAATTTCTTCCGCAATGGCGACGGGTGATTTCCGTAAAGCCTTCGCGAACGGAAAGCAAGGCAATGCAAAATCGCCTAGCTTTGAATTTGCCGGCCGCTCCAGCATATGTTCCTCTAATGGAACCGGGCTGACTGTCTGTAAAGCTTGCAAAATATCCATTTTCATTCTCACGAACCCCTTTTTAGGTAAAATAAAAAGCCTTCATCTCAATAAATGAGACGAAAGCTTGTTCCGCGGTACCACTCAAATTGCCCCTGTCAGTATGGATAGAGGCCTCTTTCTCCTAACGGCGAGACACCGGCTTCTCCTACTTCATTCAGAAAAGCATCTCCGAAGTGCGCTTCATGAATCCACTCCACCAGGCTCCCACCAATCCCGGCTCGCTTTGGAAGTAAAGACTCAGTACTCTCTTCGTCATTGATATTGTAGTTGAATGTATCAAATCAGTGATTGGCTGTCAATGGGCAATTGGCGTAACTTTCACACGAATCATCCGTCTAACTTAATGAGTAGGAGGTTTTGGAATGAAAAACAAATTACTAGTTCTGTTTGCCAGTGCATTACTGCTAGGAGGATGTGGAACTGGCCCATCCTCTAAAAATGTTGCGGTTGATGATAGTGATAGTGGATGGAAGTCGTTGAAAACAGTGAGCGGACGAGAAATCATTGCTGAATTGAAGCAAACCGTTGAAGAGACACCTCAGCGGGACGAGAGGGCGACTATTGAAACGCCCCCTGAGTTTGAGGAGCCTACGAAAGAAACGGTGGAGGATTTGAATGTCAAAGCAATTGAAGGGCCCGCTGTCTTCCAGGCGGTGGAAAAAGTTTACGGCGAAGGTGGCATTCATCATGATGGCGTCATCTTCTTCGAACTTCAGACGAAGGGTGCTGGGCAATCCGGCGTGTGGATCGGGTTAAAGGAGCCGGATGAACGCGTCCAGCAGTTGATTGATCTGCTGCAGCCGAAAGTGGATGCGGGTGAGATCTTAGCGGAACCGATTTATATATTCCGCAGCCCGCATACGGAAAAGGAGCTTTACGAATTGCAGGATGAAGTCGCTGAAGCATTGAAAGGACTAGAATCGGAACGGGGATCATTCGGTCTGTACGTCGATGTCATCACAGGCAATATTGAAATCACCCATGATTTCCTGAAACCGGAGCAGCAAGAGAAGCTACGGGAGCAGTTCGCCGACCATACGATCAATATCGAGCAAGATGGAAGGATGGTCCCGGAGCCGGGGGAATCAACCATTATTGCACCTGAACAAACATATACAGATACACCTGTTGCGGAAGGTGGATTCATATTGGAGGCGGGGGATGGGAGAATTTTTGTGGCAGGTGGAACGGAAAGTGTTGTGTTTTACAAATTCCCGGAAGCCGACAAGCTGAAAGCCGGCCAACGTGTGAATGTGGAACGATCAGGTCCAATTCTTGAATCGTATCCTGGACAAGGGACCGCGAAGTTTGTAGAAGTCTTGCCGGATTATAAGCCGGCGGGTGCGAAGCTTTCCGAGTCGCAGGCTGTCGCGAAAGCATTAGAAGTGGCGGGTGAGAGATTGTCGAACGGATATGTTGTCATCGAAGAAGTTTCATTTGATGAGAATGAAAAGAAGTGGGTATTCAAGCTCCTGCCGGATGATGGTGAAGGGATATTGGAAGTTGCAGATCAATAGAAGTTTGGGCACAACCGTCACTTGTGGCGGTTGTTTTTTAATGGGGAATATTGGTCAAACGGGGATAAATTCTACTTGACCGATGATAACCCGCTTCCGAACGGTGATAAAGTTCGTTTAAGCGGTGATAAACTCCGTCAGAGCGGTGATAAACGGTTTTGGAGGTGAAAATTACTTTAGAAAAGCAGAAATTCATTCCAAAACAACTCCAATTGTCGTCAAACGGTGGTAAATTTGCGAGAGTCGGTGGTAACAGCCCAAGAGTCGGTGATAAACCATGGCAAGTCGGTGATAAACCATTTTGCGCTGCAAGAAAAGAATCTTTCCTGGTTTCCAGCCATTTGGCGTAACGTTAACGTGAATCGTCCGTCTAATTTGTTGATTGGGAGGTTTTGGAATGAAATATAGTGTGTCACTGATAATGGTAAGTGCTGCTTTATTGCTAGGAGGATGTGGAACGGCTGGCACGGATGCATCCTCGATAAATGGGACGGTTGTGGAGAGCGGGAAGAAGTCGGTGAAAAAAGTGAGTGGACGTGAAATCATTGCTGAATTGAAGCAATCAGTTAAAGAATCGCCCGAACGGGATAAGGCAGCTGCTGCACAAACGGAAAGCTATGAATACAAAGAGGGCTTATTTGGAGAACCGACTCCGGAATTGGCGGAGGATATGGCCGTGCAAGCGATTGAAGGACCAACCGCAATAGAGGCTGTGGAAAAGATCTATGGCGGTTACGCAGGTTTTGATAAAGAAGGAATCCTCTTTTTTGAAAATCAGATGAGTGGTGCGGAGCAATCCGGCATTTGGATCGGCGTGAAGGAGCCGGACGAGCGAGTTCAAAAGTTGCTTGATGAGCTACAGCCGAAAGTGGATGCAGGCGAAATCTTGGCGGAACCGATCTATATTTTCCGTAGTCCACATACGCAAAAGGAGCTATATGATCTGCAGGATGAAGTCGGACAAGCGTTAAAAGGGATGAGATCGGAACGGGGATCATATGGATTATCCGTAAATACAATTACAGGAATTGTTGAAATCAACCATGACTTTCTGAGACCGGATCAGCAGAAGGAACTGGAGAATATGTTCCCGAACAAGATATTCCAATTCGAACAGGAAGGCAGGATGGTTGCTGAGCCTGGGGAATCGAGCATTATTTATCCGAAGCAAACATTCACGAATACTCCTGTTTCGGAAGGTGGTTTCATATTATCAGCTAAGGAGGGGCAGTTCTTTATTGCAGGTGGAACTGAAGGTGCTGTCTATTACCAATTCCCGGAAGCGGATAAGCTGAAAATCGGCCAACGTGTGAAAGTTGAAGCCTCCGGCGGCATTATGGAATCCTATCCTGCGCAGGGTAGTGCAAAGTTTGTGGAAGTCTTGCCGGATTATAAACCAGTAAGCGCAACGCTTTCCGAATCGCAGGCTGTAGCAAAGGCCGTAGAAATGGCCGATGGAAAAACAGGATTTGGCTACTTGGTTATTCAAGAAATTTCTTTTGATGAGAAAGAAATGAAGTGGATCTTTAAAATTATTCAAGGTGAAAAGGAAGCAACGTTGGAAGTTGCAGATCAATAAAATTTAGAGCAACCGTCACTTGTGGCGGTTGTTTTTTTATGAGAAAAATGAGCGAATTGTAGTCAATCGGTGATAAATTCACCAGAATCGGTGGTAAAGTGCTGCGAATCGGTGTAACGGGCGTAGAATCGGTGGTAAACGTCCGAGAATCGGTGATAAACCTTGGCAATTCGGTGATAACCATTTTCCATCTTAGAAAACCTCCCCCTCGGTTTCCATCCACCGACCTTGGGTATGCTATCAGCAAAGGAGGGATAAAATTGTCGAAAAAACTACAGTCTGCTATTCGAGAGCACGCTTTCCCGTTGAATGATCAAGCACTTACTACGATTGTGGACGCAATTGGGGATGCACGGATTGTCCTTCTAGGCGAAGCGACGCATGGAACTTCAGAGTTTTACAAAGTTCGCGCGGCATTATCAAAACGACTTATTCAGGAAAAAGGATTCACTATAATTGCAGTTGAGGGAGATTGGCCATCCGCTCAGGCGGTTAATCGTTATGTGAAAGGATTCGATGAAGAGGGGAAATCCGCTCACCAAATACTGGCACAATCCTTCAATCGCTGGCCTACATGGATGTGGGCGAATGAAGAAGTTGCAGAGCTTGTCGAATGGTTGAAGAGTGACAATGACGGAAAGGATGCAGCCGAAAAGACAGGGTTTTACGGTATCGATATGTATAGCCTTTATGAGTCCATTGATGAAGTGCTTCGCTTTCTCAAGGAAAATCCGCAGTATAAAACCGATTTGGAGTTGGCAAAGAAGGCATTCTCTTGTTTCGAGCCGTATAATCGGATGCCTGAGCATTATGCGCTGTCGACAGCCCATTTCACAGGTGAATGCATTCGCGAGGTCACAAACTTGCTGACGACGATCCGCAGTCATGAAGATCTTTATTCGAATGAACAGGAGAAGGACTTGAATGTGACGATGAATGCTTTAGTCGCGAAAAATGCTGAATCATATTATCGCGCAATGATGCAGGACGACGCCATCTCGTGGAATATACGCGATATGCATATGGTGGAGGCAATCAATGAAATTCTGAACTATCACGGAAGCGATGCGAAAATCATCATTTGGGAGCATAATACCCATGTCGGCGATGCGTCGGAAACATCGATGGCCAAGCACGATATGATCAATGTCGGTCAGCTCGTCCGGGAAAAGTATGGCAGAGAAGAAACATTTGCCATCGGTTTTGGAACATATGAAGGGACGGTCATTGCCGGCGAAAGCTGGGGCGAGCCGTTCCAAAAGATGAATGTGCCACCAGCCACGCTCAATTCATGGGAAGGGCAGATGCATGCAGCTAAACCTGAGGATCAAGTGATACTATTCACGGAGGAAAACCGTCATTTATTCAATGAATGGATCGGCCATCGCGCAATTGGGGTCGTCTATAATCCGGAGTTCGAGGCGTATGGGAACTATGTGTCGTCGCGCGTTGGTAATCGATATGATTCTTTTATTTTTGTGGATCAAACAAATGCGCTGAAACCATTCAACAAATAAGAGCCATGCCTCGATTGCACGGCTCTTTCCTTTAAAGTATGGCATTCGCTATGATTTTATCAAGTTTACGGATATCGACTTTTTTACTCAGATTCAATTTGAGTTTTCCTGCCTTTGTCCATAGTTCGATTTCTGCGTTAAAATCGATCCGACCCGCATTTTCACTGGAATACATAGTAATCGATTTGAATGGGATTGTGTAGATTCCACCTTTTTACCTGTAAGTCCTTGCTTGTCCGCGATGATGAATCGTTTATTTGTAACGACTGCAACGTCACGAATTGTTTTATACGCAACCTCGGCCACTTCACCGTCAATAAGCAAATCCTTAATCTCCTCCGGAACTGGAACTTCTTCTGTAAACGTCCAAGCCATCAGTGCAGTTAAATCAGCCATTGGAACCCCTCCTTTTATTTTATAATTTTATCATCACATATGTGAGTATAGAAGTATAGAAGGATATTGAATTCTGGAAAAATATCTTTCTACCTATTTACGATTAAAACACAACATGTTAGGGTAATAGATGTACATAGCACACAACATATAGTATCGAACGATGGAATGGTACCGTTATCGGTTTAAAAGGGAATCCGCAAATCGGAGCTGTCCCCGCAACTGTAAACGCAGACGACCGTCTCAAAAACCACTGCAGCATGTAGCTGCGGGAAGGGGAGATGGAAGGAGGAAGCGTTAGCCAGTAGACCTGCCGTCCATCGTCCAGCGACACTTTCTTCGGGGGTTGAGAGGTGGAAGCGAGCGGGTTTTTGCTTTCATTTTTCAAGAGGGACCCGATCTGTTTCCTAATCTAAATCCATGAGCGATGACTCTACCGAAAAGGTGGAATCATCGCTTTTTTCATTGCCAAGCCTAACTTAAAGGAGATGGATGATGTGACGATTATCACTGAAACAACAGGCATTATGGACAAGCTTCTAGCGGAATTTGGTGCGGAGAAGTTGGAGCCGCTTTTGACGGCGAGTTCGCGTTGGAAGGAGCGGCACCCTGAAGGGACTGACTCCGATTGGTCGAAAGCGATGATTTTGGAGGCGCTCAGCAATATTGACGAAGCGTCAGCATACTGGACATTCGTTGCTGCGCGAATCTATTTGCAGGAAGTTTATTTCCGCCAGGAAAGTGTAAGGGGGGCGAAAGCGTATACGGATTTTGCCGACAATGTGGAGCGGCTCATTAAGAAAGGCTTGTATACATCTGTTTTGATTGAAAAATATTCCCGCGATGAATTGGAGGAGGTAGGAAAGTTCCTAGAACCAGAGCGGGACAAGCTGTTCACGTATATTGGATTGAAAACGCTTGTGGATCGGTACGTTGCGGTTGATTTCAATAAAGATCCTGTCGAATTGCCGCAGGAACGTTGGCTCATCATCGCGATGACGCTCATGCAAAATGAAACTGAGAACCGCCTCGGGAAAGTGGCGGAGGCGTATTGGGCAATGAGCAACCTATATATGACTGTAGCGACGCCTACGCTTTCGAACGCAGGCAAGCCGCATGGCCAGCTGTCCAGCTGCTTCATTGATACGGTCGATGATTCGCTGCAAGGCATTTATGATAGCAATACCGATATTGCCAATCTATCGAAATATGGTGGGGGCATCGGAGTTTACATGGGCAAGGTCCGTTCGCGCGGTTCTTCGATAAGAGGATTCAAAGGGGCTTCGAGTGGCGTCCTGCCTTGGATTAAGCAGCTGAATAATACAGCCGTCAGCGTTGATCAGCTCGGCCAACGTCAAGGAGCAATCGCCGTTTACCTCGATGTATGGCATAAAGATATTTTCACATTTCTTGATCTGAAGCTGAACAATGGAGACGATCGCTTGCGTGCACATGATATTTTCACTGGCGTCTGCTTGCCGGATATTTTCATGGAGCAAGTCGAAGCCCGTGGTGATTGGCATTTATTCGACCCACATGAAGTGCGTACAGTAATGGGGTATTCATTGGAAGATCATTATGATGAAACGAAGGGAACCGGTTCGTTCCGCGTGAAGTACGAGGAATGTGTCAACCATCCCGAACTGACGAAAGAGACCGTCCCGGCGATTGAAATTATGAAACGCATCATGCGCAGCCAGCTCGAAACAGGGACGCCGTTTATGTTTTACCGTGATGAAGTGAATCGGGCGAATCCGAATAAGCATGAAGGTATGGTGTATTCGAGTAATCTGTGTACAGAAATAACTCAAAATCAGAGTCCGACACAATTCGAGTCCGTCTCGCTCAAAGAAGATATCGTCATCACCCGTTCGAAGCCCGGCGATTTTGTCGTATGCAATTTGTCGTCCGTAAACCTTGGACGTGCTGTTCCTGCGGATGTATTGGAACGGCTCGTCACAATCCAAGTCCGCATGCTCGACAACGTCATTGATTTGAATAAAATACCGGTCGTGCAGGCGCAACGGACGAATGCCCGTTACCGGGGTATCGGACTCGGGACGTTCGGTTGGCATCATTTGCTTGCGTTGAAGAACATCCAATGGGAATCGGATGATGCGGTAGAGTTTGCGGATGAGCTCTATGAGAAAATAGCGTATTTAACGATTAAAGCTTCAATGGAACTGGCAAGTGAAAAAGGGGCGTATCCTTTATTCGAAGAATCGGATTGGCAAACAGGGGTTTATTTCGAGCAACGTCAATACGACTCGAAGGAATGGCGTGACCTGCGCTTCGATGTTGCTACGAACGGCATCCGGAACGGTTATTTGATGGCAGTTGCGCCGAATAGCTCGACGTCAGTCATCGCTGGATCTACGGCTTCAATCGATCCAATATTTAAACCGTTTTATCATGAGGAAAAGAAAGACTACAAGCTGCCGGTCATTGCGCCAGATCTTGATCACAACACATATGACGTATACCGCCGCTCCGCGTATATTGTCGATCAGCGCTGGTCCATCAAGCAGAATGCTGCAAGACAGCGCCATATCGACCAGGCGATCTCGTTCAATATTTACGTGCCGAACAATATCCGCGCATCCGTCCTCCTCGATTTGCATATGCAAGCGTGGAAATCTGGCATGAAAACGACGTATTACATGAGATCGACGGCATCTGACATCGAGGAGTGCGAATGGTGTCATTCCTGATAGCCTATGCTTCATGGAGCGGCAATACGGAGGAAGTGGCGGAAATTGTGGAGGAGACGCTGCTGTCTGAAGGGATGGATGTGACGGTGCATCGGATCGGAAGTGGTCCGGTACCGGATCCACGCAGATTCGATGCGATGGTCATCGGTTCATTCACATGGGACAAGGGCTCCACGCCTGACGAAGTGAAGGATTTCGTCGCGGGTGTCGGTTACAAACCGAGGAATGTGTATGTCTTCGGAACAGGGGATACGCAGTTTGGAGGGGACGAGTTGTTTTGTGGAGCTGCTGTCAAGCTGGCGCGGTTTTATGAATCGAAATTTGAACCTCTTAAAATTGAACAAAGCCCCCGTGGTATCCAAGAAATGAAAGTCATCGAATGGTCGAAAGGAGTCGTTCAACATTGGCAACACTTACACGCGTTAAAGTGCTAAACCCGGCACATCCAAATAAATCAACAGCGATTTTCGGCGGGGAAGCGAGTGGGATTCTGAATTGGAATGATCTGGCCCATCCGCACTTCTACACATTGCGACAAAAAATACGCTCCCTTTTTTGGACGGCGAATGAAGTCGATATGACGCAGGACGTGAAGCAATTTCCGAACTTATCGAAAGCAGAGCAGGAAGCTTTCCTCAAGATTATCGGATTGCTTGCGACGCTCGACGGTCCCCAAACCGTTATCGCCATGAAGATTGCGGATTTCGCAACCGATCCTTCGGTGAAATCAATCATGGCGACGATTGCCGATCAGGAAAGCGAGCATAACCATAGCTACGCGTATGTCCTTTCATCCGTGACGACACTCGACAAGCAAATGGCTTCATTTGAAATGGGCCGTACCGACGAAGTGCTTTTGAAACGGAATGAGCGGATCGTTGACATTTACAACGAATTCGCCGAGAATCCCACGATTGAAACGGTATTAAAAGCGATGGTGTACACTACATTGCTGGAAGGTTTGTTCTTCTACAGCGGCTTTGCATTCTTCTATAATCTCGCGCGACACCAGAAAATGGTCGGCACATCGACAATGATTTCCTACATTAATCGGGATGAATTGCAGCACGGCAAAGCAATCAGCGACATTTTTCGCGCTGCGCTTGCTGAAAATCCTGAGTATAATACCGAAGCTTTTACAGAATGGATTTATGATCAATTCCGCCATTCGGTCGAACAGGAAATCATCTGGAGTCGTTATGTGCTAGGGGAGATTGACGGCATCGATCTGGATGAAATGGCGGGCTACGTCAAATACCGTGCGAATAAAATGCTTCGTATGCTTGGACTAAGTGAAATCTACCCCGAGTTTACGGATAATCCAATGAAATGGATTCGCGCCTACGTCGACAATTTCGACGATACAAAGACGGATTTCTTTGAGCAGACGTCACGGCAATACGTAAAAACGAGCGATTTGAATGGGTTTGATGATTTATAAGAATGAAAAGAACGCTGGCTATTCAACTCGGCCATGCGTTCTTTTTATCATTTATTCCCGGTCAGCCGCTCGCTCGTATCCATTACATCACCGGCAATCCGCTTATTGAATGTCTTCCGCCAGCTCGCCGATAATTCATCCAACTGAAGAATTTTCCGTGCGCCGTCCACGTCATCTTTCGCATGGTGCATGAGTCGATTCGCTTCGGATACCGTTATGGCGAGTTCAGGACGCGAAATATGCACCAATTCGTCTGAAGGAGAGACGATTCCTTCCTTCATTACACGGAAATAAAATCCTGTATAGCCTGTATTCTGCACAAGTAGAGGCATGTCTTTACGGTCATGGATGAGCGACAACTTGAAGCAAGGCTGTCGCGGCTGGCTCACTTGTACAATCGCTTCGCCGATTTGGAATGAATCTCCGATGCATACTTCATCCTCTGTCAATCCTCTGAGTGTCAAATTTTCTCCGAACGCACCCACGTCTAACGTTTTCCCCAATTCCTCTTCCCAGTAAGGGTAGTGCTCGTACGGATAGACACATACTGCTTTATCCACTCCGCCATGATTGACGAGATCACCTTGCCCATCGCCATCAAAATTTACTTTGGATAGATAAACAGGTTCCGCAACAGGTTTTTTATTGATACCAGTCGTCACATCTATTTTCCCGAACTGCAAGTCTTGCGGTTTACCAACATTCAATGAAATAATTTCAAATCGCTCCATATCATTCACCCCGATTATCTATTAGCACTTCAACTTATTTGAAAAACACTGTGTAGACGAAGAAGGCCATTGCCCCGATTGCGAATCCCGCTACTAATTTCAGCACTTGCTTCATCTCAATCCACCATCCGTTTCCGATAGATGACAACCGTAAGAATGAGCGAAGCAATCACCCATCCTAAAATGATTGCAAATTCGACAAGCACATCACCGAAACCAGCTCCTGCTTCCACTTTTGTAGCTAATTCAACTAACTGGATATTCGGCAAGTATGTTGCCACTTGTAAAATAGGATATTTCTCCACTACCAAGGTAATGAATGAACCAAGCGAAAAGACGATAATAACCGGCATTACAATAACAGACGCTTCCAAAACGGACTTGGAATAAAGGCCAAGCAATGTTCCCAACGCGATATAGAAAAATGATGATAAAACAATTGCTGCTGCAATGATCACGAAGTTTGCAGGCTTATATTCCGCCAAGTAGATCGTGAAAAACACAACAACCATCGTCATAATGAACGTCAGCAAGCTCTTTCCGCCAAGAATATCAGCCGTACTTGCGGGGGAAAGCATCAGTCCGCGCAACGTGTTCTTTTCTTTCTCTTCAGCGATCAAACAGCATTGGACAAAAGCAGCGACCATTCCAAACGTCATGTTAACAAGCATAAAATGGGTATCAATAGAATCAACGCCCATTCGCCCGTAAAAAGCACCTGAAATAATCGGGACGAAAATTACTGACGACACAGCCAAATTCCGTGAGAAATCCTTAAAGTCTTTTTGCAATATCGCATTCACGCGTTTCCATGAAATCATCATGCTAATTTCCTCCCTGTCACTTGAACAAAAATATCCCCTAAAGTAGGTTCGTTCGAATGGATCGTTACAACTTGATTTGCACTCATATACTCGAATACTTGCCTTGCTCCCTCTGAACCTGCCGGCAAAATGACTTTTTCACCGCTTATCAATTCAACTGTAATTGTCGAATCAGAGTATCTCTTTTTCAATTTGTCTGGCGTATCCAATAGCTGGATTTTCCCTTTATCCAGAAAGGCGATCCGATCACATAGCGTTTCTGCTTCGTGCATGTCATGCGTCGTGAGGAAAATCGTCGTTCCTTTTGCGTTTAATGCGCGCAGCCCTTCATGGATATGAAGTGAATTTGTCGGATCGAGAGCGGACGTCGGCTCATCCAGGAAAAGCAATTCCGGTTCGTGGATCAAAGCCCTCGCAAGTGTCACGCGCTGTGTCATCCCTTTGGATAAGGAAGATACTTTTTTCGATTTCTCTTCTTTCAAATTAACAGCATCAAGTACTTCATCGATTTTCGAGTGGGGCACATCATATAGATCACAATATAGCTTCAAGTTATCGTAGATTGATAACCTGCCATATAACCCGCTATTGTCTGTCAGCACTCCGAACCGTCTGCGATACTCCGATTTCTTTAATTGGGAAACAGATTCTCCAAAAACGCTTGCAGTTCCACTCGTAGGAGTTAGTTGTCCAGTCAAAATTTTAATCGTCGTTGTTTTCCCCGATCCGCTTGGTCCAAGGAATCCAAAGATCTCACCTTTCTTTACTTGGAAGTCGACGCTTTCAATCGCCGTTTGATTCGCAAAGACTTTTGCTAAACTGCTCACCTCAATAATATTCTCCATTTCCATCCTCCTGTCGTATGTTCCCTCATTTCGTATTTGCACCTTCAGAATAAGTGAAATCGGTATGGGCTACATCATATTTCGGATGAAAAGAGTTTAATAGGGGGTGAGTGGAGCGAAATTGCACATGACTGGACCGTTTTTTTAGATGGAATTCCCGTCATGAATGATGAACAGAGTATTTCCCGGGTTGAATCGTCAAATACTGTCAAAATATTTCCGGGGAAATAATACAATATTCTACAAAGTTACAGTCCAAGCATCTCTTTCAGCTCGACCATTTTCGTTTTCGATAAAGGAATTGTCGATTTATCGGCGTCATCCAAAACGAGGCTATAGCTGTTCCTCGTCCAAGTGATGACTTCCCGCACTTTCTGCAGATTCACGATATACGAACGGTGGCAGCGGAAGAAGCCATACGGAAGCAACCGAGCTTCCAATTCATTCAATGTGGAAACTGAAGGGAATGATTCTCCTTTTATATGTAAAAAAGATTGACCTTCATTGCTTTCGATATAATCGATTTCAGGCGGGTCGAATAAGACGATTTTTTCATTGACCTTCGTAGGAATCTTTTCGAAACGGACAGGCATGGATTCGGACACGGAAGAAGAATCTTCTCTATCTTCATCCAATAATGTATGAACGGCATGTAGTCCATTTTCATCCAAACGGAAGATTGCGTCGGCAGATGTGACAGCGCTTTCCATATTTCCTGTTAAAATGAATGCGCTGCGTCCCTCTTCCTTCAACTGCTGAAGTACGGCAAGGAAAATCCGCTTTGATTCCAAGTCAAGATTTTGATCAGGTTCTTCAAAAATATGGATATCTGTATTCTGCATAAGTAGGCATGCGAGCTGAACACGTTTTCTCTCGGAATACGACAACTGCCTGATCTTTATATTACGTTTTGAATCCAATTGTACGGTCTGAATAACTTCTTCGAGAGATTCATCAGATTGATAAAGCTGTTTTGTAAAACGGACCATTTCTTCGATGGACAGTCGCTCATATAAGCCGCCATGAAGAAAGAAGAAGCCGATTTTCGTTCGGTTTTCTGAAATGCCGCTTTCCCCAAACCGAATTTCTCCATTCGACAGCTTTGATTTTTCAAGCAATAGCTCAATTAGCTGCTCGCGGACATTGACACTTGAGTAGACGGCAACGACTTTCCCCGCGTCAACCGATAAATTAAAGGCAGGGAAGACGACGGAATCATGAATCCGTTTCTCTGCGTTAATAAAATGAAGTGACACCCAGCATCCCCCGTTTATTTCTAGTTATTATAGATATTATACCAGTTTTTAGAATTATGAATGAACCATCAATTTAACTGATGGTAATTCCGGATGGAAAATAGGCATTTCCCTACTATCTCTCACCAAGTAAATTCTTTACGATGAATTTGAAAATAAAAATTGGGAGGAATTCATTATGTCTTCACTTACCATCGATACACGCGTCTCGGATATTGTCACGGCGTTGCCGCAAAGCGCGGATTTGTTCAGGAATCTTCGTATCGACTATTGCTGTGGAGGAAAAATATCTTTGAAAGAAGCGGCGGAGCAGCGGAATTTGAATCCTATGGAAGTTTTGAATAGCATCCATTCAATAGAAGATAAAAGGGAAAGCCGCATTAGCATGGAGCCTTCTTCATTCGGGGAGAAGACGTTGGTCGCTTACATTCAGGAAAAATACCATGAAGGCTTACGCGATGAATTGCCGATGCTTGCGCCTTATATTACGAAGATAGCCCGAGTCCATGGCGAAAACCATCCGCATTTGCTGCGCGTGCAAGAAATTTTCAAGACGTTGCGTGCAGAACTGATCAACCATACCGATGATGAAGACCAAAATGTATTTCCTCTCATCCTTGAATTTTTGAGTAATCCAACTCCCGAATTGAAGGAGCAATTGAAGCCCCATGTATCCGAATTGGAAGCGGAACATGACAATGCAGGACGGTTGCTTCACGAACTTAGGGAAATCACTAATAACTTCACGCCTCCGGAAGGGGCATGCGGAACATATCGGCTTGCCTATGCAAGATTGGAGCAGCTTGAAAAAGAGACGTTTGAACATGTGCATCTTGAGAATAATGTCTTGTTCGAGCGGATTGCGAAGGCATTGTAATTGATAGGATTGCATTGCTGATCGGGGAATTGCATGCATTTATCAGCATGGCTGGAGATTTATGATCGCTTGTGGACGTTTATGCGCGTTTGTATCGGTTTATGAGCGGTTTTTAACATTTATGCGCCTTTGCAATGATATATGCGTCTTTGCCGGATTTTATGCGTACGTTTATTGATTTATGCGCGATTGCAATTTCCATTCATAAAAAAGCTGCCAAAACGGCAGCTTTTTTATTTAATAGGTGGAACTCCAGGGGCGATATAGGGAAAACCCTAATTTGAAATATTCCGATTACTAGATAACATAAAGGGTAATAGAATAGATAGGTATGTCGATTCCCCCTATCTGCACGCCATTCTAATAGAAGGAGTGAATGCATTCAATGAACAAGTTTAGCATGAAGTATTTCAAGCCGGTTGAGCGTTATTCTGGAAACTGGTCCGTGCTCGAAGAGAAGAGTAGGGATTGGGAGAATATGTATCGCCAAAGGTGGTCCCATGACAAAGTTGTACGGACGACGCATGGCGTTAACTGTACGGGATCTTGCAGCTGGAAAGTGTTTGTGAAAAACGGAATTATAACGTGGGAGAACCAGCAAATCGACTACCCGTCTTGCGGTCCCGACATGCCTGAATTCGAACCGAGGGGTTGTCCGCGGGGAGCGTCTTTTTCATGGTATGAATACAGTCCGTTACGTGTGAAATATCCATACATACGGGGGAAATTATGGCGTATGTGGAGTCGGGCGCTTGCCGAGCTGAAAGACCCTATCAAAGCGTGGGCTAGTATTGTAGAAGACCCTGCGAAAACAGCTGAATACAAAAAAGCGCGCGGAAAAGGCGGGCATGTAAGAATCCATTGGCGTGATGTGAAAATCCTCATCGCAGCCCAGCTGATTTACACCATCCAGAAATATGGACCTGACCGTATTGCAGGCTTCACGCCGATTCCTGCGATGTCGATGGTCAGCTATGCATCGGGCGCACGCTTCCTATCGCTGTTAGGAGGGGAAATGCTTAGCTTCTACGACTGGTACGCGGATCTACCGCCATCCTCGCCGCAGATTTGGGGTGAGCAGACGGACGTCCCTGAATCGAGTGACTGGTTCAATGCCGGCTATATCATTATGTGGGGGTCGAATGTTCCGTTGACGCGGACACCGGATGCGCACTTCATGACGGAAGTCCGTTACAAAGGAACAAAAACTGTTTCCGTCGCGCCGGACTATGCGGAAAGTGTTGTACATGCGGATGATTGGATCGCGCCGAATCCTGGATCTGATGCAGCGGTAGCCCAAGCGATGACCCATGTCATTTTGGATGAGTTTTATGAGCAGCGGAAAGAGCCGATGTTCATTGATTATGCGAAGCAATTCACGGATATGCCGTTCTTGATCACCCTAGAAGAGCATGGCAATGCCTATAAGGCAGGGCGTTTTGTCCGCGCGAGCGATCTTGGTCAAGCGAGCGAACATGCAGAGTGGAAGCCGGTCATCATCGACGGTGCGAAAAATGAAATCATCGTTCCGAACGGTACAATGGGGCAACGATGGGAAAAGGACGCGAAATGGAACCTCATCCTTGAAAACGAGGATGGAACAAAAGTGGAGCCGGTCTTATCCGTAGTCGATCACGGGGCTGAATGGAAAGAGATCCATTTCCCTTACTTCGATAATACGGGCAATGGTGTTTTCACACGAGCCATCCCGGCGAAGAAAGTGAAATTTGCGGACGGTACGGAACGTCTCGTCGCAACTGTCTATGACGTCATGATGAGCCAATACGGCATTAACCGTTCAAATAGCAGATGGGATGCGAAAGGGTATGACGACGCAGAATCCTTGTACACTCCTGCCTGGCAGCAGAAAGTGACGGGCGTCAAACCGGAACTGGTCATCCAAATTGCCCGTGAGTTTGCACAAAATGCAATCGATACAGGCGGACGTTCGATGATCATCATGGGTGCAGGCATCAATCACTGGTTCAATAGCGATACGATCTACCGGGCCATCCTCAATTTAGTTACCCTAACTGCTTCACAAGGAAACAATGGGGGCGGATGGGCGCATTACGTCGGACAGGAAAAATGCCGTCCGATTGAAGGTTGGAGCACGATCGCATTCGCAAGGGATTGGCAGGCGCCTCCTCGCTTGCAAAATGCGACGTCGTTCTTCTATTTCGCCACAGATCAATGGAAATATGAAGAAGGCAGCACAAGTTCTTTGGCTTCGCCGCTCGGAAATAAATCGCGTTATGAACATCCAGCGGATTACAATGTGCTTGCCGCAAGACTTGGATGGCTGCCATCCTATCCGCAATTTAATAGGAACAGCCTGCAGTTGACCGAGGAAGCGCGGCAGGCGGGCAAGACGACGACCAAGGAAATCGTCAATTATACAGTCGACCAATTGAAATCAGGAAAATTGAATTTTGCCATCGAAGATCCGGATGCGCCGGAAAACTTTCCGAGATCACTTTTCGTATGGCGTTCGAACCTAGTGTCGAGTTCTGCAAAAGGTCAGGAGTATTTCATGAAGCATTTATTCGGAGCATCTTCCGGGTTGATTGCGCAGCCGAATGAAGATATGAAACCGGAAGAAATTGTCTGGCGGGATGAAGTGGAAGGGAAGCTCGATCTTCTCGTAGCTCTCGATTTCCGGATGACCGCGACGCCGTTATATGCGGATCTCGTATTGCCGGCAGCGACTTGGTACGAAAAAGTCGATCTGTCTTCAACCGATATGCATCCATTCGTCCACCCGTTCAATCCGGCGGTTGATCCGTTATGGGAATCACGCTCCGACTGGGATATTTTCCGGTCGATTGCCGAAACGTTTGCGGAGATGGCGAAAACACATCTGCCTGGCGTGTATAGGGATTTGGTGACGACTCCGCTTGCACATGATTCCGTGCAGGAAATCGCCCAACCATTCGGTGAAGTGAAGGATTGGAAAAAAGGGGAAGTCAAACCGATACCAGGCAAGACGATGCCTGGTATGACGATTGTTGAACGAGATTACTCGAAAGTGTATGACAAATATATCACGCTCGGTCCTTTGCTCTCGACTGGAAAAGTGGGCGCACACGGCGTTTCATTCTCGGTGGCAGAAGAGTATGAGCTGATGAAAGGCATCAATGGTGTCTACACGGACGGAACGATCAAAGACGGACTGCCGAAATTGTATACGGCGAAAAATGCGGCTGAAGCGATGCTCACTCTTTCATCCGCAACGAACGGACGCGTTTCGCAACGTGCCTTTGAATCGGCTGAACAGGATACGGGCGTTGAGCTGAAGGATATTTCTGCTGACCGGGCGGCTGAACGTTTCACATTCGCCAATATTACAGCACAGCCGAGGGAAGTCATCCCGACGCCTGTCTTCAGCGGATCGAATAAAATGGGCAGACGCTACTCTCCATTCACGACGAATATCGAAAGGCTTGTGCCATTCAGAACGCTGACAGGAAGACAGCATTTCTATATCGACCATGAATTGTTCCTCGATTTCGGCGAATCATTGCCGGTCTATAAGCCGACATTGCCGCCGATGGTGTTGGGACCAAGGGATAAGCCGATTGTGGGAGGACAGGATGCGCTCGTCCTCAGATATTTGACACCGCATGGCAAGTGGAACATCCACTCGACGTACCAGGATAATCAGCATATGTTGACATTGTTCCGCGGCGGTCCGACTGTATGGATTTCCGATCTCGACGCGAAGGAGCATGACATCGACGATAATGCATGGCTTGAAGTGTACAACCGGAACGGTGTTGTTACAGCACGCGCCGTCGTCAGCCACCGGATGCCTAAGGGTACGATGTTCATGTATCACGCGCAAGATAAGCATATCCAAGTTCCCGGATCTGAAATTACGGAGGAGCGCGGCGGAAGCCATAATGCGCCGACCCGTATCCATATGAAGCCGACACAGATGGTCGGCGGTTACGCTCAGCTGAGTTACGGATTCAACTATTACGGGCCGATCGGAAACCAACGTGATGAGTATGTTGCAGTCCGCAAGATGAAGGAGGTCAACTGGCTTGAAAATTAAAGCACAAGTAGCAATGGTCATGAATTTGGATAAATGCATCGGCTGCCATACGTGCAGTGTCACATGTAAAACAGCCTGGACGAATCGGGAAGGCGCCGAGTATATGTGGTTCAACAACGTGGAGACGAAACCGGGCATCGGGTATCCGAAACGGTGGGAGGACCAGGAGCTTTACAAAGGCGGCTGGCATCTGCGCAATGGAAAGCTTGAATTGAAATCCGGATCGAAGCTTTCGAAAATCGCTCTGGGGAAAATCTTCTACAATCCGGACATGCCGGAAATAAAGGAATTCTACGAGCCGTGGACATATGACTATGAAAAATTGACGATGGCACCTGAAAGCGAGCATACGCCTGTTGCGCGTGCGAAATCGGTCATTTCCGGAGATTATATGGACTTGGAGTGGGGTCCGAACTGGGAAGACCAGTTGGCCGGCGCTCATATAACAGGCCCGAAAGATCCGAATATCGAAAAGATTGAAGAAGAGGTCAAATTCAATTTTGAGCAAGCGTTCATGATGTATTTGCCCCGGCTTTGCGAGCACTGCCTGAATCCGAGCTGCGTCGCCTCCTGTCCTGCAGGGGCGATCTATAAGCGCGACGAGGACGGCATCGTACTCGTCGACCAAGAAGCTTGCCGCGGTTGGCGCTATTGCATGACCGGCTGCCCTTACAAAAAAGTGTATTTCAACTGGAAGACGAACAAAGCGGAGAAATGCACATTCTGCTTCCCACGTGTTGAAGCTGGATTGCCGACAGTCTGTTCGGAGACGTGCACAGGAAGAATCCGCTATTTGGGCGTTCTTCTCTATGACGCGGACCGTGTACTCGAAGCGGCATCGACTCCAGATCCTCAAGACCTGTACAAGGCGCAATGTGATTTATTCCTTGATCCGCATGACCCTGAAGTGATCGAGCAGGCGATGAAGGACGGCATTTCGGAGGATTGGATCAATGCAGCGAAGAATTCGCCTGTGTATAAATTGGCTATCGAATACAAGCTCGCATTCCCATTGCATCCGGAATACCGCACATTGCCGATGGTCTGGTATGTGCCGCCGCTAAGCCCGATCATGAACTATTTTGAAGGGAAAGATTCCATCAAGAACCCGGATATGATCTTCCCGGCAATTGAGGAAATGAGAATTCCGATTCAGTACTTGGCAAATATGCTGACGGCAGGTGATACGCAAACCGTGAAAGAAGGGCTTCAGCGCATGGCGATGATGCGTTCCTATATGCGGGCAGTATCGTCCGGCAAGGAATTTGACGAGTCCCGGCTTGAACGTGTCGGCCTGACAGCCGAACAGACGAAGCAAATGTACCGCTTGCTTGCAATTGCGAAATACGAAGACCGTTTTGTCATTCCGACTTCCCATAAGGAAGGTACGATGAACGTCTATCGCTCACAAGGCTCAGCTGGTTACAACGAACAGATGGGTACGTATGGGGAAAGCGTAACGCAAAACCAGTTCAGTTATTCAATGATGGGCGACGACGGCAGCTGTGATGGATGCGGACCTGTCTCTCCAGGAAAAACAGGCAAGGAGATTTACGAAGAAAACTTCTATGGGGGGATCTGGCGTGATTAATCTGGACCGTCTGTACGAAGAGAAAAGCGTCTTCGGGTTTTTTGCCAGCCAGTTGTCCTATCCCGAAAAAATTACGTTCCATCCGCACGTTTTGGAAGAGTCGATCGACTCTTCCGATCCGTCTTATCCCGAAGTAAAGAAGTATTGGGATCTGATGCATGATCATAGTCTTGAAGAAATCCAGGAGATGTATATTAATACTTTCGACTTTCAAAAAGACTGCACGCTGTTCATGACATATGTGAAATACGAAGATTCAAAGGATAGGGGGCAAATGCTGGCCCGGTTGAAAGTGCTCTATGAAATGTTCGGCCTTGTCATGCCGGATAACGAGCTATCTGACTTCCTCCCGCTTATGTGCGAATTCATCTATGCGGCGGAATGGAGAGGGGA
The DNA here is from genome assembly GCF_946901335.1 of Saccharococcus sp. Marseille-Q5394. Taxonomy (NCBI): domain Bacteria; kingdom Bacillati; phylum Bacillota; class Bacilli; order Caryophanales; family Anoxybacillaceae; genus Saccharococcus; species Saccharococcus sp. Marseille-Q5394. Next base: position 1,923,121 of record NZ_CAMPPQ010000001.1, on the reverse strand, counting down.
TCCACGTGCCCAACAAAGCTTTACAATGCTGCTCGCAGTGTTGGAGGATGGATCCTATCATTTGATGAAGGCTCTGGAAAAGTACGAGAGCCCCTACTTTCACCTCATCAAAGGGATGAGGGAGGTATTCAAGTCTTGTATCCAACAGGAGGTTCCTGCCAATGAGTAACCAATTCTTATGGGTGATTTTCCCCTATATTTGCATGGCGGTATTTGTCGTAGGTCATATTTTCCGCTATCGGCATGACAAGTTCGGATGGACAGCAAAATCGAGTGAATTTATCGAGAAAAGACAGCTGATGATCGGCAGCCTGCTATTCCATATCGGCATCATTCCCGTCATTCTTGGGCATGTGGCGGGGCTCGGTATACCGAAAGAATGGACGCGGGCACTTGGCGTAAGTGACCATATGTATCATATGGGCGCGATTTGGGGAGGAGGGTTTTTCGGTGTTGTCACTCTTGCAGGAATGCTTATCCTCACCTCACGCCGCTTCACCCACCGGAATGTCCGGAAGCTATCTTCGGCGTCCGACTTGATCGTTAATAGCCTGCTTCTATTCATCGTTTTCATCGGTGTGTATGCATCATTAGTGACAAACAATTTGAATCCGGGATTCGATTATCGTGACTCCATTTCTGTATGGTTCCGTTCGTTGCTCATATTCAGGCCGGAAGCAGGGTATATGGCCGCTGCTCCGTTGACGTTCAAGGTGCATATTCTGACCGGCTTCCTCATCTTCGCGATGTGGCCGTTCACTAGGCTCGTCCACGTATGGAGTGTCCCATTGAATTATGTCGGCAGGAGCTATATTCTGTATAGAAGATCGCCCGTGAAAGCGGGCAAACGATAAAGAGTTTTCCATAGGGAGCAATGACGATGAAAGATCGGGTGGGATTTAATTACCAGCAAGAGATTGAGCGTTTAAAAGAGTTATTCGGATTCGATTTCGTCAGCATTGCGCTCGTCCAATCGCCGGAACGCGGATTTGAATTGAGATGGACGTATGTGACCGGGAATCTGAACGAGCGTTATCGGCGCATAAAATTGCAATCGGGAAAAGGACTGGCGGGACTCGTCTTCAAGACGGGAAAGCCGATGTTTGTCGGGAATGCAGAGGAAGAATGGACTGCAGGTGACCTGTTCAATTATCCGATTATCACAGCGGAAAAGCTCAAAAGTTTCGGAGCGATTCCCCTCTTTAAAAACAATCGTGTAAAAGGAGTCATGCTTGTCGGGTACCGGACAGGCGGAAAGATGACCGCCGGCCAATTCGAGCAATTCAAGCAGGAAATCGGTTCGGAGTTCGGTCCATTTTATAATAAGGAGATGGTGAAGGATGAATCGGACCAGTACTAATATGTTGTCGAATCTGTTAATGAAACTATACGGCAATTCCGATGAAGCCATCTTCTTTTTTGATAGGCAAGGGAAAGTGCTCGCCATGAATTCCGCCGCAGAAGAGATTATCGATAAGGATGTCTACGAGCAGATGATGGCGGGCAGTACCGGAGCGATCTGTAAAGCGTGCAAAGGTTATACGAGCTCCGAGGAGCCGTTGACATGCGTTTCCTGTTATATGGCTAATCCGGATGAAGACGTCAGCTCCTTCCAAGTATATTTCGATACGAAAGGAAGAGGTGTCATCCCTTATTCCGGCAGCATCCAGACAATTGACGCAGAGACGGGAACCCGGGTTTTCATGCTGAGGAACCTGACCCGCCAATTCAAGACGCAAGAGGAATTGAATCAGAAACAGATGATGAAACGGGTGATCAAAGCACAGGAGGATGAACGGAAGCGCCTTTCCCGCGAGCTGCATGATAGTGTGGCACAGGAAATGCTCAGTTCATTGGTCGATTTGCGTGTCTTGAAATATATGAATATCGAAGAGGAAGTTTTAAAGAAAGTGCAGCAGACGGAAGGCTCGCTCATGCGGTTATTGGATGATATACGCCACCTATCCGTCGAACTGCGGCCCGCTACTCTCGATGATCTCGGATTGGCGGCGGCTTTCCGTACCCATTTCAAATGGTTGGAAAAGAATTATGGACTCATCGTTCATTTCCATCCGGAACTCGAAACTAAACGATATGAAGGAGAAATCGAGACGGTCGTGTACCGTGTCTGCCAGGAAGCCGTCTTTAATGCATTGAAATATGCAGAAGTTGATGAAATGGTTGTCCGGTTGTACGAATCTGAAGACCTTCTTCATTTAATTGTCATGGATGAAGGAAGGGGATTCGAATTGAAAAATACGGATCCGAAAGGCACGGGATTAGGCATCTATGGCATGAAAGAACGGGCTGAACTCGTTGACGGGCACCTTCATATCCGGTCCGAAGTCGGGAAAGGAACTGTGATCCAGTTGGAGGTCCCGGTTGATAAAGGAGGGAATGACGATTGAAGATCATCATTGCCGATGATCATGCGGTCGTCCGCAGCGGTTTCATGCACATATTGAACTTTCAAGATGATATGGAAGTCGTAGCTACCGCCGCGGACGGATTGGAAGCGTATGAACAAGTAGCGAAGCATCGACCCGACATTGTGCTCATGGATTTGAGCATGCCTCCAGGGGAGAGCGGTTTGATTGCAACAGGGAAGATTAAAGAGGACTTTCCGGAAACGAAAGTCGTCATCCTGACGATGTACGACGATGAAGAATATCTTTTCCATGTACTGAAGAATGGTGCGTCCGGTTATGTATTGAAAAACTCGCCCGACGAGGAATTGCTTTCCGCCATTCGGACGGTCTATGACGGAGGCACGTATATCCATCCTTCGATGGCGACATCACTCGTGCGTCAATTCGTAAAGAAGGATTTCGATGAAGCCGAGACGGATCCTTATAAGATTTTATCGCGAAGGGAAATCGAAGTCCTTCCGTTAGTCGCGAAAGGATACGGGAATAAAGAGATTGCAGAAATGCTCTATATATCCGTCAAGACAGTGGAGGCTCATAAATCGAAGATCATGGAAAAACTGAATTTGAAAAGCAGGCCAGAGCTTGTGGAATATGCATTACGGAAAAAGTTCCTGAACTTCTAAGTGGAGGTGTGACGTTTGACGACTGCGAAACAATTCCAATTTGAACTGCCTGCATTGCGGGTGCTTGAAAACGAACACAATTATTTATCGTACCTGATGGACGGCTGGCATGCGATCGTCCTCGGTTTCGAACGGGATATTTATAACGCGGATGAAGCGAGGGAAGCATTGCAGACATTGCGGAAGCTTATCATTGAATTCATAGATCCGCTGAAGAATCATACGGAAAAAGAGGAGGAATTCCTTTTTCCGATGCTATCGAAATATATCGGTGATGAACAAGGACCTATCTTGGCGCTCGAGGAGGAGCACGAAGAGATCGATGCGTATATTGGCCATTTCCTCCATCATACCCGCGGAACTCTAGAAGAGCTGTCATTGCAGGAAATGAAGGATATCGTCAAAGACGCGGGCGAGGCATTTGAAGTGATTACAATCCACTTCGTCAAGGAGCAGTCGATTGTTTTCCCGATGGTCATCAATACACTGCGCATCACGGAGCAGGATCAGCTATTCGAAGAGTTGTACACATCCATCATTTGATAGGCTTGGTGATAATGCTGTTCACTACTTTCAGAAATGGACTGATATATGAATGAATAAAAAAATTCAATTGCCTTTACAGACAGCTAACTTAGTAGTCGGTTTCATGGTATGGGTGCTGATTTCCTCTCTTTTGCCGTTCATCTCGGAGGACATCGCCATTCCGCCTGAAAGGTTGGCGATCGTGACAGCCGTCCCGGTCGTGCTAGGATCCATTTTACGGATTCCGTTAGGATACTATGCAAATATTTTCGGAGCCAGGATCATCTTCATGATCAGCTTCATCTTGCTCCTGTTCCCGGTGTTTTACATAAGTGAAACGACTTCGTTTGCCGGGCTGATCATCGGAGGGACTTTCCTCGGAATCGGGGGCGCCGTATTCTCTGTCGGGGTTACATCTTTGCCGAAATATTACGCGAAAGAGAAGCACGGACTCGTCAACGGGATCTATGGAATGGGGAATATCGGTACAGCCGTGTCGACATTCGCCGCTCCGGTCATTGCGACACAAATCGGATGGTCGATGACAGTCAAACTTTATTTAGTGCTGCTGCTCATTTTCGCTGCATTGAACTTCATTTTTGGCGATAAGCACGAAGCAAAAATTAAAACGCCGATTGTTGAACAGATTAAAGGCGTCTATAAAAATGAGAAACTTTGGTTCTTTTCATTGTTCTACTTCATTACTTTTGGTTCGTTCGTAGCTTTCACAGTTTTCCTGCCGAATTTCCTCGTCACGTATTTCGGATTGGAGAAAGTCGATGCGGGCATGCGGACAGCCGGTTTTATCGTCGTCGCAACATTGCTCCGTCCTGTAGGCGGTTGGCTAGCGGACAAATTCCAGCCATTATTCCTATTGATGGGTGCGTTTGCCGGTCTGACATTAGCGGCCATCGTATTGGCATTCTCGCCTGGCATCGAGCTTTATACGGTCGGCAGCATACTGATTGCAGCTATGGCAGGAATCGGCAACGGCGTCATCTTCAAGCTCGTTCCGTTTTATTTCAATAAACAAGCGGGGATTGTGAATGGAATCGTCTCGATGATGGGCGGATTAGGCGGGTTTTTCCCTCCTTTATTGCTCGCAACCATACACTCCATTACTGGTTCCTATTCAATCGGTTTCATGGCGTTCTCCCAAGTCGCACTTGTAAGCCTTGTCCTCGTTGTCTGGCTATATTATATGGATCGGGTGTCGCTCGCGAAGGAAGTGTTCGATTCGACGGGGCAAGGGATTCTCGTTACGAATCCGAAAGGTACTATTTTGTCAGTAAATCCTGCATTTACTAAACTTACAGGCTATACTGAAGAAGAAGTAATCGGCAGCAATCCGAATGTGCTCAGCTCCGGAAGGCAGTCCAAACAATTTTACACAACCATGTGGAGCATCATTGGCGAAGAGGGATCATGGCAAGGTGAAATCTGGAACAAGCGGAAAGACGGAACGGAGTATTTGGAACTGTTGACGATTAATGCAGTCAAAAACAATTCAGGTGAAGTCGAACGGTATGTCGGTACATTCAGTGACATAACACCTCAACGAGAGGGCGCCCGGTCGCACTGACCGGAAGCCATCAAAAGCGGAAGCGGCCTGCCTAGATGCGACAGGCATAAGACGGCCATGCGAAACGGCGCTTTTTGCCGTGCAGCATGGCTGACTTATGACCCAAGCATCTGGCCGCTGGAGCTAGACGATTCAAAAGCGGAAGCGGCCTGCCTTATGACCCCCGAGTGTATGGGCGCCGGAGTTGGATGATAGCTAGAAGATTGAATCTGGAAGGAGATAGTTAGGGTGGGAACGAGATATTCGCGTCAGACGCTTTTCAAGCCGATCGGCGAAGAAGGACAAGAACGATTGAAAAAAGCACATGTACTCGTCATCGGCTGCGGGGCGCTCGGTTCCCCCATCTCCGAGACATTAGTCAGGGCAGGCGTCGGCAAGCTAACAATTGCGGACCGCGATTACGTGGAAATGTCCAATTTGCAAAGGCAGCAATTGTTCACCGAACAGGACGCTTTGGACGGCGTGCCGAAAGTCGTCGCCGCAGAACGTCGGCTGAAAGAGATTCGACAAGACGTTGATATCCGGACAGTGCTCGATCATGTGGACGCTGCATTGCTTGAAGAGCTGGCGGAAGAAGCCGATCTGATCATGGACGCGACGGACAACTTTGAAACAAGGCTTCTCATGAACGATGTCGCTTGGAAGAAGGGGATCCCTTGGATTCACGGTGCATGCGTCGGGAGCTCGGGCACTGTATTTCCGTTCATCCCGGGTCGGTCGGCGTGTTTCCGTTGTTTGCTGCCGGTCCTCCCTTCGGTCAATGAAACATGCGATACGGCGGGCATTATTGCACCTGCTGTCCAGATCGTTGCGGCGAGGCAGTCCGCGGAAGCATTGAAATGGTTGACGGGCAACAGGGATGCGATGATGACAAAGCTATTGCACGTTGATGTTTGGAATAATACACAAGCGGAGGCTGGCATCTCTCGGATACGGAATGCCCACTGCGAAACTTGTGGAGAAGCACCTACATATCCTTCCTTGAATCAACCGGAAGGCACACATTATGCAGTTCTATGCGGAAGGGAAACCGTCCAGATTGTGCCGGATAGCAGAAGAAGTTTATCAGTCGCAGATGGCGTGCAAGTTGCGGAGCGATTGGGAACGGAATACCGGATGACGCCGTTCTTTGTGGAATTCCATGCAGAAGGGTACCGCTGTGTTTTATTCCAAAACGGCCGGTTGCTTATTCATGGGTTGAAAGATATGAAGCAAGGACGGAAACTGTATCATCAATTTTTTGGGTGATAGGGGGTATATGGCATGTCGAATCTTTCGGACAAGGAAAAGAAGAAATCAATCGCCATCGCCGTCTTGACGGTGAGCGATACGCGGGATAAGGATACGGATAAGAGTGGTGGGACGATCATTCGGATGGCGGAGGAAGCTGGTCACCATATTGCAGATTATCGGATTTGTCCCGATGAGCCGGCAAAGATAGCCGGAAACGTGGGAGAGTGGATTATCACTTCCGCCGTCGAGGCCATCATCATAACGGGCGGTTCAGGAATCGGCTTGCGTGATGTGACGATTGAAACGGTGACGCCGTATTTTACGAAGAAGATTGATGGATTCGGAGAGTTGTTCAGGTTCTTGAGTTATACGGAAGATGTTGGATCGAAGGCGTTGCTGAGCCGGGCAACTGCGGGGTCGATCGATGAACAGGTGTTATTCGCATTGCCGGGGTCATCGAAAGCGGTGAAGCTGGCGATGGAAAAACTGATCCTCCCGGAGCTTCATCATATCGTACATGAACTGACGAAGCATCGGAAGTGATCGCGAAGGAATGGACCTTGAACGCTGAAGAATGGGCCCTTGCCGGAAAGAATGGACCTTGAACGCTGAAGAATGAGCCCTTGTCAGAAAGAATGGACCTTATACGCTGAAGAATGGGCCCTTGTCGGAAAGAATGGACCTTGAACATGGAAGAATGAGCCCTTGTCGGGAAGAATGGACCTTAAACACGAAAGAATGGGTCCTAGTCAGAAAGAATGGACCAAGAGTTCTCGTTTACGTACTAGGAGTTCTCGTTCAACACTGAAGAGCTCTCGTTTTCGCGGAAGGAGTTCTCGTTCCAGCGTATCAAGTTCTCGTTTAACATAGAAGACTTCTCGTTCAACGTCAAAGAGTTCTCATTCACTTGCCGTACGTTCAAAATCGCCGTTTTTCCCGCCGGTCTTTTTCAGCAGCATTGTCGGGCCGATGACCATCTCCTTGCCTGCCGCTTTGCACATATCGTAAATTGTGAGGGCTGCAGCGGAAGCAGCGGTCAACGCTTCCATTTCGACGCCGGTGAGACCTTTCGTTTTCACTTCGGCTTCGATGAGCACCTCGTAATGCTGCTCAGATTCATCAATCTGCCATTCGAAGCGGACATCGACGCCAGTCAGGGCAAGTGGGTGACACATTGGAATGATGGATGATGTGTTTTTTGCAGCCATGACTGCAGCGACTTGCGCGACGGCGAAGACATCACCTTTTTTATTGGTGCCTTCCGTAATTTGCGAGTGGATCAATTCATTTACAATGATCGAAGAAGCAGCGACCGCGGTTCTCGTCGTCACCGCCTTGTCGGAAACGTCGACCATCTTGGCACGTCCCTGTTCGTTGAAGTGTGTCAATTCAGACATTGGATTCATTCCCTTCAAACATAGTACATTTTAGTATATCAGAAGATAGGAGAGTGTTCACAATGGTGGAAATGAGAAAACCGATTCCCGTGGCGGAGGCTGTCAGGCTTGTAATGGAGCACGCAACGCCTTTAGGAACGGAAATGATTGGACTTGAAGGAGCTTACGGAAGAGTCCTTGCCGAGCCAATTATCGCTAAACACGATGTACCTCCTTTTGACCGATCACCTTATGATGGGTTTGCAATCCGGTCGCTCGATTCAGAAGGGGCGGCCGGCGATAACCGGGTGCCTTTTTCAGTCATCGGCGAAATCGGTGCCGGATACGTCGGAGACAAGCCGATCGGTGAAAAGGAAGCATATCGGATCATGACAGGCGCGCAAATTCCGGAAAACGCGGATGCGGTCGTCATGCTCGAGCAGACAGTCGAAACGGACAGTGGTTTCACATTGCGGAAGCCGTTTGAGGCAGGCGAAAACATCTCGTATAAAGGCGAGGATGCGAAGGAAGGGGAGCTGCTTATCGAAGCGGGCTCACTCATCCATCCTGGCACAGTCGCATTGCTTGCGACGTTCGGCTATGCGGAAGTAAAAGTTGCGAAACGTCCGGTCGCCGGTATTTTATCGACAGGGACGGAACTGCTCGATGTGGCGGATGAACTCGTGCCGGGCAAAATCCGGAACTCGAACGGCCCGATGATCCGCGCACAATTGAAGCGGATGGGCATCGACTATAAGTCGTACGGGATGGCGGCGGATGACTTGGATGCCTGCACATCGATTGTCGAGAAAGCGATTGCGGAGACGGATCTCCTTATAACGACAGGTGGCGTGTCTGTCGGTGATTATGATTATTTGCCTGTCATTTACGAGCGGCTTGGCGCGAAGGTTTTATTCAACAAAGTGGCGATGCGACCAGGCAGTGTGACGACCGTTGCTCAGCTTGGAAATAAACTATTATTCGGCCTCTCTGGAAATCCATCCGCCTGCTTCACAGGGTTTGAGCTATTTACAAGGCCGGCGATCCTTGCGATGATGGGGGGAACAGCCCCTTATATGCCAAGGATGACGGCGAAATTGGGGGAGGACTTCACGAAGCCAAATCCATTTACGCGCTTCATCCGCGCCACTTGGACATTCACCGAGGGTGGAATTGAAGCAGTGCCAGCGGGTTTTAATAAATCAAACGCAGTCTCTTCAATTGCAAGAGGGAATTGCCTGATTGTACTACCAAGCGGAACGAGGGGCTTTGTCCAGGGGGATGAAGTCGATATCCTGTTGGTCGGTAGCGAGCAAGGCGTCAGCGAGTGGACATTGTGAAAACGCTTCATGTCGTCGGCTATAAAAATAGCGGCAAGACGACGTTGGTTGCAAGATGGATCGGTTTATTGAAGAAGAACGGTTTGTCGGTCTCCGTTCTGAAGCATCATGGGCATGGCGGAAAACCGGACATGAGCGAAGCCTCGACCGATACGTCGCAATTTTTGGCGAATGGGGCAGATGCAACACTTGTATCGGGTGGCGGCACGATTCAATTAATCTGGAATGAAGAGCCTGAGTTTGCTAGGCTGAAAGAAATGGCTTCGATCGGCAATCCGGATGTTTTATTAATTGAAGGGTATAAAGGAGAAACAGGGGATAAAGTCGTTTTGCTGAGAGATTTGGAAGACTGGCATACATTGCGTCAGTTGGAAGATAAGTTGCTCGTTATCGGGTGTCCAGAAATTGAGATGGAATTTCCTCATATACATTCGCGCGAGGAAACGGAGCAAATCGACGAATGGTTTGTAAAGTGGATTGGAAGGGGAGATGGCGATGAAACAATATGAAATTGTGGAAACACCGATAGAAGTTCAAAAATACATGGATTATGTGCTTCATCCTTCAGCAGGCGCTGTCACGGTCTTTACCGGTAATGTTCGGGAGTGGACGCACGGCGTGAAGACGCTTTACCTTTCGTACGAAGCCTATGTCCCGATGGCGGAAAAGAAAATGGCGGAAATTGGAGCGGAAATGGAAGCGAAATGGCCGGGTGTACGCGTTGCGATCGCCCATCGGATCGGGGAACTGCAAATATCGGATATCGCAGTCGTCATCGCCGTCTCTTCTCCACACCGGAAAGCGGCTTACGAGGCGAATGAATATGCAATAGACCGGATTAAAGAAGTGGTGCCCATCTGGAAGAAGGAAATTTGGGAAGACGGGGAAGAGTGGATCGGTGCTCAGAAGAAATATCCTGCAAAGGGGGTTGAACAGGCATGATCAAAGTGAATTATTTTGCAAGATTGCGTGAGTTGACTGGAAAAGGGGAAGAGACGCTTAACCGCGATTCAATGACGGTCGCTGAACTGCTGAATTGGGCGGAGGAATCGTACCCTGGATTCGGTGCGGATAATGTCCAAGTGGCGGTGAATGAAGAATACGCATTGAAAGATGACGTCATCGAGTCAGGGGATGTTTGTGCTTTCATTCCTCCTGTGAGCGGTGGCTGATGAAAACCGCGGGGATTATACTTGCAGGTGGATTGTCGAGTCGATTCGGGTCCCCTAAGGCTTTTGCCGAATGGGAGGAGCACCCTTTCTATGAATTGTCATTGGCTGCTTTATCTCCATATTGTGAGGAATGTATTGTTGTGACACGTCCTGAGTTGGTGGAACGATTTCCTGAAGATTTGCTTGTGATAACCGACCTTGAACCGTTTGCGGGGCAAGGTCCGATTGCGGGGATATTGTCGGGGATGGAAAAATTGTGTGCAGAACGCTATATCGTGCTGCCTTGTGATATGCCGTTCATGACTGCGGATGTGGTCGAACGGTTGCTCGAATGCCATACTTCCGGCGTGACCGCCGTCGTCTTGGAGGGGAAATATCATCCACTCGTATCAGTCTGGGATGCCGATGCACTCCCGGATTTGCGTGAAGCGCTTGAAAACGGGAAGCGCCGGGTCATGGATGTTCAGGATAAACATGGAGTCCGATGGATTGAAGGCGAACTGTTAACGGAAGATGACGCCCGCCGGATATTCATGAATGCGAACACTCCAGATGTCCTGGAAAGGAGCTGACGAAGATGAATCCGATTGTAGATAAATTAGGCCGCCCGATTCGGGACTTGCGGATTTCTGTGACCGATCGTTGTAATTTCCGGTGCACCTATTGCATGCCGAAGGAGATTTTCGGTGATGATTATGTGTTTTTGCCGAAAAATAAGCTTTTGTCATTTGAGGAAATGGAGCGGTTCGCCCGCCTTTTTGCATCTATTGGCGTGAAGAAGCTTCGCCTGACGGGCGGCGAACCTTTAATGCGACGTGGTCTACCCGACTTAATTGTGAAGCTGACAAAGATCGAAGGAATCGAGGACATCGGACTGACGACGAACGGCGTGCTGCTCGGGCAATATGCACAACCGCTGTATGACGCAGGCCTCCGTCGTTTGAATATGAGCCTTGATGCGATGGATCCGGAGCTGTTTGGGAAAATGAACGGTCGCGGAATTAAGCCAGAACTCATTTTGAAGAATATCGATCGAGCAAAGAACATCGGTTTCACGATCAAAATGAATATGGTCGTACAAAAAGGTGTGAATGAAAGCGAAATTCTCCCGATGGCGGCGTATTTTAAGGAACGCGGCATCACATTGCGTTTCATCGAATTCATGGACGTTGGCAATGACAATGGTTGGAGTTTCGAGAAAGTCGTGACGAAGAAAGAGATCTATGAAATGCTTCGCGCGGAATATGAGATGGAGCCGGCCGAAGAGGAGTACTACGGCGAAGTGGCGAAGCGGTATAGATATGTAGACAACGGTGCGGAAGTCGGTTTCATCACATCGGTTTCGGAATCGTTCTGCTCAACTTGCACAAGGGCGAGGCTTTCATCTGATGGAAAGCTGTACACTTGCTTGTTCGCTTCTTCCGGATTCGATTTAAGGAAATTGATCCGCAGCGGCATGTCGGATGAAGAGCTACTTGACGCCATTAGTGGTGTGTGGGGACGCCGTGCCGACCGGTATTCCGACGAGCGGACGGAGCAGACGGTGAAAAACCGGAAGAAGATTAATATGAGTTATATTGGTGGATGATTGTAGTGACGCCCTACAGCCTTTTTGGCTTGCAGGGCGTTTTTTTGTCGTTGCGGGAGTGGTTCTTAAGTCATGAAATGACCATATATCTTGGGAAATGATCGATATAAGTCGAGAAATAATCGATATATCCACCCAATTGATCGATAAGTGTTGGGAAATGATTGATATACACTGGGAAATGAGCGATAACTTTTCCAGACGACAATTTCGCGATGACAATGACGTTCGACAAGAACGGGGGAGTTCGAAGGTCATGAAATGACGATAACTTTGTGAAAATGACCGATAAGTCGGCTGAAGTGATCGATAAAAACTTTGAAGTGACCGATATCTACCGTGAATTGACCGATAACACCGCTCAAATGACCGATAACTTGATATAAGGCAGAAAAAGAACCGACAGAATTGTGCTAAAATAGAATAAAAGTGAAACGGGAGGGGCTGGAATGAAGCCGAGTGTGTTTATTACAAGAAAGCTGCCGGAAGAAATCGTTGCGCCGCTTAAAGAGAAATTCACTGTCCGGATGTGGGATTCGGAAGAGGTGGCGGTGACAAAGGCTGTATTGCGGGAAGAGATTGCGCAAGTCGACGCGCTTTGGACGATGCTGTCTGATACGATCGACCGTGAATTGTTGGAAAGCGCGACAAACTTAAAAGTGATTTCCAATATGGCGGTCGGCTATAACAATATCGATACAGAAGCGGCGAAGGAGAAGGGCATCGTTGTGACGAATACGCCCGATGTGTTGACGGAAACGACCGCGGACCTTGCATTCGGGTTACTGCTCGCCACGGCGCGCCGCTTCAATACAGCAGAAAAGGAATTGCGGCAAGGCGGATGGCTTTCGTGGACGCCGATGGGTTTCACCGGAATGGATGCACACGGGACAACAATTGGCATAATCGGCATGGGCCGGATCGGCGAGGCGGTTGCGCGCAGAGCTAAGGGGTTCAACATGGATGTGCTCTACCATAACCGCAGCCGGAAACCTGAAGCGGAAAAAGAATACCAAGCCGAATTCGCTGAATTGGACGACCTATTACAGCGGGCGGACCATGTGGTGATTCTAGCCCCGTTCACGGAAGAGACGAAAGGGATGATCGGCGAGCGCGAACTCGCACTCATGAAGAAAACCGCAACCCTCATCAGCGTGTCACGTGGCGGTATCGTCGATGAGGTCGCCCTCTATGACGCGTTAAAAAACGAAACGATTTTCGGTGCAGGACTGGACGTGTTTGAAACGGAACCAGTTCCCATCCGTCATCCATTGCTCACGTTGCCGAACGTCACGGCGGTTCCGCATATCGGAAGCGCAAGCGTCAAAACGCGTCTCACCATGATGAAATTGAATGTCAACGCGATCACCGATGTGCTCGAAGGCAGGGAGCCAACGAACCGAGTCCTATAAGGCAAAAAAATAAGCGCGGAAGAATACTTGGACAGACCAAGCTTCTCTCGCGCCAAATGTCTTCAGCAATTCAAGCCTTTACGCCTTCAAAAAAAATGACGCAATCGATTCATTCACAAGATAAGCGCCAAGCTTCACAGTCCGTCCGTCTTCATCCAATGCGGGATTTACTTCGCATATATCGAAAGATCGCGTTTTCTCATGCCTAGCCACTTTCCGGATGATGGCGCGCACTGTGGATGGATCAAGCCCAAATGGAGAAGGAGCGCTTACGCCTGGTGCGAACGCGGCATTCAAGACATCCGTACATAACGTCAGCATCACAGCGTCATGCTGCTCCATGAAATCATCCAATGCTTCCATCAGCTTATCGAGTTGCCCAGGAATCATTTCGTCTTCATGCACGTATGTAACATCAAGCAAATCCGCCCGGTCGAAAAGTTCCTGCGTGTTTCCATAACGCTGGATGCCGGCGACGAAATACTTCGCATTCTCATCCTGCTCTAAAATCTGCCTGAACATCGTTCCAGAAGAAGGCTGTTCGTCGTACGGGCGCAAATCAAAATGCGCATCAATATTGACGATGCCAAGCGTAGCATCTATGCCAATCGATTCGCGGACTCCTAAATAATGCCCATAAAGAGTTTCATGGCCGCCGCCAAGAATGATTGGCTTTGCACCTTTCGAAAGGATCGCCGTCACCGCTTCGCCAAGTTGCTGTTGAGCAGTCTCCAAGTCTTCGCCGTCACAAGCAATATTGCCGACGTCGAAAAGCCGAGCGGTTTCCGGGAATCGCCACGGAAGATTCGCAAGCCCGCCGCGCAATGCATTCGGGGCTTCCGCCGCACCCAAACGGCCTTTATTCCGCCGGACGCCTTCCTCGCATTCGAAACCGATGATTGCGCATCCGCCAGAAACTTGCTCAATATCGGCCAGTTCAATAACCTGATGATAACGGAAACTCGCACGGTCTTCTATATCATCAGTACGACCTGTCCAAATAGATTCATTGATTTTATTCACCACAATCATCCTTTCTGAAATGAAAGACTTCTTGCCCTCAGTATAAAGCTAGATGGCAATAAATCAAATCCCGAAAATAGGTGATCGCATGAAAATACGACTACTCATCAAAGACTCCCTCGAAGCCCAAGGTCTGAAATGGCTGCTCACGTCCCAATGGAATGACGTGGAAGTTGAAATTGCAGAGGGGGCGGACGTTTCAACGGATGCGTATCTCTACATTATCGACATGAACTACATCATGACAACGGAATTCGAACTGCCGCCGCACGCCATCTGGCTCGGAATTTCCTCCGAAAGGACATTCCAAACGGTTTACAAAGCGCTCTCCCTGAAAGCGGAAGATATTTTATTTCGACCATTCCAGCCCGACCGGCTCGTCAAACAAGTCCAGCAAATCCGCTTCCGCTGGCGGAATGAAAGGACGCGGCTAAAAGGCCCTGTCAAACCACGGGAAGCAGTCGTCACATACGAAGACTTTCTCATCGGGGAGACAAAGCCGGAACACCCAGTGCTTTTCAGTTTAATCGCGCCATCGCGATTGGATGAGCTTGACCATCTCGTCCGCGAACTCGAATTGCATGATTTTCCGACCGCTTATGACATCTTCCCGTTTTCGGATTTTGTGCTCGTCGTCCATCAATTAAAAGATGTGCACGACCTGCAAGAGGCATATTCAATCTTCTTCGCGCAATGGAAACGTCAATCGGACGCCTTGCTAACGGTTTATTTGTATGCAGATCAAAGCCAGAATCGTACGTACAGGGCGCTTTATAAGAAAATGCGCCAGTTTCATGAGCGGATTTTCTATGATGGCTATGATATTTTGACGATCGAGCAGGACGACCTTCAGTGGAGGGACATGGATCCTTTTTTATCACCGCTTGAGCAGCGTGAATGGGTGGAGATGCTCGAAAAACGGCAAGTGGTGTCTATCCGGGAGTGGATGGAACAGGATTTCCTCACACTTGAATCTCCATTCCCTGACCCGGAAATGGTCCGTGTCCGGCTGACGAGCATTCTCGCGCAAATCCGCCGGTACATGACAGCAAAATCATTGAAGTCGCAGGCAATGGAGCAGGCGTACCATGCTTTGTTCGAAACAGTTATCCGTGAGCCGGTCATGTACCATATAATCCGGACTTTCCTCTCCTTCATTGCGGAGCTTCTCCAAAGTACTGAAGGTATCGCGGAAGGCAAAAGAACCCTTGCCGACAAAGTGCAGGAACGGATTGCGGCAAATTATTGGGATGCTTCATGGAACTTGGAGGCATGTGCGGAAGAGTTGAGAATTCATAAAAGTACGTTGAGCAGAAAATATGCAGGGGAAGCGGGCGAGTCTTTCAGCGTGGCATTGCTGAGAACCCGTATAGAAGAGGCGAAGCGTCTGTTGAAAGAGACTGATTTGCCGATTGCCGAAGTTTCCAAGTCTGCCGGCTTCACCCATTCCACGTATTTCAGCAGGCGGTTCAAAGAGGAGACGGGAATGACGCCGTATCAGTTTAGGATGAGGTAGATAGTAATTGAAAGAAAGAGCAGTGAAGAAAGGACGTAGCTTTTCTTCACTGCTCTTCTATTAATAAATTTAAAATCTCTTCCGAAAGAACGGTGTCTTCTTCAAAGCGACGCATAATGGGATGGCAATCAGCAGACCGACGATGTTCTGAATGAGATCACCCGGGATCGATGCGAACGGTTGGATCCAGTTGCCGAACATGATGCCTTGGCCAACAAAGTATACTGCCAGCATGACCGGAATAGATGCGATAGCACCTAAGATGTTGAGTCCGATATGATCTCCTTGATGGCCTTTTGACCAAGCGATCCTACCGACGATATAGCCTTGCAGAGCACGGGCAACGATTGTCGTAGGCGCCCAAATTGCCCAGCCGCCGAAAATATCGAATAATCCCATTCCAATGGCTCCGGCAAGTGCCCCTTTTTTCGGTCCGAAAAGAATCGAAACGATGAAAAGTGCAGCGGTCCCTAGATGGATCAAGCCGCCTTGACCGATCGGAAGTTTGATATTGATGAATACGGTTGACACTAGGACAAGCGTCGACAGAACGGCAGTAAGCACCAAATCGAATGTTTTTGCCCGTGTTGCAGAATGAGTGCTTCGTTGTATAATTTGCATAGGTGTATTTCCTTCCTTGGTTCATAGTTTTTTGATTAACTCAATATTACTAAATAGCTGACCATCACAAAAGTGCCAGATCGGTAAAAACGGTAGAGGTCAGATTGAATTGTCTGTCCGTGTATTCTTGTAACTACCTACTTGTGGTACGATGAAAGAAGTGCAAGTATCGACGTGTTAGGTGGGAAAGCTAATGAAAAAAGTTGCGGTTATCCAAGATATGTCATCCTTCGGAAAGTGCTCGCTCACAGCGGCTATCCCGGTCTTATCTGTCATGGGCGTACAGGCAGTTCCGCTGCCGACTGCCATTTTGACGTCACAGACAGAGTATCCGAGCTATTATTGTGAAGATTTGACATCCAAGATGAATCATTTTACAGAAGAGTGGAGCAAGTTGAGCGCTTCTTTTGATGGCATTCATACGGGTTTCGTGACAGGAAAAGAGCAGATTGAAAACATCTTTTCATTTTTACATACGTTTTACAAGGAAGGGACTACGCTTCTTGTCGATCCGGTAATGGGCGATCGGGGAGAGATGTATGACGTTTTTTCTACGGAGCTGATTAGCTATATGAAGGAACTTGCGAAGCGTGCGGATATCATTACGCCGAACGTTACGGAGTGCTGTTTGCTGACAGGCATGTCATATGACAAGTTGCATAACTACAAAACAAACGACGATTATTTAGCATCAATCGAGGAGGCAGGACGCCAACTACAGTCAATGACCGGCGCAAGTCTCATTATAACTGGATTGAATCCTCCGGCCATTTCGGAAACCAGATACGTAGGTAATATGTATATCGATGGATCCCGCGCCTATCACAGTCTCCAGGAGTATAACGGCATGAGCTATTCAGGGACGGGTGATTTATTTGCATCCGTCATTATGGGCGGTTTGATGCGTGGTCAAGACGTTGCGGAGGCAATGGAGCTTGCAGAGCAGTTCCTAAACGCTGCCATCGAAGCGACAGCGAAGGAACAGATTCCAAGCGTAGCGGGCGTGAATTTCGAAGCGTTTTTAAGGATGTTGTTATAACAATAATCGAAGCGGGCAGTTTCTTGATTAATTCAAGAGAATGTTCGCTTTTTATTAATAATCAATAAAATATTTCATAAATTAATACTCCAAGTGTCAACAAAGTATAATATTACAATTAATCTATAAACAATTAACTGAACTTTCCTTATAGAATGATAGTAACGAAAGGGAGGTTATCAGAAAATGAAAGCGGATACAGTGGAGAAGGTAGTTCAATATAGAGGTACGGAATTGAATACGAAGGGATGGCAACAGGAGGCGGCGCTTCGGATGCTCATGAACAATTTGCATCCTGATGTGGCGGAGCATCCTGAGAAGCTCGTCGTTTACGGGGGAATTGGGAAGGCGGCGCGTAACTGGGAGAGCTTTGACGCCATTGTCCGTTCATTGAAGGAACTTGAGAATGATGAAACGTTATTGATCCAATCGGGTAAACCGGTTGCGATTTTCAAATCACATACAGATGCGCCTCGCGTGTTGATTGCCAACTCGAATATTGTGCCGGCTTACGCCAATTGGGATACATTCCATGAGCTCGACAAGAAGGGCTTGATGATGTACGGACAAATGACGGCGGGCAGCTGGATCTATATCGGGTCTCAAGGAATCGTCCAAGGGACATATGAAACGTTTGCGGAGCTTGCGAAACAGCATTTCGAGGAGTCATTGAAAGGAACGATCACGTTAACGGCTGGGCTCGGCGGCATGGGTGGTGCGCAGCCATTGGCAGTCACGATGGCGGGCGGCGTCTGCATCGGCATCGAAGTTGATGAAACGCGGATCGATCGCCGTATTGAAACGCGTTATACAGATATCAAAACGGATTCCCTTGATGAAGCGATCCGCCTTGCGGAAGAAGCGAAGGTGGAAGGGAAGGCGTTGTCGATCGGTCTTCTCGGAAATGCGGCAGATGTATTGCCAGAAATGATTGCACGTGGATTCAACCCGGATGTACTTACGGACCAGACATCTGCGCATGACCCGTTGAATGGCTATATCCCGTCCGGCATGTCGCTTGAAGAGGCGGCGGAGCTACGCGCTTCCAATCCGGATGAATATGTAAAACGGGCGAAAGCATCGATGGCGAAGCATGTTTCTGCAATGGTCGAGATGATGGATAAAGGCGCGATCACGTTCGATTACGGGAACAACATCCGTCAAGTGGCGAAGGACGAGGGCGTTGAGCGGGCATTTGATTTCCCTGGATTCGTTCCGGCTTATATCCGTCCGCAGTTCTGTGAAGGGAAAGGGCCTTTCCGCTGGGTGGCGCTTTCCGGAGACCCGGAAGATATCCGGAAGACAGATGAAGTCATTTTACGTGAATTCAGTTACAATACACATCTTTGCAATTGGATTCGGATGGCGCAGGAGAAGATTCAGTTCCAAGGATTGCCTTCTCGTATTTGCTGGCTAGGGTATGGCGAGCGTGCGCGTTTCGGGAAGATCATCAATGACATGGTTGCGAGCGGCGAATTAAGTGCACCGATCGTCATCGGACGTGACCACCTCGACTCGGGATCTGTTGCTTCCCCGAACCGTGAGACGGAAGCGATGAAGGATGGTTCAGATGTTGTTTCCGACTGGCCGATCTTGAACGCGATGATCAATGCTGTTGGTGGGGCGACTTGGGTATCAGTCCATCATGGCGGCGGGGTCGGCATGGGGTATTCCCAGCATGCGGGCATGGTCATTGTCGCAGACGGAACGAAGGAAGCGGAAGCGCGGCTTGAACGTGTCTTGACGTCAGATCCTGGAATGGGCATCGCGCGCCACGTCGATGCGGGCTATGACTTGGCCATTCAAACAGCGAAGGAAAAAGGGGTTAACATCCCAATGATGGAAGGTGGAAATCATTGAAACCAATCTGGATTAAACATGCAGCACAACTGGCGACAATCGCGGGCAAGAATGCGCCGCGTAAGCACAAGGAAATGTCTGAACTAGGAATTATTGAAGATGGTAGTGTATGGATTGAAGATGGCGTCGTTACAGCAATCGGGACGACCGAGGAATTGGAGCGTCAATTCGGCGACCGTGCGTCCGAGGCGGACATTATTGATGCGACAGGGCGTCTCGTAACACCGGGACTCGTCGACCCGCATACGCATGTAGTCTATGGAGGAAGCCGAGAGCGCGAATTCGAAATGCGTCTAGAAGGCGCTACTTATATGGAAATCATGAATGCGGGCGGCGGAATCCACGCGACGACGCGGATGACACGTGAAGCAACGGAAGATGAATTGGTGGAGCAATCTACGCGCAGGCTCGATTCATTCCTGAAGCACGGTGTAACGACTGTCGAGGGGAAGAGCGGCTATGGCCTTGATCTGGAAACGGAGCTGAAGCAGCTGCGGGCGACGAAGCGGCTGAATGAAACCCATCCGATCGACCTCGTGCCGACATTCATGGGGGCGCATGCCGTTCCACAAGAATATAAAGGCAATGAAGATGAATATATTGATAGTATTATCAACGATATGCTTCCGATAGTTGCAGAAGAGAAGCTAGCGGTCTTCAACGATGTGTTCTGCGAAGTGGGTGTGTTCACGCCCGAACAATCGGAACGTATTTTGGAGGCCGGGAAGAAACTTGGGTTAATTCCAAAAATCCATGCGGACGAAATCGAATCGTATGGCGGGGCTGAGTTAGCTGCAAAAGTCGGCGCCATTTCAGCGGAACATCTGTTGAAGGCGTCTGACGAAGGGATCAAGCAGATGGCGGAAGCGGGAGTGATCGCTTGTTTATTGCCGGCAACTGCTTTGTACTTACGCGAGGATGCGGCAAAAGGGCGTCAAATGGTTGATGAAGGCGTTGCTGTCGCCATTTCGACGGACTGCAATCCGGGCTCGTCACCGACGACTTCGATGCCGCTCGTCATGAACTTGGCGTGCATCTCGATGCGTTTGACGCCTGCGGAGGCACTTGTCGCGGCGACGATGAATGCTGCTTGCGCCATCCGGATGGAGGACAAAGTCGGTTCGCTCGAAGTCGGCAAGCAAGGGGACGTCGTCATGTGGAATATTTCGAACTACCAGGAGTTGCAGTATTTATTCGGCGTGAATCATGTGGATAAGGTTTGGAAAAAGGGAGAAATGGTCGTAGGGTAAGGACTTGCCGTGAATGAACAATGTAACGCTTCATTCACGGCTTTCATTTAATTTAATTTGACAGAATATTGGGGGAAGGGTGAAAGAGGTATGGCACAAGTGGGGGAGAAAGTTACTACGCGATCGAATCCGGGTATGTGGAAGTTTTTCGTCTTCAGCGCAATCGGTGCATTTATGTTTTTCGTGCCGGTCACGATCGGTGAAAAGAATTCAATCATGCTCGATCATATCGTCACATGGATTCAAACGCATTTCGGAGGGGCTTTACCGTATTATGCATTGGTCGTCATTCTAGCCGGAGCAGTGTATCCGTTCGTTTCAGGTACGTGGAAAAAATCGACCGTCAATATGGTCTTTTCATTTTTCAAGGTGATCGGCTTGGTTGTGGGGATCATGCTCGTTTTCAGCGTAGGACCTGGATGGCTTTTTGATCCAAGCATGGGGCCGTTCCTGTTGAATAAGTTAGTCATCCCTGTTGGATTATTAGTTCCGATCGGTGCGGTATTCCTTGCTTTGTTAGTCGGGTATGGCCTGTTGGAATTTGTCGGCGTCCTCGTGCAGCCGATCATGCGTCCGATTTGGAAGACGCCTGGCAGGTCGGCGATTGATGCCGTCGCTTCATTCGTTGGTTCGTATTCGTTGGGGCTTTTGATTACAAACCGCGTGTACAAGGAAGGGAAATACACAGCGAAAGAAGCTGCCATCATTGCGACAGGATTCTCGACGGTTTCCGCGACGTTCATGGTCGTCGTCGCCAAGACGCTCGACCTGATGAGCATGTGGAATTTGTATTTCTGGACGACGCTGGTTGTCACTTTTATTGTTACAGCAATCACTGTCCACTTATGGCCGTTGCGTTCAATCAAGAACGAGTATTACGAAGGTTCGACGCCGCAGCCGGAAGTGAAGCCGGAAGGGAAGCGCTTTGCAGCAGCCTGGAATGAAGCAATGGAAACTGTCTCGAAAGCGCCTACGTTCGCGCAAAATATTGTGGCGAACGTAAAGGATGGGTTGTTGATGGCTATGGCGATCCTGCCTTCCATCTTGTCGATCGGTCTCTTAGGGCTCGTCTTGGCAGAGTTTACACCTGTATTCGATTGGCTCGGCTACATCTTCTATCCGTTCACATGGGCGTTGCAGCTGCCGGAGCCGATGTTAGTTGCAAAAGCGAGTGCGCTCGGCATAGCGGAAATGTTCCTGCCGGCGTTGCTCGTTGTGGAATCGGCATTGGTCGTCAAGTTCGTCATTGCGGTCGTATCTGTTTCGTCGATCATCTTCTTCTCGGCGGTCGTGCCTTGTATCGTTTCGACGGAAATTCCGATCTCCATTCCGCAGCTTATTGCGATTTGGGTGCAGCGCGTCATCCTGACAATCGTTATTGTGACGCCGATTGCGTATTTATTGCTATAGGTGAGGATTCAGGCACCCGGGGAGCCCGGGTGTTTTTTTATCGATCAATTTCCATGGTATATCGGTCATCTGGAGCGAGTTATCGGTCAGTTCCGAGAAGTTATCGGTCAGTTGGAGCGAGTTATCGGTCATTTTCACAAAGTTATCGTCATTTCGGGACTATCGACCCCCGCTAAAGTGGAGCGAAGCGGCATCACCTCGCCATGTTTGTTATGATGAGGGAAAGCAACATAGGGGGGATACAAGATGATTGGTAGAAACGATCCTTGTACGTGCGGGAGTGGGAAGAAATATAAGAAATGCTGTGGCAAGAAGGGGCCGGATTTAATCGGGTTGATTGTGAATGAAGAATTGGATCAAGTCCTTGGTAATTTCTTCGGGCGGTATCCGAAAGGGGACGACCGGAAAGAGATGACCCGCATGATGCGGGAATGGATTCTCCGTCTATCGGACAGCTGGAGCAAAGAAGATATTGAAGAGGCGGCGGGTGAGTTTTATTTATTCATTTACAATCCGTCGGGATGGCATGAATACATACAGGAACAGCTCGGGAAGGCGAAGCGCGAGGCGGTCATATCCATTTTGAAAGCCTGGGATGAACCTTTCATGCTATTGGCGGAAGTAGTTGGTGCGGACGATGGGATGTTGGAAGTCCGTCAGTTATTCACGGAAGAAGTCTATCATGTCACCCGGAATGAAGGGATGCCGGCCGACCCAGGAACATTGATGTTCGGCTCAGTGCTGCGTGATCCGCGGACAAGGGAGGACGCCATTGCACCGATTTCTTCGATGGTGTTCCTTGCGAAATGGAGCAAGCAGACGAAGCAATCGCTCATGGAATTGCGTGAAGCTCATGAAGGGAAGACGCCGAAGGAATTCATTCGTGCGCATGCGCTTGATATTTATGAGCTTTTCATTAAGCGGAGCTTGGCATCACTGAATGAATTGGTCGAGGAAGTGCTCGTCCCTTCGCAGTTGGATGCATTGAAAGCGTTGGAAGGGGCGATGCGCGAGCTTGGACAGGATGCCGATGCGCGTGAGATTATGCATAAATTGGCGGTCGCGTATTTCATGAATGTCCAACAGGAAATCGCCTCACAGCCGGATCTTGTTGCAGCCGCTGTTTGGACGGGTTCGAAGCTTGGCGTTGTGCGGGGACTTGAAGATAATGAAGCGGAAATTGCGACCCGATACGAAGCGTCCTCCGATGGGATGAAACCATACATTGAAGACTTGTCCTCCTTGTACGAAGAGATGATGGGCAGCTTCGACGAGCCGATGGCGAACGTTGTTTACGACATCGGCACCGATCCGCGACCTTCCGAAAAAGGGCTTTGGGAAACGGCGATGACGACGGCAGGAGTCGTCCAGTCGGAACGCAAACCGAATGTGGATGAAGGAAGGGCGCAAATGCTAGCGTATGAAGCGTATGCGGCGGAAAGTGAAGATGAACGCAGGGAACTTGCAGCAAAGGCAATGGCGATTTCACCCGAACTATCGGATGCGCTATTGCTTGCGGCGGAGTCAGAGAGCAATCCAGGGAAAGCATCCGCTAAATTCGAAAAGGCGATCCGTAATGCGAGCAAGACGTTCGAGCCGGGAGAGAACCCGTGGATGAACCTTCCGAACCGGCCGTTCATGCGGGCCGCTTTCGCGTATGGTGTCCATTTATTCCGGCAAAGAGAGTTTGACGAAGCGGCGGATGTGTTCAAAGATCTCGTCCGCATGAACCCGACGGATAATCAAGGCGCGCGGTATGAAGCGGTTGCTTGTTTGATTCATGCGCAGCGGTTCAATGAAGCGGCTGAACTTATGGTTCGCTATGAAAAAGGATCGCAAAGCGACGCGGCCTATTTATATCTGGATTGGAAACTTGAGCATGATGCATCTGAAGGGAAGTCCGAAGAAGCTGACGAAATGCTTGAAAAAGCGGCGAAGGCGAATGGGCATGTCTTGCATTTGAAGACGTTCAAGGCGAAGACGATTGACTATCCGAAACAATTGAACATCCAACCAGGAAGTGAAGAGGAAGCGCGTTATATTTGGCTATTGTTGAATGGCGAGAATTGAGATAACGCGTCCGTTTATGCGTGAATTTCGGCGTTTATGAGCGATTTTGGCGATTTATGCTCTTCTAGAAGCGTTTATGCGTCGATTTATGAATTTATGCGCGTCTAGTAGCGTTTATGCGCCGATTTCGGGAATTATGCTTCATTCGATAGATTTATGCGTGATTATAGAAGTTTATGCGTATTTCGCACAAGAAAAAACCGGAACGCCGCAGCGTTCCGGTTTTACTCATTCATTTCCCGCCTAGCATATTGAACAATCCACCTGCGATACTGCCTTCATCACGTGAGCCTCCGCCTGGAGTTTGCGGTGCAGCTGCGAAGACGCGGCTTGCGAGTCTGGAGAATGGCAATGATTGGACCCATACCTTTCCTGGTCCTCTCAGCGTGGCAAAGAACAATCCTTCGCCGCCGAACAATGCTGTCTTGATGCCTTTTACCATTTCGATATTATAGTTGACGTCTTGCGTCATGGCGACGAGGCAACCTGTATCGACGCGCAGCGTTTCGCCAGGAGAAAGGGTCTTCTCGATGATCGTTCCACCGGCATGGACGAAAGCCATGCCGTCCCCTTCAAGCTTTTGCATGATGAATCCTTCGCCGCCGAAAAAGCCGACGCCAAGTTTTCTTTGGAATTCAACCCCGACAGAAACCCCTTTTGCTGCAGCTAAAAATGCATCCTTCTGACAGATGATCTTGCCGTTGTATTGGCTTAAATCCATCGGGATGATTTTTCCCGGATAAGGAGCTGCGAATGAGGCGTGTTTTTTGCCGGATCCTTCATTCGTGAATGTCGTCATGAAGAGACTTTCTCCTGTAATCAGGCGTTTTCCTGCTCCCATCAACTTGCCCATGATGCCTCCGCCGGAATTTCCTGAGCCATCTCCGAAAATCGTCTCCATTTCGATTCCGTCTTCCATCATCATCAATGAACCTGCTTCTGCGACAACTGTTTCGCCTGGATCCAATTCAACTTCTACAAATTGCATATCGTCTCCGTACAATTTGAAATCGATTTCGTGATTGTTCATAAAATGCCCCCTAAAAGTTTAGTTGTTGATTACTTGTACGGTGGTAGGCTTCGAAAGTTTCACGAATTTGCTTTAATCGAGTCAATATATTTCCATAGTAGGAATATGACTTCATTTACACGATCGGCAAGTATCTTGCCATTGCTATCTTCACGGAATGAACGGCCGACCACCTCCAAAAGGGATACTCTAGGATTCTCGGCCTGCAATTCGGAGAGAAGGAAGTTTGCGTAGTCCACGCAGTTTCCAATCTGTTCCTGTTCCAATTTCTTTTTTAGAACTAGCAGGTCCTCTTGGAGTTTTTCTTTCAGATCTCCAGCCGGTATTTCTAATGACGAAATTAAATGTTGTTCAAGCAGGACATCCTTCTGTTCAATCATATCGGACATGAGGGCGTCCATCCTTCGGAATGTGAAATGGACAAGTTTTTCAATGTCCGGGTCCTTGGATGAGCCGGCTTTCCAGAAATGGTTCAGTTGTTGGATCATCCCGAGCGTCATGACAGAGCAGTCAAAAGCATGTGGCTTGGCCTCCTCGCCATAGAGGTCGACGAGGCGACCGGCAATCCATTTTAACTCGCTCAGATGGTACGCCTTCACGAAATTTCGGAGCTCTTCATCATTGGAATAAAAAACTGCCTCGTAAATCGGAAGCAGATTCAGTTCCCGGTTCACTTGCATCCGGACGAGGATCTGCCCGGCTAATATGTCTTTATCCTTTTTATCACGCCCGACGAGAAGTTCGCGTCTCCTGATGACAGACTCGTTATGGGCATCTTCTAAAATGGCCATAAGGCATTCATTTTTGGATGTGAAATAATTATAAAATGTCCCTTTGGAAATCTTTGCTTCTTCCAAAATGTCTTGAACGGACGTAGCTGTGAATCCTTTATCGATAAATAGTTTTTTAGCTAATAGCATGACTTGGCGTTTACGTTCGTTCATCTCTATCACCCTTGATTTTCTGAATTTGTACTGTGAGTATAAAATGATTTTACCATGCTTACTACTGATTTGTCAGTGTTGAAAACTTTTTTTGATTGAAAACGATTTCTATATTTGATTATTTTGTACTGACGGTATAAAATATGGAATTGTGTATAGATAAAGATTGAATTTGAATGGGGGCCTTCTATTGGAAATAGATATAAAGAAGATGCACGAAAAGCCTCCTTATGGAATGATAGCGATTTTATTCTTCGGGGCATTCGTCGCAATCTTGAACAATACATTATTGAATATAGCTTTGCCGGTTATTATGAATGAGTTTCAGGTGAAACCTTCAGCCGTCCAATGGCTGACAACTGGTTATATGCTTGTGAATGGAATCATGATTCCGGCAAGTGCTTTCTTTGTACAAAAGTTTACGAACCGTAAATTGTTTTTAACAGCGATGACATTGTTTACGATCGGTACGGCTCTTGCCATCTTTGCACCGACCTTCGGAATGCTCGTTGCGGCACGTATGATCCAGGCTTCAGGTTCCGCTTTGATGATGCCGTTATTGATGAACGTCATGCTCGTCGCTTTCCCGATCGAGAAGAGGGGATCGGCAATGGGGATGTTCGGGCTTGTCATGTTTACGGCGCCTGCAATCGGGCCTACATTGTCAGGTTGGGTTGTCGAGCATTATTCATGGCGCACGCTTTTTGAAATCGTGTTGCCGTTTGCGATTCTGACAATCGTCTTTGCGCTCTGGAAGCTGAAAAACATCACGCCGAATACAGCGGTGAAGTTGGACGTCTTCTCTCTCGTATTATCCACAATCGGTTTTGGCGGCCTATTATACGGATTTAGTTCGGCCGGGGGAGAAAAAGGATGGGGCGATCCGCTCGTTTATGGAACGATTGCAATTGGAGCGGTTTCACTAATCGCATTCATCATCCGCCAATTGCGGATGGACGTTGCGATGCTGGACTTCAGAATTTATAAATATCCGATGTTCGCACTTGCATCCGTCATTTCGATCGTGCTGTCGGTGGCGATGTTTTCCGGGATGATCCTGACGCCGCTTTATGTTCAGGAAGTGCGCGGAATTTCACCGTTTGAAGCGGGGATTTTGATGCTTCCAGGTGCGG
The DNA here is from genome assembly GCF_946901335.1 of Saccharococcus sp. Marseille-Q5394. Classification (NCBI taxonomy): domain Bacteria; kingdom Bacillati; phylum Bacillota; class Bacilli; order Caryophanales; family Anoxybacillaceae; genus Saccharococcus; species Saccharococcus sp. Marseille-Q5394. The sequence continues at coordinate 1,895,945 of NZ_CAMPPQ010000001.1, read as the reverse complement.
TGCTAATGGGGATCATGTCGCCGATCACTGGCCGGCTATTCGATAAATACGGTGCGCGAGTCCTTGCGATCACCGGACTTTTGATCACTGTCATCACAACGTTTTACTTAAGCCGCCTAGAATTGGATTCAGGATATTACTACTTGATGGCTCTATATACAGTTCGGATGTTCGGAATGTCGATGGTCATGATGCCGATCATGACCAATGGCTTGAACCAGCTTCCGATGAAATCAAACCCTCACGGCACAGCGATGAATAATACATTGCAGCAAGTATCGGGGGCGATCGGTTCCGCGATACTGCTTACAATTATGACGAAGCGCATGGAAAAGTCGGGAGAAGCCCTTTTTAACGATACAGTGGCAAGTGGGAATATCCCTACCGATAAAGGCGGGATGGCAGCGATGGAGCATGCAATCGGCTTGAAGGCGATGCTGGAAGGCATTAACTACTCATTCTTGATTGCCACCTTCATATCCGTTGCCGCATTGATCCTCACTCTCTTTGTGAAAAGGGTCCGTCCTCCGAAGTATGAAGAGCAGAAATCACCGGCTGAAAGTGATTCGATAGAAACGAAGACGGTACAGGAATAGTCTCCTGCACCGTCTTTTGTTATAGTTAAGTAGAAAGGTGTGAGCGGAATGATTGGAAGGAATGCTCCTTGTCCGTGTGGAAGCGGAAAGAAATATAAAAGATGCTGTTCTTTGAAGACCGAGATTTCAAATGAGCATTTGGTTGATGATGAGCTAAGGCGGATCGTCTCCGGCTATTTTGAAAACGCAATCAGCCCCGCTGAATTTGCAGAGTACGACCGCTATGAGAGGGAATGGAGCTCTGGTCTTGGCAGATTTTTCAGCAATAAAGAGATCGAACAGGTGACAGGGGAGTATTATTTGTTCATTGCTCGGCTTGACTTATGGAGAGGTCATGTGATGAAGGAGTTGGGTGGCACAGTACGATCGGATACCCGACGGCTTCTGAAGCATTGGAATGATCCTGTCGTTTTGCTTGGCAAAGTGAGCGGGATTTCCGAAGAAACGGTAACCGTTGATCAAATCTTGGATAATGAAACGTACATACTTCCGTTGTCCCCGAGTAATGAATTAAGGGAAGGGGATATCTTATTCGGCATCGCCCTGTACGATGATCGGAAACCTCCGGCGAATGTTTATTTGCTCAACGGCTTATACCGTGTAGCTGATCAGTCCGGTTCCGTCCAGCGGCAGGTCATGGAATTGGCGGAATCTGAAGGATTCGCGGACTACATTGATTTCTATAATGAACATATGATGGATGTCTATAAACTATTGCTATCGCGTGTACACGAGCCTCATTCCGAGGACTTGGCAGTACCGGAAGTTGAAAAATCCATGACGGAACCCCAACTAGAAGTGTTGGAAATTGCTTTGGCGAAACTGGGTGAATTTAACGTAAAGGAACCTTTGAAAAATTTGGTGAAACTCGTCTTTGCGATTTTTTGCCTTCAAGAGGAACCAATCATACGGAAGCCGGAAGTTCTCGCTGCCTCCCTCTTTAAAACGGCTCACGAAGCCGGGATACTGGGAGATGCCGAATTTACACAGACGGACGTTGCGAAACTGTTCGGCGTATCCGTTTCGGCCATGATGAAAAATGTCGAAACATTAAAGTCCTACATCGCGGAAGCGCTCCAAAAATGAATGATCCCGTACAGGTGATGCCCTGTACGGGATTTTATTTTTCATTCCAAAAAGAAGGGATTTGAAAGGATAATGTCGAAATAAATAGACTGTAAGCGGTTTCAAAAAAGTTCGTGTTGGAAAGGGGAAATGAAGACATGCAATTGAACAACTTTATCGGAGGGTCCTGGCAGGATAGCGGGGGAGCGAACTATACGGCTGTCACAAATCCGGCGAATGGGGAAGAGTTGGCGCAAGTACGGTTATCGACAAGTGAAGACGTAGATCTGGCTGTGAAGGCGGCGAAGGAAGCGCAGAAAAAATGGGCGCTTGTTCCTGCACCGAAGCGGGCGGATTACTTATATGCAATCGGAAATCTCATGAAGGAACGAAAAGAGCATTTGGCGCAAGTGTTAACGAAGGAAATGGGGAAAGTCATCGAGGAAGGCCGCGGGGAAGTGCAGGAAGGGATCGACATGGCGTTCTATATGGCCGGGGAAGGGCGCAGGCTGTTTGGGGAAACGGTACCGTCCGAGCTGCAGGATAAATTCGCGATGAGCGTCCGGGCACCGATCGGGGTCGTCGGATTGATCACGCCATGGAACTTCCCGGTGGCGATTGCAACGTGGAAGTCATTCCCGGCAATGGTTGCAGGGAACACATTTGTTTGGAAGCCGGCTACTGAAACGCCGATGATGGCGTATGAAATGGCGAAGATTTTCGAGGAGGTCGGAATTCCTGCCGGAGTCGCCAATATTGTGTTCGGCTCAGGATCTGAAGTAGGAACAGCGATGATCGAGCATCCCGATGTCCGGGTCATTTCCTTCACGGGATCGACCGAAACAGGGCGCCAGGTCGCGGAAACAGGCGGTCGCCACTTAAAGAAAGTGTCACTTGAAATGGGCGGAAAAAACGCAGTCATCGTCATGGATGATGCAGATATCGACCTAGCCGTGGAAGGGATTCTTTGGAGTGCGTTCGGAACGGCGGGCCAACGCTGTACCGCATGCAGCCGGGTCATCGTGCATAAAGATGTTAAGGAAGAGTTGGAAACGAAATTATTGGCATCGATGAAGCATCTGGCGATCGGGGATGGCTTGGACGAGACCGTGAAAATTGGACCGGTCATCAACAGAAAGGCATTGGAGAAAATTCAAAGCTATGTTGAAATTGGAAAAGAAGAAGGCGCGAAACTGTTGGCTGGGGGAAGTGTGCTGACGGATGGCGACTTGGCGAAAGGACATTATTTCGAACCGACATTGTTCACGGACGTGAAATGGGATAGTCGTTTAGCGCAGGAGGAAATCTTCGGCCCGGTTGTATCTCTAATTGAAGTCGGAAGCCTCGACGAAGCGATTGAAGTGAACAACAGCGTCGTTTATGGCTTGTCAAGTTCCATCTTTTCGCGGGATGTGAATAAAGTATTCCGGGCTCAACGGGATCTTGACACAGGAATTGTCTACGTCAATGCAGGAACGACGGGAGCGGAAATCCATCTTCCATTCGGAGGTACGAAGGGAACAGGCAATGGCCACCGGGATTCCGGCGTCGCGGCGCTTGATGTGTTCACGGAGTGGAAGAGCATTTACGTCGACTTCAGCGGAAAACTGCAACGGGCACAAATCGACACGGAGTAAAGTGAAGTAATTTCGGAATGAAGGGGATGTTCAGATGAAAGTGGTTGTATTAGGCGCGGGCTTAATGGGGAAAGAGGCAGTTCGGGATCTTGTGAAAAGCGATGAAGTGACGAAAGTGTATTTGGCCGACTTGAATCTGAGGTCGGCGGAAGATTTCGCGGAGCAGCTCATGTCCGACAAACTGGACCTTTTGCAGCTCGATGCGACAAATGATCTTCAATTGCAGGAAGTGATGGCGCTTGGGGATGTCGTCATCAATGCGCTGTTCTACACGTTCAATGAGAAGGTCGCGCGGATCGCAGTGGAAATAGGGGTCCATTCCATCGATCTCGGCGGACATATCGGCGGTGCGACGGATGCTGTGCTGGGATTGGCGGAAAAAGCTGCGGCGAAAGGGGTTACGATCATTCCGGATTTAGGGGTGGCACCAGGAATGATCAATATCTTGACGGGCTACGGCGCGGGCAAGCTCGACAAAGTGGAAAGCATCAAGCTTTATGTAGGGGGAATTCCAGTAAAGCCGGAGCCTCCGCTTAATTACAACGTCGTGTTTTCACTCGAGGGCGTTTTCGATCATTATACAGATCCGTCCCACGTCATCCGCAATGGCCAACTCCTAGAAGTCCCTTCATTATCAGAAGTGGAAACAATCCATTTCGATGAATTCGGTGAAATGGAGGCGTTCCATACGTCCGGCGGCACGTCAACGCTCACGAAAACGTTCCCGGAAGTACAGACGCTGGAGTATAAGACAATCCGCTATAAAGGTCATGCCGAAAAGTTCCAATTGCTTGTCGACCTTGGTTTATTGTCACGCGACAACGAAGTGAAGGTCGGGGATAAGCAAGTGAAAGTCCGGGACGTCATGCGTGAACAGCTTTCTCCGCAATTGCGATTGGGCGATAAATCCGATGCCGTCCTGCTGCGAGTCATTGTGAGTGGCGAAGCGCACGGGATGCCGGCGACGTATGAGTATAACATGGTGACGAAAAAGGATTTGACGGTAAATGAAACAGCGATGGCCCGTGCGACTGCGAATACGATTTCAATCGTTGCTCAAATGATCGGGAACGGGACGATTACGAAACGCGGCGTCCATCCGCCAGAAACTATTATTCCGGGCGCTGAATACATTGAAGAGATGAAAAAACGCGGTGTCGTCATTGAGGAAACGGTAAGAACGCAAGAGGCGCATGTGTAAACGATGAGCGGGGAAGGGGTTGTGGGAATTGGATTTTGGGTTTACGGAAGAACAGCAAATGTTGCGCAAGACGGCGCGTCAATTCGTAGATGAAGAAATCATGCCGCATATCCAGCGATGGGATGCGGAGGGCGGATTCGATCCGGCCATTTGGAAGAAGCTCGCGGACTTAGGATTCATGGGTGTGTGTGTTCCTGAACAATATGGCGGGAGCGGGATGGACTATAATTCTCTCGCTATTTTATGTGAAGAGTTGGAGCGCGGGGATACAGCGTTCCGGACAGCGGTTTCCGTCCATATAGGCTTGAATTCCATGACGCTCATGCAATGGGGAACGGAAGAACAGAAGCGCGAATTTCTGATTCCGCAAGCGAAGGGTGAGAAAATCGGTGCGTTCGGATTGACGGAACCAGGTGCTGGTTCGGATGTTGCGGCGATGGCAACGACTGCGGTGCGCGATGGGGATGGATATGTCATCAATGGACAAAAGACATGGATTTCTTTGTGTGATGTCGCGGACCATTTCCTTGTCTTCGCTTACACGGATAAGTCGAAGAAGCATCATGGCATCAGCGCATTCATCGTCGAGCGTACGACGCCGGGCTTTTCATCGAAGGCCATTAAAGGGAAATACGGCATCCGGGCAGGCAATACGGGAGAATTGTTCTTCGAAGATATGCGCATCCCGGCTGCGAACTTGTTAGGCAAAGAAGGCGAAGGGTTCAAAATTGCGATGTCCGCACTCGACAACGGACGCTTCACGGTGGCGGCGGGCGCAGTCGGTTTGATCATGGGCTGCCTCGAGGAAAGTGTGAAGTACTGCCACGAACGCGAAACCTTCGGCAAACCGATCGGCAAGCACCAGCTCGTCCAGCAAATGCTTGCCAATATGGAAGCGGGCTACCAAATGAGCCGCCTCCTCGTCTACCGTGCAGGTGAATTGAAGAATAAAGGATTGCGCAACACACGTGAAACGTCCCTGGCGAAATGGCAAGCGTGCGATTTCGCGAATAAAGCAGCAGACGACGCCTTCCAAATCCACGGCGCCTACGGTTATTCGGATGAATACCCAGTCGCCCGCTTCCTACGCAACTCGAAAGCGCCGGTCATTTATGAGGGGACGCGCGAAATCCATACAATAATGCAGGCGGAGTATGTATTGGGTTATCGGGAAGATAAAAAGTTGAGCCATATGTTGCCGGAATGGCCGTTTGACTAATTAGGTAGGGGAAAACGCCAAGAGCCTCAGCGCTATTGGCGTTTCTTTACGGATTGCCCGCCGTTTATGAGCATTAGTCGCATTTTATGAGCATGTTTCGTGATTTATGAGCGTGTTTCGTGATTTATGATCACTTCTTGTGTTTTATGAGCGCGTTTCGTGATTTATGATCACTTTTGCGGTTTAAAGTTCCATACGTTGACAATAATCGGAGGATGAAATGTATAAATTTACAGCTGCATTGGCGAAGATCATTTTTTTCTTCATTGCCAAAATCGAATTGAAGAATACACAAAAGCTGCCTGCTAGTGGGGGATATGTAATTACGTGTGCACATCGAGGGTGGTTGGAAATTATTGCGCTTGGCATTTCATTGCCTCGCCCAATCCACTTTATGGCGAAGAAGGAGCTTTTTAAAAGGAAGATGTTTGCCTCATTCTTAACGAGCATTAAAGCTTTTCCTGTTGATCGTGAAAATCCGTCACCGAGCAGCATTAAAACACCTGTAAAACTTCTGAAATCTGGAGAGGTCGTTGGGATATTTCCTAGCGGAACGAGAAAGACTGAGAACGCACCGGTAAAACGAGGAGCCATCACGATTGCCGCTCTGGCGAAAGTGCCGATTGTGCCGGTTACATATGAAGGTCCGTCAAATCTAAAAGATGCATGGAAAAACAGAAGGGCAACGATTACAATTGGCGATCCATTCATGATTGAAAATGCTAGTAAGGAAGAAATCAGCACTTATACAGAGAGATTGGAACGTGAACTCAATTGATTGACCGGAAGTAATGAAGTGGGAGTGTGTTTATGCTACAGTCATGTAACTTTTTCCATCTGCAAGAAGTCTACGTGTACAAGGATGGTGAATGATGTGAAACAGAAAATTACCGCTTCTCTTGTCGGAATGAGCCTTATGCTGTCTATGGCCGGGTGTGGAACGTCGAATGAAGGTAATCTTCAAATTGCGGAAGGTGTCGAATTTGGTGAAGGAGATTATGGAAAGATTGTTTCTTCAAACAATGAGTTAGGATTTAAATTACTTAAGGAAATCGAAACGGATGATAACGGAAATCTCTTCATTTCCCCGACGAGCCTATTGATGGCGCTAGCGATGGTCTATAACGGTGCAGACGGTGTAACGAAGGAAGGAATCGCAGACGCCATGCAAGTGGAAGGGATAGATCCGATGGATGTGAATAAAGCGAATGCATCCCTCATGACAATCTTGAATAAGAATTCCAAGGAAATCCAACTGCAAGTCGCCAATTCCATTTGGCTTAACGAAGAATATCATTTCCAAGAAGAGTTTTCTCAGCGGACGAAGGATTATTTTAATGCAGCAATAGAGGAAATCGATATCGCAAGCACAGAATCGCCGAAGAAAATCAATGATTGGGTGAAAAAGGCGACGAATGACAAAATCGATAAAATGGTCGATGGTCCATTAGACGAAAATCTCGTTGCCATGTTGCTGAATGCTATTTATTTCAAAGGCGATTGGAAATACCCATTCGATAAGAAGGATACAGATAATCGGAATTTCCAACTGGGGGATGAGGAAGAAAAAGAGATTCCTTTCATGAAGCTCGAAGAAAAACTGATGTATTTGGTCGACAACGAAATTCAGGCGGTCAAACTCCCATATGGTAAAGGAGAGATGAGCATGACCATCGTCCTTCCGAATGAGCAGAAAAACTTCGATGAAATCAAAACTACGCTGTCGGCTGATAAATGGGATGAACTCAGCTCCAATTTCAGAAGCATGAGAGGAACGCTTCTACTTCCTAAGTTCAAAATGGCATACGAAACGGAGCTGAATGGCGCACTTGAAGCCCTCGGAATGGCAGATGCATTCACCGACAGGGCTGATTTCAGTAAGATGGTTGAAGGCGATGTCTCCCTAGCTATTAGCAAAGTAAAGCAAAAAACATATATCGATGTGAATGAAGAAGGAACAGAAGCGGCCGCGGTCACTGGCATACAGATGGAAGTCGCTTCTGGACCGCCGGACGCTCCTTTCGTTATGGATGTGAACCGTCCATTTTTCCTTGCGATTACGGACGAGGAAACAGGAATCATCTTGTTCATGGGTTTTATCGCAAATCCTGAAATATAGAAAGATTCAATTGTGAAAACGAAGTATCCGTGCTAAACTATTCTTACTATTAATCGGACGGGGGTGAGGAATGATGTTGGACACTGTGCATGCACGTGAAAGTCTATTGGAATACTTAGCCACTTCATGTGCGATTACTCATGAAATTGCGCCTAACGGGATACGTATGCCCTTTTTTAGACAATTTCAGTAATCACACAGCTGTTTAGCACATCATTCCTTGCAATATTTTTAGGGAAGGCTGCGTCTAAGCGCAGTCTTTTTTTGTGCTTTCCTAAGCTGTTAAATCAGAGAGGAAGCGGAAAATTATGATTTGTACAATCCGACAAGTTAGCAAAATGTTAGGTGGCAACACCATATTTGAAAATTTATCATTGGACATCAAGACAGGCGACAAGCTAAGCGTCGTGGGACGTAACGGAAGCGGGAAAACAACGTTATTCAAACTCATTGCGGCTATTGAACAACCAGATGCTGGACGCATCCATTATAAGAAGGGATCCAAAATCGGGTATTTATCGCAAATCCCTTCATTTGAACATTCGATGACCGGATATGACGTGCTCCATAGCGCATTCGAAGAACTACGAGCCATTCAACAGCAGTTGTCCGAAATGGAATTGGAATTATCGAACCCGGACACAGTTGACATGGAGCGTCTGCTTCTTCGATACGGTCAATTACAGGATGAGTTTGTCCGGCGTGACGGCTACGCAATGGATTCGGAAATCGAAAAGATTATCAACGGTCTTCAATTGCAGTCGTTTGTCGAACAGGACTTCACCGAGATGAGCGGCGGGGAACAGACTAAAATCATGTTAGGGAAAATACTGCTTTCCCAACCGGACTTGCTGCTTCTCGATGAACCGACGAATCATCTGGATTTATTCGCAGTGGAATGGCTGGAGGCCTATTTGACGGACTATACGGGTACGGTTGTCATCATTTCTCATGACCGCTACTTCCTCGATAACGTCGTGACAAAGATTGCCGACCTTGAAGATGGGGAGCTGCATCTGTATTACGGCAATTACAGTGCATTTGTACAGGAAAAAGAAGAGCGCCTCCTGCGGGAATTTCAAGACTATGAGGAGCAGCAGAAGAAGATCAAGAAAATGAGAGAAGCGATCAAGCGGCTTCGGATTTGGGCGAATGAAGCGAATCCGCCGAATGCAGGATTGCATCGGCAAGCGAGGAATATGGAGCGTGCGCTGGAACGGATGGAGAAGCTTCGGAAGCCGTTGATCGATCCGCGGAAAATGGCATTGTCATTTGAAGCGGCGACGAGAAGCGGCAAGGAAGTCGTCATCATGAAGGACGTTGCGAAAACTTTCGGTTCCAATGAATTATTGCGCGGCGCCGACTTACAAGTATATTGGAAGGACCGTGCCGCGATTGTCGGAAGGAATGGAAGCGGGAAATCGACGGTCTTGAAGATGCTTCTAGGTGAACTTGCTCCTGACGAGGGAGTATGCAAACTGGGGAGCAGTGTGAAAGTGGGCTTCCTCTCGCAACATTTTGCCATCGAGAATCCGAAAGCCCGACTGCTCGATGTCTTTCGGAAAGAGGTCGGCGTAGAGGAAGGCGAAGCACGGCATATACTCGCGAAATTTATGTTTTACGGACCGGACGTGTTCAAAAGGATCGGAGACTTGAGTGGCGGCGAACGTACGAGACTGCGGCTTGCACAGCTGATGCATCAGGACGTGAACTTCCTCGTTTTGGACGAACCGACGAATCATTTGGACATCGAGTCGCGTGAAGTACTCGAAGACGCATTAGAGGATTTTCCAGGAACACTACTCGCCGTTTCGCATGACCGTTATTTCTTGAATAAATTATTTTCCCGTACGGCATGGCTTGATGACGGAACGATGATGATGTTCGAAGGTCCTTTCGATTGGGCGAGGCAGAAATGGCATGAGCGGCAACAATTGAAAGTCATTGAACTGCCCAAGAAAAAGACTGTCGACAAATTGAAGAAACCGAAACAGGGATCAAGCGTGGAAGAAGAAATCACTGCGCTGGAACTCCAAATTGAGCGATTGAAATTAGGGAATGTAACTGCAGAGAAAATTAATTCACTGCAGAACAAACTGGATGCCTATTATGAACAATGGTTACTTGAAAATGGATCATAAATAAAGTCTTACCAATACAAAAGGTGAAAGGTTCAAAACCCTTTCACCTTTTCATTTTAAAAAACAACTTAGATAAATGAATATTATTAAGTTGGTAATTAATATTGTTAATATGGTAATTAAAATTATTGATATTTCGCTTGCCATTTCAAAATGAATGGGATATGATGGATTTACGAAAGGGGAATTCAGATAATTATGGCATATCCCGTTATTAGTCATTGCCCAGTCTGCGATGAAACGCTGAAAGTCACGAAGCTGCATTGCAACCGATGCCATACGACCATCGAAAATGAGTTTGAGCTGTCAAAGTTGGCGGCATTGTCGGGGGAACAGCTCCATTTCGTTGAAGTGTTTTTGGCGTGCAGGGGGAATATTAAAGAAGTAGAAAAGGAACTTGGAATTTCGTATCCGACTGTCCGCGGCAAACTTAACGAAGTCGTCAGTTCACTCGGATATGAGATAAAGAAGAAGAGCGAGGTGGACGAGAAAAAAGTAGTCGCCATGTTGGAGAGCGGAGAAATCACTCCGGAAGAAGCAATAAAACTGTTAAAAGATGAATAGGGGGAATTCATTGTGAAAACGGAAATTGAGAAAGTGTTGACGATGGTGCAAGAGGGGAAAGTCGATGCAGAGAAGGCATCTGAGCTTATTGAAGTGTTGAAAAACAGGGATTCCGGGACTGGGCCGTCATCCAAGCGGACTGCATATTCGGATAAGACATTGAAAATCCGGGTCGTATCGGCCGATAACGACAATGTTTCTGTCAATCTGCCAATCAAGCTAATCAAAGTTCTGCTGAAGGCAGGCCATAACATTGCGGGAAACATTCCACAGTCTGAGAAATACGTGAAAGACATTGATATTGATGTACTCATTGAAGCGATTGAGAATGAACTGGACGGACAAATTGTTGACGTCAAGTCGGCAGACGGGGATACAGTTTCCGTGTTCATCGAATAAATGATGAGAGTCAAGGTGAAAACGGATAAGGTCCGGTTATTCATCCCAATCCCGTATGCGTTCCTGACACTCGGCATAATGATCATGTCTTCTAAACGCCTTCAAAAACTCATTAACAAATGGATAAGGGAGCAATCTGAAGACAAGGAAAATGTGTTTGAAATTCCCCAGATAGATAAGAGGGAATTAAGGGGCATTGTTGCTGAATTGAAAAAACATCGGGGACTGGGATTAGTGAACGTCAAGGCGAAAGACGGCACAGAAGTTATCGTGAAACTATGATAACTTCTTTTTTTGTTGCAATTCGTTGTACATAGGAGTATTATAATGACCGGATGACCGGAATTGATTTATGGTCAATAAAGCGGGGTGGAGAAATGGATCGCAGGCAAGAAATCCTTGAGGCAGCCGCCAAGTCGTTTTCGCTGTTCGGCTTTAAAGCGACGACGATGGACCAAGTCGCCAAAATAGCGAATGTAGGTAAAGGGACGATTTATACATTTTTCGCGAACAAAGAAGAACTGTTTAACGCAATTGTCCTGCAAATGGTCGAAGAGATGCGGGTGGCATCAGATGCGGCAACAGTCGAAGGTGCTTCCTTCGAGCAGAATGCCCATGCCCGGCTCATGCAAATGCTGAAATTCCGGGAGACGCACCAATTGTATGCCAAATTGGTCGATGAAGGAAAAGAACTGCGCACACCGGCAGTCATTGAAGTACTCGCCGATATTGAAAATGAAATCGTCTCTTATATACGAGCGAAAATTGAACTTGCTGTCGATAAAGGCGAATTGAAGCCTTGCGACAGTGAGCTTGTTGCATACCTTCTGTTCAAATCATATATGGCGCTTGTCGTCGATTGGGGCAAAACCCATGAGAATGAAGAGCTGTCCGAAGAGCGGATCGCAGGATTATTGCGCAGCACCATTTTTACAAGTCTCTTAGCTTGAGACTCTTTTTTTATTCACGATTGACCGAATGAGGGTTTTGGTCAATTAGTACAAACGGAGGAATTACGAATGAAAAAATCAATGATATTCGCGGAATGGAAACAGCTTCTCCGTACAAGGAAAGTGCTTGTACCGATGATCGCCATCCTTTTCATTCCGGTTTTATATGCAGGCATGTTCTTATGGGCGTTTTGGGATCCGTATGCCAATATGAACGCATTGCCGGTGGCGATCGTGAATTTGGACAAAGGCGCAGAGTTGGAAGGGAACCAGCTTGCACTAGGCGATGAATTGGTCGACAAGCTGATGGAAGGAAATAATTTTAACATCCAAGAGGTTTCCAAGGCGGACGCGGAGAAAGGCCTGAAAAACCAGGACTACTATATCGCGATTGAAATACCGGAGAACTTCTCGCAGCACGCAACGACATTGCTGGATGAGCACCCTGAGAAGTTGACGATTGTGTACAAGCCGAATGAGGGCTTCAACTTCTTGTCTGCCCAGATCGGGGAGACGGCGATGGAGCGGATCCGGGCGGAAGTGAATGATAAAGTTGCATCAACATATGCGGAGCAGCTGTTTGATTCCATCAAGAAAAGCGGCAACGGATTTGGCGAAGCTGCGGACGGCGCAGGTGAATTGCATGACGGTGCAAGCGAGCTTGCGAAAGGTGCGGATGATCTGAAAGGGTATTTGGAAACGTTGGCGTCGAGCACCATTACATTGATGGATGGCTCGGACCGTCTGGCGAAAGGGACTGCTGATGCCGCGAAAGGCGCTGCGGATTTGAATAAAGGGATCGGCGCGCTCTCTGCGGGTGTTGTGGATCTTCAAAAGGGAGCGGCTCAGGCAACTGAAGGTGCAACCGATTTACAAGGCGGTATTGCCGACTATATTGCTGGTGTTCAGCAATTAAAGGATAGCTATGCGCAAATTGCGCTAAAGGAAGCAGAGTTCGGACAGGTTGTCGGGACAATCAATGATAAAACAGCTGCGTTGAATGGATCTGCGCAGAAACTTGCGGAAGCCTCGAAAAACGTGAATGCTGGCATCAATGATTTGTCGGAAAAACTAGCGCCAGTATTAGCATCATTGCCGGAGGACCAACAGGCAGGTTTGAAGTCGGCACTGGGTCAGCTGCAACAAGGAAGTGCTGAACTGGCAGGCGGCATGTCCGAGCTCACATCAGGAACCGCTGCGCTCAGCGATGGAGCTGCCCAGTTGAACGGCGCGGCCGGTCAATTGCGCGAAGGCCATAAGCAGGCGTTCGCGGGATTGGATAAATTGAACGAATCGTCTTCTGCATTGTCGGAGGGGGTTTCCGCTCTTGCGCAAGGGAACGGGGCATTGGCATCCGGTATTGACCAACTATCGGAAGGTGTCGCGAAAGCGCAAATAGGTTCAACCGATTTGGCGTCCGGCTTGAGTGAGCTGAATGCCGGAACGGGTACATTGAAAGAAGGAACCAGCACGTTGGCTTCTAAATCGAAGGAGCTTGCGGATGGCTCTGCGAAGTTGTCGGACGGCATGAAAGAGTTGGACGAAGGTACGCTGACGTTGCAAGAGAAGCTTGCGGAGGCGAATGCGGCTGCAAGCGAAGTGAATCCGAATGAGAAGACGTATGAAATGGCCGCATCTCCGGTGGATGTTGAGAAAGAGGGCATCAATGAAGTGCCGAACTACGGTACTGGATTTGCACCTTACTTCCTTTCACTTGGATTATTCGTGGGGGCATTACTGTTATCAATCGTCTTCCCGCTCGTCGAACCAGCGATCAAACCGACAGGCGCATTCGGATGGATGGCGAGCAAAGTTTCCGTTTTGGCGATTGTCGGACTCCTACAAGCATTAGTTGCGGTCGGAATCATAAAAGGTGCGCTTGGAATGGAAACGGTCAATTTACCGTTGTTCATTTTGGCAGCAATCATTACGAGCTACACATTCATCGCGATTGTGCAGATGCTAGTGTCGCTGTTTGGCGATCCGGGGAGGTTCATGGCAATTCTCATCTTGATTTTGCAATTGACGACGAGTGCAGGGACGTTCCCGTTGGAATTAATTCCTGAACCTCTTCAAGTGTTCAATACGTTGCTGCCGATGACGTATTCCGTCCAAGCTTTCAAGGCGGCGATCTCCACTGGGGACATGGCGCATCTATGGGCTAGCAACGGTGTGCTAATCGGCTTCATGGTCGCGTGCCTCGCGATTACGTTCGGCTATTTTGCATTGATCTTCAAAAAACGGTATTCAAGAGAAGCTGTAGAGGCATAAGAAAAAGCGATTTGCGGATTGTGGTCTGCAAATCGCTTTTTTATAGTTAGTGGTACTATGCTCGTGTCCAGAGTGGGGGTTACCGCGCCCAAAGAGCAGCGTTCCGCGCCCAAAGAGCAGCATGCCGCGCCCAAAGAGCAGCGTTCCGCGCCCAAAGAGCGGCATGCCGCGCCCAAAGAGCAGCGTTCCGCGCCCAAAGAATAGCATGCCGCGCCCAAAGAGCAGCGTTCCACGCCCAAAGAGCAACACCCTAAAAGATTAAGAACCTACATAATCTCCACCATCAACGTGAATCGTCTGCCCAGTCATATAGCTTGAATCGTTTGACGCGAGGAAAACATAGGCCGGTGCATTTTCAGCCGGCTGTCCGCGGCGTTTCAAAGGTGTGTCCGCTCCGTGCTGCTCGACTTTTTGCGCGTCGAATGTTGCAGGAATCAATGGCGTCCAGATCGGGCCAGGTGCCACGGCATTGACGCGGATTCCTTTCGTAGCCAAATTCAAGGCGAGGGAGCGTGTGAATGACGTGATGGCGCCTTTCGTTGCTGAATAATCGATCAATCCCGGCGAGCCGTTATAAGCTGTTACGGAAGAGGTGTTAATGATGCAATCGCCTTCCTTCATATGGGCCAGCGCCGCTTTTGATAAATAAAACAGTCCGAAGAAATTGGTGTCGAACGTTTCGCGTAGCTGATCGCCAGAAATTTGGGAGATATCGTCCTGCGGAAACTGCTTTCCAGCATTGTTGACGAGAATATTCAAGCTGCCGAATTCCTTGATGACATCGTTGACCAGCTGCTCGCAATTTTCCTCTTCACTAATATCGACACGAATTTTCTTTGCTTTGCCGCCATATTGTTCAATGAGCTCGACGGTTTTATTCGCATCGACGTCCTCGGTCTCGTCCAAATAGGCGATCGCCACATTCGCTCCTTCCTTCGCGAATGCGACTGCGACGGCCCGACCAATTCCGCTGTCTCCTCCGGTGATCAAAGCGTTTTTCCCTTTCAACTTGCCCGAGCCTTTATAATTTTCATCGTCATAGATAGGAAGCGGGTCCATCTCCGCTTCAATTCCAGGCTGCTGATTTTGTGTTTGAGGTGTCACTTGCTCATCTTTTTGTTCGTATTTGTCTTCAGGCATTCATTTATTCCTCCTTAGAAAAATCATCTATTTGAGATATTCCCTGTGTGGGGACTGATAAACGTGGCGGGGGAGAAATCGGAGGATACCGGATCCACGGCCGCGTCCCAAGGTGGTCGCATGAAGACTTGAAACGTGCGTTTGTAACTTGTATAGAAGTATTGGGAGAATAAATAAAATGCGGGGAGAGGCTAATCTCCCGGCATTCGAGAACTCTTCGTATGAGAACGAGAACTTTCCGAGGTAGGATGAGAACTCTTGTCGCATAAACGAGAACTTTTCATGTGAGAACGAGAACTCCATGGTAAGTTGGAGTGAAACAACGGTATTTATTCAAAATGAAAAACATCCGAAGCCGCCGTATTGGCGCTCCGGATGCTGCATGTTTACTTAAAAGAAATAAAGCCCGATACTCACGACAATACCACTCAACAACAAGACGAACACACAATAGCCCATAATGTCCTTCGCGCGCAATCCTGCAATCGCAAGTGCAGGCAATGCCCAGAACGGCTGGATCATATTCGTCCATGCATCGCCCCATGCGATGGCCATCGCAGTCTTCGAGTAGCTGACGCCAAGCGTTTGAGCCGCATCAAGCATGACCGGCGCTTGTACAGCCCATTGTCCTCCGCCTGACGGTACGAAGAAGTTAACGAGTCCCGCCGCATAAAATGTGAAGAGCGGGAAGGTCGCTTCGGTTGAAATGCTGACAAACCATTGCGACATGACTTTCGCTAGTTCTGAATCTACCATCATGCCCATGATCCCTGCGTAGAACGGGAACTGGATGATAATTCCACCTGACGTTTTGACTGCATTTGCAACTGCTGCAAGAAAACGTTTTGGCGTGCCGTGGAAAATGATGCCGAGAATAAAGAAAATCAGATTGACGATATTCAGGTTCAAGTCGAAACCTTTAGTGACAAAGTGCTGTACAAGATAGACGACACCTAATGCACCGATCAGCATGGAAAGGATCACACTATTTTCAAGCCGCGCAGCAGGCGTTTTTTCCTCTGCTTCTTCCACTTCGATTTCCTCTTCCAACAATTTTGGATCGACGCTGACCGTATCCTCCGGTTTTGGCATCATGAAACGGTTTAACAACGGTAAAGTTATGAATAGAACTGCGATAATGAATAGATTATACGTTGAAAAAATCGTTTCGGACGTTGGAACGACACCCATCATGTTGGC
This sequence comes from Saccharococcus sp. Marseille-Q5394, assembly GCF_946901335.1. Classification (NCBI taxonomy): domain Bacteria; kingdom Bacillati; phylum Bacillota; class Bacilli; order Caryophanales; family Anoxybacillaceae; genus Saccharococcus; species Saccharococcus sp. Marseille-Q5394. The sequence continues at coordinate 1,879,443 of NZ_CAMPPQ010000001.1, read as the reverse complement.
GTACGGATGATCCTCCGTCGCGATGGACAATGGAATCGATCCGCCAAGCCCTCCATGCCAGATGATGAAACCGGAGTAAGCGCTTGCAATCAATAGCCGGTAATCGACAGTCGTCACTTTTTTGGCGATTTCCTTAGCGAACAACGCCCCGATGACGAGACCGAATCCCCAGTTGATCCAACAAGCGATGAGCGATACGACGGTCACGAGTAGAATCGCTGTACCAGGCGACTTCGCCAATCCTGCCAATGAACTCAATATCTTCTTGAAAAAAGGACTGCTTGCCAATACATGTCCCGCAACTAATACGATGACCATCTGCATTGTAAATGCGAGAAGCCCCCAGAAACCATTCCCCCAGTGGACAGTCATCTCGAGCGGACCCGAATCCGTCAGTCCAACACCGAGCAAAAAGACAAGCAGTGTCAGAATGGCAACGAATATGTATGGATCAGGCAAGTATCTTTCCATGATCCTATTCGACCATCTTGTAAGTGTTTTCATTCCCCTATACCCCCTATGTTATTTTACCCACTCTATAAGACTACCATATTCGAATGGAACCACAAAAATGTTTTTTCCGAAAGGTGAAACGTAAATCTCTCCGACAAGTCTACTAAGTAAAGAAGCAGACAAAGAAAGGTGATGAAATTGAGGAAACCGATAATATGGTTGATCATTTCGATGATTTTATTCATGGTCGTTGCAGGCATTTCGATCTTCACGAAGAAGGCGGACGTTTCCGCCTATGGTTCTATCGATTCGATCAGCTCTGAGGAAGATTTGAAAGCATATTTCAAAAGAGCAAAAGATATGCAGTCCGTCGCGGTAAGGTTTGATGGAGTTGAAGAGTCTTCGGAAAAAGCCTCCATGGACAGTGCGGAGTCATCGAATGCGGTAGGCGGAGGTGATCATTCTTCGACGAATAATCAAGTTGAAGGCGTTGATGAATCGGATATGGTGAAAACGGATGGCGAATATATCTATTCCATTTTTGCAGGCACGTCTGTGAAAGTCGTTGATATCCGAAACCCTCAAAAGATGAAAGTCGCGGCTGAAATTAAACCGGGTGACGACTATTATCCGTCACAGCTATTTTTACATGACGACTTACTCATTGTTCTCGGAGAAAAAATGCAGCGCTATCCGGATACGGATAAATCAAATGCAATGGATAAAATGATGCCGATGAACAGCTTGACGACTGTCCGTCTGTACAACATCGAAATGCCGGAAAAGCCAGTGTTCATCCGTGAAATTGGAGTGGAAGGCTATATGAAAAGCGCCCGGAAGACGGGGGGCATGCTTTATCTCGTGACAAATGTATTTCCGAACTTCTGGGCAATGGAAGAAATCGAAGGAGACGCATTGCGTCCGCGCATTTTGGATTCGAATGAAAAAGAAGAGAAATTCATGGAATTCAAGGATATCTCCATTTTACCTGGAGCGGTGGATCCTTCCTATTCCGTTATCGCTTCAATTGACTTGACGACGCCGAAAACGGCAGAGCTGAAAACGAAAGGGTTCCTCGGCAGCAGCGACCAGATGTACATGACGAAAGACCATCTTTACTTAACGGCATTGAAATATGAAAAGAGCACGAATTCCCGTGGTGCTGAAATCATGATCTGGAATCCGGGTAAAGCGGATACCGAGATATTCAAATTCAAACTGGACGGGACAAATGTTGATTTTTATCAATCTGCCGAGTTGAGCGGGACGATTTTGAACCAATTCTCGATGGATGAATACAAAGGGAATTTCCGTGTTGTCATGACGGAAGGGAATATGTGGGACGACAAAAACCCGTCCAAAAACCATCTGTATATTTTGAATGAAAAGATGGAAATGACCGGATCGGTGAAAGGCCTTGCTAAAGGGGAGCGCATCTACTCCGCGCGATTCATGGGGGATAAGGCGTATATGGTGACGTTCAGGGAGACTGACCCGCTTTTCGTCATCGATGTTGCGGATCCAGCGAAGCCGAAAGTGTTGGGCGAGTTGAAAATACCGGGGTTCTCAAATTACTTGCACCCATTGGATGAAAATCATTTGATCGGTTTCGGCTATGACACAGTTGCGCAGAAAAATCCTTCGGGAGGTGAGCCGTTGATCCTCACCAAAGGGATGAAGATCTCACTGTTCGACGTAACCGATTTTCATAATCCGAAAGAGAAATATACGGAAATCATTGGAGGGCGGGGCACGTACTCACCTCTGCAATACGACCATAAAGCGCTGTTCCAGCATAAGAAGAGAAATCTGTTCGGCTTCCCGGTCAGCATGTATGAAGAAGGGGCTAAGGATTTCGAAGTGGACTATAAAGGTTCCGGAGCTCTCATTTATGAAATTACACCGGATAGTGGAATCGTACTGAAGGGCGATTTGGTGCAAAAGAAAGCGTCCGGAGAACAATACGAAGAATGGGAGAAGCAGATCCAACGGTTACTGTACAGCGGCGACAGCGTGTTCACGCTATCGATGGACGAAGTCAAAAGCTATAAGCTCGACTCGTTTAAGGAAATCAGCACGATGAAGATGAACTGATGGGAAAGGGGAGGGAGCGCATGCGCTCCCTCTTTTTTTAGTTGAGATGATCATGCAAGGGCCCATTTTTTGCGGTTCAAGGTCCATTCTTTTGATCAAGGGCCCATTCATTACGGTTCAAGGTCCATTCTTTTGATCAAGGGCCCATTCATTACGGTTCAGGGTCCATTCTTTTGATCAAGGGCCCATTCATTGCGTTTCAGGGTCCATTCTTTTGATCAAGGGCCCATTCATTGCGTTTCAGGGTCCATTCTTTTGATCAAGGGCTCATTCATTGTGGTTCAGGGTCCATTCTTTTGATCAAGGGTCCATTCATTCCGTTTCAAGGTCCATTCTTCCGCGCAAGAATTCATTCATTCCATCAATCAAAAAAACGGAACCGCACCCTAGCGGCTCCGTTCCTTATGAAATCTCAGCCCCTTTTACAGGACCTCCGATATAGTACCCCTGAACAGCATCAACGCCCATTTCCTTCAATGCTTCGAACTGTTCCTCAGTTTCGACGCCTTCTGCAATAACATATAGGCCCATCGATTTGCTGAAAAGGATCATCCCTTCGACGAGCTGCCGTGTTTTAGGCATTGTCAGCAGGGAATTGATGAACACTTTATCGATTTTAACTTTGGAAATCGGTAACTGCTGCATATACCGGAAAGAGGCATATCCCGTTCCGAAATCATCTAGGATGAAGCGTATACCGGTCTCTTCAAACGCTTTCATTTGTTGGATGATCGCATGTTCCTGTTCAGCTTGGAAGGCGAACTTCTCCGTAATCTCCAGCTCGATCTTATCAGCAGGGCACTTCGTCTTTTCGAGAATGCCTGTCAGCTTTTCTTTCATTTGTGAGGAATCGCCGAACTCCCGCACAGATGAATTGACAGAAATGCGGATATCCGGCCGATCGGCCATGAGCTTCACCGCGAGTGATGCAGCTTCCTCAAGAACATAGGCCCCAATGGCATGAATCAACCCGTTCTCCTCCGCAATCGGTATGAGCTCATCCGGTTGGATATGCCCGATTTCCGCATCCTCCCAACGGACAAGCGCTTCGTACACGAGAACTTTGCCCGTCGCAATATCCAATTGCGGCTGGTAGACGACCTGCAAGTTGTTGTGGTCAAGCGCTGTCAGCATCTTCTTGTCGATGAGGGAGCGGCGGTTCAACTCTTTGTGGGACTCGGCTGATAAGGAGGAAATGCGCCCTCCGCCTTGTTCGGTAATGGTCTTTGTTGCTGCCAATGCTGCCTTGTACAGATGTGAATAGGAGGATTGATCTTCCGGGAAGCGCACGATTCCGCCACTTACCGATAAAGGCAATGAGTGGTTTTCAACATAGATCGGCTGTTCCTTCAAGAACTCCAGGAATCCTTGGACGAACCAATCCCCGAAGGATGTTAAAACGACAAATTGGCTTACTCCGACCCTTGCGATCGGATCACCTTGGAAAAACCGTTTCAACCGGTTCGTGAATTCTTGGATTAAAACCGATTCCGAATCATACGACTGAAGATCTTTCAGTGTATAATAGTGATCGATTGCTATGTAGACGAACGAAAAGTGCCGGTCCTCAGCAATATATTCATTGACCATCGTCTCCAATTTATGCCGGCTCATCAATCCTGTTTCAAAATCGATAAAGGCGATTTGTTGGAGTTTCTCCTTCAGCTCTACTTCTACTGTAATGTCGAGCTCTAGAAACGTGCAGGACGTGAGTGTATCCTCGTCGTCAAGTACGGGTACTGCCATCATTTGTACGTAATAGGGCTCGCCGTGCCGCGTAAGTTTTTCAACTTTGCCGAACCAGGATTTCCCGTTCGTCACCCGGTTCCATATCGCATGGGCCTGCGCTTGGCTATGTTCATCCTCGGAAAACATTTGCCAAAAGGATTTTCCGAGAATTCGTTTTGGTGTCCAATTGCTTGAAGCTAGGAAGTTATGATTCGTATAAGTAATCAAGCCTTCACCATCCGTACGGGTCACCATTAAGAACTCTACAAGACTGTCCATGACTAGCGGCAGCTCGGTTCTATTTGCTTGGTTTGCCGATTTCATCTTTTTGTCCCCTTTCGGATGTCGTATGTATTTTATTATATAGGAAGTTCAGTGAATTTACATTACATCTTTTATGGCGGATTGAACAGATCTATGAAGTTACTAAACAACTGTAAAAGGTGGTGGAATGATATGGAAAGAGCGAAAGGGATATTCATGATCATCATCGGGGCTATGCTCTGGGGTGCGACGGGGCCAATGATGGAATGGATTCTGAACTCGGGTAAAATGTCCGTCTCCTTCATGCTAATCGTCCGGCTTTTAATTGCCGGCGTGGCGCTTCTTCTCCTATTAAAAATGAAAGGCATACATATTACACGCCCGCTCCGTCATAAGGTGTGGCTGCGTCAAATGGCCATTTTCGGCGTTATCGGAATGCTCGGCGTCCAATTTTCATTCGCAGGCTCCATCAACACGAGCAACGCGGTCGTTGCGACGCTGTTTCAATTCCTAGCGCCGATCTATATCATCCTTTTCGTTTCAATCAGGCAAAAGGTGCGCCCGCCAGCATCCCAAGTGATCGGAATGGTTGTTACAATGGTCGGCCTCTTCCTGCTTTTGACAAATGGGACTCTTTCCGACTTTGCATTGACGAAGGAGGCGCTATTCTTCGGGCTCGCTGTTGGATTCACATTCGCATTCTACACACTGTATCCAGTTCGGCTCATGAATGAATGGGGCGTCCTCCTCTCCGTTGGATGGGGCATGCTCATCGGAGGACTGACGCTCCTTCTCATGAATATATTGAGGTTCGGTAAAGAGATTGGTGCGCTCGCCGACGTGAACCTGTCACTGATGCTGTTACTCATCATCATCGTCGGAACGGCCGCATTCCTTCTATTCCTCAGCAGCATGAAATATATATCGCCGGTGGAAACGAGCATCCTTTCCAGTTTCGAACCATTGACGGCAATAATCATTTCCGTCATCTGGTTTGGCAGTGTGTTAGGCCTTTGGCAAATGGTCGGAGGCGCAATCATGCTCCTCGGCGTCACAGGGATTTCAGTGGCGGGAAGCAAGGCAAAAGAAGACTAATTGATTACACCGGAATCCTGCATAGGCTTCCGGTTTTTAGGGTAATAAAATAAAGTCCTGTAGCCCGATATAACAAGGCTCTCAATGTCTGAACTTCCGGATTAATCAATATACGTCCTATACAGAATTCGCTCCCTATGTCATAATGGTGACAATAAAAATAATTCGTAATGCGAAAGAGTTTTTTGGGGGTCCGGTAAGATGAAAACAGTTTTCTCCTTTGCAAAGCCGTATAAATGGCCGATATTCATTGCCTTATTCCTCATGCTGACCGAACTTTCGGTCGAGCTGATCCAGCCATTATTAATAAAGAAAATTATCGATGACGGCATATTGGCGGAAGATGTCAGCGTCATTTGGACATGGGGAAGCTTCATGATGGGTCTGGCGTTCGTTGCATTCTTATCCGGTGCAATCAATTCCTTCTTCGCCGCCCACGCCGCGCAAAGCTTTGCGTTCGACTTGCGGCAAGCGCTATTCCGCCAAGTGCAGTCATTTTCCATGGCGACCTTCTTACGGTTCCCGACAGCGGGTTTGATCACGCGCATGACGAGCGATGTAACGATGGTGCAAAACGTCCTGTTCATGTCGCTGCGGATCATGATGCGTGCGCCTTTGCTCGTAATCGGAAGCTTGGTCATGGCATTTTTCGTCAATGTGAAACTGGCACTCTACCTCGTCATCGGTGCGCCGGTCCTGCTCATCTTCCTCTTCGTAATGGCGAGGAAAGGAGTCGGCTATTTTTCAACGGTGCAACACAGGCTCGACCGAGTGAACCGCGTCATCCAGGAAAACCTGCAGGCGGTCCGTCTTATCAAAGCGTATTTGCGCGGAATGTACGAAGCGAGCCGATTTTCGAAAGTAGCGGGGGCCCTCCGGAAAGACACCGTCAAAGCGATGCGGATGATGGAGCTCATTTTGCCAGTCCTCTTGTTCATCATGAACGTCAGCTTGATGGCTGTCCTATGGTTCGGTGCCATCGAAATCGGTGATGGGAACGCGCAAGTCGGGGAGCTTGTCGCAATTGTCAACTATGCAATGCGGATGACCGGCGCATTTTCAATGTTTGCATTCATCATCAGCGCATTATCTCGTGCAAAGGCATCCTCTGAGCGTATGGAGGAAGTGCTGCTTGCTGATGAGGATCTTGAAGAAAATACTATGGAAAGCTCGAGTATCGGCAGTCTGGAAGGGGATCTCCGTTTCGATAACGTTTCTTTCCATTATCAAGGAAAGCCTACACCGATTTTGGATAGTGTGTCCTTCCATGTGGCACCTGGGGAGAAGCTCGCCATCATGGGGGCAACCGGGTCGGGGAAATCGACGCTTCTCAATCTCATTCCCCGCATGTTCGAAGCGACCGAAGGAAAAATCTACGTTGGCGGCATCGAAGTGAAGGAGTGGGCGTTGAAGGACTTACGCGATACGATCGGTCTCGTTCCACAGCAATCGATCCTGTTCACGGGATCGATCCTGGAAAACCTCTCATGGGGGGACAGCGATGCGGAGCCTGATGAACTGATCGAGGCGGCGATGAAAGCGCAGATCCACGAATCTATCGATTTATTCCCTCAGAAGTACGGCACGCGGGTCGGACAGAAAGGGGTAAACCTATCGGGCGGGCAGAAGCAACGGCTATCGATTGCCCGGGCACTTGTCCGGAAGCCTTCCATCCTCATCCTCGACGACAGCACGAGCGCATTGGACGTTAAAACCGAAAATGCCTTATGGGAAGCGTTGAAAGGGGAAGCGGCGACGATGCTTGTTGTCACGCAAAAAGTGCAGACGGCTAAAGGTGCGGATCAAATCCTGTTATTAGATGAAGGAAAGGTCGTCGGATATGGTACCCATGCCGATCTCATGGAGCAGTCGGCATTATACCGGAAAATAGCCGAATCCCAATCGGAAGAGGAGGTGGGCGCCGATGTTGCGAACAATTCGTAAACCGTTCGGATATGAACCGATCATAAAGAAAGAGGACATAAAAGGTCCTGGACGAAAGAAAGTGGAGCGTGCGAGTGACTGGAAATCGGTGCTCCACCGGATCTGGAAGCTCGTCGATGAACAGCGGGGGCTGCTCATCCTCGTGCTTGCCCTCGTGCTCGTCAGCTCTGCCCTTGCGCTAATCGGCCCTTTCCTGATCGGGAAAATCATCGATGCGCATATCATCCCGATGGAATTCGATGGCTTGGGCGGAAAAATCGGTATACTGATCGCGATTTACGCTGGATTATCCCTTGCCCTATATTTCCAAAGCTTCTGGATGGTCGGCATTGCACAGCAGACGATTTTCAGACTGCGGACGAGTCTGTTTTCTCACCTTCAAAAGCTGCCCGTCACGTTTTTCGACAAGCGGCAGCATGGCGAATTAATGAGCCGCGTGACGAATGACATCGAAAACGTTAGCCAGACGCTGAATTCATCATTCATCCAAGTGTTCTCAAGCATTTTGACTTTGTCAGGGACGCTCGCCGTGATGCTGTACCTCAGCCCGATTTTGACGTTGCTGACAATGATCATTGTTCCTGTCATGTTCATCGCGATTCGGTGGATCACCCGCCGGACGGGATTGCTGTTCAAAGAGCAGCAGCAAGCGGTCGGACAATTGAACGGGATGATTGAAGAAACGATTTCAGGACAGCGGATCATCAAGGCATTTTCGCAGGAAGAGCGGGTCATGGAGGAATTCGCGGAAAAGAGCGATCGGCTGCGCCGGACGGGCTTCTGGGCACTGACATACTCCGGGTTCATCCCAAAAGTGATGAATATGCTCAACAACGCAGCCTTCGCCATCGTGGCGGGCGTCGGGGGATTGCTTGCACTGAAGGGGGACGGAATCGTCACAATTGGTACGATCGTCATCTTTTCCGAGTACGCCCGCCAATTCACGAGGCCGCTCAATGATCTTTCCAACCAATTCAATACCGTCCTCTCGGCAATTGCGGGAGCGGAACGCGTCTTCAAAATTATGGATGAGCCGATTGAACAAGACGACGCAACGGAGCATGCGGACACAATTCTCGCAGGGGACGTCGAATTCAGGAATGTGTCATTCGGCTATACTGTCGACACGGACGGCTATACGGTCGACAACATCTCCTTCCACGTCAAACCTGGCGAGACGGCGGCTTTCGTCGGAGCGACCGGGGCAGGGAAGACGACAATCATGCAGCTTCTGGCCCGGTTCTATGAAGCGAATGAAGGGCAGATCCTCATTGACGGGATTCCCATCAAAGAACTGCCGCGCGAAACATTGCGGAGCCAGACGGCATTCGTTTTGCAGGATCCATTTTTGTTCGAAGCGACCGTCATGGAAAATATCCGGTACGGCAAGCTTGACGCCACCGACGAAGAAGTGATCGCGGCTGCAAAAGAGGCGAATGCGCATAGCTTCATCTCAAGGCTTGAAAACGGGTATGATACCATCCTGACAGCGGATGGCGGCGAAATTTCACAAGGACAGAAGCAATTGCTCTCCATCGCAAGGGCGCTCGTCGCAGACCCCGTCTTGCTATTACTCGACGAGGCGACAAGCAGCATCGACACCGTCACCGAACTCGCAATTCAGGAAGCGCTCGACAGGCTCATGGAAGGAAGAACGAGCTTCGTCATCGCCCACAGGCTGAACACGGTCCGGAAAGCCGACACTGTCTACGTCATGGATCAAGGCAAGCTCATCGAATCCGGCAGCCAAGAAGAATTGATCGAAAAACAAGGGGTTTATTATACGATGTTGAAGGACTCGAAGATTTGAACACAAAAACAGGCGGGGAACATTTTCCTCGCCTGTTTCATAATCATTTTCGATCTTCAATATCCATCTTCGTGCCATCGTCAAAGTCGATTTCCAAATCGAACTTCGTATACGTGTCTATTCCAAACCACTCCATAATCTTTGCTATGACGTCTTTTTCGTCCATACTCTTCCCTGTCACTACTTTAACGAAAAACGGATCCAGTTTATTGAAAGCTTCCTGATCCCTCAAATTCATACTAGCCAACTTATTCACATACTTGGCCTCATGACCTTTCGCTACTTCATACTCCACGTCAATGACATCTTTCCCATCGACCTCTATCTCCAAGTCGAATTTATTGAAGCCGTACCCGTCCCCTGTATTCAACGTGTCGCCTGACTGATCATTTTCATAGATAAGCGTAGCATCCTCCCGTTTAGGATTATCCGCATTTTTGCCCCCATTTCCGCACGCGCCCAAGACGAGCACGATAGCTAAAAAGAGCATGACGATCTTCATATTGTTCCTCATGATCGCAAACCTCCTGTTGTAGTCTTCTGTTCAGTAATTTCCTTCATTACGCAAAATTAAACACAAAGGCAATTTCGGAGGAATCGCGACATGAGGTAGGGGAGGAATGGGAGCTGTCCGCAAGCATTTATTTAAATCCGCTGGAATTGTGGTTAAGTGGTGATGAAAATGGCTTGAGTGGTGATAAAAGATGTTTAAGTGGTGATTACGATGGCGTGAGTGGTGATAACCAGCGTCCAAGCGGTGATAAAGTACTGTCGACCGGTGAAAACCTATTTTATGGCGTAGGGGAATGGGTGAGTTTATGCTAATCGGTGGTAAACTCGTCCGAATCGGTGGTAACGTGTCGAGAAACGGTGATAAACTCGTTCGAATCGGTGATAACACCCGTCAATTCGGTGATAACCACTTTTGACGCCATAAAAAAACAACCGGCGTTTTCGCCAGTTGTTCCTATCTACCATTTCGCGCGGTGGTCTTCCGCGCAGCCGAGCATTTGCCGGATTCTGAGCGTCGAACCGTCGTGCAGTTTGACGCCTCCGTTGAAATAGCCGACAAGTTGGTTGACGTTCGTTTGTACAAGCTGTGCATTCGTCTTTGATTTTCGTTCGAAAAATGGAGAGAAAGTCAAATTTACATCGTCGGAAAACTTTGTCCCGATATGCCAAGGACGCATGTAATTGTCTTTGTCGTACGTGAAGATGACATCCTCATGCAGTTTCGTCATGACGCCGTCCACAAACACCGCATTTTCCGTCATGCCCGTACCGTCAGTCCATTTACCGCCAAAATTCAGCCCGATCCGCCGACCGCCTAAACGCTGGGAAGCCATCGCCCAATTCCACTCCGCTTCGCGAGGCCAGACGCCGCGTCCGTAATCCAGCACTGCAAAGCTATAATCAGGATTGAAATCATAACGTTTCTCCCCGATCTTCACGAATCCCGTCGTCGGCAATGTATGATGTTTCGCTGTGAATTGGAACCGATCTCGGTTGCGGGGGATGACGACGTTCAACGAATCGTCCTCTTCCGGATGCGTAATATGCAGATCGGCATGGAGCACTTCATTATCAAAGTCCGGTATCGTCACAGATAGATGGGTTTCTCCTTGCAAATGGACCAGCTGAACTGAAATCCGCTCATTGACGAACTTTACACTGCCAAGTACGTCTTCAGGCATCTTCACCCTCCGCCCGACAGGAAGCACAACCTGCTTCTCATAGAAGCGCTGCGTCTCGTAATCGAGCATGTAGACGAAACAGACAGCTGCATAATCCATATGGCTGATCGCCGCTGAAAATAGAAGGTCCTCACCGAACACACACCAATAATTCCATTTCTTCTTCCGCATGAAATGGCCTTTCAGATTGCTTATAATGAACGGACGACGGGCAAATCCGATCGCTTCGGGATTCAGCATCCCTTTCTGATCGCACAGAAACACCGTATCCTTCAGTTCTTTTTCTGCATGTTGCAAGGAGATCTCCCCCATCTATTGTCTTTTTTCTATGACATGTTATAATCTATATTGTAGCAGATTTACGGGGCATTAGCTCAGCTGGGAGAGTGTCACGCTGGCAGTGTGAAGGTCACCGGTTCGAGCCCGGTATGCTCCATTTTAGGAAACCTCATCAAATTAACTTTTGATGAGGTTTCTTTTTTATTTCAGTTGGTCAAATATCTTGTTGTCGTGCTACGTGTGCCCGATTGAAGAAAGGGAGATGAAAAAGTGGAGGGTATGGTATTTCAAATAAGAAATGAACACGGCAAACAGTTGTATGAAATTTTGGAGGGTATTTCAGAATCTTCTTGGTATTGGTCGATAGTCCCGGAAGAATCATATTACTCAAGTAGTAATAACTTAAATGATTTTCGTTCGTCATTATTCTCAGAATCCGAAACAATAATGGATGGCAAATCATTCATGAAGCACATTTCTAAAGAAGATTACTATTTAATATTTGCGGATATTAAAGCCTTTCCTACTTTAGAAAGCATAATAACTATTAATAATGAAACGGATTTCATGAAAAGTTCCTGCAAACTAGGGCTTATAGTGGTTGATTCAGTACAAGTAATTATATATTCACGAGAAAAACAAATTCTCCTGGATATTTCAGAGCGTGCCGAATCCTTGGGTTATAGAGACATCCGATTCTTGAATAACAAAGATACAATTTCAGCCGTGTGGGGATGGATGTAGTAACAGAAAGTGACCATTGGTGGAGCAATAACAAGGGGCACAGTAATGAATAATAAGTTTATGAACGGGGATGGTATCAGTTAACTTGCGATATCTTCTCCGTTCTTTTATTTGTAATTGACATGACACCATTAAGTGTCTTATTATAAGGACACCAAACAGTGTCTAATTCACACATGAGGAGGGGAGGATTTTGATTACTACTGACCAAGAGCGCGACGTTTTTGTAGCGATTGCAGATCCGACTAGACGAAAGTTAATAAGGTTACTGGCAGGTTCAGAGGAGATGGCGCTATACGAATTAACCGCTCATTTTCAAATGGGGCGTACTGCAGTTTCTAAACACTTGGCTATCCTCAAGGAGGCTGATTTAGTAAGGAATCGTAAAATCGGCAGAGAAACAAGGTATCGATTAAATGCAGCTCCCTTACAGGAAGTTAAAGATTGGTTATCTTTTTATGAGGAATTTTGGAATGAAAGAGCGGCAATACTTAAGAATATACTGGAGGAATAGACTATGGCTGATTTAGCATTAGATTTTCAATTCAAGAGTCCCGTTAATAAAGTATGGGATGCCTTAACGAATTCAGAAACACTTGCAAAATGGGTAATGGAAAATAATTTCAAACCGATCGTAGGATACAAATGTCAGTTTCGTAATGAGGCAATCGGTTTAGTTGTAGAGAGTGAAGTATTGGTAGTGGACGAGCCTAACAAGTTATCGTACACATGGGTCGGTGGGCCGATAAATACAATCGTCACATGGACGTTAAAGCAAGAGGGTGAAACTACACACTTACATCTTGAACATACCGGTTTTGAAGAAGAAAACCAGGCGGCATTCAATGGCGCGAAATATGGTTGGTCAAGTATGGTGGACAAGTTGAGTAAACTGTTAGGAGAAATGTAAATGGGCTTTTTTCAAGACGCAATAGCGATATTTAAAAAGAGGGATTTAGTATTCATTAAGAGCTACAAGGAATCAGAAAATGTGTATACGTTCCTATTTGAAAAAGAGAAGGATGTAACGTGGAAAGCAGGACAACATGGTTTGTTTACAATTACTCATAAGAAAATAAAAAATGGAACACGGCCAATTAGTCTGGCATCTGCTCCCTCGGAAGATATTGTTCAACTAACACTTGGTATTAATGATACGCCGAGTGAGTTCAAGAAGGCGATGTTAGAGCTGCAACCGGGCATGAAAATAAGGATGAGTGGGCCAGTAGGGTCGTTTTATTTAAAAGATGACAGTCCTACCATCCTAATCGCAGGTGGAATTGGGATTACACCATTTCGGTCGATGCTGAAACAGATCGTGGCGGAAGGGAATGGAGTCGGAAAACAAATACACCTACTTTATATTGATAGCAAAGGGTCATTTGTCTATAAAGATGAACTCGATAAAATTGCTGACAATACTTCGGTAACTGTAACTTACCTTGATTCGAGGAGTGATTTACAACAAGAGATAAGCAAGCTGTCCGGCTTATATCTGAACAATGGTACCTACTATATTGCAGGACCTAAGACAATGGTGGAAACTCTCTCCGGTCACTTGCAAGGCAATTCTATATCGAAAAAGAGCATTAAAAAGGATGTCTTTTTTGGGTACTAACGGCTTTATGCACAATTAAAGGAACCTTATCAAATTAACATTTGATCGGGTTCTTTTTTATTTGCTTCTTCCAGGCAAGTCCTTGTGAATTTTGTGTTACTGCTATCTTTTTTCAATCGCCATACGTAAGTTCGAGATGACTCCAAGCAATACTATTAATGAGCAAACTGTTTTTTCAAAAGGTGTTCCAAACATTTGTTGTATAAACCCAAAAGACCAAAGTGCGACAAAAAGCCAGCAAATATAGGTTATTCCTCTTTTGTGCGTATGTGGAATATTTTTGCCGGCAATCAGAGTGAATACTCCTCCAATAATAGAAATAAAGATACTGATAATCGATATTGGTAGCTGCGCAGCGAAGGATTCAGAGCGTCCGCCATTAACCCATGTGAATGGAATAATGCCGCTAATAATTAGAACATGGATGCAAACAGTCAAGGCGTAAAAAATAAGCCCCATAAATACAGCAGTTTTCAAGTTGATTTTCCTAAGTTTCTCTAGTATAAAATCACCTCATTTCTTCCTTTTATCATTTTATTTAATCTAGTGAGATACTATTACTACTTGATTTTCCATACGACGCGTTTTTTGTGCTCAAGCCTCAACTGAATTTCTAAGCTTAGATAATAGGTTTAAACTAACCTCTTTAGTTCACTAAGAAAAAGGGCTTTAGGCTTTACTCCTTCAACAATCGTACCCGTTACAATTTGATAGGGGCTCTTATTATTTGCTTGGTCAATGGGCAGGGCACATATGCATACAAAGATGAATATCTTAATGGCGAAGTCATTATGTTAACGGAGGAATCGTTATCGGATATTTTGTGAACGTAGAGCCAGGTGTGAATTTATTCGTTGAGGATCTAAACCCACAAGGCAATAAGACCATAGTGTTTATACATGGCTGGCCATTGAGCCATAAACAGTTCGAATATCAGTTTGATGTTCTCCCATCAATGGGGTTTCGTTGTATCGGCATAGACTGGAGGGGCTTCGGAAATTCGGATAAACCTTTCGATGGCTATACGTTAGATAGACTAGCTGATGATATCCGTGCTGTTGTGGGTGCGCTACAACTAGAGAACTTTGCGCTTGTTGGACACTCAACGGGTGGATCCATTGCGATTAGATATATGACCAGATACAAAGGTTACGGGGTATCCCAGCTAGTCCTTGTCGATGCGGCAGCCCCACTAGGATTCTCTACAGAAACAGCAAATCGATATCTTACACAAACGTTAAATGATCGTCCAAATATGATGCGGGATGTAATTGATGGTTTTTTCTTTCAGTATATAACTAACCAATTCTCTGATTGGTTTTTTCAGATGGGCATGCAGGCTGCAGGATGGTCGACCGCTGCAATCATACAATTGTTAAGAGATTTGAATTTGTATAAAGACCTATCGGAAATTAGTGCCCCCACGTTAATCATTCATGGTATTCATGACAAAGTAATTCCATTTTCACAAGCAAAGGAGGTAAATGAACTTATTCCGAATTCGCGGCTAATCTCATTCAAATATAGTGGTCATGGCGCTTTCTGGGAAGAACGCGATAAGTTCAATCGGTTGTTGACACAATTCATTCGATAGTAAACTCATGCTACTCTACTCGTTTTCATACGATGAGACACGGGGGTGTTCATGAATTGTATAACCGGGAAGCAGCGGTCAGGTATGCGGATGAATGGTGGAATCGCAGGAATCCGGCCTATCCTGCATTCGATGTCGACTGTACGAGTTATATTTCACAATGTCTACGCGCTGGCGGGGCGCCGATGTATGGGTATCCAAACCGCGAACGTGGCTGGTGGCTAAAAGGGGGGACGTGGAGCTTCAGTTGGTCGGTTGCACATTCAATGCGATGGTATTTGGCGGGTTCCAAGAAGGGATTGACTGCGCGACAAGTCTCTTCGCCTGAGGAGCTAGATCTAGGTGATGTCATTTGCTATGACTTCCAAGGGGACGGACGATTCGACCATACAACGATCGTCACGGCGAAGGACGGCGCCATGCCTCTTGTCAATGCTCATACGTATGATGCGTACCATCGGACATGGGATTATAAAGACTCCTATGCATGGCGGGAAAATGCGAAGTATGTCTTCTTTAAAATCAATGATTATTTCACGTGAAGCGGAAAAAGACGGAGCCATTCATTCAGGCAATCCGTCTTTTTATATTTTTTTACTTGTGGAAATAAACATAGATGCATCTTCATGCACAAAAATACGTTCTCCATGATGGAAAGTCTTCATGTCAATTGATGTAAACCCAACATCGGACAACCTTTTCTGCAGTTCTTCATGCGAGAAGCCGTTATGAATTTTCGGGTGATTCACATTATCGTTTTTGTCAAAATCAATAATGATCAGTTTTCCGCCATCGTTTAAAATATTGAAAAGTTCTTTAAGGATTTTTTCGGTATTCGGAATATGAAGGAGGACGAGAGACAGTAAAATGATGTCGGCCTTTAGTTCAGGAGTTTCTTGAGTGAAATCGGAAAATAGAACTTTTGAGTTGGTGATCCTATTGCGAGAAATTTTAGCTTCCGCAACCTCCAACATTTTTTTGGAAGAATCGACCAACAAAACAGAATCCACTAAGTCTGCTAGTTCCAAACTGACCAAGCCAGTACCACTGCCATAGTCTAGTAAAGATTTTGATGTGCTATTTTGTAATTCTGGTCTTACTTCGTTAACAATCACTTTAGCTAATTCGATTCTTTCTTCTGTATCATACCTTTTTGCCATCTGTTCAAAAACGTTATTTTCCATTTATTCTGCTCCTCTTCATAATTAAATTCAGCTACATAATGGATATTATAGCAAGGGTCTCGATAACAAAACACCTCTTCCCGGCATAATCAGGAAGAGGCTATATTAAGAATGATCACGTTTAAATTTTTCTATGTTTATTCATACCACAACATTGCAATTGTCCCTTCGCCTGCATGAACGGCGAGGGTGGAGCTGATGTCGCCGATTTCCACGCTAAGCCCCGGCACTTGGCTGAGAATCAAATCTTTCAATTGCTCTGCCTGTTCCGGTACGTTGCCTTGCATTAAATACACATTTCCTTTGCCTTTCGGATGGCCTTCTGCAACCTTATCGACTAAATACTGTAGCGCCTTTTTTTCCGAACGGACTTTATCAATCGCTTCCAATCTCCCATCAGACGTGATTTGGATGATCGGCTTCACTTTCAACAAGCTGCCGAGGAAGAATTGGACGCCACTCATCCGGCCGCCTTTGTACAACTGTTCCAGTTGGCCGATGTAAATGAAATTCTTCAATGTAGACGTCATTTTTTCGAGCTGTTCTTTGATTTCTGGTACGGATGCTCCTTCGTTTTGCAATTTCATCCCTTTCTCTATCAACCCGGTGATCCCATATGACAAGGAGAGGGAATCGATAAAGGTGATAGGGAAGCCCACGATATCAGCGCCAGCCATGGAAGAGGAGAGCGTGCCGCTCAACTTGGCTGATACATGGATTGCGATTGCTTGCTCATAGTTTTCCGCAATCTTTTTAAACTGCTCGGCAAATTCACCGGCTGACGGTTGGGATGTCTTTGGAAACTCCGTCGCGTTCTTAATGTTTTCGTATAATTGTGTTGGTGTCAGGTCAACACCATCGACAAATTGCTTTTCCCCGAAATGTATATTCAACGGAATCGAATAGAAATCAGGGTGATTTTTGAGTTCTTCTGAAATATAGGCAGTGCTGTCTGTTATCCATGCTATCGGCTTTTTTGTCATTTGGCAGTCATCCTTTTCTAAACATTCGCTTCTTTCATTACTATACTACAGAAAGTAATCCTGCGGAATACAAATAGGATTAAAATTTGGAAGATCATTGAAACTGACGAGGATTTCCCTAGTCGCTCGCTTTTCGTGTATAATGGTCGACAGTATGATACAAAGGGGAGTTCATAATTATGAATGAACAAGCACTTTCGGTAAGAGAAGCAATCATTAACCGCCGCTCGGTTAAAAACTTTAATGGGCAACCGGTCGATCTTGAAAATATAATGTCCATCTTGGAAGATGCCAGATGGGCGCCGAACCATGGTTTACGTAATCCGTGGCGTTTCATCGTTGCCGCCAACCAGGAATACGTAAAGTTCCAGGATGTCCTAAGAGAATATGGCGTTCCTAAGTGGAAAGAGTTGTCCGAAGAGGACTTGGAGAAGCAAATGAAGAAGTTCCGCGCACCTGGAGCCGTCGTCTTCGTCGTCGTCAAAGAGGATGTACGCCAGAAGGAACGACTGGAAGATTTTGCAGCGGCAAGCGCGTTGATTCAAAATGCGATGCTTCTTGCATGGGACCAGGGAATCGGGACATGCTGGAAAACACCGCCATTCATCGACAATCCGAAATTCCGTGAAGAGCTTGGCGTAAAGTCTGGCGAGCGGATCATCAGCATGCTGCAATTCGGCTATTACGATGATATTCCAAAAAACCGTGTACGTACACCGCTTGAAGACATCGTCACGTTTTATGGTAAGGAAGACGAACAGGAAGAAGCATAAGATAAAAGAGCTGTCCGGAAAGTCGACTAATGACTTTCTGCGACAGCTCTATTTTTTTATGAAGGAGTGCCGCACTTAAGAATTCGGATTTGCGCTCAAGACAAGCCGGTCCGCGCTCAAAGCAAGCCACTCCGCGCTCAAAATTGAGCTTTTGCGCTCAAAGCAAGCCGCCACGCGCTCAAGAATCCGCATTCGTGCTCAAAATTCCAATTCCGCGCCCAAGACAAGCTGCTCTGCGCTCAAAGCCGCTTCATATTCAAATTTATTTCTTCAAATCATCCTTCGAAAACTGTGCAAGCTCATAATAATAATCCCCAATAACGCGCAAGCCTTTATCGAAGTTCTCCAAATGGAAATGCTCGTTAGGGGCATGGAAATTCTCGCTCGACAGGCCGAATCCCATAAGGACAACCGGCAAATTCAAAATTTCATCGAATGCTGCCACGATCGGAATCGACCCGCCCATTCGCGTAAAAGCGGTCGGCACATCATATACTTTTTCATATGACTTGCCTGCAGCTTGGATGGCTGGATGATCGAAAGGCGTGATAAAAGGCTTTCCTTTATCGAACTCGCTCACCGTCACCGATACACCGGCAGGTTTATGCTTTTCGATATGAGCCTTCAATTTCTTTACGATGTCCTCCGGATCCTGGTCGGGAACGAGACGGCAAGTGATTTTTGCGCCGGCTTCAGATGGCAATACGGTTTTGATGCCTTCTCCTGAGAAGCCACCGAAGACGCCATTGACTTCCAAAGTAGGGCGTGTCCATGTCCGCTCCAAGTACGAATAGCCTTTTTCGCCGAATAGCTCGCCGACGCCGATTTCCTGCTTCAATGCATCCTCATCGAAGTTAAGTGCTTCGTACGCAGCACGTTCTTCATCCGCTAACGGACGTACATCCTCGTAAAAACCGTCGACTGCAATCGTCCCTTCCTTATCATGGAACGATGCGAGGATTTCGGAGATGGCGTGAATCGGATTTTGCACACCGCCTCCGTAAATACCTGAATGCAAATCGCCTTTTGCACCTCTGACGTCAATCTGGACGCCGGCAAGTCCCCGCAATCCGTAACAAATCGCTGGCTTTCCAGGTCCGTACATGCCGGTGTCGGAAATGACGATAATATCGGCCGCCAATTTCTTTTTATTCTCCTCGATATATTTCTCGAGGTTCGGACTGCCGATTTCCTCTTCACCTTCAATGATGAATTTGACGTTCACCGGCAAGCTTCCGTTTTCATTCATGAGTGCTTCGACCGCTTTAATATGCATGAACACTTGGCCTTTGTCATCACTCGCCCCGCGCGCATACAATTTATTGTCGCGCACTTCCGGTTCGAACGGGCCGCTTTCCCATAGGTTCAACGGGTCGACAGGTTGGACGTCGTAGTGCCCATAAAACAGGATTGTCGGTTTTCCTTCCGCATGAAGCCAGTCCCCATAGACGACGGGATGTCCTTCCGTCTCATCTATCGACAGGTTTTCAAGCCCCGCCTGGTGGAATGAATCCTTTAACCATTCAGCCGCTTTTTGCATATCAGACTTATGCTCTGACAAAGCACTGATGCTAGGAATACGAAGGAAATCTTTCAATTGCTCCAAATGCTCTTCCCGTTTAGATGTGAAGTACGTGTCTATTTTCTCCAACTGACTCATAGTGAATCCCTCATTTCAAAATTATTTCGTGAATGAAAGTATTATATCATGTTGGTAGGAATCAAGTTATTCAAAAGGACGGATTTGCTATGAGTATGTTATGATGATATGTAAAAGTTGCTAAATGAACGAACTGTTGAAGTACAGAAACTCCGGGAGGAATCACTTTTGTTTATAGCACTAGGGTTCTTTTTACTTATGTCGTTCTTCCTTTCAGGGAGTGAGACGGCCCTTACTGCGGTCAACCGCATGAAAGTTCAGCTTCGTGCCGAGCAAGGCGATCCGAAATCGATCAAGCTAAGAAACTTGATTTCGAAGCCGGATCGGATGATCACGGCCATCCTAATTGGAAACAACGTAGCAAATATTATGATGCCGACAATTGTCACAATGATTGCAATCGATAGAGGTTTGAAAGTCGGGGTTTTGACAGGGATTTTGACGGTCGTGCTCATCGTATTCGGGGAAGTGTTGCCGAAGACGATTGCAGCGACGTTTGCCGATCGAATTGCCTACGTCGTAGCGCCAACGATTTCGATATTAGTCGTACTGTTGACGCCATTGACGGTTCTCCTCTCTTTATTCACGAACATCTTCGTTCGTATCATTTCGAAAGGTGCTGTAACGGAAGCTACGTTGACGAAGGAAGAGCTCCGTTCCATGGTGGACATCGCTTCGACGGAAGGGACATTTGAACAGGAGGAATCGCTCCGGTTAAAAGGTGTTCTCGATTTTCCGGAAAAAGACGTCTCTGATGTAATGGAAACGCACCGCACCGATGTGATCGGGCTGCCGATTGAATCGACATACGAAGAAGTACGCGATACGATATTGGAATACTTCTATACACGTTATCCGATTTACGAGGAAAGCATCGATAAGGTCGTTGGGATTTTCTATTCGAAGACGTTGATCGAATGGTCCATGCATCCGGACAAGAAGCTTGCCGATTTGATGGATGAAGAGCCTTTATTCGTAGTCCAGACAGCAAGCGTCGAAAAAGTGTTCAAACTTATGCTTGCGAATAAAAAACATATGGCCATCGTGCTCGATGAATACGGCGGAACGCTTGGTATCGTCACACAAGAGGATATTATCGAAGAAATGATCGGGCAGGATATCGAGGATGAAACCGACTTTGATGAAGAAGTGCTCGTTTATGAAAAGAACGAGGACCTGTTAATCTGTCATGGACGCCTTGAAATTGTCGACGCCATCGACTTACTCGACGTCGAATTGCCGACCGACCACGAAACAATTGGCGGATTCGTCATGCAAGAGCTCGGCCATGTACCTGAAGAAGGGGAACGTTTTACATACGAAAACCTGTACTTCGAAATCGAGGAAATGGATCGCAGCCGTATCGTTAAAATGAAGATCACGAAGCGGTATGATCAGGAAATTGAACAAGAATGACGAACGCCCCGCAGAAAATTGCGGGGTGTTTTTTATTAGTGAAACTTACAACTTTGTAAGTTTAGTGAAAGGCAAGTCGATAGTTTGTAATGGAAGATTCCTTGATAATAAGGACAACAGTTACAAAACGGAGGAGTTATCATATGAAAATCGACTTGACAGAGCTATATGATGAATATGGCCGTTACATATATCATTTATGTTTGAAATTGACTCGCAATAAAGAGGAAGCTGAAGACCTCATGCAAGACGTATGGGTCAAGGTTGTCCGCTACAGCGGAAAGATGGATAGTGTAGACCGTATGAAAGCTTGGCTGACGACAATCTGTATGAACACATTCCGCGACCGTTACCGGAAGGATGTCAGAAGAAGCAAACACGTTATGAACCAACCTGAAACATTGGACGTTCCGATACTCGATTTGGTTCCCAGCGACAATCCGACACCGAGCGAATTGATCGAACAAAACGACATCCAGCTCATGGTGCAGCAGAAAATCGGCGAATTGGACAGCATTTACCGGACAACGATTGAATACTTCTATGTATACCAATATTCGTTGATCGAAATCGCCGAATTGATGAAAGTATCGATCGGCACAGTGAAATCCCGTCTGTTCCGTGCGAAGAAGTACTTGAAGGAATTAATGATGGACGACACAACAGTGAGGGAATACGTCACTGCTTAATCGGATAAATGAAAAATGCCTCTTACACGGGGCATTTTTTATTTTATGCGTATTTGTGAGAGTTTATGGACGTTTATAGCGGTTTATGCGCATCTATACCGATTTATACGCTTTTATCATGATTTATGGACTTCTGTGAGGAGTTATGCGTTATTGGAGGAGTTTATGCGCTCTTGAAGTGGAATTAGTAGTTTGCATCAAGCCAGTTAGGGGAACTTGTAAAGGCAAGTAGAATACGGGGTTGATTGAATGAAGAAAACGAAAAAATGGGTGAGTCCGAAATGGATCATCCTTATGGCCATTCTATTATTCACATTCCTATATGTAGGTGTGATTGTTTGGCATACATATAAACCGCTCCCGGATAATCTGAATTACAAGGGGGATATCCATTGGACCGACGATGTTGAGATGCTCACCGACCTTACGTACGCCCAAAACAAAAAAGGCGATGGGATGGTGCATGAGCTCTCCATCTTTGATGAAATCTACAAAATGATTGACGAGGCGGAGGAGTTCATCGTCCTTGATTTCTTCCTCATGGACCATTATACGGATGAAAAAATCGACTTTCCTAACATCACGGAAACGCTGACGGAGAAATTGATTAAAAAGAAAAAAGAGAATCCGAAAATGCCTATCATTTTTATTACCGACCCCCTTAATACTGGTTACGGCTCTTATGAATCGAAATGGTTCAGCCAAATGGAGGACGCCGGCATTGAAGTCGTCTATACCAATCTCGATGATCTGCGAGACTCGACGCCTATCTATTCGGGGCTCTACCGGACTATCTTCCGCTGGGTAAACTTCGAAAAGGAAGGCTGGATCGCCAATGCAATGTCGAGCAAAGCACCGAAAATGACACTGAGATCCTATATGATCCTATTGAATGTGAAAGCGAACCACCGGAAGACGATGGTGACGGACAAGTCAGCAATCGTGACGTCAGGCAATCCGCATGACGCGAGCGGCCTCCATGGCAATGTCGCCTTGAAAGTGAAAGGCGCAGGCATTTTAAATGATATTTTAGAGGCAGAGGAAGCGGTCGTCCGCTATACAAATGGCGGCTCCTTGCCGCGTGTGAATACTGAGGAGGAGCCCGGCGGCGATTATGCAGTCCAATACTTGACGGAAAAGAAGATCCACGATGCACTTCTCGGCGACATTGCCGCAGCCCAAGAAGGGGATACGATCCGCATGGGCATGTTTTTTATTGCAATGCCTGATATCGTTCAGGCGATTGTCGATGCATCGAATCGCGGCGTCCATGTCCAAATGATTTTGGATCCGAATGAAAACTCGTTCGGCAATGAGAAGTCGGGCTTGCCGAACCGTCCAGTTCTTCAGAAGATGATGGACGAGACGGATGGTGAGCTCGATGTCCGGTGGTACAATACGGTCGTCGGACAATACCATACGAAGCTCGTCGTTGTCCAGACGAAGCAGGAAACGTATATTACGAACGGCTCTGCGAATTTGACGGATCGGACGCTGAACAATTACAACTTAGAGGCAAATTTGAGGGTCGTCGCGTTGAATGACAGCGAGCTAGTCGAAGACATCGATGACTATTTCGACCGTCTTTGGAACAATGAAGACGCTCTTTACACACTCGATTTCAAGGAGTATCAAGATGGATTCACATTCTTCCAACGGGGCATCTACCGCCTTCAGGAATTATTAAAACTGACAACCTATTAAACGCCCAAAAAGGCTGTCCACGAACAGGAATCCCGTTCGTCGGCAGCCTTTTCTTTATTCGGGAAGATCAGCAAGTTGTTTGTTCAGTTCGGCCAGTCTTTCTTCCATCGCGGCAAGGCGCTGCTCCGCTTTATGGACTGAATCCGCGTGACCTGTCGACTCCAGTTTCTCCACGTCGCCCTGCAAGCTGATATAATCCATTTTCAATTCCGCGATTGCTGATTCGATCTGTCGTTTATTCATAAGGAAAACCCCCATCGTTTTCCTTCAGTGTAGCATATCCGACAGCGCTTTTCCGCCCGCTCCGCGTTTCGGGTGTTCCAATAAATAATGGATTGTCTCGACAATTTTATCTTTCCCGTTGCCGAGCCCAAGCGATAGTTGGCGTTCAATTGAACGTTTCCTCAATGGTTCATGCAACAGCGGCTCCATGATGGCATTCAGCAGATTCGACTGCTTCACTTTCCGACCGAGACCGAGATGGACGAATCCGTGCTGTTCTTTCGGAAATGCAAGTCCAAGCTCGAAATCGTTCTGGGAGAGCACGACGCACGGGATTCCCATGACTGCGACTTCATAAGGCATATAGCCCGATGCGCATAAAACCACGTCCGCTGTCGCGTAGACTTCGGCCATATTGTACGGCGGCTGCTGGACAACCGTGTTGCGTCTTCCGAGCGCCATCATCCGGAGTGTGCTGACGTCATGAGGGTAGCACTCACCGACGAGGATAGTCACTTTCAACGGAATCTGCAGCTGGGACACATGCCGGAGTGCGCGGTATGTCAAATTACCTTCATCCTCTTCGCCGAATGAAATGACGAGATGGGGGAGGGGGCCCGGGGCACTTTTCCGCAAACCGGATTTTTCAACAGATGTCAGTGTTGGATCGGCAATGAAAAGCTGGCGATCAATAATAATATGCTCCGCATGCTCTTCGATCGTCTCCTCTAGGAGTGTCTGGAATACGAAGTCCGCTTGATTCTTTCCGTCCCCGAAATCATCGAAATGCAATAGGGAAGGGACGATATTGCGGATTTTCTCCACTTCCTCGGAAACTGTAGGGCCTGTATCACGGATGAGGAGGTCGGGACGGATGAGTGTCAATGTCTGTATGAGATTGGCCTTTTTACCGATCGTAATCGATTTAAAGCCATCGGGAGGTGAAGGGGAGTTTTCACCGACGATGAATAGGACGTTCACTTCTTTCGCGATGTCCTTAGCGAGCACGGATGCCCTTTTTGCCGGGTACGAACCTTTGCCGTCCGACCTTGCAATGTAAAATGCAACAGTTTTCTTTTTTGAGTTTTCTATTGGAATCACCCTTTCTATTCCTGTGTACAAACTACTCTCCTTTTCACCCTATGTTTGGAAAAAACGAGTTATGTACAAATACGTTGAATGAAAAAGGAATTGTGATAAACTATCACTTATTCTTACTGAAACGAGGTGTTTCCGTTGTTCGATTCTTTATTGTTCGACTTGATGCTCGTCATCTTGATCGGAATGCTTTCCCAATGGATCGCATGGAAATACCGCATGCCCGCAATCGTCGTCATGGCACTTGCGGGATTGCTCGTCGGTCCGGTATTCGGATTGATCAATCCGCAAGAAAGCATGGGGGATTTATTTGGCCCGATCATCACGTTTGCAGTCGCTATCATTCTTTTTGAAGGAAGCTTGAATCTGGATGTTAGGGAAATTAAAGGATTCAGCAAACCTGTCGGAAGGATTGTTACAATCGGGGCATTCATCGCTTGGATCGCCGGCTCGTTGGCGGCGCATTATTTGGCGGGTCTTTCATGGGAGGTCTCTTTCATTATCGGAGGGTTGTTCATCGTGACCGGCCCGACAGTGATTCTGCCTTTATTGCGGCAGGCGAAGTTGAAACCGCGGCCAGCGGCAATCTTAAAATGGGAAGGGATTGTCGTCGATCCGTTCGGTGCATTGCTCGCCGTGTTTGCATTTGAATTTATTAAATTCATCAACGCCGAAGTGACGTTGAAGGCGTTGTTGCTCTTCTTCGCAGCTTCCGCGTTTGCAGTCCTTCTCGGATGGTTCGCGGCATTGTTCATCGGGAACGCTTTCGAGCGGGGAAGTATCCCAGAGTTTCTAAAGGCGCCGATCCTTTTCGTCATCGTGCTGTTCACCTTTGTCTTTGCGGATGAAATCATGCATGAAACGGGTTTGCTTGCCGTTACGGCGATGGGGATGAAGATGGCGAATATGCGCCTGACGACATTAAATGATGTGCGTCACTTCAAAGAGAACATTTCTGTACTGCTTATCTCAGGAATATTCGTTATGCTGACCGCGTCTCTAGATCCGAAAATCTTGATTGAAATTTTCAACCCGGCCATCATGTTGTATGTTGCGGCGATGCTGTTTGTCGTCCGGCCATTGTCAATCTGGATTTCCACGATCGGGACGGATTTGAATGTCCGTGAAAAACTGCTGATCGGCTGGATTGCGCCAAGGGGAATTGTCGCGCTGACTGTGTCGGGGTATTTTGCCTCCATCTTGTTGGAAAATGGCTATGAAGATGCGGAGCTGCTCACCGCCCTGACGTTTGCGCTCGTCCTATCAACAGTCGTGCTGCACGGATTCTCAATTGGGTTCATTGCCAGGAAGCTGAATCTGACAACGACCGAAGAATCTGGGGTCGCCATCATAGGCGGAACGCGATTTGCGGCTGAGATGGCGCAATCGATTAAAGATACAGGGAATGAAGTTCTACTCATCGATCAATCGTGGGCGGCGCTAGCAGATGCAAGAAAGCGCGGACTTGATAGTTATATAGGGGATATCCTGTCTGAGCAGGTTGAATATCATATCGATTTGACACCCTACCGGTATATGCTGGCGATGACGAAGGTGGATCTGTACAACGCGCATGTTTGTGCAGACTTTGAGCCGGATCTGGGACGGGATCATTTATTCCAAACGGCCTTCCATGTCGGAAAAGACGTCGAAGCATTCACGGTTATTGGCGGACAGACGTTGTTTTCCCCGTCCATCTCGATCTACAGTCTGGAGGAGCGGATGCATGCAGGGCACGTCATCCGGAAGACGCTCATCACGAAGCAATATAGCTACACGCAATATTTGCGTGAACGGGATGATAAATCGATTCTGCTTTATATTCTGCGGGCTGATGGCTCCATTGAATTCTTCACGCCGAACGTTGAATTGCAGGCGAACGCGGGAGATGCGGTGATCTCCTTATCTTCTCCGGCGAAAACGATCGAGCGGGTGAAGGAGCGGTTGGAAGAGGAGAATGGCGACACGGAAATACCGTACGAAAAATTGGAAGAGATGTTCGCCGAAGATCCCTCTACAGGCAAGCGGGACATCCCGGGAGAGGCCCCGAAGTCGAATGGGAACTCCAAGTAAGCTTATTTTCAGGCAATAGTGTCAAATGTTATGGTACGATTGTCATTGTGAACACAGCTTTAAGGAGGATGGACCAGTGAAAGTTTTGTTTGTGGACGGGACCATTATCGGTAGTAAAACGGGCGCGGTGCTTGACGCGGTCGAGGAATATGTGAGGGTAGCAAGTGGTGATTTCCAAATTGAACGGATGAAAATGGCGGATTATGATCATCAATTCGTCGATGGACGTCCGTCGGAACAATATAACGAAGACATGCAGGAAATGGTTCGGAAGTTTGAAGAGGCGGATGCATATATCATTGCAACGCCGATCTTCCAAGGTTCCATTCCGGGCGTGTTGAAAAATGCATTCGACATGCTGCATCCGCATGCAATGCGCTACAAGCCGGTTTCAATCGTTGCGAATGGCGGCACGTACCAGCATCATCTCGTTCCTGAAAATCAGCTGAAGCCGATTTTAGATTACTTCCGCTGTCTCGTAACACCGAATTTCGTCTACACCCATTCAGGCCATTTCGATCAGGATAACCGCATCATTGATGAAGATGTGCATAACCGCCTGCGCGAGTTGGCAAGGGTGTTTGCGAAGTATACAGAGATGAGCCAAGATCTATCGAAAGATGTATTGGATGCGAATTGAATCTTATTAGTGGCTGTCACAGTAAGTCGGAAATCGACTTTCTGTGGCAGCTTTTTTTAATGGGAGAAGGTCCTGCGTCCAAAGCGTGCTGCTGCTTGCTGAAAGCGAGTTGTTATGCGCCAAAAGCTAGTCACCCCGCGCTCAAAACGAACTGTCCAGCGCTCAAAGTACGCAAATTTCGCCTGACATGCAACGGAACGCGTTCTCCCTTATAATAAAAGTATGTAGAAAGGGGATTTATTCATGTCCAAATCAGTAGTGTTGGCCGAAAAGCCATCCGTAGCGAGGGATATCGCGCGGGTGCTCGGCTGTAATAAAAAAGGAAATGGCTTTTTAGAAGGCACAAAATATATCGTCACATGGGCGCTAGGGCATCTTGTGACGCATGCCGATCCGGAAGGGTATGGCAATGAATATAAGGAATGGAAGCTTGAGTACTTACCGATTATTCCGGAGCCCTTCAAGCTAACGCCGATTCGCCAGACGACGAAACAGTTCAATGCAGTCAAGGCGCAGCTTCGGCGCAGTGATGTAAATGAAGTCATCATCGCGACGGACGCGGGACGTGAAGGAGAACTTGTCGCTCGCTGGATTTTGGAGATGGCGAAGAACCGCAAGCCCGTGAAACGGCTTTGGATATCGTCTGTCACTGACAAAGCGATTAAAGACGGTTTCAACAACTTGAAGGACGGCTGCCAATACGAGAACTTGTTTGAGGCGGCGGTTGCGCGTGCAGAGGCGGACTGGGTTGTCGGAATCAATGCGACGCGCGCCTTGACGGTGAAATACAATGCGCAATTGTCCACGGGGCGTGTCCAGACGCCGACACTCGCTATGATTGCGGAGCGGGAAAAGCAAATCCGCAAATTCAGACCGAAATCATATTACGGTTTGCAGGCGTTGACCGAAACGGCGAGGTTCACATGGTCAGATAAAGCGGGACAAACGCAATCGTTTAATAAAGAAGCGATTGAAAAACTATTGACGAAGCTTGACGGGGTTCATTCCGGAAAGGTGATCGACGTGAAGACGACACCGAAGCAACAGCCGGCACCTCCTTTATTCGATTTGACGGAATTGCAGAAGGAAGCGCATAAACGCTGGTCATGGTCTGCGAAAGAGACGTTATCGACACTCCAAAACTTATACGAGCGGCATAAAGCGGTGACGTATCCGCGGACCGACTCGAAGCATTTGACGTCAGATATGGAAGGGACGCTGAAGGAACGTATTAAAGCTGTCGACATCGGGCCATACCGGAAATCGGTCAATGTGCTTCTGCGATCGAAATCGATCAAGCCGCAGAAAGGCGTTATTGACGACAAGCGTGTATCCGATCACCATGCGATCATCCCGACGGAAGAGACGCCGATCTATCAAAACCTGTCCGATAAGGAACAGCGTTTATATGATCTTATTGTCAAACGGTTCCTAGCCGTCTTCTTCGGTCCGTTCCGCTATGAGCAAGTGACTGCCGAGATGGACGTGAGCGGGGAGATGTTCAAAGCAAAAGGAAGGACAGTCACGGACGAAGGGTGGAAGGCGGTTTATTCCACGGACGAAGAAGAGGAAGATACAGACCGGTTGCCGTCATTCACGAAAGGCGCTGAAGTGAAAATCCGAGCAATCGTCATGACGGATGGACAGACAAAACCGCCAGCACGTTTCAATGAAGGGACATTGCTCGCGGCAATGGAAAACCCTGCGCAGTTCATGGCGGGGGAATCAAAGGATCTCATCAAGACGCTTGGCGAGACAGGCGGCCTCGGAACAGTTGCGACTCGCGCTGACATTATCGAGAAGCTGTTCAGCTCATTCGTCATCGAGAAAAAAGGGAATGATATCTTCACGACGTCAAAAGGCAGGCAGCTGCTTGAACTCGTTCCGGAAGATTTGAAATCCCCGGCTTTGACGGCTGAATGGGAGCAAAGCTTGACGAAAATCGCCAACGGTAAATTGAGAAAAGAAGCATTCATGAAAGAGATGGTGGACTTCTCGAAGAAGACCGTCAGCGAAATCAAAACGGACGATAAAAAGTTTAAACACGATAATGTGACGGGGAAAATGTGCCCGGATTGCGGGAAGCCGTTGCTTGAAGTGAATGGCAAACGCGGCAAAATGCTCGTCTGCCAGGACAGGGAATGCGGTCATCGCCGCAATGTCTCCCAATTGACGAATGCGCGATGCCCGAACTGTAAGAAGAAGCTTGAATTGCGGGGCGAAGGGGACGGAAGGATTTTCGTTTGCAAATGCGGACATAGAGAAAAACTTTCAGCCTTTGAAAAACGCCGCGCGCAGTCCGGAGGCAAGAAGGCAGACAAGCGCGACGTGCAGAAGTTCATGAGAAAGCAGGAGGAAGAGCCTGTGAATACGGCATTGGCGGATGCTTTGAAAAAAATGTTCGATAAGTGATGCGAAACTGGAATTCCAAATCTGCTCACTTAGTAATGGTCGAAAAAATAGAAAGCCTGTCGAAAAAGTAGGTACAAACAATCAGTCACAAGTACCTTTCGAATAATCAGACTTTGGCTCTTTCGCAGGATGTTTCCATATGTGAAGAATGGATATAATACACATAACTGAAAGTGGATACGTATACGTATCGGGAGGTGAGTAACATGAATGCCATCATGACGTTTGCGTCCGCTGCAGACCAAATGCAACGATATGACGCAGTGAAACGCAGAAATGCCGAACAAGCCTATCATCGCCAGGCGGACTACAACGGCCGAAACCAGAAGACGCTCGATGACTTGGAAGCATTGCTGTTAGGGAAGAAGGAACCGGAAGCGGTTTCCGAAATTCGAGAGTTCAAGAAGCTGGATGCCGGGCAAGTGAAGCAGATCGCCCTTCCTCTCGGGAAAACGTTGGAAGAGACGATTGATGCATGGCGGGACGTCCGCAGGGAAGCGATTTCTGTCCAGGAACCGACGATCGCGGATCAACAGCTGGCAGCAACCGCTTCTGCCAAGATCATGGAAACGGAAGCGAGACTCGCCCTCCAAAAGCGCGAGCAATCGCAAATAGAGGCAGAAGCGCACCAGGCAAAGGCGGACGCGTTCAAGGTGGCATCCATGGATCTCCCGTCTGATCTTGAACGGGAAGTGCTATTGGAACAAAAACGCTTTGCAAAGGCGATTTCTGCCTACTCAATCCAAGTGGAAGCGAAGAGCAATGGTTTTATTGCCGAATGGCCGAGTATTAATAAAACAGCCTGACTTGCTTGAAGCAAGTCATGGCCTCCGGCGGATGTCACAGATTTTGAAGGGAGTCATGGATGGTAGTCTAAGTTAGCGACGTCCTGAAAGTGCCTTAATTTCTGCAAAGAACGCAGAAATACGGCAAATCGAACCCTTCGCTGTTCGATACACAATTCAAAATCTGGACGCACTTACGCCGAGGCGTAAGTGATTTAGGAAGGGTCGCCAGTTAATGGCGGCCCTTTTGATCATCAGAAAGGGATATTCTATTATGAAAATAAGAGAAGCATGCTCGAGTGATATTCCTCAAATGGCCTTCTTGATGGTACAGTTAGGATATCCAACTACGGTTGAACAGATGAGGATACGTTTTGAAAAGATTAGTGCAGAACCTTCCTATCATACTCTCGTAATTGAAGTTGAAGGAAAAGTGGTTGGCATGTCTGGTTTGTGCACGGGGATCTTTTATGAGTCGGATGGTATATATGTCCGCATTGTTGCCTTTGTGGTCGATGATAACTATCGCAAAAAAGGTCTAGGCAAACTTTTATTGGCGGAGTCTGAAGAGTGGGCAATGAGCAAAGGGGCAGCTGGTATTGTGTTAAACAGTGGGAATCGAACCGAACGTATAGCAGCGCACGCTTTCTATAAGGCGATGGGATATCGGGAGAAGAGTACTGGTTTTACAAAGCAACTTTAATTTAAATTAGGAGAGTTCTTCAGGAGGTGGATGTGAACTTATGGCGAAGCAGAAGAAACAAGTGAAGACGAATGCGGTGCGGCTATTGGACACTGAACAAGTGCCCTATGAGCTGATGGAATACGATACAGACGATGGCCAATTGGATGGCGTGTCGGTCGCTGCGAAGACGGGGCAAGCGGCGGAATCGGTCTACAAAACACTCGTGACGATTGCCGGTCCGCGGGAGCTGTTCGTCTTCATCGTGCCGGTTGCGGAAGAGCTCGATTTGAAGAAATCTGCGAAGGCGGCGGGTGTAAAGAAGCTCGATATGCTCCCGTTGAAAGACCTGACGAAAGAGACAGGGTATGTTCGTGGCGGCTGTTCCGCAATTGGCATGAAGAAAAAATATCCGACCGTAATCGACGCTTCTGCTGAAAATCTGGACCAATTCGTCGTCAGTGCAGGGAAGCCTGGATTGCAGATGAAATTGTCTCCAAGGGACCTAGCGCTTATTGCCGATGCGTCTTTCAGCGACGTTATTAAAGACTAATCGCATATATCTTGCCTTCTTGGCACGTGCTACAATATAGAAACAGAGAATTAGCTATCCAAGATGGAGTAGCATGGAAAGAAGAATGCAGATGAGAAAGATTTTTGTATGGAGATGGACATTTTTTATTGTCGGCGTCATCGTGTTGTCGCTCGGCATTACGATGACGATTAAAGGGCAGCGCCTTGGCGTCGGCCCGTGGGACGTCCTGCACATCGGCCTATCCCGACACTTCGGGCTGACAATCGGGACATGGAGCATCATCAGTGGCTTGACCCTCATCACTTTGACCTCCATTATGATGAAACAATGGCCGAAGCTCGGGACTTGGTTGAACATGCTCCTGCTAGGCCTATTCATTGACTTTTTCAACTGGATATTGCCAGAATTCGAAACGATGACAGGGCAAGTGATCATCTTCACGCTCGGTGTCATTGTCATGTCTTACGGCGTCGGTATCTATGTCGCGCCCAATGTCGGTGCAGGGCCACGAGACAGCCTTATGCTCATCCTCGTCGACAAGCTTGGGATTAGCATGAAAAAGGTGCGGACGATGAATGAAGTGATTGTCGGCTTCGCGGGCTGGCTATTGGGCGGCCCGGTCGGCATCGGCACAGTCATCATCGCCTTCCTCCTCGGCCAAATCGTCCACTACGCCTTGCCTCAATGCCGCAAGCTGCTACTGAAACTTGCCGGTGAGGAAGATGGACAGGTATTGTTTACTAAATAAATTTAATAAACAATACGTTAGAATCTCAGGTAGCTCCGTTGATAGCAAACAGGGACACAATTCGCATATGAATTGGTGTCCCTGTTTTTGTTGTTGAGTCACCACTAAGATGCTTTATATTGATGGATTGGAAAAAATGTCCCCTAGAATGGACGGAGTCGCTTAGGCGGCTCTTTTGTTTTTTAACTTATAGAAGAGGTATTTCTGGAAGAGTGCTGGAATAGTTAATGTAAGGAGACAGTTCAATTCAATATTTTTGGGGGAGAGATGATTTGAAGAAAATAATATCTGTCATATTTACAATAATGGTTTTAACAGCTTGTTCTGAAACTACGAACCATGATTATAAGTTTAGTGGAGAAAGTGAGCATTGGGAAGCTGAATACTCGTATAAAGGGACAGAAAAATGGGGAGAAAAAAACGGACAAAGAAAGTATTCAATCGAAGATAGTTATCAGCTTGTTTTACAATATAAAGGTTCTATAGAAGAGTTGTCTTCATTACAAACACTTGAATACTCTTTTGAATCGAATAGAAATCACTGGAAGCTAACTGAGGAGTACACGGAACCCCCATTAACAGGTGCATTTTTGTCTTCAGGTGAATCAAAAGGCGGGGCAAAAGTAGGCAAAGATGAAGTGATAAAAGTAACTGTAAAATGGGATGACTTTGAAGAGTCATTTGAACTGCATAATTATAGTGAGTGACTTTGTAGAACGGGCCATGAAAGGAGACAAGGGAATTGAAAAAAATAAGTATAATGGTGATTATTCTTTTGTTGTCGGCTTGTTCAGCGGAAACAATAACGGATGAAAGAACAAAACCAGAAATCAACTCCGGGAAAGTTTCCGATGAAGCTGTTCATCAGCAACTTGATGGGGCAGAAGAACAGGACTACATCAAAATTTCTAAAGATGATGCCCCAAGACTTTGGAGTGATGCTGATGTTCAACTATGGAAGTATGTAACAGACTATTCCCTTTCTGAAGAAATGGGTTATAAGCAAGAAATTACAAGTTGGAGAAAATTAGAAGGTGAATTTGATAAATCGCTTTCAACGCCAAATCAAACTTGGGAAAATCCAGGAAAGCTCCTTTTAGCTTTCATGACTGATGTAGAAGTTAGTAATTATTTAGGGCAAGAAATTTGGGAAATCAATTCACGAATCAAATTTTTGGATGAGAATAATGCATTAGGTTATATCATGAGTTATGGCCTTCATGATGATTCTGCTGCTGGAAGCGATATCAAATTAACGATGAAAAAAGAGAATGGATTTTGGTATATAGAATCTGCTGAAGAACGAGAGCATTGTTCAAGGGGTATCGGTGAAAGTTTCTGTATATAAGTTAATGTAACAAAGATGTAGGAAACTTGTTCCTGTCGTTAACTTGTAACTTCTTTTGACTGTTGAAATATATACTGATTAACCTGGTTATTTACGTTGTCATTTGCACTTTTCTCCCCTCAACCGAACCCTTTCGAAGACAAGCCGTGCTTTTTTTTATTGACTGGGCATATGGTAGAAATGCAAGTAGTCAATTGGGAAAGGATGGTCATCATATACGGGACAATAACGGAATACATGGGGACAGCCTATACAGGGCGAGGGGTCGCGCACAAATACGATACATTGATTGCCACCGCTGACAAAACGATCTTTTTGAAAGCGCCGCCGTCGAACGCGATATCCAAAGTTTTGAACGACGCGGCAGCTCATTTCATCAAAAGGGGCTATGACGTGGACCGCTTTAACAATCCCGTCCTACCTGACAATACGGATGCCATATTTGTAAAAGACATTAATTTATTCATTCTCCAAGCATCCCACCCCGTTTCGCTTGAGCCGACCGAAATCGGCGGCCGCCACCACGTCATCAGCTTTTATGATGCGTATGACGAGGACAAACTGCAAAACCGATCGACAGAAATGGCCGATGTTGTGGAAGAATCAAACCTCGTATTTACCAAAATGATGCAATCCATGTCCGAAGCATTGCGGATCCATGACGAGTGGGAGCAAGTGAATATCGTCAGGATGATGTGGAGTGAACATGAGCAAATGACCGTCTCTTTGAGGGAAGAGCTATTCGGCACAATGAAGCTGCGTAAGAAATCGACAGTATCACATCGGATTGCCGGCTCGTTATCACCGGGCGGGTCCCGCGATTTCATTCCCTCTATCACGAGCTGGACGAAGAGGAGAATCCTCATGAAAGGATTGTCCGGAACGGGAAAATCGACCATGTTGAAGGCGCTCGGAAAGGAGGCAGAAAGCCGGGGGATAGATGTCCTCTACGGTTGGTGTGGACTTGATCCGAAAAGCGTCGACATCCTTTTGTTCCCGGAGTTGTCGGTTTGCCTTTTCGACGCGACACAGCCACATGAATATGATCCAGAGAGTCCATTGGATGAGATTCTTGATCTCGTTTCGATGTGCACGGAAGATGCGGAAGCAGAAGAGAAGATACGCGAAATCAGCGGCCGGTATAAAGAGAAAATCATGGACGCGACAGGCTATATGCATGCGTATGCGCATAGCGAAAACAGGCTGCGCGAAATCGTCGATCAGACAATTATCCGGAAATCCTTTGAGGAGAAAACACGTCAACTTTCAAGATGGATTGACGTCTAAGACAGTTCCTTCTGCGAGTTTTGCCCGCATATGCTAAAATGGGGGCATCAACCGTTTGAAAGGAAGATCATTTTGTCAAAAGTTCTCGATGCGTTTTTACAGGAAAATTTACAGGAACTGCGCGACCAAGGCCTCTACAATGTAATCGACCCGGTGGAAGGTCCGAATGGTCCAGTTATTAAAATCAACGGAAAAGATTTAATCAATCTTTCCTCAAACAACTATTTAGGGCTGGCGACAGACGAAGGTTTGAAAAAGCTTGCAATCGCGGCGACGGAAAAGTACGGCGTCGGTGCAGGTGCTGTCCGGACAATCAACGGAACGCTCGATATCCATATTGAACTTGAGAAGAAACTTGCTGAATTCAAAGGGACGGAAGCGGCGATTTCCTACCAATCCGGTTTCAACTGCAATATGGCAGCAATTTCTGCAGTCATGACTAAGCAGGATGCCATTCTATCGGATGAACTGAACCATGCTTCCATCATCGACGGCTGCCGTCTTTCCGGTGCGAAAATCATCCGCATCAAGCACCAGGACATGGACGATCTGCGTGCGAAAGCGAAGGAAGCGAAGGAATCCGGCCAATATGGAAAGCTAATGTATATTACGGACGGCGTGTTTTCGATGGACGGTAATATCGCAAAGCTTCCTGAAATCGTGGAGATCGCGAAGGAATTCGACTTGATCACTTACGTCGATGATGCGCATGGATCCGGTGTAACAGGAAAAGGGAAAGGGACTGTAAAGCATTTCGGTCTTGAAAAAGAGATTGACTTCCAAATCGGCACATTATCGAAAGCGATCGGCGTCGTCGGCGGCTATGTTGCCGGGACTCAGGCGTTGATCGACTGGTTGAAAGTGCGCTCCCGTCCGTTTTTATTCTCCACTGCATTGCCTGCAGGCGACGTTGCGGCCATCATGGGCGCGTTGGATAAAATCTCAGAGTCGACGGAGCTGCATGACAAGCTTTGGGAGAATGGGAACTATCTGAAGGAAGGCCTTAAAAAACTGGGCTTCGACATCGGAGTTTCTGAAACGCCGATTACACCATGCATCATCGGTGAAGAGAAACTGACGCAACAATTCTCGCAACGGTTGATCGAAGAAGGTGTCTATGCCAAGTCGATCGTCTTCCCGACAGTACCGAAGGGTAAAGGCCGCGTGCGTAATATGCCGATCGCTTCCCATACGAAGGAAATGCTTGATGACGCGCTTGCTATTTATGAAAAAGTAGGTAAAGAACTCGGCGTCATTTCATAAAGTGTAAAAAAACTGTCGTATCAGCGTAAAGCTGATGCGGCAGTTTTTTCATGGAAGAACGAGAAATCCAAGCGCGGCAACGAGAACTTTTCAGTGAGTAATGAGAACTCTATGCTAGTTAACGAGAACTTTTCGCGTAAGAACGAGAACTCTTTGCCGGGTAACGAGAACTTTTGGCGTAAGAATGAGAACACTTTGCTGATTAACGAGAACTCCGCGTCTTTTTTTATCGAAAAGAGGATTAATTCTAGTCATAAAGGGTAATAGATAGTGAGCAGAACACTTTGAAAAGGTGGGCCACAAATGCGATATAATGAAAGCGTCCAACTTTTGCAATCGAATGGCAGAGCCGGAGCGTCGATTGTAAAGTTCAGATATGAAAAAATTAAAAAGATAATGCTAACGATCATCCGCGAAGCCGACATCATTTCATTCGAGGAACTGTCGAACAGGACATTAATAAGGTTGACGCCGTTCGATGGGAACAACCGGTGGTACATGGAAGCGATTGTGACGGACCTTGATGCGAGGGGCCAACTGGAATGCTCAATGCTCAACGGTAAACTATTTGTGAAGTCCATAGGGTAAGCGCGATTGATAGATGAAAAAAAGCCAATCTTAGATAAAGATCGGCTTCTTTGCGTTCTCCATTATTCTCCTATCTCTTACACTTCTTCCGTCGGAAAAACACCCTCCGCCATTCGATTCAACATATGATGTATGACGTAGCGTTGCATGCCGACTGCCTGCTTCGTCGCTAGCGCCGCTTCTTTTTGGAATGAATCCCTTTGTCCCTGCTTCAATGCGATGACCGCCTTCAAGGAATGGACCATCCAAGGCGTTCCTACCTTCGATAACGATTCGGAAGACTTCTCCTTATTATTGCTCATTGTATACCCGATACCTGCATAATAATCACGATAGAAAGTTGTTGTCATCGACCTCGATGTGTCAATCAAACGTCTCCAATCCTTCCGGAACACTAACAGATTGGCATTATAGATATCTTGCACTTCCGCCTGGGGATAGGATTTCAATATTTTGTTCAGCGAATCAATTATTTCTTTATCTGTTCCATGGGCGAGGGCGTACGCATAGCTGAAGATCGGCTTACTCCGGTGGTTGGCCAAATAGCGGTCAATCAGTTTCAAACTTCTCGTTCTGTAGATGATATAGAATGGATAGCCCATCGTCAAAATGAATGTGAACGCCATAATAATCGTGAAAACGAGCCAAGTCTGCATGCCGGACAAAAATAATCCCACCGCCAACAAGGCACTACTAATGATGACTAAAATTAAATTCATATATTTACTGAACATTGTGCACCTCAAGGTTTTTTCTATAGTATACCAGAAAAATATAGGGAAAAGCTGATAAGGAAGGAAAAGCTGTTGTGTTTTACAGGCGCACATAATATAATCTTTTTATATTGATGTTAATGGGTTTATTCAATTATTAAAAAATTATGTCCTTTCCATAAAAGCATTTGAATAGTAGGAGGAGTCAGTATTGAAAAAAATTATGGTGACCGGAGCACTTGGCCAGATCGGTTCGGAATTAATTGGCAAGTTGCAGAAAGAATATGGCGAAGAAAATGTGTTGTCGACAGATATTCGCCAACCGCTCGAGCCGATTGCGGGACCGTTCCAAGTCCTCGATGTGACGGATGGCAAGAAGATGCACGACGTGGCGAAGGATTTCGGTGCGGACACGATTATGCATATGGCGGCGCTTCTATCAGCTAAAGCCGAAGCTGAACCGCTATTTGCTTGGAACCTCAACATGGGCGGACTCATGAATGCGCTTGAGACTGCGCGCGAGCTCAACATGCAATTTTTCACGCCCAGCTCGATCGGGGCATTCGGCCCTTCGACACCGAAGTTGAATACACCGCAAGACACATTGCAACGACCGACGACGATGTATGGTGTCAATAAAGTCTCGGGTGAGCTATTATGCGATTATTACTTCCACCGATTCGGCCTCGACACGCGCGGTGTGCGCTTCCCGGGATTGATTTCCTACGTGGCGCAGCCAGGCGGGGGAACGACCGATTACGCCGTGGATATTTACTATAAAGCAATTACGGACGGGAAGTATGAGTCCTTCATTGCAGAAGGCACGTGCATGGATATGATGTATATGCCGGACGCCTTGCAAGCAATTGTCGACCTGATGGAAGCGGATCCTGCCAAATTGATGCACCGCAACGCGTTCAATGTGACCGCGATGTGCTTCGAGCCGGGCGAGATCGCAGCATCGATCAAAAAGCATATTCCGGATTTTGAATTGACGTATAACGTCGACCCGGTCCGCCAAGCGATTGCGGACAGCTGGCCTGATCACATCGACTCATCAGCGGCTGTCGCAGAGTGGGGATTCAAGACATCATATGATTTGGATGCGATGACTGTGGATATGCTGGAGAAACTGAAGAAGAAATTGAAAGCGTAACATGAAAAAAGCCGCTGATCCGAAATTGGGATCAGCGGCTTTTTAGGCCAATTAAAATAATAAATGTGCAACGCCTGCAACGATCGGCAGGGCGATTAACGTACGCAATAGGAAAATGATGATTAAATCCAAAATGTTGATAGGAATTTTCGTTCCGAGAATCAAACCGCCGACCTCGGACATGTAAATTAGCTGGACGACTGAAATCGTCGCAATCGTGAACAACGTCATTGGCGAAGTGATGGAGCCTTCAGCCAAAATGACCGGCAAGAACATGTCCGCAAAACCTACGACCATCGTCTGTGCCGCTGCCGCAGCTTCCGGAATGCCCAATACGGAAAGGATCGGTTCAAACGGCTTCCCTAAAAACGTGAAGACGCCTGTGTATTCCGCTAGCATGAGCGCTACTGTACCGAAAGCCATGACGACCGGTGCAACGCCGATCCACATATCGAGCACGTTGCGCATACCGTCTGTGAAAATCTTGCCGATGGAACGATTCTTTGAAGCGGTATCAAGCGCGTTTTCGAGTCCGTGATTGAACACATTATAGCCTTCAGGAAGTTTTTCATCATCCCCCGTGAAAGGACGGCCGTCTATGTACTCGGATTTCTTGCCTCTGAGCGGATAAATTCTGGGCATGATGAGCGCCAAAATGATACCTGTCAACAGCACCGTCCCGTAAAACGGAAGGAAGTAGTTCGACATGCCGACCGTGTCGATAATGACGAGTGAAAACGTAATGGAAACGACTGAAAACGTCGTCGCAATGATTGCGGCTTCTCTTTGTGTGTAATGGCCGTCCTCGTATTGCTTACTCGTCAATAGGACACCGATTGTTCCGTCGCCGATCCATGAAGCGAGCGCATCGATGGAGGAACGTCCAGGAAGTTTGAATAAAGGACGCATCACTTTCACCATCATCGTCCCGAAGAACTCCAACAGGCCAAAATTCAATAATAATGGCAATAAAAGACCTGCGAAAAGGAAGATTGTGAATAAGAATGACACAAGGCCATCCGGTGCGAGAAGCAAGCCGCCCGTGTTTTCGCTCCAGATTGCTTCAGGTCCTATTTTGAATGTGACCATGATAGCGAATACAGCCCCGATTAAACGGGTAACTGTCCAGAACGGTGTTACTTTGAATAATCCTTCCATAAGAGAAGGGTTGGAACTTGAACGCGGAATGAAAGCATACAGCAACGAGCCGATTGCCGCGATTACAATAATGATCATTGCAGTCATCGGCATGGCAGGTTCGAGCCAACCGGACAGGATATCCGCGAATTTTGCGATTGGAACTTTCCATTCTTCCCCGAATTTGAGAGGGATCATGAAAAGGATAACGCCGAGTATGGATGGAATTAGAAAGTAGAGCCATGTGGATAAATGATGTTTTTTCAACTCTTTCTTGCTCCTTTATGAATAAAATATCGTTATTCTTGTATAATCATACATACTATCGGGTTTTCATCCAGTTGTAAATACAATGGATGGAAATTGAACTATTCAGTTTTTTGATGAAGTTATAAATAGGCCCCGTCTGCAATTGCAACGGGGCATGGCTGTTTTTGTCTATTCCCAACGATAGGTGAAAAATTTCTCTTCGTGTAGCCATTTCAATGCTTCCGGGTCTTTTTCGGCCAGTCTTTTTTCCATATCACGCATCATCCAGACGGTCTGGGACGCGTGTGCGTTCAATGTATTGAGCTTTTTCTGCGCAGCTCCTTCAACATTATGGATGACGTCAGGTGCGCCAAGTATTTCTGCAGTGTTATTCGCAAACGCAATCGTATACAACGTCGGGCGTTCGGATTCCTTCATCCTTCCGACGGCACCGACGACAGCGCGTCCCGTTGCATCGTGGTCAGGATGGACGGAGAGACCCGGATAGAACGTGATGATGAGGGACGGGTTCGTATCTTCAATCAAATCGGAGACGAGCTTGATCATCTTTTCATCGTCCTCGAATTCAATCGTCTTGTCGCGCAAGCCCATCATCCGAAGGTCCGTCAGTCCCATGGCGGCTGCCGCGTTCTTCAATTCCTGCTTGCGGATCTGCGGAAGTGTTTCACGGTTCGCAAACGGGGGATTGCCAAGATTCCGTCCCATTTCGCCCAGTGTCAAACAGGCGTACGTGACGGGGACCCCCATTTCGAGATATGTGGAAATCGTACCTGACACGCCGAAAGCTTCGTCGTCTGGGTGTGGAAAAATGACGAGCACGTGGCGTTCTTCTTTAATCATCGAAAAGCCTCCTTCACAATCAAGTTGCTTAATATGTAAACGGTGTTTCGCTTATTTCGAGCGCAACGGCAAGTTTACCGTCCGGATCGAGCCCTGCCATGAGCAGCCGATCGTGCTCGTCGACCGTATAGTGAGTGATGCCTTGCGCATAAATCCAACCCGAAGGAAGCTTCAGGCCGACCCGATGCGGCGATTCGCCTGCCACCTTGCCAAGCTCATATTTGACGACGACATTCCGGATGAATGCCCCGGCGTTGAAAAATCCTTCCTTGAAATGGGCAGCATATGCGCCATTCGTCGTTTCAAGATGGATGTAAACGTCTTTATTCGCATAGGAATTCAGCAATTCCTGCAACCGATCCGGTTTCACGATTTCCATGAATAAATCCTCCTTCTTACAAAATGCACATGAATTAAGTATATATAAATGTGTGGCTGAATGCGATTGACGCGGCTTGAGACAAAAGCAGAGGGTGGTTGCAGGGTTATGATGGAGTGGGTCAAAGGTAACAAAATAACAATAAAACTTGGGAAATGATCGATAACTTCTGGGAAATGAACGATAAGTCGGCTGAATTGATCGATATCCTCTGGGAAATGATCGATATCTGCCGGGAAATGAACGATAAACTAAAAAAGCCAGAAGAGGAAGCCCTCTTCTGGTCTTTATACAATTAAATCTCTGTCGCTGTTATTTCAGGTGCGCCTACACGATTCGCGGCGCCGTGCATGACGGGGCCGACGTATTCATTCAACTTCCAGCCGTTCGCAATTGCAGCGGAAACGAATTTCTTT
Source organism: Saccharococcus sp. Marseille-Q5394 (assembly GCF_946901335.1). Classification (NCBI taxonomy): domain Bacteria; kingdom Bacillati; phylum Bacillota; class Bacilli; order Caryophanales; family Anoxybacillaceae; genus Saccharococcus; species Saccharococcus sp. Marseille-Q5394. The sequence goes on along the minus strand of NZ_CAMPPQ010000001.1, from coordinate 1,837,125 downwards.
GCTTCGATAACCGCTTCTTTCACGTCAAGCCCATTTGCAAGGTTCGCCGTGATGGCTGCGGCAAACGTGCAGCCCGCGCCGTGGTTGTAATGTGTAGCCGTTTTTTCCGCTTCGAGCAATGTGAAAGTCTTGCCGTCATAAAACAGATCCGCCGCTTTGTCATGTTGGAGCTGTTTACCACCTTTAATGATGACGTTACGTGCGCCGAGTGAATGGATTTTTTCCGCCACAGATTTCATCTGCTCAATTGTAGAAGGGGTTTTCATGCTTGCCAGCTGACCTGCCTCGAACAAGTTCGGCGTCACAATTTCCGCTTTCGGCAGCAAGTATTCCACCATTGCGTCGACAGTTCCCGGATTGAGGACTTCGTCTTCGCCTTTACAAACCATGACAGGATCGATGACAACGTGGTCGAGTCCGGATTCCGCAATCGCCTCGCCTGCAGTTTGGATGACTTCCTCTGTGCTGAGCATGCCTGTCTTAATCGCGTCGATGCCTGTCGAAAGAGCTGTTTTGATTTGCGCTTTCAATACATCAACAGGAAGGGAATAGACGTTGTGGCTCCAATTATTATCGGGATCCATCGTCACGACGACCGTCAGAGCTGTCATGCCGTATGTTCCGTGCTCTTGAAATGTTTTCAGGTCGGCCTGGATTCCCGCGCCGCCTGACGTATCTGATCCTGCAATAGTTAAAGTCTTTTTCATAGTCATAGTTGGATTTCTCCTTTTTGTTGGATTGCATTCACAGTTAATAGTAATCAAATTGATGAAAGAATACAATTATTCCAACCGGGAGGCGGTTTATGCGTGAATATCGACATTTATGCGTGATTGCGGGGATTTATGAGCGGAGATGAGGATTTATGCGCGTCTGCGGAAGTTTATGAGTGAATGGATGATTTTATGCGCGAATCGACGAGTTTATGCGCTTTGCAGGTTTTGGAATGAAAGGCTGATAGCTGCATGCTTATCTGTTGTCCACTACGAAACTTTCGGCTAGTCTAAACGTACAACTATATGTAGAAATATGCGATTACGAGTGTCGAAGGAAGGTGAGAAAAGGGTATGGAAGATAAAAAGAAATTGCAGGAGATTGAAAAACTGCTGAGAGAATTGAAGGCTTCAGAATCCGAGAGTGCCGTCACCGTTGAAGAAGCGTTAGGCAGGAAAAAGAAATCTTGGCGTCCGCGCATGCCATTTAGATTCCTGTCAATGTGGAAACGATCAGCAATCCTGCTGGCCGTACTCCTCCTGCTTGCCGTCATTTCACTTCCGTTCATCGCCTTCCAATTTTTAAAACTAGGGAGCACCTTCACGGAACAGAAAGGTGTGTTCCTTGAACAAATACAAGAATTGAACGAAATGGCGACAGCTGAAGCCTATACGAAAGTCATCATCGAACGGCAGGACAACCAATTATTCGGCCAGAGCATCGGTCTCAATGTGCCGGGGACGAAGCGGCAACTTCTCGTCGTCATTCCGGGCTCGGTGAAGGCGGGCGTCGATTTGTCCAAGCTTACTGAAAAAGATGTAGTCATAAATGAAAAGAGCAAAACCGCGAAGCTTACATTGCCGGCCGCAACCTTCCTCGGAGGAGCGGAAATCTATTTCGATCAAGTCGAAGTGTATTCCTATGAAGGCGCCTTCCGTCAAAAGGCGGATATCGAAGAGGCATACGAACTGGCCGCCGAAGCGAAGACCCTCATCATCGAGGAAGCGACCGGGCAGGGAGTGCTGAAGACGGCACAATTCAACGCAGAAAAAACATTGAAGGAAATGTTTTCATTCGCGGGCTACGACGTGACGATTGAATTCAAGGAGTGAGATGTTTGCAGAAACTAAGGTTCGGCAACGATTGGGATCGAGTGCTTGCGGAGCAATTCCATCAACCGTATTACTTGCAGCTTCGCGATTACCTAAAAACAGAATACGAAAGCCACACAGTGTATCCGCTTATGGAGGATATGTGGACAGCTTTCAAGCTGACGCCATTCAAGGACGTGAAAGTGGTTATTCTAGGACAGGATCCGTACCACGGTCCCGGCCAAGCGCATGGCCTCAGTTTTTCGGTGAAGCCTGGCGTCAGGATTCCGCCGAGCTTGCGGAATATGTTCAAGGAATTGCAGTCCGATATCGGGTGCGCAATTCCTGAAACGGGAACCCTGACCGGTTGGGCGAAGCAGGGCGTGCTTATGCTGAACACCGTCTTGACAGTACGGCAAGGGGAGGCGCATTCCCACCGGAAGCAAGGGTGGGAGCAGTTCACCGACGAAGTGATCCGCTGTTTGTCCGAACGGGACGAGCCGGTCGTTTTCATCCTTTGGGGGCGCCCTGCGCAAGAGAAGAAAAAGCTGATCGATCTGAATAAGAACGCCATCATCGAATCTGTCCATCCGAGCCCGCTCAGCGCGAGCCGCGGCTTTTTCGGAAGTCGGCCGTATTCCACGGCGAACGCCATTTTGGAAGAGTGGAATGAAACGCCGATCGACTGGTGCCGGACAGACGACGGGCTGTAAGGGAAGAGGTGGGGGCATGGCTGTAAATTGTTTTCAATGTCAATACTTCTTCGTAACATGGGATCCGAAAAGTCCGCGTGGCTGCAAGGCATATGGCTTCAAGACTCGTGAACTGCCGTCTATCGTTGTGAGGCGATCATCGGGCATGGAATGTATGAAATACGAACCGAAGAAAGGGGGTGCTAGACAATGATTTCAACGGAACGGATCATCGAGGAAATGCAGCGCCAGCTCAATTACGCAAAAAACGCAGACGACGACCAAGCCGTCCGCGAGGCGCTGACAGCGATTCGGGCGCTCTGCCAAGTCGTGCTCGTCAGCAATGAAAAGAAAGACGAGCCGATCATTACGCCGAGAACGATGGCAATCTCCCATAAGCCGCGGATTTCGTCATTGGAAGGCAGGCCGCTGGACGAGGAAGACGCGAATGGCGGCTCGATCTTTGACTTCTAATCTTTGTAAGGCGAAAATGTTATAGAGAGAATCAACACAAGCGGAAAGTAGGAAATCATATGCCATTTTTCATCATCGCAGGCGCCGTCAACGCGGCAATTGCCGTTGCACTCGGCGCATTCGGAGCACACGCACTGAAAGAGCGCTTGTCCGAACGGTACCTAGCCATCTGGGAAACAGCCGTCCAATACCAAATGTTCCACGCAATCGGACTCATCGCAGTCGGCATCCTCATGAGCTCATCGCTCTTCGGGACGTCAACCGCTTTGACATGGGCAGGCTACTTGCTGCTCGCCGGCATCATCATCTTCTCCGGCAGCCTCTACATCTTGAGCCTATCCGGCATCGGCATTCTCGGTGCCATCACCCCAATCGGCGGCGTCGCCTTCATCGCGGGCTGGATCATGCTCATCATTGCAGCGGTAAAGTTCGGAAGATAATATCGAAACGGTTTGAAGAGCAACAGTTCTTCAGACCGTTTTTTTGAATCGCGTCGTGGGGGAGTGAGGGGACCCATGAGTGGCCCGCGTCCAAAACAAGCCGCCGCGCGTCCAAAGTCGGCGTCTCCGCGTCCAAAGCGAACTGCCCCGCGTCCAAAGCAAGCCTCCGCGCAACCAAAACAACTCTATGCCTCTCCAATACTTCATTAAATACATTTAGCACTTGAACAAAAAAAACAAGTCTTCCGATGCCGCAATAGGCAACGGAAGACTTGTTTTACATTGGCTGCTGGTTGAAATAATTCAGTTCTTCGTTGAACTCTGCATAGTCGAAGTAGATCATTGGCAATAAATAGCGTTTGCCGGCGGCTGTGCTCAAAATGACGTGGTCGCGCCCGGCTGCTTCCACCATCCCCGGGATAGCCAGTGTGTTTTTTCCGGCTTCTACGGCATGTTCGAAGGAGAAATGAAATACGCCGGGTTTGCCGCGGTTGAGGCGGAGGATGTTTTCAATATACGACTCCTCCCGGAATGGCGGCCTTCCTCCGGACGATGGAATTTGTGGCGGTGTTGCAGGCATTTGCATTTGTTGCTGTTGCTGTTGAAAACCTGGATACCAATAATATTGAACCATGTTTTTCATCCTTTCATTTTTAAACTTGCGGGCAATCCTGTTCAGTAGGGGAGAAGCGATACGCTACGGGATAAACCCCTCGGTTCCACCATATGCTTTTGAACTTTCAATGATGACTGAAAAATATGTATACTGGTGGGAGGGGGGAGAGTAAATGCATATTGAAAATAGCATTCCGGTTTTCTTGGAGTTCTGGGAATCCCAGGAACAGCCAACACTTGACGACTTGGAATCGTATCTTACTGAGCATGCGAAAATCTATGAAAAGTATTTTCCAATCCATTGTCCGAGGACGGAGGAGCGACTATCAGCGGCCCTCCAGAAATATGAAGGAAAAATCGGCGACATCTGTTCCATCTCTGCGAGTTTACCCGACGTTATTCAAGAAATGGATGAGAAGTATGAGCAGATGTTCGGACTGGGCTTGGAGCTTTCATTCAAACTGATGGTTGGTACGTTCGGCTCGAATGCATTCGTGACGAGGGATAATCGACGTGAAATCTACTTTGCGGTTGAAAAGCTTTCTGCGGAGCGCGACCATTTGAAAGTGATCACTGCGCATGAAATCGGCCACGTCACGCATTTTGCGCTTGCCTCGCGCGCTGGGATCGATTGGTCGACTGTCGATTGGGGGCATGGCTTGACGACGCTATTCACAGAAGGGGCCGCCACGTATTTATCGAAACGAATTGTTCCGGGACTTCAGGAGCCGGTCTATCTTTCATTCGATGACGAAGGCGAGCCATGGGTGAAGTGCTATGAGGAGAATAAAGCCGAAGTGAAACGGCGCTTTTTGGAAGACGCTTCAGGTGAGTGGGATATGGCGAAGGAGAAGGAATGGTTCCGTCTATCCGGCGGTTCTTATTTCGGCTATAACCGGATTGGTTACATCCTCGGTTTGGACTATGTCGAACAACTCGTCGAGCGGATCGGCGAGGATGCCGCGCTGACGTTTTGGCATGGGAATGACGTGAAGGCGGATATAGTGGAATGGTTAAAGAATTGAAAGGTGAGGGCAGTCTTGGATGGCTCTTTTTTATTTGCGGGAAAGTCTGGGGTTTATGCGTGATTATATGGAAATATGCGTTTAAATTTCTTTTTATGCGTGAGAAATTGGCTTTATGAGCGGATGCAGACATTTATGCTCGGATAATTGGCATTATGCGTGATTCGCGGGATTTATGCGTGAATGAAGTGCCGCCTGTCGCGCCAAATGCTCTTGACCAATCATGGTTTATTTAAAAATCGTATTTGGGGTATGGATGAGCAGAGTGCTTTTACGGAGGAGTGGTAGGATGCCGACATTCAATTCGGAAGGGACGGAGATTTATTACCAGGAGAAAGGGGAGGGCTTCCCACTTGTGCTGCTGCATGGTTTGACTAGCAATAGTGAAATGTTCCGGCATGAGATCGACCAGTTCAAAGAAAAGTATCGGGTCATCGCGCCGGACGCCCGGGGACATGGGAATTCTGAAAAACCGAAGCAATATGAGTTGAAGGACCATATTCAGGATGTCGTCTCGCTCGTCGATCATCTTGGCCTGGATTCATTTTACCTGATTGGAGTGTCGATGGGGAGTTACATCGCGCAGGGAGTTGCCATTGAACTCGGCGACCGGGTGAAGAAGCTTGTTCTTGTCGCGACGAAATCCCATGGCGAGCAAGCTTCCATGGAGGAGCTTTATGAGCGGCACGCCGACGAGATGGCGGGGATGACTGCTATTGATAAAATGATGGCTGCTTCGAAATACATGTTCCATAACCAGAAGGCGGTCGGGAAATGGCTGCATGAGACGGCGGAAAACAGTGAGCAATTGACATTGCATGAGCAGGCGATTGCTTCGAAAGCGTTAGAAGGATTCGATTTCAGGAAGGACCTGCATCGGATCAGTGCGGAGGCGCTCGTCATTGGCGGTTTGCACGACGGACTGAATCCGCCTGAATACGGTGAAGAGACTGCCCAACTTATTCCTGCTGGTGTTTTCCTGGAATTTAAATTATCGGGCCACGCACCGAATGTCGAACAGCCTAGCCTATTCATCGAAGTCGTCTCGAACTTTTTGGAGTGACCTGATGAGCCAAACACGCATAAATCGCTGCAGAAGCGCATAAATCCGGATATTCACGCATAAACCTCTAGAAATACGCATATCGCCGAATATGTACGCATAAATCCGCCCAAAAGCTCATAAACGCCCGCAATCACGCATAACTCAATTCACGCACACAAAAAAAGAGCCCCATTAAGAGGCTCTTTTTCATTAAACTGTGAAGAATGATGACTTCTTCTCTCCATCCAGTATCGTACCGATGAAGAATGAACCGAATACGCCATAGCGCGCGCTCACTTCGTCGAAGCGCATCTCGTAGACTAACTTCTTGAACTGGAGAACATCATCAGAGAACAATGTTACGCCCCATTCGAAATCGTCGAAACCGACGGAGCCTGAAATGATCTGCTTCACTTTGCCTGCATATCCGCGGCCGATCATGCCATGGCTGCGCATCAATTCCTTGCGCTTGTCCATGCTGAGCATATACCAGTTGTCTTCGCCTTCGCGCTTCTTATCCATCGGGTAGAAGCAGATGTATTGGTTGCGCGGGAGTTCCGGATACAGACGTCCACGTACATACGGGTTCTGGTACGGATCTTCATCCGACTCGCCCGCAAGATAATTGGACAGTTCCACGACGGATACATAGGAATAAGCCGGGATCGTATAATCCGCAATCGTCAATTTATTAAATTCAGCTTCGAGCTCCTGCAGTTCATCGATTGTCGGGCGCAGTATCATCAGCATGAAATCCGCTTTCTGCCCAACGACCGTGTAAAACGCATGGCTGCCCGTCTTCGCGTCATCCGCTTGTTGAAGTTTATCCAAATAAGCCATGAACTCGTCGATAGCTGCCTTGCGTTCCTCTTTTGAAATCAACTTCCAGGACGCCCAATCCATCGAGCGCAAATCATGTAGCACATACCAACCATCGAGTGTAATTGCTGCTTCGTTCATATGAATTCAAACTCCTTTAAACGTGATTTACTTCTTCCCATAGTGTAGCATAATGAACACGAAAACACGGTTCTGAAGCATAGAAGTCATACAATCGACAAGAATGCAGGACTGTTCCCGAACGTGGAACTGGTGTATGCTTATAGCAGAAAATCAAAAGTAAAACGATCATCAGGAGAATAAGGAATGTCCAATTTACAACTCCCCAAATGGCGTTTCATCGACGAATCGATGACCGCTAAAAATAGATCCGCATTGGAATCGTTCGCGATGGACGACACGCTCTGCCATCTCGTAGGACAGAAAATGACCGTACCGACCGTCCGCACATGGGTGCATGATGAAACAATCGTCCTCGGCATCCAAGACCATCGGCTGCCGCACATCGAAAAAGCGCTCCCGTTATTCCAGGAAGCTGGCTATAAGGCTATCGTTCGTAATTCAGGCGGTCTCGCGGTCGTCTTGGATGGCGGCGTGCTCAATATTTCCATCGTCCTTTCCGAGCAGGAAGGGGCCATCGATATTCCGGAAGGATATGAAGCGATGGTGGAATTCGTCCGCATGCTGTTCCCGGAAGTCGCGGAGCAAATCGAAGCGTATGAAATCGTCGGATCCTACTGCCCGGGCTCGTACGACTTGAGTATCGGCGGCAAGAAGTTCGCGGGGATTTCACAGCGCAGATTGCGCCAAGGCGTCGCGATCCAAGTGTACTTGTGCGTGGAAGGCAGCGGTGCTGAGCGCGCTCGCCTCATCCGCGATTTATACGAAACCGGTTTGCAAGGTGAGCAGACGAAGTTCACCTATCCGGATATCCGCCCGGAAGTGATGGCGTCGCTGTCCGAGCTCATTGGCGAGCCGATTTCTGTGAATGAAGTCGGCATCCGCGTCCAGCTGCTGTTGCGGTCGCTTTCCGAGGAGGAAGTCCAGATGGGCGGGTTTACGCCTGAGGAGATGGAACTTTATTTGTTTTATTTGAATCGGGTTGTCGAGCGGAATCAGAAGATGCTTGCGAGAAGTCGTTGAAGATGTCACGAATATGCGCGGATAAACTGATTTATGAGCTTTTGCAGTGAAATATGCGTGAGAGAATGCATTTATGCGTTTCTGCATCGATTTATGCGCATTTACAGCGGTTTATGCGTGAAAAACTATGTTTATGCGTTTTTAGCATCGTTTTAATCAAAAAAAACCGCCGGATCAGTGATTGATCGGCGGTTCTTTGGATACGAGATTTCCGTTCCGCTCCATCGTGAAGACAGGGGCCGTACGATCGGCATCGTCTTCCAATGTGACGAGGCGGCGTGCCCGGTTCATGATTTGTACGAATTGTTCGTAGTCGTTCCGAAGTGTTTTATTCTCTTGTTTCAGTTTGTCGATCTCTTTTTGGAGAGACTCGACTTTTTCATTTGCCATTTTAGCAGTCTGCTTCCATCTGAGTGATTCAGTGTCGCCGCCGCCCGTATGGTGTAAACGGATTAAATAGGCGATGACTGTATCAAGCGATAAGGCGGATAAAGGAACTGCCGTCTTTTCATCCTGATCGGTCCCTTGTGCAGGGTTGTATAATTGCTGGCTGCGTCGTTTGAAGTCTGCGCCCAAAACACGCATTGCCTGCTTCCGTTCTTTTTTTGCCTCTGCCAGTTCTTTTTCGTATTCGCGCCGGACGACCGCATTCCATCTGAAACCGCACGCTGCCGCGGTTCTGTTGAGTGCATCTCCGACCTCTTCAAATGCGCTGAGCTGTGTACTGCCTTCCCGGACGTGCCTTAGCACCGTCTCGGCTAATAAAATATCATTTTCCTCAAGCCAAGCATCCTGTCTAACTTTCACCATCTCCTTGCCTCCTGCCATGTTCATAGTCTCTTTCTTACGGTCAGTGTGTACAGTGTGAAAGCCTTTTATTCATCCAAACTGAAACGTAGGTCAAAATAATTGCAATCAATTCAATGAAACCCTTTCTTTTCTCTTGCCGGGTTTTTGATATACTTAAGAAAATGCATCGACGGAGGTGGATGAATAAGTGGATTATAAGAATGAAAAGCTTTTCGAAGAGAAAGTATTCAAGGATCCGGTCCACCGGTATATCCATGTGCGTGACAGAGTCATATGGGACGTCATCGGAACGCGGGAATTCCAGCGGCTTCGCAGGATCCGGCAACTCGGGACGACGTATCTAGTGTTCCACGGGGCAGAGCATAGCCGCTTCCAACACTCGCTTGGCGTCTATGAAATTGTCAGGCGGATCATTGACGACGGCTTCAGCGGACGGGCGGAATGGAATGATGAAGAACGGCTGTTGACGCTTTGCGCCGCTTTGCTGCATGACCTCGGCCACGGTCCGTTTTCGCATGCGTTCGAAAAGGTGTTCACGCTTGACCACGAGAAATTCACGCAGGCGATTTTGACAGGGGACACGGAAGTGAATGAAGTGCTGCGCCGCGTCTCACCCGAATTCCCGCAGCAAGTCGCAGATGTCATCGGAAAAACATACCCGGACAAGCTTGCCGTCAGCCTCATTTCCAGTCAGATCGATGCAGACCGGATGGATTATTTACAGAGGGACGCTTACTATACCGGTGTTTCGTACGGCCATTTCGATATGGAGCGGATTTTGCGCGTCATGCGTCCGGCAGAGGAGCAGGTAGTTATCAAGTTTAGCGGAATGCACGCAGTGGAAGATTACATAATGAGCCGCTACCAAATGTATTGGCAAGTCTACTTTCACCCAGTTTCGCGTAGCGCGGAAGTCATTCTGATTAAAATCCTGCATCGCGCAAAACATCTACATACTGCTGGCTATCCGTTCAAGTATGAGCCTGTCCACTTCAAGTCGTTCTTCGATCGCACATTCAGCCTCGAGGAGTACTTATCATTGGATGAAGGTGTGCTCATGACGTATTTCCAATGGTGGCGCAAAGAAGAGGATGCTATACTAGCGGACTTGTGTGACCGTTTCCTCAACCGGAGATTGTTCCAATATGCCGAGTTCGATCCGGCGAAGGAATATCGGAAAATCGGCGAGCTCGAAAGGCTGTTCAAGGAAGCCGGCCTTGACCCAGAGTACTATCTCGTTACGGATTCCTCATCCGACTTGCCGTATGACTTCTACCGGCCCGGCGAGGAAAATGAGCGTGTGCCGATCTATTTGCAAATGTCGAACGGCGAGCTGAGCGAGCTGTCCCGTTCATCGGAAATCGTCGATGCCATTTCAGGCAAGCGGCGCACCGACCATAAAATTTATTTTCCTGAAGATGTTTTGGAGTCAGAGGGAAATCCGCTATATGAGAAGATTTTACAAATGTTGAGAGGTGAGTAGGTTGCTGCAGGAACATGCTAGAATTGTGCAATTCATTGCCATGGCGGGGGAAGCTCGCGGGCGGAAGAAGTTGCAGAAGATGATCTATATCGCGAAAAAGATGGATTTCCCATTCGCTGAAAAATACGAGTTGCATATGTACGGCCCCTATTCGGAGGAATTGACGCTCCGGGTCGAGGAACTGTGCGAAATGGGCTTTTTAAAGGAGAGCTGCACGGACAAGGGCTCATACGTTCAATATAGTTATAACGTGACGGAAGAGGGCGGCCGTTTTTTGGAAACCGCCGCAGCGCCGCATGAAAAACTTGCGGACTGTATTGATTGGTTGAATGGAAAAAGCTCGCGGTTCTTAGAGCTGGTGTCGACATTGCTGTACTTCGATTATCTGCCGAAGGACGAGCAAATTGCCAAGGTGCATATCGTGAAAAACAAACTGAACTTCACCGACGACGAAATGCATGACGCTTTTGAATTTATTGCGGAGCTGCAGGCGTGTTCGGTTGTAGTGTGATAGATGGAGATCCCCTTTGATATGAGGGGATTTTTTTGTGGAATCGCGTCGGGGAAGGTGCCCGCGCTCAAAGTGGGTCATCCGCGCTCAAAGATGATTCTCTCGCGCCCAATGTGGGTCGCTCCGCGCTTAAAGATGATCCTCCCGCGCTCAAAACGAGTCCCCACGCGTCCAAAGCTCTCCCAGCAAACAAAAAACGATGCGAGAATCTCGCATCGTTCCAATTATTCCTTGTCGCTCAGGCGCTTGCCTCCGGTTGCATAATGATTTTTCGACATTTCTTCGATGATGACAGAAACGTTTTGAATTGGAGCACCCGTTGTTTCAGCAACGACTGCTGAAACTTTCTCACAGAGATTTCGCTTCTGCTCATCCGTGCGTCCTTCAATCATTTTTACAGTTACAATTGGCATACTAGTTCCCCCTTTCGACCATCTTTAGGTATAGTGTATATAATAGCAGAATGGGAGGGGTTATAGGAATGACGAATGAAAAACCGAAACGGAAAATGGGATTCACCATCATAAAAGATGATCCAACCGATGGACATGGAGGATTCGGGATCGGGGCTTTGTCATTGGAAAACGTCTCGCCGGTCATCATCGACATCGAAGAAGGGGAAGCGCGCATCGAGATTGGTGCGATGCATGCCCGCAGCGATACGGAACGAGGCGTGAAATTCACGACGAACCGCGAAGATTCGGAAGGCGGAAAACCGTACTGGCTCGTCTGGGTAACGATTGATTTTAATAAGGAAGGTCCGTATTATGCAGGCGTCACTGCGTGCGAAATGGTCGTGAATCGCGAAAAGCGCAGAGGATATAAGGTTCTTGCGGATCATGTGAATAAAATGGACAAATCGATGAAGCGGCATATCATGGTCGATCATATGGATGATAAATCGAAACAGATCCTTACAGATTTCCTTTCGACTCACAACAAGGAAATGTGGGAGCGCAGCGAACCGAAATTGCACATCGATCTCGGTGCCGATTCGCCTGAATTATGAACAAACTGTGAAATGTTGTGACTTCCCCGACTTCGGTAGTTGAATGTCTACGGAAAAGGAAGTACACTGATTACAGCTTGCGATTGTAAGCTAGGACAACCAAAGCAATGCGACTCCCTGTTAAATGCTGGTTCACTACAACCCAAGCAATGAGCCATCATGCGATAGGCCGCATTCGACGGTAAAAAAGCTTTGCCCCACTGATTCAATTCAGAAGGGCAAAGCTTTTTTGATTTATGAATTAATGCTTCGAGACTTCTCGTTCTCGCTCAAAGAGTTCTCATTAATGCTCCAAGACTTCTCGTTCCTATTCAATGACTTCTCGTTAATGCACCGAAACTTCTCATTCCCGTTCAAAGAGTTCTCGTTAGTGTCGAAAAACTTCTCGTTCATCAAACTAGCTCATTCAAAAAACGAAAACGGAAAAAGCTCGAACGTACCTGAGTCTTCATCGCCATTGTTTCGCTGTTCGCGCAAGTTCTTATCGGTGCATAGCTTTTGAGGCATGTCTTTTTCCTTCAAATACATAAGCCGTTGCTTCGGACATTCATTGACAGCGATGCCTCCGGTTTCGACGTCGACGATGACACTGCTAACGCCTTTAGGGGGAATGAACGGCTCCGGCGTTTTGCCTGCGTGGACCGTTTCCATGAAGTCGATCCATATCTTCTTTGATGCAGCCTTGTCTTCAAGTTCCGTCAATTGCTGGCCGACGTCATAGCCCGTCCAGATACCCGCCGTCAGGGAAGGGGTGTAGCCGATCAAGTATTGGTCGGAAATGGTCGTCCCTGATTTTGCTGCATACGGCCGTTTTTGTTTCGAGCGCATCGACAGACCGGTTGAAACGGAATAATCATTGAAAGCCGGGTCGAACATGCCTGTTAACATATGGGTGAGCACGAACGCATCCTGTTCGGTCATGACCCGTTTCGTACTCTTCTTCGGCTGTTCGTACACCGTTTTCCCATCCGCATCAGTAATGGACAGGATCATCGTCGGTTCCACTTCCAACCCGCCTGAGGCAATTCGATCATACGCGGTCGTCATTTCCAGCAAAGTGACGGTCGAAGTGCCCAATGCGACAGCGGGGGATTCCTGGAATTTAACATCGAGTCCAAGCCGATCCGCCATTTTATTGAACTTTTTGTACCCGATATCCTCAAGCGTCTTCACGGCGTAAATATTATCCGAGATGGCGATCGCCTGTGCGAGTGAGATCGGATGGCCTGCAAATTTGCCGTTGATATTTTTCGGCTCATACGTCGAGCGGCCTTCGTCGTACGTGAAAATGGTACGTTCCGTCGACATGAATGTGAGCGGATTATAGCCATCTTCAAGCGCAGCCGCGTAAAGAATCGGTTTCATCGCGGATCCAGGCTGCCGCTTCGCCTGCGTCACCCGGTTGAACGGGCTCTCTTTGTAATCCATCCCGCCAACAAGTGAAGTGATTGCGCCGGTTTCGGCCTCCATCGACATGAAGCCGACTTGCAGCCCGTTATCAGGCATCCATTTCTTGATGTATTCTTCCGCTGTCTGCTGATGATGCGGGTCGAGCGTCGTCCGGATCGTCCAACCGCCTTCAGCCGGATAGCGCCCTTTCTTGCTTAAAATCCGCTCCGCTTCCCGCCACACTTCATCCAAAAAATAAGGGGCGACCCGCTTCATGTCCTTCCAGTCTTCTGTCTTCAACGCCACAGCGACATCCGCCGCGCGCTGCCGCTGAATTTCGGTGATGAATCCCTGGTTCTCCATGAGGGAGAGGATTAATAATTGGCGCTCACGGGAACGCTCGGGATTGTCGAGTGGGTCGAACACCGCAGGCCCTTTCGCAATCGCCGTAATGAGCGCGGATTCCTCGAGTGTCAGCTCCTTTGCCGACTTCGCGAAATAAAACCTGCTCGCCGCCTCGACGCCGTACATCCCATGACCGAAATAGATCGTATTCAAATAGCCTTCCAAAATGACATCCTTGTCGTAAAAAGTTTCCAACCTGTATGCATAGATGGACTCTTTTATTTTACGGTTCCACGATTTTTCATGTGTCAGAAATAAATTCCGGGCATACTGCATAGTGATGGAGCTTGCGCCTTCCGCTTTTCGCATCGTCTTCACGTCTTTCAATACAGCTCCGGCAATCCGTTTATAATCAAACCCGTTGTGCTCGTAAAAATTACGGTCCTCCGTCGCAATCACTGCGTCGAGCAGAAATGGCGAAATTTCATCGAGACTGACCCAATACCGCCGTTCCGCGGAAAATTTATCGCCGATCTGGCGTCCGTTCTTATCGAGGAACACACTCGCTTTCGGCACGCTCAACGAAGGTGCCCCCGTAATCTGCGCATAAAGACGCAAGGCGAGGAACATCGTGAAAAACGCCGTCAACGCGGTAACAATCAGCAGGGCAATCCGTCGAAAGAAGTTACGTCTTTTCTTTTTCTTTATATAATCGACCCGTCTCATGCAATCCCTTCTCCCACCGTTCTTTGCAGTCAGTATGGAACCGGCGCGCAAAAGTTAAACGGTAAATCGATAAAAACATAGATTTGATTCCGACAATTCGCGATGTATTGGAATAGTACGGGGATAAACGATATAATGAATAGATATTTTGAACGGCAAGGGCGGTGCAACAGTGGAATCAAATAAAGAAGGACGAAACGTCGATGTCCTGCTTCAATCGACGATCCGGCATGTCGGCCAGGCTGCGGACAAGCATGAGCTGAACGCAGAGGGGACATTGGTCGAAAAAGCCGGAAAGACGTATTTGCGTTTTGTCGAAGACCTGAACGGCCAGCAAGTGCAAACGACGGTGAAATTGGAAGAAGAGGACGCATTGATCATGCGGAACGGGGCGGTCCAGATGCGCCTGCCGTTCACGCAGGGAGAAATACGGCCAGGCTCGTACGGAAATGGTCCCGCCACTTTCGATCTTCTCGTGAAGACGACGAAGCTAGAAGTTGGAGCGGACAAATTCATAGCTCATTATGAACTGCATGCAGAAGGCGCATTGTTAGGCAGACATGAACTGAACATTACATATACGGAGGGACAATAATGAACGCAGTTGAAAAGATCCAACAGGAAATTAAAGACGCATTCCGCGAGGCGGTTATCGCTTCCGGACTTGCAGATGAATCGGCAATGCCGGACATCATTCTAGAAACACCGAAAAACAAAGAGAACGGCGACTATGCGACGAATATCGCGATGCAGTTGACGAAACTCGCGAAAAAGCCGCCCCGTGCAATCGCGGAAGCCATTCTCGAGAAATTGGACACATCTTCGACTTCCATTAAATCAATGGAAATTGCGGGTCCAGGATTCATTAATATCAAGCTGAAAAGCGATTACTTAGGGGAAGTCGTCAAAACAGTACTTGCCCAAGGAGCGGATTATGGACGTTCAACGTATGGCGAAAACCTAAAGGTCCAAGTTGAATTCGTCTCTGCAAATCCGACGGGCGACTTGCATCTCGGTCATGCGCGGGGTGCTTCCATCGGTGATTCATTGTGCAATATCCTCGATTTTGCAGGCTTCGATGTATCCCGGGAATATTACATTAATGACGCGGGCAATCAAGTGAATAATTTGGCCCTTTCAGTCGAGGCGCGATACTTCCAAGCATTGGATCTCGAAAAAGAAATGCCGGAAGATGGCTACCAGGGACAGGACATCATCGATATCGGTGAGAAGCTTGCTGAGGAGTTCGGCGATCAGTACGTGAACACTCCGGAAAAGGAACGCCAGGAGTTTTTCAGGAAATATGGCCTTGATTTCGAATTGGCGAAGCTGAAAAAGGACTTGGAAGATTTCCGCGTGCCTTTCGACAACTGGTTCTCGGAAACATCGCTTTATACGGACGGGAAAATCGGCATCGCGCTCGATAAATTGCGTCAGAACGGGCATGTGTATGAAGAGGATGGCGCGACGTGGTTCCGTTCAACGACATTCGGGGATGATAAAGACCGCGTCCTTATTAAAAATGACGGTACGTACACGTATTTGACGCCGGACATCGCATATCACGAAGACAAGCTCCGTCGTGGCTTCGACAAGCTCATCAACATCTGGGGAGCGGACCATCATGGTTATATTCCACGGATGAAAGCGGCGATTGAGGCGCTCGGTTACGACCGCGACACGCTCGAAGTGGAAGTCGCCCAAATGGTGCAGCTGTACAAAGACGGCGAGAAATTCAAAATGAGTAAGCGTACCGGAAAAGCGGTCACACTGCGCGAACTCGTCGAAGAAGTCGGATTGGACGCCGTCCGCTATTTCTTCGCAATGCGTTCCGCCGATTCGCAAATGGACTTCGATCTTGATTTAGCAATTTCGCAGTCGAATGAAAACCCGGTGTACTACGCGCAATACGCGCATGCCCGCATTTCATCGATCCTTCGCCAGGCTGAAGAAACGAATCTTGCGGCTTCGACGGATCACGTGGATTTATTGCAGACAGAGAAGGAATTATCACTCTTGAAGAAACTCGGCGACTTCCCGCGTGCCGTCAGCGATTCAGCAAGAATGCGCTCGCCGCACCGGATAACAATCTATATCCAGGAGTTGGCCGCGGAATTCCATAGCTTCTACAATGCTGAGAAAGTGCTCGACCCG
Organism: Saccharococcus sp. Marseille-Q5394; assembly: GCF_946901335.1. NCBI lineage: Bacteria > Bacillati > Bacillota > Bacilli > Caryophanales > Anoxybacillaceae > Saccharococcus > Saccharococcus sp. Marseille-Q5394. The sequence goes on along the minus strand of NZ_CAMPPQ010000001.1, from coordinate 1,820,619 downwards.
GATAACCGCGACTTGTCCGAAGCACGTCTTGCATTGATCACAGCAACTCGCACGACGATTGCGAATGCGTTGAAACTCATTGGCGTTGCAGCACCGGAAAGAATGTAATAATGATGCGCCCCTCCGCCCGACCAATCGGTGGAGGGGCGTTTTTGTGCACAAATACGCATAAAAGCTGTGAAATACGCATAAATCTGCTGAAAAACGCATAAACGCTATGAATGACGCATAAATCCTAATAAGTACGCATAAACGCGAATAACGACTGAAGAAAATGCACCCCCTCGACATCGCACAAATCTATAGTATAATTAAACTCGAATCACAATTACATAACCAAACATGAAGGTGCCCCGCCGTCAACGCCGGGGTTAAAAGGGAAGCCGGTTCAAATCCGGCGCGGTCCCGCCACTGTAAGTGCTCGCAAGCTGCAACATGCCACTGGATATTTTCCGGGAAGGCGCAGTACGCGATGAGCATAAGCCAGGAGACCTGCCTTCATGAGTCACCCGTACCCTACGAGGATAGGTTTGGTGGAAATCGGCGCGTACATATAAACATCCGCTGTATTTTTACTAAACACATTCCTCCGTCCACAAAACGGGGGATTTTTATTTGGAACAAACAGGAGGAAATCGGAATGAAGAAGACTTGGCAACTTTGGCTAACAGCAATCCTTGCAACGTTCCTGCTCGCGGCATGCGGCACGGACAACGCAGAGAAGGACAACAAATCGGCAACGGAAAATACACAGAAAGAAGAGCAAACGGCGGAAGCTGCATTCCCAATCACGCTCACTGACGCGGTCGGCAATGAAATCACACTCGAAAAAGCCCCTGAAACAATCGTCTCCATGATTCCGAGCAACACGGAAATCCTGTTCGCGCTTGGCTTAAACGATGAAATTGTCGGCGTCAACGACTGGGATAACTATCCGGAAGAGGCATTGGAGAAAGAGAAAATCGGCGGACAGGAATTCAACGTCGAAAAGATAGTCTCAATGACTCCGGACATCGTCTTCGCCCATGAATCCATGCTTGGCACATCTGACGAAGGGCTACAACAGCTTCGCGATGCAGGCATCAACGTATTCGTCGTAAAAAATGCAACGAACTTCGATCAAACATATGAAACGATCAAAACGATTGGCCAGGCAACTGGCAAAACGGATGAGGCTGAAACAATCGTCGAGGACATGAAAGCGAAAGTCGAAGAAGTCCTTGCGAAAACAGACAAGGTCAAAGCGAAGAACATGAAACGCGTATTCATTGAAACATCTGATGCGCCTGAAATTTATACACCGGGCAAAAATACATTCATGCAGGAAATCCTCGACATGATCAGTGCGGAAAACGTTGTAACAGAAGACAACTGGGTCATGATCAGCCCCGAAGAGATCGTCAAACAGAACCCTGACGTCATCATCGTCATGTACAGCTACGTGCCGGATATCGTCGAAAGCGTGAAAAACCGTGACGGCTTCGCTGACATTACAGCTGTCAAAGAAGACGCTGTCGTCCAAGTCGATGAAAACTTGACGAGCCGCACAGGTCCGCGCCTCGCACTAGGTCTTGAAGAAGTGGCAAAAGCCATCTATCCGGAGTTGTTTGGTGAATAAAGCAACACTTGCCTACATCGTGTCCGCCGCCACGCTTATCGTGGCGGTATGGCTCGGTGTTTCGATTGGAACCGTCAAAATTCCGATCAGCACATTTTGGGATTCGTCGGATACGACCGCTTCAAATATCCTATGGAAAATCCGGATGCCCCGCGTCATCTTAGCCGGGCTCGTCGGCGCGTCGCTCGCAATCGCTGGCGCCGCTTTCCAAGGATTGCTGAAAAACCCGCTCGCGGATCCCTACACCCTCGGAGTGTCATCCGGCGCCTCGGTCGGTGCTGTCGTGACACTCTTTTTCGGTTTATCGATTCCAATCCTAGGCACATACACATTGCCCGTTTTCAGCATGACCGGGGCCGCCTTGACGATGTTCCTCGTCATCGGCTTCGCAAGGCTCGTCGACCGCTCGATGAAAATGGAGACAATCATATTAACCGGAATCATCTTCGGATCATTTCTGGGCTCCGTCCTGTCGCTTATGATCGCCCTTACCGGCGAAGAGCTACGGCAAATCATCGGCTGGCTCCTCGGCAGCGTCTCGATGCGCGGCTGGAACTATATCATCATGGTGTTGCCGTTCGTCGTCATCGGTTCCTTCATTCTGTGGATGAACCGGAGGGAATTGAACGCGATGCTATTCGGCGAGGAACGCGCTCATCATTTAGGTGTCAACGTCAAGCGCCGGAAATTCATGATCCTGATCGGCGGTTCTATCCTGACGGGTTCAGCGGTCGCGGTATCCGGAACAATAGGCTTCGTCGGTCTCGTCGTCCCTCATATGACTCGCCTCATGTGGGGCTCCGATCACCGGCATCTGCTTACGTTATCGTTCCTGAACGGCGCAACATTGCTCATCATCTGCGATCTCATCGCCCGGACGATCATTTCGCCTTCGGAGCTACCGGTCGGCGTCATTACAGCGTTCATCGGAGCGCCGGTATTCGCGTACATTTTCTACAGACAGAGAAGGAAAGGGGCCATGTAATATGCTGCAAGTCGATAACCTCAGGGGGGGATACGGCAAGGAGCCGATCGTCAAAAATATCTCATTCCGTGTGAATAAAGGGGAAATCCTCGGCATCCTCGGCCCGAACGGAAGCGGGAAATCAACGCTGCTGAAAATCATTTCAGGCATCTTGCCGAAGCAAGAAGGGACCGTCAACATCGACGGTCAGGACGCCGCGGTTTATTCCCAAAAGCAATTCGCGAAGAAAGTCGCCGTCCTTCCGCAGCTCCATGCGCACGCCTTCTCGCATACCGTGAAAGACACCGTCGCGCTCGGCAGGTATCCGCATCAGACCGGCCTTTTTTCATCATGGTCCGATGAAGACGAGCGGGCGGTGACCGAGGCGCTTGCATATACCGGCATCACCCGCTATAAAGACACAGCGATCGAACTGCTGTCAGGCGGCGAACAGCAGCGGGTATTCGTCGCACAGGCGCTTGCGCAAGAAGCACCGATCCTCCTGCTCGACGAACCGACGAACCATCTCGACATCGCCCACCAACAGCAACTGCTCGACACGATCCGCAATCATGCGATCGAAAAAGGCGTCACGGTCATCTCCGTCTTCCATGACGTCAACCTCGCCTCGCTTTACTGCGACCGGCTGCTCCTCATGGAAAAAGGGGAGATTGCCATAATCGGCGAGCCGCAGGACGTCATCAGGGAAACGATGATCGGCAAAGTGTATAACGCGCGCGTCAAAACGCAGCCGCATCCCGAACTGCCAAAGCCGCAAATGACGCTTCTGCCAGAGAAAACGAAGGAAAGCGAACCGTTCATTGTCACTAAAGAGCACTTCACTGTCTCGGCGGAACGCGTGTCATTCCAAGTCAACCAACCATTAAAAACTGTCTCATCCGCCGTCGTGAACGCCGGGCTCGGCTGGTACCGCGCATTCGTCAACCGCCACGTCGACGAAAACTACAACTGCGACGACGTCAAAGCGGAAATGTCCGCCTATCTCGAACAGCACGGTTACCCGATAGCGGACACCGTCGGGATGATGACCGCCGTCACGACGGAACACGCGGAAATCGGCGAATACGAAGGCGATTTCGGCACGATCCTCGTCATGGTGACAGCGGGCGTCGGCAATGCCGTCGACGTCTCCCAAGTACTCGGCCGTGAACAAAAAGTCGGCACGATCAACACCTGGGTCATCGTCAACGGCCAGCTGCCCGAAGAGGCGTTCATCCAGGCGATGATCACCGCAACCGAGGCGAAAACGAAAGCGCTCCAAACCGAAAATGTCAAAGACCCGCTAACCGGCACAATCGCGACCGGCACATCGACCGACAGCCTCCTCGTCGCAGCGACGCAGGAAGGCGAGCATCTGCCATACGCAGGCCCGATCACCCCCCTCGGAAAACTGATCGGTCACGGCGTCTACGACTGCACCGTCCGCGCGATTCGTGCCTATAAAAAAGCGAAAGGATGGACCTGATTTCGCAAGACCATTTACTGAAATCGGAAGGGTTTACCTAACCTTGCAAGTCCATTTACTAAAATCGGAGGATTGAACATGCAAGCCCATTTTGTTGCAATCGCGATCGGATACATCCTCGACCGGATCATAGGGGATCCCCCGAACTGGCCGCATCCTATACGCTGGATCGGCACATTCATCTCGAAGCTCACCGCGGTCCTGAACAAAGGGCGCGCCCGCGTACTAAAAGGCGCGGGAGTGATGTTCTTTGTCGTGTTCGCTGTTACGGCGATTGTGCTTGTAATCGTCTGGTTTTCCTACGAACTACATATTGCTGCCGGGATTGCCGTCGAAGCGGTTCTCATTGCAATCGGACTCGCCCAGAAAAGCTTGCGGGACGCTGCCCTCGACGTCTACAATCCACTTCAAACGGGCGATCTTGAGGAAGCAAGGACAAAACTGTCATGGATCGTCGGCCGCGACACCGACAAGTTGCAGGAAAACGAAATCGCCCGCGGCGCGATTGAAACGGTATCGGAAAATACAGCGGACGGCATTACGTCTCCGTTGTTCTGGGCATTCCTCCTCGGCGCACCCGGGTTATGGATGTATAAAGCCGTCAACACGCTCGATTCGATGATCGGCTATAAAGATGACCGCTACCGTGAATTCGGCAAGTTTTCAGCACGGGCCGATGACGTGTTGAATTTCATTCCCGCTAGGATAACGGGTTTCTTCATTCTCGTTTTCACTCCGAATGAAGGGGAAATTCCTTTTCGGAAACGGTTTGTCGGCTGGAGCAAGGACGCTAGGAATCACCCGAGCCCAAACAGCGGCTACCTCGAGGCGGCGACTGCTTGGCAGCTCGGCGTGAAACTGGGCGGGAAAAGTACATACAGGGGAACCGTTTCCGAACGACCGGTAATCGGCCCCGGACTGAAGCCGTTGCAAGCGGCGCACATCAAATCGACCATCCGGCAAATGCGCGCGGTGTCTTTCGCCTTCTGGGTGCTAATGACGATCATTGGAGTGATTTTTTATGCAATTACCTGAACACGGGGCGAACCCTCGCCGCGTCTATGAAAAGTTAGGTATGACCGCGCCCTCGCGGATACTGGATTTCAGTGAAAACTGCAATCCGGTGGGACCTCCGCGGACTGTTATCGAGTTGTGGCCGGAACTTCTGACGCGATTAAAGGCCTACCCGGACGCGTCCGGCGAGCCTTTCCTATCAAGTGTGGCGGAATATCATGGGGTTCCGAAGGCATCGGTGTTCGCCGGCAACGGTGCGGCGGAAATATTGTCGCTCATAGCGGAACGGTACCGGGGGAAACGTGCAATCGTCGTCCACCCGACGTTTTCGGAATACGAAGCGACATTGATGGCGAAGGGAGTGGAGATTGAACGGATTTTTGCTTCTGAAGTGGACGGCTTCAAACTGCCGGTTGATGCCATTTTGGAATCGATCTCACGGTCAGATGCTCTGTACCTTTGCACGCCAAACAATCCGACGGGTGTTTTGCCAGAGCGTGAAGATCTACTGACGCTTATCCGGAAGGCGGGGGAGTCGGGCTGTGAAGTGGTTCTCGATGAGGCGTTCATCGATTTCGTTGATGAAAGAAAATCGTTCATTGCCGAATTGAAACATTTCCCGCATGTCATCGTCGTCCGGTCGATGACGAAAATGTATGCAATCCCAGGCATCCGCCTTGGGTATGCAGTCGCGCATCCGCAGGTCATATTGGATTTGAAATCGACGGCACCGCATTGGAATGTCAACGGGCTGGCGGCCGCAATCGGTGCGGTTTGCCTCGACGAGGACGTGTACCGTGAGACCGCGATTCGCCATGCCGCTGAAGAACGTGATAAAATGACGGCGTATTTGAGAGAGCTCGGATGTACGGTGACCGAATCGGAAGCAAACTTCCTATCTTTCAAACCGGAAGATGCCGGAAAGCTGTATACCGATTTGCTCGCGAAAGGCATCGTCCTCCGTCATTCCGAAAATTTCCGCGGTATGGACGGACGCTGGCTGCGGATCGGCATGAAAAGCAGTGCGGAAATGGAAGAATTGCGGAGTGAGCTTGCAGGCGCGCTCATAAATCCGATTAAGTGATCATAAGCTCACGTTTCGCACTCATAAAACTGATTAAGTGATCATAAACTCACGTTCTGCGCTCATAAATCTGATTAAGTGATCATAAGCTCACGTTTTACGTTCAAAAAATTGCCGTGTGCGCTCATAACTGACGAAGGTAAGGGGGTGGTCCGATTTCATGGGAGGAAAACTATCATTCATATCCGGCGGCGTCCGAAGCGGGAAGAGTGCATTTGCGGAAAAGCTGCTTGTCGAGGGGGCTGCCACCGCTGAAGGCAGACTCGTCTACATCGCTTCCGGTCGCGCGGTCGATGAGGAAATGCGACAACGTATTGAGCAACATCAGCTTGACCGGGCGGATGCATGCTGGAGGACAATCGAGCAGTCGGTCGACCTGGAAGAAGTGCTGCCATTCATTCAACCAAACGATTTCGTCCTCTGGGATTGTCTAACGACGTGGCTTGCAAATGAACTATACATGGAACAGAACAATACATACTGCATCCACATTAAAGGGTGCATGGAAAAGAAGACGGCGCGGCTTTATGAAACAGTCGCCGCCATCCGGGAAAAAGCATCGCACTTCATCATCGTTTCCAACGAAGTGCTGGACGAACCGGCTTCAACCTATGATGAAACACGGAAGTACTGTGAATGGATTGGACAGCTCCATCAACATATCGTCAAACTGGCGGACGACGCGATCGAGATGGATTGCGGGCTGCCGCTGTATTGGAAAAAGGAAGGGCAGGTGGCTGTGCGATGAAAGGCATCATGGTGATGGGAACAGCGTCGGATGTCGGAAAGACAATGATCTGCACGGCGCTTTGCAGACTGCTTTCGGACGAAGGGATGCGGGTCGCCCCATTCAAATCGCAAAATATGTCGCGATTTTCCGCCAGGACTGAAGTTGGCGAAGAAATTAGCCGGGCGCAGTTTTTGCAGGCGGAAGCGGCACGGACGAAGCCGGTTATCGACATGAACCCGATTTTGTTAAAGCCGTTGGACAATATGAAATCTGAAGTCCGGTTTTTCGGAGAGACGTTCGAAACGGTGGACGGGATGGAATACCGCAAGCAGTTTTTCGACCGCGGTTTACAAGCAATCCGGACTTCGCTCGATCGGCTCGCGGAATCGTTTGACACGGTCGTCATCGAAGGGGCGGGCAGTCCAGCAGAAGTGAATTTGAACGATCGAGAAATCGTCAATATGCGGGTGGCGGACATTGCGGATGTGCCCGTGTTGCTCGTCGCGGATATCGACCGTGGCGGCGCAATCGCCTCGATCGTCGGGACGCTTCAATTGCTGACGCCTGAACACCAGGCGCGTGTGAAAGGGATCATCATTAATAAATTCCATGGAGAAACCTCTCTGTTCCAGGAGGGTGTCGACTTTATCGAAACGTACACGGGCATTCGCGTGGCGGGGGTCATTCCGCATAAGATGAATCACGGGATTGAAGAGGAGGACATGGATCGACCGCTGACCGAGGTGCCCGCCGGAACGGATGTGTTTGACGCTTGGGCCGCACATGTGAAGGCGCATCTCAATTGGCCGTTCGTCCTGTCGATCATTGCGGGGCAGGTGGACTAATGAACGGATTTATGCTGGCGGTTCAGTTTTTCACCTCTATCCCGATCCGCAAAGAACTGCCGATGGAACGGAAAGACGTGACGGGAATGTATGTCGCGCTGCCGTTTGTCGGGGGGCTAATTGGGCTCGCAATGTATGGCGTGTTGGTCTTGTTAACGGACGTCATCGGCACGGGTTCGCTGCTCGCCGCGGTTTTCGTTATTGTGGCAGGCATTGCACTGACAGGCGGCCTCCATATGGATGGATTCGCGGACACGGGAGATGCGTTTTTTTCGTATCGCGATCGTGTTAAGCGGCTTGAAATATTGGACGACCCGCGTATAGGCGCGTTTGGGGCAATGTCGCTCATTTTGTTGATCGTTGTGAAAATCGCTTTGTTTCAAGAGTTATTTCATCGCAACGACGGGCTGCTGCCGTATTTCATTGCCATCCCGTTACTCGCGCGTGCAGGCATGAACGTCTATTTTTCAACGACACGCCTTGCGAAGGAGAAAGGTATCGCCCATTTCTTCAAAGGGAAGCTGTCTGCAGGAAAGTTAATGGCAGGGTCGGTTATTATGGCGGTTGCCATGACCGCAGTGCTTGGCATTGTCCTTCATTCCATCATCGTGCCAGTCGTGCTCCTAGGTGTTTTATGTGGATCGGCAATCCTTTTTAGAACTTGGTCATTGAAGCATTTCGGTGGCGTCTCGGGTGATTTATGCGGGGCGTTCATCGAAGGGACGGAGGCGTTGTTATGGCTAGTACTCATCATTTGTATTTGATCAGGCATTTGCCGACTGCGGGAAACCTCGAACGTAAATATATCGGGTGGACAGATGATCCGATTGTGCCGGTGGAGGAACCGGTTCGGCCATCTCTCGTGCCTGCGGCTGGGATCGTCTATGGGAGTGATCTCGTAAGGGCGAGGCAAACTGGGGCGCTTTTGATGCCCGATGCAAACTATGTAGCGGATGCAAGATTGCGTGAATGCCATTTCGGCAAGTTTGAAGGGAAAACGTATGCAGAGCTCGAAAAGGATAAGGACTACCGAAATTGGATTGATGATCCGTATTCGTTTAGGCCGCGTGGCGGGGAAAGTTTAGCGGACGTAGAGAAACGTGTGCTGGAAGCATTGGTTTCATTGCCGAATGGCGCCGTTGCTGTCACGCATGGCGGACCGATCCGCATCGCGCTCACCCGATATTCGCCGGTACCGCGGGATTTCTGGTCATGGCAAATTCCGCATGGCTCGGTGTGGAGGCTTGAATGGAGCAATCACAACGAAATGAAGGAGGGCGGACGATGCACGTCTTTATCGGAGGTGCCTATAACGGGAAAAGGGACTATGTAATAGGGCTGCTCACGGATGCTCCGCATCATTGGGTGGAGTGTTCTGAAGGTGAGTTGGAGATCCCATCGAACGGTAAGGTCGTAATCGATCGCATCGAACAGTGGTTAGCGCAGACGCAACTCCCAGAAGCGGAAGCAGTGGAATTGATTCTGAATGAAATCGAAGGCAAGGACATCATTTTCATCTTGACCGATATTGGACGGGGAATCGTTCCGATGGATGCTGAACAGCGGAAGTTGCGCGACACATGCGGAAGACTGTATCAGCGATTGATTGCGGAAGCGGATGAAGTGACGAGGATTTGGTATGGACTTGCACAAACATTGAAGAAAAGGGGAGAAATCAAATGAAAATCTATACGAAAACCGGGGATACAGGAAAAACAAGCCTGATCGGAGGGCGGGTCGACAAGGACAGCCTCCGTGTTGAAGCATACGGGTCAATGGATGAATTGAACTCGTTCATCGGCAAGGCGATGACGGAGTTGGACAGCACGAAGTTTGCGGACCTGCTTACGGATTTGGAAGCGATTCAGAATGAATTATTCGATGGCGGCGGCGATTTGGCGAATGTTATGAAAGAGCGCCATTATAAATTGTCCGAAGAGCCGATCGAAGTGCTGGAGAAGCGGATTGACAACTTGATGGAAGAAGCACCGCCACTTGAGAAATTCATTTTGCCGGGCGGATCGCCTGCTGCTGCGACGTTGCATATCGCTAGGACGGTAACGCGCCGGGCGGAACGATTGACGGTGACGTTGATAAAGGCGGAGGAAGATGTACCGGCAACAGTGCAAAAATATTTAAACCGTCTATCTGACTATCTTTTCGTCGCGGCACGTATCGTCAATGCGCGCCTAGGCGTTCCGGATAATGAATACGTGCGCAGTGCGAAAGTGTTCCGGACGGATAAAAAGAAAGAGGACTGACGATGAAGCTTAGAAAAATGACGTTGACGGCATTATTCGCGGCTCTTTGCGCGGTCGGCGGGTTCATCAAGATCCCGTCCGGAGTCGGCTCCTTGGCCCTCGATACGGTACCGGCGTTGCTGGCGGCTTCATTTTTGCCGCCAATCTTTGTAGGAATCGCCTCGATGACGGGTCATCTCGCGTCCGCCATGTACGCGGGTTTTCCGCTCGGTCCATTCCACATCCTGATCGCGATTGAAATGATGTTCATCCTTTATGTTTTCGCACGTCTACATAAGGCGGGACGGCATGTTGGGAAATGGGTTTTCTTTGTGATCGCGAACGGGTTGCTGGCGCCGTTGCCATTTTATTTCCTCGTATCGCCAGCGTTCTTTGTCGGAGCGGTGCCGACTATTTTAATAGCAACGGCTGTGAACGCAGTAGTGGCGGCGGTCGTCATGCCGGTGCTGGCGAAAGCTGCTGACGGCAGATTCGGAGTCGTCCGATGAGGAATACGATTGCGCTTGGCGATGGTTTCGTTGTCACGACCGATAATTCGGGCGGCATCGGGGAGAAAGCACATGATGTTGTATCGGTTCCGGACAGGTTGACGGCGTTTTTTGCCGCACGGGTTGCATTGCTCGAACAGTGGGCGGCGCAAGCGGATCCGGTTTCGGTCCTTATTCACAATTTCACTGGTCAGGATAGCTGGAATGCATACGTGGCGGGAGTGGAGGACATTTTCCGGGAATCAAACCTGGATGTGCCGGCAATCACGGGCAGCACGGAAACGAATATGGAGCTTATGCAATCGGCAGTAGCCGTTACGATGATCGGTAAGCAGCGGCTCGTTGAGGAAGTCGGCGAGTTCGATTGGTACGTCTACGGCACGCCGCTCGTCGGGAATAAAGTGCTTGATAGGCGTGAAGAAATCGCTTCGTTGCGGTTGATTAAGGAAGGGCTGGACAGCGGGTTGATTCGGAAAATCTGGCCGGTCGGATCGAAAGGGATTCTTGCGGAATATAGAAGGTTAACAGGGGAACCGAAGATCGAGATTGAAGCCGATATAGACATTCGAGCTTCGGCGGGGCCTTCGACATCAGTGCTGCTTGGAATTGACATCCCTAACATCGAAAAAGTCCACAAATTGTTTGGCGGACACCTTTATAAGATAAATGAAATTGACAGCTTCCGGAATGAAAGATGACCGGAGGCTTTTTGTATGGGGGCGAATGTCTCCGCGCCCAAAGTTCGTGGTCCCGCGCTCAAAAACCCCCGACTTGCGCTCATAAACTCGTTTTAGCGCTCATAAATCCTAGGTCCGCGCCCAAAAACTCATTTTAACGCTCATAACTTCACCATCCGCGCTCATAATGGCTCCAGAATCGCCTAAACCTCATTCTAAATGCTCTAAAAATTATCCCTATATAAAATTATCCATTGACTGAATGCTCATTCATAACTTAAACTATGAAATAGATAATCGACACAATACTTATTTTCTACTACACTATTCATAACGTTCCGATAAGGGAAGGAGAGAATTAGAGATGGATGCTTTGTTAATAGTCAACTGGATCCTTTTCCTGGCGGTTGTGGCATATGCGCTCGCATTGTTCACCTATTTGATCAGGACGCGGATCCAATTCATACAGCTTGGGCGGAAGGAAGAGTTCGATAGCAATGTTTCGCGCCGTCTGAGAGAAGTTTGGGTGAATGTTTTCGGGCAGAAAAAGCTATTGAAGGATAAGAAAAGTGGTATCATCCACGTCATGTTCTTCTACGGATTCCTGCTTGTCCAATTCGGGGCGATTGACCTCATTTGGAAAGGGTTGAAGCCTGGCTCGCATTTGCCGTTCGGACCGATTTACGGAGGGTTCACATTCTTCCAGGAAATTGTCGTAGCTGTCATTTTAGTGGCGGTCGTCTGGGCATTCCAACGCCGTTATGTTGAGAAGCTCGTCCGCTTGAAGCGCGGTTGGAAATCGGGGCTCGTCCTTATTTTCATCGGTACGCTTATGGTGTCGACGCTTGTATCAAACGGTATGAACATGATTTGGCAGGGCCATGAAACGACGTGGACGGAGCCAATGGCATCGGCGATTGCAAGCGTTTTCAGCTTCATGAGTCCGGCATCTGCTGCGGTTGTTTTCTTCATCGCATGGTGGATTCACTTGCTGACATTGCTCACATTCCTCGTCTACGTGCCGCAGTCTAAGCACGCGCACTTGATTGCAGGGCCAGTTAATACGTATATGATGCGTTTTGATCGCCGGGGCAAGCTTGCGCCAATCGATTTCGAAGCGCTTGAAGAAGCGGAAGACGAAGATGATATGCCTGCGCTCGGAGTTGGCAAGATTACTGATTTCACACAGAAGCAGATGATCGATTTCTACGCGTGCGTCGAATGTGGCCGCTGTACAAATATGTGTCCGGCGACCGGGACGGGCAAAATGCTGTCCCCAATGGATTTGATTACAAAACTGCGTGATAACCTGACGAATACAGGCGCTCTCGTTACGAAGAAACAGCCGTGGGTACCGACATTCGCATTCGGAAATACGAAGGGGAATCAAATCGCGCTTGCAGCCGGTTTGGAAGGCGCGACGATGGACGATATTTACAGCCCATCTCTTATCGGTGATGTCATTACCGAAGAGGAAATTTGGGCGTGCACGACGTGCCGGAACTGTGAAGATCAATGTCCGGTCATGAACGAACACGTCGACAAAATCATCGACCTTCGCCGTTATCTCGTTATGACGGAAGGGAAGATGGACGCGGATGCCCAGCGTGCGATGACGAATATCGAGCGCCAAGGAAATCCGTGGGGACTTAACCGGAAAGAGAAGGAGAACTGGCGTGATGCTCGTCCGGATCTTCATATTCCGACTGTGAAGGAATTGAAGAAGGCGGACGAAGAGTTCGAATACCTCTTCTGGGTCGGCTCAATGGGTGCATTCGATAACCGCTCTCAAAAGATTGCACTTGCATTCGCGCATCTCATGAACGAGGCGGGCGTTAAATTCGCAATCCTTGGGAATAAAGAGAAGAACTCCGGCGACACACCAAGGCGTTTGGGGAATGAGTTTTTATTCCAGGAACTCGCAACTTCCAATATCGATGAATTTGAAAAAGCGGGAGTGAAGAAGATCGTCACAATCGACCCGCATGCATACAATATCTTTAAGAATGAATATCCGGATTTCGGTTTCAAGGCGGAAGTCGTCCACCATACCGAAATGCTGTACGACCTTGTCATGCAAGGGAAGTTGAAGCCGGTCCATGAAATCAATGAAACGATCACGTTCCATGATTCGTGCTACCTCGGCAGATACAACGATGTCTATGATCCACCCCGTGAAATCCTTAAGGCGATTCCAGGTGTGAACTTGGTTGAAATGAAGCGGAACCGTCAGGACGGCATGTGCTGTGGAGCAGGCGGCGGACTCATGTGGATGGAAGAGGATACCGGCCACCGCGTCAACGTTGCACGTACGGAACAGGCGATGGAAGTGAGCCCGGGCATCATTTCTTCTGGATGTCCATACTGCTTGACGATGCTTTCGGACGGAACGAAAGCGATTGAAGTGGAAGACAAAGTCAGCACGTACGACATCGCAGAATTGCTTGAGAGATCCATTTTCGGTGGGGACTTCCAACATGCTGTTGTGGAGGAAGAAGAACCGATTATGCAATAAAGTATATTGCGAGAGTTTAGAAAGAACGATATAATTAAGAAAATTGGGAGCGGGTGAGCTCCTGTGAAAAAGGGGAGTCTGTGTACTCCCTTTTTTTTCGAATAGTTACCGAGCGAGCGTTCAGTCGTCGCTCTTTATGAAAAATGAAAACGTTATCATATGGAGTGGAGGAGAAGGGAATGGGCAGAACAGTCATCTTGGACGGGGCACGTACTCCGTTTGGAAGGTTTGGCGGTGCTTTATCCACGAAAATAGCAAGTGATCTAGGTGGAATCGCGATTAAGGAAGCGTTGAAGCGATCGGATGTGAAGGAAGAGGAAGTCGATGAAGTGATCATTGGGACGGTGCTTCAGGCGGGACAGGGGCAAATTCCTTCGAGACAGGCAGCGGTGAAAGCGGGGCTTCCGTGGTCAGTGAAAACTGAAACGGTCAATAAAGTATGTGCATCCGGCATGCGGAGCGTCACGCTCGGCGACCAGCTCATTAGACTCGGGGACGAGGAAGTCATCGTTGCGGGCGGCATGGAATCGATGTCGAACGCGCCGTACTATTTGCCGAAAGGGCGATTCGGCTTGAAGATGGGCGATGCGCCATTAGTGGACGGCATGATCTACGACGGCCTGTCCTGTTCATTCTCACCGGACCGCGTTCATATGGGTACGTACGGGAATAAAACGGCTGGCGAGTTTTCATTGACACGTGAAATGCAGGACGAATGGTCACTGCGCAGCCATGAGCGGGCGAATTCCGCAATTGACGAAGGGAAATTCGCCGAGGAGATTGCTGCAGTGGAAATCCCTCAGCGGAAAGGCGATCCGGTCGTAGTTGACACCGACGAAGCGCCGCGTCGCGATACATCGCTTGAATCGCTTGCGAAACTGCGGCCTGCTTTCGGAAAAGACGGCACGATTACGGCAGGGAATGCGCCGGGCGTCAATGACGGTGCATGCGCGCTTGTGCTCATGAATGAAGAACGTGCGTTGAAGGAAGGGAAGCGTCCTCTCGCGACAATTCTCGGTCACGCCGAAGTCGCCATCGAGCCTGAAAACTTCCCGCAAACGCCGGGCCTAGTCATTAATGAGTTACTGAAAAAGACTGGAAAAGAATTGAAGGATATTGATCTATTTGAAATAAACGAGGCATTCGCGGCAGTTGCGCTTGCAAGCTCACAAATCGCTGGGCTCGACCCTGAAAAAGTGAACGTCAACGGCGGAGCAGTCGCACTCGGACATCCAATCGGCGCAAGCGGGGCACGGATCATTCTGACGCTTGCGTATGAACTGAAACGTCGTGGCGGCGGCATCGGTATTGCAGCAATCTGCTCAGGCGGTGGGCAAGGCGACGCGATTATGATTGAAGTTGCGGGAGAATGATAGCCCAGTAGACGCCCAGATTCGGATTTATGCGTGATTGGCGGGATTTATGCGCCGTTTCGGCCGTTTATGCGCGAATTCGGTGATTTATGCGGAATTATAGCGATTTATGCTGATATAAAGAGTTTTATGCGTGTTTGAGAGGATTTATGCGTATTTGTAAGTTGAAATCTTAGTAGACGGAGACGGAGGTACTTCATTATGGAAATCAAAAAAGTGATGGTCATCGGAGCCGGACAAATGGGCGGCGGCATCGCCCAAGTGTGTGCGCAAGCTGGCTTCGACGTGACATTAAATGATATTAAAGAGGAGTTCTACGAAAGGGGGCTTGCGGTCATTGCGAAAAATCTTTCCCGTAACGTCGAGAAAGGCCGCATGACGGAAGATGAAAAAACGGCAGTCCTCGGGCGCATTACGAAATCGCTTGATCTGCAAGATGCGCAAGACGTTGACATTATTATCGAAGCGGCGGTCGAAAACATGGAGATCAAGAAATCGATCTTCGCGAAATTGGATGGTATCACACCGCAGCATACGATCCTTGCGACCAATACATCATCCCTTCCGATCACGGAAATCGCGGCGGCGACAAAACGTCCGGAAAATGTCATCGGCATGCACTTCATGAATCCGGTACCCGTTATGAAACTCGTCGAAATCATCCGCGGACTTGCGACTTCAGACGAAGTGTATCAAGCGGTCGAGGACATGACGAGCAAACTAGCGAAGACACCGGTCGAAGTGAACGACTTCCCTGGATTTGTCGCAAACCGCGTCCTCATGCCGATGATCAATGAAGCAATCTACACGCTGTATGAAGGCGTCGCCTCGAAGGAAGCGATCGACGAAGTGATGAAGCTCGGTATGAATCACCCGATGGGGCCATTGCAACTCGCGGATTTCATCGGTCTCGACACATGCCTGTACATCATGGAAACGCTTCACGAAGGCTTCGGTGACTCGAAGTACCGTCCTTGCCCATTGCTACGGAAGTATGTCAACGCCGGCTGGCTCGGGAAGAAATCCGGCCGCGGGTTCTATGAATATTAATCTTGCTTAATTGCGCTAGTTCGAAGGTCATGAAATGGTGATAACTTTCCGTATTCAATAGATAACTCACCATATTCGATAGATAAAAAACCGGATTCAATAGATAACTATCCATATTCAATAGATAACTTCATGGATTGGATTGATATTAATTCATGAACTGGCTTCCGCAAAAAAGGAATTTCATTAATAAAGGAGTTAATTCCAATGAATTTAACATTCAGCGAAGAACAGCAGATGATGCGCACGATGGTGAGGGACTTTGCGAAGTCGGAAATCGAGCCGTTCATTCCACGGATGGAAGCGGGGGAGTTTCCGCGTGAGATCCTTGCGAAAATGGGCGAGCTCGGCCTGATGGGCATCACCGTCCCTGAGAAATATGGCGGTTCTGAGATGGACTTCGTTTCCTATATCATCGCCATCCACGAGCTGTCGAAAGTGAGCGCGGTCATGGGTGTCATCCTTTCCGTCCACACATCCGTCGGCACGAACCCAATCATGTATTTCGGGAATGAAGAGCAGAAAGACCGCTACTTGCCGAAAATGGCGTCAGGCGAATATTTGGGCGCCTTCTGCCTCACGGAAGCCGGCGCCGGTTCCGACGCTGGATCGCTGAAGACAAAAGCCGTAAACAAAGGCGATCATTACGTACTGAATGGCTCGAAGATGTTCATAACCAACGGCGGGGAGGCGGACGTCTATATCGTCTTCGCATCGACCGATCCGTCGCAAGGGACATACGGCATAACGGGCTTCATTGTCGATAAAGACACACCAGGGCTCATCATCGGAAAAGATGAGGAAAAGATGGGTCTTCACGGATCGCGAACGGTTCAGCTCACTTTTGAAGATATGAAGGTGCCCGCGGAAAACCGCCTTGGCGAAGAAGGGGAAGGCTTCAAAATTGCAATGGCGAATCTCGACGTCGGCCGGATCGGCATTGCAGCGCAAGCACTCGGCATCGGCGAAGCGGCACTCGAAGCGGCAACCGCATATGCCAAGGAACGCGTGCAATTCGGGAAGCCGATCGCTGCAAACCAAGGCGTCGGCTTCAAGCTAGCCGATATGGCGACAGCTTCCGAAGCGGCAAGGCTCCTCGTCTACCGTGCAGCTCAGCTTCGCGCGGAAGGCAAACCATGCGGAAGAGAGGCATCAATGGCGAAACTGTTCGCCTCGCAAACCGCAATGGACAACGCAATCGAAGCAGTCCAAATCTTTGGCGGCTACGGCTACACCGAAGACTACCCGGTCGAGCGCTATTTCCGCGACGCCAAAGTGACTCAAATCTACGAAGGCACAAGCGAAATCCAACGCATTGTCATCAGCAAGCACCTCACAAAGTAAATTGTGTGAGAATTGTGTGGGTGCCTGTGCGTGGTACATTTATGACAATTCAATGATGTGAATAATAATTCACTTGCATAGTAATAGACCGTGGTGGTAACGGTAATCCCGAAATGAAAACATACAATTGTAGTTAATAAACTGAATTGTATGGTGCGCAGGCACCGTACAGGATTCCTGAGGAGGAAGTTGACATGGATTTTAGATTATCGGAAGAGCATGAGATGATTCGGAAAATGGTGCGTGATTTTGCGGAGAAGGATGTTGCGCCGACCGCTGCGGAGCGCGATGAGGAAGAGCGCTTTGATATGGATATCTGGAATAAGATGGCGGAACTCGGATTGACGGGGATACCTTGGCCGGAAGAATACGGCGGCATTGGCAGCGACTATCTTGCGTATTGCATCGCTGTTGAGGAATTATCACGTGTATGTGCGTCGACTGGGGTTACTTTATCCGCACATACATCACTTGCAGGATGGCCGGTCTACAAATTCGGTACGGAGGAGCAGAAGCAGAAATATCTTCGTCCAATGGCAGAAGGAACGAAAATCGGTGCATACGGCTTGACCGAGCCGGGCTCCGGATCCGATGCTGGCGGCATGCGCACGACTGCGAAGCTTGATGGCGACGACTATGTTCTGAACGGCTCGAAGATTTTCATTACAAACGGAGGAATTGCAGACATTTATATCGTGTTCGCAGTGACAGATCCGGAGTCGAAGCATAAAGGAACAAGTGCGTTCATCGTTGAGAAGGACTTCCCAGGTTTCTCGGTCGGGAAGAAAGAGAAGAAACTCGGCATCCGTTCGTCTCCAACGACGGAAATCATGTTCGACAACTGCCGTGTGCCGAAGGAGAACATGTTAGGCGCGGAAGGTGAAGGTTTCATTATCGCGATGAAGACATTGGATGGCGGCCGGAACGGGATTGCTGCGCAAGCGGTCGGCATTGCGCAAGGCGCACTTGACGCGGCGGTCGATTATGCGAAGGAACGCGTCCAGTTCGGCAAGCCGATTGCAGCGAACCAAGGTGTCGGCTTCAAACTGGCGGACATGGCGACGGCGACGGAAGCTTCCCGCTTGCTCACATACCAAGCTGCTTGGCTCGAGTCGAACGACTTATCGTATGGAAAAGCATCCGCGATGGCGAAACTGATGGCAGGGGATACAGCGATGAAAGTGACGACGGAAGCGGTTCAAGTGTATGGCGGATACGGCTATACGAAGGACTATCCGGTAGAGCGATTCATGCGCGACGCGAAGATTACGCAAATCTACGAAGGAACGCAGGAAATCCAACGCCTCGTCATCTCCCGCATGCTCACAAAATAATCGGGGGTGCACTATGCAAGCGAAACGCGAAGTGAAATCGTCGGTCAAAGATGAAAGCCTGATTGAAAAGAGGCGCAAGCAGATCATCGATGGAGCGGTCCAGCTCTTCAAGGAAAAAGGGTTCCACCGGGCGACGACGAGGGAAATCGCCAAAGCGGCGGGCTTCAGCATCGGCACACTCTATGAATACATCCGGACGAAAGAGGACGTCCTCTATCTTGTCTGCGACAGCATTTATAATGAAGTGCAGAGCCGCCTGTCGACGTTGATGGATCAGGAAGGAAATGTCGAAGGACTGCGGATGGCGATCGACTCGTATTTCCACCTGATCGATGACATGTCGGACGAATTCGTCGTCATGTACCAGGAATCGAAGTCATTGCCGAAGGATGCGCTTCAATACGTCCTGAAGAAAGAGATGGAAATGGTCGCCTTATTCAAGAACTTGCTGGAAGCATGCGTGCGTTCAGGCGAACTGCGCATCGATGAGGCAGAGGTCGATATGGCGGCGCATCACGTCGTCGTTCAAGGACAAATGTGGGCTTTCCGCAGATGGGCATTGCGCGACACCTACACCATCGAACAATTCATCAGCGTTCAGACAGACCAACTATTCAAGGGAATCGTGAAGAACCAATAAATTGTGTGGGTGCCTGTGCGTGGTGCATTTATGACAATTCACCAAACTGTATGTAAATACAGTTATATGTGCGTATATTCCCATATCAATCACCTTTCAGTTTAAGAAATATACAATTGTAGTTAATAGACTGAATTGCGTCGGTGCCTGTGCGCGACACATTTATGACAATTCTCCTAAATGTATAATCATACAACGGTGAATGTATAAATGACCGTTACAGCCACATTGTTAGTTCTGTTTTATACAATTGTAGTTAATGAACTGAATAGTGTGCTGCACAGGCACCACAATAGAGGGCACCGCAAAAGAAGTAGCACCATAAAAGAGTTGAGGGGTGTGTGTTGGATGACTACTACTGTAGAGATTTCTAAACCTGAGATTTATAAGCCGAGGCATCATGTTCGTTTTGTGACGGCGTCGAGTTTATTTGATGGGCATGACGCTTCGATTAATATTATGCGCCGTATTTTGCAGTCGACGGGGGCGGAAGTGATCCACCTTGGGCATAACCGTTCTGTCGAGGAGGTTGTGAATGCTGCGATTCAGGAGGATGTGCAAGGGATTGCCATTTCCTCTTACCAGGGCGGGCATGTTGAGTATTTCAAATATATGCACGATCTTTTACAAGAACGAGGGGCTCCGCATATCCGGATTTACGGCGGTGGTGGCGGCGTCATCTTGCCGAAGGAAATTAAGGAACTGCATGATTACGGCATCGCTTGGATTTTCTCACCGGAGGATGGCCGCAAGATGGGACTGCAAGGGATGATCAACCGGATGGTGGAGGAATGCGATTTCCTTACCGAAGTGGAAGATGAGATGGTGAATCTCGAGAAAGTGGGCACTGACAATCCCGAGGTGCTTGCCAACCTGATCACGTACGCGGAAGAGATGTATAACAAAGAAAACCGGGCCGCGATTAAACTAATCGAAAAAGCTAGGGAACTGTCGAAAAACACGCCTGTCCTCGGAATCACAGGCACTGGGGGAGCAGGGAAGTCCTCACTCACGGATGAGTTGATCCGTCGTTTCCTGCGTGAATTGCCGGATAAGAAAGTTGCGATACTCTCCATCGACCCGACGAAGCAAAAGACGGGCGGCGCGCTGCTCGGCGACCGGATTCGGATGAACGCAATCTTCAACAAGCGCGTGTTCATGCGCAGCTTGGCGACTCGCGGATCACGATCAGAGCTCTCTGGTGCTATCAAAGACGTACTCGACGTCGTGAAAACGGCGGGCTTCGATCTGATTATCGTCGAGACAAGCGGGATCGGGCAAGGCGATGCTCAAATCACGGAAGTATCCGACGTGTCAATGTACGTCATGACGAGCGAGTTCGGTGCACCGACGCAGCTTGAGAAGATCGATATGATTGACTTCGCAGACCTGATTGTCATCAATAAATTCGAGCGGAAAGGATCCGAGGATGCACTTAGCCAAGTGCAGAAGCAATACCAACGAAGCCATCTCCTGTTCGATAAAGACCTCGACACGATGCCTGTTTACGGCACGATCGCGAGCCAATTCAACGACAAAGGGACGAACTCTCTGTTTGCTGCGCTCGTTTCGAAGTTGAATGAAAAATGTGGCCTCGACTGGGAGACATCCTATGCCGATTTCGTGAAGACGCAGAAGCAGAACGTCATCATCCCGACCGACCGCATCCATTATTTACGTGAAATCGCGAGCACGATTCGCGACTACCATAAGAAATCCACGCAGCAAGTCGATCTTGCCCGCCGTTTATTCCAACTAGAAGGCGCGATTGAGGCTGTGAATGAAAAACTGACTGACAACGCGCTTACCGCTTCATTGGAATCTCTAGCAAATGGCGTACGCGAAGAGCTTTCTGCGGAATCAAAGCGGATTCTCAACAACTGGGAAACTCTGAAAGAATCATATGCAGGCGATGAATTCATTACGAAAATCCGTGATAAGGAGCTTCGTACGCTACTGACGACGACAAGTTTGTCAGGGTTGAAGATTCCGAAAGTGTCCTTGCCGAAATTCAAGGACTATGGCGAGATCCTTCGCTGGGTGTACAAAGAGAATGTCCCGGGTTCATTCCCATACACAGCAGGCGTTTTCCCGTTCAAGCGGGAAGGCGAGGACCCGAAACGCCAATTCGCAGGGGAAGGAACGCCGGAACGGACGAACCGCCGATTCCATTATCTGTCGAAAGATGACGACGCGAAACGGCTGTCGACGGCATTCGACTCAGTGACGCTATACGGTGAAGATCCCGATGAGCGCCCGGATATTTACGGGAAAGTCGGGGAATCCGGCGTCAGCATTTGTACGCTTGAAGACATGAAGAAGCTGTACGACGGCTTTGACCTATGCGCGCCATCCACATCCGTGTCGATGACGATCAACGGTCCCGCGCCGATCATCCTCGCGATGTTCATGAACACGGCAGTCGATCAGCAAGTGAAGTTGAAAGAAGAAGAACTGGGCCGCGTGCTGACGGTCGAGGAATTCACGGAAGTCCGCAACGCGACGCTCCAAGTCGTCCGCGGAACGGTGCAAGCGGATATTCTGAAGGAAGACCAAGGGCAGAACACGTGCATCTTCTCGACGGAATTCGCGCTCCGCATGATGGGCGACATCCAACAGTATTTCATCGACCAAAAAGTAAGGAACTACTATTCCGTATCAATTTCCGGTTACCATATCGCAGAAGCTGGGGCCAATCCGATTTCGCAGCTCGCGTTCACGCTCGCGAACGGTTTCACGTATGTCGAGTATTATTTGAGCCGTGGAATGAACATCGATGATTTTGCTCCGAATCTGTCGTTCTTCTTCTCGAACGGCCTGGATCCGGAATATACGGTCATCGGCCGCGTTGCTCGACGCATTTGGGCAGTTGCGATGCGCGAGAAATACGGCGCGAACGAACGGAGCCAGAAGCTGAAATATCACGTACAGACATCCGGTCGAAGCCTGCATGCGCAGGAAATCGACTTCAATGACATCCGGACAACGCTACAGGCGCTCATGGCATTGCAGGACAACTGCAACTCGCTCCATACGAACGCCTACGACGAAGCGATCACGACGCCGACGGAAGAATCGGTGCGGCGCGCGATGGCGATCCAGATGATCATTACAAAGGAGCACGGTTTATCGAAAAATGAAAACCCTCTCCAAGGATCTTTCATTATCGAAGAACTGACCGACCTCGTTGAAGAATCCGTCCTCCAGGAATTCGACCGTCTGAACGACCGTGGCGGCGTGCTCGGCTCAATGGAGACGCAATATCAACGGGGCAAAATCCAGGAAGAATCGATGCTCTACGAAATGAAGAAGCACTCGGGCGAACTGCCGATCATCGGCGTCAACACGTACTTGAACCCGAACCCGCCTTCCGAAGAGGACATCGACAATATGGAAATCGCCCGTGCGACGAAGGAAGAGAAAGAGACGCAGATCGCCAACTTGCGTGCCTTCCAATCGAGGCATAGTGATGCAGCAGAAGAAGCTTTGCGGAAACTGCAGCAAGTCGCTGTGACCGGCGGCAACATTTTCGCCGAGCTCATGGAAACTGTAAAAGTCGCGAGCCTCGGCCAAATTACGAACGCATTGTACGAAGTAGGCGGCCAATACCGCCGGAATATGTAATGAAATGAAAGGGAACGCTCTTGCAGGAGGGCGTTCTTTTTTGCACGGCATTCCATTCCGTGAAAACATTTTGAAAAATCATTATGAAAAGTGGATTTTGCCTGTTCCTTCCACGTATAATAAATAGTACAAAGGGAAAGAGGTGAGGAGATGAAGCTGTATCATCATGCATTAATTATCATAGTGATCATCATCCTCATCTTTTCCTTATACGGTGTAGGTTACGGTGCTGTTCCTTTCTTGCTCGCCGCACTTTATCTTGGCATCCTCAGCGTCAAAGAATTCCAACGCTTCAAGAAGAGTAGAAGATGGTAGCATAACAGGCACTTCATTGTATATAATGATAAGTATGCTTTTGCTCAGAGAAAGGACGTGCGTACGATGAATTTGAATTTACATGAATTGACGAAAGAAGAACTACAGGAAGAATCGATGATCGATATCGCTTTTGCCGTATTGACGGAACGACGGGAAGCATTGACACTTGAACAACTAATGAATGAAATCCGTGAATTGACTGGAATGTCGGAGAAGCAAATGAAGGACAAGCTCCTCCAATTCTACACAGATATGAATATCGATGGAAGATTCCTTGCCATTAACAACAACCAATGGGGATTGCGCGAATGGTATCCGGTCGATCAGATTGAGGAAGAAACGGCTCCTGTCGTCAAAGTCCGCAAGAAGAAAAAGAAAAAAGCGTATGACGATGAGGACGAGGACGACGAGGAAGAGGAAGAAATCGACGAGGACGAGTTGTTTGCAGAAGGCTTCGACGAACTCGATGAAGACGAAGAAGAGTTGGATGAAGAGGAAGAGGAAGAGGAAATCATCGAAATCGAAGAAGATTTGATTGATGATGAAGAAGGCCTCGAAATCGTACCCGACGAAGAATTGGAAATTGACGACGAAGACGAAGAAGAGGAAGACGAAGAAGAAGAGGACCTTCTCTGATACTTTCCACTTGACTTCGGACGTTTAAGGATTTAAGCTTCTATTTGGGCTCCTTGAAAAAGGACACATGAATCCGTGTATAAGCGCTCCTCTTGTAGATAGACTACAGTGGAGCGTTTTTTGCATTTTTTTGCATACAACCGAACCCCTAACACAAAGGAGGAGCTATAGATGACTAAATATATCTTTGTAACCGGCGGAGTTGTCTCATCTTTAGGAAAGGGAATCAATGCCGCATCCCTCGGAAGACTTCTGAAAAGCAGAGGCCTGCAAGTCACAAACCAAAAATTCGATCCTTACATCAATTTAGACCCACGTATGATGAGCCCATACCAGCACGGTGAAGTCTTCGTGACGGAAGACGGTGCTGAAACCGATCTTGATATCGGCCACTATGAACGGTTCATCGACATCAAGTTGAACAAATACTCCAACGTTACAATGGGGAAAGTATACTCCTCCGTCCTGCGCAAAGAGCGCCGCGGCGAATACAAAGGGGCGACGGTCCAAGTCATCCCTCATATTACGAATGAAATCAAAAGCCTCGTCAAACGGGCGGGCCAAGAAACGAATGCAGACGTTGTTATTACCGAAATCGGTGGAAGCGTCGGCGATATCGAATCACTTCCATACCTTGAAGCAATCCGTCAAATGAAGACGGATCTTGGCAAAGACGATGTCATGTATATCCACAACACACTCATTCCGTATTTGCACGCTGCCGGTGAAATGAAAACAAAGCCGACACAGCATAGCGTAAAGGAATTGCGCAGTCTCGGCATCCAGCCGAATATGATCGTCGTCCGAAGCGAATATCCGGTCCCGCAGGAAATGAAGGACAAAATCGCCCTCTTCTGCAACATCAAGCCGGAAGAAGTGATCGAAGCTCTTGACGCAGAGACATTGTACGAAGTTCCGATCCGACTGCATGCGCAAAACATGGACAAGATCGTCGTCGATTTCCTCGGTCTCGAAACGAAGGAACCGGATTTGACGGAAATTGAAGAGCTTGTGAACCGCGTCAGAAATCTATCGCGGAAAGTGAAGATTGCGCTCGTCGGTAAATACGTTGAGCTGCAAGATGCTTATATTTCCGGAGTGGAAGCATTCCGACATGCAGGCTACGAATTCGATACAGATATCGAAATTGATTGGATTAATTCCGAAGAAGTGACGAAGGAAAACGCTGAGGAAATCTTGAAAGATGCAGATGGTATCTTTGTTCCAGGCGGCTTCGGAGACCGTGGCATCGAAGGCAAAATGGAAGCGATCAGCTATGCACGTGAAAACGGCGTTCCGTTCTTCGGCGTCGGCCTCGGCATGCAGCTTGCAGCAGTAGAATTCGCTCGTGACGTTCTTGGAATAAAAGACGCACATTCCGTCGAATTCGATAGTGAAACGGAAAACGCAGTCATCGAAAACAACCGCGATTTCGAAGATCGTGCAGAAATCGATCAGGCGTCCGGGGGTATGAGACTCGGCGCGCATCCTTGCAAATTGAAGGAAGGCACGAAAGCACAAGAAGCGTATAACGACGAATTGGTGTACGAACGCCACCGCCACCGCTTCGAATTCAATAACATCTATCGCGAGCAATTCGAAAACGCCGGCATGATCGTGGCAGGGGAAAGCCCGGACGGCCATCTAGTGGAAATTATTGAGTTGAAGGACCACCCGTTCTTCATCGGAACTCAATTCCATCCAGAATTCGCATCACGTCCAACGCGTCCAACACCGCTCATCCGCGAATTCATTCGCGCAGCGCTGACGCATCAAGGGTGATTTTCAATAATAAAAAACAGAAACCATCATGAACTGATGGTTTCTGTTTTTGTTTTTGAGAAGTGACCATAACCCTCTGCGAGTGATCATAAATCTCTGTGAGTGATCATAAAAGCCTGCAAGTGATCATAAATCTCAGTGAGTGATCATAAAAGTCTACAAGTGATCATAACCCTCTACAAGTGATCATAAACCCCCACAACCGCTCATAAAAACCACTCCGGCTTACTCCTCTTCACTCACCATCTCGTCATACGCCATCTTGACCGCCTCGTACAAAAAGAGCGCGGCCAACAAATTCGGCTGGACGATCCGGCTGCCAATATCCTCGCCCGGTAAAATCCCTCTCACGACGCCGGTCGACATATACGTATATGCCAAATCCGCCAGCTCATTGTCCTCCGTCGCCTTCTCGCCTGCAACAACCGCGAATGGAATGAATTTCTCCGCAAGCACACGCGCGAACTGAAGTGCTCGTTCATCCGTTGCTGAACGGGCAAATAGCCAAACCCTGTCCGCAGAATGGATTTCCATCTCCTCTTCATAACGGACTGCGCCACGAAACGGTTCCGCAGCAAAGACCGCGTTCAACCCGACCGCTTCCATTTCATCGAAACCAGCGAAAATGACACGTCCTTCTCCGATCGTCGCCTGGGCCAACAGCCGTGCCGTCTCCTCGACAGCCTCTTCATTATTTGAACCGGCACGCTGCACGAGCCCGCCGATTTGTGTCGTCAATATTTTCATCTAAACCACCTCGTTTCCCATTATATTTTCTCCCGGGAATAAAACCAAGTTTTCCAGTACGGTCTCTCGAATTAAAACAATTTTGCAATAATAATTAAAAAAAAGAGGGTTTTCAGACTTTTTGTCAAATTGATAACTATTGGGTCAATAAATATAAAAAGGGGTGGGCCTTTTGAAGAGTTTGCTAATCGTCGATGATCAAGCCGGAATACGACTTTTATTAAATGAGGTATTCACTAAAGAGGGGTTTGAAGCGAGGTTGGCCGCAAATGGCGCTGAAGCTCTCCAATTGATTACTGAGAAAGAACCCGATTGTGTTTTACTGGACATGAAAATGCCGGGTATCGACGGAGTGGAAGTGCTTAAAAGGCTGAAGAAAGACTGGCCCCAGATTCCTGTCATCATGATGACAGCCTATGGGGAAGTGGAACTGACGGAAGAGGCAATTAAAAACGGGGCAGAGAAGTACTTTACGAAACCATTCAACATTTATGAAGTGAGAGACGCGGTCAAAGAAATTTTACATCGTGGAGAATAATAAAAATACGGAAACGATGACGCGCCGCTGCCACAACCCAGACAGTAGTAAATACTGTCTGTTTTTGTTATGATAAAAGAGGTAAATATCGATTCAAACAATAAATTCATCTCGACGATCCGAGGAGGCTAATGCAATGGCACTTGTTTCAATGAAAGAAATGATGATCAAAGGAAAAAAAGAAGGATATGCAATCGGTCAGTTCAACTTGAACAACCTTGAATACACGCAAGCGATCCTGCAAGCAGCGCAAGAAGAGAATTCACCGGTGATACTCGGTGTTTCCGAAGGTGCAGCACGCTATATGGGCGGGTTTACAACAGTCGTCAACATGGTAAAAGGGTTGATGCATGATTACAACATCACCGTACCTGTCGCTATCCATCTGGACCACGGATCCAGTTTCGAAAAATGTAAAGAGGCGATTGACGCGGGCTTCACATCCGTCATGATCGACGCATCTTCCAAACCTCTTGCAGAAAACATTGAAATCACGAAAGAAGTTGTGGAATACGCCCATTCAAAAGGTGTATCCGTTGAAGCTGAACTCGGCGTAGTCGGCGGGCAGGAAGACGACGTCATCGCTGACGGAGTCATTTACGCGGACCCGGCAGAATGCAAGGAGCTTGTCGACAACACGGATATCGACTGCTTGGCACCGGCCCTTGGATCGGTTCACGGCCCTTACAAAGGCGAGCCGAACCTAGGATTCAAGGAAATGGAAGAAATCTCAAGCCAGTCAGACCTTCCACTCGTCCTCCATGGCGGAACGGGCATCCCGACAAAGGATATCCAACGCGCCATCTCACTTGGAACTGCAAAGATCAACGTCAATACCGAAAATCAAATCGAAGGTACGAAAGCCGTCCGCGAAACATTGAACGCAGACCAGGACGTCTACGATCCACGTAAATACTTGGCACCAATGCGCGACGCTATCAAAAAATCAGTCATCAGCAAAATGCGTGAATTCGGCAGCTCAGGAAAAGCATAATTAATAATAGTTAGATTTATAAGAAGATGTGAGAGTATATTGATTGAAGCGGGAGGCGGCGACTCCTGTGGGAAAGAGAGACAGGGGAGACCCCGCAACGAAGCGAAGCGTAGTGAGGAGACTCACCGCTCGCCCACGGAAAGCGTCCGCCTGTAGCTGAAATCTTAGTAGTAAATAGGAGAAGCATCGAAAACCAAGATGCATTCTCCTTCTTTTCCATTCATAAGAGGAGGAACTATACACATGAAATTTTTCATCGATACGGCAAACTTCGAAGAAATCAAAGAAGCACATAGCTGGGGAATCATCTCCGGTGTAACAACAAACCCATCTTTAGTTGCGAAAGAAAATATTTCATTCCACGACCGCCTGCGCGAAATCACAGCACTCGTACCCGGTTCAGTCAGCGCTGAAGTCATTGCACTCGACGCGGAAGGAATGATTGAAGAAGGACGCGAGCTTGCGAAAATCGCGCCGAACATCACAGTGAAGCTACCAATGACGCCGGAAGGTCTGAAAGCGTGCTCTGTATTCGCTCAAGAAGGCATCAAAACAAACGTGACCCTCATTTTCAGTGCCAACCAAGCATTGCTTGCTGCACGCGCTGGAGCCACATATGTTTCCCCATTCCTCGGCAGACTTGATGATATCGGTCAAGAAGGAATCCAACTGATCAGCACAATCGCGGACATCTTCACAATTCATGACATGGATACGCAAATCATCGCAGCGTCCATTCGCAGCCCGCAGCATATTACAGACGCGGCGCTTGCAGGAGCGCATATCTCGACGACGCCATTCAACGTGCTCAAGCAATTATTCAACCATCCGTTAACCGACAAAGGCATCCAGCAATTCCTCGAAGATTGGGAATCAAGAAAGAACAAGTGAAACGCCTAAAGGAGACTGACATGGACGTTTATAAAATCAGAGGCGGCAATCCTCTACGTGGAACGATAAAAGTAAGCGGTGCGAAAAACAGTGCCGTTGCGTTAATCCCGGCTTCCATCTTGGCAGATTCGCCTGTCACGATCGACGGACTTCCGGAAATCTCAGATGTCCTCACTCTACAAGCATTACTTGAAGACATTGGCGGGAAAGTCGAATTCGAGTCAGGTAAGATGACGATCGATCCGTCGGAAATGGTCGCTATGCCACTTCCGAACGGCAATGTGAAAAAACTGAGAGCATCGTATTACATGATGGGCGCCATGCTTGGTCGATTCAAGCATGCGGCTATAGGACTCCCGGGCGGCTGCCATCTTGGTCCCCGTCCGATTGATCAGCACATCAAGGGCTTTGAAGCATTAGGCGCAAAAGTGACGAACGAACACGGCGCCATCTATTTGCGGGCCGATGAATTACGCGGTGCCAAAATCTATCTGGACGTCGTTTCTGTCGGCGCGACAATTAACATCATGCTTGCGGCGGTCCGTGCCAAAGGGCGGACAATCATTGAAAACGCAGCGAAAGAACCCGAAATTATCGACGTCGCCACATTGCTTTCGAATATGGGGGCAAACATCAAAGGTGCTGGAACGAATGTCATACGTATCGAAGGAGTCGATCGGCTGCATGGAACGAAGCATACGATCATTCCGGACAGGATCGAGGCAGGCACGTTCATGATCATGGCGGCGGCAGTCGGAGATGGCGTTACAATCGACAACGTCATCCCTTTCCACGTCGAAGCGTTGACCGCAAAACTGCGTGAGATGGGCGTTAAGATAGAAGAAAGGGAAGAGCATATTTTCATTCCGAAATCGGAGAATCTGCTGGCGGTGGACGTAAAGACACTCGTCTACCCTGGATTCCCGACAGATCTTCAACAGCCATTTTCCGTACTATTGACGCAGGCGAACGGCTCCTCCGTCATTTCAGACACGATCTATTCCGCGCGTTTCAAGCAAATAGACGAACTACGGCGGATGAATGCCGACGGAAAAGTGGAAGGGCAATCTGTCATTCTATCAGGTCCTACGCCACTACAAGCGGCGACCGTCCGTGCATCAGACCTGCGCGCAGGGGCGGCTCTCGTCATCGCGGGACTGCTTGCTGACGGCGAAACCGAAATCCAGGAGATTCAACATATCGAACGTGGCTACAGTGATCTTATCGAGAAACTCCGCGGCATTGGGGCGGATATCCGAAAAGAGACGGTACCTGAAAAAGCGACCATCACTGATTAATGTGAAACGTTGCTTATGTTATACTAGTAACGAAACTTACAGCGAATCGGACTGCGAAGGGTTCGATTTGCCGTATTTCTGCTGTTTTTGCAGAAATTAAGGCACCCGTCTAGCGCCTGAAGCTAGACAATGAAAAGCGTTTATTTGAGACTATATATTGAAATGCGCTAAACGGGAGGAACAATCATAATGGAACGCAGTTTATCGATGGAATTAGTACGTGTAACAGAGGCAGCGGCTGTATCGGCTGCTCGCTGGATGGGGCGCGGTTTGAAAAACGAAGCGGATGACGCTGCGACGGAAGCTATGCGTACTGTGTTCGATACGATCCCGATGCAAGGGGTCGTCGTTATCGGCGAAGGCGAAATGGATGAAGCGCCGATGCTTTATATCGGAGAAGAGCTCGGAACGGGCCAAGGTCCGGAAGTGGACGTTGCAGTAGATCCGGTGGAAGGTACGAACATCGTCGCATCAGGAGGCTGGAATGCACTCGCGGTCATCGCAATTGCGGACAAAGGGAACCTCCTCAACGCACCTGACATGTACATGAATAAAATCGCAGTCGGACCTGAAGCGGTTGGCAAAATCAACATCGACGCATCCGTCACGGATAACCTGCATGCTGTCGCCAAAGCGAAAAACAAATCAATCGATGAAGTTGTGGCAACTGTCCTGAACCGTGAACGCCATTCTAAAATAATTGAAGAAATCAGAGCAACCGGCGCGCGTATCAAACTTATCGACGATGGAGACGTGGCGGGTGCTATTAATACAGCATTCGATGACACAGGTGTTGATATTATGTTCGGTATCGGCGGAGCTCCTGAAGGCGTCATCGCCGCAGTCGGACTCAAATGCCTCGGCGGGGAAATCCAAGGCCGTCTCGTCCCTTCAAATGAAGAAGAGCGCCTGCGCTGCGAAAAAATGGGAATTGACGTCTCCAAAGTCCTCTATATGGATGACCTTGTAAAAGGCGACGACGCCATCTTCGCTGCAACCGGAGTGACAGACGGCGAACTGCTGCGCGGCGTCCAATTCAAAGGCGGCTACAGCGAAACCCACTCACTCGTCATGCGCTCCAAATCCGGAACAATCCGTTTCGTAGAAGGACGCCACAGCTTGAAGAAAAAACCGAACTTAGTGATGGAAGACTAAGACAAAAGCGAAGGGTGGCGGTTAGACACGACAGGCATAAGACGAAGATGCGAAGTGGCGCCTTTTGCCACATAGCAGCTTTGGCTTATGACCCGAGTGTCTGCCACCCGGAGTCTAGACGTTAATGAATTAATAATAGCAAGCCTCAGCGCCCGGCAATCCGCCGGGCATCCTTCTATTGTCCGATTCACCTACCCGATTGAAAACAAACCCTAACAAACGAAAATCAAATAAAGAGTGGAGTTTACGATACTATGTCAATTCTAACAATCGCCAGCTTGGAAAATATGACACTGAAAGAGTTATATGAGCTTGCAAAGGAATTCAAAATCTCCTATTACAGCAAACTGACAAAAAAAGAACTGATCTTCGCCATCCTGAAAACTCGTGCCGAACAGGAAGGTTTCTTCTTCATGGAAGGCGTACTTGAAATCATCCAATCGGAAGGATACGGATTCCTCCGCCCAATCAACTACTCGCCGAGCTCTGAAGACATCTACATCTCTGCTTCCCAAATCAGACGATTCGATCTACGGAACGGGGACAAGGTGACTGGGAAGGTGCGCCCGCCGAAAGAGAACGAACGCTACTACGGCCTCTTGCAAGTGGAAGCCGTCAACGGCGAAAACCCGGAAGTTGCACGGGAACGCGTCCACTTCCCGGGACTCACGCCGCTTTACCCGGACCGTCATATTAAACTCGAAACAGTACCGCAGAAACTGTCGACCCGCATTATGGACCTGGTGTCGCCAGTCGGATTCGGTCAACGTGGACTTATCGTCGCGCCGCCGAAAGCGGGTAAAACAATGCTATTGAAGGAAATCGCCAATGCGATCACAACAAATCATCCCGAAGCGGAACTGATCGTCCTCCTAATCGACGAGCGTCCTGAGGAAGTGACGGACATCGAACGTTCCGTCAATGCCGACGTCGTCAGCTCGACATTCGACGAAGTACCGGAAAACCATGTGAAAGTCGCTGAACTCGTGTTGGAGCGAGCGATGCGCTTAGTTGAACATAAACGCGACGTTGTCATTCTCATGGATTCCATCACGAGACTTGCTCGTGCCTATAACCTTGTCATCCCGCCAAGCGGCCGTACACTGTCAGGCGGTATCGATCCAGCTGCATTCCACCGTCCGAAGCGGTTCTTCGGTGCGGCAAGGAACCTTGAGGAAGGCGGCAGCTTGACGATTCTGGCAACCGCTCTGATCGACACAGGCTCGCGTATGGATGAAGTCATCTATGAGGAATTTAAAGGGACCGGCAATATGGAGCTGCATCTCGACCGCAGCCTCGCAGAACGTCGTATTTTCCCTGCACTCGACATCCGACGCTCCGGAACTCGGAAAGAGGAACTTCTTCTCCCGAGCGACCAGTTGGAAAAACTTTGGGCAATCCGAAAAACATTTTCGGACGCTCACGACTTCGCAGAACGCTTCCTGAAAAAACTGCGCCAGTCGAAATCCAACGAGGAATTCTTCGACAAGCTCAATGAAGAAATGAAAGCTCATCGCAATGGGAAGGGACTACTGTAATTGTTCTATAATTACTATATTTAAGCGAACGCAAGTTGATTAGAGTGGAAGGCGGCCACTCCTGCGGGAACAGCGCGAGCTGAAAACCCTGGACTGAGCGAAGCGAGGGAAGCGGCTGAAGCCGTGCCCGCGGAAAGCGTCCGCCTGTAGCGGAAAATTACGGTAAACACTCGAAATAAAACTGTTGCACATACAGTACAGATTTGTTATAATTCTTGAGTATGGTTCATGACCATCTGCTGCATATGCGGTTGACATATACGGACCGTGTAAGGCATCAGTCTTATGCAATACCTTACAATAATACTCTGTTCCAGATGGTTCAGGGCGAGAGGAGAGAGACCGATGAGAGCAGGAATTCATCCTAACTACAAACTTGCAAAAGTTACTTGTTCATGTGGAAACACATTCGAAACAGGATCTGTAAAAGAGGAAATCCGCGTAGAAGTTTGCTCGGAATGCCACCCATTCTACACTGGACGCCAAAAATTCGCTTCTGCGGACGGACGTATCGACCGCTTCAACAAGAAGTACGGCTTCAAAGAAGAAGGACAAGAATAAGAACCTTCCAACCCGCCAACATTGTTTGGCGGGTTTTCAATTTGGGAATAAAACAAATAGAAATCATTTTAAATTAACCCCTTTATTTGTAAAAACCAATTCGGCGCGACAACTGAAGCATACTGCGTCCAAAGCGGTGTGCTCCGCGTCCAATACATCCTTCCATAACATATCCTGACATGAAATAAAAGACGTCCTTTCCACGGTTTTTTGATGTATGATAGACATTCCAACAATGAAAAAAACACATTTACATAGAGCGATTATTGAAAGGGGAACCAACATGTACGTAACAATGCAAGGCGGCTGGATAGAAGTGATTTGTGGCAGTATGTTTTCAGGGAAATCGGAGGAATTGATCCGACGTGTGCGCCGCGCACAATTTGCGAAACAGAAAATCGCGGTGTTCAAGCCGGAAATCGACGATCGATACAGCGAGGAAGCGGTCGTCAGTCATAACGGAACGACAGTGATTGCTACACCCGTTGCCGAATCGACTCAGATTGAGCAATTCGTGAAAGACGCTTACGATATCATTGCCATTGATGAAGCTCAATTTTTCGATGAGGGCATCGTCGATGTAGTTATGGAATTAGCGGATCGCGGATTCCGCGTCATCGTCGCAGGACTTGACCAAGATTTTCGCGGTGAGCCATTCGGGCCGATGCCGCAGCTTATGGCCGTAGCGGAAAACGTCACAAAACTGCAAGCCGTCTGCACCGTCTGCGGATCGCCCGCCAGCCGTACACAACGTCTCATTAACGGAAAACCCGCCGGCTACGACGATCCGATCATCCTCGTCGGCGCATCCGAAGCATACGAAGCAAGATGCCGCATGCACCACGAAGTCCCAAACGGCGTAACCGCCAACGTGGCAGTTAACTAATACCGAACAGACAGCATGGACAAGCTCCGTGCTGTTTTTTTTATGCACAGGAATAATACCAACACACTATCCACTTCCGTTGAATACTATGGCTAATGGCAACACTAGTAATACAGGAGGTGGATGAAATGAAAAAATGGCTTGTTCTCCTTGTTCTCTTATGCTCAGTCGGAATGCTCGGCTGTCAACAACAGTCGGCGTCCGAACAACAGACAGATAGTGCGGAAACACCCGCAGCTAAACCTACAGAACAACAAGAACCCCCAAAGCAAACAGAATCGACGAAGCAACCGGTTGGCCAAACGAAAATCATACCGGCGCCGATCCCAGTTATCAACATCATTGACCCGACGTCCAATAAACTGATCCACACATTAACCCCAATCGATCTAGGCTATGAAATGGACATCGCAGCGTACATAGTGAAAATTGAGCAATTTGCAAAAGAGCTCGCGCGCGGAATCGATGGAAAAGCTGGATACGACCAACGGATGGTGCTCGACAGATTGGACGAACATGGCAATCTCATCAAAGGCAACCCGCTAATCCTATTGCGTGAAAGCGTATTAGTGGAGCGGATAATGGAAGCGTCGGCTTCAGGGGGGACGATTGAACTGCCGATCGACGTATTGGAGAGTGGCTACGATTCCGAAGACATCCCTCATTTGGAGGAAGTTGCAATCGCTTCATATACGACCTACTTCAACCCGACGGACGCAGGCAGGAATAAAAACATAGAACTCTCCGCTGCTGCGATTAATAAAATCATCGTTGGCAAGGGAGATCAATTTTCCTTCAACACCGTCGTAGGACCACGAGACGAAGCGAGCGGGTACCAGCCAGCCCCCGAGATCATCAACAAAAAACGCGTCATGGGAATCGGCGGGGGAATCTGCCAAACATCCTCAACCCTATTCAACGCCGTCGATCAGCTTCCGGTGAAATATATCGAACGACACCATCATTCATTAGATATCGGCTACGTCCCGAAAGGCAGAGATGCAACCGTCTCCTACGGTGGCCTTGACTTTAGATTCCGAAATACCGCGGGCGCTCCATTCCTTATCAAAGCTATTTATGGCAAGGATTTTTTAACGATTGAAATCACGACAGCGGAAAAATATATAGACGTTTTTAAGTGAAGCGGCATGCGGCACTCAAAGCGGGCGTTCCCGCGTTTAAAGTGGGAGTGTCCGCGCTCATGATAGTAGTCGAAGCAAATTCAAAAAAATATTTTAAATGCGATTTCGGCTCCAAAATTGAAATTTAAACTGGTTATCCGGTGGATATTCAAATTTCCTCTCATTTTGAAATATTTCATTACTGATACAATGCTTCTGAGGTGATGAAATGTTACTGAAAAAACGGAGCGAACCGTTATCCTTGCTAGGCTTAAAGTCATTAATCAACAGGCTGCCTACCAACCACGAGCAATATTCAAAAATCGAGGAAGATCTCAGAAAAAGAAAAGCCGGATTCGGAGGTGAATTGAATTTTGATAAACATATAAATGAATTTCGACCAAATTATCCATTCGGCTTAATCCATGATATTTGCCTTCTATACAATGGAATTTACTTTCAAATGGATTCAGTGCTGATTCAGCCAGACAAAATTATCATCTTCGAAATTAAAAATCTTGGTGGAAAGCTCACTGTCAAAGCAAGCCCAACGCAGTTCATTCAGGAAATCAAAGGAGAAAGGAAAATTATTCAAAGTCCTATCATCGAGCTTGAACGAAAAATGATATTCATGGACAGATGGTCAAAGGAGAGAGGGCTGGATGTTCCTATAAAAGGAATGATTGGACTGGCCTACACGAACGAATTGTTTATCGAAGAAGAAATAAATACTGATATTTTATTCACTCATGAAATCCCGATCAGGTTGTATAACATGGCAGCCACTGATGAAATATTGAGTAGAAATAACATCAGAAATATTGCCCGCGATATTGTGGATTCACACCAGGAATATAATCCATTTCCTTTGACAAAGACGTTAAACATAGCCAAGGAAGATATAATCCCAGGTGTGATTTGTCCAGAATGCAAACTAAACGGAATGAAGTGGTTCCAGAAGAAATGGCGTTGTCACGGCTGTACTTATCAGGCAGCTGATTGTCATCTGCCTCTTATCGATGATTGGTTCTATATAATGGACAGCGGTATTACCAATCGTCAATTCCGTTCGTTTTCGGGTATTCAAAATCAAGATGTTGCTAAAAGGATTTTGAAGAAGACAGGTCTTGTCATGAAAGGTAGACGCAGGACAGCTTTTTACATAAGGTGATTGCTCGAACGCTTTGTCAAAAGCATTTTTTAAATCGCGTCATGCTTGATCTTTCGCTCCGCGCTTAAAGCAAGCCGCCGCGCGCCCAAAGCGATCTGCCGTGCGCCTAAAGCAATCCGCTTCGCGCCCAAAGCAATGAGATAATACCATCTAATAAGACAAACTATAAAGCGCACACTTATAATCAATAGTATAGGAGTGTTGCTAAAATGGAAACAAAGCCAAGGATGTATACGTTTGAGGAGAAAAAGGAAGTAGTGGAACTATTTTTTGAGGGCTATACAGTTAAAGAGTTGATGGAGAGATTTGATATATCCAACCGAAGAAGAATCTATGAGTGGTCCAAGAAAGTGCGGGATGCCAATTCATTTGACGTCTTAAGGGATCGGCGTGGCCTGATGAATAAAGGAAGAAAGAGGAAGGAATCCATCGAAGAGGAAAATGAACGTCTGAAATTAGAGGTTTTGTATTTAAAAAAGCTTATACGGCTGAGAGAGGAGTGAATGCGACACAAGCCGATTTTGAATTTGTAGAAGCTCATAAGGATGAGTTCTCAATCACGATGTTGACCAAGATAACCGATCATCTAAGCCGTACTCATTACTATAAACTTCTTGACGGTAAAAAGGGGCCGACGCGGGAAGAACGGGATAAGCCGTTATTGAACAAGATGTTGTCCCTCTATATCACCCACGGAGGAAATCTGGGAAATGAGAGGTTCAAGATCGAGCTTTATGAAAAATATGGTGACGTCGTAAATGTGAAGAAGATTTCACGGATGCGGAGGATGTATAACCTTCCTTTGAAGACGAAACGTAGAAAGCCGAGAAAAGCCGGGGAGATTCATCATATTGTAGGTAACCTGTTAAATCGTAATTTCAAAGCGAAGAGACCTGGAAAGAAACTTTGCATCGACATCACCTACCTGAAAGTCGTCAAGCCACGTGAGAACTTCCTGTTCCTCTGCGCCATCACGGATCTGTACAACAATGAAATCGTTGCCTACAGTATCGGGGAGGACATGACGACAGGGCTGGTGTTCAAAGCACTTGATCAACTAAAAGAAAAAGGACTTGTAAAAAAGAACACGATCCTACACAGTGATCAAGGTGTTCAATTCACAAGTCCCAGATACGTGAACCGGTTGAAGGAAATGAAAATCATCCAATCGATGTCCCGCAGAGGCAACTGCTGGGACAATGCCTGCATCGAAAGCTTCTTCGGCAAGTTGAAGACAGAGATGCCGGGCTTCTCCGTTCCGGAGACCCGTAAGGAGATGATCAAAGCCGTCACCGATTACATCACCTATTATAACGAATTGAGGCCGCAATTGAAATTAAAGAAGAGTCCAATCGCTTACCGGCTGACTGAGGCTGCTTGAGCGGAAGGAACGCAAGGCACTGGCTGGCGACTTTACGTGGAGCAGCAGGCATGATAGCCTCATCGGGTAGAACCAGCTGTCACCGGCTGGTTATCCTGGTTCGGGAATCATGCCTGCAGAGGCTCCATGTCAAGTCGCAAACCGGTATATTTGTAAATAAATGAGATGTGCGCAACAAAAATTACTGAGCGTTTTATTAAGTGTCCTATTGACAGGTAGTAAGTCACAATGCACCGTGCGCCTAAAGCAAGCCGCTTCGCGCCCAAAGCAAGTCGCTCCGCGCCTAAAGCGATCCACCGCGCGCCCAAAACAAGCCGCCCCGCGTCCAAATCATACCACCCCCTCAAAGAAATCACTGTATTTCAGCGCCTTATTCCCGTACAATAAACATACAAAAGACTGAGGACGAAGAGGTGCAATGACTATGTTTGAAAGGCTTCAAGCCGTTGAGGATCGATATGAGCGATTAAATGAATTGTTGAGTGATCCGGATATTGTGAGTGATATGACTAAGCTGCGGACGTATTCGAAGGAACAGTCCGATTTACAGGATACCGTCGATGCGTACCGCGAATATAAAAGCGCAACAAAGCAGTATGACAATGCGAAGGAAATGTTGGAAGAGCATTTGGACGATGAAATGAAAGAACTTGTCAAAATGGAACTCGACGAGCTCGATGATCAGATCGAAGCGCTCGAAAAGCGACTGAAGCTATTGCTTGTCCCGAAAGATCCGAACGATGACAAGAACGTCATCATGGAAATCCGCGGGGCGGCGGGAGGCGACGAAGCGGCGCTGTTTGCGGGGAACTTGTACAGGATGTACAGCCGGTTCGCGGAAATGAACCATTGGAAAGTCGAAGTGATGGATTCCTCGCCGACGGAACTTGGCGGCTTCAAGGAAATCATTTTCATGATCAACGGGAATGGCGCGTATTCCAAACTGAAATATGAAAACGGCGCGCATCGCGTCCAGCGAGTGCCGGAAACAGAATCGGGCGGCCGGATCCATACGTCGACCGCCACTGTCGCGGTGCTGCCGGAAGCTGAGGAAGTCGAAATCGACATCCATGATAAGGACATCCGCACCGACACATTTGCATCTTCCGGACCTGGCGGGCAATCGGTCAACACGACGATGTCTGCCGTCCGCCTGACGCATTTACCGACAGGGATCACCGTCTCGTGCCAGGATGAAAAATCGCAGATCAAAAACAAGGAGAAGGCGATGAAAGTCCTGCGCGCCCGCATTTACGATAAATTCATGCAGGAAGCGCAAGCCGAATACGACGAAAAGCGGAAATCCGCTGTCGGGACGGGCGACCGTTCCGAACGGATCCGCACATACAACTTCCCGCAAAACCGCGTGACGGATCATCGGATCGGGCTCACGATCCAAAAGCTCGACCAGATCATCGAAGGGAAGCTCGATGAAGTGATTGACGCACTCAACGTCGAGGACCAGGCAAGACGGTTGGAAAGCTTGGATCAGAATGACTGAACAAATATATAAAGCTTTAAATAAAGCGAAATCCCTTCTCGATTCAAAAGACTTGGACGCGCATGCCGCGCAGCTGCTTATGGAGCATGTCACAAAAAAATCCGGCGCCGCGTTACTCGCGGACTTGCGAGAACCGCTCACGCCTGAACAACAAACCGCTTTCTGGAATAAAACCGAGGACCTGCTTACAGGCAAGCCCGTCCAGCATATTATCGGCACGGAACAGTTTTACGGACTGTCGTTCGAAGTGAATGAACATGTGCTCATCCCGCGCCCTGAAACGGAGGAGCTCGTCCTCGGCGCACTCGAACGGAGCCGCAGGATTCCTGGAAAATGCCGCGTGGCGGATATCGGTACAGGGAGCGGCGCGATCGCGATTGCCTACAAAAAAGAACGGCCGGAAGCGCTTGTCACGGCGACGGACATCAGTGAAGCGGCTCTCAAAGTCGCGAAGCGCAATTCGGAGCTGAACGAAGTCGACATCGATTTCAGGATCGGCAATCTGACGGAGCCGATAAAAACGGAAAAATGGGATGTCGTCCTGTCGAATCCCCCGTACATCGCCATCGAAGAGTCGCAGGAGATGTCGCGCACTGTGGTCGATTTCGAGCCGCATAATGCACTTTTCGCGGATGATGACGGGCTTTTCTTTTATAAGAAGCTTGCGCAAGAATTGCCGCCGCTTATGGAAAATCGATCGCTCATCGGTGTCGAGATCGGCTATCTTCAGGGATCACAAGTGAGCGAATTGTTCCAGAAGGCGTTTCCGGACGCGCGGGTTTCTATTGTAAAAGATGTGAACGGAAAAGATCGAATGATATTTTGCGAGATTGGTGAATAAAACCCCGTAACCCTGGCGACAATGTGGTCAGGAGGGGATCGATATGTTGCAAGACTATGAAATTATGAATCTAAAACCAAATAAGCGGATGGATCGTGTGATGGCGGTAGTCGAGTTCATTCTCGTGCTGTTCCTCATCCAATCCGCGTTGCTGTTATTTACAGGGCAGGCTGAACAGGAAGAGGAGATCAGATTCCGGATCCTTGCGCATTCGAATGCGCCTGCAGACCAGAACTTGAAGGAAGAAATCCGGCTAGTTATCGAGCCGATGATCAATCAAGCGATTTCGCAAGCAGAGTCGAAAACCGAAATTGCTGATAATCTGAAAGCGATAGAAGCGACCGTTCTACAGACCGCGCAATCGATGGCGGGTGGACAGGATGTAAGCTTTGAACGGACGGCAGCCCTGTTCCCGCCGAAGCGTTCCGGTTTGGTTATCACACCTCAAGCTCCGTATGACGCGTATATTTTAAAAATCGGCAGTGGACGCGGCGATAATTGGTGGTGTTCTTTATTCCCGAGAGTCTGTTTTCCTGACAAAGATGTGGAAGAATCAGACGATGAAAAGGTCACTTTCTTCATTTGGGAGTGGATAAAATCGTTGTTTGAATAAAGTTATCCACTTGAAATGTGGATAAGTGGATGAAATTGTGTATAAATGGGGGTTTAAACCGTGGAAACTGAAATTGTTTCAGTGGATAACGATATGGATAACTCAGTTAGTTATCAACAAGCTGTGGATATTTTGAAAAGTGGAGGCGTTGTCGCGTTCCCGACCGAAACGGTGTATGGCCTCGGAGCGCTTGCGACGGATGCGGTTGCCGTGCAGCGGATCTTCGAAGCGAAGGGGCGCCCGTCCGACAATCCGCTCATCGTACATATTGGCAATAAAATAGATGTGGATAACTATGCGGTAAATGTGCCGGAAATCGCAGGCAAGCTGATGGACGCATTTTGGCCTGGCCCGCTGACGCTCGTCTTCCATAAGAGGCCCGGTGTGATCGCGGAAAACGTTACACCGGGCTTCGACACGGTCGGTATCCGGATGCCAGATCATCCAGTAGCACTTAAATTGCTGCGCACGCTTAACGGTCCGCTTGCCGCGCCGAGTGCGAATCGCAGCGGAAAACCGAGCCCGACGGAAGCAGGGCATGTTCTTACTGATCTCGAAGGACGGATTCCGCTCATCGTCGACGGCGGCCGCACCGGTGTCGGCGTTGAATCGACCGTGCTCGACATGACCGCTAGTCCACCAGAAATTCTACGGCCAGGCGGCGTGACACGCGAGATGATCGAGGATGTGATTGGTCCCGTTCACGCTGAAGGCAAGTCGCCGGGCGCCGCCGATGAGGAAGCGCCGCGTGCACCCGGCATGAAATACATGCATTACGCCCCGGAGTCTCCGCTGTACGTCATCCGTCCTGATGAAACTTCGATCAGGGAAGCGGTCAAGCAACTTCACATCGAAGGGAAGCGGGTTGCCGTCATCGGTCCCGACGAGTTCGACATCGCGGATGCGGATTGGTATTTCGCGGTAGGTCCGCTCAATAACAACGAGGCGATTGCAGTGAATCTGTACGGAGCGCTCCGGCAATGCGATTTGACGGACGCCGATCTTATCCTCGCTGCGGAAACGGATTATGAAGGAGTCGGCCAAGCTGTCATGAATCGCCTCCTGAAAGCGGCGGATGGAAAGCGGTTCAACGGATAATGTAATAACAGTTTTCAACTAAGTTTCTGTGAACAACGAATATAGGACATGAATGACCTCCTAAACGCGCGCATAAGATGGATGGATGCGGAAGTTGGGAGGTCAATTCATTGTTGGAAATATTCGCTGCAAGCGTTACGACAATCGATGTCATCGTCGTGTTATCGTTATTACAGTTGCGGAAAGGAAGGCTCGTCCTCGCGCTGTGGATAACATTCCTGAATATATTGCTGCCGTTCGCGGGCTTTGTCATGGGAGATTGGTCCGCCGAACTGTTTTCGGTGTGGAGTCATATGCTATCCGGCGTCCTGCTTGCGTTGATCGGCATCCACATGCTTCTGCACGACGATGATAACAGCATGCTGAAACGGCGGCTCCACCCGGCCATCATTGCGCTCGCCGTCAGCTTGGACACTTTCTCGATCAGCGTTTCTTTCGGTATGCTCCATTTGAATAAAATACTGTTCATCTTGGCATCCGGAGTCCTATCGTTCATTTTTTCCTGCGTGGCACTTTATTTCGGGAGATTCTTAAGCATTAAAAACGGCAGGCTGCTTCGCATCATTGCCGGCTTGGCTTTGTTGACCATGGGGATATTGTCATGTTTCTGACGAAATTGTCTATTTCTTTCTTCATGGAAATCAGGTATTCTAATAGGTAGGTGATCATGAATGAATATTTATTTTATTTGCACAGGAAATACATGCAGGAGTCCGATGGCGGAGGCGATTCTCCGTTCAAAAGAGATAGAAGGTGTAACGGTCCGGTCGGCTGGGGTCAGTGCGGTTGATGGGTTGCCGATTGCTTTGAATGCGAAGACGCTTATTGAAGAGGCGGACATGCCCTACACGCACGTGTCCAACGCGGTCAACGCGGAAGATTTGGAATGGGCGGACCTCGTGCTGACGATGACGATGTCGCATAAGGAGCAGCTGCTGCATTTATTCCCGGAAGCCGCTGAAAAGACGTTTACGTTGAAAGAGTACGCAACGCCCGAAGAATTCGGAGATGTGCATGATCCGTATGGCGGCAGCCTTGCCACTTACCGTACGACATTCGATGAATTGGACGGGTTGATTGAGCGATTGAAGTTGAAGTTGACGGAGGATGGGGAATGAAGAAGAAGTTCGGTTTGCGCAAAAAGATGGTTTTATTTGTAACGGTGCTTGCAGTTATCACGTATTCAACGAGCGCCTTGTTCATCAATTATATCCGGCCGGAGTTCTTTCCAAATGTCCAGCCGTTTGTATTTGAAATCAGTACATATGCAATGGGGATAATTTGGTCGGGCATTTTGGCGGCCCTGTTCAGCACGATATTGACGAAGCCGCTGCAGAACTTGGAGAAAGCGGCGATTGAAGTGGCGGACGGCAAGATCGGTACAGATATCGAGTTGCCGAAGTCATCCGACGAAATCCGCTCTGTTGCGGAAGCGTTCCAGCAACTTGTCGTCAATTTACGGACGATTGTCACGGAAATCGAGACGAATTTCGAAAAGACCGCACAGACCGTCGATAAATTATCGGGTGAGACAAGCAGTGCAGCATTACAGGCGGACGCGGTCGCTTCAACGATCATGGAAATTTCCTCGGGTGCGGAAGCTTCCGCAGTCGCAATCCAGGAAACCGCGGAGGCGATTGAGGATGTACGGATGCTTGCCGCTGAAGTGAGCAGCCGTGCGGAAGATTCATCCGAACAGTCAAAAGAGATGCTAGCGGAACTCGGACGTACAACAGAAGTGTTCCGGACGCTCGTCAAAGGGATCCGGGACATGTCCGATCAAAGCGAGCAGTCGCTCGGCACGATCCGTGAACTTGACCAAAATGCACAGAAGATCGGCGAAATCGTCCAGCTCGTCGGCAGCATTGCAGGCCAGACGAATCTGCTTGCGTTGAACGCATCCATCGAAGCGGCGCGTGCCGGGGAGCATGGAAAAGGCTTTGCGGTCGTCGCAGAGGAAGTACGTGTTCTTGCCGATGAAAGTGCGAAAGCGGTTCATAGCATCGATGAACTCGTGAAAACGATCCAATCCGACGTCTCAAAAGTCGTGAAGGAAATGGAAAAGCAAGTGAGCACGGCAGCAAACGAAGCGAACCGCGCCGATGCCACGAGCGGCAACGTCGAAGCGATGGCGGCAAAAGTGAACGGCATGGCCGATTCCGTCGTCAAAATTTCGGAACTCGTCGAACACCAGTTATCCAATATCGAAACGACCGCCATGCAATCACAGGAAGTCGCGGCGATTGCGGAACAGACGTCGGCTGGCGCAGAAGAAGTCCGCGCAGCCACGGAAGAGCAAGTTAAATCGATTGAGCAGACGGATATTATGGCAAATCAATTGAAGAAACAATCCGAAGATCTCTATAAAGTCATCAGCCAATTCGATCGTTCAGGAGAATAAGCTATTCATTTCACAGCCCGAAATAGTCATACCGGGGCTGTGTTTTTTTATGGAACAATGGTAAAATGATTTGTGAGTAAATTAAGAAAAGAGGGGACGCAATGAAAATCGCAATCTCTTCGGATCATGGCGGCAACCGCTTGCGCCATGAAATCATGGACTTATTATCGGAACTCGGATTGGATTATGAAGACTTCGGTCCGGACTCCGATGAATCGGTCGATTATCCGGATTTCGCCAAACCAGTAGCGGACGGCGTCGCAAGCGGGAAGTTCGACCGGGGCATCCTCATTTGCGGAACAGGGATCGGCATGTCGATCGCTGCGAACAAAGTGAAAGGTATCCGTTGTGCACTCGTCCACGACGTCTTCAG
This sequence comes from Saccharococcus sp. Marseille-Q5394, assembly GCF_946901335.1. NCBI lineage: Bacteria > Bacillati > Bacillota > Bacilli > Caryophanales > Anoxybacillaceae > Saccharococcus > Saccharococcus sp. Marseille-Q5394. The sequence continues at coordinate 1,775,728 of NZ_CAMPPQ010000001.1, read as the reverse complement.
CGCGAAGGCGACGAGAGGGCATAACGACTCGAATATTCTTGCTATGGGCGAACGCGTCATCGGACCGGGTCTAGCAAGAGAAGTGGCGACAGCTTGGCTGGACACATCATTCGAAGGTGGCCGTCACGAGCGCCGCGTCGCCAAATTGTCAGAGCTTGAAAATTAAGTGAGGTGAGCAAGCCAATGGATGATGTATTGAATTTATGGAAGCTTCAGCTTGACCAGCTTCTATCGGAAATGGAAGAGCAGACAACTTTTACACCCGGCACATTCTTCGTCGTCGGCTGCTCGACATCCGAAATCGCGGGCAAACGAATCGGGACAGGCGGTGCGCTCGAAGTTGCCGAAGCCTTATTCGGACCGCTGCAAGCATTCGCGAAAAAGCATGACCTATCGTTGGCATTCCAAGGCTGCGAGCATATTAACCGCGCCTTGACGATTGAACGTAAAGCCGCGGACAAAGCGAATCTCGACTCCGTATTCGTCATTCCGGCGGTACATGCGGGCGGATCGATGTCCACATATGCATTCGAACATTTAGAAGACGCGGTCGTCGTCGAGTCCATCCGTGCGAATGCAGGGATCGACATCGGCCAGACGCTGATCGGCATGCACTTGAAGCCGGTCGCCGTCCCACTCAGGACGTCCATCGACAAGATCGGGGAGGCAGTCGTCACCGTGGCGACCACCCGTCCGAAATTGATCGGCGGCGAGCGGGCGATCTACAAACTTCCTGTGGAAGAATGACGCATCTGCAGATAAATTAACTCAGAAAAGGGGAAATGGAATCATGGATTTAAGCAATGTGAAACGTGAAGATACAGCTGTCTACGAAGCGATCATGGCGGAAAAGAACCGCCAGAACGCCAATATCGAATTGATCGCATCCGAAAACTTTGTGACGGAAGCAGTCATGGAAGCGCAAGGCTCTTATTTGACGAACAAATACGCTGAAGGCTATCCAGGCAAACGCTACTACGGCGGCTGCGAGCACGTCGACGTCGTTGAAAACATCGCGCGCGACCGTGTGAAAGAAATTTTCGGCGCAGGCTATGCAAACGTCCAAGCCCACTCCGGTGCGCAAGCGAACATGGCTGTCTATTTCACAATTCTTGAGCCGGGCGACACTGTCCTCGGCATGAACCTTTCCCACGGCGGACACTTGACGCACGGAAGCCCTGTGAACTTCTCGGGTAAACTTTACAATTTCGTCGAATACGGAGTCAGCAAAGAGGACGAGCGCATCGATTACGAAGACGTCCGTCAAAAGGCGCTTGAGCATAAGCCGAAACTAATCGTTGCAGGCGCAAGTGCATATCCACGCGAAATCGACTTCGCGAAATTCCGCGAAATCGCGGATGAAGTCGGTGCGTATTTGATGGTCGACATGGCGCATATCGCCGGCCTCGTCGCTGTCGGCGAGCATCCGAACCCAGTGCCATATGCACACTTCGTCACATCGACGACACATAAAACGTTGCGCGGCCCACGTGGCGGATTGATCCTCGTGAACGAGGAATTTGCTGAAGAATTCGGCCGTAAAATCGACAAAACGATCTTCCCTGGCATCCAAGGCGGTCCATTGATGCACGTCATCGCTGCAAAAGCGGTTGCATTCGGCGAAGCCCAAAAGCCTGAGTTTAAATCGCATATCCAGCAAGTGAAGAAAAATGCTGCAGCCCTTGCGGAATCCTTAAAGGCAGAAGGCGTCGACATCGTATCAGGCGGAACGGACAACCACTTGTTGCTCGTCAACTTGAAATCACTCGCCATCACAGGCAAGATTGCTGAACACGTTCTTGACGAAGTCGGCATCACTGTCAACAAAAACACAATTCCATTCGACACGGAAAGCCCATTCGTCACATCCGGCATCCGTATCGGAACGCCAGCCGTCACAACTCGCGGCTTTAAAGAGGAAGAGATGAAGGAAATCGGCTCCATCATCGCTCACCTTTTGAAAAATCACGAAGACGAAGCGGTGAAAAAAGAAGCGGCCGAGCGCGTCAAAGCGTTGACAGACCGTTTCCCGCTGTATGCATAATTGAGTAAATGAATTCCCCCTCTCTGCGCGAGAGCGGGGATTTTTTATGGCGAGGAAAAAGTTATGCGCGAGTTCGGAGGAGTTATGCTCATTTTGGGACTTTCAACCCATATCTAGGTCTTGATTTGTCAAAACCACTATGCGCGCAAGGCGGAATTCAACACCGTCAAGCCTACCCGCGCTCATAAATCCATTTTCACGCTCATAAATATCGCCAATCACGCATAAATCGAAATTCCCACGCATAACCGCCGCCAATCACGCATAAATCAGAATTCCCACGCACGAACCGCCGCAATTACGCATAAATCGTAAATTCAACGCATAACCGACATTATCCGCATTCCCAATGTGTAAAGCGACACGTTTCTGTTATAATGTACAGGACATTCCGAAAAGGAGCGATTAGCAAAATGGCAAAAGTACATGTATTCGATCATCCGCTTATCCAGCATAAATTGACACATATCCGTGACGTGAACACAGGAACGAAGGAGTTCCGCGAGCTCGTCGACGAAGTGGCGACATTGATGGCGTATGAAATCACAAGAGACCTTCCACTGACGGAAGTGGAAGTGGAAACACCGGTCCGGACAGCAAAATCAAATGTATTGGCAGGCAAGAAACTGGGAATCGTCCCTATTCTGCGTGCAGGCATCGGCATGGTCGATGGCATCTTGAAATTGATTCCGGCAGCAAAAGTCGGACATATCGGCTTGTTCCGCGATCCGGAAACACTGCAACCTGTTGAGTATTTTGTAAAACTTCCATCCGACGTATCGGAGCGTGAATTCATCCTCATCGACCCGATGCTTGCAACAGGCGGCACGGCGGTGGAGGCAGTAAATTCATTGAAAAAACGCGGTGCGAAAAACATCCGCTTCATGTGCTTGATTGCAGCTCCTGAAGGCGTGAAAGTGTTCACGGAAGCACATCCTGACATCGACGTATACATTGCCGCATTGGACGAAAAGTTGAATGAAAAAGGATATATCGTGCCAGGACTCGGTGATGCAGGCGACCGCCTATTTGGAACTAAATAATAACAGAACACAATAATTTGGAAGGCGTGAATGGATTGAAAAAGAAATGGAAAGTGATGACGATTTTCGGTACGCGGCCGGAAGCGATTAAAATGGCTCCGCTCGTACTTGAGCTGCAAAAGCATCCGGAGGAGATCGAATCGATCGTCACGGTGACTGCGCAACATCGTCAAATGCTCGACCAAGTTTTGCATGCATTCAACATCACACCAACTTATGATTTGAACATCATGAAAGACCGGCAGACGCTTATCGACGTCGCCACACGCGGACTCGAAGGGCTCGACCAAATTATGAAAGAGGCGCAGCCCGACATTGTGCTCGTCCATGGCGATACATCGACGACTTTCATCGGCGGTCTTGCCGCGTTTTACAATAAGATCGCAGTAGGCCACGTCGAGGCGGGACTCCGTACATGGGATAAATTCTCCCCGTACCCGGAGGAGATGAACCGGCAGCTGACAGGCGTTCTTGCCGACCTTCATTTCTCGCCGACCGAAAAGTCTGCGCAGAATCTAGTAAATGAAGGAAAACAGGAAGACCGGATCTACATTACGGGGAACACGGCGATCGACGCACTTCAGACGACGGTGCGGGATGATTACCACCATCCAATCCTTGACCAAATGGGGGAAGACCGACTCATCCTTCTTACCGCGCACCGTCGCGAAAACCTGGGCGAACCGATGCGCAATATGTTCCGGGCGATCGTTCGGATCCTGGAAAAGCATCCGGACACACAAGTCATCTACCCGGTCCATATGAATCCGGCCGTGCGTGAAGTGGCGGACGAAATCCTTGGCTCAAACAAGCGGGTCCATCTGATTGAACCGCTTGAAGTCGTCGATTTCCACAACTTCGCCGCGCGCTCGCACATCATCCTGACTGATTCAGGCGGCATCCAGGAAGAAGCGCCTTCGCTCGGCAAACCGGTCATCGTCCTTCGCGACACGACCGAGCGTCCGGAAGGCATTGAAGCAGGTACATTGAAACTTGCCGGAACCGACGAAGATACAATCTTCAACCTGACAGACACGCTTCTATCCGACGAAGCGGAATACACCGCCATGGCCAAAGCTTCCAACCCATATGGAGATGGCCATGCTTCAGAACGGATTGTCAGCGCGTTAAAGGAATATCTTTCCTTAACGAACTGATATGCGTCAACACGTTTGTGCATGTTGAACAATGCTTGCACATTTATTGCTAAAGCACGTGAAATCAAGCTAATGAGGGATTTTTTCATCGGGTCAAACTGAGGGAAATCCCTCATTTCTTCATTATGAGAGAATCGACTGTGCAAATATGTCTATTATTTGACAACGTGAAGACTTTGTGAAGAATTTCACGGGAATCAATTGACATCAAAATGCCCCTATTGTATGCTAACAAAGGGTAAGAATGATAGGGAACCATACATATGATAAACGCCTCGATGGCAAGCTTCAAGGCGATTCTATCATCGTTCATTGGCGCCGTTCTACGAGGGGCTCCATGAGCGTGCTTGATGGCAACGCTTCCTGGTGGTCAGTTGCTTACGGCAATTCACAAATTACTACAGGTTCCGACCTTTTTCGGAGTCTCTATCAGTACAAGCCCTACTAACTAAGGGAAACGGATCAAACCGTTTGGCACTCCCGTTGTACACTCGCCTCATCTCGAAATCGCCAGACCCGGAAAATACGAATCAGGAGAATCACCCATCATGCATACATTGCGACAGATCTTTAATAGGCAGAAAATTGCTCTCTTTTTTTTGCTCGCACTGTTTGTCATCGGATGGGCTTTTAGTGACTTCAGACCATTTTTCGGTGGATTAATCTTGGGTTCCTTGTTCGGACTGTATAATTTCTGGATTCTTGTCCGTAGAATGGAAAGATTTGATCAGAACATTTCGAAGGGGAAAGAAACAAAGTCAATCGGAACCGCATTGCGATTCGGATCCGGAGTGGCTGCGGCAGCCGTTGCGTTGTCGATGCCAGAGAAATTCGATCTGATCGGTACAGTGGTCGGACTGATGATTCCACACGTTCTATTGCTTGTAGACAGAATCGTAGTCCACGTAAAGCATTTCTAAACTGACACGCATAAGGGAGGTGAACGAAACGTGAACCATGGAAATCCGGATTGGAACATCTACGGATTACACTTTAACCCGTCAAACATCCTCATGCTCTTTGTCACATGTCTAGTCGTTTTCCTTATTGCCGTTCTTTCGACGCGCAATTTGCAGATCAAACCGACAGGCATGCAGAACTTCATGGAATGGATCATGGATTTCGTCAAAGGGATCATTAAGAACAATATGGACTGGAAAACAGGTGGACGATTCCACGTACTCGGAATCACCTTGATCATGTTCGTTTTCGTTGCAAACATGCTCGGTCTTCCATTTTCAATCCAATGGAAAGGTGAACTTTGGTGGAAATCACCGACAGCTGATCCAGTCATTACAATGACGCTCGCTTCGATGGTTGTTGTCTTAACCCATTATTATGGCGTTAAGCAATTGGGGGCGAAAGGATACTTCAAAACGTATCTTCAGCCGATGCCATTCTTGGCACCACTTAAGATAATCGAAGAATTTGCAAATACGTTGACACTCGGTCTTCGTCTTTACGGTAACATTTTCGCGGGAGAGATCCTCATCGGACTTCTTGCGACACTTGGGGCTGGCAGTGCATTCGGTCTTATCGGAGCATTGATCCCGTCACTCGCTTGGTTAGGCTTCTCAGTCTTCATCGGAGCGATCCAAGCATTCATCTTCGTTATGTTAACGATGGTCTACATGGCGCACAAAGTCCAAACGGATCATTAAGCATATATAATAACCATTATAAAATTTATTTAACTATTAGGAGGAAAATACACTATGGGTCTTTTAGCAGCAGCACTTGCAGTAGGTTTAGGTGCACTTGGAGCAGGTATCGGTAACGGTTTAATCGTTTCTAAAACAGTAGAAGGCATCGCTCGTCAACCAGAAGCTCGCGGTATGCTTCAAACAACAATGTTCATCGGGGTAGCGTTAGTTGAGGCCCTTCCGATCATCGCGACAGTTATCGCGTTCATCGTAATGAACAAATAATAAAACAACAATTGTAAATGGCGAAGCACGCGGCAAACTGCCCTTCGCCATTCATTTATGTATCAACAGACGTTTGAAATGGTAATTTGAAGTTGAAATTAAAAATGACGTTCTTTCTATATAATAACGAAAATTGACATGAGCTCTTGAAGGGAGTGAAACAATCGTGTTAGGAAACACCTTCATTCTATTGTCCGCAAACGGCGGAGGATTTTTGTCATCATTGAATAACCCGAATGGCTTGAATCTAGGCGACATCATCGTCACAGTACTATTCTTCACAGTCCTCATGGTACTCCTTAAAAAGTTCGCATGGGGCCCACTTATGGGGATTATGGATCAACGTGCTGAATTGATTGCAAACGAAATCGAAGCAGCTGAAAAAAGCCGCTTGGAATCACACAAACTTTTGGAAGAGCAACGTGCCCTTTTGAAAGAGGCTCGTGAAAACGCACAATCGATTGTTGAAAATGCTCGTAAGCAAGGTGAAACACAACGTGAAGAACTGATGACAGCAGCGCGCGCAGAAGTGAACCGGATGAAAGAATCCGCTACTCTTGAAATCGCGACTGAGAAGGAAAAAGCAGTTGCAGCTGTCCGCGAAGAATTCGTTTCGCTTTCAATCTTGGCGGCGTCCAAAGTACTTGGCAAAGAAATCTCCGAGGAAGACAACCGTGCTTTGATTGAAGAAACGATTGTGAAGGCAGGCGAAAGCCGATGAGTAATTCGGTCGTAGCAAAACGCTATGCGCTCGCCTTATTTGAACTATCTCAACAACATGGACAAACCGGTTCAATTCAGGAAGAGATGAAAGAATTGAAGAAGGCGTTCCGTGACAATAAAGGTCTTGGTGAGCTGTTGGATTCTCCGAAATTATCATCAACGAAGAAGAAGGAAATAATCGCAAACATTTTCAAAGGCGTAAATCCGCTCGTACTGAATGCATTATACGTATTGCTGGATGCGAAGCGCTTGAATGAAGTGCAAAATGTGTTCGATGAATTTCTCACACTTGTAGATGATGCAGCGGGAATCGCAGAAGCGAAAGTATACTCGACGCGCCCGTTGACGGAGCAAGAGACAAACGCCCTTTCGGCCACTTTCGCAAAAAAGATCGGCAAACATTCTTTACGCATTGAAAATATCATCGATCCCAGCCTGATCGGGGGCGTACGCCTTCAAATCGGCAATCAGATTTACGACAGCAGCTTGAGCGCGAAGCTCGACAAACTGCAACGTAAATTGATCGGATCCTAATTTGAAATTGAGGGGTGACATACATGAGCATCAAAGCTGAAGAAATCAGCACGCTGATAAAGCAGCAGATTGAAAACTATCAGTCTGAGATGGAAGTAAGCGAAGTCGGTACGGTTATCAAAATCGGTGACGGTATCGCTCTTGCTCATGGCCTCGACAACGTCATGGCCGGAGAGCTTCTTGAGTTCTCCACAGGTGTCTTGGGTATGGCTCAAAACTTGGAAGCGAACAACGTAGGTATCGTTATCCTCGGACCATACACAGATATTAAAGAAGGCGATGAAGTACGTCGGACTGGCCGTATTATGGAAGTTCCTGTCGGTGAAGAGTTGATTGGACGCGTTGTGAATCCAATCGGTTTGCCGGTAGATGGATTGGGCCCGATCGCAACAACGAAAACCCGTCCAATCGAAAGTCCTGCGCAAGGCGTCATGGCACGTAAATCCGTTCATGAGCCATTGCAAACAGGCATCAAGGCGATCGATGCACTTGTGCCGATCGGCCGCGGACAGCGTGAATTGATCATCGGGGACCGTCAAACAGGTAAAACGACTGTCGCAATCGATACAATTCTGAACCAAGCTGACCAAGATATGATTTGTATCTATGTCGCTATCGGACAAAAGGAATCCACAGTTCGTGGGGTTGTTGAAACACTCCGTAAAAACGGTGCGCTTGATTACACGATTGTTGTAACAGCATCCGCTTCACAACCGGCTCCATTGCTATTCCTAGCACCATACACTGGTGTAACGATGGCTGAAGAATTCATGTTCCAAGGCAAGCACGTCCTTGTGGTCTACGATGACCTTTCAAAACAAGCGGCTGCTTATCGTGAACTTTCCTTGCTACTTCGCCGTCCTCCAGGTCGTGAAGCTTACCCTGGTGACGTATTCTACTTGCACAGCCGTCTACTCGAGCGTGCAGCGAAGTTGAACGATACATTGGGCGCAGGTTCAATCACTGCACTTCCATTCGTTGAAACACAAGCCGGGGACATCTCCGCTTACATTCCAACGAACGTTATTTCCATCACGGATGGACAGATTTTCTTGCAATCGGATCTATTCTTCTCGGGTGTACGTCCAGCGATCAACGCCGGTCTTTCCGTATCCCGCGTAGGTGGTTCCGCGCAAATCAAAGCAATGAAAAAGGTTGCGGGTACACTCCGTCTTGACCTTGCAGCATACCGTGAGCTTGAAGCATTCGCAGCATTCGGATCATCCCTGGATTCAGCGACAAAAGCGAAACTCGACCGCGGAGCACGCACAGTTGAAATTTTGAAACAAGACTTGAACAAGCCGTTGAAAGTTGAATATCAAGTTGTCGTCCTCTATGCGTTGACGCGCGGACTTCTAGACGACATCCCTGTAAAAGATATCCTTCGTTTCGAAGCTGAAATCACAAGCTGGCTCGAGTCAAATCACACTGAAGTGTTTGATCATATCCGTACGACAAAAGATCTTCCGTCTGATGAAGTGATGAAAGATGCAATCAACGCATTCAAGAAGAACTTCGTACCTTCCGAGTGATTTGGATACTGATCTAATTAAACAATAAGGTGGTGAATTGCCAGTGGTATCATTACGCGATATTGAAAACCGTATTAAATCGACAAAGAAGACGAGTCAGATTACGAAAGCGATGCAATTAGTATCGGCTTCCAAATTGACCCGTGCGGAAATGAATGCAAAAGCGTTCGTTCCTTACATGGATAAAATCGAGGAAGTGGTCGGCGCCATCGCAAGCGCGACGAGCGACTCCGGGCATCCAATGCTCGTGAACCGTCCAGTGAAGAAGACAGGTTATATTGTCGTGTCTTCCGACCGCGGTCTCGTAGGAGGCTACAATGCCAACATCTTCCGTACAGCAAGACGTGCGATCGAGCAACGCCATGCTTCGAAGGATGACGTGAAAATCGTCGCCATCGGACGCAAGGGGCTTGAGTTTTTCGAGCGCCTCGGATACGAAGTCGTTGAAAGCCTTGTCGGCGTATCGGACCACCCTTCTTTCGATGAAATAAAAGCAATCGCGAATCGAGCTGTTGGCATGTTCACAGAAGGCGAATTTGATGAAGTGTATTTGTATTACAGCCACTTCGTCTCCGCCATCTCCAGTGAAGTGACGGAAAAGAAATTGCTTCCGCTCACGGACCTTTCATCAGCGTCAGCATTGACTTCGTATGAGTTTGAGCCTTCCGCGGAAGCGATTCTTGAAACGCTTCTTCCGCAATACGCGGAAAGCCTCATCTACGGAGCAGTGCTTGATGGAAAAGCGAGCGAACATGCTTCCAGTATGACAGCGATGAAGACTGCTACGGATAATGCAGGCGAGTTGATCGATTCATTGAGTCTTCAATTCAACCGTGCACGCCAAGCAGCAATTACGCAAGAAATCACAGAAATTGTCGGCGGAGTTGCCGCTCTTGAATAATGCAATTTGAACGGGAAAGTAAGACAGGAGGGAAAAGCATGAGTAACGGACAAATACTTCAAGTTATGGGTCCAGTTGTTGACGTGAAATTCGAAAACGGCCAACTTCCGGAAATCTATAATGCTTTGAAGGTCCAAATCCAACGTCCGAACGAACAACCTGAAACGTTGACGCTTGAAGTTGCACTCCACCTTGGGGACGACTCGGTGCGTACGATTGCAATGTCATCCACTGATGGCCTTCAACGTGGCGCTGCAGTTACAGACACTGGCGCAGCTATTTCGGTTCCGGTCGGCGACGTGACACTTGGACGTGTATTCAACGTACTTGGAGAGATCATCGACCTTGGAGAGGAAGTTCCGGCATCCGAACGCCGCGACCCGATCCACCGTCTCGCTCCACAATTCGAAGACCTTTCAACGAATGTTGAAATCCTTGAAACAGGTATTAAAGTTGTCGACTTGCTTGCACCATACATCAAAGGTGGTAAAATCGGCCTCTTCGGTGGTGCCGGTGTAGGTAAGACTGTCCTTATCCAGGAATTGATCAACAACATCGCACAAGAACACGGCGGTATCTCCGTATTCGCAGGTGTTGGCGAGCGTACACGTGAAGGGAACGACTTGTTCTATGAAATGACGGATTCCGGCGTTATTACAAAAACGGCAATGGTATTCGGACAAATGAACGAGCCGCCTGGCGCACGTATGCGTGTTGCTTTGACTGGTTTGACAATGGCAGAATATTTCCGTGACGAACAAGGCGCGGACGTTCTTCTGTTCATCGACAACATCTTCCGCTTCACTCAAGCGGGATCTGAAGTATCCGCACTTCTTGGCCGTATGCCATCTGCTGTTGGTTACCAACCGACACTTGCAACTGAGATGGGTCAGCTTCAAGAGCGTATCACTTCAACTAACGTAGGTTCTGTTACATCGATCCAAGCGATCTACGTACCGGCCGATGACTATACGGACCCGGCTCCGGCTACGACATTCGCTCACTTGGACGCAACGACGAACCTTGAGCGTAAACTATCAGAAATGGGTATCTACCCGGCGGTTGACCCGCTTGCATCCACTTCACGCGCACTAAGCCCTGATATCGTTGGCGAGGAGCATTACGAAGTGGCTCGTCAAGTACAATCGACGCTGCAACGGTACCGTGAACTTCAAGATATCATCGCGATTCTCGGTATGGACGAGCTTAGCGAAGACGACAAACTTGTCGTAGGACGCGCACGCCGCATCCAGTTCTTCCTATCGCAAAACTTCCACGTTGCCGAGCAGTTCACAGGTCAAAAAGGTTCTTACGTGCCTGTAGCTGAAACAGTTCAAGGCTTCAAGGAAATCTTGGAAGGCCGCTATGACCACCTTCCGGAAGATGCATTCCGTCTCGTCGGACGCATCGAAGAAGTCATCGAAAAAGCAAAAGGTATGGGCGTAGAAGTATAATCTACAGGATCAGGAGGGAAACAAATGAAGACAATTAAAGTCAATATCGTCACTCCCGACGGACCTGTTAGTGAAACTGAAGCGGATATGGTGATCGCCGCCACGGAATCTGGTGAAATCGGGATCCTCCCCGGCCATATCGCAATGGTTGCACCACTCCAAATCGGTGCCCTTCGCCTGAAAAAAGACAACTCGACTGTAAATGTCGCCGTCCATGGCGGGTTCATCGAAGTTCGTCCGGATGTTGTCACCGTTTTAGCACAACAAGCTGAATTGGCTTCTGACATCGACATCGACCGCGCCAAACGCGCAGCGAAGCGTGCGGAACAAGCACTACAAGCAAAAGCTGATAAACTTGAAGCACAACTGGTGGAACTCGACCTCAAACGGGCCATCACCCGCATCAACGTTTATGATATGAAATAATAGCTTTGACTGATTGGCGGGCAGAGGGAGTCTTTCTTCTGCCCGCGTTTTAATGCTTGCGGACGCGCTTCACGCGCTCATAAAACCGCATCAAAGGGAGGCAGGACTATGAACGACGTATTTGCACACAACCCGATGCTTGCCATCGTCTCGCATATTTTCTTCATCGGCCTGTCATTTTATGCACTGCAAGCGATCATGCCGGAGAAAATCATTAAAAAGCACCATGTTTTTCAAGCGCAATTGCTCTTTATTTTATTGAGTTTTGCGATCGGTTCAACCGTATCAAATTTCTTTTTGGACATATCCTATTGGTCAGGAAGGATTCCTACTTTATTTAATTGACATTGTTTGGTGGAATGAAAATCGGGTACATAGTCAGTAGGCTAATGTCTCAGTCAAAACTACTCATATGCCACGGAATCCATGTCATCGCCGCGTCTACATCCAGATGTGAACGGGGCGATGGCATGAAATTAAAATAATAATGTTTAATTTCCGACAAGTTATGGGAATTACATAAGTGTCAATTGGCAATTGCCTAACCATCAATGAACACAAAACGACAAATGGGTACATATTATAGACTATCTTGTAGATAGACGGGAAAATAGCTCTGTAGTTACTTGTTTAATAATGTAGAGCGTTGTAGAATAGTATGTGTTTTTATGTTTAATTTATGATGCAAAAAATCAAATGAAAATTATGGCAAATATTATAAATACTGAGTCGGAGGGGCTTTTTGTGGACAAAATAATTATTAATGGTGGACGCGTTCTTCACGGAAATGTACGTGTGGAAGGCGCTAAAAATGCGGTGCTGCCTATCTTGGCTGCTGCATTGCTCGCGTCGGATGGTCCTAATATCATTCGCGACGTACCGAATCTGTCGGATGTCTCCACGATCAACGAAGTAGTCAAGAGCCTGGATGCGAAGGTCGTTTACGATCCATCCAGAGGGCAAGTAATTATTGACTCAACGGAAAAACTCGCTAGTGAAGCACATTTCGAATATGTACGTAAAATGCGTGCGTCAATTTTGGTTATGGGACCATTGCTCGCGCGCAACGGTTTTGCACGTGTAGCTCTACCGGGAGGATGCGCTATCGGCTCACGTCCGATCGATCAGCATCTAAAAGGGTTCGAAGCAATGGGCGCGGAAATCACATTTGGACATGGACATGTTGAAGCGAAAGCGGAGAATGGTCTAAAAGGTGCCAAAATCTATTTGGACTTCCCAAGCGTTGGCGCTACTGAAAATATCATGACAGCTGCAGCCTTGGCAAAAGGGACGACAGTTATCGAAAACGCGGCGAAAGAGCCGGAAATTGTCGATTTAGCGAACTTCATCAATGAAATGGGCGGAAGAGTCATCGGTGCCGGAACGGATGCAATCCGTATTGAAGGTGTCGAGAAGCTTCACGGAACCATTCATCATATTATTCCAGACCGCATCGAAACAGGCACATTCATGGTCGCTGCGGCAATTACGGGCGGAGATGTGACGATCGAAAACGCAGTTCCTGAACATAACGCTGCACTCATTTCCAAACTTGGTGAAATGGGAGTGAAAATTACGGAATTGGACGAAGGCTTGCGCATCCAAGCGAAGCATCCGTTGAAAGCGGTCGACCTGAAAACAATGCCGCACCCTGGATTCCCGACAGACATGCAATCACAAATGATGGCACTTATGCTGACGGCATCCGGAACAGGAGTGCTCACGGAAACGGTATTTGAAAACCGCTTCATGCACGTCGAAGAATTCCGCCGCATGAACGCGAGCGTCAAAATTGAAGGACGCTCGGTCATCATCTCGGGTCCATCCGATCTGCAAGGGGCTGAAGTTGCGGCGACTGACTTGCGTGCAGCAGCTGCCCTCATCTTGGCAGGCCTTGTTGCGGAAGGCGTTACACGCGTAACGGAACTGGATCATCTGGATCGCGGCTATGTAGATTTCCATAAGAAATTGAAAGCGCTCGGTGCAGACATCGAACGCGTTTCAACGGAAGAAACGAAGAAAGAAGCAGAGAAGCAACTCGTATAAACAGCACTCTTCATACTCTTATTCGTAGACTCCAAAAACTGCTCCTTGCCATATCGGCGAGGGGCAGTTTTTTTGAATGAAATACGGTCCTTCATCATACAATCGAATATGGACAAACTACTAGCCGTTTTATTCATCGCACTACTATTTTTTATTCCCATCCTCATGAAAACGACCGTCGAACCGAAGAACAGCGTGGCAAAGGAAGATCCGTGCGTAATCACTATCACTGTGGAAGGGGTGGACAAGCCTATGCCGCTTGAGGAGTATGTCGTGGGAGTCGTCGCTGGCGAAATGCCAATCGGCTTCCATAACGAAGCCTTAAGGGCACAAGCGATTGCGGCTCGGACATATGTACTGCGGACGACGGATGGTGGCAAGAAGCCGATCGAAGCGACCGTCTCCGCCCAAGTATATAAAACCGCAGCAGAACGGAAGGAACGCTGGGGAAAGAAATTCAAGGAAAACGAGAAGAAGCTACGGGAAATCGTCGCGACGACCGAAGGGGACACGATCGTATATGGTGATGAAATGATCACCGCCATGTTTTTTTCGACATCGAACGGGAAGACTGAGACTGCGCAAAACTACAGCGGCAATCCGATTCCATACTTGCAGAGTGTGGAAAGTCCGGGGGAGGAAGTCGTCGAAGCGAAAGTGGAACGGCACATCGAAATGCCGATTGCGAAGTGGAATGAAGCGCTCGGATCCGTTTGGAAAGCCGATCAGTTCAAAAGCCTCCAGCTCATCCGCAATCAAACGGGACGCGTGCAAAAAGCAGTGTCAATCGGCTTCGAAAAGAGCGGCCGTGAAATGCGGGAAGCACTCGGGCTCGCGTCCACAGACTTTGATATCGCCTACGACGTTACAAACGAAATCGTCCTCATCACGACGAAGGGATACGGGCATGGGGTCGGCATGAGCCAATACGGCGCCGAAGCCTTTGCCCAGAAAGGATGGACCGCTGAAAACATACTGACCTACTATTATTCCGGCACGACAATAAAAAAGTTTGAAGTAGACGAATCTGAATGTTTAAAAACGCCAACACTTGCAAACAATAGCAAGTGAGGTGATGATAATGCGAGAAGAAAAACCGAAATCCCCTTCTCAGAAGAATAAGAGTCAGAAGAATAGATGGTTCTGGCCGGCCATCTACGCGGGAATCGCGATCGTCTTCGTCGGCATGATTTGGGGCTACAATGCCTTCATCCAAAAGGGCCCGAACGAAACTGCCGACGTCGCAACAGATCCGAATGCACCGCCGCTCGTCGAAACAAATGCTGCAAACGAAGTACTCAAATTCCCGTTCAAAGAGGACCAACTCGATGACGTGGCGATTATACAAGAGTACTATGATGCAGACGCCAATGAAGAGTCGCGAGAAAATGCACTACTTGTCTTCAACCAAACGTACAAGACAAACACAGGTATTACGCTCTCGATGGATGACCAACCATTTGAAGTCGTCGCAGCCCTTAGCGGAACAGTGAAAGAAGTCATTATCGATCAATTCCAAGGCAGCAGAATCACAATCGACCACGCCAACGGAATGACAACTATTTACAGCTCCTTGACTGGCATCCTCGTCAAAGAAGGCGACGAAGTCACTCAAGGTCAATCTCTCGGAACTGCTACAAGCAACGAATGGAACACAGTAGCCGGTACACACCTGCACTTCGAAGTGCACAAGGACGGCAACCCAGTCAACCCGCGCTCATTACTAGGATTTTAAACGACCAAACCACTCTCTGTTGCGAGAGTGGTTTTTGTGTTTTGGCAAACAAATGTGTAAACGCGGAAGTTTCTAGGTAGTTGTCGTATGTGATCGCGTTGAATGCATTTTACAAATTAAGGGGTCTGCGAGGGGAGTTCTCGTTCTTCCATATAGACTTCTCGTTAAGCAGCTTGGAGTTCTCATTCATTCATGGCGAGTTCTCGTTAAGTCGCTTGGAGTTCTCGTTCATCCTTGAAAAGTTCTCGTTAAGCCGCCTGGAGTTCTCATTCATCTATGAAGACTTCTCGTTAAGCCGCTTGGAGTGCTCATTCATCCATGGCGAGTTCTCGTTAAGTCGCTTGGAGTGCTCATTCTTCCATGGCGAGTTCTCGTTAAGTAGCTTGGAGTTCTCGTTCTTCCGTATAGAGTTCTCGTATAGCCGCTTGGAGTTCTCATTCATCCGTAAAGAGTTCTCATTAAGCCGCTTGGAGTTCTCGTTCATCCGTAAAGAGTTCTATTCATCCATGAAGACTTCTCGTTCAGCTGCCTGGAGTTCCCGTTCCCGTACTTAGATTTCTCCATAACCCTTGAAAAGTTCTCCTATATTCAACGTAAAAACTAATTTGTCAAAACCATATTTCGCGATTAATAGATGTTCGAATTACAAAACAGCACCGCGGTAAAATTGTCATGCTTGTAATCCGCACATTGTAGCAAAAACTGAATTCAGCCCAAAAACCACTATCAAAAATGATTTTTGACCCCGTTTCCGCGTTTAAATATTTATTTTGTGTAAAACTATTCAAAATTAATCGTCAACTATTTATAATGTACTTGAGGTGATTTAATGATAATAAAGCATAGAAAAAAGAATAAGGAAATTGAGGGGTTAATTGCATTGGAAAGGAGATTGAGACAAGATAATCAAAATAGGCAGCGAATTAAAGAGAAACTCTATTATCTGGAGGCTGGTTATGGAGGGGAATGCCAGTATGATAAATATATAACCGAATTCAAACCACGCTATCCCCATGCCATTCTTCATGATGTTACTTTAATCCATGATGGTATTTATTTTCAAATGGATTCACTTCTAATTACTCCTTCATTCATAATCATTTCAGAAGTGAAGAACATTGCAGAGAAAATCATAGTGAAGTCCAATCCGCTGCAATTCATTAAAGAATATACATCTGGACAACGGATGCCATTACGTAATCCAATTACGGAGGTAGAGCGAAAAAATTATCTGTTGGAGAATTGGCTTCTTGAAAAAAACATTAAAATACCTGTTGAGGGGCTAGTGGCGTTTGCCTACAACAATGAAATGCAAATCGAAGAAAAACCCAATATGGAAATTATGTTTACATATGACGTCCCTGCTCATCTAAGATCATTGGCAGTCAATCCAGAGATTCTTAGCGGTCATGACATTCGGTCATTGGCTTATGAAATTTATAAAAGTCATATGGAATTCAACCCATTCCCGATGACTAAAAGATTCGATATTCATCCCGCAGAAATTATTCCAGGCGTAATTTGTAGTGAATGCGGGAAATTCAACATGAAATGGGAAAGCAGAAAATGGAAATGTCATTCTTGTGGGCAAGATGGGAAGGATGAGTATAAGGCTGCGATCGAAGATTGGTTTATGCTGATCAAAAATACGATGACAAACCGGGAATTTCGGTACTTTACACAACTGGAGTGCCGTCACGTTGCAAAGCATCTATTAGGAAAAGCACAAACAAAACTAATTGGCCATGGTAGAAACGCACACTACGAATTTTTGATGGAGAGGAATAGACAACCAAAATGAATCGCCAATAGTAGTGTGACCTATTGAGTCATCAATATATCAGCTTCTCATGCTCGAGGTTTTCGTACCCGCGCTTGGATTTCTCGTTTATCAATAGAAAAATTTCTCATTCCGGCGCTAGGAGTTCTCGTTTATCAGTAGAAAGTTCTCGTTCCGGCGTCAGGAGTTCTCGTTATTCAGTAGAAAGTTCTCATTACAACACCCATAGTTCTCGTTGACGCCCTGGGAGTTCTCGTTAACTCTGCCGCGGGAATCTGCACCCGATAAAACAATAACCCCGCCACTCCAATCCAGCTTTGACATAACCGCCGTCGCCGCGGCATAAGATAAAGGAAGAAACGGAGCTGACAGGAAAGGAAGAGGGCGTGCACGAGCAAATTCGGAGGCGATGCGTGCGCCTCGGCAAAATGTTGCTGGACACAGGACTTACCGTACGGGCGCTGGCGAAATCGACGGGCTATTCGAAAAGCACGGTCCATAAAGACTTGACGGAACGGCTGCCGAATGTGGATGTGGAGTTGTCTGAAGAAGTCGCCAAAGTACTTGCCTATCATAAGTCTGTCAGACATTTAAGAGGCGGTGAAGCAACAAGGATGAAATGGATGAATGAAAATAAGAAAGCCCGCAACACGTAACGGGAACAGACGGGGACCATCGACCATCCTTGCAGGAAGGCGGAAACCCTGTCTTTTCGCATGGAAAAAAACCAGTCGGGATGATGAATAAAAACGAATATTGTCGTAAGTAATAGTTAATGAATTCACCCATGCCTTTTAGATTGGAATGAAAAAGGCCTACATAAAAACGGTCGTCAAAATACGGACTTCCCAAAATACCCTGTAAAAAACCCCCATTCGACACCATTCAGCAAGCCCTAAATAACTGTATGAATAAATACAAAATTACTGTCAATATTTGTGTTCATTAAAGAATCATTATGGTACAATCTATAGTTAGGAGAATAACGACCGAACTGAAGTTGGAAGGGGAAACGGGATTGATGTTTGCAAAGGATATCGGAATCGACCTAGGGACTGCGAATGTGTTGATTCACGTAAAAGGGAAAGGCATCGTTCTTGACGAGCCTGCAGTCGTAGCGATCGACAAACATTCAAACAAAGTATTGGCGGTTGGTGAAGAAGCGTTTAAAATGGTAGGAAGGACACCTGGCAACATTATTGCCATCCGTCCGATGAAAGACGGCGTCATCGCCGATTTCGACGTGACGGAGATGATGCTGCGCCATTTTATCAATAAACTGAATGTCAAAGGATTCCTTTCGAAGCCGCGGATCCTCGTCTGCTGCCCGACGAACATTACGAATGTCGAGCAGAAAGCGATCCAGGATGCTGCGGAAAAATCCGGCGGCCAAAAAGTATATCTTGAAGAAGAACCGAAAGTCGCGGCAATCGGCGCTGGCATGGATATCTTCCAGCCGAGCGGCAATATGGTCATCGATATCGGCGGCGGAACTACAGATGTCGCAGTATTGTCAATGGGCGATATCGTCACATCCGAATCAATCAAGGCCGCTGGCGACTTGTTTGACAACGACATCATTCAATCGATAAAGAAAAGATATAAATTGCTCATTGGGGAGCGTACGGCGGAAACGATCAAGATCGAAATCGCGACCGTCTTTCCGGGCGGCCGGAAGGAACAGATGGACATTCGCGGCCGCGATATGGTAAGTGGACTCCCTCGCACCATTACAATCAACTCAGATGAAATACGTGAGGCGCTCAGCGAATCGGTCGGCATGATTGTCCAATCCGCGAAAAACGTACTGGAGAAAACACCGCCCGAGCTATCCGCGGACATTATCGACCGAGGCGTATTCCTTACAGGAGGCGGCGCCCTGTTGCACGGGATAGACACACTGCTCGCAGAGGAATTGAAAGTGCCGGTATTCATCTCGGATAATCCACTAAGCTGTGTGGCGATTGGGACGGGTATCCTCCTCGACAACATCGGCAAAAAAGGCCGTTACTAATTAAAATCTTTTTGATCCATCCGATATATAAGAGAAGAACGAAATATGAAAGGAGGCGGGTGCCATATGTTCCGTGGCTTTTACACAGTCGGTTCCGGCATGATCGCGCAGCAGCGCAGGACGGAAATGCTGGCTAACAACATCGCGAACGCCAATACACCAGGATTCAAAGCCGAACAGTCAAGCATCCGTTCATTCCCGGAAATGTTCATGTCGAGCTTGAATGCGCAACGCATCCCAACTCAAAAAGGCATTCAACTCAACGGCTTATCGCCAGTCGGAGAGCTGTCGACAGGTGTTTACATGCAAGAGACGATGCCGCTTTTCACGCAAGGGTCTCTTCGTGAAACGGGCATGACGACAGACATCGCCCTACTCGACGGAAGCCTGCCGATCGACGCGGAAACCGGTGAACAAGGAGCTGTCTTTTTCCGGCTTGAAAATGAAAACGGAAATGAGCTCTACACGAAAAATGGGAATTTCACAATCGACGCGGCCGGTTACTTGACGAATCCGATGGGGTATTATGTGCTCGATACGAACGGTCAACGCATCCAATTGCAAAATGACGACTTCAGTATTTCCGATGCAGGGGACATTATGCAGAACGGTACAGCCGTTGCAACTCTCGGAGTTTCATTCGCGGAACAGCCCGGCGCCCTCCTGAAGCAAGGGAACGGCCTATTTACAAGCGACGCTAATTTGCCTGAAGCGCAAAATTTGGCAGGAGTTGGATATTCATTCCAACAAGGCTTTTTGGAAGGTTCCAATGTCGACGCTGCGAAGTCGATGACGGACATGCTCGCCGCATACCGCGCATTCGAAGCGAATCAAAAAATCCTTCAAGCGTATGACCGAAGCATGGAAAAAGCGGTGAACGAAATAGGACGCGTCAACGGATGATGCGTTTTGAAAGGGGCCGAATCGAATGATACGATCAATGACGACGGCAGTTAACACGATGAACCAATTGCAGAGCCAATTCGATATTATCGGGAATAACCTTGCAAATTCGGCGACAAACGGGTATAAATCGAGTGAAGCCAATTTTCATGAACTACTTTACCAACAATTCAACAACGATAAGGCCGATACAGCTCAGCGCCAATCTCCTGCGGGCATCCGCTATGGCGTCGGTGCTGCGCTCGGTCCTGCGAAAATGAACTGGACGGTCGGTTCTTTGCAGACAACCGGTCGTGAACTCGATTTTGCACTGACCGAACCGAAGCAATATTTCAACCTTATCATGCCCGGAGAAGACGGGGAGCAAACGGTATACACGCGCGCTGGGAACTTTTACGTTTCACCTGTTGAAGGCGGCAACCTGATGCTTGTCAATGGCGATGGGTATCCTGTCGCGAATAGCGCGGGGCAGCCGATCACATTCGCGGACAGCGTGAAGAATTACAGTTTGGTTTCAGGCGGCATCCTTGAAGTGATCCACAATGACGGAAACGTACAGCAAATCCAAATGGGTGTCACGACTATGGAACGCCCGAACTTGATGAGCAGGCTTTCTTCGACACTGCTCGCGCTTCCTGACAATGTGGCGGAACTCGGCGTCGCCGCTGGAGATATACTGACGGAAATGAACGGCGTCAACCGCAACCGGATCAGCATGGAAAACGGGAAGCTTGAAGCCTCCAACGTCAATTACGAAAAAGAGATGACAGACCTGATCAATGTCCAGCGTTCTTACCAATTCAACGCGCGGACGGTCACGCTCGCCGATCAGATGTTAGGTTTGATCAATAACATTCGATAAGCCGCGCTAGGGAGAATCCGAAATGATAGAAGATAAACAGAAACATCCTCAATGGGACCATATGAAACAAAATGACTCCACTGAGCGTCAAATCGTTGCTTCCCGCGTGGAGCGCAACCAACAAAAGAAGCAGAAGTCCATTGACGAGGAAACAAGTGGCAAGCCGCGTATTTGGGTTCAAATTAGACTGTTCCCAATCTGGTTGCGTATTGTGCTCGTCCTTCTGTTGCTTGCGGGTGCAGCAATTCTCGGAGCCATGATCGGCTACGGCTTTGTCGGCGACGGCCAACCCTCCGATGTGCTGAAAAAAGAGACATGGATCCATATACTCGATATCATAAAAGGGAAAGAGTCGTAACGAATCGATCAGCGAAGGGATCGATTTGCCTTAATTTCTGCGTTCTTTGCAGAAATTAAGGCACGTGGTGTTATAACATTAATCACACACTTATTGTAGTGGTTTATTTTTGCTGAATTAAGTCATACATACATTGTCGGGAGGATAAAGGAAATGCTAACTGCAGAACAAATTCAAAAAATCATTCCCCATCGCTATCCCTTCCTTTTAGTCGATAGGATAACTGAAATCGAAGAAGGGAAACGCGTCGTCGGCCTGAAAAACGTCACGATCAACGAAGACTTTTTCAACGGCCATTTTCCAGGCTACCCGGTCATGCCAGGCGTCCTGATTGTCGAAGCGCTTGCACAAGTCGGTGCAGTCGCCATCCTTCAAAAAGAGGAAAATCGCGGCCGCCTCGCATTCTTTGCGGGTATTGACAACTGCCGGTTCAAACGCCAAGTCGTTCCAGGGGACCAATTGAGACTTGAAGTCGAAATCACGCGGATGCGCGGCTCCATCGGAAAAGGGAAAGCGGTAGCGACCGTTGACGGCGAAATCGCCTGCGAAACGGAAATCACATTTGCATTAGGTCCGGTAGCAGAAGCTAAAAATTAATTTGCGCACGTGCAATATGTCAGCTAAAATGAAAGTGCAGTGTGTATATTGAGGCGGACATCACACGCATGCTTATAGTGGGAGGTACCAACCAATTATGTACAATGATCTTTCTCCAAATATAAAGAGCAGCATCACGCGCTCCATCACCCAGACGTTCGAGCAATACATGGCGGACATCGATTGGGACGAAGAGCTGTACGATATCGAAGACTTCATCGATTCATGGCGCGAATACATCACGACAAAAGCTCTTTGGTATACAAGAATTCCGGATGATGTGAAAAGAGAACCGAAATTCCACGAAGACCTCGCCCAGCGAATCAATGAAGTCATCCAACGAATTCTCAGCGAGCCGCCTTCAGAAGAGCAGATCGCCAACATCCAGATCATGCAGGAAAAACTCGATACGCACTTTACATACGACTGCAAAGCGGAAGCTGTCTACGTCGAAATGCAGCTCAAAGACATGCTCGAAAAAGAACAATAAAAAGTATGGATAGTTCCCTCCTTTTTAGCCAACCTACAAGTATCATACGATTTGTATGAGAGAGGCTTGTGGAAAGGAGGGAATTTTCATGTTCAAAAAAGCGATACCGTTCGTACTCGTTTCCGGACTTGTGTTGACAGCATGTGGCGATGCCGGCAACAACGGCAATGGCAACGACGTTCCAGGAAACAACGAAACGCCGATGGAAAACCTGGACAACGGTCTTAACGACACGACTCCACGAGTTAACAACGGCGCAGGACCGGACATGGATGGAATCGATAACGGACTCGATGGAAACGGTGTAAACAACGGAATCATCAATGATGGAAACCGTAACAACGGAGACATGAACGGTGACAACACAACATCACCGAATGATGACATCCTAACAGATGACAACGACACAAATCGTAACCGTAACAACAACCGCTAACCGCAAGCCGCAAGAAAACCGCCACCCCCCGGCGGTTTTTCTTTTTTAAAAATCGCGTCATAAGAAGGCTAAATGCAATAGATTTCCCCGCATTCATTTTAAAAGAGTGTGATTGTCAAAAGCATCTCGCGCGAACACGAATCGGATTTGACGGGAGGTCTTTCCGCGGAACAACTCCACCAAGCGCTCATATATCTCTACATTCACGCATAACGCCCCGCAACCGCGCATAAACCGTGCTATCCACGCATAACGCCCCGCACCTGCGCATAACTCGCGAAATCCACGCATAACGCCCACAACCGCGCATAAACCGCTATATCTACGCATAACTCGCGCTAATCACGCATAAACGCCATCAAAAAAAGCCGCCCTTAACAGGCAGCTCCCACTCACTTTTCTTCCCGATCCTTCTTCAACCGCGGACGCTCGCGCATATCCGACTCGAAACGCTTCAGCAACTCCTCGCCGCCTAGCCCTTCGGTAATCAATTCCTCCAATAAATGCTCCGCATACTGGGTGCGGGCACGCTTCAAACGACCCTTCAACAACACCGAAATATGCTCGCCGATCTGTTCCACGGCATCGACCGCCACGCGGAACCCCGCGGGCTCATTTTCCGGATAGGAAATGACGACGCGCGCTTCCAACAGCTCACCCGACTCCTTCCATCCCTCGAACAATTGCTGGTGCTCCTGATCGATGAAAAGCTCCAAAATCCACATCCGGTGGCTATTCTCCTGATTGATGATAATGCCGTCGACTAGCGGAAAGTCCTGAATCTTATCATCTATCAATATACCGACCGAAATCATTTTGAATGTCTTCAAATGCGCCACCCCGCTCACTTTTTCATCAAGTATACCACACGTCGGAAAAAAACTTCAGAAACAGCCAAGCTCGAATTATCCCGTGTAAATGAAAACTTCCAAACCATTGTCATCATCCACATTCTTCATTTCTCAACCAATAATACAGCCTGAAAACCCTATCAAAACCGGATTTTAGAGATTTGCGCCAATTTTCAATGCGTCATAAGATGAAGACATCACAGAAAGAAAGGAGGGGGAAAAGTGAACCAAGTTGCACTCGTAGGGCGCATGACAAAAGATCCGATTTTACGAAGGCTATCGGAAGGGAGACTGCAGACAAGCTTCATCCTTGCCGTAAACCGCAATTTCAAAAACAAGCATGGCGAAATGGATGCCGACTTCATCCTTTGCACAGCATGGGGGAAAGTTGCGGAAAACACCGCGAAACATTGTGGAAAAGGATCTTTAGTAGGTGTCGGCGGACGGATCCAATCGAGGACATATGAACGCGAAGACAATAGCCGAGTTTTCGTCACTGAAGTGATCGGAGAGGAAATCCGCTTCCTGTCGACAAAGCGGAGAACGAACGACAACTTGTACGGAGAGCCTGAAGGAAATGTGCAACAAAGCGGCGGAAATGAAAGCAAGGCGGAACAGGAGAAGGTCAGCACGAACTTCCATCTGCCGCAAATCGAAAAAGAGGGACTACCTATCTATTGACCTTCAAAGGACGATACATAGGTAGGGAGAATAACCAAAAAGGGGGATCGCCGGAAGCTCGGATACACAAAAAAATGAATAGTGGAATGAAAATATCTAAGTGAGTAAGAAGGAGAACAAAGCGATTAGGATATGAAGGGTGGGGACCCTCCCATATCCACAGGGGGCATCGCGTCCGCCAGACGCAATGCTAGCTGCGTAGGCCGAATGATCTTGGCCGACACCGTGCGGCGGGGACCGCTCCCGCCGCATCTTACCAATACCGAGAGGAGGAAAAACAAATGGATAAATCCCAAAAACAGCTCATCCGCATGGAGCTGCAAGTCGGACAACTCATCCGCATCATCGCACGCCTGAATGAACGGCTCAATGAATTGGAGGAAAGAGAACTCGCGAGAAAAGTCATTCCCATACATATGCGGCGCCAGGCACAGCGATCATGAAAAGACCCCGGCTTCCATAAAAGGAAACCGAGGTCACGCATCTATCTTTCAAACGATAGAAGATCATCCAATTCCGTATCGGACAACTCCGTCAACCATTGACTCGACTGGATCAAATCCGCGGACAGCGCCGCTTTCTCAACAAGCATCTTATCGATCTTCTCTTCAATCGTCCCGACGGTCACAAACTTATGGACATGCACGAACTTCGTCTGGCCGATCCGGTAGGCCCGGTCCGTCGCCTGATTCTCAACTGCCGGATTCCACCAGCGGTCCGCATGCAGCACATGATTCGCCGCTGTCAAATTCAACCCGGTGCCGCCTGCCTTCAACGACAGGATGAAAACCGGGAATTCACCAGCCTGGAACGCCTCGACCAAATGATCGCGCTGCCCCTTCGGCATACTGCCCGATAGGAACGGCACATCGATATCATACAGCTCGCTCAAACATTGACGGATCAATTGGCCCATCCCGATATACTGCGTAAAGATGAGGCACTGCTCACCGTTCGAAGCAATATCCGCAGCCATCGACACGATCCGATTCAACTTCACCGAGCGCTCCAACATCTGATCGGCAGGCGCATGAGGCTCCTTCAAAAACAACGACGGGTGATTGCAAAGCTGCTTCAAGCGGCTCAACATCTTCAAAATGAGCCCTTTCCGCTCAAAGCCGGTCAACGTATCCAACTTGAACTTCGTATCCTCGATGAAACTTTCATAGAGCGCCGCCTGCTCCGTCGTCAACGGGCAATACTCGTTCTGTTCGAGCTTCTTCGGCAAATTCAACTGCAAATCAGGATCGTTTTTCGTGCGGCGCAACAGGAACGGACGGATCTTCGCCCGCAATTTGCGCTTCTCAAGCTCCGAATCATCCCGCTCGATCGGTACGATAAACTGCTCGGAGAACGTCCGGAAGCTTCCGAAATACCCTTTATGGATGAAATCGAAAATCGCCCATAGCTCCGACAGCCGGTTCTCGATCGGCGTCCCCGTCAAAGCAATCTGGTGGTCGCCATGCAATTTCCGGATCGCCCGGGACTGCTTCGTCTGCATGTTCTTAATATTTTGCGCTTCATCGAGCGTAATGCTCGCAAATACAGTGTTGCCAAGCGTCTCATCGTCCTGTGTCGCAGTGCCATACGTCGTCAAAATGACATCCGGCTTGTGCTCTTGAAGAAGCACATTGAACTCTTCCTCCCGAGCCCGCGTCGGACCGTAATGCGTATGCACCTTAAGCGATGGCGCAAACCGCTCGATCTCCTTCTGCCAGTTGCCGAGCACGCTCGTCGGGCAGATGATGAGCGAAGGGGAGTCCGTTTCCGGGCGCGCATGCACATTCAATAAATACGTAATAAGCTGCACCGTCTTCCCAAGTCCCATATCATCGGCCAAAACAGCGCCGAAATGATGCTCACGCATGAAGACGAGCCAATTATACCCGTCGACTTGATAGGGACGGAGCTCCGCCTTCAATTCAACCGGAATACCCGCGTCAGGGAGTCCTTGCTTATTCGAAACCATTTCGACATACTCGCGCAGCGACTGCTTCATCGAAAACGCCAGGAGCGGGTCATCCGAACCATCATCTTCATCAACCGGGATGATCTCCTCGGGAATCTCCTGGAACAGCAGATCCTTCACCGTCCACTCGCCAGCATCCGCCTGCTCCATCAGCTCGCGGATCCGCTTCAGCCAAAGTGGATCGATATGGAACCACTCGTCGCCCGACCGGATATACTCACGATTCTCATCCACCAGCCTACGGAATGAGTCTTGATCGATCTCCTTCCCGGCAAGCGAAAAGTTCCAATCGAATGAAAGAACTTCATTGAGACCGGCTGCTGATCGATACGATTGAACACTCGCACTCGTCCGGACGCGTAATTTCGACTCCGTCACCGACTTCAGCCAAGCCGGTAAAATGACAGCATACCCGAACGACTGGAACACAGGCAGATCTTCCTGGATGAACAGCCGCACTTCAGGATCCGACATCGCAATCGACAAAAACCGGTTCCCAGGCTCAGCCTCGACCGAACGCAGGAAAGACACCATCTCGGACTGCTTCTCCCGGATTTCATCAGCAAAATCCTTCCATTTCGCAGGCAGCGCATCGCTGATTTCCGCATTCGCTTTCCGGACAGCCGGCGTCCAATGCGTCCCGCGTTCGCTGACAACGACAGTTTCGAGCAACCATTCCGTATCCCCGTCTTCATCCGGCTCCGTCAGACGGAAAGCGACCCGGACCGGAATCGTCGAAACGGAGTCGCCAGGCCAACCGTATTTACGCAAATGCGGCAGCAACGCCGGCAACTGATCGAGCCGCATTGCCGATGCATCGAGCTTTTCGCGAATCGCATCATGCAAAATCATCGAAGAAAGGGCGGAAATCCCGATTTTCTCCTCGTCGAATCGGATCATCCCTGCGTCCAACTCTGCGTGCTGCCAGAAGTCGGGTTCATTCCATAAACGGGCCGCTTCCCGCAATGCGGATAAATGGGCCTCGTCATTCGTAGTACGTCCCGCAAACGAAGCGAAAGGATGCGTCTTGCCCGCAAACACTTGCAGGAATTCATTCGTATTCAAATGGACGGCCTCTTCATCGGTCGTTGGCAACAAGCCATACAACGCCTGTTCATTATTGAAGAACAGGAAGGAGGAGAGCCTGTCCGGGGCAACCGCACGTCCGGACGGATCTGTAGCGGTAACCGAATACCGACCTCCCTCGTCCCGTTCAATCGCCAATTGGAAGAGGAGATTCAACGTATCCATTTTCGTCATAAATTCAAATTCCCCTTTTCCATTTCTTCCGACAACGCGCGGAGCCGTCTATACTGCTCGCGAACCGTGTCGATATATCGGTTCCAGAAGTCCGCCTTGCCGCTCTTTTTCGCACCCGCCTTCATATTTTTGAACAACCGTACGGCGCGGCGGTAGCTATGCCTGTTCTTCTCCTGGATGAACCGCATCGCATACGTATGGAGCAACGGCATGACGGAAGCCGGGTCATTCGCGAGAACGAATTTCAACGTATCCGGCTCAAGCCCGTCATACGGAATATTGAACCTGTGCATGAGCGCCGCCCATTCGGCGAATCGCTCCCGCTCGATGAGGAAATCGCCGAACGCGCTTACGCCGTCTTCCCCGTAGATCATGAAAAGCTCTTCGCGGCGCGATTCCGGAAAATGCGCTTCTTCAAGCAATCCGTCGATTTTCCGGATGAAATGATACCGGTCGGTGGAAAACGAAATCCGGCCAAAGAATTCGCCGATATGCGGGTAGATCGTATTCATGATGACGGTGAGGGAACCTGGATCCTCCATCTCGGCAGCTAGATCCGCTAGCGGCAGCCAATGGCCGACAAGCTCGCCGCCCGCCCGTTCCGCTATTTTTGCAAGCGTCTCTTCATCGCCTTTTGTCAGGTTGAAATAAGCGGCGAAAAAGGCGGCGTCCACTGAATCATTGTCAAGCAGATAGGCAAGCTCCTTCTCCTGAGCAGCCGTGTCCTTGTACAGGAACTCCCACATGATCGCGTAGATTTCAAGGCGGACTTCAAAAAGCCCTTTATTCCGAAGGACGAACTCGCGGACTTGTTTTTTCAAAGCGGTGTAAAACGCATCCGTCTCGAACAGTCGAGGATTTTTGCCAAGCGCCTTGCCGATGTCACGCAACTTCTCAATCTGTTCATTGAGCCACATCTTCACTTGCCATTGGCGGTATGTGAAATGATTCGCCTCTTCGAGATGTCCATGCGCAAAAGACCAGCCCGCCTCCAGCAGATGCAACCGGTAAAACAGTTCGAACAGCGGCTTCCATTCATATTCGAAAGGGGACAGCGGAATCACTTTCTGGTCCATCAATGAGCTTTCATGGATGAACACATTCGGATTATCACTTGGTCCGATTTCGCGAAGCGGAGTAGCCAGCCTGTACAACACATCATTCCAGGCTTCGGGCGTCCGTTCCGAAACGGTCAGCGCCATCTGTTCCGTTTCTCTCCGCTGCCAATCATGCAGCCATTCCGTCAAAGAATGGAACTGTGAATAAAGATGGAAGACAACCGCAATCTTATGGGTGCACCAATCATCTTCATCACAAGTGCAAGACGCTTCCGTCATCGAAAGGGAAAGAGTGACAAACTCCTCTGTCACGTCCGATATCACCACTTCGATGGCCGTGGCGTCCTGTGAAAAACGGAAATCGTGCAACGCGCCTTTTCGGACCAACGAAACGGCTTTCCGGATGACATGCGCCTCACCCTGCACATCGGGTCGGAAAGAGTGTTGGATCATGTTCATACATTCATCTATTTCACGCTCATGTAAATAAGAAACTCGTTCCACTGACATGTGCATCGGCTCACTCCCTAAACTAAAGCATTCCCTTTATTATAAGGCTTTCATGCCACAATCGTAAATGATATCATTTAAAGTATAGAAAACAACAAACATAAAGAGCGATGGGGGGGAACCAAATTGGAAACATTAATATTACATATACCAAAAGTCTATGAAAGACGTAATCTACTAATGGGAGACTACACATCGATCGACCATATCTATGTGGAAGACGGAAAAGGCGGCGGATTCATAGCAGCCGAAACATTCATGACGCCCGAGCCCAAATCTGAGGCGATTGTCGTCAACTATCAATCCGATGAAGTGACATTCTTCAATGACAAAGAAAGTAAATTCATCAATCAGCTGTTGAAAAGGAAAATCCCGTTTGAACCGTTGGAAATCCGATTCGTAATGGAACCGAATAAGAAAAATCATCAATCCAAACGTAAGTGAATAAGATAGAAAACAAATCATTCACAAAACATCGTCAACTATGATAGAATAGCAATAATCGGAATATTCAATGATGGAGGGAGAATTATGCTATCAGTTCAGCGCATGACGCCTTTTTTCACTAGCCAAGAGGACTTTCGTCTCCGTCTCGTGTTCGCCTATCAATATTTCTCGATTATCAAAGGCGGTGAAGTATACCAATTTGTCCCCTCTGAAGGAAAAGAGATCGTCGTCAATGTGAAGAGCCTGCAAGTCGAAAACCTTGGAGAAGTGTTCGTCTTCCAACGGGGCAACCGATTCATCCGGCTTCCGCTCTACCAGCTGCTCCTCATCTCGGATCTTCATCTGCATCTGTCATCCATCCTTGAAGGGACATTAAACTTGAAATTGGAAATACCGGAAGAGGTTATCCTGGAAGCGGCAGCGCTGTTAAAAGAAATCGAATCCGACAACCGCCTGCGCATGATCGACTACGCACTTGAAACAAACAACCGCACCTTATTCACTCAACTGACGGAAGGAATGCACGAAAATTGAAAAACAAATCATGAAAAAACACTTATCGTCCTCGAAAAACGATGAGTGTTTTTAATTTGGAGTTTAAATGACTAGATTGATAGGGTATACATATCTAGCTTGCTAACTTGCATAGTACAAGGGCTCCATTAATTCATCAAGGGCTCAATTAATCGCCCGTTCAACTCGTGAGAAAATGCAACGCAATGACGAATACAGTGGAACCCGTCAATCCGAACAAGAAATCCTGCATGGTGAATCGATGCTTATCGTCTTGATCC
Source organism: Saccharococcus sp. Marseille-Q5394 (assembly GCF_946901335.1). Taxonomy (NCBI): domain Bacteria; kingdom Bacillati; phylum Bacillota; class Bacilli; order Caryophanales; family Anoxybacillaceae; genus Saccharococcus; species Saccharococcus sp. Marseille-Q5394. Next base: position 1,745,195 of record NZ_CAMPPQ010000001.1, on the reverse strand, counting down.
ATCAAAATCCGCTCCTTTGTCGATTTCCCGGGAAATGAGGCGTTACAAGGTATGAACTTCCCACTAGACTGGCCAAATTCTCCAAGATTCATACAAAAAATGACTATTAAAAATTGAATAATCCACGAGATTTGATACAGTTATGTATACAGCATCAAAAAACACCCGAAGAAAGGATTGTCGCTATGTTCTTTGAATACCGATTTTGGCACTTTTTGACGAGACCCTATGAGCTCGCCACCCAGCTGCAAACCGGCACGATGCGACACTTCAACAGAAGGCTCTTGCTCGTTTTTCTTGCAGGCATCGCCTTATTCGCACTCCGTGAAATATGGGGAATGGGAACGGAAGCACTCACGTCAGTAATGACGATAATGACGACAACGGACTACATAATCGCAAGATACGCATCACTTGCGGGAACGATTCTCTGGTCGATCCTATACATAACATTCCATATTTTCGGAGTCGCATTGATCCTGTCAGCACTGACGAAAATCCCATACCGGCAGTTGGTACCGCTGCAAGTGATCATCGCAGGTGTGTTGCTCATGGAAAAGGCGATCATCTTCATCGTCTTTGCAATGAAAGGCGCAACGGTAAGCCTATCATTCCTATCATTCGGCCCGCTCGCCGTCACGGTCATGGACAATTGGTATTTGATCCTTTTCATGAACCAATTGACGGTCACTAGCGCGCTGATCATCACATTGCAATATCGGTACATCCGAGGATTCATCGCGGACGGTAGATGGAAAGAGCATCTTTGGATATTGATCGGCCTGCATGTCGCAATGGCCCTCATCACCGCGGCTGTCGCGTACATCCCGTTCGATTCCATCCTCAATTCACTTTTCGGAGGTGGCTTCTAGATGAATAAACGATTAAGCATCACCGTCGCCATCATCGTCAGCCTCTTCATCGCATTGAACGTCCACGTGCTCTTCTCTGAGAAAAGCACGGTTCCAAAAACATTGTATGTCCACAAGTACGAGCGTATGACTTCCGCACATCATGAGGAGGACATCTTGAAAGAAGGGCTCGTCACGCCTGAAAACATATACACCGTCTACGTCGGCGACGACGAAACAATCGATTCATGGCTCGTCAAGGAAGGCGATCCAGTTCAGGTCGGGGATGAAATCGCATTGCTGCAGACCGGTCGCGCAGAGAGCCAACTCGCGGCATGGGAGGCGGAGGAGGAAGGACTCCTTGAACAACGGAGTGCAGTCGAGTCAACAATCGCAAGCCTCGAATCCGATCGGAGCAGCGCCCGTAATAATTCGTCCCACGTCAATACGACAGAAACACCTGACGGCACAGATGTCGAATTGAACGTCGATGTCCAAGTCGATGTCCACCAAGACGGCGCATTCGCCCAGGCAATCGCCGAAGCGGAGCGCGAACTATCGGAAATAGACAGGAACCTCGCCGTCGTCCAAGCGCAGCTTGAACAGGACGCCACCCGTCCAGCGCTCATCAGCCCGGTGGACGGAACGGTTTCGGAAGTGGACAAGCACGGCTTTACACTCGCCGCTGATATTTATAGTAATAAGAAGCTCGTCACGACATACGCGCAACTTGACGAATGGCAGAAGATCGAAGCCGGCGATCTCGTCCGCATCCAGGAGAATAATCTTGAGACGAACATCGAAGGTACGGTGCATTCCGTTTCCGCAGTGCCTGCGACAGACAGCAGATGGCGCGAAGCGTACGATAAGCTCGATCCGAAAGAACGGGAAAACCCGCTCGACCTATATGAAATCACGATCATGCCGCTCGAGGAGCTATACAACTTACCATTCGGCGCAAACGTGAACGCATCAATCATCGTGAATGAAGCGGAAGCAGTTTCAGTGAAAATCCAATGGCTCGAATCGTATGTGAAAGATAGTGCTATGGTATGGAAGCTGGACGAACAAGGACGCGCCGCCAAAACGAACGTAACGGCTCCATTCATCACGAACAACCGCGCAGTCATTACGGAAGGCCTGAAAACCGGCGATATCGCCTTCTATAACCGTAACATCAATGAAATTAATAACGTATCCAACGTCTTCCTCCCTCTCCCGCTCGAACTCCCGTCAAGGAGCGACTGGAGAACATTCGGATGGAAGAACTACGTAAAATACGGTTTCGTGGAATAAACAGCAAGAAAAAAACCGCCCAAGTGGCGGTTTTTTTATGTCGAAATTTATAGTAAGAAAAATTATTTCACTCAGTAAGTAAAGCTGATTATGATTCTACTTGTCCGACTCAATTAATATACTAAAACAGTGAAACTACTAGTGGAAATGGAGTAGATAAATTGAAAAAGCTAGTCATAATCGCAATCATACTAATTTCATTCATACTTGGAGTGAATGAAGCAGCAGCGGAAGGTGAGGCAAAGCGTTATATCGGTCTTCATGACAAAATGCTGCCGATCGAGAACATCCACGTCATAAGCGGTGATACGAAGGTGCTTTTAGATGAGATTTCCAAACACCTGTACATCACCGTTACAGAAGAAAAAGGAACAATAAAATTAACTAAACACGGGAAAGAAATTACACTTAGAATCCCTGCTGAACAAGAAGCATCTTCTTCAGAGAACCCACTTATTTTCAATGAATCTGGCAAGCTGTTAATCAGCCTGAAGTATTTGACAAACCAATTTGAATTCAAGCTCGAATATTTTCCGGAATATCGAACATTGAGGATTTATAGAGATACTTATCCGCATAAGAGCCACGTGGAGTACAAAGAAATCATAAAGGAATACGTAAAACAGCAACAAAGAACTCCTGTGACAAAAAAGCCGACCGTCTATTTGACGTTCGATGACGGTCCGAATCAATTCACACTGATCAACCACGCGACACTTGAAAAGTACAAAGTACCCGCCACATTCTTCTTCCTCGGCAATCATATGAAACAGAACGAATCCATCGTCAACACCGTATCGAAAAGTGGCCATTACATCGGCTCGCACAGCATGACGCACGACAAGACACTCGTCTACAATTCGACCGAGTCATTCATTGCCGAAATGGCTGGCGGCGCCGAACTCGTTGAACAGCTCACAGGGAAGTCTTCGAATCTCGTACGCGTACCATACGGCAGTAAGCCGCTCGTCACACCGGGCATGCAAAAAAGCCTCATCGCCCGGGGACTTAAACTATGGGACTGGGACGTCGACTCCAATGATTGGCGCTACACGGACAAACAAGCTGGCCAAATCGTGAAAAACGTCCAGGACGGCGTCACAAAAGCCGTGAAATCCGGCGACAAGGACATCATCATCCTCCTGCATGACCGTAGCCAAACAACCATCGCTCTACCAAGAATCATAGAATGGCTTCAAAAAGAAGGCTACAACTTCAAGACATACGAGCCCGACAATCACATCATCCAGAACTTCCTGCGCGATCCACTGCTCTGAATCAAACCTAATTGGTCAAAAGCATTCGACAAACAACACCCTAGAAATCACGCATAACCTCTACGAAATATGCATAAATCGTTACAGCGACGCATAAAACGTGAATTCCACGCATATCCCGTCATATTCACGCATAAATCAAAACCTAATTGGTCAAAAGCATCCATCGCGACAACCAACATCCTAGGAATCACGCATAAACTCCGCGAAACACGCATAAATCGTAAACTCCACGCATAAATCGGCATATTCACGCATAAATCTCGCTACGCACGCATAAATCCAGAAACTCACGCATAATCCGCTGCATACACGCATAAATGAATCGCACTGTCCAATAGATTACCAATGAAATGGTAAAATACCGCTTCGATAAGCATGGACAAGCAACTTAGCTAAATACTCATACTTCCAACTTAACCCATAAATCTTCCGCACTACCCACATCCAGAAACATCCATACCAATAGAACGATTTTTCTGAAGTTTCGCCACCCGAGGCAACAATCACTATTTTCAAATAAATCTCACTATGATATCGTTTAATGGCAGTAATCTACCAAACTACTAAGGGGGAATAGGCATTTGAAAAATCATAATCTCACAAAGCTGTTCAGCACATTTTTAGCACTTATTCTCGTGCTCTCCATGTTCACGCCATTCACGGTATCCGCCAAAACGGATCCTGAAGGCGTTGCCGAAACAGCTCAAACACTAAAAGCTTTCAAAAAGAACCTCCAAGATGAAAGCATCATGCAGCAAAAAGCCGCAATCGCCGAACAGCTCAACCTGCTCGGGGATGAAGCGAAACTGCATGAAAAGCTCCAAAACGTTAAAGGGAACCAACAAGTCCCAGTCATCATCCACCTATCCGAAAAATCAGTAGGGCTCCAAAAAGGAATCCATAAACTAGCTGGAAAATCATTCTCCAACGCGCAAGCACAACAAGCGAAATCCAAAGTGCGCAACCAGCAAGCTGCCGTCAAAAAAGAAATGGCAATCAAAGGCATCAAATTTAACGAAGGCTTCTCCTATGACACCGTACTCAACGGGATGTCCGGAACCGTCAAAGCCGATGACCTTCCGAAACTCCTTGAAGTGAACGGCGTTACACTCGTCGAACCAGACACAATCGTCCACGCTTTCGACACTGGAAAAGACCTAAAAAAACCAGCTCCATCCGAGTCGAAACTTGAAGAGAAGGCAAAAGATGGACATGTCAGCCCTGCCATGGACACAAGCATCGGCTTCCTCGGAATCGAAGCACTATGGGCAGAAGGCTATGAAGGACAAGGCATCAAAGTCGCCGTCCTCGACACAGGAATCGACGCCGACCACCCAGACTTCCAAGGCATCTACAAAGGCGGAAAAAACTTCATTCCGAACAGCAGCACGTACACACGCCCACGCGCTGATGATGACGCATCTGAAACGTCACCTGTAGAACGTCCGGCAGGCACACCTGAATTCAACGCGAACGGCAGCGCATTCTACACATCCCACGGCACACACGTCGCGGGCACAATCGCCGCAGCCGGCAACAACGAATACGGCATTAAAGGAATCGCACCGAAAGTCGACCTATACGCTTACCGCGTACTTGGCGCTTACGGCAGCGGAGCAACATCCGGCATCGTCGCAGCGATCGACACTGCAGTCGTCGAAGGGATGGACGTCATCAACCTATCACTAGGTGGCGGCTCAAACACTGAAACAGACGCTGGATCATTCGCCATCAACAACGCCATGCTCGCAGGCACAATCTCAGTCGTTGCAACAGGCAACTCCGGTCCGAACCGCGGAACGATGGGCACTCCAGCAACAGCCCGCCTCGGCATCGCAGTCGGAAATACGACGAACCCTGAAGCGCACAACTTCGGCGACGTAAACATCAACGCCGGCAGCTACAATCTATCAAAAACACTTAACCTAATGGGCACAACATACGGCGCTAACCTCGACACACAACTTGACGGCGAATACAGCATTGTCGCAGTCCCTGGCGTAGGTTCAGCAGCTAACTATGCAGGACTTGATGTAAACGGCAAAGTTGCACTCGTCTCACGCGGCGAAATCGCATTCGTCGACAAAATCGCAGCTGCGAAAGCAAACGGCGCAATCGCCATCATCGTCCACAACTTCGCAGGCGGAACAGGCGCACCTGGCCCGTCCGGCACATTCCTTGGAGACGCATTCGAATTCATCCCGACATTCGACATGTCCCAAACGGACGGCGAAGCAATCCGTGCAGCACTAGCACAATCAGCAGGCACAATTTCATTCAGCAACTTCAACAAAACAATGACAGCAGGCGACGAAGTGAACAACTCCAGCTCACGCGGACCGTCCACACCGAACTTCGACATCAAACCTGACGTCACAGCACCGGGCACGAACATCATGTCCACAATCCCGATGTACAAAGCGGACTTCCCGGGAGCTACTTACGAACAAGCCTTCACGCGTAAAACGGGAACTTCCATGGCCACACCACATATTGCTGGAATCGCGGCGCTAGTGAAACAAGCAAATCCGAATTGGGACGCCTTCGACGTAAAAGTCGCACTGTCCAACACAGCCAAGGTTCTTGACACTGGCAAGTACGACGTATTCGCGCAAGGGGCAGGCCGCGTACAAGCTTACCAAGCAGCGCACCCTGAAATCCTTGCATACGCACTCGACACTGCAAACAATGATGGAACGGAAGTGGAAAACAAAAAAGGGACAGTGACATTTGGTCCTCAAAAGTTGGATAAAAACATCTCCGTTACGAAACAGATTCTCGTGAAAAACGAGAACGGCAACGGCGGCACATACAACGCTTCCGTACAAGTTACGAAAGGCTTCGGTGACGCAACTGTCACAATAGACAAGCCGACATTCACTTTATCCGGAGAGCAATTGCTCAACGTCACGTTGACAGCATCCGCTGCAAGCACGAAAACCGGCGATGAAATCCTCGGCTACATCAACATCGAAGGCGGAAGCACAACTGCATCATTGCCATTCGCAGCCGACTTCGGCGGGGCACCTGCAACTGCAATAAAAGACATGAGAATTTCTGAAACAGACCTGAGCTTCAACGGCGACGGTGTCAAGGACGAAGCGACACTCTCCTTCACACTTACAGGCGACGTCACAACAAACTACATTGAGCTTTGGGATATCATGGATCCTGAAGGCGGCGCATACGGAGACGGATATATCGGCTACCTACACGCAGGCACTTCACTGGGAGCAGGCTCATACACATTACGGGTCGCAGGACAATACAATCCATGGGGCGGCACTGGCGCGGCTAGGATTCCGGACGGCCTCTACACAATCGACTTTACGGGGGTATCAAAATCCGGCGTCATCGGTGATTACGTCGGACCAGTCGTTGTCAAATCCACAGCAGGCACAATCGAAGGTGTGGTCGAAGGCACAACAGCTACCGGCCAAATCGATGATGCGTACATCCAGTACCAAGAAGAGCTCGTTTTGTACGGCATGGGCTACGACATCAATACAAAACTAATAGCATCTTACGAAGTATTGAAAGGTGAAGAAGTCGTCGCATCCGGCCCAGTCAATCTCGAGCAGGACGGCACATTTACTTTCAATCTTCCTGAACTCAATAAAAAAGATAACTCGGTCAAAGTGAAATACGAAGACGCAGCTGGCAATAAAGCCGAAGCGATCATCTACAACGCTGGAGACCAAGTGGACGATGAAGTTGCATACTCCGTCAACCACGAATCACTAACGCTTAAAGTCGGCGCATCGGAGCAATTGACAGTAACCGAAACAACGACAAAAGCGGACGGAACGACAGAAGAGAAAGACGTCACAGCTGACGCAACATTCACGTCTGCGGACACTAACGTGGCAACAGTCGAAAACGGCCATGTCACTGCAATTGCAGCAGGCACGACTGAAATCACAGTCACATACGACGACTTCACGGCAACAGTGGCAGTCACAGCTGTTGAAGAGCCGCAGCCAGAGCCGGGCAACAGCTTCGTCGTCACGGAAGAAATGCTAGCACAATCAAGCGGTACGATCGTTCTGGATGTGTCTTCAATACAAGGGGAAGTCGACATCGAAATCAACGCTTACGTTTTGAAGGCAATGCAAAAGAGAGAAGTCGTTATCCAAAAAGACGGTGCGGTATTTACACTCCATAAAAACACTTTGAAGGCTTTGAGCGGCGACGTCACAATTTCTGTAGCAAGAAATGACTCTTCAGCAGTAGCCAACGCCGTTTCCGACATCTACTCAATCACGCTTTGGAACGGAATTGGGGAAGCGAAACAACAAGTTACAAGCCTTGGTCATTCAATTGAAGTGGCCATGCCGGTCAACACGAACAGCAATCAAGTCCGTGTGATCGACGCAACCACATCTGCAGAAGTTAGCAAAAACGCAAACGTCAAAAACGGCAAAGTCAACTTCTCAACAAACACTGGCGGCAGTTTCGTAGCCATCAGCAAATAATCCAAAACGAGCCTTTCCGTATCTCGGAAAGGCTCGTTTTTTAAACCTCTTCTAATCACAAAAAAACTGCCACAGAATGTCGATACATCAACATTCCGGACAGCCCTATATAAATCCTGCTTATTTTACCTGCTCGCTCGGTAATTCTTCCTCCACCTCAGGCTTCGCACGATAAACCAAGAAAGCTAAAACAACTGCGACGATTGACATCAAAAAAGCGATAAAATAAACAAGTTCAACGCCTGCCACCATCGCGAAATCGATTGTCATTGGATCTTCAGGCGTGGCGGAGCCTTCCAAAACCTTCATCTGCCTAGCATTCAATATACTGATGAAGACAGAAACGCCAATCGCTCCACCTACCGGCTGCAACGTTGACATGACTGCGGTTCCATGCGGATACAATCTCTTCGGCAACTGATTCAATCCATTCGTCTCCGCAGGCATCATGATTGCCGACACCGTCAGCATGATTAAAATATACCCGATGACAACGACCAAAACAGGCGTGTCGACTGTCAATCTGCTCATCATGAACATCGTTCCACTCAACACAATCGTTGCCGGAATCATCAAGACACGCGGTCCGAATTTATCAAAAAGAGCGCCCATGAACGGCGACATCGCCCCGTTCAAAATGCTTCCTGGCAACAGGACCAACCCTGCAGTGGCAGCCGTCAAAGCCAAAGGACCTTGCATATAGATCGGCAAAATGATTTCCGATGCAAACATCGCCATGATGATAATCAAAAACATGAGGACTGCATGCGTATACATCGGATAGCGGAATACCCGCAAATCCATGACCGGCTCATCCAATTTCAATTGACGAAGCACAAATAGGACGACGCCAATAACACCGACAATCAATGCGGACAGCACATTCACACTAGCAAATCCATCCGCACTTTCTCCGACAGAACTAAAACCGTAAACAATCCCACCGAAGCCAAGTGTCGAAAGCACTAACGAAATGACGTCAATCTTTGGTTTCGTCACTTCCGACACATTCACTAAATGCTTGTAACCAAACGCAATCGAAAACAATGCAAACGGAATGACGAGGATAAATAAATAACGCCAGCCGAAATACTCAACGATCACTCCGGAAAGTGTCGGCCCGATTGCCGGTGCAAACATGATGACAAGGCCAATCAATCCCATCACTTTCCCGCGACGTTCCGGTGGGTAAATCAATAAGAAAACGTTGAAAATGATCGGCATCAGCAAACCGGTTCCAACCGCCTGGATCAATCGTCCGACAAGCAGAATGGAAAATGTCGGGGCGGAGGCACTCACAATGGTCCCAATCGTAAAGACCGTCATCGTGCCAAGAAACAATTGCCGCGTCGTGAACCATTGTAAAAGCAACGCAGATATCGGAATGACGATCGCCATCACAAGCATGAAGCCCGTCGCCATCCATTGCACAGTCGGCAACGATATTGAAAACTCATCCATAAGCGTAATAAGGGCAATATTCAATAATGTTTCATTTAAAATCGCAAAAAAAGCACCGATGATGAGTGAAAGCATGATCGGAATGACTTTTACATTCGGATTATCCGCCAAATACTCATATTTCTTCGGTTCCACAGTGTCCTGCATAAAAAAACTCCTCTCGTCTACCTAAATATTATTAGCATTCTTCCTTGAAAGTAGTCGAAAAGAAGCTTCAAAATAAGAGGACAATAATAACATGCCGATGGGCAATTGGCAATGCTTTTCAAAGATTACCGATTTAAAAACACAATAGTAGTTTAATAGTTCGAATAAAGTGTAATATAGTAATAGAAATGAAACAAACGAGAAAAATAAAGGATGTGCATCCAAGATGAGCCCGAATCGTAAAGCCGCCGAGCTGCTGCAGACCAAGACGGACATCCAAAACTGGGGCGCCCGCCGCGCTTCAAGGGTCAAGAAATATAAAACAACATCCAGGCACGTCAAAGACTACATCGTCCTCGACTTCGAAACAACAGGCTTCCGAGCTGGCGCAGACCGCATCATCCAGATCGGCGCCCTCAAATACATCAATCACGAGCAGATGGAATTCATCAACACATTCATTAATCCGGAGCGACACATTCCGATTACCATCACCCGGCTCACGGGAATCACGAACGAAATGGTCCACTATGCACCGACAATCGAACAAAAAATCGACGAACTCATCGAATTCATCGACGACCTGCCCATCGTCGCCCACAACGCCAGCTTCGACATGGGCTTCCTATACGCCCTCGACAACCTCGAAGGCATCAAGATTCCCGAATACACCGTCATCGACACCGTCAAACTGGCACGCAAAGCCATCACAGAAACGCCGAACCACAAACTCGGCACCCTGGCTAAGCACCTCCAACTCGAACACGACGCCCACGATGCAATCGGCGACTGCCTAGCCACCGCCGCCATCTACCAATACTGCACCCAATAAACCGCCAAAACTGGCGGTTTTTTAAATGAAAAGTGCATAAACAGCTCCAGAAACTCATAAATCCCCACAAAAACGCATAAACCCGTCAAATCACGCATAAATCCAATAACTCACGCATAACCAGCTCCAGAAGCGCATAAACGCATTCAAACACGCATAACGCCCGCAATCAACCCCTTAATTTGTCAAAACCATTCTGCGCGAACGGGGATAGTGAACGACAAACAATACTCCGCGACCTCTATTGGAGTATTCAAAAGAACATATGTAAGTGATACTATGAAATAGATGGAAAACAAAACAGGTTTAGGAAAGGAACTATCAATTTGAAGAAGCAGAACAAATCACTAGACCGCTCGACCAAGCTGTTGGCATTTGTGTACAGCATTTTCATAGTAGTCCCGATCTATTGGATACTCGGCAATGCATATTACATGGATTATCTAAACGGTTTTCTATACTTAGGGGCATTAGTTGGGCTCATGATTATTGCAGCTATCGCATTAATTATTTTCCGGAAAGATAAGTTAAAAAGCCTTATAGCCTTTTTGGTGATTGTAGTACTGTCTCTCTTTTTCGGTTATGAATCGCTTCTCTTGGATTATGAGAGTAATACCTATATTGCAGAGGTTTACAGAGAGCCGGAGGAAATTATACAAAATTCCGGGATATATATCTTGGCGATAGGCCTTAGCGATATTCATTACGTGGATGAGGAGAAAATGGTTAGGGATATTTACGAAAGAGATGGTATTCAACTATTCGATTTGTATAAAATTAAAAATCGAGATAGATATAATAGTAAATCAAAAGAAATAATACATTTTCTGGGATTTGGCAAAGAGCAATTTCACGTTATGGGGGAGAATGTAAAAGGTTTTATTCGGGAAGATATTAAAGTTATCAATGATTTTCTTAATCGTGATAATCTCCGTGGAGATAGTGCCGGTCTCGCGTTAGGACTTTCAGCGATGGTCCATCAAAGCAGCTTGCATAACCGGATTCCACTCGGCGTCACGGGAACGTTAGAACCTAATGGGGATGTCAATCAAGTGGGCGGAATAGCAGGAAAGATGATGATCTCGGAACAAAACGGTTTTCCGTATATCATCGTTCCGTATGCAAATAGGGAAGAAGCGGAAACCGTAAAAGCACGAGAAAATCTAGCAATTGAAATCCTCCCTGTTCATCATATTGATGAAGCAGTAATGGCGATTAAGGAACTTAACGACCAATGACAATCACATAAAAAACATTAATTTGTAAAACCATTCAGCGCGAGCCGGGGCACACTAATCAAGCAACTCACCACGCCCAACATCGACTCGCGCATAAATCCGTCCATTCACTCATAAATCACTCCAATTACGCATAAATGAAGATATCCACTCATAAATCCCTCCAAACAAGCATAACTCCTCGGAAAAGCGCATAACCATCCCCAAGCACGCATAACCTCCAAAATTCACGCATAACCCAAAAAATCTCCGCATATTCCCATGCATCCACGCATAAACTCTATCAATCAAACTAGCAAAATCCATTTTTAACCCGCAAAATCAGCTCAAAATCTATTTTTAAACGCCGAAAACGGCCCAAAATGCAATCTTCATCCAAAGTATTCCAATTGGACACGAAGCAAGCTAAACTAAACATGAGGTGATGAAAAATTGATCTACAAAAAAAGGACAATGCCAAACGAACTGAAAGCACTCATATCCTTGGACAAACGCCTGCCGCACAACCACGCTAAAAAGAACGCCGTCCAAAAGAACCTGTTCATCTACCAAGCAGGCTACAACGGCGAACTCGAATTCGATACCTACATCACAGAATTCCAGCCGGACTACCCGCACGCCATACTCCACGACCTCTACCTGCAGCAAGACGGCGTCTATTTCCAAATCGACTCGCTGCTCATCACGCCATCATCAATCACCATCGTTGAAGTAAAGAATCACAAAGACAAAACGGTCATAAAAGCGAACCCGACCCAATTCATCAGAGTGTTCCAAAACGGCGACCGCAGACCGATGCGCAATCCATACACCGAAGTCGAACGGAAAATACACCTGCTCAAAAACTGGCTCGACAATCGAAGCATCCAAATCCCCATCGACGGCATCCTCACATTCGCACACACCAACGAACTCGCCATCGAGCACCCGTCACCAGAAATGAAAACAATGCTCACATACGAAGCACCCGCTCATTTCCTTTCATTGCCCGTGAATGAACACATTCTCGACGGACACGCAGTCCATAACCTGGCGCTCGCCTTACTCGAACACTATAAAGACTACAATCCATTCCCACTCGCCGACCTATACGACATCGACCCCGCAGACATCGCGCCCGGCGTCATCTGCCCAAGATGCGACCGGCCAGGCATGCAGTGGGGGAGGGAAAAGTGGAACTGCCAATCATGCGGCCACACCGGAAAAAACGAACACCTTCAAACCGTCCAAGACTGGTTCATGCTCATCAAACCGAAAATGACAAACCGCGAATTCCGCTACTTCACCCAGCTCAACAACCGCAATGTCGCCCGCGGCCTCCTCGCCAAATCAGGCCTGCAACTCATCGGAGAACGAAAAGCGGCACACTATATAATAATGAAAGAAAAATCTCCAACTCCATAAATAGCGCTCCCACTGAGGAGCGTTATTTCCTTTTCAATTAATTACGCATAAATCCACCCATTCACGCATAACCTCTCCGATCGAACCCCTTAATTTGTCAAAACCATTCAGCGCGATCCACACTCCCTATTTATATAGAAGAAACTCCGCGCCCCTCCCTAAAGCCGCATAAACTCCTCCAAAAACGCATAAACGCCATCAAAAGTCCATAATCTCCCGCATTCACGCATAAATCCGCAGAATCACGCATAACCGCCGCCATCCACGCATAAATCCCAAAACTCACGCATAACGGCTCGCACCCCCGCACTCCCAATATCTATCAATCTCCAATTACCCCCTCCCTAAAACAAGGAATTCCTGTATAATCAACCTCAAAGACCTAAATCGAACTCCAAATAGAAAGGAGCACCTAAAAATGCCCGCCAAACAAACGCCGCCCGATCAATACAAGCCGGACCCGCGCTTCAAAATCGCGCACAAAGAAGCACTCATCGGCGTCGCACTCGCAATCTTCAACTTCATCTGGTGGTACGGCTTCGCCTACGGACTCGGCTCCCGCCCACCCGAAGAATATACATACATCCTCGGCCTGCCCGACTGGTTCTTCTACAGCTGCGTCGTCGGCTTCATCCTGATGTCCGTCATCGTCATCATCATCACGAAATACGTCCTGAAGGAAGTCCCGCTCGACGCGGATCCGTACGCGGACCCAAACGTAACACCAAAGGAGGAATCACCGACAAAATGAACATCCAAGTCATCATCCCGCTCGTAATCTTTCTGATCGCGATCTTCGCCATCGGCTTCATCGCGTCAAAACAGATGACCTCAACCGGCGGATTCCTCCAAGAATACTTCCTCGGAGGACGCGAACTCGGCGGCTTCGTCCTTGCGATGACAATGGTCGCCACATACGGCAGCGCATCGAGCTTCCTCGGGGGACCCGGAACCGCCTACACAGTCGGCTTCGGCTGGATCCTGCTCGCCATGACCCAAGTCGTCACCGGCTATTTCGTCCTGCTCATCCTCGGGAAAAAATTTGCCATCCTCGGCCGCAAATACAACGCCGTCACGATGATCGACTTCCTGAAGGCGCGCTACAACAGCCCGGCTGTCGCAATCCTATCAGCCATCGCCATCATCATTTTCCTATTTTCCGCCATGACCGCGCAATGGGTCGGCGGGGGACGGCTCATCGAATCGCTAACCGGGCTTCAGTACACGACGGCGCTCTTCATCTTCGCGATCTCCGTCCTCGTCTACGTCACGATCGGTGGATTCCGCGCCGTCGCACTGACCGACGCCGTCCAAGGAGCAATCATGGTCGTCGGAACACTCATCCTGCTCATCGGCGTCATCATCGCGGGCGGTGGAGTCCCGGCCATCATGCAGGATCTATTGAATGAAAACCCGAGACTCGTCACGCCATTCGGGGCAGACGGAACCCTCACCGCCGCATACGTATCCTCCTTCTGGATACTCGTCGGCGTCGGAGTTGTCGGCCTCCCGCAAATGGCCGTCCGCGCCATGAGCTACAAAAGCTCCCGCGCCATGCACCGGGCACTCGTCATCGGAACAATCGTCACCGGCTTCATCATGCTCAACATGCACCTGATCGGCGTCTTCGCGCGCCCCGTCATGCCGGGCATCGACGTAGGGGACAAAGTCATTCCGTTAATCGCGCTCGAAGTATTGCCTCCGTGGCTCGCAGGCATCGTCCTCGCGGCACCGATGGCGGCCATCATGTCGACCGTCGACTCGCTGCTCTTGCTCGTCAGCTCAGCGATCGTCAAAGACGTCTACCTGAACTTCATCAAACCGGAAGCAACCGAAAAACGGGTCAAACAGATAAGCATCGGCGTCACCGGCATCCTGGGAATCATCGTCTTCCTGCTCGCCCTGCAGCCGCCCGACCTGCTCATATTCCTGAACCTATTCGCCTTCGGAGGACTCGAAGCCGCCTTCATCTGGCCAATCGTCCTGGGACTCTACTGGAAATACGGCAACAAACACGGAGCAATACTCAGCATGATCACCGGCATCGCCAGCTACATCGCAATCCACTTCTACAACGCAGCATACGGCAACCTACTAGGCGTCCACACAGTAACGATCCCCGTCGTCCTGTCCCTGATCGCCTACATCATCGGCTCCCTCGCCATCCAGCGAAAAGCCTTCAGATTCTGAATGAAAAGCGGACTCCCATAACCGAGAGTCCGCTTTCCCATCTCAAAAACGCATAAACTGAAAAACTCACGCATAAATACGCCTACATACGCATAAATCTCCCTATACACGCATAAACGCCGGCAAACGCGCATAAACTCTTACAATCACGCATAACGCCTACAACCAACCCCTAATTTGTCAAAACCATTTGGCGCGGACAGAGAAGGGCAGTTCCTCACGAGTCACCCGCGATTGCTGTAGAATAATTTATTAAGACCCTGGGCTTTGCCCAGACCTGCGGAATGGTATTTATTTGAGAATTGAAGAGAACAGGATAGATCTGAAAAGTGAAATCCCCTTATACATATGCTACACTTAACATATACTAAAAAAGACTGAGCGTCGCATAACGCCCAGTCAATTTAATAATTGCAGCTGACATCCGCAAGAAGTGCGGTTGACCAGATTGCGAAAGTGAAATAGTAACCACCTTGCTTACTTGTCGGTTAGCGGAGGGTGGTTACTTTCTTTTGGTGAACAATGCAATCGTCGCAATCACAGCCGTAGCCCAGAGTGCGTGCAATATACCTAACTGCACAAGGATATTCATTGTTTCGTAAGTCACCATATATGATCACCCCCCTTCGCAAGGGAGTGCCAACCATCCATCCGCTAAATGCCGCTGCAACTTATATTCTATCATTCTACTGCAGCGAAAGCGAACTAATATTCCCATAATTTTAGATGCCGATAATCTTCCTTATGCAACTAAATATCCCTGCAATCCACCATATGTGTACCTTCGCGTGAACCCACCAGAAACGCATAAAAACCGCCATTCGCGCATAATCCAAAATCTCACGCATAACCCCACCCCATATGCTAAACTAGACTCTATTGAAACCTAGAAAGAAGGCAACCAACATGTGGAAACTCTACACACTCCTCACTATCACCATGCTCCTCTGGGGCGCCAACCTCCCCATGCTCAAATACATGCTCACCTTCATGCATCCCGTCACCATGACCGCACTCCGCGTCCTGACAGCAGGCATCACCGTATTCATCATCCTCGGAGCCCTCAAACTCCTCCGACTCCCAACCAAAAAAGAATGGACATACATAATCGGCGGAGCCGCACTCAACGTCGTCCTCCACCACTACTTCCTCAACATGGGCCTCTTCCGCACAACCGGCACCAACGCCAGCCTCATCCTCGGAACCGGCCCAGTCCTAACAGCAATATGCACAGCACTCATCCTGCGCAACTACCCGACCAGAATCCAATGGATCGGTGCGGCAGTAGGCTTCATCGGCATCGGATCCGTCGTCCTCGCAGGCGGCGACAGCTTTACCGGCCTCAAACTCGGCGACGCATTCATCTTCTTCGCCATCCTTGCACAAGTCCTTTCCTTTTTGGTAATCGCTAAGGCAGCAAGGACGCTTGACCCAAGGGTTCTCACCGCGTACATGCTGACCGTCGGAAGTCTATTATTGTTCGTCATCAGCCTCATCCAAGAGCCCGGTGAACTCGTCAAATTCACAACAGTCCCGCTAAGCTTCTGGATCGTCTTCGCCGCAAGCGCCATTTTCGCGACGGCCGTAGGACATATGCTATACAACTATTCAGTCGGTCAAATCGGTCCAGCCAAAGCCGCGATCTTCATGAACCTGAACACACTTTTCTCCCTCGTGGGCTCAGCGCTCTTCCTCGGAGAAATCATCACCAGCCGCCACTTGATCGGCTTTGTACTGATCATCATCGGCGTCATCCTAGGCTCCGGCGCAGCTGAAGATCTATGGAAAAAACGCAAAACCAAACCCGAGCCGTCCTAACGACGGCTCAATTCCGCATAAACACTTCCAAAAGTCCATAAACTCCCCTAAGCACGCATAAATCCCAAACTCCACGCATAACCGCCGCCATCCGCGCATAAATCCACCCAGAAACGCATAAACTCCCAAATTCACGCATAACGTCTCCAACTCAACCCCATTATTTGTCAAAACCATTCAGCGCGAACAGGGGAGGGCTATCTCAGTAAACTCCCGCGACCGCCACATCATTGCCAACCAACAAGACAAGCCTATATAATGCAATTTAGATAATCTAATTGAAAATAGGAGGTTTCCACATGGAAGTATTCGCAGAATTTCTAACGAAAATCGATAACCCTGAACATCGGGCGAGAACAGAAGAAGTGTTAACGTGGGTAAAAACGAAATATCCTGAACTGACGCCAGTAATCAAATGGAACCAACCGATGTTCACCGATCACGGCACATACATCATCGGCTTCAGCGTATCGAAACAGCATATGGCCGTATCTCCTGAAGAAGCAGGAGTCGTCCACTTCTCCGACCAGATCGTGGAGGCCGGCTACAAGCACACCAAAATGCTAGTCCAATTCCCATGGAACCGTCCGTTCGACTTCGAATTACTCAAGAAAATGATCGACTATAACATCACAGACAAAGCAGAATGCACAACTTTTTGGCGATAAAAAGCTTACCTTTCAAAGTAAGCTTTTTTAACTCTGAAATTCACGCATAACCTCCCGAACTAACCCCTAATTTGTCAAAAGCATTCATCGCGACGAGCCGATGCTCATCACAAAATCCTCCCGCGCCTCTAAAAGATGTTTTTGAGAAATCCGGCATAAGTAAATCTCATCTACAGTCTTCAACCATTCGGGCGCAAAAAGAAAAACGCCAGAAAATGGCGTTTAACATAATCATAATTAATTATCTTGATTGTTTCTTCATGTTATCTTTCAAGTTCTGTGCCACATTTTTAGTCGCATCTACAGTCTTCATTGCAATATCTTCCGTTGTTTCCAAAGCATTATGAGCTGTCTCGAATGCGGATCCAGCTGTATTTTTAACGCCTTCCGCAACATTTTTATTATTTTGTTGGTTCTTACCATATTGTTGGTTAGCCATGACGATTCACCTCCTCAACAAGGATAGGATATGTGGTTTGTCATTATTTATCCGTACATAAAAGCGAAAAACGATTCAGAAAACCTATAACATGATTTATACATGCTAAATCCAACGTTCTACAATAGAAACTCACGCATAAACCCGCCCAGAAACGCATAACCTCCAAAACTCACGCATAAACTCGCTCAGAAACGCATAACCTCCAAAACTCACGCATAACCCCGCCCAGAAACGCATAAACTCCCAAACTCACGCATAACCCCGCTCAGAAACGCATAACCTCCAAAACTCACGCATAAACCCGCCCAGAAACGCATAATCTCCAAAACTCACGCATAAATCCGTCCAGAAGCGCATAAATCCCCAAACTCACGCATAAGCCCCCGAACCAACCCCTAATTTGTCAAAACCATTCAGCGCGATCCGAAGTGTAGGGGACAACTCGAACTTCCCGCGTCCAACCCGATTCACACCCCTCAAAAGTCTTTTTGCAAAATCTAACATTCCTCATAGTGCAATACTCAGAACAATGGTAAAATAGTTATGAATCTTTACAAACATTGAAAGAGGGGGAAATAATTTGCGCAAACCAGTTCAAAGTAAGAAGTTTCTAGCAACATCAATCATCGCAGCAGCAGTCGTGACTGCGGTAGCAGTTCCGTCAGCTTCAGCCGCTACAGCCACATTTAAGGACGTATCAAAAAACTATCAAAATGCGGTAGATTTCTTGTACACACACGGCATCTCGAGAGGATACACACCTGACCAATTCGGCACGACTGATTCAGTCAAACGTGCGGATGCAGCAGTTCAAATCGCGACGGCACTCGGGTTCGATGCTAGCAAAACATACAAAGATGCTGGCTTCAAAGACGTGCCTACACGAGCGAAATGGGCAGTCAATGCGCTTGTCGAAGCAGGAATCATCGATGGCCTGAATGCCAACGAATTCGGCTCGGACGAGTTATTGACACGCAACCAAATGGCAAAAGTGCTTGCAAATGCTGCAAATCTTTCAATCGATAATAATGTGAAGTCAACAAAATTCAAAGACGTCAATTCAAATTTCTCGAAATATGTCGAAGCACTTGTGAAGGCTGGCATCACACAAGGGAAGACAGATACAAACTTCGGAGCGTATGACAATGTCACTCGTGGGGAAATGGCATTGTTCCTGTTCCGCTCACAAGAAGGTCTTGGTTTCATCGACTTGATGGTCATGCATATGAACGATCATCACGCATATTTGGATCCACTTCCTTATGTGTCGACAGTCGTCAATGAATTAAGAAGCAAACATAAGAACAATCTTCTCCTTCATGCCGGGGATGCATTCTCAGGCGATCTCTACTTTAACGCATTCCATGGGGCTGCAGACGTAGCGATGATGAACCAACTCGGTTTCGACGCAATGACATTCGGAAACCATGAATTCGACTTGGGCAGCACAAAAGAAGGACATCAAAAGCTTCAGGAATTCGTGAAAGCGGCGAAATTCCCGTTCGTCTCAGCAAACGTAGACTTCTCGAAGGACAAGCTGTTCGACGGGCTGCAAACAAGAAAAGTATCAGACAACTATAAAGACGGTCATATTTACAATGGCATTGTCATCGATGTGAACGGTCAAAAAGTCGGCGTATTCGGTCTGACAACTGAAGAAACGCCTACCATTTCAAGCACAGGCGAGGTAAAGTTTGAAAACTATATCGATCGTGCGAAAGCTTCAGTAAAGGCATTTGAAGATCAAGGTGTTAATAAAATCATTGCACTCACACATATCGGATTCGATGATTCACTCGTCTGGGACAATGATCAAGAGCTTGCGAAACAAGTTGCAGGCATCGACATCATCGTCGGAGGACATACACACTCTTCCATCGGTGAACCAAAAGTCGTAAACGAAGGCAAAGGCGTGACAATCATCGTCCAAGCACATGAATACGCGAAAGCGCTCGGCACATTGGACGTTAAATTCAACTCCAAAGGTGAGATCTATTCGCACGCTGGAAAGTTGATCGCAACTGATCCTACCGTGAAAGACTTCCCGATCGCTGCGGACAAAGATGCAGCGAAAGTATTGGAGCCATTCACGAAGAAAGTGAAGGAGATTAAGGAAAGCTCTATTGGCGTTACTGCAAAAGCTCTACTTGACGGAAAACGGGATTCCGATAATACAGGCGTTTCAAGCGTCCGCCATAATGAAACGAACCTAGGAAACTTAATGACCGACGCAATGCTTTGGAAAGCGAAGTCCATCAATGATAAGACGTCAATCGCTATCCAGAACGGCGGCGGTATCCGTACTCATATTGATGCAGGCGACATTACAACAGGAAAAGTCCTGAAAGTTATGCCATTCGGAAACGCATTGGCCATCGTAGAGCTATCAGGTGCGGATCTTCTGAAAACACTTGAGCATAGCGTAGGAGCAGATGCAATCGAAGGTGGAAAAGGATTGAAGGAAAACGGTGCATTCCTCCACGTTTCGGGCATGAAATTCACGTATGATAGCTCGAAAGCAAAAGGGGAGCGCATCCAATCCGCTCAAGTGCTTGAAGGCGACAAATATGTGGATCTCGATAAAACAAAAACATATTTCATCGCTACGAATTCATTCACAGCTAAAGGCGGAGACGGATTCGAACAGCTTGGCAATGCATACAAAGCCGGAAAAGTATCCGAGCCAGGCTTCGTAGACTATGAAAACTTCATAGAATATGTAAAGACTCTTGGAAAAGAGGTCAATCCAACTGTAGAAGGCCGCATCATCGACACAACTCTAGCAACACAACAAAACGGCTTCAAAAAATAATAAGATAAAAATAGAAAATCCTGCTCCATTTCGACTGGAGCAGGGCTTTTTTGATATCTAGTCACCAATCTTTTATCCTAATCGCCTAAATGCGACCTATTACATCTCATTCCATACCCGTTCGGCACCCCTTTTAGACACAAAATCCCAAGAAATTTGAAATTAGTCCGAATGAAACATATTATTATGAGATTCGATATGGTAGACTAAGAGAAACATTTTCCACAAAGGAGTACAGTCTTAGATGAAAAAAATTGTTTTGTTTTTGTTGTCGCTTCTATTGATTTTTTCATTGGACCTTTTCACACCTAAATATGCCTCAGCTGCTTCCGGTTTTGTGGATATCCCTGCTACACATAGAGCATATACAGAGATTAGCTATCTTCAGCAAGGCAATATAACAACATTCGACATCCCAGGCAGATTTGACCCCGATGCACCTATGACACGGGCGCATGCCGCAGCGATGATCGGTAAAGCGGTCCAATTGCAAGGAGTCCCTGTCAATACTAGATTTCCGGATGTTCCAACCGATCACTTTGCGTCAGGATACATAGAAGACTCTGTGAATCGTGGCATCATCTTCGGATACAAACAGGAAGACGGAACATATTTGTACATGCCTGAAAAGCAATTGAAACGTGGAGAGATGGCTTTGCTCATCAGCAGGGCATTCGGTTACCAATCCGATACGACGAATGCAGCGGCACAAGAATTCATGGCCAAAGGTATTTCAGAAGGAGTAGGTAAAGGGAACTTCGGTACCGAGGAACTTATGAAACGTGGCGATTTCGCCGTATTCCTAGCTCGCGCCGTCAATGCGGATTTCCGTACGAAAAGCCAAGATATGACAGCCACATCAATGTATGTCGATGTAAATGAAGACACATCCCTCAACATGAGGACAGGCCCATCTGAAGGCTATGATGTAACAATGAAATTATTCAGTGGCTACCCGGTTGACATTACGTACACTGTTGGAAACTGGGTTTATGCAAAAGTTGGAAATGACTCTGGTTTCATTCATGGTGATTACCTATCCACCGATCAGCCTTCTATTAGTAATATCAAAGATCCAATCAGTGTCATCACGGGTCCCGTCACTGGCCCCATCAGTGGCAAAAAGCCTTTGAATCAACTGACGATCGTCATTGACCCGGGTCATGGCGGAAAAGATCCCGGAGCAGCTGGAAATGGTATGCGTGAAAAAGACATCGTCCTTGATATATCGAAACGGATGAAAAACTATTTCCAAGGCACACCGATCAATATCAAGCTGACGCGGGAGACAGACGTTTTCCTTGAACTATCACAGCGTGTTCAATTTGCACAGAGAAATAAGGCTGACCTATTCGTAAGTGTCCATGCCAATGCATTTAACGGAAAAGCTTCCGGCATAGAGACATTCTATTACAGTGCTGCCCGTAATCCGAACGTGTCAGAATCCAAAGCGCTATCAACGTATATCCAGAATAGGATGCTCGAAGCTTGGAATCTTCCAGACCGACGCGTCCAAAGCAAATCACTGCATGTCATCCGTGAAAATACGATGCCTGCAACATTGATTGAAGTTGGTTTCATCGATAATGCAAAAGATGCACAGTACATCAAATCTCCTGCACATCGTGAAACAATGGCAAAAGCAGTGTTCCTAGGAACTCTCGATTATCTGTATCACTTTGAGGGTCGTTCAGAGGTATCGCCTCTTTACTCGAAATACAATGCGACCCCATCAAAAAATATCATTAATAAGTAAATTAACAGCCCTACTGGAATTTCGTTCTAGAGGGCTTCTTTTATAGTTATTTTGAAGAGGACGGTGAAGGCAATGAAGAAATATATTACAACCATTGCAATCGCAATTACGCTTATATTCGCATTGCAACCCCAGACGATGGCTCAGGAGAAGCAGGATGAGTATCTAATAAGCGGTGGAAAACAGGCCGAACTGATGGAGTATATGAATGAAAGTGGCATGCACATCGAAAAAATGTATCCATCACTCGATATACTATCTGTCTCGCTATCAACCACCGAGCTTGCCAAATTAGAAAAAACATTTCCGAATATCGTAATTCAAAGCAATAGATCATATCAAAAAAGCACTGAAAAAGATCTTGCCTCCAGCACGCTGATTAACACCACAAGAGGCAGCACTTCCCCTTATACTGGTAAAGGCGTTAAGGTTGCAGTCCTTGATTCCGGAATCGACGTGAAACATCGTGACCTCCGTGTCAAAGGAGGTTATTGTTCCATGAAAACGGAATGCGCAATGGTCGTCTCCTATGACGATGACAATGGACACGGAACCCATGTTGCAGGCGTCATTGCAGCTCTGGCCAATCAGACGGGCGTTGTAGGGATTGCCCCCTCCGTCGAACTTTATAGCATCAAGGCACTTAATAGTTTCGGAGTCGGAACGACCAATAGTTTAATAGACGGAATCGATTGGGCGATGAAGCAAAAAATCGATATTCTGAATTTGAGCATTACAACTGACCAAGATGATCCCGCACTAGAAAAAGCGCTTCAGAAAGCATATGCACAAGGCGTCCTCATTGTCGCCTCCGGCGGAAATAATGGCGATCAGGCGAATAGCACGGTCATGTACCCGGCAAAATATGATTCTGTTATCGCTGTAGCAGCAGTCAATGCAGACTTGACAAAGCTGAAAAATAGCGCGGTCGGAAAGGAAATTGAGATTGCAGCTCCTGGTGCGTCAATTTTCAGCACATATCCGATGAAATGGGACTTCGAGGACGGAAAAGCGGATGGCTATACGCGTCTATCCGGCACGTCCATGGCGACAGCCCATGTATCGGGTATCCTAGCACTCTATAAAGAACGATTTCCACACATGAATAATGACGAATTGCGCCAGCTGATTGCGAGAACTGCCAAGGACCTCGGAAAGGAAGGGAGAGATGACGTTTTTGGTCATGGCCTCATCCAATACAAACCTTCCTTTGATAATACGGTTGATTTTACAGTGCAATCGGAACCCGGTAAATTGACGCTTCAATATAGCGGAAACAAGGACGTTCAAATCGACGGAGCCAACGTTCTGCATCGAACTGATGGAAAGTGGGAGATCTATGGAGTCGCTGGTGATCTTGAAGTTCTGGTGAAGACAAAGATCGACCAAGGCGCAGTTTGGCAAGAAAAGAAGATATACAGAATGCCATCGCCTGTTTTCACGGATATGAACAACAGTCAACGATTTGCAGGTTCAATCGGATTCCTCACGTATAAAGGCCAATTGAAAGGCTTCCCGGGCGGCACAATCCGCCCTTACGAAAACATTACAAGAGCAGAGGCGGCAGCGATTATCGGCAGGGCGCTCGGTTATCCGGAAAAAGCTACGGCGGTTGCCTTTAAGGATGTCTCACCGACTTCTTTCGCCGGGGGCTATATTCAAGCTTTAAAGGAAGAAAAGATCCTTTCCGGATTCAAAGATGGGACATTCAAGCCCGAACAAAAAGTGACACGCGGTGAAATGGCAATTCTCATTTCAAACGCATTTAAGCTGAAATCAGATAATGTCAATAGATTCACAGACAGTCATCCTTCAATGGCTTCCTACAGCGCAGTGAATGCACTAGTCTCTGCCAAAATCACAAACGGCTACACGGATGGCACCTTTAAGCCGAATGACCAAATGAGCCGGGCGGATTTCGCAGTATTCCTGGCTAGGGTTCAAGAAGATGCGTTCAAGTGAAAAATCGGGGGAATGAAAATTGAAATTCAAAAAGATAAGAGAAATAATGCTGTTGCTGTTAGTAATGACAATTGCATTTCCGAGTTTGCATGCAAAAGCATCGACCAATAGCCCGGCAGAGTTTGCGAAAGTCTATGAAGGCACTCCGTACAAATTCGGTGGAAATACGCCTGAAACAGGATTTGACTGCTCCGGCTTCATCGTTTATGTCTATAACCATTTCAATATTTCGCTGCCGCGGACTTCGGAAGGACAATTCAATTACGGTGTTCCCGTAGATGCATCCGACCTGCAGCCAGGCGACCTGCTCTTCTTTAGAGACACATACAAACCGGGAATCTCCCATGCAGGTATCTATTTAGGAAACAATGAATTCATTTCCGCTGAAAATGAAACACGCGGCGTCGCTAAAGCGAAGCTGTTCTCACATCCTTACTGGGAGCCGCGCTTTGCAGGAGCGAAACGTATGATTGGATCGGCTTCAGCACCGGCCGAACCATCATTGCCCAAAATAACTTTCGAAGACATCTCTCCGGATCATCTGGCGTTCAATGCCATTTTGAAACTGAGCGGAAACGGAATCATCAACGGGTTTCCAAACAATCAATTCAAACCGGAAGAAACGATTACCCGTGGGCAGGCGGCAGCCATGCTGAATCGCGTATTGAAACTGAATCCGACGAATGAAGTGAATTTTAAGGATGTCGACAAAAAGCATCAGTTCGCAGCACATATTGCCGCGATGAATGAAGCGGACATCTTAAGAGGGTACGAGGACGGAAGATTCGGCTTGGAAGACAAGCTGACACGGACACAGCTTGCTGTCATTATCGATCGCGCCTTCAATCTGCAAAAGAAAGTCGACGACCGTGTCTATATTTCCTCACTCTACGTCGACATTCCGTCCACCTATTGGGCAATCGATTCCATCAACGCTTTAAAGCAGTTGGACAAGACAGGCGTCTTCCAAACACCGTCCTATGAATTCACCAAAATCGTGACGCGGGCTGAATTTGCAGCAGCTGTTTATAGCGCCATCGATGCGAATTAAGGTCTGTATCTTAAATAACTGATTCATAGACCGATAGAAAGATGACAAAGCTTTTAGGGGGAAAATAATGAAACGCAAATTAGCAATGATGTTCGTCATCTTTATGCTCATGCTGCAACTGACACCGTCAATTTCTCACGCAGATGAATTGACAGGTTTGACATTGGAAAAAGAAGTCCGTGAAATGGTATCCAGGGGAATTATTAAAGGATACTCAGACGGCAAAATCTATCCGAAAGCGGACGTGAATCGCGGAGATTTCGCAGCATTCCTTGCGCGTACAATGGGACTATCACCTGAAGTGCCGGAATTCACGGACGTGAACCCGTCATCCGCGATCGCAGGTGAAATCGGAGCCATCCAAAAAAGTGGGATCATGAAAGGTACGTTGGATGGTAAATTCATGCCCCTGAAATTAATGACAAGGGAAGAAATGGCCGTAACAGCAGCCCGTGCCATCAACCACTTAGGCATCACAGTCGATGCGAATGACATCGTGCTGACAGATGAATCCCTATTTGCATCAACGGAAGGGATCAGCGCAGCAAAAACGGTATTCGCAGCGGGAATCATGAACGGGACGAAAGTAGATCCGACACGTACCATCATCACATTCGACCCAGCAGGGCTTTCAAAGCGGGACCAAGTCGCAGCTGTACTTAGCCGATTCCTCGCATTCCGAGCGAAACATGAAATTCCTGAAGTGGAGCCTGAACAACCATCAATTCCGCAACCACCAGCACCACCCGCAGCGGATCCGGAGAAATTCCAACTTGCCGTCGTGGAAAATAAATCGATGAAGCTGTTGGACAAGAAATACAATACGTACGCGGAAGCGGTCAAAGCATTTACCGCCAGTCCGATAGCTGAAGGAATCTACAAAGGCAAAGAACTGCTTCGCATCAAGAGCGGCATGGCATTTGCTCAAGGTCCGCTAGGTGTGAATACAGTCATCTATTCAAGCCCATCCTTCGGGACACAGCTTACGTATATCGAGGCCGGCCGTGAAATGGGCGTTCTTGAATACGCGGAAAACTACATCAAAGTGCAAGTGGGGGACACAGTCGGCTACGTAAAGCAGAATCAAGTCGATTTCAGACCTGTTTCCATTAATCAAGCAAAGGATTACTATATCGGAAACAGCAATAATGAGCTCCTCCACTATACGTATAACTATCTAACGAATGCCTACGGGGCATACAATATCGGTCCTGTTCCATCGTTCATGAAGATCGGAACCAAATACTATTCGAGAGATGGCGTCCATTATTTGGATGGTGCCGGGAAAGTGGCTGGGACACATTATCCGTACTTCCAGTTCCAATCAATCCGTTCGAAGACAGAGTATACAGCTGAGGAAATCGACGCGTTCATCCTCCAAATCCTAACGGAGAAAGAGAACACCGGGCAGTCGAGATACGCAGGGGCAATCGTGAAGTCGAAGCTCCGCGGCTTAGGTTCCTACATAAAGGAAATGGAAGCACAATATCGGGTGAACGGTCTTTTCATCCTATCGACTGCCATGCATGAAAGTGACTTCGGCATGAGCCGCAACGCACTCGAAAAAAACAATCTATTTGGCATCAGGGTATTCGACAGCACGCCGGAAGCAGGGGAGAAATACGCCACCCCGCAACGAAGCATCGAAGCATTCGTATTGGAATACGCCAACAAGAACTACGGCATACCGGGAGCAGCTTATGCGAAAGGCGCTGCACCTGGTAATAAAACCTCGGGCTTCAACGTCCATTACGCATCTGATCCAACATGGGGAGCTAAGATTTCAGGCCATATGTGGAGAACAGACAGAGCGATGGGCGGTAAGGACGCCTACAAATACCGCCTTGCTATGACGAACATCAAGTCATCATTGAACGTCAGAACGGCACCAGTAGTCTCATCTGACACATTGCTGTTTTCATTCAGCGATCGCGACCTTGGACGAAGCGGCGAAAGCGGCTACCCAGTCGCCATTGTCGAACAGCAAAAAGGTGCAGACGGCTACATCTGGTACAAAATCTTCGCAGACTCCGTTACAAAAGACGCCAACGGAGAACACATCGAATTTGGATGGATCCGCGGCGACTTCCTGACAGAATTGAATACAAGATAATAAAAAAGTAGAGGGGATCCCCTCTACTTTTTCTTTTGAATCAAAGATTAAATTGTCAAAAGCACTAGGCGCGACCAGCGTTTTCGCTAGGAAGATACAATTCACCCGCGACCATTACAATCTCACGCATAAACCGCGATATTCACGCATAAATCCAAAACTCCACGCATAAACCGCGATATTCACGCATAAATCCAAAACTCCACGCATAAATCGCCGCATTCACGCATAAATCCAAAACTCCACGCATAAACCGCAGCATTCACGCATAAACCCCAACTCTCACGCATAACAAATTCTGCTGGATCCGCGGCGACTTCCTGACAGAATTGAATACAAGATAATAAAAAAGTAGAGGGGATCCCCTCTACTTTTTCCTTTGAATAAAAGATAAAATTGTCAAAAGCACTCGGCGCGACCAGCGTTTTCGCAAGGAAGATACAATTCACCCGCGACCATTACAATCTCACGCATAAACCGCCATCTTCACGCATAAATCCTGAATCCGACGCATAAACCTCTATACACGCATAAATCCCACACACTATTTACCCACGCCTCAACAATCCAACAAATCGATTAAACCCTTCCCGGTACATCACCCGGATCATTGCCGCATAAACAACAACCCCAATGGGTACGAGCACAGCCAACTGATAAAGCGAATACCAATCCTGCGCATGCAGCAAAACCTTCGCTCCCCACACCGCAAGCCCCATCACGATCGCCGGTCCCACAACACGCGAACTCATCCGCGCAACACGTTTCAACTCTGCAGCCCCTAAATCCTTATAAACTACAGCCATCGACACCGCAAAATAATAAACACTCACAACTGAAGCTGATATCGCAAGTGCCGGGTACCCATACTTATCAACCAACAGCCAATTCAAAATGAGATTCACTGCAATCGTCGTTACACTGATACGGAACACAACAGCGGTCTTGCCTCTAGAATACATAGATTTCGACAGGATCAGCTGCATCCCCTGGAACACGATAATCGGCAAGTACAGCAATAACGTTAAATACGTATTTGAAGTATCCGCCGCTGTAAATTTCCCGCGTTCATAAATGAAAGAAACGACAGCATCTCCGACAACCAGCAAGCCCACCGCAATCGGCAGCAACGTCACCAATGAAATTTCCATCCCGCGAAAAACAGTGTCCTTGAATTTATCCAGTTGCTCCGTCTGCTCGCTCATCAGCGTGAAAATGATGGCGGCAAGCGTCGTCGCATAGATCGCGTTCGGAATACTGATGATGAGCGATGAGTTGTTCAAATATGTAACCGCCGCCTCTTCTGTCCCGGAAGCGAAATACCTGTTAACAAACAAATTCACTTGGCCAACAACCGAATTCAACAGCGATGGAATAATCAGCACTAAAAATGCCTTCGCAAACGTCCTCTCCATATTGAAAACAGGTTGCCACTTATAATCGGAGCGGGCGAGTGCAACGACCTGAACGATAACACCCATCACCGTCCCCGCAATAAACCCGTACACCAGCGAATAAATACCCCACACGTCACTGAATAGAATTGCAGACAATGCTGCCATCAACGTCGCCAGCAGCTTCGACATCTGGGATGGAACAAAAATCCGGCGTGACTGCAAATAAGAATCGAGCAAGCCGCTTAACGCAATCATTGTCATGAAAGCGAAAAACAACCGTGTCATCTCGACAGCAATCACTTTCGTTTCAAACACCGCTTTTTTATAAATCAACGGCACGAACCAATCCGCAAAAAACCAGCCGAACGCGCTCACAAATACGAATAATAAAACCGTCCAATTCAAGAGGGCATTCGCATTCCGGTCAGTATGGTCCGGATTCCCCGTGCGGCTCTTCACATACATCGGCAAAAACACATTATTGAAGCCCGTCGAAATCATCGCCACGACAAGCGTAATGAACCCGAACGCCAAGAAATAAGCATCCGTTTCATGTGAGGCCCCGAACTCATTCGCAACAATGGACTCGCGAATGAACCCCGACACTTTTAACATGAGAGCAAGCAACGTCGTCCACAAAGCCGCTTTCTTTAATTTGCTCATATCCATCCACCTAACCTGCATCAGCATCCGAAAGACGCCGATCTGTATTCATAAAGAAAGCTCCCAGCCTGGGCGGGGAGCAATCAGTTCATCAATTTTTCTTCAAAGCCTTCTCATAAATCTTCTCATACTTTTCTGCCGCTGCGAAATGCGAATACTCCGCAACAATCTTAGCCCGCGCTGTGTCAGCCAACTGCTGCCCGAAAGCAGGGTCGTCCAGCAAACGGATCATTGCCTCGCTCAACGCCTCGACATTCTGCTCTTCCACCAACAGCCCGTCCACGCCGTCTTCGATGATCTCCTTCAAGCCGCCAACCGCGCACGCGATCAACGGAACACCGGAACCCATCGCCTCCAATGCGGAAATGGACGTCGCTTCCTCCACTCCTGCCGAATAGATCGAAGGGACAAGTGCCACATTGCTCAACGCATAATACTGGATCATATCTGCATGATCCACCGCGCCGACCATCGTCACCCGATCAGCCACGCCAAGCTCTGCAGCCTTCGCTTTCATTGTCTCCATCATTTCGCCCGTTCCCGCAAATACGACACGCGCTTTCGGGAATTTCTCAAGAACCGCTGGCAACGATAAAATCGGGTAAATGACACCGTTCTTCTTCGTCAAACGGCGCGGAACGAAGAAAATCATATCGTCCTTCTCAAAGCCATATTTCTCACGGAACTCATCTCGACGCGAAATTTCAGGCTTGAATGATTCGACGTCAATGAAGTTCTTGATCATGTTGCCGACAACGCCTGTTTCTTTCTCGATATAATCCTTTATCCGTGTATCGACCGTAATCACTTCACGCGTCGACTTATACGATTTCCACTCAGCTTCTTTCAACTTATCCGCTTCAGTGGAGCCTTCCATGACGGTGCCTTTGGAAATGCCCTCGAAAGTCAAATAGCCATGCACCGTACTAGCGACTGGAACGTCCGATTCTAGCGCGGCAAGCGTCGTAAAAGCATCCTGCGCATTGATGATGTCATACCCGCCGCCCGCAACCTTCTCCTTAATAAGCGACTCCAGCTCGTCCTTCCGTCGATTTAACGTCCAGACATAACCCGAACCTTTTTTCATCTTATTCAAAACGAAAGCCGGCCCGCGGACAACACCGTCCTGCTTCCACTTAGGCACATCTGAGAATGATACGATATCCACCGTATGGCCCCGTGACTCAAGTCCAGCCTTCAAAGTTGTCATATGGACTGATAATCCGCCTAAATGGGGATAATCATATGCAGTAGCCAATAATATTTTCAATTCAACGTCCTCCATCCAAAAATTGTTCCCGTAGTAAATCGACATTGCGAACAGCTTCCTTCCGCAACACGTCGACATTCGGCGCAATCATCTCTTTCGTCTCTGCACCATGGTCAAGTACGTAAAGCGCATTTTCAAGCAATGCTTCCTTCGTGAAATCTCCTAGAGGGAAAGAGCGGTCCCACATGCCCGAGCGCTTCAGGAAGCTTTCCACCTTCTGGTCATAGCTCAAGCCGATGTGCGGTACATTCGAAAGCGCAGCGAATATCAACGCATGCAAACGCAAGGCGATCGTCAATTCAGTTCTGGAAATGAAATTATAAAACTCATTCGGTGTGAATGAATCGCCTAACAGCCGGGTCTTGCTCGCATTCTTCATCTTTGCCATTACTTTTTTCGATACATTCGTATCGTAAGGCGGCTCCATAGGGACGAATACAGGCATTACACCCCTCTGTTCAATGAGCTCATCCAACACCCATGCTAGCTTTTCAATATATTCATCCTCATGATCAAACCAAGGCCGAGGGGCGACCGCTACAAGTCGTTTATCACCCTTCAATCCGAGTGAAGCATAAGCGACATTGTCTTCCGTAGGCTTGAAAGCGAACACGATATCAGCAGTAACGACCGTCTCGGGCTTCGTCACTTTCAAATTCTCAAGATACTCTTTCGAATACTCGTCCCTGACGGTAATGAAATCCGCTTTATTAGCAATCGCCCGCATAAGGAACTTACCCCATTTGCTTGTCACCGGGCCAATTCCTTGCGAGAAGAACATGACCTTCGTTCCGCATAGCTTTGCCAATAAAACAATGAGCAAGTAATAGGGAAGTGGACCGAATAAAAACTTCGTCGGGTATGTATCCTGAAGCAACCCGCCGCCTCCGGATATCAACAGATCCGCATTCCGGAGCGCCTTCACCTTTTCCTTGTTTTCATGACGCCAGCCCCTGTAAACCGATTTTACGCTATGCTCCTTCGAAGTCTTAGCAGGGGACAGCGAAAAGACGGTAATATCGGGATTATCAAGTTCAGCGCGCAAATTATCGACAATGGCCTTCAAAATGGCCTCGTCACCTGTATTTCCAAGTCCGTAAAAACCTGAAATCACTATTTTCAATGGATATCCTCCTCAAAACAAAAGCTTCCACGAAGCCGTGAAAGCATAGTTATAAATAAATGTAAGTCGACTTTTTATATAGGACGAATTACTGAATAAAAATGTTGCCCTCTTCTTTAAATGAAAAGTCATCTCTCAACAAATTACTTATATCGTTAATTCTTACTCATTCTATCATCGTTCCCAATGGCTATGCAACCGCTTTGGGTTTCTGCTATACTTATACAATTGAATGCAACGAATCGAGGGTCAGACAATGAAAGAAACGTACCTTGGCGTCCATGTGTCGCCTCTTACATATGAAGGAATCATTACGGAAATAAAAACCCGGATGGCAGCCGGTGAACAGTCCACAATCATCGCCGTCAACCCGGAAAAGGTGATGACAGCACAAAAGAACCCGGAAGTGAAGGATCTTATTAACGGGTCGACGTTTCAAATAGCGGACGGCGTAGGCATATTGCTGGCATCCAAAATGAAAAAAGGGAAGATTAATTCCCGCGTCACAGGCGTTGACATGATGGCGAGGCTGCTGAAATTCGCCGCAGATGAACACCATCCCATCTATTTATATGGTGCGAAAAAAGAGGTCGTCGAAAAAGCGGCCAATAACATAAAACAACAACACCCCGGTATCGGAATAGCGGGAATGACAGATGGGTATGAACAAGATGAAGAAGCACTCATACAGCGCATTAACGATAGCGGTGCTGAAATTATCTTCGTAGCCCTCGGCAGCCCGAAGCAAGAACTTTGGATAAGACGAAACATGGATAAGCTGAAGAACGTCTTAGTATTTCAAGGGGTCGGCGGCAGCTTTGACGTCTTCTCCGGAACTGTCAAACGGGCACCCGCAATCTTCAGGAATACAGGCACCGAGTGGCTGTACCGGCTGGCAAGCGATCCAAAACGGATCAAGCGCCAAATGAACTTGCCCCTCTTCCTGATGAACATCTTATTTAATAGAAGAAACTAAAAAAGTTAGGAGTCTTTCAATATGAAAAAGTCAATTTGCATAATCGGACTAGGATATATCGGATTGCCGACAGCAGTCATGTTTGCCAACCACGGACATAAAGTGCACGGTGTCGATATCAATGAAAGCGTAGTGGAAAGCATCCGCAACAAACATCTTCATATTGAAGAGAACGGTTTGCAAGAACGTTTAGATGAAGCAATCGACTCAAACATGTTCACAGTTTCCACTACACCGATAAAGGCGGATGTATTCATCCTAGCAGTGCCTTCGCCGATCAAAGAAGACAAAACAGCTAATCTCGAATATATCCGAAGTGCGGCGAAAGCAATCGCTCCATTCGTTGAAAAAGGGAACCTCGTCATTCTTGAGTCGACAGTTCCTCCAAGAACCGTTCAAGATGTCGTCATTCCGGAACTCATCCCGACTGGACTCGAAATCGGGACCGAACTATTCGTCTCCCATTCACCTGAACGGGTGATTCCTGGCCGTGTATTCGAAGAACTCATTTCAAATGATCGCATCATTGGGGGAGTCAATGAAGAATCCGCAAAAATGACATCGGAACTTTACCGTTCATTCGTCAAAGGACATATGCACGAGACGGACGATACGACTGCAGAACTAGTCAAAGTGATGGAAAACACATATCGCGATGTCAATATTGCATTAGCAAACGAACTTGCAAAACTTTCCGCAACAATCGGCGTGGATGTCTGGGAAGCAATCCGTCTCGCGAACTTCCACCCGCGCGTCAATATCCATCAACCAGGACCAGGCGTCGGAGGGCATTGCATCGCCGTCGATCCATGGTTCCTTGTTGAATTAAATCCGGAAATCGCCAAGATCATCAACCTGTCACGCAAGACGAATGATGGCATGCCCGCCTACACAGCAGATCTGCTTACGACAATCTTGCAGGCCAAAGGGATTGATACGAATGAAGCGAAGGTGGCAGTACTAGGTCTAGCCTTCAAAGGAAACATTGACGACATGAGGGAGAGTCCGTCCATCGACGTCGTAGAGGAATTGCAAAAGAGGGCTTTGAATGTCGTTGCATTCGATCCACATATTAAAAAGAACAATTTGGAAATCCAAACGCAAAAAATGGATGAGGCGTTGGA
The DNA here is from genome assembly GCF_946901335.1 of Saccharococcus sp. Marseille-Q5394. Taxonomy (NCBI): domain Bacteria; kingdom Bacillati; phylum Bacillota; class Bacilli; order Caryophanales; family Anoxybacillaceae; genus Saccharococcus; species Saccharococcus sp. Marseille-Q5394. Next base: position 1,710,846 of record NZ_CAMPPQ010000001.1, on the reverse strand, counting down.
AGGGGCTCAAGCAGCCATCATTTTAACAAGCCACAATGAATTCAAGGATCTCGATCCAGCAGAAATAGCCGATGTAATGGAAAGTAGAATCATCATCGATACAAAACAATGCATTGACCGAGAAAAATGGCGAGCAGCTGGATTTGAAGTGTACGTGTTAGGGGATTCGAAAAACAGTCCGATGTGAAAGTAAGAATAATAATAGAGTTAACAAGAAAGGCCGGCATTTTTGTCGGCCTTTTTACATGCCCAGTTTCATAAAAAGAAATTTCATTTTTGAAACCATCGTTTTAGATTAATAGATTATACCTACACAGCGTGCAAAAGACGAATTTTCAGAAGATAGATTAATATAGCTTGAGTTTTTTTAAAACTTTGCTATACTTGTTAAAGAGCTGACATGCCGAGGTATGCATGATAATATACTTTCAATTTCAAGTTTTCAAATCTACTTATCTAATAAAGTAAATTTAATCCCCTTGAAAATAAAGGTAGATTATTATGCGTATGGTTGGTATAATACATATTGAATCTTGTAGACTACCAGGTTCATATGAAAGCTTCATAAATGTAATCATACAATAGGGAGGAATTCTACACATGGCTCATCAACCAAAAGCCTACAAAAAGTTTGTGGCTTCGGCTGCAACAGCAACACTAGTTGCAACAGCAATCGTACCAGTCGCTTCAGCGGCAACTGATTTCAAGGACGTAAGCAAAACTTACGAAAAAGAAGTAAACTACTTGGTAGAAAACGGAATCGCAAAAGGAACTACTGAAACTACTTTCGGTACGAACAGCAACATCTCTCGCGGTGACGCTGCGGTCATGATCGCTAATGCTCTTAAATTGGATACTACTTCTGCACCAGATGCAGGTTTCCAAGATGTTAACGCTCGTGTAGCAGGTGCTGTCAACGCAATCGTTGAAGCGAAAATCGCTAGCGGTAAAACTGCTACTGCATTCGCTCCAGCTGACTACATCACTCGTCAAGAAATGGCGAAAATGCTTGCTAACGCTTATAAGTTGACTGCAAAAGAAAATGCTAACTTCAAAGATGTGAACAGCAACTGGATCGGATATGTTTCCGCTCTTAAAGAAGCTGGAATCACTCTTGGTAAGACAGATACAACTTTCGCTCCAACTGACAACTTGACACGTGGAGAGTTCGCTCTATTTATCTACCGTGCTGAGGTAGAACTAGTACCTGCACCACCAGCTACTCCAGAAGTTGTTTCGGTAAGTGCGACTAACCTTGTAGAGGTTGTTGTGGAATTAACTTCAGAATTAACTGGTACTGAAGCTGCAAACGTAGCTAACTACTCAGTTAATGGAGATACTCCATTGAAAGTTACTGTTAACGAGAAAAATGTAACACTTCTATTAGCAGAAGCTGACAAATTGGTTAACTACTCTAAGAACAACGAACTAAAAATTGCTGCAAAAGCTGGTCTTGCTAAAGACTTTGAAACTAAATTTGCTGTATCAGATACTGCTATTCCTGCATCACAATCAGCTAAAGGCGTCGGACCTCGTTTAATCGAAGTTACTTTCTCTGAGCCTTTAGATGAAACTGTATCTAAACTCGACACTGTTCGTTCTTTCCAACTTGATGGTGGCCAAGTGGCATTAGATACAACTTATGCAGTATACAGTGGAAATACTGTAACTCTTAAAACACTTTCTGATATTTCAGAAGGCGAACACAAATTAACTATTCGTTCTGGTGCAAACAATGCGCTTCAGGATTATGCTGGGTATAAAGTTGCGCCAAGAGATATTGAATTCTCATTCGTAATTGACAAAACTCCTGTATCTGCTGATCTTGTAGCAAATACAGAAACAACTGCAACAATTAAGTTCAACAAGAAGATTGATGCAGCTTCCTTAATTGGAAATGGTAATGCGCTATTCACTCATACTCGTAACTCTTCTTTGAACCAAGTTACGGGTGCTAATGTTACAAACCCGACTGGTGACGGTCAAACATTTGTAGTTGACTTCGGAGCATCTAAACCATTCCCTCCAGGTTCTACAACAATGTACTTCAAGTATGCTGATGAGAAAGCACAATTAGTTAAAGACAACTGGGGTAACGAGTTTGCTGAAACTACATTCACTATTGCTACTTCTGTAGACAATGTGAAACCAACTGTAAGTTCAGTAACATTTGTAGATTCAACTAAGATTGAAGTTGCATTCTCTGAAGCGGTATTAGATAGTGCTGCAACTAATGGTGCTCGCAACACTGCAAACTACACGTTAAAAGACGCTAATGGCGATAAAATTGCTGTAACTGGTGCTGCTTTCAAAGCTGGCACTAACAATGTAATCGTGTTAACTACTGATACTATCAATGGTGGAAACCATACTCTTGAAGTTAAAGAAGTAAAAGATCGTTCTGTAGCTGGTAATAAATTAGAAACAGTAACTGTTACTTTTGCAGCGAAAGATGAAGTGAAACCAAGTGTAGTATCTGCTTCAAGAATTGCTACTGATAAAGTACGAGTTAACTTCAGTGAAGCAATGGACGTGGACTCAATCCTTAGCAAGAGTAACTATCAATTGAATGGTGCTGCTCTTTCTAAAGATGATACAATTACAGCAATCAACGGCAACAAAGCTGTTGTAATTACTTTCAAAACTGCACCAACTGCTGGTGGTACAATTAATGTTGGACGAGTAAAAGATGCTGCTGGTAACTTTACTTCAGCTTTCGTTACACCTGTAACATTCTTAAGTACTGTTGCTGCAATCACTGCTGATGAAGCACAAGTAACTGGAAGTAAACAAGTGAAAGTTATAATCGAGGATGAAGTTGTTTCAGGTGCAACACATGAAGACTTTGAAGTTTCTATTGATAATGGTACATCTTGGTTTGCTCCAACACGTGTATCGTCAAGTGTTGTTGAAGGCGGAGATACTGTAATCACAATCACTTTGCCAGATGGCAAAGAAATTACAAATACAGCTGTTGCAGCTGGTAATTCTGTACAGGTACGTACAGTATCATCAGCTGGAGTACAAGGAGCAACAAAAGGTGCTCAAAATGAATTTGGAACTGCTTTAGACTTTACAGAAACTGCAATTGACAAGCTTGCTCCTAAACTTGTCGCTGCTAATGCTAAGGATAACGACAGCAATAACCATGTTGATCGTTTCGTAGTTACTTTCTCAGAAGCACTTTACGCACCATCTGTTTCTGACGAAGACTTCTCAGTTGCAGGCTACGAAGTCCAAAGTATCGCACATACTGGAACTGGTGAAGTTACAGTATTTGTGAAAGAACTAGATGTTAACGATCTTTCAGTAGCTCCAACTGTTACACTTGTGGGAGATGTTGAAGACGCTCGTCGTAACGTTCTTAAAAAAGGTTCTGAAGTTAAAGCGCAAAGCGTAGCAGCTCAAGGCGCAGTTGCTGACCAAGCTGCTGCTGATGCAGTAATTGCTCAAATCAACTCAGCATCTAGTCAAAGTCAAGTTGAAGCTGCAAGAACAGCTTACAATGGCTTAACAACAGCTCAAAAAGCTTTGGTTACTAATGAAGCTACATTACAAACAAAAGAGCAAGGATTAGTTGATGCTCAAGCAACTGCAGTTGGCACTACTTTTGCACCAGCAGCAGCAGCGGCAGGTACAACTGCTCTCCCATCTGTTCCATCTGGATACTCTATTGCTGTTAAATCAACTTCAGCTCCAGCTATCTATGATACAGACGGAAAATTAGTTGCTGACGGTACATCAAATGTAGTTTATACTGTAACGCATACTGCGTCTGGTAAAACTAAAGATACTGCTACTGTTGCAGTAACTGTTGATGTTACTCCTTGATCATTTTAAACGAAACGTTACTTTATAAGTTCTAATTAGAACGAAATAAGTGGAAATAAGACCTCAGAAATAAAAACCTATTATATATTCCTATATATAATTAACATTTATTTACTGGGGTCTTTTTCTAACTGTTACATCCGATAAATAAGTAAAATCCCTGTCTATCTGTAAAAGAGAGGGATTTTCTTTTTTGCCGAAATCCAATAGTATCTAATCTTGCATCCATATCGTATTTTTTTAAAAAAATAATGTCTAGACATCTCTCTATATAAGGTGATCATTCCCATGTGATGAACTTTTTTGAGAGGATATTCCAAGATTAACATGAAGAAATAGGAATTACAGTTTGCATGGAAAAATAGAGTTCCAGAGAGATGGCAATATGATAAGGGTATTCTTGGAGTGAATCCTAATATAAAACACTATCGAATTCAGTGAAACCAGAAATTGAAAATGAATCCCCGGTTTGTAAATGGAAAATTAGAATAGTAACCCTGTCACCTTCAAAAAGTCCATCCAGACAGAAATCACTCAGATTTCCCCGGATGGCTTTTCTTATCTTGTATGCGAAACTCCCTTCTGTATCTATAGTTTCTTTGTGAAAAGTGAATGCAAAAAAGAAAGGCATGCCAAATAAGCCTTTCTTGAAGGTTTTTTAAAATTAACCAGTGTCGATGTTATGCGATCTTTTTATACGAATGATAGAGCCCGTTTAATACGGATGTCGCTTCTAGATTTGTCTTCTCCGCCGTCGTCGGAAACTGAATTGGAGGAGGGGTCGGTGTATTGCCGCTGATTCCCTGATGTGGCCGTTCGGTATTGTAATAGTTAATGTACTCCCGGAGTAGCGAATGCAAGTGCCGCTCGTTCAGCGGAATGACGTGGTCTAGTAATTCCCTTTTGATTGTTCCAATGACTCTTTCCGCATAAGGATTCTGCCACGGCGAGCGATAGGCCGTCTTCTTTGAAGTAATTCCTGAAGATTTAAGGAACGACTGAAACGCCCTGGAACAGAAAATCGGATCATTGTCATGTAGTAGATACTTGGGTGCTTTTTCGAAAGGCGTTGCGTTTCGAAATTGCTGTATGGTCCATTGAGCCGTAGGGTTCGTGGTACCGGCGAAATAGACGATTTGACGGGTTTGATGGTGGATGATGACCAAACCATAAAGAATTTGGAACTTATATGTTGGAATGGTAAAAAAATCGGTTGCCCATAGTTCATGATGATGATTCTTCAGAAAGGTCTTCCAAGATTGGATCTGTCGATCAGAAGGCGGCTTTCTGGTAACAGATAGATATTTTGCGATGGTGTTAGGAGCGGGTGTATGTTTTATCCCAAGAACCAGCATCCTTTCATGAATTTTCTCAGGCGATAGCAATGGGTTTTCCTTATGTATGCGTTTAATGAGTTGAATGGTTTCTTTCGAAATAGCTGGTCGACCATTTCTCTTCGAGAGTCGGCTCCAATACATCTTGAATGCTGTACGATGCCAACGGATGACAGTCTCTGGCCTGACGATTAGCAGTACTTCTTTCCAATTGGTCATGTTTTTCGAGAGAAGTACCCAAAGTTACCGGAATGCTGGAGTTGGCGTTGGTTTTGGCAGCGTTTCTTTTTCATAACGTTGGACATATAAAGCCAATTGACTTCTTAGAGCGATATTTTCCATCCTGATTGTATGCGTTGATTGGAAGTAGAGTTGCAGAAAGTGAATTGCATACTGTAGCCACTCTATTATATAGATGCGTAAATTATATAGATTCATGTAAATACCCCCTCGCATCTAGTACGCCATACAATCAATCTTTCAATCTTTGGTATGGAGCGATGGATGAAACGGGAAAGGAATGTATACATATGAAAAAAACTTACCTCAGACATGCAGACATAGCCTGTCGTAAAGGAGGCTTGCCGCAATAGAAGTTTGTGTCTTCAAAGTGAGTGGACATAAGTTCGGGAACCTCGCACCGATTCAATTCACAATAATCGTAACCTATAACCGTAGGCGAGAGTAATTTCTGCTGGGGTTGTTTTTTCTATATTTCAAAGGTTATATCTGATGATGTCATGAGTGGTGAAATCGGATGACCGTAATCAATTAATCTAGTGATTATTGCATTTTGTTTTATCTTGGTGCACTGATTCTGTGAAGGTGGCTGTCGATTCGTTTATAAGTCTCTAGTAGGAATCCATTTGTTAGCGCCAAATTTAATTCGTTCGGCATTATAATTTCGTGTCGGAGAGATTGTTCAATAGAACTGCTTGCTTGAATTCTACTTTAATCATTTTAAGGAAAGCCCCAAGACCTCTTCCAGCTATACCTTTTCCATGAATGAATCTTTTGACACGAATGAATCTCTTGCACCTAATTTCTTTAAATAGTTATTTGCAGTTCCGTGGGAGAGCTGCCTTCCTTTTTCCACGAAATTGGATATTTCTTTTTCTCGTTCATTCCTGGTGATGTAATGCGATTGATATGTGTGTACCAATAAATTAAATAAAAATCCGTATTTTGCTGATTCTAACAGTCAATGGTGATTTTAGCTTTGTATACATTCTGGCAAATGCCCTCGAGCTTACAATCCGCGCACAACTCGTTGTGCCTTGTGTATTTCACAATGTTACATACTTAGCATCGTAGTTCCGGAACGATAGGAATGCTCCTTGAAACAACAAGTTGGTGTGTAGTGCCAGTCCAAACGCGATGGATCACGGCAGGTGTTTTTTTGGTCGAGACCCGGTATTTCCCATTTAATCAAATCTATTCAAATGACACTTGCGGATTTATTTTCACAAAAAAAGAATGCTGAGCTGCGGGTAGTGCAAGAGTCGTGTAGGGATGAATCGAATTTAATAGAATTATGCATTTTATGCTGGATTTCAATAAGATTGGTAGGAAGACATTTCGACAGTAATATACATAAAAAGGCACTAGGGAGAAAATCTGGACAGAATTCAATAATAAAGTAATATTTTGTGGGTAAAAGGAATTAACAGAACAGACAAACTTACAATATTCAACAAATTATTTGAGACTAAATAACTAAATTTTTTCAAATTTTTGTGGCTTTAAGTTTAGTCCTTTGATACAATGACTCGTAAACACTTGGAAACTTGTGTTAATACAATTCACGGAGGGTCAAGGACTAATGGTGACAAGTAAAAAATACCGTAAGTTTCTAACGACAGCAGCAGTTGCGACTCTAGTTGCATCCGCAGTAACACCTGCATCAGCAGAGTTTAAAGACTCTACAGGTCAATATTCAGATGCGGTTGCATATTTAACTGCTAATGGGATTGCCAAAGGGTTAGGAGATGGATATTTTGGTATATCGGAAACTCTAAAACGTGGGGATGTAGCTGTCATGATAGCGAAAGCCTTATACTTGGATACTTCAAATGTTTCCGATATTCCTTTTAAGGATGTAAACCGGCTTCAAATGGGAGCAGTAAATGCACTTTACAAAGCTGGCATTCTTTCTGGAAAAAGTAAAACAAGCTTTGCACCTGATGATGTGATCACACGAGTTGAATTGGCAAAAATTCTATCAAATGCATATGGGTTAAAAGCCGAAAGTAATAAAACGAAATTTAAAGATGTAAATTCGAATTGGGCACCATATGTCGATGCTTTGGTGAGTAGCGGCATTGCAAGGGGAAAAAGTGCCAATGAATTCGGGTCGTCCCAGTCAGTGACGCGTGGAGAATTTGCTCTATTTGTTTTTCGTGGACGAGCTATACTAAAAGATTCTGTTGTAGATGAAACACCGCCTGTCATTCATTATGAGGGGGTAAAATCGTTAACTCTTTCATATGGAGCAACCTTTTCACTTCCGAACGTTACTGCTACTGATGATAAAGATGGAAATGTAAAAGTGACGACAGTGATTCAAAATAGCAAGAAGGAAGTAGTAGACAGAATTAACACGTTAAGACCTGACACATACACAGTAACCTATAGTGCGCAGGATAAGGCAGGAAATAAAGCCAAAGAACTTATAATCACAGTCGTTGTCAATCAACAAGTTATCTATACTCCAAGTCCAACTCCTCCAAAAGACAAAAACTATGTTCTATCAATCATGCATTTCAATGACACACATTCCCATTTAGATAATGCAGCTAAGAGAGTGACCGCTGTCAAAGAAGTCCGAACAAAAAAACCGAGTGCATTACTTCTCGATGCAGGAGATGTATTCTCTGGGACGCTGTATTTCAATGAATTCCTTGGACAAGCTGATCTAGAATTCATGAACCTCATGAAAGTGGATGCAATGACCTTTGGTAACCATGAATTCGATTTAGGTTCAAGCGAGCAAGGTCATCAGGCATTAGTAGATTTCATTGAAGCGGCACAATTTCCGTTCGTCTCATCGAACGTGGATTTCTCGAAGGATAAGTTATTCACAGGTTTGTTTAATACAAAGATTTCTTCCGCTCCTAACAATGGAAATATTTACACAGGAATCGTTAAAGAAGTCAACGGCGAAAAGGTCGGTATTTTCGGTTTGACGACTGCTGATACTGTAGATATCTCTAGCCCTGGTTCAATTACTTTCTCGAATTATATTGAACAAGCCAAAAAGATGGTAGCAGAATTCGAAGCAATGGGTGTCAATAAGATCGTCGCCATTACACATATTGGATATGATGATAATCCAGCTGTTGACAACGATCTTGAGTTGGCGAAAGCCGTTGAAGGAATCGACATTATAGTTGGTGGGCATAGCCATACGAAACTTGACAAACCAGTATTATTTACAAATAAGAAGCAGCCAACGATTATAGTCCAAGCTTACCAATACGCTGAGAATCTTGGAACACTAGATGTCGCGTTTGATAAAAATGGGATAGTTGTTGAGCATAATGGAGAATTGATACCGATCGGTTCAAAAGTGGAAGATCCAGATGCTGCTGAGATCTTAAAGAAATACGCTGACAGGATTAATCAGGTGAAAAATGAGGAAACTGGATCTGTTGCAGTTAAAGAGCTTGCCAACCCTCGTCTTTCTGATTCAAGCAATATTAGTGTTCGTAGCAATGAAACTCCACTAGGAAACGTAATTACCGACGGAATGCTCGCCAAGGCCAAAGAATATGCTCCGGATGTAATTATGGCAATGCAAAATGGTGGAGGAATTCGTAAGCCGATTAACCAAGGTCCCATCACTGTCGGAGAAGTCATTGAAGTTCTCCCATTTGGCAACACGTTAGCAATGATGAAATTGACAGGTGCTGAGATTAAAGAAGCATTTGAAACAAGCTTCAAAGAATACCCTAAAGAAAATGGCGGATTCCTTCATGTCTCCGGTGCAAAAGTGGAATTCGATTCATCCAAACCGGTAGGTGATCGTGTTGTTTCTGTTAAATATAACTCGGGCAACGATGTATATGTTGAAATTGAAGACGCTAAGACATATACAATTGCAACGAACGCTTTCACTGCAAAAGGCGGAGATGGTTTTGATGTCTTCAAAAGAGCTTATGAAGAAGGACGCGTGGTAGATCTTGGCCTCTCCGACTGGGAAAATTTCCGTGACCATTTAGTTTCATTGGTGACTGTAGACCCGGAAGTTGAAGGTCGTATCGTTGATATTGCAAAAGAAAATGGATACCCCGCTGGTGACTATGACGGTGAAGAATTCTCAGGTACAGTGGATGCTCCAAAAGTTTATAACGGAGATGTAACTGTGGACATTTCTAAAGTTCTTGAATTAGGACATGCAGTTGTACGAGGAAACTTGACGATCTTTGGAACTTTAACAGAGGCTCTAAGGATATCTAACATTAAAGTTGAAGGAGATTTAATTCTTACTGATTTAAATGGCGCGGGCTTTAATTTAGATGATGTTGAAGTAGATGGAGATACAATCGTCGATTAATAATATTCAGAAACTAAAACTTCAAAATCCTGAAGGGGGATTTATCGAATGTCGAGAGGGAATTGGAAAAAGTCCGTAAATATCATGTTGTCGGCCGGTTTAGTTGCGGGAGTAGTTGTTCCCGCAATGCCGGTCAACGCTGTGGCGGCCGAGTATGCAACGGATCTGATTATATCCGAATATGTTGAAGGCAGTAGCAATAACAAAGTGCTTGAGTTATATAACGGAACCGGCGCAAACATCGACCTTGGCCAATATACAATCGAGCTTTACTCGAATGGCGGCAAGACGACACAAACAAGATTGAATCTGTCAGGCGAATTAAAACATGGTAAGACCTATGTTATTGTGCATAGCAGTGCAAATGCAACTTTAAAAGCATTGGCTGATTTGCCAAACTCAAGCATAATGGCCTTTAACGGAGATGACGCAATCGTCTTGAAAAAGGGCAATGCAGTCGTCGATTCATTTGGCCAAGTAGGGCAAAGAATTAACTGGGGTCTAGACAAAACGCTTGTTCGAAAAAATTCAGTTTTGTCAGGCGATACAAATGTTGATGACGAATATAACACTGCGGATGAGTGGACAACGTATTCGATTGATACATTCGAACATCTCGGAAGCCATGAAATGGGGACTGGAGACCCGGGTGACCCAGGCGATCCAGGCGATCCAGGCGATCCAGGTGAACCTGTAGTTTCGACAATTGCTGATGTTCGTGCAATGGCACCAGGTGCAACTGTTACGGTTCAAGGGGTAGTCGCTGCAAACTTGAAAAACACAATTTCCATTCAAGATGCAACTGATGGAATTGCGGTAAGACCAACAAGCTTGAATATTAAAATTGGTGACAAAGTAATGTTAACCGGTAAGACAGCTGACTTCCGCAGTCTCCTACAATTGGATGGTGCAACGGTAGTCGGACAACCGGAAACTGTCGGTGAGCCAGCACCTAAAGTCATTACAGGAGCCGATGTTGCTGAAGAAAATGAATCCATTCTTGTCAGAACCGAAAATATTACAATACTCGAAGTCGAGGATGGCGGCGGATGGGCTAACTATACCGTTACCGATGGGACAACTGAATTTGTTGTTCGTGACGAAACAAATACACTTGGCTTACAAGTGGGCAACAAATACGATTCAATTATTGGGATTGTTCAACAGTTCGATTCCACATACCAAGTGATCCCACGTTTTGCGCATGACATCATTTTGGATAGCACAGCTATCCATCCGGTAGTTGCGACACCAGGAAGCGGAACGTTCGTTGGCGGAACAAAGGTAACGTTAACGACAAGCACAATCGATGCTAGTATTCTATACACTTTTGATAACTCAGATCCAATTGAGAATGGTGCAACGTATGCAACTCCAATCGATATTACAGAAGACACAACGTTAAAGGCAGTCGTGAAAACAACAGCTGGAGAATTTAGCGATGTCACGACATTCAACTATACGATTACAGAGGCACTGCGTATCCATCATCTTCAAGGCGCTGGCCACACATCAACATTTGACGGACAAAATGTTGAGGGAATAGAAGGAATCGTAACCTATCACTACGTGTTAAATGGTTCAAACTATTACCATATCCAAACACCTGATGCACTTGCTGACAATGATCCGAATACGTCAGAAGCAATTGTTTTGTACAGTGGCAATAAAGCATGGCCATTCCAAATTGGTGACTTAGTTTCTGTTAAAGGGAAAGTAAGTGAATATGCAATAGATGGCTATGACGATCGCCAACAGACTGATTTGAAAGTAACACAGATCAATGTGCGGGATGACCAAGGCGGCAACGTGGCTTTGGTTGAGAAAAACGTTGGGTTGCCAACTCCAATCGTCATCAATGAAGATAATTTACCGACTGAGCATATCGACAGCGATCGTTTGGCGATCTTCAATCCTGAAGTCGATGCAATTGATTTCTGGGAAAGTATCGAAGGGATGCTTGTTAAAGTAGGTAATGTCAAAGCTGTTGCACCGCAAGAACATGGCGATATCGTAACGGTATTGGAAAATGCTCCAACAAACACATTGCATGGTGGATTGCTGTTGGAAAAGGACAATGCAAATGCGAATCGCATTCAATTCCGTTTGGAGCCAAATGGAGCAGCGAGAGAATTCGAAGTAGCGACTGGAGATAAATTCGAAGGGCCGATTACAGGAGTTGTCGGTTACTCATTCCAAAACTATAAAATCTTTACTGCCCTCAATGATATGAAAGCGGCTCATTCAAAAGGAGAAGCAACACCTGAAAAAACAACAATCGTTAAAGATGATGACAAGTTGACAATCGCTTCTTATAACTTGGAGAACTTCTCAAACAACACGAAAACAACTACAAATGACAAGGCAAGGAAACTAGCGCGCGCGTTTGCTGACGATATGCAAAATCCGGATATCATAGGTGTCACTGAAGTTCAAGACAATAATGGACCGGACGCAGGCGATTCAAAAGCGAATCAAAGCTATGAAAGATTGATTAAAGCGATTGAAGATGCTGGTGGAGTAACATACAAATATATGAATATCGACCCTGTCAATAATCAGGACGGTGGACAACCAGGTGCAAATATCCGCGTCGGATTCTTGTACAACCCTGAACGTGTAACATTGACACAAGGAATTCCCCATGGAAATGCAACAACCGCTGTCGGCTATGAAAACGGCAAATTGACGCATAACCCTGGTAGAATTGATCCGAATAACAAAGCATTCAATAGCAGCCGTAAGCCATTGGCAGCACAGTTTGATTTCCAAGGTGAAAGTGTCATCGTAATCGCGAATCACTGGAACTCCAAAACAGGAGATACACCACTATTCGGGCAGAAACAACCTCCTGTTTATGGCAGTGAAGCACAACGTAAGGAAATTGCGAAAATCGTAGCTGGTTTCGTTACAGATGTGAAAACGAAAAACTCTGAAGCGCACATCGTATCAGCTGGTGACTTCAATGATTTCCAATTTACAGACGCATTGAAAATCCATGAGGGCGATCATATGACAAACATGATTAACCACGTGGAAAAAACAGATCGATATTCGTATGTGTACCAAGGGAACTCTCAAGTATTGGATCATATCCTTGTAACGAATGAGCTTGTCAATAAAACTGAAATCGACATTCTTCATATTAACGCAGATTTCACAGATATGGCTGGCCGCGCAAGTGACCATGATCCAGTAATGGTACAAATTGATTTCGCCAAATCAGAAGTACCTGCACCGATGGAAGCTGAGCAAAAATACGATTTCAAAGGCTTCAAAACGAAAACATTGAAGATCGGCAAGCCAAGCGTGTCAGTTACGATTGATGAAACGTCAGTCATTACGAATGGCGTCCTATTCACAGGTGCTTACGCTGAGTTCCACGGCAAAGGGGTTGAAACGACAAATGTCACTGTAAAACCTGCTGAAGCGAATGGCATCGTCGACTTCAAAGGCATCAAAGCAGTAAAACTGATTATTGATGGAACAAACGTATCGGAAGTTCGAGGTGCTGAAAACATTCAGGAATTCGAATTCATTAACGGTGCAATTAAAGAAAATATCAAGTTCTACAATTCGAAAGGGGAGCCCATTGGGGTTCCTCCTTTCTCTCCTGAGAACAAAGCTCCTGTATTCAGAAAGGCAATAGCGAACAAAACGGTTAACGTTGGTGAATCGATCACAATTTCGCTTTCCGACCATTTTTCAGATCCAGACGGTGATACCCTTACTTATACAGCTACAAAAGGTACAGTCAACGGTTCGACACTGACTCTAGCATTAAGTGAAGGAACACATATCGTTGGTGTTACAGCGAGTGATGGTCAGAAAAACGTAACAGCTAGTTTCACTGTGACAGTCAAAGCTGAGGCTGTTCCGGGAGACGATTATTATAAGGGCGCTCACGGAAAAGAAGGGCAAGCATTAAAGGATGCACTTCATGAAATCATTAGCGACCATACACAACTATCATATACTCAAGTATGGGATGCACTAAAACTGACAGATGAAGATCCGAATAACAAAAATAACGTAATCCTTTTCTATTCTGGAAAATCACGTGCCAAAAGTGCAAACGGCGGCAATGTCGGCAACTGGAACCGGGAGCACGTTTGGGCACAATCACATGGAGATTTCGGAACATCAAAGGGACCAGGTACTGATATCCATCATTTACGTCCGACTGATGTCCAAGTGAATAGCGCACGAGGAAATTTGGATTTTGACAACGGTGGCAGTCCTGTAAACGGGTGTGATGGATGTAAACGCACATCGAATTCATGGGAGCCACCAAACAATGTTAAAGGTGACGTTGCTAGAATGCTATTCTATATGGCAACCCGCTATGAAAAAGGCGACAGAGTCGATTTAGAGCTGAATGAACTTTTGAATAATGGAAACGGAAAAAAACCATACCACGGAAAACTATCTGTCCTTCTCGAATGGCATGTATTTGATCCTGTAGATGACATTGAAGTTAAGCGAAATAACTTAATTTATGAACTGCAAGGTAACCGTAATCCTTTCATTGATCATCCGGAGTGGGTAACGCTTATTTGGAAAGTACAAGGCTCTTCTTACGTGAAATTAGCTTCTTAATTTGTTAGGGCGGTCACTTTTAGAGTTGTCGAAGACCTACCGAAAAATAAGACAGCACGAGCATTAGCGGCAGTAATTCTCAACCTTGCGTTGGATTTATTAGAATTGCTAGATTGAAATTAATTAAGAAGAGACCTTGTGAATTAATAATTGAAATAAACAGAAAATATAATTGACCTATTTGAGCTCATGTGATAAATTATATTTAATAACTCGACTGAAGGTTCCAGCTTTCAGAAGAGTACCAGGGTGATTGTGCGGAAACACAAACACCCGGGTCCCATTACATTTAACATCCACCCTTTCATGTTATGTGTGTACACGATAGGTGAGTTTTTATATTCCTTTTAGGAATCAGCAAAATTATGAAACTAATGAATCCTCCAACTCGTCTTATTAGTTGGAGGGTTTTTCCTTTTGGTTGCCTGCCCCGCATTCCGCTCAAAATCAACCGAACGCTTTATAAAATAAACGGGGCAGACACCTGCTATTTACAGACCCTTCATTAAATCCTAAACCAACAGAATTTTTCCGGATTTTACCTTTCAAATCAACCTATCTTATAGTAGTCTAATAGTAAGGAGGGGGAATCGGATTGAAAAAAATAATTACATTTCTAGCAGTCGTAATGCTTTTCATCACTGGCAGCGTTGGAACTGCAAGTGCTTCAGGTTTTTCGGATGTGAGCAATACGTATCAATTCTATGAGCATATCAACTACTTAGCGAACCAGGGTGTCATTAAAGGGAAGGATGCAAACCGTTTTGCACCGAATGATGCGGTTTCACGGGCGGAAGCGGCGGTCATGATTGCCAGAGTGAAAAACTTGCCGACCGAAAAAAGGACAACTCTTTTCTCGGACGTCAGTAGTCAAAGCTTCGCATCAGGCGCGATCCAATCGGCTACTGATAAAGGGATCATTCAAGGATATACCGATGGCACATTCAAGCCGGATAATAAAGTTACTAGAGGGGAAATGGCGATATTCCTGACCCGTGCTTTCGGTTTAAGTGAAGAGGAGCCTATGACCTTCACAGATGTGCCCGTAAGTTCTGCGGGCTACGCTTATATACCGAAGATCATCGCGGCTGGGATCACACAAGGCTATTCGGAAACGACATTCAACCCGAATCAGCCGGTAACACGCGCGCAATTTTCTGCATTCCTGGCACGTGCTACCAACGAGCAGCTGCGCCTGAGCGTTAAATCCTGCGGATATGATTCGGCAAGCCGAGTGAACCCAGATCGTCAGACGCTAAATTGCCTCGTGACGAAAGCGGCAAGAAAAGCAGATGTTCCACCTGAATTAGCAAAGGCTATCGTCGAAGTGGAAAGCGGCTGGAAACATTATCTGAGTAACGGTGAACCACTCATCAGTTCAGACAACGGAATCGGTCTTATGCAAATTACGAACAGAACCGAATTTGACACCGCACGTCTCAAATATGACATTGAGTACAATATTGAAGCTGGTGTGAAAGTCCTTGCGGATAATTTCAAACGCACTGATCTTCCGAACATCGGCACAAACAACCGTCATGTCCTTGAACACTGGTACTTCGCGGTTATGGCCTATAACGGCACTAAGCCGATGAATAGTCCTTTTTACCAAGCGACTGGGGATAGAAACCTGAACGCCTACCAGGAAAAAGTATACAGCAAAATCAGTAACGGCTTCGTCAATCCGAATATTGGATCGATCGTCATGACAATTGCCGATTTCAAATACGACGGAACAACAACCGACAATATTCAATTCAATAAGAAAGCCTTCACAATGACCGGCTCCAACACAATGTCGGTTGAACTGTTGAAGGAAGACTCCGTCGTCCAGTACACTGGAAAGGGATTACGATCCAAGCCAAGTTCCGGAAGTGATTTAATCATGACATTGACAACGGAGGATGCATTGACAATCATTGGAGGTCCAGTCTACGATATGGATCCTAAGTCTCCTAATCAATACATCTGGTACCCGGTAAAGACCAACCAAAATGGAAAAGTGAAAACAGGCTTTATTGCAGCGCCTTATATTAACTGAAAATGAAGAAGCCGATCATGCTTAAGTGATCGGCTTCTTTTCACATTAATTACCACGATATTATTATATTTACATATCTATCATTTTATGTTTACATTACATAGAATAATATATTCTTCTAATTACAAAACATTTAAATAGAAAAATAGTATGTAACTATATTCTACCACGGATAACTGCTAAATGACTGTCTTTATGCGTATTAATGATATAGGTATAATAGAATGGCTAAAAAATTTTGTTATATTGTGGACATTAATCCAATGTTTTATATTAGACTTTACCGGATAATGTTGGTAGTATGAAACTATATTCCTCTCCAAGTTTACTATATTGGAGGGAGATACAACTAGGAGGAAACCTACACTATGAAATCTAACTACAAAAAGATTGTCGCAACTTCAGCTACTGCAGCATTTGTTGCATCCGCTATTATTCCTGCTGCTATGGCCGCTGCACCAACTAATTTTACAGATGTGAATTCGAACTATAAAGAAGCAGTAGATTATCTACTAGCTCATAATATTACAAACGGTGTGACTTCAACTGAATTTGGTACTACTCAAAATATCAAACGTGGCGACGCAGCTGTTTTCATTGCAAGAGCCCTTGGATTGAATACAGAAACAGCTAAAGATCAAGGATTCAAAGATTTGAATAATCGTGTCAAAGGCGCGGTTAATGCCATCGTAGCGGAAGGTATCGCTTCCGGTAAAACGAAAGAATCTTTCGCTCCTGATCAAAACATCACTCGTCAAGAGATGGCGAAGATGCTTGTGAACGCATATGATCTTACAGCTGAAACGACAGCTGGTTTCAAAGACGTCAACTCCAATTGGATCGGTTATGTTTCTGCCCTTAAAGATAACGGCATTACATTAGGAAAAACTGAAACAACTTTCGCACCGGAAGCTAATTTAACTCGCGGTGAGTTTGCATTGTTCATGTTCCGTGCTGAAACTCTTGAAGAAACGGTAACAGTACCTGAAATCGTTTCTATTTCTGCAACTAACCCAACGACGGCAACAGTTTCGTTCAATACGAAACTAGCTTCTTTGAAAGCTGCAGATGTCAAAGTGAAGAATAATGCTACGAATACTAACCAAGTTGTAAAATCTGTTACTCTATCTGAAGATAAGAAGTCAGCAGAAATTACATTCTATGAGCCGGTAGTTGCAAACGGAACATACGCTGTTGAGGTCACTTCTGGAACAACTAAGCTCAACGGAGAACTTGTAGTCGGCTCATTGAGCGTTGAAAACATCTTAATGGAAGATCAAACAATCCTTGCAGACGCACCGACGGAAATTGCTTTCAAGTTGGTTGACAATAAAGGTACAGATGTCACTGCACAATTTAAAAACCAAGTGAAATTTGTTTCTAATGCAGCAATTACAAATGGCAAAATCACACTTGCTAAAGGGACTTCAACTACTGTGAAAGCTGTCTTTGAAAAAGATGGTAATGTAGTAGCTGAAAGCAAAGTTGTAACAATCAAAGCTGAAGCTAAAACGCCTGCAAAACTAGCAAACTGGACAGTTTCTACAACTGAAGCTGATTTTAAAAACGATAAGTTCAAGCGCAACACAATCGTATATGCTAATCAAACAACGAAGCTCTATACTGAAGTGGTTGATCAATTCGGCGCAGTTTTGGAGAACCCGAACGTTGCATTTGAATCTCTAACTCCAAAAGTTGCTGTAGTTGACAAAAATACTGGAGACGTCCAAGTCCTAGGTACAGGAAATGCACAAGTGAAGATCACTGTCAAAGACGGCGATAAGGTTGCATTCGAAGAAGTAGTTAGCATGGAAGTTCGGGAAGTGCCTGCTGTGAATACATTGTCACTTAACCAAACTTCACTTGCTTTGTCTACAAAAGATACAGCGGGAATGGAAGTCCAAGCGACAGTTCTTGACCAATTCGGAAACCCGATTAAAGGTCAAGTGGTTACTGTGAATGAAAAAGTTGCACAAAATGATAAAGCTGCTCTTGACATCACAAAAGTTTCAAAAACAAATAATGATGGCGTCATGAAGTTCAATGTTGCTGCAGTTGCAAATGCGAAAGTCGGCAACCGCACTGTTGAAGTGATAGTTGGTACAGGACAATCAGCTGTTAAAGCTACGCTTGCTGTTGAGCTTAAAAATCCTGGCGTATTTGCTAGATACGACGTACGTGGTCTTGAGTCTACATTGGACTTGAACGCTGGCGCAAATGCAAACTCTATGGAGCTTGACGTATTATCGGTAGATGCCACTGGATTGATGATCAAAGCAGAGAAGCCGGTAGTAACTGTGAAAAACGTTCAAGGTAAAAATGTAACTGCTGACACTGTTGTGGATAACAAAATCACGCTTGAAGCAGGCGCGAAAGTTGGAGATGTCTACACTGTCGACGTCAAAGTTGGTGGAGTAACTGTTAAAACTCACACATTCACTGTAGTAGACACGACTGCAACAGCAGTAGAACCATCCATCTTGTTCACTTCTTCTACACTTAATATCGCTGCAGACCAAACACTTGAGGCTGCTATCGCTAAGATCACTGAGTTGAAAGATGCTAGCAACTATACAGTAGCAAACGTCAAAGGTGCTACTGCAAACAGCGAAGTGGTGAAAGTTACAACTGAGGGCAATCTTGAGAAAGCTGATGCCGGATCAACAAAAATCTACGTGACTTCTGTAGATATTAAAGATGCAGATGGTAAGAATACTAAAACAATTAAATTAGATTCTATTGTAGACCTAACTGTAAACGTAAAGTAATTATGTGAAAACGTATTAAATACCTTCCGGGTGACAACCTCATCCGGGAGGTTTTTTTGCGCTAAAAACACAAAACACCAAATTATTCCTTCTAACCTTCCAAACAGCAAGCAAGTATAGTATTCTAGTAAAAGAAGTATCAGAATAAAGGGCAAGATGGCAGCTTGAAAACAAGTTTCGTTTCTTCACCTTACTTCTGATAGACAACATCTGAAAAAGATGAGGAAAATTTTTAGTTAAAATATTCCTCTCAAACTTGCAAACAGAAGGAGAAGGTGGAATGAAATCATCAAGTAAACATCTGGGCATCATCATCGTCATTTTGTCCGTGTTCATTTTAGCAATGCCTACTGCACAGGCAGCTACATTCAAGGACGTTTCTTATCAATATTGGGCATACAAAGATATTGAATTTGCAGCAGAGCATAAAGTCATCAGAGGCTTCGGAGACGGTAACTTCAGACCGGGCCTTGATATTAAGAGGAAAGATGCTGCCGTTATGATGACGAGGGCACTTGACCTCTATACACTGGAAGGCGAGCCGACGTCAGTGGAGGATTTAATTCCCACATCTCCGGGCTACAAGGAGATCATGATTGTGCTTGAAAACGATTGGCTGTCGCTTGATGAAGGACACTTCCATCCGGACAAGCCGCTGACAAGAGACGAAATGTCCAAAATGCTGGCTACTGCCTATAAATATGAAGGAAAAGGCGCTAGCTCATTTACGGATGTTCCGATAGAGGATCCGTACTACCGATTTATTGACGCCATTGCAAACGAAGAAGTGACGACAGGGTATAATGATGATTCATTCCGCCCGAAAGAAAAAGTGACGCGCGCCCAATTCAGCGCATTTCTTTACAGGGTGTACCAAAAGCCGGTCGCATATGAAGTGAGGAATGGCGGTGAGCTTATCTCTGTCATCCCGAATGTCGAAGACGCAATTGAACTTGCACTTTATTATCCGGAAGGGACAGTCCACCCGCAAAGCAATAAATTCGTCGAATATGCGCAAGAGATTGCAGCCGCGGACAAGACCAATTTGAATAGCGGTGCCCTCATCTATAACGGGTTTAAGGAAATCGAGAAATTCACACCGGAGTTTTTCAAGCACTACTTAAAATCGAAGCCGAAAAACGGTGTTCAACAGGATATGTTCGACACATTTATTATCCTTGGTCTTCGATACAATGAAAACAGCGACCAATTCGTAGACGGACCGACGAACCGAGCCAATTACGAAGATTGGAAGACGTACATAGAAAGGACATTCGATTCTACCGGTGCCATTAAAAACCTGGACACCGCTGCAGGTCAATTGAACCGAAAAGTCGATGTCTACGTCGCGATTCCCTATCCGAAACGGAATGAACCGATCATCGATTTGAATGGCGATGAAGTCGGAAGTGATGTCTATGCACGGTATGATTTGGCAAGCTGGTATGTTAAAGAAGTGATGCAACGCTTTGAAAACGGCAAGTACGAGAATTTGAATTTCAAAGGGTTCTATTGGTTGAGTGAAACTGTGCGGACGGTCGATGATGAAGTCATCATCTCTTCCATTTCAAGCATCTTGAAGAAGAACGGCAAATTCTTCATCTACTCGCCGCATGCCACTTCGACGAACTTCTATAAATGGAAAGATTACGGCTTCGACGCCGCATTCCTCCAGCCGAATGCATTCAGGGCATCCATTCGGGACAAAGAAGAGCGTCTGCACCGCGCATTCGTGAACGCACAAGTCTACGGTACAGGTATCACGATTGAAATCGATTCCTACCATATGGACAAAGCGGAACATGGCGTCGAAGCATTCGACCTCTACATGGATATGGCAAAACGCTACGGGCTCGACGAAAAAGGCATGATGTTCTACCAGGGGACCAATATGGTGGAACGAATGGCAACTTTCGACCACCCGATATACAAACGGTGGTATGAGCAGCTGACAGAGACATTTTTCAATAAAACAGTGAAAGAATAAGGAGCGGGCGGTTTTCCGCTCCTTTTTCATATTAACCTAAATTATATTGAAAGAGATTTGCTGCTGAGGATTGAAGCGAAGGGCGGCGACTCCTGCGAAAGCCGTTGCGAAGAACGGCTTTTGCGACCATAAGGGAGCAGGATGCCTTAATTTCTGCAAAGATCGCAGAAATACGGCAAATCGAACCCTTCGCTGTTCGATTGGCTCGCCGCTCGCCCGCGGAAAGCGTCCGCCCGAAGCGGAAATCCGATAGGCAAATTTCTATGAATCCTTTCCTATTTGATAACGTCAACTTAATTGGAAATTAATCTACTGACACGCCCTAGTGCTGTGGTATAATCGAATACGTGAAACAACTATAGAAAGGGTCATTCCATGAATCTCAACCTCAAAGAACTGGCAGTGCCCATCGTCGGAGTAATTCTGCTCGCAGTGGCGCTCGTCATTCCCAATACAATGATTGCTTACGGCATTTCGCTCCTTATCGCGATTGCTGCATTGTTCAGACCGAAACAAGCAATCCTGTTTTTACTCATCTACTTCCCGCTTCGTTCATTTCTGATCGAAGTAAGCCCAGGACTTAAACTAGTTGGCGATTTGATCATCGTCTTCGCTTTCCTCCGAGTCGTTTGGGACGCAAGGAAAGATTGGAAGTCGATCTTCCGTTTCGAGATCTTTGAATGGGCATTTATCGCCTTCATCATCCTGGGAACCGTATCGGCATTCCTATCCGATGTCATCCTGTCGGCGATTATTTTCCAGATCCGTGCATTCGTGATCATGTTCCTTCTACTCTATACAGTGAAAAGACTGGACATTACGAAACGGGATATTATGAACTTCCTGACAGTCACTTTATTCGTCACCGTTGTCCTGATCATTCAAGGGCTCGTCGAAAAGCTTTCTGCCCGCTCCCTCCTCATGCCGGAGCAATGGGTGAATCGTCAGCTATCGAAGAATAACGCTAGCCGAATTTATGGACTTGTCAACAATCCGAATGTGCTTGCCGTCTATTTAACGATTTCCGGTATTCTAATTTATTACCTGAAAACGCTGCTGCCGAAAACGAAGCTCCAATGGGTGCTCAATCTCGTCCTCGTCGTCCTTGCTGGGACATGGATTCTAACGTATAGCCGGGGCACGTGGATTGCGTTCATCATTGGGATCGTCATCTACTTCCTGTTCACAAGGAATTGGAAGTTTGTCCTGAAATCAGGACTTGCCGTTGCATTAGGATTCTTCCTTATAACAACGCCGGTGACAAAATTGGCGCAATGGATCAGTGCGAACACTGAAGTCAGTGAAATTGTACGGACAGGCACGCCTGAAACCGATCCTGCCTTCGCAATCGAATCGTCGCGTATCAAGGAGACATTCCAGTCGGACACATTCGAAAAGAGTAAGACGACCGGACGTTTGTTCATTGTCTATAAAGGGCTCGAAATTTTCAAAAGGTATCCGATAATTGGAACAGGGTTCGGCACATTCGGCGATTCTGCTTCAAAAGTATATTCATCGCCATACTATAGCCATTATGATATCCAATTCAATATCTACTCGGACAACCAGTACATCCAAGTTATAACCCAAACGGGCGTTGTCGGGGTCCTTCTATTCGCCGTCTTCCTATTAGGGATGCTCGTCCTGTTCTGGAAGCGACGCAAACTATCCGACAAAGCGATACCGATGTTGGCTATGCTCATCAGCGTTTACTGGTGCGGCATCATCTATAACATCTGGGAGGACAAGACGTTCACGATGTACTTCTACATCTTGACAGCAGTCTTCCTCGCATATACTTCAAAGAAAAAAGAAGAATTGCAATAAAAATAGAAAAGCCCCGGTTCTGGACGCTACCAGTACCGGGGCTTTTCTATGGATTGATAAGTCTTTCCCCGGAACCCTTCTAATTACGCATAAAATCTTTGAAACACGCATAAATCAGCTCAAAAGCTCATAAATCCCTCCAAACGCGCATAACTCGCCGCAAACCCGCATAAACGCACCCAATCCCGCATAAACACCGGCATGCATGACAATCTCCCCTCAAACTAGTCTAATAGTATCAAAAGTTCTCTAATCTATGGAAATGCAAGAGTTTGAGATTATAATGGACATACACCAAATAATTACAAAGGGGAATGAATAATTGCTTAAGAATACATACTTGTCGAAACTTAGTATCCTATTTCTTGTGATTTTTTTATCAATACCTACTCTAGCCTATGGAGAGACACCAGGAAGCACGAAGATTTCCGGAGGCGTCCAATATGAATATACGAACAAAACAGTAGCGAGCAACCCGCAAGCATTCCGTCAGTTAGTCGTCGACCTGAATGACCCATTCACAACAGTCGACGTCGGCATCCCGACGCCGCTTAACAAACTGGCATCGACGACGAGCCAGGCAAACGCCTATACAGCACCCGGCCAGCAAGTCGCGGGCGCAATTAATGGCTCCTTCTTCTGGGGGTCCGACCAAGGCTATTTGCCGATGTACTTGATCGCTTACCGCGATAGGCTCATGAATGCCGGGATAATCGCGTCCGGCAGGGACCAATACGTCAATCAGCCAATAGCTTTCGGCATTGACAGTACCGGTAAAGGGAAGATAGATTCATACAATTTAAGATTATCATTCAACCATAATGGACAAGATTACCCGATTACGTCGACGGACAAGCACCGCTCGACAGACAATCTGATCCTATACACACCGCTCTATCCGAAATCGACAACTGAAACGAATGCGCTAGGTATCGAGCTCGTCATTGAAGGAGTCACCGGCGGGACGGCGCTTAACTTCGGTGAAACGGTAACAGGTGTAGTGACGAAAAAGCGGGAGCGCAACGACCCACAAGCTTCAACGATCCCGAAAGATGGATTTGTCCTTTCGGCACACGGTGCAGCGATGTCATCCATCGACAACATCGGTGTAGGGGAAACAATCTCGATTACCGCTAACATTGATGAAAAGTGGAAAGGTTCTTCATTCATGCTGACGTCCGGACCTGAACTCGTCAAGGACGGCAGAGTTCATCTCGGCATCGATCCGAATAGCGACCGCGCAAGAGAACGCGCACCGCGTACGGCAATCGCAATTGACAGGACAGGCACGAAAGTATTCATGGTGACAGTAGACGGACGTCAATCCGGCTACAGCCAAGGACAAAGCCTAAAGGAATTTGCTGAATACCTCGTATCAATCGGTGCTTACCAGGCACTTAATCTCGACGGCGGCGGTTCTACGACGATGGCAGTCCGCAAGCCGGGTGATTTCAATGTGTCCCTATTCAATAGACCATCGGACGGCAGGGAACGTTCCGTCTCGACTTCGCTTTTTGCAGTATCAACTGCACCAGCAGGCACGCCGGCTACCGTCGGGGCTAAATTAGCGAAGCCAGGCGTCTATTTGAAAGGCACGAAAGGTTCCGTTGTGGTAGATTATGTGATGGATAATTACTATAACCCGGTTACTTTCAATAAAACGGACCTTAAGCTGAGCTCTCCGCAAGGGCTTATCTCAGTGAATGGTCAGGAGTTCACAGCTCAAAAAGCGGGGACAGGCTCCATCACTGCACAAATCAACGGCGTGACAGGGACCATCCCGTTTGAAGTCGTTGAATCCATCCATACAGTCAAGCCTTCAAGTGCATCAATCGATGTGCGGGCAGGCGAAAAGAGGACATTGACTGTAAAGGCGTATGACAGCAAGAACAGGGAAGTCATCTTCGACCCGTCATTAGTGAAGTGGAGTGCTTCCGCAAATATCGGAACAATCACTTCCTCAGGTGTACTGACAGCAGCTTCAAAAGAAGGCAAGGGGACAGTGACGGCGACTTTAGGCGGCAAAACGGTAACAATCCCAGTGGCGATCACAGGTGCATATTACCGTGTAGATAACATGGAATCCCTTGATAATTGGACGTCTTCAGCAACGAACGGAAAAGCTTCAATATCCATGAATAGCGCGAAAGAACCTGCATTCGAAGGGAAAGGCGCTTTGAAGCTCACGTACGACTTCACAGGGACGACAGGCACGTCTGCGGCATATGTGGACGCGAAAACGCCTATGAGTCTAGCAGGCACACCAGTGAAGCTTTCCGCCCGCGTATATGGCGATGCAAGTAACACATGGCTGCGCGGCCGGATTCAAGACGGGCAAGGCAAAGAATACACGATTGATTTCACACCTGAAAACGGCCTGAAATGGCTAGGCTGGAACTACGTGACGGCTGCCATCCCGGCTGGCGCAACTGGCAACATTACACTTAAGCAAATCTATATTGCGCAACCGACAGACAGCCTGAAAACGAAAGGCAGCATCATGATTGATGATGTGAAAGCGATCTTCAATACAGGCTACAAGGAAGGCCTTTTCAAAGACACAGGACTCACATTCCGTGCGGAAAATGAAATCGCATCACTCGTTAACGAAGGGGTCATTGCAGGCTACGCTGACGGCAACTTCGGACCATATCAAGAGTTGACAAGGCAGCAAGCGGCAATCCTTCTGGCAAGAGCGCTTAAACTGCCGCTCGACAATGTGACGGATCCAGGTTTCGAAGACATGGTACCATCGATGACATTCTATAAAGAAGTGGCGGCAGTCGCGAATATGGGCACCATCCGAGGGAAGGAAAACGGAAAGAAATTTGACCCGAACGGCAAACTGACGCGCGCTGAAATGGCAGCAATACTACAACGTGGATTCGATCTTCAATTGAGTGACCAAAATCACTTCTCAGACATTAACGGCAGCTTCGCAAAAGACGCTATCAATTCCTTGGCATCTAACGATATTACACAAGGAATTGGCGGAGGGAAATTTGGGCCTGGCCAAAACATCAGCAGGGCTGATTTCTCGGTTTTCCTTCACCGCACACTATCGAAAAAATAATAGATTTTTAGACTATGAGAATGCAGAAAATTGTGGTACGATGTACATGTAGGGTTTTTCCTTTAATCTCTTATAGAAGTAACTTTTCAAAGTGGCTTTGGTTGATGAGCGGGAAAGGTCCGCGGAGAATCTTCTCCGCGGACTTTTTATATCATCCCATTGCCCGATGCACTTATTCCGTTTAGGAGTAAGTGCTTTTTGGTTTTTAATTAAAAAGAGATATTAAACTAGTCCTCCAATTACCGATAAAAAAGAAGGAAGAGGAAGACATCGAGAGAGAGGTTATGACATGAGAAAAAATTTCCTGATAGCTGTTGTTCTAGTACTTAGCATTGCATTTTGGTCATCGGTTAATGGGGAAATAGCTGTTGCTTCTTCCAATTTCACGGGAGAAACTGATAGAGTCATCGTGAACTTGGTAGACAAGAAAGGCGATGAAACAGTAGAAAGCATTTCGCTTAATGACCTTGAAAAATTCAACGAAGGAAGACTTTCAAATAAATCTTCTGTTTTATACAGTGCGCAAGACGTTGAAGTGTTGCAACCTGATTTCATCCGGACGATTGCTTTGGAAGACCCGACAAGTGGAAAAGCGGCGTCATGGGGAACGGAAAGGGTTGGAATAAAAAACTTCAAAATTTCTCTTGCTGCAACGAAAAGAAACGTAATTGTTGCCGTTATTGACACAGGCGTCGACTACACACATCCGTTTCTCGCGGGTCGGATTGTGGATGGATATGATTTCGTCGCCAACGATACGGATCCGATGGACGTACATTTTCATGGGACACATGTAGCGGGAATCATCGCAGAGACAACCCCGGCGAATGTGAAAATCATGCCGATCCGGGTGATGGACGAACAAGGGAACGGCTATGATTCCGATGTGGCAAAAGGAATTCAATTTGCGGTCGACCATGGCGCTACAATTATTAATATGAGTTTCGCAGGCGAAGGGTATTCGCAATATTTGGCGGATGCAATCAATTATGCTCTTTCCAAAAACGTCCTCGTCATCGTAGCTGCGGGCAATGAAAGTGCAAGTACCGATAATTATTTTCCAGCATCCAATCAAAAAGTGATTGTCGTTTCGGCGACAGACATAGCTGATAACGTTGCGAGCTTCAGCAATACCGGCGCCGCAATCGACGTATCGGCTCCTGGCGTTAACATCGTTTCAAGTGTTCCGGGGGGAAATTATAAAAACCTTAGCGGCACATCGATGGCAGCGCCCTATGTGAGCGGCATCGCCGCAATGCTGAAACTGGAGGGGTCAAACAGGTCCAATCTTGTAATCGAAAGACTGTTAAAGCAATACGTTGATGACAGAGGAGCGGCCGGATGGGATCCTCAATACGGAGAAGGCATTGTCAATATTGCATCAATAGACGTGGACAATGTATCAAATGTCAAAGAAGAACTAAAAAAAGTACCGGTTCCTTCATCAGATGTCATCACTCTGCCTGAATACAAGGATGTTCCTTTGAATAAAAAATGGACTGTCGCATTCAATCGACTGCTCACCGGACGGGATACCATTGATGTGAAAGTCTATATGGGAAGTAGTGAAATTCCCATTCAACTGACATCTCAAGCTGGCAAGAAGGAAATCATTGTCTCGGCGAATGAACAGTATCGTCCAAACACAGCGTATCGTCTCGTAATCCTATCGGGGAACAAGTATAAGTATGAAATGCATTTTGTGACGGGATCTAAGTAAATAGATAGAAAAGGCTATCCGATTTGTCGTTCAACAGCGACGAATTGGGTAGCCTTTTTCTGTTTTCCTAATTTGATAGTTCATGTCATAGCAGAATCTCCTACTACATACAGTAGAACAGTATCATACTGGGTTGTCCAAATTGGAAGCCCGATAGATTTATCGACAAATTGACTACCAGTAGTCGCGGGAGGGGTTCGACCTAGAAAGGTAAGTGGACAACCAAACCACCAACTAATATGGCAAAGGGGGAAGTTTATTGAAGAAGAAACAGCTTCATAAGTTATTCAGTGCAATCATGGCATTTGCCATGGTCTTTACGTTGCTAGCGCCGATGAACGTGTCGGCGAACAACAGCCCGAACCCATTCAAGCAGAATGGGACGAATGAAAGCATCATGCAGGCAAAAGCGGCAGTTGCCCAGCAACTGAACGTATTGGAAGGGGAACCCGCCCTCCACAAGGACTTGCAAGGATTATCCGGAAGTGAAGAAGTATCGGTCATCATTCACCTTTCTGAAAAACCTGTTGCACTTGAAAAAGGGATAAAAGAGTTGGCAGGCCAAAAATTCGCAAGCGCTGAAGCCAATGCAGTGAAGTTGAAAGTGAAAGCACAGCATACATTCTTCAAAAAAGAAATGAATGCAAATCATATATCATTTACAGAAAACTATTCTTATAGCACAGTGCTAAATGGCATCGCGGCGACTGTAAAAGCGCATGACATTAAGAGGCTTCTAGACATTCAAGGCGTCGTCCTTGTCGAGCCGGTTGTAGAAGTGCATGCCCTTGAGTCGTCATTGACGCCGAGCGGTACAGTCGATGCGGCAATGAATACGAGCATTTCATTCCTTGGAATTGAAAGGATCTGGGATAAGGGCTTTAAAGGAGAAGGAATTAAAGTCGGTGTGCTAGATACTGGGATTGACTATAATCACCCTGATTTTGATGGGATCTATAAAGGCGGTTGGAACTTCATACCGAACGGTGCGACTTATGCACGTCAACGAGCTGATAACGACCCATACGAAACTACACCACTTGACCGTCCAGCAAGTCAACCGGAATTCAACGCAAACGGCAGTTCATTCTACACCTCTCACGGCACGCACGTAGCAGGTACAATCGCTGCGATTGGTGCGAATGAATACAACATTTCTGGGATTGCACCTAAAGTTGACCTTTATGCATACCGCGTACTTGGCGCTTACGGCAGCGGATCCAATGCTGGAGTGATTGCAGGAATAAACAAAGCTGTCGAAGAAGGCATGGACATCATCAACCTTTCGCTTGGTGGCGGTAACAACTCATCCACGACTGCAGATACAATCGCAATCAACAATGCAATGCTAGCCGGTACACTTGCAGTTATGGCGACGGGCAACTCAGGTCCGAACCGTGGCACGATTGGTACGCCGGGTGCCGCTGCATTAGGAGTGGCGGTTGGAAACACAACGAATCCTGAAGCGAATTACGATGCAAGCGTTACTGTTACAGCAGGCGCTTATACTAAAACATCCAACATTAAATTGATGGGAACGACTTTCGGTGTTGATCTTGCGGCTCAGCTTGCAAGTGAATTTGATGTCGTTGCGGTTCCGGGAGTAGGCGAACCGAAAGATTACACCGGTCTCGATGTAAATGGCAAATTCGTTCTTGTTTCCCGTGGATCCATCGCATTTGTCGATAAAATCGCAGCGGCAAAAGCGGCTGGCGCAGCGGGACTCTTAATTCACAACTTCACCGGCGGAACGAATGCACCGAATCCTTCCGGAACATTCCTTGGCGATGATTTCGAGTTCCTCCCGACATTCGACATGTCCCAAACAGAAGGCGATGCATTAAGGGCGGCACTAGCTTCAAACGCGGGTAAAGTTTCATTTGCAAATATCAATAAAACAATGACAACTGGCGATGAAGTGAACAGTTCCAGCTCCCGCGGACCGACAACACCACATTTTGATATTAAACCGGACGTCTCCGCACCGGGAACGAACATCATGTCAACCATTCCGATGTACGGAAAAGACAATCCGGATGCAGACTACTCAAAAGCATTTACACGCAAAACAGGTACATCCATGGCAACACCGCATGTCGCAGGAATCGCGGCACTTATCATGAACGCCAACCCTACCTGGAATGCGTTTGACGTGAAAGTCGCAATCTCCAATACGGCAAAAGTGTTGGACACTACGAAATATGATGTTTTCGCACAAGGACCAGGACGCGTACAACCGTATGAAGCGGCATTCCCTAAAGTGCTTGCTTATGCGATAGATAAAGTTGTCTCTGACGGAAAAGAAGTTCGTAACGATAAAGGGACGGTTACGTTTGGTCATCTCGATAAGATTAAAGATAGTGCAGTCTCCGTAACGAAACAAATTCGTGTGAAGAATATTTCCGGAGCGGTTAGTGATTTCAATGCAACAGTGCAAATGACGAAGTCTTTTGCAGATGCAAAAGTAACAATTGACAAGCCTTCATTTAAATTGAACGGCGAGCAATTGCTAAATGTTACGCTAACTGCTTCAAAAACAAATGCACCAGCTGGAAGCGAACTTCTTGGCTACATTCACATTTCGAACGGTGAAACAGATCTATCCTTGCCGTTTGCTGCCGACTTCTCGCCAAAAGCTCAAGTTGCTCCAATTACAAATTATAAGCTGACAGAAACAGATCTTTCGTTCAATGGTGATGGCGTGAAAGATGCAGGGCGGCTCAATTTCACTTTGAACACGAATGTAGCGACAAACTACGTTGAACTTTGGGATATTATGGATCCTGAAGGCGGGGAATATGGCGATGGCTATATTGGCTATCTACACGCGGGTTCTTCTTTAGCCGCTGGAAGCTACTATCTGGATATTGACGGAGAGTATGCACCTTGGGGCAGATCGGGTTTCGAGCAAATTCCAGATGGTATTTACACAGTTGACTTCACCGCTCTATCAGCAGGAGGAATTATTGAAGCATGGGATGGCCCACTCTTTGTGAAGAGTTCGCCTGCTACAATAGAGTCGGATGATGATCAAGTCGCTGAAGATTCCACATACGCATTTTCAGGCCAAGTAGTCGATAAGTATATTGAGTGGCAAGAAGAGCTATTCCTCTACGGTCTCGGCTACAACCTCAATACGAAACTTACAACTACGTTCGAAGCAAAAGATGTGGATGGTAATGTAGTATCTAGCGGACCTGTTAATCTTGCGCAGGACGGTTCATTCACTGTGGAAGTGACTGGCCTTGTAGAGGGCGACAATACTGTAACGATTTTCGTTAACGACGCGGCTGGCAATAAAGCTGAAAAATCCTTTGTAGTTACACTTGAGGGAGAAATCGAAGAAGATACTGTTGGTTATGCAGTGAATAAAAACAGCCTACTACTTCAAGTTGGAGACACTGATAATCTGACCGTTACTGAAACAACAACAAAAGCAGACGGAACGGTCACTGAAAAAGACGTCACAGCTGATGCATCATTCCAAAGTGCAAATGCAGAAATTGCTACAGTTGAAAACAGCAACGTCACAGCAGTCGCTGCAGGCACAACTGTAATCACTATCACGTACAAAGACTTCACAGAAAAAGTCGCAGTTACAGTTACAGCTGTTGAAGAAGAC
Source organism: Saccharococcus sp. Marseille-Q5394 (assembly GCF_946901335.1). Lineage (NCBI taxonomy): Bacteria > Bacillati > Bacillota > Bacilli > Caryophanales > Anoxybacillaceae > Saccharococcus > Saccharococcus sp. Marseille-Q5394. Next base: position 1,679,489 of record NZ_CAMPPQ010000001.1, on the reverse strand, counting down.
ATAATCACTTTCGCGGTTAATAAGGATCAAGTCACCCTCAACGTCGGCGAAACGGATCAATTAACCGTAACGAAAACAACGACAGTAGATGGCAATCAAACAGAGGAAGATGTCACGGCATCGTCGACATTCACTTCAAGTGATGAAAATGTAGCATCCGTTACAAATGGCACCATTACAGCTGTGGATGCTGGCGAAACGGCAATCACAGTCACGAACGGCGACTTCACAGCAACTGTTGCAGTTACAGTCACAGCTGTTGAAGAAGACGTAATCACTTTCGCAGTTAATAAGGAACAAGTCACCCTCAACGTCGGCGAAACGGATCAATTAACCGTCACGAAAACAACGACAGTAGATGGCAATCAAACAGAGGAAGATGTCACGGCATCGTCGACATTCACTTCAAGTGATGAAAATGTAGCATCCGTTACAAATGGCACGATTACAGCTGTGGGTGCTGGCGAAACGGCAATCACAGTCACGAACGGCGACTTCACAGCAACTGTTGCAGTTACAGTCACATCTGTTGATGAAGACACAATTACTTTCGAGGTTAATAAAGATCAAGTCACCCTCAATGTCGGTGGAACGGATCAATTAACCGTCTCGAAAATAACGACAACTGCAGATGGAACTCGCAAAGTTGAAAACGTCACACCTAGCGCCACATTCACGTCTGCGGATGAAACAATCGCAACAGTTAAAAACGGAAGCATCACAGCAGTCGCTGCAGGCAAAACAGAAATCACAATCACATACGGCGAATACGATCCAATTATAGTCAAAGTCACAGTCACAAATCCTGCACCTAACCCAGGAAATGGCGGGGGTGGGGGTAACAACGGCGGCGGAGGCGGCGGAAACATCCCGTCAACACCAACAACTCCAACCAAGCCGGATCCGGTAAAACCTGATCCAGTCAATCCTGAACCGATAATACCAGTAACATTTACAGATGTTTCAAAAGGTTACTGGGCTGAATTCTATATTCAAAAAGCTGTACAAATGGGAATTTTTAAAGGCTACAAAGACGGTTCATTCAGACCGAATGATCAGTTGACACGTGCGCAAGCCGCCGCATTGATTACCCGTGCATTGGGGCTGCAAACGACTGAAGCGGCACCTTTCACTGACACAGGGAATTTGAGTAAAGAAACCCAAGCCGAGATTGCAGCTGCATACAAATACGGTATCATCAAAGGGCAAAATGGCAAATTCAATCCTTCGGATAATGTGACTCGTGTTCAAATGGCATTAATGATTGCACGTGCATATGAATACAAAACAGGCGAAACATACAAGCCGACAGCAAATGCACCGTTTTCCGACATTGGCAACTACAATAAGGAAACAGTGAACGCTATTTCAATGTTGTATGAGTTGAAGATCATTACCGGATCCGATGGAAAATTCATGCCACAAGACCCGACAACACGTGCACACGCTGCGAAGATGTTTGTCAATATCATGGAGTTTCTTCAGTAATTAGCAAACCCCAGTCGCATCTATGCGACTGGGGTTTTATATGATGAGCATCAAATTATTTGAATGGAATTGGATCTTTATCTTTGATGAATTGAGATGCGTTTATAAAAATAATATCGGGATTTTGCTCGGTAATAAAACCATCTCTCGAAATTATAACTCCTTTAAAAGCACCTCCTTTAAAGGTTACTTTTCCGTTAGGGGCGAAAAGAATACCTGACAATTCACTGCCGCCAAAATTATTGATCTCTATATTCCCTTTACTAATAATAATTACGTTGCTTGTAGATGAATGCCAATCATTCGCTATAAAGTTTCCCGGCGAAAATATTCTATTTCCAGACGAAATAGTCCCATTTGATTTCACAGTATAGCCATTCTGTGGATACCAATCGTCTTTATGTAAGGTTGGGGGAGTAAAAGATGGGCTTTTGGGAATGTCACCCTCTTTAAGTTGGCTGAAGTTCTTTACAGTGCCATCAATATTAGGCGAATTAGCACTGTCTAATTTAGTAGTTCCAGCAATATATATTTCATTCGCTTTTATTTTAGCGGACCAATTTTTAAACGTGACATTTCCATTTATAATTACTTTTTTTCCTTCTATGACGGCACTATCTCCAAACGTAACATTTCCATCAATGTAAATGGTGTCACCATCGATTCTTGCTCCACCATTATTCAATTGTACATCTCCTGTGATATGAACTATCTTCGTTGAATTTTTCAATCCTAGTTTTGTACTGCTTGTAAATTTAACTAAATTGCCTTTTTTATCAATATAGATATTTTGTACGTTAATTTTATTATCGCCACCAAATTCTAAGTCCTTCTTATTCAGATTATTGATCACTACCGTCCCTGTCCCATTAGTCGCACTTTTCAAAGGTGAGGAACCAGAGATGAACAAGTGGGAACCATAAATAAATACATTATCAAGTAGCAAATTATCAATGAAACTAGCGTCTTTTTTGGGAATTGTAAAACTGAGATCTGTTCCTTCCTTCCCTTCCAGTACAGTATCAATCGTGAAGGAATTTTTAGTTCCAGCAGATAATGTGAACTTGACGGGCAAATCATTTGTGTGTATAACAGCCAGACAATCGCCATTCTTTAAGACTTTATTATTTAATTGCAATGTAATCTCTATACCACTGTTCGCAGCCAATTGGTCGTAGCAGACACTCTCGTCCTTGCGGTGGGATGCTCTAATTCCGGTAATGATCCTATTTGATTCCTGTCTTAAAGTAATGCGAGTTTGCGTGTTGTCATTGAACTTGACGGTCGATATAAGTACACTAGTTACAAGCCCGATAACGAAACTTGCAATTACCAATGAAACTAATATTTCCACTAGAGTGAGTCCTTGCTGGGACAAGTGTTTTTTGAACACGAGTTACGCCTCCTATTAACGGATTAATTGATGAAGGGTGACGGGATGAAAAATAAACTTAAAAGCTATCTGGTAAACAATAGAGGAATGTCATTGATTGAAGTTCTAGCATCCCTCGTGATTTTGACGATCATTTTCGTTTCACTTTCCCATTTTTTCTTCCAAGCCTCCTTATTCTCAGTTAAGGTGGAAGATCAATTGACATCCATTAACATTGCTGAAAAGGTGTTACATGATGTGAAAACCAGTACTGTTAAGTCCACTGGAAAGAACGTAAGTATTGACGGGAAGCAATATAAAGAAATTAATCCAACCGAACTAAACGGGAAATTATATTATCCATATGTCTTGGTTTCTCCGGAAACACCGGCAATCTTACAATTGGAGAGAGTCCATGTGAAGATTTATGCCGAGAAGATTGAACCGGGTTATGAGCCGGTGCAGATTTCTGAAATATTTGGTTATAACGAAACGGGGAACTCTAAATGACAAATAGGTTACTGAGAAAACAAAACGGTTATACATTAATTTGGGTCTTATTAATTGTTGTGTTAATCGGTGTTTTGACTCCGCCACTTGTATCAAAAGTCCTTAGCAGCAAACTTCAAGTTCAAAGAACAGAGAAAGCAATACAACTGGAAAAAGTAAGACTAATGGGCGTTACGTATATGGAAAGTGTTATTAATCATGCCAATGATGAGCTGGTCAAAAAATCGGATTCTTTACTTGATAGTAAGCAATATAAGGAAAGTTTACAACAAAAGATTAATGAAATAGACTCCCAGTTTACCAATGAGGTTGTAAAAGTTTTAAAAGTGAACGGCCAACAATTCCGCTTGAAAATCAATACCATCAAAATAATAGACGATAATAAAGTCGTCATCACATACGCAGTTACTTCCTCCTTGAATGATTCAACACAACCAAAAGTATCAAATGAAGAAGTTGTTATTCATATAGTAAAAGAATAGCGTTAGATTGTAGTTTTGAGGAAATTAGGAGCAACTTGATAGAAAACAATAAGGGCTTTCCGATTTGTCGTTGAATAGCGATGGATTGGGGAGCTTTTTTGTTTTCGATCTTTATTGGATTGTTTTGCTTATGCAACTAAGGTTCAGTTTAGATGGATAGTATAAACTGCCTATTCGGGAGAATAATTATTCTGAATAATAAAATGAATCTAAAGATATGGTTCTAATTTACCTCTCTAATGGTACCATTGAAATGTAGACAAATACATATATTGGGAGGTATTTAATTGAAGAAATACTCACGTTCTTATCAAAAACTCTTCAAAGCTGTATTGGCAAGTAGTGTGGTAGGAGGAGCTATAGTAGCCGCCCCTCCAACATTTGTTCAGGCTAATGAATCAGGCCCTACTTTATTTAATGATTTAAATCCAAAGGCTTATTATTTCGCACCCGTAGTGAGTCTAAGCGCAAGAGGGATTATTAATGGTTATGCGGATGGTACTTATAGGCCGAATGATTCTGTCACACGTGGGCAAGCAGCTAAAATTCTTGCTTTAGCTTTGGGATTGGATACAGTTAATGTGAAAAATCCCGGGTTCACCGATGTGAAAGAAAGCGATTCATTTTACGGTCCAATAGCGGCTTTGGTAAATGCAGGCGTCATTAGTGGATATCAAGATAAAACGTTTAGACCGAATGATAATCTAAAACGCTCACAAATGGCGAAAATTATTACCCTAGGATTCGGTTTAGAACGAGAGAATCTCTCTGATAACCGGTTTGTTGATGTCAAAACTGGTGATGCCTATGCAGGATATGTACAGGCATTGATTTCTAACAATATTACAACCGGAATCACACCAACAACGTTTGGGCCGAATGTGCTTGTCACGAGAGGTCAAATTGCTTCGTTTATCTTTAGAAGTGAAATGGCAGTTTCACAAAACGGACTCAGTTCTCAGATTGTCGATATTACGGAAAACACTATTGAACTAAAGGATGGGACATATAGTATTCATGCGGAAATGAAATCTATATTAAACCCTTCCAACCTGCCTGCATTAAAAGGTGCAAAAATCAAAGTAAATGTTAAAGATGGTCTAATTGAAAGAATTTCATCACTTGAGATTACTGCTAATGGAACTTCATCGAATCATATAGTCCTTGATGGAAATAGTGCAGCGTTAAAAGGAAATCTGATCATCAATGGTGATTATGTAACGACTAAGAATCTTGTTATAGAAGGTAAATTGGAAATTGGAAATGCAGTTAATAACAGTTTCCAAAGCGAAGCCATAAAGGTTAAGGGGAAAACAATTGTTTCTGACAATTCATCCTCAAAAGATAAGACGGCAGCAGGAACTAACAGAGTTTATAAAGTCGCATCTGCCAATTCTTTTAATGTCTCAGCAGATTCCAAGACAGCTACAACTAAACCGACAATTATTTTTTTGAATTCTGCAATGGGAACAATAGAAGTATCGAAAAGTGATGTAACAATTGAATCGAAAGGTACTACTAGTGTACAGTCATTCATTTTATCTTCAAATGTTCACCTGAAAGCGGACAATGGCGTTATTCTTCCAAGCGTAACACTGTCGGAAGGTGCAACATCCGTTACAATCGACGCACCGGTAACAAGCCTTACAATCAATACAAAATCAGCATTAAAGATTGAAGGTACAGCCAAGATCGGTGAAGTTACAATTGGTTCAAATAGTTCGAAGATATCATTCGGCTCTAATACTAAAATCGGTAATCTAATCCTGCCTAAAGGAACAGAAGCAAAAGATGTTATTCAAGATTACGATAAAGTGAAAGCTAACATTGAGAATATTGGCGGAGTAACAAATCCGGAAGCAAAACCGGTTACACCTGCGCCACCTGTAACTGGTGGTGGCGGTGGTGGAGGTGGTACTGACGGTTCAGTACAACAACCAGAAGCACCGAAACTTGTGACTTTGGCGCCAGATTCCTTGGGGGTAGCTGGGGATAAGAAAATCACAGGGTTAGAACCTGGCAAAAAATACGCTGTAATCGTAAACGGGGAACTGTTTGGTGTAAAGAAAGACGGGACTTTAGGCCTTAAGGAATCCTCAGCAGAAGTATTGACAGGCACAGAAATTACAGGCTTAGACAATACGAAGACATATAAAGTTATAGAAGCAACAGGCGGTATTGTTGCGCAGGACTTTGGATTCGTAAGTGGCATTATGTACTCAGCTGGCGCAGGTTTAACTGAAGGTAAAACAGTAAGTGATATAGACACTCTGACTGTAGAATGGTTTGATCAAAATAATAAACCATTAGGAAAAGGGAAATTGACGGATAAGATTGCAGAATATCGGGATGCTACCCAAGTTTCAATGCCATTGGATTGGACATTTGATTATGAGAAAGATGGATTCTGGGATGTAGATGGAATTACAATAGGGGAACCGACAAAAGTTACATTCACCGTTAAATATAAAAATGGAGTCGAAGCTAAAGTCGATAATACCAGAGTTGAATCGGGCGACATTATCGACTCAGCCGACAAACTACTAGCAGCGATTGCAGCAGCTGGAGAAAATGATACAATTTTTGTAGTAGAAGGAACGTACGAGTTATCGAAACAACTTCTAATCAATAAATCCGTCACTATTAAAGGTATCGGGGAAGTGACAATCAAATCTGCGGAAGGCTTTGACGAGGGTACTTATAACGCAGATAAACACTTAGTTTCTATTAATAACGTTAACGGTCTAGTCCAACTGGAAAACCTCACAATCAGCAATGCCAAACGGACTGGAATCAATGTCTTTGAATCTACAAATGTAAAGTTGAAAGATATTGTTTCTAAAGATAATGCGGCTGCAGGATTGAATGTTAACAATTCAGTAGTGGTGGCTGACAATTTAGAAACAAGCGGCAATGCTTGGTATGGCGTTAATGTTGATAATGGATCTAGTCCAGGTGAAGGGGCGCCAAAAAGCAAACTCACATTAAATAGTGGAGTACTATCTGAAGCTACTCAAATTGTATCTGATAAAGGCGACGTTACTGTTGTAGCTGAAGGATATGCTGAATACAAGGTGCACGGAACAACAAAAACCATTTGGTCAAACAAACCATTAACGAATGTTATTACAATAGACGGCAGTAACACTGTTTATACGTCTATTCAATCCGCGATAGATGCGGCTAAGGCAAACGATACGATAAATGTACCAGAAGGAACGTACAAGTTATCGAAACAACTTCTAATCAATAAAGCCGTCACTGTTAAAGGTATCGGGGAAGTGACAATCAAATCTGCGGAAGCCTTTGACGAGGGTACTTATAACGCAGATAAACACCTAGTTTCTATTAATAATGTTAACGGTCTAGTCCAACTGGAAAACCTCACAATCAGCAATGCCAAACGGACTGGAATCAATGTCTTTGAATCTACAAATGTAAAGTTAATAGATATTGTTTCTAAAGATAATGCGGCTGCAGGATTGAATGTTAACAATTCAGTAGTGGTGGCTGACAATTTAGAAACAAGCGGCAATGCTTGGTATGGCGTTAATGTTGATAATGGATCTAGTCCAGGTGAAGGGGCGCCAAAAAGCAAACTCACATTAAATAGTGGAGTACTATCTGAAGCTACTCAAATTGTATCTGATAAAGGCGACGTTACTGTTGTAGCTGAAGGATATGCTGAATACAAGGTGCACGGAACAACAAAAACCATTTGGTCAAACAAACCATTAACGAATGTTATTACAATAGACGGCAGTAACACTGTTTATACGTCTATTCAATCCGCGATAGATGCGGCTAAGGCAAACGATACGATAAATGTACCAGAAGGAACGTACAAGTTATCGAAACAACTTCTAATCAATAAAGCCGTCACTGTTAAAGGTATCGGGGAAGTGACAATCAAATCTGCGGAAGCCTTTGACGAGGGTACTTATAACGCAGATAAACACCTAGTTTCTATTAATAATGTTAACGGTCTAGTCCAACTGGAAAACCTCACAATCAGCAATGCCAAACGGACTGGAATCAATGTCTTTGAATCTACAAATGTAAAGTTAATAGATATTGTTTCTAAAGATAATGCGGCTGCAGGATTGAATGTTAACAATTCAGTAGTGGTGGCTGACAATTTAGAAACAAGCGGCAATGCTTGGTATGGCGTTAATGTTGATAATGGATCTAGTCCAGGTGAAGGGGCGCCAAAAAGCAAACTCACATTAAATAGTGGAGTACTATCTGAAGCTACTCAAATTGTATCTGATAAAGGCGACGTTACTGTTGTAGCTGAAGGATATGCTGAATACAAGGTGCACGGAACAACAAAAACCATTTGGTCAAACAAACCATTAACGAATGTTATTACAATAGACGGCAGTGATACTGTTTATACGTCTATTCAGACAGCGATAGATGAAGCTAAGATAAACGATACGATAATTGTACCGGAAGGAACGTACAAGTTATCGAAACAACTTCTAATCAATAAACCCGTCACCATTAAAGGTAACGGAAATGTGACAATCACAGCTGCGGAAGGATTTGATGAGGGTACTTATAACGCGGATAAACACTTGGTTTCTATTGATAAAGTTAACGGTCTAGTTCAATTGGAAAACCTAACAATCAGCAATGCCAAACGGACTGGAATCAATGTCTTTGAATCTACAAATGTAAAGTTGAAAGATATTGTTTCTAAAGATAATGCGGCTGCAGGATTGAATGTTAACAATTCAGTAGTGGTAGCTGACAATTTAGAAACAAGCGGCAATACCTGGTATGGTGTAAATGTTGACAATGGATCTAGTCCAAGTGTCGGAGCGCCAGATACTAGTTTTACACTAAATAGTGGAACACTATCTGAAGCTACTCAAATTGTATCTGATAAAGGCGGCGTTACTGTTAAAGCTGATGGATATAGTGAATACAAGGTGGATGGAACAACAAAATCCATTTGGTCAAACAGAATAGACGGCGACAGTGACACAGACGCAGACGCAGACGCAGACGCAGACACAGACGCAGACACAGACATAGACGCAGACACAGACATAGACACAGACACCAACACAGACATTGACACTGAAGCTAACAATGACAATGTTTATGAGTCTATTTAAGCGGAATTCAGGTGCAAAGCGGAAAAAAGATATAGCATTGGCGGTCTGGGAGATAGAGCTATAGAAGCTTTTAAAGCTGCCTATAACACTAATTGACTACCTCTTAACAAATGAGATAGATATAACAATCCTGTTTACGACAACGAAAAAATTCCTCAATCAGTTATTTGGCTGAGGAATTTTTTTTACGTTATGAACCTTTTAAAGGGGGATAGATCAAAAGGTATACTTTGTTAATCATCCAATAGAGTGCTCATTTAAAAGAAAAAGTGTTTGAATCACTCATCGGCTTAGAATTTGAGTATCCACAGAAATAAAAATATTTTAAAGACAAGTGATGTGAATCGAGGTAGATCCATGTATAAGCTATTAGCTTTCGAATTAGACGCGGGCGCTAATTACAAGGGCACAGATACAAAAGGAAACACCAAAATCGGCGGCTATTTCTCCTGAGTTTTTCTGCTTCTTACTTTGAAATATAAAGTGGAAAACCAATTACCATGCCCAGTCAATTACATAAATAGTATGAAAATAGTTCGATGGTAATGGGGTGAATTCATTATGACGTTTTGATGATTATAAAATTGGGACAAACAATATCTAGAGAAATGGACACAAGAAGAATTATGAAACAGACCATGTAAGGAATGACAGAGATTCTCAAGAATCCAACTACAGGTTCGCAATAATTGCATAATAAAAATTAGACTTTTTCCGTCATGTCTACTGATGCAAAATATTGAATGGACCAATTATTAATTTAAAATGAAAAAGGAGTAATAAAGTATGAACAAAAATAAAAAGAAAAAAGGTTGGTATTTGGAAATAAAACATAAGGAAATAGGGGAGAGTGATGTTAGTACACCTATTAATTACGATAGAAGCATAGAAGTAGCAAGTCATTTTCTAAAAGACACCGAGAAAATAACCAGTAAGGCATTGAACCTTGCTATTAAAGACGGTATTTTTTATAAAAAAGATGAACCCCAAAATATAATAGTGCATTTAAATAACTACAATAAAGGGTTAATCATAGGTCGTTATGTTATGAAATTTAATAAAGAATCTAATGAATTAGTTGGACATTATAATGGGTGGGAATATTATACCGTCGATGGAAAAGGAAGTATTGAACCCTTTAAATACTCTTACTCGTTTAAGAAAGTATTTATGCTACCTATAATTTTTGTATGTGTTTTATGTTTGATACTTTTAATTAATATTATATTCAGTTCAGCTGATGACATGGTTAAAACAATTTTAACGTTCTTGGCATTTTATTTAATGATAGTATATTCAGTTATGATTTTAATTAATAAGGATATAGCAAAGCATCACTTTATTAGAGAAAGACGCAAAAATCTTTTAATTTCGACCTTCATTTTTGAGGCTTCATACTGGATAGCAGCTCTTATAACTATTCTTAATATTAGTAGTATAAACGGTGTGATGAACTGGGGGATATTTTTAGGCATCTTAATACCAGTGTATGCATTTCTGATTTTTAAATTCGCTTTGTCAATGGCGTTTGATATTGACAAAATGAAAATTTAATTAGTAAAAAGTTCACATAGAAGTGGTTCTAGAGTTAATCAGAGTTCCTATTGAATTCGGAAATGTCCTGGAAACTAGAACCGCTTTTAATTCTAACGGGTCGAGTACATATATTCGGGAGTAATTCATTTGTTTTATTTAATGAAAAACTGTTTGTCTATGCTGTTGTATTGATGGGTATGAACCTCTTATTGTTAGGAATGCATTCTAATTAGATAGCTTTGTGAATATAGTTGTTATAGGCAATTCTTCTATTAGCTACTGTTAAAACCAGAGTTGCTTTTTTAAAAAAATCTGAATTCCCTTATAATCTATCTTAATATACGAGGGGGACGGGTATGGGGCATACACCGACTTTTGTGTTAGGGTTAGTCGGATCCATCATGGCGATACTGGGCTGTATGTTGTGGATTTGGCAAGGGACGTTTTTTTGGGCTGGTTTTATAGAAGGTATTAAACAAATTGAAGGTGAAGAACTTCTAGATGAATCGATTAGAATTGGATTTATCATCGCTGGTATCCAAACGCTGTTGACGCTTCCTTTTTATATTGTAACGCTCGTCAAAAGCTGTTCTTCAAAAAGTTTGCGATCTGTCGGACTCTGGCTACTGATCGTTGGTATTGCAACACTACTCATAAATGTTTTTCATATCATTCCATGTATTTTACTTATTATCGCCGGAATTTTAGCGCTCATAAAAGAAAAGGGATCGAAAGACGATGAAGAAGTTACTTCTTTTAGAGTTGAAAAGAGTGATCATATCGCATGATTGCTCTTTTTCGCTTGAATCTACTACGCATCACTTTTATTGGAACTAGGGCTTTTTCCTCTAACTTTATCTGTATATAATTTTAGGGAAAAGTTGAAAGGTGAATTAGGAGGAGTTATTTTATGAATAAGATATTTATTAATATCATCTTAATTCTGATCATGATTTTAGCATTTCTATATGTGATTATTTCAAAGACTGAGCCACAACTTGGTTTGCCAAGATTCTGGGCTTATTTTGTGATGTTTTTTTGCTTCTCTTCATTAACGGCGAAAAAGAAAACTTCAACCGATGTCAACAGTGACTCTATTGAAAAGAGAAAAAGGAAACATGATGAAGAATAACAAATGAGTGAACGCTATTGAGTGTTTGGAGTAATTCCGTCATTTGAAAAAATTACATTCAATCATTCGATTCGAATGGGATTTTTTTATATCTATTAGTCTCCTGTCAGAAACTTCATCTCAAACCATTTAGGGTACCAGGTTCTCATTGAATTTAGAATTGTCCCGGAACCTGGTACCGTTTTTGGTTTAGCGAACGATAAGTCGATGCTTTCTTGACGCAGTTCATTCCAGACAAATTGTGAAGTCGCATCGTCTCCTATTACTGTAATAAATGCTGAAGGCGCACCCAGTCTAGAAACGCCCGCCGCCACATTCACTGTTGTCACGCCAAGGAATGTATTAAAAGTCGTGTTTAAATAATCTCTAACTAGATAATCGACAAAAACATCACCGTAAATCCAGACATGTTTTTTCTTAGATACAATCATGTATGTACTTCCTATCATTTCGTTTTTTCAATCATAGCATTTCATTATACAAAAAATACTTCTTTCGTGGAATACTGACCGTTAGAAGACATATCGCTAATGTCAAAGTTTGTATGAATTTGTCGAAAAACTTAGAGATAAGTTACTGATTGTTGTTTCTATGCGTTATAGTATTGTGTCAGCGAGAATTACTTTTATAGCATCCATTTTGTTTTTAATTGTTGGTTAAATCGTTTACAGGAAGGGCAGTCCGGGTGGAGTTATGCGGGATGATTGCATGGATTCGGTGTTGTTATGACGCGATTAACAAAAGAGAAATTATAAAGACAGCCATCTGGGTCTGTCTTTTTTGCTATGTACTTTTATAAACGAGCAGTTCTTTGCTCTGCCCCTCTGCTTGCTAGTATACTTAATGAATAGAAGCATTCGTTCGACTACTACTAGTGGTTGTAAAAACACAAAGTAAAATATAACGTGAAATTTCAAATAGAAGGTGGGAAGATACGTGGCGATTATACAAGTATCTCAAGGCGGGGCATCTCGTTACAAAACGATTCAGGCTGCAGTAATGGCCGCGCTGCCAGGTGATACCGTGGAAGTGGATACGGGCATTTATGATGAACATGTAACGATCGATAAGCTGCTCGTTCTTCGAAGTTCAGAAGGTGTTGCTAGCTCAGTTCGTGTAACTGGAAGTGTTCGTATCGCGATAACTGAAGAAGTGCGTATCGAATCGATTTGTATTGGAGGAGGTACTGATCCAGTTGACTGTGGTGTACATATCGAATCAGGAGATGTAACGCTTCACGATTGTCTGTTCTTTGAGATTCAAGGAGTCGCTATGCGAGTGGATGCAGCTGCAAAAGTATCCGTAGAGCATTCGACATTTCAAAAAACCCTACAGGGAATTGACGTTTTAGGGCGACTGTCTTTGTTTGAATGCATCGTGGAAGACACAATCAAAACTGCGCAAATTCGTGTGCGCGCGGGGGGAGAAGTCGCAATTGCGAGTTCCGGAATTTTAAGTGGGCAAGAAGAAGGACTTTGTTTGTCTGAAAAGAGTCGAGCAACGATTACCAAAAGCTCATTCATCGGAAATCGTGGGGTGCAACTCCGTTTGGAACAAGACAGTTCGATGGATGTAGAAACTACGAATTTTTACGTTGGACATGCCCAAGGGATTTATTGTGATCAATCGAAGGGTATTCTGAAAAATTGTGCTTTTAAAAACCAACGTCTCGAGCATGTGGCTTTTATGAATGGATCCCGTATTGAAGTCGAGTCGAGTACGTTTGAAAATGGTGAAGCTGAAGGAATGAACGTCAGTCGTTCAGCAGTTGAATTAGCAGACTCCCTCTTTAAAAATCAAACAGGTGACCACATTACGTGTAACGAACAGAGCACCGTTTTGATGACGAAAACAGAGATTTTTTCGGGCAAGTCTAGAGGAATTGTGTCTGGACATTCGACTTGTACACTCATCGATTGTGAAGTGAAGTACAATCAGCTGACGCAACTCTCTGCGTTTCATCAAAGCGTTTTGACGATTCGGGATTGCGAAATTGAGAGTGGAAACAATAAAGGGGTTTACGCTACGAGTAGTCAAGTGAACATATTGGATTCACTGATTAGCCATCATCGTGGTGTACAGATTTTTGCTTCTGACCAATCTGACGTCAATTTGTCGGCGACGGAAGTGAAGAGTGGAGATAGTGCTGGGGTCTCCGCGAAAGAATCCGAGTTGACCGCATCCAATTGCATTATCTTCGGTCATAAAGGATCGAATGTGTTAGTAATTGGTGCGGCGAAAGCGGAAATAACCGATTGTAAAATCTCGAGTGGCGATAAGAACGGCATACTTGCAGGTCCTGAAGTAGTTGTTTCATTGGAACGGACGATTGTGTTCAATCATAAGCGAGCGCAAGTACGCGCAAAGGAATGTGCAGAAGTGTTTATAACGGAGTGTGAAATCTATGATGGTCAATCGTCAGGAATCGAATTCAGTCAGGTGGAGCGTACGGAAGTGACTGAAACGCGCGTACACGGCCATCTTGATGATCAAATCATCTTGCAAGATTGTTCGAATGCTGTATTCAATTCGGTGCAATTGATGAATGGAAAGAAGGCTGGACTGCGACTCGAGCGTTCAGTTCCGGTTCTTGACGGTTGTTCATTTAAGGAAAACCGGGCAGGAGATTTAGTTCGTTGGGATGACAGCGTTCCTGTGCTGACGAATACGGACTTACAGATTCCGCCGATCACGAGTAAGTTGGGCGGTAGTACTGGAAGTGCCTCGACTGTAGACACAAATACTACGGATGCAATGAACGTTTCGATGAATGCGTTGACCGGTTTTATTGGACTGGAAGATGTGAAAGACAAAATCCAGGAGTTTAAAAACTTGGCGGAGATTAATCAATTCAAATTAGAGCGTGGCATGAAAGTGAACGCGATGGTAGCGCCCCATATGGTCTTTCAAGGGAATCCGGGTACTGGCAAAACGACGGTCGCTCGCCTAATCGGCCAGATTTTTAAGGAACTAGGTCTCTTGAAGTCAGGACACGTAATCGAAGTGAAGCGAGAGGATCTCGTTGGCACACATGTCGGTGAATCAGAAGAACGTACGAAAGTGATTATTAAGGAAGCAATGGGCGGCGTGCTCTTTATAGACGAAGCATATACGCTTGCGGGTGGGGGTAACTCGAGTCGGGATTTCGGGAAGAAAGTCATTGAAACATTGCTTCCTGCAATGGAAAATGCCCGTGGTGAATTTATTGTCATCGCGGCGGGTTATACGGAAGATATGGATCGGTTCCTTGCATCTAATCCTGGATTGAAAGATCGTTTTACGGAGAAGATTACGTTCCAAGACTATACGCCGGATGAGTTGTTGGAAATCTTCTTAGTGCAATGCGAAGGAAGTTATACGCTGACTCCTGCTGCGAAGCAAGAAGTTTATGAAGAGTTCGTGGAACGCTATCGAATGCGTGATGAGACATTTAGTAACGCTCGAATGGTGCGAATAATTTACGAACAGATCGGGCTAGCGCAGTCAATGAGAATCGCGAAAATGCCGCGTGAGCAATGGACGGAAGAAGTATTGACGACGTTTGAAGAGGAAGATGTTGTCCAAGCAGTTTCAGAGCGTGAAGAGAAGACGTTTGAAGTGCCGATTGATGAGGTGTTGTTGGCTGAGAAACGAGCAGAACTGCATCAGTTTATCGGCCTTGATACGGTGAAGGCTGAGATTGATGAAATGATTGAGTTAATGAGATATTACAGGCGCGAAAATCATTCTGTGGACAAATTGATGAATCACACGTTGTTGATCGGTAAACCGGGAACGGGTAAAACGGAAGTCGGCCGTGTGCTTGCAGGTATTTATCAAGCGCTAGGATTGTTGACACGAGGCGATCTGATTGAAGTGGATCGTAGCGATTTAGTCGGCAGTCATATTGGTGAAACAGAGAAACTGACAGCCGCGCAGATTGAACGATCGATGGGTAGTGCGTTGTTTATTGATGAAGCCTACACACTTGCGAGTGGTGGAGAGAATGATTTCGGGAAAAAAGCAGTGGAAGTGTTGCTGAAGAAAATGTCCGATTGCCAAGGCGAGTTCTTATTGATTGCCGCAGGGTACGAAGATGAAATGAATCGTTTCCTGGATAGCAACGCTGGTCTCCGTCGACGTTTCGGACTAACACTCCATTTTGAAGATTATACACCAGAGGAATTAATGGAGATTACCGAGCTTTATATCGAAGGATATGGAATGACAGATGAAGCGAAGCGTGCGTTAGTGCATCATTATGAAGAGGTTTATGCACGTCGGGATAGCAGCTTCGGAAATGCCGGGCTTGCGAAAAAGATCGCGAAAGAAATGACACGTAAAGTCGATTATCGAATGGCTGTGGCGAGCAATGAGCAGGAGAAACCTGCGTTGGAAAAAGAAATTACGACGGATGATTTAGTTTTGTTAGAGAGTTGAGAAAGTCTGTTTTATGTGCCTGTGTATGGTTGAATGTAGACAATACACTGCATTAGTAAAGCCTATTACTGAAGGTTGGCTTTATGTTACTTTGCCAACGGAGAAAAACAGATTGTTGACATTAAGCCTCATATGAAGGGTATATTAGAAAAGCTGCAAGACCCAGAGTTCTTTAAACAGGTATTTGTTGATTCTGAGCTGGAGACGGTAAGCTGGCCTGGGGAGATAGACCTTGACCCGGACAATCTCTATAAGCAGGGAATTAATATTAGCGTTATAAGATATTTATCAAGTATTTTATCTGAGGATATATCAACATATGATTCGAATGAACATCGGGGTAGAGCATAGATTTACCGGTGCCAGATTCTCGTAGAATTTGGTTTGATTCAGGTGACTGGAATCATTTTTAACATAGTGAAATACGCGGAGGTTGTTGTTCCTAAGAAAGGAGTAGCAACCGCCGTTTAAATAGTGAAATGAACAAGTGCAGGTTCTCATTGAATTCGGAATTGTTTCAGAACCTGGTACCGTTGTTAGCACCATTCTCAATCGCATAGTTCAACGACTGGTATATTTGGTTTAGATGGATGGTGGATTGGCAGAAAAATGAGGGTGCCAAGTTCTAGTTGAGTGATTTCAGCATCTGGCACCCTACTCTAATTACACCTTGTTCCAAATATAGATAAACTGAGCTGCCTCTGATTCTAGTGCAATCAATTGATCGTCATTGCAGTTGTTGTCTGTGATGAAGTTGTTCTTTTGAATGTTTAAGACAGAGTGATGGACTGCTTCACTATGTTTCTCTTCATAAAAAGATGAATTTAGAAGAGCCAACACCGTCTGAGTTGTTCGTTTATCTACTTTTTCTTTTTTTCCTTTAAAATAAAGTTTAATTAGATGGGGTTCGCCATCAATCATTAACCCTAGTTCTGGAGAGGAACGAACCGCCAATTCATCACTTATCCATCTTGCTTTACCAGGGTTAAACCATGAAACGTCCTTATTTTTTAGAAATTTTCGATACTGTCTGATTGCAAATGTATAATTTTCTTTTTTCTTTTCGTCTACGCTTTGAATCAAGGTATCAAGAAACTCTGGTTTATGATGTTCACTGTGGTATTTGATTATCCCATCACGGAGTTGTTTCCAATAATCAAGTGCCGGATGATAATCATCCTGATATTTAATTTTGCGGACCATGTTCATTTTAGCGCTACTACCCTTAACGGTGAAATCAATGAACTGAGTTAGTCCTATATCGACTTTAGCTTGTGTAATCATAATATCACCTCCTCCTATTGACACATTCGATATAGGGAAGCAAAATACCTACCCGAATTGGAATTTACCTAAAATCAATTTGCTGCATGATCAGCAGGATATCACTTTAATCCACCCAGTTTAATAGAGGAGAATAGATATTAGAACACTTCCTTGCTACTCAGTTGGCGGATACTGTTTAGTAACCTGATATAGAAGTTACTACAAATGTAGATCCCTCTCGACTTGCCTACGTATCTGGTAAATGACAGTTGGAACAAACTGTGTAGCAAGCAGGAGTTCCTTCTCGTTCTGTCGAATATCGATTGTAGAGGGATAGGCGTCCGTACAGGACATTCTTTTTTAGAGGGGGATTGGGTTTGGAGCATCAACAGATGAAGCTGATCCATATTGAGTGGACAGGCCCTTATACGTTAGAAAATATTACTGATCTGATGAATGAGGAAATGGACTATGGAATCTATCAAGTCTATGGAAAGCATCCCGTGTATGGGAGTAATGTATTGCTGTATATCGGTAAAGCCGATTTGCAGACGATTGGTAAAAGGATTTCACAGGAGAATTGGTGGAATACGAACGACTCCAATAGGCTTTTGATTTATGCCGGGCGTCTAGTCGGAGAACAAACGCCGGAGGAGATTGATTGGTCAATTGAAATTGATTTAGCGGAAAAATTGTTAATTTACGTGCATAAGCCGGCCTATAATTCCAAAAACCTAACAAATATCCCGCATCATGCTTTGCAAGATATCCATATTTTGAATTGGGGTTCCTACCGTGACTTACTGCCCGAAGTATCTGGATTACGATGGACGAGTAAACTGGATTATCTTGAACATGAAGTGTATAGGTTAGGATGATAGAGGGTTTAATTCAGAAATGCTCCTAGAAGCATGAAAAGCATAAAAGCATTGATTGATCACTTATTTGAGTGGTCTTTTTTATTTTGTTGAAAAAATGAAGAGGAGGTGCTGAGGGGAGGGTGTTGCAGAGAAGTTGCTTGTCGGTAGGATTTTGCTGTCGGGAAACATTAATAGGGACTAATGTTAATTTGAATAATCGATGATACGTATGTTGAAAGGCCTAGTAGTGCATTGGATTGTATGTACTTGACCATGGATTCAACATGCCGCTTCTCATTCCCGCTGTCCGGATTACAGAATTCATAACGAACCCCGTTATGGGCTGCGAAAAACGCTCAAATTCCTCAGTCAATTTCCGTTCCCCATTCGGCAGGACCTTTTTCACTGTTGGTGCAAGGTTATCAAAGCGATTTCGTAAAACCGCCAAGTGCAGGTGAAATGTAAGCCGAAATATAAAAGAACACACCAACATTGTATATGACACGATAGAAATGTGGAAGACAACAGCTAGGTAATATATAATGGTTGTATGGGACTTAAATACCTCTCCTTTCCTAAAATATAGCTATTCCGAAGGGGAGAAATCAAACATACTTAAAATTGAGGGTACCAAGCAGATTACTTAGTTAGGAGAAAAGTTTATATGTCTCAACTGGAAGAAAAAGAGCAATTCCACTACAAAAGGTGCACGTTGTTTAGTGAAAACCATCCGATGTGCACCGAAGATTACATAACGAAATACTATTATTTTACGCTCTTGTATGCTGTCCTTGAACCGGATCGGGAATTTTCACCGTTTTTAAACGCAACGATGAAAGTTTATCAACATCACTTCGGTATTACGGACGAAGATTATGTGAAAGTAGCGAATGACGAGGCAACGAATACGATTGGTGACGTCACCGATAAATTAAAGGCAATTCGTAAAAACTATTATTCATTTACTCGATGGAAATTGTATAAGCGTAACTATAAATATATTTTCATAGCACATATTTTGCTTTTGCATGATTCTGTCCAAGGCACGAAGTTTTTTCAAGAGATCAGAGTCTACTTGAACATCAAGGAAGAAGCGTTTAGCGGCCTCCTTTCATACGTCCAACAGTTGAATCAGGGGGAAATACGCAATGCTAATCATTTACTGATGGGGCATAAGGAACTGGAGAGCCTGACATATTTCTCTGAAGAGCTCAATAAACAGGCTACAGCACACGATGACACAGGCCCTGAAGTACTCGTCGTTGCAACGATGAGTGCGGGAAAATCGACGTTCATTAACAGTATTATCGGTAAAGATCTGCTCCCGAGCAAGAACGAGGCTTGTACGGCAAAGGTAATCTCTTTGACGAACCGAGTCGGCTTGCCATTTTATGTTGGATACAAGACTAGTGAACCGAGTAAGTTTGATAGTTTCGTGGACCGAGAACGGCTGTCGAAGTGGAATGAAGATGATAAGGAAATGCGGATTTATTTGGAGGGTCAGTTTTCGACGATTTTGCCACTTCAATCGAATTTGACGATCGTAGACACACCTGGACCAAATAACTCCATGGATCGGCAGCATTCGGCTGTAACATTGGAGTTATTAGCTGCCAAAGAAAACAGCCATATTTTTTACTTGTTGAATGCGGCGAACATGGCGACTGACGATGATCGGGAATTGCTCCTTCAAGTATTGAAGCATGTGCCGAAAGTGAATTGGTCGAAGGAGATTACGTTCATTATTAACCGGATGGATGAAATCGATATGGAGATGGAAGAGTCGATCGATGGCGTCATCGAAAATGCGACAACTTATTTAACCTCACTAGGAATAAAAGATCCTAGAATCATTCCGTATTCATCGAGGGCATCGCTCTTGCTGCAAAAGGCTTTGCATGAGGAAGATTTCACAAGAAAAGAAAGATTGGATATGGAGAATTATTTGGAACTTTATCAGGATGAAACGTCTTCATTGGCGAAGCGTTCCACTGTGGAATTTATCGAAGCGCCAATGATTGAAGCTGTTATAGATAGAGAAAACGTCAAAGTGGCGTTGGAGAATTGTGGTCTTTACTCGGTTATTCACTGTTTAAGACAGTTGACCGGCATTCCCCGACAAAATGACGTAAAGGAGAGCATTAGCGTATGACGACGATTCACATCAACTATAATCCATTTACTGTAGAAACGAATATTATTTACAACGATGTAGATCTGACGGGAACCGGGTCGTTAAGCCGGTTCAAAAATGAACGATTCCAAGTTTGGGTTGAACAGATCATCCCTATTCTGGTCGATGAAATCCTTAACGAGGTTACGTTTACGCTCGTGTTCCACGGTACAACCCCTGATTTTGATGACTTGGAGGAAGTTTGCAAGTTCTACAATGAAAGTCAGGGTACGAAAATCCAACTGGAGCATATCCATGCGAAAGAGACGGACGATAAAATCTCGGAACTTGCGAAAATCGTTCAACATATGCAAACAGGTCCATTTGAATCATTGCGAAATGAGAAAATCCAGAAGGATTTCGAAAATGCGATCAACTCCGAATTTGAAATCGGTGTAATCGCGACGATGAGCTCTGGAAAGTCGACGTTGATCAATGCGTTGCTTGGTAAGGAATTGATGCCTTCGAAAAACGAGGCATGCACCGCGGTAATCGCGCAAATTAAGAACGAAAAGGAACGCGAAGGATTTATAGCGGCTTGCTATGATCGTGCCGGTTATGAAATCATCAGTGAGATACCAATTACAGCTGAGGATATGGGGCAGTTCAATGAAAACGAGAATGTGTCGACGATTAAAATTGCGGGAAATATCCCAGGTATCCAGTCGTACGATATGAACTTGGTTCTTGTCGATACGCCAGGGCCGAACAACTCGATGAATTCAGCGCATAGGGATCATACATACCGCGTTATTAAAAAAGACTCCAAACCAATGGTGCTGTACGTCCTGAACGGTACAAACCTAAGCACGGATGACGATAATACGCTACTAGCTGCTGTCGCGGAACAAATGCGAGTCGGTGGGAAGCAGTCGAAGGACCGGTTCATCTTTGCGGTGAATAAAGTCGATCAATTCGACCCTGACAAGGATGAGGACGTAGGAAGAATCCTCGAAAACGTTAAGGAATATTTGGCGAAGCACGGCATCCATAATCCAAATATTTTCCCGATTTCGGCAGAATTGGCGAAAGTGATCAGGATGCATCAAAACGGGGAGAAATTGACGGCTAGGCAGAAAATGGCCTTGGGCGGTTCCATTCTGTTCATTGATGAACCTAAAATGCATTTAAGCCAATATAGTCCGATTAGTCGAGCGGCAAAAAAACAAATCCGAATAGCGATTAAAAATGCGAATGATTCTGATGATCTATACGGTGAGGCACTTTATCATACAGGAGTGCCATCGATTGAAGCAGCCATCAATGAGTATTTGGAGAAATACGCATTGACATCCAAAATCTCGAATGCCATTGAGACATTCCAAAAGATTATTGAAGATCAGCAGATGACTCAAAAGCTGATGGAAGAGCTGGAACGCAATAATGAAGAGCGCCAAAACATGCATGAGCAGATGGTACGTATCGAAAAGATACTTGAGGATGGCAATAAAGCATTTACTTTAAAAGCGAAGATTCAGGAGTTAGATCTTGATGTTACGGATGATGTTTTACGAGTTCAAAGCAAAATACAAAAGGAACTCGTTTCCGTTTCCGGGGAGTTCAATGAATCCAAAATAACACTTCGTCAAGCACAAAATAAAATCGAAAGAAGCGAGAAGAAAGTCGAAGCACTCCAAAGTGATGTACTTACGGATTTGGAAAAAATAACGAAGGATTATATGACAAACAGTGCGAAGAAATTAATAGATGAGTACAAGTCTTACGTGGCGGAAATCGTCGATCAAACGGGAATGGATTCGATGAAATTCAATCAAGTGAAACTTTTGACTGCATCCATGCCCGATGCCGATGAATTGGTCAATCAATATACGTACTCGGAAGAGGTAGAGGCTGGCGAAAAAGAAGTTAAAAATCCAAAACGGAAATTGTATAAGCCGTGGACATATATCACGCAGCCTAAGTACGTTACCGTCACGGAATATAAGACAGTTGAATTCGTTGATGGCGTGAAACTGAGGGATGAATTTATCACTCCTGTTAAGCAGTCGTTAGAAGACAATATCGACAGTGCATTGGATCATTTGGAAGAACAAAAAAAGATGTTGCGTGATAGCTTCATAATTGAATTAGATCTTTTGAATGAGAAATTGGGCGAGAAAGTTAATGAAATAAAGGACCTAGCGAAAAACGAGAAGTCCTTGGCGGAACAAATCCAGCGAAACGAAGAAAAGAAAAGGTGGCTGGATGATCTTGTAAAACGTTTGGAAAACGTACTGGAAATATAATCTTGGAGGTTTTTATATATGGAATTCAAACCAAATACACATTTGCAAAAAGCAATCGACAACCACAATCTTCGCCATATCCGAAGTGCCGTTTCCTCTTATATGGTGAGCGATCCGGCTGACGGGAGAAGGGAAATCCAACCCGCAGTCCGGTACGTTGAACAAAGCGGAATCACGGATCTTTGGCAAGACCATGACGGACGTCCGTTCAAAGAGATGGCGGAATGGGATGAGGATTACTATGGCCTTCTTCAAGCTCAATTAATGATGAATTTTTCAAAGGACCGTTTCAATCATACGCTTGAAGTCGGTAAAAAAGTACATGGCAAAGCTCGAGTCGAAATTCAAAGACCGATGGCTGAAACAGCGGCGACCTTTGCAAGACCGGCAACGAATACGAAACCGGCAAACGACTTGGGAAAGTATGCGCCGATTCTAATCGGCGGAATCGGCTTGCTGGCAGTGGCGACACTGATCGTCTATTTGATAAACGAAAAGTGAACCGTCTTGAAAACCGAGAGATGGCGGAACATCTGATGTATTTATCACAGATGACTAAAGAATAGGAAGGGGGGAGTTTTCCGATGCATGAACTTGATACACGAAAGCAGGAAGAGCTCCAACGCGCATATGTACTGTCGAATGAATTTGTGGAGAAGAATTATTTAAGTGAGTTAGCTGAATGCAATGTTGCGACGTTGCCCAAAGAAATCCAGGCGTTCAATACGCAAAACAATGTACGTTTGTTTAAAGTGAATAAACTCGTCTACGATAAAAACGAAAGCAATCTCGATAAATTGGTTACGGTTTTCAACACAATCGGCAATATCGATAGCTCGCTCATCTTTTTGATCGATAGCGATGGGGATCATACGGATCTCTATGTCGGCATAAGGACTAGCGCGGCTGATCAGCTTGCCAACCCGGCGAAGGAGGCGCTCGAAAAGAGCTTTGCCGGGAATTTTCCTGGCAGTGACATAAGAAGTTTGCGGAATTCGGAAATTGAGAACGTCATTGAACGGGTCTTTACATCCGATTTGTCATCTACTGAAAAAGTGATCTCATCGGTTTCAGGGATTCCTTCCTTGAAAGTGGAGGATAAATCAAAGTTCGTCCAAGGGATTGAGAAACTGATTGACGCCATGAAAGGTGAAAAGTTTTCCGCTGTATTTGTCGCTGATTCGGTCAGCTTCCAGCAGATTTCTACCATACGCCGAGGCTATGAAAAATTATATTCGCAGCTAGTCCCTTTCCAAACATCCGAATTGAGCTTCGGCGCGAATGATAGTCAGACAGTCACAGAAGGTATCACGAAAGGATTCACACATACTGTTAATGAAAGTTTGACTGATACCCAAAATTACACGCAAGGTCAATCTGACACGGTAACGACAGGCACGAACTCCTCGACTTCCCGGAGCCCGGGTATGGGACTTACGACAGGTGCGGCGGTTGCCGGCATGGCATTGATGACTGTGAACCCGATTGCGGCTATTGGCGTAGCTGTCGTCGGCGGAACTGTCGGAGGCTTAATTGGGAATAAAACAAAAGGCGAAAGCAACAGCGAGGCGGCTTCAACGAACAGTTCAACTACAACGGGCACATCTTCGACGAAAGGGAATTCGGAATCAACATCGACGACAGAGAATGAATCCGAGGCTTGGACGACTGGGCAG
The DNA here is from genome assembly GCF_946901335.1 of Saccharococcus sp. Marseille-Q5394. Taxonomy (NCBI): domain Bacteria; kingdom Bacillati; phylum Bacillota; class Bacilli; order Caryophanales; family Anoxybacillaceae; genus Saccharococcus; species Saccharococcus sp. Marseille-Q5394. The sequence goes on along the minus strand of NZ_CAMPPQ010000001.1, from coordinate 1,655,203 downwards.
TCAAGAAATTTACAGATGAAATTTGAAAATAAATCCGTAACGAATCTGTTGGAGAAAATCGACGAACAACTTATTCGCCTAAAAAGCTCCGAAGACTTCGGAATGTGGAATTGCGCGACGTACTTCCTTTCGGAAAACCCTCAAACATCACGTGTGGCGGCAAGCACTTATAAAGCGATCATGCGTGGGGAAAATTCATCAGTCGAGCATTCATTCATCAATACATGGGACCACCAAAACAAGAGGAATTTACTCGAAGTCGGCAACTATTTGAAAAAGTTGCACCATCCGTTGATTGAATACAAAACAAATGAGTCTGGACTGCCATTCGTATCCCCGGGTTCATTAGTGAACGGAAAAGAATTGGCCATCCAGTTCGGCCTGCCGCAAAAGTCAATTAGTGGCATTCCTGTCATTGAAACTGCAGAATTCGGACGGAATGTGATGACGTATGATATGAATGATTCGAGGGGCGATCGGATTCCGATCGGACAAGTCTTTCATATGGGAAGGCCGGAAAAAACGCCTGTCCAGTTAGATTTGAACAGTTTAGCAATGCATACGTTTATCACAGGATCCACGGGAACAGGTAAATCGAACGCTGTTTATAAAATTCTAGACGAAGTGAATCGCAAAGGTGTCAAGTTCCTCGTCATCGAGCCGGCAAAAGGGGAGTACAAGCAAATCTTCGGCGGGCGTCGGGATGTCCATGTCTTCGGCACAAACCCTAAATTTGCGCCTTTATTTACAATTAACCCATTCAGATTTCCGGATGAAATCCATGTGTTGGAACATATCGACCGCTTAGTCGAGATTTTCAATGCGTGTTGGCCGATGTATGCGGCGATGCCCGCTGTGTTGAAAGATGCTATTGAGCGTACGTATGAATCTGTCGGTTGGGATTTGGACAGCTCGATGCATTTCGATTTGCAGCCGATCTTCCCGACATTGCATGATTTGCTAAAAATCCTTCCTGAAGTTATTAATGAGTCTGCTTATTCCGAAGAGCTGAAAAGCAATTATATCGGCGCACTCGTTACGCGGGTGAAATCTTTGACGAACGGGTTGGTCGGAAAACTATTCGCTGATGAGGAAACGCCGAACGATGTTTTATTCGATGAAAACTGTCTGATCGACCTTAGCCGCATTGGCTCCACTGAAACGAAGTCGCTGCTTATGGGGATTTTATTCATGCGGCTGCAGGAACATCGAATGTCCGAATCACTCGGCATGAATCAGAAGCTGAAACATATTACCGTATTGGAAGAGGCGCATCATCTTTTACGCCGTACATCGAGCCAACAGTCGCAGGAAGGGGCAAATCTTCAAGGGAAATCGGTTGAGATGATTACGAATGCGATTGCAGAAATGAGGACGTATGGTGAAGGTTTCATTATCGCCGATCAATCGCCGAACCTATTGGACTTCTCTGCAATCCGCAATACAAACACGAAGATCATTTTAAGGCTCCCGGACGGCTCTGATCGCGAAGAGGTCGGTGCTTCCGCCAGTTTGAATGAAGACCAAATCAATGAAATTCCGAAATTGAAAACAGGCGTAGCTGTCATTTATCAAAACAATTGGCTGCAGCCTGTATTATGCGAAATTGAAAAACATGAAAAATTGCAAGGGTATATCCATGAGTACAATGAATCGATGCTGTTGAATGAACGGAAGAAAAACATGGGTTCACTAATGCGGATCCTTTTACTAGGGCGGATTTCTGTAGAGGATCAAGTCGATGAATTGCTTGCAGAAACTGAAGGGCTGAAGAGTTGGCTTTCCACCATTCCAATGGATAGGCGTTTAAAACAGGAATTGCTTGCGGAGCTTGATCGGTTCCAGACAACGAAAAAGATGAAGTACTGGGAGCAGGAAGAATTCCATGAGCTTTCATCTGTAATTTGGAAGCTTATCGACGGAGAAAAGTTCATCGGTTATGCGAAGGAAGCGAAGAACTTTGAATTGTATAATGAGAAAATGGGTCAAGCGGTTAGAAGATTTGTAGAGATTGAACAACCGGAACTTGAACGCGTACTGACGCAAAGTATCTTATATTACCATTCAATTGAAAAGCCGGGATTCAAAGAGTTCTATTTTAATTGGGTGGAGGATAGTAGAAAGAAGGCGTTTTGGTTATGATAGAGATGCTGGCGAAGGAAGTTATCGAAATTCCGAATCAGGAAGTTTTAAAAGGAAGTTCTGACGTCCCTACATTCGCGAAAGGCATGGCACCTGAGACAATCACAAGTTACGACGATGCCAATCTGCCGATTATGAAGGAATACGCTGTAAAAGATGTCCAAGACGTTGAGGGAATGAAAAATGCGTTGACGGATGGGCAGAAGTTGCGGATTAAGGAAGAGAGTGGTTATTCGGATGAAGTGATTGCCCATATTAGTAGTTGGGAAGAGTATGAGGTATACAGTGATGCAGGTTTGAAAGAGACGACCATTAACGGCCGGCCTTGTCTCATCCGGGATATCGACATGGATTACGTCGATCAAAAGACTGGATTAACAAACCGTGAATTGATGGAAAAAGGACTTTCGCCAATAGACGCGAAAACTGGTGAAAAAATCGAGTTGCATCATATTGGACAAGAAGCAGACTCGCCTTTTGCAGAGCTGACTGCTGATAGTGAGCACGGGAAAGAATATAAGACGTTGCATACAAAAGAAACAGAAAGCTGGAGAAATGATACGTCACTGAAAAACCAATACAATAATGTTGAGCGGCCCAACCACTGGAAAAGCCGTGCAACCGAGGAGGTAGGAGTATGAGTAGAATCGATCAGTTTGTACAAAGTCATTCGGCAGATATTTTGACTAGCCCAGTGAAGCCGAACATAGATACAATTCGCGAGGCAGAGGAATTGCTCACTTTCACATTTGGCAAGCAACTGAATTCATATTTGACCACATACGGGTTTTTGATCTATCAATTCATCGAATTGCATGGCATTAATGAAAGACAAAAAATGTCTTCCGATTTGATCATAAACACTCAGAAAGCCCGTGAAAATTTCGGTGACTTGGAAGGATTCGTTGTTATCGAAAACCTAGGTGGAGGCAACTACATTTTATGTGATGAACAGGATCAAGTGCATGAATACCTTCCAATGAATGAAAAGAAGATGAAGCCCCTTAAATTAACGTTTGACGAGTATGTCATTAACCGGTTTAATGAAATTGATTAAGCAACTCGCATGACATTTGATTTTAACTCCTCATATTTGTTGTGAGGTAGTGAATAAACCAAACCAGCCATTAGAACGCGTGCTGTTCTAATGGCTTTTTCAGATTGAAGCATCTTCAGTGTAAGTCCCGATCTAGATGGAAAAGGCCTTTAACCCATATAATTATACAAAATTTTTTGTTGGCTGTTTGCTACCCATTCAGCAGCTTGTTGTGAAAAAAGAAAATAAAAATTTCGCCACCCTTTTTCCGAACGAATATGAATTTATATGCCGTTAATGCCCCAAATGCTGTTACCCTTCAATCCGGAACTATATGTTAGAGTTTTCAATTGTGTTGGTGCCTGGTACCCAAATGCCAAGTTTAAAATACTCAATAATGAACTCTGCGATATAGCCATCATTTAACCGTTGGCTGTAATCATAAATGAAATAACTAAAATATAGTTGCCTAAGGAATTAAATAGAGGGAGCAAAGAGAAATAGGAGGTTGTAACTGTCAAGGAGGATAGACTCCCATGACAGCTTGTTTTTAATTGCTAACCAATACCTAGGCGCTTTGCGGTTTTTCACCTGAATCATCAGAAGGTAAAATGATGTAAATATTAGCCCCAAGTCCACCAATTCCGGGATGGAAATAGTGAAGTTTTTCGATGATCCGCAGTTTAACGAGTTTCCGGATGGCTCGTTGCACTGTCGCGATTGATTTCCCCGTGACTTCCTGCATTTCCGGGTATGTCAACTGGGCCGCACCGTGCATTGCTGAATGGTGTAAAATTGCATCCAATACTTGATGATCTGATTTTGTCAGTTCGGCGGCGTGTAGTGTGATCTGCTTTCTCACAGCTGCGTACATGTCATTGTTATTGTCGAATCGTGTGTACTCTTTTAGATTAAGTGTCATTGGTGATTCCCCTTTATCCTTTATATAGATGGGAGAGGTCAAAAAGGATACTCGTGGAGGAATCTTTTTAAAAATGAGCTATCTTTTGCTTGCAATGCAATGAATGGCCTTCGCAATAAAACGAAAACAGCCTGCAACACAAGGTAATTCAATCACAACGAAACAAAGATCACTTGCAATACAATGTACCTCCATCGCTACGAAACGATAACAGTTTGCAACACAACAAAAGCCGCTCGCATTGTAACAATCCGTACATTTTACCGATACAAATAATAACTAAGCAAGCTCCCCAATAATTCATTCATGACAATAAAACCCCTCAACCGGCTTATCGAACAGCATAAATATATCCTTGAAATACGTCTCCTCGACCAACTTGTCCAACACACCTTTATAATACCCAGGCAAATTGCGGATCGACTTCTTTTTCGTCGCCATCACAGTGATCATGAGCGCACGATAGGCAAGGTCTTCGAAGATGTGCCTGTCGTCTTTATAGATATCATATTTCAACATGCGTCCAGAGATAGCCCGATGAATTCCGAAGAATTCACGGGCTATTTTAGTGTCACCAATTGTTCCCGCAAGCAGTTGTTTCATTCGACTGAATAGACTTGTGGATAACTTTTGCGATTCCGGAGGAGACGTGTAGTTAAGATCTTTAAATCTTAGTAAAGATTTAGAAAGAAGAGCTTCGTCTTCTGAAATCAGCTCGTTTTCCTTGTTGTCATGCGGTTTATCGTCATCAGCCCGGTCGTTCATTTTCCCCTGGTCATCGAACGGCAAAATAATGTAGATGTTGGCACCTAAGCCGCTCATTACTGGGCGGATGTAGTGTGCTTTTTCGATGATTTCAAGACTGACGAGTTTCCTGATGGCACGTCGGACGGTTACGTTTGATTTTCCAGTAGCATCTTCAATCGTTCCATGCTTCAAATGTGCTGCCCCGTATTTCACCGAATAGCGGCGGATTACGTCGAGCACTTGGCGATCTGATTTCGTCAATTTGTCCCAGCGAAGTAGAAGATGCTGTTCGGCAGCTGCGTCCATTTCCGTGATTGAGGCGAAGCGTGAGTATTCTTTAAGATAGTGTGTCATTTTTAGTTCCCCCTTTACCCTCTATATAGATGGGAGAGGTCAAAAGGGATACTGCGTGAAAAAAATAAATTTACGAAAACAATAATCAACCATCCATCCCGCGAAACAGTCGTGAGAATGGATGGTTGTTTATATTCGTCGTTTATTAAGAATCGAAAATAAGGCAATTTCTGCAGTTTTAATGCGTTCATTGAGGAAAATGATGGTTTTTGCCTTGAAAGTTGAAGAATGGCCGGGGAGAATGAATTTTCTCGTTCGGTGAACAATTCAATGGGTCGGTACGATGAAATCACCCGGGAATAAAAGGAATCATGCATGATCAGAAAGAGTTCTCCATGCAGGAATTTGAAGATGTCTTAGCGCAATATGAACCGATGATTTCACACTCGATTCGAAAGTTGAATATTTACCGCGACCATGAACAGTACAGGCAAGTTGGAAGAATCGCGTTATGGCAAGCTTGGAAACGGTTTGATACTGAGAAGGGGGATTTCACGCCATTTGCATACCGGAGTATCCGAGGTGCGATGCTGGACGAGTTGAAACATGAGGCACGTTTCGAAGAACGCTTCATGCCGGCAATCAATGAGGTTATCATTGATTATCTAGGGGCGGAGGAAAAGGGGGTGTATCATTTGCTCCATGACGCGATTGAACAATTGGACCCTCGCGAAAAAGCGTTTATCCAATGGTCTTTTGTCGAACAATGCAGCTTGGCAGAGTGCGCAGAACGAGCGGGAATTTCAGTTGCGGGCGTAAAGAAGAGAAGGGAAAGGATGATGAGGAAGCTAAAGGAGATGATGAAAGCGGCGGGTCAATAACGAAGTGTGGAGAGAAGTGGACTACGGGGTTATGTCGTAGTTCGCTTTTCTATGACGTTTTTTGATAGAAAACGACGATTTTCGCTAGAAATCAACAAAAATCCCATAATTTGTAGACTATTAATAAATTTCATTATATACTAAATATGGTGTGAATAGGGAGTATTTAACTATGTCTGGAATAGGGAGAAAAAGACTAGGGGAACTCCATATACACTGGATGGTATCGCTTACAATCATGCTGTTTGCGAGATGGTTTGAGTGCATTTGAGGAGGTGAGTGAAGTGTGATCCAATTATTCCATGGAAATCCCCAGGTGAGACAAGTCCGGCAAGACATACACCTGAGGAACCGTGTTGGAGTAAACCAACCTATCGTTAGTATACTCCTTCTTACGTTAAACCGTAAACGTTAAATAACAAGGGGGAGTCAAAGATGAGAAAAAATTACTCAGTTTTCATGAATCGAAACACGATTGCTTATGTTAGCGCGTTCAATGAGATGGGGGAACTCGTAACAGACATCTACACCACCAAAGGGATTTATCGGGTCGATATTGAACCCATCAAGCTGATAGATAAAGTATTCAAAAATTACGGTTCCAGCTATAACGGGGCGAAAGAAGGTTCAAAATGGATTTTGGGCGACATTGACATGCCGCCGTTAGTCATCGGTGGGGCGGAAGGATTGTACTTGTTTCCTAGCGAGTCACCATCAAGCCCAACTTGCAAGTGGTTCTTCCTACATCATATCGTTCATCATAAGGCGATCGAAAAGAAAAAAACAGCGGTGTATATGACTGGTGAGCTTGTGTTGACGGCGGATATAAGCAAGTCTTCCTTTGAAAGCAGATTGACGCACGCAACGTTATTGAAAGTCCGGATGGAAGGACAGAATCTGGGCTATCTCACATTTGATACGAGTTTGAACTATCGAATGGTGCAAGAATTGAAGGTCGATGCTTATAAGGTGAATAGGCATTCTTAAATAGATGCGGTGTGAACTCTTATTTCGGAGCAGGATGACCAGCATTATCTCAGGGAATATAGCTATGGGGGAAGTGTGATAAGGGGGAAGTCATTAGCTTGAAGTTGTGGATGGAAGGTAAATTGATTTGAAATAGAAGGAAAGAGCCGCTCTGTACGTTGTTCGGCTCTTTCCTTCTACTGCAGTGCTTCTTTTATTAGATGTCCTACTTAATTGTCTTCTTTAATCACTAAATTTGCCAAGCCGTTCTCTTCGAATTCCTTTTCGTATCGCTCTTCGATTTCAAGCAATCTGAGGAAACGGTCATCCAGCGTGTCAAATGTTCCCCCTTCTTGATCAAGATCTCTCTTGGCTAGGTTACCGGACAGTTTCTCCCAGAATACGTAGTCATCATTGTCATCGATGATTGGATGCAGCTGTTCTTCATACTCTTTTGAGGGATAATAGGCGTTTAACTCGCGGTCATAGGGGACGAGGTCATCGTATCCCATGTCTTTCGCATGCAAGCAAATGTATTGGAACAGCTCATCGTAGTCGGCAAACCGTTCGTCGTCGGGACGGATTGAATTTGCAGTCCATTCCCCTAAATAGGCAAGGTCCAACAGCGTTTTGAATTGCTTTTTCGTGAAATTGATTTTCATTTGTATACTCTCCCTCAGTTTGCTTTTCAGCTATTTTACCATAGGAGGCATTGTGAGGGTTGGAACGCAAAGAATGTGGTCTGCAAAGCAAATTCAGTTTAAGAATGGCACGTCTGACAGTCTCGTTTGATTTCCCCATAGCTTCTTCAATTGTTATTTCCCTCCCTGTTAGTCATTTAAAATCACGATAGTTATCTTAAATAGTATCACTACTAGTAGGGGCAATTTATCTATCTAGGATTGTAATACAGTGTTTTTGAAATTTCGGAAAAAGTGGGAAGGTATTTCCAAACAAATAAAGAATATAGTCTATTATGGGGATTTTTGTCATAGATACCCCCCGAATATCCCTACCCTTACCATGAAAAATAGTAGGGTACCAGGTTATTCATACTGGGCCGACTGCATTATTGGTGAGGAAGTACGGTAACTTTATTCAACAGGAGGTGAAGTACAAGCATCAAATTACTTTATTGCGTAAAACGGTTCATTAGGGGGGATGGGCACTAATACACTGGATCGTAAAGATTTTACGCCACTTGGGGAAAGTACATCTAAGACATCAAAAGAAAGGAATTCACCAACTTTGAACAAGTATATGAAACAATCATTTTTACGGATATGGAAGACCTTAAACCCACACAACTTGTATTACGTTGGAACTTTTGATTTTGTCGTTACGAAAAAGGCCAACGTAAAGTTGCATCGCCAATATAATGGAGCGTATAGCTTATTCGTTTCGGAAAAGGGTGGGAAATATAATGACACTCTTGTTGTAAATCCAAGTACATTTAAAAAAACCGCAGTTGGCTCTACAATCAAATGCGGAGTGATTAAACATCGGGGATATGATGATTTTGCTGTTGTAACAAGGGAAACGGAAGGATATAAAGCGATCAAGTCACTTGTTTCAGGTTCGCTGATAAAATTAATATTTTTCCTCGTGATCCTAGTATTCATCATTCTTCAATTAAGCTTTTTTCTCAACTTTTTGTTAAGTCTTGTACTTTAGTAGATTAATAGAAAATGATGTAGGAAAGTCGAGGTTGAATTATGGATGAAAAGAATTCGGAAACAAATTTTAAGCCTATTCCTCGTCTCACTGCTGGTTATTACTTCATTGCCAGCAAATGCTACCTTTGCTGCAGTCGATAATACAGCAATCGAGGCACAAATCATGGAGGAATTGGAAGCTATTTTGGAAACTATTGACGTAACAGACCCCACTGAACTAACAGATGACACCAACCTCCAAGACTCAACAGACCTCACAGAACAGACAGAAGATCCACTACTCCAAGAATCTACAGAACTCGACAACACCACTGAATCTCAGGATATGAATAAGTCACCTGAAATCACCACAGATGAAGAGATAGAAGCGTATAAAAATTGGGAAAAAAGCTTACGAATTATCCCTCGTGCGTTGGCGTCCGGAACAAACTGTTCAACATTCCGGTTGTCCTTCTATTAACTGTTCATCCTAAAACCAAGCTTCAACTTATATCCTCGCATGGTGTAAATATTAGCCTAAGCTCAACGATGACAGTATGGAAATAGTGAATCCTTTTGTGATCCTCAGTTTATTGAGATTACGGATGACGCGTTGTACAGTTGCAAGTGACGTCCTTACTCTCTGATATATGCCAACTGTGCAGCATGTCATGCCTCGCCGCTCGGATATCTCCCCTCGCGCTCGTAAATCGGAAACTACGCTCGTATATTCCCGTTCGCGCTCGTAAATCGGAAACTACGCTCGTATATTCCCGTTCGCGCTCGTAAATCGGAAACTGCGCTCGTATATTCCCGCTCGCGCTCGTAAATCGGAAACTGCGCTCGTAAATTCCCGCTCGCGCTCGTAAATCGGAAACTGCGCTCGTAAATTTCCATTCGCGCTCGTAAATCGGAAACTGCACTCGTATAAAAGCCTGTTCGTAACGTAATTAAAACAGCCAGCAAAGCACATTTAGCATTGAAGGCAAAGGCCTTGAAATATCCCATACAATGGCTGATTGAAAGACTTTAGAACTGATTAATTAGACCGATATAAGCTATAAAGATTTAAGGGAGAAGGTGTTTCCATGTTTTGTTCAGATTGTGGGTTTAAAAACGCTAAGGGTGTCAATTTTTGCGGGAGTTGCGGTAAACCGATACAAAAAAAGAGCCATACAGGGTGGATGCTGCTAGTCATTTTTGTCTGTATCTGTGTGCTTGGCGGTGTCGGATATGCGTTCATTCAAATCAGTAAACAGGAAGCACTGAAAACATCGACACTTGCGGATGCAAATGAAAAAGACGCTCCTGTGGAACAGCCGGTCCGTATTATTGAACGGCAAGTTGCGGAACGTCCTAAAAATAAGCCGGTCGAAAAAGAGAAAACAGAACTTATCGAGGAAACATTGCCGAGGGTATTTACCATAGTGACGACAGATGGTTTCGGTTCAGGTTTTCTGTATGCCAAGGGTGGTTACATTGTCACGAACGCTCATGTCGTATTGGGCTATACTGATGTGAAAGTGAGGAATTCGGTCGGCAGGGAAGCCCCAGGGAAAGTGATCGGGATCTCTGATACATATGATATCGCACTCATCCAGTCTGATGCGTATAAAGATATCAATCCGCTTAAGACAGAAGTGAATGAAACGAAGGTCGGTACTGAAGTTATCGCTTTAGGCAGCCCGAACGGATTGGAAAACTCAGCTTCTGTCGGTTATTTGACAGGTACAGGCAGAGACATTCGGGATGATTTCATTTATGAAAAAGCTTATCAGATCGATGTCCAGGTCGAAACTGGCAGCAGCGGCGGTCCTTTGATTGACGCAAAGACTGGAAAAGTGATTGGTATCAATTCACTCCTGCTGGAAAAAAACAGACGGATTGGATTCTCTATTCCTCTGTACACGATGACATATTTATTTGATGACTGGATAAAAAGTCCGATGAGTGATCGACAGGTGGCATCCGTGTTTGGCGTGTACGATGACAATGGGTCTTCAAATTTCTACAATGAGGATTCCTATAATTACGATGCGAGCGAAGACGAAGTTGAGGGTTACGAGGGGGACGTCTACTTCTACGAAGAATGGCTGCAGGATTTCATTCTGGAATTCCGGGCGGTTTATGAGGATGCCTTGTCTAACGAGGACTTCTACCAGATCGAGCATTATTTATTGCCAGGCGGCAGTGCACATGAAGAATTCGTGAATTACTTTGCTGAGATTTCCGGTGAAGGCATGCACTTCGACTTTATTGAAAATGTCGTGACGGGAGTAACCATCTATGACGATTATGCACTTGTTTCCACCTACGAAACATTAAACTTCCGCAATAAAGCGGGGAACGAGAAGTATTATGTGAAAGAGAAGAACTATGAAGTGGTTATTCACACTAATGGTACTTACCGGATTAAAGATGTGAATAATAGGTGAAAATAAACACGCCCAACGATTGCTTGCTAGATTGCTGGGCGTGTTTTTACTTTTTAGATCTTGAAATCCAAAACCTACCACCTATTCCACGAAGTGTCGTGAAGATAGGTGGTTGTCTTTGACAGTGCTGATTCGCCTAAGTAGTCGTTACTCCATTGTGACAGGATCTGTTCGGGTATGTATTGGCGTTTTGATTGTTTATAGAGCAGCGTCTTGCATAGGGATACTTTTGAGGAGATAGAATTTAAAAGGCACCAATTCAATAAATGCAAGTTTGTATAGATTTGTCGAAAAATATCGAATAAAGTTATTGCTTGTTGATTCTATTCGTTATATCATTGTATCTAAAATTCAGAAAAGGGAGGGTTCAGCGATGATTACTTTTATAGCATCCATTTTATTATTGATTGTTGGTTATATCGTTTACGGGAAGGTGGTTGAACGAATTTTTGGCATCGATGACAAGAATCCGACGCCTGCTTATACAAGCAACGATGGTCTTGATTATATGCCGATGAGCTGGTGGAAAGCGAGTTTGATTCAGCTTCTGAATATCGCTGGGACCGGCCCGATCTTTGGTGCAATAATGGGCGCGCTTTATGGTCCAGTAGCATTTGTATGGATTGTTATCGGTAGTATCTTTGCTGGGGCGGTACATGATTACTTTTCGGGTATGTTGTCGCTTAGACATAATGGAGTACAATTTCCAACGCTTGTCGGAAAATACTTAGGTGGTAAAATGAAATTCATTATCACAATCGTTTCAATCGTGTTAATGGTTTTGGTGGCGGCGGCATTTACTTCAGCACCTGCCCAGCTACTTACAGAAATAACACCGATTAACTTTACGACGTGGTTAGTCATTATTTTCATTTATTTTATACTTGCGGCGGTTCTACCGATTAATAAGATCATCGGAAGAGTGTATCCTATTTTTGGAGCTATCTTAATTTTCATGGCTGTATCGATCGGTATTGGATTGTTCTTTTTTGATCATTCCATCCCCAATTTAACATTCAGTAATTTACACCCTGGAGACATGCCTATATGGCCATTGTTAATGGTAACAATATCGTGCGGAGCGATTTCTGGATTTCACAGTACACAAAGTCCAATTTTAGCTCGAACATTAAAAAAGGAAAGTGAAGGAAGGAAAGTTTTCTATGGGGCAATGATCGGCGAAGGGATTATTGCAATGATCTGGGCAGCAGCAGGGATGACCTTTTTTGGCAGTACGGGTGCGTTGCAAACAGCACTTGCAGCTGGTGGTCCAGCTGGAATCGTGAATGAAATTAGCTTATCAACGCTAGGTGTTTTCGGCGGATTCATTGCCATTTTAGGTATTGTTATTCTGCCAATAACGACCGGTGATACAGCATTACGTTCCTCCAGAATGATGCTTGCTGAATTATTAACTGACCTGACGAAGAAAGACTTTAATGGGAAAGGGAAATTAGCCTTTCTTATCATACCAGTAGCAGGAATAACGCTATATCTAACTACGATTGATTATAGCTTCCTCTGGCGCTATGTCGGTGGATCTAATCAAATCGTTGCTGCGGTTATGTTATGGACCGCATCTATGTACCTCGTGGAAAACAACAAGTTCCATTGGATCTGCAGTATTCCGGCAATATTCATGACAGCGGTGGTCAGTACGTATTTCTTCTATGCACCGGAAGGCTTTAACTTGGACTACGGTATTTCCCTGGCGCTAGGAGCGGTTATTTGGTTGGCAGTACTTGCATGGTTTGTTATGCGTCTTATTAAACATAAAACGGTTGGCGGCTATAAGGATTTGGATGTTAAAGTGGGATAGTAAGAATCAGGCATGCGCTGTTTGAAACAAACATGCCCAGCAATCGTTTGCTAGATTGCTGGCGGCGTGTTTTTTGTTTTTCGAATCTCAAACATCCAACAACCAACCTTTCCACGAAGCGATTGGAGATGGGTGGTTGTCTTTTTAAGAGTTATTCGCCTTAGTAGTTGTTAAATGGCTAAGGGCTGTGTATTCAATACTTGGTCCTTTGCTTTCTACATCAAACATCATTCAAAGGACCTATCAATTAAACCAATCTCCAACTATATAATGATAATTGGAATAACAAACTAGTTGTCCACTTATAGTAGAAAAGAAAAGGCGATTAATCAGTAGTTGCAAGGAAAAGATATTCTGGAAAATCAGTGTAACTTTAACTGATTCCTGTCGTCTAAGTTATGGAATGAACAAATTAGGAGGTAAACTGTTTGGTCAAAAAACATAAACACGGTAAGCTCTTGACGTCAGCCGCCGTGCTGACGAGTGCCATTGTAGCACCTGCTGTTGTTTCTGCCGCTCCGACGTATTACAAGGATGTCCCACCATCTCATGTTGCTTATGATTCGATTATGTATATGTCTGGCAAGGGCATTATTAACGGGTATGCCGATGGGACATTCCGCCCTTCTGAAAAGGTGACCCGAGGCCAGGCTGCGAAGATATTGGCCATTTCATTGAATTTGGATCTGAACAACGTCCGTAATCCTCATTTCCGTGATGTCCCGACTTCCCATGGGTTTTACAAGTACATTGCGGCGCTTTACGAGGCAGGCATCATCGATGGGTACTCGAACGGCAATTTCGGAGTGAATGATCCTTTGAACCGTGGACAGATGGCGAAAATCTTGGCCCTAGCTTATCAACTCGAAAAGCAGCCATTGCGTACGGCGAAGTTCACTGATGTCTCTTCAAATGCATTTTACGCCGGCTACTTGCAGTCCTTAATTGACAACAAGATCACTTTTGGAATCACGCCTACCCGATTTGCACCAAACCAATATGTAGACCGTGGGCAGATGGCGATGTTCGTACACCGGAGCGAACTGGCAACGAACCGGACAGATACTGTGAATGCAACGATTTCAACTTTTGATGGGTACTCACTGCAAACTGATAAGGGCTTTTACGACATTCCTGCATCCTTGCGCTATTTCTTCTCTTCCCAAAACTACAATGCTTTAAAAAACGCAAGAATCTCTTTCAATCATGACAAAGGTGCCCTGACGTCCATCACGCAACTTGAACTCAGGAACTCAGGAACCTCGTCTAATATAATTACATTGTACGGAAACAACACAACCTTGAATGGCAGTCTGGTCATCGATGCCGATTACCTCAATGTCAGGGATCTGACAGTTACTAAAAACCTCAGCTTCGGTTCTGAAGCACAAAATTATTTCACTGGAGATACGCTGAACATTAAAGGCTCTACGACTAGTAACGAATACACTTCTACTTCTAATCGAACTCTTAACCTCACATTCAATAACACCACGTTAAACACAGTACAATTATCCAAATCCAACACGAATTTCACACTCACCAACAAGTCATTAGCAAAATTCATTACAATGAAGGCAAATGGTACGTTCAGAACATATGACACATCCCGAGTTGAAGAGGTTTCATTGGAGGGATCGGTGTCAGAGGCCGCAATCCATTCGAATGTCCCTAAACTTTCCGTCTCCACTACGAGGGACGTAACAGTGAATGGATCAGGTACAATTACAACCTTCAACATCCTTACGAACCGCCTGGTGACAATCAATACAGCGGGAACCATCTCAACCCTGGACATTCCGCGTGATGGCTATGTAAATGTAGGCACGCAAACATGGGTGTCCAATGTGCTTATTCCGCGGAATACTTCAATTAAAGAAGTCATCCGGAACTACGATTCTGCAAAATACCGTATTGACCGGATTAACGGAGTCAAAAACCCGGATCAGACGCCTCCTTATGAGCCGCCGGTCTACCAGGACATCACGATCCGAGCTGCAAGTATGGACGCCAATGGAGTCATCTCCATGACATTTGACCAAAATCCTACGAAGTACAAGATGACAACGAAAACTAAAATGTATGCTGGGGACGTAAAAACAAACCAAACGCTGGAACTGACAAATCTCTCCATTGGTAATGGGAGTTACACGAGCGGCCAAGCGGGGACATTCACGTGGACCGAAGGAAAGAACCAATATTCCACTTCCTACTCTACAGTCTCTTCGAGTGGCAGCTGGAAGACGGTTACTTTCTATGAGGATACCCGCTTAAAGAACAAGATATTTGGAATTACTTATCGGGTCAGCAGTTTAGGGTTGGAAGTTGCAACTGACTTTACGGACGATACAGTAACTTTCCTGAACAACTCCACATTCTCTGTCGTAGGTACTAAAGGATCGTATACTTCGATTGCCGGTTCAAAAATTGCTGTTCCAACAGGTACTATTACAAATGAAACTGAATTACAAAGAGCACTCTCTTTGAAGGTTCCTGAAATAACGATTTCCAAAGATATTACGATCACTAAGCCAGTAGCGATCAACTATCCAAATGTAAAGATTCAAGCGATCAATGGAGCGGCCATTAAAGTTTCTGATGGATTACGGTACAAAGCCGAAGAAGCTGCCATTACATTTGATGAAAATGCAAAGAATGCAAAGTGGCAGAATGTGAAGTTGGTCGGACATTCCGGTACACGAGGCCATGGAATACTCGTCAATTCCGACAATGTCACTTTCGAGAATGCTGAGGTCACGAACTTCGCAGGCTACAATATCATTTCGTACAATTCGTCATCCGTTACTTTGAATAAAGTGAAACTATCCAATGCCAAAGGCGGTTTGCATGTCTATACATCCAGAACTTCATCCCCGACAACCGTCAATTTAACCAACGTTGAAACAACGAATAACCAAGACGGCGGGGTTAATTTAGTTGCGGATCGGGGAAGCAGTAAAATCATCGTTACTGGGAAAGGCAACAAGCATAATGACCAGTCTAAAGGTGTACCGGCTCCTGCATTTTGGACAGATGGGAATGGAGAGTTCGATTTTAAACTTGCGGACTTACATCTTTACACAAAAATACAAAATGCCTATTATCATATCGACAATGACCTGGAGTTTTCTCATGCTGTCTCACAGTTAAGTAAAACAAAAACAGAAAAGCAGACTCCGAGAATGAACATAGCCGACAATTTCACAACCAACAAATCAATTAAAGTAAACGAAGCAATTTCCATTAACGGGAATGGAAAGACGATAAGTCTTAATTCAAAAGGGGACCCAAAAAAGGATGCTCAAGGACTATTGATCAGCTCTTCTGTTGTCATTGACAACCTCAACTTCACTTCCGGAAAAGACATGATGGATCATCTAATTGAAGTAAGCGGAAATGGAGCTTCACTGGCACTATCAAACACAACGTTGAAAGATTCCAGGTTAGGTGCAATATACGTAGGGAATTCCGAGAAGAAAGACACTAAAGAGAAACTTACACTGAAAGGTTCAATTGCCTTTTCCAACAATGAATTGGGTGGAGTTGGGGCAATGAATGGTGTAACGATTACAGCGAAAGAAGCAAAAATCACTTACACTCCTTCCACACGTACGAACAATGTTGTCTATAAGAATACAAATCGAAAAGGCAGCATTAAAGTGGAGCCGATTTTCTGGGCAGACTCCCTGGATGTACTAGTTGACCTGCCAGATGGATTCAAGAGTTATGAGGTATCTAGGGATAAGAAGAATAACAAGATATTGTCCAATGATCGAAATTCTGCTACTGAGGTTATTTATAGTAGATAACATAAAGGCCTTCCCGCAAGTTAGGGGAGGCCTTTCATCAAATATTAATTATCGAAAGTTGGCGGCGCTCATTAGTCATGTGTAGCCGTACGTAAAATGGGTTTCGCGCTCGTAAATAGTATTCTACGCTCGTAAAATCACCTGTGCGCTCGTAAATAGGAATCCACGCTCGTAAACTTCCTCTTTGCGCTCGTAAACAAGAAGCCACGCTCAAGAATTTCATTTAATTAATTCATTAAGAAAACAGGTGAAAGAATGCTATCCGCATTCAATCACCTGTATTTTCTATTACTTCACAATCACTTCAATAGGCTCACCAACAATATTCCACTCCGTACCAAGCATAGTGAATGTGTGCTTCACGAATACTTGGGCTGTTCCAGGAGAGACAGCTTCGATTGTGTTGCCAGTCAGTTTGACGACGCCGTTGTCATCAGCGACAAACAGTTCGGATGCGATGTTCTCCTTTTTAGCGGTGCGGTAATTGACAAAGGCTTTTGCTTGGACTGTGGATGTTTTGCCTGGCTTCAGATTGATTTTCTTGATGGGTGTTTCGAGTCTGATCGGTGAATCTGTCAGCCATTGCATGTAGTCAGTGATGGGGCCGACGAGTCCTTGGGCGAGTTTATCGCGGAAAGGCTCTTCAGCACGGAATGTCCAGTGCATCGTTAGCATGCCGCGTTGGCGCATATACGTAATGAATTCTTCGTACGTGCTTCCATAGCTTGCATTCAATGTGACTTGATTCGATGTTCCGTAGTCCATCATCTTTTGGGCATTTTTGATTTTTGCTTCTGTCGTTGTTGGTACTGCAGCGGAATACAGGTAACCGACAGGGATTTCAGGTTTTAATTCAAAGGAATCGATCATGCTACCAAGGTCGAAGCTTTGCAGGACGACTTGGTCGACCATTCCTTCTTCTTCGATTTCCCTGATCACCTGCTCCTCGATGCCGACGCCTTTCAATTCAACGAGAAGGATGACGTCTTTCCCTTTGAATTCTTGAAGGAACTCTTTGAATGTCGGCACTTGCTCTCCAGCGAATTCTTCACTGTATTTGATGCCTGCATCAAGCTGACGGATTTCATCGAACGTCAGGTCTTTGACCGCACCCGTTCCATTTGTCGTCCGGTTTACCGTCAAGTCATGCATGATGATGAGGTGGCCGTCTTTCGTCAATTGCAAATCCGTTTCGATCTGGTCAGCGCCAAGCTCGTAAGCCAGTCGGTACCCAGCCATTGTGTTTTCAGGAGCTAGCGACGGGACTCCGCGGTGGGCGGCGACGATCGGTCGTTTGACGATTGTGTTTTCAGGGTACTTTCCGAGCGCTTCGATGGAAGCGGCAGGGTTATTGGTGATGATGCCATCTGCTCCTGTATGGATGAGCACATGTGCATGGTCTTCATCTTCGGCACCGATTCCCCATACAGCCACCATTCTTGTATGCAAGTAGTGGACATTTTCCGCATCTAGCAGTTTTTCCGGAATGAGCGCAACTTTTGCATTGCTAGCATGGACGGTCCGGATCAATTCGTTAATGTCATGCTTGTTGAAGGAATTCTTCGTGTAGATGATTCCCCCTCTTGCTGTAGGCATCAGGTTAGTGATTGCCTTCACGATTTCCGGATGGGACGAGACGATATGAACGTCAGTCGTCTGTGCGGCATCCAAGCTTTCTATGATTGCATCTTCAATGCTTTCCGTTTCGATTTGCAAGATCGGAATGCGCTTGTTTTGTACATTGGCGAGTGCTTCATTCAATGGCACGCCATTTGTCACTAACTCACCTGCGCTATCCTGTTCAACTTTCAGGAGCACGGATGCTGTATTTGAAGATTCTGCGGCCGACAGGGATTGTCCGATTAGCGTAGGTGCGTTTATGATATTCGTCTCCGGCTCTTGTGGAAGGAATGCACCTGCGTTTTCAACTGGCGGCAACCCTTGCTCGAAAGATGAAACCTTCACGTTGTCGAATAGGACGGTGGATCCGTTCGCTTGGAAACCGATGTCGCCGTTAAGTAAACCGGATGCTTGATCTGTATTGATGACAAGTTTGTTATTAATGAACTGCTGGAGTCGATTATTGCTTGCAATGATTTTAATTCGATAAGGCTTGTTGTACTCGAACTTTTCCGTGAAGAATGTCGCTTCGGGAACGACCCATTTGTTCTGGGCATTCCTTTCTGCAAACTCCGCGCCATTCAACGCTGTCGTACCTCTTCGGATTGCGAATTGATAATATGGATAATTCGCCGATTGCACACGGAACATCATTGATGCCCATCGAGTATCTTCGACTGCGGAAACGAAAGTCATATCCGCCTCAAACACGATGTTTCCGTTCTTATCGGGGAGCGGTACAAGCACTCTCGCCGGTGAAGCTGACGAAGGCGAAGTTACCTTCAGTGCTCCATCTTCAACGGATGTTTGTCCTTGAATGACGCTCCATCCTTCCGGCATCACACCATCCAATTGCTCAAAGTCCTCTTCGACGAGTACGGTTTGATCGGCACTCGCCAGATTTCCAGCACCGAATAAATAGCCGATACCCGCCACCAGTGCGACAACGCCAAGGGTTACCCACTTCATAGTTCCTTTCTTCATCCCAATTCCTCCTTTCGAATTAGATCGCCAATCTAGCAACCTAGGTAGCAATCGGTTAGAAGTATACATGATTCCCAATTGTTTGAAAGTTAAATTATTGTAAAGGGGCTAAAAACAATTCTTTATTACCGGAAGCGCTATTAATTCCGTTTCAAATGAACTAGTTCACCTCGTAGGGTGACAGACTCATAACTAATATGGTTATGGAAATGAGTGAAAGATCTAAATAATGTTTATTAAAACACAGAATACTATTGCAATTATATGAATCTACTGTATACTATGGGTAGTTGAATATAGGCAGAGACGATGAGATGAAAGCCTAGAATGTAAGCCCTTTCTGGAAAAGGGGTTCATTTGGCGTTCCTCTCTTTTTTCTTGCCTAATAAAATCTTAGGGGGATTTTCATGAAAAGATTTGGTGGATTGGCTGCTAGTATCTTGTTGGCTACAGGATTGCTAGCCGGTTGTGCAGGGGGAGCTTCAGAAGGTGACGGAGATGGAAAAGGAGGGGGCAGGATCACTCTTTATTCACCGGAAACACCTGACTTTACGAAGGAATTGGCTCAGAAGTATGAGGAGGTACATGGCGATAAAGTCGATGTACACTACGCCGGGACGAATATCCTTGTCAATCAGATGATGGCTGAGAAGGACAATCCGAAAGCGGACGTCTGGTACGGCGGTGGAGGCATCCTTCCGTTTGAAGCAGCAGTAGATCGTGGAATCCTTGCTTCTTATATCCCGGATTTCGCAGCAGATTGGGATGTTGTGGAGAATGGCATTAAATTAAAGCACCAGGACGGTAAATATGTCGGTGTAGAACTTTTCGTATTAGGATTTTCCTATAACACGGATTTGGTGACGGAAGCAGAAGCACCGAAGACGTGGGCAGACTTGCTTGACCCGAAATGGGAAGGGAAGATCCAGTTCCCGAACCCTGCAGCATCCGGTACCGCCACTCTAATGGTTATGGACCAAATGATGCAGCAAGGTGAAGACGAAGCTTGGGCGTATTTCGAAAAACTTGTAAAGCAAGCGAACTCGATCCCTGACTCCGGTTCAGCTCCAACTAAAGCCGTAGCGATGGGTGAAGCGCATATCGGCGTAGGGTTTGACTTCATGGCTTATGAGCAAAAGGCTAAAGGTGAAACTGTAGACTTCATCGTTCCTGATAAAACACCAGTGCTTGTTAACCCTGCAACTTTGATTGAAGGCGGTCCGAATGCTGAAGGCGGCAAGAAGTTCATGGATTTCCTTCTTTCAAAAGAAGCTCAGCAGATCATGGCGGATTGGTACCATATCCCGATCAACCCGGACGTGGAATCTAAAACTCCATTGACGCTTGATAAGGTGAAAGAACATGCTGTCGATCTTGATATCGATTGGGTGAATGAAAACTACGATCGCGTTCGTAACGAGTGGAAAGACAAATTTCAATAAATAAGGGTGAATATGTATGGGGTCAGTAAAAATTAAGAACATGACAAAAACGTTTGGGGACTTTACTGCCCTTCACGACATTAACCTTGATATCGAGGAGGGCGAATTTTTCGCTCTTCTCGGTCCTTCGGGATGTGGGAAAACGACAACGATGCGGTGCATTGCTGGTTTCGAAAATCCTACATCGGGATCCATTTACATAGGAAATCGTGAAGTGGAAAAGATTCCTGCAAACAGACGGAATTGCGGTATGGTCTTTCAAAGCTATGCATTATTTCCACATATGAATGTGTTTGAAAACGTTGCATACAGCTTGAACATCAAGCAGCTTAATGCAAGCAATCCGATTAAACAAATGGGGATCTATGCACGTCTTTTGACGAAGCGTTTCGGAAAATATCCGCAAGATCTGAAGAATAAAGTAATGGAAATATTAGAGTACGTTGAATTGGAAAATCATGCAGAACGGTTGACGAGTGAACTGTCTGGCGGCCAGCAGCAACGGGTGGCGTTGGCAAGAGCGTTGGTCATGGAGCCCGCAGTTCTTCTAATGGATGAGCCGTTGTCCAACTTGGATCAGAAATTACGGCATTCCATGCGAAATACCATCCGGACGATTCAACAGGATTTGGGCATTACGACGATTTTCGTCACGCACGACCAAGAAGAGGCGATGAGCATGGCGGACCGTGTTGCGGTCATGGATAAAGGCGAAATCGTTCAAATCGGAACTCCGACAGAGCTATACAGTAATCCGTCTACGCCATTCATCGCGAATTTCGTTGGTACTTCAAACATTTTGAAAGGCACTGTCGAAAGCGAAGAGAATGGATTCACTGTCGTCAAAGGGGAAGGGTTTTTACTCCGTTCATCCAATAAAGCGAAGAAAAAAGAAGTGGATGTCATCATCCGTCCGGAACACGTAAAAGTGGAAGCTGCGGACAGTGTGATTGATCACGCGAAGACGAATGTAATTGAAGGAACTGTCATCATGTCCACGTATTTAGGGTCGATCGTCAGGTATGACGTCCAAGTCGGCTCCTATCAATTAATTGTCGATACAACGTATTCCTCAGGAGCTAATATTTTTGAGGAAGGAAAGAAAGTGAAGTTGACTGTGGACCACGAGAGGGTGCTGTTAATATGAACCGTATCAAAAACAGCTTCAATGGGTTGACGGTCGTAAAAGTCCTCATTTATGCATTCTTTGGCCTGTTCATGTTGCTGCCGCTTCTCTCCGTGTTCGTTGTCAGTTTCACTGGTGAACCGACGAACCTATTAGGCTCCTTGACGGATCCGGCCATTTTCAATTCGACGCTTGAAAAGTTCAAGAACATTTCATTGGATAATTATAAAAGGATCTTCTCGGGCAAAGGTTATTTCTCTGCATTGAAAAACAGCCTTGCTTTGGCGTTTACCGTTACCATCATCATTATCCTCGTTTGTATTCCCCTTGCATATGGAATTGCAAGGACGAAAATGCCATTTAAAAAGACGATTTCCGCATTATGTATGATTCCATTGATCGTACCGACGTTCATTTCTGCATATGCGTTTATCATCATGTTCGGACGGGCTGGATGGGTGACGCAAATCTATAACGCGCTGGGCGGGGAAGGCATGTTATTGAACCCCTATTCGATGGCCGGGGTCGTTGCTGTGCAAGTCTTCTTCTTTTTCCCTTACGCATTATGGCCGTTAGTGGCGGCATTCAAGGTTAGTGATATCAGTTTGGAAGAGGCTTCCCAAAATCTCGGGGCGAAAAACTGGTTCACCTTCATCTTCGTGACGTTCCCGCTTGCTTTACCGGGCGTCATTTCGAGCGCATTGCTCATCTTTACGGTGAGCTTCTCGGATTTCGGAAGTCCGATTGTACTTGCACCAAAAGAATTGAATTTGCTTGTTGTTGAAGCGTATCGAGAGATTTCCGGGTTCTTCAACTGGGGCGGGGCAGCCATCCTGACAGTTGTCATGGTGATTGTTGCGGCATTCTTCTTCTATCTCCAGCATCTATACACGAAGGGGAAAAACTATGGCTCGGTTTCCGGAAAGCCGAAGCAGCAGAAGCTCATTGAGAATAAAGTATTGACGCGCGTGCTATCTGGCTATTCTCTATTTGTCGTATTGATTCCGCTATTGGCGATGCTTTCAGTGGCACTTCAATCCGTTGCAACGACATGGGGCAAGGATTTATTGCCGAGCGGCTATACATTGAACCACTATAAAACAATTTTTTCAACGTCGATGGGCAATATCCAAAACAGTATTATGCTCGCGACTGGCGCATTAGTGTTAAGTGTTATCATCGCAACATTTGTATCGTACTTCGTCGTCAGACAGAATTCGGCGAAATTGGATTTCATCGCTTCCATTCCATTGGTCGTGCCGGGAATCGCATTCGGGATCGCATTGATCCAGACATTCAATACGATGCCTCTGCAATTGACGGGGACAGCTTTGCTATTGATTATCGCTTATACGATCAGACGACTTCCGTATATGGTCCGTTCGACAATGGGATCCATGCGGGCCATCAAACAGGATATCGAGGAAGCGGCAGTGAATCTGGGGGCCACCCCTCTGACTGCGGCGATTACAATTGTAGGACCGCTAATGCTGCCTGGAATTGCAGCCGGATCCGTACTTGTTTTCATTACGGTCATTAAAGAGGCAAGTGTTTCGATTCTGTTGGCTCCGCCTGAATGGGCACCAATGAGTTTGGCGATCTTCCAAAACATCCTTCGGGCAGAGTACTACTCGGCAGCGGCGATGTCTATCGTCCTCATCGTCTTAGTACTAGTTTTGCAGGGCATTGCCAGTTTTATCGGGAAAAAACAACGTCTTTAATTGGAAGAGTGAAGTGTGAGCTTGTAAACAAATCATGTTTTAGGCATAACTGACTTGGAGTGAGGGTGTTGAAAGGGTTTATCTTTGATTTAGATGGAACAATTTATCTGGACGACCATATTATCGATGGGGCGCCGGAAGTGATAAAAGCGTTGAAAGAGCGTGGGGATAAAGTGGTGTTCCTGACGAATAAATCAATTGCGAATCGCAAAGAGTACGTTGAGAAATTGAATCGTTTAGGGATTGAAGTTGAGCTTGGCGAGGTCATTAATTCCAATTATATTACTGCGCATTACTTGAAAACGGTCATGGGTGATGGTGATTCTGCCTACGTCATCGGGGAAGAGCCTTTATTCGAGGAACTGGCAAATGAAAATATAAAGCTGGCGGATATTCCCGCCAGCGCATCTCATGTAGTGTTAGGATGGGATCGGCAATTCACGTATGATAAATTGAACAATGCCTTCCAAGCATGGCGAAATGGGGCCGAAATACTGGCGACCAATCCGGATCGGACTTGTCCGGTCAAGGATGGTGAAATCCCGGATTGCGGTGCGATGATTGGTGCGCTTGAAGGCGCGACTGGCGAGCCGGTGAAGATGATCACTGGAAAACCGTCTTCGTTGATGGCTGAATATGTACTGGAAAATGTGCTCGGTATGAAAGCGGATGACTGCTTTATGGTAGGTGATCGCCTGGAAACGGACATTAAGATGGCGAATGATGCCGGTATCCATTCCGTGCTTGTCCTTTCAGGCATTACGACTGAGGATATGCTTGCAAGTTCCGAGCATCTTCCTGAACTCGTATTGGAAAGTGTCAAGGATCTTATTACATTATAAATCGAATTTCCACATTGCAGGGTCACCGGAGGAAACCGCCAAAGCACCTGCTTCCAGGGCTTCATGGACTTCGGCCAGATTAGTGATCAATCCGCCAGCAATGATTGGGTAATCAAGTTCCCTTGAGAGCTGGTCAATGACTTTCGGAATGATGCCAGGGAGAATTTCGACGGCATCCGGTTGACAGGATTTGACCATCTCAATCCCTTTCTTAATGGCAGCGCGATCGATGAGGAAGATGCGTTGAATGGTTTTCAACCCAACTTCATTAGACATTTTAACAATATGACTTTTCGTTGTTATGATTCCTGTAGGATTCCAGTACTCAGCGACGTAGTTGAGCGCATTTTTGGAATTGGAGAGTCCGTCGATAAAGTCGAGATGAAGAAAGACATATTTATCCGCCTCGCGCAGCTGTCGGATATAGTCTGCAATGGTCATCAGATTCCCGGTGAGAAGAAAGACAATGTTGCAATTCGATGTGAGAGCGTGCTGTAAATCCTCCTCATTCTTTACGGAGGCAATCATTTGGGATTCGACCATGTCAACTAGACTCAAGTTAATTCATCCTTTCGAAAAATGTGAAGTGGTGTACTATTATAATACCATAGCGTGATGTTAGGAAAAGGAAAATTTTATAAGGTCAGAGATTATGAGAGAAGGCCATTACAATCCCCCTGCAATGAGCAGGGCTATTGTAATGGTCTTCTTCAATGATAGGAGCGTATTACAGATGAAATCATTTTCATTTACAGGCAGACGGGAACTATTGGACAGCATTGAAAACAAGCAATACGATGTCATTATTATCGGGGGCGGAATAACCGGGACGGGCATAGCTCTTGACTGTGTGACGAGAGGTTTGAAAACGCTTGTCATCGAAATGCAGGACATTGCAGCCGGGACTTCAAGCCGTTCCACGAAACTTGTCCACGGTGGACTGCGATATTTGAAACAATTTGAAGTCGGCATGGTTGCGGAGGTGGGGAAGGAGAGGGACGTCGTCTATCGGAATGCCCCCCATGTCACTCACCCCGAATGGATGCTCTTGCCGATTTACCACAAAGGGACGTTTGGAAAGTATTCCACATCGTTAGGATTGAAGGTTTATGATTTCCTGGCGGGCGTGAAGAAGAAAGAGCGCCGGAAGATGTTAACGGAGAAAGAAGCATTGAGGAAGGAGCCTCTATTAAATAGGAAAGGATTACTTGGCGCAGGCTATTATGTGGAGTATCGGACGGATGATGCCAGGTTGACAATCGAAGTGGCGAAAAGCGCTTTTGCGAATGGAGCGGACTTGCTAACTTATGTGCAGGCGGAGTCATTCACGTATGATGCGGATGGAAAAGTATCAGGATTGTATTTCAGAGATATGCTTGAAGATCGTCGATATTTTGTTTTGGGCAAAAAGCTCATAAATGCTACAGGGCCATGGGTTGATGATGTTATTAACATGGATAGAGATATCGAAGGAAAGAGTCTTTTCCATTCAAAGGGCGTTCATATCGTCATAGATAACGGGAAATTTCCATTGAAACAAGCAGTCTACTTCGACACGCCGGACGGTCGGATGGTATTTGCAATTCCGCGGAACGGAAAAACGTACGTGGGCACAACAGACACCGAGTATCATAGCGATTTGATCCATCCTGAAATAACGAAAGAGGATAAGCAATACTTGTTGGGGAGCATTGCATTCATGTTCCCGGAAGTGCAGCTGGACTTGCAGGATATCGAATCCTCCTGGGCTGGAGTGCGCCCACTCATCCGGCAGGAAGGAAAAGGACCGTCCGAAATTTCGAGGAAAGACGAAATTTGGACATCGGATACCGGATTGATTACAATCGCCGGAGGTAAATTGACCGGGTATCGAAAAATGGCGGAGACGGTGACGGATATGGTTTGTGAGCGGCTTAGAGTGGATGGAGTGGGTTGCACGAAATCAGTGACGAAGCGTTTGAAGCTGTCAGGCGGGGATTTTGAGAAACCTGAGGATTATTCACGTTTTATACACGAAAGAGCTGGTGACGTCGCAAAGGTGGGAATCTCATTGGTCGATGCCACTAGCATCCTCGCGACATATGGAACCAATACGGAATCAGTGATACGGTATGCGGACCAAGTGTTGAATGAAACCGATTTGCCGCTATCCATCAAACTGACCCTTCACTACGCGATTGAAGAAGAAATGGCCCTCACGCCGGCCGATTACTTCATTAGACGGACAGGAGCGGTTTTGTTCGACATTGATTGGGTGAATAAGTGGAAAAAAGAAGTTATTGAGTATATGGCTATCGTGATGGGATGGTCAGCTGAGGAAAAGGAAATGCATTGGGGGGAGTTGGAGGCTAGGATTTGGGAAGCTGGGGAGAGTTGATGAAGTTGTAGTGTAATATGTCGATTTTTAACCCCTCCCTTTGTATAAGGGAGGGGTTAAAAGTGAGATATGCAACGCTCGTAAAATGGACTGTGCGCTCGTAAAACTACGCCCGCGCTCGTAAAGTTAGCCCGTGCGCTCGTAAAACTATCCCGGCGCTCATAAAGTCAGCCAGAGCGCTCGTAAATCCCGGCCGACGCTCGTAAAGTCATCTAACGTGCTGTATTTACCGGTATACAACGCAGGTCCGACTATTTGGTTCCCTCTTAAACGAGCACATCATACTTATATTGCACCAACCCGGTTGTGTTGGCATAAAGTGCAGCCTGCGTACGATCGCCAAGATTCAATTTCGATAAGACTTGCCCAACATGTTTTTTTACCGTATTCTCGGTGATAAACAGCCTCTCAGCTATTTGTCGATTTGAAAACCCTAATCCCAGTTTTTGTAATACCTCCTTTTCTTTTGAGGTAAGTTGCTCTATAAAACTGTTATCCACTTGAGGTTTCTTCTCAAATTGCATCAGCAGTTCTATGATGTCCGGATCAAAATACTTCCTTCCCCTGTGAATAACGTGAAGAGCGTAAATGAGTTCTTCGGGATGTGCTTCCAGTGAAATGTACCCGTCCACTTCCAATGCCTTTGCATGTTCAAAAGATGTCAGATCTTTTGAATAGGTAAGGATTGCAAACTTACACTTGTAACCCAGTCGTTTCGCCTCAGAAATCACTTCTAATCCAGATTCTTGTCCCAATTGGAAATCAATGATAACCATATCGGGTTCTTCCCGTTGAATTAACCGAAGCGCTTCTTGCTTGTTCCCCGCCTCTCCGGATACTTCTATCGTATCCTGTAATGAGAGAATCGAGATTACTCCTTTGCGGACGAGCGTTTGATCATCCACCAACACGATTTTCATCAATTCATTGCCCCCTCACTCAAAAGATATGAACGCTTCACATAAAAGGCGTTCAAATGAAATGAGGCCGGTTGCACCACTGACTCCATACATCCAAGGTGCCCAGATAGAGGATGTATTTCCTAGTCTCCTAACTAATTCCTTTGTCCTTTAAGTATACCCAGTAAATTGTAAAAACTTTGTCGGTTTTTCGAAGTGGATAAGCACTATTTTTGAGAGGTTTTAGTTAATTCCGTCGTTTCGTCGCTTTTAGATTGGACAAACCAGATATTCGAAACATCCCATTAAATGAAGCAAAACATGCATGGCACGAAAGTATACTAAACGAATCATCCAAAAGGGGAACGCCAAACTGTGAAAAATCACTCATTCGAGGGAGGATGGATTGTTTCGCTATGTTTATACTAAAGGTAGTTCCATTTCATAGTAATCAAACGAGGCCCAAAGGAGGAGATTGGCTGATCAAGGGGCTAACATCTGAAATTGAATACCTATTAAGAAATTGGCATTCTACTTCATTTATCACTGGTTGAGGAACTACGTTAGCAAAAGTGATTCAGCCGAATACTTCTCAGAGTGGAATATTAAGTCATTACGGCGAAATGAAAGACCGGAAGCAAAAACAGTTACTTGAACTATGAACATGGCGCATGGAACCAATTCAACATTGTTTAGAACATAAGAAACCGTAGGGCAGCTTGAAAAGATTTGAACGATTAAGTACGAGCAAAAAAAAAACTATAAAAAAACTGGAGGAATTTTAAATGAACTTGAAAAAGAAATTGGCAATGAGCATCGCAACTGGAGCATTGGCTGTAAGTATGATCGGTGGGGGAACTTATGCTTATTTCAATGATGTTGAAGTGTCAACTAACCAATTTAAGGCGGGGACACTTAATTTGGCTATGAATCCATCAACGCTTATTAATTTAGATAAATTGAAACCTGGCGACTGGATGCCTCGCTATTTTGAACTGGAGAATAAAGGAAACTTGGATATTAATCAGGTACTTTTATCTACAGAATATACACAAGGCGGTGGAGGAGATGTGGATTTTGGTAAACATATCAGAGTTAACTTCCTTACAAACGTTGATAAGGCCGGAATCTCCGGACCGATTTGGAACCCGAAAGTAAAACCGTCTAATCCGATTGTCAGCAAAACCTTGTATGAATTAAAAACAATGACTCCTGATGCAGTGGCAAACTTGTCAAACACAATTTTCACTTTTGAAGATAGTGGATTGAAAGCTGGAAATACAGATCATTTATTCGTGGTGTTTGAATTTGTCGACGATGCAACAGACCAAAATGCACTACAAGGTGCTTATATAGATCTTAAGTGGTCATTTAAGGCAACGCAGCATGAAGGATCAATGAAATAATATATCCCGGGAGGAGAGCCCTTCTCCTCCCTCATTCTATTTCACCAAGCCGCCGGTGACCTTTCTTATATATATTTCTCAGCATATAACTCTATTTTTGTGTATTGAGTAATATATTTAAGGATATTCTAGCAATAAAACCTCGAAAGGCGGGATCGGTTTGAAAAGCAAACGTATAGATCGGAAGCGCAAACGCCAAGAACGTAGGCGCAGATATAAGAAAAATTATCAAAGTCTTTTCCTGAGTTTGAAAATTGCATGTATATGTTATTTAGCCATCTTTGGCACTAGTTATATGTCGTCAGGAACGTCGGCTTTTTTCAGCAATCAGAATGTAGTCTCGTCGACGATTACTGCGGGTAATTGGAATTATTGTGGTGAGGGAAATGAATTGGATGCAGCATCGGGTGAAGAAATTATTGTTGACGGTGAGGATAATGAAGACATGCTTAATGAAGAAGATGAAAGTGATGCACTTCCGATCGAGGAAAATGGTGTTGACTCCGTTGATCAGGAAGAGTTAATGGAAGAAAACGAACAGAATATAGGTACAAGCGATGAAATTAATATCGACCCAGTTGTCAACGAAGATAATTTTGTTGAAGAAAATGTAGGAGTGGCTGCATCGGGCAATGAAATCGAGGTTGACTGCGAAGAAGATACTGCACCAATCGATGTCGATTGCAAGGATGAAGATGACTCTAAGGAAGAACAAGATGTAACTTCAAGTAAGGGAACTAAAGCTGAGTGCGTGAATAAAGAAGATCAATTAAAGGAAGAAAATGAAAAAGATAACGCCACGGAAGAAGAAAAAGCAACAGAGGGTACAAAGGAAATCGTGGATCGGGATGTCAACGCGGAGAACGAAAGCGAAAATAATGTAGATTCAAATGGAAGTAAAGAGAAGGAACAACCTGACAGCGGCAGTCAAATACAACCGGACAATAAAGATACGATGCCTGTTACCGAAACTACAGAAATAAAACCGGATAACGATTCTGTAGAAAATAAAGGTTCAGAAGAGGAAACAAACGCAGCTATAAATGAAGCAATAGAAAAAGAAAAAGCGGAGGGTGATTCAAATGAAAGAGAAAAAGAACAAGAAGATAAAAGTAATGAAATGGGTGAATAACCTCGTATCCGGCATACTGATGGTCTTGCTCATTACAGTAGCCTCTGTAGTAGTCATCACGAAAGCCTCTGGCGGGGAACCGCAGCTTTTCGGTTATCAAATAAAAACTGTTCTGTCGGGATCCATGGAGCCGGGCATCCAAACAGGTTCAATCATTGCTGTGAAACTGGCTGAAGAGAAAACCAATTTTAAAGCAGGCGATGTCATCACCTTCCGGGAAAATGAAGAGATGTTGATTACGCATAGAATTACGGAAGTGGTTTCGAATGGGGATTCCGTTCTTTACCGGACTAAAGGGGATAACAACAATGCAGAGGACACGGAACCGGTTCTTCCAGACAATGTCGTAGCTGTATACACTGGGTTTACAGTACCATACGTCGGTTACTTTGCTAACTTTGCTCAATCCAAGAATGGTGCTCTTCTTCTGTTAATTCCTGGATTCCTTTTGCTGATCTACTCGGCGGTTACAATTTGGAGAGTACTGTCTCATATTGAATTGCCTCAGAAAAAACAAGCAGATATTTTGGGAGAAGATGGTGGAAAAAGTTCTTCCTGAATCAATCGATTAAATATGTAAGGAGACATTACCATGATTAAACTGTTTCGATATATCCCATTTCTATTATTGATTAGCATGATATGTTTATTTCCTACTACGAGCGCGGTTGCAGATGAAAAAAACGCCTCGGACAAAAAAGAAGTAGAGATCAGCCTTTCACCAAAAGATACTTTATTTGATGTCAGCAATATGAAGCCTGGTGACTGGGCGCCCCGAACCCTTACAGTCAAGAATTCTGGCATTGTTGACTTTGACTACCATATGCAACTTCGAAATAACGGCGATGAAATGCTGTTCAATGAATTGCTGATGGAAATAAAGTCTGGCGATAAAGAATTGTACTCTGGAAGGCTATCTGCATTTCAAGGATTACCGGCAAGATTTCTGGGTAGTGGCAGCGATGAGAATTTGGATATAACAATCCGTTTTCCGGAACACCTTGGAAATGATTTTCAGGGAAAAGGCGTGGAATTCAGTTTCAACTTTATAGCTGAAGCTAAAGATGGAACGGTAGTACATGTCATGACGAATGGGCATGTTGAAGGCGTGATGAGTCCAGCGGTTGCAGGGTTTCGATTGTCTGACGGATCGACAAATTTACTGTTTGGTTTTTTAGCTATAACCGCTGGTGTTATTATGATTATCATTTTCAAATTCTACAGGCAGTTAAAACTTGTTGATAGGACAAACTAATCGGAGGAAATATCACTCTTCTTTTTCGGTGCCTGTGCGGCATACTATTCAGTTTATTAACTACAATTGCATATTGTTGATAAAGAAGGTCAGCCAATTTAATCAATGGCTGACTTTTCTTTGGGTTTTTATACTTTTCGTTGAATTGTCATAAATGTGTCGTGCATAGGCACCGCATCAAACGTTTATTATTATTCGAAATATTTTGGAATCAGGGTCTTTTATTTGGTAGAATGTTGGTAGAGAATTCAAATATATAGACTTGGGAAAGGCTGTGAGATGGATTGAGAAGAAAGATTGAGGCTTATTCCTTAAATACGATTACACTTGAAAACTTATTGGAAATGTCAGTGACTGTGGATTATTGGGAGTTTGAAAGGGAAATCAGCGGGTTAGTGGACGAGCATTTGTTGAAACCAATGAAAAGTTCTCTTCTTAATGGCAGGCAACCGCCTCTTTATAATAAATATCGTATTATCAGAGCAAAACCAGATTACTCGGCGGTATTGGAAAATATCAAGTTGTTGCATCCGAAGTTCGACCATTCCAAGTATGCAGCACAGCCCGAGGCATACGTGAAGCACAAAGAAGAAATTGACGACTTGAGCAGATTTTTATGGGAGAAGGAGGCTTTACTGGCGGAGCCGCTTTCAATCAATGAACGCTCCTTTCAAATATGGGGTGTGGAAAAGTTGTTAAAGGATACTTCGATCGTGAAAAGTATTTTCCGCTTTAACGAATGGGATCTCTCTTCCCTGAATTATTACGAGACCCCGGAACCTTTTTTTGACTACAACTATACGGTTGCAGATGAGATGAATGTGTTGATTGTTGAGAATAAGGACACATGGTATAGCCTGCGTAAAATCATGCAGGAAGGGGGAGGCAACCGGTTATTCCGGCCATACCATATTTTATTGTATGGAGAAGGAAAGAAAATCCTCAGTAAGCATAATCGGCTGAATGAGTATGATCAACTTCTGCCGACTAGTCGCAATGTCTATTATTATTTTGGCGATGTGGATTATGAAGGCATTGATATTTATGAGTCGCTTGTGGAGGGGAATCCTGATCTTGATGTTCGTCTTGCAAATGAGTTATATACAGCAATGCTGGCTCTTGCTGATGGAAGAAAGCTTCCTTTTTCGAAAGAGGGACAGCGTCAAACAGATATTAGCCACTTTTTACAACAATTCGATCAGGAAGCCGTTGAAAAGATACGCTCAATACTCGGACAAGGACTTTATATACCTCAAGAGATATTGAATTATTCGTGGATGAAGAAGAATATGTCAACAGAGATGGAGGTATAGAGGATGGATTTCCTGGAAGGGTTCAGCGAGCGGATGAAGCTTGTGGGCATCGTGGATTCGATTGTGAATCGGAAGCGAAAAAACTTGGAGATTGAAAAATGGTTCCAGGAGCATGAATTGACGAATATTGTCATGTCTGTGTTGTTGAAAATCATGGATAAAACTTTGACGGAAAACAAGGAGTGCAGCAGCCGGGACATCAAGCATTTCCTAGCATCAATCCTTCCCCATTACAAGGTTGCGCTTAACGACTCGCAAACAGAATCTCTGACCCATTACATATTGAAATCCATATTGCAGAACGATGGACAGGCGTCATATTTCCGTTCGATGGATTATGGAAAGGGAGAGGCGAAAGAGGTCGCGGTCCGTCTGATTGCAGATCGGGTAAGGGAGGAGGACGGTCGATTCCATATTACTTATTCATTGACTGATCAAGGTTTCGATTTCATATTCCGGACAAAGGAGGTCAATCAGGAAATCAAGATGACAATCGAGGAATTGAAACTGAGGGAATTTATTAAACGGAAAAATTTCAGCAATGCACAGATTCAAAGCCAGGAACTGATTCATCTCATCCGGCAACAGAAAAAGGCAATTGAACTCTTTATCACGAAAATAAAGGACAATATTTATGATGCAGACGTAGGGGAATTCGAGAACTTGATGGACCACACGTATGATCTTTTGAAAGGCGAGTATGAATTGCTTGGTGAAATCATGGATATGGTGCAGAAATCCGAGGAAATGATCCGACACGAGTTTGAAACTACTAATCATCTCGATGACCGATTACGAAAAGCACAATCTGAAATCAGGCAGATCAATTTCAATATAAAGTCGGCATTAAGTGAGCAAAGAGGATTAATTTTGAGTCGCCAAAACCTGTCTGACCTTTATATCGAAACAATCAGTGAGTCATTCCATTACAGTATGGAAAAACGTTTCGATTTAGAGGAAGCTATCCTCCGACCTATGGAACAACATACAGGCAATGTCGAAAAATTTTGGCGGCTACTCAATCCACTGTTTCTACCAAACCCTTACAAACATTTGAATCCTTCCATCGTTTATGAACCACAAAGTCTATTGAAAGTAGTAGATGAACCTGACGATGAAGGGGTAGAATCCGAAAAGCTTGCAGAAGATAAACAACAGGAAAAGGTGGAGCGGCTTAGCCGGGCTTATGTAGAAATCATGGACTTTTTGCTTGTTACATTAATGGAACTGAAAGGTGAAACTACTGTCGATGAGCTTTTGCGCAAGCTGGAGGAAAAAGCAGATAACCAACTTGGACGGTTAATGGAGGAACGGCTTTTTTTTACAACGTTGCTGAAACTTTATGATATAGGGACGATTGATTTGGAGAAATGGCGTGGTTCGCGCGGTGGGATGTTCATGAATGCTACGGAAGAATTCAACTTGGAATATTGCCTAGAGTGCCTCCATGAGAAAAGTGACCGTTTTGGACAGTTGATGAAAATTGAGTTGACTAAAATTCCTGGCGAAAAAATCAATTATGAAATTAGTAGAAGTATGGAAGAGGGCTTGGAGTTTGTTGAAAAGTTCCAGATTACGAATTTAAGAGTAAAGGCGGTGATGCAAAATGGGGAATATGAAAACAGCGGTACGGATATTCAAAATCCTGTTAGAGGAGGGGCAATTGGACAGGGCAATGCATAATGATTTGTTTATCGACTATTTGGATTCGGGGGTTCAAGAGGCGCTGAATGTTTTCGAGTCGGAAATGGAATGCAAAATCTTGAAGATCAACAATACGATCTATCTATTGCCTGATAATGACAATGGGCTTCTCGGCTTTCGAAATAAAGAGTACCGTGAATGGCTCGGTTCTAATGCGAAAATGAATGATATATACCTATCCTATTACATAACTATACTCATCTTCCATAAATTTTACGGGGGGAAGAATAGAAATCCCAAAAAGATCAACTTTCTGAGTGTGATGGATTTGTTGGATGATCTTGACGAACGATTCGATGCGATACTTACAGCAGGATCAGACAAGATTTCTGCTCAAGAAGAAAGACTTGGCATTAATATGACAAGTGTCGCAGAGGGGTGGAAACAGAGGATAGTCCATCAAGACAATCGACGGACAACGAAGCACGCTTTTGTGATACGAATTTGCGGAATGCTTGAACAGGAAAAGCTGCTTCGCCTTGTTGAGGATAAAACCGAAATCCGCACAACTAAAAAACTGGATGATTTAATGGTGCATTTCTATTTGAACGACAGCAGGCTGGATGAAGTAAATTCAATTTTTGAGGAGGTGTCCAAAGATGCCGCAAATTAATAGGATCCGAATCATCAATTTCTCGTACAATAGCCACAAACGGCATATCGTGGATGAGACATTTGATTTTTACAATGGCGAGAATGCAATGCTGAACTTATTTAATGGCGGCGGGAAGAGTGTCCTCGTCAAGCTGATGCTTCAGCCTGTACTTCCGAAATCAGGTAATATGGCTAGTTTCTTTAAAAGCAAGAAGACTCCTGCTTATATACTTGTTGAATGGAAGCTTGAAGGTGGGGGCGGCTATTTATTGACAGGAATTGGGCTCGCCAATACCGAAACGCAGTTCCGTCAAGAAGCGAACACAATGAGCAATATCAAATATTATACTTTCACTTCAGCCTACAGGCAGGAAAACCACGTTGATCTTGCCAATATACCGCTGGTCCGTATTGAGGGACAGAAGCGTTATGTTGAAAGTTATACGGAAGCAAGGAGATTTCTGTCCACCAACGCTGCAGTGGACTTTTTTAACGAAGATGATCATGAAGCGTATAAAAGACATCTTGAAAGCTTCAATATATTTCAGGATGAGTGGAAATCCATTATGATAAGGATTAATGAATCCGAAGGCGGCGTCCTAGATACATTTGAAAAATGTAAAACATCGTTGCAATTAATGAATGAATGGATATTAAAGTCAATCGAGAAGGTCATTCATAAAGATGAAAGTGATCAGCGGAAGCTTGAGCAGATGTTCGAAAATCTCGTAAAGGAAATGATCGATAACGAACAATATTTATATGAAAGAGAGATATACGGAGAATTCCAAGTGGATGCAGATCATTTTCTTTCACAATTGACCGCTTTGATAGGGTCACTTCAAAATGAAGAACAGCTTCGCGGAAAGATGTCGGAGATGCACTGGTATTTGGCGACGGAACTCGACAATTTGAGCGGTGAAATCCGTGAGCAGGAAATATTGATTGGCAAGTCTCAGCAAGAATTGAAGAAAATCAATTTGGAAGAACGCTCAAAAGAATATTTCGATCATGCTGAGAAAGTTGAAAAGCTGAAAGAGCGAGCGGCTGCAGCTGCAAGGTTTCTGGAAGGTATCCGGTTGGCTATCGCAGAAAACGAAAAGCAGACTGCCATACAGGAAGCTGCAAGGACGTATGATATTTTGCTCCGTCTACAATCCAAAGTACAGGCTACGGAAGCGGACATCAATAGAATCAAGTCCGGCGGTGATACAGAGCAAGAGATGAATAATTTATCATACTCATTGAAGCTGGGTTATGAAAAGCAGATGGTCGAATTAAGGGAGGATCTTGATGCCGCTGAGACGGGGATACGTGAAGCGATAGAAACTGTCAGGCTGTGTGATGAGGAGATTGAACATATTGGGCGGGAGACAGGCGAGCTAAATAAACGTACTGGATCCCTGGAGTCTAAAATAGATGCATTCATTATGACGGAGGAAGGTATCAGGGCGGAGTGCGGACTATTGTATGAACGAAATCTACTTGGGGAGATTGAAGAGGGGTATTTCGACAACTATTTTCAATTGGCGGAAAATAAGAAGGCCGCAGCTGAAGGAGAACAGCGCTCGCTGATGCAATCGGAGATGAAAATTAAACAGCGGAATGAGGAAACGCAGAATCGCCTCGATGCTATCGGAAATGAAGAAAAGAGCGTTGCGGCTAAGAAAGCCAACGTGATAAATAGGATTACAGAATATCAAGGGTTAGAAAAACACACTATATCCATATTATCCCGAAATGGATTGGATTCAAAACAGAGGTTCAGGCATGAAGAGAATGCGCGATTCATTGCAGACGAAATCGATGCTATGGAGATTGCTGAAAAAGAGACAGACCATTCCCTCCGTAAAGTGAAGGGAATCTTATCTTCGTTAAAAGAAGGGACTTTACATGTCTCATCCGAATTCAGGGAATGGCTCTTGAAAGAGGGTATTGACTTTGAGACGGGCGAGAAATATTTGCAGAAGCAAAATGAAGCAATCCGCAATGATCTGATAAGACAAAATCCATTGCTCCCCTTCTCTTTTTTACTGACTGCAACTGAGTTGGAAAAAGTGAAAACGATGAAAATCGACCTTGTGATTCACCAACTCGTACCATTGGTTTCATTCAGCGATATAAGCCGGGTATATGGCTGATGATAATGCCGTATCTCTATCAACAAATCTGCAAGTCCTTTCCCTTTATGATAAAAGGATGCTGGATGCAGGCAACTTAGATGCCTATGCACATGAACTTCAGCGTGAGTATGCCGAATTGGAGAGTCGCCTTACTCATTTTCGAAATCAGTTGAAAGTTTCACGTTCAGATAAGCAATCACTTGAGCAATTCAATTATGGAGAAAACGATTTATTTAATATGGAACAAGAGCTTAATGAATTGGAACACCGAGCGCTAGGTTTGGAAGAAGAACGGGTTGATTTAGTGCGACAACAGGATGAATGCTTAGAAGAATTCTCACTTCTTGAGATGAAAAAAAGTAAGTTGGAGAAACGTTTTGCAGACATCAAGGAAAAGGTAGTAAAAGTCATGGCTTTCATGGAAGAGAACAATGCGTATCTAGCCAATGTAGCATTGAAAAAAGAGATTGGAGAGAAATTCATCCGACTTGCTACACGGATAGAAAATCTCCGCGGTAAAAAAGAAACAGCAGACGGTGTGCGGATTGCAGGGATGGAAAGGAAAATAAAATGTAGGGGAGAACTGGAAAAAGTCGAAAAAAAGTACGCTCTTGTCAAGACTTCACCTGTGGCGCAGATTCTGGATGAGGAATTGATTGTCATGCAAGGAAAGCTTGATAGGCTTAAGGCCGAAATCACCTCGGATTTGAAAAGACTAGAGGCGGACTTGATAGAGTATAAAAAGGATGAGATGCGTGAAAGAAAAAGGCTAGCCTCTTGGAAGGTTGAGGAAGAGGTCTATCGTAAGGTGACGTTTGATGAATCTCTGCTCGAAGATCTGGAAGTTGCAGGGAGGCGGTTAAAAACCGAAGAGGAGGAGCAGGACAAAAAGCATAGGGATTATGAAAATAAAGCTTCTCACGCGAATGGTAAAATGGAAAGCGCTGAAGCCGAAGTGAAGAAATTAGCTGATCGTCCGCTAGATCCCTCATTCATCAAGCTCAATTTCGATGGCAGGCGTGCGAAGGAAAATGAAACGATTTTATTAGCAAATAAATGTATGAATGCCTATGGAGTGACTCAAGTAGAATATAGAACTATTATTGAACAACTGAAACGGTACGGGATTGCTTGTACGAGATCTATTGATACCGGTTATGTTGTCATCAAAGACGTGAAGAAGGACTTTGACGACCTATTCAACGGATTGCAACAGATCAAAGAAGAGAATGGGAAGCATAGAAATAATCTTAAAGTCGAATTCCTTGCTCTCCAGGGAAAGTTTACAAATAAAAACCGAGTAATGAAAGATATTTTGGATGGTTTACGGCTGGTTCATGACAAGGGTCAAGACTATAATCACTATTATTATTTATTCGAACGGATGACGCTAAGCTCCGAGCAATTGAATAAGTTAATACAAGCATCAGAAACAAGGTTGGAAAATATGGAGAAAAGCAAAAATGATCTTGTCCAGCACAGCTATTTGCAGGCAAAACAAGTTTACGAAGAAATCCAAAAGATTTCGGAGAACTCTTCAATCAGGCTTGGAAACGTTAACCGACGGATGCTGAGAATCAACATGGAAACGCCTCATGAAAATGAGGAAGAAAATATATTGAAAATCCGCAGGTACATTGAAACATGTGTTATTTCGGTAAAAAAGCAGTTGCAAGAGGGTGGGGCATCAGAAAATATCCGTAGAAGAATTGGCAAAGAAATGTCATCAAAAGAACTATTAAATGCCTTATCGGATCTTGGGAAAATGAGCATTCAAGCATATAAAATCGATTACAGTGAAAAGAACAGCGGTTACAAGGCTTGGGAGGATGTACTTAAAGAAAATTCGGGCGGAGAACGCTTCGTCTCCTATTTTGCAGTTATCGTTGCACTTATGTCCTATACGAGGACAAGTATGAAATTCGAAGATGATTATAAGCGAAACACAGATACTAAAGTGCTAATCATGGACAATCCATTTGGTCCCATTTCATCCGAACATCTTTTAAGGCCCTTATTTGAAATTGCAAAGAAATATAATACACAGCTTATCTGCCTTACAGACCTAAAACAAAACTCCATAATGAACTGTTTCAATTTGATCTATATGCTGAAAGTTAGACCGAATATCTCGGACACAGCCGAATATCTTCAATCCGAATTGCAAATGAGAGAGGGCTTCACGGAGGAAAGTATGGAAAAGGCTGTTTTCAGAATGGAAAAACAGGGAAGTCTGAATTTGTAGAGAAAAGCTAGGGTTCTTCGTGAGTAGGAGTCTACGAACAATATGGTTACTATATATAGAATAGATTTTCTCGCTAGTTTCTTCATTATAATTACCTGTATTATCTTAAGTTTGTATTTTGTTAAAAATGTGTTTGAATTCACCATCTAGTAGATTCAAGGTCGAGAGTAATGTGAACAACCACCTACCCCGCAGGAAACTGTGAGGAGGGTGGTTGTTTTGTTGTTGTCGCCCCACTTTCCATAATGACCCAAGAATGAATAATCTAAATTTATGTACTAATAGTCATTGACACTACATTATAATTGTAATACCATTAGAATAGTTTAACAGAATGTTCAAAGGGGTGGGGATATTGGGATGGTTCTGAAAAACAGGGAAGTCCAGTCGGGTTTTTTACTTCTTCTTGTAAGCGGTGTCATGTTTACTGCAACGCTGAGCTTTAAAAAGATGACGGCTACAGCGATTGGACCAGCATTCATGCCGCAAGTGATTTCAATCATGATCGCACTAGTGAGCCTTGCGGTTATCTACGAGGGATATAAGAAGGTGAAAGCCGCTCAGAAAGTTGATTCATCAATAAAGACTGAAGATGCGGAAGCCGTGGACAAAGGAGTTTCTTACAAGCCGGTGATTGTGTCGTTTATCTTAATGGCTTTCTATGTTGTTGTAATGCCTATCATCGGTTTTCTTATCACGACTGCGGTATTTATGTTCATTCAGATGATGGTTCTTTCATCAAAATTGGAGCGGCGGTGGTTGCTGTTCGCGGTTGTCTCAATCGTTTCATCCGTGATCATCTATTATGTATTCCGAAATGTGTTCTACATAATGCTGCCATCTGGACTTCTATAAGGGGGTGGGAAAATGGTTGAAATGTTAGTAAGCGGTTTTGCTTCTATTCTTACGATTAAAGGGATTTTGCTCATTATGGGAGGGGTAATCCTTGGCTTGATATTCGGATCGATTCCAGGTCTGACG
The DNA here is from genome assembly GCF_946901335.1 of Saccharococcus sp. Marseille-Q5394. Classification (NCBI taxonomy): domain Bacteria; kingdom Bacillati; phylum Bacillota; class Bacilli; order Caryophanales; family Anoxybacillaceae; genus Saccharococcus; species Saccharococcus sp. Marseille-Q5394. The sequence continues at coordinate 1,614,733 of NZ_CAMPPQ010000001.1, read as the reverse complement.
GCGACGATGGCGATTGCCATCTGTCTTCCAATCACGTTTGGAATGCATCCGATTGATGGAATGGCTCTTCTGATGGGCCTTTATATCGGTGGTGTTTCCGGAGGATTGATTCCTGCGATTTTACTGAAGCTTCCTGGAACGCCATCATCAATCGCTACGACATTCGATGGCTATCCGATGGCGCGTAAAGGGGAAGCGGGGAAAGCGTTCAACTTTGCGATTGTTGCTTCTTTCATGGGTGGTCTGTTAAGTATTCTTGTCCTGATCTTGATAGCTCCGCCGCTAGGCAAAGTGGCCCTTCAATTCGGTCCATTCGAATACTTTGCAATTATTATCTTTGCCCTATCGCTCATCTCTAGTTTGTCTGGAGATTCATTGCCAAAGGGAGTGATGGCCGGGCTGCTAGGAATCGGATTTGCGATGGTCGGTTCGGCGCCGATTGATGCCTTTCCGCGCTTCACGTTCGGTGCAACATCTTTGAATGCCGGATTCTCACTCTTGCCAGTTTTGATCGGGTTATTCGCAATCTCGGAAATTCTGACGAATGCCGAGAAGACGGTGAAGGATAACTTGAAAGTTGATATGAAAAAGATCAGTTACAAAGTGACGTTGAAAGAGTATCTTTCGCAAGGTTGGAACTGGCTTCGGTCAAGCTTGATTGGGCTTGGAATTGGCATCCTGCCGGGTATCGGGGGAGGAACATCCAATCTTGTCGCGTATGCAGCTGCTAAGAATTCCTCAAAAAATCCTGAGAAATTCGGTACAGGGGTTCCGGACGGTGTAGTTGCATCTGAATCGTCGAACAACGCGGCGATCGGGGGCGCACTCGTTCCACTTATCTCGCTTGGAATTCCTGGTGATACGGTAACGGCACTTCTACTCGGAGGGCTCGTTCTTCACGGACTTCAACCAGGTCCGTTGCTAATTCAGAATAATGGCGATATCGTCTACGCCATCTTTGCCGCATTGTTGGTCGCAAACTTATTCATGATTCTGTTCCTTTTCCTGGGGATGCGAGGGTTTGTGAAGATGCTCAGTATTCCTCAGAACATTCTTATGCCTGTCATCCTTGGGCTCTGTATTGTCGGCGCTTATGGAGAGAATGGCCGTGTGTTCGACATTGGCGCACTGTTTTTCTTTGGTCTACTAGGATACTTGATGGTCAAGTTTGGATTCCCGTTGACACCGCTTGTCTTGGGGTTCATTCTCGGACCGCTTCTTGAAACGAATTTACGCCGCGGACTCATGATGTCCCAAGGTGACTTTATGCCATTCTTGACGTCCCCGATTGCGGCTGTATTCCTCATCATCACAGTAGGATCGATCGGACTGAAAATTTATAGCAACTGGAAGAAGAAACGAAGCAACAATGACCAATCGTTCAACCTGTTAGAAGGGGAACAATGAAAGACCAAATAAGATTGGAATGGGGGATTTACAGATGAAGGGAATTTTTAAGAAACTAATGATCGGTACTGCTGCGATTACACTCGTGGCAGGATTGGCAGCGTGCTCGGATTCGGAAAAAGCATCAGGGGATACAAAATCAAACTACCCGACGAAGCCGATTGAAATTGTAGTACCAGCGGGGGCCGGTGGTGACACAGACTTGAACACCCGGATTATGGCGAAAGCAATGGAAAAGGAAATTGGCAAGCCGCTAGTCGTTACGAACGTCACGGGAGCAGGCGGGACAGCAGGTACCCAGAAAGTGAATGATGCAAAAGCAGACGGCTACACGGTTCTTGCTTTCCATAATTCAATCATTCTTAACAAAATCTATGGGCTTGTGGATTATACCTATTCCGATATGAAAGTGGCGGGTGTAGGGGTGCTGGATCAGTCGAATACGTTCCTAGTCTCCAAAAACTCGGAGTTCAAAACGATTGATGAATTGGTTGACTATGCCAAAGCCAATCCGAAAAAGGTGAGTGTCGCAACGGAAGTCGGTTCGATGACCTATATGCAAATTCTCCAATTTGAAGAGCAGACAGGCGTCGAATTCAACATTGTGGACGTCGGCGGCGCTTCCGACAAAATCACTGCACTTCTCGGCGGTCGTGTGGACATCGTCCCGACATCCCTTGGTCTGGTGAAAGGCTATCTTGAATCCGGTGATTTTGTGCCACTTGGCGTAATGGCGGAAGAGCGACTCGAAGATGCTCCGGACATTAAGACGTTTAAAGAGCAAGGCATAGATCTTGTTGTGGATAAAGTATTCCTTTGGGCATTCCCGAAAGATACTCCTGACGATGTCGTGGCTACTTTTACCGAAGCAATGAGCAAGGCCGTTGAAAATGAAACGTATCAGAATGAAATCAAAAAGTCCTGGCTCAGCCCGGTTTATTTAAACCCGGAGGAAGCAAGCAAGAAGCTCGCCGAAATCGAGGCGGAATATGAAGAACTTTATAAGTTGACCGAAGGCCAGTAAGTCTTGGAATCATAAAGAAAAAGTGGGACAGGCCCGGGTACAGTCGATCATGAATCGGCCCCGGGCTTCAAATATTGTTGAAATCTGGAGGAGACGAGAATGATGCATGTTTCTGTAACTGTCAATACAGCGGATTTGACTGATCTTGACCTGCAACAGATGGCGCAATTAGGAATTGATTATATTGATTTCGGCAACGGACAGGGGTTCAAAGGAGTCTCTGAACAGGGTTTCCCTGATCTCGATGAGCTGCTGAGATTGAAAAAGCGTGTACGTTCATTCGGGCTTGATATTAACCGGGTCACACTGCCGAATATTTCAAGACGTTTTATGGAGAATGAAGAGGGCAGTGCTGCGGAACTCGAAAACTCGCTGAATGCTGTAAGGGTTTTTGGCGAAGCGGGGATTAAAATCGTCCGGCAGCGATTCGAAGGAGATGTCTTTGAGGGCCGCGGGTTGAGCTATGAAGCAATTCAACGCGGCGGCGCCATTGCACGCGGCGAGAGCATCGGCCTGTTGAAAGAGAAGAGTGAAACTCCCGGTCAGGAAGAGCTGCAGAACTGGTGGGCCTCTTTCCAACGTGCCTACCGGGAAATTGTACCGCTCGCACAGGATTATGACGTGAAAGTCGCAATGCACCCGTCCGATACACCTCATCCGGATTCTCCTTTTGGCGGCATCGGCCTGAACCGGATCATTGATGATTTCCCAAACAAGAATGTGGGATTCGTCTATTGTATCGGTACCCGAGCTGAAGCGGGTGGATCTTCCCTAGTTTTGGATGAAATCAACCATTTCGGCCGCAAAGAGCGTATTTTCCTAGTACACTTCCGGAATGTCCGCGGCAGTTTGCCGACTGCGGGCGCATTCGAAGAAGCCCTATTAGATGACGGGGATTTGAATATGTTCAAGATTCTACTTGAACTGCGTAAGGTCGGGTATAGTGGCTGCCTGAACCCGGACCATGTTCCGACATTTGCCGGGGATACCGCAGATCTGAACGAAGCTTGGAAATACTCGAATATCGGATGGAAGGCATCAAGTCTCGGCTTTGCGTATTCAGTCGGTTATATTAAGGCATTGTTGAATGCACTGAATGAATTCGAGGGTCATTAAATGAAGGGAAATGTGATGGCTGGGAATACGGTGAGGATTCCCCCGCTTTCGATTAAGATGAATGACTTGGATAATGTCGCCATCATTGCGAATGACGGGGGGCTTCCAGCAGGGGCGGTTCTCCAGGATGGATTGAAACTTACCGAAAGAATTCCGCAGGGGCATAAAATTGCCTTGGAAGATTTTGCGGAGGGTGATGCGATCTATCGATATGGCGAGGTGATCGGCTATGCAGACCGATTGATTCCGAAAGGGAGTTGGGTTCGCGAGACGATGCTTCAAATGCCGGAACCACCTGCACTTTCGGAATTGCAAATTGGCGGGAATACCGAGCCCCTTCCGCCGATGGAGGGTGTCTATACTTTCATGGGCTATCCGAATCCGGATGGTTCGTTCGGAACGAAAAACCTTCTTGGAATTACAACAAGCGTTCAGTGTGTAACGGGCGTGTTGGATTTCGCAGTTGAGAAAATCAGAAAAGAACTCCTTCCTAATTACCCGAATGTCGATGACGTTGTGGCGCTTAACCACTCTTATGGTTGCGGAGTGGCAATTGACGGGCTTGGCTCCGAAATTCCGATCCGTACTATCCGGAACCTGGCAAACCATCCAAACTTCGGCGGGGAATTGCTGATCATCGGACTTGGCTGCGAGAAATTGACCCTTGATCGGCTTGACGCGGGTGAAAGTGCATCCGATGTCCTTTTCTTGCAGGATAGATCAGGGTTCTCTGAAATGATCACAACCATCATGGAGATGTCGCGTGAGCGGTTGGAGCGTCTAAACAAGCGTGAGCGGGTGGAGGCACCACTGTCCAAGTTGACCGTTGGCATGCAATGCGGCGGAAGCGATGCGCTATCCGGCGTCACCGCAAATCCAGCTGTCGGACATGCGTCAGATCTGCTCGTACGGGCCGGTGCGACCGTCATGTTCTCAGAAGTGACGGAAGTCAGGGATGGTGTCCACCTACTGGCGAAACGTGCTGTCACTGAAGAAGTTGGGCAGGCGTTGATTCGCGAGATGAAATGGTACGATGATTATTTGGCTAGGGGACTTGCAGATCGAAGCGCTAATACGACCCCTGGAAATAAAAAGGGCGGTCTTTCTAATATTGTGGAAAAGTCGCTCGGTTCCATCGTCAAATCCGGAAGTGCGCCAATTGTGGACGTTCTATCACCGGGCGAGAAAGTCCGGAAAAATGGATTGAACTTTGCGGCGACACCGGCAGGGGATTTCGTGTGCGGTACACTCCAGCTCGCATCGGGTATGCATCTTGAAGTATTCACGACCGGCCGTGGCACGCCTTATAACTTATCAATGGCTCCGGTGATCAAAGTCTCCACACGGACAGGGCTTGCTGAACAGTGGCGTGACTTGATTGACGTTGATGCTGGAAAAATCGCAGATGGGAAATCGACCATTGAAGAGGTCGGGGAAGAGATTTTCCAGGCGATCATCGATGTTGCAAGCGGCCGCCGTCAGACGTGGGCCGACCATTGGGGGATCCGGAACGATTTGGTCCTGTTCAACCCGGCTCCCATTACATGAGAAAAACAGAGCAAGTGGTGGTGTCCTGACTGACCTAAGTATTGGAGATAAAGCGAGTGTGTTCTTCACGTCAATCAGGACTGCTTTTGTAAAATGATGAGACGGAAGAGCCGGGCGGGTGCCTGGCTCTTCTTTCGGCAAATAACCGGAACATAGCGTTTGGGGGATGGAAGGAAGTCATGGAGTGGGTGCTTTTATTGCCATACGGAAAAGTCGCAGGATGCAGACCCGTCACGGAATCCTGTTGATGCTATTCTTCTTTTCAGCCGTCAGTTTCTCGGAACGATCCGTCCTTTCCATCGCGGGTGCCCCCATCGCATCTGATCTTGGGATTGGTGACGTAGCGATGGGCTTCCTGTTTTCAGCCTTCGGATGGGCATACGTCCTTGGACAGGTCCCGGGCGGGCTCATTCTGGACCGATTCGGGTCAGGGAAGGTCTATGGAACGGTGATTATTGCTTGGATGACCGTCATCGCTCTGCAAGGTGTGACGGGATTCCTTTCACCGGTCGTCGCCTTGATCAGTCTTTTTATCCTACGAATTCTATGTGGATTGATATCGGCCCCGATTTTCCCTGCCAATGCGCGGATTGTCGGGGAATGGTTCCCGCCTTCGGAACGGGGAAGAGCCGCATCGATATTCAGTGCAGCGCAATACTTCGCCATCGTTCTTTTCGGTCCGGTGATCGGTTGGATAGCCCATAGCTTTGGCTGGACGTATGTCTTTTTCTTCTTTGGAATAGTCGGTGCGGTTTGTGCGGCTCTATGGATGAATTTTTACAGAAATCCCTCCGAAGAAGTGGATGGGAAGGTGAGAACGGAAGTAGAACTCAAACGTTGTGAGAAGGGAAAGAAGCCTCGGAAACTTCCGTGGAAACAGCGACCTATCGTGATGTTGCTGACGAACAGGATGACTCTCGGTATTTACATTGGACAATATTGTGTAACGGCGATTACATATTTCTTCATGACCTGGTTTCCGGTCTATCTTGTCACCGAGAAAGGCCTGTCTGTACTGGAAGTGGGTCTAGTGTCGACGATTCCAGCCATGGCTGCCTTTTTTGGTCAGCTTTGGGGCGGCCGCTTTTCGGATGATCTGGTAGCGAGAGGGATAGCGCTGTCGAAGGCAAGAAAAGCTCCCATCATCGTTGGCATGTTGTGCTCTATGTCCATCATCTTCGCAGAATTAGCCGAATCGATTGTCTTGCTGGTCGTCATCATGTCATTCGCCTTTTTCGGGCGGGGATTTGGAGGCATGGGGTGGGCAATTGTTGCGGAAACATCCAACCGGACGAATGCCGGCCTGAACGGTGGACTCTTTAATATGTTCGGTAATTCGGCCGGCATCATCACGCCGGTCGTCATCGGATTCCTCGTACAGTGGACAGGATCGTTTGAACTGGCCCTGCTGTATGTCGGAATTCACGCAGTGTTAGCCATCCTCTGTTATGCATTCTTTGTAGGGGAAATTAAACAAATTCCTATGGATCATGGGGAAGCGTTTTGAAGGCGGTAAGTCGGCCGGGCTCAATCCGGCTTCCGTTTATTTCCTGAAGAGAATATAATAGATTTACAACTACTTTGTCGTTTTGTCGGACTATAGATGAAAGAAGGTGACTAGTATTGCAACTCTATCAAGTTGATTCTGTAAAAAGAAATAGCCTTGCTCAGCAGGTGATGGATCAGATTGTATCTCTTCTGATCAGCGGAAAGTTAAAGCCCGGCGACAAGCTTCCGTCCGAGGTGCTGCTAATGGAACAATTGGACGTAAGCCGACCTGTCGTCCGCGAAGCGCTCAGTTCATTGGAGACACTGGAAGTTATTCATCGGAAGCCGCGTGAAGGCACATTCATCAGTGAAAAGATCGGAAGTGGTCCATTTAGGGCGATGCTTGCGATTTATATCAACAACCTCCCAGCCGTTATCGAAGCAAGGATGACGCTGGAACTCGGACTTGTGACGATAGCAGCCGAGAAGATTACGGACGAAGAGCTCGAGGAACTGGCTGAAACGATTGAAAACATCCGTCGCAATGATGAAGACTACGGGAAGTACGACAAACAATTCCATCGGATCATTGCCTATAGCGCAAAGAATCCAATTGTCGAAGGGATGATCGAGTCCCTGCTCATTGCACACGAAAAGACCGATTCCCTCATTAAATACCGAGAGCCGGAGCTGACGATCCAGTATCATACCGCGATTTATGAAGCATTGAAAAAGCGGGATTCGATTGAGGCGTATCGAAAGATGTATGATCACTTGAAGTATGTGCGTGATAAGATTCTTAATGGGCAAGAGGATCTGTAATTCATTTGAAGAACAGGATTGGAAGTACGTTTTTCCTGTCCTGTTTTTATATTTATAGAGGGGTGATTCTAATAGAGGAGAAAGTGATTGTCTATAGCCCGGTTTCTGAAGAGGGAATTCATAAACTTAAAGAGCGGTTCAATGTTGTCGTGTCCAGCCCCGGAAGTTCTACCTTTACTCACGAACTTCCTGCAGCAACCGGGTTAATCGGAACGGGATTGAAGATTGACGCGGCTTTTCTGGATCAGGTACCTTCCTTGAAAGTCGTTTCCAATATTTCTGCCGGGTATGACAATCTGGATGTAGAAGAACTGACGAGGAGAGGTATCCTTGCCACCAACACACCGGATGTTCTTACGGAAACGACTGCCGATGCCATTTTTGGTCTGATGCTATCGACTGCCAGAAGAATTCCGGAATTGGACAGATACGTGAAAGAAGGAAAATGGAGAGGGAAGCTAGCACCGTCTCAGTTCGGCGTCGATATCCACGGAAAAACACTTGGCATCATCGGAATGGGGAAAATCGGACAAGCCATAGCTAAACGGGCACGCTTCGGCTTTGGGATGGATATTCTCTATCACAATCGTAAGAGGAATTTGGAAGCGGAGAACTTGCTAGATGCGGTCTATTTGGAAATGGATGAATTGCTAAGGCAAGCGGATGTTGTCTGCCTGATGGCGCCGCAGACAAAGGACACGATTCATTTAATGGGACGAAGAGAGTTTGGACTGATGAAAGAGACTGCCATTTTCATCAATGGTTCGAGAGGTGCATTGGTGGATGAATCAGCGCTGGCGGCTGCATTGGAAAGCCGTGAAATATGGGCCGCTGGGTTGGATGTGTACGAAATTGAACCAATCGGGGAAGGTCATCCCTTCTTGATCTTGCCGAACCTCGTGACGCTTCCTCATATCGGATCAGCCACAGCCGAAACAAGATTCAAAATGGAGGAACTGGCTATCCGTAATATGATTGCAGGATTGGTTGGCGACAGGCCGCCTTCGTTGATTAATTAAAAGAATTGAGGTGCCTGTGCAGCACACTATTCAGTTTATTAACTACAATTGTATATTGTTGAAATGGAAAGCTTTTCAGGATATATGCCGTCAAGCTTTCTTTTGTATATTCATGTATTTTGTTGAATTGTCATAAATGCGCCATGCACAGGCACCGAAACAATTTCGGAACAAAGCGCCAACGCATGTGAAAAATCCGTCCACAATTTATGGACGGATTTTTAGATATTCGATCAATTAGATGACAGATATCTGCGCGAACCGGAATGATTCTTCTTATATACTGGCGTGTCGATTGAAATGATTTCGATGCTGCGAGAAGAGTTCGGGGCATGGATCATCTTGCCTTCGCCAATGTATATCGATACGTGATATACAGCTCCCTTACCGCCATTATGTGCGAAAAACATTAGATCTCCTGGCTGCAGCTGACTGCGGCTAACCGCTTTTCCATGAGTCGCTTGGACGAAGGAATCCCGCGGAATAAGTATGCCGTGGTTTTTATAGACGGAATAGATAATGCCGGAGCAGTCAAAGCCATATGCGGAAGTCCCGGCCCATACATATGGGAGTCCCAAATACTGTTTGGCACTGTCAATGATGTCTTTGGCCGTCGGTTTTGGAATAGAGGTGTAATTCGCGTATACTTTGGCGTCGCGTTTCAACATGAATTTCGTGTCGCCTTCCACCGTTAGAACTTCCAGAAACTGACCGTGTTCCGCCACGACTGGCAGGATTGTCGTGTAACTCACATCCAACCATTTCTGTTTGTCATCCCATTTCGCCACATTGTAGAGTGTGGCGATTTTTGCATCAACAATTGCAATTGGGCATTTCGTATCGTTGATAGTGGAGGCGGCAACATGCGATTTTGGGACCCAACCTTGATAGCCGTTCTTATGTCCGGTTTTCGCTTGATTCTTTATTGCGATATAATGCCAGTTCCCGCTAGATTTTATAATTTCGACAGGATCCCCGTATAACGCTTGTGTATCCGTTTTTCCTATGAGCCAGAGCTTTTGGGATATCGTCAATTGGGATGACCATTTTTTCATATCCGGTTTTGCTTGGATAGATATCTCGTCAATAGGGCGGGTCTTGCCAGGGGTATGCCATACGTTCGTCACCGGTACATTTATAGCGTATGACTTTTTGTTTTCCGTAGAATAGCAGGCAGGACGCTGTCTGAATTCCGGGTTAAGGATTCTTGCTAAAAAGGTACTGAAATGTCCTTTTGTCAATGAAGCTGTCGGTTTGAACAGTCCATCTGAATAACCGAATGTAATTTCATTTTCTACTAGAATTCCGATTGCATCGCTCGCCCAATAGGATGCAGGGACATCGCGGAATAGCGTTTGTGACTTGCCCTCCAAACTGAAAGCGGAAACCAAAATGGAAGCGGCTTCCGCCCGACTCAACTGACCATGGGGCATGAACTCCTGATTTGCATTTCCAGTCATGAATCCCGAGGATGCTGCCGCCTGGATGATTGCATAATATTCATCCGAAGGGCTTACATCAATGAAGTCGACATCGGGTAACCCTTCCGTCTCCAGCCCTAACGCCTTTACAATCATTTCAGCAGCTTCGATGCGCAAAATTGTTTCATTGACACCGAATGATGGGCCTTCTGTTAGGATCCCATTACTTACGAGATATTCGATTTCCTTGCTTGCGGAATGAGTAAGGGGGACATCTGAATATGTAGGAGCAGCAGCATGAACAGAAACACTTGCGAACAAAAAATAAACCGCAATAAATAGGCCAACTATCGTTTTTTTCAAAACATAACCTCCTTCTCTCGTAATATGATAATAGTACCATATGAAAATTTTCACTAAGTCAGTAATAGGAAAGAGTTTCATCTCAATTTGGGTGCCTTGTGCGATACATTAGTTATTCAGTTATCACTTGAATAGTTTTATGGAACTATTTTCCTTGAAGTGTTATTATGGATATTATTACCTAGACAACAAGGAGAGAATTGCAGATGATCTGGTTGGAAAATACGTCAAATTACGCGGGAGTTCATCTTTTCGGCGATAAAAAAGACTTTGTTTCGTTGCATGAAGCGATATATTCGGTTGTTGGAGAAGAAGGAGAGTATCCTGGATATGAGCAGATTCGGCTTCGGATCTTAATTCTCTGTAGTGAACTGGAGCAGGCAGTGGTGGGGCAAAGGGATATAATTCTTGTGCCAAATGGTCTCGATCCGGAGAAAATGCTGACATCTCCAATCGAATCGGGGAATAATGTGTACATTCGTATCCAAATACTTTGGCCGGAATTGTTGTTTATTGGGTTTGTCTTGAATGATTTCATTGAATTATCGGCGAAGCACAGAAAACATTTCTGGGATTCAACTCCAGCTCGCATCCGTCAATTTCAGTCAGTGATTGGCGATTGTCTCGAGAATACGGTAGGTGATAGCAAATTTCGACTATTGAAGGGATCCTTGACGCCTAATTTTGTCGGCTACTACGAAAACTTCCTTACCCAATATATTGATTATCTTAATATCGAATTTTTGAAAATGGATAAAGAAAAGCGACTGGCCAATGTGAGTATTGCAGCCAAACGAGTAGCTAACATGGACGCTAAATACATTAAAATCAAGCGCGAAATCGAGAAGATGGCAAAACAAAATGGGGTGACTTCAAGTGCTGTTGAATACGCTGGCGAGTATCCCGAAACCATTCAGTGGTAAGCAAAGTTTGTTGGTGCCTGTGCACCACACTATTCAGTTTATTAACTACAATTGCATATTCCCGAAGTTGAAAGTCAACCATACACGCATTGGTTGACTTTTCTTTGTATTTTCATACTTTTAGGTGAATTGTCATAAATGTGCCTTGCACAGGCACCGACACAATTCCTGAACAATTCTTTTCATGCAATATATGTAAATGGTACACTAGCATGAAAGTGGGAATTATTTTGGGGGTTGGTGGAATTTGAAGATTCGATTGGGTGCTATTGGACCCCGTGACTCGATTGAGATTGTTGAGAAGGCAGTGAAAGAGTTTGACGAGATTACACTTATGATTTTTCCTTATGAAAAAATGGAAGACATCGAGACGATAATTCCGCAAAATAAACAGTTCGTGGATCAGTGGTTTTTTTCGGGGCAGGCTCCTTATAATTTTGCATTGCATCACAATCTTATTCATAGTGAAGAAGGAAGTTTCGTACCTAAAAATAGCAATAGTGTATATAAAACGTTACTTGAAGCACAGTTGCAGGAGAAAAAGATATTTAAAAATATTAGTTTGGATACCATTCAGTCGACAGAAGAACTGATGGAGACTTCCTTACGTTCGATCACTATCCATTCCTTGTCCTATACCGGTTATGTACCGAATTCCGAGCTTATAGAATTCCATACGAAACTATATGAGCAAGGCAAAGTGGATGTAGCTGTAACGTGCATAAACAATGTGTATAATTCGCTGCGCAAGAGCGGTATACCTTGTTATCGCGTCACACCTGATATGATGGCAATCCGTTTGATTATCCAGTATTTGAAACAGCGCGGGGTGACACAATGGTACCGGAAAGCTCAAATCGCGATTTTAGGGATTGAAATATCCGAATCTGATTTGGATAGCCAATTTACGTATAAAATGAAGCACAAAGAATTGGAACTGAAAAGACTGCTCCTCAACTATGCAGAGAAAATTAATGGCTCATACGTTGAAATAGGTGATGGCCGCTATTTCATCTATACAACACGCGGTGAAGTGGAATTTCAGCTGGAAAAGGAATCGTTATTTGATTTGATCATGGAGGCGGACGTGCATAGTAAATTCACGATCCGGATTGGTCTCGGGTATGGTATAACTGCACTCGAAGCCGAGCAGAATGCAAGGTTGGCAACACAATATGCAAGAGTGAAGCAACGTCAATGCATCATCATTGTTGATGAGACTAAACGGATTACTGAATTTGAAGATCAACAGAATTCCATTTCATATGACAACCGTAACTACAATGCAAAATGGAGTGAAAAAATGGCGCAAGCAAATATTAGTCCTGCTACTGTCAATCGGATTCTATCGCTTTCGCTGCATTATAAGAAAACGCATGTCACTGCAAAAGAATTAGCCGTCTGGATGAACAGCACGGAGAGGAATGCCAGAAGGATCCTCACTGAATTGGAGAGTGCTGGCATGGCTGAAATTTCCGGAGAAGAACAATCCGGTCAAAAAGGCAGGCCCCGTAAAGTATATAAATTACTTTTTATAGAAAAATAAATAGATTCTTCTATTCAATTAGCATACTAACTTAGGCGTAGTGTCAGTATTTTTGACACCACTGAAGTTAGTATTTTTTTATTTTATTGAAAAACTAGAAAAAATACTATTGACAAACTATTCTATTTTTAATACTATTAACGGAACAATAAGGGACAATTCCTTAATTGACGTAATTTGAATTGAAACTGGGGCGTTTACTAGTAAAGGAGAAGGCGACTTACGGCGATGTTAATTGGAGGGATGAAAAGTGGGAGAGATGATCTTTACAGCAACTGGAGACACATTCATTACGAGGCGGTTGCCGGGTAAGGATAAAAGCTTTCTGGAGTTATCCGGTTTGCTGAAAAAAGCGGATGTCTGTTTCACCAATTTGGAAATTACTGTTCATGACGGTGAAGGAATCCCTGGGGCAGTGAGCGGAGGGACTTGGGCGAAAACTAAGCCGGCTGCCTTGCAAGACATTAAAGATTACGGTTTTAACTTGGTCGGTTGGGTGAATAACCATACGTTGGATTACTCCATAGATGGTTTGAAGGCAACCGAACGGAATTTAGATACGTATGAGTTTGTTCATGGCGGAGCTGGAATGAACCTTGCAAGTGCAAGTGAACCGAGGTATTTGGAGACGGAAGCTGGACGTGTAGCTATGATTGCAGCTACGTCGACATTCCACGAGTCTTGGGTGGCTGGTGACCAACGGCCCGATATGATCGGGAGGCCAGGCATCAATCCTCTTCGCTATCAAACTATTTATCATGTTACGCAGGAGCAGCTCGCACACTTAAAAAAAATTGCTAGTTCAACAAAGATTAACGCAGTTCGGGATATGAGCATTAAAGAGGGGTTCAAGGTTGAACGGAAAGATGGTTTATTCGAATTTGGCGGGCATCTGTTCAAAGAAGAGGAACAAGAGGGGAAGACGACATCGCCAATTCCGAACGATATGAACCGAATTTTACAGGCGATTCGTGAAGCGAAAAGGCAAGCGAACTATGTACTTGTCAGCATCCATGCACATGAAATGCTGGCGGATGATAAAGAACAACCTGCACAGTTCTTGGAAACCTTTGCGAGGGCATGCATTGACGAAGGGGCGCATGCAGTTGTCGGCCATGGTCCTCATCTAGTACGTGGCATCGAAGTTTATAAGAATAGACCTATTTTTTATAGTCTAGGAAACTTCATTTTCCAAAATGATACCGTAACCCACCTGCCATCCGATTTTTATCAGTCCTATGATCTCTCACATACGAATACTGTTGCTGATGCTTTGGATGTCAGAAGCAAAGACAACTCGATCGGCTTGGGCGTTAATCCGAAAATATGGGAGTCCGTCTTACCGATTTGGAAGATGAAGGATGGGGAGCTGACAGAATTGCATCTGCATCCGTTGGAACTTGGGTTTGGAAAGAAAAGGTTTGAGCGCGGATGGCCAGTTCTTAGTGAAAATACTGGTGTATTGGACCGACTGGCAGAATTATCGGCACCATACGGCACTGAGATTCACATAGAGGAGGGGGTTGGAAAGGTACTGTTGAAGAAAGGGGTGTATGTATGAATAACGTGAAAGCGCTTTCCTATAAAAGTGAAAATGGGAGGAATGGAATGATGAAGAAGTTTGTCCTTTTGATTGTTGCACTAGTTGTTTTTGCACTTGTTGGTTGCAGTAAGGATGAGCCAAAGGAAGGCGAGGGTTCTGCTGAGGCGGAATATGGCGGTACGTTGAAAGTTGCTATGAGTGCCCAGCCGCCGACATTGGATGTCCATTTGACAACATCTTCTGATGCGATCGATGTTTCGCTGAACATCTACGAAACTCTTGTAGCCCAAAATAGCAAGCAGCAGGCTGAGCCGGTGCTTGCAGAAACTGTTGAAAAAAGTGATGACGGCCTAACATATACCTTCAAATTACGGGAAGGAATAAAATTCCATAACGGTAAGGAAATGACCGCGGATGACGTTGTTGCTTCCATGAACAGATGGGTGGAAAAGTCGTCAAGGGCCAAGCTATTACTGGCCGGTTCGACGTTTGAAAAAGAGGATGACTATACGGTTGTGTTAAAACTGGAGAACGCTGTTACAGATGTGCTTGACGTCATGGCAGGAAGAGGGCAGTTTCCGGCTATCATGCCTGCTGAAGTACTTGCATCTGCAGGCGCTGACGGTGTCTCCGAGTATATCGGTACGGGTCCATTCAAATTCACTGATTGGAAGCAAGACCGTTTCATTCATTTGACAAAATTCGATGACTACTCGCCTGCTGAAGGTGAGCCGGACGGATTGGTTGGCAGCAAGACAGTTTACGTCGATGATGTGGAATTCCATATTGTAACGGATTCATCGACTAGAATGGCGGGAGTCCAAACGGGGGAATACGATATTGCGCTAAATATGCCATTCGACAGCTATGAGCAATTAGTGAATACAAGCAACTTGCAAACGTTTTCGCCATTTGACAAAGGGGCAATCAGTCTTGTTTACAATAAAAAATCAGGGATCATGACAAATCCGGACCTTCGCAAAGCGATCAATGCCGGTATTGACTCACATTCCGTCATGCTTGCGGCAGTTGGAAATGAGAAATTATTCAAGTTGAGCCCGAACTTCATGAGTCCGGAAAATGCCGACTGGGCAACGGATGCGGGCAAAGAGGTCTATAACTTGGGCGATGTTGAAAAGGCGAAGCAATTATTGAAGGAAGCCGGCTATAACAACGAAGAAGTTATCCTTTACGCGACTGGGGATTATGATCACCATTACAATTCAGCGGTCGTGTTGAAAGAACAACTTTCAAAAATGGGTGTCAATGCAAAACTTGAAATCTATGACTGGCCAACATTGCTGGATAAGCGGAATAATCCTGAAAACTGGGATTTGATGGTTGCGGGAATCAGTTATGTAACTACGCCATCGCAATTACTCGCTGTCAATCCGGATTGGCCGGGATGGACAAATGATGAAAAGATTTCGACCGCATTGGATGAAATCCGTGTAGCTGCAACAAAGGAAGAAGCGAAGGAACAATGGAGCGATCTGCAATCCTATATGTTGAATGATTACGTTCCCCACACGCAGTTCGGTCATTATGCTTCTGTTATATCGGCAACAGATAAGTTGGAGGATTTGAAGATATTTAATACAGCTCTCCTCTGGGAAGTGAAGAAGACTAAATAATTGATAAAGGAAAAAGTCGGCCCTTATGAATAAGGGCCGATCTCTTATCTGAAATGAAAAGGAGGAACTGCTTATGAAGATGTATTTTCTCAAACGGTTGCTATCGCTCGTTCCGGTCCTGTTCATCGTTTCAATCGTCATTTTCATGATCATCCATTTAACACCGGGCGATCCAGCTTCATTGGTGCTGGGTGAAGAAGCGACAGAAGAACAGATTCAAGCTCTGCGCGCAGATATGGGACTGGATCTCCCCATTGTGACACAGTATTTTCATTGGATTGGAAATGCCCTCCAAGGGGATTTAGGCACTTCTTATTTCATGCGACAACCTGTAACGGATGCAATTGTAAGCCATTTAGCTCCAACCATTTCAGTGGCCATCATTGCAGGAACCATCTCGCTGCTTATTTCCATTCCTATCGGTATTTTGGCGGCTACACGTAGAGGAACGAATACAGACAGAACTGTTATGGGAATTTCATTGATTGGAATGAGCGTTCCAAGTTTTCTGCTTGGTTTGTTTCTGATTCTGCTTTTCGGCGTCAAGCTGCGCTGGCTTCCTGTAGCCGGCTATCAGCCTATTACCGATGGGTTTCTTGGACATATCAAATATCTGATTTTGCCATCCATTGCACTGGGTTCCATGCATGCGGCGCTTATTGCAAGAATGACCCGTTCAAGCTTGCTTGAAGTTTTGAACATGAATTACATAAAGACAGCCCGTTCAAAAGGGGTCCACGAATATTTGATCATTACGCGCCATACGTTGCGAAATGCGTTTCTACCCATCCTCACAGTCATCGGACAGACATTCGGCTCGCTGATTGCAGGGGCTGTCGTGACGGAAACGATTTTCAACATCCCTGGAATCGGACAATTGATCATCAATTCAGTTGAACGAAGAGATTATGCGGTTATTCAAGGCGTAGTTCTATTCGTCACATGCACCTATGTGCTAATCAATCTAATCGTCGACTTACTATATGGTGTCATTGATCCGCGGGTCAGATTGAACAAGAAATGATGGGGGAGGGACTCATGTGCATGTAGCTCAGGAACAAGACAAACTGTTGAAAGATGAATTCATTCTTGCGAAGAAACGATTAAAACGCCATCAGAAAAAACTTCTGTTTCGAAGACTGATACGCAATCGGGGCATTCTGTTTGGCGGAATCATAATGGTGTTATTGACATTGCTGGCGGTTTTCGGTCCGATATTTGTTCCGTACGACCCGTACGAAATGGTTGTGACGGATCGATTAATGGCTCCTGGTGCCCAACATTTTCTTGGTACTGACAACTTTGGACGGGATTTGCTCACCCGAATGGCGTATGGTGCACGCGTGTCTCTTAGCGTCGGTTTGTCAGTCGCTCTTCTCGCTTGTTTCTTTGGAATGCTGATCGGTTTGCTGGCAAGCTATTTCAAAGCGCTCGATAACGTTTTGATGAGAATATGCGACGGTTTGATGGCAATTCCAGGAGTTTTGCTTGCAATCGCTTTGGTGGCGGCTCTTGGCCCTAAAATGGAAAACGTCATCCTCGCATTGACGATTGTATTCGTACCGAACGTCGCTCGTGTCGTCCGTTCAGCAGCAATTGTTATCCGCGAAGAAACGTATATAGAAGCAATTCGTGCACAAGGGGCAAAAACGTGGCGGATCATCGTGTTGCATATCGCGCCGAATACAGTTGCTCCATTGATCGTCCAGGCTTCTTTCATTTTTGCAGATGCCATTATTACCGAAGCGGCATTGAGTTTCCTTGGAGCGGGGATACCGGCCCCGGATCCAAGCTGGGGCAATATTTTGCATGACGGGAAAGTGTTCATTTTCAATGCTTGGTGGATGACTGTTTTCCCAGGGATTCTAATTGTGCTGTCGGTTTTCGGCTTGAATTTATTGGGTGATGGCATTCGTGATTATATCGATCCTCATACAAGCAAATGACACTGGATGTAGGTGAAAAAGGAGGGTGCTAGAATGAGTCGGGAAAAATTACTGGAAGTGAAAAATCTGAAGACGCACTTTAATACGGAAAACGGCAGAGTGACCGCGGTCGATGATGTCTCCTTTCATGTTGATAAAGGTGAAATATTAGGGATTGTAGGGGAGTCGGGATGCGGGAAAAGTGTGACATCCCAGTCCATTCTTCGGCTATTTGACGAAAAATACTTAGTGAAATATGAAGGCGAAGTCTTTTTCAAAGGTGATATAGATTTATTGAAGTTATCCAAATCCGAAATGAGACATGCTCGCGGCAATGAAATTTCCATGATCTTTCAAGACCCGCTTAGTTCATTGAATCCAGTCTTGACAATCGGTTTTCAAATCGCTGAAGCTCTTATGCTGCATGAAAAAATTACAAAAGAGGCTGCGTTTGCGCAGGCAATTGAAATGTTAAAGCTGACAGGCATTCCATCCCCTGAAAAACGGGTGCATGATTATCCTCACCAATTATCCGGCGGAATGAGGCAGCGTGTCATGATCGCTATGTCGCTAGCATGCAAACCGAGACTGCTCATTGCGGACGAACCGACAACTGCATTGGATGTCACTATTCAATCTCAGATTTTGGACCTGATCGAAGATATTAATAAGCGCTTTGATATGGGGGTTATCTTCATCACGCATGATTTAGGGGTTGTCGCAGGCCTTTGTGATCGGGTCGTAGTTATGTACTTGGGTCAAATCGTCGAAGAGGCGGACATCCTGAATTTATTTGAAAACCCGATGCACCCCTATACGAAAGGTCTTATAAAATCGATACCGCATATGGATGGCGACAGGAAAGAGGAATTACATGTCATTTCAGGAACAGTGCCGTCCCTCGAAAATGTACCGGTCGGTTGCCGATTCGCGGAGAGATGCCAATTTGCCGATGAACTTTGCCAAACGAAAATGCCTGATCTAAGGGTGATAGGAGAAGGTCAGAAAGTACGATGCTGGCATGCGGAGAAAATAGCGGAGCAAGAGGAGGCGCCAGTGTATGTTACAAGCTGAAACCGAAAAGAAAGTGCTGCTTGAAGTACAAGGGTTGAAAAAATACTTTCCGGTGAAAGGTCTAGGGATGTTCGGGGGAACCCAACAGTATGTGAAAGCGGTGGATGATGTAAGTTTTACGTTATATGAAGGGGAAACGTTTGGGCTTGTCGGTGAATCGGGCTGCGGGAAAAGTACAACGGGAAGGACGATCATGCGGTTGACCGAGCCGACCGAGGGAAAGGCGGTATATCGGAACGTGGACATCTTCGGACAATCCGGTAAACAGCTTAGGAAGACACGTGAAGAAATCCAAATGGTGTTCCAGGATCCGTATTCTTCGTTAAATCCGCGTAAACGGATTGGGAGTACACTCCAAGAGCCGTTGATCGTCCATAAACTCGGACAGCGGAAAGACCATACGGAACGTGTAATGGATATTATGCAGAAAGTCGGCCTGCAGCTTGACCACTTCTACCGTTTCCCACACGAATTCTCAGGCGGGCAACGGCAACGTATCGGGTTGGCGCGTGCATTGATCGCTAATCCGAAATTAATCATTTGTGATGAACCGGTTTCCGCATTGGATGTATCTATTCAATCCCAAATCGTAAATCTATTGCAGAGAATGCAAAAGGAATTCAACTTAACCTATTTGTTCATTGCACACGATATAAGTGTCGTTCGACATATCTCAGATCGGATCGGCGTCATGTACTTAGGGAAAATGGTGGAGACTGCGCCGACGGATAAACTTATCGAAAAGCCATTGCATCCATATACGCAAGCTCTTTTATCCGCGGTGCCGCTGCCTAATCCACGCATTAAACGAGAACGGATTACGCTAAAAGGCGAAATTCCGTCCCCGCTGAATCCGCCGTCGGGTTGCGTATTTCACACTCGCTGTCCGTTCGTAATGGATAAGTGTAAAACGGTTCAACCCCTCAATAAGGAAGTTGGGCAGGATCATTTTGTCGCTTGCCATTTATATGACTAAGGAGGGCCATTGATGACTGATGAAGAGAAACTATTACTGGATTTTTTAACAGTGAACTCTGCATACGAAGCGAAGGTTATACCGGGGACAGGAACATTCACTTTCCTTTCGAAACTGACAGGTATCCCTCAAGTGTGGAAGCTCGATGCGAACGGTGTACCGTTCCAATTCATAGACATGCATGACCGCGTTCTGAGTGTTCATCATTCACCCGCCGGAGACCGGACAGTCCTGGGGGTTGACAGCAAGGGGAATGAAAAACAGCAACTGTATATCGTTGAAGCGACCGGAAACAATCCCGAAGTTCTTATGGAATCAACCGACCATTTCCATTATGTCGGTGGCTGGTCAAAGGACGGCCGGTATTTATCCTATTCCAGCAACCGTCGTCATCCCGGTTATTTTGATGTGTTCGTTATCGATGTGGATACGAAAGAGGTTGAGCAGATCTTTACATGTGAAAAAAATTGTGTTCCGCTCGGTTGGCTGGACGACGAATCGATTTTTATTAGCATCAAGGAAACGAATATAGACAGTTCCGTTTACATCGTCAATATCCGAACGAAGGAAAAGGTGCTTCTAGGTCCGGATGGGGCAGCTGCCCGTATATTATCCCCGATTACAAGGAATGACGAAGGGTTCGTCCTTACGGATGTAAATGAGGATACGCTGCATTTATGCAGGTTTTCAGTAGGGAATCCTGGCAGCCTTGAAAAGCTTCTCCATTGGGAGAAATGGGATATGGAAGAGATTGCACTTTCGCCGGATGGAGAAGCGCTCTCTTTTACATTGAATGAAGGCGGTATTACGAGATTAGGTGTTTATTACCCAGGCCAGCAGAATTGTGAATTAATTGATCCGCTTCCGGAAGGTGTGATCGGATCACTATTATGGTTATCGAATAAATCATTTTTATTTACACTGAAAACCCCAACGAATCCGGGAGATATTTGGAAATATGATTTGACTTCGAAAAAAGTGGAGCGATTGACATTCATAGGTCAATCGAAGTCCGTCGGCAAGTATTGGATAGAACCCGAACTGCACACCTATCAATCTTTTGATGGCTTGGAGATTCCTTATTTCTTTTATAACAAAGATAAGGAAGGACAGAAGCCTGCTGTCATTTACGTTCATGGGGGACCTGAAGGACAGTCGAAAGCGGAGTACAATCCTGTTTTGCAATATCTTGTTTACAAAGGTTTCGCGGTAGCAGTCCCGAATATCCGGGGGAGCAATGGGTATGGCAGGAACTATTTGAAGCTGGATGACGCGGATAAAAGGATGGACGCAGTGGCGGACTTGGCAAGTTTGGCAAAAGATCTAGCTGCATCCCATACTGTTGACCCTGACAGGATCGGCATTATGGGCAGAAGCTATGGCGGGTTCATGGTGTTGTCAGCATTGACGCACTATCCGGATCTATGGGCTGCCGGCGTCGATATCGTCGGGATGTCCAATTTGAAGACCTTCTTGACGAATACGGGGGAGTGGCGCAGGTATTTGCGTGAGTGTGAATATGGTTCCCTTGAGCAATACAGCGAGTACTTCGATGAAACTGCTCCTATGAATCTAACACATAAAATTACAGCGCCATTGCTCGTTTTCCACGGCAGAAATGATACGCGTGTGCCGGTGAGCGAAGCGGAGCAGCTTGTTGCCGATTTAAAGACAGTAGAGCGGGAAGTCGAATTGGTTATCTTCGAAGATGAGGGCCATCAGACAGAGAAGATTGAGAATCATATTGCGTTGCATACGAAGACAGTTGAGTTTTTTGATCATCATCTAAATACTTCGAAAGTGGGGGACTTGTCACTATGAATGCATTGAAGCCGGAAGTCGTTGAGACAGTCAAAGCGCTTGCAAATGATGAAAGAGTGAAAAAAGCACTCGCGTTTTTGAAGTCGGATAATGACGCGACGACGAATGAGCAAATTGAGCTAACCGGAATTGAATCCCCGACATTCGATGAATGGGTTCGAGGGAAGGCATATAAGGAAAAACTTCAGCAATTGGGTATTCAGGATATCCAGGTGGATGAAGTGGGGAATGTGTTCGGTGTTCGAAAAGGAACCGGGAACGGACCATCGCTCGTACTTTGCGCGCATCTCGATACCGTTTTTCCTGCAGGTACCGATGTTCAAGCAAAGTGGATTGACGGAAAGGTTTATGCACCGGGAATTGCGGATGATGGTCGTGGATTGGCAGTTGTCCTAACGATTCTTCGGGCGCTGAATCATGCGGGTGTCGAGATGAAAGGCGATTTGATCGTCGGAGCGACAGTCGGGGAGGAAGGGCTCGGAGATTTACGTGGGGTGAAGCATCTATTTGAAACACGTGATGATATCGATGGATTCATTTCCGTCGAACCTGGGTCGCCTGAGAGGATCACCTATTTGGGAACGGGCAGTAAACGGTATGCTGTAACGTATAAGGGGCCAGGGGGACATAGTTTCGGCAGTTTTGGGACGGCGAATCCAATTCACGCGCTTGGAAGAGCGATTGCGGGAATTTCCGTCCTTGAGACGCCTACCGACCCGAAGACGACGTATAATGTCGGTGTCATTAGTGGCGGAACTTCGGTTAACACGATATCGGAGTCGGGCAAGATGATCATTGATCTACGTTCCAATTCAGAGGAAGAGTTGGCGAAACTTGAGTCGAAGGTGCTTGAAATAATACAGCAGGCTGCGTCTGATGAGAATTCATTCAGAGGGAAGCCGGGCGAAGTGACGGTCGACATCGAATTGGTTGGAAATCGACCGGCGGGCAGCCAAAGCCATGAGGCAGACATTGTACAAACATCGATGGCGGCAGCAAGTGAACTCGGATTTGAACCGGTTTTGGAAAATGCATCGAGTACGGACTCGAATGTGCCAATCAATCTCGGGATTCCGGCCGTTACGCTAGGGGGCGGAGGAGACGCGGGAGGATTCCACACACTGAACGAATACTTCGATCCAACAGATGCTTTTGTCGGTGCGCAGAAAATCCTGCTGACAGTTTTGGGTCTTCTTGGTTGCGGTAAAACGATTGAACCATTGCTTGCAAAACGCCAAGCGGAAATTGCAAGAGGTTAACTCATGGAAAAAGTGTATCAATTCATTGACGACAATAAGGATATGTACCTTGAATGGTTAATGGAGATTTGCAAGATGCCCAGTGTTGCTGCTCAAAACCGCGGAATCGTTGAAACGGTCATGCTGGTGAAGAAGCACTTGGAGGATTTGCATGCGGACGTGAAAGTGATTGTAACGGATGGGAATCCGATTGTATTTGGGGAATTGAAGTCTGGGAGTGAGAGAACATTATCTCTGTATAATCATTATGATGTTCAACCGGAAGATCCGATCGATTTATGGGAAAGTCCTCCCTTTTCACCTGAAATTAGAGACGGGAAACTCTTTGCAAGAGGTGTTGCGGACAATAAGGGAACACTTATGGCGAGAATTTGCGCCGTTCACGCATACAAGCAAGTATATGGGGACTTGCCTGTGAACTTGAAGTTCATCGTGGAAGGTGAGGAAGAAATCGGCAGTCCAAATTTGGAAGCATTTGCTGACAAATATATTGATATGATACGTGCGGATGCGAATATATGGGAAAATGGCTTCAAAGACGTGGAAGGGAATCTGCAAGTAAGTCTTGGCTGTAAAGGCATGCTCTATGTTGAGCTGCATGCAATGGGCGCCAATACCGACCTGCATTCCGGAAGGGCAGCAATTGTTGAAAATCCTGCTTGGCGATTAGTTTGGGCGCTTGCCTCATTGAAGAATGAAAAAGATGAAATCCTGATTGATGGCTTCTATGATAAAGTTCTTCCTTTGACAGAAGCGGAGCGCAAGTTGACGGAAGGGATGGAGTACAAGGAAGAGGAAGAGCTCGAGCAACTCGGTTTATCCCAATATATCAATGGATTGTCAGGGTTTGATTTGAAAGAGAAATTGATCTTCCAGCCGACATGTACGATTTGCGGAATCGAATCAGGGTACACTGGACAAGGCTCGAAAACTGTCCTCCCTTCTGTTGCCAAAGTAAAGCTGGACTTCCGTCTCGTTTCAGAACAGGATCCCGATGAAATTCTGGAGCTATTGCAGATTCACTTGAGGAAACATGAGTTTGGTGACATTAAAGTAGTACCACTGAAAGGCACCCGGGCCGCCACGACAGACATTGAAGATCCTCTTGTTGATACAATCAAGCACAGCGCAAGGGAGTTTTACGGAAAAGAACCACAATTGCTGCGTTCCCAGGCAGGCACCGGACCGATGTATACATTTTGCCAGAAGTTCGGCATCCCTTCCGCGGGCTTCGGAGTAGGTCATGCAAACTCCAAAAATCATGCGCCAAATGAAAGCATTTACGTCGATGACTATTTTGAAGGCATAAAATTTATGGCACTGGTCATGCGTAATTTTGCGAAGTGATGGTGCTTCAAGGCGGTGCCATCAAAGTGGTGCCTGTGCAGCACGCTATTCAGTTTATTAACTACAATTGTATATTGTTAACTTGGGAAGCCGGTCATTCAGGGAAATGACTGGCTTTTTCTTGTGTATTTATACTTTTAGGTGAATTGTCATAAATGTGCCTTGCACAGGTACCGAAACACGAGGTTAAACGAAAACTCGTTTCATATACTAGTGGGTTAAAAAAGAGGATTTCATCCGATTTGTAGCGAATTCAACTTGAAACAGAATTCATTTAAACGATTTGGGGAAAGCTGTAAGGAATCCGACGGGAGCAGGAGCTGCTGGATCGGTTTTCCAAAAAGTCAATCTAGAACAACAAAAAGGGCTGTCCAGAAAATCGGCGATACCGACTTTCCGTGATAGCCCTGTCGTTGCGCTAAACTTTACTTGGCATTCTCATCAGGTTGATGAATTCCAAACACATTGCCTTCCGTGTCGATATAATATCCTTGCCACGCCATGCCGGGCAGGGCGTATTTAGGCATGGCCACAGTGCCGCCATTTGCCAGTATTTTCTCTTCGGTTGCATCGTAATTCTCCACACCCATTGTGCAAGCAAATCCATTCATAGCTTGTCCCACTTCTGGCGGAGCACTTTGACGCTGCATTAAAGCACCATTGATTCCAGGTTCGCTATCATCACCCGTCACTGCTCCGAAGTAAGGCATCCCCGCAAAATCAGTCCAATCTTGGAATGACCAACCAAATACCTCCCCATAAAACTTCGTTGCCCGCTCCATGTCATCTACATGAATTTCGAAATGAACTAATCTTCCCATGACTTCCTCCTGTTTTCGTGTTTTATTTTTGAATATTTATGTTTGTTCAATTAATTATACCACTGCATTCTAGGCTGTGTAAATGAGCTGTAGATTAGGGAATGATTAGTATTATCTATTGAATGAACAAAGTTATCGATTGAATACGGCGATTTATCTATCGAATTTGTGGAGTTATCTATTGAATCCAAGAAGTTATCTATTGAATATGAGAAGTTATCACCTAAATGGGGCTTTACGCCTAGCGATTGAAGGACGGTTCTACATGAGGAAGACAACCTGGCAGCGATTTAATACTGTCAGGATGTCTTTCTTTGTGTCTTTATCCAATCCGCATAAGTTGCAAACTGGCCATTTTATAACTGCAATGTTCTTGTAACTCAGCAATCAGTTGGACGACATCGCCTTCCTGTAAGGAGACTAGTTGAGTGTTTGTCAATGTCGTGGAAATTAAGGATTCCGTTACGGATGAATGGACATGGACGTTGTCATTTATTTTCACCCGAAATGCTGAAGGGGTGCAGCTGATGACTTTCGATTCCAGAACGACGGTGTAGCTAATTTGGTAAATTCCATCCTTTAAAGCTTGTAATCCATTGCGAACGACTTTGATGTCTTGTAACGGTCCGGCAATTTGGAAATGGACAGTCCCGGATGCCGAGCTTTTTGCTGTTGTATAGGCATAACCGTACGTCGTATCAAACGTTCCGGCAGGGCCGCGTTCCCCTTGAGGTCCTTGAGGTCCGGTTTCACCCCGTTCTCCTTTCTGACCCGGCTTTCCGTCCAAACCTTGATAACCTCGGGGTCCCCGATCTCCTTTTGGACCAGGTGGACCTTGTTCCCCTTTAGGTCCGGGGCGCCCTGGTTCTCCTTGTGGTCCTTGATAGCCCCGCGGCCCTCTTCGTCCTCTGTTTTCACTGCCGCATTTACAGAAGAAATCTTCATTGCATTTTGGACACCGCTCCATTACTTTTCCTCCTTTCATTGAACTGTTTCTCATTGGGCATTCATCTGCGAATCGTAATGGGTACAGATGGAAGTGTGCCGCCGGAGCTGGATTGGATGGAGATTGCCCTCGTTTCATCCGGTTGGATAGTAGACCCCTCGACGCGGAATCCCCATTCGCCAAGTGCGTCGACCGGCACTTGAGCAAGAAGAACACCTGAAGCTTCATTTCCGATGTAGATTGAAATAGCGGCACCAGTACCTAACACATCCGAGGTTCCGGTAATTCTCCATTCTGCATCCCGTGTCCGGAATTCTGCCCGGGTGACCGTTATAGTACCTGTAGGTGTCGGGGTGGAATTAACCACATGGATGTGCACTTGATCGGTGGATGTACCTTCTTCACCGATGACCGTTAATTGAAAGATTAGCGTCTCTGTTGTGTCAGGGGCTATGAAAGAGGGGGTTAACGTATCTTCGTCTAGTAGTGCAACGGGTGTACCTGCCAGTTGTGTCCAAGTAAATGAAGTTATCGTGCCCGTTGAACCGGAGCCGTTCAGTGTCACCGTTGCGCCGAAAAGCACAGTCGCATCATCCCCGGCGTTTGCTGCAATTGGGGCTGGTGGAGACGGAGTACCGTTGACGGTTACCGGGATTGTTCGACTCCCACCAGCTGTAGAGCGAATTGTCACAGTGGCGGGGGCAGATGGGAGATTCATCGTAAGCCCGGCCGATGGAATGATGAGTTCCCCAAGTCCAAAGTCTTCTGCGGATAATGTTGGCGTACCGACTGCGTCACTGGAAACTGCTTGGATCGTCAGGTTTTGCGAATCGATATCAAAGTTTGCAGAAGCTGTAATGAAGTCGATGGGTGCCACATCTTTACGGCTGTCCGGCTCATCGCTCACATTTGTAACGGTAATCGAACTAGGTGGACGGTTTCCGGTAAATTGGACTCTCGCAAAATACAGTCCATTGCTTCCTGCTAATACGGTAGGGTCAAGCCCTGTCCCTGTCACTTGTATCAATTGATCGGTATCGTCGGAAGTAGCAAACACATCGATGACCCCAACATCCTCAGCGGTTTGGGTGTACGTTGCCCTTGGGACATCGACACCGGAAATTGTGGAAATTTTACCTAGCAGACTGAAGTTTCTCGTCTCAATGCAGTGGTCCGGATCAAACCCCGGTGTGGTGGAACGATCTGGCGAGCCGATTCCGATGCCGGGACCTTCAATGCGGAAATAGTTTTGTGGTTGCCCGGACTGGTCGACAAATGGACTTCCGATAATGGGGTGAAGCACGTTCGGATCACCGATGTATCCTGCGGGAGCTGCTGGTGCGACAGCCGGATCCCATTGCAGAAAAGGTTGGACACGGCTATTCAATACAACGTCAAAGTCTACGCCGTTCATTCCTCCAAAGTCTTCCGTGAAATTGATCTCTCCGACTGTCGGATTACGAGGATCGGCTTCTGCTATAAACGTGTCAACTCCATACGGGTGAGTGACGGTGTATTGTGCATTGGCTTGTAAACCGTCGACACGTACGCGGACTCTTGCAAACACGATTTGTTCAGTATCCCTTGGCACTTCATTCACAAATGCAGCTTCCAGCGCCAACACGAGCCTTGCCCTTTCCCCGGTGCCTGTCGTCATTTCCGCTTCTGCGAGTAGATAAAATCCCTCATCCGGATAGTTGTCGGGAAAAGATACAGGTTGTGTAGGTGCGGGTAAATCAGCGGATGCAATGCCCGAGAATGGATCAGTCGGGTCAACGTTCAATTGGAGGCGCAAGCCATTTTCATCCTTATACCAAATTGGAAAACCATCAAACGGATTGATGGGGCCAAGTCTCATAACATCTCTCCTAATAAAATGATAACTAAGGGAAACCACATCCCCTGAATCTACTATATGCCCAAGACTTTTGTAGAGGGGGGACAATTGAATCAGTGCGCCCTCTTTTATAGGGGCATTTCACTAGGACTAGTTTCATTTGGAAACAAATCGCCATAGCGTAAGTAGAGGTGAGGTCTTGGATATACCCATTTGGCTGTTCATCTATGTAGATAGTTGCTTGTTTCTCATCTTTTATTTGTATGTACGGAAAATCAAAAAGCGGATCGGTTTTCAATTGGGGATGAATATAAGCATGGTGATGGGTGGAATGATTGCAATGCTTTCGGGTGTTCTGTTCATTCATCAATTTCCTTTCCATTTCACGTATATTACAATGCTCTCCGCCCTGATCGGAATGGGATCGGGGGCCTTATTCGGCAAACTTTTTGATTATGAGACGTTTGTAACGGGCCTGACAAATGGGGCCGTTGTCGGATTAATGGCACCGATGATCGGGACCGTTGTCGAGATGCCCGGTAGATTCGTTTGGGGCCTCCACATTTTATTCGCTATGAGCATGGTTATGATTTTGAGTTCTGTTATAAGGTCGTGAGGCGACTTGTTGCTCATACTCGTTTTACTTCTGTGGAATGTCGGCGAGATGGTTTATATTTATAGGGTATTCCGGAAGAAGCAAACCCTTTTTGACGATCGGTATACGAAGACGATGTGCATGGCGCTGTCCTCGATTTCTTCATTCGTCATCGCCCTTTATTTGCAATTGCTTCTCCCTCCTCACCCGGTTACGTATTTTCTTCCTTCCTGCGCAGGACTTTGGATTGGTTGGAAGTTCGGTTCATTCATGAAAGCTCCTTCCTCTTTGAACGGAATGTATAACGGCGCTCTCGGCGGCATAATGGGCATGATGTTTGGCGCTGTCCTTCAAAACCCGGCGATTTGCAATATCCCGATTGAAACGGAAGCATCATTCACCTCTAATCTAGTGAGCCTCGTCCTTTTTTGCGCCGCGCTCCATACGCTTGTCCATCATTTCATACGCAAATCGCTGACAAAATAGGAAGGGATGAAGTTGCTGAAACTCGTATGGGGTATCGTTGTTCTCACTCTTGGGTTGGCTGCATTCTACTTTTTTTGGCCTCGCGCGCTTGACCTCCCGCAAATCGGAACTGTGGAAGAATGGCCATTTACCGAGGTGAATGGAAAAGAGGTTTCACAGCAAGATAAGCCGAAGCTCGTGACCTTTTTCTTTACCAATTGTCCGGATGTCTGCCCGATGACTTTCATTGAATTACAAGAACTCCAGGGGGAGATGCAGAAAAAAGGAATTGCGGACGATGAGTACATCATCCTGGCCGTTACGCTGGACCCGGAATTTGATACGGAGGAACGAATACGTCAGTATGCAGAAAATATGGGGATAACGGACCCCAATTGGTTGTTTCTAAGAGGTACGGAAGAAGAGACGAAGCAATTTACGCGAAGCTTTCATTTCACATATACGAAAAATGCCGAAGGGTTTGTCACCCACTCCACTTCGATGTATATCGTCGATCCAGAGGACCGTATCCGATCGCTTCATAACATGGCCGTTGGAACGAAACGGGTGAATGTCGAGGGAATTGCCGACCAATTGGAGCAGTTCATCAAATAAGGGAAGGGGGTTCCAAGCATGTCCAATGAGTTCAGTGAGTTGGCGACGGGCGAGCATCAGGAGTCCAACAAGCCGAGTTTTCCACCGTATTCATCACCGACGAGCGCTGTTTCAGCGGAGGAAACACGGATTCTCACAGAATATATCCAACAGAAAAATCTATTCCATGTCATTCGCCGAGACGAATCCCGACGGAAAACCCTTCTGTTAAAACAGTTTTTTAAAATGAAACGGCATCAGCAAGTTAGCATTATTTCAGCAGTCAATCAGAATGAAACGATCACTACCGTGGGGAAGGTTGCCACAATCGGCAGAGATTTTGTTATGGTAACCGATTTGAAAAAGAGGACTTGGATTCCGTACGAAGCCATCGACTCCGCTACCATCCCCTTTGGATTTCCTACCTATTCAACCCCGCATCAACACCATATCTATGACAATCAACTTCAGCAAAAGCTTGTATTGCGCTTCGGGGAGACCGTAGCTGCAAAAGATGCATTGGTTCGTCAATTTTTTGAGGAAACGCTCCATACGAATCTTTCGACTTGGAATGGTGTCTGGGTAGAGGTCGACACAGTGGAATGTTCATTTTTCGGGAAACTGAAAGGCGCTTCCAAAACGGAATGCGTTTTACAACGAATGAGCAGTGAACACCGGATCCCGTTAAGCGAAATACGATCCATAACAACGATCGGGCCAGTTTCTCTATGGAAACGGTTCGGGAAACAAGTCGTCACGGCCTGTAGCGAAAGAATAAAGGGATGGAGGGCGTAGGGAATGGAACAAATAGAAGAAAATTTGCAAGGGAAGTTAGAGCTGTTGAAAGGGGAAGAGCTGCTCGTCATTACGAAAGCGACACAATTGAATTTATTAGGTCAAGTGTTCCGGCCCATTTTTTCTGGGACGGTGTCAGATGTCCAACTGGGCCATATAACGTTAACACCCGTCATTATAAAAATGGTGAATGCGCCGTTTTATCGGTTTCCTTTTCCGTTAAGCATTCCCCTTGAGCAGATCGTCTCGTATTCAACCGATGTGCCGAGTGATATGGCATTTCCACTAACATAAGCGAGGAGGGATGATAATTGGTTCAATCATTCAATGACAAAAAAGAGGAAGGGATCATCCATTATTTCCGGAAGAATATCGGGCGCCGAGCATTTATGTTAACCGAGGCGTTTCCTTTTATGTTCATTGGGAAAATCAAGTCGCTTGTTGAAGACATGGTCGTTTTGGATGTGGAGACGACATCCGTCCCCGCATTGGAGGGAAAGGAGTGGACGGTGCATATCCATTCCATTGAAGTCTTCTATATTGAAACAGGGATTGGTGCCAAGATTCCTCATCTGAAAGACAGCTAGAAAAGAGGGGGTTGTCAATGCTTAGAACGTATCACGTTGTGGCTATTCCGATTCGGATTGTCTTGAACACGTTTGGCGACCATAATCCGAACGGAATGATGTATGTGTTGAAAGAGAACGAAGAAAAAGTGAAGCAGTCGGTGAAGGAAAATCCGTTCATGCCGGTACATCTCGTACAGCCTCTCATTATTCGGGCGAATGAAGGGGATACGGTGGAAATCCTGCTTGAGAATAAATTGCCGTTCCACGCAGGGCTTCATTTCCAGCAAGCGGAGTATGATGTCCGGACTGCGGATGGCGCGAACGTCGGGTTGAATGAAGATAGTACGGTGCCGCCTGACGAATCAAATGTGTACCGGATCCACGTTGTGAAAGAAGGAATCTATTTCTTTTCGGATTTGGGGCACCCTTCCAGCAGCGAGAACGGCTCGAATGGAAATGGATTATTCGGAGCTCTCTTCGTTCAACGGCGTTTTTCGTGGTGGACGGATCCGGAGACCGGGAAGCCGATGAATAGTGGGGTGTATGCGGATATCCACCATCCTATTTTGCCATCATTCCGCGAGTATGCATGGGTGTTCCATGATGAAATGGAAGTGGATGATCTGACCGGGAATCGGCCGATCCATCATTTGACCAACCAAGAGGAAAGTTCGTTCCACGGCGCCAATTATCGGTTTGAACCGATTAACCGACGGCAACAGTTGATTGCCGAAGGGGTGGTCTGCCCCAATTGTGAAGGGGAGGAAGTCCACCATGATTCGTGGGTGTATGGAGATCCCTCGACACCAATTTTACGCGGCTATGTCGGAGATCCCGCGAAGGTCCGAGTCGTTCACGGGGGTGTAAAAGAGACGCATGTTTTCCATTACCATGTCCATCAATGGCTGAGTGATCCCGATGATCTGGAATCAGAGATTATTGACGCTCAATCGATCAGTCCGCAAACCCATTATACTGTGGAACCGCTTTACGGATTAGGCAGCTTGCAAGGTTCATTTGGCGATTCGATCATCCATTGCCACTTATACCCGCATTTTGCGGCGGGCATGTGGGGACTGAACCGGGTTTTTAATACGCTTCAAGATGGAAGCCAGTGCTATCCGAATGGCGTTCCGATCAAGCCGCTGCACCCGTTGCCAGACCGGAAAGCGCCGCCTAAGCCGACAGCCGAAAGACCGGGGTTTCCGAATTTCATTCCCGGCAAGGTGGGCTATAAAGCACCCCGTCCACCGCTTGGCATCGTAGGGGGGCGCGGGCTGACAGAGTTGGAGCGGCATGCCGCGATCGAGAATCCAAGACCTGGAGCCGTCTTTACGGATCCCTGCCCCGAAGACGCACCCATCCGGGAATTTAACATCTCGTTAATCGAGCTGCCCCTTACGTACAATAAGCAAGGATGGCATGATCCTAAAGGAAGAATATATGTGCTGGATGAAGACTTGGAAGATATTTGCGCAGGGAGGAAAGAGCCGGAGCCACTCGTCATTCATACGCCTGCCCATACGGCTTTTACAATCAATTATACGAACCGTTTGCCGCATATTTTGGACGGGGATGCTTTTCAACTAGTCACCCGGGTATATGAAACCGGGTTTCATATCCACTTTGTCAAATTCGATGTGCTAGTGAACGATGGGGCGAATGTGGGCTGGAACTATGATTCCTCCGTATTGCCGGGTGAGACAATCCAGTACTGCTATTATGCTGAGTCCGAATTGAAAGCGTGGTTTTTCCATGATCACCTCTATCCGAACGCCCATCAACAGCATGGTGTTTTCGGTTCTGGCGTCGTCCATCCCCGCTTTACGGAATTCCTCGACTTGCGAACAGGAGAGCCTGTCGTGCATGGAACACAAATTACTTCTATGAATCCATTGATACCGGATTACCGGGACTTTGCATTATTTGTACAGGATTTCACTTTATTGTTTGATAAAAATGGAAAACCGCTGCAACCGCCAAAGTTTCCAAGTTCCGATGACGATCCGGGTTTATTCGGCGTGAATTATAAGAACGAACCGTTGCAATTCAGGTTAGGGAAAGATTGCGATCCCGCTTATACGTTCAGCTCTTATACAAATGGAGATCCCGTTACCCCTATTTTAAGGGCATATGAAGGGGATTCGATCCGGATCCGGCTGCTGCAAGGCTCGCAGGAAGAGTCCCATAGCTTCAACGTGCACGGGCTTAGATGGCATAAAGAGCGAGGCAGTTTGAACTCGTCGTTGAAAGAACAGCAACATATCGGAATCTCGGAATCCTTTACGATGGAAACATATATCGAAAGAGCGGGCGACTACTTATGGGCGTTTGAAACGGAGGAGGATTTATGGAACGGGCTATGGGGATTGATCCGGGCGTATGATGAGAAAGTACCGGATTTAATCTCATTAACTGACCGACCCGAGCCGTTAAAGCGTTCCAAACCGTTGCCGGAATACACGGGTGACAAGCCGCCGCAAGCAGAAGATCCAACTGTCCTCCCTGTGGAGGGGCCGGTCCGCTATTTTGACGTTGTCGCTTTCCATACGAAGCTGATTTATAACGACTTTGGCGACCATGATCCGCATGGCATCATTTTCGCCTTGAAAGAAGATCAAGAGGCCATTGTAAATGGAACGAAAAAGCCGGAGCCACTCATTATCCGGGCCAATGTGGGGGATACCGTGGAAGTGACGTTGACGAGCGAGTTGGAATTGGCGAAGTTTCCGTTTCCGGATGGGATCTATCCTTATCCTATTGTAAAAGAGCAAGCGTATTATCCACCTTCTTTACGCATTTCCCTGCATCCTCAATTGATACAATACGATGTCAAAACGTCTGCCGGGGAAACTGTCGGATTCAATGGCGACCAAACGGTAGGACCCGGGGAGAAACGGACGTATCGTTGGGTGGTGGATACCCAAGTAGGCGCTTGTGGGCTATGGGATATGGCGGATATCCGGAACCATAAATCACAAGGAGCGTTCGGGGCCTTCATCGCAGAGCCGAGAGGAACGGAATATGTTGATCCGTATACGCTGCAACCCGTTGCATCGGGAGCGAATGTTGTGCTCCGGAACCCTTTCTTGGCCGATATTCGGGAGTTTGTGGTCATTATGCATGATGGGGTGCGGTTGTACGATAAGCAAGGGCAGGTCATCTTTGACCCGGTTGACGGAATTTTAGTCCCGCCGCCAGAGTTGGACGAAGATTTACTCGATACGTACGATCAAGGTTCCCGGGGAATTAATTATAGAAGCGAACGATTGATCAATCGTTATCGAAAACATCCGAAGCTGCATGAGTTGTTCAGTTCGAAAGTGTTCGGAGATCCGGCGACTCCCGTTTTTGAATGTTATGCAGGAGATCCCGTAACCATCCGGCTCGTGACGCCGGCTGAAAGAAGAAGAGCACATTCTTTCCATTTGCATGGACATCGTTGGCGATTTGATACGAAGGACATCGAATCGCGGACAGAAGCCTTTGTCGGATTTCATGTCGCGGGAGCGGCGAAGAACTTGGAATTGCTTGGAGGAGCAGGGGCCTATGGGAAATTTCCGGGGGACTATCTGTACCGATCCGGGAATATCCGTTGGGATATCGAACAAGGCATGTGGGGCATTTTGCGGGTCCACGATAAACCGAATGCTGAACTGCCGCCTTTGGAGCAATAGGGAGAGGAGGGGTGAAAAATGAAAAATGAAGAGAATCGGAAGGAATGTCCGGAAATCCTCCCGAACCCTCAACTCCCTTCTCCGACGGATAACCCGCCTCTTGAACTCCTTGAAAAGATATATGATGCCAATGAGTTATTGCTGGATTTGGCTCTATCGGATGAGCGATCGGCGAATGAAATATATCAAAAAGTGTTCGATGGATTAATTGGCTTGTCCGTTGAAGTTCCCATTCGAGCCGGAAAGCCTGTAGTGGGAAGGGTGACGCTCGCAGGTTTCGATTTTGTCGTACTCCAAGCAGAAAAAGTCACTTTCATTGTACCGTATGTACAAATCGAAAAAATCAAGCCCGCAGGCCGATTTGCCGAATCTTTTCCTGACCCGAGACTAAAGGACGCCTCCCCGGGCTGTCAGCAGGCACTGACCTTCCGTTTCGGTGAGATGGTAGCTTCCTCGCCTGAATTGATCCACCTGTTCTTTAGAATCCGGTTGGACGTCTATTTGCTGACTCTGGAATCACATTCACTTCAGGTTGTTACGGAAGATGCGACATTCCTGGGAACTTTAGAAGAGGTAAACAAAGAAACCATCAGTCTTTCCATGAAGGAAAAGGATATTGAGATTCCAATTGGTGCGATCTGTCTTATTCAAGTGTAGGTACTAAAAAAAGAAGTCAGCTAGTTCTCCACGGTAGCTGACTTCTTTCTGATTGGATCGTTACTGATCAGGTCAGTGCGGCTTCTGACCGGAAACTTCCACATATACGATTTTATCGATTGAAAAGATCCAAGACCGTCCGATTGGATGCTCCCGCTTTTCGGTCGCCGACTCTTCTTCGATGTCCACTTCTATTCCTTCCGGATCTAAGGCAAGAGTTGTCTCACTTTCTGCGGAATGGGTGTCTGCCAGGAGAACTTCAACAAAATTAGACCCGACCGAGATGATGGTCCCTTTTACTTCAGTACCGTCCTCAAGCTTGAACTGCGCTTCACACCACAACAATCGGTGGAGCCTAGAAAGGAGTCCGTTTTGCAATCCAGCCAATCGGATACTGAAGTGATGGCAACCGCTGCACCGACAACAACCACAGTGGCTGTGGGAGTGCCCACAACAATCGAAGTGGCAGTATGTTGAGCAACACCTGCCTATCCATTCATAATTCTCATTCCGTCTATGCGAACAGCAGCAATTATGTGAACTCATACGATAACCTCCCTACGGCTTCACCCTTACTATATGTCGTAATCTGGGAAGTCCTTGGTTGGTCAACCTATGGGCAACTACAACAAAAAGGCATTCATCCACATTGGATCAATGCTCTTGAAGCTACTGTTTAACATCTTACATACTTGCGTTTAAAGCCAATCCTTCCTCGATCAATTTCCTTTTGGATGTTTTCGTAAGCGTTGAGGATGGCAGGTTTTTTATTGTCCCGTTTCATTTCGACTGGTCCCATTGCCTTTGCCGTTTCGACCGCCAGTTCATGGAGCGGTAAATAGGAGAAGCCGACTGTGTACATGAAGTTGTTCATGGCGGACTTTGTTCTTTCTGGCGCATCGTGAATCGTGTTATTCACTAATTCTAGCATGTCGGCAAGCTTGTCCGATGAGAATTCAGCGTCAGGACGGTTCCCGAGCAGCCAGCAATAGCAGCTCCAGCCAGCTGACATCCTCAGTTCGTCACCGCAAGCGATCCATTTATCGGCAACTTCTTGTGCGATATCCGCTTCCGCCAACGTGACCGCCACGACATAATCGGACAGCATATAAAAATACGCAGAATCCATCCAACGGTCAAAATCCGTCGCAGTCATTGCTTTCGGGTCTGCAATGATGCCTGCGAAGTACATGGCGTCGTAGTTCCCAGTCGCGTAGAGTTCTTCCGCCAAAGCTTGGTCTATTCCGATTTTCTTAGCAATCGGCTTCATTGCGCCCGTTGCGACGCCGAATAGCGGCTCATGGGCGCCATTGGACATGTATATTTTTTTCGTGCGTTCCTTGCCGAGCGCTTCGAGTTCTTGCATAACTGATTTTAAATCCAATGTGTTAGCACTTCCTTCTTAGCAATTTGCTTTTTACTTATCTAATCCCACTTCATTATCCTGCAACGAACTGCAGTTTGTCAGTAATACACATCTCACTATACAAGAAAACTGAACTACTAATTCGTTTGGAGAGGTGATAGAATGTTAATTCGAAGTAAAACAATTGGAAAGATTCAACCCTTTAAATAACTTTTAGGGATTTGACTATTAACGAAAGGAAGGGTGCAATTGAGTCGATGGGAAGAATTTGAAGCATTCGTTGAAGAAACGATGGAAGCCGAACAAATACCTGGTATGGCAGTAGCGCTTTCTCAATATGGAAAGACTATTTACAAAAAAGGCTTTGGTAAAAGGGATTTGGATTCAAGTGAGCCTGTCACTCCAGAAACTATTTTTGGAATCGCCTCCATTACAAAATCATTTACAGCACTTGCCATAATGAAACTGGTGGAAGAAGGCAAAATAGAAATCGATGACGCAGTTACGAAGTACCTTCCTAGTTACCGATTGAAAGGCTATGATAATAGTAACGAAATTAAGATCCATCATCTTCTATCCCATACAACAGGGCTTGCTACAATGAAGAGAATGGAACAATTAAACGGATTTGAGGAACACCTTAGCTATATAAATGAAATAGAACGAACATACTTAGGGAAGCCCGGGGAATATTTTTGCTATAACAATGATATGTCTTTGTTGTTAGGAACTATTATTGAACGGGTGACTGGAGAAAATTATCAGGATTTTATTTATAAGCTACTATTGAAGCCATTGAAGATGGATAGGACAACTTACAATCTTGATGAATTACATAAATTTGATAATGTGACGAAGCCCTATATTTTAGACGGCGGCAAAGCAGAAATATGCAGTTGGCCGACCTTGGGGAACTATGCTGTCGGCGGCGGTATTCGATCGACAGTTACTGATTTGCTGAAGTATGGAAATGTATATGTAGGTGCGCTTGAAAAAGAGATCATCGGTCATCAATACACGGCGCGAATGGCAAAACCTGTCCACAAAATAAACAGAAATAGCTTTTATGGGTATGGACTTAAAACAACACCTACTTATTCAGGTGTTACATTGGTGGAGCACGGGGGTGGGCAGCCAGGTGTATCATCCAATTTCGGCTTCATTCCTGAGCGGGGAATTGTAGCGGTCGTGTTAACGAATTTGAGTGATGTAAGCGCAGATGCCATTTGGCTTGCAGCAGTGAATACTGTGTTAAATCTTCCGATTGACCAAAAGAGAAGTACAGAACCTTATTTTGAAATGAATCCTGCAAATTTCCTGCGCATGGTGGGTACATACAGATCCGGTGAGGGATCAGAAGTGGTAATCACTTTAGAAGATGGAATGATGACAGCAATTATTTCAAATAGGACTTACAAACTTCGTGCTAGTGATGAAAGAACTCTTGTCATACTGCCTATTGAAAAACCAATACAATTCTTTTTTGATGAAGAAAACAATGCGTGGGCAATATTTCTAGGGCTTCGAATGCTAGTGAAAAGCGCAAGTCACTCACCTGTAAGTTCCTAAGAAAATAAGGTGCCTGTGCAGCGCACTATTCAGTTTATTAACTACAATTGTATATTTTGGAAACGAAAAGTCGGCCATGAAAGCTAATGGCCGACTTTTCGTTGTATTTTCATACC
Source organism: Saccharococcus sp. Marseille-Q5394 (assembly GCF_946901335.1). Taxonomy (NCBI): domain Bacteria; kingdom Bacillati; phylum Bacillota; class Bacilli; order Caryophanales; family Anoxybacillaceae; genus Saccharococcus; species Saccharococcus sp. Marseille-Q5394. Next base: position 1,576,470 of record NZ_CAMPPQ010000001.1, on the reverse strand, counting down.
TTAGGATGAATTGTCATAAATGCACCACGCACAGGCACCGACACAATTAGGTTTCATCAGTTGTGTTGAAATTGAATTGTAGTGTGTCATCTACGCGAATTTTCTCTTTTTTCACTGTGCCGAGGGGGAGGATAAGAGTTGAGTATGCTTTTTTTACAGGAGGCACGACTCGCCAAGGTCGACGATAAGACATTGATTTGATGACACGGTTTGATTTTGTGAGAAAGATGACGTCAATTGGATGCCTGATGAAAAACATACGGAGAGAATTGCAAGGCGTGAGAAGAAGACCTTTATTGACAAGCGGACCTTTGTGACTGATACGCCCCTTGAATCTCTTCCAAAATGTATCAGCACGGTTGATTTGGAATGGTAGAAGAATAGTTTTAGAAATAACTATTGAGCCCCCTTTTTAACTCATCTTATTCTTTGTGAACTGTAAAGATGCATTGGAATGCTGAAGTTAGTTGTATGTCACCTTTAAGATAGCCCCTCACCGTTCAATAGGCGAGGGCTTTTTTGAGAGCTGTTTTATACATTGCGTTCAGAATAACTTTGTTTTAATAAGTGTGTACTATACTTTAAGTTTGTAATTCATGCATTACTGGCTTTTATCAACGTAGAGAATTAGTATAAGGACTAACTGTTGAAAGTGAGGTGTTCCCATGAAAGCATATATTGTAAAATTGACATTTGAAGATATTGAACCGCTGATTTGGAGAAGGGTTATAATGCCTGCAGGGGCAATATTTAATCGACTCCACGAATTGGTTCAAAATGTCACAAACTTTCAAAGCAAGTGGATCGATGAGCCGTATCATTACTTTGATGTAGAGGTAGATGGGCTTTTCATTACAAATAATCCTTCGATCCATGAAGAATATAAGAAGGATTTTAAGGGATTGACACTTAAACGTCCTTCCCATCTGAAGATCGATAAGTATTTTGAGGCAAGTGGCCAATTCTTGTATCGGTATGATTCAGGAGATGATTGGCGTATCATTGTGGATCTTGAGGATATCGTAGAAGATTACTATTTCGGTTTCCCGACTGTTCTTGCAGGAGAGGGGACAGCACCTCCTGAGGATGTTGGAGGTCCACCTGGATATGCTCATTTTTTGACGGTCTATCATGATCCGAAACATCCAGATTATTTGGCGATTCATGCGTGGGCAGAAGCGCAAGACTATAAGCTTTTTACTATGGACGTGATTAATCAACGTTTAAAATATAGTCAATACCAGAAAACCGAGTGGGATCGAATTGACCATGAAAACCATTATGTGAAATCGGATAAGTATCGGGGTCCAAAATAAATTTTTCGTCATATAAGAAATGAGAAGTCAGCCATAGATGTGAATGGCTGACTTTTTTGGATATTTGGGGAGCAGTCAAAATCTCATTGCTTCAATTCATAACCTCACCTATTAAACATTCTTTTTCCGATTCCATGGTGTTCCTAATTTCGGGAGCGCCCAACGATCGAGACCGTACCAGCCAGCTACTTTCCATGCGAGTACGAGCCAGGTTGCCAGGATGAACAGCATCGGATTTGAACTTAGCGTCCCTGCGAATAAGAAGCTTACATTCATTAAGGCTCCGAAGAAGGCTGCGATTCCGGTAAGTAATCCAAAAATGAGACCAAGACCAACTAAAAGTTCACCATACGCAACGAAGAAACTGAATAGCTTTGCATTTGGCAGCACGGTGTTTTCTAAGAATAGGGCATACCATCCCGAAACGTCTCCACCTTCCTGCGCTTTCGTCAATGCTCCGTTAATGAAACCTTGAAGTGCAGTCCCAGCGTGTTCGCCTGTCCATGCATCGCTGGATACTTTACCCCAACCCGCTGTCAACCATGCATACCCAACGTACAGCCGAATGACCAACCAAATGACAGCAGAGCGTGTGTCACTAAATAAAAACCGTGATACCGGGTTTTCTGGCACAATAATGGATGTGTTGTTGTTATTTATCATTAAAAATACTTCCTTTTTCCATCGTAACTCAGAGAAGTTATTTTGTATACTATGTTCAATGCTTTGTTGATTTTGCACAAAAAATTGTGTACATATGTTAACAATTAGTCCGTTGGAGAGATACAGGTGCCTGTGCAGCACAATATTTAGTTTATTAACTACAATTGTATAAGTAAATAAATGAAGTTAGTCGTGTAAACTATCGATTGACTTTTCTTCGTATTTTTATACTGATAATTGAATTGTCATAATTGCACCGTACACAGGCACCTTCTTAAATTTCTATCTTTTCTTATTTCCAAAATCTTTCATTGCATAATAAAAAGTATTTATGTATTATTATGCAATACAATAAATAAAGATTGAAAGGATGAACACTATGGAACATATGGGTTTGTTATCATTGATTCCCCCGCTTATTGCGGTTATTTTAGCGATTGTTACGAAGAATGTTATTATTTCACTGTTTTCCGGTGTTTTCGTTGGTGTTCTTATGCTTGTCGGAGGCAATCCGCTAACAGCGACGACAGGCGTGATCGGCGATTATTTATTCCCGCAGCTGACGGATGGGTATAATGCGGCTGTTCTTGTCCTATTATTTTTCATTGGCGGGTTTGTTGCTCTAATGGAAAAATCGGGCGGAGGAGCGGCGCTTGCTGGTGCTTCGGTCAAATTTATTAAGTCACGTGCGAATGCTCAGGTGTCAGCTTGGTTCGGGGGTATTATTATTTTCTTCTCGGACCTTGGGACGCCACTCATTGTCGGTCCTGTTTTTGAAAAGATTTTTGATAAAGTGAAGCTATCCCGTGAGAAGCTTGCTTGGATTATTGATTCCACTGCTTCGCCGGTAGCCGTTCTTGTCCCGTTCATCGGGTGGGGCGTTTATATTATGGGGTTGATTCGTGCGGAGTTCGATAAGTTGGGCATCGCCGATTCTGAATTCAGCACTCTCATTCAAGTGATTCCATTCCATTTTTACGCGATTTTGACGGTGTTGCTCGTACCGTTGATTGCCTTTACGAAGCTAGATTTTGGACCGATGGCGAGAGCTGAAAACCGTGTACGCCAGACGGGTCAGCTTTATTGGCCAGAGTCGAAGCCGTTGCGGAAGGCAGAGGAAATGAAGGAATATACGACGGGCAGCCGCACAATTCTTATTTGGCTACCGCTTCTTGTTTTATTCGTTACGTTGTTCGGTCTGCTCGTCTCAAAGGGCTTTCCGGTCACTCCGGTTCCAGGCGGCGATTTCCGTGTCGCGCTTAGCACGGCGTATCTGTTTGCAGCCATTACGATTGTCATCCTCATGATTGTTTATAAGGTGAAGAAGTTCAATGAGATTTTTGATATTTATACAGCTGGGATGCAGAAAATGGTATACGTAGCGGTGACCCTAGTCCTTGCTTGGTCGCTTGGAAAGGTGATTGGTGAGATGGGAACGGCGGCTTTCATCGTAGAAGTGACGAAAGGAAACGTACCGGCGTTCATCATCCCTGCCATATTATTTGTCGTCGGTGCGGTCATGTCCCTCGCTTCCGGTACTTCTTGGGGGACGTTCGCCATCATGCTTCCGATTGCAATTCCGATGGCCATCTCACTAGATGCCCATATGCTCGTATGCATCGGGGCGGTTCTATCCGGAGGTATTTTCGGAGACCATTGCTCGCCGATTTCGGACACGACAATCCTTTCCTCGACAGGCGCGGGTGCAGATCATCTCGATCACGTCAAAACGCAATTTCCGTATGCAGCATTGAACGCATCCGTCGCCCTCATCGGATTTATCGTGGCAGGAGTGACGGGAAGTGTATTCACACTAATTTTAGCAATTGCAATCCTCCTCGTAGCGACGTTTGTTTTATCTAGACGGAATACAGTTAAAATGGGAGAAAAAGTGACCGTTTCTTGACGATGCCTCTTGACGGTGCCTGTGCAGCACACTATTCAGATTATGCACTACAATTGCATGTAAAAAAAGAGGAATCCAATGATTGCAAGATGTCATTGGATTTCTTTTGCATTTTCATCCGAAACGGTGAATTGTCATAAATGCTCCCTACACAGGCACCGGCTCAATTCAGTTTATTCACTACAATTGTATATAACAAAGGAGGAAGCCGACGTGGTCAACATGTCATTGGCTTCCTCTTGGATTTTTATCCATATTGATGAATTGTCATAAATGTGTCTTACACAGGCACCGATTGAAAAGGCACCGATTGAAGTCCGGTTACATTGCGACCCAATGACCTTTTGATACTTCCACCAATTGAGTGTTGTGTAGGTTGTAGCGGTCGGCTGCAGCAGTGCTTTCTTCCGGGATGTGGCGCTTTATGGTTGCTTCGATCCGTGGGTCGGGGATCGGGATGGCGGAGAGCAAGGATTTTGTGTATGGGTGCAATGGGTTGCTGTACAGTTCCTCGCTTTCGGCCAGTTCGACGATTTTGCCGGCGTACATGACGGCGACCCGGTCGCTAATATGCTTCACCATCGACAGGTCGTGGGCGATGAAAAGATAGGTGAGTCCGAGTCGGTGTTGCAGATCCTCGAGCAGTTCGACGATTTGGGTTTGGATGGAGACGTCGAGTGCGGATAATGGTTCGTCGCAGACGATGAAGTCGGGTTCGACGGCCAAGGCGCGGGCGATGCCGATGCGTTGGCGCTGGCCCCCTGAGAATTCATGGGGGTATCGCATGGCGTGCGCCGGTTCGAGGCCGACCATTTCGAGCAGCTCTTCCACTCTCTTTTTCCGTTCCGTTTTCGATTTGCTCAGTTTATGGATATCGAGTGCCTGCCCGATAATATCAAGTACCTTAAATCGCGGATTCAACGACGAATACGGGTCTTGGAAAATCATCTGCATATGGCGGCGCATCGTTTTCATTTCATTTTTCGACAACCGGTTGACGGCGATGCCTTGGTAGAGGATGTCGCCCGCCGTTGGTTCGTCGAGCCGCAAAATGGCGCGGCCTGTCGTCGATTTACCCGATCCTGATTCGCCGACGAGTCCTAACGTTTCCCCAGGACGGATGTGAAAACTTATATCATCGACCGCTTTCGTCAATTCGCCTTTTCCGCTATCGAAATGTTGCCGTAATGAATCGACTTGAACAAGCGGAATCGTCGTGTCCACGCCTGCTTTAATATGTGGTGTTCGTTTCGGCTTCTTCTTTTCATCAAGCCGGGGCAATGCGTTCAATAGTTTTTTCGTATATGGATGCTGAGGGTTTTCGAAAATCTCAATCGTCGTCCCAGTTTCGACAATTTCCCCGTCTTTCATGACTGCTACCCGGTCGCACATCCCCGCAACGACGCCGAAGTCATGCGTAATCAAAATGATGGACGTGTCGAAACGTTGCTGCATGTTCTTCATCAAATCCAGTATTTGTGCCTGGATCGTCACGTCGAGTGCCGTTGTCGGTTCATCTGCAATTAAGAGGGAGGGTCTGCATGCAAGCGCGATGGCGATCATTACTCTTTGTCGCATGCCTCCTGAAAATTCGTGAGGATACTGGTTATAGCGCTTCTCACTGTTTTTTATTCCGACAAGCTTCAACAGCTCGATCGCTTCTGTCTTCGCTTCCACCTTCGATAAACCCCTATGCTTTACTAGGCTTTCGGCAATTTGTTTTCCTACTCGTATAGTCGGATTAAGCGAAGTCATCGGGTCTTGGAAAATCATACCGATCTCTTTTCCTCGGATGCTTTCCATCTCTTTTTCCGTCTTCAAGGAGAGGTCTTCCCCTTGAAATTCAATTTTTCCTTGCTTCATATACGATGGAGGGGAAGGGAGTAACCGCATGATGGAACGTGCAGTGACGCTCTTTCCACTACCCGATTCGCCGACGATGCCTAACGTTTCTCCTCTCTTCACTTCAAAGTTCACTCCGCGGACTGCATTGAAATCTTCTTCCCTTCCGGCGAATGAAACATGCAGATCCGTCACGCGCAACACTGTCTCCGACATCAAAAATCCCCCTATCGGTCATCAATATGAAAATTCGTAAATTGACAACAACTTAGTCTTTGAATATAGTATAGTATACCGATAGGGATTATACAATATAGGGAAGGAGGAGACTGCGAATGAAACTTGGCGTATCTGCCTTGCTCAAAAGAACGTTCCTAGAGACGCATGGAAGGCCGATGTATCGATTCTTGCTCTATTTGACGGGACTGCCTCTCCATTTACTTGTTACTCTCTTTTATTTATTGAAGAGAAAAAATAGTACATACGCAGCAACGATGGCAGGAGTCGAGTGGGAGCTAGCAGATGAAAAACGCAACTATTTAGTAGCATATGAGGGGCAATTGCTTCGGAAAGCGGAATTTTTCGGGGAGAAGAGAAGCCACGAAGAGATTCATAGGGAGGCGGAAAAGCTGGCGGACGCACGGCTGAAGGAAGAGGCTGCGCGACGGGCTGATGAAAGGCTAACGCAAAACGGTGTGCGGAAAGAGACATATGCCGCATATTTCCTGTCTCTCCTTGACCGGCCGTTATTCCTCATCGCTTCGATTTTGCCAGGGATTGTCATGTATTGTTGGCTGTTTTTGATGAGCAACCCGTTTTTGAAATACATTATGGAGCGGCTCGTCCAAAGCGTGTTCGTCATTATCGGGGTTGGGATACTCGTTTTTTCCATCCTTTATATTTCACCTTTCGATCCTGCTTCTAACATCCTTGGTGAATCGGCGACGAAGGAGCAGATTGCTGCATTCAATCGGATCCATGGTCTGGACCTCCCTTATTTGCACCAGTTATGGAATGCATTGAAGGGAATCGCGACGTTCGATCTCGGTTCATCGTTTGCGGGAAGTGAGGATGTTGCGTCGAGCATCAAGAATAAATTCCCGGTCACGTTTACGATTGCGATGTTTTCCGTCGTTATGGCCATTGTCATCGCTATCCCGGTCGGCATCTTATCTGCGACACGACCGAATTCGTTCTTGGATACGACATTTATGTTCATTGCATTGATCGGTTTATCGATTCCGAATTTCTGGCAAGGTCTTATCTTCATCCTGAATTTCTCGATTAAGCTGAATTGGCTGCCTGCGACTTATAGCCCGGGAAATGTCTGGTCAATGATCATGCCCGTTGTTGTGCTTGGAACAGGGCTCACCGCTTCGATTGCAAGGATGATGCGTTCTTCATTGCTGGAAATCATCCATGAGGACTACATCATTACGGCGCGCGCAAAAGGGCTGACGAAAAGTCAGATGCTTTGGAAGCATGCGGTCGGGAATGCGATGATTCCGGTTATTACGGTCATCGGTCTCATGTTTGGCGGCATGCTCGGAGGTGCTGCGGTGACGGAGAAAGTGTTCAATATTAAAGGGATTGGCAGTTATATTGTGGATAAGCAATTTATTCCAGATATCCCAGCCATTATGGGCGGCGTCGTCTATATCGCGATTACGATATCGCTCGTGAATTTACTGATTGATATTTTGTACGCATTCCTCGACCCGCGTATCCGTTCGAAGATGAAACAATCATAAAGCAGGTGAAAAGATGGAAGAGAAGCTGAAAAATCGGCATGCATTGGCTGTATCAAGGGAATACCCGCAAGCGAATTTCACGTGGATCATTTCGTTGATCCTCTCATTGATCTTCTTAGGGAACAGTTTCTCGTTCAAAACCGGAGACATGAATATGGTTCTGTTCGCTTTTTTTATTGCTTATTTGGCAACGTCGCTATTTCAGTTTTTCATTGTATGGAGAATGAAGAGGGATCTGCTTGGCCATGGTGAAATCCGGAGAGAGACCAGGCGGCTCGGGTATGTGCAGCTCATCAGTTTAGCGACTGGGAATGTGTTTGCCGCTGCGTTCGCGTTCAATATTATCAATAAACGAAAGACGCCGGAATACACTTTTGCCGTGTATATGTTCTTGACGCAACTGTTCGTCATTGCGATTTCGGCAATGAATATATTCAAGCCGTACGTTACGGACACATTTCCAGTAGCGATGGCCGTTTTGCTGGGTATTGCGGTGTTCCATGTAACGGTTTTGATTATCGTAGCGAAGTCAGTGAAGGAAGTGGAGGCGCCGCGATCATTGGGAGTTGTGGCGGTCATCGTTCTTCTCACTGCAGTGACGGGCAATATTTTCGCATTGCTGCTCGGATGGAGTCTGTTGTTGAAATCAATGAGCAACGACCGTTCGCGCATTATGAAATGGAATGTGATGTGGGAAAAGATTACGCGGAATTCCATGGCGGCTATGGGGATGTTTTTCATTATCCTCATGCTGACGATTTCGGTTGTGAGTCGGTTCACGTTCGATTATGATCTTGCGGTCGCAAACGATTACGGCAATATTTTGCAGCAACCGAGCCTAGCCTATCCGTTTGGCACGGATAACTTCGGCCGCGACGTGTTTTCAAGGATTGTATTTGGTGCAAGGATTTCCTTGATCGTCGGCTTCGCCTCGACTGTCATTCCGGCGGTCATTGGCGGATTCCTGGGAGGGATTGCGGGCTACTACAGTACGCGGACAGATAATGTAATCATGCGTTTACTGGATATTTTGTACGCGATTCCCGGAATCCTACTTGCAATTGCAATTATCGCAGCATTTGGCGCCAATACGATGAACCTGATCATCGCGCTCAGCGTCGGGTCGATTCCGACGTATGCGCGGACGATGCGTGCCAATGTGTTGATGGTGTCGAATTATGATTTTGTCGATTCTGCACGTGCTTTGGGAACTTCGGATATGTCGATCATCTTCAAACAGGTTGTGCCGAATTCAATGGCGCCGATGATTGTGAAGTCGACGTTGACGATTGGCGGGGCGGTCATTGCGACGAGCAGTTTGAGTTATTTAGGGCTCGGCGTTGAGCCGCATATTCCGGAGTGGGGGAATATTCTGCGGGTCGGAAGCACGTATTTGGAATCCCATTCGTATTTGGCGGTTTTCCCGGGGCTCGCCATCATACTGCTCGTCCTTTCCTTCAACTTTTTGGGGGATGGGCTGAGAGATGCGCTTGACCCGCGGCTTGATTGATGGATCTTGTTAGTGGCGTCTGAATAAATACATTTAGAACAGGAGAATTGATTATGGGAAAAAGATTAGTAATCATAATGCTCGCGCTTATCGTTGTGTTGGCGGGCTGTGTGAAAACGAAGTCGGATGTGTCCGGTGAAAAGGATAGCGGAGAGACTAAAGGCGGCGGGGGTTCCGGCAAAGTGACGATAGAGTTGCTTGGAACGAGTGCTGGCGAGGAGGACATGAATATTGTCCGTGACCAGCTCATTAAAAATGGTTTTGACGTGAAATTGAATATCCAGCCGGACTACGGCAGCTTCAAGGCGCAGCGCGATGCAGGGAATTATGATATCGCGTTGTCCAGCTGGACGACTGTGACGGGGAATCCGGATTATGCGGTCCGTTCTTTATTTAAATCTGATGGTGATAATAGCAATATTAATGATTCTGAAGTGGACGGTTTGATTGAGAAGGCGAGCACGGAAACGCCTGATGAATTCAAGGAGACGTATAAGCAGCTTGAACAACGGATTGTAGGAGAGAAGGCGTATATTGCGCCGCTTTATATTTCATTTAAAGCGCAAGGAATCAATAAAGATGTGTTGAACCCGGATACGGTCCGTCTTGCGAAATCGAGAGCGATCGCATGGGAGACGATCGATTTCAATGATGCAGCGAAGCGCGATGCGGCGGCATTGATCACTCAGCAGGCGATCGGTTCATTGACATCTCTTGACCCGATCAAAGGGAATGACGGCTCAATCAATACGTTGAACACGAATATGTATGTGCGCCTCGTCAATTTGACGGATGACGACCAAGTTGTTTCGGACGGATCGCTTTCGTATAACTACGCGATTGGCGATGGAAATAAGGATTATTATTTCATTCTCCGTGATGACATCAATTTTGCAAAAGTGGCGGACGGAAAAGCGGTCGATACAGGGGAGCGCGTTGGTGCGGATGATGTCGTATTTTCATTGAACCGCGCGAAAGACAAGGATTCTGTACCGGATCACCGGACGTACAGCTTGCATGAAAGCATGAAGAACGTCGAAATCGTGAAGGATCTTGCGGATCTTGAGGAGGCGAAAGTTTCCGGCGGCGAAGGGTCTATCCTGGAGGCTCTTAGTGAGGGGCTTGAATCTGAAATCGCGGAACTTGTGACAGACAAAACTGCCGCTGACAGCAGCGCTGGGAAATACCAAGTTGTCAAAGTGACGACAAAAGAGGCTTTCCCGCAAGTGCTGAATTATTTGGCTCACCAATCTGCTGGGATCGTATCAAAGCAGCAAGTTGAAAGCATTAATACGTACGACGTGGCGGCGTTTGATGTGAATAAAGATATTCCGTATGGCGACCAACGGACTGTGACGGAAGGTGCAACGTATGACAACCATCTGTATGCGAGCGGTCCATATATTTTGGTGAAGAAAAACGACTATCAAGCGGACTTCGTGAAAAACCCGGCATACCGTGCGGGCAGCGAATTCGAACCGAAAATTTCTGAAGTCACAGTGCGTTTCATTGAAGACGCGGACAGTTCGTTGTCTGCATTGCGTAATGGCGAAATTCATCTATTCAATGGAGTGCCGGAAACGAAGTATGAGCTTGTTGAGAACGATGATAAGTTAGTATTGCAAAAGAACGACAGCAATGCGGTCACTTATTTGCTATTTAATGGAGCTGACCGCGAAGTTGCCAAAAGCGAAAACCTGCGGAAAGCCGTTCTCTATTCCATCAACCAAGACGAATTCTTGAATTTCTACCAAGGGAATAAGAAGAAAGCCTACTCCACAGTAAGCCCGTTAGTCGACACAGGCAACGAGCTCGTGGCAGACCCGGCGAAAGTCAAAGAATTCTTGGCGGAATATCGCGCGGAGTAAAAGCGGTGCCTGTACAGCACACTATTCAGTTTATTAACTACAATTGTATAATCTAGAGAAGAAAATCCGATCAAATTGACATTTGATCGGATTTTCTTTGTATATACATGCGGATAGATGAATTGTCATAAATGTGTCGTGCACAGGCACCGGAACAATTCTGACACAATTTACACCATCTATCTAAATAGAGGGTTTCCGCAATATTCAGCGAAGTAGTCTTCATAGTTGATTATTAGGAATGGGGGATTTAGGATGCAGCATATGTTGTTCGCAGATCCGATTAGATTGAATGCTAGTCGTTATGGAGAAAAGGAAGCGCTATCGTACATGGGCAAGAGGTTTAGTTATCGTGAATTCAATGAGCGTATTAACCGGTTAGCGCACGCGTTGCTTGAGACGGGTGTTGAGAAGGGGGATAAGGTAGCTTTTATGCTGCTGAATTGCAATGAACTCTTTGAAATCATGTTCGCTTGCGCAAAGATTGGGGCGGTTTTCGTTCCAATCAATTCCCGCTTTGTCGGACCGGAAATTGAGCATGTGTTGACAAACTCCGATGCCGTTGGACTGATATATGGGGCGGAATTCGATATAGAAATATCTTCTATTAAAGAGCGAGTGAAGGATGTTCAGTTATTCGTATCGGTTGGGGGCTCTGCTGAGATGGCGTCCTTTGAATATGAAAGCTGGATTGCACGTTATTCCGAAAATGAACCGATCATAGACTATGAATTGGGCGAGCTTGATACAGTTTGCATTATGTATACCGGAGGAACGACGGGTCATCCGAAAGGGGCGGTCCGATCGCACCGGAGCATGTATCTCGTCGCGTTACTGTTCAGTATTGAATTCGGGATTGTGAGAAACGGAAAAGGATTGGTTTCCGGTCCATTGTATGGCGCGGCGGCTCTGTCGACTTCCGTTCCGAATCTTCTCGTCGGGAATTCACTTCATATTTTGCCGAAGTTCCACCCTGTCGGAGTGTTGGAAGCAATCGATAAGGAGAAAACGACGACTTCATTCATGGCACCGCCGATGTTTGACGCGATTTTTGCTTTGCCTGAGGAGGTAAGAAACAAGTACGATGTCAGTTCGATGAAGGGACTGTTTTCAGTCGGTGCGCCATTACACTCTAGCACGAAAGAAAAAGTGATGGCATTCTTTAAGGATGCTGAATTGAATGAGTTTTACGGTGCAACGGAACATGGGGGATCGACGAATTTATTCCCGGAGTACCAGGAACTGAAGGAACGCTCCGTCGGTGTGCCAATGTTAGGAATGGAAGTGAAACTTGTCGATAACGATGGGAATGAAGTGCCGCCGGGTCAACCGGGCGAGTTTTTAGTGAAGGGCTTGACCCTTTGTGATGAATATTATAAGAACCCGGAAGCGACAGCCGAAGCGTTTCACGGCGAATGGCTTGGACTCGGTGATATGGGAGTTCAGGATGAGGACGGATTTTATTCTATCGTCGACCGCAAACAGGATATGATTTTGTCAGGCGCGCTGAACGTCTATCCAGCGGAAATTGAAGGCGTCCTCCATCGCCATCCGAAGATAGCCGATGTAGCGGTGATTGGTGTGCCGGATGAAAAATGGGGAGAAGCGGTGAAAGCGATTGTTGTCCTTCGTGAAGGAGAAGAAGCAGACTCAAAAGAGATCATCGAATTTTGCGATGGCAAGCTCGCCGACTATAAAAAGCCACGAACTGTCGATTTCGCCGACGAACTTCCACGGAGCCTGCAAGGAAAACTGTTGAAATATAAGCTCCGCGAGATGGTGGCTGTAGAGAAATAGGTTAATTGTTTGGGTGCCTGTGCAGCGCACAATTCAGTTTATTAGTTACAATTGTATAACTCGGAAAAGGGAAGCTAGCCAAATCAATGTTTGGCCGGCTTCCCTTTGTATATTCATGTTTATTAGTGAATTGTCATAAATGTGCCTTGCACAGGCACCGGCGCAATTCATTCACCACTCTTTATTCCATATCGGGGCGAACCATTTTACGCCTCGGCGGTTCATGGGGAGGAGCTTCATGTCTGCGATGAGATGGCTGCCATATCCAGCAATTCCCGCTGCTAGTAGACCGTCGATCGGCCACTCCTGTTGTAATTGATTCAAAATGAACGCATAAAACGCGAGCCCTAGAAGTGAGTGAGTGTAGGAACGGTGCGGAAGAAATGATGCTATGACGATATAACTTCCGACCAACAGGATGCCGATCGATTGATGCATCACAATTCCGAGCCACATTACCATGACACCAGTGAGGGTCAACATTCTTCGTTGTGTAATGAGCCTCGATACGATGAACAGGAGCAAACCGATTCCTGCGTAAAGTAAAATGGATGGGGCGAAACCTGTAGTGAAATATTGGTAGACGATTGCTACTAAAATGCCCGCACCGACTAGCTGCATCAGCCATTGTGTGATCTGTTTGGATAGGGTGATCCGGTTGGTTGCCAACCCATTTGTATCCAGGTCGGGGACAAGAGCTGATACGCCGCCAATCACTGAGGCGACTGCGATTGTGTATACATCGGGTTGCACCTGATACCCTGCGATTGCTCCGGCAGTAACGCCGATAAGTGCATGTGAACTTCCTTTCATCTGTAAACCTCTCTCATGGTGTAATCTATCTATTATCCTTCATCTTGAAGAGTGAACGCAATGGGTGGATGTTAGCACTTGGAATTTTTGAATTGGGTATAATGGTAGAAAATGATTGATATTATTAGTTGCTTAACAAAAACTAGTATAGTGAAATCAGGTTTTGTGTTACAATTATTTACAAATTATACTAGTTGGAGAGATGAAAATGAAAAAGATCTTAACCGGAATCACCGTAATTTCCCTTGCATTCCTTCTATTCATTACGCCAATCGACTCAGCAAACGCAGCGCCAGCCAAGTTTAAGAACTGCACCGAGTTGAATAAAACATATCCAGGCGGCGTCGCTAAAGATGCTAAAGTCCGAAACGTAGGTGGAAAAACGAAGTTTAAACCTTTTGTTTCAGCAGAAATTTACAAAGCGCACACAAAGATGGACCGCGACAAAGACGGCATTGCATGTGAAAAGTGACTTTTAAACAGGTGCCTGTGCAGCGCACAATTCAGTTTATTAACGACAATTGCATAATTAAAACACGGGAAGCTCATCAACTCAATACTTGATGGGCTTCCTTTCGTATTTATATACTCATGTTTGAATTGTCATAAATGTGTCATGCACAGGCACCAACACGATTCAGTTTATTCACTACAATTGTATAAATAGATGTTGCGGACTTTGTCAAATATGGGGTTGGTTGGTTGTGTATTGTGTTTTTATGCTTTGAAGTGAATTGTCATAAATGGGCCATGCACAGGCACCAACATCGGCGCAATAAAGGGTTTTCCGGTTGGGTGTCGTATTGGTACTAGTAATAGATTGTGCGCCGAAGGAAGAGAGGGGATAGGGCGATGAATCTTTATGATTTTGAGGAGGTAGTGAGCTCCACTATCGTCGATCGCGGTTCCGAATATTATAATGCTGGATTCGTTTTAAAGCTAACACGCCAGGGAGATGGACGATATAGTGCGCTTGTTGAGGGGGAAGATATGTATGAGGTTGCCGTCCAGCTAAATGAGGAAGGCAATATCCTTTCGTCTTATTGCGATTGCCCTTATGATTTGGGGCCGGTGTGTAAACATGAAGTGGCGGTTTATTATGAGTTGATTGACAGACTAAAAGCTAATGATTTTCCTGAGATGGCCGGGACAACTCTGCCGGATTTGAAGACGGTCCTTGAAAGCCTATCCAAAGTGGAACTGATTGATATACTCCTTCATTTAGCGGACGACGATCCGAATTTTCATAATGAGTTGCTCTTCAATCATGCAACTGTCGATGAGCAACAGGAGATTGCTCGTTACAAGAGGATGATCGATTCGATCATTGAGAAATATACTGGCAGAGAAGGGTTTATTACATATAAATATGTTGGCGACTTCACGAATGAACTGTCCGCCGTACTGAATAAAGTTGAGTCGGTGAAAAATCCGTTGATTGCCTTTGAAATTGCGCAGGGGTTGTTGATTGAAGGGATTAAATCGTTTCAATACGCAGACGACTCTAGCGGTAATATTGGATATTTACTAGATCAAACGATTGAAACGATGGAAGCGATTGCAGATGGAGCTTTAGGGTTGGATGAACAAAGCGAGATGTTAGAAAAACTCATTTACTTATCGAAAACGGACGTATTTGAAGGATGGAATGACTTTCGAATCGATTTGCTCGGCATCGGTCTGAACTATGCGGGAAATGAGCAATTGCGGGCGACTTTACTGAATGAGCTAGAAGCAATGGTGAACGGTTCGTCTGCAAATGATTATGGTCGGTATGAAAATGAACGAATTTACAACTTAATGTATGACATCTTTGAAACTCACGGCACGTCAGAGAAAGCGAGACAGTTTCTACAGGAGAACATAAATTATCCTACATTCCGGAAACGGTTGATGCAATATGAATTGAAGGAAGGCAACTATGAAAACGTGTTGGCGTTGGCTTCTGAAGGGGAAAGTTTGGACAAGGATTATCGTGGTTTGGTTATGCGGTGGAAGAAATGGCGCTACAAAGCGTATAAACAATTGAAAGCACTTGATGAGCAAATGACAATAGGTCGTGAAATGTTGATAGAAGGAGAATTTGAATTTTATTGGGAATTGAAGGATCTGGCCGAGGACGCGACAGCTTTTTATGAAGGAGTGAAGCAGGAATTGGCTGTTAAAAATCAGTGGATGTTTGTGAAGCTCATTGAAGCTGAAAATGATGTTGAGGCCATCCTTGATTATGTCCGTGAAAATCCTTCAATGGTGGAACGATACTTGGAATACTTGGTTGATTCCCATGCAGAAGAGGCAATCATACTGTTCGAAACTCATGTAAAAGAGATCGCACAAAACTCATTTAACCGGAAGGGATATAAGGAAGTTTGCCAAGTGATGAAGCGCTATGGCAAAGTTGCAGGACGAGAAGCCCAAATGAACCTTGCAGAGGAACTAAAACAGACATACAAAAACCGCCCCGCTTTTCAGGATGAATTGGGTAAGCTTTAAGGGTGCTCAATACGGTGCCTGTGCGGCGTACTGTTCAGATAATTCGTTACAATTGTATAACTGAAAAACAGGAAACCTATCAATTCGACGTTTGATAGGTTTCCTATTGTATTTATATGCGTTACGTTAAATTGTCATAAATGTGTCATGCACAGGCACCGACACAATTCTCGAACAATTAAGGGTTTGTCGACCATAGGCCAGCCGATTTTAAGAGGACGCGCGGGTGCAGTTTCAGCTGCGCGACCATCAATTCAGCAAGGTCTTCAGGCTGCAGCACTTTATCCGGATTGCCGTCAGTGAGATTCTCTTCGAATGCCAAGTCGGTTGCCACTGTGCTCGGCGTTAAGGCAGTGACGCGAATGTTTTGCTTCCTCACTTCCAACATAAGTGATTCCGTCAAACCCAGCACGCCGAATTTTGAGGCGCTGTATGCACTCGTGACAGGAGCACCTTTTTGTCCGGCAGTTGAAGAGACATTGATGATATCACCTGTTTGACGCTCAATCATTTCCGGCAGCACTGCGCGTGTAACGTAGTACATGCCCATTAGGTTAACGTCAATAATGTTTTTGAATTCTTCCGGAGTAAGCTCAAGGAACTTGCCGAATTTGCCGATACCGGCGTTGTTGATGAGGATGTCGATTGGGCCGAGTTCCGATTTGATATGCTCGACAGCGGCAATTACAGATTCATTGTCCGCCACGTCCGCAGCAGCGATAGAAACGTTGACGCCAAATTCGCGAAGCTCTTCGGCGACCTTATCAAGATTCGCTTCGGTTTTCCCGATAAGTCCTAAATGGATGCCTTCCTTCGCAAAGGCGATTGCCGTCGCCCGGCCAATACCGCGTCCAGCTCCCGTAATGATCGCATTCTTTCCAGTTATGTTTTGCATAGTAAAATCTCCCTTCTTTATACGTTGACACGTGTAGTATAGCAAACCGCTGTGTTTACTCCTATGGAAACGGTTTGCGTGTGGAAACTGCGTAGGGTTTTGGATGGGACGTGAGGAGATTACTATTATTACTCTGCTGAACACCCAATTCACCCGTTGCATAGTCTATATGACGAGCGTTATCCAATGGAGGTATACGAATGAATTTTAGATTTTTCACCGGCAGAGTAATGGAGATTAGTGATTTTTCGATACAGCAAGATGATCAAGGATCTGGGTGCTATAAACTGTTTATGGTCGCTGATCGTGAAGGCTCCATCGTCAATTTCGTCATTGAGCCGGGCACATATTTTGTCGATCATGTTTTAGTGAAGGTCGGCGATATCGTAACCGGTTTTTATGATGCGAATGCACCGACCCCTTTTATTTATCCACCGCAATATCGGGCGGTTGTCATGGCGAAAGAAAGATCCGACCAGTTTGTGAAAGTGGATTTATTTGACCAGAATTTAGTGAGCAACGACGGAAGCTTGAAATTGAACTTAAATCGAAATACGCCGATTTTACTGGAAAATGGACAGTCGTTTGCGGGCAGTCCAGCTAATCGTGAGCTGATTGTCATTTATAGCACTACAACCCGCAGCATTCCCGCCCAAACGACACCACATAAGGTGATTGTGCTTTGTTAATGCCGAATTTCGGTGCTGTATTTGGTGCCTGTGCAGCACACTACTCAGTTTATTAACTACAATTGTATAAATAAAAAGAGGGAAGTTGATCAAGTCAATCTTTGATGAGCTTCCCTTTGAATTTATATGAATCTCTTTGAATTGTCATAAATGCACCATGCACAGGCACCCGCACAATTTAAACTCAAAGAGTTAATTAGACTAAAGAAATGTTATAATTTTAGGTGTGAGAATTCTAGATAGGAAGAGGTCGTTCATATGCTGAAAAAGTTGGCTTCAGATGCGTTGGGCTTGTCGGATATCGGTAAAATCATAGGACCCGAAGATTATGATAAGACGGATGCCGATGATTATATTCGACATGAGGATGAAGAAAAGATTTATTTCTTGATTAAGACTAAGGCAGATGAGTATTGCTTTACGAACTTAGCGGTCATTCATGTGGACGGAGATAAAGCGGTCTCTTCGAAACGCGTCTTGAAACGCTATTCATATTCAAAATATCAAATTACCAATGTGTTCTTGGAAACTGCGGGCAAAATTGACTTGGATGTTGAAATCAAGTTCACGCTTGGCGATCAATCGTACAGCATAGACGTTGATAAAAAGCAGCTCGCACAATTGAATGATCTGTACAAAGCATTGGTATATATTTCGGAAAAAGCTCACGAAAACAATATCCTATTCGAAATGGCAACGCAAAGTCTCGATAAGGCGGCAAAAGTGTTGGAGAATTCAAGACCGTCCGACATCCAAATGGCCGACCAATATAAACAATTAACCGAATTCGGTTTCTCCTGGCTAACATCAGCCCGAGACAAGTACCACGTTAAGGATTTCGGTGATGTATTTGAGAAGTATATAAACAATTGAGCCGGTGCCTGTGCAGCACACTATTCAGTTTATTAACTACAATTGTATAAACAAAATGAGGGAAGCTGATCAAATCAATCTTTGATCAGCTTCCCTTTGAATTTATATCAATCTCTTTGAATTGTCATAAATGCACCATGCACAGGCACCCGCACAATTCTCACACAATTTATTAATGAATATTTCGCTTTGTGAAACTTCCGCCTCGGACTTCGGCGACTTCGTAAACAGTGACAAACGCTGACGGATCAATTTCAAGGATAATTTCCTTCATCTTACTATCTTCGAGCCGGTTGATAATGCATGTGATTTCCCTGAATTCTTCATTGGAATACGCGCCTTGAACGATACTATAAGTCGAACTGCGGCCTAGACGATCACGAATCGTTTCGACCATACCTTCAGGTTCGCTAGTAATAATTTTATACATTTTAGAACCGCTAAGTCCTTCTTCAACAATGCTGATCACTTTAGTGGCGATGTAGTAAGCAATTGCGGATAAGAAAGCTCCTTGAAGCCCGAAGACAATCGAGACGATGGCGAAAACAAAGACGTTCAAAAACAGGATCAAATCACTTGTTCCGAACGGCATCCTTCGGGAAAGTAAAACGGCTAACATATCAATTCCGTCAAGAGCGCCGCCATTCCGCAACGCTAATCCCATTCCGAAACCGAGGATAATTCCGCCCACAACTGTTATTAATAACGTATCTCCGTGAATGATTATTGGCACATGATGCATTAGGCTCGTGCTGACCGCCAGTGTAGCAATTCCAAGTACAGAATAGATGGCAAAGCTTTTCCCGATTTGCTTATAGCCTAAAAAGACAAAAGGGATATTCAAAATCGCTATGAGAAGTCCTAATGGAAAGCCGAATAATTCTGACCCGACGATACTTAGACCAGTCACGCCTCCATCAGATACCTTGTTTGGAATGAGTACAGATTCTAATCCGTAGGCGGCAATGAGGGCACCGACCATAACCATGGCGCCGCGAGCAAACAATTTCCATACAGGTGTTTTTAGTTGAGTTTTAGGCATTAGTTGTTCCTCTTTTTAAGCAGTTTTTTCTATTCTACACCTATCTTCAGAACGTTGCCAGTTCATGTCCCTCGGGGTAGAATTGGTGCCTGTGCAGCATTCAATTCAGTTTATTCACTACAATTGAATAAATGGAAAGTGGAAAGCTAATAAAACTGATGTTTAGATATTTATTTTTGTATGTTTATGAATTTAGTTGAATTGTCATAAATGCACCTTGCACAGGCACCGGAACGATTCAGTTTACTCACTACAATTGCATAAAAGTAAAAGGGGAAGCTGATCAAATAGGCATTTGACTAGCTTCCCGTTGTATTTATATAGATCTGATTGAATTGTCATAAATGTACCATGCACAGGCACCGGCTATGGGCACCGGCTGAACAATCGCACCGGCTAAACGAACACATCCAGTTATTCTACTGTTCGTTCGAATGTTTTTTTGTTGGAGGAGAGTTTGCCGATTGTGATCTTGATGTTTCGGATCGAGTCATCGGTCAATTCGATTTTGCCGTCTTTTTGCAGTCGTTTCCATTCTTTAACGTTCTTGCGATACAGTTGTTCAGAAAGCCGATAGATGTCGGCATCCATTTTTAAGGCTTCCTCATATGTCGCAGCAATTTGCTCTTTCACAATTTCTTTCAATAACTTCTCAATTTCTGCCGGTTTAATCGTTTCGGTAATGATGTCGATTATCCCGTCGGCGTATATATCAATGTCGAACTTTGCTTCTCCTTTTATCATGACAGGATTGATTTTCACTTTGATATTTTCCAAGACGACGGAGATGAAATTGCCATTTTCCGTTCGGACTGTTAGATTGGACCTCTTCGTGTCGTTCGTCATCCATCGGATTCCCCTTGCTTTCTCTCCAGTGATGAACCCTTTGAAATCATCCGGGGAAACGATGGCTGCACCGGAAATGACGGGGGCTTTGATCGTTTCTTTTATTGATTTCCAGTTTTCCGCAATTGTTATGAACGGGATCAGCGTTTCATGATTCGGTTCATTCATATTGATCACTACTTCACGAATGCTTGCCGGTTTAATAAATGATTCTTGTTCGTAGGAGTTGCGTGGATCCCCTAGCTTTGACAAGATAATGGCTTTATTAACAACGGGTCTTATTAAGAGCACTTCCTCCACTGGGTCTTTTGTGGCGTATAACCAGATTTGATAACGCGTTTCCCTGTAACGTATGAAAATATCGAGGACCGGGCTCAACTTCACCTGTTGCAGTGCTTCTTCTGAGAAGACCAAGTAGGATAAATGGCCCCAATTCACTTTTTGATCGACGGAATGGTATAACTCGAAGACAGCTTCATCTAGCGACATCCCCGAGGCATGACCGACTTCTGCTTGTGAAGTTTCATCGCTTGTAGGCTGTTCGGATTTTGCGGTGTTGGCGAAATTGATGATTTGGGCGTACAGTTCATACCGGCCATCCTTGTAGTCGATGCCGATTCCATTGAGATATAACATCCTCTCAGGTTCATTATTATCCCAGCAGCCTGATAAGGGGAGCATCGCAAGCAATAGCAGCAGGAGGGCGACGATCTTTTTATTCATCCTGATCTCTCTCCTTCGTGCGTGTTGGGTCTGTCGGATTCAACATATTCGGCCGCTCTTTGTATGATTTATGAGGAAGCCGGAAGAGCGATTGCATGACTGTCTTAAAACTTAAGTCAGCTGCAATGTTCATGTAAGGAACGCCGAACGTCCGGATGCTGGATAAGTAAACAAGTGTAATGAAGACGGACATGAGAAGACCGAACAAACCTAAAATTGCTGTGAGGAGGATGAAACAAACACGCAATACACTAATTGCGTTCACTACCGATTGGTTGACCAATGTGAATGTCGCGATTGTTGAAATGGCGATGACGACAATCATTGCGGGACTTGTAATCCCTGCCCGAATGGCGGCATCTCCGATGATCAATCCGCCAACAACGCCGATTGTCCCGCCTAAAGCAGTCGGCAGTCGCAAGCCGGCTTCGCGAAACAGTTCAAACATGAGCAGCATAAGCAGCATCTCAATGACTGAAGGGAATGGAAGCCCTGTATTCGCTTGGACAACGGTCGCTAATAAATGGACCGGCAGCTGATCTTGGTGATAGGTCGTCAATGCAAGCCAAAATGCGGGCAGCGTCAAGCCGATGGACAATCCGAAGACGCGCAGCAAACGCTCGATTGAGCCGTAAATGACGGGTGTATCATTATCCTCCCCCGTCTTTACGAGCAGAAACAAGTTGACTGGCAAGATGACGCAATACGCCGCTCCATCAACAAAAATGAGGAAACGGCCTCTTACAAGCGACTGGATGGCGGTATCAGGTCGTCCCGTGTAATCGACCCTCGGAAAGAGCTTTGAGCTTTTATTCGCACTTTCCATCAGAAGGGTAGGGTTGAAAACGATATCGGTATCTGTTTCATTCAGTTGTCTTCTAATGCCGTCCAGTATCTCTTTGCTCGCAATGTCATCGAAATACAAAAGAGCTACAGTCGTTTTGGAGCGTTTCCCTAATTCGAATTTCTCGACGCATAATGAGTTTGTCGGCAGCCTTTTGCGAATCAATGCGATATTAACGGACACGTCTTCGATGAAGTTGTCACGAGGTCCTTTCACAGGCACCTCTAACCGTGTTTCCTCGGGGTTTCGGTTCGGTTTTTTAGTGATATTGCTCGTGTAAATAAATCCGGATTCCTCAAAAAACAATAAGACATGCCCGGAATAGACGAGGTGAATGACTGTTTCCAAATCATTTCCCGCTTTCAAATCGGGGATGTGCAACTGCGATTCAATCGCCGTTTCCAGTGGCTCGTTCTCCAAAGTGCCGACGAAGTGACGAATACGGGGCACGATGACTTCATTCAACAGTTGTTGGTCAATCATTGCATCGCATGTGACAAACGTGACGGCATGACCATTGAACATATAACTTTGAAACTGAACGTCTGCAGACTTCTGAAATAACGCCCGTAAAGATGTGATGTCCATCTCGTGATCAGACGATTGCATTGCACTTCACCATCTTCTGTGTAAGTTTTACATTTCTTTTGCCGCACTTCTTTTGATTAATGCAGAGATTGTTAGAAATAACGTCAGCAAGAGCAGGAAGATGAACGTAGCAATTAAGAAATAGTCCCCTTTAAGTTTCAGGAAAATATGATCTTCCATTAGAAATAACGACAAGGACATGAAGAAGAACGCTGGTCCGATGATTTTCCAAATACGTTTGCGGTCGCCTCTCAGCTGCAATAAATCCGAGACGACATACAAAATGAAGGACACACGTACGAAGGTGCCAGTAAGCCATTGGTATATGGAGAAAAAGTCTAGATGCTCAATGAAACGTCCTATGGAAACGAGCCCCCACTCCTCATAAGCGGGGTACCTTTGCTTTGCCGCTTCGTCAGGACCGAACTCTGTAATGGCACCAATGAGCGGACCCATCGTCAAACTGTGCAGTATAAAGAGCATGATTGCAAAATGATACCAGCGAAATCGACCTTTCACATTTTGTTGGATGAACAGGAACAACAGAAGTTCAATATAACCGGATGCCGGGTAGACCAATGTTGAAATGACAGGTTCAAATCCGTGCTCAATGAACGGTCTCAGTAACGAATAATTTTTCACTTGTATATTCGTGAAAGCGACAAAAAAGCCGAGGATAACGACCCAAAATAGAACAACCACGTTGACCATGACAATCGTCTGCAAATTTGTAGACGCAAGGAAGATGCATAGGATTGAGTAGATGAGAATCATGAGGACTAACGGCGACTCGGGTAAAAACGTCGATTTGATCCACTGCAAAGTCTCTGCCATCGTAAAGACGGCCATTAACAGAAGAAAAAATGCTGTGACATACCGAAAAATGGCGGTCGGGACTTTGCCGATCTTCGGAAGCAGCCAATCGCCGAGGGAAGCCTGCTGCGAACTGCGATGAATGTAGACGAGCAGAAATAGCCAAGGCACCATTGCAACTGCGGCAATGAACACGGAAATCCATCCATCACGTCCCGCATGGATCAATAACGGCGGCAAAATGGTCACATGATTCTTCAGTCCAATGACCGTCATTGACAATAAAATTACATGCAAAATACTAATCGACCCGACCCTCTCCATACCCAAAACTCCCACCCTCATAATATTGCCCAGTCTTGACACGAATGAAGACGATTATAAGCAAGTGACCCTCAAATCCGGTGCCATATGCGGTGCCTAAATACGGTACCTGTGCACGAAACAATTCAGTTTATTCACTACAATTGCATATATCTAGAAGAGGAAGCTTGTTGCATCAATGTTTACCTGACTACCTTTCGTATTTACATAACTTTTGTTGAATTGTCATAAATGTACCACGCACAGGCACCGACACAATTTTGTCTATTCACTACAATTGCATATTGAGTTATCGGGAAGTCTGTAGCTAACGAGTTTGGTTGACGCTCCATTGTATATTTATTGCTTCTATTGAGTTGTCATAATTGCACCATACACAGGCACCGCAAAAGGCACCGCAAAAAGGTGGACACAATTCATTCGTTTCTCTGTGAACAATGTGTGAATATTGTTGGAGGGGCTTTCAAACTAGTGGATGATGGCCTATGATAGTAGTGGAATAATTGATAACAGTTCTCACTAGTGGGAGAGGAATTTGCATGAGAAGACGGGTGGCGCCTTTGTTTGGTGCTGTTTTGCTGTTATGGGCGATTGCGTCTGCATCTGTAGTTGCGGAATCGTTGTCTGACGGCGTATATGCAGTGGAGTACGAGCTGCTGCAAGGTGATTCTGACTCGGTGTCGATTGCGAATGATTATTTTGAAAAGCCAGGGCTACTGAAGGTGGATGGCGGCAAGCAAGTTTTGCAGTTGACGTTGAATCATAGCAATTGGGTTAAAGAGTTACAGATACCTAGCGACGGTGGTTTTGCGGATGCGCAGGTCGTTGCGGAGGATGAAGAGGCGGATACGCGTGTCATTGAACTGAATGTGGACGGCAAGCTAGCCGAGCCGTTTCCAGTGAAGATGCATGTGGTGATCGACGAGTTGGAGATTCCGTATGATCATGCGTACACCGTGCGTGTTGCGGTAGATGCAG
This sequence comes from Saccharococcus sp. Marseille-Q5394, assembly GCF_946901335.1. NCBI lineage: Bacteria > Bacillati > Bacillota > Bacilli > Caryophanales > Anoxybacillaceae > Saccharococcus > Saccharococcus sp. Marseille-Q5394. Next base: position 1,551,896 of record NZ_CAMPPQ010000001.1, on the reverse strand, counting down.
ACTCCTTGGAGGAGACGGACCAGGAGTGGATCGATTCTGTCAGCACAGGAAGTACAATTTGGTTTTGGATGGCGACTGTATTCGTTACTGCAGCGGGAATCTTTGCTGCTATGCGGATGTTCCGATCGAACCGGTCGAAAAAGTAGAAGAGGAGAATACTAGAATGAAGAAGAGTTTACTGGTTTTATTCACAGCAATGTTGCTGATCTTTACGGCAATGCCATCACTTCCAGCAGCAGCTGCTGAAGTGACTGCAACGCAAGAGGTATCTTATGAGCTTCCGTTCAACGTGTTGCAAGAAGATAAAGACGAAGTTTCTACGGCGGGCGATTTTGTGAAAAGCCCTGCGGAAGTTAAAGTGGAAGACGGCAAGGCGTTCGTTTACATGACGCTCTTGGAAAGCCAGTATTGGCAGTCATTGAAAATTCAAGATGGCGACAAATTTGTCGACGCTCAAGTTGTGAGCGAAAACGCTGAAAAAAGGACACGTCTTGTGAAGTTTGAATTAAAAGATGTTGCAAAAATAATGAATGCAAAAGCTCATATTATCGTTACAGGCATTCCTGGACTTGGTGAATATGATCAAACACACCAAATTCGTTTCCAATTTGATGGAAGCAAAGCTCCAGCGGTAGAAGAGAAACCAACAACGCCGACAACTCCTGAAGCACCAAAGGCAATTAAAGACGGCGAATACGCAATCGGCTTCAAAGTGTTGCATGCGACAGAGGAAAAGGAATCCCCTGGCATGGCGCGCTTTATCGAAACGCCAGCAGCTTTGTCCGTGAAAGACGCTAAGCAAGTCGTGACACTCACATTGACGAACAACGAGCAAATCACCGAGTTCCAAGTTGAGCAAAACGGTAAATTCGTTGATGCAACAGTTGTACGTGTAGATGAAGAAGCAAACCACCGCGTCGTTTCATTCGAAGTGGCGGATCTCTCGAAAATCATGAACGCAAAAGTGACGGTTTTCGTTGCAGCAATGAACCATACTGGAAATCACACGATTCGGCTAGCGTTCGATCAAGATAGCATTAAACCTTTGGCAGAAGAAGTGAAAGTCCTATTCAAAGATATCGCCAATTCGTTTGCAAAACCTTACATCGAAGCACTGGCTGCTAAGCAAATTGTAAAAGGTAAAACGTCTGAAACATTCGCACCGAACGATAAAATGACAAGAGCGGAATTTGCGCTGCTAATTTCTCGTGCATTGAATCTTGAAAAACAGGAATACAAAGGAACATTTTCAGACTTGACGAAGGAAATGGAAGTCTTCGTGTACGAAGTAGAAGCAGCAAACCGCGCCGGAATCATTCTAGGTGATGCGGGGAAATTCAAACCGAATGCAGCGATCACTCGTCAGGAAATGGTAGCGATGATTGTTCGTTCAATTGAATATAAAGACGCTACACTATTAAAAGACGTTGAGACAACTGTTGTGTTTGCAGATGCGGCTAACATTAGCAGCTACGCGAAAGACGCTGTTCAGTTGGCAGTCGGCCTTGGCATCATTGACGGCGATGTTGTGAAAGGCCAAAAAGTGTTTGCCCCTAAAGCGAACGCAACTCGTGCACATGCAGCGAAAATGGTTTACAACATGCTTGAAACTATCAAATAAATAATCTTCGCACGGATGCCGGCGTCACGCTTTATGTGACAGCCGGCGTTGTGTGTGGAGCGAAGGAGTCTAACATGAAAAGAATTTTTACTGTTGCTATGGCGGTTGCATTGGTCACGGCGCTATTCATTCCAATCATGCCGATGAAAGCGGAGGCTTCAACGTTTGCTGATGGGGAATATTCCGTGCCGTTCACAGTATTGAAGGATTCAAGCAACGAGCAGTCGACGACGGCGGATTATATGGTCAGCCCAGCGAAGGTGCAGTTGGTGAACGATAAAGCGACGGTGACGGTCACATTGAAAAACAGCTCGTGGTGGCAATATTTCAAAGTCCAAAATGGCGGAAGCTACTCAGACGTTCAAGTGGTGAGTCAATCAGGCGATCAGCGTGTTGTGCGGTTCACCGTTACTGATCTGAAGCAGCTCGTCAATGCCAAAATCCATATCATCGTGACGGGCATCCCAGGCTTTGATTACGACAATAAATATGATATCCGCTTTAATTTCAACACATCTTCCATCCCGGCCCCTCCTGTGGCAAAGCCGGTAGCGACACCGCCTCCTGCGAAAGAAACGAAACCTGCAGCGCCGAAGAAGACAGAAGTCACGCCGGTTCAAAAGACTGAACAAAAACCTGCTCAACATCCTGTCGTGAATAAAACCGAGACGGCCAAAACGACTGAGAGTGTAACGAAAAAAGAAGAGAAGTTGACTGTGAATGAAACAGGAAAAGATGAAGCGGAGAAATCCCATACGGAATCTGATAATGGGAATGAAGTGAGCAAGGAAGATGAAGATGTTGAAGAGGATGCTGCATCTGAGGAAACCGGTGCTGTAAATGAAGAACATGACGAAGAAGAAGACGCTGTCGAAGAGGTTGCAGTCGCAGAGGTCAAGGATGAAAAAGAAAAGTCCTCGAATACATTTTTGATTGTCATCATTGTGATTGGTGCAGTCATTGGCGCTGCAGTCGTATTTGCGATTGCAAGGAAACGAGCTCGAAAATAAGGGAGTTGTGCTTGAATGAAAAAAGCGATCGGCCTTTTCGGTTTATTGGCTAGTGTCATGCTTGCCGGCTGTTCAGCGATTGCCGGGGATAATGCGAATGAACAAATCGGTGAGCAGGACGGCGATCGGGTAGTTGCAACGACTGTCGCGCTGACGGAAATCATGGACGCACTTGATATCGATTTGGTCGGCGTTCCTTCAAGTTATAAGGAGTTGCCGGAACGCTACGCGGATGCGAAAGAAGTCGGCAACCCGATGAGTCCCGACATGGAGATGCTGCTGTCGTTGAAGCCGACGGAAGTTTTTTCGGTGACAACGTTGAAATATGACTTGCAAGAAATGTTTGATGACCGCGGGATCGATATGACGTATGCAAACCTCGAAAGCATTGACGCGATGCACGAAGAAATCTTGAAGATCGGTGAAAAATACGATTCTGTGGAGCAGGCGGAAGCGATTGTAGCGCGGTTCGAGGAGAAGGCGGCTGCAATCGAGAAGGCGATTGAAGGGAAAGAGAAGCCTTCCGTGCTCATTCTTATGGGGATTCCGGGGAGCTATTTGGTGGCGACGGAGCATTCGTACATCGGGGATCTTGTAAAGCGGGCTGGCGGCGTCAATGTCATTACGGGCGAGGATGTCGAGTTCATTTCATCCAATACGGAATACTTGCAGCAGACGAATCCTGACGTCATTTTGCGGGCGGCACACGGTATGCCTGAGCAGGTAATTCAGATGTTCGATGAGGAATTCCGTTCGAATGATGTGTGGAAGCATTTTGATGCGGTGAAGAACGGGCGCGTCTATGATTTGGAAGAGACGCTGTTCGGCACGACGGGCAATTTGGCCGCGGCGGAAGCGCTGGATGAGTTATTGAAGATGTTGCATGAAGTGAAATGAAGGCAGGTAAAATCATGTCGGGAATCAATCGGAAGACCATCAGTTTCATAGTCGTAGCGCTATTGTTGGCAATCGTTTTTGTCCAATCTGCATTGACGGGCAGCATTTCGGTGACGCCTTTCGAGTTGATTCATGGACTGTTGACAGGAACGAACGACGATGTCGCCATCATTAAAGACTTGCGGCTGCCGCGGGTTTTAATTGCGGTATTCGCGGGAGCTGCTTTGTCGGTGGCGGGCGTTTTGCTGCAGGCGGTTATGCGTAACCCGTTGGCGGATCCCGGAATTATCGGGGTTTCGGCGGGTGCGAGTTTCATGTCTGTTTTGGTGATTGCGATGTTCCCGACGTTGTTCTTTTTCGTGCCGCTGTTTGCGTTTATCGGCGGTGCACTGGCGTTTTTCCTGGTTTATTCATTATCGTGGAAGTCGGGCTTGGATCCGTTGCGGATGATTCTTATCGGGATTGCGGTCAACGCGCTATTCACTGGACTCGGGCAGGCGATCGGGTTCAGCGGAGGCGGTTTGACGCAGTCGATGAGCCAAGTGACGACTTCGACGCTGACGATGAAAAAATGGAGCGAAGTGGAAGTGGTCGGGCTTTACGGATCGATCGGATTGGTGCTGTCGTTTTTCGTAACTAGATGGTGCAATTATTTATCGCTAGAAGACCGTACGGCGAAAAGCCTTGGCGTCAATGTCAACTTGGCGAGGTTTGTCATTTCGATCATTGCGGTATTGTTAGCTTCTATTGCGACGACAGTGGCGGGCATGTTCGCGTTCGTCGGGCTGTTAGTGCCACATATCGGAAGGACGCTTGTCGGCAATGATCATAAAGTGTTGATCCCGTTTTCCGCGTTGGCAGGTGCGCTGTTGATTTTAGTGGCGGATACGCTTGGAAGGACTTTGATCGCGCCGAATGAAATTCCTGCTTCTATCATCATGGCAGTGATCGGCGGGCCGTTCCTCATATTCTTGCTGAGAAAGAGTGATCGAATTTATGGACATTAAGGAAGTCGCATTTTCATATGACAAGAAGAGGGATACGCTGCGAGGAATCGATAGCACGATTGACATCGGCAAGGTAACGACGATAATCGGGCCGAATGGATGCGGGAAATCAACGTTGCTCGGCGTCATGTCAAATCATTATCAGCCGCAAAATGGGGATGTGTTGCTGGATGGGAAATCTTTGGCGGAGTTTAAGCCGAAGGAACTTGCACGGAAACTTGCCGTCGTCCATCAGCAAAACAATGCGCCTTCTGATATGACGGTCGAGAAGTTGACAGCGTATGGCCGGATTCCGTATAAAAGTCTATTTGCTTCGAGTACGAAGGAAGATGAAGAAGCGATTGAATGGGCGCTGTCAAGCACGAATCTGCTCGACAGGCGGCATATGCCGATCGACAGCCTATCCGGCGGCCAAATGCAGCGCGTCTGGATCGCCATGGCACTAACACAGAAGACGCCGTATCTGTTTCTGGACGAACCGACAACGTACTTGGATATCTTCTATCAATATGAGTTGCTGGAGCTCATTCGCAGTTTGAATAAAGAGCACGGTATCTCCATCGTCATGGTGCTCCACGACATCAACCAAGCTATCAAATACAGCGACGTCATCATCGTCATGAAAGACGGCCGGATCGCCGCCAAAGGCAAACCGGAAGACATCATCACAGCCGAACTGATCCGCGACATCTACGGCGTCAATGTCGTCGTGAAACACGACAAGGATGCGGGGACGTACATTGTACCGGTGGGGATTTGAATCCCCAAACCGGTGCCTGTGCAGCACACGATTCTGGTTATTCACTACAATTGCATAATGAAAACCAGGAAGCCAACCATATCAACATCTGGTTGGTTTCCTTTAGTATTTATACACGTAAAGATGAATAGTCATAAATGTTTCTTACACAGGCACCGAAACAATTCAGTTAATACACTACAATTGTATAATTACAAAAGAGAAAGCTGGCCATTCCAATTAGTGGTCAGCTTTCTCATGAATTTATATACCTACTATTGAATTGTCATAAATGTGCCATGCACAGGCACCACTCAATCCCTGCACACAACTTCAGCGACTGCTTTTGCGGCGACGAGCAATGCGTCTTCGTCGATGTCCCATTTTGGGTGATGGTTGAAATACGCTTTTTCCACGCCCTTTGGTTTGCAACCGATGTAGAAGAAGCAGGACGGGAACTTCGCTGCATAGTAGGCGAAGTCTTCCGAACCGGAGAACATAGGGAATTCCGCCACTGACTTGATTTCCGGCTCCGTGGAGCTTTGAAGGGCGGCGACAACCTCTGCCGTTATTTCCGGGTCGTTAAATAGCGGCGGATAATCCGGCACATATTCAAGTTCGCACTTCACCCCAAATTCCTCTTCAATCCCTTTGGTGATTCGGTGGACTTCCTTACTGATCAACTCTTGGACCTCCGTTGTCATATACCGCACATCACCCTCCAATTCGACACTATCCTTAATGACGTTGAATTGCCCTTTACCGTCAAACGAACCGATCGTAATAACACCCATCTCAAAAGGATTCAACCGGCGGCTAACGACTGTTTGAATCGCCGTAACAAAATGGGCTCCTGCGACAATGGCATCGTTAGCTAGGTGCGGAGATGATCCGTGCCCACCGACACCTTGAATTTTCAATTTGAAGTACGTCCGACCAGCCATGGAATAGCCGCTATGGTACCCGACAACTCCCGCTGGATCTGTTGGGAATAAATGAATACCATAGACGGCATCCACGTCATCGAGCAAACCTGATTCCACAATGCTCTTCGCTCCGCCCGGAGGAACTTCCTCCGCATGTTGGTGAATGATTTTAATCGTCCCTGTAAGCTCATCCTTCAGTTGAATCAAACAGTCCGCGAGCACGAGCAAATAGGCAGTATGCGCATCATGGCCACAAGCGTGCATGACTCCCTCGTTTTTCGATTTGAACGGCACATCAGTCTCTTCTTGGATAGGCAATGCATCAAAATCCGCACGAAGCCCAATCGTCTTTCCTGGTTTACCGCCTTTAATCGTCACAATGATGCCGTATCCATTTCCGATATTTGTTTGAATTTCGACATCTTTTCCTTTATAAAAATCGGCAATGTACTGGGCAGTCTTTTCCTCTTGGAACGATAGCTCGGGATTTTCATGCAAATGACGCCTTATCTGAATCATTTCATCTTTGCGTTGTTCCAACATTTTCATCAGTTGCTGCTTCATCGGGCGACCATTCCTTTCTCTTCATCATATCTTTAACTATTCCGCTGAGTTTATCACATCAAACATCGAAAAAGGTACCGAAACATCTTCAACTGGCATCTTCTCGTACACGGTCTCGAGGTCCTGCTTGTACGCTAAACAATATAGATAGTATGCTTTATTTGTCGTGTCGAATGGCTTTGGCAGAAATGTCCGCACAAGATCCGTATGTAAGAAACGGGGCGGTTCTTTTTTATCATCGGCATAGTATGAGAACGAGCTATGTGGATAATCCTCCAACAAATTCACCATCTCGACGGTCGTTTCAATCGGATTCCGATGGATGTAACTGCTAATATCCAGTATGGCTCTTGGCCCATTTGCAAGTTTTGAAAAATACCTCTTTTCGTAAATACGTCCGACATGATCATAGCGTTTGGCATAATAGTCACTGTATCTCCGGTTAATACAAGCCATAATCTTACTTAATTCCACCTCGGATTGGATCAGCAAGTGATAGTGATTGGACATGATGCAATAGGCAACCACGTTATATGAATATTTGTCGTACGCATATTCAAAGGCCCGCATCAGATTCCACTTATCTTCATCGGTTTGAAAGATTGCTTGCCGATTATTGCCTCGCATCGTCACATGGAAATAGCCATATGGATTCCAATATCGTGTCCGTCTTGCCATGTCATTCTCCCACCAATATAGGTGAATTATATGCCGCCGATTTCCATTTGATTGATTCCTCTAATGCACTCTCAGAAATCCGTTCCGAACCTTCCAAATCCGCGATTGTCCTTGCGATTCGCATCAATTTAGTTTGTGTCCGATTGCTCCATTTCCTTTCAAAACAGACTTCCTGGATGAAATCTTTTTGCGCCTTTGACAGTCCGCATGTTTTATCCAATAATTGAAACGGTACAAAACCGTTCAACCAGTCTTTACCGAATCGCGAACGTTGCATTTCACGGGCACGGGTTGTCCTTCCGCGTATTGTTTTAGATACTTCGACCACGCCATCCTCCTGCAACCCGACACTCATAATTACCGATGCGATTGCACGTCACCTCTTTCATTTTCTCCAACCATATCGCTAGTCAAGTAGACTGACAACTGTCCGAATTCAACAGAAAACGAAAAAATGAATTTTAACTGCAGAAAAGCAGGGAAAACTCATTTTCAAACTGGCATATCCCAGGAAAATAATATTTTCAGTGTATTTTCAGTGCCTGTGCACCAAACAATTCTGATTATGCACTACAATTGTATAATGAAAAATTACAAGACTTTCATCTCAACATCCTATACTCATTTGAGCGTATTTATATACCCAAGCCTGAATAGTCATAAATGCACCTTACACAGGCACCGACACAATTCCGATAATACACTTCAATTGCATAATGAAAAACAGGAAGCCTGCCATATCGATATTTAGTCGAATTCTTTCTGCATTTATATACTTATAAGCGAATAGTCATAAATGTTCCGTGCACAGGCACCTCTGAAGGCACCTCTGAGAAGATTCCCTAGGTTTCAAGACCTGAATCCTTCTGCGCATTTTTGGATTTACTTCAAGTTTCGAAGTAAATCGCTATCTAACTGTCTGTTGCTTTGATATAGTCGGACTATTGTAGCCTATTAATCTACAATACAAAGCGTAGAGGGGATGAGATGTTGAAACGGTTTTTAGTTGGGTTTTTAGCGTTGTTCATGGTGTTTGCGACAGCGGTGCCATTATCTGCGCAAGCTGTTCAATCGGTTGAGACTATCCAAGTTGCCGATACGGTCGAACTGGATGTCAGCCGGTCGGTATTGTCGCTGACAGAAATCAGGGATGTGACAATTGAAGCGGACTTTGGTCGGCAGGTTGATTTGGAGAAACTAGAACTGTATTTCGGCGGGAAAGCGCTCGATGAATGGAAGCAATGGAATGCGGCAGCGAAATCCTATTCCGGGAAGCCATTCATCCTCGTGAAAAAAGAGCCCCATTATGTAGACGGCACGACGAAAATCGCAGCGGAGCTTGAATTCGGGTTACCGTTCGGTACGGCTGATCTATCGCCGCGCTCAATCCGCGTCATCTACAAGGAATTGCTAGGGGATTATGAGCTTGCGTTAGTTGATTCGGAGAATGAAGCGAAAGCCGCGACAACGGTCGAGCTGAATGTGTATGACGAATTCCTTGAATGGGATGAAATCAAGCCTGAGATCGACCAAATTTTCAAAGAGGCTAATGAATTGAATGATCGTTATTTGCATTATGAAAGTCCAGGGAAGAGCGTGGAAGGAAGAGATTTGCACCTTGTCGTTCTAGCGAAAAATGAGGGCGCGGTGAACAACTATTTAGAGAACACTTTGCCGGCTGCGCTTGAAACGCCTGAAGATTTATTAGCGAAGCTGAGAGATGGAACTATGGGTGATTACCAGATTCCGATCTGGTTCAATAATATCCACCCAGACGAAGTAGAAGGGATTGATTTCCAGACGGGGTTATTAAAGCAATTCGCATTGGAATCGGAAGTCTCCTTCACGACTACGAATGAAAACGGAGAAGATGAAGAGGTTGTGTTGAACGTCGACGAAGTGCTTGACCATCTCATTTTCATTTTCAACTTCTCACATAACCCGGACGGCCGTGTCCATAACACGCGGGCGAACGTGAACGGGTTTGACTTGAACCGGGATAATGCTTATCAGACACAAGTCGAAACGATCCAGTTGAATCAAGTCATTGCCAAGTGGACGCCGCTTGCGATGATGGAAGGGCACGGGTATGTGAAAGGGTTCCTGATCGAGCCGGCGACACCGCCGCATAATCCGAATTTCGAATATGATTTATTAATGGAAGGAATGATTCCGCAGGCGCATGCGATGGGACAGGCCGGGATCGGCAGCTCCGGGCTGACGTCGTATTTCTTGGCGTCCGAAGAATATGAAGACGGCTGGGATGATATGGGCCCTTCCTATACACCGATTTTCTCGATGCTGCATGGCACGCTTGGTCATACTGTCGAAGTGCCGACGCTCAGCCAAGATGCCTATGATGCGATGGTTGGCGCAGGCTTCGGGATGATCAATTATGTGTTTGAGAATAAAGATGATCTGTATGCACGGCAGGTTGAAATCTTCGACCGGGGCGTCAAAGGGGAAGATAATCGCGCTGTCGATCCGCTGTTGACGAATGCGGCGGGTGAATCAATCGGGCGCGTCCGTGGAGAGCATGAAAACTTCTTCCCGGATTATTATGTGCTCCCGACTGACTCATTGAATCAGAAAAACGTGTCGGAAGTATACAATATGGTAGACTATTTGATCCGCAACGGCGTGAAAGTCGAGCGGACGACTGAAACTGTCAAAATTGGACCGACGACGTACCCGAAAGGGGCTTATGTCGTTCCGATGAAGCAGGCGAAACGTGGTTTGGCAAACGCGATGCTGTATAAAGGTGATGACGTCTCCGACTGGAAGGCGATGTATGATCCGGTCGTAGCCAACTTCCCGGCGCTCAGAGGATTCAATGTCGTCGATGTGCGCATGGGAGAAGAGGACGTGCTAGAAGGGTTGACTGAGCAAGTGAAGGAAATGACGGTACCTGCTAGCGAATTGGATGAAAGAAAAGCGATGCAAGTATTGAAAAATGTTAATAACGATACAATTAGATTGGTGAATGAACTGCTTAAGGACGGCAAGCATGTCGGACTTGTCCAAGAAGAAAAATTCGGATTCAAGGTTGGCGATTTCGTCGTCAGAACGGAAGACATTGCTTCGTTTAAGGACAAGTACGTGTTCGAAGCGGACGTATTGCCTGCCTATCAAGCTATTGATTTGAAATGGATTGCCGAGCCGAAAGTGGCGAGCAATGGATCCGGCCAATTGATTTTTTCATTGAAGGAATTAGGATTCAACTTGATGGACGAGGAACAGGCTGATGTCGTTATTTCCGATTCGAATTTGCCGAAGGAGCTTGCCGGTAAAACATTTGTCGGCATTGGCAACAGCGTGTTGAAGGCGGTCCATGATGCTGGATTGCTGGAAGGTTTTGAGTATAAAACGACTAGAGGCGGACACGAAGGATTAATCAAAGGGACGGTCAACGTGAAGCACCCATTAATGGCTGGTTATCGTCTAGATGAACTTTTCTATACGACGCGAGGTTCATGGATTACAGCAGTTCCTGAAGGAGCGGAAGTGTTGGCGACAGTGAAAGGGACTGACGATTTCTACGTCGCGGGTTGGTGGCCTGGCCATGAAGGTGCGAAAGCGCAAACGCTTGCCTTCACACAGCAATTGGACGATGCAACCATCACTCTATTCGCTAACGATCTCGCATTCCGAGCACATACGAAACACTACTACCGCATGCTAGCGAACAGCATCTACGCTGCAGCGGAAGAAGTACCCGCACCTAAGCCAGGAGCGAGTAAAAACTGAAACACAAACGGCCCTGTAGAAAAAACTGCAGGGCTTTTTATTCTGGAGTTTTGTGGTGCCTGTGCAGCACATTATTCAGATTATGAACTACAATTGCATAACGAAAAATAGAAATCCACTACTATCAATGAAGGTTAGCGCCAATAGTGGATTTTTACTCTTATAGTTGAATAGTCATAAATGCGTCTTGCACAGGTACCGGAACAATTCAGACAATACACTACAATTGTATAATTAAAAAACAGGAAGTCGACCGAGTTCATACTTGGTTGGCTTCTTGTTGCATTAATATACCTATCATTGAATAGTCATAAATGCACCTTGCACAGGCACCAACAAAGTGGCACTACTACAAAAGTTGCACACAAAAAAGGATGCCGCCCATAAGGCAGCATCCTCATTTCCATTATCACTCTTCTACGAACTGAACGTCTTTCAACTTATAGATTCCGTCCGTGCCGATGGAGAAGCCTCTGATTTTATTGCTAACGCCCGTAAGGTATTCCGTATGGATCAAGTATGCCATCGGAGCGTCTTCGATTAAGTGCTCTTGTACTTTGTTGTAGATTTTAATGCGCTCATCGGGATTGGATTCACGGCGGCCTTGTTCGAGAAGCTTGTCGACTTCCGGATTTTCATAGAACGAACGGTTTCCTGGGTCACCCTTTTGGGATGAATGGAACAATGCGTATAATCCGTAGTCGGCGTCGCCTGTAGGGTTGGACCAGCCAAGTATGAACATGTCATGCTCGCCGTTTGCCGTTTTGTCGAGGTACGCGCCGAATTCCATGACTTCAATGCTTACTTCGACATTGACTTTCTTCAATTCATCTTGCAAAAGGACTGCAATTTGTTGACGTTGTGGGTTGTCGTTCGTCCAGATGGAAGATTTGAAGCCGTTCTCATAGCCGGCTTCCTTCAGAAGCTTCTTCGCTTCTTCCACATTGTATTCAATCGGTTTTGCATCTTCGTTATAACCGAAGATTCCTGGGGCAAGTGGTCCTTTTGCAGCCACTCCAAAACCGTCGTACACACCTTGGCTAATGTCATCTTTATTCACAAGCATGGATATTGCTCTACGAACTTTTGGATCATTGAATGGTTCTTTCTCGGTATTGAAACCTAAATATGCAAGGCTGGACGATGCTTTTTGGTTGATTTTCGCGAAACTGCCGTCATTGATGCCTGCAACTTCATTCGGTTGGACTGGATCCGCGATATGAACGTAGCCTGTTTCAAGGTCTGCGTTCCGGACCGCACTTTCAGGAACAACTTTGAACGTCACAGTGTCTACATGAGCTTTGTCGCCCCAGTAGTCTTCGTTTTTGGAGAGTTTGATTTCAGCTCCAGGCGTCCAGCTTTCGAATTTAAAAAAACCTGTTCCAACAGGGTTTGTCGCAATGACGGAACCTGCTGCTTCACCAGCTTTCATAGCCGCATAATCCTCTTCGATCGACTTCGGACTAACCATGCTGCCGCCGTTATGTGAAAGGTGGGCGAGCAAAGGAGCAAATGGATATTCCGTTTTGATTTGTACGGTATGCTCGTCTTTTACAGTAATGTCAGTGATCATTTCATATAGGAAATAACGTGGTGATGCAACGTCTGGATCGAGGACCCGCTCAAGGTTCATTTTCACGACTTCCGCGTTGAAAGGCTCGCCATCATGGAATGTAACGCCTTTACGGAGTGTGAATTCATACGTTGTATCATCGATGGCTTCCCATTTTTCTGCAAGACCTTCGATAATTTTATTGGTGTCATCCCGTTTCACAAGCGTTTCATAAATGTTCGCTTGTATTACGGAAGACGGTACATCATTGGAACCAGCCGGATCCAATGAAGATGCATCTGATAGAACCGCGAGCACCAAGTCGCCGCCTTCAATCCCTTTCCCTTTGCCTTCGTCAATATCAGTCCCAGATCCACTTTCTGAAGAAGGTGAACCACCCCCAGAACATGCAGCAAGAATCATTGACAAAGCGAAAGCTAGAACAAACAGCCATTTAACATTGCCATTTCTCTTCATGTGCGTTCCCCCCGTTTGTTTTTAACAGATTACAATTCAGGCAGATAACTAGGAATTGTAATAGTCAGATGCAATATAGCACACAATAATAGAATAGACAATATAATTTCAGAATAATTGGTATTATTGAATTTTTAAATGAAAAATAGCGGAATTTTACTAAATTAGCTATTTGCGAATTCTATGGATGTCAAACAGTTATCTCGTCGGCCTCTCACTTTAAAATTATACTATTTAAAATAAATTGAAAACAATGATAAAAAGGATTCCTCAAAACGAGTATTCGTGATATGCTACTGTCAATATACTGATTTTTCATAGAAAACAAAATGGGGGAAGGTGTTCAAACATGGTTCAACATACACCTGCTGCACAAATCGGACAGAAACGGTCGAGTCCTAGAGTTGAAGCATACAAAGCTTTTTGGCGCAGGCTCCGTAAAAATAAGGCGGCGGTTGTCGGAGGTGCCCTTGTCTTATTTTTCATTTTGACGGGGATATTCGGTCCATTCCTGACATCGTTTGATCCAAATACGACGCAAATCGCGAATAAACTGAAACCGCCTTCCGGGGAGCATTGGTTCGGCACGGACAATTACGGGCGTGACATTTTTACGCGGATCATTCATGGTATGGGAATTACGATGAAGGTCGGCTTCTTTTCGGTTGCACTCGGCGGAGTAATCGGAGTTTTTCTCGGCATCATTTCAGGCTATTATGGCGGGAAGCTGGATACGGTCATTATGCGGATCATGGACATCCTTCTTGCATTTCCAGGCATCCTTCTGGCACTTGCCATCGTTTCGGTACTTGGCGGCAGTTTGCAGAACGTCATCATAGCAGTCGGGATTTTCTCCGTTCCGGCATTCGCAAGAATCGTGCGCGGGTCTACATTATCGGTAAGGAAGCTGGAATACATCGACGCGATTAAAGCGCTGGGGGCGAACGACGGACGAATCATTTTCAAGCATATTTTGCCGAATGTCCTGTCGCCGATCATTGTTCAATTGACGCTGCGTATTGCGACTGCTGTCCTGACGGCGAGCGGACTAGCATTTCTCGGGCTTGGTGCAAAGCCGCCCACTCCGGAATGGGGGGCGATGCTCAGTGAAGGACGGACTTTTTTGAGAGAGGCGCCGCATCTTGTTTTATTTCCGGGAATCATGATCGTCATCGTCGTGTTGGCATTCAATATCTTTGGGGATGGGCTGCGCGATGCGCTTGATCCGAAGATGAATAAATGATGGAGGGGGCACATTCATGTCGAAATTCATTATAAGGCGCCTGCTCCAGACGGTTCCGGTTTTGCTTGGCGTTACGATTCTCGTTTTTTCAATGATGTATTTGATCCCGGGGGACCCGGCGCAGATTATGGCGGGGGAGGGAGCATCTCCGAAAACGGTGGAACAGATCCGGGAGAAGCTCGGGTTGAATGAACCTGCACCCGTGCAATATCTCAGTTACATGAAGAATGTCCTCAAAGGAGATCTTGGAAACTCGGTGCGCAGCGGGCGTGCGGTCACGGATGAAATTAAGGCTCGGTTTTGGACGACGGTGGAGTTATCCTTTTATGCAACGCTCCTCGCCGTGTTCCTTGGGCTGATCGCTGGCATCATCTCGGCTGTCCGCCACTACACATGGTCCGATATTTCAATAATGATTGTCGCGCTTTTCGGCTTATCCATGCCGAATTTCTGGTTCGGGCTCATGCTTATTCAATGGTTCGCGATTGGTCCGGACTGGATGCCGGAATTCATGAAAATGCGGGCGTCCGGCTGGGGGGACGATTGGAGGCAAATGCTTCTGCCCGTCATCACGCTTGGTACAGGGGGAGCGGCGATTATTGCGCGCATGACACGTTCATCGATGCTTGAAGTGATCGGGCAAGATTACATCCGGACGGCAAGGGCGAAAGGGATGGGCGAGCGCGTCGTTATTTATCGCCATGCCCTTAAGAACGCCTTGATTCCCGTCATTACGGTTGTCGGTCTTGAGTTCGGAGGATTTCTGGGAGGAGCTGTGCTGACGGAAACAATTTTTGCAATTAACGGCATGGGACGCTTGACAATCGACGCAATCCGGACGCGGGACTTCCCGATTGTACAAGGGACTGTTCTCGTCATTTCATTCCTGTTCGTATTTGTGAATTTGCTCGTGGACATATCGTACCGCGTCTTGAATAAACGGATCGATTTGAACTGATACATGTCTGATAGGGGGTGCGGTGAATGGAAATGAATTTATTGGAAGTACGGGATCTCCGTACGTCCTTTTATACGGATGATGGGGAAATAAAGGCGGTCGATGGCGTCAGTTTCACGCTTCCGCAGGGGAAAACGTTAGGGATTGTCGGTGAGTCGGGGTCGGGAAAGAGCATTACGGCGCTTTCGATATTGAGACTTCTTGCAAACAACGGCAAGATTATCGGTGGAGAAGTCAATTTTAAAGGGAAGGATCTTCTCTCCTTCTCCGACAAGCAAATGCGGGATATCCGAGGGAATGCGATTTCGATGATATTTCAGGAGCCGATGACGTCGTTGAACCCAGTCTTCACTGTCGGCCAGCAGATCGGCGAGTCGCTAATGAAACACCAGGATTTGTCGAAGAAGGCGGCCCATTTGAAATCAGTTGAGCTGCTGAAACTCGTCGGGATTCCTTCGCCGGAAAAACGAGTAAAACAATATCCATACGAATTATCAGGAGGCATGCGGCAGCGGGTCATGATTGCGATGGCACTTGCTTGTAATCCGGAAATTTTAATAGCCGATGAACCGACAACTGCGCTCGACGTGACAATCCAAGCACAGATTCTCATGCTCATCCGCGATTTGCAGAAGCGGCTTGGCATGTCGGTCATCATGATTACGCATGATCTAGGGGTTGTCGCGGAAACATGCGAATATGTCGCCGTCATGTATGCGGGGCAAGTTGTGGAATATTCGGATGTCGTGACGCTGTTCCAGAAGCCGAAGCATCCATATACGATTGGTTTGATCAATTCATTGCCAAGGCACGATGTAGAGCTTGAAAGGTTGGAGTCAATCAGTGGAAATGTGCCGAATCCGAAAGAGATGCCTACTGGTTGTAGATTTGCTCCAAGATGCCCGGCCGCGATCGATCTATGCAGGAACGTCATGCCGGATCTATTGAAAGATAATGAAGGAAATGATGTGAGATGCTGGATTTATTCAGAAACATGGGAAGGCGAAGCGGAGGTGATCGTCTATGGCGAAAAAAGAATTGCTCAAAGTCGAGGGGCTGAAACAATACTTTCCGATTAAAGGTGGAATGATGGGCCGCACGGTCAACCATGTGAAAGCGGTTGATGATATCAGTTTTACGATCTACGAAGGTGAGACGGTCAGCATAGTCGGGGAGTCGGGCTGTGGAAAATCCACCACGGGCCGCGCCATTCTCCGGTTGGAAGAACCAACGGAAGGCGTCGTCACATTCAATGGGCTTGAACTGACATCATTGTCGAAACGGGAGATGAGGAAGCAACGAAAGGATTTGCAGATCATTTTCCAAGATCCATACGCATCCATCAACCCGCGTCAAACTGTTTCGGATGTTCTAGATGAAGCTATGACGATTCAAAAAGTACTGCCTGCGAAGGAGCGGAGGGCGCGGATCATCGAGTTGCTGGAAACTGTCGGTTTGAATGAATACCAGGCTGACCGGTATCCGCATGAATTTTCTGGCGGGCAGCGTCAGCGGATTGGCATTGCCCGGGCATTATCGGTCAATCCAAAACTCATCATATGCGATGAGGCCGTATCCGCATTGGATGTCTCCATTCAAGCGCAAGTGCTGAACTTATTGAAGGATTTGCAAAGGGAATTCAAATTGACGTATTTATTCATATCACATGACTTAGGTGTCGTCCGTCATATTTCGGACAGAGTCATTGTCATGTATTTAGGGAAGATCGTCGAAATCGGTGATAAGTATTCGATATTTGAAAATCCGAAGCACCCATACACGCGAGCCTTGCTATCCGCTATTCCGGTCCCGGATCCAACATATGAGAAAAAGCATATCGTCCTGACGGGAGACGTCCCTTCGCCGATCGATCCGCCGGAAGGGTGCCGTTTCCATACTCGTTGTCCATTCGCGCAAGAAAAATGCAAAGTAGACATGCCAGTATTGCGCACGCATGCGTCAATGATCAACGGCCATAAAGCCGCATGCCATTTTGTGGAGCATATTGCAAATGGCGAGTTGCAAGTGAAAGGATTTGAGGAAGCGGTGTTTTAGGAGGGGGAAACTGGCGAGGAGGAAACATCGGGAGGAACTTGTTGGTTTCATTAAATCAAAAGAAAAAACACCGCTCATCAATTGATAGGCGGTGTTGCTTTATTAAATAGATTGTTCTTCCTTTACCGATTCTTCTTCACTTAGAATTTCACGTTCCTCTTCTATCTGGGTTTCCTCGATTAGCACTTCTTCATCCACTTTGAATTTACTAATTTCCGTTTTCAATTCATTCGCGAGGTCGTGCAATGTATCTGTTGTTGCGACCATCTCTTCCATCGAGGCAAGCTGTTCTTCCATGGATGCAGCGATGTTTTGCGTATGGTCGGATGATACACCTAATGACTGTACGGTATCATGGGTCGATGCCAGAATCTGTTCGGAGCCTGCGGAAATTTCCTGGACTGTAGCCGAAACGGACTGGACATTATCTGAGATGTTCGCGATTTTCTTCATTATGCTGCCGAATGTTTTGCCGGCATCGTTGACGATGACTGTTTCGCGTTCAACATCTGAATAGACTTGTGCCATTGCTTCGACAGATTGACGGGAACCGTTTTGCATTTCAGTGATAAGTCCACGGATCTGCTTCGCCGAAGCAGCAGATTGCTCCGCCAAGTTGCGCACTTCACTCGCTACAACACTGAAACCTTTTCCTGCGTCACCCGCACGAGCCGCTTCGATGGCTGCGTTCAACGCAAGGAGGTTGATTTGACCGGAAATGTCGGTAATCATACCGATGATCTTCTCGATTTCAGATGAACGGATATGCATCGTTTCCGTAATCTTCATCGATGCTTGTACAGATTGATTGATCGTATGAATGCCTTCGATTGAATCGTTGATGAGCTGGCTGCCTTGCTCCGCCGCTTCCGAAACTTCCGACGTCTCTTCCGCCACTTTCGAAGTGGAGTCCGCAATGTCTTGGATGCCCGCCGTAATCTGCTCGAGTGCCGTCAGATTTTGATTGGCAGCTACGGAAAGCGATTCGCTTGCTGTGGATACTTCCTGCGTCGCAACTGTCGACTGGTTCACGACTTCACTCATCTGCTCCGCGCTGTATGCCAATTCACTGGACGAATTTACGACATTGTCAGCCGCCAAATTCACATGTTTGATCATGCCGCTTAGTTCATTTTTCATATGATTGAAGCTGTGCGCAAGCCGGCCGATTTCATCCTGGCTTTTCAATTGGACCGTTTGCGTCAAGTCGCCTTGCGCAATGACATCGGTGAAACGGACCAATTCCTGAAGCGGTTTCGTAATCTTTCTAGATATAATCGAAGGAATTGCGACACCCAGGATGCTGCCGAGTACAATAAGGGCAATGCTCACAATGATAATTGTCCGTTGCAGATCAGTGATTGACGAAGCGTCCTGGCTCACAACGAGAACCGTATCCGACTCGGGAATCGGGTAATATAGAGACTTATGAACCCCGTAGTCATCTTTATATACGCCGCTGAACAACGGCTTGGCCTTATCCAGTGCCCGGTTGTGATCAGCATTGAATGTCTGCTGTACTAAATAATCCGTGGAATCGGAGAAGGCAAGCAGCATGTCCTGTCCGTCCACTTTGCTATGTATCGAAATGTTCTCAACGCCGTTCTTTTTCTTCACGCCATTGATGATATGCATAAGCTGGTTATGTGCATTCTTATCTTTCAACGCGCGATTGACGAGCCGCCCCGTAACTTTCTCCTTTACGTCATCCATCGTTGAGTTCAGCGATTTCTCAAACTCCGGCATGACATTCACTTCCACAATGCGCATCGACGTGTAATAAAATACAAAGCCGAACAGCATCGTAAGAAGATAAATAGGAATCAATGTCCCTAGAATAATTTTCTTCCGAACGCTTCCCTTTTGCCTTAACAAAGATTTTTCCCCCTGACTGAATCCAAAGTAGTGAAAATAAAAAGAATATTACCGTCTCATTATACCTATAAAAATATGAAAATACTACCACTAAATAGACTTTTGTAATTTATTTGGTGCCTGTGCAACAAACAATTCAGATTATGAACTACAATTGCATAAGGGATATAAAAAAAGCCAATCAATTCAACAATCGATTGGCTTCTTACTGGTTATTTATTCACATGGGTGAATTGTCATAAATGTGCCGTGCACAGGCACCCGCTCAATTTCGGTTCAATTCTCTTCGTCGGTGTAGTCGCCGCGAAGTTGTCTTCTGTTTTTCTCCAGAAGCTGTTCAAAATATGACGTAGGTTTTTCGTTGTCCTGTTCATGCTGGGGATCGGCTTTGTTGATTTCCAAGTTCTCCTCCGCATTATCCTCCGAGTGATTATGCGGTGACAATGTGTATCGGTCCATGTCGACTTCCATCGTTATTCGCGTTTTTTCTTGTGTTACATCCGGTTCCAAAGTTCCCGTAAGAATAGGAGATTCGATCGTTTCAATTGGCCTATCAACTTCCTGTGCAACGACGTTAGGTTGTTCGATAATGGTTTTTAGCCTAGTAAACCATTCTTGGCGCTCTTTTACGTATGCTGCATATTCAAGTGTGTCTTTTCGTAACGGGGTGTAAGGAGCATGATAAAAACGAATGAGATGTTTCGGGTTCGTGCTGTCGTCAACGATGATTTCAAGATCCATTGAAGTGATTTTATCTACAGGTTGACTGGTAGGGGACCCTGTTGCTGCCTCTTCCTCTTTTAATTTATTCATTAGGAAGTTGGTGTAATGCGTATCTCTTTGAACCGATGCAGTCTCATAATTGTCTTCTTTGAGATTCACCGCCAAAATATCGGAATAGCTATAGGTTTTAATTATGTAAGGCATATTGATATAGGCTTTTGTAACTTTTACATCCTTTTTCAATTCTGGCATCCATAAATAGATTTTCTCTCGCTGTTTATCAAGTGCGATTTTAGATAATAAATCGTAAGAGGTAAAAGATTTATGTCTATTTGCATCGAATTGGTCTGGTTGGAAGGTTTGAAGGAATTCTAACTGTGATTTTTTACGTTTATCTTCAACTTGGTGCACGATGCCAAATAAGAGTATGCCTATCAAGAAAAATACGACCAATGAGACGATGCCGAGCAAGAACGATTGATTATAGAAAAAATAACCAAGCAAAACGCAGCCGAAAATCGGCGTCATGCACCCGATACCGACGAATAAATTTGTTATTCTAGATGGCATGATTAAATCCCCCCATTAACAACTATTGTATATGCTTACGAGCAATAGTGAAATAGGTTTCATTTTTTGCTGTGCATGTGCAACACACTATTCTGATAATGCACTACAATTGTATAAAAGTAAATGATAAGCCAATCGAATCAATATTCGATTGGCCTGTTTTTAAGTTTTTATACAGAAAGGTGAATTGTCATAATTGCACCGTGCACAGGTACCTTAGAATACATCGTAGAAATATAGGTATATATGCATATATTGTTTCAAAAATATGATATAATAATATTTAGAAAAAACTATGTATTGGGGGTTGGGACCAATTGCTTTCAAATTTTAATAATAGAAGAAAGTTAACGGCTTATTTGGAACAGGAATCGGATTCCTATCCGGAAATCTTTGAGAATTCGCCTGATATCTTGCTTTTGATAATGGATTTGAAAGGTGTCATTGTAAATGTTCGAGGAGGAACAAACCAATTAGTAGGTTTGGATCAAAAAGAAATTACCGGTAAAAATTTTAGGGATTTTATTCATAAAGAAGATTTGCAGAAAGTGGAAGACTATTTTGCCAGAGTATTGAAAGGGGAAAAGTTATATGTAAGCTATCGCGTGCTGGATATGGAAGGCGATATTATCCCAATTGACGTAACACTTACCCCGATTCAAACGGCAGATGGCGAAGTGATCGGTTCTTATGGGTTGACGCATATTATTTCCAGTGAGTATCAGCTGCAAGAAAGAATTCAGGAATTGCAGGGGCGGCTTCAGACTTTGATTCATCATTCCCATGAAGTCATCGGAATTTTGGATGCGGAAGGGACTCTCGTTTTTGAGAGCCCGTCCATTGAGTCCGTTCTCGGTTATACGGTGGAAGAGATCACGGGGCAGAAAGGCTTTGATTATATGCATCCTGATGATCGGCCAAGACTGAAGAAGAAATTCGAAAGAATCATTAATCGGCCGAATACTCCATTTACCATTGAGCTTCGTTTGCGTCATAAAAATGGGAATTGGCGATATTTTACGGTAGTTTGTACAAACTTGCTTGATAATCCAACTGTGAAAGGCATTGTATGTAATTTCCATGATATTACTGAAGTGAAAAGGCAAGAGATGGAGATTAACTATTTGGCTTACCATGATTATTTGACGACCTTACCAAATCGGCGCACTTTTGAAGAAAGGCTGAATCTCGAATTCAGGTTGGCCAAAGTGGATGAACGGAAGTTTGCTGTCCTCATATTTAATATCGATGGATTTAAGTATTTAAACGACACCTTTGGCCATGATATCGGAGATCTTCTATTAAAGGAAGTTGCAAGTAAAGTAAAACACACACTTTATAAGGATATCGAAATAATGGCGAGAATTGGCGGGGATGAGTTCGCCATTTTAACGACGAGCCTTCATTCGGAGGAAGCTGTTGAGAGAATCGCAAAAACAATACTGCACATCTTTGAACAATCGTTTGAAGTGAAAAACTATCAGCTTTATTTAACTGCGAGTATCGGCATCAGCATGTATCCCGAATCCGGAGACGACTCGGGCGCACTTATGAAGAACGCGGGACTGGCAGTCTATCTTGCGGAAAAAGGCGGACGTAATACTTATCGAATCTACTCGCCGACCGCTAATATCGAGACTTACAAACTATTTAATTTGAGAAATGAACTGCAGTATGCTTTGCATAATGATCAATTCCTCGTCTATTATCAACCAATCGTACAGGCGGGGACGGACGAAATTGTCAAGGTGGAGGCGCTCATCCGGTGGAATCACCCAATTTGGGGAATCGTCAGGCCAGACGAATTTATCCCGCTAGCTGAGGAATCGGGGATGATCATCAAAATCGGCGAGTGGGTTTTGAAAACGGTA
This sequence comes from Saccharococcus sp. Marseille-Q5394, assembly GCF_946901335.1. Lineage (NCBI taxonomy): Bacteria > Bacillati > Bacillota > Bacilli > Caryophanales > Anoxybacillaceae > Saccharococcus > Saccharococcus sp. Marseille-Q5394. The sequence goes on along the minus strand of NZ_CAMPPQ010000001.1, from coordinate 1,529,383 downwards.
TGCCGGAAATTGCGTGCGTGGCATGACGCCGGTTATATGGTGAAAGGGTCCGTCAATCTGTCTTTGACCCAATTCTTACAGGCAGACTTGATCGAAATGATTGAAAGGACTTTACACGAAAATGAGTTGGATCCGAAATGGCTGATCCTCGAAATTACAGAAACTACGATGTGGGTGCAAAAAGATAAAGCGTTGGAGAAGATTGCTCGATTACGTGCACTCGGAATAAAAATTTCACTAGATGATTTTGGGTCAGGATATGCTTCTTTTCAAAATCTGTTGGCAATCAAACCGGATACATTGAAAATCGACCGCTCTTTAGTGAAAAACATACCTTCCGACAAGGATAGTACTGAAATCGTGACGTCGATCATTCAACTTGCCCACCGGCTTTCCATACAAGTAGTCGTAGAAGGTGTCGAAACGGAAGAGCAGAAGGAATTTGTATTGGAGCTTGAAGGCGAAAGGATGCAAGGGTATTTATTCAGTAAACCGGTTACGGAAGAAAATATGGAGAAGTTATTAGAGAGAACGATAAAACCTGAAATCGAATCGGCTCCTGAGAAAGAGCGCAGGAGATATTTCAGAATTGATTTTCCATATCCACTCGAAGCAATGATGACGATAGCGGAATTGAACGGGAAAAAGGTGCAGTTAGGGAACACGAAAGTCTTGTTGGAAAACCTGGGACCTGGTGGATTGCGCTTCCTATCGACAATCAAACTTCCGGTAAGTCCGGATATGATCTTGAAGTTTCAAATGACAATTGCTGATGAAGAAATTACGTTATACGGATCAATTATCCACGAATCCGAATTCAATGATTTGAATCGATATGGCGTCGAATTTATAGTGGACGAACAAGGAAGGGAAGAACTGATCAAAAGCTTCAATTATCTGCAAGTCCAGTTACGAAAAAATCCACTCCCGCCCGGCTACTCATTTATTACGGAAAATGCGTCCGTCTATTTTAAATAGTATTCATTTTTTTTGGTGCCTGTGTGGAAAGCAATTCTGACTATGCACTACAATTGTATAAGAGAAAATGAAAAGCCAATCGAATCAACATTCGATTGGTTTGTTTTTCGATTTTTTATTCAGAAGGGTGTATTGTCATAATTGCACCATGCACAGGCACCGAAACAATTCTGAAACAATTTCCAGTTATTTTTTATGGGAATCGGGGTATAGCAAGCTTTATTGAGGAAGAACAGGAGTGTCTGGATTGGAAAAAGGAAATGTTCTATTGGTAGTATCTTTACTTTTAAACGTTCTGTTAATCGGAACGGGAAGCTATGTCGTTCACAAGATTGGCGGCATCGAATTCGTGAAAACGAAAATGCAAATCACACCATCTCCTAAAAGGGATTCTGCATATTATTATACGAAGAAAAGCGTCTTTGAATATTCAGCAGCGAGTGATGCGGATAAAGTGTTCATCGGGGACAGCATTACCGATTATGGGGAGTTCCAGGAATATTTCCCTGACGAAGTCGTGTTGAATCGTGGAATTCGCAATGATTCGGCTAAGGGGGTATTGAAACGGATTCAGGAAGTGGTGGACAGGAATCCGAAAGAGGCTTATTTGATGATCGGGGTCAACGATATCCGTTATAAAACGGATGCCAACGATTTCGAAAGCCGTGTCAATGAGATTATCGATTCTTTTGAGGGTAAAGAAACCCGGCTTTTCATTCAATCAATCCTGCCGGTGAATAACGGGCTTTTCGGGAATGAAGTAACGAATGAAAAAGTGAAGAAGTTCAATGAAATTTTACGGCGGATTGCGGATGAAAATGGGATTGAGTATATCGACCTGCATCCGAGTTTCACAGATAAGAGCGGGCAGTTGGATAAGAAGTTCACGGTCGATGGGCTACACTTGAATGGGAAAGGATATGAAGTTTGGGTGGACAGGCTCCGTTCGAGATGACGATAGGTATAAAAATAGCTGAACCTCGAGGAGGTCCAGCTATTTTTACGTCGTTATTGGTGTCGACTTCTTCTTCGGTGAAAATCCGCCAAGCAGAAGTTTTCCATGCGGCAGCAACTTATTAATTAAAATTGAGACGACGATGGGAATGAACACTCCGATGGCCGTGAATCCGATAAGGCCATACTTGAAATAATCATTCAAAATGATGTCTGCAAAAATATGCAAGTACATAATGGATAGCGAGTGCTGCTCGATTTTTCGCAGCCAGCTGAGTGACAGTCGGGCCGTGATGAACTGGAATACTCCTACCAAAAGAATCGTGAAGGATAGGGGAATGACCAGATCCAATACGAAATGGTCGTACCGTAAAAACTTCATGCTAAGCCGGTAGTCAATGACTTGGAAACTGTCGAGCAGGACAGCCGTCACACTGACAACTAATGCCGCGACCATTCCTCGCTTCGAAATATCCATCCAAAAATCCTTCAAATAATAGCCGATGGCAAAATAGACGATGGCCATTAGCGCGACATCGATATTCCAAATCATCGGGATTGATTGAGCCGCCTCGGATGGTTTGCCGCCGATGACATGCATTGCGATAATGCTTTCGAGATGGGCGATGGTGTAGAAAACGCCGAGAATGATGAACTGTTTCGTCCGATTGAAATATTTCGTAAGCAGTAAGAAAAATATATAAGTGAAAAACAATGTCGTCACAAACCAGAAGACCCCGTACGCTCCGCGAATAAAGCGACCGCCGACGGCAAGCGTCCATAGATCATTGAGGTACCAGGACAACTCCCGATTGCCTGAACCAATTTCCATCCCGTAACGGATCAACGTGATGCTGACAAGGAAAAACAGATAGGGGACAATCAACTGCATAAAACGCTTGTGAATTGTCGGTTTCATAAGCCCTTTTTCCAAAACTGGCTTGAAAAACAACCCACTCAAAATGAAAAATGCAGGCATGTGGAACCAGTAAATATATTTCGCGAGCGGAAAATCAAGCTCTCCAGGATAATGCCCGATGACTACGAGAATCATCAAAAACCCTTTTGTCACATCCACCCACGTTAACCGTTTCTTCTTCATAAACAAACACCTCTAACTAAATATGCTGCTATTATATACCCCCTTATCCCATTTTCAACGCATTGTAACAGCATTGATATGTAATTGTTAAATCCTTGGCAAAAAACGGTGCCTGTGTAAGACACTATTCTGACTATGCACTACAATTGCATGAGGAAAAATGTAAACGCAGTTAAATAAGGGGTTGAATTTGACTAAAATGAATTTTTATCCAAAGAATCGAATTATCATAATTGCACCTAACACAGGTACCGAAACAATTCAGACTATGCACTGCAATTGCATAAAATAAAAGAAGAAGCCAACCATGTCAATCGATGGTTGGCTTCTAGCTGCATTTATATACCTATTGTTGAATTGTCATAAATGTGTGGTGCACAGGCACCTCATAGGCACCGCCTTAATGGCACCGCCTCCAATCCCCTTCACCTTACTATAAAGTCGTATGGGGAGAGGCGCTTTTTCTTTTGTTGTGCATAGTGGTACATGTCATCGAGACCTTTGATTGGGAGTTCGTTTAGCAAATTACCTGTCGTTACGTCATATGTGTCGATGGAATGAGTGTTGGATGATTCGTGATAGCGGAAGAAGTAGAGCTTACCGTCTCGGAAGTATATTTGTTCGGACATTTTCATATTTCCTTGACTTGCGCCTTGAAGGGTAAATGCAATATGGGTTTCACCTGTTTCGGGGTTGAGCGCATGCACGTCCCCGATTCCATCTACATAGTACAGCATGCCGTCATGGATGGTGGCGGCGTTCCGGAGATTATAGGGAAGGCGGATGATGTACTCGTTGATGTCCTTATAAGAAGTAAGTGGAAACGTCTCGAAGTTCTTCGTCTTTTCATGTATGCGGTACACATCGCTAGTCAGCTTTTCCGTGTCAGCCATTATGAGATAATAGTAGTCGCCTTCTTTGAGAATCGATGCGAGTCCGACCCGTTCGCCAATCGGACCGAGTGATACGATTTCTTCCAACTGGACATTTTGTTGAAGGGGCATCTTTTGCAATGAAATGCGGTCATCTTCACCAATCACCATCAGCAGATTCCCGTCTGCCTTGCCGGACATTTGCAAATAATGGGGGATGTGTATTGTATCGAATCCATGCTCATTTCCGTACCGAATATTGGATGCATAGCCGCCATCGTCGGTGAAGCCAGAGTTATAGATGCTGTAAAAGAGATTGTCCTTTTCATTGAAAGCCGTCAACTCACCGGTATGTTCTTCCGGCAGTATGGTGAACGTTTTGGTTCCATTCGAATCAGCCAAATAGACATGACCGCGGTCTGCCAAAAAGAATGAATCCTTTGTTGCAAAAACCGTCCCAAGCTCAAGGCCTTGCATTTTCCACAGTTTCGAATTTCCATCCTGATCGACAAAGACTGCAAAGCTAAGGCCATCAAGATCCGTGTCCTGATTCGCAGTCGTCGAGAAATATAGAATAGCCGCAGTATCTTTCAGCAAAGCAGGATTTGAAAGGTCAGTCCCTGAAAGGAATTCTATTGAATGTTGACGGCTAAAAGCATAATAGGCAGTGGCCAAGGCGACGACAAGCAATGCGGTGATGCCGGCAATTATCAACTTCTTTTTCATGTTCCGAAACCTCCTTAGAGGAATGAAGGAGCGGGCCTCAAACGGACAGCCCCTTCGTATGAATCAGTTGTGTCCCGGTATCATTAGATTTGGCGGATGAATCTTGTCTGTTTCGCGTCGCGGATATCTCGTGGATAGACGCCAAAGCCTTTATTTACATCCAGATCCAGTCCGCCATACAATAAGTAAGCTGACCAGATGAGTTTAGAGCAGTTTTTCGCACCCATATGACCTGTGTTGCGGTTGTTCATGAAGTTCAATGAGTATGGCTGTCCAATTTGGGTATACACCCAGTTTGCCGCATTTTGCTTGACCGCGTCTGTAGTGGAAACGGATTTCACGACTGCCCCTTTTTCTACCATCTTGACGTTGGCGGAAATACTGCGGACGCCGGTTGGGAAGATCGATTCCACAATCGTGTTGCTAGAATAGTATAATCCGACATGACCGTGGTTTACGAAGGCTGTCGAGGCCGGTGTGTAGAAGAAATCACCGCTTTCGCTCGGACCAATGATATAGTTTGCAGATCCCCCGCCTTGAACCTTGCCATTTTTGCCGAAATGCTCGGCCAACAGCTTCGCAATTATAATGGATAATTGGTTTTGTTTTTCCGTTTTTTTGTCCAATAGCAAGTTGAAATTCTTCTCGAGCAATCTAGTTGATAAGACGAGCTCCTCACCGGGAACAGTAGATTGAATCATTACCATCTCATTTTTTTGTTGCTGGACTGCTGAAGCGCGGATAGGGGACTGAACACCGATAACGAGAATTCCTGCCAATGCAAATGCAATGAATCTTTTCACGTTAATCGCTCCTTTGGAAAAGGCAACTGGCCAGTTTGCCTTCAAATTATATGTTGTCCAACATACTTAAACTATAGCATGTATAATAGAATAGTTAAAATTTTGGGATAATAAGTAATCTGCACCGAAATCTTGTATTTTATTGAATGAAAAGCCGGGAACCTTTTGTGTATATACAAAGATTAACGCAGCTTGCTAGGTAAATAGACGCTTAAAATGATGAAATGATAAAAAACTTAATAGAACAAATTGAGGAGTGTATTTTCCCTATAGTGAAGGAAGAATCATTTGCCTGTCCACAAAACAAGTACCAAAGAATGAAAATTAGGAATACATAAACTTATTGTTGTATATAACAAATACATTACGTACAATGGTGGAAAGGAAGAAAAGAGGTGCCCAGCATGCACATCGGCAGTCGGATTCGGAGGCTGCGGGAGAGCAGAGGCCTTACTCAAAAGGAGGCGAGCTCCGGAATCATATCAACTTCCCACTATAGCAATATTGAAAGTGGCCGTTATGAACCCTCGATTGATGTTCTTGTACTGCTAGCTGATCGGCTCGATGTGCCAATTAGCTATTTCCAAAGAATACACGAAGATGATGCACTTCTCCAAAATTTATTGACGGAATATGAGGAACTGCTATCTTCGAATATGAAGGCAATTCCACAGTTTATTAACAAGCATCAAAAGCATTTCGCCTATATCTCCTCCATCCATCAGGAAATCATGTTTCACTTACTGAAATACACCGAACTGGTTAAAGTAGAGCGCATCCCGGAAGCACAAGCCCTTTACTCCTCAGAAGTCGCCCACATACCACAAACATTCTTTGAAAATGCCAGCAGAGCGCTCCTTGAAAAATATACGTATACATCAGGTGTGTATTACTATTTTAAAAAGGACTATATGGCGAGTATTTCCCATTTTGAAGACGCCCTCCATTTGACGAGAGAGGAATCCCTTTCAGCGAAAATCAATTACAATATTTCATTAGTCCTTTACAAGCTTTATGATTATGGCACCGCTCACGTCTATGCAAAACGAGCAAAGCAGCAGTATTTGCATATGCATAATTGGGCAAGGGCCGGTGATTGCTACAATTTGATTGCAGCACTCTACCTCGAACAGCATAAGACAGTTGAAGCGAGACGATACATTGACAGGGGATTCAGTGTTTTGGGGAGCCCTATGACGGAGACCCAAGGACGGCTTTATCATAATCTGGCTACTGTTTTAATGAAAGAAAACGACTATACCCTTGCATTGAAAACGGTCAATCAATGTATTGACTTGAAAAAACTGTTGAAATGTACAACTCTCTTTGACTCGCAACTGCTGAAATTGAGGATTTTATTCCGTCTCGGTGATCTGTTGGCGCTGCGAGATAATATGAATCGTCTGCAAGGTTTCATTCAGAATGAAATGGAGCAAGCGAATCTCGACTATTTTGAGGCGAAATTATACCACGCCCTTGGCGAATTTGAATTATATGAACAGAAGATGAAGAATTGCATCGATCATCTGCATAAAAATGAAGACTGGAAAGCATTGAAGGACGCCACCCGCCATCTCTCCCTCTACTATGAATCGAACAAGAAATATAAAAACGCATTCAAATTCCAGGAGCTTTGCATTGAAGCCTATAAGCGATTAACGATGGAACTGAAGGGAGGTGAAGAATTGTGAAGAAGAAAGTCCTGATGTTGTGCCTCATTCTCAGTTTAGCGGTATTTGCGCCATCGATGAATCATGCATACGCTAGCGATTACAGCACGCACGGACTAGGTGGAACAGATGTTGGACCACCACATACCAGGGGGTAAATGAGAGAGTAATTTTATATTTTTACATGCACGTAACTTTACGTGCTCTTTTTTATTGTCTAGAAGAACTAAAAATCAGTCGTAACAAATGGATTATCGTAATACAGTTACTATAGAAGGCCAATACCCTGGATTGGCTGCCGTCGTCTTGGATGAAGAATTTAAAAAACAGGAGGAGAAAAATTGACATGCACGAATTGTGGAAACGAGCAGGCGAACGGACGGTTTTGCGGAAGTTGCGGCATCAGAATGGGAGAGGTAATGGAAGGTTTCCAAAATGGACAGACGGTCATCGAGGCGACTGATATCACCGCTGAATCAAACGTGCATCTAGAAAACGTGAGTAACTTGACGAAGGAGTACTGGTCCTATTTCGTACAACATTTGAAACACCCGTCGATCAGTCTGACAAAACAGGATGATGAGTTCAGGAACAGCTTCATTTCATTGCTTCTTTATGCAATTATTGTTGGTCTCTCAGTTTTCACGACACTTAAAGAAGTAGCGCTTGAAACAGTTGGCAGTTCTTCCTTTTCATCAGTTTTTCTGAATGTAGCGGGGTTTGTGGCAGTTTGCATCGCAATTATATCGTTCGGTCTTTTCATCATCGGGAAAAATTTCGGACCTGCTTACCCATTTAAACAGACGATAGTGCTATACGGTGCACACTCCTTACCGGCAATCGTCATTGGTGTCGTAGCCCTTTTTATGTTGGCAATGAAATCTTACTGGTATGGACTATTTCTGCTCGCTGTCAGTTTCATCTATATACTCATGCTCGCACCGGGTTATGTGATCAGCGTCCTCCTATCCAAAAAACCAAAAGGAATCGATCCGCTCCACGGCTACGCAGCATACACAGTCCTCGTCATCATCCTATTCGGACTCCTATTCAAACTACTCAGCGACTCCACCGTCGTCTCGTACTTACCAGGACTAAGAGGAATGCTATAAATTGTTCGGGAATTGTTTGGGTGCCTGTGTAAGGTGCAATTATGACAATTCAACTTTAGTAATAATAATACAGTGAGAGGTCATCCTAAGATTGATATGGATGACTTCTCCATGTTTTTTTATGCAATTGTAGTTCATAATCAGAATAGTTTGCTGCACAGGCACCGGAAAAATGCAATTGTAGTTCATAATCAGAATAGTTTGCTTCACAGGCACCAGTCTGTGACTTATGCACCTGTAAATTAAAAAGGAATGCATCCATTATGGAGCATTCCTTTTTTCATCATTTTTGAATTGTGTAAGAGAATGTTTTGAAAACTTTAGGCATTTGGTCAGAGTTACTTGCTGAAACTGTGCTGCTTTGAACTGACATACCTAATACGATAGCTAGTAAAAGAATCGATGCAATTTTCTTCATTACAAATCCTCCCATTTTTCTTTTTTACTATAAATATAGCCATATCTAATACCTTCTCGGTAAAAAATAGATGCTAGCTTATATTTCCTATTATTATAGTACCACTCCGCCAGTGCAATGCAATATTTATGAATGAATCTGAAATCTTCCATTTCCTTAAAATGCTGAATGGCGGCTTCTGCTATTTCTACAGACAATCCATGTTCACTATGCAATGATTGATAGAAGCTGAAATGATGAAAATAAGAAATTTGGTTTTCATCATCTACTTGATGATACAATGCACTCCCTTTTTCAGCCCAATCTTTAACAAGGTTCTTTTCATTCATTTTTGAATATTCCTCGATTAGAGAGAGAACTGTAATCAGCTTTTCAGAGGGATCTATTTTATTGTCAATACTCTTATTATAGTATTCGATAGCTTGCTTACTATTCCCCATAGCGCTATTCAGAGTACCTATATTATGATAAATAATCCCTTTTTCGCTATGTAAATTAAATTCTTCGCTAATTTGCATAGCTTTTGAATATGCTTCCAATGCGTCTTGGAATTTATCGCTTCTTTTATAAGAAATCCCGATAAGAATATAGCAGTCTAACACTCTGCTCATCATTATATTTTCCCGGAAAAAATTAAGTGCACGTCTAGCATGATCAATCGAATTGAATGTATGCCCATCGGCCATATAAAAAACAGCAATTATAAAATTAAATTCAGCTTTTTCCCAATCGCCAAGAGGTAATGACTCCAGTTTATGAAGTATTAACTCAAAATAATGTATGGCCATTTTTCGATTGCCAGTATTATAATAAAATAACCCTTTATTTAGTTGGAACAAATAAAGTTGATATGCATCAAAATTATCACTAGACTCTTCAAGTAATTCAATTTCTTGTTTGAGTTTTTCTGAATCAAATCTTACTGTCAAATTAAATCGGAAAATAATAAGCGAATAAGTAAAGTGTAGTGAATCGTTTTCAAATAGGGGGCAGTTTTGCTCAAGATACTCTAACTTTTCTTTCGTAAAATTGAAATCCCTCGCTGTAATTACTTCGCGATAAGCCTCCATCAACATCTTTTCAAACTCGCGTTCCGTCTCTTCATCCGTTTCCTGCAGCTTCCCCGGATCCATTCCAAGCCGCTCCATCAGCATTTCTGTAATGTCCTCACTCGGTTCGATCTGGTTCCGTTCGATTTTTGATAAATAAGATGGCGTACAAATCCCTTTGGCTAGGACTATCTGCTTCATATCTTGCCGGACACGTTCCGCACGTATCAAATGACCTATTTTCATTTGCCGATCCCTCTCTTTATCTATCTAATCCTAATTTACAGTATAAAGCATATTCATGCAAAGTAAGAAACTTTTCTTGGAAAAGCGAAAATAAATGATATTTTTGAAAAAAATGTCCCAACCGGTTATACTTCTTTAGAAGGACATGGCGTGATATATTATAGTTAATAGTCCCACGCCATGGATATTCATCTAAATTAAACAGGACAAAAGGAGTGTGAAGGGGATGACGATAGCAAGCAAAGAGGTAAACTGCGACAAGGAATTCCTGGACATCGAGATCATGAAGATGAAGATGGAACTCTTACAATTTGTGAAGAAGATGCAGTCCAATGGTTTATTGAAATCGGTTGATTACGATGAATTAAACAATACGCTTACATCAAAATGAATAATTGCTGGAGAGGAAGGTGACTGACATTCAATGGAATGTTATGGTCACCTTTTTGCATACAAGGGATAGTTTTTTCACTGGAAGATAAAAAAGCCGTTTCGAAGTTTATGTTGACTTCGAAACGGCTTATTATGAACCTCTTGTTCTCTTTACGCCAATAATCATGAGACCCACAGCGCTTGTGATATTTAGGAGGACACCTATAATGAGCAACACCCATTCAACGGTGTTTGGAAGTGAAAGAGTCAAGGATAAAACGAGCGATACAGTGCCGATGACGAGCAAGAGCATCAATATCGGTATTTTATTTTGCATCCGGATGCCTCCTTTTGATATGTGCAAGTGTATGTAAGGGTATTATAACTGTTTTATGAATGCAGTGGGGACGCGTTTGTTACGTTTATGCGTCTTTGTAGCGTTTTATGAGCTTTTGCAGGTATTTATGCGTATCTGCAACGGTTTATGCGTATCTGCAACGGTTTATGCGTCGATTATGACATTTATGCGCGAAGTAAGCGTTTTATGCGTAGTTTCGGCAATTTATGCTTCATTAGTGGAATTCATATGTCTGTTAATCAAAAAAAGGTGGTCCCTCTACACGAAGGGGCCGCCTTTTTGCTTATGCTTCTATTATTCCCCGTTACCTTCCTTCAAAGGGACAAGGTCGAAGATGTTGTGGTCTTCGAAGGCGTCGATGAGGCGGTCCAGCCATTCGAAGTAGTCTCGGGCATATTGAAGTTTGTTGATATCCGTTTCAACGATCTTCTTTAGTTCCTCGCTGATGTCGGGATTGTTTTTCAACTGTTCCAGTTCGCGCAGCGATTTCTTGACGGCGACGGAATGGAGTGAAATGGATCTGCGCCATTTAATTGAAAATAGATTGATAAAGCTCTGGTACCAATCGTCTTTCACTTGATATAAGTCTTTGCGTACGCCGCGGACCCATGCCCGTTCGACTAATTTCAGTTCGGCCAGCGCCCGTACGGATGTGCTCATGCTTGTTTTGCTCATGCCGAGTTCTTCGGTCATGTCGTCCAAGGTCATCGGCTCATCGTGGAAGAACATTGTGCCGTACTGTCTGCCGGCTGAAGCTGTGAGGCCGTATAAATGTATGTTTTGTGCGATTGTCTCAATAATCCTCTCGCGTGCCTTGTCGAGTGTTTCTTTACCTTCCATAGTGCATTCCCTCCGCTGTCTGGGAATTAAATTCCCAATCAATAACCTAAGCGTATTATACCTGCAATTCAAGTGTAACGATAAGTTTAAACTTTGTACAGTTTTTACTGTACAAACAATTTAAATGGAAATAACGGTTGTAAAGAAAAATCTTTATGCATATACTAGTAGACGATGAGTTTCATATTTAGGGAGTGTACACATGACAGAACTAGTAAAGAAAATCGAAGTGGTCAATACGACGAAGATCTTCGGTAAAAACAGCAGGCGCGCGGCGCAGCTGTTGAATGAGGGGAAGTCAAAAAGTGAAATCCTCAAGTCTACAGGCGCGACGGTAGGCGTGAAAAACGCCACATTTGACGTCTATGATGGTGAAATATTTGTCATCATGGGTCTATCAGGAAGCGGGAAATCCACATTAGTGCGGATGCTGAACCGCTTGATTGACCCGACGATGGGATCGATCCGTATTGACGGGGAAGACATTGTCAGCATGAATAAAGAGCAGCTTCGTCAAGTGCGACGGAAGAAAATCGGGATGGTGTTCCAGAATTTCGCTCTATTCCCGCATAAGACGATACTTCAAAATACAGAATACGGTCTTGAAATCCAAGGCATCGCAAAAGCGGAGCGTAAGGCGAAAGCGGTCGAGTCGCTACGGCTTGTCGGGCTTGCAGGGTACGAAGAGCAATATCCGAGCCAGCTGAGCGGTGGAATGCAGCAGCGGGTCGGCTTGGCACGAGCGCTTGCCAATGATCCCGATGTGCTGTTGATGGATGAAGCGTTCAGTGCGCTTGATCCATTGATTCGGAAAGATATGCAGGATGAACTCCTCCAGCTTCACCATGACATGGGGAAAACAATTATTTTCATTACCCATGATTTGGACGAGGCGCTTCGAATCGGTGACCGCATTGCGTTAATGAAAGACGGCGATATCGTTCAAATCGGAACGCCTGAAGAGATTTTGATGAGTCCTTCGAATAAATACGTGGAGCGGTTTGTGGAAGATGTCGATCTATCGAAAGTGTTGACTGCGGGCCATATTATGAAAAAAGCGGATATGGTGCAAATCGACAGGGGAGCGCGCGTTGCCTTGCGCCTCATGAAGAGGCAAGGGATTTCCTCCATATATGTTGTGGATAAAGGAAATCGACTTTTGGGAGCCGTCACTGCTCAAGATGCGAGTGAAGCAACGACATCCGGAAAAACATTGGCAGATGTCCTGGTCACGGACATTCCGACAACTTCACCGGATACCGTACTAACCGACCTATTCGACACAGTTTCGACGACAGCGATTCCAGTAGCGGTCGTGAATGAAGATCATCATCTGGAAGGCATTATTATCCGCGGCGCATTAATTGGCGCGTTGGCGGGGGACGGACAGTTCATTAATAGTGACCGTACGGTGGACGCTACCGTGGACACAACCGTAGAAACGGAACAGTTGATGGAAGTGGAGGTGAATAACCATGGATAATCTTTTACCTCGCTTGCCATTTGCAAGTTGGATCGACAACGGTGTTGATTGGCTTGTAACCAATTTCGGTTCGGTCTTTGATGGCATTTCCGCCTTTTTGAAAGGCATTGTCGAAGGAGCGGTCGATTTGATGGACGTGGTGCCATCTATAGTACTAGCGATCCTGTTCGCTTTGCTCGCCTGGTTCGTTTCCACGCGAAGGATTGCACTGTTCACATTGGTCGGGCTGTTGTTCATTGACTATCTCGGCTATTGGTATTCGATGTTGCAAATGCTTTCGCTTGTCATCACATCCGTCGTCATTGCGCTCGTCATCGGTATTCCGCTAGGCATATGGGCTTCGCAGAAATCGACGGCGAAGAAGATCATCAGCCCTATTTTGGACTTGATGCAGACGATGCCGGCATTCGTATATTTATTGCCAGCAATCTTTTTCTTCAATATTGGCGTCGTGCCTGGCGTCGTCGCATCGGTCATTTTCTCGATGCCGCCGACGATCCGGCTGACAATGCTTGGAATTGAACAAGTGCCGAAAGATTTAATTGAAGCGACCGAAGCGTTCGGCTCGACGACGTGGCAGCGGCTGTTGAAAGTGCAAATACCGCTCGCCCAACCGACCATCATGGCAGGGGTCAACCAAAGCATCATGCTTTCCCTCTCCATGGTCGTCATCGCGTCAATGGTCGGCGCACCGGGACTAGGCGAGGAAGTGTACAGGGCGGTGACCCAATTGAAGACAGGTGTAGGATTTGAAACGGGTCTATCGATTGTCATCGTCGCGATCATCCTCGACCGGATTACACAGCACGCAGGCAAGAAAAAACAAGGGGGAACTATTTAATGAATTTGACTAAGAAAATGTTCGGATTAGGTGCAGCAGCATTACTTGCAGTAGGATTGGCAGCTTGTGGAAGTGACGATAAAGCCGGAGATTCAACTTCAGGCGGAGGCGGTACGGCATCAGTCGGCGAATCCGTTGATTATAAAATCACGGGAATCGACCCGGGCGCAGGCATTATGGAAGCGACTGACAGAGCGCTGAAAGATTATGATCTCAAGAAGTGGGACGTCACTACGGGATCAGGCGCAGCGATGACTGCGGCATTAAAAAAGGCGTATGATGCAGAAAAGCCGATCATTATCACGGGTTGGACGCCTCACTGGAAATTTGCGAAATATGATTTGAAATATCTGGAGGATCCAAAAGAGTCATACGGCGGGGAAGAGCAAATTCGTACAATTGGAAGAACGGGACTTGCGGAAGACCTTCCGGAAGCCCACCAAATCCTTTCAAATTTCCACTGGACTGAAGAAGATATGGGTGAAGTGATGGTTGCAATCCAGGAAGGCGAAAAAGAGGATGTTGCTGCACAGAACTGGATTGACGCCAATGCCGACAAAGTCGCAGAATGGACAGACGGCGTGGAAAAAGTGGACGGCGATGCCATCAAGCTTGCATATGTGGCTTGGGACAGCGAAATTGCGAGCCATAACGTTGTCAAACTTGTACTCGAAGAAATGGGATATAAAGTTACGTTGACACAAGTCGAAGCAGGTCCACTTTGGACAGCTATTGCTGACGGAAGTGCAGATGCATCACTTGCAGCATGGTTGCCTGTGACGCATGAAACGTATGCTAAGAAATTCGATGGGAAATTCGAAGAGCTTGGCACCAATATGGAAGGCGTGAAAATCGGTCTCGTCGTTCCAGCATATATGGACATCGATTCGATTGAAGATTTGAAGGAGTAATTAAACCAGGCAGTCCGCTACTATAGCGGGCTGCCTGTTTTACGCTTTTCATTACTATCTTCTATATTCAATGGAGTAATATTGTTGGTTGAATTCTTTGATGCTAGGGAATATGTAGTTCAGTTGTCCTTCATGGTACGTGAAGGTATGTAAACGCTTACTTGTCTCATCAATAAAATTTTTACGGACAGGAATTAGAAGACTTGTACCATCAGCGAAAATGACATCTGTGAGATACTCTTCCACTTCGAACGTTTCAAAAGAACGAGTGAAAATCCAAACACAATCGATATGGTCCGACGGTTCTGTTTGTAATATGACCTGATTCGCCTCGGGAAGTTGCTTGAGTAATTCCATAGGCGTTAGATCAGAAAGATAGAGACCATGTGTCGTGATGATCTCCGACATGCCACCGGTCGTTTTAGCCCAACATAAGGCGTGAACAGTCTGATGGTCATGTGAAAAACGGTTACGTGACATTAGATATCCTCCTTTTATCATATAATGTATTTAGTATAGCATGATAAATTGTATAATAATAGTCAAAATGTAACAAATAATTGAAATTCTTGTAAAATACATAAAAACGTACATATTTCATGAAACTCATACAGGCGGAACTATTATCCACTGTAATTAATCCGCAATTCAAAACTGTCTATTGACCTTTACGTTAACGTCAATGGTATATTCATAGCAAAGGCTCAAGGGGTGGTGAAGCTGAAGACAATTACGGAAGTGGCGGAATCATTCGGCGTGTCGACGCGTACAATCCGGTATTATGAGGAACTCGGACTGTTGGCACCGGTTCGGTCAGAGGGGAATCAGCGGCTCTATTCCAATGCTGAACTCGCGAAGCTTAAACTCATTTTTCGCGGCAAGCGGTACGGATTTACACTGGACGACATCAAAGAGATGGTGCTGCTGTTCGACAAGGATCGGACAGGACAAAAACAGCTTGAAGTGACGATCGAATATGGTAAATGCAGAATCGGGGAAATCGATCGGAAAATCCGGGAGTTGCAGGAAATGAAAGCTGAAATGGTAGAGTTGCTCGAAGAATTCACTGAAAAATTGGATAGTTCGAAAGGGGAATGAAGGGATGAACAGTTCACAGCTGTTGGAGAGGAATGCAAGGAAGTACCCAAAAACGGAGGCCGTAGTCTGCATGGGGAAGCGGACTACGTACGAAGAACTGGACAACCGTGTCAACCGGTTCGGGCATGCGCTTCTAAATGAAGGCATTCAAATAGGGTCGAAAGTGGCGTTGTTCTTGCCGAATGTCGAGGAATTCATCGTCGCCTATTTTGCAACACAACGAATCGGGGCTGTCGTAGTTCCAATCAACGTCAAGCTGGCAACGGAAGAATTGACGTATGTACTCAACCATTCGGACGCAGAAGCGATCGTTGCGCATGAATTGCTGTTTGAAACAGTGAAGACACTTAAAACACCTTCTTTATTAATCAAAACAGGCGAGGCGTCCGGAAACTGGAAAGCCTTTGAAACGCTTATCCAAAACGCCGACGATTTACCGATTCCGTGTAATCTGACAGAAGACGATGAATCGACGATCCTGTACACGTCCGGAACAACCGGTAAGCCGAAAGGGGTGCTGTTCAGCTATCGCAACATCTTGACCGTCGCATCGATGATCGCCGTCGAAATGGAGTTCAAGCCGGAAAGCCGCGTCCTTCTCATGATGCCGCTCAGCCATTCAGCGCCACTTCATTTATTCATGATGGCAGGAATGTATGTAGGTGCAACACTCGTCCTGACGCCGACATTCACGCCTGACCTTCTAATCGACACGGTGGAAAAGGAGAGGACGACCCATTTCTTCGGCGCGCCTGTCGCGTACTTGCTCACGGCTGGGCAGCCACGATTGAAAGATGCTGATCTGTCTTCGATGAAATGGTGGATTTACGGAGGAGCGCCGCTATCCGGGAATGAAGTGAATATGGTGAAGACCGCTTTCCGGACGGACAATCTCGTGTGCGTTTATGGCCTGACGGAAGCGGGCCCGAGCGGCTCATTGCTGTTGGCGGATGAGCATGCAACGAAGTCCGGAAGCATCGGACGCCGAGCACCGCTTCATACGGAGCTTCGGATTGTGAATGAAGACGGCATAGACGTGCCTTCGGGTGAAATCGGTGAAATTGTCCTTCTCGGCGAAGGGAATATGCTCGGCTATTATAAAAATACGGAAGCGACGAAAGAAGCGTTCATCGGGGAGTGGCTTAAGACCGGGGACTTGGCGAAGTTCGATGAGGACGGCTATATATGGATTGTCGATCGCAAGAAGGACTTGATCATTTCGGGCGGAGTCAATATTTATCCGAAGGAAATCGAGGAGACGATACTCGGCTATCCAGGCATCCGTGAAGTTGCAGTCGTAGGCGTGCCACATCCCGAATGGGGAGAAACAGTTAAGGCGGTGTTCGCTGCAACAAATCCGGTAGACAGCGGGGAATTAAAAGCACACCTCCTCGAGCATCTTGCCAAATATAAAGTGCCTCGTCTGTACGAACAAGTAGAAGCATTGCCACGGAACGCTTCCGGAAAAATCTTGAAGCAGCCATTGAGGGAAGCGGTGACCGTCCAATGAAAGTCGTGCAGGAAGCGGAATCCATCAAGACTGAAAACTTCTACGAAGGCGATGACACGCTCCGCTTAATTCTCGAAGAGCATTTGCTAGGGCCATTCCTAGAGTACGCGAAACGGGAGCTTTCCCTTTTCGGCGAGCTTTGCGCAAATGAAATCGATGAGCGTGCAAAGCATACCGACCGTGAAGGGGAGCCTCGCCTTATAAGATATGACAAGTTTGGCGAGGAAGTTTCCGAAGTTTGGGTGAATGAAGGGTACAAGAAAACCGTCCAGGAAACGTATGACACCGGGATTGTCGGATATGTCCACAAGGAAATTCCGGAGCTTGGCCATAAGGGGAACTACACGTACAGCTTCGCACAAGGCTATTTATTGTCGCATGCCGAGCCCGGGTTTTATTGCCCCGTTACACTGTCGATGGCGACCGCCTATTTGCTTGACCATTACGCGGATGAACAAGTGAAAAACTTGTTCCTCGGCAATGTGTGCTCGACAGGAGAAGTACCGTTATACGAAGGAGCGACTTTTCTAACGGAGCGTCAAGGCGGATCTGATGTCGGAGCGAACGTTGTGAAAGCTGTAAAAGACGGCGATCAATATCGCTTATACGGTGAGAAATACTTCGCTTCGAATGCAGGCATGGCGGGCGTTGCCATGGTGCTGGCAAGAATTGAAGGCGCGCAGGAAGGGTCACGCGGATTGACGTTATTCGCCGTTCCATGGCGCAAAGAAGACGGTAAACCGAACGGGCTCCGCATCCGCCGTTTGAAAGATAAATTAGGCGTCCGCGCCGTCCCTTCCGGAGAAGTCGAGTTCGACGGTGCACTCGCCTATACGATCGGGGAGCCGTCGAAAGGGCTCTATTATATGATGGAAGCCCTCAACCTGTCGCGCATTTGCAACGCGGTCGCCTCCATCGGCATCATGCGGCGCGCCTTGCTGGAATCAAAAGCGTACGCAACCCGCCGGAATGCATTCGGCAAGCCTCTCACTGACTATCCGATGGTGCAGGACACGCTCGGAAAAATGGCGGCGAGGCTTCATGTTGAAGTGGCAACCGTCTTTGATTTCATCAAACTGTATGAACGTGTCACAGATGGCGCAGCATCCGAAAGCGAAACGGTCCTGAACCGACTTTTCATTGCGCTCATCAAGAAGGAGACCGCCGAGCAGGCAATCCACTTTGCTCATGAAGCGATTGAAATGCATGGGGGCAACGGCTATATCGAGGATTTCGTCACACCGCGCCTATTGCGGGACGCCCAAGTGCTCACCGTATGGGAAGGCACCGCCAATATTCTAGGGCTAGAACTTATTCGTCTCGTCAATAAATTCGAAGCGCATAAGCTGTTCATCGACGAAATGCGCAACCGCCTCGTCATTGTAAATGACTGTGAGATGAAAAAAGCTTTAACGGGCGAACTAAATAAGCTATCCACTGACCTTCAAGCATTTGCAAGCTGCGACAATGCCCTCCAAACATTTGAAGCGAAAGATCTCATGAAGCGTATGGCCCATCTATACGAAAGCGTCATAGCGCTTAAATGGGCGACGAAACATGGAGGCAAATTTGAAAAGCTGGCGGAGATTTATATTGAAGATACATGGTCCTTGCGAAAAGTCGGAGATGACATGAAGACAGTCGCATATTTTACGGAAATCATTTGAAATGAAGGGAGTCGGCTTTGGAAGCCGGCTTCCTTTTTCAAATTATGCATGTTGCGAAAAATGAATGTTTCCCCAAGTTCCCTCAGCATTTGACAATATAATCTGTCGATGCACATGGGTTCTTTTTATTTACTGGCGATATTGACGAATAGATAGCGTATTTTATCAATAAAATTGAATTTTCTATTCTCCCAGGAAGCCGTATAGTTAAAGACAAGAACATCACTTGGGGGAGTGAGAGCGATTAAAAAGGTAGCTGCAATACTTATGGCAATTGCCGTCGTGGCAAGCAGTGCGGCCATATTTGTGGGAATTGATCCGGCAGTGGATCTCCTTGCTTCATTCGAAAAAGAGTACGAAAAGAATTTATTCGAAGCGGAGTACAACTTACTAGATGTAGCTGAAACGGAGAAGGGATTTATTGCTAATGCATTGAATAGGAAGTAGGGGGACATGTCATATAAAATGAGCTGTTTTATACAGACAGCTCCATACATATTTATCTGCTAAATAAGTTCCACAATAATCCAGTAGGTGTTACTATAGTAGTGAGTGTTTTTTTGAGTCGTGCGGTTCTATTGAACTAAGAGAAGAGAATGGGAGTTGTGGGCATGGAGAAGGAAGATTTAGTTTCATTGCAGCGAAATGTCCTAAAGCTGCGAGTGGAAGGTAAATATGAAGAGACAATTGAAGCATGCTTTCAATTGTTAGAGGCAGGTTTAGCAGCGAATGACCCGAAATCCATTTTGACTGCCCATATAAACAATGCCGCGTCTTTTTATTGCATCGGCGCGATTGAAGAGGCGTTTTACAGCATCGATGCGTATCTTGAATATTGCACGGACAATGGCGATGAAGCCGACCGGTTAAATGGATGCAACGTCCTCTTCCTGCTTCACGAATATAATAAAGATTATCAAAAAGCAAAGGCCACATTGGAACGTGCCATTGAATTGGGTGAAAAGCTCGGGCGATACAATATCGTCAGCAATGCATACAGCAATTATAGTTCGATTCTCGCAACCGAATTGGACTTTAAAAGCGCTCTTACGATGGCGCAAAAAGGGTTGGAAGCAGCGGAGCTTCATGAACCGAGGACTCCGATATTGGAATTCCGGGTGAAGCTCAACATCGCAAACGCGTTAATTGGCTTAGAAGAACTTAAAGACGCAGAACAACTCGTAAAAGAGATGGTAAATGACCCGATTCTTGCTTCCTTCATTCGAGAAAAAACGCAAGTGCATGATTTGTACGGACGTTATTTAATGCAGAAAAAGATGTACCGGGAAGCATTGCAAGCATACGACACAGCGAAAGAGCTTGCGGAAAGCTATAATGACAGGAATTTGCTCAAAGGCATTTTGGAAAAGAGATGCAAGCTTTGTGATCTAATGGACGATGTGCAACGTGGTTACAAAGCCCAGCAAGAATATATCAATCTGTTAAGCGATCTGCGTCAGCATGAAGTTTCAATGGCGGCAGTCAAAATAGGCGTGAAGCATCGGATTTCGACTATCGAGCGCCGGGCCAACACTGATTTCCTCACCGGACTGTACAACCGGAGCTACATGGAAACGACGACGGACAAATGGCTTGCCGAAGCTGCTTGTTCTGGCGAAAGCATCGTCTGTATCGCATTCGATCTCGACAATCTTAAAAGCTTGAACGATACGTATGGCCACATATTCGGCGACGAAATCATTAAGAAAATCGGACAAGAATGCGCCAGGCATATCAGAAGCGGTGACTTGATAGGCCGGTTCGGCGGCGACGAATTCGCCATCATCCTGCGGAATCTTTCCCTGGAAGAAGCCCAACAGAAAGCGGAAAACCTGCTCGAAGCCGTCCGTTCAATCAAAATCGAGAAAGACGGCATCTACATTTCATTAACCGCTAGCGTCGGCATCGCCGATAACGCGGGTGGTACAATCGGGACTTTCACCGAACTGTTCCACCAAGCAGACGTAGCGCTTTATCAAGCGAAAGAAAACGGGAAAAACCGAATTTGTATAATGAGTTAAGAGAAGAGGCTGTATATGGCCTTTTTTTGTTGGAATAAATCGTTCGATAAATTCTTTATTCTGTTTGTAGGAATTTAAAAAAGCACCGCTTGGAGCGGTGCTACATCTCACTTCATTGACTATTATCCTCACGTTGCTCCGAAGGCTCTTCCGACGGATCCGGTTCATCTTCATCAACGCCGTTGCAGCCGAATAGAAAACCCGCCGACAAAAGAACTGACATAAACGAAAGAAGATATTTTTTGTACTTCATGCTCATCCCTCCTCAAATTAGACTTTATGTATTTTGTGCCATCTCTTATTAATTATTCATGTGATTTTTACAAGGGCGCCTTGTTTGTTTCACTCATAGCGGTCATTAGCGGTGAGGCTTTTTCGTCAAATTAGAATCCTGGCAGGAAAAATAGAATGATCATCACGACCAGAACGGTAATATTTGCTGAAAGTGTTAATTGTCCTTGTGTCTTGTTGCATCTTTCCATAACGAACGACAAACAAAGGATATTTTGCTAGTGGAAGGTGAAAGAGTTTCAAAATACGAGCAAAAAAGCTTCCCGGGAAATAATTCGGCATAGATTTTATCTTTTGTCGAAATTTCCCGATATTGACTTTCATTATTTTGACAAGAGCCCATTCTTTCGCGTTCAAGGTCCATTCATTCTCGCAAGGGCCCATTCTTTCATGTTCAAGGTCTATTCTTTCACAAAACCCTCGCGCTGTTAACGGGACGCCCCCTTCTCTTTATCCTCCCTGAAATACTCCGAAACTTGCACGACCCGCACTTTGCCGGTATGAAGCTCATGGTAGATTCCACGGCTGTCGCGGAAGGAGATGTATTGGTCACGTTCCGATTCGACGAGCTGTTCGGCGCTCTCCAACGAGTCGGTGTGAATAAACCTCCGTATGTAATGTTCTTCATCAAAAAAATAGGTGATTTTGAATTCCTTCAAATCGCGTCACGCTCCTTTCCGTCACTGATATCGTACCCGCATTCATCCGAATTGATTCCACCTATTCCCCCATAATTGGCAATAGTGTAACATAGAGAGAGATAGATTTCCCGCTGAAGCACGCAACCGACTAGCAACTACACTTCAAGATAGAGAGATGATTCGCATGAAATCGAGATCTTTGCAATCACGCATATTTTCATACGGCGCCTTGTTCGTTTCGCTCGTGGCAATCATAATCGGTGTTTCATTTTACTTCACGATGTCACAAGGAATAGAAAAGCAGATCGGCATCCGGGCACTGAGCATTGCGAAAACGACGGCGGCACGGCCAGATGTCCGTGCTGCTTTTGAACACGATGACCCGTCCAGGCTGCTGCAGCCGATCGCTGAAGCGGTCCGCCAACAAACCGGTGCCGAGTATGTCGTCATCGGGAATAGCGAAGGCATCCGATATGCCCATCCCGTCACAGAGCGGATCGGACAAAAGATGGTCGGGGATGACAATGAACGTGCGCTTCATTTAGGAGAGTCTTATGTTTCAAAGGCGACCGGCACACTCGGCCCTGCACTGCGCGGTAAAACGCCTGTCTTCAACGATGAAGGCGAGATTATCGGGGTCATTTCGGTCGGTTATTTGAATGAAGATATATCCTCCATATTTTTTCAGTACATCGATAATATTTCGTACATCGTACTGATCGCCATTGCTCTCGGCATTATCGGCTCGAGTTTCCTTTCGCGGAACATTAAGAAGGAATTGTTCAATCTAGAGCCTGCGGAAATCGCTAATTTATTCACCGAACGAAATGCGCTTATCGAGTCAGTTCGCGAAGGCATCATCATGGTCGATGCGAAAGGGGTCATCACAACGGTGAATGCAGCGGCTTATGACACACTTTCCATTCCCGGCCAGACGGAACTGATCGGCAGGACAATTCAGGAAGTGCTGCCAAACACCCTGCTGCTGAAAGTGTTGGAAACGGGGGAACGGCACCTCGATCGACCGATGGAAATCCACGGACGTAAAGTCATCGTCAACCGCATCCCGATTCGGGCGGATGACCAAATCATTGGCGCTGTATCCACGTTCCGTCTTCAATCGGAAATCGATCAGCTTGCGATGGAATTATCACAAGTGAAGCGGTATACAGAAGCGCTTCGGGCCCAGACGCATGAATACAATAACTTTCTTTATACGATTTCAGGACTTATCCAGCTTCATTCATACGACGAGGCGCTAAGCCTGATTCATGACGAAACGGCTGAGCACCAATCACTCATCCAGTTTGTGACGAAGCGTTTACAGGATCCTTTCCTCGGCGGAATCGTCATCGGCTTTTTCAATCGGGCAAGGGAACTGAATGTCCGTTTCCTTCTTGACGAGGACAGCTTTCTGAAAGAGTTGCCGGCTCAATTGGAGAAGACCCATTTCGTCTTCATCATCGGAAATTTAATGACAAATGCATTCGAAGCGGTTGATATGAATCCCGAAGCGAAACGGCTTGTCCGCCTATTCATTTTCGATAACGGGGAAGAGATTTTATTCGAAGTGGAGGATTCGGGCAAGGGCATTGCAAATGAAGTATTGGATGCTTTATTCCTTGAAAAAGTTTCAACAAAAGATATGGAAGACAGAGGTTATGGGCTCTTGAAAGTGGCGGAGAACGTCGAAGACTTGGGCGGCTCCATTACAGTGGAAAAAGGGGATTTAGGTGGTGCACTGTTCATCATTTCCATCCCGAAAAGGGGGTACCAACATGCAAAATCCAATTGAAATTTTGATCATTGAAGATGATAAACGAATTGCCGATATCCATAGGCGATTCATTGAAAAAATGGAAGGCTTCACGGTCGTCGGTTCCGCACATACAGGCGAGGAGGCGAAAGATTGGGTGCAGGCGCTGTCGCCGGATCTTGTGCTGCTCGATGTCTATCTGCCCGATGCGCTCGGTACGGAAATCATGGGTTTCATCCACGAAAACAGCCCTGACACTGACATTATCTTCATAACCGCAGCCGCCGAAGTCGACATCGTGAAAAAGGCGTACCGCCGCGGTGTTGCTGATTATATACTTAAGCCTCTTACATTCGATCGGTTCAAAGAAAGCCTCCTTTCCTACAGGGCGAAAAGGGAGAAGCTAGCTGGCGATGGAATCATGAAAGAGGATTCCATCCAATTCTTGTGGAATAAAACAAATGCCACATCAGAAAATGTAGATCACCTCCCTCCGAAAGGAATTGACCCCATTACGAAAGAGAAAGTCATCAACCATATGAAGCAGGTCGAAGGAGGAATCACAGCTGAAACGCTTGGCATGGACATTGGTGTCAGCCGCTCGACAGCAAGGCGTTATTTGGAGTATCTCGTTTCGGAAAAACAGGCGTACACCGAGCTGATATACGGTTCTGTCGGTCGTCCTGAACGCAGATATTTCATCCAATACCGATGAACAATATGAACAAAATGACGTTTACGCCCATTATTGAACTTATGGCCGGAAACATTGAAAATAACCAACCTTCTGATAAATTGATGATAGCGTATGAAAGCGCTACCATCATTTTTTTTATTCCAAAGGGGGATGCAAGATGAAGTGGAAGAAGTTTAAGATTGTTGCTTTGGCAAGTGTTATGGCATTAAGCCTAGCAGCGTGTGCTAAGAATGACGGAGCAGAGGGGAGCTCCTCGAAATATCCGGAGAAAAACTTGACGATTGTCGCACCATCCGGGGCAGGCGGCGGATGGGATTTAACCGCTCGTGCAATTGCAAAAACGATGAATGATACGAAGCTCATTGAAAAACCGATCACGGTTGAAAATAAACCAGGAGGCGGCGGCGCTGTTTATATGGCGGAGTTTGCAACGAAAGAAGTGAAGAATGACTACGCGTTGCTTGTGAAATCTCCACCTCTGTTAATTAATAACAATAAGGCTGAAGGGAACAGCCCGTACGGCTACAAAGATACAACGCCATTGGCACAGCTGACACGCGATTACGGCGCAATTGTCGTTAAAGCGGATTCAGAATTCAAAACGCTGAAGGATGTTTTGGAAGCAATTAAGAAAGATGCAAAATCAGTCACACTTGCCGGCGGATCGGCACCCGGCTCGATGGACCATTTAGTTGGCGTCCTGCCAGCTTTCGAATATGGAATTGACCCGAAAACAGTGAAATACGTTTCGTATGATGGCGGGGGAGAAGCAGTTGCGGCGTTGCTCGGCGGTAATGCTGACGTTATTGCAACGGATGCATCGACAATCGGACAATATGTGAAATCAGGAGATGTCCGTGTCCTTGCTGTCAGCTCGTCAGAACGTCTTGGCGGTGAATTGACTGAAGTGCCTACATTTAAAGAGGAAGGCATTGATGCAGAGTTCACAATTTGGCGCGGCCTTTTCGGACCGAAGGAAATGTCCGAGGGAGCTGTCAAATATTGGACTGAAAAGCTAAAAGCAATGACCGAGACGGACGAGTGGAAAGCTGAACTCGAAAGAAACGGCTGGGAGAGCGAATACCGAGGCTCTGAAGATTTCACGAAGTACTTGGAAGACCAAGATAAAGTCATCGTCGAACTTTTGACAGCACTTGGCATGCAAAAATAACAATTTTTTTGGCGGCTTAAGCGGCCGCCTTTTCAATCCAGCTACTGGCGCCAGAAGCTCGGGGTCATAAGTCAAAGCTGTTCTGTGGCAAAAAGCGCCACGCCACATCTTTGTCTTATGCCTTTCGCCTCTATGCAGGCGCCATCCGCTTTTTTTAATAGGGAGGTGTCAAAGACTATGAGTAAAACATTCGATCGATATGCAAGCATCGCTTTTTTACTGATCGGTCTTTTATTTGTCATCGAAAGTACAAAGATTGCTAGTAGCGCATACGGATCAGCGGTAGGACCTAAAATCTTTCCGTTATGGCTCGGCGTCATATTAATTCTCTTGAGTTTGCGACTGCTGTACGAAACATTTACATACAAATCAGAGTCGGCATCTACGGAAAAACTGCAATATAAAAAGTTCATCATCATCCTAGGGAGTGCGGCGCTGTATGCATTCTTACTGGAGAAGCTCGGGTACGTCATCTCAACATTCCTCTTTTTGATCGTCACATTTCAGACGATGGAGCGTGGAAGGATTGTTCCTACGATCATTATCGCAGCGGTTTTCTCGTTAGGAGTCTATTATTTGTTTGCAGAATTTCTTGGCGGCTCATTGCCAGGATTCCCGAGGTTTTAAGAAGAAAGGAGTCACAATATGAGCACATTACAATTTCTGGGTGACGGCTTCGCTATAGCCTTCCAATGGCATAATCTATTATTTGCATTCATCGGTGTCGTCATCGGAACAGCTGTCGGCGTGCTTCCGGGCATCGGCCCGATGAGCGGGGTTGCACTCCTTATTCCGGTCACGGCAACAATCACGTCCGGCATGCCGACAAGTGCGGCGGCAGCCAGCTCTATCATTTTACTTGCAGGCGTCTACTACGGCGCGATGTACGGTGGATCCACAACATCCATTTTATTGAACACCCCAGGAGAATCATCTTCCGTCGTCACGACGCTTGACGGTTATCAAATGGCAAGGCAAGGCCGGGCAGGGGCTGCATTGGCGATATCCGCCATCGGATCGTTCTGTGCGGGCATCGTCTCCTTGATTGGCCTCGTTTTGCTGGCAGAACCATTGTCCAATGTCGCCATCAAATTCGGTCCGGCGGAGTACTTCTCATTGATGCTGTTAGGCTTGGCGGCGGTCAGCGGTCTGGCTGGAAAATCGATGACGAAAGCTTTGATGATGACCGTTTTCGGACTGATGCTCGGAACGATCGGCATCGACGCCGTCTCGGGAATTGCTCGTTTTACATACAACCAACCGATTCTATTCTCTGGCCTTGAATTCTTAACGATTGCAGTCGGGCTATTCGCGCTCGGTGAAGTGTTCAAGACTGTTCTTGAACGGGACAATGAAGAAGGGACGATTGCAAAAATCAACCGTATTCTCCCGACGAAGCAGGATATGAAAGATAGCACCGTGCCAATCGTCCGTGGTTCATTGCTCGGATTTTTCATCGGAGTGCTTCCAGGCGCAGGTGCGACGCTTGCTTCCTTCTTCTCATATATGACAGAGAAGAAATTCAGCAAACGACCTGAAACATTCGGTCATGGAAATATCGCAGGCGTTGCCGGTCCGGAATCTGCGAACAACGCGGCTTCCGGAGGCGCCATGATCCCTTTGCTGACACTCGGCATCCCCGGTTCCGGAACGACTGCCATCTTGATGGGTGCGTTAATAATGTACAATATCCAGCCAGGCCCACTGCTCTTCGACGAGCATCCCGAAGTGGCATGGGGGCTTATCGCAAGTATGTTCATCGGCAACTTGATGTTATTGGTGCTGAATATGCCGCTCGTTCGTGTATTCGCAAAGGTCATTCAAACGCCAAAGAAATATTTATTGCCGATCATCGTGGCGATTTCATTTTTCGGTGTGTATGCCGTGCAATATACGACATTCGATTTGTACTTATTGCTCGGGTGTGGTGTGCTCGGGTATTTATTGTCGAAGAACGATTACCCGGTCGCTCCTCTCGTCCTTGCACTCGTGCTAGGACCGATGATCGAGAACAATATGCGTCGTGCCTTAACGATTTCAAACGGCGACTTCGGCATTTTCTTCTCGAAGCCTTTATCACTTGTTTTCATCATTGCGGCAGCAGCATGGCTGTTGATTCCGTTATTGTTGAAAATGAAAGGCAAAGCAGTAATTGTGGAAGATGAAGGGTGAATAGGAAAGCGGATTGCCTAATGGGAAAGGCAATCCGCTTTATATATATTGATTTTAAACCGTTTTTTCAGAATCGCGTCCAAAGCAAGCCGCTGCGCGTCCAAAGTAGGCCACTGCACGTCCAAAGCGAGCCGTCCCACGTCCAAAGTATTCAAAAAAACCGGAAGTGGGGATCCCTCTTCCGGTTCAAACGATTATCTTTCACACGCATAACCGTCTTTGTCACGGTCCATTTTAGACTGGTAGGCAGCATGGCCTTGAGGAACACCGTTCGGATATTTCTTACGAAGCTCCGTGCAGTTTTGGAACCATTCCTGGCCGCTGGAAACGCTCGGGCTAGGCGTTGTTGCCGGTT
Source organism: Saccharococcus sp. Marseille-Q5394 (assembly GCF_946901335.1). Classification (NCBI taxonomy): domain Bacteria; kingdom Bacillati; phylum Bacillota; class Bacilli; order Caryophanales; family Anoxybacillaceae; genus Saccharococcus; species Saccharococcus sp. Marseille-Q5394. The sequence continues at coordinate 1,501,269 of NZ_CAMPPQ010000001.1, read as the reverse complement.
TTGTTGCAGCAACACTAGGTGCTTTCGGCTTCGCAGCTGAACTGCCGGCACTTTTCGCAGGTACTGCATCGCTGTTAAATCCGGAATCTGTCGTGTAATTCTCGATCGACCAGATGCCGAGCCCTTGTTTCTTCGCTGACGCCTGCGCTTCTTCGAAAGGTGTCAAATGACGCGTGTTTGGCGGATATACGTATGCAACGCGAGCCAAGCCTTCCGCTATCAACGTCTTTTGGACGCTTTTTCCGTCGACATAGACGTAGGCGAGCAATCGATCGTATTTATCGTAGCGCTCCCCGATATCGAACTCGAGCGTGAGGGCGCCACTATTGACCAATTGACGGTTTCGCTCCTTCGCCTTATCGCCGAACGGCTGCTTCCCAAGGCGGGGATGATTCGTTTCTGGCGTATCTACCAATAAATAGCGGACGTTGATCTCTTGCCCGTTATACAATACTTTGATTGTGTCTCCGTCGATCGTCTTCACTAGTTTGACAGGGACTTGCGCCGTCGTTCCGGACGTCTCAGTCTTTTTCACCGGAGCCGGTTTAGCGGTGGAAGCAGGTTTCTTTTCGATTGGTGGAGCGACGATAGCCGTGCTAGTTTTCGTTTCTTCCGTTTTGTTCTCTTGCTTAACGGCTTTTTCTTTTTCCACTTCTTCTTTTTCAACAGTTGAAGTTTCTTTCTCTGGTGCTTTCTCTTCCGATGTATCTTTCTCGACATTCTCAACTTGTTCTGTCGGGGATTTTTCAGTAGATTCTTCCTTATCGAGTGAACCGACGCATCCACCAAGCGCGAGCACTAGCCCGATGATCAGTAAAGCAGGTGCCATTTTCGACTTCTGATTCATTTCTTTTTGCTTCTTTATTTTTTTAATTCCCCAAAGTGCAATGGCAATGCCAGCAAAGAAAACAGGGAATTTGAATAACAATCCAATGAACACCAAACCAACAATAACTGTTACTAAAATCTTCAAATCTACAATTCTCCTCAGCTAGGAATATGTTGTATCCAACATTCTCCGTCTACTATTTTTCGTGTTTCAGCTAGGGGAAGCCCCTTTGCAAAAGCACTCTATTATTATAGCAGGAAAACTTGTAGGAGACGAGCGAATGAAGAAAATGGAATTAAATGAAACGTTTATAAGTATAAAGTATGAGTGATGATCACTTCTCCGGATTTATGATCACTTGCCGTGATTTATGATCACTTCTCCGGTTTTATGATCACTTGCCGTGACTTATGATCACTCGCCCGGGTTTATGATCACTTGCCATGACTTATGATCACTTCTTCCGATTTATGATCACTTAACCGGATTTATGATCACTCCTCCGGATGTACGAGCTTATCTCCATAAAAAGACCACACACCCGATAGGTGCATGGTCGCATTCGTCATTTATCCTTTTTTCGTTTCTTCGGCAGCAGCCAAGACTCGGCATTTTCATCTACTTCAACATTCCGCAAGTCGATGACAATCGGCTTTATCGGCTTGACGACATCTTCTGATTGGGTAGCCATCATCGAATCGCGGCCTTCTAACAAATCGGCAAAATCCCTCGCTTTAGCCAATGCATCCTGTCGATCCATTTGGCTTTCTGAGAAGTTTTGTGGATCGGGGATGACGTTTTGGCTTTCTTGATCAACACCGCCCCAATCTACGTTCCTCCGGGATGCCCGATGCAAATGACTGCGTTCCCCGGACGGCGTGCCGCGTATTTGGGAAGGAGGGGAAAGGTTTGGCGGGTTCGGCTCATATTCAGACCTGTCTAATAAAGCTTCCGCACCTGCCCTGCCGAACAGCAGATCTTCGCGCGAAACTGCACTACTGCCCTCATAGGCGTCCGTTGCAACGCTATCCCGGTAATCATTTTTCGGCAATCCATCCTCCCCGATACCGACTGGTGACTCCTCACCTTGCCTGTTCAAACGTTCAGCTTCCGAAACCGGCCGGTCAAACGGGTTCGTTTCCGCCCTATGTCGCTCTGCATTCAGTTCGTATGCTGTCTTCGCGGGTTCTCCGTCAACATAAAGCAGCCACTTTCCTTGCTTGATTTCCGCTTCATACCGCCTTAAATCCGCCTCATCAAAACCGACTTCCACAAGCATGCTGCGCACATGATTCTCCCCGGAAATATAACCGATAAAACGGTCCAGCCAATTAGAGGGCGCCGACTGGATCTCTTCCGCCGTCCTGTGCCGTAGCATATCGACTTCCTCTTCATTCCTCGCAACGACATACATGTTCTCCGGGGCGATCCCTTTTTCATCCAACTCTGCAATGGCGGCAAGCAAAGCTGTTTCTGTATCGTATAACCCGACAAAGGTTTTTTGGTTCATTCCATTCACTCCTTATATTTTTCGACAACAGTCACAATCTATCCATGCAATACCCAGATTTCTGAAGCGGGAAACGATTGCAACAAATTCTATTTCCGGATTTCTAATGAATCAGGACCCCTTTTTGTTGTATGATAGAACGTACGGTTTTATTTCGGAAAACAACCAGAAAGGAGGATGTCATGATGGGGAAAAGCGAAGTGATGAACTGCCGGCTCGATATGACACAACGGGCGCGCAAAGAAATCGGAAACTGGGCGATTGACGAAAACGAGCTCTTTTCCATGCAGGCAAATTACTCTGTATACATCGAAAAACTACCCGCAAAACAAGACAACATGACATTCTCCTTCTACTTTGGCCCAGAAGAAAATCCACAGCTCGCCAACCACTTAAACGAACGGGTCGCCGTCATGGAATGCGTCTACAAAAACGAAGGCTTCCTCGCGACAAGCTTCAGAGTGAAAGGGCGGAAAGAGCCTGTCCGGACGAATCGCCGACTTGGTGTCCGCTTGGCATTCGCAGTCAACCGGCGTACAGGTATTCCAATGCCGATCGAGCTATATACGAGCCTTCGGGAGCTTCCAATCGCTCAAGAGCGTTCAGCATATGTGGAAAAACGGATCAAAAGTTGGGAAGGATACTTACGGATTGAGGAGAAAAATGCAGATGTCGCGGATGTAACCGCCCATTTTTCACAACCTATCATCAATGACTCGTTCAGTCAGCTGACGATCATTTGCAGCGGATTGGAAGCGAAAGATTGGAGTGCGATCACCGGATTCAGTGCAAAATTGAAAGGTTCGAACGATGATCTTGGAACGGTCGTTGATGTAAATCGCGGAAGACGGTCGGTGAAGATCGAACTGAGCCGGAAATACCAAGCGATTGCTAGACGCAGCTCTTTATTGCCGAAGGATGCGAGAGAAATCACTTTCAGCAATTTCGCCGAGCTAAGCCAAATTCGTCGGCTGCGGAAAGGGTTCAAGGATCTGCAAGACGGATTTGCGGCAAACGCCAATTTGGAGAAGGTGCTGTTTGAGGAACGGCCTGTCGTCCAAATTACGAATAAGCGGCAGGAGCTCGAGTTCCATCATCCGTTGAATGAGTTCCAACGTGAGGCCGTCACTGGCGCGATGTCAGCACATGACTTGTATGTCATTCAAGGACCACCAGGGACTGGGAAAACGACTGTCATCTCGGAGCTTTGCCACCAGCTCATGATGGCGGGGCAACGGACGCTCGTCGCCTCGCAGTCGAATTTGGCGGTGGACAATGCGCTCGGCAGGCTGCTGTCCGATCCGGGCATCCGGATTTTGCGTTATGGGCGGACGGAGAGCATCGAAGAGGAAGGGAAGCGGTTCATCGAGGAAAATGTCGCTTCCTACTGGCGGGATGAAACATTGGCTGCGGTCAATGAGCAACGGGAAAAGCGAGCAACTCGAGAGCAGGAGATCGCTGAGGAAATCGGACGTCTCGAAGAGGAACTGCAGCGTCTGCAGGCGGAACAGGATGAAACGGACCGGCGCATAGCCGAGAAACAAGCCGCCGAGATGGAAAGCAAAAACCTGAATGGACAGCAGGACTCCTTGAAGAAGTTGCAGTCGGAACTTAAGGAGAGACAGGATTCGCTTGCCCGGCAATTGGAAGAAGAGACCGGGAATCTTGAAAAGCTGTCCAAAGAAAAGGACAGATTGCAACAGGAAAAGGAAGTTGCTTCAATTAGTCCGGAAATGCATGAAAAGATGGCTGAAGCAGAGCTCGAATTGGCTTTGAATCGCAAAAAGCTTCGTTATTTCCAAACGGTCGAAGCGATCGATTACGCGGAAATGGAAATCCGGAAATTGACGGAAGAAGCGGCAACGAACAGTTTGAAGGTGGGGTCGATGCCTCATTTCATCGAAGACTTATCGGACGTGCGGAAGCTGCAGGAGCTGGAAGGACTTTTCGCGGCACACAACATCGAACCATCGCTTCCGACGAGTCTTGAAATCAATACGCTCCGTCGTTTGCGTGTGGATATTCAAAACGGTACGTATCCGTATGCGCTTCTGGAATGGAAAGAAGTGGCGGAGCGGCTGATGAATGGCATCAAGCATGCGGAAAATCTGCTTCGGAAGCATCATTTCGCGGTCGAACAGGTCTGCAGCAAACAGGACGATACATACAAAACGGCTGAAGAAATGCATGACATGCTTGATAAAATTGGCCGATTCTTTGTGAACCCTGCGACAAAACGGATTTTGGCAGCGCCGGCAAATGCCGAAAAGGCGACTCTTTTGCATCGGCTTGCCGATAATCTCGCTTATTTATACGGCAAAGCGGAGGACGTGCGGAAAATCTCCGCGTCGATCAAATCATCATCCGATCGTGAAGCGGCGGGCCGATTCACCGCTTTGAAAAATGAAATAAAAGATGAAATGACTGCTCATATTCGAGAGATTGAAGAACAGGTGGCAGCCGCCGAACGAACAATCAAAGAACATGAAGAACAGCTTCTAGAGTTGAAGGAAGAAACTTCGGAGCTAGCTGTACTTGTTGACGAACAAGTTTATCGGCAGGATGTCGAGGACGAGATTGAAAAGCTCGAAAAGACGCTTGCCGACTTTGAGGAGCGAAAAGGTTTATTCCAAAGGATTGAGCAGGCTGTCGAAGAGAATTCCACTGAATCGATCCGTACTTCCAAACAGCTTGCAGCTTTACGGACTGACGAAAAAGCATTGCTGCTAGAGATAGCGGAGGCAGAAGACCGGATGAAACAACTTGAGCAGCGGATTCTTACTCTACAGGAAATCATCCTTTCCGAACCGGAAAAGCGGAAGAAGGAATTGATTGAGGAAATCGATCAGAATTCTGTAAAAGCCGCCGAATTACAGCAGGAGCGTGACCGGATGCCGGTCGCACGGCTGCTGCAAGATGAGTGGAGTGAAATGCTTGCAGAAGCAGGGGAGTTTGACTTGGATGAAATCCGCAAGCTGTATGTGAAGCATGCGAACGTCATCGGGACGACTTGTGTTGCTTCCGCGAGGCGTGATTTCATGGAGGATTATCCAGAATTCGACGTCGTCATCATTGACGAAGTGTCAAAAGCGACGCCGCCTGAACTATTGCTTCCGATGCTGAAAGGGAAGAAGATTGTCCTCGTCGGGGATCATCATCAGCTGCCGCCGCTTGTCGGCCGGGAGACGATGGAGGAATTCATCGAGGAGATCAAGGACGAGGCCGAAAAGGAAGAACTGAGCGGCATGCTGAAGGAGTCGCTATTCGAGCGGCTGTTTAGAACATTGCCGAAGCAGAACAAGACGATGCTTGGCATCCAATACCGGATGCATGAGGAGATCATGGAGACGATTGCGCCATTTTACGTGGATGGCCAATACCGTCTGCAGTGCGGTCTTGCGGATTCTGATGCAGCTCGCGATCATTTGCTATCTTCCGCCACTATTAAACGGAATGATCATCTTCTATGGTTTGATATGCCGAATGAGCCTGCGTACTTCGAAGACAAAGTGAAGGGCGGTACGAGTCTCTACAATGAGGCTGAGCTGAATAGAATCCGAGAATTGCTAGTGGATATCGAAGAAGCTACGTCGCTCGCGAAGCGGGAAGGCCGGATGCAGCCGAACGAGAAGAAAAGCGTCGGTGTCATCAGCTTCTACGGGGAACAGGTGAAGCGAATCGACCGGCTCATTGAACAGGAAATTAGGCCGGAGCATTTGCATTGTCGAACTGGCTCTGTCGATAAATTCCAAGGGATGGAAATGGACATTATCATTTTGAGCTTCGTTCGGAACCACGCGCAGCCGAGCGGCACTATCGGCTTCGCGGAGGATTACCGCCGCTTGAATGTCGCATTGTCGAGGGCAAGGGAATTGTTGGTCATCGTCGGCAGCTCGGATATGTTCACCAAACGGCCGAAGAAAGCCGGGACGAAGGCAATGTACGCACGGCTAGTTGAACAAGTGAAGCTCAAGGGCGGATTCAGGGAGCTAGTAGGTTCAGGAAGGAATGATTGAAGGAAAAGGGGGTGGATGAATGGATGCGTTGGAAAAACGGCTACGTGATGATTTGCTGCGCGACTTGAACGTGAAATTGCTCGAAACGGTGAAATGGTCATTGCCGATCCAGGTGATTGATATCGAGTACGAAACGGTGAAGCGCACGAAGATGGACATTTTGATGAAAATGCTTTTGGTCGCCTTCCGAACGTCGCAATTTACTTCTGCTGAAGAATTAAGCGAGATGCTCGTTGTCGAACCGTTATTCATTGAAGACATCATTGAACGAATGGTACGGGCAGGCATGATTGTGAAGAGCAACGGTGCTTATTCATTGACGGAAACGGGAAAACAACAGCTCGAAGCGGGTATTTACGTCCAGCCGCCGGAAATGGAGGAGTCGACCGTCCATTATAGCCCATCCCACGGAAGTTTCCTTGTTGGGGAGCCGACGGATGGCGAGAGGGAGACGTATCGACATGCAGTGGATTCCCGCAAGCTGAACCATTTCCGTGATGAAGAGTGGCGGGAAGCGCTCGATAAATTGGACGTCGCTTATACGGATGGTAATGTCCAACTCGTTGTCCAGGCGATTACGGCAGTCAATGAACTCGAACAAAAATCCGCCCCCTGCATTGAATTCCGTCTTCATCAAACCACCGACGACAGGCTGTATGCACGCGTTTGGAATATGATGACAGGCGAGTGGGACGAGACGCTTGAGAAGCAGATCATGGAATATGAGTTGGTGGAGTGGCGGGAGAAGTACTTTGCAAACTAATCACCACCTATGAAGTGGCCACCATTTTTTACTAGTTACTAAAACCTTTTTATGCAGCCAGTTGTCGGTATTGTACCGACAATTGGCTGTTTTTCATTTTCCTGCGCCTTTCATCACTACTAGTAGTTGAAAACTGATTTGAAAAAATGGAAGTTAAATTTATCAGAATACATTTGCTTTTTCGATATCACTGCACTATACTGACTTTATATATAACACTATGAATGACTATCGTTAAAATGTTGTTATGCGGGGCGGAGCGATTTCATACGTTAGGCAAAGGGGGATTTTACATGTCGGCTTTACACAATACGGCTGAAGAGGAACAGTTAGCACACTTCATGAAACGTATTGAGGCGGGGGAGAAGATTGAAGCAGATGATTGGATGCCTGAAGAATACAGACTGACATTGATTAAGCTGATTTCCATGCATGGGATGAGCGAAATAATGGGAGCACTCCCCGAGAAAGAGTGGGTCCCGAAAGCCCCGTCTCTTCAACGGAAACTTGGCATAATGGCAAAAGTGCAGGACGAAATGGGCCACGGCCAGCTGCTGCTTCGAGTTACAGAAGACTTACTAGCTCCCTATGGAAAAAATCGTGGAGATTTAATGCAGGACTTATTTAATGGAGACTTGAAATTTCATAATGTGTTCCATATGGAAACAAAAACGTGGGCGGATGCTGGAATCATAGGCTGGCTTGTAGATGGAGCAGCCATAATTACGCAGACAGATATGCTTGGGGCTTCTTATGGACCTTATGCAAGAGCGCTGCAACGCATTTGTGCGGAAGAAGTGTTCCATGCCCAACATGGAGAGTCAATTATCATGGCATTAGCAGAAGGAACGGATGAACAAAAAGCGATGATCCAAGAAGCTTTGGATCGCTGGTGGGAATCATTACTTATGTTCTTTGGACCGGCAAGTAAAGAAACGACGGGTTCATCGAAGCAAGACGTAACAATCAAATATAAAATCCGTACGAAAACAAATGAAGACTTCAGGCAAATCTTTTTTGACAAATACATTCCGCGTATTTTGTCGCTCGGATTAACAATTCCAGATCCGACTTTCCGCTACGATAAAGACAGTGGTTTGTGGTCATACAAACAACCAGACTGGGAAGAGTTTAAGAGAATTATTAAAAATAAAGGACCTCGTTCAGAAGCACGCCTTAATTTACGCAGATCTTCTTACGAAAATAGTGCATGGGTGCGTGATGCATTGAGTGCGACAGTCAACTAACGAAAGGAGTCAGAAGGAAATGGCCGAAGAGAAAACATTTTATCAAGAATATGAAGTTTTTAGCAAACGGACGCCAACTTCGACATTCCAATACCAATTCAGCTTATTGGCTCCAAACGAAGAAATGGCACTCGTTTTGGCTCAGGAGAATTTCATGCGCCGTGAACCGGTTACTGATATTTGGATCGTGAATCGAAAGCATATTAGGAAGATGAATGCAGAAGAAAAATTGATGCTTCGCAGACTGGACAATAAAGATTATCGTACGACAAAAGGCTACGGCTACTTAAAGAAAAAGTGGCGTCACTATGAACAGGAAATCTTGGATGAAAAAGAAATCTTGTCATGGGGAGGAAAACGGAAATGAGCAATATCGACAACGGAGTGACCGAGGCTGCGGAAAACAAAGAAGCGATAACGAGTTTGTTATTTCAATTGGCGGATGATGATTTCTTGTATGCCTATCGAGGATCTGAATGGCTCGGACTCGCTCCCCACATTGAGGAAGACGTCGCTTCTTCATCAATTAGCCAAGACAGTATGGGCCATGCAGCTATGTACTACAAACTTCTTGAAGAGTTAGGGGTGGGAAATGCAGATGACCTGGCTCATTTGCGTCCAGCACATGAGAGAAAAAACAGCATTGTAACAGAGCGGGTAAACGGTGAAGGCTACTATATGGAAACACCTAATTATGATTGGGCCTATCAAGTTGTCAGAAGTTATTTTTACACACAAGCCAAAAAGGTGAAAGTAGAATCTTTATGTAAAAGCTCGTATCGACCAGTTGCTGAAGCTGCAGTAAAGGTGAAAATGGAACTTTATTATCACAGGCTACATTGGGAAACTTGGTTTAAGCAATTATTGAGTTCCACCGATGTTGCAAAAAAGAAAATGAATGATGCCATTACGCTCGTTATGAATGACTTTGGAGATATGTTCTCTTTTGGGAATCAAAAACAAGCAATTGAAGAATACAAACTAATAGACAGTGAGGAAAAATTGAAAGAAAACTGGATAGCTAGCATTGAACCAGTGTTTGCTGCACTTCGACTTGATGTACCGCCGATTCCGGAAAACCCTGCGAATAACGGGAGGAATGGAGAGCATACAGTAGATTTGGACGAAGCTCTGCTTACACTTTCTGAAGTTTACAAAGTAGACCCGGTGGCTTCTTGGTAGTGGATAGGAAAGAGGTGAATTTATGGCTATTTCTGAAAGCGTTTCCATTGATCGCGTCTATAAAATACTGATGAACGTGAAGGACCCTGAAATTGATTCGGTTAGCATTATTGACCTTGGCATGGTTGAAAAAGTCACTCACTCGGGGAATAGCGTAAAAGTAGTTTTACTTCCGACTTTCTTAGGATGCCCGGCCTTAGAGATTATCAAAAAGAATACGATTGATGCAATCAAACAACTGCCCGAAGTGGGAGAAGTCGAAGTGGAATTCGTTTTTCATCCGCCGTGGACGTCAGATCGTATTACTGCAGAAGGGCATGTGAATCTGCGTGCGTTTGGAATAGCCCCACCTCCCCGACATTTTGAAGAAGATGGCTCCTGGCATGTGGATTGCGCCTATTGCGGATCCACTTATGTGACGATGGAAAACATTTTCGGACCGACAGCGTGCAGAAGTATTTTGTATTGTAAGAGCTGTAAAAACGTATTCGAAGCAATGAAACCTGTTTCAACACTACTGTAAAGTGAGGAGAATACTACATGGCTAAGTTAATCGCGTTATACAAACACCCGGAAAACAAAGAGGAATTTGATAATCATTACTTCAACGTTCATGCACCGATCACAGCGGAAATCCCTGGACTTCGTGAAATGAAAGTTACGAAATTCACAGGATCTCCGATGGGGGGGGAGGGTAAATACTACCTCATGTGTGAGATGTGTTATGACAGCTTGGAAGACTTGCAGCAGGGGTTACGTTCACCTGAAGGGAAAGCATCCGGTAAAGATTTAATGGGTTTTGCGCGTGATCTTGTGACATTAATGATAGGTGAGGACGCGTAATGGATCGATTCGACTTCATTGAAACTTCCATGGAGGAAAACGGCGTAGCAGTCATCTGTTTAAATCGTCCTCGTCAGTTAAACTCATTGAATCGAAAAATGGTTAGAGAAATTGTTGTAGCAATGGAAGAATATGATCGAGATGAGAACGTTCGCGTCATTGTGCTTACAGGCCAGGGTCGAGCTTTTTCGGCGGGAGCGGATATTGATGAAATGAGGAATGATGACCCAATCAGCCTTGAGTCGTTGAATCAATTTGCGGATTGGGACCGTTTAGCTCTCATTAAAAAACCAATTGTCGGTGCAGTAAAAGGTTTTGCCTTCGGAGGAGGATTCGAGCTTGCCCTTTGTTGTGACCTAATAATCTCAGCTAGCGGAACAGAGTTTTCATTTCCGGAAGTCTTTCTTGGCGTCATGCCAGGTGCAGGAGGAACGCAGCGGTTGACGAAGCTTGTAGGTAGAACGAAAGCGATTGAATGGCTATGGACAGGAGAGCGTATTTCTGCGGAAACGGCTCTTATGCACGGAATCATTAACAAAATCGTTGCTCCTGAAATGCTAATGGAGGAAACGATGAAGTTTGCAAATCGGCTCGCTAAACAACCGCCGCTTTCGCTTCGCCTCATTAAAGATTCGGTCAATAAAGCAGTGGATTATCCATTATATGAAGGAATGCAATATGAACGGAAAAATTTCTATCTACTATTCGCTTCACAAGATCAAAAAGAAGGTATGAATGCTTTTGTGGAAAAAAGAAAACCAGATTATCAGGGGAAGTAAGGAGGTTGCTGAATGTTTGAGACGATTCGCTATGAAGTTGCAGATGGAATTGCGTGGCTCTATTTAAATCGACCTGACAAATTAAATGCATTTATCGCACAGATGAACCGGGAAGTGAAAGACGCAGTCAAATCCGCTTCGAATGACGATGAAGTTCGTTGCATCGTCATAACGGGCGAAGGACGTGCATTTTGTTCCGGACAGGATTTATCGGAAGTCGATGAGAACATGGATCATGGTCAAGTGTTACGAGACCATTATGGACCGATGGTGAAGCAACTGAGAGCTTGTGAAAAACCGATTATTGCAGCTGTCAACGGAGTTGCTGCTGGAGCTGGATTTAGCCTTGCCCTAGCATGTGATTTCAGACTGATTTCAGAACGCGCAAGTTTTGTAAACGCGTTCATCCATGTGGGACTTATTCCGGATTCCGGCAATCTCTATTATCTGACACAACTCGTAGGACATGCCAAAGCAACGGAACTAGCCATGTTAGGAGAAAAAGTATCAGCTGCTGACGCCGTGGAAATGGGACTTGCGAATCGACTGATTCCAATTGATACATGGGAAGAAGACGTTACCGCATTCGCAGCTCGACTAGCCGCTTTGCCAACAAAAGCACTAGGGCTGATCAAACGTTCAATGAAGGCAACAACCTTACTCTCTTTTGATGATTATCTAGAGCAAGAAGCTCAAGGACAGCGAATAGCGGGTCTAACAAAAGATCATCGTGAAGGTGTCAACGCATTCATGCAAAAAAGAAAACCTGTCTATTCAGGGCAATAGGAGGAATCATCCAATGACGACAATTCAAGAAGGAACGACAGAGCGAGAATCAATGAAGCGTGACTACTACAAACTGTTCATTAACGGTGAACAAGTCGATGGCAGCAGCGGAGAGCGCACAAAGATTTATAATCCCGCGACAGGTGAACTACTGGCTGAAGTAGCTAAAGCGACGAAAGAAGACGCTGAAAAAGCTGTTCGGGCAGCGAGAGATTCATTCGATAATGGGAAGTGGAAAATAACTCCCGCAGGACGTCGTGCACGTGTCCTGAACAAAATTGCAGCCATTATGGGCGAACGCTTTAATGAACTTGTGGAATTGGAAATTTTGAATACAGGAAAATCACTTGCAGCTGCGAAAGGACAGATCGCTCAAGCCATTGAAGACTTTGAGTTTTACGCAGGCGCTATCGTAGCACACGGTGGATCTGTAAATAACGTACCTGGACAATTCCACAACTATACAGAAAAAGAACCGCTTGGTGTGTGTGCGCAAATTATTCCGTGGAACTATCCACTGATGATGGCTGCTTGGAAAATTGCTCCGGCTATTGCTGCAGGGTGCTCGGTCGTTATTAAGCCGGCGTCACTCACGCCACTGACGGCGATTATTCTAGGGGAAATCTGTCATGAAGCGGGCGTACCGGCAGGCGTGATAAACATTCTACCTGGATCTGGATCCGAGATTGGCAACTACTTGGTAGAACATGAACTAGTGAATAAAGTTGCTTTCACAGGATCTACGTCCATTGGTAAAGACATTATGACAAGAGCAGCAGGAACAGTAAAACGCGTAACACTAGAACTTGGCGGGAAATCTCCAAGCCTAGTTTTTGAGGATGCAGATATTGATGCAGCCGTCGATGGCTCACTCTACGGTGCATTCAATAATACGGGCCAATCTTGTGATGCACGTTCACGAATCTATATCCATGAAAATGTATACGATGAGTTCGTTGAAAAGTTTATTGCGAAAACTGAAAAACTAGCAATTGGAGATCCATTCAGTAAGGCAACGCATATGGGCGCAGTTATCGATCAAACTCAGTTAGACACTGTGAAAAGCTATGTTCAATCTGCAATCGACGAGGGCGCTGAGATTCTAACGGGCGGTAAAGAATTGAAACCGGAAGGCTATGAAAACGGCTTTTGGTATGCGCCAACTATTATCGGTAACGTCACACAAGACATGAAAGTTGTGCGTGAAGAAATCTTTGGACCCGTTGTCGTCGTATCGAAATTCAAAAACGAAAAAGAAGCAATTGCCTTAGCGAATGACTCGGATTATGGGTTAGCCTCTTCAATCTGGTCAACAAATACGGCAACGACAACACGTGTTGCGAACCAAATTCAAGCGGGAATCGTAATGATCAACACACCGTTCTCCGCATTTCCAGGCACGCCATTCGGGGGCTTTAAACAATCCGGATTCGGCCGTGAGCTGTCAGCCGGATCACTCGATCTTTACACTGAAACGAAAAGCATCATGTCCTACTTCGGCAGCCGCCCAGTCAACCCATTCGGGCTTTAAGAAAAAAACGTATATCTATTAGTAAAAATTTGCGGACAGGGATGTATGATCTCCTGTCCGTATTCGTTCATCATAAAAAGGAGGAATACGGATGATTCAGCATATAGTTGTGGTTGGTTCAGGCGTGATGGGTAGAGGAATTGCCTATGTTGGTGTCCTTGGTGGATACACAGTTACACTTGTCGATATAAATGAAACTGCACTACAAAATGCTAAGAGTGAAATTGAAGTTATTTTTGAAAAAGGGCTGAAGTATGGAAAAGTCACAGCGGACGCAGCTGAAAAGGCGCTCCAAAAATTAACCTATGAAAACAATCTGGAAAAAGCAGCAGGAAATGCAGATTTAATCATCGAAGCCGTGCCTGAACTGGCATCTATTAAAAAACAAGTGTTTGAAGAAATAGAACAATATGCTTCAAGAGACTGTTATTTTGCAACAAATACATCGACGATGAGTCCGACAGAAATCGCTTCTTTTGGCAAACGTCCGGATAAAACAATTGCTATGCACTTTTTCAATCCGGTACATAAAATGCCACTTGTTGAAATCGTCCGGGGGTTGGAAACAAGTGATGAGACGGCAGAAGTCATTAGAGAAGTGGCCGTAAATATGGGGAAAGAGACGGTCGTTATTAATGAATTTCCTGGGTTCGTCACAAGCCGAATTAGCGCACTTGTTGGCAATGAAGCATTCTACATGCTGCAAGAAGGACTTGGAACGCCAGAAGAAATTGATAAAGCGATTAAGCTTGGGTTGAACTACCCAATGGGCCCGTTTGAACTCGTCGATTTGGTCGGACTTGATACACGGCTGAATAATTTAAACTACTTACATGAAAAGCTAGGAGAGAAATATCGCCCCGCGCCTCTATTGGAGCAATATGTAAAAGCAGGCCGCCTTGGCCGGAAAAGCGGGAAAGGCGTCTACGACTATACCTCTGGAAAAGAGTTGGTTCCGAAATGATAGAAGTCGTCATAGTGGATGCTGTCCGTACACCAATCGGAAGATATAACGGTGCGTTAAAAGACGTCCGTCCAGATGATCTAGGCGCTGTCGTTATTAAATCGCTCGTCGAACGGAATCCGAGGCTGCCGGTAGGGGAGATCGAAGAAGTAGTCTTAGGAAATGCGAATCAGGCTGGAGAAGATAACCGTAATGTAGCTCGAATGTCCAGTTTACTAGCCGGGCTTCCTGTCGAAGTGGCCGGCACGACGATTAACCGTCTTTGCGGCTCGGGGCTTGACGCTGTTATGTACGCTGCCAGGGCAATCGCAGTTGGTGATGGCGATATTTACATTGCAGGCGGAACAGAAAGCATGACGCGTGCACCCCTAGTCATGGCAAAGCCTGATCTAGCATTTCCGCGCGGCAATATGGAATTACAAGATACAACAATCGGTTGGCGCTTTACAAATAAAAAGCTAAAAGAAATGTATGGTGCAGATACGATGCCACAGACGGCTGAAAACGTCGCACAACGGTATCAAATAACACGAGAAAATCAGGATGTATTTGCTAATGAAAGCCAGCAACGTGCGAAAAAAGCGATAGCAGAAAACCGTTTTGCTGAAGAAATTGTTCCGGTTATTTATCAAGACCGTAAAGGGAACGAAATCATTGTGGATCAGGATGAACATCCGCGACCGGATACAACGCTAGAAAAGCTTGGAAAACTGAAACCGATATTTGAAGGTGGCACCGTAACTGCAGGCAACGCCTCGGGTGTCAATGACGGTGCGTCCGCTTTACTTCTTATGAGTGCAGAGAAAGCGAAAGAACTGAACCTCACCCCCCTTGCGAAATATGTTATCGGGGCAACAGCTGGACTAGAACCAGCCGTCATGGGCCTTGGTCCAGTTTACGCCTCAAGAAAAGCACTTGAACGATCAGGGCTCACTACAAATGACATCGGACTTGTCGAATTAAATGAGGCTTTTGCGTCCCAAGCACTTGCATGTATACACCAGTTAGAATTAGACGATAAAAAAGTGAACGTTAACGGCGGAGCAATCGCTTTCGGCCACCCATTAGGAGCAAGCGGCGCCCGAATCCTAACAACACTTCTCTACGAAATGAAAAGACAGAACGTTAAATACGGACTAGCAACGATGTGTATTGGAGTAGGTCAAGGGATTGCGGCAATCATTGAGAATATAACTGAGTAATAGGTTTTCTTTTATTGATATAACGATATAATGGAAGGCAGGGAATATTATGATACATCTTTAAAAAAGAAAGAGTGAAGTTAATTGGCAAATGCACAATCAATGATTTTTACAATATACGGAGATTATATCCGTCATTATGGCAATAAAATATGGATTGGCAGCCTGATAAGATTAATGAAGGAATTTGGTCATAATGAACAATCAGTTCGTGTTGCTGTTTCCCGAATGATGAAGCAAGGATGGCTTGATTCTGAGAAGAAGGGAAATAAAAGTTATTATTACCTGACACCTCGTGGAGAAACTCGTATGGAAGAAGCGGCCGTCCGTATCTTCAAATTAATGCCGCACGAGTGGGATGGTAAATGGCGTATGCTTATGTATACGATTCCAGAAGAGAAGAGGCAGATCCGTGATGAACTTCGTAAAGAACTACTATGGAGTGGATTTGGCAGTTTTTCAAACGGGTGCTGGATTACACCGAATAATCTCGAAAAAGAAGTGAACCTGCTCATTGATAAATATGACATCCAAGGGCATGCCGATCTATTCCTGTCCGAATATAGAGGACCACAAGCAGACAGAGAACTTGTCGAAAAAAGTTGGCCGCTTCAAGAAATTGATGGGAAATATAAAGAATTCATTTCGACGTATAGTAATAAGTACATCATTCATCAAAGCCTGATGAGTGATGGGCAAATGACGGATGCCGAATGTTTCGTGGAAAGGACAAATCTAGTTCATGAATATCGTAAGTTCCTCTTTGTAGATCCTGGCCTACCGAGAGAGTTGCTGCCGGAAATATGGAACGGCAATCATGCAGCTCATTTGTTTGAACAACATTATAAGTTGCTGGCGCAATCGGCCAGCCGTTTTTTCGAAGAAGTCTTTCAAGAAGATAACGATATGAGGCGAAAAGATAAATCATATGATGCGGATAATCATCCGCTAATTATCGAATAAGATAGGTCTCAAGGCAATTCAAGGCGATGCCGAAAAAGGAGGGATTAATTTTCATCCCTCCTTGGCCATGTTCGTTACTCTAAAACATGGTGCGTCTTTCTATCTTACTTAACTTCTTCGTCTTTAAAAATCTCTCGGTAGTCATATCCTTTTTCAACGTATGAATCTATCGATAGTTGAATAATCTCGAAATCCTTCTCGTTCAGTTCCCGCACTACTTTTCCTGGTGAACCGACAACGAGTGAACGGGGAGGGATTTTCTTACCGGGTGGTATTAGCGTATTTGCACCAATAATGCACTCTTCACCAATTTCTGCATGGTCAAGAATTGTAGATCCCATACCAATAATCGTGCGTTTTCCGACTTTACAACCATGTAAGATAACGTTATGTCCGACCGTAACCTCATCTTCTACAACAACTGGAGCACCTTCATATAGATGGATTGTCGAATTGTCTTGGATGCTACATCTTTTACCTATCGTAATCGGTCCTTCATCTCCCCGCAGTACAGTATTAAACCAGATGGTAGATTCTTCTCCTACTTGAACGTTCCCAATCACTTTCGCTCCAGGAGCAACAAAAACAGTAGGATGCAACTCGGGTTTATCCCCTTTATAAGGCACTAACATATAAATCCCCCTCATTTTAAGTAATCTAAATTGTTATTCTATTGAATCTACTATAACATAATTTTGCGGAGGTGTATAAAAATGAAATATCTATGTGAAAAGTTACAAATTGACTTCCCGATCATCCAAGGAGGTATGGGGAATATAAGCAATGCACAACTCGCTGCTGCTGTTTCTGAAGCAGGGGGACTTGGCACGATTGGATGCGGCACTATGACGCCAGAGGAAGTAGAAACAATAATCCTTGAAACGAAACAGCGAACGAAAAAGAACATTGCGGTTAATATTGCAGTTGGTGTATCCCCTTATGTTGACAAAATGATTGATCTCGTCATTAAACATAAAATTCCAATCGTATCCCTATCGGCAGGAAATCCAGCTCCATATATACCTAAACTTCACAACCATAACGTAACCGTACTTGCAGTCGTAGCTTCAGTGAAGCATGCACAAAAAGCGGAAGCTGCCGGAGCGGATGTATTAGTCGCAGAAGGGTTTGAAGCAGCAGGCATTAACTCCAACTTGGAGCTGACAACATTCGCGTTAATTCCACAAATCGTGAAGCATGTAAATATCCCTGTTCTTGCTGCAGGAGGAATCGGTGACGGTAAAGGATTGGCGGCTGCCCTTTTGTTAGGAGCGAGTGGTGTGCAAATAGGTACTCGTTTAATTGCAACGAAGGAAGCGCCGTTTCATGACAAGTACAAGCAAAATCTTGTGGAAGCAAGTGATACGGAAACGTTAATTATCGGACGAAGCGTTGAACGGCTGAGAAGAGTTCTAAAGACACCTTATACAATGAAACTTAAAGAATACGATAAAGCGGGTATGACACTGGAACAATACGGAGAACTAACGTCAGAAATCCAGCATGTTAAAGGCGCGATCGAAGGTGATATGGAAAACGGATTCTTAAATAGCGGACAGATTGCAGGGTTAATAGAAGACATTCCAACTGTGAAAGAATTGTTGGATAGTATGATGGAAGAAGCGGGAAGTCAGTTGGAGAAATCCACAGAGGAATTTAGAAGAGTAATGAAGAGATAAAGTATATAAAGAGGTTTTTTCCTCTCAGCTTTATTTGACTGCCGCAGCCTTTATGGTTGCGGTTTTTTTTCGGCCTGCCCCGGGCACCAGCTCAGTAGGTTATCCATCAACCTATTCCGAAATTACGGAGTTTTCCAACTATAATATTGACTTTAGTATTACAAGTCGGTAATATTACGTATAAATAGTGTTATATGAATTCGGTTTAGTAAAGCATAAATGTAAGCGCTCTCATTCAGCCGCTTAGTTCGTGATGAATTTGCAGTAACAATAGTAGTTTATAGGTGAGAATCATAGGATACAGGGGGGACGCGATGAAGCAGGGGATGGAAGTTGGCAGATCAGAAACGATTGAAATAATAGTGACTGAAGACATGTTTGCTACGTTTGAAGGCGAAATTGTGCACCCCGTCTATTCAACAGTAGCGATGACTTATCATATGGAATGGGTTTCCCGGAAAATTATTCTTCCCTTTTTGGAAGTACATGAAGAAGGAATGGGGGCGTCTGTTCAGCTACAACATCTAGCACCTTCCCCGCTAGGTTCAAAAGTGACGCTCACCGCAGTGTTAGTCGAATTACGGAATAATGCTGTAGTTACGGAAGTTACCGCGCACAACCACGTAGGGTTAATCGGTCAAGGTATTGTAAAACAAATCATTCTTCCAAAAGAAACGATTGCACAAAAGTTGAGGGATGCTTCGTTATCTTCCTAGGAAGAGATGCTATTTAGTAGGTTGACAGCAAATGCTCAGGGGGCAAAATCTATGAAAATTGAAGAAGAAAGAGTTTCAGTGACAAGTAATTTCGATCTCTTTGAAAAAATGGCCGGGCATGAACAAGTCGTATTCTGTAATGATCCATCGACAGGTTTACGTGCGATTATAGCAATCCACAATACAACACTTGGACCTGCGCTAGGCGGCTGCCGCATGCATCCTTACGAAAGTATGGATGCAGCGCTGGAAGATGTACTTCGTCTATCCAAAGGGATGAGCTACAAATGCGCCGCTGCTGATGTGGATTTTGGCGGCGGAAAGGCGGTCATCATCGGAGATCCCAAAACGGATAAAACGCCCGAATTGTTCCGTGCATTTGGTCAATTCGTAGAAACTCTTGGCGGCCGGTTTTACACCGGTACCGATATGGGAACGACCTTGGAGGATTTCGTCCATTCAATGAAGGAAACGAATTGCATCGTAGGTACTCCTGAAGCTTATGGAGGCGGAGGGGACTCTTCCATTCCGACAGCAGAAGGTGTTCTGTACGGGATAAAAGCGACAAATCTAGAGCTATTCGGAAATGATGAGTTAGGAGGGCATTCTTACGCTGTCCAAGGTTTAGGTAAAGTGGGATTCAAAGTTGCAGTTGGACTACTTGAGGCAGGTGCCCACGTCTATGTAACGGATATTAATGAAAAGAATCTGCTGGCCATCGAAGAAAAAGCGGCCACAACAACCGGTACCGTGAAAGTCGTTGCAAGCGGGGATATTTATTCACAAGAAGCGGAACTATTTGTTCCTTGTGCACTCGGCGGAATTATTAACGACCAGACGATAAATCAGTTCAAAGTAAAAGCGATTGCAGGTTCGGCGAACAATCAGTTACTACATGAAGACCATGGGAAAAAGCTACAAGAGAAAGGCATTCTCTATGCTCCGGATTATATTATCAATTCCGGCGGTCTCATTCATGTGGCGGATGAATTGTACGGCTTCAATCATGAGCGGGTACTGGCAAAAACAAAACATATATATGATGCGATTTTAGAAGTTTACAAGCTGGCGAAAATGAGTGGTACTTGCACAATGGAATCAGCTAATACAATGTGTGAGAAAAAAATGGAAAGTAGAGGTGGGCGGAACAGCTTCTACACCCCATCCATAAAACCGAAGTGGGCGATCCGCAAATAATCGTGAGTGGGGGTACTGTAGTTGAAAAATCACTTTCCCATTAAGAAAGTAATGGACGATGAAGGAGTTTTACTAGATTCATTCTACGAGAAGCAGATTGATGAGCAACTTGTCAGAGATTTTTATTACAACATGGTTCGAATTCGAACATTCGACAGAAAAGCGATTAACTTGCAGCGGCAAGGACGTCTCGGGACATATGCTCCATTCGAAGGGCAGGAAGCTTCACAAGTTGGCAGTGCACTTGCATTAGGAACTGATGATTGGATTTTCCCGACTTATCGCGACCACGGTGCGACGTTGACATACGGTGCTGATATGGTGAGGACCTATTTGTATTGGAATGGTCGAGTTGAAGGGTGTGTCCCTCCGAAAGGGAAGAAAATCTTTCCTCCGGCCGTCCCTATTGCGACGCAGATTCCACATGCAGTAGGAGCTGCATGGGCAGAGAAGAGGAAAGGGACCAGAAATGGATCAATCGCTTACTTTGGTGACGGTGCGACTTCAGAAGGTGATTTTCATGAAGGGCTCAATTTCGCAAGTGTATTCCAAGTGCCTGTCGTCTTTTTCAATCAAAATAATGGTTATGCGATTTCAGTCCCGATGGAAAAACAGATGAATTCTGCAACAATTGCTCAAAAGTCAGTCGCATATGACATTCCCGGGGTTCGACTTGACGGCAATGATTGTTTTGCCGTCTATTTTGAAACGAAAAAGGCATTTGACTATGCGCGGAACGGGAATGGCCCGACGTTGATAGAAGCGGTCACATGGCGGACAGGTGCTCATACGACTGCGGATGATCCATCTAAATATCGCCCTGAAGAACAAGGAAAACATATTGTCGATCCGCTAGTCCGTTTGGAAAAATTCATGCGGAATTATGGCTACTGGGATGAAGAATGGGTCGCAGAAGTAAAAGACAAAACAGCTATTGAAATTGAAGCGGCAGTAGAAGAAATGGAGCGCTTCCCAGCTCCAAACGTCAGAGATCTTTTTGATCATGTCTATGCAGAGCTGCCAGCAGACCTGGCTGCACAAAAAGAGTCCTATCTCGCACAGTTAGGGGGCCAGTGACATGGCGATTGATTTTAAAAAAACAGCCGGGCGTACAGAGACGACTAAACTAATGACGATGATCCAAGCGATCAATAGTGGGATGGAAACAATGCTCGAAGAAGATGAAAGATTAATTCTTATGGGGGAAGACATCGGTAAAAATGGTGGTGTGTTTCGAGCGACCGAGGGGCTTGTGGAGAAATTCGGGGAAGATCGTGTGGTGGATACACCACTCTCAGAAGCTGGTATTATCGGGACGTCCATCGGTCTTGCCGTAAATGGCTTCAGACCAGTGGCGGAAATTCAGTTTCTTGGTTTCATCTACCCTGCATACGAGCAGATTATGACGCATGTTTCTCGTATCCGAATGCGGACGATGGGGAATTTCACGGTACCGATGGTCATCCGTGCACCCTATGGAGCAGGCATTCGAGCCCCAGAAGTCCATTCGGACAGTACAGAATCCTTGTTCACGCATATGCCAGGAATCAAGGTAGTCTGCCCATCAGGACCTTATGATGCAAAGGGTTTATTGATTGCTGCAATGGAAGATCCTGATCCAGTGCTTATGCTGGAACCGATGAGGAATTACCGTGCACAAAGAGAAGATGTACCCGTAGGTAAGTATACAGTTGAAATCGGTAAGGGGAAAATCGTGTGTGAAGGTACCGATGTGACAATCATCGCATGGGGTGCAATGGTTGCAGTGGCAGAAAAAGCAGCCGAGCAGGCAGAGGAAATGGGCATAAGCTGTGAAATTATTGACCTTCGAACGTTGTACCCGATCGACCGTGAAATCATAGCACAATCCATACAGAAAACGACAAGGGCGGTCATCGTCCACGAAGCACATTCAACTGGAGGACTCGGCAACGATATCGTTTCAATTATTAATGACACCTCTTTCCTTTATTTGCGTGCTCCGATTGAACGGGTGACAGGGTTTGATGTGCCAGTTCCGTTGTTTGCGCTAGAAAATCATTATCTTCCAACACCTGCACGGGTCGTAAAAGGGATTGAAAAAGTTGTCCATTTTTAGGGGGGAATGAAGTGCTAGACGTAAAATTGCACGATATCGGTGAAGGGATGACGGAAGGAGAGATTCTCCAATACCTTGTACAGGTCGGGGATCAAGTAGCGGTCGACCAACCGCTTGTTGAAGTACAAACTGACAAAGTAGTAGCAGAACTTCCTTCGCCTTGCTCCGGGATTGTGAAGGAAATCATAATTGAAACGGGCGAAACCGTCCAAGTTGGAACTAGCCTTCTTTCCATTGAGGAGGAATTCAGTGCGGAAATCGGGAATAAGCCACTACCTAAAAGAGAAGCAACGAACGAAGTTGCGGCGACTGTCAGTGAAAAAGTGGTGAAACCTTCGCCAACTCCATTTAGACGTGTATTAGCTGCACCTTACACACGTAAAATCGCACGTGAAAACAACATTAACATTGAGGATGTCCCATCTAGTGATCCTTCAGGACGAGTGACTGAGGAAGATATCTACCGTTTTATAGAAGGGAAACAGGCTGTCATGGAACCAATTATTGAAGTACAGCCTGTATCGTCATATGAAAACCCTCCCCATGAACTCCCTTTCAGAGGAATCCGAAAACAGATTGCTAAGAAAATGACACAATCCTATTTTACAATTCCGCATGTAACGCATTTCGATGAGGTGAACATGACGAGATTAATTAACATGCGTGATGAACTGAAAATGGCGGGGGAATCAGTGTCTCTGTCCGCATTTTTCATTAAAGCGCTCACGATTGCATTGAAGGAATTTCCGATTTTCAACGCGGAGCTTGATGAGGATAACGATCGTATTTTGCTCAAGAAAAATTATCATATCGGCATCGCGACGAACACGGATAATGGACTGCTAGTTCCTGTCGTTCATGATGCGGATAAAAAAACAATTAAAGAGATTCATCGGGTGATTAAAGATTTGACCGAAAAAGCCATCACTGGGAGATTGAAACCGTCTGAAATGCAAAACAGTACGTTTACGATGAGCAATGTCGGTCCACTTGGCAGTACGGGTGCAACACCAATGATTAACCACCCTGAGACGGCGATCATTGCATTCCATAAAACAAAAAAACAACCCATTGTCAACGAGCATGATGAAATCGTTATCGGTCATGTTATGACACTGTCCATGTCATTCGATCATCGCGTTGCAGATGGAGCAACGGCCGTTGCATTTACAAACCGCTTTTCCGGTTTACTTGAACAGCCACATAATTTGTTGTTGGAGATGATATGACATGGTTGTGGGGGAAATCAGTCAACAAAGAAACCTCGTTATTATAGGCGGCGGGCCGGGTGGCTACACTGCCGCAATACGAGCGGCTCAATTAGGGCTTACCGTCACGTTGGTTGAACAGAGCAGCATGGGCGGCATCTGTTTGAACGAAGGGTGCATACCGTCTAAAATTTTTACACATGCGGCAGGGAAACGCTCTGAAACAGTTCATTTGAGAGAGATTGGAATTGGCGAAGGCGAGGACACGTTCAATTTACAAACGTTGCAATCCTATAAAACAAAGGTAATCGATGGGCTCAGAGCCGGCGTTGAACGTCTATGCCAGGAAAATAAAATTGAAATCATCCGTGGGAAAGCTACATTCACCTCTGTAGATAGAATCGGCGTAGAAAATGGGCATCAGTTCGACATTTATGAATTTAAACAAGCAATCATAGCAACTGGAAGTTCGCAGGTCCTGCCATCTATTTTGAAGGAAAAAGGAAATCGGATTCTGCTGTCCCGGGAGGTCTTCGAGCTTGAAGAAGTGCCGGAACATCTACTTGTGCTAGGACACGACACAATTGCACTTGAAGTGGCTTCCAGCTATGCAGCCTTTGGAGCGAAGGTCAGTATTCTTCTACCGGGAAATACTGGCCTTCCATTTGATGAATCAGTCAATAAAGAACTGTTGCGGATTTGTAAAAAGAGGAAAATAAACGTCGTCAAAGATGCAGATATAGTTACTGTAACTGAGCAGGATAACGGAATTACAATTGTATGTAAGACCGGGAAGGACGTGCATGAAACAATACATGGGTCGGATCTATTCATTTCCGAAGGAAGGAAACCAAATCTGGCTCCGTTAGGCATCAACCGCTTCGGAATTGAATTGACAGCTGAAGGTTTCGTCAAAGTGGACGGGAATATGCAATCGTCAATCCCATCCATTTATGCGATTGGTGATGTGACGGAAGGGCCGCTTCTTGCGGTTAAGGCAATCAAACAGGGGAAAGTGGCCGCCGAAGCAATTGCCGGAGGAAAACCGGAAGCTGATCTTACTTTCTTGCCAATTGTAGCTCATACACTACCGCCAGTTGCTTCCGTCGGTCTTACGGAGAAACAAGCACGTGATTTTGAAATCGATGTTCGCGTCAGTCAATTTGTACTTGGAGGGAATGGCTATGCGGCAATCACCGGCAAAAAAGACGGATTTGTCAAAGTGATTTCTGATTCAACGACAGATCTCGTAGTGGGGATTCATATGATAGGGGATGGAGCCATTGAAATGTCGGGCTCTTTTGTCCAGTTGTTGGAGATGGCGGCGAAAGAAGAAGATATAACATTTCCGACGTATGCACATCCGAGCTACAATGAAGGGCTGCTAGAAGCGGTGGAAGGATTAATCGGACAGGCGATTCATGCTGCCCCAGCCAAGAGAATACCACAAGATTTGTCAAGAAAGTGAAGGAGGGGCGGAGTGGCACGCTTTGTTCATAAAATGGACTCTGTGTACGCTCTGAAAGGGTAATGAAAAATTTAACTGTTTCAAATGATGGGATAATCATGTATTATATTCTGTAATATATAGCTTTACAAGTTGAAATATTCAGTCTAGTTAACCTTGGAGCAAAGGATGTCAGCCGCTTGGAAGACGTCTAGCGTGAAATGGTTTTAGACACTCGTTTGTTCAACTTGTATAGCGATGTAATTGATAATAGGGGGAGAAAGAATGAAGAGAAAATGGAACAAAGCGTTGGCTGCGATTTTTGGTGCTACCCTGCTTCTTTCAGCATGCGGCACCTCATCAGGGGGAAGTACGACCACTGCTGAAAAAGAAAAGACCTATAAAATCGGTGTCACGCAAATTGTCGAACACCCATCCTTGAACGCAGCATACGACGGCTTCAAGAAGGCGCTTGAAGATGCAGGAGTTAAAGCTGAATATGATGTTCAAATTGCTCAGGGAGATAACAGTGCAAATACGACAATTGCTACTAACCTCGTAAGTTCCGGAGTTGATTTGATCTTTGCAAATTCGACGCCCAGTGCACAAGCTGTAGCAGGCGCAACGCCAGACATTCCGATTGTTTTCACTTCGGTAACGGATGCTGTCGGCGCTGAACTCGTTGACTCAATGGAGAGTCCGGGCGGGAACGTAACGGGTACGATTGATAATCATCCCGATGCAATTCCGAATACAATGAAGTTCCTTAAAGAGGAATTGGGTGCAAAAAAGGTCGGCATGGTATTCAACTCTGGAGAGGCAAACTCCCGTGCCCAAGTGGATGCAGTAAAAGCAATGCTGAAAGACATGGATATGACTGTTGTTGAGGCATCTGTTGCTACGTCCGCAGATGTAAAGCAAGCGACAGAATCATTGATTGGCAAAGTCGATTCTTTATACATCATTACGGATAATACAGTTGTATCTGCACTAGAATCAGTCGTTCAAGTAGCCAATGAACAAAAACTACCAATGATGGTCGGAGAATTTGACTCTGTAAAACGTGGCGGTTTGGCTGCATATGGATTTGAGTATTATGACATCGGCTATGAAGCGGGTCAAATGGCTGCGAAAATATTAAAAGGTGAAAGCAAACCTGCTGATTTACCTGTCCAAGTTCCACAAAACTTGAAACTGATCATGAACGAAGATACAGCAACAGCATTGGGACTCTCCATTAAAGATGAGTGGAAAGTCGAATTTAGTGAATAAGTAGGAGATGATTCTTTATGTTTGCATCACTTTTTGGCGCTTTTGAACAAGGAATCATCTTTGCAATCATGGCACTCGGAGTGTATTTATCATTTCGAGTGCTGGATTTCCCGGATCTGACGGTGGATGGAAGTTTTGTCTCGGGAGCTGCAGTTGCTGCTACCATGATACTATTCGGCTATCATCCAGCCATTGCAACGGCAGTAGCACTTATCGTCGGTTTCATGGCAGGCTGTGTAACGGGACTACTGCATACAAAAGGAAAGATTAATGCGCTGCTTGCCGGGATCTTAATGATGATTGCTTTGTATTCCATTAATTTGCGCATTATGGGCCTTACAACTGAAAATTCTATTGGTCGCCCTAATATACCTTTGTTAAATGCGGAGACGCTATTTAGTAAATTTAAAGCGTTTCTAGCTCCACTGGGCATTGACAATGCACTCAATCAATTACTTAGTATGATGGGTGTCCGCTATTTACCTTCTACTTGGGCAACATTATTCATCGTGGCAATCATCGTTATAATCATTAAATTCATTGTAGATTGGTTCTTGAAAACAGAAGTGGGACTAGCGATTCGTGCAACCGGAGACAATAAAAAAATGATAAGGAGCTTATCAGCAAACACGGATACACTCGTCATCATTGGGCTTGGTTTCTCGAATGCGCTTGTCGCCTTTTCAGGGGCGTTATTCGCGCAATACACAAAGTCTGCCGATATTAGCATGGGAATCGGAATGATTATCATCGGTTTAGCCTCTGTCATTATTGGTGAAGCAATCTTTGGAACCAAGACAATTGTGCGAACAACGTTAGCGGTTATTGTAGGAGCAATCATTTATAGGATTGTACTAGCGCTTGCGCTGCGGGTTGATTTTCTTGATACAGGAGATATGAAGTTAATTACAGCAGCAATTGTCATCTGCGCTTTGATTTTACCTCAGTATTTTGAAAAACGGCGTGAAAAGGCGAGAAAAGCGAGGCGTCACGAAGAACGTTTGGCCGAACGCAATTTTTCTCTCAACAAGGAGGGGAATGCAATTGTTGAAGCTCGAACAAATAAATAAAATCTTCAATGAAGCAACTCCTGATGAAAAGATTGCGTTAGATGAAATCAATCTCGAGTTGAAATCCGGTGATTTTGTGACCGTAATCGGAAGCAATGGTGCTGGAAAATCGACAATGTTAAATATGATTTCCGGAGCCCTTACCCCTGACTTCGGGAATATTGAAATTGCGGGTAAAGAAGTTACAAAATTGCCGGAGTATGTCCGTTCACGAATGATCGGAAGGGTTTTCCAAGATCCGATGGCAGGTACTGCCCCTTCGATGACCATTGAAGAGAACCTGGCAATGGCGTATTCACGGGATAAAAAACGAGTGTTGCGGAGAGGTGTTGATAAAAAACGCCGGGAATATTTCCGCAGCTCGCTTGAAACATTGCATTTGAATTTAGAGAATAGGTTGAATGCAAAAGTAGGCATGTTATCTGGTGGAGAGCGTCAGGCGCTATCTTTGCTAATGGCGACATTCACCCAGCCGTCGATTCTGCTGCTAGATGAGCATACAGCCGCTCTAGACCCATCCCGTGCAGAATTGATTACAAATTTAACAAAACAACTTGTTGAAAAAGATCAATTAACAACGCTGATGATTACACATAATATGCAACAGGCACTGGACCTCGGGAACAGACTGATTATGATGGATAAAGGCCAGATAATATTGGAAGTGGGAGCCGAAGATAAGAAGGGACTCACAATTGATAAACTGATGTCTGAATTCCAACGCATTCGCGGTGAAAAATTAACGAGTGATAAAGCCTTACTAGTAGTTTGATTAACTAGTTCACGAAACTAATAAGGGGCGTCACAGAAAGTCAGATTTCATGGACTTTCCGGGATGCCCCTTTTTGCATCAGCTATCAGGACTTGCCTCGGTTTCATCCAATGGAATCGGTTTGTAGCCTTCATATTGTCTTTCAACCGCAATCGGCTCATTGTTGTGTTCTTTTTTCAGCTGCCCGTTGATATAAAGCAGCAAAGCGCCTTCCTGAACAGCATCGAAATACCGTTTCGCTTCGTTGTCGGAGAAACCGGCGTCCTTCAGCAAGCGACGTACGTTATGTTCGCCGGCAAGAAACCCCATGAAGTGATTGAAAAGGTTATACGGTGAGTCCTCACCTTCTTTCAGCGCATTGCTCCGCAGTTCGTCAATTGCCAAGTCATCCTTCATGACAATATACAAATCCTCTTCCTCCACACCTTCATGCTTCAACTCCACTATTTTAGACATCAATCGCTCGCTGTTCGGGAATGATCCGATGAATGTTTTATTCATATTGTTCCTCCTCTACTGTCTTTGTCTTCGGAAAATACCCTTGTTGGCGGAAAAGGAAACAAATATGATAATCCTTTCAAGTTAAAATGCGAACAATAGGCGGTCCTGACGACATAGTATAGGAGAAAGACTCGGTAGAGGAGCTTGCAATTTGGATAGTTCGAAGATTCATCATAGTGATAAGCCGACCGCTTTTCCGGCGAATCAAGATCGATTCGTCTGGAATCCGCATATGGAATTCATCAAGAGCCAAAGTGCGGTCAATGCGCAGCTTTTGACTGCGGTCGAAAAGTTGGAAAAAGTTTGTTGCAAAATATTAGATATTGTTTCTAACCAACAGCATGTCCATCGGAACCGCTATCTTCATTTGCGGGACAGGATTTGGGAAGTTCATGAAAAGTTGAGATCAGAATCAATCAGGCAGGAAGCCATACGTGAAGAGATCGGGAAACAAGGGCAAGCCGTTTTCCGCTTGCGCAAAAGCTTTCAAAACCACCGGATGTCGATGCGCCAATTCACGATCCACCAATACGATGATCTGCATGATGTGCTAGACATGCTCGAGCGGATTAATGCGAACCATGAGCAGATACTTGCAAACCAACAGTTCAATTCGGGCGACGAGTGAATCGTCCCCGAGTTGAACTTATTTTATGGTTCCCCCTCCAATTGTCTCGATTTCGAGAATTAATTAAGGACAACCAAGCACACGTCCTATATGTCGAGAAATTATAGTAATACAGTATAAGGACCCTTGAAAAACAGATGGGATTTGATAACGTCAAGGAGGTGAACAAGCCATTAGTTACACATCTGGTAAAAAATATTATAGAGAATCGGGCAGAGACAGCATCCTTGCCAATTTAATCCCTTCATCAAGCGGTCGAAAACGTAGTAACTACGCATCATCTCAACACGAAAAAGTGTCTCACCCCAAATTTAGACACTTTTAACACAGAAAAACCCGCAGAGTATTTCCACCTCTGCGGGTCCATATTGCTCCGCTTACTTAAAAGCGTTCGTCATCCCATTTCTTGCGCATCGTAAGCTCATCGACAAATTCATCTTGTACATCAACTTCACCTGATTGCTCAAAATGAGCTTCTTCGCGTCTAATGGTTTCATTTACTGATTCTGTATCTGCGACTTGTCGTTTTCCAACGACGATTTCCTCCGTAACATACGGCTTTTTAGTCACTTCCAAGCGTTCCTCAGTTATCGGGACGCGGATCGTTTCTTCATCCTGCATCATTTTGAATTCATCAACATCCGATTCGTACTCATTGACAGGACGGCGTTCAACGTAAACTTCTTCACGCATTACAGGGACATCGAAGGACTGTTCTTCTTCAACGACGTCCTTGTGAAGTGTGACTTCGCCTCTTTCGACCTCTTCTTTGTCCACGCTGAGTCGCTCTTCACGCAAGCGCATTTTTTCCTCTTGCATCTTCCTATCGAATTGACTCGTTTCATTTAAGTTGTTCGTATATCCATACGCGCTGTTCGGAGGTGTTTCATAGTCAGACTGGCTGCGCAGCGCTTCACCACCGACTCTCCCGAAAGTATCATTGGATCCTTCGTATAAATTGGAATCTTGGAATGCTGCAGATGTTGCATCATAGTGAGATCGATTCAATTCATTTTCCTCAAACTCGGAAACGCGGTTTGCGCCTAAGTTCGGATCGACGCCAACATCAGCAACGCCGAATCGTTCGCTACTATTCGTATGAAGTCGATTTAATTCGCCTTCATCGACATACAGTAGCTTCCCGCCATTTTGGATTTCAGTATAATAATTGTCCATGTCGCCATCAGCGACGCCGGCTTCATGCAACATGCTGCGGACATGATTTTCACCGGTCAGGAAATTCATGAAACGGTCAAACCATGATTCCGGGGCCGTCTGTACATCCCCGTATTTCATTCCTTGGAACATCGTCACATCTGAATCATCTTGCGCAATGACATAGATATTTTCTCCATCGATTCCTTGAGTTTTCAAGTCATCTATTTTCGTCATCAATTCCGAGTCGTTGTGATACATACCGATAAATTTTTTATCATTCATGTTATATCTCTCCTTCTCTATAATTGATGGTACAGTCTTTTAAATACCCATTCTGACAGGATGGAAACTTCCCTGAATGAAAGACCTACTATGCAATCAATTATGAATAGAATATTATTAGTAGAGCAGGGGGGAGAATTTTCATGCAGAAGAAAATAATAGCTTTCATAATGATATTTTGTTTATTCATCACTTTCAACGATCCGTCGG
Source organism: Saccharococcus sp. Marseille-Q5394 (assembly GCF_946901335.1). Classification (NCBI taxonomy): domain Bacteria; kingdom Bacillati; phylum Bacillota; class Bacilli; order Caryophanales; family Anoxybacillaceae; genus Saccharococcus; species Saccharococcus sp. Marseille-Q5394. The sequence goes on along the minus strand of NZ_CAMPPQ010000001.1, from coordinate 1,470,416 downwards.
CGGCTAGAGTAATAGATGAATCGGGCACCAAGCAATCCGGAAAAGCCGCTCCAGTGCACTATGCAATCAGCGTTCCGGTGACGAACGTGTGGCGTGTGCCGAATAAGACACGTAAAATCGATGCGGTTTCCATCGTCGCGATGCCGGATATGGCGAAGTGGACGAAAGGTCTGACAGTTGCGGAGAAGAATTGGCTGATCGGTCGGACCGATACGCAAGCTCTATACGGGGATGAAGTTGAAGTGTTAAAGTCGAGCGGGGACTGGCTCTATATTGCAGTGGTCGACCAGTTTAATAAAGGCCAGGCGAAAGGCTACGAGGGTTGGGTGCCTAAATTGCATGTAAAAGCTTATTCTCCCGGTGAGGGCGGTTCGGAAATCGCGGTCGTCACTACGAAAATTTCTTCCTTATATAATAAACCAAAACTTTATGATAACTATAAATTCATCGATATCAGCTATACGACGATACTCCAAGTTGTGAAGGAGGAAAGGGAGTGGCTGCAAGTACAGACGAAAACTGACGGCTTGAAATATGTCCGCAAGAAGGAATTCAAAGTTTACAAGGACTTTGCATCCATTCCGAAGCCGACACAAAAGGAGCTTGTCGACAGCGCGAAGCAATATATCGGCCTGCCGTATTTGTGGGCGGGTGTATCAGCGTATGGATTTGATTGTTCGGGATTGATGTATTCGGTCTATAAAAATCACGGCATCCTCATCCCCCGCGATTCATCCGTCCAAGCAACACAAGGGACCGCGGTGAAACGTAAGGACTTGCAGCCCGGTGATCTCCTGTTTTTCGCGCATGATAAAGGAAAAGGGAAAGTGTATCACGTCTCGATGTATATCGGCGGCGGCAATATGGTGCACGCCCCGAACTCATCACGCAAAGTCGAAATTGTGAGCATCAACTCAGGCACGTATAAAACAAATTACGCCGGCGCCCGTAGATACTTGAAATGAAATGAAAAACGGCCCTTTCCGAACTGGAAAGGGCCGTTCCGCGCTCAAAGCGATAGGTTTCGCGCTCAAAACGAAAGGTTCCGCGTCCGAAGCACAAATCCGATTTGCTCTTCCAGTTCTACATTCCGGTGCTAAGCATTATAGTATAACAACGCCATGGGAGGGATGCTGTGTTAATTGATGGGGTATTTGCAGGTGGCGGATTGAAGGGGTTTGCTTTGGTCGGTGCGTATCAGGCATTGGAGGAGAAGGGGTATCGTTTCAAGAGGGTGGCGGGGACGAGTGCCGGGGCGATCCTCGCGTGCTTCATTGCCGCAGGATATACGGGCAAAGAAATCGAACAGATGATGCAGGAAGAGGATTTGAAATTATTGCTCGATCCCCGAAAGATGATTCTTCCAATACCATTCATGAAATGGCTGCTGCTCTATTTGCGCATGGGTCTTTATCAAGGAAATGCCCTCGAGGACTGGTTCTTTGAAAAGCTGTCGGCAAAAGGGATTTACAATTTTGCGGATTTGCCAGAAGGATCGCTTAAACTGGTGGCGTCAGATCTGACAAACGGAAAAATGATTGTACTGCCCGACGACCTCGTCCACTACGGCATCGAGCCGGGAATGTTTTCAATTGCGCGCGCGCTTCGGATGAGCTGTTCTATTCCGTTTTTCTTTGAACCGGTCCGTTTTAAGGCACCTACTGGAGAAACGATTGTTGTCGATGGTGGGGTGCTAAGCAATTTCCCGATGTGGATTTTCGATGATGCGGAAGGCAGGCGGGAGCGCCCATTGATTGGCATGAAGCTGAGCCATCGGAAAGATCAGATGGGCGGCAAGGAAATCAGCAATGCACTCAACTTGTTCGAAGCATTGTTTTCCACGATGAAGAACGCGCACGACGACCGTTATATTTCTCGGAAGCACGAAAAGGACATCATATTTATACCGGTCGAGCAATACAGCGCGACACAATTCAATATGGAGGACGAACAGAAAGATGCACTCATGTCGATCGGAAAGTCACGTGCAAATGAGTTTCTAAGAACTTGGCCACATTCAATGGAAGGAACCCGGAAATACAGAATGATTGTCTAAAGCGAAAAAAACCGCCTGCACGTTAGTGTGCAAGCGGTTTTGCTTATATTATAATCTTTTGAAGCTGTGGAATTTCGATTTCCAATAGCTATTGTTCAAGCTTACGACTTGAGATTGCTTTCCACCGGCATGGACGAACTTGTTGTTGCCGACGTAAATGCCGACGTGGGAAATCCCTTTACGGTACGTGTTTTGGAAGAATACCAAATCTCCCGGTTGCGGCTTGCTCACTTTTTTCGATTGCGCGTATTGTCCTAATGTATCCCGGGCAACCGATTTGCCGGATTGCTTATAGACGTATTGAACGAAACCGCTGCAGTCGAACCCTTTTGTAGTCGTTCCGCCAAAACGATAAGGAATGCCTGTCATTCCAGTTGCACGTTTTACAACTTTGTCTGAAAGGGCGACATTCGTATTGCTTTTCGCTACTGTTACTGATTGCTTTGTCAATAAAGTGCTGAGTGCCCAGCCTGTTTTGCCATTCACTTTTACTTGGTACCATACTTCTTTGCCGACTTTCTTTTCGCTGACGTAAGTGGCTTTTGTACCTTTTTTCGCTAATAAAACAATTTTATGGTTTGTTCCTGCTCCGGAACGGATATTTACATTGTAAGCTGTCGAATATGTTCCTGTATGTGCTGATACGGATTGTGATGAAGGAGCACTTGCCTCCGCATCTGCTGCCGTAAATCCAAATGCCAATGAACCTGCTACGAATAACGATAAAGCAACTTTCTTCACACTATTCCCCTATCTACCATTATCTCTATGGTTTAAGATTTTTATATTGTCCTGCTGATCACTATTCCAATTGTAGAGACCCAATGTTACAAGACAGGGGCAATGATATTACAAAAGTGTTACAGCGATATGACAGTTCCTTAATAAAAGTAGATAATAGAGATAGAGGTTAGTATTTCCACATATAATCCTCCGAAATAAAGAAAAGCGGCCAAATGGGTGATACATCCATTTGGCCTTTTTGGTTGAGGGATGAGAATGGATGCATTTTTGAAAGGGGTGCTTCATTTTAAGGGGCGGTCTTTTTGTGTAGGGCTCCGCAAAGTCCATTCTTTTTACTTTAGGTCCTATTCCTAAAATCAGCCTTAACTACCCTGAAATTAAATATCAAAAATAGTTTAATAATTTAAAAGGTAATTTCAAAGCTTCGTCGAATCTCTATTGGTAGCAACGAAAATACCATACCATTAATAGAGAGGATGAGTGATTGGATGAAAGTCCTGAAGTATGCGGCAGCTGCCCTGATGGCGTGCACATTATATTTTCAAGGGATAGGAGGGAACCCAGCATCTGCACAAACCGGCGATGATCCGACAATCCGCATCGGGGTCGTGCAGAGCGTCGGTTCATTGACTGTCGGCGGGCAAGGATCATTTGAATTGATTGACAAGTATACGGGCGAGGTTTTGTTTACCGGAAATGATGAAGAAGTGTTCGTGGAACTCGGCTCCGCAGCTACTGTTCAAACCCATTACCGATTGCAAGTTGCATTCACGACGAGTCAAGTATATTTAGATGATTGGCTTCGACGGGCGCACGCCGAAGGGTATCCGACGTACGTCGAAGACTATAACGGCGGTTGGCGTTTGTATCTCGGAGAGTTTCCGACGGATGCATCCTTTGCAGTACGGACCGCATTCAAAGATGAAGTAGTTGCCAAAGGATTGGCAGCAAGTGACGCATTTTGGAAAGTGGTGACGATTGCTGAAGGCGAAACACAATTGAAAGTGACAAAAAACGGAAAGGAAAAGGAAACTTCAAATCCAGTTCAACTCGTGGCTTCGTCAGGGTTTGTCACAATCAACGGGCAAACGTACCGGGGTCTCGCTGAAGTCGGTTTCAATAGTAGCGGAACGTTGGCGGGCATCAATGAATTGAGCATCGAGCATTATTTGTACGGTGTCGTCCCGCGTGAGCTTCCACCAGTTCCTTATGCGGAAGTCGAAGCGCAAAAAGCACAGGCGATTGCTGCGCGTACGTACGCTTTATCCAATATGGGCAAGCGGAGCGCGGACGGCTATGATCTTTTGCCGACAACTTCCGATCAAGTCTATGGCGGATTCGGAGCGGAACATCCGATTTCCAATGAAGCTGTAGACGGAACAAGAGGGATTGTCGCCACATATGAAGGCAAGCTCATTACAGCAGTTTTCCATTCGACGAGCGGCGGATTTACGGCGAACAATGAGGATGTATGGACTGCCGAAGCGACTCCTTATTTGAGGGCAAAGCATGTCGGGCAGAAAGGGAACGATTTGAAATACGTCCCGGCGTTGGACATTTATAAGAATAGTGACGAAGGCGAGTCTTTGCGTGAAGTGAAAATGGGCGATTTCGAGGCGGACTGGTCCCGGTATTATCGTTGGCACTTCGAATGGACGGCAGAAGAAATCAGCCAAATAGTTGGAACCTACTTCAATGCAGAAGTCGGTCGAGTGTTGGAAATTAATGTGACAGAACGCTCCAGCTCAGGTCGCGCGGCTGTCATTGAATTCGTCACGGAAAATGGCACGTTTTACGAATACAAAGACCGCATCCGCTGGGCACTCCAATATATTAATGCGAATGGCACGCCAGCAGTTTTGTTAAGTACGTTGTTCATAATCGAACCTGTTGTCGACGAAGAAACTGATGAGACAATCGGTTATAAAGTGGACGGCGGGGGATGGGGTCATGGCGTCGGAATGTCCCAAGTTGGAGCAGTCGGAATGGCTGAAAAAGGATATACGTATGAAGTGATTTTGAAGCATTTCTACACGGGAATCGATTTAGAGACTAGATATTAATTCATCATTGAAAAAGGCGGTAGTCAGCAAATGTATGTATTAGGAATTGACGGCGGGGGCACCAGGACGACGGGGATTGTTGCCGATGAACTTGGAAACGTTTACATGCATGCGGTAACCGGACGGAGCAATCCGAACACGTTGCAGCAGTCGGAATTCGAAGAAGTGCTTAGCGGATTGATGAAAGAGTTGAAAAAGCAGAACGATACTATTTTCGATCAACTGTCCGTCTGTTTTGCAGGTATTGCGGGTGTCGGGGAAAGTGGACGCGATGCGGAAGTGGCAGCTCTGTTGGCTCGAGGGCTGCCCGTCGGAACGAAAGTCACCGTCCGCAATGATGCGTTCAATGCACTGTATTCCGGCACGCTCGGCGGACCTGGCATTGTCCAGATTGCCGGTACTGGCGCCGTCACATTAGGCATTAATGAAGATGGCGAAATCGCCCGTTCAGGCGGTTGGGGTTATTTATTTGATGATGAAGGAAGCGGGTTTTATTTAGGGAATGAAGCGTTGAAAGCGGTATTCCGTTCTTTTGATAATCGCGGCGGGGGCACAAGCTTAACGGATCGGGTCACGGAGTATTTTGCTGTACAAAACGTCCCGGATATTATTGCAAAAGTATACGGAAACGAACACCCGCGTTCGGTCGTCGCGCCTCTTGCACGCCTAGTCATGCAGGAGGCCACGACGAATGACGCCGTTTCGAAATGGATAGTAGAGAAGGCGTGCAAGGAAATGATGCATTCCATCGAAGCTTGCCATCGTCGTTTATTCGATGAAAATCATCGGACAGCGATCATCCTGTCTGGAGGCGTTTTCACTGATGAGAAGCTGTTTATCTCGCGGTTCCGAGAGTTGGCCCGTCATTCCATTCCGAACGCCATTTTCCAAACGACTCAAGTACCGCCTGTCGGAGGGGCGGTGCTTGCGGGATTAGCGGTAAAGCAAACGGCCATCAATCCGGGATTCGCCAACTGGATGAATGAACAGCTTCAAGAGAAGGTGACGCCATGACTGTCGTGCCTTTATCTGAAATTCATGTCTCTGATATTGTCAGGCTGTGGAATGAGGAAATCGGCGATCGTTTTCCAATGAGCATCTCGTTATGGAACCAAAATACAACAACGGAGCCGAATGTGCTTCAAGAAGGCTCGCTCGCCGTCGTTGAGGGAGGAAAGCTGCGCGGAATCATCATAGTGAAGCGGTATATGGAAAAGCTTGACGTCCGGATGCCGGAGACGGTCGGATGGATTCAATTCATGCTTGTCGAAAAGTCGTTCCGTAACGAAGGGATCGGTTCGGAACTTCTAAAAAAGGGGGAACAGGCACTCATTAACGCCGGAGTCGATGAAATCCGATTAGGGCGTGATCCGAGGCATTACTTCCCAGGTATCCCGCTTGAAGACAAAGCAACAATCAGCTGGTTTGAAAAGCGGGGATACGTCACAGGCGAGGTTGAAACGGATTTGATAAAGGATGTAAGCGGTGGGGAGCTCTATAAGCTGATGAACCCGAGCGAGCATTATCGTCTGTTGACGAAAAAAGACATTCCTTTGCTGCTGCATTTTTTGGAACGCGTCTTTCCAGGCAGATGGCATTATGAAGCAGTTCACTACGAAATGATTGGCGGTACGGGAAGGGAGTTCATGGGGTTTTTCGTGGATGGTGAATTGAAAGGATTCTGCCGGCTGAATGATCCGCAGTCTCCAGTCATTGCGCAAAATGTCTATTGGTCGGCATTATGCGACGGAGAGATGGGAGGCATCGGCCCTTTAGGGATTGACCGAAAAATCCGCGGGAATCATTTTGGAATCGATTTAGTGAAGGCGGCGGCGAATGAATTGATTAGTAGGGGCGTGACGGACATCGTAATCGATTGGACCCAGCTCATCACATTCTATGAAAAGCTCGGATTTACCACTTGGAAACAGTATCAGTCGATGGCGAAAAAAGTGGGAGTGTGAAATGAATGAGAGAAATGGTGCGGACGTTTTTGCAGCGGGAAATCGACCTGCAGGTGACACCGGGTGCAGTTATTCGTGTCCGGCATAAAGGGGAAATCGTTCTAGACGAGGCAGTTGGGACGAATAGTTTGGAAGATGACCGTGTTCCTATATCGAACAGCCATCTGTTCGATATGGCCTCGTTGACGAAGGTGATGGTGACGTTGCCCGCCATCCTACAAATATGTGAAACGGGCGAAATCCATTTGCATGATAAGGTTGCGATGTTCATCCCTTCCTTTCAAAAGCACCGGAAAGAAAGCGTAACGATCAAGCAGCTGCTCACCCACTCTTCAGGACTGACTGCACATCGGCCATTTTTCGAAAGAAGGCTATCGGCGGTTGATGTACTGAAGGAAATCGTAGAGGAAAAGCTGGAATATGCACCGGATACAGATGTCGTCTATAGCGATCTTGGGTTCATTCTCTTGATGGGAATTATCGAAAAGGTTACCGGGCAGAAGATTGACGAGTACGCAAGCCGGCATTTATTCAGACCGATGGGAATGAAAGATACCGGATATAAACCGTCAGTTGAGCGGCAGCGGTATGCGCCGACCGAGTATTACGACCATTTGCAAGATCATAAATATGGAATCGTCCACGATGATAATACGGAATTCATGGGCAGGATAAGCGGTCATGCGGGATTGTTCTCAACGATGGAGGATTTGTCTGTTTTCACGAAGATGCTTGAGAATGACGGAATGCATGAAGGGAAGAAAATTTTAGATCCGTATTGGCTTGCGGTCTCACGGCGGAATTTTACGCCGTTTACCGACGAAAGCAGAGGTCTCGGATGGCAATTGAAAGGGGGTGGGGCGAGTCCGGCAGGTGATTTAATATCGCAAGGTACGTATGGACATACGGGATTCACCGGAACTAGCTTCTATATCGATCCGGAAAGGGAATTGACGGTCATGCTGCTGACGAACCGGGTGTATTTCGGACGACATCTCGCCATTCTGCGCTTGCGGCCCCGCTTACATAATATCATCTATACATCATTGTTCTGATAGGGGGAAATTGATATGCAGAGTGTCTTAATAGTCGGAGCGCATTGCGGGGATGGGGAAATCCAGGCCGGCGCAATCGCACATAAATATGCACAAGCGGGTTATCGGGTGACGTTCCTTCATTTAACAGCCGGGGAGAAGGGAGCCCCGCCGCATATAGATGTGGAAGAGTACCGTCTACAAAAGATCCGAGAGGCTGAGGCTGCAGCGGCTGTTTTAGGCGGGACGAGCATCACACTTTCGCACAGGGATGCCGAGTTGACGTTCAATGAAGAGATTGTCAAAGAAGTTGCAACGATTTTCCGGCGGGAGAGGCCGGAATTCGTCATTACGCATTGGGAGAACAGCATGCATCCCGATCATGCACTTTGCCAAAAGATTGTACAGGATGCATGGCTGAAAGCTTCCTTGCCCGGATTCGATCTCGATGGATTGCCGCCGCACGGTTTGCGCCGCGTGTTCCATAGTGAGAACTGGGAAGACATGGACGGGTATGAGCCGGATATTTACGTCGATGTGACGGATTCATTCGACGCCTACTTGGAGGCGTTATCCTGTTATTGGTTCATTATGAATTCTACGAGCTTCCGTTACTACGATTATTATAAGGCGCTTGGAACGATGCGCGGCTGTTTGGCTCGCACGACGTATGCGCAGACATTGAAGAACTCGAGGGGGCTGCATGTGAGAAGGGAAGGGCATATTCCTGGATTCCCTATTTAAGGACAAAAAGAGTTTAAGAGGGGGAGCATCATGAATTTGCAAAAGAAGGTTGGCCGATTACTGATCGCCGGATTCAAAGGCATAACGATGTCGGAAGAAATTAAACATATGATACACACATATCATATTGGAGGAATCATCCTGTTCGGGAGGAATATCGGCACGCCTGAAGAAATCCTCGCCTTGACGAACAGCCTCCAAGCGGAAGCGAGGAAGGCCGGGTATGAAACCCCTTTGCTCATCTGCATCGATCAGGAAAATGGCGTTGTCAGGCGATTGGGCGAAGGGGCGACGATTATCCCTGGAGCAATGCTGCTCGGAGCGACACATGAATCAACGAACGCAAGGAAAGCGGGCTTCATGACCGGAAAGGAATTGAAAGCGCTCGGGATCAACTGGAATTTGGCGCCTGTCGTGGACGTAAACAATAATCCGGAAAATCCCGTCATCGGCGTCCGTTCTTTCGGGGAAATTCCTGTTGACGTTGCAGAAATGGCGAAGAATTCCATGCTTGGCATGCAGGAGGCAGGGGTCATGACGACATTGAAGCATTTCCCGGGTCACGGCGATACGAGCGTCGATTCCCATCTTGACTTGCCGGTAATTAATCATGAACTTGAGAGGTTACATGCTGTTGAACTCGTGCCATTCAAGGAATGCATGGCGGCTGGAGCGGATGCCATCATGAGTGCACATGTCTATTTTCCGGCTTTGGAGAAAAAGGAGAATGTACCGGCGACGTTATCACACTCGGTCATGACGGGACTTCTCCGGGAAGAGCTTGGATTCGATGGCGTCATTACGACGGACTGCATGGAAATGGACGCGATTGCGAAGAGAATCGGCACGGTGGAAGGGTGTGTGCAGGCGGTCGAGGCGGGGGTGGACTTCGTCATGGTGTCCCATTTGCATCATCTGCAGGAGCAGGCGATACTCCGATTGGCGGAAGCTGTCGAGAGCGGTCGGATTTCCGATCGGCGGATTGATGAATCTATAGAAAGGATCGAAAAACTCGCGCGGAAGTACACGTCATGGGAAGAAATCGATTCGAACAACACAGTTGCTGAATTTGTCGGCTCCCAGAAACATCATGATGAAATGAAAGAGATTTACCAACAAGGTATAACGGAAGTGAAAGGTCCAGAGATTCCAATCGAACCGGATGACCGTGTACTTCTCATCCATCCGAAAAACGAATACGCGATGATGGTGGAGGATAAACGATATGCGACGTTGACGATGGCGGAGCAATTGAAAAAGATTCACGGGAACGTTGTATCGGTGGAGGTCGATAAGGAAACTCCGGATGATGTCGACATAAAAGGCCTCGCGAACGAGTATGACCATATCGTCGTACTGACGTTGAATGCAGATAAGCATGAAAATCAACGGCAACTCGTCAATGAATTATTGGCTAGCGGAAAGCCGGTCGATGTCATTGCGGTCCGTTCGCCGTATGACGCTGCGTTTTTCCCGAATGCGAATCGGGTGATCTGCACATACGAGTTTACGGAATCGGCGTTTGAAGTCGTCGCTGCGTATTTGACAGAAAAAACATCCATCAATGGTAGGTTACCAGTAACTATTGAATGAGTGAAAATTCTTTTTATAAAAATAAATTAGTATTGATATTTAATTTCAGAACGGCTAAAATTGAAGAAAGCGTTTGCAAAAGATACTGGAAAGGAGTATGCCCGTGAAACCAATGCGTGTGTGTGGATTAATGTCAGGGACATCCTTGGATGGCCTCGATATCGCAATTGCCGATTTCTCGCATGAAGAAGGACAACTGCGGCATAAATTGATTCATTTTACGACAATCTCTTATGACGATGGACTTAAGCAGGAACTGCATAAGTTGATGGATTCGGCGGCGCCTTTGCATCTTGTATCCTCTATGAATATGTATCTGGGGGAAAGCTATGCAGGTTCGCTTACGAAAGTTTTACAGGAAGCGGATATCGGTTTGGAAACGATCGATCTAATCAGTTCGCACGGTCAGACGATTTGGCATGAGCCTTCGGTTGAACCCGATCGTTCGTATGCTCGTCCGAATACGATGCAAATCGGTGATGTCGGCGTGCTGGCGGAGCTTACGGGTAAAACCGTCATCGGGGATTTCAGGACTCGCGACATGGCTGCGGGCGGGCAAGGCGCACCATTAGTACCGTTTGCGGACCAGGTTTTATTCCAATCGGAAACGGTCGGGCGCGTCCTTCTGAACGTTGGCGGCATCGCCAATTTGACAGTGCTGCCGCGGTTCGGATCGGAGCAGCCGATCGTCGCCTATGACACTGGTCCCGGAAACATGGTGATCGATGCTTGTGTTGCTCGGCACACCGGCGGGAAGAAATCATTCGATAAGGATGGCGAATTGGCGAAGGGCGGAACGGTTGACGATGAATGGCTGGATTGCCTGATGTGTCACGAGTATTTTGCCGCATCTGCGCCGAAAAGCACCGGAAGGGAATTATTCGGGACCGTTTTCGTTGACGCATTCTGGGCGGAAGGGGATGAGCGCGGGCGATCATCCACCGATAAAATCGCGACTGCAACGATGCTGACGGCAAAAACGATAGCTACAGAGATTCAAAGATATATACAAACGCATGACGTGAAGGAAGTGATCATTAGCGGAGGTGGAGTGCACAATCGGACGTTGATGGGATTCCTGAAGGCGCAGCTGCCTGAAGGCTTAGAGTTCGCGACAACAGGCGATCTAGGAATCGATGCGGATGCGAAGGAAGCTTTCGTATTTGCATTGCTTGGCTATTTGGGCATCCACAAAAAGCCGAATTCATTGCCGGCGGCGACGGGTGCGGGGAAGGCGACAGTTATGGGGAAGATTGCTCACGGCGGTTGAAGCGTTTATGCGTGCATTTTGAGATTTATGCGTGATTGGCAGCGTTTATGCGTGATTTCCACGATTTATGCGCATTTGGCCGTGCTTATGCGTGAATCCTGCGATTTATGCGTGTTTGACGGAATTTTTGCGTATTTGAACAAGACTTTTACCTGCTGGGAATAAATAATGGGGAAGTTCACTAGAAAAATAAATAGGGGGTCAAGAAATGAAGAAAGTTTGGAAAAAATCCGCTCTTGCGGCCTTAACATTAGGGCTTGCAGCAACAGTGCTTGCAGCTTGCGGTGATAAGGAAGAAGCCGGAAATGCTGAAGAGTTCAAAGGGAAAATCACTATTTGGGATGGACCAAGATGGCCAGACGCGGACGATAACAAGTTCCATTGGCTAGAAGAGAAGATTAAAGAATATGAAGAAGCCAATGAAGGCGTTGAAATCGACTTGGTGCAAGTACCATGGGCAGAAATGGGAGATAAGCTTGGAGTCGCCATCGCAGGGAAGGCTTGGCCGGATATCGCACCTGTCGATATTAGCGGCAGTTCGGTAAGCATCGATCATATCGAGCAAGGCGTCGTTGAATCATTGGATCCATATTTCGATAAAGATGCGAAAAAAGACTTCTATGAAAATGCATTGGATGCATATACGTATGACGGAAAGCTATACGGGATTCCGAATAGTATTACGCTGCATACGATGCTGTTGAACTTGGATTTATTCAAAGAGGCTGGCGTTGAACCGCCGAAAGACGGTAAGTGGACGTATGATGAGTTTTTGTCAGCAGCAGAAAAATTGACGTTCGACCGGGATGGCGACGGCAAGACGGATGTACACGGCTTCTCGACGTACATCATGCCTGGCTATTATGAAGCATGGCCGTTCTTCTATAAAAATGGCGGATCGCCGCTGAACGAAGACTTGACGGAGTTCACATTCGATTCTCCTGAAGTGGTCAAGGCAATTCAAGATTTGGCTGATTTGAAATTGAAGCATAAAGTAGCTCCAGAAACGCATGGCGGCAATGACGTCGGCGGCACATTCCAAGCGTGGGCGAATGAAGAGCAGCGCACAGTCGCAATGCAGCCGTGGGCAACTTGGGCAATTGGTGCTGCGCAAGGCAAATATCCGACAAACTTCATGGTTGCTGAATATCCTTCCGGTGATAAAGATGCGTCTACTATCGGCGGTGTCGGCGGTTGGGTCATGATGCATCAGGAAGATGTAAACAAGAAAGCGGCTGTCGCTGATTTCATGAAATTCATTTCGACAGCTGATGAGCAGTACTTAATGGCGCAAAACTATGGTATCTTCCCGGCACGCATCAGTGCTTCAGAAATGGATCCATTCAAAGACAATCCGGAAATGACCCGCGCGATGGAAATGTCCGACCAAGTCGTCATGCTTCCACGTCATCCGGAATGGAGAAAAATCGACGAAGCAATCCAAAATGAGCTGCAACTCGTGTTCAATGGTGAAAAGACCGCAGAACAAGCGATGGCGGATGCTAAAAAAGCAGTAGATAAGATTTTGGAATAACCGAAAACCAAAAAGTAGACCATATAGTTGAAAAATAGAATGGAGCAGGCTATGCATCGCGTACGCCTGCTTCACTTTTAGGGGGTGTCAACATGACTCAGATGCCTATGGGTGCAGTGCCAAAAAAGAAAGACGAAAAACTGAAAGTAATCGGGAAATCGAATGGGAATCCGAGAAAGTTATTCTACGAGATGAAGCGGAATTATAGCGCATATCTCTTCCTCCTGCCGAAGCTCATTCTTTTCACGCTTTTTGTTGCAATCCCTGTTTTGTGGGCATTCGTCCTTTCCTTTCAGAAATACAAGATCTTCGGCAGTGAATTTGTTGGGTTCGCGAACTACATAAAAGTGTTCGAGAGCGATGCATTCCGTATTGCATTGAAGAACACGTTGCTCTTCACGGTCGTGACGGTTCCGTTTGGCGTCATAAGCGCCCTCGTGCTTTCTACACTCATTTTTGAATTGGGTAAAGTGTCTCAGAGTCTATTCAGGTCGGCGTTCTACTTGCCGACGGTCACTTCGATGGTCATCATCGCGATGGTGTGGCGCTGGATGTATAATTACGATTTTGGCCTTTTCAATTATGTGTTGGGTTGGTTTGGCGTCGGTCCCGTCAACTGGCTCGGACAGTCAAGTACAGCATTGTGGGCATTGATTATCATGCAATGCCTCATTCCATTCGGCGTCGGCATCATCATGTATTTGGCTTCGATGGGATCAATCTCTCAATCACTTTATGAAGCTGCGCGGATGGATGGAGCCAGCCGGTTCAAGCAATGGATCCATATTACGATCCCTTTATTGAAACCGACGACGTTGTACTTGGTGCTATTGAGCACGATCGGTTCATTCCAAGTATTTACGCAGATCATCATGATGACAGGGGGAGGACCAGGGAGCGCGACGGAGACGCTCGTCCATCTCATTTACAAAACGGGCTTCCGGGATTTTGAATTCGGTTTGGCAGGGGCCCAATCAGTCGTTTTATTTGTCATTATCCTCATCTTTTCTGTCATCCAATTCCGGGTGCTTCGCCATGATGAGTGATTGGGGGATAGGAAATGAAGAAAAAACCGCTTGATCGTTTAAATAAACTGATTATATTCGGATTGCTCACTGTTTTCGCTGTTGTTTCTTTGCTTCCTTTATATTGGGTGTTCTCGACTTCCCTTCAATTAAGCAGCTACCAATCCCAAGACATGGAGCGGCCGGTTTCGTACGTCGATTCCAATCCGCCGAAAATGTATCCGATGGGGATCCCGCTTTATTTCAAACATTGGGGCGAGGCGAGGGAAGCGGCGAAAGCGGGAGATGCCAAAGAGGAAGAATATCATCGCGACATGATGGACCATATCGTTTCAAATTCGTTCGGAAGCTTCAAGAACTTGTTCAAGAAGCACGATGTCGGGAAGTGGTTTTTCAATAGTATTTACATTGCAGTCGTCGTTACGATAGGCATCTTGCTCATCGACTCAATGGCGGGATATGTTCTGGCAAAGAAGAAGTTTCCGGGGAGGAACCTAATCTTCTGGATCATCATTTCCACGATGATGATTCCCGGTCAAGTGACGCTTGTGCCGCTGTTCATCATGGTCGGGAACCTTGGCCTCATGGATACGCATTGGGCGTTGATCCTACCCGATCTTTCGATGGTGTTCGGCGTATTCCTCATGAGGCAGTTCATGTATTCCATTCCGGATGAATTGCTGGAGGCTGCAAGAATGGATGGAGCAAGTGAATGGCGGACGTTTTGGACTGTCGTCCTGCCCCTTGCAAGACCAGGACTTGCTGCACTCGGCATCTTTACATTCATGAACGTGTGGAACTCGTTCCTCTGGCCGATTATCGTACTGAATACTGCTGAGCTGTACACTTTGCCTGTCGGGTTGAAAACATTGCAGGACGCAAACTTGGCCAGCTTTAAATTGCTTATGAGCGGTGCTGCGGTTGCGGCAATTCCTATGATTATCGTCTTCATCCTATTCCAACGCTATTTCGTCAAAGGCTTAACACTAGGCGGCGTGAAGGAATAATGATGGGGCTCAATCAAGTGAAACTTGGCGTTGATGTTTTTTTTGACAGGAATCTGTCGGAGTTGAAGGGAAAGCGGATTGGTCTATTGACGAATCAAACAGGTGCGAATTCCGATCTTATCTCTACAATCCGATTATTCCATGAACATCCGGAGCTGCAGCTGGCAGCCCTCTTCGCACCGGAGCACGGGCTGTTGACGAATGCGAAGGAAGGTGAAAAATTCACTGATGCCGTCCATCGTTCAACGGGCATTCCGGTATTCAGCCTGTACGACAAGTCGAAGAAACCGACAGAAGAGATGATGGGGCAAGTAGATATCGTCGTCTTAGATATACAGGATATCGGCGCAAGATATTACACGTATATCTACACGATGGCCTATATGATGGAAGCTTGCGCGCGAATGGGGAAAAGGATGATTATCCTTGACCGGCCGAATCCGATTGGCGGAGAGAGAATCGAAGGGAGTGTAGTCGATCCGGATTTCACATCGTTTGTCGGACTTTATCCAATTCTGAATAGGCATGGTATGACAGTCGGTGAGCTTGCTTCCTATTTTAATGAAGAGTTTCACATCAGATGCGAGTTGGAAATCATCGAAATGGAAGGTTGGAAAAGGTCTTCATTCCACACGGAGACTGGCCTTCCATGGATTCCACCTTCGCCGAATACGACAACGCTCGATATGATGTTGTTGTATCCAGGTACGTGTTTAGTGGAAGGGTTAAATCTTTCCGAAGGGCGCGGGACGACGCAGCCATTTGAAATTATCGGGGCTCCTTTCATTGACGGTGAAAAGTTGCAGGACAACGTAAATTCGCTCGGATTGGAAGGAATCCGCGCACGCGCACTCGCTTTCACGCCGACATATCAAAAGTACAATGGACAGCTTTGTGAGGGAATCCAGCTTCATATTACAGATCGCCAGGCGTTCAAACCGGTTGAATCGGTCATCCAAGTGCTTGCAGTCATTGCATCAGTGTATGCCGAAAAAATCAAGTTTTTGGAGTACGGCAATTTGCGGCATCCGATGTTCGATCTGCTAGCTGGAAACGATGTATTGCGTCGCGGTTTGCTAAAAGGGGATATTCATCCGTTTTTACAGCAATGCAAGAGGGATACAGAGAGATTCATGGAAACGAGAGAACGTTACTTACGATATAGATAGGAAGGCGGACGATGGAAAAATTATCACTTCTGACGACTGAAAGATCCAATCCGAAAACATTGCGATTGGATGAAATGTCAATCGCAGACATACTGAAAACGATGAATGAAGAGGATCAGACTGTTGCCATCGCTGTCCGTCAAGTAATCCCGCAAATTGAAAAGGCGGTTGAAAAAGTGGCGGAGGCTTTTAAAAATGGCGGCAGGCTCCTTTATGTAGGTGCCGGAACGAGTGGGCGGATCGGCGTCATGGATGCGGTGGAATGTCCTCCCACATTTGGTACTTCTCCAGATCTCGTCAAGGCAGTACTTGCTGGAGGAGAAGGAGCGATGTATGAGGCTGTTGAAGGCGCCGAAGACGATGAGGCATTAGGAGCGAAGGATTTAGCAGACCTTCACATAAACTGTCAGGACGTCATCATCGGCATTGCAGCTAGCGGCCGGACCCCTTATGTAAAAGGGGCTCTCGTGTACGCTAATTCATGCGGCGCAACGACTGTCAGCCTTTCCAATAATGAAAACTCGCTTATCAGTAACTTTGCGGATATACCGATCGAAATCATCACCGGGCCAGAAATATTGACAGGATCGACACGGCTTCGTGCAGCAACATCTCATAAAATGGTGTTGAATATGATTTCGACGACGGCAATGGTGAAGACTGGCAAAGTGTATCAAAACTTGATGGTCGATGTGAATGCGAGCAACTTTAAATTGCGTGAGCGTGCGAAAAAGATGGTTTGTACGATTACCGAAATGGATGAAGATAAAGCTGAATCCGTACTGCAACAGACCAGCTATAACGTGAAGCAAGCCATCGTCATGATTCTTGCGGAAGTTGATCAAGCTCAAGCTCAAGCTTTAATTGAGGCAGCGGATGGTTTCGTAGGCAAAGCTGTTAAACTAGCTTCTACAAAGTAGGGGAAGAAGGGTGATCATGATGTATCGCGCGTTTCAAAGCGGGGATGAAAATGGGATTGTCGGATTATGGAATGATGTATTGATTCACGACCCGATTCATAAAAATCGTTTTAGGACACAAGTATTGCTCGATGCGAACTTCGATCCTGCAGGCCTGATCGTTGCTATTGATGGAGAGCGGATTGTAGGAGCAATCATGGCCATTACACGAAAGCTGCCGATGATCGGAACTGAACTTGAACCTGATACAGGATGGATCACCTTTTTCATGGTGCATCCCGATGTCGGAAGGCAAGGGATTGGCCACGGACTTATGGAAAGGGCTTGTGATTACATCCGGAGTCAAGGAGCGGAGAAAGTGTTCTTCTCTTCTTACGCACCGAATTATTTCCTTCCAGGAATCGACGAAGCAGCCTATCCAGCCGGTTTCGAATTCCTCCAGAAAGAAGGGTTTAAGCGTGCTTATTCACCGGTAGCCATGCATCGGACGTTGACAGATTATGTATATCCTGAAGCCGTCAAGGCAGTGAAAGCGGAGCGTGAGCAGGAAGGATACGTATTTGAAACCGTTCAAGACGGCGATTTACCTGCTGTTATCACGTTCGCCAATACAGTTTTCAATCCTGATTGGGGCCGTGCGATTCGCGAAGGTTTATTGCAAGGGATTGATCCTTCCCAAATTCTCATTGCTAAAAAGCAAGGAAAAGTCGTCGGTTTCGCGATGTACGGCGGCTATGAAGGGATTCGGGAACGTTTCGGGCCTTTTGGTGTGGATGATAACGAGCAAGGAAAAGGGCTTGGAAAGATTTTATTGCACGAGGCCCTTTATTCAATGAAACAGAGGACGATCCAAGGGGCATGGTTCCTCTGGACGAGTGAAAAGAGTTCAGCGGGACATTTGTATTTGAAAAATGGATTCAAGACATACCGGACATTTCATGTGATGGTGAAGGACTTGGCGGAATGAAGAAAAAGGAGGGATGGAAATGGCAATTGCAAGTGGCGGCTTAGTGCTGCTGAAAGAAATGAGGCATGCGCTCCCTCCTTCGGAACAGAAAATTGCTGACTATATTTTAGCGAACCCGGAAGATATCGTAACGATGACCGTTTCTGAACTCGGGGAAGTGAGTCAAACGAGCGGTGCTGCTGTTACGAGGCTATGCAAATCACTGCAATTGAAAGGCTTCCAGGAATTGAAATTACGGATCAATGGCGACCTTGGACGGAAACTGGAAATTACAACAAGGGATATTCAGCCGAATGAACCGGTTGCAACGACAATCCAGAAGGTGACGGAGCAGGCAGTTCATACTTTGCTGGAAACTGCTGAATTGCTTGATCCGAAACAATTGGAACATGCTGTCGGTGCGATTGTCCAAGCGAAGAATATCCACTTTTTCGGCGTGGGGGCTTCCGGGATTGCCGCAATCGACGCTCAACAGAAGTTTTTGCGGATCCATAAAGCTTCCACCGTGAGCACGGATTTACATATGGGGGCAACCATCATGGCGAATGTCGACGAGGAGGATGTCGTCGTCGGCATTTCTTTCTCAGGAGCGACGTTTGAAGTTGAGAGAATCCTCGAGCTAGCGCAAGCGAACGGAGCGACAACGATTAGTCTGACAAAATTCGGGCAGACGCCAATTTCGCGGATTTCGGATATACAGTTGCATACGTCGCCGGCGAAGGAAGCGAATTTCCGGAGTGGCGCGACCTCGTCAAGGCTTGCCCAGCTGCATATTATGGACATTCTATTCATGTCTGTAGCCTCGAAGCAATTTGATACGACGATCACTTATTTGGATGCAACGCGTGAAGCGATTGATGAAATCCGGAACGAGACATTCAAGAAACGAAAAAGATAATTCGGGAGGTGACAGCTTTGACGTCATTGCTAATTCATAACATCCAAATCGCATTGCCGGACGGAAGAGTGATGGACGGCGAGATTGTTGTGGAGAACGGTATGATTGCAACTGTTTCCGAAGTCGCAAACGTGGATTTCTCGGGAAAACGGATGGACGGTCAAGGCTGTATCGCGCTTCCCGGATTCATTGATATCCATATCCATGGAGCGGATGGCGCCGATTTCATGGATGGTGATAATGGTTCATTTGAAAGGATTGCAAGCGTATTGCCGAAGGAAGGGACAACTTCATACCTCGCAACGACGTTGACACAATCCGAAGATGATATTGCGAAAGCCGTCGATGCAGGCAGTAGATTTATGGAACAAAATGAAACAGGTGCTGAAATGCTCGGGTTTCATTTGGAAGGTCCTTTTATTCATCCCGAACAAGCAGGTGCGCAGCCAGTCGAATTTATCCAAAAGCCTTCCTTTGCGCTTCTAGGAGGGTGGTTTGGTAAAGAACTTGGCCATTTGAAAATTGTTACGCTCGCCCCGGAATGTGATGAAGGGCTAGATATGACTAGGCGACTCACTGAACGTGGCATCATCGTTTCAGCAGGACATACAAAAGCATCTTTCGAGGAAGTGAAGAATGCGGTCAATCATGGACTGTCACATCTAACCCATTTTGGCAATGCGATGAGCGGCTTGCATCATCGTGAAATCGGAGTAGTCGGAGCCGGTATTTTGCTAGATCAGCTTCATTGTGAAGTGATTGCGGATGGGATCCATTTGTCTGAGGACATGCTGCGCCTCATCTATAAACGAATCGGACCTGAACGTATAATCCTCATTACAGATTCGATGCGGGCGAAAGGCTTGCCGGACGGATCGTATACGTTGGCGGGTCAGGACGTGAAAGTGGTTGGTTCGAAAGCGACATTAGCTGATGGAACATTAGCGGGCAGTGTTCTGAAAATGGATGAAGCGGTTCGGATGATGAGGTCCATTGGCGCTGACTTGCCGAATTTGATAAGAATGTCTTCAGCCAATGCGGCAAAACGGTTAGGTGTGTTTGACCGAAAGGGAAGTATCGAGGTAGGGAAAGACGCTGATCTCGTGCTCGTGAATGCTGATTTTGAAGTCAGGACAACCATTTGCAGGGGGATGGTGAGCGTCCCGTGAATGAAGTTTATGAGTTTGAATGGGTTGAAGTGGCTGATTTTGATGATATGAGCAGCTATGCCGCAGAATTGTTTGAACGTCAGTTGCTCCGAAAGCCGGATAGCGTTTTAGGCCTTGCAACAGGGGCAAGTCCTATTGGGTTTTATGAAAAGCTTGTAGAACGGCATGCGCAAGGAACGTTTTCCTTTGCGCAGACATGGACGTTCAACTTGGATGAATACATCGGGGTTGAGCCTTCGCATCCGACGAGTTTCCATAATTATATGAAGGAACATTTATTCGAAAAAGTCAATTTGCCCGTGACCAGGAGGCATTTGCCCGACGGAATGGCTGACGACTTGAATGAAGCATGTTTACGATATGAAATGATGATACGTACTAGTGGCGGAATTGACATGCAATTGCTTGGCATCGGGGTGAACGGCCATATCGGTTTCAATGAACCGGGTACGTCGTTCCATTCTCGGACGCATATCGTCGACCTTGCGGAATCGACACGTACAGTGAATGCGAAATATTTTCCTTCCAAGGACGCTGTTCCAAGGCAGGCGATTACAATGGGCATCCAAACAATCCTCGAGGCAAAGCAGATCGTCCTTCTTGCTTTAGGGGAGCAAAAAGTCGAAGCGGTGGAGCAGTTGAAGAGAGGCGTTATATCGGAGGATTTTCCGGCGAGCTGTTTGCATAGACATCCGCATGTCACGGTATTCTACGGGAAGTAAGCAGTCAACGAAGTAATTGAGGGGGGATTTATGATGGCTGAACTGAAATTGACCAATTTGACGAAGGAATATGACAAAGGTGTTGTTGCCGTCAAAGACTTCAATTTGAATATAGAGGATAAGGAATTCATCGTTTTCGTAGGACCTTCCGGTTGCGGAAAATCGACGACACTGCGAATGATTGCCGGACTGGAAGATATATCAGACGGCGATTTTGAAATCGACGGCAAGCGGATGAATGATGTCGCTCCGAAAAATCGAGATATCGCGATGGTGTTCCAAAACTATGCGCTATATCCGCATATGACTGTCTATGAAAATATGGCATTCAGTTTGAAGCTCCGCAAAGTGAAGAAGAAGGAAATTGAAACGAAAGTCCAGGAAGCCGCCAAAATCCTAGGATTGGAGGATTATCTGGAACGCAAACCGAAAGCTTTGTCGGGTGGACAGCGTCAACGTGTCGCATTGGGCCGAGCGATTGTACGAGATGCGAAGATTTTCCTCATGGATGAACCGCTTTCCAATTTGGACGCAAAACTCCGGGTACAAATGCGCGCCGAAATCCAGAAGCTGCATAGACGTCTTCAGACGACGACGATTTATGTGACACACGACCAGACCGAAGCGATGACGATGGCGACACGTCTCGTCGTCATGAAGGACGGCTATATCCAGCAAGTCGGGACGCCGAAAGAAGTTTACGATTTCCCGATAAATGTATTTGTCGGCGGCTTCATAGGTTCACCGGCTATGAATTTCTTCAAAGGTACGATGACAGAAGAGGAATTTGCCATTGGGGACACGAAGGTTTTCATTCCGGAAAGGAAACGCGATATGCTTAAAGGGAAAGGATATGCTGGGAAGGAATTGATTCTCGGTGTCCGTCCCGAAGACATTTATACGAAAGTGTCTGATATCGAATCAAACGCGAAGGCAACTTTCCAAGCGACAATCGAAGTGGCGGAACTGATGGGAGCGGAAACGTATTTATACGCTTCATTGAACGGTTCCGACTTCATCGCAAGAATCGATTCTGACACATCGATCCGCCCGTCGGATACGATACCTCTAGCATTCGATATGGAGAAGGCGCATTTCTTCGATGCTGATACGGAAGAACGAATTTATTGAAGGAATTGGAAAAGGGTTGCTCTCACGAATGAGAAGCAACCCTTATTTTTATAGTAACTTTTATTGTTGAAGTTTATGTCCATCTAAAGATCCGTGATCCGGATTCTATTGAAAATGATCAATGCCGCGGTCATTTTCCACTGGGTGTCTTCTATCCTTAAGCAACGCAAGCCCTACCATCTCTTGCGTCCTTGCGACCCTTTAGCCGCGCCAGTGTGAATAAGTGTCCTCAAAAACAGTACGTAGAATGCCAAGTCAATTTAAAAGTTACTATGGCGTTAACTGATTTAGTATAGCATGGATGGAGGTGGATAGCAAGAGTAAGTTTTTTTCGCATATTTCCCGAGAAATAATCAAAATTCGACATAATAATGTGAAGCTTGTAAGAAATAGTTAATGATGTAGCGGATAGTCAATCATTAGTTGGTAAAATTGTATATTTTTATTATGGACTATAATAAGCTAGGCGGATAAAGTGCGCAAGCAAGCCAGTTAACGTAATAATATTGTCACTATTTCTATATCTTTCTTCTTGTTCAAATGGCTCTTTTTCTTATATAATAATAGTATCTTTAATAAGGGAGTTGGGGATGGCTTGAAGCCTAAGTCTACATTTGCAACGAAGATTGTCGTCCTTGTCATTTTAGTCATTGGAATCGCAACAAGTGTCGGATGGTACGTTGTCTCGGGTGCAAATAAAGGAATGGATATGTCGTTTACTGAATTTGAGAAGACGATCCAGGCTCAAGAAGGCCAATCCTTGTCTCTGAAAGAGAAGGCTGATGGCACTTTGCAATTAAAGACGCAAGATGGGCTATACGTGACCCAGGTCCGTCCGCAAAGCCAGCTTGCTGAACAATTAGTTGAAAAATATAACCTATCCTATACATTTGCCGATGCAAGCCAATACAATGGCCTGTTCATCGGTGGTTTGATACTCGCATCGTTTTTGACATTGGTGATTCTTCATAAGAAAGGGAAGCTCGGGGTCGGCGTTTCTTCGATGAAGAACGGGGCTTCGAAAGCGACACCGCTTCCGGAAATTACACTCAACGACATCGGCGGGCTTCCGGAAGAAATGAAGGAAGAGATTCACCAGACGCTGTCCATCATAAAAGATCCGAAAAAGGCAACACAAGTTGGCATCCAAGCGCCGAAAGGGATCCTTTTATACGGCCCTCCTGGAACCGGGAAAACATTGCTTGCCCAAGCAATCGCCCGTGAAATCGGAGCTACTTTCTATTCATCCAGTGGTTCTGCGTTTACGGAGCTGTTTGTCGGAGTAGGTGCTTCGCGTGTGCGTACTTTATTCCAAAATGCGCGAAAAGCTAGGCCTGCCGTCATTTTCATTGATGAAGTCGACGCACTTGCAGGGAAGCGGAAAGAGCATGGCGGTGAAGAGTCCGAGAAGACTTTGACGGAGCTGCTCGTTCAGTTGGATGGCGGCAACGATAATGAAGGGATCCTTTTCATTGCAGCGACGAACCGGAAAGATATGCTTGATGAAGCGTTCCTTCGTCCGGGGCGTATCGATTATACGTTCAATGTACCGCTGCCTGACACACATGGCCGTCGTGAAATCATCGACATTCATACGAAAGGCCGGTTAATGGCAGAAGAAGTATATGCGTCACTCGATGTGTTAGCAGAAAGTACATCAGGTTTTTCGGGTGCGGAACTTAGTTCTTTATTCGAAACCGCAAGTAAACGGGCAATCCGTGACGGCCGTGAAAAGATCGGCAAAAGTGATCTCGATTTCGCGATTGACCGGACAATCCTCGGCAGTACATCGCGCACGCTGAATGATCCTGATACGAAAAGAAGGGTTGCAATCCACGAAGCTGGCCATGCATTAATTGCGGCTCTCACGAAACCGGGCTCCGTCCGGAAAGCAACAATCATTCCTCGCGGACAAGCGCTTGGATATGTGGCGCCGATCCAGAAGGAACTCCATTTGCAGACGGCGAGTGAGCTTCTTGACCAAGTGAGCATGATTCTTGCAGGAGGCGTTGCGGAGCGACTTTACCTACGCGAGCATAGCATCGGCGTTAGCGGCGATGTCCAGCAGGCGAAGGAAATCATCGAGCGGATGGTTGACACCGGTTTGCTACAAGACAGTTTTATGCTGACGTTCAATAAAGGTGAAAAAGAGTTGAAGATGCAAGCTATTTTCGGCGTGGCACTGAAAAATACTGAAACGTTGATTCAGGAAAATGCTGCGCAATTCGAGGAGTTGGTCAATGTCTTATTCCAAAAAGAGACATTGGATGGCTCAGAAGTACAGGAAATCGTCGATGGCAAAGGCGTAGAAGAAGTGAAAGAGCTTGTCATCATCGTTTAATAAGTGAAAAACTCCTTGGTCCGATTGGGCTAAGGAGTTTTTTTAATGCAATGAAAATGAAGTTTAATCATCATCTCCCGCAATGTAATCAATGAGCATCGCCACACAATCATTACCCCGAAAATCACAACCAACGCGCCGGGCAATACAACCAATATCCCTACAACCATTGTGTCTAATCTCACAAATCCATCAGATGCATACGTGTCAAAAGTTTGGTTTAAAAGTCATGAAATATTGCAAAAAGTCGCATAGTCATGCTAATAACGCAGTGGTACGATAAATATGAAAACTTTTACTCTACTAACCTAGTGATGAAAGGGAGCGGTCACTGACGATCTACTCGCAATGCACCATACCAAATTTTTCAAATATGAAAGGAGAATGGTTTCATGCGGAGTAAGAGATGGAGGAAACGTTTGAACGGCTTTTTGGCGGCTGGATTGGCTGTAACGATGGTTGTGCCATCGATTCCAGCGGTTGTGAAAGCTGAATCGGTTGCTGCAGATTTGTTCATTTCCGAGTATATCGAGGGTAGCAGCTTCAATAAGGCAATCGAGCTTTACAATGGAACTGGACAGGCTGTTAATTTAAGCAATTACACGTTGGAGCTGTATGCGAACGGTGCAACTACCGCAACTGCCAAGCTGACGTTAGCTGGAACTTTAAACCATGGTGAGACGTACATCTTGTATCATAGAGATGCTGTTGCTGAACTAAAGGCTAAGGGCGATTTTGAGAATAGTAGCGTAATCAATTTCAATGGTGACGATGCGCTTATCCTCAAAAATGGCAGCGCGGTCGTTGATTCATTCGGACAAGTCGGAGCCCGTGCCAATTGGGGGACGGATGTGACGCTTGTCCGGAAACCATCCGTTGCAAGAGGGGATTCGACTCCTGGAGATGCATTTACCAACGGTGACGAATGGATCTCTTATCCGAAAGACACATTCGATTATATTGGGTCGCATGAAATGGATGGGACACCGACGGATCCGGGAGAGCCAGGAGATCCGGATGATCCGGGCGACATTTCCACTATCGGTGATGTACGTTCCAAGGCGCTCGGGCAAACGGTGACGATCCAAGGAACCGTTGCAGCCAAGTTAAAAAATACGATTTCAGTCCAGGACGGAACGGGCGGAATCGCTGTCAGGCCGACAAGCTTGAACGTTCAAGTCGGCGACAAAGTGACATTGACAGGTACGCTTCAAGATTATCGCGGCTTACTCCAATTGGACGGGGCTACAATCATTGAAGTAACGAAAGATGCAGGCGCTCCGGAACCTATCGTCATTACAGGTTCAGAAGTCGGCGAAGCAATGGAATCCCAGCTCGTCACGGTCCAGAACACGATTCTTTCCGATGTACAAGCAGGCAGTGGATGGGCAAACTATATAGCGACTGACGGAACTGGTGACTTCCTCGTCCGTGATGAGACGGCGTCATTAGGACTCACTGTCGGGACAGCCTATGATTCGATCACAGGAATTGTTCAGCAGTTCGACAATGATTATCAAATCATCCCACGTTCAACGGTCGATATTGTTGTTGATAGTTCTGTCATCCAGCCGGTCGTTGCGAGTCCGGGAGGAGGCACGTTCGTTGGCGGTGTGAAGGTTTCATTGAAGACAGGCACGCCTGGAGCAAAAATCCTTTATACATTGGATGGTACAAGTCCGTTCGAAAACGGTTCGACATACGCAACGCCAATTGATATCCAAGAAGATACGATAGTGAAGGCGGTCGTGAAAACGGATGACGATCGTTTCGGCGACGTATCTACATTTACGTATACGATTACGGAAAGCTTGAAGATCCACGACATCCAAGGGGACGGCCACACATCTCCTTTTGATGGACAAACCGTAGAGGGTGTCGAAGGGATTGTTACGTATAAATATGAGCTGAACGGCTCGACGTACTACCATATTCAAACTCCGGACGACAAGCGGGACGGCAATTTGAACACATCCGAAGCAATTGTACTTTACAGTGGAAGAGATGCTTGGAATCTTTCCGTCGGAGATTTTGTATCCGTCACCGGAAAAGTGAGCGAGTATGCGATTGATGGATATGTAGACCGCCAGGATACGGACTTGAAGACGACGCAGATCAACGTCCGTAACGACCAAGGCGGCAAAGTTCAAATTCTCAAGCGTAATGTTCCGCTTCCAACTCCATTCACTATCAATGAAGAAAACTTACCGGGTGAGAAAATCGCGAGTCATCAGTTCGCTGAATTTGATCCCGCGAAATATGCGGCGGATTTCTGGGAAAGCCGTGAAGCGATGCTTGTGCAAGTCGGCAATGTGAAAGCTGTCGGACCTCAGGAACACGGCGATCTTGTCACTGTATTCGAAAATGCGGAAACGGAAACGTTGAATGGCGGCATCCTGTTGAAGGAAGACGACCAGAACGCAGAACGGGTCCAATTCCGGTTGGAGCCGAACGGGTCTGCACGTGATTTTGAAGTCGCGACAGGCGACCGTTTTACAGGACCGATAACGGGGGTTGTCGGTTATTCATTCCAAAACTATAAAATCTTTACGTCTTTGAGTGGCATGCAACAAGCGCATTCAAAGGGCGATGCAGTGCCGGAGAAGACGACGATTGTAAAAGATGCAGACAAGCTGACAATCGCTTCCTACAACTTGGAGAACTTCTCGAACAACACAACAACGACTACGAATGATAAAGCGAAGAAACTGGCAAGGGCATTTGTTCAGGATATGCAAAACCCTGACATTATCGGCGTGACTGAAGTACAGGATAATAATGGACCTGATGCCGGCGATTCCCGTGCGAATGAAAGTTACGGGCGCCTTATCCAAGCGATCGTCGATGCAGGCGGAGTGCAGTACGAATACGTCAATATCGACCCTGTGAACAATGAGGATGGCGGCCAGCCGAATGCGAATATCCGCGTCGGGTTCCTTTACAATCCTGCACGCGTATCATTGACGGAAGGCATGCCAAAAGGGGATGCGACGACTGCTGCTCATTATGAGAACGGCAAGTTGACGCATAATCCGGGACGCATCGCTCCGAATGACGCAGCTTTCAACAGCAGCCGGAAACCACTCGCTGCGCAATTCGACTTCCAAGGCGAGTCGGTAGTCGCTATCGTCAACCATTGGAATTCAAAAACCGGAGATTCGCCATTATTCGGCTCCAAACAGCCGCCGGTCTATGGCAGTGAAGCACAACGGAAACAGATTGCACAGCTCGTTTATAACTTCATTTCCGAAATTAAAACGGAAAATCCGGATGCAAACATCGTTTCCCTCGGTGACTTCAATGACTTCCAATTTGCGGAGCCTTTGAAAATCCATGAAGGCGACCTGATGACGAACATGATTAACCATGTCGATAAGGCTGACCGTTATTCGTACGTACATCAAGGAAATTCCCAAGTGCTAGACCATATTCTCGTGTCGAATAACTTAGTGGATCAAACAGAAATCGATATTTTGCACATCAATGCAGACTTCACGGATATGGCTGGTCGTGCAAGCGACCATGATCCGGTCATGGTGCAGATCGGTTTCGAAGCGCCAGTCGTATGGGAGCCAGTTCCGATTAAGAAAGTGTACAACCTTATCAATGAACATAAAAAGCAAGTGATGATTGCGGAACCAAGCGTCTCCGTCTATATGGATGCGCAATCATCATTGAAGGATGGCATGTACTTGAAAGGGGACTATGCTGAGCTGACAGGTGAAGGATTCAAAACGAATACCGTCATTCTGCAGCCGAAGAAAAAAGGTTTGATCGTTGATTTGAAAGGTACAGAAATGGGCCATGTAATTGTGGAAGGCTCGCATCCGATCGAAATCAGAGGCGCTGAAAACATTAAGCGAATTGACTTTATCAAAGGGGCAGATGCATCCGAAGTCATCTTCTACAACTCAAAAGGGAAGCGTATCGGCGCGCCGACATTGAATAATGCGCCAATCGTCACGAAGCCGATCCCGAATCAGGAAGCGAAAGCCGGGGAGACGATTTCAATCGTCCTCTCCGGACATTTCAGTGACCCGGACGGTGATAACCTGACATATTCCGCTACGAAAGGGACAGTCGATCTAACTAAGAACGTCTTGAACTTACAGTTGGAAGAAGGCAGCCATATCGTTGGAGTGACGGCGACAGATGGCGATAAATCCGTAACGGCGAGCTTCTCGGTCACAATTACGAAAGCGGAAGTTCCTGCTGATGGATATTATAAGGATGCAATCGGCAAGGAAGGGCAGGCGTTGAAAGCGGCGCTTCACGACATCATCTCCGACCAACGACAGCTGACTTATGCGCAAGTATGGGACGCGTTGAAGGAGACGGATAAAGATTCAAACAATCCGAACAATGTTATCCTGTTCTATTCAGGTGAATCGCGCTCCAAAGATCGGAACGGCGGGAATGTCGGCGACTGGAACCGGGAGCATGTATGGGCGAAATCGCACGGCGACTTCGGCACGAGCATTGGACCTGGAACGGATATCCACCATTTGCGTCCGACCGATGTCCAAGTGAACAGCGCACGCGGCAACTTGGACTTCGACTATGGCGGAAGTGCAGTGAAAGGCTGTGACGGCTGCTTTAGGTCCACTAACTCATGGGAGCCGCCCGATCGCGTAAAAGGCGACGTAGCAAGGATGCTCTTCTACATGGCAACCCGCTACGAAGCGGGCGACAAAGTGGACCTTGAGTTGAATGAACTGCTGAACAATGGCAGCAACCCATACCACGGAAAGCTTTCCGTCCTATTGGAGTGGCATGAGATGGACCCAGTTGATGCATTTGAAATGAACCGCAACAACATCATCGAACAATGGCAAGGCAACCGCAATCCGTTCATTGACCATCCTGAATGGGTGAAGTCCATCTGGAAAAAAGCCGGTTCAAACAATTTGCAAAAAGCTTCATAATCAAAACGTGAGACCAGAGGATCAACTTTCCTTTGGTCTTTTATTATCGTCTTCAAATACTTTGCATCTTACAAAATCTACCCTAAAAGCAATTCATCCTTCCTACAAACAAACATGAACATCCATCCTCCATTCATACGAAAAAAGCAACCTAGCTAGCATTACCTTAGTCTTGAATTCAATTATCTTTAATTCTAGACTTTCAAAAAATGGAAAATGGTTCATAAGTTGTGAACAACAAAGGAAAACATGATTTTATGCCTTGATTTCCGCCCTAGGACTTCAACGGAAACATTATTGGAAAAACTTTTATCCCTGTCCTTTACCTTTGGTCCGGTGACTAATGACTCAGCATCATTCGAGCTCATCTGTAACGGTTTTGACATACTATCGACACAATGATATTAATTTAATAACATAGAATCTGCCAATGGTAGGGGAATAACACTAATTGAAATTGAAAAGGAGTAACTATGAATAGAAAAAGATATGTTGCATTCATCCTCACGCTCATGATCCTTTTACTGGCAGCTGCATGCAGTGACAAGAAGAATGAAAACGAAAAGGTGGTAGCAGATGAGCCGACAACATCAGATGCAAGTGCAGACGATGGAGAAGGCGAAGAAAATTCAGCAGATGAGGAAGCCAAGGAGAACACAGTTGAAGAAGTGGTTGCGGCCCCGCTTCCCCAATCATTGGCGGAACTTGAAGAGTTGCCTGCCGGATATACAGAGTTTATTTCCATCCTTGATGAAGATGGACAGAAGAAAATCGATGAGTTGACGGCACATTTACCTGACATTTCAGGTGAACGTTCCGAGAACGAATTGGATCATTATTACAATGGATTATTAGCAGTCTTCCAGCAAGATTTCAAAGGGCCGGATGAGTTGATTGCCAAATTGAAATTCCAATCGATCGGCAGCCCGGATATTGATAATCCAAGAATGCAATTCAAGGAAAATATGAATGTCCTAGTCATTTTAGACGGCTCAGGCAGCATGGGGAAAAATATTGGCGGACAAACGCAAATGGAAGCGGCGAAAAAGGCAATTGTCCAGTTCGTCGGAAATTTGCCGAAGGAAGCGAATGTTGGTCTACGCGTCTACGGACATAAAGGGACTGGTAGTTCTGCCGACAAGGCGATGTCTTGCTCTAGCAGTGACTTGCTCTATCCACTGCAGCCATATGAAAAAAATGAATTCAAACAATCCCTTGATCAAGTGAAGCCAGCAGGTTGGACACCGACTGAACTTGCTATATCGGAAGCACAGAAAGACTTGGCTGGTTTTGATGGGGAAAATAACACAAATATCGTTTATCTCGTCAGTGACGGCATATCGACATGCGATGATGATCCGGTTGCGGCTGCGAAAGCTCTATATGATTCCGAAATAACACCAATTATTAACGTCATCGGATTTAATGTCGATAATGAAGGGCAGCGCCAATTGAAAGAAGTGGCGAAGGCGGTTGAAGGGACTTATCAAGACGTTCAGGATGCTGCTTCCCTCCAAAAAGAATTGGATCAGGCGAATGAAGTTGCAAAGCAATGGGCTGAATGGAAAAAACGCGAGTCACAAAGTCTTAGCCATGAAAGAATAAAAAAGGATCTGGAAATATTTGTTTTTGATAGTCAGCAATTCTCGAAGATTGTAGACGAGCGACAACAAGTCGGCTTCACTTTACAATATCTGTATCAGACGAAAAAAATCATGTCGTCTGAAAGCTATGATTATCTCGTAGAGAAAAATACAGAATATCATAGATGGGTGCAAACCCAATATGATGAACTCAAAGCTGATCTAGAGAACATGAATGAAATGCAATACAGCGAAGCAATCCAAGCTCTTGAAGAAAAATATTTACAAAACTCTCCTGACTAAGAACGGTTGATGTGAAGGAATTTATTACCCGTAGTGAAGCCATCAATCATCTTTTTCTTTCTGAATACTGTACTACTTTTACGTTCTCTTCGTCGGCCAATTGTATGTATATCCAAAATAAAGACAACCGGGAAGTTATAGCAGAGGCTTGAGTATCGTGAAAAAAGGAGATTGACGAATCATGTCACAAACCAATGTAACCAATCCGATAGCAGAGAAACGTCTCGGATTTACGATTGCCTTGCATCTGTTTTTACTAGTGGGAGCAAGTTCCTTCCCGGAAGGCAGTTTTTTCTTTTGGCTCGCAATTACTCTTGGAGTAGAGGCTTTAATCGTTTTCCGTGTCCTTACGATGTGGAATCGATACAAATACGATACAAAGCGCTACTATTCTATCCAAGCGTATTGGATGCTGATCGGATTTTCAATTTACACGACACTGCCCCTTGTGAGAATAAGCTAGGGAACAATCGTTTTCTGGCCACTTCTTATTGGCACTGTACTACTCTTCTCATTAGGACATCTATTGAAGGAGAGAATTGGAGAAGTCTTTGTAAATCCGCGTAAACTAAAGGAACTTGTCATGTGGCCCACGGCGCTTGCGGGGATTGTCCTTATAGGCATCCTGGTCATGGCGGTTTTACGGTTTCAATCAGTGCATCCGAATGTAGGGATCGCTGTTTTCTTATACATGCTCGGCGGGTTTTCAATATTTTTAGCAAATCCATTTTCATTGCCGGAAGAACGGATAGAGAAGCTGAAGGGTGACTGAAGAAGATTAACTTGTATGAGTAGCGTCAGCTGAGAATTACTGGAAAACAATATTATGAAAAGTTGGTTGAGGGTCTAAGTAGTAAGGAATGCCATTTAATCAAGTGGAGACGAAGTGAGAGCGTGAAATAGCGGGGAGTGAACAATAATACTAGAACAAAATGTATCCGAACCAATTGCAGAAACACGTCTTGGTTTTACTATTGGTTTGCATCTCTTTTTTTTAATAGCGGCAAGTGCCGTTCCAGAAGGTAGTTTTTTCTTTTGGCTCCCTATTAATCTAGGGATGGAGGCTTTAATTGTTTTCCGTGTACTTACGATGTGGAATCGATACAAGCACGACACAAAGCGTTACTATTCCATCCAACTGTATTGGATGCTTATTGGGTTCTCGATTTTTACGACAATGCCTTTTGTAAGAATGAGTTACGGAACAGTGATTTTCTGGCCACTATTCATTGGTACTTTACTACTCTTCCTATTGGGACACCTTTTGAAAGAGAGGATAGGTGAAGTCTTTGTTAATCCGCGTAAGATAAAGCAACTAGTAATGTGGCCAACAGCACTTGCGGGAATTGTCCTCATTGGTATTGCGATCATGGCAATTCTACGATTTCAATCAGTGGATGAGAATGTTGGATTGGTTGTCTTTGCAT
This sequence comes from Saccharococcus sp. Marseille-Q5394, assembly GCF_946901335.1. Classification (NCBI taxonomy): domain Bacteria; kingdom Bacillati; phylum Bacillota; class Bacilli; order Caryophanales; family Anoxybacillaceae; genus Saccharococcus; species Saccharococcus sp. Marseille-Q5394. Next base: position 1,437,827 of record NZ_CAMPPQ010000001.1, on the reverse strand, counting down.
ACATGCTCGGCGGATTTGCATTATTCATTGCAACCCCATTTTCACTAACGGAAGAACAGTTCGAGGAGCTGAAGAAGAAATGAAAGAGAAATAAATTGAACGAGTAATTTCCCTTTGTGGAAATACAGGTAAATGATACGTGAAAAGTTGGTTGGGAGTCGTGGTCAATGGGAAATCCATTTAAAGTAATGATAATGGGGTATCTACTGCCTTTATTTACAGCAGTGGTAGCGCTGCTCATCCCTGAATATGATCAGCAATACATCAAATGGATAGTGGCCGTGTTTGTCTTATTGTTGTTGCTGCCGATTGTATTTTCACTCCGATTCACAGCTAATAAGAAGATAGCGTATAGGTTGACGATCGCGTATCAACTATACGCTTTCACCTTCTTTGCAGCATTTCCATTGCTGAAAGTGTTGAAGGGAAGTATCGTTATTCAATTGCTGTTAGTCGGTTTGTTCATCGGCATTTATTTTTTGGCGAGATTCGATCAGCGGACGGAAGTGCCAATTGTTTTTCCTGATTCAGATAAGAGAAAATGGCTTGCGATTCCTTTTTATGCGATACCCGTATTTCTTGCGGTTTTCGGCTTTGGAGGAGATCACAGAGTTGCAAGAAGATTTTTCGAGACGCATGGGTATGATTTCGCGATGACTTATACTTCAATAATTTTATATTTATTTGCTTGTTGGCTACTGTTCTTGTTCACCTCGCTGGCGTATAAATCCCTTGTGAAGAAAGTGGAGTAGTCTGGTGAATAGCAAAAGATGAAGGGAAGTATTACATTCTCCTTCATCTTTTTTATTTTTCGTACTATAGGCGGTTTCAATGGTATATCAGGCGGTCACCTACTATTTACAACTTCAACTTATTGGACTCTGACAACTCCACATTATTATGTGATTTTGATGACCATCCGACTTGCCGGCAAGGTGGGCATACGTGTCATGTTAATCGACAAATCCTGGTCCTGGACGACTGTATAGTCAAGTTCATTCACAAGGAAGGAAAGACTTGCCTTTATAGTCCCGACGGTTATGTCCTCCCCTGGACAACGGTGTCCCCGCGAAGGATCTCCACCGCCTTGTGGCACAAAATTATAGGGGGTCACTGTCTCTTCTAAAAAACGTTTAGGATTGAACAGTTCTGGATCATTCCAACTGTTCGGATCGTGATTCGTACCATATATGTCAACGAGTACCGTATCGCCTTTGCTGAATTGATAACCTTTCCATTCAAAATCATGCCGGACCATCGCGCCTAGGAATGGTGTGAATGGGTAATAACGGCGGACTTCCTGGGCGAACGCCTCCAAAAACTTATCATCAGCACGCAATGCTAAGCGATGCTGTGGATATTCGTGAAGAGCAAGTGCGCTAAAAACGATAAACCGGGCAACTGCTACAATCGGGCGAATAACGCTGATCAATTCGACCGCTGCGATTTGTGCATCCAACAACTGCCCATTGTCATCGCGGTGAGTTGCGATGACTTCAAGTGCATGATCGACACCTTCGACAGCCCCCGAACGGTATCTTTCAATCAATAAGCGGATCCATTCCTCTGTCCGTTTCCGCGCATTCCTGCCTTCCCGATATCTCGGCCCAACTCCTCCAAATGCATCGATCAGCGCTCCAAAATCATAAGCCCGTTGTGCAACTTCCGAGTCCTTTAACGGCACACCTGCCCACAAGCAAGCAACTCGGCATAAGACTTCCTCAGCCTGGTCGAATAAAATGACTTCCTGACCGCTCTTCCATTGATTTGACTGTAATCTCCATTGCTCCAATGTCAGTTGGTGAACTCGTCTAATACCAGCCTCTGTCATTAGTGATAAAAACATCAGTTTCCGGACTTGGTGAGCGTTCCCATCAAGCGTCTGCACGCCGCCTTCCCCAAACAGTGACTTTTGAATCCGCTTCGGAACAGCTCCAGATCGTTGGAAACGAGATGTATCATAGAAAAGCCTCACTGCCTCAGGACCTTTCATACACGTCATCTTTTTCCCCATAAGTCTCGTCTGAAAAATATCGGTTCCAAGTTCGTCAAACCGATTTCGCATAAAATGATAACCTTCCGTTAATAAATCAAAAGTATGATCAATACCTTTGTCCACAGGTATTTGCATTCGTTTTCCAACTCCTATTCACAGTGTGCTACTGTGAATATTCCCTGTTTGAGAATCAATTAACATGAGAAAGCGGATTGTAAATTATTCCATCCCCAAATGCGCTTTCAGCTCCACCTTCACTTCCTCTAGCTCTCCAGAATCCATCATATAATACCAGACCCCATTCATCCGTTGTCCTTTACCTTCTTCAAACCTTATCTGCTCAACGGACTTGGCGGCATCACGATAATTTTTTTGCACTTCCACCATTTCATCGAATGTCATATTCGTCTTTACATTGTTGCCGATAGCCTCAAAAATGCCTTTGAATTTCAGCAAACTGGAGAGCTTGGCACCTTTTTGCAAAACCCCTTGAATGATTTGCTTCTGCCTGTCTTGCCGACCGAAATCACCGCGCGGATCATCCATGCGCATCCGGACAAAGACAAGCGCTTCCTCGCCGTCCAGTGTCAGTTCGCCTATCGGAAATGAATATTCATCCACGGCAAAATCGAGCGTGTTTGTAACGGAGACACCACCGACTGCATCAATGATCTCCTTGAAGCTTTCCATATTCACTTGGACGACATAGTCAATCGGAATATCGAGAAAATGCTCCACAGTGGCAAGAGACATTTCGATTCCGCCGTATGCATAAGCATGATTCAGTTTATCTTCGAATCCCATTCCGACAATTTCGCTGTACGTGTCTCGAGGGATGCTCAGCATTTTTGTTGTGTGAAGTGTCGGATTGACTGTCAGGACGATCATCGTATCAGAACGGCCCTTGTCACCTTCCCTTTCATCCACACCTAATATAAGCACGGAGAAGGGTTCTTTCTTATGAAACACGACAGGGTCATCCCTTTTCTCCGAGAAGACGCGCTCCATCGGCTCATGGATCTCTTTCGCCGTTTCTGTCAATTCTTTTACAAAGAAAAGCGCATAGCAAATGACGCCTACCACCAGGAAGCAAGCAATCCCGCCAGCCCATAACAACAGTTTCTTATACGACTTCTTCTCGACTTCCGCCATTTTGCTCTCCCGCCAGTCATTCAGAATAAAAAATAATATACCTTAGCAGTTTACGCGAAGAATAAAAGAAATAGACACATCTGTTGTTATCTGAATATTAATTATATGGCTTGTAATCTGAAAAATCGGTTGCTAGAATATAAGTAAATAACGCAATGCAAAGGAGAGAGTATCCATGTTCATGACAAATGTGCTGGGGGATTATGCAAAACAGCAGCCGGACAAAGTTTTCACATCATATAACGGCAGGGAGTGGACCTATGGCGAGTTTTATGAAAAAGCCATGAAGGTGGCGGGGCATTTTCAAGCGGAAGGCTATGAAAAAGGGGATATCATCGCGCTTTATTCGCTGAACTCCGATCTCTTTCTTGTCTATTATTTCGGCATTCAAATGGGTGGCTTCACCGTCATGCCGGTCAATACGAAACTGGCGCCGCCGGAAGTGGAGTTCATCTTCAATCATTCAGAAGCTAAAGCGCTAATTTACGATGAAAGATTGGGAGACATTGTCCAACAGTCTAAGCATTCATTCCAAGAGAAACTGTCGATACAAGAAAATATGGAGAACTTGTTTGCAGGAGGAGCGGATGAGTTTGAGCCTATGGAGCCCACTGGTGAAGACACGGCGGTCGTCATGTATACATCCGGAACGACAGGCAAGCCGAAAGGGGTTATGCTGACCCATCAGAATATCATTTCGACTGCGGCTATCTGGTCTGAGGCGATGGCAATTACAGGTGAGGATAGGATGCTTATTTCAACACCATTATTCCATTGCGCCGCCTGCCATGTTTTCATGATTCCCGTCACGTATAAAGGAGGGACGGTCATCATCGAAGAGGCGTTTTCTCCAAAAGGTACACTGGATTTATTGCAAAAAACCGCCCCGACCATGTTTTTCGGCGTGCCGGCCATGTATACAATCATCTTGAACTTGCCGGAAATAAAGAAGCTCGAACTGCCATCCCTTCGCCTGTTCGGGTACGGAGCTGCGCCGATGCCGTATGAAATATTGAAGAAGCTGAAAGAGACGTTCCCGAATGTGAAGGTGCAGAACCTATACGGGCAGACGGAAAACTCGCCAGCTGCCTCCACACTGAAAGATCATCTCGCCCTCAAAAAAATCGGCTCGGTTGGTGAAGCGCTGCCACAGACAGAAGTTCGGATCGTCGATGAATTCGGAGAACCGCTTCCGACCGGGCAAGTCGGGGAAATCGTCATGCGCGGTCCGCAAGTGATGAAAGGCTATTTGAAAGACGAAGAGGAGACAAGACGGGCAATCAAAAACGGCTGGCTCTACACAGGCGACCTTGGTCGAATGGATAATGACGGTCTGCTCTATATCGTCGACCGGAAGAAAGATATGATCATCCGCGGCGGCGAAAACGTCTATCCGGTGGAAGTGGAAGAAGTGCTCTATCAAATTCCAGAACTCTTTGAAGCGGCAGTTGTCGGTGTCCCACACGAAGTGTTAGGCGAAGTTCCGAAAGCATACGTAGTCGTGAAGGAAGGGGAGACCCTCACCGAGGCCGACGTAATTAGCCATTGCTCAGGCAATCTTGCTAACTATAAAATACCCGTTGAAATCGAATTCCTCGATGAACTTCCGCGGAATGCGTCAGGTAAGGTGTTGAAACATACACTAAGATCCGGCATGCACTCGACAATATGAACAACTAGTCATTCCTCAACGAAATGAATAAGTAGTTAGAAAACACACCTCATCAGCCATGATAGGGGTGTTTTTTACATTCGAAACACTACTTACGAATTAAGTCAGAAGGTAGTATAATAGTAGGAACTCAATTCAGAAAAGGGGAAACCGACATGTTAAGAAACCACATACAACGATTTATCATGCTGTTTGTCATTCTGCTCGTAATGTTGCCGCTTACGACATCCGCTGCAACAGAACCCATCGATGAAATTCGGCAGCTAATCAAAGACTATTATGTTGATGATGTTCCCGCCTCGGTTTTATCAAGAAGCACCGGAAAAGAGATTACAAATGGTCTTGATCCGCATTCCGCTTATATGTCCAAGCAGGAATACGAAGCCTTCATTAACGGGATCGAGCAACGCATCGTCGGTATCGGCGTCGTACTAGAGGAAAGCGTGAACGGTATAAAAGTAATTTCCGTCATTAAAGATGGTCCTGCTTTCAAAGCCGGCATAGTACCCGGCGATGTCATCACGCATGTCGGCGGGAATTCTTTAAAAGGACAGTCCGTACAAGCGGCAGTCCCTTTGATCAGCGGTAAAGAGAACACTGACGTCTCCCTTACAATAGAACGGGAAAAGACAGAAAAACCGGTAAAAATGACAATACGTCGGGCGGAAATCCATTTGCCGACAGTCGAGTCGGAAATGCTCGGCGGCAATATCGGTTACATCCGATTGAATAGTTTCGCGACCGATTCCGCACGTGACATGGAGGATGCGATTCGTTCACTTAAAGGTGCTGAAGGTTTCATTGTTGATATCCGAAACAATGGAGGCGGCTATATTACTGCAGCACAGGAAATTGCTGGCTTTTTCCCTGGAGTCGAACAGGCCTTCCAACTTCGCGAGAAAAATAAGAAGCCGGCAATTTATCCTTCCGTCAATCAGAAACAGAAAATTACCGGTCCCGTCTCACTGCTCATCAATGAATACAGTGCTAGTGCATCCGAAATGCTGGCCGTCAACTTGAAGGAGCAGAAAGCTGCTACGCTGTATGGAGAAAGCACATATGGAAAAGGGACCATGCAATCGATGTACGCCTTTAACGATGGCAGTGTATTAAAAATGACGACTGCCCGTTTTTATTCGCCGAAAGGCATTGCTGTGGATAAAGTCGGTGTAACACCCGACATAAAGACGCGGGAAAACGAAGAATTGATAACTGCGCATTACGAGCAGCTACTTACGCAATATAAAGACTATGCCAGATACCCTAAATTGGAAAATGTAAAGACGACGAAGAGGTTCACGGTCAACATGACGAAGGAAATGGATTGGCGGCAACTTGGAAACAAATCGGCCCAATTGATTGAAATTGGTGGAAAAGAGAGCAATGTCCGCTTTGAAGTGAAAGATGGCAAGACAATCGAAGTGATTCCTGAAGCACCATTGCTTTCAGGAAAAAAGTATGTGCTGATCATCCATCCTGTTTGGATGGATAAGAAGGGAAAGGCATTGAAGAAAGGGATCTATCTGGATGTGACAGTAAAATAGAAGGGAATGAGAGCTTGTCCGTCAATGAATGGATGGGCTCTCATTTTCTATATAAGCGGATTCCTTCCCACACTTTGGGGAATGCTTTGAGCGTCTTCGGATTTCATTTTCCAAAAGCTTGATGAAATGGGGGCAAAGGTTCAGCGCAATCGCTTTTTTATACGAATCCATTAGAAAATCATCCGGTATACTTAACAATTTGTGTCTCCTCCTTGTCATCAAATCGTTTCCGGTTGCATATCTTGAAGTTTGGCTGTATTTACCTTACCAAATTTCAATTGTGAGAACAATCGTTCCGATATCCACAGTTGAACGTGGATAAGTTGTGGTTAACTTGTTTGTAAGCCGCCCAAGTCAATGGGCGACCGGTGGATGAAGTGGACAAGGTTATCCACAGAATGGGGAAACGCGAAATTTGTCGAAAGATTTTTCCGGAAAGTTAATTTTCGCACTATTTTACATTGAAGTTTCGACTGAATTCCCATACGATTAGATGAAAAACAATTGGGGGAGAGGAAAAGTGTTTCAATTCGATACGCTTGGCCAGGAAATTGTGGAAGAACTCTCCAATTTGATACAGGAACAAGTGATTCTTACAGACCGACGTGGTTTCATTCAAGCAAGCACCGACCCTGAGAGGATCAACCAATTCCATGAAGGCGCGCTGCTCAGCTTGCGGGAGAAAAAGATCCTCCATATGACGGAGAAGGAGATGGACCTTTTGCGTGGCGTCCGAAAAGGGGTCGTCCTGCCGATCGTAATTGAAGGGGAGCCGATTGCCGTGCTCGGAATAACGGGCGATCCTATGCATATCCATCCGCAGGCGCAACTCATCCTGCGAGTTGCTGAGCTTTTCATCCAAGATGCGATGAAAAGGAAGCAGAAAGAGGAAAAAGTGCGCGACATTGAATTTTTCGTGTTCGATTGGCTCACCTCGACAAAGAAAGATGGCCGCTTTCGTGAAAGAGGGGCGGTGCTCGGCATCGAAGTGAGCCTATATAGGCAAGTCGTCGTCATTGAAGTGATGAACACGGAGGACCAATTCACAATTGAAGAAGTGGATAGCTTCATGTCCAATCAAAACATCCACCCCGATCTAAAAATGATCCGGTGGGGGCAAGATAAGATCCTCCTGCTGTTGCCAGACATGAATCAGGACATATTAAAGAGCGAACTGGACTATTTCCTTTTATCCATCAAAAGAAGGAAAAAGATTATCGTCGCGGCCGGCATTGGCGGAAAGATGGAGTACTCCGATTTGTCCAAGTCGTTCATACAAGCGGAGCGGGCGGCGAATGCTTCGAAAAAGCTGAAGCGGGTCCTGTTTGAACACGAGCTTCGTTTCGAGCTAATCCTGCAAAGCATCGGAGAATCGACCCGCAAGGAATTCGTCGAGCGGACGATTGCACCGCTGCTTGGGGACCCTGACCTCCTGCACAATCTCCAAGTTTGGTTCAATGAAAATCAATCGATGCAGAACACAGCGAAAAAACTGCATATCCATAAAAACACTCTTTCCTATCGTCTGCAGAAGGTCGAGCAGCTCACCGGACTTTCCGTTTCGAAAGTTCATGATGTTCTCCTCCTTTACCTTGGCATCCGGCTGCTAGACGAGATGAAGTGAGGGGGTCCCTTTTGAATAATAAATTCAAAAGGGGCCTTTTTATATGCCATACTATTCAATATAATTAGTGTTTTTTGTTTGCATAGACAAAAATATGTCGAAATATAACCCGAATGTTGTGTATGCACCTATATCATCCCAATCGTTGCACTATTAGAATTAAACAAAGAATTAGAATTCGGGAGGAGGCTGCTGCATGGATGTGCAAGTGAAAGAACGATTGATTGCCATCACGGGTAGTGCTCATGCGAGGACATCGACAGCGCAGAAGCTCGCGTATTCCTATGATGCGACCGCCAATTTTCAGGCACTGCCGGATATAGTCCTTTCTCCTGCTTCCATCGAGGAAATTCAAGAGATTGTGAAAGTGTGTGCGGAGTACGGGGTTCCTATTGTCTCCCGGGGATCCGGGACGAATCTTGCGGCGGGAACGACACCGACATCCGGCGGCGTGGTCGTTTTATTCAACCGGATGAACCGGATTTTGGAGTTGGATGTAGAGAATTTAACGTTGACGGTCCAACCTGGTGTCATCACACAGGCTATTAATGAAATGGTTGCAGAAAAAGGGTTGTTTTATCCGCCCGATCCGAGTTCGATGAGCATTTCGACGATCGGCGGAAATGTGAGCGAGAATTCCGGAGGCTTGCGCGGTTTGAAATATGGCGTCACCCGTGATTACGTGAAGGCATTGAAGATCGTCCTGCCGAGCGGGGAGCTGCTGACAACAGGCGGAAAGCTTGCGAAGGATGTAGCGGGATATGATCTGACAAGCTTGTTCGTCGGTTCGGAAGGGACGCTCGGAATCATCGTAGAGATTACATTAGGTCTGATCCCTGCACCCGAGACGAAAAAGACACTGTTAGTATTCTACGACACACTTGAAAAGGCGGCACAGACGGTTTCATCAATCATTGCGGCAAAAATCGTGCCTGCGACACTTGAGTTCATGGATAAAGGAACGATCGAAGCGGTCGAGGAGTTCATGAAAATCGGCTTGCCGACGAATTGTGAAGCGATGCTGCTCATCGAACAGGATGGTGATCCGGCGGTTGTCGACAAGGATATGGAGCACGTCCACAAACTATGCATGGAACATGGCGCCACGTCGACGCAGCTGGCGCAGACTGTTGAAGAGGCTGCGCAGTTGAGCATCGCACGCCGGGTCGCTTTGTCGGCGCTCGCAAGGAAGCGGCCGACGACAATTCTTGAGGATGCAACCGTCCCGCGCTCCGAAATTGCGAAGATGGTGAAGGCTGTCCAGGAAATCGCGTTGAAATACGATCTGCTCATCTGCACATTCGGACATGCGGGAGATGGCAACTTGCATCCGACCATATTGACAGATGTGCGGGATGATGCAGAAATGGCTAGGGTTGAAATGGCGTTCGCAGAAATCTTCGAACAAGCGATCAAACTTGGCGGAACCATTACAGGTGAACATGGAGTCGGGGAGATGAAAGCGCCCTATTTGGAATGGAAGATTGGCAAGGCGGGGATGGACACGATGAGAAGCATTAAATTGGCAATCGATCCGCTCAATATTATGAACCCAGGGAAAATATTCGCCAAGTCGACTAAGAAAAGGGTAGTGGTGCAGCATGAGTAATGCACAAGCGGAGCTGATCCGACACTCATTCGTCACCCATGTCGATGAAAACAGGCTGATGGATTGCATGCGCTGCGGATTCTGTCTGCCGGCCTGTCCTACATATATCCATTCCGACTATGACGAAACCCAGTCGCCTCGAGGAAGAATCGCCTTGATGAAAGCGGTGCGCGACGGCAATGTCGAATGGGATGGGTCCATCGAGGAGGCTTTCGACTTATGCCTTGGCTGCAGAGCGTGCGAACCCGCTTGTCCCGCAGGTGTCCAATACGGAACGCTCATCGAAGAGACGCGCGAGGCGGTTCTTTCCGTCAAATCGCAGTCATTTAAGGAGAAGGCGATCCGGAAAGGTGCGTTCGACCATCTTTTCGCTGACCAGCGGAAAATGAAGACCGCTGTGAAGCTAGTGACATTCTATCAGAAAACGGGATTGCAGAAAATCGTGCGGAAAGTCGGATTCCTCGAGCTCTTCCCGCCATTCATGAAAGAGATGGAAATGTCGCTGCCCGACCCGCCGAAGAAGCGGAGGGCACGAGAGACGCCAACCGAAAAGAAAACAAAGGTCGCCTTCTTCGCGGGCTGCCTCATGGATACGATGTTTCAGGAGACGAACCGGAATACGATCGAACTGTTGAACATGCTCGGCTGTGAAGTGGTCATTCCGAAAAATCAGCAATGCTGCGGAGCTTTGCAAGGGCATAGCGGTGAAATGGAACGGGCGAGAAGGAACGCGAAAGCGAATCTGGAAGCATTCGCCCTCAAAGGTATCGATTATATCGTCAACAATGCCGGTGGTTGCGGGGCATTCTTGTCCGAGTATGACAGGCTGTTTGAAGAGAATCCGACGTTGCATACATTGGCACGTCAATTCGTTGAAAAACAGATTGATATTTCCTCGCTACTCGTGAAGCTTGGCATTGTGGATGAGCTGGTGAAACAACCGCCGACCGAAGCAACTGAAATCGTCACTTACCAGGATTCGTGCCATTTACGAAATGTGAACGGTGTGAAGGATGAGCCGAGGGAGATTTTGAGAGCAGCCAAAGGCAGTTTATTTGTGGAAATGCCCGGTGCGCATTTATGCTGCGGTTCCGCAGGTATCTATAATTTACTTCAACCAGAAATGGCATCACGGATTCTCGGTTCGAAAATGGAAGAGGTGAAACGGGTTCAGGCAACGACAATCATTACTACGAATCCAGGGTGTCTGCTTCAAATGAAAGTCGGCGTAGAAAGGGAAGGTTTGTCCGGAACTGCCCGCGCGCTGCATGTAGTCGATTTTATTCACGAAAAAATAATAGGAACTAATGGAGGGAAATGAAATGAAGATGAAAAAGGGAAGAATTTTAGGTGCAATCGGGTTAACCGCAATGCTTATGCTTGGTGCATGTTCAAAAGATGATTCAGGCAGCGCATCGAGCGACAAAAAATACAATTTGAAAATGTCCGTAACGGTGAATGACTCATCCACTTGGTACAAAGCAGCGGAGAAACTCGCCAATGACATGAAGGATGAAACAGACGGCAGGGTCAATATCGAAGTGTTCCCGAATGAACAGTTATCGGGCGGGGACCAAGGGAAAGGTGTCGAGCTACTGGCGAAAGGGCAGACCGATTTAAGCTTGCACTCCACAATTATTTACTCCATCCTTGATGACCGATTCGGGGTTCCGAGTGCTCCATTCCTGTTCAGTGAACATGCGGAAGCGGATAAAGTGTTCAGTGGCAAGGGCGGTGAAATGATCGGTGAAATCCTTAATGAAAAAGGCGTAGAATTGCTTGGATTTGGCGAAAACGGCTTCCGTCAAGTGACGAACAGCAAGCATGAAATCAAATCGCCTGCAGATATGAAAGGCATGAAAATCCGTATACCAGGCATTAACATGTACACGGATTTGTATCGTGCATTAGGTGCGGACCCAACGACAATGGCATTCTCTGAAGTGTTCACATCACTGCAGCAAGGCACAATCCACGGGCAGGAAAATCCGATTGACGTCATCCATTCTTCCAAGCTGAATGAAGTCCAAGATTATTTGACGCAATGGAACTATTCATATGACCCGCTAGTGCTTGGCATTAACAAGAAGCTATTTGACTCGATGAGCAAGGAAGACCAAGAGCTGTTCAAGAAACTCGGAAAAGAAGCCGCGGCTTACCAAATCGAGCTTGCACGCGAAAAAGAGTCGAAGCAAATTGAAGAGTTGAAAGCTGCCGGCATGCAATTTTATGAGCCGACTGAAGCGGAAATGGAAGAATTCAAAGCTGCTGTTCAACCGCTATACGAAAAATACAAAGACATCTGGGGCGAAGATTTGCTGAAAGCGTTCCAAGATCAATAAGTGGAGGGAACATGAATGGAGAGAGTGATTAGCAGATTAGAAGAGTGGATTGTTGTAATCGTTTTGTCCATCATGTCCACAATCGCTTTTGTCAACATAGTTTCAAGGGGATTCTTAAGCTATTCGTTTTCCTTTGCCGAGGAAATCACAGTGAACTTGTTCGTAGCACTTACGTTTGTCGGGACAGCCATAGGTGTGCGCCAATACGCACACCTAGGCTTTACATTGATTTATGATTTAGCGAATGTAGTTGTGAAAAACATCATTACGATTCTCGTTGGCGTCTTGATGTCGCTTTTATTTGTCATTCTTGTCTATTTCGGGATTCAAATGCTTTTATTCCAAGTGCAAATGGGCCAGAAAACACCTGCACTCGGATGGCCGCAATGGATATTCTCCATGGCAATGCCGATTGGAGCGGCTTTGTGCCTGTTCAGGACTGTGCAAGCGACGATCAAAGAGTACCGTGAGCAAAATGGGAAAGGGGAGCAGGCGCTATGATGGCTTTAATATTATTTGGTCTGTTTTTCTTGCTCGTCATGCTTCGGCTGCCGATCGCGGTGGCGCTTGCCATTTCATCCATTGCTGTACTGTTCACGGGCAGCGGGATGTTCGGCCTTGAATTGGTCGCTGATATCATGTATTCAAGCGTGTCGAAGTTCACGTTGCTTGCGATTCCGTTTTTCATTTTGGCGGGAGTCATCATGGAACAGGCTGGCATTTCGAAAAGGCTGATTGAGTTTGCACAAACGTTGGTCGGCCATCGGAAGAGTGGAATCGTTTTCGTCACTGTCATGACGGCGATATTCTTTGCCGCGATTTCAGGATCGGGCCCAGCGACAGTTGCTGCAATCGGTGGAATTCTCATTCCGGCAATGGTGAAGAACGGTTATAAGAAAGAGACGGCTGGAGGACTAGTGGCAAGTTCAGGCGCGATTGGTATCATCATTCCTCCAAGTATCGCTTTCATCGTGTTTGCCGTAGTTGCTGGCGACCAGATACCGGTATCGATTGGACGATTATTCATTGCGGGCATCATCCCGGGATTATTGCTTGGCGGCGGATTCATTCTTGCTGCAATGTATGTCAGGTGGAAACAGGAACGGACGGAAGGCCCTATTGAAGGGTTTGTTCGAGAGAAGGCAACAGGTAAAGAGCGTTTGAGAGCGTTTGTGAGTGCGTTTTGGGGATTAATGATACCTATTATCATTTTAGGTGGTATCTATGGCGGATATTTCACACCGACAGAAGCCGCGGTAGTCGCAGTGTTTTACGGTCTATTCGTCGGCTTCGTCATCTATCGTGAACTGAACTTGAAGAAACTATACGATATTTTAGTCGCAGCATCGGTACAGACAGCGACCGTCATGTTCATCGTAAGTGCGGCATCCGTCTATGCGTATATCATTACGACGGAGCAGATTGCGAGACAGATTTCCGGTGCGATGCTTGGTATTTCGGAAAACCCGATCATCATCCTATTGCTTGTCAACGTATTACTGTTGATTGCAGGAATGTTCATCGATGCAATTTCCGCGTACTATATTTTCATTCCTATTCTATTGCCGATCATGCTCTTCATGGATGTCGATCCGACCGTTTTCGGTGTCTTCATGACAGTCAACTTGGCAATCGGACTCTTCACACCGCCTGTAGGCTTGAACTTATTTGTCGCAGCGGGCATTTCGGGGACATCGATCGGCAGGTTATCGATAGGGGTTATGCCGTTCATCGTTTCTTCGATCATCATCCTGCTGCTAATTACTTTCGTACCGCAAATATCTACATTTTTGCCGGATTTATTAAACGTCAAATAGGGGGAGTTTGGGATGAAACTTAAGGGGCAAACAGCAATCATTACGGGAGCGGCAAGCGGCATAGGAGCCGAGTCCGCCGTCCGTCTTGCTAGAGAAGGTGCGAATCTCGTCCTGATCGATTTGAATCCTTGCAGTAAAACAATCGAATCCATCCAATCGGAATATCCGGACTCGAAATTGTTGGAATGTCTAGGAGACATCCGAGATCCCGAATTCGTCAAAGCCGCTGTCGCACGTGCCTCAGATTCATTCGGGGAACTGCATATTTTAGTGAACAATGCAGGGACTTGCGGAAGGCTCGGAATCGACAATACTCCGCTCGATATTTGGGACCGTGATATGGACACGAATGTGAAAGCTGCATTCCTGTTCATGCAGGCGGTCATTTACCCGCATATGATCGATCAGAAGTATGGACGGATCATCAATATCAGTTCCATCTCAGGAATTAATGGCGGTGTCACTTCGGGAGATGACGCTAATGGACGATCCGGTCCGGCATACGCAGCATCGAAAGGGGCGGTCATCGCCTTGACGAAATGGGCGGCAAAGGAATTGGGTTCCCTCAGCATTACTTGCAATTCAGTGGCACCGGGGGCAACCGAGACGGGAATCACTTCTGGCGTTCCATATGACGTCAGCCAGCAAGCCGTCAAACGGATGGGGACTCCTGCCGATATTGCGGAAGCCGTCCTCTATTTCGCATTGCCGGAATCGGGATATACGACCGGCCAAGTGTTGAAGGTCGATGGAGGTTATAGCTTTGGATAAGCGGATACAAGCCGTGCATGACAGGAAGTCAGATCGGATTGCCGGGCGATTCATGAAAGGCATCGATCTGTTTGAAGGGGTCAAAGGCGTCTGCCAGGAGTTCGGGGTGGAGGCAGCGCAATTTCAATGTCTGGGGTCGCTTGAGTACGCAACATATGTCCAATTGGATCGAAAAGAAGATAACACGCTGTACTATTCATCGGAAACCGTAACAGATACGCCGGTTGAATTGCTGTCGGGGACCGGCTTTGTCGGTCTCGACACGGAAGGTAAGCTTGAAGTCCATTTCCACGGGATGTTCGTCGACTGTAATAAGAATTTGAACGGTGGGCATTTCATCGACGGCAAGAATCCGGTCGCCGTCACGATTGAGTTTGCCCTCTTACCATTGAACGGCATCCGTATGCAACGGGGGCTGGATGAGATTTACGGCATTCCTGTATTTCAATTTAGGGAGAAGGAGTGAGGGGCATGGAAACATTGGGGAAGTTAGCAATGAAATCGGCCACCGCTTATCCGGACAAGGTGGCTGTGAAGGATAAGGACCGGTTACTTACATATCGGGAAATGATGGAACGGGTTTTCGCCCTGACAGCCTATTTCCATGGAACAGGGCTGAAGAAAGGTGACCGTGTCGGTATCCTTATGGCAAATCGACTTGAGCATATCGAACTTGACGTCGCTACAGCGCTCACGGGCGTCATCAAAGTCCCATTAAATTATCGGCTACATCCGAAAGAGCATAACTATATGCTGAAAGATGCCGATGTGAGCCTTGTCATCGGGGATGCGGATTTGATTGAACCAATCGGAACGGATGTCGCCGTACTGAAAATTGGGGAGGACTATGAGCAAGCCGTAAAAGCACACCTCGGAAAACAATATATAGAAGAAATCGGGGAAGACGATCTGTTCGCGATCATGTATACATCAGGAACGACGGGCAATCCGAAAGGCGTCATGCTGTCACACCGCAATATGATATCGGGTGCTTTGTCGCTTGCCGTCGCTTGTGGTACGGACTATGACGACATCATCGGGCATGTCGCGCCATTGACACACGGCAGTAACTTCCTTTCGCATGTCGCCTGGCTGTATGGATTGACGCAAGTCGTATTCGATAAATTCGAACCGGAAGAATTCGTCAATGACTTGGCGAGGGAGCGAGTATCGACGATTTTCCTCGTGCCGACGATGGTGAACTTGATGATCCAACACCCTAATTTTAACCCTGCGAAACTGTCTACACTGAAAACGATCAATATGGCGGGTTCTGCGATTGCAGCTAGCAAGCTCGCACAGGCATTGTCGCTCGCGGGACCGATTTTCGCTCAAACATACGGACAAGTTGAAGCACCGATGTGCATAACGATGATGCCGAAGAATGAAATGAGCAACAGGCTGGAATCATGTGGACGCACAGGACTTTTTGTCGATATGAAGATCGTCGATGACGAAGGGAATGTAGTCGCTGACGGAGAAGTGGGCGAAATCATCTGCAAAGGATCCCTCGTCATGCAAGGCTATTGGAATAATAAGCAGGCAACGGAAGAGACGTTAAAGGACGGCTGGCTCCATACAGGAGATCTCGGTTGGAAGAGCGCCGAAGGGTATCTTCATATCGTCGACCGCAAAAAGGACGTCATCATTTCAGGGGGCGTCAATATTTATCCGCGTGAAGTGGAGGAAGTGCTCAATTTGCATACGGGCGTGAAGGAGACTTGCGTCATCGGCGTTCCGGACGAGAAGTGGGGAGAGAATGTCATCGCATATGTCGTCTTGAATAGTACGGCAGAAGTGACGAAAGAGGAACTCATCAATTTATGCATCGAAAACATGGCCAGCTTCAAAAAACCGAAAGAGATTCATATCGTGGATGAACTGCCGAAGAGCTCGTACGGAAAAATCCTAAAACGGGAACTCAGGAGCAAGTATGAGGAGGTCAAGGCATGACGAATGTATATGTCCACGGAATCGGAATGACGCAATTCGGTACGTTCGTCGACAAGTCAATGAAGGAATTATTGTTGGAGGCATGCATCCAGGCATTGGAGGATGCAGGCAATCCGAAAGTCGATGCTGTCTATGTAGGGAATTTCATGGGAGGCGCCATCTATAATCAGGAGATTCTTGGTGCGATTGTCGCCAATGAGTTGGGTCTTGGGTTCATTCCGACAGCGAAGGTCGAAGGGGCTTGCGCTTCGGGTGGAATTGCATTGCGGCAAGGCATCATGGGCATCTTGAGCGGTGAATATGAAACGGTGCTTGTTGCGGGTGTGGAAAAGATGAAGCATGCGTCCACTTCCGACGTGACACAGGCAATCAATGCAGCGATGGACAACGACTCGAATGAAAAGCAGGCAGGATTGACGTTCCCAGGGTTCTTTGGAGTATTAGCAAACCGTTATTTCTATGAAACAGGCGCGTCGAAAAAACATTTGGCGATGGTAGCCTTGAAGAACCGCGAGCATGCACTCAATAATCCGCTCGCGCAATTCCAGAAACCTGCGACGCTCGATGAAATTATGAATGCGCGCATCATTACGAATCCGTTAGGCCTGTTCGACTGCTCGCCGATGACGGACGGTGCAGCTGCGCTCGTCATTTCGAAGAAGAAATCGGGCGTGCATATCCGTTCATCCGCCCAAAGCTCGGGTCCTACGCAAATGCAGGACGCCGATGATCTGTTGTCGATTCCGGCCATCCGGGAATCTGGCCGCCTCGCTTATGAAAAAGCGGGTGTTGGGCCAGAAGATATCGATGTCGTAGAAATCCATGACTGCTTTTCGATGACGGAAGTGCTCGCCATCGAGGAATTGAGCTTCTTCAACAAACGGGAAGGATGGAAAGCGGTCGAAGAGGGACGGACGAAATCGACTGGAGACAAGCCGGTCAATACGAGTGGTGGCTTGCTGTCACGTGGCCATCCGATTGGTGCGACAGGAATCGCGCAGATATATCACCTTGTCCGGCAACTTCGTGGTACTGCACCGAACCAAGTGGATGGGGCAAGGCTTGCATTGGCTCAAAATTTGGGCGGCACAGGTTCGTATTCAACGGTGCATATTTTGGAGAGGGTGTGAAGACATGAAAATTTTCAAATGCAATTCATGCGATTACGTAAGTGTCTCATCAAAATACACATGCCCACAATGCAGAACCGGCAAGCTTGAAGCACAGGAAGTGTCTCCGATAGGAACGGTCTTCAGCTTTACGGATATCCACATCGCACCCGCCGAGTTCGCGGACATCGCCCCTTATACGATCGCGCTCATCCAGCTTGACGAGGCGAATGTGAAAGTAACCGCGAGGATGGATGACCCTGTACAAATCGGTGACAAGGCAGATTTGGACAAAATGGAGAACGGCGCTTATTTATATAAGAAATTATGACGACTTGTGCTTGGAATCGGTTAGTCGATTCTAGGCGCAGGTCTTTTTGTAAAGGAGGAAATCCGTTGAAAGCATTGCAAGTGGCGACAGGAGTCGTATCGAGATATTTGCCAATATGGATTGTCCTTCTATCCTTGATCGCGTACTTGGCACCTGATTTTTTCATTCCGATACGCAGTTTGACAGGCGCCGGGCTCGGAACAATCTTCCTTCTCATGGGGCTATCTTTGTCGACTGATAAACTGATGGCAGTAATCAAAAAACCGAAATTCGCATTTCTCGGCGTCTTCCTCAAGTGGACAATGACAGTCGGCGTTTCGATAGCAATCGCGTACCTGTTCTTCAAGGACGAAGCGGAAATTGCGACAGGCGTCATCTTGGCGGGGACGGTACCGAGCGGCACATCCGCCAATATCTACACATTCATCGCAGGTGGCGAAGTGGCGTTAAGCATCACGATGGCAACGATGGATACGTTCATCTCACCGGTATTGACGCCTACGCTTGTGCAAGTGTTTGCTGGAAAATTGATACCAATCGCATTTTGGCCGCTGTTCCTTAATATCATTTATATCGTGTTCATTCCGTTGTTGGCGGGATTGTTCATTCAATGGAAGTGGACAAAAAAGGTGGAAGTCATCAAACCGTACACATCCGTCCTCTCCCAGCTCGCGTTGTTCGTCGTCATCCTGTCGGTCATTTCGAGTGCCCAGCAATCATTGGAGCAAAATCTTTCGGTGCTGCCTCTCGTATTCGCAGCAGTCATTCTCCAAGTATGCATCCCGATGGCTGGCGGCTATTTCATCGCAAAGCTGCTGAAGGTGCCCGAACAGAACGCCCGCGCAATCCTCTTTCATACAGGTATCTGCAACACTGCCCTTGCCGCGACTCTTGCGATGGAGCACGTCAGCTCACTCGCGGCTGTTCCCGCCGTCGCTAATATGGTCGTCAACCTGACAGTCGGCGCACTTGTGGCAAGTCTGTTTGAGAATAAATTCAAATTGCAAAAGAACGATTCCGTTGCAGTGAGTGAATGAAAAACGCTGAAATCACCATCTCGGCGTATGCGGCCTCCTACTAGTTCATACGTTTAAGTATTAGCCAGTCAGGGGGTTGCACAATGAAAAAGAGGACAATGAACATAGTCGCGGTCATTTTACTATTGCTCACGACATCGGCTTGCGGCGGGAAACGATCAATCGGCCAAGCCGACCTAACGCCGAAGGGTGCCGTGGAACTTGCAACCGCATGGACCGGATCGGCCGCAATCATCCAGGCCGGCGGATTGTATAAGGAAGGCGAGTACAAGACATTCGCCCATAAAGGATTGGAGTACCGCTATTTAGCCGCCCACTTGGATTCTAAAAAGAAGATGAAGGCTGAACTTCAAAAGTTCGTGACGAAGAAGAAAGCGAAACGATTCATGAAAAATAATGGCATCTTAAAGCACAAAGGAAAGTTGGCATCACCCGAAGTGGAAGAAGCACCGGGCTCTCTGCACCAATGGGAGATTGCGACAGCTAGAGAGGTAAAATCGAAAAAAGGCAGGAAGACGTTCGAACTCACTGTCCCGATTGGCGACACCCGAACCGCCGAGACGATCATCGTAAGCTACGACTACGTGAAAAAATCCGGATGGCGGATCGATAAATTCAATGAGTAACGGAGAATGGCACCATTATCTCAACATGGGCGAAGCAAAAAGCGCATAACTTCCTGCAAGCACGCATAAATACAAATACTGACGCATAAATCGCTCCAAATGCGCATAAAAGATATTTATGCGTGTTTGTGGCGATTTATGCGTTCCTGGAAAGACTTATGCACCTATTTTCAAGTTTATGCGCTTTTGCCATTCAGCAAAAGCGCTTTCGAATTTTCTCTCGAAATCTTACTAAAAGTCTTCATGCCACCGAACCCATTTCGCCCACTAGCCAAATTTCCACTCATCAATCATCAACGTCAACAATAAAATAAAAAATATTTTCAGATAGTCATAATTCCTATAATATGCAATATATCGCACATGTAAGCGGATACAATATAAACCATAATTCATAATTGAACAATAATTATAAAAAGACGGTTGACGTAGGTGAAAATACGATATATGATAGCAACAATCTATTTAGATATGTGATTCATTTCACGCAATTCATTTAGTTTGACAGCTTTTGGATGATTTGATTAGGAGAGATAGCAATGAGAAGTGACATGATTAAAAAAGGGATTGACCGTGCGCCTCATAGGAGTCTCCTTTACGCAACGGGTGTTAAAACGAAAGATTTAGAGAAACCTTTCATCGGTGTATGTAATTCATATATTGATATTATTCCGGGCCACAAACATTTAAATAAATTTGCTGAAATTGTAAAAGAGGCAATTTGGGAAGCCGGCGGGGTTCCATTCGAATTCAACACGATCGGTGTAGATGATGGAATCGCGATGGGGCATATTGGAATGCGTTATTCACTGCCGAGCCGCGAACTGATTGCGGATTCTGCTGAAACGGTCATCAATGCTCACTGGTTCGACGGAGTGTTCTACATTCCGAACTGTGACAAGATCACGCCTGGCATGCTCATGGCAGCGGTTCGGACGAATGTCCCTTCCGTCTTCGTCTCAGGCGGACCGATGGAAGCGGGCGTCTCCTCATCAGGTTCACCGCTTTCCCTCACATCCGTATTTGAAGGGGTCGGAGCATACAAATCGGGCAAGATGACGGCGGAAGAGCTTCTCGACATTGAAGCTAATGCATGTCCGACATGCGGCTCGTGCTCAGGAATGTTCACCGCGAACTCAATGAACTGCCTGATGGAAATGCTAGGAATGGCGTTGCCAGGCAATGGAACAATCGTCGCAACATCCGATGAACGCCACAGGCTGATCAAGGAAGCGGCTAAGAACTTGATCCGCATGGTGAAAGAAGATGTCAAACCGCGAGACATCATTACGAAGGAAGCCATCGATGATGCATTCGCACTAGATATGGCGATGGGCGGATCGACCAATACGGTCTTACATACATTGGCGATTGCGCACGAGGCGGAAATCGAATATAGCGTCCAGGATATTAACACAGTTGCCGAACGGGTTCCGTATTTAGCGAAAATCATGCCGGCATCTGATATCTCGATGGATGACATTTTCAAAGCAGGCGGCGTCAGTGCCATTATCAATGAACTTACAAAAATACCTGGAGCCATCCACCCGGATCGTATTACCATCACAGGAAAAACGATGAGGGAGGACGTCCAGGACTATCATATTACAAACGACCAAGTGATTCGGACGAAAGATAATCCGTACAGCCCGGTAGGCGGCTTGTCCGTCCTGTTCGGCAATATTGCACCGGATGGAGGAGTCATCAAAGTCGGAGCAGTTGATCCTTCCATCAAGCAGTTCACTGGTGAAGCGATCGTCTTCGAATCCCAAGAAGCTGCGCAGGAGAATATCGACAATGGCACAGTCCGTGAAGGGCATGTCGTTGTCATCCGCTACGAAGGTCCGAAAGGCGGGCCGGGCATGCCGGAAATGCTTGCTCCGACATCTTCCATCCAAGGAAGAGGCCTAGGAACGACAGTGGCGCTCATTACTGATGGCCGGTTCTCTGGGGCATCCCGAGGCATTTCCATCGGCCACATCTCACCGGAAGCGGCTGAAGGCGGGCCGATAGCATTAGTCGAAGATGGAGATATTATCGATATCGATTTGACGAACCGAACAATCGAGCTGAAAGTGTCAGACGAAATATTGGCAGCGCGCAAATCGAAGCTGCAGCCATTTGAACCGAAAATCAAAAAAGGCTATTTGGCCAGATATTCAAAACTTGTCACGTCTGCAAGTACAGGCGGAGTAATGAAAATATAACAATTCGATGATGGGGCAAAAGGGGATAGATCATTGCATTCACAGAGAGCCGGTCGTGCTGGAAGCCGGCAATGCAACTATCCGCGATATCACCCCGGAGTGGACTGCTGAAAGGGAAACCGAGTAGGCAATCCCGGGCTCGTGCAAAACTACGGGCTCGTTATCAGCGAATGGACCTTAACGTAATGGGTCCATTCACGAGGCGGCAAATGTCGCGAACAAGGGTGGTACCATGAAAAGCTTTTTCATCCCTTATACGAAGAACGAGGTTTCTTTGTGTGGGGAGAAAAGGCTTTTCTTTTTTTATAAAAATTATCCAATAGAAAAGTAAGGAGGAGTTCGTATATGAGTGCGGAAGTTCAAACGAAGCAGGCAGTTATGGAAATGACGCCGAAATCTCAAGATGAAAAACAGAATAATCAACCGATGGATGGTTCTGCAGTCTTGATTCAAGGGTTGAAAGACCAAGGTGTCGAAGTCATTTTCGGTTACCCTGGAGGTGCCGTCCTACCAATTTATGACGCATTATACAAGGATCCGATTCCCCATGTGCTTGCCCGTCATGAACAGGGAGCCATCCATGCAGCGGAAGGCTATGCGCGAGTATCCGGCAAACCGGGCGTTGTCATCGCGACATCTGGTCCGGGTGCGACGAATCTGGTGACGGGGATTACGGATGCAATGATGGATTCATTGCCGCTCGTCGTCTTCACTGGACAGGTGGCAAGCACCGTCATTGGGACGGATGCATTCCAGGAGGCCGATATCATCGGAATTACGCAGCCGATCACAAAGCATAACTACCAGGTGCGAGACGTCGCGGACCTTCCGAGGATCATCAAAGAAGCATTCCATATCGCTTCAACAGGAAGACGCGGTCCGGTTGTCGTTGATATTCCAAAAAACGTGGCTACTGAAATCTTCGTCACGAAAGAGGAACGCACTTCTGAGGTGAATCTGCCGGGCTACCAGCCGACGACCACTCCGAATTACTTGCAAATACAGAAGGCGGCCGAAGCGATCCGATTTGCACGAAAGCCGCTCATCCTTGCCGGCGCGGGCGTATTGCACGGCCAGGCGATGGAAGAACTGAAAACATTGGTGGAAACAAAACGGATTCCAATCACGAACACATTGCTCGGACTCGGCAGCATCGCCGGTAACCATGAGCTGTTCCTAGGCATGGCAGGCATGCACGGAACATACACGGCGAACATGGCAATTAGCGAATGCGACTTATTAATCAACGTCGGTGCCCGTTTCGACGACAGGCTGACAGGAAATCTGGAATCTTTCGCACCGCATGCAAAAGTCATCCATATCGACATCGACCCTGCGGAAATCGGAAAGAACGTCCCGACTGAAATCCCGATCGTGGCGGACTCGAAGGAAGCATTGCAAGCATTGCTTAACCAGGAATTCAATGTGCCGGACACCGAAGAATGGCTCGCATACTTGAGAGGTATGCAGGAAGAAGCACCGTTATGGTACAACATCGACGAGCACGAATTCCTGCCTCAGGAAGCGATTCAAATGATTCACCGCATTACCGAGGGGGATGCAATCGTTACGACGGACGTCGGACAGCATCAGATGTGGGCTGCACAATACTATTCATTGAACAATCCCGACTTTTGGGTCACGTCGGGTGGGCTCGGAACGATGGGCTTCGGATTCCCCGCTGCAATCGGCGCGCAAATCGCGAAGCCGGATGAAAGGGTAGTCGCGATCGTCGGCGATGGTGGTTTCCAAATGACAGCGCAGGAGCTATCTCTTCTCCAAGAGATGAGAATCCCGGTAAAAGTCATCATCTTGAATAACGGAGCTCTCGGAATGGTGCGCCAATGGCAGGAGACGTTCTACGATGAACGCTACTCACAATCATTGATTCCAGTCCAGCCGGATTTCGTCAAGCTTGCGGAAGCGTATGACCTGAAAGGGTACCGCATCACGAAAAAAGAGGACGCTGAACAAATTTTCCGGGAAGCCCTTCTGTCGGATGAACCAGTACTCATCGATTGCCGGGTGAAAATGCTGGAAAACGTCTATCCGATGGTTGCCCCAGGAAAAGGACTACAGGAAATGATCGGGGTGAAGAGCAAATGAGAAGAGTCATTACAGTGACGGTCATCAATCAAAGCGGGGTGCTGAACCGAGTGACTGGATTGCTCATGAAACGGCAATTCAACATCGAAAGCATCACAGTCGGGCATTCCGAACAGCCGGGCATGTCAAAAATGACATTCATCGTCCATGTGGAGGATGAACGGAAAATCGAACAGCTACTTAAGCAGCTGCAAAAGCAGATTGACGTTATCAAAGTGAATGACATCACTGATAAAGCAATCGTCATGCGGGAGTTGGCGCTAGTGAAAGTCGTCTCCCCGCCGCATGCGCGCAGTGAAATCAACAGCATCATCGAACCGTTCCGCGCAACGGTCATCGACTCAGGGAAGAACGTCGTCACGTACCAAGTGACCGGCGCCCCCGAGAAAATCGAGGCATTCATCGATCTCGTAAAGCCGTATGGCATCAAAGAATTGTCAAGGACCGGAGCAACAGCATTCACCCGTGAAATCCAAAAGGTCAATTCACCACAGTTATCCATTTTAAAATAAATAGATAAAACCCAAATACGAGGAGGAACTAACAATGGCTAAAATGTATTATAACCAGGATATCAATGAAGGACTTCTACAAGGAAAGACTGTCGCAATCGTCGGTTACGGCTCACAAGGTCACGCACATGCACAGAACTTGAAAGACTCTGGATTCAACGTAGTCGTCGGCGTACGCCCAGGAAAATCATATGATCAGGCTAAAGAAGACGGCCTAGCTGTGAAAACAGTAGCTGAAGCAGCTGAACAAGCGGATCTTATCATGATCCTACTTCCAGACGAAAGACAGAAGCAAGTGTATGACGAAGAGATCCAACCGGCACTGAAAGCGGGCAAATCACTCGTATTTGCACACGGATTCAACGTCCACTTCGGACAGATCGTACCTCCCGCAGACGTCGACGTATTCCTCGTCGCACCGAAAGGCCCGGGACATCTAGTTCGCAGAACATTTGAAGCAGGCGCTGGCGTACCGGCATTGTTCGCGGTATACCAAGACGTTTCCGGCCAAGCGAAAGATGTCGCTCTCGCTTATGCGAAAGGGATCGGCTCAGCCCGTGCAGGCGTACTTGAAACTTCATTCAAGGAAGAGACGGAAACGGACCTATTCGGTGAGCAGGCAGTACTGTGCGGCGGATTGACTTCCCTCGTCAAAGCCGGCTTTGAAACATTAGTAGAAGCGGGTTATCAGCCTGAACTTGCATATTTCGAAACGATGCATGAATTGAAACTGATCGTCGACCTCATGTACGAAGGCGGAATGTCCGGAATGCGCTATTCGATTTCCGACACAGCTGAATGGGGCGATTACGTATCAGGGCCGCGTGTAGTTGATGCGGACACGAAAGCACGTATGAAAGATATTCTAACTGACATCCAAGAAGGTAAATTTGCAGAAGGCTGGATTGCAGAAAACGAAAACGGCCGCCCGAAATACAATGCATATGAAGAGTCGGAAGCAAAGCACCAAATTGAAGTCGTCGGCGAAAAGCTTCGTGCGATGATGCCATTCGTAAATGAAGGCAAGAAATCAAAACAGGAGGAAGTGGTGGGTAGTGCGAAAAATTGACATCTTTGATACGACACTTCGTGATGGTGAACAATCGGCCGGCATCAATCTGAACACAGCTGAAAAGATGGAAATTGCCCGCCAACTAGAACGTTTTGGCGCTACGGTGATCGAAGCAGGGTTTCCTGCTTCCTCACCTGGTGATTTCGAAGCGGTGCAACGCATTGCGAATACAGTGAAGAACTCGACAGTGACCGGGCTTGCCCGCGCAATGAAAAGTGATATCGATACATCATGGGAAGCGCTTAAAGGCGGACAGCAACCTCATCTCCATGTGTTTTTGGCCACGTCTCCAATCCATATGGAACATAAATTGATGAAGACGCCTGACCAAGTCGTGGATATTGCAGTTGAAGCCGTAAAATATGCAAAAAAATTCTTTCCTCTCGTTCAATGGTCAGCAGAAGACGCATTCCGTTCCGACCCTGCATTCCTCGTCCGGATCATCAATCAAGTGATCAAAGCCGGTGCGACGACAATCAATATCCCAGACACGGTCGGTTATGCAACGCCGCAAGAATATGGGGCTTTATTCAAATTCTTGAAGGAGAATGTGACGGGCATTGAGCGTGTGAAACTTTCTGCGCATTGCCATAACGATTTAGGTATGGCTGTCGCAAACTCCATCGCAGCGATTGAAAATGGTGCCGATCAAGTCGAAGGCACGATTAACGGGATCGGTGAACGGGCTGGAAATGCAGCGCTCGAAGAAATCGCGGTTGCCCTCCATATCCGTAAGGACGTTTACGGGTTTGAAACGGACATTAACTTGCAAGAGATCAAGCGCACAAGCCAATTGGTCAGCCAGTTGACAGGTGTCGTCATTCAGCCCAACAAGGCGGTCGTCGGGAAAAACGCATTCGCGCATGAATCCGGAATCCATCAGGACGGCATGCTGAAAAATCGGGAAACGTATGAAATCATCACACCGGAACTGATCGGCGAAACGACGGCTCCGTTAGCACTCGGCAAGCATTCAGGCCGCCATGCATTCAAGGACCGTGCTATTTCAATGGGCTTTGAACTAAGCGACGCGCAAATGAATGAAGCGTTTGTCGAGTTCAAGAAGCTCGCCGACCGCAAGAAGGAAATAACGGAAGACGATCTGTTCGTCCTCTTCACAGGAAAGCAGATTGCGTACGCAGATGCGGAAATCTATGAATTGACGAATGTGCAAGTCCAATACGGCACGTCGAACGTTCCGACCGCAACGATCGCAGCGAATGTCCCTTCAGGAGAAAACGTCGTCGTTGCCACAACCGGCGCAGGTTCAGTCGAGGCAATCTTCAACGCACTCGAATTGCTCGTCAAAGGCCAAGTCAATATTCTGGATTACCGCGTCACATCTATCGGCAAAGGCCGCGATGCTTTAGGGGAAGCAGTCGTCAACTTGCGCTTCAACGGTGAAACCTTCACAGGACGCGACGTTTCACAAGACGTATTGGAAGCATCCGCAAAAGCCTACTTGAACGCTATTAATCGAAAGTTAGTGAAAGATCAAGTGAAAGTGGCGGAAACAGTTAGTCAATAATAGCTGGCATGAACATGCGTTATGCGTGATTGTGGGGAATTTATGCGTGAATTTCGCGATTTATGCGTGAGTTTAGCAGTTTATGAGTAAATTTTGCAGTTTATGAGCTTTTACAAGGATTTATGCGTAATTCTTGCTGTTTATGCGTTTCTAGATTAATTATATTCTAAAATTAGGAGTAAATCATTAGGATTGGAGCGGAAGCGGCGACTCCTGCGAACGCCGTTACGAAGAACGGCGTTTGCGACTCTAAGGGAGCAGGAAGTGGAAGTAGCTGCCTTAATTTCTGCGAAAACTGCAGAAATACGGCAAATCGAACTCTTCGTTGTTCGATTGGAAAGCGTCCGCCTGGAGCGCAAATCCGTTTATATCTGCATATATTTATACGCTATTGAGTCTGAAGATTAAGTGAACGGTAAGACGACAACAAGGAGGAGAAGTTCAATGGAAAAAAGAGTAGCTGTATTACAGGGCGATGGAATCGGACCGGAAGTAACGTCGGCGGCTGTGCGAGTTCTTGAAGTGGTTGCAAGACGATTCAACCACACATTCCATTTCAATTACGGTTCAATCGGAGGAGCGGCGATCGATTCGTTCAATAACCCACTCCCGAAGCAAACAATTGAACTCTGTGAATCAAGTGATGCAGTGCTCTTAGGGGCTGTCGGCGGTCCAAAATGGGATCGGAATCCTTCAGAATTGCGACCTGAAAAAGGGTTGCTTGCCATCAGAAAGCACTTTGATTTATTCGCGAACCTGCGTCCGGTCAAGGCAGTCCCTTCCTTGCTTCAAGCTTCTCCTCTCAAGGAGGAAATTGTTCGGGAAGTTGATATGATGATCGTCCGGGAACTGACGGGCGGCATCTACTTCGGGCAGCCGAGCCGCAAAACCAAAACTTCCGCAGTCGATACGCTCGTCTACACACGTGAAGAAATCGAACGCATCGTTGAAAAAGCGTTTGAGCTTGCGCGGATGAGACGGGGAAAAGTGACATCCGTCGATAAGGCGAACGTATTGGAGTCGAGCAAGCTTTGGCGGGAAGTCGTCGAAGAGAAACGCAAAGGCTATCCGGATGTCGAAGTCGAGCATCAGCTCGTCGACTCTGCGGCAATGAAGTTGATTACAAATCCGAAATCCTTTGACGTTGTCGTCACTGAAAACATGTTTGGCGACATTTTAAGCGACGAAGCGTCCGTCATCACCGGTTCGCTCGGCCTTATGCCATCCGCAAGCGTTCGTTCCGATGGATTCGGCCTTTACGAACCAGTGCATGGCTCAGCGCCCGATGTTGCAGGGATGGGCATCGCGAATCCGGCAGCAGCCATTTTGTCGGCGGCGATGATGCTCCGTTATTCATTTGAAATGGAGACGGAAGCGGCAGCAATCGAAAAAGCCGTTGATACCGTATTTGAGGATGGACATTTTACAGCGGACCTAGCGGGTGGATCAGATCGCGCCCTTTCGACAACGGAATGGACGGATAAAGTGATTGGTGAGCTGGATTTGCAGTTCGTTTCGAATAGCATCATGTTTTCATATGTCTGAAATGGAAGGAGAATTTGATATGCCTAAAACGATCATCGAAAAAATCTGGGAGCAGCATATTGTATACGAAGAACAGGGGAAGCCTGACCTATTATATATCGACCTACATTTATTGCACGAAGTGACTTCACCTCAAGCGTTTGAAGGCTTGCGGCTAGCGGGGCGGAAAGTGCGGCGCCCCGATCTCTGCTTCGCGACGATGGATCATAACGTTCCGACCCGGAATTTGCCGATCATCAACGATCCGATTGCTAAAAAGCAGATTACGACATTGGAGAAAAACTGTGAGGAGTTCGGCATTGAGCTTGCCGATATGGAGCATCCGGACCAGGGGATCGTCCATATTATCGGTCCTGAACTCGGGTTGACGCAGCCTGGCAAGACGATTGTCTGCGGTGATAGCCATACATCTACGCATGGTGCATTTGGCGCCATCGCGTTCGGAATCGGTACGAGCGAGGTCGAACATGTCCTATCGACACAGACGCTTTGGCAATCAAAACCGAAAACGATGGAAATTCGGATCAATGGAAAGCTCGGCTTCGGCGTCACTGCGAAAGATGTCATCCTTGCCATCATTGCAAAATTCGGCATTGACGTCGGAACGGGGCATATCGCTGAGTATACAGGCGAAGCAATCCGCTCCATGACGATGGAGGAACGGATGACGATTTGCAATATGTCCATTGAAGCAGGGGCGAAAGCCGGTTTGATCAGCCCAGATGAGACGACGATCGAGTATTTGAGAGGACGTCGTCATGTCCCTGATGGCGAAGCGTTTGAGGAGGCTACGGAAGAATGGCTCTCCTTGGCAACCGACGAAGGGGCGGTATACGATACAGTTCTTGAAATCGATGCTAATGAAATCGAGCCGTTTATCACTTGGGGCACAAATCCTTCGATGGGATCCGGCATTAGTGCAAATGTGCCGTCCTCGGAAGACTTTGCAGATGAATCCGATAAGGAAGCGTTGAAAAAAGCGCTCACCTATATGGGGCTTGAAGAAGGGACGCCACTTACTTCAATTGGAATCCAGCACGTCTTCATCGGGTCATGCACGAATGCCCGCTTGAGCGATCTACGAGCAGCAGCAGAAGTGATCGCAGGTCAAAAAGTGCATCCGAATGTAACGGCAATCGTCGTTCCAGGTTCACGCACTGTGAAACGCCAGGCAGAAGAGGAAGGCTTGGATAAAGTGTTCCTCGAAGCCGGTTTTGAATGGCGCGAATCGGGTTGCAGCATGTGCCTCGCGATGAACGATGACGTCGTACCGGCTGGCGAAAGATGTGCATCGACATCGAACCGGAACTTCGAAGGCAGGCAAGGGGCGGGTTCCCGCACCCATCTGATGAGTCCAGCAATGGCCGCGGCCGCAGCGATTTCCGGACATTTCACAGACGTTCGTAAAATGAAATTGGCTCACGTCTAGTAAACAAAAGCGGAGGGCGCCTGCACAGCAGAGGTTCGCAGTCTAAGTATGCCGCGTCCTGCGGCAACGACTGCATGACCGGCTTCCTGCCGGCCTCAGGCATAAGGCGAAGCTGCGGCGCTGCTCGTAACGCTTACGCTTTTACTCGCAAAAGCCGTTCTTCGTGACGGCTTTAGCTTTGACTTATGACCCTGAGCCACTGGCGCCCATAGCTGGATGAAGAAAGGATGATTCCATGAAACCGATTAATGAAGTGCGCAGTGTCATGACACCTTTGAATCGAAAAAATGTAGATACAGACCAGATCATATCGAAGGAATTCCTGAAGCGAATCGAACGGACCGGCTTCGGAAAATACCTTTTCCACCATTGGCGTTTCCAGGCGGACGGTACGGAAAACAAAGAATTTGTCCTGAACGACGACCGGTTCAAAGACTCCAAGATCCTCGTCGCCCATGACAACTTCGGTTGCGGCTCCTCTAGGGAGCATGCGCCGTGGGCAATCCTTGACTATGGGTTCGAAGTTGTCATCGCCCCGTCGTTTGCGGATATTTTCCATAATAACTGCTTCAAGAATGGCATCCTGCCAATCCGTCTCCGTGTCGAGGAAATAGTAGAGCTTTTATCCAAAGGCGAGACCGCTCCTTATACATTGGAAATCGATCTTGAACAACAGACGGTAAAAGGCGAAGACGGGAAAACATACACATTCGACATCGACCCGTATAATAAGCAGATGTTATTGAATGGATGGGACGAAATTGCGTTGACGTTCCAATATGAAGAGCAAATTGCCGCATATGAAAAACAGCATGCTTAATGAATAAAAACTGCAGATGGTATCAGGATAGTTCCTATCTGCAGTATTTTTTTGCCCATAATTCTCCAGATTAATTCCTCGTTTACGCCTTAAATCGATGAAACATGAGACCGAAATATCAACCATTTCCTTTCTCTTCAAAACCCCAGCACACATTTCACATCATTCACATACGACTGGCTTACCGGCAGTTCGGTCCCGTCCACTAATGTCACAACAAGATTCGAAGAAAAGTCGCGCGAAATCCTCGAAATTTTAGCTGTATTCACGATGTAAGAACGATGAATGCGCAAGAAGACTTCAGGCAGCCGCTTATCCAACTCCTTTAAGGTGCTAGCAATGCTGAATTGCCCTTCCTCCGTATAGAAGAATGTTTTCTTCTGATAGCTTTCGATATGAGTGATCTGTTCAAGCGGCACCGGGTACCATTCGTCGTCAAGCTTTCCGGTGAGCAACCGAAGAGGACTTATTTTAACCAATTCATAATCATGTGCAAGGTTGACGACAAGTGCAGCAGGCTCGCCGTTTATTTTGACTGGAATCCAATCTAGATTTGAAAGCTGCTGAAGGTATTCTTCACGCGACCTCTTTTTCTCCATTGATTTATCTTCCCCTTTTCGAATTCATCGAGCTATTTCCGCTTTCATCCTCTTAAACTATCCTTTTGTCGAAATGCACAGACAGTTTTAATATTCTGTTATATAGTAATGTATAACAACTTATCCTGTTGTGGAACAGTAGGAAAGTATCAATTACTCTATTAAATGAAAGGTGTGGAATGAAATGAAGGAACAAGTGGAGCAGTTGGAGAGAAGCTGGCAGGAGGACGGACGTTGGGCGGGTATCGAACGGGGATACAGTGCGGAGGACGTCATCAAGTTACGGGGCTCAGTTCAAATTGAACATACATTGGCGAAAAGAGGGGCGGAGCGGCTTTGGAAATCGCTTCATGAAGAGGATTTCATCGCTGCTCTCGGCGCACTGACGGGCAATCAAGCAGTCCAGCAAGTGAAAGCGGGACTCCAGGCGATCTATCTGAGCGGTTGGCAAGTGGCGGCGGATGCGAATATGGCGGGGCAGATGTATCCGGATCAAAGCTTATATCCGGTGAACAGCGTGCCGAATGTCGTGAAGCGGATCAATCAGGCGCTGCAGCGTGCGGATCAAATCGACTGTGCAGAAGGCAGGCTTGACGAGTTCGATTGGTTCGCACCAATTGTCGCTGACGCGGAAGCAGGATTCGGAGGTCCTTTGAATGTGTTCGAATTGATGAAAGCGATGATTGAAGCAGGCGCTGCCGGCGTCCATTTCGAAGATCAGCTCGCCTCAGAAAAGAAATGCGGTCATCTTGGCGGGAAAGTGCTTCTTCCGACGCAGAATGCAGTCAGGAATTTGATTTCGGCAAGACTTGCGGCTGACGTATCGGGTGTCCCAACGATCATCATTGCGAGGACGGATGCAGACGCAGCAGATCTGATCACGAGTGACGTCGACCCACGCGACCATGCATTCATTACCGGAGAACGCACACCGGAAGGATTTTACCGGACGAAAGCTGGCATCGAGCAGGCGATTGCCCGCGGTCTCGCATACGCACCATATGCTGATCTCATCTGGTGTGAAACATCCACGCCGGATCTCGAAGAAGCGAAACGCTTTGCGGACGCCATCCACGAGAAATTCCCGGACAAAATGCTCGCCTATAACTGTTCGCCTTCATTCAATTGGAAATCGAACCTAGATGACGAGACTATCGGCAAATTCCAGCGCGAACTCGGCAAGATGGGCTATAAATTCCAATTCGTCACATTAGCGGGCTTCCATTCATTGAACCACAGCATGTTCGAATTGGCGTACGGCTATAAAACGGACGGGATGGCAGCCTATTCGAAGCTTCAGGAAGCAGAGTTCGCGAATGAATCGAAAGGGTACACAGCGACCCGCCACCAACGCGAAGTTGGAACGGGCTATTTCGACGAAGTGGCACAAGTCATTTCAGGAGGTACTTCCTCAACAACGGCTATGAAGGGGTCGACGGAAGAGGCGCAATTCGTTTAAGTACCTAACGATTCCACGAATAAATGAAAGGATGATTCAACTGACAACTCAACAGACGCGTTTCAATATGGATGTAATCGGTGAAATGACGGCGGGGACGGAGGAAATCCTTACGCCGGAAGCGCTCGAATTCCTTTATAGCCTGCACGAAACATTCAATGGCCGGCGAAAGGAATTGCTGGCAGCGAGGGAAACAAGGCAACGCCTATTCGATGCTGGCGAAAAGCCGGGCTTTCTTGAAGAAACGAAGCATATTCGGGAAGGGGATTGGACGGTCGCATCGATTCCACCCGATTTGCAGGATCGGCGTGTTGAAATTACCGGTCCCGTCGACAGGAAAATGATTATTAACGCACTTAATTCCGGAGCGAAAGCGTTCATGGCTGATTTTGAAGATGCAACTTCGCCGACATGGTCGAATATGATCGACGGTCAGTTGAATCTCAAAGATGCCATAAGAGGGACAATTTCGTTCGAGCAGGCTTCCAATGGAAAGAAGTACTCTTTGAATGAAGAGACAGCCGTTTTAATGGTGAGGGCAAGAGGTCTTCATTTGGATGAAAAGCATATCCTAATCGACGGCGAGCCGATGGCAGGAGGCTTCTTCGATTTCGGGCTTTATTTCTTCCATAATGCGAAGGAATTATTGGAACGGGGAACGGGTCCGTATTTCTACTTGCCGAAGCTTGAAAGCCATTTGGAAGCAAGACTATGGAATGAAGTATTCGTCTTCGCGCAGGAAAAACTGGGCATTCCGACTGGTGTGATCCGGGCGACAGTGTTGATTGAAACGATTCCCGCTGCATTCGAGATGGATGAAATTCTCTATGAACTGCGCGACCATATTGCGGGGCTGAACTGCGGACGCTGGGATTATATTTTCAGCTTCATCAAAAGGCTTCGCAGCCAACCGGATGTCATCTTGCCGGACCGAGGGCAAGTGACGATGACATCGCCTTTCATGAGAGCCTATACACAGCTATGCATCCAGACATGCCACAAGCGGAATGCGTTTGCGATGGGGGGGATGGCGGCTCAGATTCCGATCCGTAACAACCCCGAAGCGAATGAGGAAGCATTCAGGAAGGTCGCCGAGGATAAACGCCGGGAAGTGACGGACGGACACGATGGAACGTGGGTCGCTCATCCGGGGCTTGTCGCGGTTGCGATGGCTGAATTTGATGCACATATGGAAACGCCCAATCAAGTTCACAGGAAACGGGAAGACGTGCAAGTGACGGCGGCTGAGTTGCTGGAAGTGCCGACCGGGACGATTACGGAGGTAGGGCTGCGGATGAATTGCAGCGTCGGCGTCCAGTACATCGCTTCGTGGTTGAAAGGGAATGGAGCGGCGCCGATCAATCATCTGATGGAAGATGCAGCTACCGCGGAAATTTCCCGCTCACAAGTATGGCAATGGATCCGCCATCCTGAAGGCAGGCTTGATGATGGCAGGGACATTACTGTTGATTTATTCATGAATCTATTTGCCGAAGAGATGAAAAAATTGAGGGAAACCTACGGCGAAAAGGAATACCGTTTCGGCAAATTCAATGAGGCGGCTGAGCTGTTCGTCGAGTTGACGCTTCAAGATGAGTTCGAGGAATTCCTGACATTGCCGGGATATAGAAAACTATCATAGGAAAAGGAGGAGGTTCATTATGCAAAAGACAAATGAAGTGCAAAAGTCGAAAAAGATCTGCCGGGAATGCGGTTGTGAAATCGTTGAGAAAGTTGAATCCCTGCTCTATGAATGCGAACGCTGCATCGGCAAGCATAAGGATTGAAGAAATTGGCCCGTCTCCTCAAATGGGGAACGGGTTTTCTCTATTTTCAGTTAGAATAAAGAGGGTTTCATTCATAATTCGGAGAATAGGGTATAATAGAAGAGAAATCTAACGTAAAGGGGATATCGTTTTGCGAAATGAAGAGATGTTATTGATACCTGGACCGACGCCAGTTGTCGATTCGATTTACGATGCTATGGCAGCCGAGACAAGAGGGCATACAGATCTGCGCTTCGTCGAGATATACAAGCGATCAATCGAGAGGACGCGCGAGATGTTCAAAACCGATGGAGAGGTATTTGTCATCGCGGGATCGGGTACGATCGGCATGGAAATGGCTCTTGTCAATACGGTCGGTGCGGGAGAGCGTCTATTGGTCATCAGCCACGGGTATTTCGGGGACCGTTTCATCCAATTGGGGAAAGCGTTTGGTATTGAAATCGATGTCCTTCAAGCCGAATGGGGACAGCAGGTTGCACCGGAAGACGTGGAGCGTAAATTATCGGAGCGTACATACAAGGCGGTGACGATCACGCACGCCGATACGTCCACAGGTGTGGCGGCCGACTTGGAAGTGCTCGTTCCTATTGTGAAAAAACACGGCGCACTCGTCATACTGGATGGAGTTTGTGCAACTGCCGCAATGGAAGAGGATATGAGCAAGGAATATGGCGGCGCGGGTTATAAAATCGACGTCGTTCTGACGGGCTCCCAAAAGGCGATCGGAGTTCCACCGGGGCTTGCCATTGTCGCGTTCAATCAAACCGCATTGGATGCACGCAAGCAACTCGGACATATTCCGGCTTACTATTGCGATATTGAAAACTGGATTCCGATCATGCATGATCCGTCGAAATACTTTGCGACGCCTCCGGTTAACTTGATTTATGCATATGATGAAGGAATGAAACTTGTTCTGGAGGAAGGCTTGGAAAAACGATATGCAAGGCATACGGCATTTGGACGAGGCGTGCGCGCTGCACTCCGGGAATACGGCATGAAGCCATTGGCGGAAGAAGCGGTTGCGGCCTCGACATTGAGCTGTTTCCTGTATCCGGAAGGTTTGGATGACGCTGAATTCAGGGCAGCTTTGGCGAAAGAAGGACTTATCGTCGCGGGTGCATTGGCGCATTTGGTCGGTAAAGCATTCCGCCTCGGCCATATGGGCAACACGACGGAACAAATGCTTATTTCTGCAATCGACAAGATTGGTGAAGCATTGAAGGAAGCCGGCCACGAAGCTCCGATCGAGAAAGCCGTAAACCGATTCAAGGAAGAAGTAAAATCACTCGTTTGAAGACAGAACCTCCCTTTTCTATCGAATAGGGAGGTTTTTTCTATGCTGGATAAGTTATGCGCGAATTGGGTGAAGTTATGCTCAACTTTAGGCTGGTTATGCTCGAGTTTAGCCGAGTTATGCGCGACTTTAACACAGTTATGCTCATTCCGGGACTTTAGACACACCCAACCAGTCGGAAAAACCTTACTCACCCAGCATCTCCTCAACCACCTCGACCGCGACATCCGGCACATCCGTAAAAATCCCATCTACGCCGATTTCAATCATGCGTCTGATTTCCTTCTCTTCATTCACAGTGAACGGATGTACATGCAAATCTGCGTCATGTGCAAGCTCAACCAACTCCTCTGTTACAACCGACTTATCGACGCCTATGCCCGACGCATACTCCGCGACTTTTTCCAATCGCTTTTTCGTTAGCATCGTTTCATTTTTCGCCGAATACAGTTGAATTAGCGGAATGTCCGGCTCCTGCACATGGATTTTC
Source organism: Saccharococcus sp. Marseille-Q5394 (assembly GCF_946901335.1). NCBI lineage: Bacteria > Bacillati > Bacillota > Bacilli > Caryophanales > Anoxybacillaceae > Saccharococcus > Saccharococcus sp. Marseille-Q5394. The sequence continues at coordinate 1,401,393 of NZ_CAMPPQ010000001.1, read as the reverse complement.
TTTAGAGATCTGGCATCGAATGATTGCAGGATCACTTTCGGCAGTTCCGTGTCTTCTAACGGTAACAGCCCGAATGCCCTCAGCTGTCCGAGTAAAGCATCCTCGATTCCCGCGTAGGAGGCGGGTGTCTTCAGTTCAATATAGTAATTGACATCATCTTGGAAGTACGAAAAAATCTCCTCCGTACTGACGATTCGCAGCGGATCGATCCCTTCAGGCAATGAAACCGAAAGCTTCCCGTCATAGTCAGACTCACGGCGAATTTCTTTTAACTCCTGGAAATCCACTTCTGCGATCTGTTTTCTGCCATCCGGCAAATGAACGAAAGGGTCATGCATCGAAACGAGTTCCCCGTCTTTCGTCATATGCACATCCAATTCGATATAATCCGCCTTCATCTGCACTGCCAATCCATAGGACAGCAAAGAGTGCTCCGGTGCATAGGCGGAAGCCCCTCGATGCGCGATGATCAGAAACTTGTCGGCAGGCAAAGATGCCGCCATAGATGCCGTCGAACATGCCGATAGAAGGATAAGCAAGCTTAGCAGAAACCCTTTTTTCACGGATATTTCCTCCTAGAACGTAAAGTAATTGTAAAGAATGAAAAGAGAAGAAGGCATGACATACGTCTCCAAATTATACGATAAACAAGTGTACGTTATATCCAATTTAAACGTAACAATTGAGCCAGGCGAGTTTCTCTCATTATCATCACTTATTAATTGCTGATCGGCTTTTTGGAATGACAACCCGATTAAAAGACAGGATTGTGGGTATCGTAAGGATAAGACATGAAAATGGAGGAGCTGTTTGTGATGAAAGACAACCGTTTTCAAACAAATCCCAATGAGGAAGAAGGCAAGGCATTCACTGGAATGCCGAACGCCAAGCCCTTCCCGGATTTTGAGCCTGAACAAGACTCGGAAAAGCAAGTTGCTCAATTCCTGAATTCAACCGAATGCAGAGAAAAGCCGTCGGATAATAAATAAGTGGAACTACACCGAGACCTATGCATTCGTTCAAACGGAGCATAGGTTTTTTGCATCTTCCATATATTAGAACCTTGAAGTATAGTGGAAAGATACTACTACTTTACGACTGGGGATAGTTGCTTGAAATATTTTGCTATATTGACGATAGCATGTAGTTTTTTATTAAACGGATGTATAAGCGATAAAGAAAGAGTTGTCCGTCCTGATGAATTTTCCATGCTTCAAAGCAATCCGGCAGAATTAATCCTGGATGGAAAATCATCCGATATTACAATTGGAATGATCGGGGATATCCTGTTGCATTACCCGCTATATACATACGATAACTACGACCTCTCATTCAGTGCCGTGAAAGCGGAGATGACCGGCACCGACTTTCTCCTTGCAAACCAAGAATCATTGCCCGGAGGAGTGGAGCTAGGATTGTCCGGCTATCCCCAGTTCAACAGCCCGAAGCAGATTATTAGGGATTTGAAAGCGAATGGAGTCGATCTACTGTCCATTGCAAATAACCATACGCTCGATCAACAGGAAAGCGGTTTACTGAAGGCTATTGGGCATATGAACGAATATGGAATGCCTTATATCGGTGCATATGAGTCTGCGGAAGATCGTGGGACGAAGCGTATAATTGACGTGAAAGGCGTGCGTATCGGCGTTTTAGCTTATACATACGGTCTGAACGGAGCGGCAATTCCAAAAGGGAAGGGCTACTTGGTTTCATTGATTGCTAAAGACCGAATGGAAGTGGAAATTCGGGAATTGAAAGCCGAAGCGGATTTAACTGTCGTTTCCATCCATTGGGGCGATGAGTATATGTTGCAGCCTTCCGAAAAGCAGGTGGAGCTCGCCGAGTGGCTTGCGTCACAAGGTGTTGACATCGTCTTCGGCCACCATCCGCATGTCTTGCAGCGCTATGCAAAAATCGGCCAAACGGAAATTTTCTATTCGCTCGGAAACTTCTATTCCGCACAAGCATTTGATTCTACGAATGTTGGCGGCATTGCGAAAGTACATCTTTCAATCATTGAATTGGCGGGAAGACGTTTTATGGAAGTGGAAAAATCTACATTTCATCCTACGGCTGTCATCCGTGACGAGAATGAAAAATTTATTGTCGTGCCATTACGAGACGCAGTTGGCAGGACAGGTTTTGATGAAAAGTGGGTTGCCGAACAAGTCGGCTTGCCTGAATGAAAAAATGCCCTCCACACCGGATATGTGCAGAGGGCATTTGTGTATTATTTTTTTGAAAGTCTTTCAATGAATAGTAGAAGTTCACTTGAAGTGACCTTGTTTGTTGTTCCGAATGTTCCATCGGCATAGCCCGTTGTCAATTTGTTTGTGTAAAGCGTATTAATATAGTCATTCGCCCAGTTGGATGTTGATACATCCGTGAAAGGGGTTGTCCCAGGAGTTAACGGGAGATCGAATGCGCCAACCAAGACTTTTGCCAGCTCACTTCTCGTCAAATAATTATTCGGCATGAATTCTCCTGCTGTATTTCCAGTGAAAATCCCTGCCTCTCCGACTGCAGCAATAGCTTCATGCTGGGGATGAGACGTCGAGATATCGGTGAACTCCTGATTGCTTGCCTTACTTGAAAGGTTTAATTCCTGAGCCAGGATTTCTGCGACTTCGCCTCTCGTTGCATAATTGACTTGAGGAGTTGAAGCAATTGTTGTTTCTGCAGAGAAGTCTGATACACGCCGAGCTCCTATGTATCGTTTACCCCAATAAGCCGGATCATTGATTGATGAAATCATGACACCTCTACTTGTTGAGGCATGAATGAAATTACTTGATCCGATATAGATTCCCACATGTGAAACGCCGTTTCCGCTAGTATTGAAAAATACGAGATCACCCGACTGCAAATTGCTTTTTGCAACGGACTTTCCAGTAGAGTATTGTTGGGTAGTAGTTCTAGGAATTGAAACTCCTTCTCTTTTGAAGACGAATTGTGTATAACCAGAGCAGTCAAAACCTGAAGTAGTAGTTCCCGCGTATTTATATGGTGTTCCCATGTACGCTTTAGCCGTACTGACTAGGGAAGTCGATGTGCTTGCTGAAGCCGTGTCATGAGTGGACGTTGAGATCAATAGGCATGCAAAAACTAAGAAGATGATTCTTTTCATATTTTTTCCCAAATTCCCCTTTCGCACATAATAGAAGCTGTGCTTTATCTGTGAATCAATCCTAACATGGATAAACATCAAATTTTGTTACATTCATATTACGATATGGTTACAACAGGAATAGGCTCTTGTAGAGTGCGAGAACCGAGGGATATTGCGTAGATTGTTCAAGGTTTTTTGCATATGGTATAATCGCTCAATGAATAATCAATTGAAATGACTATGGAATTTGAATAGATAGGATGAACTCTGATGCGTCAAATTACAGTATTCAGCAATATGTACCCTTCACAAAAACACCCGACATTCGGTATTTTTGTAAAGAACCAAGTAGAACACCTCCGTTCAAAAGGTCTGAAAGTGAATGTCGTTGCAATCGAAGATCCTTCAAAAGGAAAAGCTGCTTTAAAAAAGTATTTTACCTGGTTCGTAAAATCAATGACCCATATGCTTACGAAGAAGTCTGAAATTTCTTTAACTCATTCGCATTACACATTTCCGACGGGGTTGCTATCGTTAATTGGAAAAAGAATGTTTGGATTGCCTTATGTCATCACAGTCCATGGCGGAGATATCGACAAAATGGCTGCTAAAAATAAGATGATTGAGTCGATGACTAGAATCACTTTACAGAATGCCGATGCCGTCATTGTTGTAGGGCAACGATTGAAATTGGATGTCGTTGAACATTTTGGTGTTAAGGAGAAGCATGTCCATGTAATGAGCATGGGGGTCAATACGGAAGTATTCAAACCGATTCCAAAAGTGGATGCCCGTAATGAATTAGGCCTTCCTCTACATGAGAAGATTGTGTTGTTTGTTGGAAATATGATAGAAGCAAAAGGGATTCTCGATCTTATCGAAGCATTTAAGGAGGTAGAAGAAAACTATCCGGACGCCATGCTTCATATGATTGGGTCAAGTAAAGATGAAGGTTTTATGCACAAATTAGAAGAGCATTTGTCGGAAATGAAAATTAGTACTTCCCATCAGGAACCGCTGCCGCAAATAGAAGTGGCGAAATGGATAGCAGCCGCAGATGTCTTTGTTTTGCCATCACATCATGAAGGGTTTGGACTAGTTGCTCTTGAAGCGATGGCTGTGGGAACTACAGTAGTCGGTACTGACGTCGGGGGGCTTTCATTCCTTTTGGGCAATGAAGCAGGAATTCTCGTAGAGCCGCACAATCCGACATCCCTTGCGAACGGATTGAAGCAAGCTTTGGAACAACCTTCGGAAACAAGAAGACAAATCGCAGAAGGAAGAGTCCGCGAACATACATATGATGTCATTACTGAGAGATTACTGGCAATCTATGAGGCGGTATCAAAAGAAGTGAAAATGTAATGCATTTCTTCGTAAATCGATTCAGGATTCGGAATGAAGAGGAGAGATTGTGATGTCGATTGAAAAACAAATAGGGGAATGGTTCGGTCATTTTCATGCTCACCCTGAAATCAGCTGGAAAGAAGTCGAAACGACAAAAAAGATTTCCGAAATCCTTACGGAAATGAACGTACCGCATCATACATTCGATGATGTGACCGGTGTCGTGGCAGAAATCGGGGAAGGGGATCGGATCATCGCAGTCCGTGCCGACATTGACGCGCTTTGGCAAGAGGTGGACGGCGTTTATCGCGCGAACCATTCATGCGGGCACGACGCCAATATGTCGATAGTGCTCGGGGCGCTTTCCTACTTGCAGGAACAAACGCTCGGAAGCCGCATCCGGTTCATTTTCCAGCCAGCGGAGGAAAAAGGGAATGGCGCGAAATCAATGATTGAAAGGGGAGCCATCGATGGTGTTTCCCATTTATTCGGTGTCCATCTAAGACCACAGGAAGAGATCCCATTTGGCAAGGTATCTCCTGCCATTCATCACGGCGCGGCGATTTTCCTCGAAGGGAAAGTGAAAGGGGCTGATGCTCATGGCGCGAGACCGCAGCAAGGGAAAAATGCACTCGACCCGATTTTCGCGATTGCCCAATTCCTGAAAACGATTTACTTTTCTCCATATGAAGCGTATTCCGCGAAACTGACGAAAGTCCAGGCGGGTGGCGATAGTCTGAACATTATCCCTGGAAATGCCCTGTTTGCAATCGATGCACGGGCACAGTCGAATTCGGTGCTGAATGAACTGAAGGAACGAATCGATGCGGGAATCCATTCAATTGCCGAGCTTCACGGCGTAGACATCGAATTGAACTGGTCTGATTATACGCCTGCAGCGGAAGTGTCCGAGGAAGCCGCTTCGATTGCAAAAGAAGCGATCTTCGAATCAGTCGGTGAAGAGGCATTCGCGCCAGCAATCATCACATCCGGAAGCGATGACTTCCATTTCTATACGATCCACAACCCTGATCTGAAAGCCGCTATGATTGGCGTAGGTGCAGATTTAGGACCTGGCCTTCACCATCCTAATATGACTTTTAACCAGGATGCGCTTGATATGGGGGCGAAAGTGCTTGCGGCGACATTGGCGACAGCTTCATTTTTCAGATAAACACTCCATCTACGGGACAGTCCCTGTAGATGGAGTGTTTTATAATAGTGAACGGATAGTAAAAATTACATAAAGAAATTCTCTTCCCCAATCCGATCATATAGTCCGCTTTTCTTGAACATGGAAAGTTTCTGCTTGGGCAATTTCTTCACAATGATTCTTACATTCTGTTTGCTGGCACCATCCAACAACGCGGATAGCGCAGCCTCACCAGTCGCGTCAATCATCGATAGATGCTCCAAATCCAAAATGATCTTAGCTGTTCCACTTGAAAGGATATCGGGCATCTTGTCTTCGAACACCTTTGCCGTACCGAAAAACAACGGTCCTTCAATGATGAATTTGGAGACTTCCTCTCCGAACTTGTGAATCTCTACTTCCGAAAGTTTTTCCGTCGCAATATACAGCTTGCCGCTCATCTTACGTAAGAAGGAAAGTGCAGCCAACAGGATGCCGACTTGGACGGCAACTGTCAAATTGATAAAGATGGTAAGCAGGAATGTCGTCAGCAGCACGATTGAATCGCCTGACCTGACGGACAAAATATGAACAAATGCCTTTCTCGCACTCATATTCCAAGCAACAAACATTAGAATGGGCGCCATCGCCGCCAAAGGAATATATGAGGCGAACGGGGCAAAAACCAAAATGAACAATAATACGAAGATGCTTTGCACCATGCCGGAAACCGGGCTGACAGCGCCTGACCGGATATTGGTCGCAGTTCTTGCAATCGCGCCTGTTGCTGGGATGCCCCCGAATAAAGGCGAAATGATATTCGCGATTCCTTGCCCGAACAATTCCCGCTTTGAATCATGCTTCGGACCTTCTTTCATACCATCCGCAACGACTGCAGACAACAGCGATTCAATCGCGCCGAGTGCAGCAATGATTAATGCAGGCTGCCAAAGACTGACGAGCTTGGATAACGTGATTTCGGGAAATTGAAAGCCGGGCAATGATTGTGGAATTCCTCCGAACGCTGTACCGATCGTTTCTACTTTTCCTGGGTAGAACAAGACAGATAATACAGTTGGAATCAAAAGAGCGAAGAGCAGCAACGGAACACGAGGGGCAACTTTCGGCAAGATGAAGATCAACGCCAGCCCAATTATTGCGGTGAGCACACTGAAGATATTCACAGTATGAAGATGCTTGGCGACATCAATCATATTTTCATGAAAGAACTCCTTGCTCTCGAGTCCCGACAGGCCAAGGAAGTTCCCGAACTGCCCCGTGAAAATGATAATGGCAATCCCCGAGGTGAACCCGATTGTTACGGAACGAGGGACGAAATGAATAAGATTGCTAATGCCTGCAAAGCTCATGATCACTAGGAAAATACCGGCCAGAAACCCTGCTATTAAGAGATCTTCATAGCCGTATTGAAGGACAATTGCGAGAAGGATAGGGATAAAAGCACCTGTTGGACCGGCAATTTGAAACCGCGATCCACCGAGTAGGGCTACTAAAAAACCTGCAATGATCGTTGTGTATAATCCATACTCTGGTTTCACACCTGAGGCAATTGCAAAAGCCATCCCAAGTGGAATGGCTACGATACCGACAGTGATCCCCGAAAGCATATCCTTCCGAAACCCTGACGCATTATAATCAATAAAACGCTGATCTTTGAACAAGGCGGTCACACTTCTTCCACAGAATTTGTAAAAATATTTCCTATCTTCATTATAAGCGACAAACACAGTGCTGGCAAGGCCTCGCGCGTGAAAAAGGCGGTCGCGCGTCCAAAGTCGGCGTTCCAGCATCCAAAGAAGGGAGTGCCGCGCTCAAATCAGAAAGGTGCCGCAGAAAGTCAGCTTTCACTGATTTTCCGGACACCCCCTCTAGATCAGCTCGATTTCCTTCAATACGACACGATCATATCCCAATCGCTGTACTAGTTTTGTAATATGCGGCTGCTCGACCCGCGCGAGCCGCAAATCTTCCTCCTTTGCAAATGCTTGACGTGTCGGGCCATCAAACAGCATTCCGCCATTGCTGAAAATGATCGTCCGTCCGAATGTATCCGCAACGAAATCCATATCATGCAAAATACAGATGACGAGCTTGCCCTTTTCATGGAGTGAATGGATGATCTCCTTCACCTTCGACTTCCCGCGGATATCCTGCCCCATAGTTGGTTCGTCGAAAATGACGATATCGGTATCCATGGCGAGAATTGAGGCAATCGCAACCATCTTCCGCTCAGCTAGACTAAGATCATATGGATTCTCATCCGCCTTATCCGCAAGTCCGACGAGCGCAAGCATCTCTTTTGCATTAGCGAGCGCTTCCTCACCAGATTGGCCGATGTTCAGAGGACCGAACATCACTTCATCGATCACCTTATGTTTGAAAATCTGGTCATTCGGATTTTGGAAGATGAGCCCGATCCGGCTTGCCAGTTTAGCTGCCGTCGTTTCGGATATTGGCGATCCATTCAGGAAAACTTCACCGGAGTCCGGCTTCAATAGAGCCTTCAACAATTTCACAAACGTCGTTTTCCCGGAACCGTTCTGCCCGATGATTGCGATAGGCTCGCCGCTCAACGAGACATTAAGCCCGAGGATGACGTCCTGTCCTTTTTCATAGCTGAAATGCAGATTTCGGACGATGAGTTCGGAAGTAGTTGTGCCGTTCGCCTCGATTGATTCAATATGATGAAATCGAATCTCCCTCGCCCTCGGCATTTCCTCTAAAGAAATTGGATATAGTCCGGTCTCATCATTCCGAATGTCGAGAGTCCGTGCGATTTTCACGTAGATAGGAGGTTCCACACCGAAATCAATCAAATCGTCCCTAGAAAAGACCTCTTCCGGCTTCCCATCCACGATTAATTTGCCGTCATGCAGTAAGAGGATCCTGTCCGCATACGCCGCAAGCTTCTCCATTTTCTGCTCCACCATGATGATCGTCATACCCTCATCCGCCAATTTTTCAACGACGCGGAACACTTCCTCCGCGCCCTCGGGATCGAGCTGCGAAGTCGGTTCGTCGAGTATGAGGATATCTGGCTTCATGGCAATGACGCTTGCAATGGCGACCCGTTGCATTTGACCTCCGGATAATGAAAATGGATTCTTTCCTTGCAATCCTTCAATATCGAGCAGCTTCATGCTTTCGCGGATCCGTTCATGCATGACATCACGCGGCACGCCTTGATTCTCCAACCCGAACGCAATTTCATCATAGACAGTGAACTTGGCACCGGTCATCTGCGAGAAAGGATTTTCAAAGACGAGACCGCCCCTTGCCGTAATTTCACTTATTTCATGCGACAACACATCCATGTCGCCAATGTACACATCCCCGCCGTACGCACCTTTGAAAAAGTGGGGGATGAGTCCGCTCAATGCATAACATAACGACGTCTTCCCGGCTGTATTCATGCCGACAATCCCGACGAATTCTCCCTTTTCCACCGTGAATGAAATATCATCGAGCGCAAAACGGGGGCTATCGGGATATTTATATTTCAAATTTACAACACGTAATAAACTCATGACATCACCCTCCAAACGATGACAGCCAAAAAGAAGACGATCAATGCAATTCTGAGAGGCATGCTATATCGGTAGTTTTCCCGTTCATACAAAAACGTCCGATTCCCCTTTGCGTTGAATCCGCGGATTTCAAGTGCGATGGATCGCTCCCGTGTTTCTGTGAGCGAATTGAGGACGACGGGACCGAGAAGGGGGAGGAATGATTTGAATCTCTTCCAAATTCCACCTTCCGTTTCCAGCCCGCGAGCCCGCTGCGCATCCGTTATTTTCCCAGTTAAGGCGACCATTTGCGGGATGATCTGCAGCACCGACAGCAGCACATAACCGAATTTCGGAGACAACCCTTTTTGCAGCAATGCTTCCACGAGATCATCCGGCTTTGTCGTCAAAATGAGGACGCCGAACGCGGCCACCATATTGACGACCCGGAGCGTTATTAGAAACGCGATTAAAAACCCCTCTTTGTAAATGGCGATCGGCCCGATTTCGAACAGAACCGTTACCCGGTCGGGATGAAAAAATCCTTGGACGATGATGATCGATGCGATTAACAGAAAGCTGACCCCGATGACCGGCAAAATGAATTTGAACACATTGCCGATCATGAGGATGAAGAATGTGAACAGGAGGATGCCGAACACAGCCAGATGATTCGCTACTATATATGTCGATGTGATGGAAATGAAGAGGAATAGGAGTTTATTCAAAGGGTCCACCCGATGGACAGGCGAATCCCGATTTACGTACAATGTCATGTTGTTCATTCGAATCCCTCCTGCGGGCAATGCTTATAACCTTTCTATTTCCCCTTGGTTGTCATACATGAGTTTCACATTTTTCGGCAACCCTTTGAAAATCAAGAAGCTGAGCAGTACAGTGACGACTTTATCAGGTACATCGACGACGATGCTGTCCGCAAACGAAGCGAGCCATAACGGCATATCTTTTGCGAGCATCGTTGCAAACAATGCATCCCCCCAAACATTGCCGGTCGTCCCTTCCCAAAACATAATATTAAGCGGAGTCGAAACAATCGCTGCAATGAATCCGACGACAATTCCTAGGACAACCGCTTTGCCGACATTTGAAATCCATCCTTTATATGCCATGATTCCGACCACTAAGCCGATGACGGCCTGGGTGATTGCGTACACGAAGGAGACGGGATCAGTCGTGAACCCGTAGACAACATTATTTACGACACCGACTATGGCGCCAACAATGGGACCTGCAAGCATACTCGCAAGCACCGTCCCGATGGCGTCAACCCATAAAGGCAGTTTCAACAAGTTTGCAAACAATTTCCCCAAGAAGTTGATGCCGACCGCCGCGGGGATCAGCACAAACGCAGCAGTTGAAAACTGCAATGACCACATACGCTTCTTTTTCATTTGTATTCTCCTTTTTTATAATCAAGATAGATGTCAAGACACATGACTATACTAATCTATTATGAAGAAATAGGGAAGCCTTTATTGAAAAAGAATTACTACTTTAGACTACTTATTCTCATCTTATGCCCAATAAAAATTTTAGACATGATTTTTCATTGTGCCGGTGAGGAAATTGTCGTAACCATACTAATTCAAAGAACACGAACCTCTGGAATTGGCTAGTTATATAAAAAAACACCGTTTGCACATGGCGAACGGCGGGTTGGATAATAATAATCAAAAGGTGTACTGCTTCAATAAATTTTCTAGCTTTAAAGCTAAACCGATATTGCCCTTCACTTTAAGTTTTCCCATCATGAAAGCAGCAGTGGAGTTCAAGTTGCCACCAAGCATTTTTTTGAAGTCCGTGACACTCAACTTCAATGCACAATCGACTTCGCCTGGGTCGCCACGGTACGTTTCCGCCTCGCCGTCCGCAAACTTCAATCCATACATACCGCCGTCCTCACCGGCCAAATCGAATGAATACGATGCGTTCATCCCTGCGATAGGCCCTTTATTGGTGCTCAACTGCGCATCAATTTCTGTCCAAATCTGTTCCATCGTCATCTCTTCCAATTTCATCTGGAGACACCTTCTTTATTAGTTATGAGTGATTATTCATTCATTGTAACATAGGCTCTAATAGAATAATGAAAAAATACGCTTTAGCCTCAAAAAACATATAATATTACCGATACAAAGGGGTAGGAGAAGTAGTTAGCAGGAAGGGGTTGAATAAGTCCAATGAACCGTTCTCATGAAAAACTAGATATAATTTTAGAAGAACTTCAAAAAATACAGGAATTCATATTTACGCAGGCGAAACGGTCTGACCTTTCGCGTCAATCGATTGCCCCTGTTATAGAAGAATTGTGCATTCGCATATCAAGAATTATGGCGTGCGATCGAGTGAGCATTTGGTTATTCAATGAAGAGCGAACGTCTTTGACCGCACAAAGCATTTTACATACAAATGGATCTTCCCATACAGCTGGAGAAGTGATCTTTGCTGAAGAGCTGCCATCCTATTTTGAAGCGGTCCAACAAGTACGGATTTTGGCCATTGCAGACGTTTCAACAGATCCCGCCACCCGGGAATTGTATCAACATGCTTATTATGATGGTGGGGAAGTGAAATCGATCATCGATGCCTCGATCATCCTAAGCAAGGGGATTGGCGGTGTAGTCTGCTGTGAATCAACGCGTCCGAGAAATTGGTCATATCTTGATAGAGTCCTTGCAGCGTCCATTGCGGATATGCTTTCCTTCGTTTTCGATCGGTTGGAGCGCATTGAAGTGGAAGAACATGTCCATCGGCTTGCCTATACAGATTTGTTGACCGGAATCGACAATCAATATTCATTCACTGAAAAGGTGACGAAGCAGATTGGCGAATTTGAAAAAGGTCAGTGGGGCGCCTTCGTATATCTTGTGATGGATCAATTCACGGAAGTGCAAGGTGTGCTCGGACCTGATGGAGCGGATAAACTGCTCCAGATTACAGCGAACCGGCTGAAAATGCAGTTTCCGCATCCCGCACAGACCGCAAGATTGGCATTCGATCATTTTGTCATTTTCATCCCATTTGATGGCGAAATGGAATGCGAGATGGCAAGGATAGAACGGGTCGTCAATCGATTAAAGCGTCCGATGCATGTAAGTGGACAGGAAGTGTATATGACGTTCAGCTACGGGGCTTCCATCTATCCTGAGCATGCGACGAACGTGAAGTATGGAATTCAGGCGGCTTATATGGCGTTGCAATCGGGAAAAGAGGCATCAAACCGGAAAGGCGGGAACCTCTACGACCCTGAAATGCACACGTTCTTGAAAGAGACAATGCTGTCTGAAATGAACTTGCGGAGGGGCCTGGATCTGAATGAATTCAAGTTGCATTACCAGCCGCAAGTGAATTGCCGGACGGGAGAAGTGATCGGTTTTGAAGCTTTGATTCGGTGGCAACATCCAGAGCGTGGCCTCATTTTCCCGGGAGAGTTCATAGAGCTTGCCGAGTCAACGGGACTCATTACACCGATAGGGGAATGGGTCATCAAGCAGGCGGCCGGCCAAATCCGGGATTGGATAGAGCAAGGATTGAGGAATGCAACGGTGTCCGTGAATTTATCGCCAAGACATTTCCTGCACCATAACCTGCCTTTCTATCTCGAAAAATGCGTCACTGAGGCAAACATCAAGCCGAAAAGCATTGTGCTGGAAATAACGGAGAACGTCGCTTTGGAAGATACCGAAGCCGTCGCCAACCGGATCAATCTCTTAAGGGAAATGGGTTATTCCGTTTCGATCGACGATTTTGGAAAAGGGTATTCCGCATTTATTTATTTGCAGCACTTCCCAATCCAGCAAATCAAGATTGACCGCCAATTCATTAATGGACTCGGAAACGACCCGAAAAGCTCCGGAATCGTCCAGACAATCATTCATCTTGCAGAAATGCTCGGTTTGCAAACAATCGGTGAAGGCGTCGAAACGAAACAACAATGGGATCTTTTGAAACAGTTCGGATGCTCCGAGCTGCAAGGGTATTACTTCAGCAGACCCGTTCCGGTGGAAGAAATCAACGCACTGATCCGCAATCATGGAAGAGCAGGTAAACTGCTTCTTCCTTCCATATACTAATAGCAAAAGCCTTACACAATGGGAATTCCCGTTGTGTAAGGCTTTTGCTTGTTATCTATCGTCTAGACTTCGGGTGGCAACTGCTCGGGTCATAAGTCAGCTCCGCTGCACGGCAAAATACGCCGTTTCGCAGATCCGCCTTATGCCTGTCGCAGTTAACCGCCACCCTCCGCTTTAGTTTTTATCTTCCAATCGGCCAGTCAAACGGCAATGACCCTGGTGGGGAGTGTTTGATAATGTCGATGACCGGAATTGTATAGGCGAAAAGGATGAGAGCGATCGTAATCCCGATCCATAGATACCAGTTCTCCAAAATTTTCGGAGTCGGATCGGCATCCACCTCTTCTTCTGCAATCGGAAACTCCTGTACGCCGCGTGGTGCGAAGAACGCGAGTTGAATGAAGATATAAATCATCAGGATAATCCCGATGAACAGGATTGTCCCTCCAACTGCCTGCGCCACCTGATAGCTGATCCATGTGCTTACCTGCTCGCCGCCTGCATAATTCGAGAAGTCGGAGCGTCTCGGACCGCCAAGAAGACCTTGGATATGCATTGATGTCGACATGATCGTCATTCCGACGGTCCAAATGATCGTTTGAATGATGCCGAGCTTATTCAACTTCGGAGTCAATCGTCTGCCTGTCAAATGGGGCACGAGCCAATAAGCGATACCGAAGAAGGTCAAGATGACTGTCGTGGCAACCGTCAAATGGAAGTGGCCTGTCACCCAGATCGTATTATGGATGAGTGTATTCATCTGGTGGGATGCGTTGACGATACCGCCCGCGCCACCAGGAATGAAAGCGACCATACCGATGAATGGTGCAAGGAAACGGACGTCCTTCCAAGGCAAGTGCTTGAACCAGCCGAAGAGCCCTTTATGTCCTTTTCGACGGCCTGTCGTTTCGAATGTCGCAAAGATCGAGAACGCCGTCATTAACGTCGGGATGACGACCATAAACGTTAATACGACTTGGATGAATTTCCATGTCGGATCGATTCCCGGCTCTGTCAATTGGTGATGGAAGCCGACCGGAATTGAAAACATAAGCAATAGAATGAATGACATCCTTGCAAGGGAGTCGCTGAATAATTTGCCGCCGATGATCTTTGGAATGATTGCATACCATGCCATATATGCCGGCAGGAGCCAGAAATAGACGAGCGGATGGCCGAAATACCAGAACAGCGTACGGCTGAGCAATACGTTGATCGTAGCTGCGTACCCTAAAGACCAAGGGATGAATTGGATTAAGACGGATGTTGCAACACCAAGGGACGCAATGAACCACATCGCCATATTGATCGTAACCATGAAAGCGAGCAATGGAGATTTCTGTCCCGGATTCGCTTTCTTCCAGACGTACAGTTGACGGAAATTGACGAACACAGCAATCCAGCTGCCTACGATGACCAATGCCAAACCGATATAAAATGCAGCATGGGCACGCAATGGAGCATAGAATGTATACAGTACGTTCGCCTGACCGACCAGAATCGTAGCCGCAGCGATGATTGTACCGATAAGCATCGTCCAAAATGCAACCCAACCCCATTTACGTTGTTTGTCAGATATTCCGACCGTTTTCCCCATCAGGGCAAACTGGAATCCGACGATGAAGAACGTAGTCAACACCAATCCTAAAATGACGCCGTGCACTGTTAAAATCGTATAGTAATTAATTCCGAACGGCAATTTGAATTGGCCTGAACGGGATAGTGTCTGTAGAAGCCCCATTAGTCCGCCGATCAGCAGTGACGCGAATGTCACATGCATGAACGCCATATATAGCCGGGCTTCACCCTTCGAAAACAGCGTATTTTTCAACATCACTCATACACCTCCACAGTTGCAAACATTTGATGATGCCCGATTCCGCAATATTCATTGCAGACGACAGTGAATTCACCAGCATTTTTCATCACCGTCTCAAGCCTGCTCACATGCCCCGGCTCAACCATCATATTGACATTCGTGCCTGCAACTTGAAAGCCATGCACGACGTCCTTAGTAGTGATCTGGAATAAAACAGTGGAACCTTTTGGTACACGGATCTTCTTGACAGGCTTGCCGTCAGCGTCCGTGCCGATATCATAGTTGAACGCAGAAGCAACGATATTGACAGTGTATTTCCCTTCGGCTACTTCACGCAGGCCAAGGTTTTCAGGTTTAAAAGATTCGTGTGCTTCAACGTTCTGTGGATCGATCGTTTCAATATGGCTCATCGGATGCGTTCCTTTCCAGAATGCTGCGAAGCCGATGATCACTAGGAAAAGTGCGAGTGATCCCAATCCGAACGTAAGCCAGATCTTTTCGTATTTATGCAAATGCATTGTTCTTCCTCCTAACGAGTCTCATTATCTTGATAAAAAAAGTGCGTAAAGTCCGAACCATGTCACTAGGATGAAGACACCTAACAGCATGACTGAGATGAAGGTCCCTTTCAGATTGATTCCGGTTTGTGGATTTCCGGATTCTTGCACCGGGCGCTTCTTTGAATTGCCTGTAGCCATACGTTCCACCTCCTGCATTGATTGAATAGCTAACTCATACTTTTATCATAGTCGCGGAGGGGAATTAGAGAATTAGGGAAATCCCTATGAATCTTTAATTTGGGAAAGAGTCCACATTTTGTTCACATCGCCTTCAAGATTTAGACATATACTTTTCGGCAAGGAAATGTGTTTTAGATGAGATGAAAAGGGAATAGAAGTGTGGTTAGCCTTTTTGTGTAAATACTTCTTTTATTTGACCATACTGTTTTTGGAAATTACAATTAGACAGTAAAACTAAATCTATAATGAAAGTCGGTTGAGAATGATGGAGAAATGTAAACTTATTCATGTGGAAAGCCCTGAAAAAGGAGCAGAGCGTTTTTATCAGCTGATAAAAGAAGAGCTTGAGCATAATCGACTTCATGTGCTTGGATTGGCAACAGGAAGTACGATGATCCCAGTCTACAAAAAATTGACGGAATCGGAGTTGGACTTTTCGGAAGTGACAACTTTCAATTTAGATGAATATGTCGGCCTGCCGGCATCCAGCCCGAACAGTTATGCATATTTCATGAACGATCACCTATTCAATAAGAAGACATTTAAAGATACGAATATCCCGAATGGAATGGCAGAGGACTTAGAAGAAGAGTGCAAACGCTATGAGCAAGCGTTGCAAGAAGCCAAACTCGACATTCAACTACTTGGTGTCGGTGAAAACGGCCATATCGCTTTCAATGAACCGGGCACGCCTCCAGACTCCGTTACCCACGTTGCAACATTGACGGATTCAACGCTTGGCGTAAACAGTCAATACTTCGAAAACGATGAGAAGATCCCTAACACTGCATTGACGATGGGAATCGCCTCCATCATGAGCGCCAAAAAATTGGTCCTTCTAGCATTCGGAGAGAAAAAGCGCCCGGCCATCACAAAATTGCTTGAAGGTAAAACTGACCCTGACTGGACCATTACGTATCTCCTAGAGCATGACGATGTTACAATTATTACAGACTTGAAATTTTGAATGTAAGTTATAAGACCACGTTCCTCAGAAGTGAGAGCGTGGTCTTTTTGCGTGTTTATTGATATGTGGACAATCAAATTAACTATGTAACTTTGCGACACTTTGTAATGACTTTGTTACTGAACTGTAATGTTGGACGAGCATACTTCATGGTAAAGTGAATTTAGAAGATTTTTCAGATAAATATAAAAACCTGGGGGAACATATGAGAAACTTAACATACTTGCAAAAGCCTATTGCTGTTTTTGCGTTGTCATTTTTACTATTTATGTCGCCGTTCATTGGTCAAGCAGAAGCTTCCTCATCTGATTCAGCTAAAATTTCCGAAACTGCAACTAGCCTTAAAGGGATAAAATATGTATACGGGGGAACATCAAAAGCGGGTTTTGACTGCTCAGGATTTGTTCAATTCGTATTCAAACAACACGGAATCAACCTATCACGTACGTCTTCAGGAATGTATGCGACAGGCACGAAGGTTGCAAAGAGCGACTTGACTGTTGGCGATTTGGTATTTTTTAATACTACTGGTAAAGGTGTGTCACATGTCGGCATTTATATCGGCGACGGAAAGTTTGCTCATGCCTCATCATCTAAAGGCGTGAAAGTCGACAAGCTTAATGACCCAGCCTATTGGGGCAAACGATACGTTGGCGCTAAACGAATCACAGGCGTTACCGAAGTTGCGTCTAAATAGTTGATAATTCCCATGCTTACTTAATAGAAGAGGGCTGTTCCGGAAAATCAGTTGTATCGATTTTCCGGAACAGCCCTTTTCGTTTTTGTTAATGTGCAGGCTTTTGAATTATCTTATTTCGGATTAGTTTGGTTCTATAATATTTGGAACCGTGATGCCTATGGTTTTAGGCATTTTAATCACTTAAAGCAAAGATATTATTGAACATTCGTTATGAAGAAATGGGGTTTCATTTAGGTTGATGATTTAGTTTACTGCACAATTAATTTAAAAGAGATTCGTTGATTGGAGCGAAAGCCGTTACGAAGAACGGCTTTTGCGAGTAAAAGCGAAGCGTTACGAGCAGTAGATGGCTGCCTTAATTTCTGCAAAGAACGCAGAAATATGACAAATCGAACCCTTCGTTGTTCGATTGGCTGAAGCCGTGCCCGCGGAAAGCGTCCGCCTGTAGCGCAAATCAACTTATTCATAGCAAAACAAAAATTGGGGTGACGTGCAAACACGTCACCTCAACATTTGATTTAGAACTTTAATTTTGAGGTACTCGGATAACCCACTTAGAGAAATCAGGATTATCTTTTTTAATCATTTCCTTTGGATAGATGAATGTCCAGGGTTTTGACGTGTTAGCCTTTACTTCCAGTTTTCCTAGATTGAACGAACCGTGTGCAACTACATCACCAGTGGCATCCAATAATTCTAGTGGCAGCTGTTCTACATTTATGTGTTTTGAGTGTCCGTTACGAATGAACAGGGATACAGCAATACTGCCATCATCCTGTTGCTTTACCTGGAAACCGGCAAAGTTCACTTCGCGTGGGTTCAATTTAGGCAATTGGTCAACGACTTTTGTTAGTGCATCCTTCTGGTCAGTTGTAAGTCCATCTTCCCATGCTTGTTCAAGTTCGAGTTTATGAGGTGCCATAGATTGGACATTGAAAGCAAGTTTCCACTTTTCCGCTGGCGGTTCCTCCAAAAACGTATTCTCTTTCTGGAAAACAAAAACCCATGGGCGTGCACTACGTGCCGGAAGTTCGCCTAATTCATTCAAGTCGAACTCTTGGGAAGCTATCACTTCACCTTTGTCATCCAATAGTAATAATTCAACTGGCCCAATCGAAATTTGCTGATCAAGAGAAGATCTGAAGAACGCTTTGACTAACCAGTCTCCATTTGCCGGTTCGACGTCAATGTCGATCCCGGAGAGGGAAATCTGGTTCGGCTTCAAAGGCTCCAGTTCATTTGCAAGGAAGCGGAATACGTATTCCTGTTCTTGCGAAAGTGTCCATTGGGGGTGAAAGGAAAGAGTTGTTTCCACTTCATCCGTATCTATTGATTGTGCGCTGCCTTCAAGGATTTCTTCTGAATCAATTGTGCTGTCTGAACCCGTTTTTTCGGTTTTTTTGAATAGATTGAAAAGTTTCATGATTATTGGACCTCCTGTTGTTGTGAAATAAGCTTCATAAAGCCGATAACTTCGGATGCGATATTCCGGCGAAGCTTCTGATAGTGCGTGCCGAATAATTGCAAGCCTTCACGTTGATAAATACGCATCGGATCCTCTTGGCCATATGACCGCAAACCAATACCTTCCTTAAGTCGTGCCATCACATCCAGATGTTTCACCCACATCGTGTCGATATGGCTCAACATCACTTGCGGGATGATCTCGTTCACCTGTTCATTATCAGCGAACGTATCAAGATACGCAAACAGGGCAGCAACCGGCTCTTCATAAAACTTCAATATGTCTGCAGGCTTTTCCAAGTTGCGCGGCAACGTTAACGGCTCCAATAATAGTCCATCCATCGTACGTTCAATTCGATCGAAATCGTAGTTCTCAGTGGTTTCGTGTTCCGGGCAGCTATCATAGACGACGAATTCCACCGCCTCGGACATCATCGTTTTCAATTGATCAAAAAGGTTTACGCGCTCAAGCACTTTATCCCGCAGTGAATAGAGCACACCGCGCTGGTCGTTGATTACATCATCCAGCTTCAGATTGTATTCGCGCATGGAAAAGTGGGCACCTTCGACGATGCGCTGTGTACGCTCAGTGAGCTCGTTCACGTCGGCGTTTTGGACAAGTCCGTCCGCGTTTACGACAATTTTTTTACTGAATTTCTCAAGATCATCCTTCGCAAAACGTTTGAACATATCATCTTCAAGCGAGATGAAGAATTGGCTTTCTCCGTGGTCTCCTTGACGTCCGGAACGCCCGCGCAGTTGGTTGTCGATTCTTCGGCTTTCATGTTTTTCCGTTCCTAGCACATACAATCCGCCGATCTCCTCGACGCCTTCACCGAGAACGATATCCGTTCCGCGTCCTGCCATATTTGTCGCGACCGTAATATGGCCAAATTGACCCGCTTGGGAAATGAGGTCCACTTCCTGCTCGACACTTTTCGCATTTAATAGATGATAGTTTAAATTCTCTCGATCCAAATACTCCGCAACCTTTTCAGATTGGAGAATGGAAGTGGTTCCGACAAGCACCGGTTGTCCTTTTTTATGGCGCTCCGCCACTTCTTTGGCAACCGCTTCGTATTTCTGTTCAATCGTTTCGTAGACCCGATCCGGTGAATCAACGCGGATACGTGGGCGGTTCGTCGGTATCTGGATGACTTCCATATTATAGACTTCACGGAATTCCTTTTCCTGTGTCTTCGCAGTTCCAGTCATGCCGCTGAGCTTCGGATACATCCGGAAATAGTTCTGGATTGTAATTTGCGCTTGTGCTTTATTCTCATCAGTGATCGGCAATCCTTCCTTCGCCTCGATCGCCTGGTGAAGACCGTCTGAAAGCGTTCGGCCTTCCATGATACGGCCTGTGAACATATCGACAAGTTCAACTTTTTCGTCCTTGACGATGTAATCCACATCGCGTTTGAAAATGACGTAAGCGCGAACGGCTTGAATCATATAATGATAGAGCGTCTGGTGCTCGAGTTCGTATAGATTGTCGATGCCGAACGCCTTCTCCACTTTCTCGATTCCTGCTTCCGTAAGTGAAGTCGCTTTTGTTTCATCATCAAAATCAAAATCAACGCCTTTTTTGAATCGTTTCGCGAGTCTTGCGGCTATGAAATGAAGATCAGGATCAGCCTTCATTTTGCCGGCGACGATCAAAGGCGTTTTTGCTTCGTCGATCAATACGCTGTCGACTTCATCAATGATGGCGAAATGATACGGGCGCTGAACTTTTTGGGAAGTGTGCTGGACCATATTGTCTCGAAGGTAATCAAAACCGAACTCGGTTCCGACACCATATGTAATGTCCGACATATAAGCATTTTGCTTCGCAGGTCCTTGCATCATCGGGACGTTCAAGCCGACCGTCAATCCGAGGAATCGGTGGATCTGGCCGATCTGGTCATAGTCACGTTTAGCAAGATAATCATTGACCGTAATGACGTGCACGCCCTTACCTTCCAGCGCGCGCAAGTAGGAGGGGAGGGAGGCGACAAGCGTCTTACCTTCACCCGTTGGCATTTCCGCGATATTGCCCTCGGATAGAACCATGCCGCCGATGAGCTGAACGTCAAAATGACGCATGCCCAATACCCGTTTCGATGCTTCACGGACAATGGCGAATGCGTCTGGAAGGATTGCCTGAACGGTTTCCCCTTCCTGGATCTGCAGTTTGAACACTTCTGTCATATGTGCAAGTTCTTCATCTGACAATGTTTCATACTTTGATTCCAAGTCATTTATGTGTTGGACAACTTTACGATATTTACGAAGTTGTCTTTCGCTTGTTTGATTTGAACGTTTGAATATAGATAACATATGATTGGCGCTCCTTTATCTTATCCTTCTATTAAGGATATAGGTTCTATTTTATCAAACTATATACGAAATGACTACCTTGTTACGAAATTGCCCCCGGTAAGATAAGGATACTCTATCTTACAAAAGGGTAAGGTAGTATCGAGTGCCTAGATTGACTAACTGGGATGCTTTCCGTTGACAGACGTGCTATAATACTTGTGGTTAACTAAATTATTGTTATTTACGGGGAGGAAGGACATGTTATTCCTTGCAATGGCTGCTGCATTCATAGCTTCCATCATACTGACTCCGCTCGTCATAAAATTCGCGTTCCGTATCGGGGCGGTCGATCATCCGAATTATCGGAAGGTGCATGCTTCTGTCATGCCGCGTATTGGGGGAATAGCAATTTTCGGTGCATTCGTCATCGGTTACCTATTATTGACTCCTTCAGATGAGCATGCGATCGGAATTCTTGTAGGAGCCGTCATCATCATTATTACAGGCTTCCTCGATGATATGCTTGAAATCACCGCCAAGGCGAAGCTGTTCGGCCAGCTGGCTGCAGCGATCGTCGTTGTCACATGGGGCGGTTTACAAATCGAATTCATTAACTTGCCGTTTTTCGGGCCATTTGACTTTGGCTATTTAAGTATCCCAATCACGATTCTTTGGATCATCGGCATTACCAATGCTATCAATCTCATCGATGGATTGGATGGGCTTGCTGCAGGCGTTTCCACGATTGCCCTCATTTCCATTACGGTAATGGCCATGATCATGGGCGACGTGTTCGTTGTGGCGACCGCTGCCATTTTGGCTGCGAGCACACTTGGCTTTTTATTCTACAATTTCCACCCCGCGAAGATTTTCATGGGGGATACCGGAGCGCTATTCCTAGGCTATATGATCTCCGTATTGGCATTGTTAGGCTTTAAAAATGTCGCGGTTGTTTCACTTATCATCCCGATCATTATGCTCGGTGTACCGATTTCCGATACATTCTTCGCAATCGTCCGCCGGGTTCGGATGAAGCAACCAATTTCAGCTCCGGACAAATCGCACTTGCATCACTGCTTGCTGAGGGCAGGGTTTTCTCACCGGCAGACTGTCATGATCATCTATGGACTGGCTATCCTTTTCGGTGTAGCAGCAGTGCTCTTCTCGCAAGCAACTGTATGGGGCGCCATCGTCCTGATCGCCGTCATGCTAATTGCGATTGAACTGTTCGTCGAAATCATCGGCCTTGCGGGAACAAATTACCGGCCTTTATTGAATTTAGTTCGTATGATTGGAAAATAAATGAATGCACTAAAACAGGGTGATATGCGAAATTTCGCATATCACTTTTTTTGTTTAGGAGGGGAGGAGTGGAGCGAAGATATCCACTTGGAAAGTTATCGATCATTTCTCACGGTTAATCGATCATTTCCGGGAGGTTATCAATCAATTGCCGTGAGTTATCGATCATTTCCGGACAGTTATCGATCATTTCCCAAGAGTTATCGTCATTTCGGGACCTTTGGCTCACCGTGATTCATACTCCAATTTTCTCCACGAATAAAAAAATCCCGGCTGAGAGGAATTCAGTCGGGATGGAAGTTCATTCAACTATTCAACTTAATAATCATCGCTGCCTTCAGCAGTTTCGTCCGCTGTCACGATGACATTTGAATTGCCGCTATCGGTCAACGAAGAAGAATCCGGTATTAAGCCCAAATGAGCTTTTAGCAGCTGACTCACATTCTCTAAGTCACTGTCTTTCAACTTATAATAATAGGCGCCTGTTGACCAATCGTCATAACCTTGCAAATTGATTGTGTCGATTTGCGGCATACCGCCTTTTGCATACTCCCAGAAGGAAGTCATTTCTTTGAAGGTCATGTCGGTTTTCATATTGTCTCCAACCGCTTCGATGACGTCACCATATTTTGATATGGATTTCACAGATACCATTTCTTTGATGACCGCCTGCAAGATCATTTGCTGCCGTTTTCCACGCTCGAGATCACTGTCAAGCTTACGTGTACGCGCTAGTGCGAGCGCATGTCTGCCGTCAAGCTCATGCCGCCCTTTAACTAACTGAATCGTGTTTTTGTCATTTTCATCTTTTTCAAGTCTGTTATACGGAACGTCGACTGTAATACCACCGAGTGCATCCACTACTTCAATGAAAGCATTGAAGTTCATCTTCACATAATAATCAATCGGGATATCAAGCATTTCTTCAACCGACTCGATTGCCGCATGTGTGCCGCCAAAAGCATGGGCATGGGTGATTTTGTCCCTATACCCGACCTTCGGGATATAGACATAGGAATCACGCGGAATGCTCAAAAGTTTAACTGATTTCTCTTCGGGATTGAAGGTGGCGACGAGAAGGGCATCGGAACGGCTATTGCCGTCTCCTTGCATACGTGCCTCGCTATCATCCACGCCAATTAATAGAAGGGAAACATTGTCCTTTGAAGGTTCCACTCTTGCCTCGCCCCTCATATCGGATTTCTGTGTGGCGGGAACTGCTTCAAACGCTCTATCAACTGCCTGTTCCGCTTGGTTGCGCAGCGATAGACCGTAAGCTGCAACCGATAGCAAGGCAGTTAGCGAAACTAATAGCCCGACCTTAATAGCGAGCCTCGCTTTCGACGTCTTCTTTTTCATTTTTCTATAGTCTCTTCTATTCATAGCTTGTATAGGCCTCCACCATCGGCTAAGGATTCTTCCCAAGCAGATTTAATGTTCCATGAAAAAACGGAAAGTTGACGCACACATAGATGGAATCCGCAGAATACACAATGAATCGTCAACTTTCACTATTATACTATTAATTTCCTTTGTCGTATACTGTTATTACAAATCGAATTCAAGGAAAGATGTCGAGACTTCTGAAATTTCTGCTTGCCCGTTCGTCAATTCCGTCATCCAACTGATAAATGCATCCGTTTCCACAATTGGAACGTGAAGCAGCAAGCTGACGTCCTCTTCGTAGAGGATCTCTTCGAGCGGATAAGGCGATTGCCTTGCTTCATTCTCCACTTTGCCAAGCCATGTATAATCTATAGATACTTTCATAAGTCTATGAAGCTTACGCTCGACGACGCCTGTCGCGGCAATCCCCTCGGTAGTTGCGCGGCCATATGCGCGGATGAGACCGCCGCCTCCTAATTTGATTCCACCGAAATAACGAGTGACGACAACGGCCGTATCCTTCAACCCTTGCTTCTTTAGGACCTCAAGCATAGGGAATCCTGCCGTTCCGGATGGCTCTCCGTCGTCATTCGCCTTCTGGATCTGATCATGCTCACCGATAATATAGGCAGAACAGTTATGTGTGGCAGTATGATGCATCTTTTTGATATCTTGAATGAAGTCGATTGCTTCGTCCTCGGTTTCCACGCGTTTGACGTACGTGAGGAACCTGGACTTTTGGATGACGATCTCACTTTCGCCGGAAAATTTTACCGTTTTGTAATCCGCTCGCATTTGCAGCACTCCTGTCACTTGTAATACAATCTTAATACGCAAAAAGTTTTATGATGATATAATAATAAAGTGTATAAGGAATTAAGGAATACTGCAACATTGCCTACGTTTCGATTTTTAGCATTCCAGGAGGGAGGGGTGGAGATGGCAGAAAAGACGATGGATATCCAGAATTTGGAAAAAATATTTGATAATATGGTTAATGTGATGGATCAATCCAAAAATGACATTTTCACAATAAGCGAACAAAGCCGTCAAGCCTTCCAGGAGATGCAAACAGAACTGGTTATCATTAAAGAAGATATTTCCCGGGTAATCACTGAAGGGGATTATTTGGAAGATATGACCCGCCAATCTCGAAGGCGTCTGGCCGATGTTTCCAAAAACTTCATGAATTATACCGAAGAAGAAGTACGTCAAGCCTATGAGGTGGCTAACGATTTACTCGTCAGGCTATCGATCAACCGAATGGAAGAAAAGCAATTGCGCGTTAGGCGGGACGAGTTGGACCGTCGCATTGTGGCCCTTTTGGAAACGATTGAGAAGGCGGATCATCTGGTCAATCAAGTGACGACGGTCATTACATATTTGACATCCGATTTGAAGAAGGTCGGAGAAGTGCTGGAAACAGCCCGACAGAAACAGGAGTTCGCCATTCAAATCATTCAAGCGCAGGAAGAGGAACGCAAAAGGCTCTCACGCGATATCCATGACGGACCTGCTCAGATGCTTGCCAATGTACTGCTTAGATCGGGGCTCATTGAAAAGACCTATTCCGAAAAAGGCCCGAATGCCGCGCTATCCGAGTTGAACCAGCTGAAGGAAATGGTCAGAAATGCCCTTCTTGAAGTCAGACGCATCATCTATGATCTTCGTCCGATGGCATTGGATGACCTTGGATTAATTCCGACGCTGCGAAAATATTCTTCAACAGTCATGGAATATGAAAAAGGTGTCACGATCCATTTCATGAATAATGGAACGGAGAAAAGGTTCGAGTCCAACATCGAAGTTGCGATTTTCCGTCTCGTGCAGGAATGTATTTCAAATGCACTTAAACATGGTAAATCAAGAGATGTTTGGGTGAAAGTCGAATGGCTTCGTGATACAATGAATATTGTCGTGAAGGATAATGGCGAAGGGTTCGACCCGAGTCAAACTAAAGATAAATCATTTGGCATTATAGGGATGCGGGAGCGCGTCGAACTGCTAAAAGGCGAGATGAAAATCATGTCGGCAATTGGCAATGGAACCACTGTGTTATTCCGTATTCCGTTACATGAAAATATAATTGAATAGGGTATTGGGAGGGAAATGACCATGACGAAAATTTTAATTGTAGATGATCATCAGCTATTCCGCGAGGGAGTAAAGCGAATCCTTGATTTTGAAAACTCATTTGAAGTGGTGGGAGAAGGGGACGATGGCAATGAAGTGGTTGAATTATACCGCCGCTTTGAGCCGGATGTCGTCTTGATGGATATTAATATGCCAGGCATGAATGGAGTGGAAGCAACGGAACTCCTGAAAAATGAATTTCCGGAAGCGAAAGTGATCATGCTTTCCATCCATGATGATGAATCATATGTTTCACATGCATTGAAATCGGGTGCGCTCGGTTATATGCTGAAAGAAATGGACGCAGACGCGATTGTACAAGCAATCAAAGTCGTTGCGGCAGGTGGATCTTATTTACATCCGAAAGTGACGCATAATCTTGTGTCGGAATTCCGCCGTCTTAGCGAACGTGAACATAAAGGATCTTTCCAACAAAATGACATCCGCCGTCCGCTTCATTTATTGACGAAGCGCGAATGCGAAGTTTTGCAGCTGTTGACAGATGGACAAAGCAACCGGACAATCGGGGAAACGCTTTTCATTTCCGAGAAAACGGTAAAAAACCATGTTTCGAGCATCTTGCAGAAAATGGGTGTCAACGACCGTACACAAGCGGTTGTCACAGCAATCAAAAACGGCTGGGTCGAAGTAAAGTGATGGTATACTGAAAGGGGCCTCCTACTAGGAAGGTCCCTTTTACCGTATAGGAGGAAGAATGATGAAAAAAATTCTTGTTTTTACAATGCTCATCTTCGTGCTCGTCCTTGGTGCTTGTTCGAAAAAGGAAGACGCAACGAATCAAGGATCAGTGAATGACGGGGAAGCGCCGAGCGAATTCGGTTCAATCGATCACGGCGTGGATGAGAATAAAGTAGGCTTCAACTTATCGGGTGGCACAATTGAAGAGGCGGCAAACGTGCCAGCAAAAGAGAAAGAGCTGATCATCCAATCGTTCGACACATATATCCATGCATTCAACAACCAGGACATCGATGAATATATGGGAACGCTATCCGAGAAGCCTAAAAGCTTCAACTTGGATGAAGAGCGCGAGTATATTGAAAGCGTCTTTGATCAATACGAACTATCCCGTGAGGCAAAAGATGTTACAATCGTGAAATTCGACGAAAAGACGGGTGAAGCCCAAGTGTTTGCAAACTTGGTAACGAACATGAAACAGAAGTCCACGGGCTTGGAGACGAGCCGCGATGGCAGGCAAGTGACCGTCTTTACAAAAGAGGGCGCAGATTGGAAAGTCAATTCCGTTTATTATATGGAAGAACAGAAATAACGTTTAGTTACAATTAAATCTCCACAGACTAAAACTGCCAAGCTATTGCCGGGCAGTTTTTTCATTCCTGAAATTACCTTCCCTCACCATATTGCTTTCCCGAAATGAAAAAGGTATAATGAGAACAAATGTTCCTTTTGAAGGGAGGAAACTGTAATGCCTTTAATTCCGGCAAAGGCATTGCCTCATTTTGAAAACATGATCTACTTGCCGATGGTCCTAATCGTGCTGCAGAAAGATCGGGAGCTATTTGAGAAAGGCCCGTTCAAGTTGAAGGGCCCTTACTTGAAGATTGTCGACAATACGGTGAAGCAAGTCCAAAGTGAGCTGCAGGAAACGACTTTTTATTTGCGGCGCAATAATATGAAAGTGATCCGGAAAACGAGGGATAGTATGTTCACGGAATACATTTTCATAAATGGCGGCTATGAAGACCACCGTCGCTACTTAAATGTCCGGCTCCGCAACCGGACGGAAGAATTATTGGACCTCTATTTTACAAGGTCGGGTAATCAGTTGGCGGGTCAGTAGGCGGAAACAGGAAAGAGGTACGGTCGTAACTCCTCTGCCTTTTCAAAAAGTCCCTCTCGAGCAATTTTGCCAATGCGTACTGCCGATTCATCGTCGGCACCGAAATGTCCAACTTGTATTTCATCCCATTCTCCAAAGTGACGGAAGTACCAAGGCCGTCAGCTGCGTAAAAATCGATTGCATGGTAGGAAATCCATACATTTTGATCCGATGAAGGAGATAATGTCGGTATGAAGATGAATGGAATGCCAAAACCATTCGTCAACAAGAAAGGCGCCTTCTGCTTATTATCCCCAAATAACCGCTTGGATGTATTCATGACGGTTGTATAACTGGAGCCATAAAAATTGCAGGAACTGGTCACGATATGTATCGATTTTTTTAGAACCGTCAATGTCCTGTTCCGCTCAATAACCCTCGTAAAAACCTTATTGCCATCTATCTTCGGCTGTAACATGAGGGTATCAAACGATAGATAATACCTTGGTTCGAATTCAGTCACATCCACTTCCCCCTATCCTATTATTTCCATCCCTCACTAGTATTATAGGATAAGGAACTAGAAAAACAAGTATTTTGTATGAATAATTAGAACTATTCGATTAAAACTACAAATTCACTACAAACGCATAAAAAAACCCCCATAATCAAAGGGGGATTTGATGATTTAGTCAGCCTGATAATCCAAAGCGGCAGCGCCAAGCGTTTTCGCAGCGAGCAGCATCGCCTGCTCTTCAAAATCGAACTTCGGATGATGATGGGGATATGTGTCAGCTGGCTGGGCACCTGTGAAGAAGAATGTGCCAGGCACCTTCTCCAAATAGTAAGCGAAATCCTCGCCGCCCATTTGCGGCTTGCCTTCCACGACGTGCTCGACGCCGGGAACGGATTCGGCAATGCCTTTCAAGAACTCGGTTTCTTCTTTATGGTTCACGACGGCAGGATAGCCGCGGAAATAGTCGAACCGAATTTCACAATCATTGGCAAGTGCGGTGCCTTCCACGACCCGGGCCATTTCCCGCTCCATCATGTCGCGGACATCTGGATTGAAAGTTCGCACCGTGCCGCCAAGCTTTGCGGAATCGGCGATGACATTGAACGCGTTGTCCGCAACGAATGAACCGACGGACAATACGGCCGACTCAATCGGATCGACGCGGCGGGATACGAGCTGCTGCAAGTTCATGACGAGTTGCGCACCGATAACGATGGCGTCCTTCGTCTGATGCGGCGCCGCTCCATGGCCACCTGCCCCTTGAATCGTAATTTCAAAACGGTCCGCAGCCGCCATGACCGGACCTGTTAAATATTCGATAGTTTTGTAGGGGATGAGCGACCAAAGATGTGTGCCGAAAATCACATCGACACCCTCTAGGCAACCGTCTTCGATCATTGAGATGGCCCCACCCGGCGCAAATTCCTCGGCATGCTGGTGAATGAAGACGTATTCTCCTGCGAGATCTTCCCTCAGCTCATGGATTGCCTTCGACAATTGCAGCAATGCTGCAGTATGGCCGTCATGTCCGCAAGCGTGCATGACGCCGGGTACTGTCGATTTGTAAGGGACGTCTTTTTCATCCTGAATCGGCAATGCGTCAAAATCTGCACGCAAAGCGACCGTCTTGCCGGGACGCGCTCCTTTGACCCTGGCCACTACGCCATTGCCGCCGACGCCTGTACGGACATCGACACCGAGATTTGCGTAAAAATCATGGATGTATTGCGCTGTTTTTTCCTCTTTGAAAGATAATTCCGGATGCATATGCAGATATCTGCGAATGACAATCATTTCTTCGTAAGCACAATCCAATTTTTCGAACAGTTGCTCATTCATTCCCATAACCCCTCTCGAAATGCATTAATTCTCTTACAATTATAACAATACGTTTCGAGTGACGCAATCAGGTCAGGAATCATTGGTCTTCATCAGGTTTTGCGGTATAAGTCGTAATATACGACGCACTTGAGAAAATATGTGTTGTATTGCCGGCGAATTCCTTCATGTCAGTCGATTGATGTGATTCCTTGAACGCCGGCGAATGCTTCCAACGGTCAAAGTCTGACGCATCCTCCCATTCAGTCAGGACAATATACGTGTCCGAATCGAGCGGGCGGAGAAGGCGGAAAGCGATGAATCCTTGCTGGCTTTCAATTCGTCCGCCACCGCCGGAAAATCGGTGTTCAAATACAGGCCGCCCTTCATCCGTGACGGGAATGTTATTGAAAACGAAGTAGCCCTCATCGGTCAATTTGCCGAAAGAACTTACCACTTCATACCGTCTTGGTGTCTGGAAGACCGACTTTCCTTCAGTTTCATGAACGAGCAACGACTGGCCGCCCCCATGCATGAGGACCATCCCTTTATCTGCATGGCGCTCCTGAAGTTTCTTCATGAAATCACTTGTTCCAGTAGTCAAATACATATACATTCCCTAAACCTCCTCAGAAACTTAATTAAAACATTCATTACCTATCAAACCGATTGCCGACGGTCCGAAAGAATAGATACTCTTTCATATTTTCCCTGATCGGGACAATTAAAACAAACATTGTCGATTTGGTGGCGGTGAGCAGGAAATATGAGCACAAATTGATGACAATTCGGCTCAATCACTATACATTTCAAGGGGAAACGTCTATATTTGAAGACGAATAAGTGAACTTCGATAATTATTATAAAGAAAGTGGGAATCGATTTATGACAACATTTAACGATACACTGCTTCGTGCTGCAAGAGGAGAAAAAATCGACCATACACCGGTTTGGTTCATGAGGCAAGCGGGCCGTTCGCAGCCTGAATACCGCAAAATAAAAGAGAAGTATTCATTAGAAGAAATTACTCATCAGCCGGAGCTTTGCGCTTATGTGACAAAGCTTCCTGTCGACCAATACAATGTCGACGCTGCCATTTTATATAAGGATATCGTGACGCCGCTTCCGGGAATCGGAGTGGATGTAAAAATAAAAGCGGGTGTCGGCCCTGTCATTTCAAATCCGATCCGTTCAGTGCAAGACGTCCATAATCTCGGAGAGCTTTCACCAGAGGACGATATCCCATTTGTCATCGACACGATCAAGATCTTGAAAGAGCAATTGAATGTACCGTTGATCGGATTTGCTGGAGCGCCATTCACATTGGCTAGCTACATGATTGAGGGCGGTCCTTCAAAAAGCTATAACTTAACGAAATCGTTCATGGTGTCTGAGCCTGAAGCATGGTTTGCACTCATGAATAAATTGGGCGATACAATCATTACATCGATCAAAGCACAAGTAGCAGCCGGAGCGGCAGCGATCCAAGTGTTCGATTCATGGGTCGGCGCATTGAACGTCTCCGATTACAGGATTTTCATCAAACCTGTCATGACACGCATCTTTAATGAACTTCGCGAATTGAATGTTCCATTGATTACATTCGGTGTCGGAGCAAGCCACTTGGCAAACGAATGGCATGACCTTCCAGTGGACGTCGTCGGTTTGGACTGGCGTTTATCCGTCAAGGAAGCCGGGGAAAGAGGATTGACGAAGACATTGCAAGGCAACTTGGACCCTGCATTGCTTCTAGCAGATTGGGATATCATCGAAGAACGTGCGAAAGTCATCGTTGAACAAGGCGTCGAGCACGGCAGCCACATCTTCAACCTTGGTCACGGCGTCTTCCCTGAAGTCCAACCTGCGACATTGCAGCGATTGACAGAATTCGTTCACGAATACAGCACGCAGCTTCGCAAATAAATCAAGTAAATACATTGTAATGAGGTGCAACAGATGACAAAAAGGAAAATGGGACTTTTAGTCATGGCGTACGGAACGCCATACAAGGATGAGGATATCTTACCGTACTACACGCATATCCGGCGCGGCCGTCCGCCTGCACCGGAACAACTGGAAGATCTGAAGGCCCGCTATCAAGCGATTGGCGGTATTTCCCCGCTCGCGAAAATTACGGAAAACCAGGCAAATGCACTTGGCGACCGTCTGAATGCGATGCAGGATGAAATCGAGTTCAACGTCTATGTCGGCTTGAAGCATATTACGCCATTTGTCGAAGAAGCGGTTGAACAGATGGAAGCTGACGGAATCAAAGAAGCGGTGTCGATCGTATTGGCACCCCATTACTCTTCATTCTCCGTGAAATCATACAATGAACGCGCGAAGGAAGAAGCTGAGAAGCACGGTATTTCCATGACATCGGTCGAAAGCTGGTACAAACAGCCGAAGTTCATCGAATACTGGGCGGATAAGATTCGCAACACATATGCAGGTATGAGTGATGCAGAACGTGAAAAAGCATGCCTCGTCGTTTCGGCGCACTCTTTGCCTGAAAAGATCAAGCAATTCGGAGATCCGTATCCGGAACAACTGGATGAGACAGCGAAATTGATTGCGGAAGCGGCTGAAGTTGAACAGTATGCAGTCGGCTGGCAAAGTGAAGGGCAGACGGGAGAGCCATGGCTCGGACCGGATGTCCAAGACTTGACGCGCGACTTGCATGAGCAGAAAGGCTATGAAGCATTCGTCTATACACCGGTCGGCTTCGTTTCAGATCATTTGGAAGTCCTTTATGATAATGACCATGAATGTAAAGTTGTATGCGATGAAATCGGTGCTTCTTATTACCGTCCCGCAATGCCGAATACGGACCCGCTATTCATTAACGCAATGGCGGATGCGGTGCTTGAACAATTGAAGGAAGCCTGAGGGCAGCTAGGAAGTGATGACATGAGTGAACAAAAGAAGAGAGTCGTCATCGTCGGTGGAGGGATCACCGGGCTTTCCGCAGCATTTTATTTGCAAAAAGCGGCCCGTGAACAAAACTTGCCGATTGAAGTGACACTAATTGAAGCGACGAATCGACTGGGCGGTAAAATCCAGACGGTCCGCCGTGACGGCTTTGTCATCGAACGCGGGCCGGACAGCTTCCTCATTCGAAAGAAAAGCATGGACACGTTCGCGAAGGATGTCGGCATTGGCGACGATCTTGTACGCAATGCGACGGGCCAAGCGTATATCCTCGTGAACGGTCGGTTGCAACCGATTCCGGGCGGCTCTGTCATGGGCATTCCTACGAAGGTCGGCCCGTTCCTGAAATCTGACCTGTTTTCATTGGCAGGAAAATTAAGGGCGGCAGGGGATTTCGTATTGCCGCGTTCAGGAATAGAAGGAGATCAGTCACTCGGCCACTTCTTCCGTCGCCGATTCGGCCCGGAAATCGTTGAAAACCTCATCGAGCCGCTGTTATCGGGAGTGTATGCAGGTGATATCGATCATATGAGCCTGCAATCAACGTTTCCGCAATTTTACGAAGTGGAAAAGAAACACCGCAGCCTCATCCTCGGTATGAAAAAGACGACGCCAAAGCAGGTTCCGCAGAAGGATGGACATGGCGCCTCCAAAAAAGGGGCGTTCCATTCGCTTCGGAACGGGCTTGAATCGATCGTTGAGGCGGCGGAACAGCGGTTGGAACCCGGCACAGTGAGAAAAGGCATCCGCATCGAAAGCATTTCCAAGCAGGGGAATCAAAATATTCTAAAGTTGAATACCGGTGAAACGATTGTGGCGGATTCCGTCATCTTGACGACGGGTCATGCGGCGGCAAGCCAACTATTCGCTCCCCACGGTCTGTTGGAAGGGCTGAAGGAAATCCACACGACATCCGTCGCGACAGTCGCACTCGCATTTCCTGCGGAGAATATCGTCCAAGACACGGAAGGAACAGGTTTCCTCGTTTCCCGAAGCAGCGATTACTCCATCACCGCCTGCACATGGGTCCATCGGAAATGGCCTACGACGACGCCGGAAGGGAAAGTCCTTCTGCGCGCGTTCGTCGGACGCCCGGGAGAAGATGCGATTGTCGATTTGCCCGATGGCGAGATCGAGCGGATCGTCCTCGAAGACTTAGGGAAGATCATAACAATCAAAGGCAAACCGGATTTCACAGTCATTACGCGCTTTAAGGATGATCGGCCGCAATACCGGGTCGGGCATCGCCAACGTATAGACGCCGCCCGTGCAGAACTGAAAGATGCTTTTCCGAACGTCAAATTGGCAGGAGCCTCATATGACGGCGTCGGACTGCCGGACTGTATAAATCAAGGCAAAGCGGCTGTGGAAGAGGTCATTGCTGATTTGATTACGAAATAAAATCGAAAGAGTCCGCCCTGCGCGGACTTTTTCAATTGGAAGGAAGTATATATGAAAAAACTGCTAGTCTTAATTAGTACAGCTATCCTATTAACTGCTTGTTCCATCGGAAATGAGTGGGACAATCCGATGCCGGAGGAAGACTTCCTCATCATCGGGCATCGCGGCGCTTCGGCATACGAACCGGAAAACACGATTCCTGCCTTTGAGCTTGCGGAAGACCTTAATGCGGATTACGTAGAGCTTGACGTCCATTTGACGAAGGATGGGGAATTGATCGTCATGCATGACGATGACGTGAAACGGACAACAGAAGCAGCCGGGAAGATAAAGGATTTCACATTGGCCGAATTGAAACAGCTGACCGCGGATGAGAAGAAAGGCGAGAAAATCGCCGTCAGCGGCAGAGACGAAGAAGCGTATGAAATCCCTACATTGCGGGAAGTGGTCGAACAGATGAAAGGAGACATCCGCTTTGTCATCGAGTTGAAAGATACAGAGCAATACCCAGGCATCGAGGAGGAATTGGTCCGACTCATGGAAGAGCAGGAGTTGATCGGTATCGACGCCGAAGGGTATCCGAAAGCGGTCATCCTTTCATTTGACAAGAAGGCGTTGAAGCAAGTGCATAAGATCGACCCTGAGATTCCGCTGATTCAATTGGTCTCCTTCGACGAAGGGGAGGAAGCGGCACTAACAAAGAAGGAATTGAAGGATATTCTATCGTACGCTTCAGGGATCAACGTGAGCTACGAAGCATTGACGCCTCCTTTCGTCAACACAATGCACGGCGAGGGTCTCGCGGTATATGCTTACACGGTGAATGACGCCGAAGCCGCCTTGCGGTTGAAAGCGATGGGCGTCAACGGCATCGCTACGGACGAACCCGATATTTTGGACGAACAAAACAGTCGGTGAGTGATCATAAAAGCTGGTGATTGATCATAACGGCTAGGTGAGTGATCATAAACTCCGGTGAGTGATCATAAAAGCTGTTGAGTGATCATAAAAGCTGGTGAGTGATCATAAAATCCGGTGAGTGATCATAAAAGCTGGTGAGTGATCATAAAAGCTGTTGAGTGATCATAACAGTCGGTGAGTGATCATAAAAGCTGTTGAGTGATCATAAAAGCTGGTGGGTGATCATAAAAGCTGTTGAGTGATCATAAAAGTTGGTGAGTGATCATAAAATCCGGTGAGTGATCATAAAATCCGGTGAGTGATCATAAAAGCCGTTGAGTGATCATAACAGCTGGTAAGTGATTATAACAGCTGCTTCATACAAAAACAGGACTGCTACGGGAAGACGATTAATCGACTTTCCGGGCAGTCCTCTTTTGTATTAGATGATGTTGCACTCATCGCATTTATTGCTGTAGCATTCATGCTGTTCCTCAATTTCTTTTCCGCATTCGGCACAGGTTTTCGCAGGCAGGTTCTTGAAAAACTCAATGACATTCTCTAGCATCGGTATTCCCTCCTGTCTATTTGTACTAATACTAATTAGGTAATTGGGCTAGTGTAATATAACAGCATGGGTAAAAAAATTAGACGATATTGCACTCGTCACATTTAGTACTGTAGCATTCATGCTGTTCTTCAATTTTCTCTCCACAAACTTCACAGGATTTAGCGGGCAGGTTTCTGAAAAACTCTACGATACTCTCGACCATTTCATCTTCCTCCTCTTGTTCTATAACTAAATTTGTTAGAATGATTGTATTATAACAGCGGATCAAATGTCAACACTTTTCTGTTCATTTCGGATAAAATAGAAATGAATTCATTTACATAGGGAGCGATTATTGTGTATTTCGTTGATAATAAAGGTATTACCGATCCGAGGATCAACCTTGCGATCGAGGAGTATGTATTGAAAAACATGGACATCGACAAAGATCCGTTTCTGCTGTTCTATATCAACGAACCGTCGATCATTATCGGAAAGAACCAGAATACGGTCGAGGAGATTAATACCGAGTACGTCGATGCGAATGGAATCCATGTCGTCCGTAGGCTTTCAGGCGGAGGTGCAGTCTACCATGATTTGGGGAACTTGAATTACAGTTTCATTACAAAAGACGACGGAGAGTCGTTCCGCAATTTCAAGAAATTCACCGAGCCGGTCATCAAGGCATTAGGTGAAATGGGCGTTACAGCGGAATTACTTGGCCGTAATGACATCCTCGTCGAAGGGCGGAAAGTTTCGGGGAATGCGCAATTCGCGACACAAGGCCGTATGTTCACTCACGGGACGTTGATGTTTGATACGGAAATCGAGCGGGTCGTGTCTGCATTGAAAGTGAAGAAGGACAAAATCGAATCGAAAGGGATCAAGTCGATCCGCAGCCGTGTCGCAAACATTTCGGAGTTCATCGAAGGACCGATGACGATCGAACAATTCCGCATGGAAATTCTAAAGTCGATATTCGAAGGCGAAGAGAATATCCAGTATTGGGAACTGACCGACGAGGACTGGGATAACATCCGGGCTTTATCCGCAGAGCGTTACGGCAACTGGGACTGGAACTACGGCAAATCCCCGAAATTCAATATGCAGCATTCCCACCGCTTCCCTGTTGGGGGAATCGATGTGCGCCTGCAAGTCGAAAAAGGGAATATTATTAATGACGTCAACATTTTCGGAGACTTTTTCGGCGTCGGTGATGTGGCAGTAGTCGAAGATAGTCTGAAGGGCGTCCAATACGATCGCGAATCAATTACGAAGGCTCTCGACGCGGTCGACATTCCTACCGTGTTGGGCGGAATTACGAAAGAGGAATTCATTAATTTAATCTATTAAGTTGAAAACCGGTGCAAAGCCGGTTTTTTCTTTTGCCATAGTATATGCGGAATTGGCCGGAGGGGTGTGGTCATCTCAGTTTTGAACGGAAGTGAGAGTTGAGTGGTGATAACCCTCTCCTGAGTGGTGATAAACTCCGCCTGAGTGGTGATAAAGTCGAGAATCGGTGGTGAAGTCGCCTGAATCGGTGATAACCAGTCGAGAATCGGTGATAAAGTCGCCCGAATCGGTGATAACATGCCGAGAATCGGTGATAAAGTCATCCGAATCGGTGATAACTAGCTGAGTGTCGGTGATAAACTCACGCTAAGCGGTGATAAAGTCGAGAATCGGTGGTAAAGTCCCTCGAATCGGTGGTAACGAGCCAAGAATCGGTGGTAAACCCTCGAGAATCGGTGATAAACCATTTTCAAACACAGCCTCCTCGCCCGCCGAGCGTGCATTCCGTTTTTGCGATATAATAGTTGGAATAGCGAAGGGGGAATTTGCGATGAGGAACCATCGTATCTTCATTGTTGAGGACGATAAAAAAATTGCGAAGCTGTTGGCGGATACGTTGCGTAAATATCAGTATGACGTAGCGATTGTCGAGGATTTTGATAATGTGGAGGCGGAATGTTCGGCGTTCGATCCGCATTTGATTCTCCTCGATATCAATCTGCCTTCGTATGATGGCTATTATTGGTGCCGGCAGCTTCGGCAGACGACGACATGCCCAATCATTTTCATCTCCGCGCGTTCAGGCGATATGGACCAAGTGTTTGCGCTCGAGAACGGAGGGGATGATTTCATTACGAAACCTTTCCATTACGAGATCGTCCTTGCGAAGATCAGAAGCCATTTAAGAAGGGCGTTCGGGGAATACGCACCGAGCCAGGGGGAGCGGACGGTGAAGCTCGGTTCACTTGAGCTGTTCATCGAACGGATGGAGCTGCATTTGCGCGATGAGGAAATACCGCTTCAGAAGAAGGAGTGTGTCATCCTTGAGCTGCTTATGGAGGCGTCGCCGAAAGTCGTTTCACGGGAGACGCTGCTCGAAGAATTATGGGACGATCAGTCATTTGTCGATGAAAACACGTTGAACGTGAATATGACACGCGTGCGGAAAAAGCTGACCGATTACGGCGTACTGTCTGTCATTGAGACGGTCCGCGGGTCAGGTTACCGTTTCCTCATTGCGCCGGAGGAATCATGAAGCAGATTGTTTTATTCCTGAGAGAGCATTTATCCTGGATCATTTTCGAGGTGATGCTTGTAACATTCATCCTCGTCCTCTATTGGTTGGACGGCTTCCGCGGAATCAATACGGCAATCTACTCAATCATTATGAGCTTGCTGCTGACG
Organism: Saccharococcus sp. Marseille-Q5394; assembly: GCF_946901335.1. NCBI lineage: Bacteria > Bacillati > Bacillota > Bacilli > Caryophanales > Anoxybacillaceae > Saccharococcus > Saccharococcus sp. Marseille-Q5394. The sequence continues at coordinate 1,363,252 of NZ_CAMPPQ010000001.1, read as the reverse complement.
GGGGGCTTCCTCATCGGGAAGTTCATCACCAGGCGACCGTATTACGAAGCGATCTTGCGAAAACCCGAAAAGATGGAAGATGCGCTCATCCGCAATATACAGACGACGGAGCAGCGCCAATCGACAGCGTTCATGCGCGATTTGTATACATTGTATCAAGCCGAAGTGCAATCACTGTACGCATCGCAGCACCGTCAGTTACAGTTCGTCAATCAATGGGTGCATCAAATGAAGACGCCAATTTCTGTCATCAACTTGCTGTTGCAGGAAGACGGCGAACTCGACAAGCGCAGCCTCCGCGAGGAAGTCGATAAAATCCAGCGCGGACTTGATGTCGTACTCGTCAACGCGCGGCTTGAGACGTTCGAGGAAGACATGCAGATCGAACAAGTCGGCTTGAAGAGTCTCGTTCAGCAAATTGTGACGGACCATAAGCGGCTGTTCATTACAAATGGCGTCTTTCCGGTCATTTCAATTAATGAATCGCTCGTCGTTGCGACCGACGAGAAATGGATGAAAATCGCCATCGGCCAGTTCATTACAAATGCTGTGAAATATACGTTTGAAAAGGGGAAGCGACTTTATCTGTCGGCGAAACAAACAGCTATCGGCTTCGAGCTGACAATCCGCGATGAAGGTGTCGGCATTCCGGCTTCCGACTTAAAGCGGGTGACGAAGGCGTTTTTCACAGGTGAAAATGGCCGGCTGACCGGTGAATCGACAGGGATGGGGCTGTACATTGCCGATGAAGTCTGTTTGAAGCTCGGCCATCCATTGACGATTGAATCGGAAGTGGGGCAAGGGACTACTGTCAAGATTCTGTTTACAAATGGAGAGATAGGTGAAACGGATGAAGAACTCGATCGTGAAATTGGAGCAAGTGACGAAGATCTATGAAGGAAAAGTGATGCACCGCGCGCTGAAACGCCTTGACTTCGAGGCGGAAGCCGGGGAATTCATCGCTATCATGGGGCCCTCCGGAAGCGGAAAGACGACATTGCTGAACATCATTTCGACAATCGACATGCCGACATACGGACGAGTCATGATTGACGGCATCGAGCCCGAAACATTGAATGCGAATGAACTGGCACTGTTCAGACGTCATAATTTCGGCTTCGTCTTCCAGGACATCAATCTGCTTAAAAGTTTGACAGTGGAAGAGAATCTCGTGCTGCCGCTCACATTGGACGGGCTGCCGATCATGGAAATGAAAAAACGGGTCACCCGGCTGGCGGGTCAATTGAGGTTAAAAGAGATCCTCAACCGGCGTCCGGATGAGCTGTCGGGTGGACAGGCGCAACGGACCGCAGTCGGACGTGCGTTGATCCATAATCCTAAGCTTATTCTTGCAGATGAGCCGACAGGGAATCTCGATTCGAATTCAGCAAAGGAAGTCCTCGAATTGCTCAGCCTTGTCAATGAAACCGAGCGGACGACGATCATCATGGTGACGCATGACCCCATTGCGGCAAGTTATTGTGACCGCGTGCTGTTCATCAAGGACGGCGAGTTTTTCAATGAAATTTACAAGGATGAGCGGCGCCAGACGTTCTTCCAACGGATTTTGAATGTGCTTAGTTTACTTGGAGGGAATGTCAATGACTTGCGGATGCTGTAACAGGGACATTCGAATAGGGAGGAGTGCCTCATGACATTTCGCCAGTTCGCTTTCCGGAATGTCATGCGCAATCGGCGGATTTACGCAGCCTTTTTCATGGCAAGCGTTTTTTCGGTAATGGTGTTTTTCCTTTATTCCATGCTGCTGTTCCATCCGTCGATCGAAGGCAGTGCGCTCCAGGACATTGCGGTGCTCGGCATGAGCATCGCCGAAATCATCCTGTACATATTCACGATGTTCTTCCTGTTCTATTCGATGCGGGCGTTTTTGCAGGCAAGGACGAAGGAGTTCGGCATCCTCCTCCATTTAGGGATGGAGAAACGGCAGCTGCACCGGCTCATTTTCATCGAAACATTTATTATTGGCGCGGCGTCGATCGGGGTCGGCACCTTCTTAGGATATATGTTTTCGAAATTCTTCTTTATGGTTGTAAAAAGGATTGTCATGCTGCCAGCGCTACCCCTGTATCTATCTTGGGAGCCGTTCGCATTGACGGTCGGCGCTTTCCTGAGCCTGTTCATCATAATTTCATGGGTCGCACCGGTTTTCATCCGGACAGGCAAGCTTGATGAATTGATCCGTGGTGACGGTGGAGGCTTGGAGCAGCAAGGTTTTTCGAAGATTCGAGGAGTGTTGGGTATCGTTCTCCTTGGAATTTCCTATACGATGGCTGCTTTCACGTCGAATAGTATCGTTATCGAGCTGATTTTCCTGTTGCCGCCGCTTGCGACGCTTGGCACGTATTTCTTTTTCACGGATTCATTGCCATTCATCCTCCATCTATTCAAAGTGCGGAAGGAGTTCTATTGGCGGCATTTCCGCCTGCTCGCGATTTCCGAAGGCGTCATCCGGCTGAAAGAGAACGCCCGGATGTTTTTCATCGTGACGATCGTCTCAACGGTCGCGTTCATGTCCGTAGGAATCCTCGCATCGCTCACTTCATTCGCCTCCCAATACCGGGAAATGAACCCGCTCGGTCTTGTGTATGAAAGCTTTTCGGGCAATGAAATGGAGCAGAAGCATATCAATCAGCTTGAGCATGAACTGAGAAAGAATGAAATCGAGTACACATACGTCCAGTTCCCGGTGCTGAAACAGCGTTCGACGTTGACGGACTATACAGTCACGATCATCAAGCTCGAAAGCGTGAACAGACTGTCGAGGTCATTCGGCAATCAGGCATTTGAATTGAAGGAAGGGGAGGCGCTGTTCCTCCCGCCGACCGCTTCCACATACGAGCAGCTGAAAAGGCAATCCATCGAGACGGTGCTTGAGGAAAGCGGCATTGCGGTACGAATCAACGGCGCCTATCCATATGAACTGTTCCCAGCGCATGCGATCGGTACAAATACAATCATTTTGAACGATGCCGATTATGAAAATATAGCGTCTCTCATCGAGCCGTCATCCGTCTATCACGCGTTCGATATTCCGGACTGGCAAAAGACGAAAAACATCGGACTGACAATCGAGCATTCCGTGACGGAATCACTTTTGACAGGCACGCGAGAGAAACTTCATTTCAACTTCGATAATCCTGGCCTGAACTATTCCGTCATGCGGACGACCTTCACATTGCTGCTGTTCATCGGACTATTGCTCGCTGGCGTATTCCTCTTAGCTGCGGGAAGCTTCATCTATTTTCGGCTCTATACATCGCTCGACAGCGACCGGAAGCAGTTCAATGTGCTCCGGCGCATGGGCATTACCGACAAGGAATTCAAGAAAATCGTCAATCGGCAGCTTATCCCCCAATTTTTCGTCCCATGGGGCGTCGCGCTCGTCCATAGCTCATTTGCGTTCCTGTCGCTGCAAGTAATCTGGGACGCCCTCGCGGAAATCTCCATCGTCCGCGAACTCACAATGGTGCTCGTCGGCTTCACAGCACTGCAAGTCATTTATTTCTACCTCATCCGCTGGCGATATCTAGCGCACATCCGCACACCGGAGTAGTAGTGGAATGAAAAACGCATAAATGCCTCGAAATGTCCATAAACCGTTGCAGATACGCATAAACCGGTTTATAAGTCCATAAGTTGTACTAAATACGCATAAATCTCGCCAGACACGCATAAACGAAAATGTAATGCCTTCCCTCAACTTCCAGGGAAGGCATTTTTCAATTGTTTTCCTAAAATAAAAATAAAGCTTTCTCTCAGTTGTGATAACAGTAGTTTTCTAAAAGTATTGTGAACTTTTAATTTTTCTTATATAATAATAGTTGGGTTTACTGAATGGTGGTTCATTCAATGAAAAGGGAGGATGTTCAGTATGAATTTGGTTTCACAAGTTTATGAAACATCGAAGCTGCAACCTGGGAAAACGGCTTATCACTTTATGGGGAAAGACACTTCGTATGCCGAGTTCGACCAGTCCGTGTCCATGTTTGCTTCTGCATTGCAAGACTTAGGAGTCGAAAAGGGTGACCACATCGCATTGTTGTTAGGAAATACACCGCATTTCCTCATATCGCTCTATGCGACGATGCGGATCGGAGCGACAGCGATTCCGGTCAATCCGATTTATTCGCCTGATGAAATTTCATACATTCTACATAACAGCGATGCCAAAGCGGTCATCGCGCTAGACCAATTGCTGCCGCTAGTCGAAAAATCCGCGACACTGTTTCCTTCGATCGAGAACTATATCGTCTGTGAAATGAGCGCAGATATAGGGGAGAGATTGTCGGCGCTTTCAGATAAAGCAAAAGCTAAAGTCCAACTGTTTTCCAAACTCATTGCTACAGGCAAGCCGGATCTCGCTCCGATTGAAGTTGACGGAAATGAAACCGCTATCATCCTCTATACGTCCGGAACGACAGGCCGTCCGAAAGGTGCGATGCTGACGCATGAAAATCTGTACTCGAACGCGAGAGATGTCGGAGACTATTTAGGGTTCTCGGAAAACGACCGTATTGTTGCGACTTTGCCCGTTTTCCACGTGTTCGCGCTGACCGTCGTCGTGAACGCACCATTGCTGAAAGGCGCGACGATCTTGCTCGTCCCGCGTTTTAGCCCGGGGGAAGTGTTTGAGACAATTAAGGAGCAGCAGGCGACTATATTCGCCGGCGTACCGACAATGTACAATTTCCTCTATCAATACCCGGAAGGCGATCCAGCCGATTTCAACACAATCCGCATCGCAATATCGGGAGGTGCATCGCTGCCAGTCGCGTTGCTTCATAACTTTGAGAATAAATTCAATGTAAGGATCTCAGAGGGGTATGGCCTCTCCGAAGCGTCACCAGTCACATGCTTCAACCCGTTGGATCGTGAACGGGTCCCAGGATCAATCGGCACGAACATCATCAATGTGGAAAATAAAGTGTTCGACGAATATGGCGAGGAAGTGCCTGTCGGCGAAGTTGGTGAACTCGTCGTCAAAGGGCCGAACGTCATGAAAGGCTATTACAAAATGCCCGAAGAAACCGCTGCCGCCATCCGCGACGGCTGGCTGTACACGGGCGACTTGGCCCGGCAGGACGAAGACGGGTACTTCTATATCGTCGACCGCAAGAAAGACATGATCATCGTCGGCGGCTACAACGTCTATCCGCGCGAAGTCGAAGAGGTGCTGTTCACACATGACGACATCATCGAAGCAGCAGTCATCGGCGTGCCGGATCTTGATTTCGGCGAAGAAGTCCAAGCATTCGTCGTCCTGAAAAAAGGCGCTGTGGCGGATGCTGAGAAATTGAAGGAATTCTGTTCTAAACGTCTGGCGAAATATAAAGTGCCGAAGATCATTGAGTTCCTTGACGAACTGCCGAAGAATACAACGGGTAAAATTTTGCGGAGGTCGTTGAAGGATCAAGTTAGGCAATAAATGAAAGGGCCCTTCCACGGTGAGTCGCGGAAGGGCTCGTTTCTCTTGGCAAGGGCTCAATTAATTGCACAAGGGCTCAATTATTTGATTAAGGGCTCAATTAATCGCGCAAGGGCTCCATTATTTGATCAAGGGCTCAATTAATCGTACAAGGGCTCAATTATTTCAACAAGGGCTCAATTAATCACATCGAAGGTCCATTCTTCCGTGCTCAGGGTCCATACCTTCTCCGTCAGGGCTCATTCTTTCATTCCCACGGCCCGTTCTTTCTCGCCAAAGGACCATTCTTTCCAGTAAATCTCCCACACTAGCCAAAATAATAAGCCGAAATCTCCCGAATGAAATGCTCCTCCAATTCACCTTTCATTTTCACAAGAATAAACGTAGACACAACCGGCAACTGGAACAAATCAAAATGCGGTTGCATGAGCCGGCCTTCCGTAAGTTCGCGCCGGACAATCGAGTGGGGGAGGAACGAGACGCCGAGCCCTTCCTGGATGAACCGTTTCGCAATATGCGCCTGCGTCACCTTCATCGTGCGTACGCCCGGCACATGCTTATGCAAAATGACGAGCAAATCCTCCCAATAGACCGGATGATGATGCGTCAGCAAATAATTACCGAGCAGCGCCTCCTCCACATCAACCGGCGGGCCGCTTTCCTCGTCGTAACTATCCGTCGGTGTAATGAAAACAATCGGATCGTCATAAACTCGGATCGATTCGATGCCTTTCAAAGCCGCATCCAACGCCGAAATGCCCAAATGGACTTCTCCCGAATCGACGAGCCGCTCAATTACCTCGGACTCCTCTACTCGGATTGTCAGCTCCACATCGGCGTGCTTCTCCATGAAGGTCCGTAAGAAATAAGGCAAAATCGTTTCCGCCATGAGCGGCGAAATGGCGATTGTCCATAATCGGCGGTAACCTTGCGCGAATGCGTGCATCCGATTCACACTATCATCCAACCCGGTCAACAATTTTGCAGCCTCCGCATTAAACAATCTACCCGCGTCGGTCAACGTGACACGATTGTTGATCCGATCGAAAAGCCGGACGCCAACATGCTCCTCAAGCAGTTTGATGTGTACCGTGACGGTCGGCTGAGACAACAGCAATTTCTCTGAAGCCTTCCTGAAATTCAATGTCTCCGCAGCCACGATGAACGTACGTAACCATTGCGTGTCCACCACCGCACCCCCTTTTGATTAATAAAACTAATCAAATCATTCAAAAACATTTAATTTACCTAATTATACCTCCCGCTTATACTAAAAGAAAAGGAGGAATGGTCATGTTTCAAAAAGGCCTGAAAGATGTCGTTGCAGTACACACAAAAATCGCATCCGTAGAAGGTGATATCGGCGAACTCCGATATCGCGGAATACTTGTCGACGAATTAATCCCAAATCACTCATTCGAGGAAATTGCGCACTTCCTCTGGAACGGAAAATTTCCGGACGAAAACGAATCATATACTCTTCACGAAGGAAGGGATTTGCCTGCTCACGTAAAACTGATCATCGACGCCCTCCCGCCTGAAACGCCGGTAATGGACGCGATGCGCACTGCAATATCCGCATATTCTCACTACAATTTCACAAATCAAACAATCGAACAGCAGGCGCTCCATCTAACCGCGGCACTTCCATCGATCATCGCGAGACACTCCCGCAATGTGAAAGGTCTTCCGGTCATCGAACCCGACAAGAACCTAGCTCACACTGCCAACTACTTATGGATGCTCACAGGAACAAAACCCTCCAACGTCCACGTCGAAGCGCTCGAAACCTATTTGAAACTGACGATGGAGCACGGCATGAACGCCTCCACGTTCGCAGCACGTGTCACGGTTTCAACAGAATCCGATCTGACAGCGGCGGTCACTTCTGCGCTCGGCACGATGAAAGGCCCTTTGCATGGCGGCGCTCCTTCAGCGGTAATTGAACTGCTCGAAGAAATCGGCACGCAAGAAAACATCCGTCCTGTTATCCAGGAAAAGCTGCAAAATGGCGAGCGGATTATGGGGTTCGGCCACCGCATCTACAAAACCGAAGACCCGCGATCGATTTTATTACGAGACAAATGCGAAAAGCTCGCAGGACAAGATGGATGGCTGGATCTCGCGACAGCAGCCGAAACAGAAATCGTCACATTGCTAGAAACATACAAGCCGGGCCGGAAGCTGTATACCAACGTCGAATATTACGCAGCTGCGATCATGCGGGCAATCGATATGCCGCCCGAACTCTTCACCCCGACATTCAGCGCGTCAAGAATAGTCGGCTGGACGGCCCACGCCATCGAACAGCTGAGCGACAACACAATCTTCCGCCCGCAATCCGTCTACATCGGAAAAAAATCATGAAATAAAAAGGGGAAGCTCCTCAGGGTGTCGAAATATGTAGAATAGATAATTGAAGGGGGAATACCTATGAGAAACCTACAAACAGATGATTTATTTAAACTTCAATCCGTCACGAACCCGCAACTATCTCCTGACGGAAAAGAAGCGCTGTTCATCAAAACGCATATTGACGTAGAGGAAAACAAATATATCGCAAACCTGTACCATATCGACCTCGAGACGAAAGAAACGACGCAATGGACATACGGAAAACACCGCATCAGCTCGCCAAAATGGTCGGCGGACGGCAAGCAGATCGCTTTTTTGTCAAATCGCGACGAGAAGAATCAGTTGTACATCCAATCCGCCCGCGGAGGCGAAGCGAGGAAACTCACATCTTTCGAAAATGGCGTATCCGGCTTCGAATGGTCGCCTTGCGGCCAGAAGATCTGGTTTGACGCTTCGGTGAAGGAAGGCAAGACGTTCACGGATAAGGAAGAAAAAGATGAAAAGAAGAAGCCGGAACCTGTCCGCGTGACGAAGATGAAATATAAAATGGACGGGATCGGTTTATTGCCGCAGGATTCATTCAAGCAAATCGGTGTCATCGACCTTGAAACAGAAGAGGTAACACAGTTTACGGAAGGGAATCACCAGCATACGTTGCAGGCGGTTTCGCATGACGGCAGCAAGCTCGTCATCGGTGTGAACCGGGATGAGGAATTGGACTGGGCATTCCGTCAGCCGCTCCATTTGGTCGATGTGGAATCGAAGGAAGAGACAGTCATCGTCGATGAGGAAGGCTATTATGGCGGCGCGAGATTTTCGTTAGACGACAATTATATCGCCTTTGTCGGCTCGGATCGCACGTTCCAAAACGCTACACATAGCAATTTGTATGTATACGATACGCCACGCGGCAATACGATTAACATTACGGAAAGCGTTGATGCTCCGGTCGGCGACTATACCGTTGCAGACCACCAGCAAGGGGCGAGCGCGCCAAGTGCTGTATGGACGAAGGACAATGATTTGTACTTCCAACTGTCTGCAATGGGCGACGTCCGCCTTTATTTCGCAACGCTCGAAGGGGAGCTGTACCCGGCATCCCAGGAAAATGAGCATGTGTATGGCTATGACGTGAACCGGGAAGGCGACTTCGCGTTAGTCGCAGCGAGCGATCCTGTAAATCCGGGCGAAATTTATCAATTGACGATTGCGACAGGCGAAAGGAAAGCCGTCACTTCATTCAATAAAGACTATTTGCAAGAAGTCAAACTCGTAGAACCGGAATCAATCTTCTTCAAAGGGGCAAAGGATTGGGACGTGCACGGCTGGCTCATGAAACCGGCCGACTTCAAGGAAGGCGAGAAATATCCACTCATCGTCGACATCCATGGCGGACCGCACGCAATGTTCGGCAACACATTCTTCCATGAGATGCAATTGCTTGCGGCAAAAGGATACGGAGTGCTCTACATCAACCCGCGCGGCAGCCACGGCTACAGCCAGCAATTCGTCGATGCAGTACGCGGCGATTATGGCGGGGGCGACTATGAAGACATCATGGCGTCAGTTGATTATGTACTGGCGGAAAATGAATGGATTGACGAAGATCGGCTTGGTGTAACGGGCGGCAGTTACGGCGGCTTCATGACGAACTGGATCGTCGGCCATACGAACCGTTTCAAAGCGGCCGTCACACAGCGTTCGATCTGCAACTGGATCAGTTTCTTCGGTGTATCCGACATCGGCTACTACTTCAGCGACTGGCAAATTGCTGCTGACATGAAGGACGTCGAAACGCTCTGGAAGCACTCTCCGTTGAAATACGCGGAAAACGTGGAGACGCCGCTATTGATTCTCCACTCGGAAAAAGACTTCCGCTGCCCGATTGAACAGGCGGAGCAGTTATATATTACATTGAAAAGCATGGGGAAAGAGACGGAATTCGTCCGCTTCCCGGATGCAGACCACAACTTATCGCGGACCGGCGCACCGAATCTGCGCATTGAACGATTGAACGAGATTACGGGCTGGTTCGATAAGTATCTATAAGAACCGGAGGAATTTGTTTGACTTATACACGAGACGGCGTGACAATTCGCCCAATAAAAGAAGAAGATTTGCACCACATGTGGGAATTGACGTTCAAAGAGGAAAATCCCGAATGGAAGAAATGGGACGCCCCGTACTACCCGCATAAAGCAATAACGTATGAAGCATTTCTCGAACGGAAAGACAATGTCGTCGCAACGGACGATTACTGGGGCATCGAAGTTGATGGCGAGCTCATCGGCATGGTGAGCTACTATTGGGAGCACAAGCCGTCCCTTTGGCTTGAAATGGGTATCCTCATTTACGAGCCGAAGTATTGGAGCGGCGGCTACGGAACGAAGGCACTCACGATGTGGATCGATCATTTATTCAACGAAATGCCGCTCGTCCGCGTCGGCCTCACGACATGGTCCGGCAACGAGCGGATGATCCGCGTCGCCGAAAAGCTCGGCATGACGATGGAAGCCCGCATCCGCAAAGTCCGCTACTGGAACGGAGTCTATTACGACTCGATCCGGATGGGCATGCTGCGTGAGGAATGGGAAGCGCATAAAGCTAAGAATTGAGAGGGGACTTTTCCTCTCTTTTTTTGTTGCTGTTCCTCTCATTGGTTGTGATGCGCCTAGTATTGCTTGTGCGTTGTTTGCGTTGCGCCCGCTTTTGATTGTATTGCTCTTGTCATCGTCTACATTTTGATTGAAAATTAATGAGTGATTACTCACTTTACAATGCTAACTTCATAGATTACAATGTAGTGAGTAATCACTCACTACTGAAAAGAGGTGGCAATTATGAACGAACACGAAGTCTGCGTCTCCATCCGCAACGTTTCAAAAAGCTTCGGCAAGCATCAAGTGTTGAAAGACATCAACCTGGAAATCAACGAAGGAGAGATCTTCGGACTGCTCGGACCGTCCGGAGCGGGGAAGACGACGTTAGTGAAGGAACTGGCGGGACTTGACGAACCGACAACAGGGGAGAATCATTTATTCAACGAGAAGATGCCTTCCCTAAATCTCATTAAACGGATTGGGTATATGGCACAATCGGATGCCCTATACGAGGAATTGTCAGCGAAGGAAAATCTTCAATTCTTTTCCGAACTGTACGGGTTGAAAGGACAACAACAAGCGCAGCGCATCAAGGAAGTGATGGAGCTCGTCCAACTTTCCGGCGACATGACAAAACTCGTATCGAACTACTCCGGTGGAATGAAAAGACGCCTCTCCCTCGCGATTGCATTACTCCACAAACCGGAATTGCTCATTCTCGATGAACCTACTGTTGGAATCGACCCAGTCCTACGGAAAAGTATCTGGAACGCATTCACGGATTTGAAGGCACAAGGAAAGACGCTTATCGTCACGACCCACGTCATGGACGAAGCCGCTAAATGTGATCGACTCGGACTAATCCGTGATGGAAAACTGATCGCGGTCGGCACACCCGCCGAATTGAAAAAGGAAACCAACTCTTCAACAATCGAGGAAGCCTTCCTCGTCTTCGGAGGTGTGGAACGATGAGAGTGACTGCATTGGTGAAACGGATCCTCCGTCAACTTAGCAGGGATAAACGGACAATCGGCCTCCTCATCTTCGCGCCGATTCTTGTGCTGACGATGCTTTATTTCGTCTTCAACGGCGACGACTATACTCCGAAAATCGGATTCGTCGATATACCGGAACTGCTCGCCGACCAAATCGATAAGGAAGGGGCACAAGTAACCTCCTTCAAAACGGAAGCGGAAGCGAAGGAAAAACTTGCTGCACAGGAACTCGATGGCTATCTAAAAATCGAAGGCAACACACCTTCCATTGTCATTGAAGGAAGCGATCCAAGCGTCACGGGCGCCACGATGAAATGGCTACAAAATGCATTGCCGAAACCAACGCAAACCGTTGACATTCCGGAACCGAAGATTGACTACTTGCACGGCTCAAGCGACATGGGACAATTCGATTATTTCGGACCGGTCCTGCTCGGATTTTTCGTATTCTTTTTCGTCTTTCTGATCGCAGGTGTTTCATTCTTGCGTGAACGGACAACGGGCACACTTGAGCGGCTACTCGCCAGTCCATTGCGCAAATGGGAAATCGTCGCCGGCTATGTCCTCGGCTTTGGAATTTTCACGACAATCCAGTCTACAATCATTTCAGCGTATGCGATATATGTGCTCGGCATGGTTATGGAAGGAGCCTTCATCTATGTGCTCCTCATCATCCTCATCCTCGCGTTGACCGCACTGACGCTGGGCATCCTGCTATCATCATTCGCACATAACGAGCTGCAGATGATGCAATTCATCCCGATCGTCGTCGTGCCGCAAATCTTCTTTTCAGGATTGTTCAACTTGGAGACAATTGCCGAATGGCTCAGCTGGATCGGCTACTTGACACCTCTCTATTACGCCGCGGAAGCATTGCGCGACGTCATGGTGAGGGGTGCCGGATTTAGCGACATCATGATAAACTTGCTTATACTAGCAGGATTCTGCCTTCTGTTCATTGCAATAAACATCGCCGTGCTAAGCAAGTATCGCCGAATATAAGGAGGGCATCATGACAGACGAAAACAACCTGCTCGACGAAATGCTTCAGGAAGACGACAGCCTGACTGAAAAACAAAGGCAAATTCTCGTCGCAGCAACAGAAATGTTCGCAGAAAAAGGATTCGCCGCCACATCGACAAATGAAATCGCCAAAAAAGCGGGCGTCGCGGAAGGCACCATCTTCCGCCACTACAAAACGAAAAAGGACCTGCTCCTTTCCATTGTCACGCCGATGATGGTCAAAATGCTCGGTCCCATTATCATCAAAGACTTGAACAAAGTGCTCAACAAAGACTTCGAGCACTTCGAAGACTTCGTGCGTGCAATGATCAAAAACCGTCAGGAATTCCTCGAGAAAAACTTGAAAGTCGTCCAGATCTTTCTCCAGGAAATCCCGTTCCACCCAGAACTGCGCGAGCAATTCATCGAACACATTGGGAAAAAGGTAGTCATCCGCCTCATCCAAATCGTCGAGCATTACCAATCGAAAGGCCAGATTGTTCAACTGCCAGCAACGACCGTCATCCGGCTAACCGCCTCGACAATCATGGGCTACTTTGCCGCCAAATACATCATCAACCCGAAGTGGAACGACGACGAGGAAATCAATCAAATGATCCGCTTCCTTAAAAAAGGCCTCGCTCCAGAGGATTGAAAAAGAAGGTCCCGTACCTTCTTTTTTTTGATGGAATCAAACCGGAAACGATCATAAATCCGCTAAATCACGCATAACCGGCCACATACGCGCATAAATCCGCTAAATCACGCATAACTGGCCTCAGCCGCGCATAAATCCGTTGAATCACGCATAACCGACCCCAGACGCGCATAAATCCATTAAATCACGCATAACCGGCTCCAGATACGCATAAATCCGCTAAATCGCGCATAACCCTTCCCAGAAGCACATAAATCCATCATGACATTTCTTCTACATATCCATAAACAACATTAATTTCACCAAAGTCGATAATTATTTATTGATATTCGATAAATTATAATCTATAATCAAATCATACTAAAAACGCGAGGTGCTTTTGAATGAAACGAGGATCAACATTATTTTTAAGGATGGCAGTTTTCCTAATTGGAGCTCCTGTTCTTGCTTTAGCTATATTCGGGATCTACTATCTATTGAAAAATCCAGCCAACCCGGATTATGCACATATACTCTATCCAATCGTAATCGGAATGTATATTTCAGTCATACCGTTTTTCGGAGCGTTGTTACAGGCTTTCAAACTGCTCAGCTACATCGACAAGAACCAGGCTTTCTCAGATCTTTCTGTTACAGCTCTTAAGAAAATCAAACTCTTTGCAATGACAATCAGTGGTGTGTATGTGATTGTTCTGCCATTCATGGCAATGGTAGCGGAGCTGGATGATGCACCAGGTCTCATCATCTTCTCAATGGTTCCTATTTTTGCTCCGTTTGTAATCGCGGTCTTTGCTGCTCTCCTCCAAAGACTGCTGCAAGAAGCTATTACGATAAAATCTGAAAATGATTTAACGGTCTGAGGTGAAAACAATGGGGATTATAATAAATATTGACGTAATGCTGGCCAAAAGGAAAATGAGCGTAACTGAACTAACGGAGAAGGTTGGAATTACAATGGCGAACCTATCCATATTGAAAAATGGAAAGGCAAAAGCGATCCGATTCTCAACCTTAGAAGCGATTTGCAAGGCGTTGGACTGTCAGCCTGGAGACATTTTAGAATACAAAAACGATGAAGACGCAGAAGAATAATCAACTACAGAAAGTCGGTTCCCACTATGTGGGTATTCGGCTTTTTTGTTACGAAAAGCTCATAAATCCCTCCAGAAACTCATAAATCTAATGAATTGCGCATAAATCCTTCTAGACACGCATAAATCAATTAATCCGCGCATAACTCACTAGAATCACGCATAAACGCCAACAATCGCTCATAAATCCATAAAAGTGATCATAAAGTCCCGTGACAATAATGCTCCTTTCCTACAATTCGCATATTTTACCATTAGTGCTACAATGAATGGAAAATAATTCTTTACAAAAGGGGGTACGAAACATGCCAGTATACAACGTAATGGAAGAAGTCGTCCAAAACGTACTCCAACAATATGAAAACGAACTCAATCTCACATGCCATTGTGACCGATGCAAAGACGACATCAAGGCCATTGCGCTAAATGAAATCAAGCCGCGCTACATCGTGAACGATAAACTAAGTCCGGTCATCCGCGCAGAACACGTCGCAGACCGGCAAGGCGCAACAAACATCCTTTCCACCGTCGTCAGAGCTGCCCGCATCGTCTCCGCATCACCCCGCTGCGAAAACGCAAAAAAAGAGTAGGCCGGGAGGACCCCCAAAGCCTACTCACTTCGAAAACAACGACATCACACTATGGATATTCTGATTCACTTGCTTCACAAGCAAATGATCACCTTGTTGGCGGATATCCAGATTGACGAAATTCATCATTTCCTTCGCCATATCCGTATCCTCAAGCAACGATAGTGACTTCGTTAAGTTATTCTCGAACACAAGCGCATTCGTCAAATGATGCTCGACCGCTTCCATATTCGAACCGATACGCGTCAAATGACTGGAAACCGTATTAATCGCCTTATCGATTTTTGTAATCAAACCTTCCGCAAGGTCCCGTAATTCCAATGAAGCCCCTTCAAGGCCAAGCTCCTTAGAACTGACATCCACAAGCGTAATCTTCATCTGCTGCCCGGCATTCGCTCCGACCTGCAACGTCAATGCCCCATGCTGACCCAAAATCTTCTTCGTATTGAACTCAAGTTTCGACGCCGTATCGTCCACAGCACCAAGTAGATGATCAAGCTCCACCTGGCTCGCCGCCCGATCATTCACCGTCAGCGTATCATTCGCACTCAACACCGCAAGCTCACGCGCCCGCTGCAACAGGCCATTCACATTATTCAGCCCTTCATTCGAAGCCTCAAGAACGGACAGTCCGTCCTGCATATTGCTCTGCGCCCGGGAAATCCCGCGGATCTGCGCGCGCATCGTCTCTGAAATCGACAGCCCCGAAGCATTATCGCTGCCCTTCGCAATCTTCACCCCGGATCCGAGCTTCACCAAACTCTTCTCGATCTGCCCGGCATTCCGCATCGAACGATTCGCCGAAACCGCAATCTGCTCGCCGCTCATAACACGCATTCCATCACCCCAATTTCAACTTTCATCTGTATCTCCATCTTTATATCGGCAAATAACGATTGAAATCAACAGAAAAAAGCCGATACAAAAGAAAAAGCGACAGGAGGCACCCACATTGACAACCGTAGACATCGAAAAAGCCATCCAAATCTACAAAGAAGCTAGCGCCTCCACATTATCGATGATGGAATACGTCCTCCTCCTGCTCAACGAACTGCAGAAAAACATTCAGCAATGTAAGCAGGCAATAGAGGCAGGGGACACCGCTGAACGCAACCGCACACTGCGAAAAGCACAAGACTTCCTCTTCGAACTCATGACAACAACCGACCACCAAGCCGAACGAAGCGACCGGCTCATGGCCATCTACCTACATATGAACCAATGCCTTGTCCAAACGCATCTGACCAAAACGACCGAGCAGCTCGACCACCTTGAAGAAATGACCGTTCAGTTAATCGCGTCATGGCAAGTTGCAAAGCAAGTGACGCGCCGCAGGAATTTTACGACGGACCGGTTGTGAACGGGAACTTTTAGGTAGAGAACGAGAACTTTCTTCGGGTAATCGAGAACTTCCCGATAAAGAACGAGAACTCTTCCTGCAAAACAAAAACGCCAGGGAATTAGCGAGAACTCGCAATCCCCTGGACGCTCCTATATCATTTCCCTTTGAATTCCGGTTTCCGCTTCTCCGCAAATGCCGCTAGCGCCTCCAAACGATCCTCCGTCGGAATGGTCAACTCATACGCCTTCCGCTCAATCGCGAGTCCCGTCTGCAAATCGGCGTTCATCCCATGTTTGATTGCAAACTTCGCCTGCTGCAACGCAATCGGTCCATTCGCGAGAAGCTCCCCGACAAAACGGTCCACCGTCTCCTGCAAAAAGTTTGCGGGAGCAACTCCTGTCAACATGCCGTATAATTGTGCATCTTCCGCCTTCAGCCGTCTCGCCGTCAATATGAGCTCCATCGCCTTCGATTCCCCGATCAGCCTCGGCAATCGCTGCGTCCCGCCGGCGCCCGGAATGATGGCAAGTCCCGTCTCCGTCAGCCCCATCACCGCCGAATCCGCCGCGAACCGAAAATCGCAAGCAAGCGCAAGCTCCATTCCGCCGCCGAACGCATAGCCATTCAACACCGCAATTGTGGGTTGCGGCAGATTTTCCACCATCGTGAACACTTCGCCAATTTTATAGACATTCCGCTTCACTTGCGAATCCGACAGCGTCCTCCGCTCCTTCAAATCAGCCCCCACGCTGAATGCACGATCCCCGGACCCTGTAAATATGACAACCCGGATATCCGGATTAATGCGAATCGACTCGATCACTTGTCCTAGTTCCGACAGCATATCGTAATTGAATGCATTCATCGCTTCCGGGCGGTGCAATGTCACCTTTGCGATATTCCCCTTTTGTTCAAACATAAGTGTTTCCATCATGAATCCTCCCATTTCCTATTACTTTCTTCCAACATATCATTTTTCCCACTTCCTAGCTATTAAAATAGTTTGAAAATTAATAGTAAAAGAGGACCAGTTTTGGTATACTGTTTGCATTGAGAGGTGAGAAGATGGAGTACCTTATATTTGTAGGCAGGCAGCCGATTTTGGACAAGGAAGAGCGCATTTTTGGCTACGAACTGCTTTATCGCAATAGTGATCAGAACAGCTTCCCGGATATCGATCCCGAACAGGCGACAATCCAATTGCTCGTCAACACGTTCCTGTCGATCGGCGTGGACCAGATTTCAGGGAAATCAAAGTCATTCATCAATTTTACCGGTGACCTGCTCCTCAAGGACATCTTTTCAAGCTTAAAGCCGGAATTCGTCGTCATCGAGATTTTGGAGGATGTCGAAATCACCCCGGCACTCATTTCGAGAATAAGGGAAATCAAGCAAGAGGGATTTCAACTCGCTCTTGACGACTTCATCATACAAGACCAATATGCCTTACATACAGAACTGTTCGAGCTGATCGATTACGTGAAAGTGGACTTCCTCGCCGTTGACGCAAAGGGAAGGCGGGACATCGAACGGTTCATTAAAAAATACCCGCACATCAAGATGCTTGCGGAAAAGATTGAGACTGAAGAACAGTTCCAAATTGCCAAGAAAAGCGGATACGACCTGTTCCAAGGATATTTCTTCGCTAAGCCAGAAATTATTAAAGGCGTCGAAATCCCTGCGAACCTCAATCTTCATATGCAAATCATCAGCAAGCTGAATGACAGCGACCCTAACATCGACGAAATCGCAAATCTCATACTCCATGACATCTCACTGACATACAAACTGCTGCGCTTAATCAACACGATGAATTTCAATGTCCCGAAAAGCGTCGGTTCCGTCAAACAGGCAATCGTCCTGATCGGCATGCGCGAGTTGAAGAAATGGATGCGAATCTTGATGCTACAGGATATTAGCGACCATTCATCGAGCGGCCGCGTCAAAGCACTCGTTTCCTGCTCGATGTCACGAGCGAAAATGTGCGAGTTCGTCGCAATCCGTACGGGGTATCCGAATGGTGACGAACACTTCTTTGTCGGGCTGTTTTCATTACTTGACGCCATCATGAATCGCGATTGGGACGACATCCTGCCAATGTTCCCTTTTTCCGAGGATGTGGCGGAAACGTTGCAAGGTAAGAAAACCGACATGACGCCATACTTGGAGCTAGCTATCGCGACGGAGCGTTTCGATATGGAGAAAATAAATAAAATCAGCAAGAGATTTGGCGTGTCGAAAGAGGAGATTATCGCATTCTCCAATAAAGCGAACCATTGGGCACGGCAGCTTGAAAGATGAACCGAAAGGGATTTTCTTTTCACCTGCATTTCCAGTAGAATATGATGCAGGAGTTGATGAGTAGTGAAAACAGCAATTGTAACAGATAGCACGGCATATTTGCCGCCTTACATATTAGAGGAACTTAATATCCACGTCGTCCCTTTGACGGTGACGATTGACGGACATGCCTATGAAGAGGAAGTCGATCTAACGTCGGAGGATTTCTATAATAAAGTGCGTGGGGAAGGTCCGTTGCCGAAAACGTCCCAGCCGCCGGTCGGAAAATTTGTCGAGCTGTTTGAATCATTGAAAACGGATCATGACGCGATCATTTCCATCCATCTATCAAGCGGCATTAGCGGTACATACGGAGGCGCTGTCCAAGCAGGGGAAATGGTGGAAGGCATCGACGTCCGCACGTTCGACTCGGAACTGTCCTGCTATATCCAAGGATTTTACGTCATCCGGGCAGCTGAAATGGCGAAAGAAGGGGCAAGTCCAGACGAAATCATGGCGGAGCTCGTGGAAATGAAAAAGACGATGCGCGCCTATTTCATGGTCGACGACCTCGCCCATCTGCAGCGTGGCGGTAGACTCTCGAGCGCACAAGCCTTGATTGGCGGACTGCTCCAAGTGAAGCCGATCCTTCACTTCCACGACAAAGTGATTGTCCCCTTCGAAAAAATCCGCACACGCAAAAAAGCGATGAAACGAATCGCGGACATGCTCGCAGAAGACGCCGAAACAATGCCACTCGAAGCAGCTATCATCCATGCCAACCAGCCTGAAGAAGCGGAAATATGGAAAGCGGAACTTGAAGAACGACTGCCAAATGTCGTTTTCACAATCAGCCATTTCGGTCCAGTGATTGGTACACATTTAGGAGAAGGATCGATGGGGCTTGGATGGGTGAAGCGGAGAGTTTAATGCACAAGGGCTCAATTAATTGCCCACAGGCTCAATTGGTCAACTGCCTTCAGCGCGAAACGATATTTAATTTAATCAAAATCCAACCGCGTACAAAAACAAATAACAAAAGTGGGGGTGTGTTCATGACAAAACCATTCAATCCGGCAATCCGTGATTTCCTGGAGGGCCGTATTTGGCTGCGCATGCACACCCCTTTTCCGCGAGAAGAAATAGATGCACTTATTGATGCTGGCTACATTCAAACAATTAAAGGCATTGAATCAAAACCATCGTTCCTGAATCAAAAGCGCCACCTATGCAACCGGTGTGAAAACGAAGACAGCACCCGGTTCACGACATTCAATTGCGCCAAATGCCAAGGACCATGTACATATTGCAGACAATGCTTAAAAATGGGCCGTGTTTCGTCATGTACGAAACTCATCGTCTGGAACGGTGAAAAACCGGATTACCCGACGAACCACACAATCGCCTGGCAAGGCACACTCACGCTGCATCAGCAGAAAGCATCTGATGAACTGACCGAGAGTCAAAACAAACGATTGTCCCATCTCATCTACGCAGTCTGCGGATCTGGAAAGACAGAAATCCTATTCCCACCCATACATAAGCTGCTCACTGAAGGTAAACGAGTATGCATCGCTGCTCCCCGTGTAGATGTCATTCTTGAACTCGAACCAAGATTGCGCTCGGCATTCCCAAATACGAAAATCGAGGCGTTATACGGTGGCGCGAAGCCGACGATGGAAGCCTCTCAGCTCGTCCTCGCGACAACGCATCAGCTATACAGATTCCGTCACGCATTCGACGCCGTATTCGTCGACGAAGCAGACGCCTTCCCATATAAGGCGGATGCAACATTGCAAAAGGCTGTCAAGAAAGCGGTCAAACCGGGATTCCCAGTCCATTACGTAACCGCAACCCCATCAGAAAAGCTATTATCAGATATGAAAAAGTCGGGCTTCGTTTCGATCATCAACCGCCGCTATCACGGCCATCCATTGCCCGTTCCGACATTCACTCCGTTATGGAACTATGAAAAGCAGGTCCGGAAAGGGAATCTGCCGCGCAAACTCATCGATTGGACGGAACAGCGGCTCGCCAACAAAGAACCGTTCCTCATCTTCTTCCACCATATCGGCTTGATGGAGGAGGCGGAGCCCTTATTCCAGCTTATCGATCCACGCATCCGCTCCGTCCATGCAGCGCATCCGGACCGGAAAGGACATGTACAAGCATTGCGGAATAAAGAACTACCGGGCCTACTCACAACGACCATCCTTGAACGAGGCATCACAATCCCGAATGTCCAAGTCGCAGTCGTCGGTGCAGAACAGCAAATCTTCGACAAAGGCGCCCTCATCCAGATCGGCGGCCGTGTCGGTCGTTCCGCGGACTATCCGACAGGAGATTTCATCCTGTTCCATAACGGCATCACGTACGCGATGGACGAAGCGAATACCGAAATCCTTAAGTTGAATAAAGGGGGCGTCCGCACTTGAACTGCCTCCTATGTGAACAGAAACTTGCTTCCACACCGAGCTGGCAATCCCTTTTCGCGATTGAAACAACATCATTAATTTGTGAAAACTGTTCAAAAAGCTTCAATCGTGTCGACATAAAAGAGGAAGGCGATGTAGTCGATCAACTCACTTCCATTTATACATATAACGAAGCGATGCGCGAATATCTCCACCAATACAAATTTCTGCAGGATGTCGCGCTTGCAGGCGTCTTTGCGAATGAACTGCGTGGCGAACTCGCCCGGAAAGACGTCATAGTCGTAGCGATTCCGATGCATCCACAGAAAAAGGTTGAGCGGACTTTCTCACACGTCGAGGAAATGTTGGCGGCAGCTCGCATTCCATTCGTAGACCTGCTCATCAAGACGAACACCGAAGTGATGGGAGAGAAGACGAAGGAAGAGCGGCTTTCCATGCGCAATTTATTTTCAATCAAACCCGTAAGCGATATCCGAAAAACAACCTACATCCTTGTTGATGACATTTACACAACAGGCACGACACTCCGTCACGCCGCTACCGTCCTGAAGGAAGCTGGCGCCAGGCGGGTAGAAGCAGTCACACTCATTCGTGCCGAAAAATAGGAGGAACACATTATGGCAGAACTTAAACATTGTCCAACATGCGGCGACTTTTTCAATTACACAGGCATCCGGGAAGTATGCGCCAAATGCGCACGCGGCGAAGAAGAAATGTACGAGGAAGTGTATCGCTTCCTAAGAAGACGCGAAAACCGTGCAGCAACAATTGAACGAATCGTTGAAGTGACAGGTGTCACCGAAACGTTGCTCCATAAATGGGTACGTAAAGGAAGACTGCAACCGGCACTATTCCCGAACCTCGGCTATCCATGTGACAACTGCGGTAAACTGACGACAACAGGAAAACTATGCGTAGGTTGCACAGAGGAACTAAAAAGCGGACTCCGCCAATTTGAAGCCGCCCAAGAATTCAGGGAAGCTGTAGCTAAAAGCGAAAAGGGCACGTATTTGTCAGATCGAAAACGAGATGAATAAAGAATCAATCTCCTTAAGACCGTTACGAATAGATGATTATGAGGTCGTCCTCAACTGGAGCAAGGACGACCTCTTCTGTTCCGCAAATGGTTGGGAACTGAATCGAAACGAAGAAGAACTATACAAATGGTGGATTCATTGTCTAAACAACCAAGCCGAAGACTTCATTAGAATCGGAATCGAATTCAACGGGAAATTGATCGGCTATGCCGACCTGGCACATATAGAAGGGCACTCCGCTGAAATTGGCATCGCAATCGGTGAATCTTCGTTATGGGGAATAGGCATCGGCTATCATTCTACGTTGAGTTTAATGAACTACGCTTCCACAGAATTAGGCATCATCATCTTTAATGCAGAAACACATGAATCAAATAACCGCTCCCGAAAAATGCTTCATAAACTAGGATTTAAGGAAGTCAGCAGAATCGGCAATGAAGAATATATGGGTGAAGAGAGTCAGCTCATTCAATACAGAATGCCAATAAACGCATAAATACCTATAATCACGCATAAACAATTCCAGAAGCGCATAAACGGTAAAAAATACGCATATTCGTTTCCAGAAACACATAAATGCCTAAACTTACGCATAAATCCCTTCAAACGCGCATAAACGCAAAAATCCGGCATGTACTTGTCGGTTTTTTTCGCATTAATAGGGAATGATAAGCATGGAAAAAAGCACATTTCCTTTTTTCGTCCAAAAGGCCCTAAACGTTGTCACAAATCTGCCGAAATAAACTATAAGAGCAAATCGAAAGGAGCGAGTCAAATGAAAATCAATAAAATCAACATCCCGCCGGTCAATCCGTACCGGACGAATCAGCTGAAAGCCGAGCAAGCAAAGGAACAGGCTAAAATCAAAACGGATAAACTCGAAATCTCTTCCGAAGCGAAACAGCTTTCCGAAACATCACCAATTACAACAGAACGGAACGAGCGCGTGCAACAGTTGAAAGCCCAAATCGAATCAGGAAACTACAAAGTGGAGCCTGAACAACTCGCCTCCAACCTGATCAAGCACTTCAAAAAATAACATAAAGAAACAACAAAAGAGAAAGCAGGGGACCCTATGTCCATCGAAACAATCCTTTCCATACTCGACAACTTGGAAAAACTGCATAAGAGCCTGCTGCGCATCGCAAACGAAAAAACGGCGCTCATTAAAAGCGGCGACATCAACGGCATCGACCAGCTTATGAAAGACGAGCAGGCGCATCTTGCAGCCATCGTCCAAATGGATAACGATAGGCAAAAAGCGGTCATCGCCTACCTGAAGGGACAAGGACGTCCTGTGCCGATGAACCCTACAATCGCCAACCTGATCGAAGCAACACCCGAACCGGACAGCAAACAACTTGTGGAGGCGAAGGACCGTCTCCTGCATGCGATTCATGAATTGAAATGGCAAAACGATTTGAATCAGAAACTGACCTACCAATCCCTTCAATTCGTGAATCTTTCGCTGGACATGATCCGACCACGTCTGGAATCGGCCACCTACTCAAAAACTGAAATCACCGGCAGAAAGGAGTCGAAGGAATTACCGAACTTCGACTCGCAAGCCTAAGGAGGAACACTCACCATGCGCTCCACATTCATGGGACTCGAAACAAACAAACGCGGCATGTTCACACAACAATCCGCTCTCTATACAACAGGCCACAACATCAGCAACGCCAACACACTCGGCTATTCCCGCCAACGCGTCAACATGCAGGCAACAGCCGGCTTCCCAGGCGTCGGCCTCAACACACAAACAATGCCAGGCTTCCTCGGAACCGGCGTCGAAGCCGGCTCCATCCAACGGATCCGCGATGGATTTGTCGATCATCAGTTCAGACAGGAATCAAACAAGCTCGGTTATTGGGAATCAAGATCCAAGGCTATCGGTCAGATGGAAGACGTACTAGCAGAACCATCCGCATACGGCTTGCAGCAATCATTAAGCGAATTCTGGTCATCCCTTCAAACACTCGCAGCGAACCCTGAAAACGGAGGCGCACGCGCAGTCGTCGTTCAACGTGGGGAAGCGGTTGCGGATTCATTTAACTACATGCATAAATCCTTGACCGAAATCCAAACGAATCTTGGCAAGGAAATTGGTGTCTCGACAAAGGATATCAACTCCATGCTCGAGCAGATTGCAGATCTCAACCGCCAAATCTCAGAAGTCGAACCGAACGGCTATATGCCGAATGATTTATATGATGCGCGGGATATTTTGTTGGATGAACTTTCATCTTATATACCAATTGAGACATCCTACGAAAAATCAGGTGGACGTGCTTTAGCGATTGCTGAGGGTACGGTGACTGTTTCCTTGAAAATGAAAAATGGTCCAACAATTGAACTCGTGAAAGGTAAGGAGTTCGGAGAAATACAACCCGACCCTACAATACTTATAGATCCAACTACAAAAGGAAATGTAGCTATTACAGGCATGACAATTAGGAGTGCCAATGCAATAGCGGCAACTCCTTACGCACATTCGGCTTTCTTGGATTCCG
Organism: Saccharococcus sp. Marseille-Q5394; assembly: GCF_946901335.1. Taxonomy (NCBI): domain Bacteria; kingdom Bacillati; phylum Bacillota; class Bacilli; order Caryophanales; family Anoxybacillaceae; genus Saccharococcus; species Saccharococcus sp. Marseille-Q5394. The sequence goes on along the minus strand of NZ_CAMPPQ010000001.1, from coordinate 1,338,908 downwards.
GAAAATTAAAATCGCTCGTTGATTCATACGGTTATACCGATGGGAACGCAACAAAAGGTCTCTATCCAGATATGATCGCTGAGCTAAATAAAATGGCAGCAGCTTTCGCTAATGAAATGAATAAAGTTCATACTTCCGGTACAGACCTTCATGGCAATAAAGGCACTAATTTCTTCGACGCAAAAATACCTGGAGATCCATTTACAGCTGGGAATATTGTCGTTAACGAACAACTAAAGAAAGATCCGAATTTATTAGCGGCGTCAAACTCTCCAGTCGGCTCTGCTGAAGTTGGAAACGGTAAGAATGCAAAAAAACTTGCTGATCTCCAATTTAATGGATTAACAGAGTTAGGCGGTTCAACCATTCAAACCTATTACTCAGGAGTCATAGGGGAATTAGGTGTAAACGGCCAACAAGCCGAACGCCTTACGTTCAATACAACAACGCTATTAGGCGCTGTCTCACACCGAAGGGACTCCATCAGTTCAGTCTCGCTCGACGAAGAAATGACCGACATGATTAAATTCCAACAGGCTTACAATGCCTCCGCCCGGATGATTACAGTCGTCGACGAAACACTCGACAAAATCATCAATGGCATGGGTGTCGTCGGTCGATAAGAAGGGAGAACCAACTAAATGCGCGTAACACAATCAATGCTATCCAACAATATGCTCCGTAACTTATCGACGAGCTATAATAAAATGGGCAAACTGCAAGAACAACTCAGTTCCGGTAAAAAAGTAAATCGCCCATCAGATGATCCTGTCGTTGTAATGAAAGGTATGGGCTACCGTATGCAAGTCGACAAAGTCGCCACTTATCAAAAGAACCTCGGTGAAGTGAACAACTGGCTTGACAGCTCCGATGACGCTTTAGATGGCGTAGGACAAGTCTTGCACCGAGCAAAAGAGCTTGTAACGAATGCCGCGAATACAGGTGCAATGACACCTGAAGATCGTGAAAAGATTAAGATTGAACTTAAACAGCTTCAAGAACAAATACAAGATTTAGCGAACACAAAGGTCGGGGATAAATATATCTTCAGTGGAACGATGACTGACAAACCTTTGTATAATAAAGCTATAAATGCAAGTGGCGACGTTATTGGAATCGAAACCGGCCCTTCTTTTAAAAACAGGGTAGAAATCGAAGTGTTCGATGGAGTATCCTTAAAAGTGAATACCGATGCCGCAGAAATGTTCAAGAATATCGATGACTTGTTTAAAGAAATCGAAAATATCGGTGTTGATGGGAACGGATTCAGTGACGCCTTATCTAAAATCGACATCCATATGGATGCAGTCCTTACAGCTCGCGCAGACATCGGAGCCCGCTCCAACCGTGCTGAATTGATGAACAATCGTCTTGAAATGCAAGAAGGCGCAGCAAAAAAACAGCAATCCGAAAACGAAGACATTGACTACGAAAAAGTGATCACTGAAATGCTCACACATGAATCGATCCACCGTGCCGCTCTTTCAGTAGGCGCAAGAATCATTCAACCATCTCTAGTAGACTTTTTACGATAATCAATAATGAAGGCGTTTGGATACTCTCCAAACGCCTTTCCAAAAGGTGATGAAGCCAATGAACATCCCACAACTGCAAATCCAAACGACACGCGGCGTCGTTGGACTTCAAATCGACAAACCGATACAGGAAATCGAGCAACCAAGAGCTACACTCACGCAGGAACAGCCTGCTGCTATCCTGGAAATGTCTTCGACTCGATCGCAACTATCACTCGATACAACCGAAGTAAGAGCGGACATCGATTTGAAAAGCCCATTAAGGCGTTCGGCAGAAAACGCCCAATTCGGTATGCAACAACTCATGGAAGGTATCGACCGCCGAGCACAGGAAGGTCAACAACTCGTACAGATTGAAAATGGAGGCGGTGCAATTGCCGATATCGCCAAACAGAACGGGACACCGCCTCAAAAACAAATGGCCATGAAATTCGTCGGCGACCGGACAAAAATCCAAATGTCCTTCCAACCAGGCTCGCTTAGCATTAATGCAACACCCCAAAAAGCCATTAATAACGTCCAAATCAACAAACCGATCCACAATTATACTCAAGGCAAAGTGACCGGCGTCATGGAACAATTCCCTTCCATCCGGATTGATTGGAAACTATGAAGAACGTTAGCCAACACGTTCTTTTTTTATGCAAGAAAACTGTAACATGCTATGCTAATTAATAAAGAATCGTGCAATCAAAGGAGCGAAAGTATATGAACATTCAAACAAAATTCCACGGTGAAATCGAAATCCATTCAGACCAACTTTGGAATTTTCCAAAAGGCATTCCAGGATTTGAAGATGAAAAGGAATTTGTCCTACTTCCTATTGAAGGAAACGATATATTTCAAGTCTTGCAGTCTACCGATACACAGACCGTAGCCTTTATCGTCACAAATCCATATACGACAGTCGCAGACTATTCATTCGATATTGACGCACCGACAATAGAACTGCTCAACATCGAAAAACCGGAAGACGTATTCGTACTCGGCATTCTTACATTGAAACAACCGTTTGAATCATCGACCATCAACTTACAAGCACCGCTCATCTTCCAAATGAACAACAGGAAAGCAAAGCAAATGATCCTAAACGACAACCGCTTTACAACCCGCCACACGATCGGCCAACCGAAGGAGACAAAATAAAATGCTAGTCCTCTCTCGTAAAACGAATGAAACAATCAAAATCGGGGATGACATCGAAATCCGGATCCTCGAAGTGAAAGGCGACACAATCCGGATCGGCATAGAAGCCCCGAGGAGTGTTGACATCCTTCGCGGCGAACTAGTCCAATCCATTACCGAAACGAATACCGAGGCACTTACACTAGACGCTTCACTCTTTTCTCAACTAACAAAGAAAGAACAATAACACCTCAAAATGGATGCCTTGCAATACTCGAGGCATCCATTTTCTATTCCCTCCTCACGATTCCACAAAATAAACCAAAACCATACAAAAACTTTTAGAAAATGCTAAACACCTAGCCAACTTGTCCGATACTACTATTGTAAGCGGCAGTAACGAGTTCGGCCGGCTCTTACTCCGTGAGCAACAAACTATTTAGGGTCACAAGGACGTGAACCCATAAACACTCAAGGAGGAAATTACAATGAGAATTAACCACAACATCGCGGCACTCAACACACACCGCCAACTAGGTGCAAACAACACACAAGCATCTAAGAACCTAGAAAAACTATCTTCAGGTCTCAGAATCAACCGTGCAGGAGACGACGCAGCTGGTCTTGCTATCTCCGAAAAAATGCGCGGACAAATCCGTGGTTTAGATATGGCTTCTAAAAACTCACAAGATGCTATCTCTATGATTCAAACTGCTGAAGGTGCCTTGAATGAAACTCATGCAATTCTTCAACGCATGCGTGAATTGGCTGTTCAAGGAGCCAACGATACAAACGTTGGTCAGGATAGAAATGCTATTCAAGAAGAGTTAAATGAATTGAAGAATGAGATCGACCGAATTGGTAATACAACTGAGTTTAACAAACAAACCTTACTTAATGGTGGTTTGGGTGGAACTGTAGACCAAGACGCTAGCACTACTACAGTATTAGCAGTAGCGGGCGTCGCAAGTGCAACTACAAATGGAGCCGCAGCAGACACTTATACAATTAGTTCCGGAGCTAGTGGTGAACTAACAATGACAAATAGTGCTGGCACTAAAACCCAAACTATTACAAATGCAGCTGGAGCTCAAGAATTAAACTTCTCTGACTTCGGTATTACAATTAAAACTAATGCAGGATACGCTGCGGATGCTGCTGTTGGGAACGTTGTAGTTGATTCAGGTTCTGTTACATTCCAAATTGGTGCAAATGAAGATCAAAATCTAAGTTTAAATATCAGAAACATGAAAACTGATGGAGTATTAGACTTATCAGCACCAGGAAAAGTTGATGTTTCTTCACATGACGCGGCTAAAGCTTCAATTACTAACATTGAAAAAGCTTTAACTGAAGTTTCGACAGAGCGTTCTAAGTTAGGTGCATTCCAAAATCGCTTGGAGCACACAATTAACAACTTAAATACTTCTTCCGAAAACCTAACAGCTGCGGAATCACGTATCCGCGACGTGGATTATGTCTTAGCTGCTGCGTAAGCAGTGACAGACACAGTCGTCCTGACTGGTAACGGTCAGTGAGTACGATCGGGTGAATTGCTGGAAACCCCTGAAGCTTTCTTCCCCACAACGTAACTGGAAACGGTAAGCGTGACGGGCCGAAAAGAAGAGAGATTGGGCAATCAGCAGCCAAGCTCCTGTCTCGAAAGAGTGGAGAAGGTTCAACGACTAGGGTATACCATCTACAGCACTTGCCATGATGATGAAACCCATAGGAAACGCAAGACTGAGTACCTTGCCGATCCGAAGTGCCCGACCCCTACCGAGCAATCGAAGGGTGAAGATATAGTCTAGTCATTAGTGAAAGCTAATGTTCGCACGATGGCGAAAGAAATGATGGAGTTCACAAAGAACAACATCCTTACTCAAGCAGCACAAGCAATGTTGGCTCAAGCACAGCAATCCCCGCAAGGAGTCTTACAACTTCTACGGTAATGTTGTGAACGGGCGTCTAACTTGGTAACGAGTTAGATCATCACTGGGTGAATTGCTGGAACCTCCTGAGAGCTCTTCTGCCACAGCGGAACTGGAAACGGTAAACGCGATGGCTTGAAAAACGGAGAGATTGGACAATCAGCAGCGAAGCCCCTGTCGGGAAACCGTGGGGAACGTTCAACGACTAGGATAGACCGTCTAAGGCGAACGCTATGACGATGAAATCCGTAGGGTGTTACGAGTCGTAACATTCGAAGTGCCCAGCCCCTACAAGGTAACTTGAGGGTGAAGATATAGTCTATACCATGATTGAAAGACATGGAGGCGTAGCAAGCCAACCAACAACCACAAGGCGTACTTCAACTTCTACGTTAATCTGGTTAATAAAACGCGGTCCGGGATTTCCTGGCCGCGTTTTTTACATATAAGAATAGAAAATTACCCTACCTTAATTATGATGCGAGGAGTTAAGCAATATGGAAAAACCGGTATATGAAGAATACCTATATTTTGCCTACAAAAAGGCCAAGCACTTTGTAACCAGAGAAACTTCATTTGTAGATCATACTGATATCCTGCTTTTTGAACAAGCTTTAGATAAAAATATCGCGCGCTTATCTGAGCTATTAAGGAATCCCGATCAACTACAAGACGAGATTAAGATAATGAGAGGGTATCTTTACTTCTTCCCCAAGTCATTTGGTTCTAAAGGGGAACCAAGGGTACGTCCAAAGGTTTCTTTTCCATTCGAATATCAGGTTTTATGGGCTGGAGTTATTTTAATTATAGGGGAATGGTTTGATACGAATGAAAAAGTGAAAAATACTTATTCAATCTGTAGCCAGCATATCAGAGAAAAGTTCAGTTGGATGGTGCCATGGAGCTTTAATGGCAGAATCAAACGCTTAAGCGAGGATAATAGTGATACTTCTGACGAAGATTCCTTGCTTTCTAGTTATATTCAATATAACGATAAAAGGTTATATGAAAGTCACCAATTAGCACTAAACAAGTTTGATTTTTATCGGACGCAAATGATCCAAAAGATGTTAACTCGCCAGGTTGAGATTTACAGCGGCGATTTAGATATACAAGAATTTTTTCCAACGTTAAAAATAGAAAAGATCAAGGAAGCGCTATGTAATAGATTAGATGAGTTAAATAAAATTGAGAATTTTAGTAATGAATTTTTTAATGCAATGGAAATGAAAGAAATTATAAATTGTTTACTCAACCTAGAAATTATTTATCCTGACATTAATAATTTAGAAGATAAATATGCAAGTTTGTTAAGTACTTACTACAAGCAGCTTGTCGGGCATTCGGAAACCAATAAATTTGAGATTCAGGGATTAGTCTCATTTTTAAACAGTACTTTACCGTTGGATTTAATTGCTTCTAACTTCTTATCTAATTGCACGTTAAATCATTTTGTTGACAGGTATATTGAACGTAAGTTCGCTCAACAAACTAAAAAGGCCGAAGTCGCTATACTTCGATATACGGATGATTATTTAGTATTGTCTACTGATGAAGATATGGTAATTAACGTAATTGTCGAAATAAAACGAAGGCTAAGTAGGTTAGGTCTAAATACCTCTCGCCAAAAAACACTACCCACTAGCATGGAAGAGATTGTACTTCAGCTAGATGATCTTAATGAGAAAGATGAGATAGACAAAGAGTACCTGGGAAATTTGAGGGGCAAAATAAAGTCTGTTAACAATCTCAAAAAGATTAGAAAATCTGCAGGTAGTAAGGAGGAATTTATAGGTAAGCAACTGAAATTTTTAAAGGTAGATATAAACCCTGAAAAAATTACATTGAACTGTATGGGAACTAACCAAATTTCCAAAAATTTATCTACGACAGCAGATACAAAATTAAAAGGCTTAAGTGACCAAGAGTTGGAGCTTTTTATACAAGAAATGTTGTTTTATATGCAGGCAAGTAATGATACCGGAGAAGTAAAAGAAGAAACCATTAAGATATTTGCTGCATGGCGTTTGAACTCCTCATATCGTGAGAAATATTACCGCGTAGATTTAAAAGAAGAGGAATTTAATTATTTTCTTTGTGTTCTTGCCGAAGCTATTAAAAGTTATCCGTATAAAATGGGTTTCTACGATGTTTATCTTCTAACGGTATTTAGAATAATAGAAGAACAAGATAAGGGATATGATGTATTAAAAAATTTTTTAGTCGACTTGCGGGCGAACATGAAATCTGGTGATAAAGATGGTTCTATTTACTTTTCTGTAGTTAGAATGAGAGTTTTAAATATTTTCTCAGACAATTGGTACCGATTTAATCAACAACAGAGAAAGAGATTACGAAAGCTTATTGAAAGTGCTTTCCTTGTTTGGTACGCAAATCCCCAAATTACATGGACAGAACAATATACACTCTATTGGTCCCTAGCGGTTTTACGTATAAGGCTTCCTATATACCTTTGTGCGCATAACGGAACTAATTACCCAGTATCTCTAAAAAGACTAAATAGGGTTTATAAAAAGTATATATTCATTACGGATGAACTTTTTAATAGTACCAAGTCAACCGAATTGGATTTATACATAGCCATAGAATTATTTAGGAAAGGATTATATTGGAGTCAAAAGGACTTTGACTATGATTTTAATGATGTTGATATAGTGATTTACGGAACTTTGAAAAGTGACATTTTATCTGACAAGAGTTCAGATATTTATAACTGGCTTTCTTTTGCAAAAATATCTCATGAAAAGTTAGAAGTATCTTTATTGAATAAACTTAATAAAATTGAACTGGAGTTTCCTAACGGAACCATTGATTATGAAATTCACTTCGATGTTTTAGATTACTTGCAAACCAGTATTAAAAAATACTTTGAAGAGCCTAAAAAAAATAGTGGCATTTTTGAATGGATCCGTGTATCTGAGAAGAATAACGAAGAGAAAAAGAATGAGGAAAATCAAACATCATATTATAAAGATTATGTGCGAAATAGATTTCGTTCGTACTCTATCATAAGATCACATTATTCTATAACCGATGATCGTTTACCTAGTTTGCCTATATCCGAATTGATAGATGATAAAGAAGTGCCTGTTGCAGATTGGATATTTTACTGTGAAATGTTACCGTATGATTTAGAAACAATCCCTTCAAAACAGAATGTACTGCATCCACTTACTGAATATGAATTCGTTAAAATGTTGAAACAAATTGTGTTGTTAACTTCTAAAAGTGATTATAAAAGTTTAATAGACTTGGAAATTAAGCAAAGTCCTCTATTTTCTTTCAAGCTCACTCCAAAGTGCTGGAATAAATTCAGGCTAGAAGAAAAAGATGATTGTTTTAAATCAGAGGTAATGGGCAAACCCTCAACCTTAGATGCTATTGAATATGCAAAAGTTTTATTTTCTATGTTAACGAACCGCCCTACACATACGCATGTTACAAGAAACTTCTCTATGTATAAGTGGAATGATTTACAGAACTATTTCGAGATGACTTATTATCCTTCTACAAAAGTCGCGAGTCTTTTTGTGAACAACCTGAACATTCATCAAAATTTTTATCAAAGGATTTATAAGATGCCTTTAGAAGAGTTGCCTTATCGTGATGTTTACACTGCAAATAGAAATGAGAAAGATATAGGAAAATGGATAAGGACATATCTAAGGGATGAAAATAATTTAATTTCCAAGAAGTATAACCGAAAGCTGGAATTACTTGAAATCGATATAGACCAGTTAAGGAGTTGATAACTGTGAAAGAAATGAAGGAGAATATAAAAATAACAGTTGGACAGATAGGAAGCTTTGATTTAGGAACTGAGATATATGACAGCAAAAATGGGTTAAGTTATAAAAATCCTAAAGAGATGTGGCGGAAAATACGTAAGGCTCTCGAAGTTGCTAAACAAGATGGGGCAGACTTTTTAGTGCTTCCTGAAGTTTCTGTGCCGAGGAAATATTTGGATACCCACATACCTGAAATATGCAATGAACATAACTTAATGATCATAGGCGGTGTGGAATTTTATCATAAATACACAAGAAATGGGAAAAAGTTTATTCAGAATGAAGCTTTTATCGCTGTACCAGGTGCTGAAAAAAATTCAGGGGCAAAGGAAAGAGCGATGGTTTGGAGAATACCAAAATTATACCCGGCTTCAGTAGAAGAAAATTTTATTAAGGAAGAAGGGTACCACTTTTCTCCAAGTAATAAGCTTTACTTATTTAAAAGTGAGGAATATGGAAATTGGGCGGTTTTAATTTGTGTAGATTATTTAAACTTACCGATTCACCAAATCTTGCAAAAAAAAGTTCAAACTTTATTCATAGTAGCTTTTAATCAGGATTTAAATTATTACTATTCAATATCGGATTCTTTACACCGTATATTGTATTGCAATATCATCGTTTGCAATGTAGCTGACTACGGCGGATCACACGTCTATACGCCATTAAGAGAATCATATTTAAGGGAAGTTATGAAGCTGCACGGGAATAAAATAGAAACGGCAGTGACGGTAAAGCTCCCTTTAAAAATTATCAAAGAAATTCAAAACTCACCACGTGAAAAAAACTTTGAAGGCTATGCGAAAAAGCCCTCTGATTATGAATATATTCGATAGTAACTACTATCATGTAAAGTACAAATTAGAGTGATTAATTCTATTACTTATATTCATATTTGGTACAAATGCACCCAAACAATTATTCTTGGGACAAAAAATTAAGCGTGAGATGATGCATCTGGTCTAGCAATCTTCTGAAAATATGTGGCCAAATCTTTGACTGGATAACTTTTCTGGCTAAGCGTTCTAAATTAGGAATTATGCAAAATCGCCAAGAACACACAATCAACAACATTGGTTCATCTTCCGAAAAATTAACAGCTGAGGAACCACTTTGGCTTATGTCTAGCTGCTTCATAAGCAGTGACAGACAAGGTGTCAGACTGGTAACGGTAGACGCGGCAGCTTGAAAAACAAAGAAATCGGACAATTGAAGCGGAGCCCATGTCGGGAAACCGTGGGTACGTTCAACGACTAGGATAGACCGTCATAGGCAATTGCCATGACACGAGACGGACATCAAATAGTGGCGGTCTGGGCCTCTGGACCGCTTTTTATGAGTAATGTGATAAGTAGTGGATGGCTTAAAGAACACTACTTCATCCCATTCTTTTTTCATCCAATTCAGCGTCATCCTCGCTAGTATAATACGCTCAGTTTAGCCGTATTTTTAAGAAGAATAAATATTTCATTAGAAATATTAAAAAGCACCGTACTAAATACGTGTGCTTCATGTAGGTTAGATATTTGATCCATAACTTCGCAGCTAGCAAGCAACTTACTAGCATAAGCGAATAGAGTTTGGCACCTTACAAACATTGAATCTTTGCTACTTTGAAAATAGCCGTAATAATTCCCAATAGCTCCAACAGCATCAATTGAAGAAACAAGTGAAAAAGCTTATCCCTCCAAATAAATACATGTGAACGATTCCTAAACCTTGCAAATTAACAACCTTATTAGGATGTTCTTGTGAAGGATCAATAACTCACCTTATTATAACGATTTAGAATGTGTTTGGAGGTGCTTGTTAGATAACGAGTTACTTCGTTTTCTCCTACGAAATATCCGTCTTCTTCCGCAAGATGATGGAGTTGTCTTGCTTCTTCAAAATACGGCACATGAAGCCTCCTTATTATTTCTACAAGCTCCTCATTGTTTTCCTCAGTATCATATTGCACTTTTGATAGCAAAGATACTAGTCCGTCATGGCCCACATAATGGTCAAGGTGCATATCAGCAGTCAATTTATTCTCTTTGTATAATAGCCGGGCATTATACATACACCTTGAGTCATGATGGACAATTCGATATCCTTTATTTTTGCCTATTTCATCATCCGGCAGTATATCTCTATACCATTCTAACCATCCACTCTCGGCATTAGGAATAATTTCGCCACAAGCATCACAAATCCATTGTTTTATAGGCTCTAAGTCGTTTTTTATAAACTCCATTAGAACAATCACTCCCTTCTATCTCCACATTTCGACAGAGAGAGGGTAAACCCTTCTTATTCCCTGTAAATATTTATAAGATTTTTCAACTGATCCTGTTCCTTCTTTTGCATTCCTGCCCCTCCTGTCCTTTCTCTGTTTGGGATAATGAAAAAAGAACGCCGTTGTGGACGTTCTCATTCGAAATCGACTTTAAAACACGAGTCTTTGACTATTATGTCAGTAACATTTTGCATCAGCCTGTCCTTGTCAATAATCTTCAAAGACACTTCTTCATCTGCCTTTTCGCATCCTCGATTACTTCTAAATTTCTACCGCCATTCTGAAAAAACCATTTAAATTCTTCACCGCAATCCGGTTTATCGCATAATTGTTTTCCTTTGATAACTTGTCCGGATTTAAATTGCTCAAGTCTTGTGAACATAAATCTTCCTCCCATTCTTGTGATAATCTACAATACAAGAAAGAGAGAATTACCTTTGATGCTTACCTTAATAGGTGGTTGCCGAATACGTCCAGGATTTGAGGAAGGAAGAAGCATCTTCTTATTCAAGAACGATATATGTTTGATTATGCATTTTTGTTAAACTGAAATAATGTCCATACTAACCGATATAACCAATAGCACTGCAAATTTGGATTTGATGGAGGCAGCAATTTTGAAATTGATTATCGGGGAACAACATATTGAGTATAAAGTGAAACCGTTAGTAGAAGAAGTGATTGAACGGATTAATGAGAACGTGACGGAAGGGTATTATTTCAGTCATTTTATTGCTGATGGTACAGAAGTTTACGATGAGCATGAAGAGTATTTGGAGAGTAACTTGGACGAGATCAAGGTGCTTGAGGTCGTCATTAAGACAGAAAAGGAATTCATGAATGATGTCCTTCTGTCGGCAGAGGAGTATTTGCAGCGTGTAATCCCGGAAGTGAGCACACTTGCCAATGATTTTAACCGCGTTCCGACGAGCGATACATGGGACAGATTTGAAATGCTGTTAGGCGGGGTAGAGTGGCTGAATGATATGCTCAAAGTAGTTAGTAGTAGCAAGGAGCGCCCTTCCGACTGGGAAATGTATCAACAGATGACGTCCAACATGCAAGCCGAGCTTTCGAAGCTTGGGAAAGCGGTTGAAAAGAAGAAAACCAATCAAATTTCATCAATTATCAAAAATGGCCTGTTGCCGATTTTTGAAAAACTTGAAAGGGAATTTGGAACAACGATCGATTCGGAGTTTGTTCGTAGGAATTTGAATTAAATTGCTGTAACACTAAAGTGAAAATCTCTGAAGAGTTTACTCTTTAAGAAAATGTGAGTATGAAATTGACGTTTAGTCAATGACATACTCGTTTTTTATTATTCCAAGCTTTGTATATAGTAAAAGCACCCTCATGTAGGTACCCTACAAAAAAAGTAATCATCTTTGTTTATAATTGACATAGAAGTACGAGACCCTACTCGGTAGAATTCGATTATAGTTAGAATATTTGAAAGGGGTAATCAATTTGGATTTCACTATAAATGATGATGTTAAAGAAGTTCTTGCAGCAATAAACAAATTTATTGAAGCAGAAGTTGTCCCACTTCAAGAAAAGTATAAGCGCGAGTTGGAAAATGAACGTTATTTTTATAATGAGGATGGAACCTATTCCGCAAACGTCGTGGAAGCATTTAAACAGATTCGGATGAAGTCGGCCGAAGCTGGATTTTACAATATGTTTGGGGAACCTGAATTAGGCGGATCAGGTGACATTTTCGGTCCTGTTTCAATTGCCTTGATCTTTGAACATATGACAAAGAAGCACGGCATCGACCCTTTTTCTTATGAAATGTTCCCAAGGGGCTTATTCACAGGTGGATTAACACCTGTATTGCTTGGTCTACAAGAAGAGATCCGTGAAGAAGTGCTGAAAGAAATTTCTGGTGGAGAAACATTGCTCTGCTTTGGTCTAAGTGAGCCGGATGCTGGTTCAGATATTTGGAATATGCAAACTAAGGCTGTACAAGACGGGGACGAATGGGTGATCAATGGAACGAAGCAATGGATAACAAATGCCCATTACGCCAAATATGTGATGACTTTCGCGATTACAGATCCGGAACTAGCAAAGGCGAGAAAAGGTGGAATCAGTTGTTTTCTCGTTCCAATCGATGGCGTGACGGTTGTCCCGACATCGACGATTCCAGTGCTAGGTCATTTGGGATCTGCAACGGCAATCATTTCATTTGAAAATGCCCGTGTCCATCAGAAGTATATTATTGGAGATTTACATCAAGGGTTTGGGAAAGCGTTAAAAGGAGTGGATTTGGGACGTATCGTCATGGCGGCTTTATGTGTAGGTGTTGCACAATGGGCATTAAAAATTGCAGTCAATTATGCGAATGAACGTAAAACGTTCGGGGTGACGATCGGGAACCACCAAGCGATTCAAATGATGTTAGCTGATTGTGCGATGGATATTTACGCCGGGCGTAATATGCTGCTGAACTGCGCATGGAAAATGGAAAATCAATCTGAATTACCGCTGAAGGAAATATCAATGATCAAAGCATTCTGTACAGAAATGGCACAAAGGGTCATTGATAATTGCATGCAAATTTGCGGTGGGATGGGGTTGACGAACGAAATGAAACTTGAAAAAGCGTGGAGATGGGCAAGGATGATGCGTATTCCAGATGGGACAACCGAGATTCAAAAAAGAACAATTGCGAAAAAATTGTTGCAAGGCGATTTGCAATTTTGATTTGAAAAAGAAATGAAAGCGGTTACTTTCATAAGAAGAGGAGTGAGATAGATGAAAAAGGTTTTCGCTATTTTGGGCTTGGCGTTTCTATTAATCCTAGGTGCTTGCAGTAAAGTGGACAGTGGTTCAGAGAACAGTGACTCTAAAAAAGTATACGAGTTGAACGTCAGTAACATTCAGCCTTCCACGCATCACTACGTGTACAACGTTTATGAACCATGGACAGAATTTGTGGAAAAAGAAACTAATGGACGTGTGAAGGTAAATGTATATCACGGAGGGACTTTAGGAAAGCCGACTTCAGCTTTTGAAGATACCCGAGGTGGTATTGCCGATATAGGGTTGGTCATTTCAACATACTATTATGATAGTATTTTCTTCCCTTACACAATTGGAAACTTGCCGTTCGCTTTCCCGGATTCTCAGGTAGGCAGTGAAATCATGACGAAGTTCGGGGAAAAATACGCTGTCGATGCAATTGAAGAAGAAGTTCATTATTTGGGTGGAAGTTATGTAACCGATCCATATAATCTATTTTCCCAAAAACCAATTCGAAAAATTGAAGATATAAGAGGATTGAAAATGAGAGTTCAAGGTAAGTCGGATGTCCCGCTTGTAGAAGCGTGGGGCGGTGTTCCTGTATCGATTCCTTTGGATGAAACGTATGAAGCTTTGCAAAAGGGTACGTTGGATACCGCTTTCTATTCGACAATCGGCGTTTTGGGTCACAAATACTATGAGGTGGCACCAAATGTAATGAAATTGGGAACAACCGTTACGCCTGTTACGCCAATCATGAACAAAGAATACTATGAATCGCTGCCAGAAGACTTGCAAAAAATGTTTGATGAAGTGCTTGGACCGAAATTGGCTGAGTTGTTGAGTGAGACGCACAAAAAGGAATTGGACAAAGCGTATGTCGAACTGGATAAGCTAATTGAAGGCAAGGGAGAAATCATTGAATTGGCTCCTGAAGAAGAGGCGAAATTTAAAGCTTCCGCAAAGACGATTTGGGATGATTGGGTCGCAGATGCGAATGCGAAAGGTTATCCGGGAGATCAGATGATGGAGGACTTTAAAAAAATGATTCTTGAAGAAGGATTACAACTACCGTTCTAATTTTAGTGGAAAAGAATATGTCTTGGTTGTCAATCAAGACATATTTTTTACATATGGAGGTGAAATAAATGGGAATTGTGGAGAAGTGGATAGGGTTTCTAACGACAATTTCAAGATGGATTGCGATTTTCACAATGACGAGTATGGTGATTTTTACGACTTATGCAGTCATCAGCCGTAACTTGGGTGCTCCAGTCGTGGGAGATGTTGAATTCATGCAACTTGGCATGGTCGTGTTAATTATGTTCGCGCTCGCATACACGCAAAAAGAGAATGCCCATATTTCCATCGGATTGATTGTCGATCGGTTACCGCGAAAAGTTCAAGAATTTATAGATGTCATCAGCTATCTTTCCACGTTCATCATTTGTATCCTCATTGGATGGGTCAGCTTAAAGATTGGATTGAATTCAATGATCGGGAATGTGAAAACGACAGATTTGCTTGGCGTCCCACATTTTCCGTTTCGATTCATCATCGCATTAGGTTTTACGATGTGGGGGCTGGAAGCCCTGTTAAAGGTAGTCCGTTCCACTGTTATTTTCTTTGCTGGAAAGGAGGAGTAATGTGAACATCGAGCTAATCGGATTGATGGGCATTGTGTTAATGTTCATTCTCATGTTTTTGAGATTCCCGATTGCCATTGCGATGGCGATACCCGCTTTTCTTGGAATATGCTATTTAAAAGGCTGGAACACACTTACTACCGCTATTGAGACAATTATTTGGGATCATAGCTTCAGTTATACACTAACTACAATTCCTCTTTTTATATGGATGGGCGAATTGCTATTTGTGTCAGGCATTAGTAATGAATTGTTTAAAATGTTCCGCTTGTGGATGGGGCGTTTAAGAGGGGGACTCGGCTTAGCGACAATTGGTGCGTCAGCGATTTTTGCGGCTGCTTCCGGCTCTAGCTTGGCGACAACTGGAACAATGGGTGCGATTGCATCGAAGGAGATGGATCGATTCGGATATAAAGATTCGTTCTCCGCTGGGACAATTGTTGCTGGAGGAACGTTGGGGATTCTTATTCCACCGAGCACGGCATTTATCGTTTATGGCATGTTAACCGAGCAATCCATCGGAAAGCTTCTTATTGCAGGTATTATCCCGGGCATTATGTTAACCGGGTTATATATGTTAACAGTCTATATTTCAGCGAGGCTTGATCCGGACATTGCCCCTGTAACATCTGGCGGTGGATGGAAGGAAAGAATCCTTTCTCTCAAATCGACAATTTGGATCTTAATCTTATTTAGCGTCGTTATTGGCGGAATGTATATCGGTTTCTTCAGTCCGACGGAAGCAGCAGCAGTGGGTGCATTTGGAGCCATGCTTACAGCTTTACTGAATCGGAAATTGACGTTCAGGAATTTTATCGAGTCTGCCTCCAATACGTTAAAAACTACCGGTTTCTTGTTTGCCATCATGTTGGCAGCATTCATGTTAAATTATTTTCTTGCAATTACGAGAGTTCCGATGCTTATGGCGGATGCGATTGATTCACTTTCTATGCCGAACTTTGTCATATTTATGCTAATCATCGTTATGTATCTCATTCTTGGTGCTTTCATGGATTCTTTGGCGATGATCGTCATTACGATTCCAATTATTTTACCAATCATAAATGCAATGGATATGGATTTAATATGGTTTGGGGTGATTATTGTTTTGATCATTGAATTAGGGTTAATCACACCACCGGTAGGGATGAATTGTTATGTATTGAAAGGAGTTTCTAATTATTCACTTGAAACTATCTTCAAAGGTGCAGCCAGGTTTATTATTCCAATCATTGTAATGATTCTCATCTTGTACTTCTACCCTGAAATTGCATTGTTTCTACCATCCAAAATGTAATGAATCATATGGGAAGAAATGCTAGTTTCAGACAAATAGAAATAGAGAGTGGAAATGCATTCATTTCTTCACTCTCTATTTTTTTTCGTCAATCGTGTTTAACGAGCCGATGGATGATGATGGCGATTTGAAGGTTCAGACGGTTTTGTGTGTGCGCTAAATCGATTTCCAGTATTTCTTCAATCCGGTTTAACCGATAGCGCAGAGTGTTGTAGTGTATATGTAGCTTTTCAGCTGACACTTGAATAGCTGATTCGTTATCCAGAAACACCTCTAATGTTTTCAGTAACTCAGATTTGTTTTGATTCTCATATTTAATGATTTTTCCGAGGTATCGATCCATAAATTCTTTCATGTACTCCGTATTTTCCGTATTGAATAACAACCCAATGATTCCAAGTTCCTTGAAATGTACAATGGGTGTTTTGAATTGAAATGAATGGGCGAATTCAGCAGCTTTTTTCGCCTCGTTGAATCCTTTTAGATAGTCTTTTACTTGTACTATGGCGTTGCTAATCCCGATGCGGAATTGTAGGTCAGGATGCTTGTCCTCTACGTAGTTGAGCGCGAATTTTGCTACGGTCCGGATATTTTTTTCAGGTGTGACGAGGATGATTTTTTGACCTTGAATCATGCTAAGTGGCAATAGTTCCTTATCAATCAGGTAACTGAACTTTTCCAGCACCCGATTCAGCGATGCCGTATGGTCCTCTTCACCTTCTATTGGGCTCATTACAAGAATGGCGTACGTCTTTTCAAATGAGATGTTTAAATAACGCGCTCTTCGAATGAGATTTTCCTCTGTTTCCAGCCCTGATATCAAATCATGCAAATAGTCTTGGCGCAATCGATTTTCAACTTCAATGCTCGTTTTCTCTTGGTTGATTTGCAGTGCAAGGACGTTTTTGGCTTGCTCGATTGCAACGACACTCAACCGATCAAATGCATTCATTCTTTTAGGAACGATTACATATGCAACAGTCCGATTATGCAGGGTAATCGTGAAAACGGAGAAGGTTTGATTCTTATGGATTACTTCAAAAGAAGTTTGATGATTATACTCGGATTGAAGGACACATTTATACAACTCCGCGTGATTGAAATGGTCAATGTTGTAAGTCGCATTTCGCGGCGCTGCTTCGTAAATGCAATTGCCAAATTCATCGAGCAATAAAATCGGTTCTTCAATGAAATTGGCCACTTTTTGTAAAATCCCTTCGTTTCCGCCCTTATTGAGTGCTTCTTCAAAGAGTTCGTCGTGCAGTTCACTTACCCGGACTTCATTTGAATACAGTTTTGCATTTGAAATGGACAGTGCTGTTTGGTAACAAAAGTTTTTGAGCATTTGCAGTAAAGGCAGCTTGGAATGATACAAAACGGTTCGAGCTAAAAAGATGATGCCAATCCGTTCGCCATGAGCAACCAATGGGGAACAGATAAGGGAAACGATGTTTTTTTCCTTCAGGTTTTGAAGAAGTGGGCTTTCCAAAGATGTATGCTCGGAAATATCCGCCAAGATGAACGGTTCCTGATTGTTCGATAATTGCATTTGAAACGGTGAATGTAGAGATTCCTCGAAAAACAACAGATCGGATTTCCCGATACCGGCAACTGCTTCGATACGCATGCAAGCTTTCTCATGATTTATCATTCCGACGAGGACAGAGTGTGCTTTGGAAACATCCAATAGATGCGTAGCACTTAAATTCAGAATATCGGTCAGCGGGGCTAGAGAAGCGACTTCCAAGTTGATTTGATGCAGGATTTCGAATGTACTGGTAGAGAATTTCAAGAAATCCGCTTTCTGCTTTAAAGTTTGAAGTGCATAAAAGTGTGATTGTAATTTTTCATCTCTGTAATCCTCATGAAGTCTCGCTTTTAATGCATCCCATTTTATCTCATCGTAATGGTTGCTTTGGATGAGTGGAATCAGTTCACCAATAAAGTCACTGTAAGTGAGTTCGCTTTGGATCATCGGAAGGCTCCTTTCAATTCTCTCATTTTTAAATCTATTAATTAGTATGAATTATACAACAAAGTGAGTGAGTATTGTAGTTAATTGACATAGTTGACCTTTTAGAAAAGAAGTAAAATGAGGGAAATAGTGTAGATGAAAGGGGTTATTCAATGAGATTTCAAGATCGGATCGCAATCGTGACGGGCGGGGCGGATGGAATTGGCAAAGAAATTGCTCGCAAAATGCTTGCTGAAGGCGCTACAGTCATCATTACCGATATTAATAAAACCGCTTGTGAAGATACGGTGACGGAATTTCAAATGGACGGTTTCAACGTTCATTCATTTCCAGCGGATGTTTCACAAAAAAAAGAAGTAATCGAAGTGATTGAAAAAACAAAAGAACAGTTTGGAAAGATTGATATTTTAGTGAACAATGCGGGGGTTGTCCGTGATGCAAGGATAACTGAAATGGAAGAGGAAGATTGGGATCTTGTAGTAGATGTCTGTTTAAAAGGTTCCTTCCTTTTTGCTAAATATACGGCTGAGCATATGATTTCTCAAGAATACGGGAAAATTGTCAATATTGCTTCCCGTGCTTATTTGGGAAATCCGGGACAGTCCAATTATTCCTCTGCAAAGTCCGGTGTTCTCGGTCTGACGAAAGCGCTTGCAAAGGAATTGGGCAGGTACAACATTACTGTAAATGCGATTGCGCCAGGTTTGATTGAAACAAATGCATTACGGAACCATCCGAAGGCCGAAAAGATTAAAGAGCTTCAAAAGCGTGATTCACCCATCAAACGTGTAGGCACAACCGAAGACGTTGCAGATGCAGTGATGTTTTTCGCATCGGATGCTTCCTCTTATATTACAGGGGATATTTTACACGTGACAGGCGGAAGATTCGGCTAATCGAACGGGAGGCGAACGCAATGGCAAATATCGAACGTAAAGCCATTCCCATAATGGATGGTTTGTGGCAAATGGAAGCAGATGACAATCCACACTTGATGGGAAGTCGATGCAGGGCGTGTGGAGAGATGTTTTTTCCTCGAAAAACCCTGAATTTTTGTATGCATTGTCATAAAGAGTCATTGGAAGAGATACTATTTTCCGGCAAAGGACGCGTCTTGATGCTAACAAAAGTGGAAAGACAACCAGCTGGCGGTTTTTATAAAGGTGAGGTTCCTTATACATATGGAATCGTGCAATTGGATGAAGGAATAAATATATTCTCACAGCTCGTGGATGATTCTACGCTATCGGCTGATGAACGTGTCGAGATGGTTGTAGTGAAGTTGTATGAAGAAGATGAGCACGATGTCATGACTTTCAAGTTCAAAGCGGATAGCACGCTCCGGGAAGGGGTGAGAGATGATGGTGAATAACGCCCAATGGAAAGATGTATATGTTCAAGGAACCTATACAACAAAGTGGGGTTTTTTCCCTGGTGTTTCTACCAGTTCGATGGGAGCAGAAGCGATTGTAGCTGCCTTAAAAGACGCTCAAATCAAGTGGGGAGAAGTGGACGCAGTTTTTGCAGGAAGTGTCTATCAAGGAACAGCTTCCGGGCATCGAGTAGTAGGTGAAGTTGGATTTACGGGCATTCCCATCGTCAATGTAGAAAATGCTTGCTCAAGCGGAGCTACAGCTTTTCGACTTGCTTACGATTCAATTCGTTTAGGGCAATACAAAACCGTACTCGCCATCGGATTTGAAAAAATGCCCAGGGGACCGATTCCGAGTACTGCTTTTCCAAGTTGGCAGTTAGCGATGGGCTTTAATGTGCAACCGGCTAATTATGCACTGGAAACGATGGAATACATGCACCAATACGGAGCTACTGTAGAGGATTTCGCGAGAGTCAGTGTGAAAAACAGGCGAAACGGTTCGCTAAATCCCAATGCCCGATTCCAAAAAGATGTCACCGTAGAGGAAGTGCTCCAATCGGCAATGGTCGCATCTCCACTTCGTTTACTGAATTGCTGTCCATTGGCGGATGGGGCGGTCGCGATGATTTTGACGAATAAGCCGACGAGCGATCGTGCAATTCGTGTTGCAAGTTCCGTATTGGTATCGGGTGTATACGGGGAAGAATCGTATCAATCCGGCATTACGGCAAGCGTCCACCACTACCCTTCGGAAGGCATTGTCGAAAAGTCAGCCCGGGAAGCGTACGAAAAGGCAGGCTGCGGTCCAGAGGATGTCCAGGTCGTGCAAGCATACGACAGTATGGGACCTGGTGAATTGTGGGACATTGAAAAACTTGGTTTTTGTGCAAGAGGAGCAGCACCTGAATTGTTGCGCGAAGGTGTCTTCGATTTGACGGGAAGATTGCCGGTTAACACGGATGGCGGACTGTTATCCAGAGGTCATCCACTTGGTGCGACGGCTTTGGCACAAATTCATGAGATTGTATTGCAATTACGGGGAGAGGCCGGTCATCGACAAGTGTCCGATCCTAAGGTCGGTTTGGCACATGCGATGGGGGCAGGTCCAAATAGTGCAGTAACAATATTACAGCGGTGAGGGGGTAGAAAAGGATGGAAGATAGTGGGCTGTTCTATGAGGATTTTCAAATAGGAGATAAATTCTTATCTCCTTCACGTACTGTTACAGAAACGGATGTCGTCAATTTTGCAGGATTATCAGGTGATTATAATTTGCTTCATATGGATAAGGAGTATGCCAAAAACACAGTTTTTCAAGAACGGATTGCTCATGGGTTGTTAGGCCTGTCTATCGGGTCCGGCCTGTTTACACGCACAGAGCTGAATCGACGAATGAGTAAAAATCTGATTGCACTTTTAGGTCTTGAATCATGGAAGTTTTTAGCGCCTATCAAAATTAGCGATACGATTCACCTGGAAATTGAAATCATTGATAAGAAGGATACGAGCAAACAAGATCGTGGAATAGTGAAATTTAATCGGAAAATCATAAATCAAAACGGAATCACGGTTCAAGAGGGATTGACACCGATGATGATTGCAAGGAGAACGAACTAGGGGGATTTGGAATGGCTTATCAATTAACGGATGAACAAGTAATGATCAAAGAGACATTGGTGAAATTTCTTGAAAAGGAAATTGCACCTATGGTGGAAGAATATGAACGAAATGAAAAACCTGTTACAAAGGAGATTGTGCAGAAGCTTGTCCCTTTTGGCTTTTTGGGTGGGCTGCTACCCGAGGAAGCAGGCGGCCATGGTCTGGATTACACAACCTATTTTACAATGATAGAAGAATTATCCCGAGTATGGCCTTCTTTACGAGCGACGGTCGGCATTTCCAACTCCGTCCTCACGCATATCTATGAATATGGGACGGAGGAACAGAAGGAAAAACACTTAGGTCCGTTGCTGCGCGGGGAAAAGCTCGGTTTCTTTGCCCTTACGGAGCCGAATGTCGGATCGGACGCATCAAGCGTTGAAATGCGTGCTGAATTAAAGGATGAAAAATGGATTCTGAATGGCACTAAAATCTTCATCACCAACGGCTTGGAAGGTGAAATTGGCATTGTCATCGCACAGACAGATCAAACATTAGGGAATAAAGGGATTGCCGCTTTGCTGATTGATAAAGAAGAAACATCTTTTCTAGCTACAAAAATCGAGAAAATGGGTACTGTAAGTTGTCCGTTTGCTGAACTGGTTTTCGAAAACAGTGAAGTCCCTGCCGAAAATGTTCTAGGCAATGTAGGAGAAGGATTGAAACAAGGGTTGAAATTTTTGAACAGTGCACGTGCCATGGTTGCATATATTGCCACAGGCATTTCTCAAGCTTGTTTGGATGCTTCCATTAAATATGTGAAGGAGCGCCATCAGTTCGGGAAGCCGATTGGAAGTTTTCAATTGATTCAGGAAAAGATAAGTGAAATGATTACGTTGACGAATGCGATGCGCTTGCTCGGGCAGCAAGCAAGCTCCTTGCTTGACCAAGGGAAAGATGCAAAAGTGGAATGTTCAATGGCCAAATACTTTGCAACGGATCGCGTACTAAGAGTAGCGGAAGAGGCTTTGCAGATCCATGGAGGGTACGGGTATACAAAAGAGTTTCCTGTAGAGCGCTATTATCGTGATATCCGGTACTTTACCATTGCTGAGGGAACAAACGAAATACAAAAATTGATCATCGGACGAGAAGTGTTAGGCATATCCGCTTTTGTGTGACCACAATTGGAAATGAATGAGAGAGGTGACCGAAGTGAGAATGCTAGAAGGAATCAAGGTTGTGGACTTGACGAATTTATTGCCGGGTCCTTTTGCAACCAATATTTTGGCGGAATTAGGGGCCGAAGTGATAAAAGTGGAGCGGCCTGATGGCGGTGATCCGGCTCGTCATATGATTCCAGGGTTATTTGAAACATTGAATAGACAAAAAACGAGTGTAGTGCTCGACTTGAAAAACAAGCAAGATCAGGAAACACTCAGGGAATTGATTGAAAACAGTGACGTACTAATTGAAGGTTTTAGACCAGGGGTTATGGAAAGATTAGGTTTCGGGAAAGAGGATGTTGCAAAACTTAATCCAGAACTCATTTATTGTTCCATCTCGGGCTACGGGCAAAATGGACCGTACCGCAATCTTCCGGGACATGATTTGAACTACTTGGCGGTCGCTGGTGTCCTGAGTATCAGCGGGCAGCCGAATGGAGCCCCGGAAGCGGCTGGAGGTATTCAAATCGCAGATCTTGCTGCTTCACTCTATGCGACGATTTCAATTTTAGGGGCATTATTGAATAAAGTGCGTACGAATTCAGGCGGCGTTTATCTCGATGTATCTTTGGTGGAAAGTGCACTTGCTTTAATGGGTCCCCGCATTGCGGAGTATTATGGAAGGAACGAACCAACCAAGTCCGATTTTATGAGCAGGGGAGCATACAACACATTTCTGACGAAAGACATGAAATATATTTCTATTGCTTGTGTAGAAGAGAAGTTTTGGGAAACTTTTTGCGAAACTGTTGGAATGAAAGAATTTTTACTCGACAATTTGTTTAACAGTTGGACGAAGCGAATGGAAAATGCTGAAATCATTAATCGCAAAATTGAAACGATAATTGCTCAAAAAACATTGTCCGAATGGCTGGCGATATTCAATGAAGTCGACTTACCCGTCAGTCGTGTCAACATGATTAACGATTTGTTGAAAGATCCGCATTTGAAGTATCGGAATGCAATCATCGAAGAAGATAATCGGATTAAAATCCAATATCCAGTGAAGATAGCGCTTCAAAATGATTAAAGTAAAGGGGAAGTAAAGATGGGTCTTTTAGATGGAAAAGTTGCGATTATTACAGGAGCAGGAAGAGGAATCGGCAGAGAAACTGCATTGTTGTTCGCAGAAAATGGTGCAATTGTTGTCATTTCAGATTTGGACACACAACCTGCGGCTGAAGTGGAAAGCGAAATCGTGAAAAACGGAGGCCAGGCTCTTGCGATTTGCGGGGATATTACAAATTCGGAGTTTCCACGTCTGTTGATAGAAGAAACGGTAGAGAAGTTTGGAAGAATCGATATTTTAGTGAATAACGCCGGTGTGACACGTGATAGTTTGATCCATAAAATGACGGATGAACAGTTTCAACAAGTGTTGGATATCCATTTGGTCGCTCCTTTTCGATTAATCCGCGAGGCGGCTCCTTATATGCGAGAAGCAGCAAAAAATGAAATCGAACAAGGGATTGTGAATTACCGGAAAATCATTAATGTCTCATCCGTTTCAGGTCTTCGGGGAAATGTGGGACAAGCAAACTATTCGTCTGCCAAAGCAGGAGTTGTTGGATTGACAAAAGTCGTTGCCCAGGAGTGGGGGCGTTATAACATCAATTCAAATGCGGTAGCGTTTGGGTTCATCGAAACAAGGATGACACAATCACTTGAATCTAGTGAAGACCAGACAGGCATTCCAGACAAAGTGAGGCAAATGTTTATCGACAAAGTCCCGCAAAAAAGGACGGGGCAGACGCGGGAAGCAGCGGAGGGAATCCTTTACCTTGCTTCTCCAATGTCCAATTATGTGAATGGCCAAGTGTTACAAATTAACGGTGGTTCTTACACTTGATTTGACAATAAGAAGGAGACGGGTGGTGATGGGATGTATGAAAAAATCGGACCCATTGAAATTTTTGGAGACAATTCAAGCAAAGTGCCGTTTTGTACGACATTGCTGCTGACGAACGACCGGGAATCCGCATTATTGGAATGCGGAGCCGGTTTCGACAGTTTGAAGTATATTGAAAAAAACTATTTCGTGCGTGATATTTACTTAACCCATCATCACATCGATCACGTGTGGGGCGTCCCTTTTTTCCCGAAAGCTAACGTGTATATCAATCCGTTTGATTTTGAAAAAGCTTCGGATATCCATGCCATCTCGCATGCGGACGGAATGCTAGCATTTCAAGATGAGAAGACATTTCCAATTTGGTTGAAGCAACAGGAAAACAGGCATTTCGGGGACATCTCCATTGGAAAACGTACAATTCAGGCGGATTATATATATCCGATGGATAAGCCGATTGAAATTGCGGGCATCGATGTACATTTTATCCATGCCCCGGGCCATTCGGAAGGGTATACGGTCCCATATATTGAAAAATACGGAATTGCCTATGTAGGAGATTTCGACTTGACATCCTTTGGTCCATTTTATAATGAATTGGAAGCCGAAATCGACGATTTTATCACATCCGCAAAAAAAGTTGGAGATCTTGGAGCCAAGTACTTTGTAACGGGGCATCATAAAGGAATCGTTTCCAAAAAGGAGTATAACGAAAAAGTCATCGATTTTTTAAATATAATTGAAAAGCGGCATGAGAAAATTTCCCGGTGTATCCGTAATGGGGTCTCCCCGGATCAATTGATTGAACAAGACATTTTTTATCGGAAAGAACAACGAGAAGGTTCGATTTTACGTTTAAAGAATGAAGTCATCGGCATCTATAAACATTTGCAACAGTTGCTGAGGGATGATGAGGTTTGTACGCAATTTGTTGAGGCGTTTATTCAGACCCATATTGCTAGGCCGGAATACTTGAAATGGTAGTGGAAAGGGGCTTGGAAAATGAGAAGAAAATGGCATGATTTTTATCCTGAAGGAATTCCTTATGACGTGGAAATTCCAACGGATGTATCAATTTACGATACCTTCGAAGAGGCAGTTGGAAAATCCCCATCATCACTCGCTGTCATTGATGAGGAACTTGTGATGACCTATTCGGAATTAAAGGTAGCCACGGAGCGTCTTGCTAAATATCTTTATAAGCAGGGTATGAAAAAAGGCGATCACGTCGCGGTGATGTTACCGAATTGTGCAGAATACGTCGTGTGCTATTTTGCCCTACAACGGCTTGGCTGCACGCAAGTCCAAGTAAATACACTCTATCAGTCGAGCGAACTTACCCATATCTTGAATGATAGTAAGGCTAAATGGATTGTATGTGATGACGCCCAAGTCCCTAAATTGAAGGCAATCGAATTAAGTTCAGAAATCGAAAAAGTTGTTTTTGACGCGGAAAGGGATTTATTTCAACGTATCTGCTTTCATGATGAGGAGACAGCAAACATCCAATTGCCGAATGTCCCAATCAATCCAATGGAGGACGTCGCCTTCATTCAATACACAGGCGGCACAACCGGTAATGCAAAAGGTGTAATGCTGACACATTATAACATAGTCGGCTATATCATTCAAAACCGTGTATTCTACTTTTTAAGGGAAAATGAAGAGATTACACTCGGCAATACACCAATGGCTCATGTAATGGGGATTGGCTACCTTAATCTTACAATCGCTGTGGGTGGTACCTATATTATTGTGAGACGGTTTAACATCCTAAAAGTGAAAGAGTTGCTGCTAAAATATGCTCCTACTATTTTTATCGGCGCGCCAACCATTTATATCGCTTTACTGAACAGTGATGAGATTGACGACGATGATTTAAAAAGTTTGAAAATATGTACATGCGGAACAGCACCGTTACCGTTGGAAGTGATCAAGGAATTTGAAGAACGTTCTGGTGCGCAAATTATGGAAGGCTATGGAATGTCAGAAGTACTTGTTACACATCGCAATCCACTATCGCAAAAAAAGACTGGTAGTATCGGAATTCCAATCCCGGGCGTCGATTGCAAAATCGTCAAGCTGGAAGATCGAAATGTGGAAGTTCCCGCAGGCGAAGAAGGGGAATTGCTGATCAAAGGACCGCAAGTGATGAAGGGATACTGGAACAACCCGGATGAAACCGCTCAAGCATTGATTGACGGATGGATGGCAACGGGCGACATCGCGGTGATGGATGAAGACGGCTATTTCTTTATTGTGGGAAGAAAAAAAGATTTGATCATTGCAAGCGGCTATAATATTTATCCGATAGAGGTTGAAAATGTAGTTTATGAACATCCTGCCGTATTTGAAGCGTGTGTGTTCGGCGTGCCAGATTCGTATCGTGGAGAAACGGTTAAATGTGTTATTGTGCTGAAGGAAGGTCAAAAGATGACTGAAGAAGAAATCATATCCTTTTGCAAAGAAAGGCTTGCAACGTATAAAGTGCCGAAAATTTTTGAATTCCGTAAGTCTCTTCCTAAAACAGCGGTCGGAAAAATAATGAAACGGCAACTGATGAAAGAAGAGTTAATGAAATGAACCCAGCTTAGATGGTAACGGAATGTTACTGTTTAAGCTTTTTTATTACTTTGCTTTGAGTGTATATGGAGTTAACAATAAAAACTAAGTTCTTTGTAGGTTTCCTACATAGTAAGAAGCATAGAACAAACGGTAAAGTGGTAGTAATCTTTTGAATAAAAGAAAAATGGTGTGAGAAAAAGTTGACATTTATAAAAAGGGGGATACGTGCATGAAAAGAAAAGTCAAAGTGATTGGCGTCGACATGGTGAAGTTTGTAAAGCCCGGTATGCAGGATCCATACGAAGTGATGGCATCCAAAGCGATTAAAGGTGCAATTAAAGATGCGGGAATTGAGTTCAAAGAAATAGAACATGCCTATGCCAGTTATGTTTATGGTGACAGTACTTCTGGACAAGCGGCCTTGTATAAAGTCGGTGTAAGCGGGATACCTGTTTTTAACGTCAATAATAATTGTTCATCCGGCTCTACGGCTCTATTTCTGGCCCGGCAGGCAGTCGAGAACGGTATTGTTGAATGTGCGCTAGCGTTCGGCTTTGAAGAGATGAAGCCCGGAGCGCTTTCGACAGTGTACGGAGATCGAACGACGCCGATGAAGGCATTTGTCGATCGATTAGAAGAGTTGATGCCTGGTTATTCATTGGAATCTCCACGTGCAGCTAGAATGTTCGGATCTGGCGGAATGGAATACATCGAAAAATATGGGGCGAGCCCGGATATTTTCGCCAAAGTGGCGGTGAAGACGCGCAGCCATGCCATTCATAATCCTTACTCGATGTTCGACAAGCCTTTGACAGTTGAGGAAGTGCAGAATTCACCGATGATTTTCCCTCCCTACTTGACAAGATTCTGTGCATGCCCACCATCTTGCGGTGCCGCGGCTGCAATTATCTGCAGCGAGGATTTCGCGAAAAAGCATGGGCATGAGGATGCTGTCGAAATTATCGCCCAGGCGATGGCTACAGATAACGAGCTGACATTTACAACAGGTGCGATGAATTTGGTAGGAGCGGACATGACGAAACGGGCTGCGAGTCAAGTATTCGAACAAGCGGGTATCGGTGTAGAAGACATTGATGTCGTCGAACTGCATGACTGCTTCACCCCGAACGAAGTGATCACCTATGAAGGGCTTGGCCTATGCGAAGAGGGGGGAGCCGAGAAGTTCATCAATGACGGTGACAATACGTACGGTGGAAAGTTCGTTGTCAATCCTTCGGGCGGCTTGATGTCCAAAGGCCATCCGATCGGAGCGACCGGTTTGGCGCAATGTACCGAATTGGTCTGGCAGCTTCGGGGAGTGACCGGGAAAAGACAAGTGGAACATGCGCGCGTAGCTTTGCAACACAACCTTGGTCTTGGCGGTGCGGTCATTGTGACGATGTATAAAAAAACATGATGGGGGTGGCTAAATGCGGTATGACCATTATCATTCAATCGACATCCGGATGGATGGAGCAGTCTGTATCGTTTCATTGAATAAACCTGAATTGCGCAATGCGCTTGCCGAGGAGATGCGAGAAGAATTGAAGGAATTCTTCCAAATGGTTGGTGATGACCGTTCAGTTCGATCGATTGTTTTGACAGGCAAAGGAAACGTGTTTTCAGCGGGCGGCAATTTAAAAGCACTTCAACTACTAGATTCTAAAGAGATTCAAAACAGGATGGAAAGAAGTCATGAACTGATCCGACTCATGCTTCGTTTGCAAAAACCGATCATCGCAGCAGTCCACGGTGCAGC
Source organism: Saccharococcus sp. Marseille-Q5394 (assembly GCF_946901335.1). Taxonomy (NCBI): domain Bacteria; kingdom Bacillati; phylum Bacillota; class Bacilli; order Caryophanales; family Anoxybacillaceae; genus Saccharococcus; species Saccharococcus sp. Marseille-Q5394. Next base: position 1,310,194 of record NZ_CAMPPQ010000001.1, on the reverse strand, counting down.
TGCGGGTGCCGGCTTTAGCTTAGCACTTGCGTGCGATATGATTTTCGCAGCGAAATCTGCGGTTTTTATACAAAGTTTCATCAAAATTGGAGTTGTTCCCGATTTAGGTTCACTATACTTCCTCCCGCAACTCGTTGGCAGGCATAAAGCGATGGAACTGATGCTTCTTGGGGAGAAAGTGCATTCTGATGAAATGCAGAAGCTGGGTGTTGTCAATCGTGTAGTGGAAGATGGAGAGCTGCTCGGGGAAACATTGCGTGTTGCAAGGCAAGTGGCGGGAAATCCAACATTAGCAATGGGGCTTATTAAACAAATGGCAACCTCAGGTACGTTGGAAGAATTGGAAAAGACGTTTGAAGCTGAAAAACAGTCACAAAGCATTTGTTTTGAATCCGACGACTTCAAAGAAGGTGTGCAAGCATTTTTCGAAAAACGAAAACCCGTCTATCATTGATGCTTTAGACGGAAAAAGGAGGGAACTTGCTTGGTCTATGCCGATCCGCGTTTAGAACAAATCAAAAATACGAAGATTGATTCATTCACCTATAGGATTGAAAAAGGGAAGATAAAGGAATTCGCCACCGCCCTTGGCTATACCAGTGAAAAGTACTTAAATGGCGATGCAGTGCCGCCAACTTTTCCGACTGTCATTGAATTTTGGGGCGGGCAAATTTCCATGTCAAAGGTTCTCGGATTGAACTTGTCCAAAGTGCTGCACGGGGAGCAAAGTTACGAGTATGCCGGCGTTCTAGAAGCAGGGGATGAAATCACCGTTCATACGGAAGTCGAAAAAGTTTTTATGAAAGCAAAGATGAATTTTATCGTGTTGAAAAAGACATTTCTAAATCAGCACGGGGAATTGGTGCTTATAAGCCGCTCAACAATTATTGAAAGACATTAGGAGGCGATTGGTTTGACGGTTAGCCGGCATTTAGAAACGTTGCAGAAAGAAAAGATAACCCATACACAGATTGTCCGGTATGCTGGGGCATCAGGTGATTTCAACCCGATCCATACAGTCGTCCCTTTTGCGCAAGAGGCGGGGCTAGGAGACGTCATTGCACATGGCATGATGATTATGGGCTTTGTCGGCCAGGCGATTGAAGGTTGGTTCCCATCGGGCCGGTTAGATAACTTTACAGTTCGTTTCAAGGCGATGACAAGACCCGGCGAAAAAATCATGATCAATGGCTGTGTTACGGATGATGCTGGCGACCGGCTGCATTGTGAGGCATCTGCGGCCAATGAAGCGGGAGAAGTGAAAGTGGAAGCCAAGTTCACAATCCGCATACAGCGATAGGAGTGAGGGAAGTGGACATAGTGGATGGGAAGGAAAAGAAGATGCTCGGGAAGACAATCATTCCGGTCATTATGGCACCAATGTTCCTAGTCTCTAGCCCGGAATCAGTCATTGAAGCTTGTAAAGCAGGTATAATCGGGACATTTCCTCTGCTGAATGCACGGAGTCCCGAAGCGCTGGAAAATTGGTTTCAGACGATTCGTGAAGCATTAGATCCGGCGAAACTCAATACGTCAGAAATCATTTCGCCATGGGGAGTCAATCTTATTGTACATAAGACGAACAGGCAGCTAGATGTACATTTGGAGGCAATTCGGAAATACGAGCCTCCGATTGTCATTACTTCACTTGGCAATCCCCAGGCGATTGTAGATATTGTCCATGATTACGGTGGCGTGGTCCTGTCGGATGTCATCTCCACCAAGCATGCCCGAAAAGCGGCAGAAGCGGGTGTGGATGGGCTCATCCTTGTCTGCAACGGTGCTGGTGGTCATGGCGGTACGCTGAATCCGTTTGCATTTGTGGGTGAGGTTAAGCAATTTTGGCAAGGGCTAACAATTGTAGCGGGCTGCATTTCGAACGGTCGGGACATTGCTGCCGTACAAGCGTTAGGAGCGGATTTCGCTTATATGGGTACGAGATTCATAGCGGCGGAGGAGACGTTGGCGGACGCTGAGTATAAGGAAATGCTACTTGAAGCTACAGCGACGGAGATTCTTTACACCGGTGCCATCTCGGGCGTCAAAGGAAATTATTTGATCCCAAGCATCGTGAAGGCTGGTCTCGATCCCGAAAATTTACAGCAGAAACGAGATTTTAACTCCAACTTCCGCGAAAATGAACCGAAAGCATGGAAAAATATTTGGGGTGCTGGGCAAGGCGTCGGGGCAATCACAGAAATCCAATCGATTGCATCAATCGTGGAAAGGTTACAGGAGGAGTATCTTCAAACAGTAGAGCGATTACGGCATATTTGAAAATACGTGTTGAATATACAATGGAGGTTTTGTTGAATGAACATTTATGTACTTGTAAAACGAACATTCGATACTGAAGAAAAAATCACAGTGAAAGACGGGAAAATTGTAGAAGACGGAGCCGAGTTCATCATCAACCCGTACGATGAATACGCGATAGAAGAAGCGATTCAAATCCGTGACGCACAAGGCGGTGAAGTGACGGTCTTGACAATCGGCGATGAGGAAGCGGAAAAGCAATTGCGCACAGCACTCGCAATGGGGGCGGACAAAGCCGTTCTTATCAATACGGAAGATCTTGATGAAATGGACGAATTCACGGCGGCAAAAATCATCGTTGACTATTTGGACGACAAAAAGGTAGATCTGATCCTTGCAGGAAACGTTGCAATCGATGGGGGTTCCGGCCAGATCGGTCCACGAGTCGCCGAATTGCTAGGCATCAACTATGTTACGACAATCACAAGCCTGGAAATAGATGGTTCATCCGTGAAAATCGTCCGTGACGTCGAAGGGGATTCCGAGACACTCGAAACATCACTCCCATTGTTGGTGACTGCGCAACAAGGCTTGAATGAGCCACGCTATCCATCCTTGCCTGGCATCATGAAAGCGAAGAAGAAACCGCTTGAAGAGCTAGACCTTGACGATCTGGACATTGACGAGGACGATGTGAAAGCAAAAACGGAAACGTTGGAAGTATACTTGCCGCCACAAAAAGCGGCTGGCCGTGTACTGGAAGGCGATATTGCAGCGCAAGTACAAGAACTTGTCGCTTTGCTCCATTCAGAAGCAAAAGTCATTTGACAGATTCATAAATCAGGAGGGATTCATTATGTCTAAAAAAGTGTTAGTGTTCGGGGAAGCACGCGAAGGGACTTTACGATATGTTTCATTTGAAGCAATTGCTGCTGCGAAAACGGTGGCAGGAGCCGGCGAAGTTGTAGCAGTCCTGCTCGGTGATGGTATTGCTTCGCTAGCAGAAGAATTGATTCAATATGGGGCGGACCGTGTTGTAACAGTGGAACACCCACATTTGAAATATTACACATCGGATGGTTACAGCCAAGGATTCATGGCCGTGTACGAACAGGAAAAACCGGAAGCGATCGTTTTCGGCCATACGGCACTAGGGAAAGATTTGTCACCGAAAATAGCTAGTAAACTATCAACCGGCTTGATCTCCGATGTGACAGCGATTGAAGGGGAAAACGATGATGCGCTTTTTATCCGGCCCATCTATTCTGGGAAAGCGTTCGAAAAAGTGAAGCACAAGGATGGCATGCTACTTTTCACTGTCCGTCCAAACAACATCGCTTCTCTTGAAAAAGACGGCAGTCGTACTGGCGACGTCACTTCCTTGTCGGTTGATATTACAAATCTCCGCACCGCCATCAAAGAAGTGGTACGCAAATCGACAGAGGGCGTCGATCTTTCCGAAGCAAAAGTGGTCATTGCTGGCGGTCGGGGCGTGAAAAGCGCAGACGGTTTCAAGCCGCTGCAAGAGTTGGCGAATCTTCTCGGCGGTGCAGTCGGCGCATCCCGCGGTGCATGTGACGCGGATTACTGTGATTACTCCTTGCAAATAGGGCAAACAGGTAAAGTCGTTACACCGGATCTTTACATCGCGGCAGGAATTTCGGGGGCCATTCAGCATATGGCTGGGATGTCCAATTCGAAAATCATCGTAGCCATCAATAAGGATCCTGAAGCAAACATATTCAAGGTAGCCGATTACGGAATTGTCGGCGATCTGTTTGAGGTTATCCCAATGATGATTGAAGAAATCAAACAGTTGCATGTGCATGCATAACACCTAAAAATAGCGCAATCAAAATCAGCTTTCCGACAGGTAAACCTCGGTTTAAAGGAGAAAGATGGGTAAGTAAAATCGTTCTAGCAATGCAGTAGGCAAGGAAAACTATCAAAAACACTTTGACAAACCGGGCTATCGTATTCACTTCTTTAAGTGCGTACGATAGCTCGTTTTTTTATTTGGACACGAAGTAATCGAGTCGCTTAATTTTGATGAAAAGTCTAACACTTTCCGTTATGAAAATTCATATTGACATTCCAAATCCAAAAGAATACACTTTTTGAGTAATGTGTTACACTATTTGCTTGAGAACATCATTAGAGTAACCTTTTGAGAACCGTCTACCGCAATGTGGTACCGGTTACACACTAAAGAAGTAATTGGACATAGAGATAAACTTGTCTACGAAGAAGGAAAAACAACAGGTTGCCATATTTTTTATTAAAAATGTGTAACCGGTTACCTACTTTTCCGAAAACTGAGGAGGATTTTGAGAATGAGTATAGTATGGGGGATCTTCGGATGTGCGGTTATTTTATTTATTGCATATCTTATGTCCGAAAACAAAAAGATTATTAACGTTCGAACAATGCTCGTTGGATTTTTTGCACAGGTCCTATTAGGATTTATCGTCCTTAAATGGGGAGCTGGAATTGCAGTCGTTGAGTTTGTATCTGACGGTGTCAATAAAGTGATGGGGTACGGGATGGAAGGTCTCTCCTTCGTATTCGGTTCATTAGCAGATAAAAACGGTCCGGTTGGATCTATATTTGCCATCAATGTACTAACCATTATGGTTTTCCTATCTGCTTTGATTTCACTTTTATATTATTTCGGGATTATGCAGCTGATTGTAAAAGTGCTCGGTGGATTAATTTCAAAGTTCATGAAAACGGGGTATGTCGAATCGACAAATGCCGCGATGAATATCTTCTTAGGGATGACACAGTCGGCTATTTCCGTAAAGCCGTATATTAGCCGGATGTCTAGGTCGCAAATTTTCGCCATCATGGTTGGTGGATTGGCTTCCGTTTCGGGGGCAGTTTTAATCGGGTTGGCTGCAATGGGTATTCCAATCGAGTACTTGCTATCTGCAGCGATAATGTCCGCGCCCGCAGGTTTAATGCTTGCAAAGCTGATCATTCCTGAGACAGATCCTCTCAATCCAGATGAATGGAAAGAGATGGACGACTATATGGGTGAATCTAAAAAAGACACCAATATTATGGATGTCATTATCAATGGCTCTAGGGAAGGGTTAAACCTCGCTGTCAATGCAGGGATCATCTTGATTTCTATTATTGGACTTGTTGCATTGTTGAACGGAATATTAGGCGGGGTCGGATCATTATTCGGATTCCCTGAGCTCTCATTTGAAACGATCACGGGGTATATCTTTGCGCCGGTCGCGCTCATCATCGGTATTCCTTGGGATGAAGCACTTGCTGCAGGGAACTTGCTTGGACAGAAAATGATTTTAAATGAATTCGTTGCATTTACATCGTTTTCAACGATGATTGAACAATTCTCCGAAAAATCGATTGCAATTCTGACATTTGCATTATCCGGCTTTGCGAATATCGGATCAATCGGAATCATTCTCGGGATTATGATCGGTGTAGCACCGACTCGTAAAAAGGATATTCAAGCGATGGCTCTTAAAGCATTGATTGCTGCTACATTAGCTAACTTGCTAAACGGAGCGATTGTAGGAATATTCTTCTTCTAAATCTACTAGAGAATCTTGACGCATACCCTTTTGTCATGCACACTATGTGTAACCGGTTACCGATAATTACCAATGGAGTGATTTGGAATGGCTTCTATTAGAGATGTTGCAAAACATGCAAGCGTATCCGTTGCAACCGTGTCACGGGTGTTGAATGACAAAGGGTATGTGGGTGCAGAAACACGGAAGAAAGTGGAGGCCGCGATCGCGGAATTAAACTATCGACCAAATGAAGTTGCAAGAAGCTTGTTCAAAAAGCAATCGAAAACGATCGGTTTGATTCTGCCGGATATTATGAATCCTTTCTTTCCTGAATTAGCTCGGGCGATTGAAGATACTGCATCCAAACTAGGATATACCGTGATTTTATGCAATTCCGATGAAGATGAGGAAAAAGCACAGCGGTACGTAGATGTTTTGCTTCAGAAATATGTAGATGGCATTATCATCTCCTCCAACACAATACAGGAAAAAACGATTCGTGAGCTGACTATACCTGTCGTTTGCATAGACAGGGAAATTAGTAAAGATATCCCGACAATTGTCGTTGACAATAAAAACGGCGCGCGAATGGCTACCCGCTTTTTAATAGAAAAAGGGCGTAGGAAAATCGCACATATTAGAGGGCCGCTCGATATAGTAAACGCCAATGAGCGCTGTGAAGGCTATCGAGAAATAGTGGCTGACGAACAATGGTTCAACGAAAGTTATATCGTCAATGGGAATTACCGTATGGAAACGGCAACAGAGGCGGTGTTGGAGCTTTTACGGCAGCATCCCGAAATTGATGGGATTTTTGCTGCGAATGATACGATGGCGATTGGTGCGATGAAAGCGGCCTACCAGCATGGATTAAAGGTTCCTGAAGATATTTCGATCATTGGATTTGATGGCATCGCTTTAGGGAAGGCGTCAATACCAGAACTGACAACGATTGAACAGCCTTTGTATGAGTTAGGGCAGAAGGCGGCAAAGGTGCTCATCAAGCTCATAAAAGGGCAAGTCATCGAAGAAACATTTTATCAATTTGATGTTCAATTAGTGGAGAGAGATTCAACGTAAGGAGGGTGGAATCATCATGGGACAAGCCCCTAACATAACAATCGTCGGAAGCATCAATATGGACATCGTGACGATTACCGATCAACTGCCTAAAATGGGCGAAACGATACTCGGTCAGCAGTTTCAAATGAATCCAGGTGGTAAAGGTGCAAACCAAGCAGTCGCGTCCGCGAGACTTGGCGCAGCCGTTCAAATGATTGGCTGTGTAGGTGAAGATCTTTTCGGTAATGAGATGATTGCACACCTTAACAGCGAAGGCGTTGACGTGAGCAATGTGGAACAAGTTGCTACACAGACTGGAACTGCTTCCATCACCGTTTCCAATAAAGATAATAATATTATTGTTGTACCAGGTGCGAATAATCATGTGACGGCTTCATTCGTGGAAGCTAAGAGAGACGTAATTGCGGAGAGCGATATACTAATCCTGCAGCTTGAAATTCCGTTGGATGGTGTCCTAAAGGCAGTTGAAATTGCGACGAAAAATGGCGTTATTGTCATATTGAATCCGGCTCCTATCCGTGAGCTGCCAGCTGATCTACTGAACAAAGTCGATTATTTAACTCCGAACGAACATGAAATCAAGCATTTGACGAATGAGAAAAATCATGCAGAACTCATTGAGAAAGTGATCCTGACAAAAGGCAGTGAAGGTGTTTCTTATTTCCAGAAGGGGAAGGAGATAAACATTCCGGCTTACACCATTGACGTTGTAGATACGACGGGTGCTGGCGATTCATTCAACGCCGGCTTTGCTGTTGCATTAGGGCAAGGGTTATCTGTAGAAGCTGCTTGTCTTTATGGAAATGCAGTAGCTGCTTTATCAACGACAAGGCTCGGCGCTCAAACGGGAATGCCGACTGCTGATGAAGTGCAGGAGTTTCTAAGCAATAAAAACTAAGTAAGAGGAGTGAGTGGTTTGAAAAAGGTCATTTTAGACGTGGATACGGGTGTAGATGATGCACTCGCCATCCTTTATGCAGTTAATAGTAAACAACTAGATATTCTTGGTATTACAGCAGTATCCGGTAATGTTCCGCTTGAGCAAGTGAATATCAATACAAACAGGATCGTAAAGCTATTGGGAGTGGAAGACCAAATCAATGTGTATAAAGGTGCAGACCGTCCACTCTTAAAACAGCCTTATCACGAGTTCAGAGTACACGGGAATGACGGCGTCGGCGGAGCGCTTGACGATATCGCGATCGATTTTCCTGAACATGATGTCTTTGCTCCGGATTTTATTATCGAGCAAGCGAAAAAGCATAAAGGCGAACTTACGCTAATTGCAGTCGGACCGCTTACGAACGTTGCGTTGGCTGTACGTAAAGAGCCAAGGTTAGCTGAATGGCTGAAAGAAGTCATCATTATGGGTGGCCTCGTCCAATCAGCGGGAAGAGGAAATACGATTCCGACATCTGAATTCAATATTTACGCGGATGCAGAAGCAGCAAAAATCGTTTTCCATTCAGGAATGAACATAACATTAGTAAGTTTAGACGTTACGAGACAAGTGTTGCTGACAGAAGAGCATATCGAGGAATTAAAAGGTACGAAGTATTACGATTTTGTTAAGCAAAGCACTGTCGATTACAGACAATTTTCGATTGACCTCTACGGCATAAATGGTTGCGCGTTGCACGATCCATTGTCGGTCGGTGTCGCTCTAGATCCGACGTTCGTTCAAACAGAAAAATATTATGTCGATGTAGAAACAGAATCCGAGCTCAGCTACGGTCAAACGATCTGTGACTTCAGAAACATCCTGAAAAAAGAACCAAACGTCAACATCTGCGTCGGTGTAGACAGCGAAAGATTCCTGGAAAATTTCTTAGAGTACTTAAAGAGATAATGAAAAAAATACCGCCAGGTTCATCGCCTGCAGCGGGATTTTTTACCTTTCTGTTCAGCGATTAAAAACCAGCTATCAAACGAGTAGTTAACTCGATGGAATAGCTGGTTTTTATGTTATACTAATATGCTTGCTAGTACCTGTTTTGAACTGGCACTAACTAATGAAAATGATAAAGTTGAGGAATGCATATGTCGAATGAACAATTGAAAAAAGGGAGTCTTTTGGCGTTTTTGCCGCTCATTGTCTTTGTTGTCCTGTTTATCGGCTCAGGAATCGTGACGAAAGACTTTTACAATATGCCTTTGAACGTCGCGATGCTTATCGCGGCAGCCGTGGCGCTTACAATGAATCGGCGGGAGACGTTCAGTAAAAAGGTCGATGTTTTTATGAAGCATGCGGGGCATCCGAATATAATATTAATGGCTGTCATTTTTCTTTTGGCGGGTGCCTTTGCGGGCGTGGCGAAAGGAATGGGGGCCGTTGAATCGACGGTCAATTTAGGTTTGTCGTTGCTGCCCGCGAATTTGCTTATAGTCGGCTTGTTTGTCATCGGCTGTTTCATATCGATTTCGATGGGGACGTCAATGGGTACGATTGTCGCGTTGGCTCCAATCGGTGTAGGGATTGCCTCCCAAACTGACGTCCCGGTAGCGCTCGCCATGGCAACAGTTATTGGCGGCGCGATGTTTGGGGATAATTTGTCGATGATTTCGGATACGACGATTGCGGCGGTCCGGACGCAACAGACAAAAATGAAGGACAAGTTCAAAGTGAACTTCTTCATCGTTCTTCCTGGTGCGATAGTGACCATGATTCTCCTCGCTCTGTTGACACATGGCAATTCGGCGGAATTAATGGGTGAATATCCATTCGAATTGATTAAGATCTTGCCGTATGTAGCTGTTTTAGTGGCAGCACTGCTCGGTGCGCATGTATTGATTGTGCTAGTTGGCGGAACAATTTTTGCTGGCGTCATTGGATTGCTGGATGGTTCCTACCAGTTGGATACCTTCTTGCAGACGGCATCAGCCGGGATTATGTCGATGGAGGACTTGGCGATTGTTTCTATTTTGATTGGCGGAATCGTGGGGATCATTCAGCATAATGGAGGTCTGGATTATTTGCTGCGTGTCATTACGAGTAAGATCAAGTCGAAAAAAGGCGCCGAATTCGGCATTGCAGGGTTAGTGAGTGCGGCGGATATTGCAACCGCCAATAATACAATAGCAATCATCATTACGGGTCCCGTCGCAAAACGCATCGCGGATGAGTACGGTATCGATCCCCGGAAGTCGGCCAGTTTGCTCGATACATTCTCAAGCGTCTGGCAAGGCGTCTTGCCGTACGGTGTCCAAGTATTGGCGGCTGCAGGATTAGCTGCTATTTCACCGTTAAGCATCATTGTCTATTCGTTTTATCCTGTCCTGATGGGGATTTGCTGTGTCATTGCGATTTTGATAGGTTATCCGCGGTTTAAAAAAGCATAGGTGAAAAATAAAACCCCTTGAAATTTCAACGTTTCAAGGGGAAGGGACGGTTTTTGAAGCTGTTCCTTTATTTTATTCATCCCAATTTTGATCACAGGATAAGTTGCTCGATTGAAAAAGTAATCGGGAATAAAAAGTCGTCCAGAAAGTCGATGAATTGATTTTCTGGACGCTTTTTATATATTATCATTCAATAGATCAAAATTTAAATCGATGTACCGTCTTACTCAATTCCTCGCTTAGTTCTGTCAACGTTTCTGCAGCCTCGGTTACTGTTTGAATCGCGCGTAACTGTTCTTCTGAAGATGCACTTACTTCTTCGCATGCTGCTGCGGTTTCTTGTGAAGTGGCTGCCATTGTTTGGATTGTTTCGCTCACTTCGTCTTTGTAGCCGGCAACTTTTTGAATCTCCTCGTAGATTGAGCTGATTGATGATTCCATATCGGACATAACTGCAGTTAGTTGACCGAAAGTTGCTTCGGTGTCGTTGACAACATGGCCTTGTTTACGGAAGTTTTCCCTTGTGTCAATCATTTGTTGAGAGACTTGTTGAGCGCCTTCTTGTAATTCAATGACAGTCATTTTTACCTCTTCCGTCGATCGAACCGATTGTTCAGCCAATTTACGGACTTCATCTGCAACGACTGCAAAGCCTTTGCCATGTTCTCCGGCGCGTGCTGCTTCAATGCTTGCATTCAGTGCTAGCAGATTTGTTTGCGATGAAATCTCGGTGATCGTTTCCATCACACCGCCGATTGCCTTCACTCTTTCTTCGAGTGTGTCAATCACGTCGGCCATGGACCGCATTTCAATCTCCCAGTCTCCAAAAGATTGTTTTAGCTCGTTCATTTGAATTTGTCCATTGGAATTCATGTCACTGACCCTTGTGGCAAGTTCCTGCATTTGGGCCGCTTTCTTCTCAATTTCATTAATTTCCTTACCTAATAATTCGGCTTGTTCCGTAACTGCTTCAGCATCTTCAGCAGAGCGGGATGCACCATTCGCGATTTCTCCGACAGCGTGAGCGACTTCATTGCTTGAGGCGTTTGTTTCCTCCGCGGTCGCGCTTAAGGTTTCAGAACGTGTGTGTACGTCCTCAGCAGATTGATTGACGACAGCGATTACAGCATTTGTGTCTTCAATCATATTATTGAAGTAGTTTCCAAGTTCACCGATTTCATCTTTTGTTTTAATGGACGATCTGACAGTCAAATCACCATTAGAAACTGCTTGCATAAGAGTTTTCAACTTGCCGATTGGTTTTACTGTGCGGTTTATGATCGGGTAGAGAACTGCGATGAGTAATACTAAAATACCACCGGCAATAATGATCATGCCAAATCGCATAGAGTTGGCCAACAGATCAATTTCTTTCGTATCGTATATCGCGGCTACCTTCCATCCTAAGCCGGACACTGTCGCAAATGTATTGACTCTTGAAACTCCGTCATCAGTGTATTGAATTTCGCGACGTTCGCTACCGCTTTGATAATCATACATTTCAGCTACGTAAGGCAAGTCGATAATATTTTCCCCTGCCAATACTGGATGTACCATCGCTGTTCCTTCTGCATCGAAAAGTGCGATAAATCCGTTATGACCAATGTCCTTATTCGAAACAGTTGCTGCCAATTTGTCCATACGAATATCAAGACCTAACACGCCGACAAGCTCCCCATTTTTTTGAACTGCTTTTATAGCGCTGATCGTGTATTCGCCTGTCGCACGATCTATATGCGGTTCTGTCCAATAAACTTTGTCGGGATTTGCGGCCGCTTCTTGGTACCATTCATACTCAGTTGGATTATAGTCACTGCCCAAATCAGCGTTCGGAACGGTTAGCATCTCTTTCGATGGCAAAGCGAAATAAAGCATAGACGTATTATCATATAAAGTTTGGAATGAATAGAATTCCTGTTCCATTGCGGTTATGTATTCTTCAAAATTGCCATCTACATTAGCAAAATCCGTTACGTAAGAGGAATTAGCCAACTGAGTGAGCCCTTTCTCATGCAAATCAATGAAGTTTTCAACATAAGAACCTATTTCATGTACAAGCACTTCACTTTGCATGATTAGATTTTCCCTTGTTTTATCCTTCACATGAATACTTGAAAGTACAGTCATGAGAGTCATGCCGATAATGAACAAGACTGATACTGTAACGATAATTTTGGTTTTAATTGACGTAAACATAGGTGCACCTTCTCTTTCTATAGGTAAAATTACATACAACCTTACATTTCGGACCATTACGAAAAATGTTTAGCTATTATTAAATAATAATAGTGTTCATAATTTGTTTACTATTTTAATATTGAGAAGGAAGCGATTTCAGAATCTTTTCGGTGCCAATTTTTTCAGTGCCTGTGTAAGAAACTATTCAGACTATGCACTACAATTGTATAACCAAAACCAACAAGTCAGTAGTCTCAACTGAGGGTTCACAGATATTTGTATTTTTATCAATTTAGATGAATTGTCATAAATGTGTGATGCACAGGCACCGTTTTGTGATGCAGAGCACCGATTTGAAGAGTCCACAAAAAATAAATCCCGCCTGGCGAATAGCCAATGCGGGATTTATTTGGTGGTTCACATTTTAAACCGGTCGATTGCAAGGTTCAGTTTTTCACTTAAGTCTGTCAGTGTTTCTGCAGCATCTGTGACGGATTGGATTGCACGGAGCTGCTCGTCAGTTGAAGCGCTGACTTCCTCGCATGCTGCCGCTGTTTCTTGGGACGTGGCCGCCATTGTCTGGATCGTCATCGTAACTTCATCCTTATGATGGGCTACGCTATGAATTTCATTGGAAATCGAGTCGATTGAAGCTTGCATCGTCTCCATTAAATCGGATAGTTGGGCGAATGTCTTTTCCGTTTCTTGGACGACGCTTTCTTGGTCACGGAATGTAGCGATTGTTTCATCCATCTGGGATGTTACGAGTCGTGACTCTTCTTGCAATTGCAGGACGGTCACTTTGACTTCTTCCGTAGCACGTGCGGACATTTCCGCAAGTTTCCGGACTTCTTCTGCGACGACCGCAAAGCCTTTTCCATGTTCGCCTGCGCGAGCTGCTTCAATGCTTGCGTTCAGTGCGAGAAGATTCGTCTGTGAAGAAATGTCAGTGATCGTTTCCATGACTCCGCCGATCTCCTTAACCTTTTCGCCGAGCGTACTAATTGCGTCGTTCATCGACTTCAGATTTGCACCTGACGATTCGAATGTCTGTTGAAGATTGTGCATTTGGGTTTGGCCGTTCGCATTCATCTCGCCTGTATGCTCTGCGATTGTCTTCATTGAAATCGCGCGTTCTGTAATGTCATTAATCTGCCGCCCGAGTTCATCGGACTTTTCCGTTACCGTTTCGGCATCTTCCGCGGATCTTGAAGCGCCATGTGCGATTTCATTGACAGCATGTGCGACTTCCGAGCTGGATGCACTCGTCTCTTCTGCCACGGCACTTAAACTTTCCGAGTTTGTCCTGACATTGTCTGCGGATTGATTTACAACTGAAATGATGTCATGCATGTTGGCAATCATCTTGTTGAAGTTTTCGCCAAGCTGTCCAATCTCATCTTTCGTACGGATATCCGATTGAACGGTCAAATCGCCTTCTGCGACGTCATCCATCAAGCTTCGGAGACGGGCAATCGGTTTCAACATCCTGCTAATGAGGAAGTACAGACCGATACCGACAACTGCGAGTGTAATAATTGAAATGATGAAAATGGAAAGTAACAGCTGCCGGGACATTTCCATAAGTTTATTCTGTTCATAGACTGTGCTGACCTTCCAACCAAACTCGGGGATTGTCGAATGGACACTGATCATCTTTTTGCCATTCTCATCTTTGAATGCCTCATCCCCCTGGTCCGAACTGTACATATTCTTGACATAGGCAGTCTCCATCAAATTTTCCCCGCTTAACGTCGGGTGTGCAATCGCCGTGCCGTTTTCGTCAAAAAGTGTGGAATAGCCATCATGCGGAATATATGTCGAGTTCAGCATGTCGGTGATCGCGGACAACATGAGGTCAACCCCGGCCACACCGACTACTCTTCCGTTCTTCTCGACAGCAATGGAAGCAGTAATCATGAAGTTGCCGCTGACCTCATCGATGTATGGTGACGACCATTGAACCTTGCCAGGTTCACCAATCGCGATTTCATACCATGGACGGCTCGTCGGATCGAAGCCGCTCAAATCGGACACCGGGTAGATGACCGTATGCTTGGATGGTTGTGCATAATAGACTGCCACTGCATCGGAATAGACTTCCAAAAAGCTTTCCAGTCTTTGAACCAACTCCGCTTCACTTACAATTGAGCCTCTAGGGCCAGTGAAGTCCATGATTTCATCCGAGTCGGTAAGTGAATCAATGCCTTTCGAATATTGTGCAAGAAAGTTCTCCACAGCGTGCCCGATCTGGTTCGAAATGGCATCACTTGAATCGATTACGCTTTCCAACGAACGTTTCTTCACTTGTCCATTGAGCATGAATGCCATGAGTACAGTTCCCACAAAGAATAAAATAAGAGCCGCAAAGATGATTTTTGTTTTTAGCGATTTGGCCATAACTATTTCCCCTTATTAGTAAATTTGGTCTATATGTTTTATTTCGACAAAATCTGATGCGATTCAAGTGGTATCCCGGTTGGGTGAATAATATATTTCAGCTATTACTATTTTCCGAATTTTTCCGGTGCCTGTGTAAGAAACTATTCAGACTATGCACTACAATTGTATAATCAAAACCATTAAGTCAGCTGTTTCAACTGTTTGTTTACAGATGTCAGTATTAATATTAATTTAGATGAATTGTCATAAATGTGTGATGCACAGGCACCGAAAACTGAATAATGAACAAGTTTTCTGGAATTTTCATTCATTTGTTTAAAAGTATCGTATAATAAAAGAAAAAACGACGGGGGAATTCCATTGGACTATTTATATAATCCTTACACGACAACTCGCCACACTGTATTTGCTCGGAAAGGAATGGTGGCGACGTCGCAACCGCTAGCGGCTCAAGCGGGCATTGAAGTGATGCAAAAGGGCGGGAATGCGGTGGATGCGGCGATTGCAACTGCCGCTGCGCTCACTGTCGTTGAACCGACTACGAATGGAATGGGCGGCGATGCGTTTGCGATTGTGTGGATGAAGGATAAGCTTTACGGCTTGAATGCGTCGGGGCCAGCGCCGGAAGCATTGACGCATGAGGCGATGAAAGAGGCGGGGCATGAAAAGATACCTGCAATGGGTTATGCGCCAATTACGGTGCCCGGGGTTCCGTCTGCTTGGGCAGAGCTGTCGAAACGATTTGGCAAGCTGCCTTTGATTGAGTCGCTTGCTCCGGCAATCCGCTACGCGGAGGAAGGGTACCCGCTTACGCCGATTTTAGGGAAATATTGGCGCATTGCTTACAAGAAATTCGTAGAGCATGATTCCGCTGAATTCGACGAATGGTTCAAAGTGTTCGCGCCGGATGGCCGGGCTCCTGAAATCGGGGAAATGTGGAAGTCACCGGATCATGCGAAGACTTTGCGTTCCATCGGTGAAACGAATGCGGAGTCGTTTTACAGAGGAGAGCTTGCGGATTTGATTGATGCGCATGTAGCGAAAAACAATGGCTATCTCCGTAAATCTGATCTGGAAAAGTATAAAGCAGAATGGGTCGACCCGATCTCGACAAATTACAAAGGCTATGACGTATGGGAAATACCGCCGAACGGGCAAGGCGTCGTTACGTTAATGGCGCTTAATATCTTCTCGGAAATGAATCCAGCGGTACTAAACGACGTAGAGTCGCTACACGAACAGATCGAGGCGATGAAGCTGGCGTTTACCGATGGAAAGGCGTTCATTACTGAAGAAAAGGATATGCCGATCGACATCGAGCACTTGCTGTCGAAGGAATATGCGAAGAAGCGGGCTGCTACAATTACAGAACGGGCATCAGTTCCGGAGCCGTACGACTTGCCGAGAAGCGGGACGATCTATTTGGCGACTGCAGATGAAGAGGGCAATATGGTTTCATTCATCCAATCGAATTATATGGGCTTCGGATCCGGTGTTGTCGTGCCGGGAACGGGCATCACGCTTCAAAACCGCGGCATGGATTTTTCGCTCGATCCGGCACATCCGAACGTATTGAAGCCAGGCAAACGTTCCTATAACACGATCATCCCGGGATTCCTGACGAAGGACGGACAAGCGGTAGGGCCGTTCGGAATCATGGGCGGGTTCATGCAGCCGCAAGGCCATTTCCAAGTCATCGTCAACACGATCGATTACCATCTGAATCCGCAAGCGACGCTCGATGCACCGCGCTGGCAATGGATCGAGGGGAATAAAGTTCATGTCGAACCGAATTTCCCGAACCATATCGCGCAGGCACTCACCCGATTGGGACATCAGATTGTACCGACATTGGACAGCGGATCATTCGGCAGAGGACAAATCATTTGGCGCAATCCGGAAACAGGCGTCCTTTCAGGCGGCACAGAATCAAGGACGGATGGAACGATTGTAGCTTGGTAAGCGAATATCTCCTTTCTGGTTTTCTACCGGCAAAGGAGGTTTTTTTTATTTATCTACCGACAATGTCATCCAATTCAGAACAGTCTTATGATAAAATAGTTAGAAAGAGACACTGGGGTAGGTGAGATTCCATGCAGACAAAGCCCATATTACTATCCAAGCTGATGCCTCCGACTCCATCCGCCACGTACATGCGGAGAGCTTCGTTCATTAAAAAGATGAAGATGGTGGACCGGGTGAAGCTGACGTTGTTGCATAGCGGGGCGGGGTATGGGAAGAGTTCGGGGCTTTCTGCGTATTTCCATGACACAAAAGCTGTGTATAGCTGGTATTCGGTGACAGGTGAAGACGATGACGTCTATCCGTTCATCACTTATCTGACGCAAAGCATTCGCCGTGTCGTGCCGGAGTTCGGTGCATCGTTATCCGAATGGGACAGGCCGAATTTGCATCCAAAGGAATTGGATCTCGAACGATGGCTCGCCCTTTTCATCAATGAGCTTTGTGAAATCGATCCACCTCTCTTCATTGTCATCGACGATTTCCATCACGTCGACCATGTATTTTTAGTGAATTATCTTGTTGAAAAGATGATTGATTCATTACCTCCCAACACCCGCATAATCGTAGCAACGAGGAACCGTCCACGTTGGGCGAGCCTCGTAAAGTTGAAAGTGACGGGGCAACTATGCGAATTGACGGAAGAGGACTTTCTGTTTTCGGAAGAGGAAGTGGCCGTCTTCTATGAGGATTATTTTGATCAAACACTTACCGATGCAGAGGCAGCTTCTGTCATCCGGTTGACGGAAGGATGGGCGATTGCCGTCAATCTGCTCGCACTCCATCTCGCGGGTGGTGAAACCCATTTGCCGACCGCAATGAAACCCGCATTGCATGACTTGTTTGCCTATCTTTCCGAGGAAGTTTTCAATCGGATGGGTGAAGAAGAGAAGGAATGGTTATTGGCCTTTTCGATTTTCCCAACGTTTTCATTGGAGATAGTCGAAAGTTTTTATGGGAATGAAGCGGCAAGCACACTCCGGAAGCTTGCGGAACGCCATGTGTTCATCCAATCGCTAGGGGAAGGGACATACCGGTATCACGCGCTGTTCCAACAATTTCTGGAACGGAAATGGCAAGCGGTCAATTCTGACCAGTTTTATTCAACCCAAAAACAGGCAGCGGAATTTTATCTTCGGCAATCAAACCCGATTCAAGCGATTTCCCATGCCGTGAAAAGCGGGGATGCGTCATTCATCGGGCAAATTATCGTCGACAACGGCGTTGCTCTGATTAAAGCGGGCCAGTTCGAGTGGCTGCTTGAAATCATCAAAAGCTTGTCGCCGGACGTTTTCGCACAGTTCTACCCTCTCTATTTCTTCGAAGGAGAGGCGCATCGGTACCGTGCTTTTTACGAGAAAGCACGAGTGGCATATTCGGCATGCATCGAAGCGGCCGAAAAACGGGGTGACGATTATTTTGCGGGGCGTGCACATGCCGGCATCGCAAATATTTACCTTGATACGATCCAACCAGGATTGGCAGATCCGTATTTAATGAACGCAATCCTCTTCGCCGAGAAGAGCGATAGGACGAGCGTATTGGAAATGGAATTGTTGAAACGGCAATTCGCGGAAAATCTCGTCAACCTGGGGAAGGCATCTGATGCTGCAAAGTGGGTGGAGCAGGAAATCCATGATAAAAGCATCCTACGCGAAGGGAATTTGGATGCGAGGATTGCGTTGCGCACGGGAAAACTACGGGAGGCGCAGGCGTACTTGTCGGAACGGGTGGACAGTTTGACGCTGCCTGATGCATACCGGGAAACGGATATCCTCCTATCCTTGATCTACTCGATGACCGGCGAGAATGGACTTGCTTTGGAGAGTGCTGCAAGGGGGATACAGCTTGGTCGGAAGGAGAAATCGGGCTTTATCGAAGCGGTCGGGCTTATTCGTATGGGGCATGCGAAAATTATAGCCGATCGGGGCGATGTGGCGATTGCGAAAGACCATTATATCCGGGCGATTGAGCGGATGGATGAGCTGAACGTTTCGCGCGGTAATGCAGAGCCGTATATGGGATTGTCTATCGTGGCTGCACGGCAAGGGGATTTTGCAGAAGCGATCCGGTACGGGGAAGCAGGCTTGCGGGAGACGGAGCGCGTCAATGATGGCTGGTTGTCTGCATTGATCCATATTGGACTTGCAATAGTACATTTTTACGCGAACAACGAAACGGATATGGAACAGCATCTGAATGAGGCGGGGCGGCTTTTCGGGGAGTGCGGTGATTTGTACGGGGAAATGGTGACTGCGTTTTGGTCGATGAATTTGTATGACCGGACAAAGGCGGACCGGCATTACTCACAGCATGCGGAACGTTTTTTCACGCTTTGCCGAGACTACCTTTTCTTTTTGACGAACGACACAATCTTCGGCCCATTCGACCGCCAGTCCATTCATCCTTTAGTACTCAAGGCTGCACGTATCCATAAAGAAAACGGCGACATTCAGCACGCAATCCACCTACTTGGTTTGGAGGACACCGTTTCACATCCCGGGTATAAAATGGAAGTTCAATTATTAGGACCGTTCGCGATTCATCTTGGGCTTGAGGAAGTGGCCGACCGAAAGTGGCAACGCGATAAGTCGAAGGAGATTTTCATTTATTTGCTGTTGAATAAAAATCGATACGTCCCGAAAGAGGAAATTATGCAAGCGCTATGGGAAGATGCCGATGACAAGAGCGCCGACCGGGATTTCAAAGTGGCATTGAATGCTTTGCTGAAAGTGATTGAGCCGAATCGCAGTGCGCGAGAAAACCCGTTTTTCATTCTCCGGAAGCAGACGATGTACCGGCTGAATCCGAGAGCGGATATCAGGACAGATCTTGAACGTTTCAAAAGGCATGTGGAAACGGGACTGTCGGAGAAGACCGCCGAAAAAGCGGTCGACCACCTATTGAAAGCAGCCGCGCTCTACAGAGGGAAACTGTTTGAGGAAAAGCTGTCCGTCGATTGGATTGCGCAAGAGCGTGAACGTGTCGAGCAGCTGTACATCCAAGCACTCGAACGCCTCGCCCAGTCATATACGAGATTGCAAGACTATGGCAAAACGATCGAGTGGGCTGAGAAGCTTTTGCGGATCGACCAGACGTGGGAGGAAGCATACCGTCTGCTCATGTACGCCCACTATCAGTTGCAAAACCGCCCGCAATCGATTAAATGGTACCGGAAGTGCAAATCCGTTTTACAAGAAGAGCTCTCCATTGAACCGATGGAAACGACAGAGCAAATGTACAAGATGATTATGAATGAATTATAGAGAAGTTTTGACTAGAATGGATCCTTCGCTCTTGCAAGGGTCCATTCTTTGTACTTCAGGGTCCATTCAATTGAGTCAAAGGTCCATTTACCTCACGTCAAGGTCCATTCTTCTCAACAAGGGCTCGTTCTTCCAACGGCAAGGTCCATTCTTTCGCAGCCAGGGTCCATTCTTCCTAATTCAAGGTCCATTCCCCTCTGTAACTCATTTGCAACTCCCATCCAATAGAGTAGTAGACAGAAAGAAAGCGTTTACAAAACGAGTGGAGAGAGGAGTTGCAGTATGAAGAAGAAATTGTGGTTGGTCTTATTGTTTGCAATGGTGCTTGTCATCAGTGCGGCTTGCAGCAAATCGGAAGAAGGGGAAGCGTCAACGGAAAAAGAAACACCATCGAAAACGACACCGGTGTCTGGAGATAACAAAACTGAAGAGCAAGGCACGATCAAAATCGGCGTCCTCGCCTCATTAACCGGTGCGCTTGAGTCATACGGTAAACAGACAAAGCAAGGTTTCGAGCTCGGTCTTGAATATTCGACGGGCGGCACGATGGAAGTCGCAGGAAAGAAAATCGAAGTCGTTTATGAAGACACGGAAACGAAGCCGGAAGTCGCTGTCCAAAAAGCGACGAAGCTTCTTGAAGAGGACGAAGTTGATTTCCTCGTCGGTTCCTCCAGTTCAGGTGACACGCTCGCAGTCCTTCCTTTAGCGGAAGAGTACGAGAAAATCATGATCGTCGAGCCGGCGGTTGCGGATAGTATCACTGGTTCCGAATTCAATCCATTCATTTTCCGGACGGGGCGTAACTCATCTCAAGATGCTGTCGCGGGGGCGGCTGCCATCGCAGGTCCTGGTGTGAAAATCGCGACATTCGCACCGGATTATTCATTCGGCTGGGATGGTGTAGCGGCGTTCAAGAAGGCGGCTGAAGATCTAGGTGCTGAAGTCATCATCGAAGAATTCGCGGATCCTGCAGCAACGGATTTTACATCCAATTTGCAGAAGATCATTGAAGCGAAACCGGATTATATGTTTGTCGTCTGGGCTGGAGCGAACTCGCCTTGGAACCAGATCGCAGATTTGAAGATGCAGGAGAAAGGCATCAAGATCTCTACAGGTGCACCGGATATCCCGGCACTTTCCATTATGGAGCCGCTTGTCGGCATGGAAGGGTTCTCCGTCTACTATCACACGCTTCCTAATAACGAAGTGAATGATTGGCTAGTGAAGGAACATAAGGCTCGCTATAACGGCGAAGTTCCGGATTTATTCACACCGGGCGGCATGTCCGCAGCAATCGCAATCGTCGAAGCATTAACGAAGTCGAATGGCAATGCGGATGGCAACGAACTGATCAAAGTCATGGAAGGAATGTCTTTCGAAACACCGAAAGGAACGATGACTTTCCGTTCAGAAGATCACCAAGCATTGCAGACGCTTTATTCCATCAAACTCGAAAAACAGGATGGCGTCCCGTATCCGGTTCCAGTTCTTATCAGAGAGCTTTCGGCTGATGAAACCGAGCCGCCGATCAAAAACTGATCACCGACGGCAATAAAATACAGTAGGACAGTGGTATCGCTGTCCTTCTCAATCGGATGGAAATCTCTATCCGATCGAGAAGGACGGGGAAGGAGGAGAACGATTGGAACCGATCATACGAACAGAAAACCTGACCATCCGATTCGGTGGGCATACGGCCGTATCGCATGTGAATTTTGAAATGCCGCCACGGCACTTGAAATCGATCATCGGGCCGAACGGGGCGGGTAAAACGACATTTTTCAACTTACTCAGCGGCGAACTGAAGCCCACGGAAGGGGACGTCTATTTCAAGGGGGAATCGATGGCTTCCTTATCGGCTGTAGCCCGGACGCGGAAGGGGCTCGGCCGTTCATTCCAAATTACGAATGTGTTTCCGAATTTGACCGTGCTGGAGAATGTCCGGCTGGCTGTCCAATCAAAGGAGAAGATCCGATATCAAATGGTCCGCCACTTCCTTCATTATAAACAGCTCATCGAAGAGGCGGAGAAACTGATCGCCCTCGTACTGCTCGATGGAAAGGAACTTGCCATCGCTAGCCAATTATCCCATGGCGAGAAGCGGAAGCTCGAAATCGCGATGCTGCTAGCGCTCGATACGGAAGTGCTGCTGCTCGATGAACCGACGGCAGGCATGTCCCTCGAGGAAGTGCCAGCGATTTTGGACGTCATCCGGAAGATCAAACAGACCGGTGAGAAAACGATTTTGTTGATCGAACACAAGATGGATATGATTTTGGACCTGTCGGATTCCATCATGGTGCTCTTCAACGGCAAGCTGCTGGCGGATGGAAGTCCGCAGGAAATCATGGACAATGAAACCGTACAAAATGCGTATTTGGGAGGACTTTACGATGAAAACCTTGCTGAAAGTTGAGGACATCCATACGCATATCGGCCAGTACCATATCCTTCAAGGGGTATTCTTCGAAGCGCGTGAAGGGGAAGTGAGCGTGCTGCTCGGGCGCAACGGGGCGGGGAAGACGACGACGTTGAAGACGATTATGGGCTTGACCCCGGCTTCGAAAGGCGCAGTCCTTTTCAATGGACAGGACATCACGAAAAAGCCGACATATACGATTGCGAACGGTGGCATCGGCTATGTCCCGGAAGACCAGGGCATCTTCGGCGATTTGACCGTCGAGGAGAATATGAAAGTTGCCATGCGGAAGGAAGACGAAGCTGCGTTTGCCCGACAGGATTATGTGCTGGAGCTGTTCCCGGATTTAAAGACGTTCTGGAAGAAGGACGGCGGGCATCTTTCTGGCGGTCAGAAGCAGATGCTTGCGATGGCCCGGGCGTTCGTCAATGACAGCAAGCTGCTCCTCATCGATGAGCCGTCGAAGGGACTCGCGCCGATCGTCATCGAGAAGGTGATGGAAGCGATTACGGAGATGAAAAAAAGTACGACGATTGTACTTGTCGAACAGAATTTCATGATGGCGAGCCGGATCGGAGACCGTTATACGCTCATCGATGACGGGGAGACGGTTCATGCGGGTGAGATGAAGGATCTGATCCACAATGAAGAAGTGAAACGAAAATACTTAGGAATCGGATGAAGGGGGCTGCACGATGGAATTACTCATCAATTTGACGGTGAACGGTTTGGCGACGGGCATGCTCATCTTCCTTCTTGCTTCCGGATTGACGCTCATTTTCGGTCTGATGAGCGTGCTGAATTTCGCGCATGGCGGACTGTTCGCGTGGGGCGCTTACTCGGGCGTCTGGTTCTATACATTGTCAGGAAGCTTCCTTATCGGTATTCTTGGCGCCATCATTACGGGAATCATTCTCGGTTACATTACCGAAAAGCTGATCATCACGCCGGTTTACGGCAATCACGTACAACAGATCCTCATTACGCTCGGCTTCATGCTTGTCCTGACGGAGCTGTTGAAAGTCGTTTGGGGTCCGAATCAAATGGCTGCGAAAGTACCGTCGTACTTGGCGGGAAGCTGGGAATTCGGGGATGTCCTTATCATTAAATACCGGCTATTCATCATCATTGTAGGCTTCGCGGTATTCGGCGTTTTCCAATACATGCTTCAGAAGACGAAAATCGGCTTGATCGTCAGGGCGGGAGTCATGGATAAAGACATGGTGCAAGCGCTCGGCATCAATATTAAACGCGTTTTCCTGTATGTTTTCATGGCGGGCTCTGCACTTGCGGCGTTGAGCGGTGTATTGATGGCGCCATATTCCGGAGTTATCTATGCGGAAATGGGCTTTGAGTTTGCGATTTTGGCGTTCATCGTCGTTGTCATCGGCGGAATGGGCAGCTTTCCGGGATCGTTGTTCGCCGCTATTCTAGTCGGCCTCGCGGGAAGCTATATGGCGTACTACGTTCCTGCTCTATCACTTGCGGTCAATATGATGCTCATGGCTATCGTATTAATTTTCCGTCCGCAAGGGCTTTTTACGGCAAAGGGGTGACGGCATGAAAAACAAATTTCACTGGAACAACCTGTTTCTCGCAATCATTGTTGTTGTGCTCGCCGTTTTCCCGTTTGTTTCGGATTCAAGGACATGGACGATTTTATTGACACAGATTTTCATCTTTTCGATTTTGGCGATGAGCTATGATATTTTGCTCGGCTATACGGGCATCGTGTCGTTCGGGCATGCGATGTTCTTCGGGATGGGGGCGTATACGACAGCCGTTATGCTGAAGCGGATGGAGCCGACAATCGGCGTCTTCATTCTGTCGATCGTTTGCGGAATGCTGCTCGCGGCATTGATCAGTTTTTTCATCGGCCTGTTGACGTTGCGGCTGAAAAGTCATTTCTTCGCAATGCTCACTTTGGCCGTTTCAGGGCTGTTTCTAGTGCTTGCGGAAAAGTGGCGCACGGTGACGCACGGAAATGACGGCTTTACGTTCAAGGCACCCGAGTTTTTCAAGGACCGGATGATGTTTTATTTCGTAACGCTCATCTGCCTTGTGCTCGTCTACTTGCTGTTGCGACGTTTCGTCAATTCCCCGTTCGGACGCGTCCTTGTCGCGGTGAGGGAAAATGAACAGCGTACAAGATCACTCGGATTCAATACTTTACATTACAAAGTCATCGCATCCGTCGTCGCGGGCGTCATCGCTAGCTTGGCGGGCTCGCTGTACGCGGTATCCTTGCGGTTCGTCAATACAAGTGTTCTGACGATGGATATTACGCTCGACGCCTTGCTTATGACGATCATCGGCGGCGTCGGAACGTTGATCGGCCCGATTGTCGGTGCAGGTGTCATCGAATTGACGCAGCATTATTTATCCGGACTGGCGAAAGATTATCCGATTTTCGAACGATGGATCATTTTCTTCGGCATCGTCTATATTCTGGCGGTAATCTTCTTCCCGCGCGGCATCGTTGGAACGGTTCGTGAAAAACTTTGGAAACGGAAAACGAAAACGCGTCCTGTCGGGAAGGGGGAGGTCTCATGACGATTGTCGGGATTGTCAGTACAGGCACGTATATCCCATCGACAAAAATGTCTGCTGCAGAAATCGCTGAACGGTCCGGATTGCCCGCGGACGTTGTGAAAACGAAGATGGGGATTACGGAAAAACCGATTCCTGGGGAGCATGATCACACCGTCGCGATGGGCGTCTGGGCGGCTCGCGAGGCGCTCCGGAAAGGGCAAGTCGACCCGAAGGAAATCGACGTCATCATCTATATCGGTGAAGAGCATAAGGAATATCCGTTATGGACCGCCGCCATCAAGATGCAGGAGGAGCTTGGCGCTTATCACGCTTGGGCCTTTGATGTAGCGCTCCGTTGCGGTACAACAATCATGGCAATGAAAGTGGCGAAAAGCCTTATGTTGGCGGACCCGGACATCCGGACAGTCCTTCTCGCTGGCGGTTATCGGAACGGTGATTTTATCGATTATGGCAATGAAAGGACCCGATTCATGTTCAACTTGGCTGCAGGCGGGGCTGCGATGATTCTGCGGCGCGACCACACGGAAAATATCGTACTCGAGGCGGAGCTCATTACAGACGGATCGTTTTCCGAGGATGTCGTCGTTCCGGTCGGCGGGACGAAAAGGCCGTTGACGGCAAGTGATCTTGAAGAAGGGCTATATCGCCTTGACGTGCTCGATCCGATTGGCATGAAAGCGCGGCTCGAACAGAAATCGATGGAAAACTTCCTAAAGGTCATCCGCAGTTCGTTGCAGAAAAGCGGATTTACGGAAAAGGACATCGAATACTTAGCAATCTTGCATATGAAGAAATCCGCGCATGAGTATGTCCTGCGGGAGCTTGGGCTGAATGAAGAGCAATCGGTTTATTTGCATGAATACGGGCATATCGGGCAAATGGACCAGATTTTGTCATTAGAGCTTGCGCTAGCGGAAAATAAGTTGAATGATGGAGATATCGCCGTTCTCGTCAGCGCAGGAATCGGGTACGCGTGGGGGGCAATCACGGTGAAATGGGGAAACAGTGAGGGGGAGAAGGAAAATGGCGTTTCAAAAAGTAGGACTGAAGAAAGTGACCTTGGCGAACGGTGAGCAGATTGCCTACCGGGAGCGGGATGGCGGCGAGCAGGTCGTCGTCCTCGTCCACGGGAATATGACATCGTCGAAGCATTGGGACGTTCTGATCGACGAGCTAGATTCGAAGTATAAGATTTATGCGCCGGATCTGCGGGGATTCGGGGAATCTACGTACAACGATAGAGTGACGGGCATCCGTGACTTTTCGGAGGACCTGGCGGGTTTTATTGAGACATTAGAACTTGAAAAATTCCACTTAGTCGGTTGGTCGACGGGCGGCGCGGTCTGCATGCAATATGTAGCGGATCATCCGGGTAAATGCGAAAAGCTTCTGCTGCTCGCATCCGCATCGACACGCGGGTATCCGTTTTTCGGGACGAAGGAGGATGGCAGTCCTGATCTCGAACATCGGCTCCAAACGATTGAAGATGTCGAGCAGGATGCCGGCAAGACGCTTGCGATGCAAGGACTGTATGATAATCAAAACCGGGATGGACTGAAGGCGGTATGGAACGCTTTGATCTACACGCATAACCAGCCTGACGCAGCGAAATACGATGAATATGTGGACGATATGCTCACGCAGCGGAATTTAGCGGACGTCTACCATTCTTTGAACACGTTCAA
Source organism: Saccharococcus sp. Marseille-Q5394 (assembly GCF_946901335.1). Lineage (NCBI taxonomy): Bacteria > Bacillati > Bacillota > Bacilli > Caryophanales > Anoxybacillaceae > Saccharococcus > Saccharococcus sp. Marseille-Q5394. Next base: position 1,283,442 of record NZ_CAMPPQ010000001.1, on the reverse strand, counting down.
TATTAGTCCACATCATAATGGCGTCCACGAAGGGACTAACCAGGCGAAAGATATCGACATTCCAGTGCTCGTCTTGCATGGCGACCGCGACTATGTGGTGACAGCACAGATGCAGGATGAAATCATGGAAGACCTCGGAGACAATGCGATGTTCATTTCACTCGAAGATACGGGGCATTCACCACTGGTCGATAGCTTGGAACAACTGACAAAAACAATCGAAACATTTCTGAAGTAAGGGGATGACAACATGAGACTATCGGGAAAAGTGGCAATCATCACTGGAGGAGCGAATGGAATCGGCCTCGCTGCATGTGAGCGGTTTGCGGAAGAGGGAGCATCCGTCATGATGGCGGATTTCGATGAGACGGCAGGCAGAGAGCATGAGGTAATGCTGAAGGAAAAAGGGCATGACGTCACATTCATGCAAGTCGATGTCGTCAATCGTGAAAGCGTCAACCGATTAGTGGAACAGACGCTTGAACAGCATGGGAAAATCGATGTGCTCATCAATAACGCGGGCATCACGAAAGACGCGACGCTCTTGAAAATGGATCCTGCGGATTTCCAACGTGTACTTGACGTCAACTTGACTGGCGTCTTCAACTGTACGCAAGCAGTTGCACCGCACATGATCGAAACGGGCGGCGGGAAGATCATCAATACGTCCTCCGTCAGCGGCGTCTATGGGAATTTCGGGCAGACGAATTACGCAGCGACAAAAGCGGCAATCGTCGGAATGACAAAGACGTGGGCAAAGGAACTTGGACGGAAAGGGATTAATGTCAACGCGGTGGCGCCAGGATTCACGGCGACAGCGATGGTTGCGAAGATGCCGGAAAACGTCATCAAGCAGATGGCGTCGGTCGTTTCATTGCAACGACTCGGGAAACCGGAAGATATTGCGAACGCGTATCTATTTTTGGCAAGCTCAGAATCGGATTACATCCACGGCCATGTTTTGCATGTTGACGGCGGCATCATGATGTAAGGGAAGGAGGGGTTCCGCGTGTTCCATGAGCATGGCTGGATAATGAAAAGGGCCGCACTCTCCGCGGAACGGCCTGCGTTGATCGACGTCCATTCGGAAACGTGCTGGACGTACGCGGATTTGAGAAATCGAATCATTCGCTGGGCCTCCTTTTTCCAGGCACAAGGCTATGAGCGAGGAGATCGTATCGCCGTTTATTCGCCGAACAGTCCGGAGTTATTCGCCGTCCTGTTCGCGTGCGAGTTGCAAGGGTTAATTTACGTCCCGCTTAATTGGCGGCTGAGCCAATTGGAACTGCAGTCGCTGCTAGACGATTGCTTGCCTGCATTGCTTTTATTCCATGATGATTTTGGAGATCGAATCGATGGATTGAAAGTGAGAAACACGGGTTCACTGTCAGTCATCGGGACGGTGCTAACCCCGGAAAATTGGCATCCGGCCGAAAAAGGCAACCGTTCCGATACGTGGATGATCATCTACACCGGCGGTACGACCGGTTTGCCGAAAGGTGTCATGCTTTCCTATGAAGCGGTCAATTGGAATGCGCTTAACACGATTACAAGCTGGGGATTGTCGGATCGCGACAAGACGATCAATTATATGCCGCTTTTCCATACGGGCGGCTTGAATGCATTATGCATCCCATTGCTCATGGCGGGCGGGACTGTCGTCATTGGACATCAATTCAAGCCGGAAGAAGCATTATTGGCAACGGATCAATATGAAGCGACGATTTCTTTATTTGTTCCGACGATGTACCAGATGATGATCCAGACACCCTATTTCCATCAATCATCCTTCCCGTCGATGAATGTATTCTTATCAGGCGGTGCGCCTTGTCCGAAGACGATCTATCAATCATTCCACCGGAAAGGTTTGCGGTTCAAGGAAGGATACGGGTTGACGGAGGCGGGACCGAATAATTTTTTCATACGCCCGGAAGATGCAGTGCGCAAGATCGGATCAGTCGGGAAAAGCATGCTGTTTAATGAAATCCAAGTGCTGGACGAAAAAGGGAAGCGATGTGTGAATGGGGTAATCGGTGAATTATTGTTAAGAGGTCCGCATCTGTTTTCCGGATATTGGAATAAACCGCGTGAAACAGAGGAAGTCATGAGGGACGGATGGCTTCGGACGGGTGATCTCGCTAAAATCGACGACGACGGGGACGCATTTATCGTTGGAAGAAAAAAAGATATGATCATTACGGGCGGAGAAAATGTTTATCCACAAGAAGTTGAACAATGTCTTATCACGTATAATGGAATCCGAGAAGCGGCGGTCGTTGGGTTGGCGGATGCAGTGTGGGGAGAAACGGTCGTCGCTTTTGTATCAATTGATGAAGAAAATAGATTTGATCAGGAAACACTGATTATGCATTGCAAAGCTTCATTGGCGTCTTACAAAGTTCCGAAAAAAATCATCGTCCTGCCGGAGCTGCCAAAAACCCATGTCGGGAAGATCGACAGTGGAAGCCTGTGCAAAATGTTAATGAACTAATAGGTGTCTCGTAAGCCGGTCTGTGGCTTGGAGACACCTATTTTATTTGTTACCATGGAACATAACAACCATCTTAAACTTATATATTATTTAAAAATATAGTGAAGTCACGGACCGGGGGAATGTTGGATGATTAAGACGGATGGGAAAAAGCTTCATTGTCGCGATGAAGTTTTGTCGCTTACAAAGAAGCTTGTAGGCATTGAAAGTATTGTGAATACGGATGGAGAACAGGACATTGCTAAATTCATTTATGAGTATTTGGATGCGCATCCGTATTTTTCGGAAAACCGTTCCCAACTCGTCATGGAACAAACGACCAAAGACGATAGAGAACGATATAACGTCCTGGCGTTCGTGAAAGGAACAAAGGGAGAAAGCAATCGCACAGTCGTTTTAATGGGGCATCTCGATACGGTCGGAGTTGATGATTTCGGCAAACAGCGAGATTTGGCTTTTTCACCTGACGAATGGATGGACTACCTACAAAACGAAAACATACCGGAACAAGCACAAATGCAGTTGGAGTCAGGCGATTGGCTTTTCGGCCGGGGAGTTCTTGACATGAAAAGCGGTCTTGCGAGCAATATGTATTTGTTGACCTATTATGCAGAACATCCTGAGCTGCTCGAAGGCAACCTCGTTTTTATCGCTGAATGTGATGAAGAGGATAGTTCTCACGGTATATTGTCTGCACTAAAAACATTGAAGAAGTGGAAAAAGGAGTACGCATTTGAGTATGTAGCAGCCATTAATAGCGATTTTGTCGCCCCGGCATATGAAGGTGATGAAACTCGTTATGTATATAAAGGCACGGTCGGCAAATTATTGCCTTCCTTTTTCATTACAGGTGAAGAAACCCATGTCGGATCAGCTTTTGATGGCCTGGACCCGAATTTCATCGCTGCTGAATTAACGAGGCAGATCAACTATAATCCAGATCTGAGTGATACGGCTTTAGGTGAAACAACAATTCCACCGGTTTCATTGAAGCAAACAGATTTGAAACCGTCTTATACTGTACAAACCGCTCTAGCAGCGTATGTGTACTTTAACTTCTTCGTCCACTCCTGGTCTCCGGAAAAGGTACTTGATTTATTGAAAGACCAAGCAACCGTCGCTTTCACGAATGCCTTAACGTCATTTGAAGAACGTTATCGTACCTATTGCAGGATGAGTGGTCAGCCAACTCGTTCGATTCCTTGGAAGCCAAGAGTGTTTACGTATCATGAAATGCAAGAGATGTTAACAAAGGCGCATGGCGAACAATTTGAAAACCATATGGGTGATTTCAAAGAGGAATTAATGCAAGATGAAACGCTTGATACTCGAATGTTTGCTGCCCGTGTTGTCGAAGAATCTTGGAAGTTCATGCCGGATAAAAGTCCAGCTATCATCATCTTTTATTCATCATTGTACTCACCGCGCGTTGCACTGACAGGGAATACGGAAGATGAACAAAGATTATTGCAGACACTGGATAATGCAATTAATGCGGTACAGCCGGATTACGAACATCCGATAGTTGCAAAAAACTTCTTCCCGCATATATCAGATATGAGTTTCATTGCCATGAGTGATGATATGGATGATATCGAATATATGGTGGAAAATACGCCATCATGGGGCAAAAAACTACATGTCGCATATGAAGATGTGCACGAGTTGAATATTCCAGTCATCAACATAGGTCCATACGGAATTGACGGCCATAAAAAACTTGAGCGGATGGAAATGACATATTCATTGGAGATTGTTCCGAACTTGACGAATCATGTGATTCAGGATGTATTGACCAATGAGCTATAGTAATGGCGAGCGGCCTACGGGTTGCCGCCATTTTTCATTTCCAATTATACGGATATTTTTACCGAATCCACTCAACTATCATAGGTATCAGCCGATATAAGCAACAATGGGATTTTCGATATCAGGGAGGCTGGGAATATGGTTGGACGCATTGGAGGAGCGAACGGCACGCAGCAATTGAGCGCAAAAGTGGAAAGCGCAGCACCCGACAGGGGAGTCGTGGTGGCGGAAGTACAGGCCGTTTCAGTACAAAACCAAGAACAAACAAGGGAAGAACGTCAACTGCCCGTTGAAAAAGCGCAGCAGATGACCGATAGTATGAATAAGTTCCTGGAAAGCGTGAACACGCAATTACGATTTAAACTGCACGACGAATTAAAGGAATACTACGTGACAATCGTCGACTCGAAAACAGACGAGGTGGTCCGAGAAATTCCTTCGAAAAAACTGATGGATGTCTACGCAGCCATGAAGGAGTTTGTCGGATTGCTCATCGACCGGAAAATTTGAGGAGGTACCTAACTTATGCGAATTAGCGGACTAGCAACAGGGATGGATACGGAACAGATCATCAAAGACATGATGAAAGCCCACCGCCTCCCGATGGATAAGATTACACAAAAGAAGCAGTATTTAGAGTGGCAGTTGGATGATTATCGTGGTGTGAACCGCCAATTGTTTGATTTTAGCCAGAATACTTTCAGCAACATGATCTTGTCGACGAATTTTCAGGCGAAATCAGTTAGTGTTTCGTCAACTGATGTATCCATTAAAGGAGCAGGCTCAACGAGTGATTTTGCTGGAACAATCAATGTTACGCAACTGGCTAAGTCTTCGACTGCAAAAAGTGCGACACCACTTGCCGAAGGAGTTACAAGTAGTTCTACATTGGAATCTTTAGGTTTAAACGGAGATGTCCCGATAGAAATAAATATCCAGGCATTAGATGAAAATGGAGTCCCTCAACCACTAAAAAAGCCATTGGTTTTTAATAAAACAGATACGCTTCAAACTGTGCTAAATAGAATAAATAAGGATAGTGGGGTCAATGCTTTCTTTGACCCGAAAACTAGACAGATTGCAGTAACTTCCAAGCATGGTGGTGCATTGCCTGTTGGGTCAAAAGAAATAGAAATGACTGGAAATCTTGCTGGTGTTCTTAAATTGGAAGGTGTAGAAGTCGTTAAAGGTCAAGAAGCCAAGTTCTCTATAAACGGACTAGATATGACCCGCTCAACAAATAATTTCAAATTAAACGGGTTCGAATTCACTTTGAACGAAGCGAATTCAAAAGATATTTCATTTAGTTCTACTGCAGACACGGAAAAAGTTTTCGAAAATGTCGTCAAATATGTCGACGAATACAACAAACTCATCGAAGATCTAAACAAACAAATCCGCGAGCCGAAATACCGCTCTTTCCAACCGCTATCTACTGAACAGAAAAGTGAAATGAAAGAGAAAGAGATCGAGCTTTGGGAAGAGAAGGCAAAAAGCGGTACATTGCGCAACGATGCTGAGATTACTAGCATGCTCTCCAAAATGCGGACTGCATTAATGGGAGCTTTGGATGGTCAAACGTTGAGGGACATCGGAATTACTACATCCCCGAATTATTTGGATAACGGGAAATTAATCATCAATGAAGAAACGTTGAAAAAAGCGATTTCTGAGGATCCAGGTAAAGTTCACGAAATGTTTTCGAAGGATGCAGGCAAGGATGCCAAGATCGGTGAGCATGGTTTTGCCCGCCAACTGCGTATGATCGTTGACGATACACAAAAAGCAATCGCCAAACGTGCAGGTAAAGTCGGCGATGTGAATGACACATTTACACTGGGTAAAAACTTGAACGATATGAATAAGCAGATTGAACGTTTCGAGGAGCGTCTGCGCATGACCGAAGACCGTCTTTGGAAACAATTCACCGCAATGGAACGCGCAATTCAACGTTCGAACGCTCAATCCGCTAGCTTAATGAACGCATTTGGCGGCGGAATGTAATAGTAGGATAGAAGAATGATTTCTTCACTGTTATTTTTCGGTTTCTGTTGATTGAAGCGGAAAGCGTCCGCCTGTAGCGGAATTCAATAGCAATGATTAACGACGCTGTCCAAAAAAAGGAGATATGCAAATCTATGGCAATTAACAATCCATATGCAACGTATCAGAACAACACTGTGAATACATCGACGCCTGGCGAATTGACGCTCATGCTCTACAACGGATGCTTGAAATTCATTCAACAGGCGAAGAAGGCAATGGAACAAGGCAATATTGAAGAGAAAAATACAGCAACGCAAAAAGCACAGGCAATCGTGTCCGAGCTGATGGTCACATTGGACATGTCCGTGCCGGTTTCCGAAAATATGATGGTTCTTTATGACTTTGTCAACAACCGCCTCATTGAAGGGAATATTAAAAACGACATCGCGCTCTACGATGAAGCTGCCGGAATCATTACGGAGTTTCGCGATACGTGGAAACAAGTGATTCAAATTAATCGCACGAAGCAGTACGCGAATACGGACGAAATATGATTCGGCCTGCTATGATCCGGTGGCAGGAAACGGCGCAGCAACTTCTGTCCGCGACAAGCCGAACCGATGAAGAGCAACGTGATACTGTCATCGATGAAATCAACGGACTGCTTGATGAAAGAGACTCCTTGCAGACAGAAATTGCTGCTCCTTTTACACCAGAAGAAGAAGAGTTGGGCAAGGAGCTTGTCGCACTTGAAAAACTAGTAGCCTCAGCTCTCGCCTCTTATATGAAATTGATCCGTTCGGACATCACCGCCGCCCAATCCAAGAAAGAACATGTCAAAAGCTACGTCAATCCGTATGGTAAGGTGGCACGGGATGGAACGTTCTACGATACAAAGCAATAAGCCAATCAGGTACCTCCTGGTTGGTGTTTTCCGCGTTAGTGTGAATGACTGCTCATTCACTAGGTAGATACATATATTAACTCTAGTTCGGGGGTTTTTTGATGAATATGAATGAATTGTTAAAACAAGATTGGCTACAAAAGAATCGTATTATGATCATAGGATTTGGGATTGCGGGAGGTCTAGGGTTGATTGCGCAGCTCATTCAGCAATCACCACAAGCCATCATCCTATCGGTCGCAGTACCGTTTACGCTGGCGCTTCTCTTTTACTTTTCGAGTTTGAAATGGGACAGGCTTGCCCCTTTCGTTCCTTATGTATTGCTCTTAATGAATTTCTCGGTAGCGCTCGGTGTCATTTATTTCTCAGAAGCGAATTTAGGGTCCATCGGAATTATCGTGCTCATTTTAGCTCTGTCCGCAATCCATGGCAAAATGCTGATCATGGGGTTCGGATTATTGCTTGGCTTCATTGCACTCTTATTGAATCATTTGAATTTCGTTGAACCGGAACTTGCTTTGGCAAGTGGTAACAATCTGTTGCTGTTATTCTTCCTTGCTGGCATTGTGTTGTTTTTAGTTGTCCGGCAGAATGGCAAGGTGTTTGTAAAAGTAGAAGAGTTGATGGAGTTAACGCAAGCAAAAGTTCAAGAAGAAGAGCGATTGAAAAATAATATGGAACAAGCAGTCGAGACGATTACGGAATACCTTGCACAGCTCCGTACCAGTTCTGAAACATCTGCAGCTTCTCAGCGTGAAATGCTTTTGGCAGTCAATGAAGTGAGCGCTGGCAGTCAGCATCAGGCTGATCATATTTCGGACATCGCCGATGAGACGGAGCGGACGAATGATGTGGTCGGCAGCGTATCAATTGGTCTTGAAAACATCGTCAGCCAGTCTGAAAAAGCTGGTGAGCAGGCGGAAACAGGTTCTGCGAACATGTCCGAATTGAAAACGAATATGGATTTATTCTCAGATTCTTTCAAGGATCTCAATGAAACCTTCCGAGGATTATCAGCTAAGATTACGGAGACGAATGAATTTGCGACGTCCATTCAAGAAATTACGAATCAGACGAATTTATTGGCGTTGAATGCTTCGATCGAGGCAGCCCGTGCAGGGGAATTCGGCAAAGGATTTGCGGTTGTTGCCGAGGAAATCCGGAAGCTTGCGGGCATGACGGACCAAACACTCCATAAAATTAACCAGAACTTGCATGACGTGAATGAATACAACGAATTGGCAGTCACAAAAATGGAGGAGGGACTTGGACAATTGACTGTCCAGTCGACGGTTGCGGAAGAGTCGATGCATTCCTTCCACTCCCTTTACAATGCAATGGATGCGTTGAAAGCCAATCTGATTACATTCATAGATGAGTTTCAAACGATTTCGCAAAATAGCGAACGGATACAGCACCGGACGATGGATTTCGCTTCCATCGTTCAACAGAGCACTGCGGCGATTGAAGAATTGAATGCTACGTTGACTGAATCCGTTGATGAACAGCGCATGATGGCTTCGTACATTCAAAAGACGCATGAAGAAGCGATCCGTTTGAAGCAATAGAAATAAGGTGCCCGGAGTTCTTCCGGGCTATTATTTTATATGGAGCTATTTGACTATTCGTGATACATTGAATACATAGGCAAGAGATTAACAGGACGGGTAAGGGGGAATGGAAATGGGAGCAGAACATGTGGATAAATTAATGCAGGAGCAATTTGCGAAGAAGAACTTCATATTATTCATTACACTCGGTGCGTCTAGCCTGATCGGTGCCATCTATTATTTCTTGACCGGACAGGATGCGTTGAAGACGATCAGCATGACAATTCCGATGACGACGTCGATTATCCTTTATCTTTTATCAAAAAAATTCATGTTCTTTGAAAAGTTATTCCCTTGGTTCATCATCGGAATTACTGGCGCTGCAGCAATTTTTAATGGTGTTGTCGGGGATCCGTCAATTGCGACTGCAGGTATCGCATTTTTCATTGCGGGAATCGCTAGCGTACACGTTTCGATGCGGATTATGTCTTTCGGCTTCATCATGTCGATGCTCGTGCTGATTGTGTTCTTGACGAAGTACCCTTATCAGGAACAGATTTCGTCAAGTAAAGGGAGTATGGTCTTACCGCTCATCCTCATGGCTGTCGGGTTGCTGATCCAAATTAGACAGACGAAGAAGCTGGAGGCGCGTGTGAATCAATTCACGGCGGAGCAGTCGGAGCTGGCACTGGAAGAGGAACGGAAGCACCGGAGCTTGAATGAAAACGTTGAGCAAGTTGCTGAAGATCTCATGACAATCGGCACGACAGCAGAGCAGCATCTCGCTTCACAGCAGGAATTACTCGGCATTATGAACACTCTTGCCGAGGGTGTGGAGCAGGAAGCCGAGCAGATCGGCAGTATTGCCCAAATTGCAGAACGGACCCAGACCGATGTGCTGGAAATGCAAAACGAGACGCATTCGATGGTTGTAGAAGCCTCGGAATTGCGCAGAGAGTCCAATGAAATTGTAGACATGATGCGCGAGGTGCGGACCGGTATGGAAGAGGTAGAGCAGCTGTTGAATGAATTGAATGGTTCATTCGGGACACTCACTCAAAACATCGAACAAACCAATGCACTTGCCAAATCTATTGAAACAATCACCGGGCAGACGAATCTATTAGCATTGAATGCATCAATCGAGGCGGCACGCGCTGGAGATCACGGAAAAGGGTTTGCAGTCGTTGCAGAAGAAATCCGGAAGCTTGCCAATATGACTGCTGAGACGCTTACGGAAATCAATGGCAACTTGAATGATGTCAATACGATGAACGGCCAATCGCAGGAAAATTTGGCGGCAAGCACCGGAAAATTGAAGTCGCAAGGCGCGATGACCGTTCAGGCAGAGAAGAAAATCGAATTGATGCACCAGACGTTGGATGGACTCCATCGAAGGTTTGAACTGTTTGATTCTAAAATGAAAGTCATTGCGGATGAGACTTCAGGTATAGGTGAAATGACGGTCGCATTCGCGGATCTGCTGGCGCAATCAAGCGCCTCCGTTGAAGAGGTGAATGCAACCGTACACGCGACTGTATCAGATAACGAACGAATCGTCAGAACGCTGGACGGAACAATGAGACGGACGAAAGACTTGGTTGAAGTTCGATAATTGTTCCCAGATTTGGTATACTGAATATAGGGAATAGATAAGTAACCAGTTGAACTGGCAGAAAAACCGAGAAACTCCAACGTGATGAATCCGTCACATTTCGACAAGATTTTAATTTTCCTTCGAATAAAAGAAGGAGATTAGAATATAGATGTAGAAGTATACAGTAACGGTTAATTAAAGGAGGAGTTCATATGCTAGACTTTAACATCCGAGGGGAAAACCTTGAGGTAACTCCGGCAATTCGTGAGTACGTCGAGAAGAAAGTACTAAAACTCGAAAGATACTTCACAGAGGGCGCAAATGCAACAGCCCATGTAAACCTGAAAGTGTATAACGACAAACAGACAAAAGTGGAAATTACAATTCCGATGAAGAATTTGACTCTTCGGGCGGAAGAACGCCATGACGATATGTACGCGGCAATCGATTTGATCGTCGATAAGCTTGAGCGTCAAATTAGGAAATATAAAACAAGAGTGAACCGCAAATTCCGCGAACGCGAAGGCGTCGCAGCCTTCCTCCAATCCGTTGAGAAGGAAAGAAGCAACAATGAAGAGCAGTCAAACGACGAATCTGATTTCGAAGTCGTCCGCACAAAGCAATTCGATTTGAAACCGATGGACCAAGAAGAAGCCATCCTTCAAATGAACATGCTTGGCCACAGCTTCTTCATTTTCACAGACGCCGATTCCGACGGTACACACATCGTGTATAAGCGTAAAGACGGAAGATACGGTTTGATTGAAACCAACTAAATGTATATGCACCGCCCCCGGAGAAATCCGGGGGTTTTATATTGGGGAACAATTTTCGAGAAAATACGTTCTAAATTACCCAGACTATTTGCACGGCGCTTTTCAGAGTGTTAAAATGAAGGGTGAACTTAATGAGGATGTGACCTAAATGCTTGGCGTATTGAATAAAATGTTTGATCCGAATAAAAGAGATTTGAAACGTCTAGAAAAGATTGCAGATAGAGTAGAAGAACATGCAACTGAAATGGAACAGCTTTCCGATGAGCAACTGAAAGCGAAAACGGCTGAATTCCAGGAGCGGGTTGCGAACGGCGAGTCGATTGAAGACATTCAGCCGGAAGCGTTCGCGGTCGTCCGTGAAGCTTCAAGACGCGTGCTTGGCATGTATCCGTTCCGTGTGCAAATCATGGGTGCGGCTGCCTTGAACGAAGGGAATATCGCGGAGATGAAGACCGGTGAAGGGAAGACGTTGACGTCAACGCTCTCGGTTTATTTGAACGCGCTTGACGGCAAGGGCGTCCATGTCGTGACGGTGAACGAATACCTAGCAAGCCGTGACGCGACTGAGATGGGCGAGCTATTCGAGTTCCTTGGAATGACGGTCGGTTTGAACTTGAACAGCCTGTCGAAAGAGGAAAAGCGAGAGGCGTATGCCGCGGACATCACGTATACGACGAACAATGAGCTCGGGTTTGACTATTTGCGCGACAATATGGTGTTGTACGACGAGCATAAAGTGCAGCGTCCTCTTCATTATGCGGTCATTGACGAGGTCGACTCGATTTTGATCGATGAAGCGCGTACGCCATTGATCATTTCAGGGCAAGCGGCGAAATCTGCGGAGCTTTACCGTTTGGCGAACCGTTTCGTCATTACGTTGAAGAAGGAAGAGGATTATTCGTACGACGAATCAACAAAAGGTGTCGTTTTGACAGAAGCGGGTATTGAAAAAGCTGAGAAGGCGTTCAGCATCGAGAACTTATTCGATTTGAAGCATGTCACGTTGAACCATGCCATCAACCAATCGTTGAAGGCGCATGCGAGCATGCATATCGACATCGACTATGTGGTACAAGAAGGCGAAGTCGTCATCGTCGATTCATTCACGGGCCGTTTGATGAGTGGCCGCCGTTACAGCGATGGCTTACATCAGGCGATCGAGGCGAAGGAAGGCTTGGAAGTCCAGAACGAAACGATGACGCTTGCAACGATCACGTTCCAGAACTTCTTCCGGATGTATGACAAGCTGTCCGGGATGACAGGTACTGCGAAGACGGAAGAGGAAGAGTTCCGTAATATATACAACATGAATGTCATCGCCATCCCGACGAATCGCCCGATTGCACGGGACGACCGTCCGGATCTGATCTACGCATCGTTGGATGGAAAATATAAAGCGGTTGCCGAAGACATTAAAGAACGCCATCTGAAAGGGCAGCCAGTGCTAGTCGGTACGGTGGCGATCGAAACGTCTGAAATCATCTCGAATTACTTGAAGAAATATGGTATACCGCATAATGTATTGAATGCGAAAAACCATGGCCGTGAAGCCGAAATCATTTTGGAAGCCGGGCAAAAAGGCGCGGTGACGATAGCGACAAACATGGCGGGACGTGGTACGGACATCAAGCTTGGAGAAGGCGTACAAGATGTCGGCGGACTTGCGGTCATCGGTACGGAGAGGCATGAGTCACGCCGTATCGACAACCAGCTGCGCGGACGTTCAGGCCGTCAAGGAGATCCGGGTGTGACACAGTTCTACCTGTCACTTGAGGACGAGCTGATGCGCCGGTTCGGTTCCGAGCAGATGAAAGGCATGATGACGAAGCTCGGCATGGACGATACGACGCCTATCCAATCGAAAATGGTGTCTCGTTCCGTTGAATCTGCGCAGAAACGGGTCGAGGGGAATAACTTTGATTCCCGGAAACGTTTGCTGCAATATGACGACGTGCTCCGTCAACAGCGTGAAATCATCTATAAGGAACGTAATGAAGTGCTTGCGTCCGAAAATATCCGTGAAGTTCTCGAAGGAATGCTGGAGAGTGTCATTGACCGGGTCATTGCGATGCATGCACCTGAAGATAAAGATTCCGAGTGGAAATTGAAAGGTTTAGAAGATTTCCTTGGAGCAAACCTTCTTCCTGAAGGCCGCTTGACTGTCGCGGATATGGAAGGAAAAACCGAAGAAGAATTGAAATCAATGATTCACGATGCGGTCATTGAACGATATAATGAGAAGGAAGCCGAAATGTCCGAGGATAAGATGCGCGAGTTTGAAAAGGTCGTCCTTCTGCGGGCGATCGATTCGAAATGGACGGATCATATTGATGCGATGGACCAATTGCGCCACGGTATTCATTTACGTGCATATGGCCAGACAGATCCGCTCCGTGCATATCAATCGGAAGGCTTTGCGATGTTCGAGGAAATGGTGACGGCAATCGAAAATGATGCCGCGAAATATGTCATGAAGGCTGAAATCCGCAACAACCTCGAGCGTGAGGAAGTGGCGAAAGGGCAGGCCGTCAACCCGAAAGAGGACGGCGAAAAAGTGACGAAGAAGCCGGTGCGCCGCTCGGTCAACATCGGCCGCAACGATCCGTGTCCATGCGGAAGCGGCAAAAAATATAAAAACTGCCACGGCAAATAATAATTGTCTGGCAGGCAAAGCAACAACTTGACTTCCCATCAGTAGACGCGGGATTCCGCGTTTGCTGATGGAAGTTTCATTTTATCTACAGTACAATTACCATGGTAAAGTATTATCGAACGCTTAGGATAGGAGCGGAAGGCGGCGACTCCGGCGGGAAAAGCGTGTCCGGGTGAGACCCCGCAGTCGCTTGCGACGAGGAGGCTCACGGACCGCCCGCGGAAAGCGTCCGCCTGCAGCGGATATCCGTTAGGTTACCTAAACCCATTTTTTTATTTTCAGGAGGAACTACTATGATGGAATTATCCGATGTACGCAACGAGCTCGACAAAACAGCTAAGAAATTAGCGGACTTCAGGGGGTCTCTTTGACTTAGAAAACAAAGAGGCACGTATACAGGAACTAGACGAAGTGATGCTGGAGCCAGGCTTCTGGGATAACCAGGAAAACGCACAAAAAGTCATCTCCGAATCGAATGCATTGAAGGATACAGTCGGTGAATTCAACGAACTCAACGACACGCAGGAAAACCTCGAAATGACATTGGAATTGCTTCGCGAAGAAGCCGATGAAGAATTGCAGGAAGAGCTCTTTGCCGAATTAAAAGAGTTCAAGAAAAAAATGGATGACTTTGATTTACAAATGCTGTTGAGTGATGAATACGATAAAAGCAATGCTATCCTGGAAATCCACTCAGGCGCAGGCGGAACGGAATCTCAAGACTGGGCTTCCATGCTGCTGCGTATGTACACTCGTTGGGCTGAACACCAAGGCTTCAAAGTCGAGACGCTTGATTACCAGGCGGGCGATGAGGCTGGCGTCAAATCGGTAACACTATCGATTAAAGGCCATAACGCATATGGTTATTTGAAGGCGGAAAAAGGTGTACATCGACTTGTCCGTATATCTCCTTTTGATTCATCAGGAAGACGACATACCTCATTTTCTTCTATCGAAGTCATGCCTGAATTTGACGGGGACGTCGATATTGATTTGAAAATGGAAGACGTTAAAGTCGACACATACCGTTCAAGTGGAGCAGGCGGGCAGCACGTCAACACGACTGATTCAGCAGTCCGGATGACGCATATTCCGACAGGTGCAATCGTCACATGCCAAACTGAACGGTCGCAAATAAAAAACCGTGAACGTGCTCTCAACTTATTGAAAGCGAAAATCCTCCAAATTAAACTCGAGGAAGAAGAAGCAAGACTCCTTGAAATCCGTGGCGAGCAAAAAGAAATCGGCTGGGGAAGCCAGATCCGCTCATACGTGTTCCACCCTTATTCCATGGTGAAAGACCACCGTACGAACGAGGAATCAGGAAACGTCGGCGCCGTCATGGACGGGGAAATCGATATGTTCATCAACGCCTATTTACGTTCTAGAATTTCATAATGAAATCAGAAAAAGCGCACTCCGGTGCGCTTTTTTTGATTCAGCCGGATACAAATGTCGTGTCCGGGTTATCGATCATTTCCCGAAGTTTATCGATCAATTCCTAGCGGATATCGATCATTTGCGCCGACTTATCGATCATTTCCCGCAAGATATCGATCATTTCCCAACTTATATTGTCATTTTGGGACTAATGACTCACCAGAAGAACATCCGCATATCCCGTAAAAAGGTTTGAATTTCCGTTATACGTCTATAGTAAAAGATAAAGGCAAATGGAATTGATCCGCTTGGTGAAAAACTTTCCAATTTGTCATCAATTTGATAAAAATGGGCACCTTCCCTTGCGGAGTATAATCCTCGTCCTTTGGTATACTAAGGGATGTAGCAGAGAACTAATGATAGGAGGAAACTACATGAAGAACAAGCTTGTAGCAATGATGTTTGGCGCGGCGCTTGTACTTGGCGCTTGTGGCGGCGGCGGAGACAATGCAAAAGACAACGGCAATGGAAACGGTGAGACAGCCGCGGTAGATGAGGACAAGGTTTTCCAAGCCAACTGTGCGACTTGTCATGGAGGCAATCTTGAAGGACGCGGTAATGCTCCGGCATTGACGAACGTCGGATCAGAGCTTTCCGAAGAGGAAATTCACGACATTATTCAAAACGGTCAGAACGGCATGCCAGGTGGTTTGATCCAGGGAGAAGAATTGGATGCAGTTACTAAATGGCTTGCAGAAAAGAAATAAGTAATGTAAAAAACGCAAAGGCTCCTATTTTGGGCCTTGCGTTTTTTTGTTGATTAAAATGGAAAACACAGCCTTGACTATTGCATGGATATTACAATGGAACGCATTTCATACACCGATCCCAATGTTTATATCAAATGAAATGCAAGCAGTTTCATAGTGAAAAAGGGAACGTGGCGCATAGTATGTCGATTTGCGGCCATCCCAAAATAACTATTGAATCGTTCAGGACAAATGAAACATATCTGTAATACTTAGCAAGCCTATACATGTTATAATAAATCTGTCGGCAAAAAATGACGAAGACAATACGATTCAGGTGGTTTTTACATGATTGTGATGAAAGATGTTTATAAGAAATACCCGAACGGTGTCGTTGCTGCGAATGGCATCAACGTCGAAATCGGTCGAGGCGAGTTTGTTTATGTCGTTGGGCCGAGCGGAGCGGGGAAATCGACATTCATTAAAATGATGTATCGCGAAGAATCCCCGACAAAAGGCGACATTATCATTGACGGCATTAATCTTGCGACGCTAAGGAGTAAGAGAGTCCCTTATTTGAGAAGGCAGATTGGCGTCGTGTTCCAAGACTTTAAACTACTTCCTAAATTGAATGTTTACGAGAATGTCGCTTTCGCGCTTGAAGTGATTGAGGAATCACCGAAGCAGATCCGAAAAAAAGTGAATGATGTATTGGCGCTGGTCGGATTGACTCAAAAGGCGAGGATGTTCCCGAATGAGTTATCGGGCGGCGAGCAGCAACGGGTTTCCATTGCCAGATCAATCGTCAATGTCCCGAAGGTCGTCATTGCGGACGAGCCGACAGGTAACTTGGATCCCGATACGTCTTGGGAAATCATGAAGATTTTTGAACAGATAAATGCGCGCGGTACGACAATTGTCATGGCCACGCATAATAAAGAGATCGTAAATACAATCAGACATCGGGTCATCGTCGTCGATGGCGGGATGATCACGAGAGATGAATATGAAGGAGTATACGGTTATGAAAGCTAGGACGATGGGGCGCCATGTCAGAGAAAGCCTGAAAAGCCTCGGCCGGAACAGCTGGATGACGTTCGCTTCTGTCAGTGCGGTTACCGTCACACTTCTGCTCGTCGGGGTGTTCATCGTCATCATGATGAACTTGAACCAATTAGCAGATAATCTAGAGAATGATGTGGAAATAAAAGTCATCACGGAACCGGCTGCAGATGCCGAGGCTGTGAAAACGTTGGAAGAGCAAGTCCGGAATACACCAGGTGTAAGCGAAGTCGTCCATGCGACAAAGGACGAAGAACTTGAAAAAATGATTAAATCCTTCGGGGATGAATTGAACTTGTACAAGCAGAGCAACCCATTAGGGGACGCGCTCTATGTGAAAGCGAAGAATCCACACGAGACAGCTGAAGTCGCTCAAAAGATCGATTCATACGACTACACATACGAAGTCGTTTACGGTGAAGGGAAAATCGAGAAATTGTTCAATGTTCTCAATATGAGCAGGAACATTGGATTGGTGCTTATTCTAGCACTGTTATTCACTGCGATGTTCTTAATTTCAAATACGATTCGTCTCACAATTGTTGCAAGAGGACGAGAAATCGAGATTATGAAACTAGTAGGTGCAACGAATGGCTTCGTACGGATTCCGTTCGTACTCGAAGGGGTTTGGCTAGGCATACTCGGAGCAATCATTCCGATGGTCGTCATTTCCGTTTCGTATTACGAGCTGTATACACAATGGCAGCCAAGATTGCAGAACGAATTATTCCAATTATTGAATACAACACCTTTTATTCTTCAGGTGAATGGCCTGCTTCTTTTCATGGGCGTGTTTATCGGAGTATGGGGCAGTTTCATGTCTGTCCGCAAATTTCTTAGAGTCTAACAGGCTGTCACGAAAGAGGGGAACGCTGTAGTCCCCGGCAACAGCCTGATTGTGAACGAATCAACCTGCAGCAGTAGCTTAAAGGGGGAAATAAGAAGTTGAACAATCGTAGATGGATTGTATTAAGTTTTGTCATCGTCTTCCTGATGACCTCGGTACTAGGTCAATCAGAGGCTTTGGCAAGCACATTGAATGATTTGAAGAATGAACAAAAGCAGAACCAACAGAAAAAGCAGAATCTGAAATCCAATATGGAAACTAAAGATAATGCTATTAAGAAAACTGAAAACGAAATTGATAAGTTTTTGAAGCAAATTAGTGACTTGAATAAAGAAATTGAAGAAGCCAATGCAAATATTAACCGCGTCATCGATAAGATCAACAAAACGAATGAAGAAATCGATGCATTGAAGGAATCTATCAAGGATCTTGAAAACAAAATCGCTGAACGAGACGTCGTCCTTAGGGAACGAGTGCGAGCGATGCAAGTGAAGGGCAACGATGTGAATTACATAGACGTCCTGCTTGGGGCAAACAGTTTTGCTGATTTCATCGACCGTTTTTCCACAGTAACAACGCTGATGGACGCAGACCGTGATATTATGCGTAGACAGCAGGAAGATATAGAGCAACTCGAAGCTGAAAAGGCGCTTGTTGAAAAGAAATTGAAAGAACTGAGAGAAAACAAGGCGAAACTCGAAAAGCTGAAAGAGCACTTAAAAGCTAGAAAAAATGAAAAAAATAGAGTGATTGATCAATTGGAAGCGGAGCAGGAAAGGCTTTCAAGGGAAAAGAAACAATTAGAGAAAGAATTCCACGAAGCAATTGAAGTGGATGCTCAGTTGGAGAAGAAAATCGTCGCCGAGCAGAAGCGTATTGCGGAAATCGCCCGTAAAGAAGCGGAACGAAAACGGAAAGCGAGAGAGGCGGCAGCAAAAGCAAAGAAACCAGGCACGTTGCCGCAAGTCTCAAATGGTTTCTGGACGAGACCTGCGAATGGAACTTATTCCTCTTCGTTCGGTTGGCGGATACACCCGATCTATGGCACGAAGCGTCAGCACCGTGGTGCTGACATTGCAGCACCAATCGGAACGCCGGTCGTGGCGGCTGGGGACGGAGTCGTCTCCTATGCGGGAACTATGGGCGGATTCGGGAATGTCATTATGATTACACATTCAACAGACGGCGGTATTTTCACGACGGTCTATGCACATCTATCGAAGATCAGTGTAAGCACCGGACAAGTCGTTGACAAAGGTTCATATATCGGAGCCATCGGGAATACAGGAGCATCAACGGGTCCACACTTGCATTTCGAAATGCACATCGGGAACTGGACTGCTTCCGGTCCAAGCGCTGTGAATCCATTGCGATATGTATCTTTTTAAGTAAGTCTCTAAGGAACTGCACCCAATCGTCAATCGGTTGGAGTTGCAGTTCCTTTTTTATTTGGTGAAACTTCACAAAGTCTTGCCATTTATCCGCGATACTGGAAGCAGTATGCTCGCACGGTATAAGTTTTTCCTTTAGCATAGCCATATAAACATCAAAGGGGTTAAACTCTTATGACTGTCACCAAATTGTTTTTAATCGGTAATTTCACGGCGCCGTCCACGTGGATCGCTCTCATCATTGCATTCATTCTTTCATATATTGCTGTCCGGCTGAAGTTTGGAAAGCAGTCTGCAAATCGGTTCGGAGACGCTATTTTTTATGTCATCATCATCTGGAAATTGTCGGTCATCATTACCGATTTCAAGATTGTCATCAATGCGCCGTTCGCGCTTCTTTATTTCAACGGAGGGATTATCGGGTTCATCCTCGGATTGTCTTTCGTCGCGTTCCGGACATGGCTTGATTGGCAAAAGAAACGGATTGACAAGGATATGCTCGTTGCCTTATTCATAGGTGCCGTATCCGTCCAAGCCGTATTCCAAGTGATGATGGCACTGTTGAATGAAGGAAGTCTGTTCGCGCGTGTCGGAACGGCTGTCGTCTTTCTGAGTCTCCTATTTTTCATTTGGAAAAACATCGAACAGAGCGAAAGCCATATTGTTCAGCTATCCTTGCTGTTCATGGCGGCACATGTCTTTGTTGCAGTAATCCAGCCGAAAGGGTTGATGAATCCACCGCTGCTCGTGACAGTATTGATTGGATTGTTTTTCACTTTATTGTTCGTGAAAGAACCTATAGGACAAACGGAAGGGGGTAAAGCAGGATGAATAAAAAAGTGATCGGGTACATAATTGCTGCATTGCTCATCGGATCGATGGTCGTGATCATGGTCAACCAGAATGTGAAGAAGGCAGATCCTATAGATAAATCGAGCGTCCTGATTGAACCGAAAGACGGGGCCGGGGCTGCCGGGAAAGGTGAAATCGGATTGGATTTTGGAAATATCCCGCCCGACTTCGAACTCGCTACATTGGACGGTGAAACACTTACATTGTCCGAACTGAAAGGGAAAAAAGTCGTCCTAAATTTCTGGGCAACATGGTGCCCGCCATGCAAGGCGGAAATGCCGCATATGCAAAACTACTACCGGAATTCCGCAGAGGAAGATAACGTGGAAATTGTCGCTGTCAATTTGACGAGCAGCGAGAACCGGGGCGTGAAAGTCGTCCAAGAATTCATTGAATCATACGGGTTGACGTTCAAGATACCTTTGGATGAAACAGGAATCGTCGGAGAGGAATATCAAGTATTCCAAATCCCGACAACGTATATGCTGAACGCGGATGGAACGATTTCCCAAATTGTAAAAGGGCCGATGGATGAATCGACCTTGAAAACACTAATCGACGATCTTGATTGATTATAAAAGCCGGATTTCTGTTGTCGTAACAGACCGATTTCGTTCATATAGTGGACGGAGGAGGGATGTTATCGATGCGCAGAAGCCGGTTTTTAGTTTTTGCGTTACTGGCGGTAATGGCGGCAGGCGTATTTTTAGTGTTGGACGGCTGCTCAGCGGATAAAGGGAATAGGGCGGATTCGGCTTTGAAAGGGGCGTTCCCGGTCATTGACGAAGCGTATAGCATCATTCAGGAGAAAGCGGTGTACCCGGTCGAAGGGGACAGGCTCATCGAAGGGGCGCTGCGCGGCATGGCGGATGTCATCGGAGATCCATATTCCACGTACCTATCCGAGGAGGAAGCGGAGTCGCATCGTGAGTCATTAGCCGGTGAAAAAGTAGGCATCGGTGCGGAAATCACGAGGTCAGGCGGCAGGTATATCATTGTTGCACCAATCAAAGGGTCCCCTGCTGAGAAAGCGGGTCTGCAGCCTTATGACGAAATCGTCCGCATCAACGGGGAAGCGCTCGGAGGCTTGACGCTGCAAGATGTCGTCAGGAAAATCCGGGGCAAGGAAGGTACTGCATTGGAAATGACGATATACAGGCCAGACTTGAATAAGCATCTTGAGTTGAAAGTGATGCGTGATGTCATTCCGGTAAAAACGGTGTCAGCTGAATTGATGGAAGAAAGGGGCACAAAATTCGGTTACATAGCGTTGACGATGTTCGGTGATGAAACGGCGGCCGAATGGAAAAAGGCGACCGATGAATTGATCAAAGGCGGCGCCGAGGCGCTTGTGATCGATGTGCGCGGCAATCCGGGCGGTTATTTGCGTGCCGTCGGTGAGGTTGCCGGAAGTTTGTTGCAGGAAGATACGGTTTTTGCCTATATGCAAAACGTGAAAGGCGAATTGACGCCGCTCGTTGTGGAACCTTCCGAAAACTTCAAGTTTGATGAAAAACTTAAAAAGATGCCTGTCGTCCTGCTTCAGGATAAAGGGAGCGCATCGGCGAGCGAAGTGTTGAGTGGTGCATTGCAAGATTTGCGAAGAGGCTTCATCATCGGACAGGTCAGTTTCGGAAAAGGGACCGTCCAAGATACGATGGAGCTGTCGAACGGCGGCGAAATGAAGTTATCCACGCATAAATGGCTGACGCCGAAAGAGACATGGATCCATGGTAAAGGCGTCCCTGCCGACCTGGAGTCCGAGCAAAGCAAGCTATTCACCGAGCATATCCGGTTCTCCACGGATGTCTACGCAACCGGAGATTACCATGAGGATATCGCTTATGGACAACGGCTCCTTACCGGCCTCGGCTATAAACTCGAACGAGATGACGGCTACTTCGATGAATCGACAGCGGTTGCCGTCCACGAGTTCCGGGTCGATGCAAAAGTATCCCCCGAGAGCCTTATGGACCGTAAATTCTTTGCCGCCATCCGCGAACGGGTTGAGGACTATCGTAAAGACAAAGCGAACGACACGCAGCTGCAAGTGGCAATCGGCTATGTGCATCATATTTTGAATGACTGAACTAGGAAGGGCTCCTTTATTCCAACAAGTGCTCAATTAATCTCGCAAAGGCTCAATTATTCCAGCAAGGGCTCATTAAATTGCACAAGGGCTCAATTAATCTTGCAAAGGCTCAATTACTGTCAAACACTCCAAACTCCCTGCACTCGCAGGGAGTGTTTTTATTGAGAATAATAGTAATTGCCTGGCAAAGAAGACTCAATTCAAAGAAAATTTATCGGCCGTCTCACACGTGAGGCGTTTCTTTTGATACAATAGGGAATAATCATGTTTTCGGGGATAGGATGGTGATGGTTGATGAGTGAACAAGTACTAATGGATCTGTTACAAGCGATTGCACTATTTTTCCTGAATCCAGTTTGGTTGATTGCCAT
Organism: Saccharococcus sp. Marseille-Q5394; assembly: GCF_946901335.1. Classification (NCBI taxonomy): domain Bacteria; kingdom Bacillati; phylum Bacillota; class Bacilli; order Caryophanales; family Anoxybacillaceae; genus Saccharococcus; species Saccharococcus sp. Marseille-Q5394. The sequence continues at coordinate 1,260,932 of NZ_CAMPPQ010000001.1, read as the reverse complement.
AGTGGCAGCGGTCGGATTAGGGTACTTCCGGGTGAAGCGGGAACGGCGCAGTTTCCTTGTGCGACTTCACCCCGGCTTGACAGAAATGAAAAGGCTGCTTGCTGAATCGTGGCTACCGGCGCTGATCGTTTCAATCCTCATATCTGGAATCGGCTTGACTGTCGATATTACCTGGATTGCGCTATTTTCTGCAGTCGCCATTTTATCGATGATCTCATTTTATTATCTAGCAGCATCGCCGATTTATTTTGCGGCCATCGCATTTTTCGGCTTATATGCGTTTCAGCAATGGGGTCCCAACTTTGCATATCGCGGGTGGACGCCAGCTGATGTCGATCTGTTCGGGGGCATGGCGTTGACGGTCCCGGTCATTGCGGGAATTTTCCTCATCGTCGAAGGGTTCCTCGTCCGTCGTCATACTGCCGCTTATGCCTCTCCTTTCTTGACGAAGACGAACCGCGGATTGCGGGCGGCTGCATTTAAATCGAAGCGGCTCTGGCTGCTGCCGATTTTGTTTCTCGTGCCAGGGGATTTCCTGTCGGGAATCGCGCCATATTGGCCTCAATTTACGTTAGGAGCTACCGCGTTCAGCTTCCTTCCTGTGCCGATTATAATCGGATTTTCGCAAGTCGCAAGAGCTAGTTTTCCGGATGTTCTATTCCCGAAAATTGGACAAGCAATCACATTCATTGGTGCGGTTGTCATTGCCGTCGGTGCATTTGCATGGTGGATGCCGATTCTTGGATGGGCAGCACTGCTTATAGGCGTTGTCGGCAGGCTGGTGCTATCGATCCTTGTCGCTGTACGGGAGCGCAAAGGAGGATTTGCGGCGGCGCCTCAATCGGCTGGCGTCATCATCGCAGGCATCTTACCGGACTCGCCGGGTGAAAAACTCGGGTTGGTTCCAGGGGAGTGCATCCGGAAGGTCAATGGCATCCAAGTTTCGAATGAAAAGGAATTGTATGATGCGATTCAAGTGAACGCGGCCCATTGCCGACTGCAAGTGATCGGCCGGGACGGTGAAGTACGGCTTATGCAACAAGTGCTCTACCGTCATGATCATCACCGGTTGGGGCTGCTCGTTGTCCGTTAATTGAATTCAGTTAAGCCTCCGGCGGATGTCACAGATTTTCATTCGGAAGGTTTGGTGTAAAATGGATATCGCTACATTGGAAACGAAATTAATGCTAGCCTTGTTCCTGCCGGGATTGCTCGTCGTGTTTTTCACACGCGTTACATTCCACCATTTCGTCGGGCTCGCGTTGACGATTGCGCTCATCGCTGCGTCGGTTTACGCAGGGTATACGCATAACTGGATTCTGTACGCGGCGGATGCGCTTTCGTTGACTGTCGGTTTTTGGTACGCGACGCGGATGGTGAAGAAGGCGAGAAGGTTAGGCAATGAAGTGGATGAATGAGGAATGGCCGCTCCGGTTATGGGGCGGCCTTTTTTTACCGTTTGTGTGGTATTTATGATCACTTGCGGAGGTTTAAGATCAGTTGCGAGGATTTATGATCACTCGCCAAGATGTACTTACATAAAAAATCCGTAAATGGCGAGTACACCAATCGTGCCGAGGACGACTGGCATGACGCCGCCTCCGAGAAAAGCGATCAGGAAGGCGGTTGCAGCACCGATGATGCCGAATAGGATGTTGCCTTCTTGAACGAAGATGATTGCCGGGAAGATGAGTGCCCCAAGTACGGCGTATGGGATATTGCTGAGGACGCCGCTGACAATCGGCGGCAATTCTTTGCCGTCGAGGAATGTAAGGGGCACCATTCGCGGGATGTACGTGACAACCGCCATTCCGAAGAGCATCCACCAATAGGTCTGGCCCATTATGATTCCTCCATTTCTTTCTGCAGGGCGGTAACGTTTTTACTGCGCCGTGCAAAGATGACTTCGATAAGTATCGCCGATCCGAGCGTCGAGACGAGGATGGCCCAACCGGTCGATAGCAGTTCACCGATATAGATGATGCAGTGGATGGCTGCGGCGAGTGCTGCGAGCATAATTACTTTCCGGTTCCCTTTCATAGCCGGAACGAGCAGGCCGATGAACATGGCGTACAGGGCAATGGACATGGCGACTTGCAGGAACTCGGGCAGATTGGCACCGACGACGTGGCCGGCCGCTGTGAAGCTGACCCAGCTGCCGTAGGCGATGATCGTCACTCCGAATGCGTAGGCGGTCGGGATTTTTTCTTCTTTTCCTGTTGCCAGGACGGAAAACGATTCATCCGTAATGCCGAATGAGTAAATGGCTTTCACCCATTTCGGTGCGCGGTGCATCTTTTCATTCAGCGAAGCCGTCATTAGAAAGTGGCGGATGTTGACGATGAATGTATTGATCACGATCGTGACTGGGTCGACACCGAATGAAATCAGATTGAGCGATATGTATTGGGCTGCTCCGGCGTAGACGAATATGCTCATGGCGGTAGCCTCCATGAGGGAGAGGCCTGTTGTTTTGGCGAGCAGCCCGAAAGTGAGCGCGATCGGGAAGTAGCCGATGGCGATGCTGAGGCCCGCTTTCAAGCCCGCTAAGAATTGATTTTTCATTAAGCTGTCACGTCTTTCTTGTATGTATGATTGAAATTATACTATATTTTGATGTTTTGGTGTTATTCTATAAGGGAAAAGGGAATATTCGAGAGTATATAGGAAGTATGTGAAGTGTCGATTGTTGATAGGCGAGGGTGTTGCATATGGATGAATGGCTGGATGTAGATAAGATCATTGAGTTATCAGGGCATTATAAGGCGTTAGGGCCGTTTTTCGGTCTGCTGCTACCTTTCATAGAGTCGTTTTTGCCATTTTTACCGCTGTTTGTGTTCGTGTTTGCGAATGCAGGCGCATATGGGCTTTGGTTCGGGTTCATTTTGTCGTGGGCGGGCACTGTTGCGGGTTCGTATGTGGTGTTTTTAATCATCAGGAAGTATGGGCGCAGCCGTTTTTTGCGTTTTTTGACGAGGCATAAGCGTGTGCAGCAGCTGATCGGCTGGGTTGAGCGGAACGGTTTCGCTCCGCTGTTTTTACTCATCTGTTTTCCGTTCACGCCTTCCGCTTTGGTGAATCTCGTGGCGGGCTTGTCGAATATGAAGAAGAAGAGCTATTTGATTATTTTGATGGCGGGTAAGTTCGTCATGATTTTCACGATCAGCTTCATCGGGTATGATTTGAAGGCGTTGTTGACACAGCCATTGCGGACAGGAATCGTCATTGGGATCATCGTTCTATTATGGCTCGTGGGCAAGTGGCTTGAGAAGCGGCTTGATCGGAAAGTGGAAGAGGAATCCAGTACGATTTTCAAAGAGGAAGAGGAAGATTAAGCGAGCGGTTATGCATGATAAATTGGATTTATGCGCGATTCTAGCGAATTATGCGTGAATGAATTGATTTATAAGCTTTTCGAGCGTTTTATGCGGGAATAAACCGATTTTTGCGCTTTTCGAACGTTTATGCGTGATTCGTGAACCGCGGGAGGTATTATATTCCTGCGTTTTGCTAGTCGCGCTGGATGCATTTTACAAATCAATGGCACTACTATGTTAATAGTTCCTGTCCTCCTAAACTTTCGGTACAATGAAGGGAAGGATGATAGGAATTTTTATTATCTTCATTCAGCAGGTTTCAAACACCTGCTGAATGAAGATAAAGCCTCCGGCGGATGTCACAGATTTTGAAGGGAGTTAATGAGGGCAACCTAAGTACGCCGCGTCCTGCGGCAACGGTTGCATGACCAACATCCTGTTGGCCTCAATTCAAAATCTGGACGCAATTACGCCGAGGCGTAATTGATTTACGAAAGGAGAGAGTGCCATGACATTGCGGTTTGTGACCGGGAGAGCCGGGACGGGTAAGACGACGATGATCGAGCGGGAGATTGCGGCGGATCTTCAACGGGATCCTTTGGGGCCGGCAGTCATTTTGATCGTGCCTGATCAGATGTCGTATTCCATGGAGCTGAGCTTGTCAGTGAATTTTGGCCTGAATGGCTTGATCCGTGCGCAAGTATCCACTTTCAAGCGGCTTGCGTGGCGTGTGCTGCAGGAGACGGGTGGCATTACTCGTAAAGAAGTCGACGGGTTCGGCTACAGGATGCTCGTTCGGAGCGTACTGGAGGAGAACCGGGAAGAGCTGAAGCTGTTCAAGCAGGCAGCGAATAAGAGAGGCTTCACGGAAAGAATAGGCGATCTCATGAAGGAGTTCAGCCGCTATTGCCTTGACCGGGAAACGTTGGCCGAATTCCGCCAGCAGTTGGCCATTGCCGATGCCCCGCGCACTTTGCAGGACAAGGTGAGCGATCTTTCATTGCTTGTATCGAAAATCGAGGAACGTCTCGGCACTTCTTATGTCGACAGCGAGGGGCATTTGGCGTTGCTAGCTTCTCAGATTAAGCACTCGGAGCTTATAAAAGGCGCAGAGATTTATATAGATGGATTTGAGAGTTTCACGGCGAGAGAGTATGAAATCATTACGGAATTGATGAAGCATGGGAATCGGGTGACTGTTGTCTTGCCGATGGAGTCCGATTTATCGGGGCATGCGGATCACGAGTTGTTCTTCAATCCTGTGCGAACATCAATGAAGCTCCGGGAGATTGCTCGTAATGAATCAGTCGACATCGAAGAGGGGATCCATTTGGACCAACCTCTTCGATTCAATAATGACGAGCTTCGCCACTTCGAGAAAGAGTTCGAGAAATATCCTCCGAAGGAAAGACCTTCCGAAGGGGCGGTTTCATTGATCGAAGCGACGGATCGGCGGGCGGAAATCCATGCGGTGGCAAGGAATATCCGCGAACTCGTCATGAAGGGCGGACGATATAAGGAAATTTCGATTTTGTACCGGCAACCTGACAAATACGATGAGCTCATTGAAACGATTTTTTCGCAATATGATATTCCGGTGTTCATCAGCCGGAAAAAGCCGATGCTGCATCATCCTCTCATTGAGTTTTCTAGGTCTGTCCTTGAAGCTGTTACGGCGGGCTGGACATATGAATCGATATTCCGGGCAGTGAAGACCGATCTGTTCTTTCCGCACCGGGAGGATAAGCTCCTTTGGCGGGAAAGGGCGGACCGCCTGGAAAATTATGTGCTTGCCAATGGGCTTTATGGCAATCGATGGTTCGATGAAACAAGGTGGAAAGTGAAGCGGTATCGAGGGCTGGAATTGCATACGACTGTGCAGACCGATGAGGAACTCGCGCTCGAGCGGGAGTTGCATCTGATCCGGAATCTGGTCCGGGAGCCGCTTGCGCAATTGGAAGGCAGGCTGAAACGTTCGAAAAGTGGCCGCGATGTCGCGGAAGCACTGTTTTTATTCATGGAATCACTGCAAGTATTCGATAAGATTATCGACTTGCGCGCTGATGAAGAGCGTGCGGGCCGCCTGCTGAACGCGACGGAGCATGAACAGGCTTGGAATTCGTGGATCAATGTCCTTGACCAGTTTGTCCTCATGTTCGGGGACAAGGAAATGGACTTGAAGGAAGCTGCGCGGATTTTGGATGAAGGGTTCGATACGCTCGAATTCACGCGTATTCCGCCTTCGCTCGATCAAGTGACAGTGACGACGATCGAGCTTGCAAGCCTCATGGAAATTGAAGTGGGATTTGTCATCGGCGTCAATGACGGCGTTTTGCCCCAACGGATCGACTCGGAAGGGCTCTTGTCGGACTCGGACAGGGAATGGTTTGCGATAAACGGCATCGAGCTTGCTCCATCCTCTAAAATGAAGCTTATGGATGAATCCTATATGGCCTACCGGGCATTCACATCGTCGAGGGACAAGCTTTTCATTTCCTATCCGATCGCGGACGAAGAAGGGAAATCATTACTGCCATCGCTTTATATCTCGCGCATACAGCAAGTTCTGCCGGGGGTCGGGCTGCAGTTGGCAGTGACGGATCCGTCCGAATTGCTGAATGAAGAAGAGCAGGCCGATTATATTATCCACCCTCGAACTGCGCTTCCGTACGTATCGATGAAAGTGAAGGAAGCGGAGCAGACCGGCGAGCTTGCAGCTGAATGGCGGGCGGTGCTCGCTTATTACGAGGATGATCCTTTATGGTCGTCCGTCTTGCAATACATTACGAAGCCAATGCATGACCGCAATGAAACGGAGCGGCTTGCGCCAGCTATTACAGAAGGCTTGTATGGCAAGAATTTTGTATCGAGTGTTTCACGTATTGAATCGTATTACAGCTGTCCGTTCCAACATTTCGCTTCGTATGGACTCGGCTTGCAGGAACGGATGGAATTCACACTTGAAGCGCCGTCGATCGGGGATTTATTCCACGCTGCACTGAAATGGGTGTCGGATGAAATGAACCGGACAGGTAGGTCATGGACGGAGTTGTCGAAGGAGCAATGCTGGCAATTGGCGAGGGACGCGATGGAGCATATTACGCCGATGTTCTTTAACCGCATTCTATTGTCGACAAGCCGCTATCATTACATCCGCCGAAAATTGACGCATATCGTGATGCGAACGATTTTTGCACTTGGCAAACAGTCGACAAAGAGCATGTTCCGCCCGATTGCAATCGAAGCGGCCTTCGGACCGGGGGAGCAATTGCCGCCTCTTGAAATTCCTTTACGCCGAGGCAATCAAATGAATTTACGCGGCAGGATCGACCGGGTTGATGCGACCGAAATCGACGGAAAGAATTATGTGCGGATCGTCGACTATAAATCGTCTTCGAAACAGCTTGATCTGACCGACGTCTATTACGGCATCTCCTTGCAGATGCTGACGTATCTCGATGTCGCCGTCGAGCATGCGGAGGAATGGATCGGCTTCAAGGCAGATCCGGCGGGCGTGCTCTATTTGCATGTCCATAACCCGATGATCCGTACGGAGCTTGAGATGACAGAGGATTTAATTGAAGAAGAGATATTGAAGTCCTATAAAATGAGGGGCTATTTGCTTGATGACCCCGATGTTGTCATGGGAATGGATGCACAGCTCGGCAAGACGTCAACTGTCATTCCGGCTGCTTTGAAGACAGACGGGACGTTTACGAAAGCGTCGAAAGTGCTGTCGACGGAAGATCTACAAATCGTCCGCAAGTTCGTGAGGCAGCGCCACCGGCAGGCAGGGGACGGGATGCTTGCAGGGGATGCCCGCGTGTATCCGTACCGTTTGAAGGATAAGATGCCTTGCCAATATTGCTCGTACCGTTCGGTGTGTCAGTTCGACCCGACGAATCCCGAGCAGAAATACAGGCATTATGACAGCCTGAACCCGGAGGAATCCCTTGAGAAGATGCGAAAGGATGTGAATGAAGATGGACATTCCAGTTAAACCGGCAGACGTGACATTCACGGATGCCCAGTGGAAGGCGATCTGGGCGACGGGGAAAGATGTGCTCGTGTCGGCTGCGGCAGGCTCTGGGAAGACGAAGGTACTCATTACTCGGATGATCGAGAAAGTGTTAAGTGAACACAATCCGATTGATGTGGATGAACTGCTCGTCGTCACATTCACAAACGCTGCGGCTGCGGAAATGCGCCACCGGATGGCAGAAGCGTTGGAAGAGGCAATTGCCGCTAATCCGGACTCCATCCATTTGCGCAGGCAGCTAAGCCTGTTGAATAAAGCGCAGATTTCCACATTGCACTCCTTCTGTCTGAACGTCGTCCGCCAATATGCATACTTGATCGACATCGATCCTGGGTTCCGCATCGCGGATAGTACGGAAGCGGCATTGCTGCGGGACGATACGATCGGTGAAGTGCTTGAAGATGCTTATAATGCAGAAAACCCCGAAGCGATGTACCGGCTTGCGGACAGCTTCACGTCGGATCGGAACGACCAGTCGATCGAGACGCTCATTGACAGGCTGTACGACTATTCGCGCGTGCATCCGTCGCCGGAAAGATGGCTGCGGATGATTCCGATGCAATATGAGCTTGATGATGAAGTGACGATTGACGAGCTGGATTTCATCGGCCCATTGAAGACGGCGATCCGCCACACGCTCGAGGAAGCGATTCATCTGACAGAAGACATGAAGCGGATCGCATTGATGCCGGAAGGTCCCGAACCGTTAGCTGCGACAGCCGACGCTGATCTGCAATGGATCAGGGAAGCGAAGCGCAGGATTGAAGAGGGGACTTGGGAAGATACGTATGCGTTCTTCGGCTCTCTCACATGGGTGAAGGCAGGCACGATCCGAAAGAACACTTGCGATGAGGAATTGGCAAAACAGGCGAAAGCGCTCCGCGATTCCGTGAAGAAAATCGTCAATTCATTGAAAGAATCGTATTTTACAAGGACACCGCAGCGCCTATTGGACGAAATCCGTCTCATGGCTCCGATGATGCACACGCTTGTCGGGCTCGTCATCGAATTCGGAAAGAGATATGGCGACGTAAAGATGGATCGCGGTCTTGTCGACTTTTCGGATTTGGAGCATTTTGCATTGCAGATTCTTGCCATGGAGAAGGACGGGGAACTTGTACCGTCTGACATCGCAGTTGATTATTTAAACAGATTTGCGGAAGTCCTTGTCGATGAATACCAGGACGTCAATCTGCTGCAGGAAGCAATCATCCAATTAGTGAAGCGCGGCAGCGAGTCGGACGGGAATCTGTTCATGGTCGGCGACGTGAAGCAGTCGATTTATCGGTTCAGACTGGCGGAGCCGGGACTATTTCTTGGGAAATATAATCGTTTTACGTCGAATGATGAAGAAAACGGTCTGAAAATTGATTTGAACGCAAACTTCCGAAGTCGGAGGGAAGTGCTTGACGCAACGAATTTCATCTTTTCCCAAGTGATGGGGAAACGGGTCGGCGAAGTCGAATACGATGAAGCCGCCGCTTTGAAATATGGCGCCCGCTACCCTGATAAGGAATCACCGGCTGCATTGACGTTACTGTATGAAGCTGACGAAGAGGACATGGAAGACGAAGCGACAGAGCTGACAGGGCAAAGTTTGAAAAGCTCGCAGGCGGAAGCAAGATATATGATCCGGAGAATCAAAGAGCTAATGGCTTCGGGAGCGGAAGTGACGGATGCGTTCACGGATAAACGGCGACCGCTCGAATACCGGGATATCGTTATTCTGATGCGCTCGATGACATGGTCCGGAGAAATTGCCGAGGAGTTCAAGCTTGCGGGCATCCCAATCTACGCAGAATTGTCGCGCGGTTATTTTGAGGCGATCGAAGTGATGATCATGCTCAACACGCTGCGTGTCATCGACAATCCATATCAGGATATTCCGCTCGCCTCTGTCCTTCGTTCACCGTTTGTCGGCATGACGGAAAACGAGTTGGCGCAAGTACGGCTAACGGCGAAAAACAAACCATTCTACGAGGCGCTGAAATTGTTCATGGCGACAGGTGGGGCGGGGATTTCTGCAGAAACGCAAGTGAAAATGCAACGGTTCTTCCTCATGTTCGAGGATTGGCGCAATCTTGCTAGACGCGGTTCGTTATCTGAGCTCATTTGGCAAGTGTATGCCGATACGCACTATTATGAAATGGTCGGCGCAATGCCGAACGGGAAGCAGCGGCAGGCGAATTTACGCGCACTGCATGACCGTGCCATCGATTATGAAAAGACGTCATTCCGTGGGCTATTCCGCTTCCTTCGATTCATCGACCGTATGCAGAAACGCGGAGATGATCTCGGCGCTGCCCGTTTCGTCAGCGAGACGGAGGATGTCGTCCGGATTATGACAATCCACTCATCGAAAGGGCTCGAATTCCCGTACGTGTTCGTCGCGGGAGCGGGCAGGCAGTTCAATAAGATGGACTTCAACGAACCTTACTTATTCGACCAGCATTTCGGTCTGGCGGTGAAGGCGATCGACCCTGAGTTGCGCATTACATACACATCCCTTCCATTCCTAGCGATGAAAGAGAAGAAGGAGCTTGAAATGCGGGCGGAGGAAATGCGCGTGCTGTATGTAGCGATGACGAGGGCGAAAGAGCATCTTGAATTGATTGCCACCGTCAAGGATATTGAAAAGGCGATCGGCAGCTGGCAAGACGCGCAGCTGATTGAGGCGGGCGAAATGCTGCCGGAATATACACGATCCCGTGCAAACGGTTATTTGGATTGGGTGGGGCCGGCCATCGCACGCCATCCGGATTTCGAGAAATTCGGTTTCATGTATGGAGGCCGTCCGGTTGATGATCCTTCTAAATGGGAAATTGCGGCGTATCCAGTCTCTTCATTCCTGATGATGGAAGAACAGGAGGAAGAAACTGTCGATAGACCTATGCCGACAACGACCGAAACTGTCATTGACGCGGATTGGTCCGATGAGGTGAAACGGAGATTCGACTATGTCTATCCGTTCATGGCTTCCGTTGAAAAGCGCTCCAAGCAGACGGTGAGCGACCTGAAAAGGGTGGCGCTGCTCGAAATGGAACCGGACTTCGACGACTTCTTCACAACAAAGGATGATGAAGTGAGCACACCTTATTTGCATGACCGTCCAGCATTCATGCAGTCACGTGCGCTGTCGCGGGCGGAAATCGGTACCGCGATGCATACGATCATGCAGCATATCGATCTGTCGAAGACGCAGACCGTACAAGACGTGGATCGGCTTGTCACTGAATTTACGGCGCGCCAATTATTGACGCTGGAAGAAGCGAATGCAGTCGATGTGAAGGCGGTCGTCCAATTTTTTGGGACACCGCTATTCAAGAGGCTGTCGCAATCTGCAAGGACACTCAGGGAAGTGCCATTCACGTATGCTTATGACGGAAAAGACGGAGATCACCAAATTCTACAAGGGATCGCGGACTGCCTGTTTGAAGAAAAAGATGGATGGGTGCTGCTCGATTATAAGACAGACAGGATCCGCGGAAGATTCCGGTCCGAAGAAGAGATTCAAGCTGAAATGCAAAAGCGATATGGCATCCAATTGAGTCTTTATAAAAAAGCGGTCGAATCGATCGCGGGAATCAAAATAAAAGAAATGGTCCTCTATTTGTTTGACGGGGCGAGGATTATGCATGTTCAGGAGGAATCGGTTTGAATGTAACACCAACGATTGGAAATCGCATTGAAGCGTTGGATACTTTGAGGGGCTTTGCGCTCCTCGGTATTTTTATTGTAAATATGCTCACGTTCCATTCACCTTATTTTTATATCGATGCCCATTCGTACTTCAGTACGCCGAGTGATGTGGCATCTTACAAACTGATCAATATTTTTGTGGAAACAAGTTTTTATCCAATTTTCGCAATGCTATTCGGGTATGGATTGAATATGCAATACGAAAAAGCGATTGCGAATGGTACGTCTTACGTGCCGATGATGGCGAGGCGACTTGCGATCCTTATGGGATTCGGCCTGATCCATGCGCTGTTCATCTGGTCGGGTGATGTTTTATTCACCTATGCGCTCATGGGCTTCATCATGCTGGCGATCGTTCGCGTACCGAAAAAATGGCTGCTATGGATTGCGCTCATCGTCTATATGCTTCCGACCTTCCTTGTTATCGGCGGCATCTATTTGCTGGAGAAGCTTAATCCTAACCAGTTAATGGAAGGGTTCGTAGACATCCAACGGATTGAATTGGCGATTACGGCGTATGCGCACGGGTCTTACGGCGAAGCGCTCGTTTTCCGAATGACGGAATGGCTCCTCATCGGATTGTCGAGTTCCTTCCTAGGCGTCTTCATGGTGCTGCCATTAATCATGCTAGGATCCGCGTTCTCAAAGTGGAAGCTGTTTGAACAGGCGGCGGAATTGAAAGGCAAAATTGCTATAGTCGGCCTCATCGCACTTGCGGCCGGTATTTTCATTAAGTCATGGCCGTATATGGACGGATTTGCCTACCATAATACACTGATCCAGCAGCTGATTGGCGGACCAATTCTGGCGATTGGCTATGCGTCTGTCATTATCCTGCTCTGTCAATTGCCTGTTTTCCGAACGATCTTCCGGCCGATTTCAAAAGCGGGGCGCATGTCATTGACGACATACTTGATGCAATCAATCATTGCAACTCTCCTATTCTATGGTTACGGCTTCGGACTGTATGGAAAAGTGGATTTAGAGACAGGAACAATGATTGCTGTCGGCATTTTTGCCATCCAAGTCATCTTCGCCGAGCTTTGGTTGTTGAAATTCCGGATGGGCCCTTTCGAATGGCTATGGCGGAAAGGGACATATGGGAAAAACATGCCGAAAAAAGAGGAGAAAAGGCAAGCTTTGTAGAAATGTAGTTATGTACCTGGAGAATGTTTAATTGAATGAAAAGGTTATCCACATTATAGGGAAGGATGGGCTTGTACATGAAACTGTTATCGTTCCGGTTTGAAGGAAAGACATTATTGGGTCCGAAAGTGAAGAAAGAGGAAGCGGTCTGGGATGTGAAATCGATTGCCAAAGCATTTGGCGAAACGGATTTCCCTTCAACAATCATCGAAGGCATTGCAGGAGGTTTGGAGTTTGTTGAAAAGGTGAGGAAACTTGCCGAGCAAGCTCGGAATAGTGAAAATCCGGAACAATTCAAGTACGCATTCACTGAAATCGAGTGGCTGTCACCGATTCCGCGCACACCGAAAAACGTTCTCGGTGTCGGTAAGAACTACGCCGACCATTCCGCTGAAATGGGGTCGGATGCGCCGCCTGAAAAGTTATTGATTTTCACGAAATCGCCTACAGCAATCGCTGCAGATGAGCAGGAGCTTTCGGCGCACGCGGATCTTACAGATAGCCTCGATTATGAAGGCGAATTGGCGATTGTCATAAGCAAGAAAGGGCGCAATATCCCGAAACAGCTCGCGTATGATCACGTATTCGGCTATACGATTGCGAACGATATTACGGCGAGGGATATTCAATACGGACATAAGCAGTTCTTCCTCGGAAAAAGCTTGGACGGCGCTTGCCCGTTAGGTCCTTATATTGTTACGAAGGATGAAATTCCGGATGCGCATAATCTGTCGATCGTCACAAAAGTGAATGATGAAGTCCGTCAAAACGGAAATACAGCCGATATGATCTTCAAGATCGACGAAGTGATTGCCGAAATCTCGAAATTTGTCACACTTGAACCGGGTGATGTCATTTTGACAGGCACGCCTGCAGGGGTCGGAAAAGGGATGAACCCTCCGGAATTCCTGAAAGCCGGTGATACGGTGAAGATTTCTGTTGAAGGCATCGGTACGCTCGTCAATCGATTTGTATGAGTTCATTTCCTACTCTGGAAAGCTTTTCTATGATAGGATTAAAAGGAATTTATCTATATTCAGCAGGCGTTCAGACGCCTGCTAAACATAGATAAAGCCTCCGGCGGATGTCACGGATTTTGAAGAGAGTTAATTGTGCAAGCACAATTCAAAATCCGGACGCAATTTCGCCGAGGCGAAATTGATTAATGATGAGGTGAACAGTTTGGACTTTTTATCTAGCACTCCCCATTTTCATATTTTCACATGGGTCGTCGGCATAATCCTTTTCCTCGTTGCGGCTGTCATGGCGAACGGAACGAAAGGGAAAAAGATCACCCATATGATTTCACGCCTTTTCTACGTGCTCATCCTTATTTCAGGAATCGCACTCTTCATTAAAGGCATGGATTACGGCAGAGGAATGGAATACGGTATTAAATTCCTGCTCGGCTTCTTGACGATCGGAATGATGGAAATGGTTCTCGTACGTTCCCAAAAGGGGAAGAAAGTGACAACGTTATGGGTTTTGTTCTTCGTCTTCCTATTTGCAACAATGTATTTAGGCTTCAGATTGCCGATGGGAATTGATTTTCTCGATACACCAAAAGCATAAAATGAAACAGCAGACCGTCGGCGAACATGCCGGCGGTTTTTTCGTGTATCGCCGTCTAGACTACGTGCGTCAGAGACATGCGCCCTCCGCTTATATTTATTTCACAAATTCGACTCATTTATTGGTGACACCGTGATTTTTCATCCCATTCCGTGGCGAGGAGAGCGCCGTTTTGTTAAAATGGCAAGAGATAGCTCGTTTAGGGAGGCTTTATCGTGAATAGGAAACGTTTGATTGGCGTAGCTGCCATTTTTTTATTGTTCTTTTCCGCACTAACACCAGCTGGTGCTGCTGCCAAGTCGGAACACAGTATAATGGATGAAAGCATATATGATCTGTTGGTGGACCGTTTCAATAATGGTGTAGGAAGGAACGACATCGATGTCGATACGCAAAAAGGAGACGCCTTCAATGGCGGCGATTTCATCGGTATCCAAGCACGCTTGCAGCATATTATTGACATGGGCTTTACGATGATTTCGTTAGGTCCCGTCTTCAAGACGGAGACGTATGATGGAAACAGAGCGCTGTCTTATACGGAATTGGAGCCTCATTTCGGCACGGAGGAAGAGCTCGGTGCATTAGTGAAGGAAATCCATAAAAAGAAAATGAAAGTGATTGCCGATTTTCCTCTCGGGAAAGTAAGCGCAGAGCATGAATGGGCGAAAAATCAGACCTATAGATCCATCCATGCCGCAGATGGCACGGTAAATTGGAATCCGGGCGATCGGAATGTAAAGGATGCATTGATCGAAGCCGCAATCGATTTCATCACCGCTTATGAGTTGGACGGTATCCGTCTGACGAAGCTTGAAGGGTTTGATGAAGCTTTCTTGAATGAAATGATCGAAGCAATCCACAATGCCAAAGATGGCGCTTACGTTTTAACGAATGAAGAAAGCGGGGCAGCGTTTGACTTGAAACCGAGCGATGCTAAGATGCAGGCGCTCCGTGAGTCTTACGTGAGATTCGATCCGGATTCCTCCCCAATGGATCTATTCAAAGAAGTTGGGAAGAAGGAATTGCTTCAATACGACGACTTGACGGGTCCACGCTTTACATACGATATCGTGGAAGCACGGATGTTCCCGCCTACCCGGTGGAAAGTTGCGGCGACTGCACTGTTTACGCTTCCAGGCGTCCCCCTTATGACATACGGTACGGAGATCGCGGTGAACGGAAAAGAAGCTCCTGAAAGCCACCCGCTATTCAATTTCAAGACGGATATGGAATTCAAAGATCTGATAGGCAATTTGAATCTGCTCCGAAATGAGTCAGAAACACTGCGTAGCGGGGACTTCGAGATGCTGCACAATGAAGATGGGTTCCTCATCTATAAGCGTACTTCCGAGGATGAAACGTGGCTGATTGCCATTAACAATACATCGAAGACGTCCAATTTGGCAATCCCTGTCGAAAAGATCGGTGAGAACAAGAAATTGCGAGGCGTTTTGGATGGAGATCTCATCCGGGAAACAGATGATGGCATGTTCCACGTCGTTTTGGACAGGGAGCTGGCAGAAGTGTATATCGCGGATGACGATAAAGGCTTCAATACGCCTTACTTGATCGCATCAATTCTCGTCTACGTCATGTTCCTCGGCTTCCTATTCCTCGTCATAAAAAAAGGGCGGGAAAAGAGACGGACGGATAATAAAACAGCATAATAAAAAAATGCCTTTTCGGACGTGGTGATGGTCATGTCAGAAGAGGCATTTTTCATTTGACAGTATTGATATTATTTATTCAAGAAGAAGATTGCAATTGTGCCAGGTCCGGCATGGGATCCGATTGCAGATCCGATCATATGGACTTCCACATCTTTCGGCTGGAACTTCTCTTCAATGAGCGCTTTCATTTCCAAAGCTGTGCTTTCGTCATCCCCGTGGCTGATGGCGATCGTCTGCTTCGATAATTCGGCACCGCGTTCTTCGATCAGCTCGAGCATGCGGCGAAGAACTTTTTTACGGCCGCGATGTTTTTCGATCGGTACAAGTCTTCCGCCTTCAACATGAAGCAAAGGTTTGATGTTCAAGAGGCCGCCGATGAATGCGCTCGCCTTCGATACACGTCCGCCTTTCGCCAAATAATCAAGGTCCTCGACTGTGAATAGGTGCTCCATATGGGCAGCCATGTCTCGGATTTTACGTTCGATCGTCCGGACATCGTCTCCCGCATCCCTCAAGCGGACAGCTTCTTTTACAAGAAGTCCACATCCAAGTGAAGCACAGCGTGAATCGATGAGGACGAGGTTCATGTTCGGATTACCTTCTTTTACTTGGTCTTTCATCATCACGCCAGTGTTATACGTTCCTGATAGCTCGGACGAAAAAGCGATATACAATCCGTCTTCTCCGGACTCTGCAAGCTCTTTCCAGGTGGAAAGGAACTTTTCAGGGGAAGCTTGCGATGTTTTCGGATGTTTCCCATTGCGGATGGCGTCAAACACTTCTTTCGAATCAATTTCAAGGACATCATCGCCTTCCTTGTCATCGATCAAGACACGTAATGGAATGAGCGTCACATCGTTTTCATCGAAAAATGATTTCGGTAAATCTGAACCACTATCAGCAAAAATTCTCATTGTGGATCCCCCTTATATTCTTTTTATATTTTTTTTGATAATAACAATCGTTCCTTCAACACTTCTGCAATGCCATCTTCATTATTCGTCAACGTCACTTCGTCCGCAATGGATTTCAGTCTGTCGATCCCGTTGCCCATCGCAACGCCGACGCCCGCGTAATCAATCATTTCTAGGTCATTGTCTTCATCTCCGAAAGCAATGATTCGTTCCTGCGGGATTCCAAGATGTTTGGCGACATGTGAAATACCGACCGCCTTATTCAACCCATGGCGCACGATTTCAATGACAGCCCATGGCGCGCCCCATCGTCTATGGTCGATCGCCTCGGCATAGACATCGGCCAAATGTCTTCGGATAGGCTCGACATTTTTTGGATCCGCCTGAATAAGCAAACTTGTAGGCTCGACTTGCAATGCCTGTCGGATGTCCCCTTGCTTGATGACTGGATCTCCGAAGGTGAGAATATCCAGTGGCTTTTCATCGTGATATTGCAAGTACACATCGTCCATCACTTCCGCTATTATGTTGTGGAAACGGAAATCATGCAGCGCATCAACGACATCATTGACGACAGGGAGAGGAATCGTTTCATGGACATTTTTCCAAGAACGGTCAGTTGGGTTATGCACGAATGCGCCATTGAAATTGACGATCGGAGTCTTCAATCCAAGCTGGCGATAGTACATCGAACTAGCACGATACGGCCGGCCAGTCGCAATCATCACCTGATGCCCTTGTTCTTCCGCCCGTTTCAATGTATGTGCAGTTTTTTCTGAGATTACTTTCTCGTCCGTCAGCAATGTCCCGTCCAAGTCGAGGACAATCAAATGCGGTTTCATAGTTTTGCCCCCTTTGGAAAGTTTCTATGTTGTATACCCATTTCCTCAATCGCTTCACCTTATATTGTCCAGTTTAGCGTTATCTATCGGAGCAAGTCAAAACATTCCGGAGGGAAACCGTCCTTTTTGTTTTTCTAGTAAAACTTTGGTACGATTTAGAAAAAGTACAGAAGGTGTTTGCATGATTGTAAAAGAAGAAAATTGGAGCAATATACCAATATTACATATTGTGGATGAGCGACACGAAAATAGCAATATACCAACAGTTATCTTTTTGCACGGCTTCACAAGTGCCAAAGAGCATAATTTGCATTACGCATATAATATTGCAAAGAATGGATTTCGCGTCCTGTTGCCCGATGCCCATTTACATGGCACGCGGGATGAAGGATTGGATGAAGTCCAGTTGAGTCTGCGTTTTTGGGAAATCGTCCTGACGTCGATTGAGGAAATGGATGTCCTTCATAAGGAGTTGCAGGAGAGAGGCGTCTCGAAAATCGGCATGGGTGGGACGTCAATGGGCGGAATTACGACGCTCGGCTGCTTGACTGCTTATCCGTGGATCGATGTCGCGACAGTCATGATGGGTGCACCAGGATATGTCGAACTTGCAAAGGCGCAGATGTCACAGTTCGAACGGCGCGGCTTCAAATTGCCGATTACCGATGAAGAACGGAAATCTTTGCTTAATACACTCGCCATTTTTGATTTGACCAAACAAAGGAAAAAGCTCAATAATCGTCCCGTTTACTTTTGGCATGGAGAAAATGATACGACCGTCCCGTTTGAACCGACATTCAATTTCTATAAAGCAGCGAAGAAGGATTATGTGGATGCTCCTGAGCAATTTGAGTTCATGGCGGATCCGACGGCTGGCCACGCCGTTTCTAGAATGGGCATGCTGCGTGCCGCTGATTGGTTCGCATCTTATTTGAATGAATAGGGTATCCTTGCTATGATGGAGGGAGAACAGATTCGGAAAGGGGAATTTCAATGAATGATGATATGAAGGGCAGCTTGATGGGTGCTCTGGAAAACGTGATCGATCCCGAGCTCGGAATTGATATCGTCAATTTGGGGCTTGTTTATGATGCGGAGCTTGATGAAGAAGGCACTGCCAAAGTGACAATGACATTGACTTCAATGGGTTGTCCGATGGGACCGCAAATCGTTTCCAACATCAAACAGGAACTGATGGAATTGCCTGAAGTGAAGGACGCGGACGTCAATATTATTTGGAACCCGCCATGGTCGAGGGATAAGATGTCGCGCTATGCGAAAATGGCGCTCGGCGTACGATAATAATACGTTACTTGAACAAGAAAAAGGTTGTTTGACTTATGTCAGGCAGCCTTTTTTGTTTTGTGTTTATTCCCATCGGTACAGGGGAAATTAAGCATGCGGAATGCTTTACTTGTTGGAATAAAAAGCATATAATTTAATTAATCAAAGATAGTCAAAGTCAAATTAATGAGGTGAATGTATATGAGAATGGATGGCGTACAAGAAGACCAACGTACACCACTTGAACAATTTGGCCGAAATCTCGTTGAAGATGTGAAGAACGGCAAAATGGACCCGGTAATTGGACGGGATGAGGAAATCCGGAATGTCATTCGAATTTTATCGAGAAAAACGAAAAACAATCCAGTACTGATTGGAGAACCCGGAGTCGGTAAAACGGCAATTGTCGAAGGTCTTGCCCAACGGATCGTCAAAGGCGACGTGCCGGAAGGTTTGAAGGATAAGCAGATTTTTGAACTCGATATGAGCTCCCTTATCGCCGGAGCGAAATACCGCGGGGAATTCGAGGAACGATTGAAAGGCGTATTGAAGCAAGTGAAGGAAAGTGACGGAGAAATCATCCTTTTCATCGATGAAATCCATACGATCGTCGGAGCCGGGAAGACGGAAGGTGCGATGGATGCGGGCAATATGTTGAAGCCTATGCTTGCGCGTGGAGAGCTGTATTGCATCGGGGCGACAACGCTTGACGAATATCGAATGTATATCGAAAAGGACCCTGCGTTGGAGCGCCGCTTTCAGCAAGTGCTTGTGCGCGAACCTTCCGTGGAAGATACGATTTCGATCCTTCGCGGTTTGAAGGAACGTTTTGAGTTGCATCATGGAGTCCGAATTCATGACCGGGCATTGGTTGCTGCCGCAACATTATCTGACCGCTATTTGACAGAACGATTCATGCCGGACAAAGCGATCGATCTAATGGATGAAGCGAGCGCGATGATCCGTACGGAAATCGACTCGATGCCTCAAGAACTCGACTCGGTCACACGCCGCATCATGCAGCTTGAAATTGAGGAGCAGGCATTGCGGAAAGAGACGGACGCCATCAGCCAGACGCGCCTCGAAGCGCTCCGTGCTGAGTTGCAGGAACTGAAGGATTCTTCCGCTGGAATGCGGGAACAGTGGAACAAAGAGAAAGAGGCGCTGCGCGGCATCCAGGACAAGCGGGAGGAACTTGACCGCTACCGCCGCGAACTTGAGGATGCACAAAACCGTTTTGATTTGAATAAAGCGGCTGAACTCCAATATGGCAAGATTCCTGAGCTTGAAAAGCAGCTTCATGAATTGGAAGCGACACTCATCACTAACTCCGAGAGCCGATTGCTGCGCGAAGAAGTGACGGAGGATGAAATTGCGATGATCGTCGCTCGCTGGACGGGCATCCCGGTTACGAAGCTCGTCGAAGGGGAGCGGGAGAAATTGCTCCGACTCCGTGAGACGCTAGAAGAAAGGGTCATCGGTCAGGATGATGCTGTTCAACTCGTCACGGAAGCAGTTTGGCGCGCCCGTGCAGGCATCAAGGATCCAGACAAGCCGATCGGATCATTCCTGTTCCTCGGTCCGACCGGGGTAGGGAAGACGGAGCTTGCGAAAACACTCGCAGCAACGCTATTCGATTCGGAAGACCATTTCATCAGGATCGATATGTCCGAATATATGGAGAAGCACAGCGTGTCCCGGCTCGTCGGGGCGCCTCCGGGGTATGTCGGCTATGAAGAGGGTGGACAGCTGACGGAAGCGGTGCGCCGCAATCCGTACTCAGTCGTTCTTCTGGACGAAATCGAGAAGGCGCATCCTGATGTCGCGAATATATTGCTTCAAATCTTGGACGACGGCCGCATAACCGATAGCCAAGGACGGCTCGTAAACTTCACGAACACGGTCGTCATCATGACGTCCAATATCGGATCCGCATACTTGCTGCAAGGCCAGTTCGATTCTGATGAGCATGCCGCCGAGGATTTGGTCATGGCGGAACTGCGCGGCCATTTCAAACCGGAGCTGCTGAACCGGATGGACGACATTATCATCTTCCATTCATTATCAGGCGACTCGTTCCGTTTGATTGCCAAGAAGATGCTTGAGAACCTTGTGAAACGGCTGGATGAACAGGAAGTCGAGTTGGAATACAGTGACAACGTTGTTGACTGGATCGTCCGAGAAGGTACGGACGCAGAGTTTGGCGCACGACCGTTGAAACGCTTCATCCAACGCCACGTCGAAACAGCTGTCGCCAAGGAAATCATCAAAGGCGACTTGAGAGATGATGAGAAGTTGGTACTGCGTATGGAAGATGGAAAGTTGCAGATTGATAAGAAATGATATAAGCCCTGGATGCCGATATCGAATCGGTGTCCAGGGCTTTTTTTGAATTAATTATTTCGAAGAGTTCTCGTTATCGGGTGGCAAGTTCTCGTTTAACGTTGAAGAGTTCTCGTTACCGGGGGCAAGTTCTCGTTTAACGTGGAAGAGTTCTCGTTACCGGGTGGCAAGTTCTCGTTTAACGTCGAAGAGTTCTCGTTATCGGGTGAGAAGTTCTCATTCTTCCTTAAATCTCATTAAGAAGCCATTAGTTTTCATTCCTGCAAATAAAAAAACCATCCACACTGAAGTGAACGGCTTTACGGATGGTCAATAATCTGCGACTTCTCCGTCTGGAGTGATTGCAGTGATGCAAAGGATGATGACTGCCAAGACAATCGAAGCGACAAGTCCCGCTCTGAAGTCGAAAGCCATACCGGCGATTGAACCTGCTACATAGTTAACCATCGTTACAAGTAGAAAAGACCAAACAAATGCCATGATGTATTTCATCGAATTCACCTCATCGTAACTATTTCCTCGTAATCATACCATAGCACGTCCCATCTATAAACAAAATTATGCCTTGTCGATATATTCTTTGGCGAAATCGTGTCGACATATTGAAAAACAGTCTGTAATCTTCTATAATTAATACCAGGTACTAATAATAGATGATAAGGAACGGGGTATGTAAGATGAATGCAGGATTGATCGGCATAGGGAAATTTGTTCCTTCACAAGTTGTAACAAACCATGATCTTGAACAGCGCATCGATACGACGGACGAATGGATCCGTACGCGCACCGGCATTGAAGAAAGGCGCATCGCCGATGATAATACCAATACGTCCGATATGGCGTATGAAGCGGCGGTAAGTGCTATTGAAAATTCGGGCCTCCACCCGGAAGACATCGGAATGATCATCGTTGCTACGGTGACGCCGGATCGTCCTTTCCCATCCGTTGCGACTATGATCCAAGAGCGATTAGGCGCGAAAAATGCAGCCGCGATGGATGTGTCAGCGGCATGTGCAGGATTCATGTACGGAGTCGTTACGGCTAAGCATTTCGTTGAGGCAGGAACGTATGAACATGTACTCGTAGTCGGGGTAGAGAAGCTGTCAAAAATCACGGATTGGGAAGACCGCAACACGGCAGTCCTTTTCGGGGACGGTGCCGGTGCAGCGGTAGTCGGTAAAGTGAGCGAAGGCCGGGGAATCCTATCCTTTGAATTAGGAGCCGATGGTACCGGAGGCAAACACCTATACCAAGATAAGTACCTCCATATGAACGGACGTGAAGTGTTCAAATTTGCAGTTCGTCAAATGGGCGAATCAGCCGTAAGTGTTACGGAAAAGGCGGGTCTGACGACGGAGGATGTCGATTATTTGATTCCACACCAAGCGAATATCCGTATTATGGAGGCATCGCGCGAACGGCTCGGCTTGCCGATCGAAAAAATGTCCAAGTCTGTCCATAAATATGGAAACACTTCGGCGGCATCCATTCCGATTTCATTATACGACGACCTGCAGGACGGCCGCGTGAAAGATGATGATATCATTGTACTTGTCGGATTCGGCGGCGGTCTAACATGGGGTGCGCTCTGCATTAAATGGGGAAAATAACTTCGGATTACTATATACTAAAGTAAATTAGAGATACACTTTTGAACGAAGCGTTATAAGTAATTAAATTTGTAAAAATGAAGGGGAGTTTTCAATAATGGAAAGACGTCGTGTAGTCATTACAGGGGTTGGAGCAGTTTCTCCAGTAGGAAATTCCGCAGAAGAATCATGGGAAGCGGTATTGAACGGAAAGTCCGGGATCGGCCCACTCACAAGACTGGACAGTGATCAATTTCCGGTGAAAGTCGCTGCGGAAGTGAAAGATTTCGACATCGAAGAATATATCCCGCGGAAAGATGCGCGGAAGATGGACCGCTTTACGCACTATGCGCTCGCAGCATCCATCATGGCAATGAAAGACGCGAATCTTGAATTGGATGAAGAGACTGGATTACGTACGGGTGTTTGGATCGGTTCAGGCATTGGTGGCATGGAAACACATGAGCAGCAATTCAAGACGTTCCAAGAAAAAGGATACCGACGGGTCAGCCCGTTCTTCGTTCCAATGATGATTCCTGACATGGCTTCAGGCCAAGTGTCAATCCATCTGGGCGCGAAAGGCATCAACTCATGCACAGTGACTGCTTGTGCATCCGGAACAAATTCAATCGGTGACGCATTCGAAGTCATTAAACGCGGAGATGCGGACGTCATGATCACGGGTGGTGCAGAAGCTCCGATCACGACGATGGCCGTAGCCGGTTTCTGTGCAAATACAGCATTGTCATTGAATCCTGATCCGGCAACAGCTTCCCGTCCATTTGATAAGGAAAGGGATGGCTTTGTCATCGGTGAAGGCGCGGGCATCCTCATTCTAGAGGAATACGAGCATGCAGTGAAACGCGGAGCGAAAATATATGCGGAAATCGTCGGGTACGGTTCAACAGGAGATGCCCATCATATTACTGCTCCAGCTCCTGAAGGTGAAGGCGGAGCACGCGCAATGCGTCAAGCAATCGA
Organism: Saccharococcus sp. Marseille-Q5394; assembly: GCF_946901335.1. Taxonomy (NCBI): domain Bacteria; kingdom Bacillati; phylum Bacillota; class Bacilli; order Caryophanales; family Anoxybacillaceae; genus Saccharococcus; species Saccharococcus sp. Marseille-Q5394. The sequence continues at coordinate 1,237,536 of NZ_CAMPPQ010000001.1, read as the reverse complement.
TGAAGCGGAAATCAGCCCGGACAAAATCGATTACATCAATGCACACGGAACTAGCACGCCGTATAACGACCTGTTCGAAACGCTTGCAGCGAAAACGGTCTTCGGCGAACATGCGTATAAGCTAGCTATGAGTTCGACGAAATCGATGACGGGACACCTGCTCGGCGCTGCCGGAGGATTGGAAGCAATCTTCACGGTGAAGGCATTGCAGGAAGGGATTCTTCCACCTACAATGAATTACGTGAATGAAGACCCTGAATGCGACCTCGACTATGTCGTAAACCAAGCTAGGAAAGCGGACATCCAGTATGCGATGAGCAATTCCCTCGGCTTCGGAGGACATAACGCTTCACTCGTATTCAAGAAAATATGAACGAATAGATGAAAAGCTCCCCATTTAGGATTCTTCTAAATGGGGAGCTTTCATTCATACAATGGAAGAAAAGCAAAAGGGCGATGTATATATGACACGTATCTTCTTCTTCCTCATCAGTTACGGACTCATAGTCATTACGACTACACATATGATCTTCTATTTCAATTATCTATCGCTCGGCTATAGCTGGAAGCAGATCCTGCTGTTCATTATCCAAACGGCTGACTTCACGCTTTTTGTAATGGCAGTCATACTTCTTGCGATTACCGTCTTCTTCCGAGCCCCATCGCATACTCCATTTTTTTAAGTGTGGCGGACGCAATCGCATTCGCTTTATCGGCTCCGCGATCAAGATGGACATCAAGCTCAGAGGAATTGAGAAGCTCCTCATAGCGTTCCTGGATAGGTGTAAGATGTCCGATGACAGCCTCGGCAACACCCGTTTTGAATGCGCCATAGCCAAGCCCTTCGTATTTCGATTCAAGGTCGGCAATCGAGATGCCGCTTAATGCCGATTCAATTGTCAATAGGTTTGAAACACCCGGCTTGTTTTCTACGTCGAATTTCACGATACCATCCGAATCCGTCACCGCACTTTTGATTTTCTTTTCGATTTCCTTCGGTGTATCCAATAGCGAAATCGTTCCTTTTTTATTCGGATCCGACTTGCTCATTTTCTTCAATGGGTCTTGCAATGATTTGATGCGCGCGCCATTTTTCGGTATGCGCACTTCCGGGATGGTAAGCACTTCACCATAACGTCTATTGAAGCGTTCGGCGAGATCCCTTGTCAATTCGACATGCTGTTTTTGATCGTCTCCGACTGGAACGATGTCGGTATTGTAGATGAGAATATCCGCAGCCATCAAAGGCGGGTACGTGAGAAGGCCGGCAGATACTCCTTCTTTCCCGTCAGATTTATCTTTGAACTGAGTCATCCTCTCTAGCTCGCCGATATAGGAGATGCATTGCATCATCCATCCAGCCTGGGCATGCGCTGGCACTTCCGATTGAATGAACAGGAGCGACTTCTCTGGATCAATGCCGCTGGCGATATAGATGGCAGCGAGTGAACGAATCGTCTTCGCAAGTTCATCCGGGTCTTGCTGTACGGTGATTGCGTGCTGGTCGACGATGCAGAATCGGCAGTCGTATTCGTGTTGCAGCTCCGTAAATTGCTTAAATGCCCCGATGTAGTTCCCTAATGTTACTGTCCCTGTGGGCTGAACGCCCGAAAAAATTGTTTTCATGTAAAATTCCTCCTCTGAATAAATACTGTTAATCTTCGCTTCAGGCGGACGCTTTCCAATCGAACAGCGAAGGGTTCGATTTGCCGTATTTCTGCGTTCTTTGCAGAAATTAAGGCAGCCCCTTCCTGCTCGCAACGCTTGGCTTTTGCTCGCAAACGCCGTTCTTCGTGACGGCGTTCGCAGGAGTCGCCGCCTTTCGCTTCAATAAACAGAAGTACCTAAAATCAATAATAAAAAAAAAGAATAAAAAAACATCAGCCATCCCTAAAAAAGGGACGACTGATGTGAATCAACCGTGGTACCACCCGAATCAGCCTGCAAGCAGGCCACTCAAAACCCTTAACGCGGGGAGACGTGATTGGCTACTGGATAATGAATGAACATCTTTTTCGCCAGTCAAGCTCGGGAACCCAATTCCTCTCGTCCGCCATGCCTGTTCGCACCAACCACAGGCTCTCTTCAATGCCGCGACAAGAATACTCTTTCCGTCTTCGCTTTTCGTAATAGTTGTCAAAAGTATAATACGACTTGAAGAATAAAGCAAATAAAAAATCTAATCGGTTCTTTACTATATGCGATTCCTAGCTACTAAAGGATGATTCGACAAAAAAACAGGTTTTTCGACAGGAAATCAAGGGAATAGATGACTTTACCTATTCATATTTTTTTTGCTTTGATAGAATGAGTGAAAGAGAGAGGATGTGTCAGATGAAAAAAATGAAATGGGTCAGCTCGTTAATGCTTGCGAGTGCATTGGCTATGCCACTGTCGGTTCAAGCGGGTGAGACAAAGACCGCTATAAAATTTGCTGAACGTACATATGGTTTTGAAGAAATAGACGAGGGGATTGTTGCCAGTTCAAAATTATACACACATGATTCGGGACTCGTATTTGACTATCCTGACGCAGTGCGGGGTGTTTACGTGACGGGGCATTCGGCAGGGGGCTCTGCGTTCGAGAGATTACTGAAGTTGATTGATTCTACGGACTTGAATGCGATGGTCATCGACATTAAAGAAGACTTCGGTTATTTAACATATAAGCCGCAAGAGGATTCGCCGTTATTCAACATGGGCATTGGGAAACCATACATAAAAGATCCGCGGAAGATGCTAGAGACGCTTGAGGAGCGGAAGGTCTATCCAATCGCAAGAATTGTCGTGTTCAAAGATAGCGTTCTCGCAGAGCAGCGCCCCGAACTGTCATTCATGGATGGTGATAAAGTGTGGAAAAACGGCAGGGGCGAATCCTTCGTCAATCCGTTCATGAAGGAAGTATGGGATCATAACGTCGACATCGCAATTGAAGCGGCGAAGATGGGTTTCAAGGAAATCCAGTTCGATTATGTCCGTTTTCCGGAAGGATTCGAAAAACGGCATGAAACGTTGAAATACTCGATGGATGACTATAAAGAGTCTGAACTAGACCCTGTTCAGCGCAGGGTTGAGGCGGTAACGGATTTCGTGGCATATGCACGAGAGCAGTTGAAACCTTATGACGTGGACGTTTCGGTCGATATATTCGGCTATGCGGCAACGTTGCCCGAAGCGCCTGGCATCGGGCAGAACTTCTCGAAGATTTCCGAGAATGTAGATGTCATTTCCTCGATGATTTATCCAAGCCATTGGACATCTTATTTCGGCATTGCGAAGCCCGACCTTGAACCTTATCGTCTTGTAGCGGAATATGCGAAGGTGGAGAATGCCAAGCTGGGTGCGCTTGATAATCCACCGGTTTCCCGTCCTTGGCTGCAGGATTTCAGTGCACCTTGGCTAGGGAGTGGGAATTATCTTCGCTATGGGAAAGAAGAGGTCGAAGCGCAAATCAAAGCATTGAAAGAAAATGGCATTGATGAGTTCCTTTTATGGAATGCGAAGAATAAATATACAGAGGGCGTAGACTACACGCCTTAATCTTATTCCGGGAGCCTGAGGTAAAGGTTTCCGGAGTTTTTTTGATGTATATTGGAACTTTTCAGGCTTCTATGTCGTACTACTAGTTGTGGAATGATATTTTTCATTCGAGGAAATCTAAATGAGAAAAGAATTATTTCAATCATTGATGTTTAAACTTTTCTTCCATCGGGTATAACAGTAAAGAAGTGTTAAAGTACATAGTTGAAGGAGCTGTAAACCCTATAATATTGCGGAATTGTGACAAGTAAACCATCTGTTCCACTTTTTTGTGAAAAAGTGTATTCATTGAGAATGAATATGTGTATAATAGGAGTTAAGCTTATTACTTTAAAATAATTCTAATTTAATTTTTCTAAATATAAGATAGTTAGCCGACTGAAAGGAAGTGTCAGCGAATGGGAGTTACATTATTTACCTCACCAAGTTGCACATCATGTAGAAAAGCGAAGGCATGGTTAGAAGAGCATGAAATTCCATATTCTGAACGTAATATTTTCTCTGAACCGTTGAATATCGATGAAATCAAACAGATTTTACGTATGACAGAAGATGGAACAGATGAAATCATCTCGACTCGCTCCAAAATCTTCCAAAAACTGAATGTAGATGTGGAAAGCCTTCCACTGCAACGTTTATATGAATTGATTCAAGAACATCCGGGCCTATTAAGAAGACCGATCATCCTAGATGAAAAAAGGCTTCAGGTAGGGTATAATGAAGATGAAATCAGACGCTTCCTACCTCGGAAAGTAAGGGCCTATCAGCTTCTTGAAGCGCGGCGCATGGTAAACTAATAGTAGACATAGTAAAGCTGATAGGGAGTTGACAGGCATTACGCCAATCCTATCAGCTTTTTAATTTTCCCTTGCTAATCATGCAAATGTTCTCTACAATGCTAGTAACATAATTCAGCAAAAACCAACTGAGTTATGTTCTGCCTCACAGCGGATGTGACAGATTTTAAAGGAGATACTAATTTGAAATCTGTACGCAATTACGACGAGGCGTAATTGATTATTATCCGTCCACCTGAGGATAACCCTTTCAAAACCTCCGGGATGGTCATATGATAAGTATAAGCATTGCAGGTTTATTGCGAAAATAAAGAAATGGGCACAAGCCTGTTTGTAAGGAAGGGAGAGAAAAGGGATGGAAATAGAGCGAATCAATGATAATACAGTAAAGTTTTACTTATCGTATATCGACATTGAGGAACGGGGTTTTACACGGGAAGAGGTTTGGTACAATCGTGACAAAAGTGAAGAGCTCTTCTGGGAGATGATGGACGAAATCAACGATGAGACCGAATTCGAAGTGGAAGGTCCATTATGGATTCAAGTCCATGCGATGAATAACGGAATTGAAGTAACCGTGACGCGGGCGCAACTTTCGGACAATGACGAATCAGATGCCCAGTTAAGCATGGATGATTCCCGAAAGACCTTCGAACCAGATCCCAGCTTGTTTGCCGATTCCGAACAACTTATGAATGAATTGAATGATGAGCCTGTTGTATGGACGTCCGATATGTTCGTCTTTGAAGAGTTCGAAAACCTCATTCCACTGTCAAACATCATTCCCCCATACGCAGTTGAATCATCTCTCTATTCATTTGAAAATAAATTCTATCTATACGTGATTTATGATGAATCGAAAATGGATGATGACGATAAATCCGATTTCTGCAGCCTCATTTCAGAATATGGCTCTTTATCCCAAGTGACGATCCACCGTCTAGAAGAATACGGCAAAGTCATTATGGAATCTGACGTATTGGCAACTGTGAAAAAATACTTCGGCAACTAATAACATACACACTGTTCCCCGATAGAAAATGGGGAACAGTTTTTTTATTATCAATCAATCACGCATAAAATCGAAAACTCACGCATAAACCCCTCTAAAAACGCATAACTCGCCAGAAAACCTCATAAATGAATTTATTCACGCATAAACCCCAATAATCACGCATAAACCGCGCAAAGTACTCGAAAACCGTTAGATTCATAATATTTGAAATAACTAGTCCTATTCCTTACAATACAATTGAAAGGAGTGAGGGCTATTTTAACAGCTTGTTCAGATGAAGGAAAAATGATTATATTATCCGCCGAACTGGAACGGCATGAACTGCGAAGGTGGCGGCAGACCCGCAGTTTTTATTGCCCGCAGTGCAAAGGCCAAGTCCAGTTGAAAGTCGGCGACATCGTCATCCCACATTTTGCGCATAAGAGAGACACAGCTTGCAGCGCATCGTTTTCCGAAGGGGAGTCCCAGCAACACTTGAACGGCAAGCGGCTATTGTATCAATTTCTAGTAAATGACCAACGGGAAGTCGAATTGGAACCAACACTAAACAGGGTTTCACAGCGACCTGATCTGCTCGTCAAAACTGGCAAAAAGAGCTACCCGATCGAGTTTCAATGCAGCACCATCCCCATCTCTCTACTGGAAGAACGGACGGAAGGATATCGTAAAGCCGGCATGGACCCTATCTGGATTTTGCATACCCCGGCAAAATTCACAACCCTTCCTGAAGGTGTTGGCTTATTTCAATTCTCAAAGTTCCAAGAGTGGTTCATAGAACGCACATTCCCTGATAATCACGTTCTCCTCACATTTAATCCCCACAATCAGACTTTCCACTATTTCAGCAGTCTGCTGCATGTAGCCGGACAACGGTATATCGGTTTGCACCGAATCCTTCCTTTACCATTTCAAGTTTTCCCTTTCGCGCGCCCGAAAGCACCCACCGAGAATGAGGTAAGTCAATATGGTAATCTATATGAAACGCTTCGCCAGAAAGAGTTGCAGAACCGGATAGTATTGAATAGAAAGGGCATTAAAGACCCATTCTTAAGAAGCTGCTATGAAATGAAAATGCTTCCGACACAACTGCCGCCATGGATCGGTGTGCCCGTTCAGAGGAATTCCGCATTTCGTGAACCGGACGTTGAATGGCAGTTCCGGCTTGTGCACTTCCTGAAACGGAATGAAATACCACATTCGGATGTAGCGCCTTATTCGATTGAACGCTTCGTCCGAAGTTTTAGCGGGGATTATAAAGGGAAAACGATGGCATGCAAGTATTACATCGATTTCATAAGCTGTTATGGCATTGACTCGATAACTCAAAAAACAGATTTGATTGAAAATGTGGTCTTGCGGATTATTTCAGAAAGATTCCTTGCAAATGAGGAACGAAATTGAGAGAATGAAAATGATTCGTTATACGAAGAAAGATGATGGGGAGGATTTTGAATGACGACTGAAACGAAAAACAAAGTATTGACGCGCGATCAAGTGAAAGTGGAAGAAACGTGGCGTCTAGAGGATATTTTCCCGACCGACGAAGCGTGGGAGCAGGAGTTCAAGGAAATTGAAGAGCTCTCAGGAAAAGCGGAAACATTTAAAGGGACGTTGAATCAAGGCGCAGAAGCATTATTCGAGGCGCTTTCCTATCGGGATACAATCTATCAGAGAATGGGGAAACTGTATACGTATGCCCATTTGAAAGGCGATCAGGATACGACGAACAGTTTCTATCAAGCAATGGAGAGCCGTGCAAAAACATTGTACGTCAAAATTTCGACAGCGCTTTCATACCTCACGCCTGAGTTGCTATCCATCCCTGAAGAGGAATTGAACAGTCTCGTAGAAAACAACGAAAACTTGAAACTGTATAAGCATGAGTTCGAAGAAATGAACGCTTATCGCGCGCATATCCTTCCTGCTGAACAGGAAGCAATCCTAGCGCAGATGGGTGAAGTGACGGGCAGCTCGTCGGAAACATTCAGCATGTTGAATAATGCCGATTTGACGTTCCCGATGGTGAAAGATGAAGATGGAGAAGAGGCTGAATTGTCACATGGGCGGTATATCCGTTTCCTTGAAAGCAAGGATGCACGCGTACGTGAAGACGCATTCAAAGCGATGTACGGCAAATATGGCGAGTTTAAAAACACTTTCGCTTCCACGTTGAGCGGAAATGTTAAACGGAATAACGTCAATGCACGCATTCGAAAGTACACATCTGCGCGGGAAGCGGCTTTGTCGAACAATCACATTCCGGAGCAGGTGTATGATAACCTCGTTAATACAATCAATAAAAATCTCGGATTGCATCATCGCTACGTCGCGTTGCGCAAAAAAGTCCTTGGCCTGAATGAACTCCATATGTGGGACATGTTTGCACCGATGGTAAAAGACGTGGAAATGAAGATTCCGTATGAGGAAGCAACGGCAACGATGCTCGAGAGCTTCCATCCGCTAGGCGAAGAATATACTTCAATCGTCAAGGAAGGACTTGAAAACCGTTGGGTGGATGTACGTGAAAATAAAGGGAAGCGTTCAGGAGCTTACTCATCGGGGTCCTATGGCACAAACCCATACATCCTCATGAATTGGCAAGATAACGTCAACAATATGTTCACATTGGCTCATGAGTTCGGCCATAGTGTTCACAGCTACTATTCGAGGAAGAATCAGCCGGTCAACTACAGCGGCTATTCCATTTTTGTCGCTGAAGTCGCATCTACGGTGAACGAAGCGATTCTGAACGATTATTTATTGAAAACGATCGACGATAAGCAGAAACGAATTTATTTACTGAACCATTGGCTTGAAGGCTTCCGTGGTACGGTCTTCCGCCAAACGATGTTTGCTGAGTTCGAGCATCTGATCCATCAGCTTGATCAGCAAGGCGTCGCTTTGACAGCAGACAAATTGTCAGAAGAATATGCTGCGTTGAACAAGAAATATTTCGGTGAAGCAGTGGAAGAAGATAAGGAAATCGCTCTTGAATGGGCGCGCATCCCACACTTCTATTACAATTATTATGTGTATCAATATGCAACAGGCTTCAGTGCCGCGGTTGCGCTCAGCCATCAGATTTTGTCGGAAGGGCAGCCAGCTGTCGACCGTTACATCAATCAATTCCTGAAAGCAGGATCATCCGATTATCCGATCGAAGTTTTGAGAAAGGCAGGCGTCGATATGACGAGCACGCAGCCGATCGAAGAGGCGTGCAAGGTATTTGCGGAAAGGTTGGCTGAGCTGGAAGAATTGCTTGGATAAGTGAAAAACGACCTGACTAAGCGTTTATAGCGCTTATGTCAGGTTTTTTCTGTTTGGATGTTTTTGGGGATGTTTTGGGTTATATTAATATAGTAATGTGTAAAGCGCTTACATTCGAATTTTTGAATGCAGAATCTTTATAGTAAGAGGTTGGAAGTCTTTAGGTATAGGGTTTATTTCGCGATTAATTTGTGACAGACATGTGAAACTTCATGTGAAATGTTGATGTTACTATTATTTTATGATAAGTTATAGATGTGAAATAAATCACATACCAAACATACACCCCTTTTGTTTGAACGTGAACATTTCTCCCATTCCCTTTGTAAAAGAGCATCCCTCTCCCCCAAGAGTGGATGCTCTTTTCTTGTATATAAATATGGGCAGTTAGTTTCCGTTCCAGCACTCGCTTTCCGCGGGCGTTGCCTTAGCCAATCGGACAGCAAAGGGTTCGATTTGCCTTAATTTCTGCGTTCTTTGCAGAAATTAAGGCATCCTACTCCTACTTGCAACGCTGCGCTTTTACTCGCAAACGCCGTTCTTTGTAACGGCGTTCGCAGGAGTCTCGCGCTTTCACTCCAAGCAACTGCAGCTACTCAAATAGCTAGTAAAGCAAAAAAAGATCCCTAAATAATCATAAATAATATGTAGTATCAAATTATAAGTTCATTTTATATACAAATTATTAATTATAAATCGTCTCACCAAGATTGGAGCGGAAGGCGGCGACTCCTAGGGGATTAGCGGGACAGGTGAGACCCTGGACGTAGCGTAGCGAAGGAAGCGGCTCACCACCGCCCGCCCCTCGGAAAGCGTCCGCCTGAAGCGGAAATCCGGCTTTTAGTATCTTTTGTTTGTCTAATAAAAAATAAATAAGCAGATTGCACGGTAATCCATGCAATCTGCTTTTTAAATTCAACGGCGCTTACGCCATAATGTCATATTGGTAAGTGGCAGCCTTTCAATCTTTTGGAGAAGGAGCTGCTTTTTCAATTCGCGCTCGGCTGCTTTTTCCGGGATGTTGTAAATTTCAGCGATTTCATTCGTGGAAATTGAATCGAAACGCTGGAACAACTCATCCAAAGTCGGCGGGGCACCTGGTGTGATTTCGTACCCGACCATTTCTTCCAAAATCTGCTCGTATATATCATAGGAATGCAGCCCGTTCACCTTCAACCCTTCGTCTTCAATATTTTCATTGAAGAAAACGAAGGAAGGTGCGTCTTCCACTTCCATTTCATTCGCCAAATGCAAATCGACCTGCAAGGAACGCAGAACGTGATTCGATGAGAAATCGAGAATGAATTCATCGACATCCAATCCGAGGTTTTCCGCTATTTCAACAAGTACTGAAAAGGAGAGAACGTTCCTCTTTTTCAAATATGTGTATTCGAACAGCTTAGACAGGAATCGGAAAGCTGCACGCTTTCCTTGGAACTCCGCTGCTTTTAAAGCGATGCTCGGAAACGCCGGATGGTTTTTAGTGCACGCCTTCGCATCGTCCATATTGACGAAGCAGCATGAGTTTGTCTTCGTCAAAGAAGTGCGCAGAACGATCTTCAGTGTGAAATAACGTTCGTATTCAACTTGTAATCTCCTTAGCAATGGCTGGAGCGCCCAGCTATTCATGCATAAGGGATCTACGAAGACGTAAATTTCGATGGGCTTTGACAAGGAGGCTGAAGAAGTGGGACCGCTTTCCAACAGAGTTTCCCTGTTCACCGCTCATCCCCCTCGCTTCGATTCACCATATGGTTCGCGGTCATGGCGAGCCTATGATAATACACTTCCCGCAAAGGTCCTTCCAAGCCTACATCGTCCATAGCTTCCGCCATACAAGCGAGCCATGCTGTTGCACGTGCAGGAGTTATCGGAAAAGGCATATGACGCGCTTTCATCATCGGATGTCCGTGCTCTTCCGTGAATAAATTCGGTCCGCCTAAATATTGTGTTTGAAATTGTTTCTGCTTGCGTGCTGTTTCCGTCAGATCTTCAGGGAAAATCGGATATAAGTCCGGGTGGACAGCCACTTTTTCATAAAAACGATCGATGAGTTCCGATAATTTTTCAGCACCGATTTCCTCATAAGGGATCAAAGGTTTTCGTGTCATGTATGCCAATCTCCTTTGTTCTGACTGTATGGACATTTTAACAACGAAACAATTCTTTCACAAACATAATGCCTTCTAGCATAGTGAAATGTTGTCAGATTTCAATGCGATTATAGAAGTTTAGCACTTTGGAAACATATTGTTCAGTTTCCTTAAAAGGCGGTATCCCGCCATATTTTCTGACGTTTCCGGGACCTGCATTATATGCGGCTAATGCCATCTCGACATTGCCGAACTGATCAAGCATTTGTCGTAAGTACTTGGCCCCACCCATTATATTTTGCTCCGGATCGAACCCATCCTTTACACCGAGCAGTTTGGCAGTGCCTGGCATAAGTTGCATCAAGCCCATCGCACCCGCGCCGCTGACTGCTGTGCTGTTGAAGTTAGATTCCTGTTTGATGACGGACGAAATCAGGTTCACGGGCAAGCGGTATGTGTCCGCGGCTCGCTGAATGAAATCACCATAGTCATTATTCGCAACTGAACTTTCACTACCCGTCGGCCGGGAAGCGAAAACAGCTGATTGGAGGCCTGCGGGCAGATAAACGTTGTTCGGACCTGTGTACTGGAGGCTGTTCATCGACTGAATTCCACCTAACATGCCGAAAGATTGAAAAGGAAGCGTCTCCGGTCGTGGAGCGCCGCTCGTCATGCCAGTTAAAACATCATTTATCATCATGCTGAATAAGGAGGAAGATGACTCCTGCCCGTTCGCGAAAGTTTGCACCGAACCTAGTGTCTGCATCGCCTGAATATCCATTATTGTACGAATTGCGCGTGCATCCATTTTGCTACTCCCTTTCTTTAGGACTATCTAAAGTTGCTGCTGAATCAAGTATAGCAAGTTCGGGATAAAAACGCATGCTACAGACTGCGCCAGCGGCTCTCATATGGTAGACTGAACGTAAGATCATTGAAAGGAAGAAGACCTATGCGAATTCAAAACCGAGTGATAAAAGGGCAAGAGAACGGCAATGATATCTTGTTTTTATTGGATGGGAATGCTGAACTGCCAACTGGAACTCCAGCAAAGAAAATGATAACCGATTCCGAGGAACATGCATTTGTCTATTTACTGGACGAAGATGAAGGATATACATACATACATTTCCCGAAAGATACTTGGCCGTATATGGCGCAGGCGCTTAAAGCCGGCAACGACCCGTGCCTTGCGTGGAACGATGTAAAAATACCGTTGCCGGGCTTTATAGAGGAGCTGACGATGCTCGTCTATAATATCGAAGGGAACGACAATTATGGAGAGGCATTCACGACTGCGGTGGAGCAGGAATTCGAGGCCTTCCTCCAAAACATCAATCAATAGTTTGGAGGGCTACTTATGAAGGAGTGGAAGCAATTTCTTGAACCATATAAACAGGCTGTTTCCGAATTGAAGGTGAAATTGAAGGGGCTTCGTGCGCAATACGAACTCGAGGGCGTCCATATGCCCGTGGAATTCGTAACGGGACGGGTGAAACCACTAGCGAGCATCTATGATAAAACCCTTGAAAAGGGAATCCCCTTCAAACCTTCAGCGGAGTTGGCGGAGGAGCTTCCGGATATTGCCGGTCTCCGTATCATGTGCCAGTTCGTCGATGATATCGGAAAAGTTGTTCATACATTGCGGCAGCGGACCGACATGCAAGTCGTTGAGGAAAGGGATTATATCTCTCATAAAAAGCCGAGCGGATACCGGTCCTACCATATGATCATCGAGTATCCAGTCCAGACGATCCATGGGGAGAAGTCGATTTTAGCAGAAATTCAGATCCGTACATTGGCAATGAACTTCTGGGCGTCCATCGAACATTCCTTGAACTACAAATATCAAGGCGAATTGCCGAACGTCATCATGCATCGACTGGAAAGGGCTGCAGAAGCCGCTTTCAGGTTGGATGAAGAAATGTCGCTCATCCGCGATGAAATCCATGACGCCCAGCAATACTTCAGCGCGTTCAAAGAAACCGCCGATAGAGATTACAGTGATAAAAAACGGGAAAGGGGGGGCTATAATGAAATTCGCAATACAGACGAGAAATGATCCGTTGTCGAATCGACTGAAAGATGAAGCTAGGGATTATTTGTCCGATTTCGGACTTGTCTTTGACGAAGATGAACCTGATATCGTTTTATCGATAGGAGGGGACGGCACGTTGCTGCACGCCTTCCATAAATATATCCATCGCCTGAAGGATACAGCTTTCATCGGCATCCATACTGGGCATCTCGGATTCTACGCCGATTGGAAGCCCGAAGAGATGGAGAAACTTGTCCTGTCGATTGCGCGGAAGGAATATAACGTCATCGAATATCCCCTTCTTGAAGTGATCATCAATTACCGACAGTCCGAAAAAGCCGCAAAGTATCTTGCACTCAATGAATCAACGGTCAAATCCCCTGAAGTGACGCTCGTCATGGACGTAGAATTAAACGGTGTGCATTTTGAAAGATTCCGCGGGGACGGACTATGCATGTCAACGCCATCGGGCTCGACCGCTTATAATAAAGCTCTCGGCGGCGCGATTATCCACCCATCCTTGCACGCCATCCAACTGACCGAAATGGCTTCGATCAACAACCGTGTGTTCCGGACAGTTGGATCACCGCTCATCTTGCCTGCACATCATAGTTGCGTGCTGACGCCGGTCAAGGGACCGGATTTCATGGTGACGATCGATCATTTGCAACTGTTGCATAAAGACGTGAAGTCGATCGAGTATAAAGTGGCGGATGAAAAGGTGCGTTTCGGAAGATTCCGTCCGTTCCCGTTCTGGACGAGGGTTCATGACTCCTTCATCGCAAGTGATGAGTGAAGCGATTATGACTGAAAAGAAGTTCACACTTGAGTTCATTGTAGAACAAGATAAGATCTTGCTACGGGAATTCCTGCACGAAAAAGGAATCTCAAAACGGACATTGACAGCGGTGAAATATGAAGGTGGCTTGCTGCTCGTGAACGGGTCGGAGCAGACGGTGAGGCATATGTTGAAGGAAGGGGATTCCGTCACGGTCCAATTTCCACAGGAGGAGCCGAGCGCCGGTCTTGTTCCTGAAACTGGCAATCTGGCAATTGTTTATGAAGATGAAGCGATTCTAATCATCGATAAGCCACCTGGCCAAGGGACAATCCCGTCACGCGATCAGCCGAACGGGACGGTCGCCAATTTCGTTGCCGGAAAGTTCGAAGCCGAGCATGTCCCGTCGACCGTGCATATCCTAACAAGGTTGGATACCGATACGTCAGGCCTTGTTTGCTTGGCGAAGAACCGGCATATCCATCATCTGCTCAGTGAACAGATGCAGAAGATCGGTTTTGAGCGCAGTTATATTGCGTTCGTGGAAGGGTATGTAAAGAAGGATGCCTTCACCATTGAACAGCCGATCGGACGGAAAGACGGTAGTATCATTGAAAGGACGGTCCGGCAAGATGGCCAATATGCGAGGACTGATGTCCAGGTGCTTGGCCGCTTTGAACGAGATGGCGTGCAGCTCACGTCCGTATCTTTGAAGTTGCATACAGGACGGACCCATCAAATACGTGTCCATTTGCAATGGCTCGGCCACCCGCTTGCAGGCGATGACTTATATGGGGGTAGCCGTGGGTTGCTTGGAAGACAGGCATTGCATTGCGCTTGCATAGGCTTCCGACATCCGTTGACGAATGAGTTAATGACGTTCATGAGTGAATTGCCTGCGGACTTGAAACAATTGAAGACCGGTTCGGGTCAATCAAAATAAGTGAATTTCTCTGGAATGAACGGTTGCTTTGAAGGGACGGAGACGATCTCCATTTCTGGATAGCGGACAGCTGTCAGCCTGCCGCCGAACACGCATCCTGTATCGATATTGACGGTCCGGTTTACGAATCTTGCTTCCTTGACCGGCGTATGTCCGTAGACAATCCAGGCGTCCCCGGAATATTTTTTTGCCCAATCCCTTCTGACAGGTCGGCCGTCGGGGAGCGTTTCACCGGTCGTATCCCCGTAGAGGACGAACGACTGTATTTTATTTGAAAAAGGTTCTCCGATCATCTGTTCACGGATTCCCGCGTGTGCAATAATTAGTTTTCCGTTGTCCAGATTTTCATATAGCGGCAAAGCTTCATAGAATTGCCTGTAGCGGTCCAAGAAACGCATTTTTCCCTTTGGCTGCAGGGCATTCAATTCCGCCACTGTCGTTTCAAGTCCGTTTTTCTTTTGGACGTTGCTGCCTTTTGCGAGGCGGTAAAGTTTATTGCAATGGTTGCCGGGGGAATAGATGAGTTTATGATTGTCTTGCAGGTTGAACATGAACTCCAGCGTTTTCAACGAAGACGGACCCCGGTCCATCGCGTCGCCCACAAAAGCGAGCTGCCTTCCATCATCATGGAGCGGCAATCCTGATACAAGTGAATATCCAAGCTTATCGATGAGCGACAGCAATTCGTCATAGCATCCGTGTATGTCACCAATTATATCCAGTTTCATATCAATTCTCCTTTTAGCGATTGTTTTACTCATTATCATACCTATTGCAATGTATTCATGCATGTCGGAGTGGAAAGGAAGGTGCAGCCATGACTGTAAATGAAGAACTTCGTGATGAAAGTATTATCGACGAAGAAAAACTGATAAATTCATTGGAACAGCAAGATATTAAAACATTCCGTGATGAATATTTAATGCTTCACCCGTATGACCGAGCTGTTTTCTATGAGAAGGTGGAGCCGGGTCATCGAAAGACAATGTATTACTTCCTCTCTCCGAAAGAGTTGGCGGAGATATTCGAGACAAGTGAAATCGATGAAGATGAATACAAGCAGTTCCTTCAGGAGATGGACACGACATATGCCGCCGAAATGATCTCACAGATGTTCGTCGACAATGCGGTAGATGTCCTGAAAGAACTTGATAAAGCACAGATTGCCAGCTATTTGACGTTAATGAACAAAGAAGCGGCTGCACAGATCAAGTCCCTCTTGCATTACGAAGAGTATACCGCCGGTTCGATCATGACGACGGAATACGTTTCGATTCCGCAAAATTCGACAGTGCGTTCCGCAATGACAATTCTGCGGAATGAAGCCCCATCTGCCGAAACCATCTATTATGTTTTCGTAGTAGATGAAGATAACCGTCTGACGGGCGTCGTTTCACTTCGTGACCTGATCATTACGGATGAAGATACGTTAATCCAATCAATTATGAATGAACGTGTCGTCAGCGTCCTCGTCTCGGATGACCAGGAAGACGTTGCAAGGATGACCCAGGACTATAACTTGTTAGCGGTCCCGGTCGTCGATTTCCAGCAGCATATGCTTGGAATCATTACAGTCGATGATGTTATCGACGTTTTAGATGAAGAAGCATCCGATGACTATTCCAAACTTGCTGCCGTATCTAATATGGACTCTTTTGACAAAACTTCGTTTGAAGCAGCAAAGAAAAGAATCCCATGGCTGATCATCCTATTAGTGCTAGGCATGCTGACGGCAAATCTAATCGACTTATTCACGGATACGATTTCGCAAGTCGCTCTACTGGCAGCATTTATCCCCTTGATTGCGGGAACTGCCGGTAATAGCGGAACGCAAGCACTTGCTGTAGCAGTTCGCGGTATCGCGACTCGTGATGTCGAGGATGAAAGCAAGTTCAAGTTGTTGCTGCGGGAAGCAGGCACCGGCCTCATAACCGGGCTCGTTTGCGCGATTTTTGTCGTTGGCCTCATATTCATTTGGAAGCATGAATTCATTATCGCATTACTCGTTGGTGCTGCGATTTTCGTTTCCATCTTTGTCGCGACAATTTCAGGATCGTTCATTCCATTGTTCATGCACCGGATGAAGATCGACCCGGCCGTAGCATCAGGCCCGTTCATCACAACGTTGAACGACGTCATCAGCATCATTATATATCTTGGATTGGCGACAATGTTCATCAGCAGCCTGTGAAGTCAGGGAAGAGAACTTCATTCCCGATAGGCGCATATACTACGGACAAAAGGGGGAATCAACATTTCCTACAATGAACCGTTGCTATTTGTGCAGGGGCCTCCCGTCTATGTGAAGATGACTGTTTTAGAGGAAGAAAGCACCTCCGTATTTAACCCGAACGATGGATTGACGAGGGAGACGATCGACATCTTGCCATCCAATCTAACGGCAAGCCAAGTTGTCAACCCCGTCGTTATGAACAAGTTACGCTATTTAAGCGAACCGTTCCAGAAGCAGGCATATACTCCTCTTCAATTCATCATCGATGGGAATACCGTCAAAGGGGCAATTCAAAAAGTAGAGGATAGCTTTGTGTGGATTGAATCTGAAGACAAGATTACCGAAGTTGAAATAGCAAAAATAGAGGATATCTTATGGCGGGGGCAGCCATTTGACACGAGATCATGAAAACAAGGCAGACCGGAGCTATCGGTCTGCCTTGTTTTTATATGGCTGGAGATGGTACAAGGGCTCAATTTTTCCGTCAAGGACTCCATTATTCGTGCAAGGGCTCCATTATTTGATTAAGGGCTCAATTAATCGCACAAGGGCTCCATTATTTGATTAAGGGCTCAATTAATCGCACAGGGGCTCAATTATTTGATCAAGGGCTCAATTAATCGCACAGGGGCTCAATTATTTGATCAAGGGCTCAATTAATTGCACAAGGGCTCCATGATTCTGCGAAGATTCTTCCGGAAAGTTCTTTTTAGATTGTCAAAAGCATTATCTGCGAATTTTTCTACTGGAATTCGAGGAATCCTCCCGCAAGATAGAGATTTTGTCAGGACAAATACGTAGTCATTTCGACAATTTAAGTCAGACTATTCCCAATTACTTCAACTCAAGCTACAATGAGTATGAGGTGATGAAGTGCTAATAAAAAAACGCGAAAAGAATATTGAGATTGACGGATTGATTGCTTTAGAAAAACGAATAGGAAAGGGAGATGTGAATAGGCAGAGAATAGAAGAACGACTTTACAATTTACAAGCGGGGTTTTCCGGAGAAACTCAATACGACAAATACTTAGCAGAATTTAAACCACCTTATCCTCATGCTATTTTGCATGACGTTACACTATGTGACGATGATGTCTTTTTTCAAATGGATTCCATTTTGATTACACCCGCTTTCATCCTGATTTCAGAAGTGAAAAATATCGCGGAAAAAATCAACGTAAAATCAAATCCGCTTCAATTTATAAAGGAATATTCGAATGGAAGACGATTGCCATTGAAAAATCCAATCGTGGAATTGGATAGGAAGATATTTCACTTAGAAAGTTGGTTAAAGAAAAGAAATATAGACATTCCGATAAAGGGAATCGTTGCTTTGCCTATAATAATGAACTATTAATTGAAGAAACTCCTAGTATGGACATCATGTTTACCTACGAAATTTCCGCACACCTAAGAACATTACCGGTAACTCGAGAGATTCTCAACAAGCCGGAAATTCACCGCTTAGCCAAAAAAATCAAAAGCAGTCATCAAGAATTCAATCCTTTTCCCATGATAAAAAAATACAACATCCATCCTGCACATATTAAACCAGGTGTAATTTGCCCTGTTTGCAACAAACTTCACATGATGTGGGAGCAGAAAAGGTGGAATTGTTCACATTGCGGGCACAACGGGAAAAATGAACATGAGCATGCTCTTCAAGATTGGTCGATGCTCATTAAGAACAATATTACAAATAAGGAATTCTGCTATTTTACAAAACTCGAAAGCCGGCACGTCGCCAAAAAGATGTTAGCTCGGTCACCTATAGAACTAAATGGATTCGGTGCAGGTGCAAAATATGAAATCCTTTTGCCATCGTCAATACATGTTAAATCGAAACAATAGTTTGTTGTTTGATGGTCAAAAGCATTTGGCGCGAGAAATGATATCAATTTGAAAGTGAATGTACCCCGCGACTTCCTTAGCGCAGTAATATGCATAGCAATTTCTGAATTCATTCACGCCTCATGCTATAAGGGGAGTCACAAGGGCTCAATTATTCGTGCAAGGGCTCAATTAATCACGCAAGGGCTCCATTATTTGAACAAGGGCTCCATTATTTGATCAAGAGCTCCATTATTCGCACAAGGGCTCAATTAATCATGCAAGGGCTCCTTTATTCGATCAAAGGCTCAATAAATCGTGCAAGGGCTCCATTACTTCCATAAAACCGAAAAACTGCCCGATCGGAGTTCGATCGGGCAGAGTCAGCATCACAGGTTATTCTTTCAATCTTCGTCACAATCGATGAAAACGTCTTTTACGCATTGGATAGCACAGAAGCATTTTAGATCAACAGTTACGCAAGTGCCTGTCGCTTCGAAGTTTTCGACTTCGCAAATTGCGTCGAGATCCAACTTGCCGCCTTTGAACAAGTCGACTTTTCTACCTCTGGCATCACGCGGTTCGAGTACTTGGATTGTTGCGCAGCAATTGTCGAATATGTTTTGAACTCTGAAGAAAATCGAGAAACATGTTGAACAGTCTCTTCGACCTTGTTCGGAGGTTGCGTTCTCACCATCTTCGAACCTTCTTCTTCTCTTAAACATTGCTTTGAATGGATTACCTTTTTCGTCCAATAGCATAAAGACGCGCGTATTGGCTCGTTGTCTAGCAGGGCTTACAAGGCTACCGAGCGGAGTCAGGAAACAATCAGTTCTGCAATCGTCACAATCAAGATCATCGCGAATATCTTGCACGCGCTTAATGGCACGAACAACCTCGCAAATGCAACTGTCATGGCGCCGTACATCACTGACTTCTTCATTTCTTCCACATCCCATTCATTCCACCTCCTTTTCTCAACTCCTTATACCTTATGCACTTGATTGCTCAGGTCTAGGGCAAACATCACGATTGAATAAAAAACTAGTGCGATCACCATACTGTTAAAAAAAGGGGATGGTGGATATTCGTCAATTGATCATGATGCTATGCGTGCTTCTTCTACTGTCCGGATGTATGCCGAATGAATTCAAATTCGAGAACCATACAGAGGAAGACGCAAGCAAAGCGGAAGAGTTATTGAAGAAGGAAAAGCGCGTCAAAGGGGTTGCCGCCCTGTTCCACGAAGATCATTTGCTCGTTGGGATTCGCGTGAAGACCTTTTCCAGGTTCAATAAAAGGAAAATAGCCAGTGAAATCGAAAAGAAGCTAAAGGAAGAATACCCCGATTTAGCAGTTTTCGTTTCTGCGGATAGCAAAATTTTAAATGAAACGAATAAGCTCATCTTGAAAAAAGATGAAAAAGGATTGAAGAAGAAAATCCATCATTTGATATCACTAGCGGAGGAAGAGACATAATGGATAAAGATAAATATGCAAAACTGGAGCAAAAGATCTCGCCGAAACCGCCGCTGCTCAAAAATGTCATTAAAGCATTTCTCGTAGGCGGAACCATTTGCCTCATCGCCCAGTTCATTGCACTTTTCTATATGACCTTCTTCGATTTTACTGAACGGACAGCGAGCAATCCGACGGTGGCAACGATGATTTTCATAGCCATGCTGTTAACCGGGTTTGGAGTTTATAAGAAAATCGGACAGTTCGGCGGAGCGGGTGGGGCGGTCCCGATAACCGGATTCGGGAATGCAGTCGTGTCAGCGGCGATCGAACATAAGTCGGAGGGCTTTGTGTTAGGAGTCGGTTCTAATATTTTCAAGCTGGCTGGGTCGGTCATCGTGTTTGGCGTCTTTTCAGCCTTCCTTGTCGCGCTGATTAAGACCATATTAGTGAAGATGGGGGTCGTTTCATGGTAATGAAAGGTCTGTTGACATTTCCTTCGACTCCTTCCATAGTAGCGACGGGTGTGACAGCCGGACCGCTCGAAAAGAAAAGCGCTTTTCAGTCGAGTTTCGACAAAATGTATGATGACGAACGATGCGGCATGAAAACGAATGAACAAGGCCATTCAAAACTGATGGAAGATGCTTGTATGATCGCGTTAAGCAAGGTTGATAAGATACCGTCGGATGCTGATTTTTTAATAGCAGGGGATCTTGTCAATCAGATGACCCCGTCGAGTTTCTTTGCAACGACTGTCGGCATACCGTATCTCGGGATGTTTTCAGCATGCGCAACATCGGTCTCTTCTTTACTCACGGCAGCCCTTTTGACAGAGGCAGGGATGTCGAAATTGGCCATTGCAGGTTCATCGAGCCAGCATAATGCAGTCGAAAGGCAGTTCCGTTATCCAATTGAATATGGCGCACAAAAAGGCGCCGCAACCCAATGGACTGTTACGGCTGCAGGAGCGGCGGCCGTTGCGCCATACCAAAAAGGTCTTCCTTCCATAGAATGCGGGACGGTTGGAAGAGCGATTGATATGGGAATGTCTGATCCATTGAACATGGGAGCCGCAATGGCGCCGGCTGCCGCAGATACACTGAAACGGCATTTGACTGGTCATGGGACTTCTGCGGGCGATTATGATTTGATCATGACCGGGGATTTGGCTACGGTCGGTTTTTCAATTTTTAAAGAGCTCGTCAAAAACCAAGGAATAACGGAATTTGGAAACTTCAGCGACGCAGGTATGGAGTTTTACGGAAATAATCCGGATTTCAAGGCAGGCGCAAGCGGAGCGGGATGCTCAGCCGCCGTTTACTTTTCGGAAGTCTATCAGAAAATGAAGGATAAGGAATATAAAAAAGTTCTGCTAATCGCGACTGGTGCGTTGCTTTCCCCAATGTCATACCAACAAGGCGAGACGATTCCGTGCATTGCGCACGCAGTCGAATTAACGATGAAATGAGTGGTCTGATTGTTTTCGATTTACATTACTTCCTTTATTGTCGGCGGGCTTATTTGTGTCATTGGCCAACTGATGTTTGACGTGGCGAAGATGACTCCTGCACATACGCTCTGCACTCTCGTCGTGGCGGGTTCCGTACTGGACGGGTTAGGACTATATGAACCGTTGATCGACTTTGCGGGCACCGGCGCGACAATTCCTATCACTTCGTTTGGCAACGCACTGACCCACGGAGCGCTGGCCGAGGCTGAAAAACATGGCCTTATCGGTGTTCTGACAGGGATGTTTGAAGTGACGAGTTCGGGTATCAGCGCAGCTATCCTATTTGGCTTCATTGCATCGTTTATTTTCAAACCAAAAGGATCCGTTTGAAAAAAACTGTGCAAACGCCCCCTTCTTCCCACCGCTATCTGCATAGGATAGACGGAAGGGAAGGAGGGATTTTTTATGTTCGGTGGATGCTATCCTGGCGGTTACGGCGGAGGATATGGCGGAGGAAGAGGCTCATATGGCGGTTCCACTTTCGTTCTGATTGTAGTTCTCTTCATCTTGCTTATCATTGTCGGCAGCAGCTTTTGCTAAGGGGGAGGTTAGAAGATGAATGATTCGTTTTTCAAAAAGATAGAATCAAAGACTGGCGTTCCAATGGAGGAAGTATTTGCATTGGCAAATGCTATCCAATATGCCGATTTCAGCGATGAGCGGCAAGTGCGGAAAATCGTAAGAAAAGTAGGGCGCCTTGCACATAAGGAAGTCCCGCCGCATATGGAAGATGAACTAGTGAAATCAATCGTCAAAAATGGAAATTCCGTTAATTTGAATGATATTCAGCGTATGATGGGGTGACTCCAAACTACATGTATCTCCTTGTCCATTTGTCCTAGTGAATGAAATACGTTTAACCTATGAATCCGCGGGAAAATTGGTAGGAAGCGACCATTTTTCGAGGAATTGTTGAAAAACATGTTTCATATACTATAAAGAAGGTAAAAGGGTAAGTGAGAATATAATGTATAGGGGTGTGGGAAAATGGGCTATATCCTACCAGTCCAACCGTTGCAAGCCGAAATATACGCAAATCGGATGAATGCAGTGCGCAATAATTTTGCGTATGTCGATCGGGTGGAAAAGGTGAACATGGATCCGGACCTGATGGATAAATTCGATGATTCACTCAGGCAAGAACAGGAGCGGATCATGGAGGATGGGGAACCGGTCATCACCAAGTCCCGCCCTCCATACTTGAAGGGGTTCATTTATCCGAATCCTGCCAACCTATCGCCAGAAATTGCACATCTCGTAGGTAAAGGACTCGCAGTGAACGAATATGCGTAACTGGATGAAGCAATGAATTGGCAATCCAAAAAAAGAGCAGACCTGCAACCGGCAACCGGTTTGCGGATCTGCTCTTTTTCTATTGAATTGACGTACCCGTTAAGGAGTGATTTCCTTTTCCATTGCACGGTGCGGAATATCCGCATCCATGAATTCAGGTGACGTTACGGTATATCCGAGTTTTTCATAGAAAGGCACAGCATAGGACTGTGCGTTCAAAATGATTTTCGTCATTTCAGCGGACTTGGCATAATTTTCAAGTTCATGCATGATCAGATTTCCCAGATGCTTCCCGCGCATTTCTTTTAACACACATACCCGCTCAACTTTACCGATTCCCGGACCAATTTCACGGATGCGCCCTGCTCCGATCGGCTGCCGTTCATCATAGACGATGAAATGGGAAGCGGTATTATCGAACTCATCGATTTCAAGACTCAATGGTACCCCTTGCTCTTCCACAAAGACTTTTTTTCGAACATCATACGCATCTGCCTGTTCTTGCTCGGAACTGGCAATCTTCACTTCAATCAATCTTCAGATTTCCTCGCCGAGGCGGAAAGTTTCATAAACTGTCCATGACCCGTCCTCAAGTTGATAAAGAAGGTGAATGCGATCAATAATTTCGGTATGATCTACACCGAACATCTTAATTTGACCGATAATATCGTCATGCTCACCAGAACCTAGTTTTTGGGCGATTGTAATATGCGGGACGAATGAATATTCAGGTTTTTCACCGAAAAAATCTTCATTCAAATCTTTATGAAGTGATAGGATTTCGTCATTCGGTGTCACTTTAAAGAAAATCGTATTGGTGATAGGTGCAAACGTGCTCACTTTTGACACATTCAATTCAAAGGGTTTATGCTTGCGAACAACCTTATGGATTGCTTCCGCCACTTGTTCGATTTCCTTATCATCGGCTTCAAATACACCTTTGACGGTCATGTGAGGCGTGATAAGCGCATAATGTGGATCATAACGTTTCCTGTACCCATTTGCCAAATCCTGGAGTTTCTTTGAAGGGAAAGCTACAATGCCATATTTCATAATAAAAGACCTCCTCATAAAAAAATTATATACAACTTAAAATAATTATAGCAGAATCATCCACTCTTTGTACTGTTTGGCATTAATCGTATTGAAAGGATTCCTTGATAGCCCTTCGAACGTCCTGTTGCCAATACTTCCATGTATGGTTTCCGTCAAATTCTTCATAGAAGTATGAAAACCCTCTTCTTTTGATCAACTTATTCAATTCTCTATTTGGTGTGAGGAAATCCTGTGTGCCATCCTGAGTCGTTTTCACTTCAGTTTCCTCTTCGCCGATGACATGGTAAATTGAAAAAGAGGAAGGATCTTTCAAGGCTTCCACCTTCTCCATCACATACTCATCGACATAGGGGGAATGAAGAATCACCTTGCCAAAGCAGTTCGGATATTTCAAAGCTGTCAATAGCGAAATCGTCGCCGCCAACGAATCGCCGATTAACCCCCTGCCGGCGCCGACTTGGTACGTAGGGTAATTCTCATCGATGTAAGGAACTAGCTCATGCGCTAGGAAACGGATATAATCCTCATGCCGGTCGCCTTCCGGATGATACATTCTTCTGCGTTCCTCTACACTCTTATACGGTATGCCGACGACAATCATATTATTGATGTCGCCTTCGTAAACTAATTCGTCCACTACCCGGCCGATCCTTCCATATTGAAAATAATCCTTCCCGTCGGAAGCGATGAGAACTGAATACTTGTATAATGGTGAATACTGATGTGGCAGGTGGATAAGAAGTTGCATATCCTCATCTAGCGCCTTGCTGTAAAATGTAATCTCTTCAATTTTTCCGTATTCCATCCGCAAGTCCTCCCAGTTGTATGATGTAAGAAGATTGTAACATAAGCGAATGTACAGGTATAATGCTCAATAGCCCGATACATGTGAAAAGAAACAGTCGCAAGATTGAAAAACATCCTAAAGGCTGCCGTCATATTATACGTGACGGGAGAAGTATAGAAAGAGGAGGTAGTGATAAATGTTCACTGGAAAAAACATTGTCCATTCCGATGTCGTAGCAAAAGCTACAAAAGAGGCATTAATCCGAAGAGGCGTCACATTGGAGGACATCGCTAAAATCGTTTACGAAATGCAAGTCCCTTACAATGAAGGGCTGGACCTAGCCGAATGTGTAGATTCAGTCGAAAGAGTGTTGCGGAAGAGGGAACTTCAGCATGCGATCCTCGTTGGAATCGAATTGGATGAGCTTGCTGAACAAGGGAAGCTATCAGCGCCGCTCCAACAAATTGTCACATCTGACGAAGGGCTGTTTGGTGTAGATGAAACAATCGCGTTAGGGGCAGTCTTCACATATGGGTCTATAGCTGTAACGACATTCGGTCATCTTGATAAAAATAAAATTGGCATTATTAATGAGCTGGATACGAAAAAAGGAAATGGCGTCCATACTTTTCTCGATGATCTCGTCGCCAGCGTCGCGTCATGTGCCGCTTCACGTCTTGCCCATCGGAAAAGGGATTTGGATGAAGCAGGCATGACTTATCTGGATGGACACCCGAAATATGATAAATGATTTTTTTAGTGGAATATGAATGTATTCCACTTTCTTTTTTTGTAATGAAATCGCTTGCAAGTTACTGAAAATTTCTAAGAAGGATTGACAAGCGAATGACCAGTCGTGGTAGAATAGGTGTTAAGTTGCAAAACTACTAGACATAAGGGGAGAATGAAACTATGAATAAAAAGAGATTTCGCGTTCTTGCATTCATTTCGATGATTGCACTGCTTGTCCTTTCGGCGTGTAACTCGGGTGATTCCAGCAAGGGGTCCGATTCCGGCAAAACAAAAGAAGATTATGATTTCCTAAGCGTTTTGACAGGTGGTACGCAAGGTACATATTACGCACTTGGCGGAGCACTTGCAGATATCATCTCTCAGGAAACTGGCGTTAAAACGACAGCTGAAGTTTCGCAAGCATCTGCAGCGAATATGACAGCATTGAAAGACGGCAGCGCTGAAATCGCTTTCGTACAAACGGATATCGCTTACTATGCATCAAAAGGTGAAATGATGTTTGACGGAGAAGTCATCGACAACGTTTCAGCAATCGGTGCTCTTTATCCTGAAACAGTTCAGTTGGTAACATTGGAGAAAAACGGCATCAAATCATTCGAAGACTTAAAAGGTAAAAAGGTTTCGGTTGGAGCACCTGGTTCCGGTACGTATGCGAACGCAGAGCAGCTTCTTGAAATCCACGGATTGTCAATGAAAGATATCCAGGCGCAAGACTTGGATTTCGGTGAATCACAAGAGAGCTTACAGGCTGGACAAATTGACGCTGCATTCATCACTGCTGGTACACCAACTGGAGCGGTTGAAGGTTTGAACGCTGTCGCTCAAGTTTATATCGTGCCTGTATCTGAAGATAAAGCTGACGAATTGATCTCGAAATATCAATACTATGCAAAAGAAGTCATTCCTGCAGGAACTTATGGAATTAAAGAAGATACGCCGACTGTATCTGTCGGGGCAATGTTGATCATCCAAAATGACGTGCCTGAAGATCTTGCTTACGAAATAACAAAAGCGATCTACGACAATGCATCAAAGCTTACGCATCCAAAAGGCGCATTGATCAAAGCGGAAACAGGTCTTGACGGTATCGGGATCCCTGTTCACCCAGGCGCTCAAAAATACTTTGACGAAAAGAAATAATTGAATACAAATCAATAGTAGAACGGGGCGGTGAAGCTTTATGCTTCAGCCGTCCCATTCTTCATTGCTACCGGAAAGGGAGAAAAGGATGAAAAGGAAGAAAGTGATCCTCCCCATTCTGCTATCTGCATTATTGGTCGCCTTCGTCTCTCTATTCCTGCCGATACATAAGGTGTTCACCTTCACTGAATATCGTACTGAGCATCCGCAAACCTATTATCTCAAGATGGGGGATGACCGGGAGTTTCAAATTCGATATGTACACTCCATTTTTCTGACTGATGTCATTGAGTCCTACCGGGTCACTGATCAACACGCTATCCAATCACTGTCCATGCAATACGAGGATGTTGGGATCGGCTTGCCAGGGTATGCCGAAGAAGGAGAGTCATTGTCAGTCAAGGATGGAATGTATACGCTTACTTATGATGACAATATTATTCAATCATTTGTCCTCTTTGTTGGGGATGTGAATGCAGATTTAGCTTTCCGGTATAAAGGGCATGAAGTGAACTTGAAAAGCTATTTGACTAGAGGAAAATCGTACACATTTCGTGTGCAGCGCCAATCATTCTACCAATTGTTGAAAGGAGTAAATTTGAATGGCTAAAAATAAGAATCGGGAAGAAGCTCAGCAAGAGTCCCAACTTGATAACAATGAAATGCTTACAGAAGAACAGCAACTAGAAATCCTTCAGAAGTACGATCCCGAATCGAATACACGGAATGTGAAAGGGATTTTCAAAATCCTCGTCTTTGCAGGATTGCTTTCATTCTCTTTATTCCAACTTTACACATCGATCGGAACGCCGTTCACTGCGTATATTCAGCGTTCCATTCACTTAGGATTCGCTCTCTCGTTAATATTCCTGTTATTCCCGGCAATTAAAAAACCGGGCGTCAAGAGGGATAAAGTGCCTTTCTACGATGTCATCCTATCATTGCTTGCCATTGCTGTCGGTTTATACTGGCCGCTATTCTACGGAGATCTCGTCTTCCGTGTTGGAAGGGTATCAGACATAGATCTTATCATCGGAGTCATCGCGATTCTGTTGACATTGGAGGCGGCGAGACGTGCTGTCGGCTTGCCTATTACGATCATTTCGACTGTTTTCTTGATCTATGCTTTTTACGGCAGATATTTCCCGGGCTTCCTTGCCCATCGCGGTCAAGACTTGAAAAGCATTGTACAGCTTATGTTTTACACGACTGACGGAATTTTAGGAACACCGATCAGTGTATCTGCAACGTTCATTTTCGTATTCCTATTATTCGGTGCATTCCTCGTGAAAACCGGTGTCGGGAACTACTTCAATGACTTGGCTGTCGTCCTCGCAGGCCGCTTGACAGGTGGACCCGCCAAGGTTGCAATCTTCTCAAGTGCGTTGCAAGGGACGATTTCAGGTAGCTCAGTAGCAAACGTTGTCGGATCAGGCTCCTACACGATTCCAATGATGAAAAAGCTCGGCTACCGTAAGGAATTTGCCGGCGGCGTTGAAGCTGCTGCCTCTACAGGCGGGCAAATCATGCCACCAATCATGGGAGCTGCGGCTTTCTTGATGGTTGAATTCATCGGCGGAATTACGTACTGGGAAATTGCCAAAGCGGCAGCAATTCCTGCATTGCTTTATTTCACGGGAATTTGGATCATGACCCATTTCGAGGCGAAGCGTGTCGGTCTGGAAGGCATGTCGCCTGACCAGATGCCTGATCGAAAGGCGACTCTGAAAAAGATCTACCTACTCTTGCCGATTTTAGGGATCATCCTATTCCTGTTGTTGGGGATTCCAACAATGAAGGCTGCATTATTGGGGATTGTCCTAACATTAGTTGTCAGCTTCTTTGATAAATCTACACGACTTGGAGCGAAAGATATCATCATGGCACTTGTTGACGGTGCTCGTACTGCATTGGCGGTTGCCGCGGCGACTGCTTGTGCGGGTATCATCGTCGGCGTCGTCGTGAAAACTGGATTGGGGCTCAGCCTTGCAAACGGTCTCGTTTCCGCTGCAGGCGGGAACATCTTATTAACCCTTATCTTCACGATGTTCGCAGCGCTAGTCTTAGGAATGGGTTCACCGACAACGGCGAACTATGTCATCACCTCAACAATTGCCGCGCCAGCTATCATTCTATTGCTTATGGGCGGTGAAATGGGGGCAGGTACTACTGTACCGGTTGTTGTCGCAATCTCTGCTCACTTGTTCGTGTTCTATTTCGGAATTATCGCGGATATTACGCCGCCTGTTGCTCTCGCAGCATTTGCCGCATCGGGCATATCCGGCGGGGATCCGATCAAAACGGGTGTCGTCTCCGCGAAGCTTGCCATCGCGGCATTCATCATCCCGTATATGTTCGTCTTCAATCCGGCCATGCTCATGATCGATTCCAGTCTATTTGAAATCTTATGGGTCACCTTCTCCGCCATCGTCGGAATGATTGCGATCGGAGCGGGGATGATCGGCTATTGGTACCGAAAATGCAATTGGATTGAACGCATCCTTGCTGTCGTAACGGGCTTATTATTGATATATCCAGAAACAATTACGGATATCATCGGGTTGGTCCTATTCGCCATCCAAGTGGCCATCCAATGGAAAACGAAAGATAACAAACCGAAAAATAAAACAGCAGTCGCTTCATAATAATTAAAAGGCTGTCGCAGTTGTCAACTAGACAAATGCGACAGCCTTTTCCATTGTCAAGAACGCATAACTCGCCGTAAACACGCATAAACCTCGCAATCAACGCATAACTCGTCGCAACTACGCATAAACTCCACAATCGACGCATAACTCATCACAAACACGCATAAACTCCGTCATTTACGCATAACTGCCTCAATACATGCATTTATACTGTCGTCTTAGACTCCCAAGAGGAATAAAAGCAAAGTAATCATGAAGTGGTAGTGGAAAGGAAATTATCAAATCAATTAAAAGTATACGTACTATTGAAATATTACAAAAACATCATTATAGTAGAAGAGAGCAACAAAAAATGGAAAAAATACTACCTACTTTTAAAAGTATCTGAAAGGCGGAAGAATAGATGCTTAAATTATCAAATGTGTCAATTGCATATAATGACAAAGCTGTTCTCGATAATCTGGATTTAACAGCGAATATAGGAGAGATCATCGGTGTGGCGGCTCCGAACGGAACGGGGAAATCGACAATGTTCAACGTGATGGCGAACTTTGTGAAACCCAATTCGGGTCATGTAATATTTGACGGTAAATATGCATACCGAAATGAAAAAGAAGAGCTGTTGATCCATAAACGGTTGTGCACGTTCCCTGAACAGAAGGATCTCTTCGAGGAATTATCCGGAGTGGATCACCTGAAACTATATGCAAATATGTGGAAGGGAACGGCAAAGCATGTCCCCGAGGTCATCGAGCGTCTCCATATGGGCAATTATGTGAAAAGGAAGGTCCGTACATATTCATTAGGGATGCGGCAGCGTCTGTGCTTTGCAATGATGGTGGCCGCAGATACACCCGTTATGCTAATGGACGAAGTGATGAATGGACTTGATGTGGATAATGTCGCTTTGCTGTCCGAGTGCTTAATGGAAATGAAGAAGGATAAGCTCATTTTTGTTGCTTCGCATTTACTCTCCAATCTGGATCTATATGCGGATCGAGTCCTTTTTTTGAAAGATGGAAAGTTTGTACATGAACATCGATTTACCGGCGAAAATGATGTTTTTCTTAAAATAGAGATAGCACCAGAACAATACGAGGCGATGAAAGGAAAAGTGAAGCTTCCACAAGGCTATATGTATATAGCAAAACACTTGTTATGCATTCCTCTAAAGGGAATGCGCGAGTCCGAACAGACAAAGTGGATAGAACGGATGCTGGATTATAACGAAAAAGAAATGACGGTCGGTCCATTGGGGACGGTGGAATACTATGATAAGTACTATTCGAAGAATGCCTATTGTTATGGTAAATAAATGAAAAATCAATACTTTACGACCAAAAGGGGAAGCTTTGATGAATCGAAATTATTTGAAGCACGAATTTCTGATTACAGCAAGAAGCAGGCGCAACATTCCATTTATAGTATTCATCGGTGTATTGCTGCTGAGTTATTGTCTCATTCTGCTGCCGAACGAAGAAACAAAAGAAACGTATAATCTTGAAGAGGTTTGGAATTATTTAACGGATCTCGAAGTTGAGCAGAAATTTAGGGAAGAGAAGGGCAATACCGGCATTGTCCACTTTACAGGTATGCCTGTCTATTCCATGAACGCATATTATTATAAACTGAATCAAGCTTTGCTGACGGCGTATGAGGACAAGAACTATCATCGATTTCTTTATTTAAGAAACTTTTCACTACTAGGGAATGAATACGAATATACATCAGATGAAAAACTTTTCGCGCTATCCCCTTATCCAGGAAAGGATCGCTCCCATTTATATAAGCAAACGATGATGCGATTTGAGGATTATTTAACGAATGATTATCCAATTACATATGGTTTGATGTATGAAAAGACCGGGTTGCAAGCACTGCAAAAATTCCTGCAAACAAATGGCATCCTATTCCTCTTGTTTTGTGCAATCTTTTTCAGTAGTGATATGTTATCGAGGGATCGCAAAAATCGGTCAGTTCTGCAAGGAATCCCATTATCCTGGTATCGCCAATTGAACTTAAAATCACTTTCGGCTTTCTTCTATTCGTTGCTCATTAGTAGCGGAATTCTTGTTGTAGGGGTTGTCGTCATGAGCATGCAATTCGGTTTTGGCTATCTTAATTTACATGTGCCGATCATGATTGCACAACAGACCTTTACAATTGAGGATTATGATGTCATTTCAATTGCTGTCTTTGTAGGGAGAACATTGATAGTCGTTCCACTAGTAATCTTCCTCTTTATACGTTTGAACGCCATTTTGGGTCTTCTGTTTAAAAATGAATGGCTCGTTCTGCTAGTCAGCAGTTTACTTCTCTTCTCGGACCGCCTTTTCGTTTCTAGGACGACAAGGGAGATATTCGGAAAAGACATTAGCTTCTTTCCTCAAACGTATTTCGATTTCGGGAAAATTGTAAACGGGGATAAGAACTTTCTATTGAATACAGAGACGATTACCTATATGAAAGGTATTTTCGTGTTGCTCATCACGATTGCCGTGATTGAACTCGTGCTTTTCATTCTCTCAAAGATCATTAACAAACGACGTTTCTATTTTGCATAAAAATATGTAACGAGGAAGGACATAATTATGTTTTGGAAGTATTTATTATTTGAATCAAAACTATTGCTCCATAATCGGAAAAATTGGTTGCTTGGAATTGGCCTTATCCTGTTTTTCCCTTTGTACTATTCCCAATACAGCCAAATAGACATCAAAGACATGCAAAAGCTGAAAAACGAGGAAGCGCAGCATTTTCATACAGTGTTCAATGCGTTTCCTGAAGAACTGAGGGAAACGGTTGAGGGGGAGGCAATTTATTATAATTTGACCCAACAATCTTCTTTAATCAATATGCAAAGGTTTTATTTGTGGAAAAAAGATGATTATGACAAGTATATTGAAGACGGCCTCAAGTTGAACGAATTACGTCTTGAATTACACGAGTTGGGGAATAAAGGAATCCATCCTAACTATGTCATACCAAAGGATGTCATTCAAAAAGAACTAGCGATATTACGCTATTACAAAATTCATAAATTGCCACTTGTTCCAAATCCCTTTGTAGCAAGCAATTACTTGCCGATTGCGTTGAACTTGATCAGCGGGCTGCTATTTTGTCTATTTGTTTTAATCATCGGAAGCAGTATGTTGCTAAATGACCAGCAACATCGATCCGTTGTAGGCGGTTTCCCGATATCATTTATGCAAAAGGTAAGCGGCAAGGTAGCTATCCATTTGGTACAAGTACAGCTGTTCCTTGTACTTGGCGTACTCATCGGAGGCTATTATGTTGCTCAAAAAACAGAGTGGGGAAATTTCATGACGCCCGTTCTTATTTATCGAGAAATGGATTTTGTCGCTGTGTCGACATTCAGGTACGTAACTTACATGTTCATCGCATTTGCGTTGATTGCGTTGTTCCTTTTACTTGTATTTGTTCTCATTAATGTCGTGACGAAGAATTTATACGCGACAATTTTGACGATGATTGTCATTTTACTGCTGCCTGACCTCATAAGTGTTGCAGGCTTGAAATTTAATTGGCTCTATCCATTGAAATTTCTTGATATCAGCTCCGTATTGAATGGAACCGCGGCTATGGAATTCGGTAATGATAAGTTGGACTTCAAACATTCGTATAGTTGGTTAGTTGGACTTAATCTATTAGCTGCAGCTGTTCTATACGGACGGAATAAGCTGCTATACATCCGAAGAGGGGAAGTCGCTTTAAAACCAAACTGATACGCTAGAGGTGTATGGGGCTTAACTGGAGAAAATAAGGAACGGTGGAGTATTATGAAAAACACTTTGCAGAAATGGTTTGAATGGACCGGCGGCAAAATGGGGTCATCTATTTTAATTACATCATGCCTGCTGCTACTGTCAGGCTGTCATCCTTTACAAAAATCGGAGTCTGATAAGCTCGGCCCTTATGAGAAGAATTTCGAAATTGTCGGTCCTGAAAAGGATGACCTGATTGGGAAGGTGAACCCCGCAATTTTCAAGACAGTGGATCGGAGCAATAAAACCGCTGAACAGGTTGACAGAGAAGTCTTTACGCAAGACGGAATCAAAGTCACGCTTCAGCCAGGGAGATATGCGATTTCAGGTTACCCTGCCGGAAACATTTTCATTTATGATGACGACGATGATCTAGTCATCCGCGAAATTGTAGGACATTCAGGAGGAGTCGGCAGTCTAACGGTCGATATTGAAAGTACGTACACTGTTTTTGCGGACGGCGGGTATGACCACGTCAGTTTCATACCGGTACAGACACAGCTGACTACCGATTTGAACGCAGGCATTTGGGACGTCGGATTGGATATTGAAGCTGGTGACTATATATTCGGCAGTGAGTACGGAATGGGATATTTAGAAATTCACGAAAAAGGAAAAGATCCTGTCCTCTATGAAGTGATTGGAGGCAACGACACGGGCTCAAGAAGCCGTGTGAAGTTGACAGAGGGGCAAAAACTTAGGGTCACCGGAATTTCGCTGGTAAATTTTAAGCCGGTGAAAGAATAAATATTTAACATGATCCGCCGTTTTTCAGTAATAGGACCAAAGGGAGTGGTTGACGATGCAAACCGTAATTGACTTGAAGCGTGTTTTCTTCAAAAGAGGCAATAAGGAGATACTAACAAATATCGAGTGGACGATTGAAAAGGATGAGCACTGGGCAATTTTAGGGTTGAATGGATCCGGAAAGACATCACTTCTCAATATCATATCCGCACATCAATTTCCTACTGACGGAGAAGTGCATGTACTTGGGAACCGATTTGGCGAAACGAATTTACCGGAACTGCGAAAAGAGATTGGTTATGTAAGCAGTTCGTTGGAGAGATTCGCTCAAATGTTTCAGCATGAAACTGTCGAACGAGTCATTATTAGTGGGAAATTTGCGAGTTTCGGCCTGTATGAGCATCCATCTCCTGCTGATTGGGAACGAGCGGACGAGCTTTTGCATGATTTTCGATTATTTCACTTAAAAGGAAAACCCATTAACTTGCTTTCTGAAGGTGAAAAACGGCGGATTTTAATTGCCAGGGCGCTCATGAATAAACCCAAAATGCTCATTATGGATGAACCTTGTTCCGGTCTTGATATCTTATCAAGGGAGCAATTTTTACATACGTTAGAAGTAGTGACGACAAACGATTGCCATCTTGTCTATGTGTCACACCATGTCGAGGAATTGATGGAAGACTTAACACATGTACTCCTTTTAAAAGAAGGAAAAATCGTGGCTTCCGGGAAGAAAGAGGATGTAATGACCAATGAATTGCTGACGGAAACGTATAATGTACCAGTGAAAATCCGGTGGGAGGATGGAAGGCCGTATCTTTCGATCAAAAGAAGTGCTGTTGTGCGGTAATGCACTCGTCATGACAGTTGGCGGTTACCAATTCAAGGATTTTGTGAAAATCGGCGTGCCATTGCAATTCATAATGCTCATTGTCATGATGATTGCAATTCCTATTTTGTTCCCGTTCTAAATCATTATCAGTTTGCAAGAAAGCTTGTACATGGTAAACTGAATTGAAGGAATAGTTGAAAAGGGGTCGTGGCAATGGCGGTAGAGGTATATCTTAATTTCAATGGTAATTGCAGACAAGCTGTAGAGTTTTACGCAGAAGTATTCAATACGGAAATCACTCAAATCATGACATT
The DNA here is from genome assembly GCF_946901335.1 of Saccharococcus sp. Marseille-Q5394. Classification (NCBI taxonomy): domain Bacteria; kingdom Bacillati; phylum Bacillota; class Bacilli; order Caryophanales; family Anoxybacillaceae; genus Saccharococcus; species Saccharococcus sp. Marseille-Q5394. Next base: position 1,202,671 of record NZ_CAMPPQ010000001.1, on the reverse strand, counting down.
CGGCGAAGCTCCTCAAAGCCCTGATTATCAGTTGCCTGAAGAAGCGAAGGATTTGGTTATGCATGCTCGGTTGAATATCGACGGTAACAGAGTCATGTTCTCCGATACATTTCCGGGCTCTCCTTTTGTCGAAGGTAATAATGTCAGTCTCGCTTTCGTAAACAAGGACATTGACCTTATTAAAAGTGTCTTCGATAAGTTGAAGCAAGGCGGAACAGTAAAGATGGATCTGCAGGAGACGTTCTGGAGTAAAAGCTACGGCTCATTGAAAGACCAATTCGGCATCGAATGGCAGATCAGCCAAGAGGACTGAATAATGTAGTAAGCGGAACGGCGGGGGATGGATTCCCGCCGTTTTTCTGATTTTTTTACAAGGGCCCATTCTTCTCGCTCCAGGGTCCATTCTTCCCCCGTAATCCCGACAATGTTACAATAATGAAAGACAATTGTCACTTCGAAAGGACGACATAACTTGAAAATCAAAGAAATTGAAATATATGCAATCCATTTACCGTTATATGAACCATTCATCATCAGCTACGCGAGATACGATTATATGCCGTCAATCATCGTCAAAATGACTACGGACACGGGACATATCGGATACGGAGAGGCGGTGGCGGACGAGCACGTCACCGGTGAAAGTTGGGAAAGTACATATGCTGTTCTTAAAAATACACTGGCGCCGAAGCTGATCGGCATGAATCCCACTCAAATGGAAAAGATCCACGAGGCCATGGACGCAGAAATTTACGGAGTGCCATCAGCGAAAGCCGCAATGGACATCGCTTGCTATGATGCTGTCGGAAAAGCATTGGGCATTCCTGTTTACGAATTGTTGGGCGGAAGATATCACGATGAATTCCCGATCACACACGTGCTTAGCATCGGCACACCTTCACATATGGCGGCCGAAGCGGAACAACGCGTTAAGGAAGGCTATCGTTCATTGAAAATGAAAGTCGGAACGAACGTATCAGAAGACGTGAAGCGAATCCAGGCAGTCCGCGAACGGGTAGGGGAGTCAATAGCCATCCGCATCGATGTGAATCAAGGATGGGTGAACAGCTCGACGACATTGCAAGCGTTAAGAAAGCTTGAAGATTGCTCACTCGATTGGCTGGAGCAACCTGTGAAAGCGGATGACATCGATGCAATGGTAGAAATTAAATCGAAGACATCCGTGCCTGTCATGATTGACGAGGGGCTGCGCGGCATTCGTGAAATGAGGGAAATCATCGCCAAGCGAGCTGCGGATAAAGTGAACATCAAGCTGATGAAATGCGGTGGTATTTATCCGGCGATGAAACTTGCCCATATGGCGGAAATGGCAGGAATCGAATGCCAAGTCGGCTCGATGGTCGAATCGTCTGTAGGATCCGCCGCAGGATTCCACGTTGCCTTCTCAAAAAAAATTATGACAAGCGTCGAATTGACGGGTCCGTTGAAATTCAGCGAAGATATCGGAAACCTGAACTATGACGTTCCGTTCATCCGTCTGACTGAAAAAGCGGGACTTGGCGTAGATGTGGACGAAGCGGTCTTGAATAAATTGACTGTCTTCTCAGCGAAGGTGGTCGAATGAAGAAAGATCTGACACTGAGAAATGGCCAAGAGGTGACAATTCGAAGCCTGGTCCACAAAGACCTCGAGATAATCATGGGATTGCAGGAGAAAGTAATTGCATCCTTGGAAGTCACTTCTTTTTTACAACCGTTATCCGAAGAGGAATTCCTGGTCATCATAAACGGCAACGGATCAATGATCGGGGCATTCCACAATGACCGTCTCATCGCTTTCAGGGCGATGCTTGAACCGGAAATTGACGAGCACCATTTGGGGAAGGATGCGGGCTTACTTGATTCCGAATTGCCGTCTGTTCTTTATTCTGAAGTGACAAATGTGGATCCCGAGTATAGGGGAAATAGCTTACAACGGATTCTCGGCGAACTCCTCATGGAGAATGTGGACAAGGATCGTCATCGTTATGTATTCGCAACCGTAGCTCCGTTCAATATCGCAAGCCTAAAGGACAAATTCTCGTTAGGCATGCATATTATTTCATTGGAAAAGAAATATGGGAATCTTTTGCGCTACACGTTAATGAAAGATCTGCGTGAGAATAAAAGGCTTAGTACGCTATCCGTCTTGGCCGACATGGCAGATATTTTGAAGCAGCAATCCTTATTGAAAGACGGATGGATAGGCGTCGGTCTGGAAGAGGTCGATGGGACATGGGTAGTGAAATTTCAAAAGAGTGAATAAACAGAGGGGAACCGTACGAAGTGGAAAGTCGCTTCATACGGTTTTTTAGTATGAAAGGACTATGTTCATTCATTTTAAAACTATGAATTTTCTCTCTAGGGTACTTCCGGCTGTTTTCGACAATCTATCTGCCTATGTCTATGCGGAGTGAAGATAGTAGTTTATAATGATGATGGGTTACGAATATAGGGGGATAAATATGAGATATTCAGTAAGGAAAAAGTTGTGGACAGGCTTCCTATCCTTATTACTCTTAATGATTACCGCAGGAGCCTTGAATTATTTAACGATTCCAGACATTAGCAAAGAGTATACGTCATTTATTAACGATCGGATGGAAAAAGTAATACTGCTAGAACAGCTATCAACCAATCAAACTGAGCTGTCTAATGATCTGCGTGGCTATTTACTATATAAAGAAACGAAGTATTTGAAGAATCGCAGCGAATTGCTAGAATCAGTTGATGAAAAATTGAAGCAAATGGACTCCTCTCTCGAATCAGAGAAAAGCAGAGTCTTAATTGAGGAGTTAAAAGAAGCATCAGAGCAATACAAAGTCTATTCTGAAGAGGCACTTGCAGCTTTCAATCAAGGAAAAGATGGGGAAGCGCTCGTTTTGGCCGAAAAAGCGGAGCCTCATCAAAGCCTCTTTATGATAAATGCGGAAAGATTGATTAATTACCAACGTGAGCAGATGCTTGAGGCTGAAGATAAGATTGAACAAAAGGTGAAATCGACAGGCATTTTCATTATAGGAGTTCTCGGTCTGATAACCATTCTGAGCATGATCATCTCTTATCTGATCAGCAACATCATTACTCGACCTGTCAGCAAAATGACAGATGCATTAAAGAAGTTGGCACAAGGGGATTTTGCAGAAGAGCCTTTGCTGATTAAAAATCGGGATGAAATCGGTGAAATGGCGACCGCCTTCAACGAAATGAAGGCTGATCTACGAACTATCATTATGAACACAAGAGATTCATCTTACCAGTTAGCCGCACAAGCCGAACAGTTGACGGCAAGTTCCGAAGAGAGTCTTGCTGCTTCCGAAATGGTAGCTGAAATAGCTGAGAAGAATTTACTTGCAAGCGATATGCAAGTGAATCTTGTCAATGATTCCGCGAGTGCAATGGGTGAAATGGCAAACGGCATCACTCAAATTACAAATGACAATGCCGCGATGCTCGCTTCTTCTGTTGAGGTTTCTCGACTTGTGAGAGAAGGCGCGGGCCTCATGAAAGATGTAACCGATCAAATGTCCAACATATCAACATCCATCCAGCAATCCTCGGAGATCATTACTGATCTGGCGGTTCATTCGGAAAAGATCCGAAATGTAACAGGGCTTATAACGGGTATTGCCGAGCAAACAAATCTGTTGGCATTGAATGCAGCGATTGAAGCGGCTCGCGCGGGGGAGCAGGGCAAAGGCTTTGCTGTAGTGGCGAATGAAGTGCGGAACCTTGCTGAACAATCGAAAACCTCTGCGGCAGAAATCGGCCGAATGATCGACGCCATTATTCAAAACGTCACTTTGGCGGTTGACAGCACGGAAGCCGGCACCGATCGAGTCAAAGAAGGGTTGGGCATCACTGAAAAGACCAATGAAGTATTCAATGAAATCGAATTGGCCTCAAATGATGTTAGCAGCAAAGTCGGAACAGTGTCCGCCGCTATTGAACAGATTCGTACGATGAGCGAGCAAGTGATGGAAAGCTCTAAAAAAGTGCAAGAGCTTGCGATGCAAGCATCAACCGAAGCACAATCGACAAGTGCATCGACGGAAGAACAATTGGCTTCCAACCAAGAAATCGCTTCGAGTGCTCAAACACTATCCGAGGTAGCAGAAAAACTACAAAACGATATGGGACGTTTTACAGTCTGATGAAAGTCTCCACGCCAAACAAACGGCGTGGGGATTTTTTATTATTGAAGAGTATATTCGACCCTATCTAACAGCTCTAATTGATAAACGTTATCAATTAGTGTATAGTTAATAGTAAGAAAACAAATAATTTAAATAGGGGATTAGATAATGCAAATTTACTGGACGAAAATAAATAAGATTATCGCAGAAACGTCTGAGGTCAAAACGTACTTGCTCGACTGTCCGGAAGGCTTCACATGGGAAGAGGGCTCCCACACCCATTTCGCACTGGAAGGTTTTAATGCGGGAGAAAAACCAAACCGCGGCTTGATTCGCCACATGTCCATTTCTACTGTGCCACACGAAAATTCAATCGGTATTACAACACGCATCAGAGAGCAATGTTCTGAATTCAAATCAGTTTTAAGGAAACATCAAGTGGGCGATAAGGTCGCCATATTTAAAACGCACTCGAATGTACCGCTTAAAAGAGAAGACAAAAATGTGTACCTATTGTCATCAGGTGTCGGCCTGGCAACCTTCAGACCGATTGTTCTTGATTATTTCGCACGTGCGGACAATGTCAATCAAATTCATTCCCTCAACATCGACTCATCAAGAAACTACCTTTTCACAGATATTTTCGCATCCGCACCTGACAAGAAGTTCACATCACAGTTCGTCGATAACCGTAAAGACTATTATGAAGAAGTGAAAAATCTTGCTGCAGACAAGGAAGGTCTCTTCTATGTTGTCGGCAGCGACGAATTCCTTGTGCAGAACATTGAAGTACTGCGTGAGCAAGGCATTAACTCCGAACAGATTATGCTCGACAAGCGTGAAAAGCAACTGCCTGAGTTTTTGTCAGTTGAATTGTCATTCTAAGCGAGACAGTATGTCAATTGTATAGAATTTCATTATGAAAGATCTCAGTTTCTTTAAAATGGGGTCTTTTATTTTTCGTCAGAAAGGGGTTACAACGATTCTGAATAAATCATATTGCCTAAAACATCGCATAATGGTACAATCAATTTCTGTCTCAAGTAAACCCCAACATCTCGCCCGAAAAGCAGGACGCAAAATACGCAAAACGGAGGACTGTCCATGCAGAAACATCCCGATTTTGAGTTTGAATTACAGCGCCTTGACTACACGAAGCACTACATGCAAAAGCTCCTTGAGGAGTCGATGCGCGGCGTGCAATCCTCTCAAGATGAAATTCGCCATGCGATGGCCGACTTGGACTATTTGGATTCGAGTTTGAGCTACATTAATATCCTAACGAACACTCGATTTTTTGAAATGGCCCGCTCCCAAAAGGAAGGGCTTGAAGCGATTCAGCAGAAACCTTATTTCGCTCGTATCCATTTTAGGGCGGAAGGGGAGAAGGATGAATTCCTCTATATCGGCAAAACATCTGTTTTTCATCAGGAAACACAGGAACCGATCATCGTCGATTGGCGTTCGCCTGTTGCTAATGTTTACTATGATGGCAGACTGGGAGATTTGACGTATAAAGTGCGCGACGAAGAAATCAGTGGACATCTATATTCGAAGCGTCAGTACAAAATCGAAGAAGGAGAATTGCTGGATGTCCTTGATATCGATTTAACGACGAATGATGAATTGCTCCAGGAAGCATTGTCGGGAAAAGCGGACGTCCGATTGACCGAAATCGTCTCGACAATCCAAGAGGAGCAAAACGAAATCATCCGCGCGAATCTGAAACAGCCAATCATCGTCCAAGGTGCTGCAGGCAGTGGAAAGACGACAATCGCCCTTCACAGGATCTCCTACTTCCTTTACACGATGGGGACCGATTTTCCATCGGAGAAACTGATGATTTTGGCGCCGAGCCGGCTGTTCATGGAATATATCGGAGACGTACTCCCTGAACTGGGTGTCGGACGTATTTGCCAAACGACATTTGCCGAATACGTTTTGGACGCTACTGGTCTGAAGCTGAAACTGGCTGATCCGAATAAAAAGCTAGAGCTGTTGACAGCAGCTGACTCCGTGAATGAAGAACAGCTTTTCATCGCACGGATGAAAGGGACGCTCCGTTACCGTGAGATTATGCAAAGATATGTGGACAAGCTGGAACAGGAAACTGCGGCCCTCTTTGAAGATGTCTATATTGAAAAATACCGGATCATCCGGGCTTCCCGCCTGAAGAAGCTGTTCCTGCAAGACTTCAACTATATGCCTCTCGAGAAAAGGATTGAACGTATCAAGCTCATTATGCAGACTGAAGTGAACCGGAAACGAAAACAACTCTATAAACTCTTATCTGACAAATATGAAGAAGCGCTCGATAAAGCGCTGTACGGCATCCGTGATGATGAGAAGCGGAAGGCACGTATTACAAGGGTCATGGATGAACGTGACGAACGTCTTCCTTCTATTGAAAAGGAAGGGAAAAAGACCGTTTCTTCTTATATGAAGAGATTTAAGAAGTTCAATATAAAAAGCTTATACAGGGATTGGCTGACGAATCCGCAATTACATAATGAACTGGCATGCCACTGGTCCGATTCGGAAAGGGATGCTTTTTTTGACGCGCAAGCTAGTGATGCATGGGAGACAGAAGACTTGGCAGCCCTGTACTTCCTTCATGCCAAGCTGAAAGGCGTGGCGGATGAATGGAAAATGCGTGTCGTCTTCATCGATGAAGTGCAAGATTACAGCGAATTCCAACTTGCTGCATTGCAGGACGGACTGGAAACGGATATGTTCACGATGGTCGGGGATCTGGCACAAGGGATCCATAGCTACCGGGCGTTGACGTCATGGGAACCCGTTCGGGAAATGTTCCCGCGTGCCACGTATACCACCTTGCAAAAAAGCTACCGGACGACAGTCGAAATCATGCAACTCGCGAATAAAGTTCTTGCGCAGATGGACGAAAATTTACCACTTGTTGAACCGGTCGTCCGCCATGGCAGCGACCCGGAGTTTTATAATCTTTCCGCACTCAATGCCTCTAAGGTGAATGAAATCTATGAAGCAATCCTCAGCAGGGGACACCGCTCAATTGCTTTAATTTGTAAAAGCAGAAAAGAGTCCGAGAAGATCTTCAAGCAGCTTGAAAAGTCGGGCATGCCCGTCCAATTACTAGGCGAGAATTCCGACATAAACGGGGATTGCCTTCTCATCGTGCCAAGCCACTTATCAAAAGGCCTTGAGTTCGACGCCGTCATCATCGCCGCATTCGTCGAACCTTTTCGTGACCATCCGATCGATCGGAAGCTGTTATACGTAGCGATGACAAGACCAATGCATGAATTGCATCTGCTTTCAGATACATTAACGCCGTTGATCAAAATAACGGGTGAAAAATAGCCGAACGCTATTTTTCACCCGTTTCATTGTTAACAGTTCTCGTTTCCGTACAAAGACTTCTCATTCTTCGCAGAAAAGTTCTCGTTCCCGCGCAAAGTGTTCTCGTTATTCCGAATTTACATGTTGTGAAAGGTTTCACTTAAACTAACTTGGCAGGTTAACTGAAAAAGTAATCAGATACTTTGTGGTTAAGATGAATCATTTTTTTTACGTTAACGGAGCTGTTATACAAAATAAAAAGAAAAGTAATTGATTCTTTACTAATCATTTTAAATGGTGTACCCTAATTATAGAATGATCGTTCTAAAATGAAATTGCCCATTAAGGAGAAGGAAGTAAAATGGCAAGAAATAAGGAATTTGATGAGAAAGTCGTCCTCAGAAAAGCGATGGAACTCTTCTGGAAGCAAGGATATGAAAAAACAACAATGCAAGATTTGGTTGATTATATGGGCATCCATCGTAGAAGTATATATGATACATTTGGGGATAAACGCTCACTGTTCTTAGCTTCTTTAACTTATTATGAAACGTTTGTTATCGAAAAATTTACTGGAATTATCAGTAACTCTACAACAGTAAAGAAAGCTGTTCGGGATGTTTTTAATTATGTTATACAATCAGCTGAATTAGACGTCTACCCAACAGGCTGCCTATCAGTAAATGCTGCTGTAGAGCTATCCTTACTAGACCAAGATATTAAACATATAGTGACAACAATGTTTAAAGATACTGAGGTTATGTTCGAGCGAATGCTTTTAGAAGGCCAAAAAAAAGGAGAGTTGAATGAAGAGCTAAATCCTCAAATTACTGCCAAATTGCTTCATAATAACCTTGTTGGTTTAAGGGTCATGGTTAAAACGAACTATTCAAAAGAGGAATTAGAAAGTGTCCTTGATTTAATGTTGAAAGTGTTAGATTAGCACTTTCTTTTTTCTTTATTAATTCTAGAACGGTCATTCTCAAAGGGTTCATGTGATCAAACAAAATTAAAAATAAGGAGAATTCAAATGTCAAACTTCACAATACCGACCGAATCAACATTTATAGAGGCGAATGGTACTCGTTTTGCTTACAGAAAATTTGGGACTGAAACAGGTACACCTGTTGTTTTCTTAGTGCATTTTAGAGGGACAATGGAAAATTGGGACCCGAAGATGATTGCTCCAATCGCAAAAGAACGACCAGTTATTCTTTTTGATAATAAAGGTGTAGGGGAAACAAATGGGCAAACACCAGAAACGATTAGTGAAATGGCTCAGGATGCCGCAACGTTCATTAAAGCACTGGATTTAAATAAAGTTGATCTTTTAGGATTTTCAATCGGTGGGATGGTTGCACAAGAATTAGCATTACAAGAAGGAGATCTTATTCGTCGAATTATAATTGCTGGTTCTTCTCCAGAAGCAGGGGTAAATCCAGACCCAGTAATATTTGAGAGAATGAACCGTCACGGAGGAAATGTAGACAATGCTTTAGATGATTTCATGTTCTTCTTCTATCGTTCAACTGAAACAAGTAAAGCTGCTGGGATGAAGTCTCTACAACGAATTATGAATCAGAAACAGGTTGAATGTTCAGATCAAGTACAAGCAGCTCAACTAAAAGCACTTGTAAAATGGGCACAACCGAAGCCTGATCAAGATTATGACTGGTTGAAAAATATCCCTCACCCAGCACTTGTGACGAATGGTATCGAAGATGTGATGGTACCAACAAAAAATAGTTATATCTTAGCTGAGAAGTTACCGATGCCCAATTGATCATTTATCCTGATTCTGGTCACGGACACTTATTCCAATTCCCAGAGTTATTTGCTGAGAATGTGAATTCATTTTTAAATGCCACATCACTATAAGATTTATAATAAGCGAACAAAAGAGGAGCTTGAAACAATAAAATTGGGATTTACTTGGAATTAATGCAGAGAGGCAGGCGTTTTGGCGTGAGAGCATTTGCAATAGAAGAATATAAAAAAGATCCTACTTTTATTGAACGACCAATGCCCAAAATAAGTGATAATGAGGTTTTAGTGGAAGTACATGCAGCGAGTATAAACCACCTTGATACAAAAATACGTAAGGGCGAATTGAAACTTTTGTTGCAATACGACATGCCTCTAACGTTAGGTAACGATTTTAGTGGAACCATTATCGAAGTTGGTAAAGGGGTAACCAAATTCAATGTAGGTGATGAAGTTTACGGTCGTCCTCGTTCAGAAAAGATGGGTACATTTGCAGAATATCTATCTGTTCATGAAGCAGATATTGCTTTAAAACCTAAAAACCTTAGTTTTGAAGAAGCAGCTTCTATCCCTTTAGTTGGATTAACTTCATACCAAGCTCTTCATGATGTATTGAGTGTGAAAAACGGTCAAAAAGTTCTCATTCATGCTGGCTCAGGCGGCGTAGGAACTTTTGCTATACAACTAGCAAAAGAAATGGGAGCGTATGTTGCAACGACTTCTAGCGAAGGAATTGAATTAACCAAATCACTTGGGGCAGATAAAATCATTAATTATAAATCTGTGAATTTCGAAGACGTCATAAAAGAGTATGACGCAGTAATTGATAGTGTTGGAGGTGAAACATTAGAGAAGTCATTTTTGACAGTGAAAAAAGGGGGCAAAATTGTTTCTATTGCTGGAATTCCAAATGGTCGTTTCGCAAAAGAAATGGGACTTGGTTTCATTAAGAAAACAATTCTTTCATTAGTCAGTTCGAAAATAACTGGATTGGAAAAGAAGTATGATATAAAATACACCTTTCTTTTTATGAAGAATAGCGGGAAGCAGTTAGAAATTTTATCAGAACTTTTAGAAGCGGGAACAGTGAAACCAACAATTGACCGAGTGTTTCCTTTTGAAGAAGCTAAACATGCATTAGCGTATACAGAGACAGGTAAAGCTAAGGGGAAAGTACTTCTTAAATTAAGGTGATCCTGAGTGTCTGAATGAGCACCACACAATGTATTGTAAAATACACTTAAAAATTAAAACTTATTATTTAGGAGATGTGGTTAATGAATCACTTAGAAAACTTAAAGAAGATGATGACGGGTGAAATACCTGGCCCCCCAGTTGCACAAGCACTTGGTTTCAAGGTTGTAGAAGTTAAAGAAGGTAGAGTTGTTGTAGAAATGGAAGCTTCCGACAGATTGCATAATCCGATGGGCACCCTACATGGTGGGATACTTTGCGATCTAGCAGATGCTGCGATGGGATTCACTTTTGCTAGTACGCTTGCTGATGACGAACTTTTTACGACGGTGGAGATTAAATTGAATTTCCTTAAACCTGTTTTTAAATCGAAACTTCGAGCCGAGGGGAAAATAATTAAAAAAGGTGCAACTGTTGGATTACTGGAATGCTATATATACGATGAAAAAGAGAGTCTTGTAGCTCATTCAACTAGTACGTGTATGATTTTAAAAGGAAACTCTGAACAAAAAAGAGAAGAGAGGAAAAGGTAAATAAAATGTATAATTTTCAAGCAATGGTATTAGATAAAGTGAATGATCAAACAAAGTTAGAAATTAAACAATTAAGTATTGATGATCTGCCAGAAGGGGAAGTAACTATACGAGTAGCATATTCCAGTGTGAACTTTAAAGACGGTGCAGTAGCCATCCTAAACAAGTTCGTAACCTCCTACCCTATAGTACCAGGAATCGATTTAGCTGGAACGGTTATTGATTCAAAAGATGAACGCTTTACAACAGGTGATGAGGTCATAGTGACTAGCTACGAATTAGGAACAGGATATTTTGGTGGATTTAGTGAAATCGCACGCGTACCAGCAGAGTGGGTTGTTCCTCTTCCAAAAGGTTTATCTTTAAAGGAATCCATGATTCTTGGAACAGCTGGATTTACAGCAGCGTTAGCAGTGCAAAGACTTGAAGATAATGGATTAGAACCTAGTCATGGTCCTGTATTGGTAGCAGGTGCTACTGGAGGAGTGGGCAGTATTGCTGTAAATATCTTAGCTAAAAAAGGCTATGATGTTGTAGCTAGTACGGGCAAATTAAATCAAGAACAATATTTGAAAGGATTAGGAGCAAAACAAATCATTCATCGTGATGAAGTTGTAGATAACGACAGTAAGCCCATGCGCGAAGAAAAATGGGCTGGAGCTATCGATCCTGTAGGCGGGAAAACTCTCCAATACATTCTAAGTACATTGAAATATGGCGCGTCTGTAGCTACATGTGGTTTTACAGGTGGAATGGAAGTTTCCACAACTGTATTTCCTCATATTTCAAGAGGTGTTAATTGGCTTGGCATTGACTCGGTTCAATATCCAATGAAGAAGCGTTTAGAAATTTGGAATCGTTTAGGTGATGATTTGAAACCAACAGCGTTAAATGAAGATATGGTAAATGAAATCTCATTAAAAGAGCTGCCAGAAGTATTAGCAGCTATATTAGAAGGAAAAGTGCGAGGCAGAACTCTAGTTAAACTATAAAAGGATACAATCACAACAAAAACATATGAACTGACCAAGTAATAAAAGATTATCGATGAAGCCACCCGATTATCCGAAATAATATAAATTACAGCCGTATTAAATTTAACGGTCTTAAGGGCGCGATAAGGAATTTAGAAGCGCCATCTTAGCAATGGGATTTTTTCAAGGTGCCTGCATAGCAAACATTTCACGATGGCCGAAGCGTTTCATTTAAGGGACGCATCGTTTTTTATTGCATGAAAAGGCAGGAATTTCTTCTGATTTGTGGTATAGAGAGGAGAGTAGAGGTGAACTTATATCTGAGAAAGGCGGCTGAAAGATAATGAATTCAACCATTAAAATGCCGATAAGCCCCGTAGCGAACCTGAACGAAGAACTGAAATACGCAAATCCTGTTTCGATTGCAATCGGCCATCATAACGATGTTTTCGTCCTGCTGGCAGAAGAGCGGCCTCCGTTAATTAACGGCAGTTTCCCTGCTACGGTTACGGAAGAAAGCTACAGGTATCATGTCGTGCATCTTAAGGATGGGCAGAAGACGGTGCTGCATTTGCCGGATGAGAAGTGGAATTATCATTACATACAACCGATTGATGATGAACATATATTGCTTGTAGGTGCGCGGTCGTATTATCATGATTCTGAGAATATTGAAGAAAACGCACGTGTGTATGATAAAAATGGGCAGTTGATCCGGTCATTTTGTTTAGGTGACGGAATTTGGCATGTGTATGTGGCTGGGAATCAGGAGATCTGGACAGGGTACTTTGATGAAGGGGTCCATGGTAATTATGGATGGAAAGAGCCGATCGGTAGCAGCGGGCTCGTTGGCTGGGATGCGACTGGCCGAAAGATGGATTCACTTGAAGATGACAAGGATTATTACATTTTTGAGTGTTTAGCACTAAATGGTGATGCTGACGGCGGGATTTGGTTTTACTTTAGCATTGATTCGAAGATTGGAGTGCGAATAGAGGGGCGGACAGCGTATTATTCGCCTGAAGGTATAGGTTTCAAATCGTTTGCGGTTGACGGGGAGAAAATTGTTGCGTATGAGGATAGATGGGGACACCGATCACTTTTTGAGCTGCAGCGAGAAGGCGATGAATTTAAGGTCGCTCATGAAATTGAGTTGATTAAACCGGATGGTACGACGATGGAACCTCAATTAGTGAACAACCGGGAGAGCAAGCTGCTGTTTTTGGACAGAGATGAGTTGTATTTGTTTGAGGCGAAATCGGTCGGGTGATCAAATGCTGTGTATAGAGAGTCAATTGAACGTACCGCCTTCTTTCGCAATAGCGATTTCATTATTCATTTATCGGGTTACGCAGTTGAACAGGTATCAAGCTTACTCCATAGATAAATTGATTATGTCCTGTTCTAGAATTTCGTCGCCCAGAGCTTGAACGTGTAAATGATCATGAAGGTATGGCTTATCAATAGCCCAAGTTAAAGAAAAATTACTATCAGTTGGATTTTCTCGAATGTCATATCCGATGAGTTTTCTTTCTGTCCAAGTTTGAGTACCAGTTGGAATCAACCAGAATAAGACTGTTTCTGTATTCTCTGCTTCAACATAAAATGTTATTTGTTTTGTCCCTTTGGGAATGAGCACCCAAATCCCGTCTTTTGGATAATCTGTATAAATCCTTTTAATAGAGGGTGTGGGTGTTGTGATAGGACTTTCTTGATTAATAAATGGCAGATGTGCTGTTAAGATATTTACAGCAAGAAATAATTTCAAAATCATATAATTCACCTCACAAGTAGTATTCATTTTATTAGGATTAATATGCGCTATTTAACTAACCCCGTATGGAATTGAACTGAACTACATATTAGCTGTCACAAAACCCTTTCCTCATTCGTTTTGATTGCAAAACAAATGTGGGAGGGGTTTTTTATGTTTACCTATGATGTTGCGGTCGTTGGTGGCGGATTGGCTGGGTTGACAGCAGCTAATTTTCTGGCGAGGGAAGGAAAAAAAGGTCGTTGTTTTGGAAAAATCGAAACGTCTAGGTGGAAGAGCGATTACAAATGAAAAAAATGGGGTTCTTTTGAACTTGGGACCACATGGATTGTATATGTCAGGGGATGCTGCAAATATTTTAACTGAACTTGGACTATCTCTTCCAGGTGGGAATGCTACGAAAGGTGTTCATATTCACGGCATTTTAAATCATGAAGTTCATGTCATTCCAACAGATTTTCCATCAATCATGTCATCATCACTTCTTTCGTGGAAAGCCAAGTTCATACTCGGTAAATTAATGGGTAAGATTATGAGATTAACTATTTATTCCATTCCGGAAGTTAGCTTAAAGGAGTGGGTGGATTCAGAAATATCCGATCCGATGGTGAGGCATCTATTTTACTCAATTTGTCGATTGACTTCATACACGAATGCCCCGACTTTACAGCTGGCAAAGCCTGTTTTGAAGCAAGTGAAGCGCTCATTACATGAGGGTGTCTTATATGTTGATGGAGGTTGGGATACAATTGTTCAAAGCCTTAAGAAGCAGGCAGAAGCACTGGGAGCTGAAATTGTATCCAATAAAAATGTTATAAATATTGAACATCATGAGCAATATCAAATCATACAATGCTCAGATGGTACGGTCATTCATGTGCCTAATTGTATCATTGCAGCCCCGCCGAAAGAGGCAATGAATATGTTGAATGGTGCAGAATATACTTCTTTACGTTTGTGGAATGAACAAGCAATTCCTGTTACGGCATGCTGTTTAGATATCGGAATTAATAAGTTACCTAACCCAAAACATCAATTTGCGATAGGACTCGACCAAGCTTTGTTTTTTACGAACCAATCAAGAGCTGCAAAATTAAGTGAAGACGGGACATTGGTAGTAAGCATAGCTAAATATCATGATCCAATGGAAGAAATAAACGTAAACGCAGATAAGCAACAATTAGAATCAGTAATGGATTTGCTTCATCCTGGATGGCGAAAAGAAGTCGTGGTGCAACAATTTTTACCTAAACTAACTGTATCGCATGATTTTCCACATGTAAAGCGAAGAGGAAATCCCGGTCCAAGCATACCGGAAATGAAAGGAATCTATATAGCAGGAGAATGGGCGGGCCATGAAGAAGTATTAGCTGACGCTGCTGTTGCGAGTGGGAAGCGTGCTGCGCTAGAAATTTTACATGTAAAAGAAACGATTTTAGCAAAGGAAGGATAATCGTTTTGGAGACTGAACAATTGTATCAGACGTATAAACCTTTGTTATTTTCCATCGCCTACCGAATGACGGGAAGTATTGCAGATGCAGAAGACCTTGTACAAGAGGCGTTTATAACGTATAACCGTGTAAGTAGTGAAAAAGTCATAGAAAACGAGAAAGCGTATTTATGTAAGATTGTGATGAATAGCTCCATAGACAAATTGCGATCAGCTGCAAGTAAGCGCGAAGTTTATGTTGGAGAGTGGCTGCCGGAACCATTGGTAGATGCAGGAAATGACCCTGCACTTACTTATTTGATGAAGGAATCTATCTCGACCGCTTATCTCCTGCTTTTGCAACAGTTAACTGAAGATGAACGAGCTGTTTACCTATTACGAGAAGTTTTTCTGTATAGCTATGAAGAAATTGCGACTATTATTGATAAGTCATCTGCCAATTGCAGGCAGATTTTTCACAGAGCCAAAAAAAGCATGAATAATCGACCGAAAGCTTCTGCACTGGATTTTCAATCAATGAAAAGCAATGTAGAACAATTTACGGTAGCACTTCAAAAAGGGAATATCCCTAAAATGCTAGAGTTATTGAAGGCAGATTCTGTATTTATTTCTGACGGAGGCGGCAAAGTAAAAGCTGCGCTAAATCCAATCTATACATCAGAGCGTATTGTCTTATTGTTTATAAGCATTATGAAAAAGCTGCCTGAAAACTCAAGAATGGAATTCGAAGTTGTAAATGGCTATCCAGGCGTTGTCGTGTCAATTAATGACTCTGTTGCTTATGTCGTCTCGATGGAATTCCAAGACGATAAAATTTCACGTATTTTTATGATGGCTAATCCGGATAAATTGGAGCACTTGCAAAAAAAAACGGAAGTGAATAAAAAGACGGTTGAAGAATAGCAAAACGCTAATCTTCAACCGTCTTTTATTATGAGTTCTCGTTCCTGCGCAAAGAGTTCTCGTTCTTCCCCGAGAAGTTCTCGTTCCCGCGCAAAGAGTTCTCGTTCTTCCCCGAGAAGTTCTCGTTCCCGCGCAAAGAGTTCTCGTTCTTCCCCGGGAAGTTCTCGTTCCCGCGCAAAGAGTTCTCGTTCTCCGAAGAAAAGTTCTCATTCACGCACAAAACCTTCTCATTCCATTACGGTAATTTCACTTCTTCTCTTTATCTTCATAAAACACATTAAAATTCGGATCAATCGTCCCGATGTTCAAATGCCTTGCCTTATAATCGCGTAGCAATTCGAAGAACTTCTTACTCAATACCATAATGACAATCAAGTTGATGAATGTCGGAATCGCAGTTGTGATATCCGCGAAATACCAGACCGCCTTGCCGGGCATGTCGTAGTAAACAGCATAGATGACCATAAGTAAGCCCGGAACCGGATAAAGCCATTTATAGAACGCAATCGTCTTGTTCTTCACTTTGACTTTCTTTTCTCCACCGAACAGATGGCGTAAAATGATTTCATAATACGTGTACCAACCCGTCGTCGTCGTCAAGCCGAATAGGAAGACGGACAAGGCAATGATATACCTGCCGGTTGTTCCGATACCAGCCTCAAACGCGGATAACGTCAACGCAGCGCCATCTAGTCCGGATGACCAAACCCCTGTAATGATGATCGTGAAAGCTGTCATCGAACAGATGATGATCGTATCGATGAATACTTCCATAGCTCCCCACATTCCTTGCTTGATCGGATGATTCGTTTTGGCTGTGGAGTGGATCATTGGGGAAGTACCCCAACCGGCTTCGTTACTGTAAACCGCACGTGCAACCCCCATCCGGATCACTTGTGCAATGACTGCACCCGTAAAGCCCCCGACAGCCGCCATTCCCGTAAAGGCACTGTCGAATATAAGTCCAAAAACGGGAAGGATTTGATCGAAGTTCTTCAAGATGATGAAGAGGGAAGCCAATACATAAAAGATGCTCATGAATGGGATAAGCTTGGTCGCGATTTCACCAATCCGCTTAATGCCCCCGTAAATAATGACGTAAATGAGCGTGACGTAAATCAATGAAGAAGGAATCATGCCGATATTAAATGTAGAGCTTACAGCTTCAGAAACGGTATAGTTTTGAAGGGTTATAAAAAACGTAGTGAAGATACCGAATCCGAAAAGGACAGCTGGTATTTTCCAATACTTGAATTTCTTCTCTTCACCTAATCCTTTTTCCATGTAATACGTCGGGCCGCCGTAAGGGTTCCCTTTTTCATCCGTCCCACGATAATGAACGGCCAATGATACTTCAACTGTCTTCGTCATCATGCCTAATAATGCGGTGACCCACATCCAAAAGACGGCACCTGGTCCACCTACTGCGATTGCAGTAGCAACCCCGCCAATATTTCCAACACCGACGCTCCCGCCAATCGCCGTACTCACTGCTTGAAAAGGAGTTAAGATGCCTTTTGCATCCTCGTCCTTATCCCTCTTAGAAAATAATCTTCCGAATGTAGCCTTGAAAATATGTGGCAAGTAACTAATTTGGAAAAGCTTACTTCCAATTGTGAAATATAGTCCAACAAACAATACCGTGAAGATGAGCGGCAACCCCCATAACCAACCGACAATCGTCTCAAGAAATTGTTCCAACCCTTTCCCTCCTTTATTTCCAGTCTGAATCTTTCGTCTACTGTATGTCGAGTAGGACAAATTGATTCATAGGTTTCAGGATATGAATTAATTAAATATATAGTATAATATTGGAAAGGGAGGATGTTGCTATGCCGCACGTTCACTATTTCTGGGGTATGCCTGATGAAAAAACGTTCGATGGGATTTTGCAATTACATAATAAGATTTTTGTCAATGCTGATGAACTTGCGAAAAAGGCTCCATTACAGCCGAATATCCTATTTGTAGTTGCAATGATAGAGAATCAAGTAGTTGGCTATAAGATTGGATATAGTCTTTCAAAGGACCGCTACTATAGCTGGTATGGGGGAGTTCACGAGGAGTTTAGGGGAAAAGGGATTGCCTCTATGCTTTTGGAGCACCAACATAGACTTGTGAAGGATAAGGGTTATAAAATAATCGAAACGAAGACGAGAAATAAATGGAGAGAAATGTTGATAGTGAATATTAAACATGGATTTGATATAACGGAAACTTTTACTGACGATGAGGGAATTCATCGGATCGTATTAGAGAAAAGCCTGCTCAATAATAAGGAAGGGTGGTGAGAGGGACTTGAAAAAACTTTTGGTTGGTTTATTTGTAATTATGATGCTACTAAGTGGCTGCGGTAAAGAATATTGGGTGCTAGATAAGAAGAGATTGAGTGAAGAACCCGCAGTGAGGCAATACGTCAATTACTTGCAAGATGACAAGACGGAGCGTAAAGGCTTCAAGGTCATTGATATTGCCGAAGGGAAAAAGATGGTGGTCGTTTCTACCGGCACGAATCAACTTGAACTGGAAGCTGTTGATGTTGAAGTGTTGGACGATGAAACAATTGTTACAGTGAGAGAAATAGAAGCGGATAGCGACGAAACCAATCCCTATATTTTAATAGGCCTTGAACGTAAAAACGGCGGAGTGAGAGTCATCAACGAAGAGGGAGAAGAATATGAAATCGGATTTTGAGTCCGATAAGTAATTATTATCCCTTTGTATAATAACTATCGATTTTTCTAATGACGATTAGAAGAGTATAATAGAATTATACACAGGGGGTGTTCATGATGGAATATATTTCACTCTTTTTCATTGGGGCCATTGCAACGACAATCGGTACGTTGGCGGGCGGGGGCGGATTGATCAGTCTTCCCGCAATGCTGCTGCTCGGCATACCAATCCACTCAGCGATCGGCGCGAATAAAGTGTCCAACACGGTCAGCTCGTTCTCAAGCTTCCTTTTCTTGTTGAAGCACAAACAGATTTCTTTACGCGAATCGTTTTGGATCATTCCAGTAAGTCTTATTGGGGGCATCAGTGGCGGGTTCATTGCGACAAAGCTTTCAGAAGATAACTTATATATCTTGGCGATTATCCTCTTGTCGTTTGCATTTATTACATCGTTCATCGGAAAAGGGGATTTCAATGGACAGGAGAAGTTGAAACTTAGCAAAGTGAGTGTGCCTGGGTTATATGGAATCGGGATTTATGATGGATTATTCGGTCCGGGGCAAGGCACATTGATGCTATATTTATTCGGGCACTTGAAAGTGGCATATATACGCGCAGTCGGCTATGTTCGTCTCGCCACATTCTCGAGTTGCTTTGGTGCGGCAATCACTTACATTGCTGCTGGGAAAATCATTTGGCCACTTACTCTACTGTTAATGTTGGGATCTATTACAGGGGCGCAGACAGGGGTACGTATTGCGGAAAAACTGAAACCGAAATTTGTGAAGCCGATCTTACGGGTTGTAACTGTCGCGTTGATTTTACAAATCATTGTAGAGAATATCGGTTCCTAACAGTTAAAACTTCTACAGTGGTAGAGGTTTTTATTTTTGAGTAACAAAAAAGTAGAAGCTGCCCGGAAACCCATCGGACAGCTTCAACTATTATCAGTGCTCTTTCAATTCGGAAATTGCAACTTCAGACCTTTCCTCCATAGCTTGGCGCAAATGAACCGTTGCGGTCCGATCGTCATCGTGGATTTTATCAATCCAGACAGAAACGCCATTATAACTAACCATAATCTCATCCGGTGACGACACAATCTGATGTGCACGTTGACTTTCCAAAGCAAACCCCTCCATTTATATAGACTTCAAGCTTGTTACTATGGATGACAAAATGAAATGTACTCATCCTTCATATAGGTAGATTTTCAAATCATCGCTTCCGTCTACTGTTGCCAGTAAAATGTCATCAGCTGTCACGTTATAAAGTTTGAATTTATTCTGCAACCAGTCCAGATCCTTTCCAACAGACTTCAAAGACGCCTGATCGACTTTGCCTTCTTTCACCACTACGGTTGGAAAGATAAATGGAATTGAAACAAGTTGCATATCTTGAGGTGTCAACGCTTGATGCTGAGGGGATAGGAAGAAAGAAATCGTCCCGTCAGGTTCCCATAATGCTAGTGACACTTTCTGTACATCTTCAATTTTATCCTTGCGAAGCTCTGATAATAAATGATCGATTGTAATTCTAGCTTTTTTTAGATTTGGATACACGATTTCCCCATGTTTGATGAGAGGGTATGGGGATGGTTCAACCAATTTGCGTAACTTCCCCCATTTTAACGTTGCATACAAAGAAGAAATATAAAGGATTATCAATACAGTTGTCGTAATTAGTGACCCTTTCATCCCTAAATTTTCATCAGAAAGGGGGTGGGCTAAAATATTTCCGATAATCAAGGCGATGGTAAAGTCAATCAACCGTAATTGGGAAATGGAACGTTCGCCCATTAACTTTGAAGCGAATAATAAAAAGAAAAAAGCGATCACCGCACGCAGCCCCCATTGGACTGCGGTCAGTGTTTCTTGTGCCTGAAAAAAATCCATCTTAACTTCACATCCCATAAGGTAGAAAACATCTAATGATGAAGGATTCACTTCTGTGCTTACACAAGATAAAAGGCTACCACTCATTTGAGTGGCAGCATTTCTTTTTTAAATTAAGCTTGTTTCACCATTTTCAAAAGCATTTGTGAAAACACGCGCTGCTCTTCTTCAGAACCTGATTTCCAAAGCTCCATTAACACTTTTTCTTCACGGTTACGAGGTTCTTCATGATTGGCAAGATAACCTGCAACGATCTCTGTCGTTTTTGCAAGCTTCTCATCACTTAACCCTAAATTTTCACCAAGCTGTACTTTTTCGGCGAGGTATTGCTTGAAATGGTTAAAATTCTCCAGGATTTGACCTTTATCTTCTCCGTCAATCTTTGCGAGCTCTTTTTGAACTTTGTCTTTCATGTCCATAGCAAGTAACACTCCTTTTATGTTGTTCACATATAGTGCGCTCATTTACAGTAAGTAAACGTGGAAAAACTTGCATAGGAAGAAGTAATGTAAGAAGTTAATGTAGGAGGTAAAGGTAAAATGGTTAAGATACGGTAAGGACAGTCATCGAATGTGGATCGGGAAGTTCATTACGAATGAAAAGAAGGTGGAAAGATGATCTGGACAATGGGACTAACTACAGACAATGAATTCATTTACGGCTTCTCAGTACATGAAATAACGGAGCTCTCTCTACGATGGTACTGGGTTGATTTCGATCAACCGGACGCCGAAGAGGCATCCTTGCTTCAATCATTATTCTCGTTCCATCCATTGGCATTGGAAGATTGTTATGGCCGAATTCAGCGTCCGAAGCTGGACCATTATGAGGGTTATACATTTTTTGCTCTGCACTCCATATGTCACGAGGACTTGATTGCGGAAGAAGTGGATTTGTTCCTAGGTGAAAATTTTGTCATTTCATTTCATTACACGGAATTACAGGAAATCGATAAGGCGCGTGAAGCAATTATGCAAAATCCTGAAAAATGGGAACGTGGCCATGTTCTCGTCATGTACGAAATTATGGATAAACTAGTCGATCAATACTTTCCGATCCTTTATAATATCGAGGATCATTTGGACGAAATCGAAGAGAAGCTATCACCGACAACAGTTCAATTATCTATGGAGTATGTATTTGAAGTGCGTGGCGATTTATTGCGTCTCCGAAGGACGATCTATCCGATGAGGGAGTTGTTGTACAGAATGCTCGAATCGAAAAGATTGGATTTCGCTTCTCATGAGCATACATATTTCTCGGATATTTACGATCATCTCATCCGAATAAGCGATATGTTAGATTCGAATCGACAGTTGACTTCAGATATACGTGATAGCCAACTGTCCATCAATTCCAACCAAATGAACAGTGTAATGATGACGCTGACGATCATTTCTTCTGTCTTTATTCCGCTGACATTCATTGCCGGTGTGTATGGCATGAATTTTGATCATATGCCAGAGCTTCACTTGCGCTACGGCTATCCAATCGTCCTAGTGGTGATGCTGATTATAGGAGTTGCTATGGTCGCTTGGTTTACGCATAAAGGCTGGTTCCGGATCAATAAGTCATAATGTGATCCTCCCTATTAAGAGGGTTAGTTAAACGAAAAAGTTTGGACGGCTTCATATTTCGGAGTCCTTGATGGATGGATTCTAAATAGTGAAAATCCCTTGACGTGAAATGGCACAGGCGTGCATGTTTCTTTTTGAATCGGAGACTCTCCATTGACCTTGCGCTTTTTGGCAATCGTAATATGTGGAGTGAAACGATTATCAGGTTCGATGCCCAATTGATCTGCCCCTATTGCCGCAACCGCTTGCTGCAACGCATCTAGCTCTTGTGATGGTTGGACTGACATATAAACGACACGAGGACCTTTCGGAGATCCGAAATAGGAAAGGCCATCGATGGTCAGTGCGAAATCACTATGTTTGTCGGCTAATGCAGCGAGACTTTCCTGCAAAGGTTCAACTTTCTGTTCAGGAAGTGCCCCGATGAATAGCAATGTAATATGCAAATCATCCACGTGTGGAATGACTTTATAGATGTTCGATAAACCGTATTTATCCCTGTATAGCTTTACAGGATCTTCAATTGAAGCAGGGGCTTTTATTCCGATGAAATAATGATGATGCATCCTTCACGCCTCCTAATAACGATCTCGTCTCCTATTGTAGCCTAAATTCAAATTGATGAAACATGGGAGAGTGCCCAGATGCTATCAACTCGCATATAAATAGGATTGGCGGCTTAGAAATATACGGAAGGGGATTCTTTGGAGAAAAATCAAAACCGGAAAAATGTACAGCTTGACCAGTTCCGAGTTAATAACTATGGCAAGAAATTGACGACGAACCAAGGCCTGAAAGTGTCGGATGATGAAAATTCCTTGAAAGCAGGAGTGCGCGGACCGACATTATTGGAAGATTTTCATCTCAGGGAGAAATTGACCCATTTTGACCATGAACGGATTCCTGAGAGGGTTGTCCATGCAAGGGGGTTTGCGGCCCATGGAGTATTTGAGTTATACAAGTCGATGAAGGAGTTTACGAAAGCCGGATTTCTGCAAAATCCGGGCTCGAAAACGCCAGTGTTCACCCGCTTCTCGACGGTTGTCGGAAGCAAAGGATCCGCTGATACGGTTAGGGACGTTCGCGGATTCGCTACAAAATTCTATACGGAAGAAGGGAACTTCGATCTCGTTGCCAATAATATGCCGGTCTTTTTCATACAGGATGGCATGAAGTTTCCAGATGTCGTGCACGCCATCAAGCCTGAACCTCATAATGAAATGCCACAAGCATCATCAGCGCACGATACGTTTTGGGATTTTGTCGCCAATAATCAGGAATCTGCTCATATGGTGATGTGGCTAATGTCTGACCGGGCAATCCCGAGAAGCTTCAGAATGATGCAAGGGTTTGGTGTTCATACGTTCCGCCTGGTCAATGAGGAAGGTAAAGCTACATTCGTCAAGTTTCACATTAAACCGCTTCTCGGCGTACATTCACTCGTCTGGGATGAAGCGCAGAAGATTGCAGGGAAGGATCCGGATTTCCATCGACGCGATCTATGGGAAAACATTGAGCATGGAAATGTCGTCGAATATGAAATCGGCGTGCAAATGATCAAAGAGGAAGATGAGTTCATGTTCGACTTCGATATTTTGGATTCGACGAAGATTTGGCCCGAGGAAATTGTTCCTGTCCAAATGTTCGGCAAGATCACGTTGAACCGGAATGTGGATAATGTCTTTGCTGAAACGGAACAAGTGGCGTTCCATGTCGGGAACGTTGTGCCGGGGATTGACTTTACAAATGATCCACTCTTGCAAGGAAGGCTTTTTTCATATTTGGATACTCAGTTGATTCGCCTTGGAGGGCCGAATTTCACTGAAATCCCGATCAATCGCCCGATCTGTCCGTTTCATAATAATCAGCGGGATGGTTTCAGCCGCCAGCGAATCGATGTCGGGCAAGTAGCTTATCATAAAAATTCGCTTGCTAATAATACGCCTTCGACTTCTACGTGGAAAGAAGGGGGCTATGTCCATTACGCTGAGAAGGTTGAGGGACGCGTTATTCAAGCGAGAAGCGATTCATTCAAAGACCATTTTTCGCAGGCGAGATTGTTCTGGAACAGCATGACACCACCTGAAAAGGAACATATAAGGGACGCATTCATCTTTGAAGTCGGAAAAGTGAAATCAGACAGCGTCCGGCAACAAGTCGTCGATATGTTTGTTAATGTGGATAAGGAATTGGCGACTGTCATTGCCGATGCAGTCGGAGTCAAACGTCCGAAAGGTCAACAAGTCAACGTTACTGCCGCTTCACCGGCACTTAGCCAAGAGAAGACGCCTAGATATCCGAATACACTTAAAGTAGGCGTTTTGATCGGAAATGGCTTCAATGGCAGAGAAGTGAAAGCGGTCGTAAAAACATTATTGAACCACGGAGTGGCCGTCGACATTGTCGGTGAGCATTTAGGCAGTCTTACTGGCGAAGACGGTGTTAAGGTTGTTTTGAATGAAACCTTTCTAACAACTTCGCCCGTCCTTTACGATTCGTTATATATTGTCGGCGGAAAAGCGAAGAACCAAGCAAAATTCGAAAGTGATATTCAGGAATATATCAATGAAGCGTATCGTCATTTTAAACCGATCGGCGTAGCTGCAACAGGGGAAGCGATTTTTAGAAAGTCCGATGCGAAAATTGGGCCGGGCATTGTGGTTGCATCTGCATCCGGAGCAAATTTTCCAGAGGACTTCATTCAAGCCGTCACTCAACAGCGCTTTTGGGACCGAAATGTCTATTCCGAATGAAATGGCCGCTCCAATACCTTTTTGGAGCGGTATTTTTATGTATAATGAAGTAAAGGGGGAGATGACAGGATGATCCGTACAATTATTTTTGACCTGGACGATACGCTTTTATGGGATGAAAAGAGTATAGCAACAGCGTTCGATAGGACATGTCAATACGCTGAGGAAAGCCTTGATATCCATGCCTCGGAACTGGAGGCGGCGGTCCGTGAAACAGCGCGAGAAATGTACGCAACATATGATACATATGAATTCACACAAATGATCGGAATCAACCCTTTTGAAGGTTTATGGGGGACATTCGACGATCCCGGCGAGGAATTCCAGCGAATGAAGGAAATCATTCCTGATTACCAACGAAGTGCGTGGACGGGCGGGCTTGCGAAACTTGGCATTAAGAATGTGGAATCAGGAGCGGAACTTGCAGCCCGGTTCATTGAGGAACGAAAAAAATCTCCATTCGTTTACGACGAAACTTTTTCGGTTCTGCAGCAGTTGAAAGGTGAGTATACGCTAGTATTATTGACGAACGGCTCTCCGTCGCTTCAAAACACGAAATTGGATTTTACTCCGGAATTAGCCCCTTATTTCGATCTCATTGTCATATCGGGAGCCTTTGGAAAAGGGAAACCGGATCCTTCCATTTTTGAGCATGCATTAGAGAGAACAGGCAGTTCCGCAGCTGAGGCGTTGATGGTTGGCGACAATTTAATGACCGATATTTTGGGCTCATCGAAAGTCGGTATGCGTTCTGTATGGATTAACCGAGAAGGGAAAGAAGGGAACCCGAGTATCCAGCCTACTTTTGAAATTCGCCATCTCGAGCAGCTGTTTCCGATATTGGACAAGGTGAACAAAGAGTGAGCCCGGATTTCGGGACTCACTCTTTTTTAAGTAAGGGCTCTATTAATTGATCAAGGGCTCCATTATTCGTATAAGGGCTCAATTTTTTGCACAAGGGCTCAATTAAGTGCCACAAGACTCATTCTTCCGCGTTACATATTCCGTCAAAGATCGATCGCTTTCACTTCATAAATATCTCCTAGCTCAGTCAAATCCCCAATTTCCGTCTGTTCAACGCCATTATCAATTGTAAGCATCATAATGGCATCACCACCGACTGTGGAACGGCCGACTTGCATCGTCGCGATATTGATGTTTTTCTGTGCCAATAGCGTTCCAACGCGTCCGATCGCTCCCGGCTGGTCTTTATGTTTAATGAATAGAAGATGGCCATCCGGCACAACATCGACCACATAATCATCGACTTTCACGATGCGCGCTCCAAGACCATTCAGCAAAGTGCCTGCCACACGATGTGTAAACTTGGCAGTGACGATTTCTACAGTGATCAAGTGGAGGAAGCCCTTGCTGACCGTCGTTTTATGCTCATTCACTTTAATATCAAAACGGTCGGCTAAAAATTTCGCATTAACATCATTGACGTGGTTGCCAAGGTTGCGCTTTAAAATGCCTTTAACCGTATTACGGGTCAATGCGCGCACATCGTAGTTGGCAAGCTCTCCAGCGTACTTGATATTCACTTCTTCAATCGTCTCATCAGTCATTCGCGATAGGAAAATCCCCAGCTTTTCAGCCAAGTCGTAGAAAGGCGCAATCTTGGCCAACACTTCCTTCGAGACGGACGGCAGGTTGACTGGATTTCGGACAGCATCTCCTTTGAAGAAGTTCACGACATCCATACTGACATCGACGGCGACACTTTCCTGCGCTTCCACCGTGCTGGCCCCTAGATGCGGAGTTGCAATCACTTCAGGCAGCGAGAGCAGTGGATGATCGACAAACGGCTCTGTTTCAAAAACGTCAAGGGCCGCCCCAGCGACTTTCCCCGACACGATTGCACCGTACAATGCATCTTCGTCGATGATTCCCCCTCTGGCGCAGTTAATGATCTGTACGCCGTCTTTCATCTTCCCGAAAGCTTCTTCATTTAATAAATGGCGGGTCTCCTTCAATAAAGGAGTGTGGATTGTAAT
This sequence comes from Saccharococcus sp. Marseille-Q5394, assembly GCF_946901335.1. Taxonomy (NCBI): domain Bacteria; kingdom Bacillati; phylum Bacillota; class Bacilli; order Caryophanales; family Anoxybacillaceae; genus Saccharococcus; species Saccharococcus sp. Marseille-Q5394. The sequence goes on along the minus strand of NZ_CAMPPQ010000001.1, from coordinate 1,175,723 downwards.
GAAATCAGCAGCTTTCAAAACGTCATTCACTGTCCCGAAGCCAATCCCCATTTTTTGCGCCTTTTCCTCTGTTAAGAATGGATCGTATGCGATGACGTTCATCCGTTGACCCTTCGCGCGGGCTGCAACTTCTGCACCGATTCTTCCAAGTCCGATGACACCGAGTGTCTTATTTTTCAACTCTACACCGATGAACGATTTACGGTCCCATTCACCGTTTTTCAATGAATTGAAGGCTTGGGGAATTTTCCTGGCCAACGCTGTCAGCATCGCGATTGTATGCTCAGCGGCAGAATTCGTGTTGCCGTCAGGCGCATTGACAACAATGATGCCATGCTCCGTGGCGGCGTCCAAATCGATATTGTCAACGCCGACACCTGCACGTCCGATGATTTTCAGATTACTAGCGGCTTCCATCACTTCTCGAGTCACTTGTGTCTGACTCCGTACGAGAAGAGCATCGAACCCTTTAATTCTTTCAAGCAGCTCCTCTTTTGACAAGTCGGTAGCAATCGTGATTTCCAGCCCATCCGCTTGCCTCAGCGGATGGATCCCTTCCTCACTTAGCGGATCGGCGATCAATATATGATATGTCATCGGTCATTCTCCCCTTTTTCCAAATAGATTCGCTGCGCTGCCGCTACACCTTGGCCGAGCTCTATATTTTTTCCAGCTTTAATTAACCCAATTTCCATCATGCCGAGCGTCTGCAATATATCGGCAGGGGAGCAGTAACCCATATGTCCTATGCGGAAAATCTTCCCCTTCAATCTCTCCTGCCCGCCGGCAATAGAAAGTCCGAATTCCTTCTTGATCACTTTCCGGAACTCCTCAGCGTCAAAATCTTCAGGCTGGACGGCAGTGACTGTATCTGATCCATCTCTGTCATTCGTCAATAAAGGAATTTTGAGTGCCCTGAATGCCGCACGCACCATTTCTTTCATGAGCGTGTGACGTCCATACACGTTCTCGAGCCCTTCCGTGTCCATTAATTCAAGCGCTTGATCGAGCCCGAACAAAAGGGAAAGGGCAGGGGTGAAGGGTGTCGTATCCTTTTCCAGGTCCTTCCGATACTTCGACAAATCCAAATAGAAACCCCGGTTCGGATTGGAATAAATGACTTCCCAAGCCCGCTCGCTTGCCGCGATGAACATTAGTCCGGCAGGCAGCATAAACGCTTTTTGCGAGCCGGTCACCATGATATCTATGCCCCACTCATCCATTTTAGTCTCCACGCCGCCGACACAGGACACCCCATCGACGATAATAAGGGCATCGGATACTTCCTTTACCGCAGAAGCAAGTTCGTGAATCGGATTCATGACACCTGTCGATGTTTCACAATACGTTGCGAAAACGGCACTGACCTCAGGGAATTTCCGAAGATGTTCCTGGATTTCATGAGGGTCAAAGGCTTGGCCCCACTCGACTTCATATATGTGCACGCGAATGCCATACGCTTCACAAATCTGTACAAAACGAGCACCGAATGCGCCGGTCACAATGATAAGCACCTCGTCAAGTGGTTTTACGGCATTGACGACAGCCGCTTCCAAACCTGAAGTTCCACTTCCCGTAATGATCATTACATCCTGGTCGGTCCCGAACACTTTTTTCAGTCGGGGTTTGATGGAGCGGAGCAAATCGGACGTCTCATTTCCCCTGTGGCCAATCATCGGTTTGGCCATCGCCCGTTGTACACTCGGCGGAATGGGCGTCGGTCCTGGAATTCGTAAATATTGTTGATCTTGCAACATGTCAATCTCCTCCTTGGAATATAAAAAAGCTTTCCGTCCCTTGCAAATTAATGCAAGGGGCGAAAAGCTATCAGCTACGCGGTGCCACCCTTTTTCGCTGTCAGGACGACAGCCTTCGTTGCATGCATAACGGGCATGTTCCGGGTGAACCTACTTAACAAGTTGAAAATGAAGTTTCAGTCCACCGATTCAGGAGTGCTGCTCTACGTCAGAAACGCTGATTCTCACCAACCATCAGCTCTCTATGGATTCCGATCCGCAAAACCTGTCTCCGTCCAAATCGTTCATCGAATTATTTAATTAATGACAATCATAACACGCTATTTTAGAATGTCAACCAATCGTTCGTTTATTTACGAAATTAAAATTGATAATTAGTAACTGGAACAAAATAACGTCCCAGAGGCGAATGAAGTGGCATAAATATTACATAATGTTCGTTATCGAGCGACTCAAGTAAAACTGTGGTTACTAAAAATTAATATTGCACAGTATATTACCAAACATTTTGAAAATGTCAACTACAAATTATTAATGCGAAACGAATGTATAAAATACCACGAGCTTCACATCATAATTGCAACACCATAATTATCAATGGAAAAGTTTAAGAAAAGAGGGAGAAAAATTGGGCATTTTAAATGGAAATCCGAAAGAAGAGCCAATGCACTATGGTGAAGTCCTCGGTTGTTGGGCATATGCAGGCGCGAACAAAGGGTTAATTAGCGGATATCAAGGTTTCATCAATCATGCTGGCGATGAGGACTTGATTGAGCTTCTTAAAGACGCGGTTGAAATGATGAAGGACGAGAATAAGGCAGTCGAGAAAGTACTTAAAGAAAACGGTGTAACTCCTCCTCCGACATTGCCTGATCGAGCAGTTGCAAAAGCGGAAGACATTCCGGTCGGTGCACGGTACATGGATCCCGAAATTAGTGGAGCCGTTTCCATAAACGTCGGTCAAGGTCTTGTCTCATGCAGTCAGGTGATCGGCCAATGCTTGAGAGAAGATATTGCAATGATGTTCAGTAAATTTCATGCAGATCGACTTTTGTTTGGTATGAGATTACTCCGTCTGAACAAGGAAAAAGGTTGGATCATCCCTCCTCCTATGCATGGTGCCGCATTCCCGAATAGTAAATAAGATTAGATTGGAGCAGCTGATTATATTCAGCTGCTTTTCATATGCTCACTTTTCAGAACAATGTGGTAAAATATCAATTGTATGAGTAAAAAGGGGGAAATGTAATGGTATTGTTTACTAGAAAAGAGGATGTAGTTGAGAATTTTCATGGGACCGATATTCGCGATCCATACAGATGGTTGGAAAATTCTGAATACCCTGAAGTACAACAATGGGTAGATGAACAAAATAAACGAACTCAAGATTTCCTTGCGACATTCCCGGATCGTGAAAAAGTGAAAAGCAAACTGACAGAAACGTGGAACTATGTAAAGTATTCTGTTCCCCAAAAAGAAGGAAACTATTTTTATTTCCACAAAAACGAAGGCCTGCAAAATCAATCCGTCTTTTACCGTACAAAAGATCTTAACTCCAAAGACTTGGAAGTCGTATTGGATCCGAATACGATGAATGACGGAGGCACTGCTGCCATAACGAATCTCTCATTCTCGAAGGATGGCAAGAGATTGGCATATGGAATTTCACTCAACGGAAGTGACTGGCAGGAAATAAAAATAAAAAACTTGGAGACTGGAAAGGATGAATCCGACCTTATTCAATTTTGCAAATTCTCAAGCATTGCTTGGAATGTAGAAGGTACAGGATTCTTCTACAACCGTTTTCCCGATCCATCCACTGTTTCGGCTGAAGAACAAAGCTATTACAACAAGGTGTATTGGCATGAAGCAGGCACTGGGCAGGACGATGATGTACTCATATATGAAGATCTTGACAACAAAGAGTTCTCATTCAATCCGATGTTATCGGATGACTATCGGTATCTGATCCTGAATGTATGGAAAGGAACGGAAAATAAAAGCAGGATTTATTATAAAGACCTAGAAAAAGATGAGGAATTTGTCTATCTGTTCGATAAAGGCGATGGAGAATACTCGTTCATCGGCAATGAAGGACGCACATTCTATTTCCTTACAAATGTCGATGCACCATACGAAAAAATTATTTCAGTGGATTTGGACAATCCGTCGAAGGAAAATTGGATTGATGTCATTCCGGAGACTACCGATGTATTGTCTTTCGGAAAGATCATCAATGGAAGAATCGTAGTTGGCTATTTGCATAACGCGCATTATGAACTGAAAGTTTTTGACCTGGAAGGCAAGCGTGGCGTTGACGTGAAATTGCCGGGATTCATTTCGCTGACTGGTTTGACAGGCAAGAAAGAGGAAGCATGGATGTTCATCGGATACACATCCTACTTATCTCCGAATGCGATTGCAAGCTATAGCTTCGAGGACGGAGAACTGACTTCAATATTCCAGGAGGAAAATAAATTCACGACGGAAGGATTCGAGACGACTCAAGTCTTTTACCCATCGAAGGACGGAACGATGATCCCGATGTTCTTGACGCATAAAAAAGGACTGGTCCTAAATGGTGAAAACCCAGTCGTACTCTATGGATATGGCGGTTTCAATGTCAGTTTGACACCATCCTTCTCACCAGCATTGCGCATGTGTATTGAGGAAGGTGGCGTATATGCGGTTGCTAACTTGAGAGGCGGCGGCGAATTCGGTGAAGAATGGTACAAGGCAGGTACATTGGAACGTAAACAAAATGTCTTCGATGATTTCATAGCGGCTGCAGAATGGCTTATTGCAAAAGGTTATACGAAAAAGGAGAAGCTTGCAATCATGGGGGGCAGCAATGGAGGCTTGCTTGTTGGAGCAAGCATCACCCAACGCCCGGATTTATTCGGGGCGGCAATATGCCAAGTTCCTGTTATCGATATGCTCCGCTACCACAAATTCACGGTGGGACGCTATTGGGTGACTGATTACGGAAATGCTGAGTTGAATGCCGAAGACTTCGCTACGATGATCAAGTATTCTCCACTTCATAATGTCAAGGAAGGCGTTGAGTATCCACCTACCTTGATTACGACGGCGGATACGGACGATCGTGTCGTACCCGCGCATGCTATGAAATTTGCTGCGACATTGCAAGCAGCTTATTCAGGGGGAAATCCGATCTTGCTTCGTGTCGAAAAGAATGCAGGACATGGTCTCGGAAAGCCGACAGTCAAAATCATTGAAGAACAGACCGATGTCTATTCGTTTCTCTTCAAAACGCTAGGCGTTACTATCTAAAAAAAGAGGTCGTCTCGAGAGCGAGACGGCCTCTCCCTATTTTTGCCGTTCCCAATTCCGAAGGGCTGGATACGGATCGAAAGCCCATTCAGTCCTGCCGTTGTATTTATACAATCCGTAATGGAGATGGGGAGGAAATTTCCCAGATGTTCCTTCTTTCCCATATCCGGTGCTGCCAACAAAGCCAAGAAGGGTCCCGGGCTCTACAATATCGCCTTCTTTGATGCCCTTATCAAAATAAGCCAAATGGGCAAAGTAATGATAGGTGTTATGGTTATCCCGAATACCGATGCGCCATCCCCCGTATTCGTTCCATCCCATCACTTCTATGACGCCATAAGAAGTTGCGACGACAGGAACGCCGTAGCCCGCAAAAAGGTCTGTTCCCTCATGGATGCGGCGACCTCCCCATCCGCGGCTTGTGCCCCATGTACCGCGATACGTATAATGATGTCCTTTCGGGATAGGGAATACATGCTTATCCAGCTCGGCCGTTTCGAAATGCTTATACAGTTTGGCGATTGTAAGAATCTGATTTACCGTCATTTCCCGTTTATAGTAGTGCCATAATGCAGCTTTAAATGAATTTTCATCTGGTCCGTACATCGCTAAATGGGAATACATTGTCATGAGTACATCGGCTGGGTCGGATTGGTCAGCTACCCCATCCCAGTTGCCGTCAGAACCGTGGCCGCCGAAAAGTGCGAGTGTATCCGGTGAATTGTCTGAGGGATCCGGGTTCAATATACCGAACCAATGTTCAACGGGGTATTGAATGGAAATAGGTCCGTCGGCTTTTGGAATATCATTACGCACTTGCTGGATGTTGCGTTCATATTGATCAATTGCAGCAAGGTGATACCAAGGAACCAGTTCGTTCGAGAATTGTAAATAAAAACTCATCCGTTGCTCCATAATTTCCTTTTCACTTTTTTGATCGGAAGCGGAGACAATGTTGATGGACAGACAGAGACAGAATATTGCACTTATCGAAGCAATTATATATTGGATACGCAATGGGAAACCTCCTTTGTTGAATGATTAGAATTCCCCGATCGATCGTTTTCATTACTTTTTGTTTTCGTTAGAGAAGTTGCGTCAAATGATGGTTTCATTTTTCAGTGATATACTTTAGAAGAGATGTTATAGAAGGGGAGAGGACGAATGGAAAAATTACAATCGGTTGAGCAGTTTGAGCAGTTGAAAAATGAGGAGCGGACTATGTTCATGTTTTCAGCGGATTGGTGCCCGGATTGTCGGGTGATTGAACCATTCCTACCGGCTATTGAGGCGGATTATCCGGAGTATCAATTCATTTACGTAGACCGTGATGATTTTATTGAGATTTGCCAACAATTGGATGTCTTTGGGATTCCGAGCTTTATTGCGTTCCATAGTGGGGAAGAGGTTGGGCGTTTTGTAAGTAAGGACCGGAAGACGAAGGAAGAGATTGAGGAGTTTATTAACAGTTTGAGCGCATAATGAGAAGAGATATCGCCATCCTAGTAAGGATTGGCGATATCTTTTTTTTATTATGGAAACGGATCTCTGCTCTGTGCGGAGCTTTTTTCAAGCGGCATCTATCTCCATGTTCTTTTTTAATTGGAAGATAAAAAGGAATACAATTTCTCCGGGTAGTCAGTGAAGATGGCTTGTACTCCGGCTTGTTTCAAGGTCTGTGCGTATGTCTTGTCATTGACTGTAAATGTTCTGACCGGCATGCCGCTGTTTATCACTTCAGCGATGGTCGGACGAAGTGCTGCGGGGAATAGGATATGGAGTGCATCAGTTGGGATTTTGTTGAGATAATCCATTGGGTGGACTAGCACTTCCATGAATAAGGCGGCGGTTTCAATTTGAGGATTAAACCGCTTTACGGTACTGATGGCACTGTGATCGAATGATGAAATGATGATGCGCGATTCCATTTGTCTCTCCGCAATCAAATCAAGAACTTTTTCGACCATTCCTTCGTATGGGAAAATATCCGATTTCAATTCAATGTTCAATTTGTGGTCAGTCGAATCGAAAACCTCGAGGACGTCAGCGAGTGTAGGTATTGTTTCTCCTAGGAATTCGGGTGAAAACCAGTTGCCGAAATCATGTTTCTTTAATTCCGCTAAGGACATATCTTTCACATATCCTGTTCCATCCGAAGTGCGGTCGATCGATTCATCATGGATCACGACAAGCTCTCCATCTGCTGACATATGTACATCGAATTCAACACCAAAAACGGGGAGACGAGCAGCCTCCATGAAGGCGGCGATTGTGTTTTCCGGAAAGTTCCCTGAAGCTCCTCTATGTGCGAATATCTTCATTTAGCTTCCTCCGATTCCGTTTGGTATTACATTTTGTTCACGTCAAAAGGGCACGGTTTTTGACCGTTGCCCATTTACCCGGGAAATGATTATTCCCAAGTCTTTCGTTCTTCAATTTCCTTTTTCAGGATTTCCGCTCCCTCTGGACTAATATACATGCCATTGGATAGCCTCTTGTTTTCTGAGGTGATATTCCCGGTTACGATACAAGCCGAATCCACAACATACTTACGGAGGATGATCATATCGTCATCCACGAAAATTTCCATTGGTGCACCTTTATCAAGTTTCAACGTATTTCTTAATTCCTTAGGGATTACAATCCTGCCGAGATGGTCAACCTTTCTGACAATACCTAAGCTACGCATTATGATCCTCCTTGAAACTTTGTATTATTGTTACTTGTCCTACTATTATACCAGTTAATTATAAAAATACAAAAAAATTAGTATACTCTCTTTTTCTCTCCTATTCTCTCTATTCCTCTTATAACCGCTTTAAAACGTTTAAGTATGTGATTTATTTTGATAGAATAGGAAGGTCGTCTAAGAAAGGGGAACCAATCATGTCATTCATCCAGAAAAGACCCATCGTTTTTGACTATATTCAAATCATTGCAGGAGCGACTCTAGTCGGACTTGCATTCAATATATTTTTCTTGCCGGCGCGTATCGCGGCGGGCGGCATTTCAGGGGTCAGTACAATCCTATATGAACTATTCGAATATAATCCTGCATATGTGCAATGGATGATCAATATCCCGCTCATCATACTGGGGCTATTGCTGGCAGGGAAGGAATTCAGTGCAAAGACAATTGTAGGTACTTTTTTTGTCCCGTTTGTCATTTATTTGACGGGAGACCTTCAGTTATCCGTCGACAATCCGTTTCTAAGTTCTATATATGGCGGCATTATGCTAGGTATTGGGTTAGGAATCGTTTACCGGGGGAATGGCTCGACAGGCGGAACGGCTTTAATTGCCCAACTCCTAAAGAAATACACGGGCATTTCAAGCGGATTCTCCCAACTGATAGTTGATGGGGTTGTCGTTGTCACTTCAGCTTTTGTCTTCAATTTTGAACTCGCTTTATACGCACTCATGTCGATATACGTTACAAGCAAAGTGATTGATTTCGTCCAATTGCAAACGTCGCCCACGAAGCTTGTCCTAATCATTACTGAACACGAAGAGAAGATCCAGTCGGTTATCCAGAATGAAATCGATAGGGGATTGACGAAAGTGAAGTCAACGGGTGGCTATTCAAACGACGAAAAAACAATGATTCTATGCGTTGTGGAACAGTCCGAAGCCGTTTATTTGAAGAAATTGCTTCAGACCGCTGAGCCTTCGTCCTTTGTCATTTTTCTCAATGCATCGGAAATTCTAGGACTCGGTTTTTCGAAAGCGAAAGTTCATCGTTAAAGAAACCGGTATACAATTCGATTAAAGATGATATAATAATCATAATTGAATATTTCTTATCAAGAGAAGCTGAGGGAACTGGCCCGATGAAGCTTCAGCAACCTCTGCAATAGCAGGAAGGTGCTACCTCCAACAAGATGTAAATCTTGAGAGATAAGAACGATAAAACAAATGCAACTCCTCGTTCCTATCTGTTGGAACGGGGGTTTTTATTTGTCGTCTAGACTTCGGGCGCCATAAGCTCGGGTCATAAGTCAAATCTGCTTTGTGGCAAAAAGCGCCACACTGCATCTTCGCCTTATGCCTGTCGCCTATGGGCGGGCGCCCTTCGCTTTTGTATATTAAAAAGGGGGAAACGTAATGCCAATCAATATCCCGGAACAATTACCGGCACGCGAACTGTTGAAAGAAGAAAAGATTTTCGTCATGGATGAAGGGCGGGCAACGACCCAAGATATCCGTCCATTAAATATCCTCATCCTGAATTTAATGCCTGAAAAAGAAAGGACAGAGCTACAATTGCTTCGGCTGCTCGGAAATACGCCGTTGCAGGTCAATGTTTCATTCTTGAACACTGCGACGTACGAATCGAAAAATGTAAGCAAAAATCATTTGGAATCCTTTTACACTACATTCGAGCATGTCAAGAATAGACGCTACGATGGACTGATTATCACAGGAGCGCCGATTGAGCATCTTCAATTCGAAGACGTCGTCTATTGGGAAGAACTGAAACAGATCATGGACTGGTCCAAAACAAATGTAACTTCCGTTTTACATATTTGCTGGGGCGCGCAAGCCGCACTTTATCATCATTACGGCATCGATAAATATGAGTTGCCGAAAAAGCTATCCGGAGTCTTCAACCATCGATTGACTGATTCGACTGTCGAATTGGCACGCGGATTCAATGATCTGTTCACTGCACCTCATTCCCGATATACGTCGGTCTCAATTGATGAGATTGACCAGGATCCTCGCCTTCAATTGTTGGCGGTTTCGGAAGATGCAGGTGCCTTCATCATCCTTTCAAAAGACGGCAAACATATTATGATCACCGGGCACTTGGAGTATGATGCATGCACGCTCGGCGAAGAGTACGAACGGGATTTGAAGAAAGGGATTGATATTGACGTCCCGGCTAACTATTTTCCGGACGACGACCCGACAAAGGAGCCGTCGAACACGTGGCGCTCACATACTCATCTTCTTTTCTCAAACTGGCTGAATTATTATGTCTACCAAGAAACACCTTACGAGTGGGAATGAAAATAATAGCCTGCGAATTCATGAACTGAATTTGCAGGTTTTTTCATCCGTATATTGTCATAGTTCTATCACACACTAGCGTTAGCGGAGGTGTGAATAGATGATTTCAGACGTAATTTCAAAGTTGGACTTTTGGGAAATGATGTTTAGAGCAACTTTTACTTTTATCATTCTCATGCTACTAGCCAGATTCATGGGGAAAAAGCAGATTTCACAACTAACTTTTTTTCATTATGTTACGGGGATTACAATCGGTTCTATCGCTGGTGAGATCTCCGCGCAATCGGAAACCCCTTTTCTGAATGGTGCCATTGCGATGATTTGGTGGGCTATATTAACAGTATTTGTGAACTTTTTAACAGTAAAGTCAAAAAAAGCGCGAATTTTATTTGATGATCAACCAACTATTATTATACACAGAGGAAAAATAAGTGAACAAGGCATGAAAAAGGCCCGACTCACATTGAACGATCTCAATATGATGCTCCGTGAGCAGAGCATTTTCGCTGTTGCAGACGTGAACTATGCAATTCTCGAAACGAACGGCCAGTTAAGCGTCATGAAAAAGGCGGCCCAAGAGACTGCAACACGCAAAGATGTGAAAGCACCTGGCAATGAGCCGAAATATATACCGACTGAAATCATTTCGGATGGGAAATTAATTAAAGAAAACTTGACTGAATTGAAGCTGACTGAAGAATGGGTTTATGAACAGCTGAAGAAAAATGGGTTCAGTAAAGTGGAGCAAGTGTATTATGCAGAAATACTAACTGACGGCACATTGCATATTGATCAGCGAACTGAAAAGAAATAGATAGTGTAAGGGGAGTCTCAATATGAGGGGAAGCTTGTTTTGCCCCTCATATTCAATTAACGGCAACGAGCAAAAACCCCGATTTGCTTATTTTTTATGGTATAATGAATGACAGTCATTCAGTGGGGAGGCGGACGGTAATTGGATAAGAAGGAAAGAATCATAAAAGCGGCGATAGAAGTTTTCCGCAAGCAAGGCATCGAAAAGACGAAGATATCCGATATCGTGAAAGTGGCAGGGATTGCTCAAGGAACTTTCTATTTATATTTCCCATCTAAATTATCACTCATGCCGGCAATAGCCGAAGTGATGGTCGCAAAAACGTTAGAGATTGTGACGGATAGAGTATCGGATAACGCACCGTTCCCAAAACGGATGGAGCAGCTCGTTGATGCGATTTTCGAAGTAAATGAAGAGTATCATGAAATTCAAGCACTTATCTATTCAGGTTTAGCATCGACAGAGCACTTGAAAAATTGGGAGACCGTATACGCGCCTTTCTATAAATGGGTGAGTGAGGGTCTTCAACTAGCAATTGATGAAGGTGTAATCCGGAACACCGTCAATCCTGAGAGGACGGCAAGACTTGTGATTGGTCTCGTGGAATCAGCTGCGGAACAAATTTATTTATACGACACTGACAAGGAAGATGAAGCGGTCATACAAAAGAATGAAGTGAAAAATTTCTTAAAGCATGCCCTTGCGTATTAATGCCTATTATTATTGGCAATAAGCCTTTGACGACTTGTCATTATAAAAATGAATGACAGTCAGTCACCCGCCGAGTTAGGAGAAAATATTATGAACAAATCATGGATTTATGTTGCGCTAACAAGCTTTTTCGAGTTGGTCTGGATTTTCGGTTTCAATGTCGCCTCCGAATGGTGGCATTGGATTCCAATCGTGTTTTTCATCTTCGTCGATTTTCATTTCTTGGCGAAAGCCTGTGAAAACCTTCCGACGGGTACCGTATATGCCATCTTTGCAGCAATCGGAACAGTTGGGACCGCATTGATGGATGTGTTTATATTCGGGGAAACCCTCGGAGCAGGCAAACTGTTTTTCATTGCCATATTAGTTGTAGGCGTCATTGGACTGAAGATTGCTGATGGCGTGGATGAAAAGAAAGGATTGGTTAAGTGATGGGCTGGTTATTTGTATTCGCAGCGGCAATAAGCGAGCTTGTCGGCGTTGTCGGGTTGAATAAATATAGTGAACAGAAGACATTCACCAATACCATTTTGTTCGGCGGAGGATTTGGAGCAGCGTTCGCATTTCTCTATATGTCGTTCAACTATTTGCAAGTAAGCACTGCATACGCAGTGTGGATTGGCATAGGAACTGCAGGTGCAGTATTGATCAATATGCTATTTTTCGGTGAATCAAGAAGCATAGGACGTATCGCCAGCCTACTTTTGATAGTTATCGGCGTTGTTGGATTGAAGGCGTTATCGTGAATAGTAGAAAGCGGGGAACAACTTGAAAGAAAGTTGCTTCCCCGCTTTTATTTTAATTTAATTATAGTGATAGCAAGTTATTTGGCAGTATTATACAATGAAGAGAGTGATGTTAGAATATTTAATGATTTGACGTCCCCTGGAACAAAGAATTTAAAAGTTCTTGCATAGAGGAATTACCGGAAGAAATGAGGGCGTTTTTTTGAACTATGAAATAAAACGCCGGGCGGCTACTGCGCAATGATAATCAAGTTTGCTAATAAATTGGTATTTAGAAGGAGATAGTCATGTTAATTTCGACAATGATCCTGGGGTGGATAGGGGTACTACTATATTTGATCATCATCTTTACATTCAAGAAAATGGCAAGAAGTAATGAATATGCTTTCTTGCATCTACTGATGGCATTAATGTACGCAATGTGGCTTCCTTTACCTCTCGCGCTCCATCAATTAATAGAATCAGACGCTTTATTAGTAGGTACCGTCTTTGGCTTAGCCTATTTAATCATGCTAGTCATTTCGATGGTCCTTCAAACGGGGCATATAGCCTTTATAAGTAAATGCAACGAGGATTATTCAATTACAGAAAAACATACGGAATATATGATGGCAACATTTACGAAGCCCTTTGAAAGTTTACTTGGTATTTTTAAAAGTATATGGGCGTTATTTTTAGCAATTTCCTTCTGGCAAAGTGACGAGTATACTACGGCGATTATCATGTTCTTATTTGGTCTGTTCATCTTTTATTATTTGCTTATCACGTTAGACGCCAGTTTAGTGAAACGAGTGAAACTGCTCTCCAAAGTTAAGCCGAATGTAGTTATAGTCAACCTAGAAATAGTGGCATTTTTCATTATTTTGATGAGTTATGTCACTCTTAACGCATAACTTATAAACCTATTTAGGCCAAATTGTGCGTTAGAAGAAGGGGGATTCATGAGTTGTACAGAATCTATTGATGATAAATTAAGCGGGGCATTTGAACTCTTTGAGAACAATCAACTTATTGAAGCAGAAGGAATATATCAGGACTGCCTCAGTTTAATGGATATAAGGTCAACCAAATACGAAGCCGCATTGCATTGGTTGGGTTATGTAAAAAGTGAACTGAAGAAATTTGATGAAGCGCGGTCAATTTATGATGAGCTTAGAGGAATAGCTAAGTCGAGTTTAAATTATCAAGATGAACTCATCGCGATCCATCAGTTGGGCATGGTGGAGCGGATGGCAGAGAACTACGATAAAGCACAAGAATTATTTAATGAGGAATTAACATTATTGAGTAGCAGTAATCCAAATTGGCATTTAGGCTTTGCGGCTAATTATTACGAGCAAGGTTATATTTTATTAAAGAAAAATAATTTGTTCGAGGCTGAAAAACTGATGTATCAATCCCTTCAATATGCTGAACAATCGAACGATCAGATTGCACTTGGATGTTCTCTGCGAGGGCTTGGAGAAATTAATAAAGCCAAAGGGGAGATTGGAAAGGCTAAGCGCTACTTCGAACAATCTATATTAGCGTTTATAGAAGGAGAGAATCTTGTCGGAGTGACTGAGGTAAATGGAATGCTTGATGAAATTTGACCGACACAACGATTGATATCTTCTGTAGGCTATATAGCTGCCTAAACCTGCTTTTGTAAATAAGGCCAAATAATAGTGCTAGGAAAAGGGAGAAGTACATTGAAAAAACTACGTGTCATCTACGCAGGTATACTGCTGGTGTTATTAGTTGGTTGTACAAAGGAAGAAGGGGCAGAGCAAACTGCAACTACAAAAGTAAATGGGGATTTAGAAGAACAACTATCACAATTGAATGAGCAACTTATCGAAAGTGAGAATAAAATTAAAGAGTTGTATGTCATGTTGGAAAGCAGGGCCAGGGATGAAAACGAAGCCTATAATGAACTACATAATAAGATCTATATAATGGAGAACCTTTTGTCTCGTGTTCCTGGCATTAATAGTCGGCAAGGATTTGTTAAAGACGTTAATACAAGTGGGGCTACTATTACATTAGAAGTTAAATTCGCTGAAAAGAAAGAGGATAATGAAGCGCCGAATGGTTTTGTAATAGAGGAGCAAGAGACAAAAATTGTCACCGTGGATTTGGATGCAAATTACTTTATTCTTAAAGGGGATAAATTGCAAACTATACCAACTGCCGACGAGTTTAAAGAAGCCGCAAATGAATATGATCGCTTCTTCAACATTTATATTGTGGAAAATAAGATCGTAATGCTGACTGAACAATACTTGCCATAGCACTTATTGCCGATACCAACGAATAACTGATTGTCACAGATGAATAGTGAGATGAAATAATAGGAGGATACATATGCGGCGGATTCCAATCGTTACGCTCTGTTTATTGTTCATACTGATTCTCTCAGCCTGTAATAATGATGTATACGAAAAACAACCGGAGAAAAGCGTAGAGGATATACCCGGTATTTCTGAAAATAACGGTGGCAAAGCTCAAATTCTAGAGGTTAGCACAGATTTAGAAAAGGAAAATGGTTGGTCCATTGTTCCGAAAGGTGTTCGTACAATGACTATTTCTGCGGAAGTGGAAAATGTTGAAACAGTATTGTTTTGGATAACCCCAACAGGAACAGCGACTTGGGGTGAACGAACACTTATTGGAATTGACATAGATGGGGATGATGGTTGGTCATTTGAATGGGAATTCGGTGATAGGAAATTCCACGATCATATAACAGTTCAGGCCTTGGGAAGTGATAGTGCAACACAAGCACAAGAGACATTAAACGTTCATTCTGTTGATGAGAATGGAGAATAAACGGTGTGGCCAGCAAGAACAGGGCTATAGTAAAGCAGGGCAGCTTTGGCTGCTCTTTTATTATGGGTTTATGGACGGAAAATAAAATCCGTTAGGTATGTAACAAATTGATTTGTTATTCGTATAACTGAGTAGTTGGGAAATATAGTATATGGAAAACAACATCATCTTTTTTGGGGGAATAACAATGTTACTGGCATTTATATTCGTCATTGTTGTTGGTGCGTTTATTATATTTGCTGGTGAAAATAATTAACAAAGGGGACTTTTCATTGCATCCAACAGAATTAATTGAATTGATGATAGTGAGTGGAATCTTCATTGTTATTCTATTCGTTTCATTCGTTTTTAAGGGCAAGCGCAGAAAGTTCGTTCAGAGATTGGCTATTTTCTTTCTGTTTGCTTTTGGAATCTTTTATTTCGCGCGTCCATATTGGATTGATAACCAAATTGAGAAGAAAATTGAGTATGTACAGGAGCACTTAGAAGAACGGTATCCCGAAGAAACGTGGAGTTATAAGAAAGTGCCTCACCGTGAAGCTGGTTATAAACACTTAAATCCATATTACATAGGTGTGATATTTGAAGCCGAGCCAGAAGTGGAATATCAATATTTTGCTCGTAACAAAGATGATATTATTCAGGTTGGCTATTCAATTAAAAATGCCTTGCAAAGTGATCTATTGCATTTGGAGTGAGTATCAAATCTTTTCATAACCGAATTGTAATTAGAAGAACCAAAAAGGACTTCAGAAACTAGAAGTCCTTTTTGGGGTTAAGTTACATGATAGTCCAATTCCTATCCACTGCAATCTGCTTCAAGCGCTCCTCAGGTCTGACAGCAACCGGATTTCCTACTAGCTCCAGCACGGGAAGATCGGAATAGCTGTCCCCGTACGCAAAGCTATGTTCCCAGTCGACCTGCTTGCCAGCCAGCATCTCCATGACCTTTTCTGTTTTCCGATTTCCTTGGATATGGTAAATTTCCTTCTGGCTGTCAAACGCGCCAGCCTCCGTAAACGGTATGTCGGTTCCGATGATCGTATCGAACTCAATGCCTTCCGTCACAGCATGCAATAATGACGTATACGCACCGGATACAAGCATGACATGCATATCATCGTTTTGATGCTGCCGGACTTTAGCCACAACTTCATCGTTGAAATGCTGCCGCATGCTTTCCTTCATATCCTCAAAATATTGATCAAGCTCGGGTTTTGTTAATGAGTTTAATGCATTTGCATAAATCTGCATCGATCCTTCTCTCATTTTTGCTTCCGGAACGATTTTTATTTTGTAACCTATGTATAGTGGGAGAATCCTGCGAAAAAAAGATTTATACTTTGCGCGATGAGTTGGATGCTGTTTTAAATGATCCATCAATAATTGAAAAGTTTCTTTCGAATATAGCGTCCCGTCAAAATCGAATATCGCTACTTTCATCATATACATCCCCCTATTAATACAAACACATTTACTTTTGATGATACCGCGTTTGAAATCAAAGGGCAATTTGTGGATAATTGAAGGAGAGAGTGAGGAGACAGGACATGCATAAGAATCAAAAGAAGAGAAGGGAAGATTCCTTTCTGTTTTCAGTGAATGAAGAAGCGGAACTATTGCCGTTTTTATTGGAAAACATGAAAAAGAACAGCCGAAATTCCGTCAAGTCAATGTTGACGAGAGGGCAGGTCTCCGTTAACGGCAGGGCAGTGACGAAACATAACCATCAACTGCTGCCTGGACATAAAGTCGAAATCCTTGCGAATAAGGCGGCTTTGAATGAAAGCAAACTGACAGGGTTGGAAATTATTTATGAGGATGACGCGATCATCGTTGTCGATAAGGAAGCCAGCCTCTTATCGATGGCCGCAAAAGATAAAAACGAAAGAACAGCATTCAGTGAAGTATCCGCTTATGTTAAAAGACAGGATCCAGGGCAGCGGGTCTTTATCGTCCACCGACTGGACCGCGATACGTCAGGTGTCCTCTTATTCGCGAAAAGCGAACAAGTGAAGATTACACTGCAGGATAATTGGGATGTAATGGTGAAAGAAAGGATCTATACGGCATTAGTTGAAGGGAATGTTCGAAAAGAGTCAGACACGATCAAATCCTGGTTAAAGGAAACGAGGACGTTCAAAGTCTACTCAAACCCGACAGACAACGGAGGCCAACTGGCCATCACCCACTACCGGAAAATAAAATCGAACCGTCAATATTCATTGCTGGAAGTCAAATTGGAAACTGGTCGCAAAAACCAAATCCGTGTGCACATGGAGGAAATTGGACATCCAGTTGTAGGAGACAAAAAGTACGGCTCCACCGTCAATCCAATCAAAAGGTTGGGCTTGCATGCGACAGCATTAACAATCGTACACCCGGGAACAAATGAAGTAATGAAATTCGAGTCGCAAATCCCTTCATCTTTTATCAATAAATCGTTATAAAAGCTGTGTTATTTTGTGTTATTTCACTTTGTTTATTTAAAAAAGCTGCCTTGACATTGCGTCAAGGCAGCTTTTCCTTATTGGACCGTATTATTCGGCATACCTGGCTGACCTACTGTTGCAAAGGCATTTAAAATCGACTGCATATCCTGTTGGGCAAGCTGAGGAACTTGGTAATAATGATGTTTGTTTTGATAAATCGACAGCTCATACGCCATCTCAATGCAGTTCGGAACTGAATCTGCCAATACACGTCTGACGACCGGGTTTGTCGATTCTAGAGCAGCCATTGTTTTTGCACTGGCATTTGTTTTAGCAGATCCAAGAAGAAAGCCGGAAATCATTTCATCATTAATCTCGTTCGCATTTTGCATAGGTTTCTTCGGCTGCGACGGCTTCATTCCGTAAACAAAATCATTTCCCTGCTTCATTTTGTAGCTGCTAGTCGGATGGGAAGGATCCATGCCTGTCTTGAAACATTCCACTGTTATATTGTATTCATCCAAAGTGAAACGGTATTGCCTATCCAAAATATCGAGCAACTCGGGATCTTTAACATGGGGGCGTAAGATCATTGCCTGGTTTAATGAGGCGATAGCGCCAGAAAGAACTTCATGAACATCGAAAACCTCATGTCCTCCATGGTTCATCTGTGGCGGGACTGTTCCTGTGTGCATATTTTGATGTGTTTCACCGAATTGATTTTGCGTCAAAATAGATTTCCTCCTTTTGTAGATGATTTTCAATCGTCAGTAGTATGGCTTCAAAGAGACGGTGTATGCGTGTAAAAATTTCTAAACGCGCATAATCCCTTGCCTTTAAAAATAGCATGGGATAAAGGACATTTTGTCAACGAAAGGAAGTGGATCAAAATTGCTGATACATGTCGTGCAACAAGGGCAAAGTTTATATGGAATCGGGCAAACTTATGGAATCCCTTACGAGGAAATCGCTCAGGCGAATGAGTTGACTAATCCTGCCCGTATTGTTGTTGGGCAAGCTCTCGTCATTCCAATATCCGGTAGTTATCATTGGGTGCTGCCTGGACAATCATTGTATGTCATTTCCCGATTGTATGGAACGACAGTGGAAGAGCTAGCCAGGGTCAATGGCATTTCACAAAACAGCATTTTGCATATAGGCCAACGGTTGACTCTTCCTCAAAGAAGGAAACCGGTCATTGATGTTTTTCTTTATGTGGAACCGAGGGAAGCGATACTTGATGTAATCGTTCAGGAAGTGCGGAACAGAGTAGAAGATTTGACGTATTTAGGGATGTTCAGCTATGAAGCACAACGGGATGGATCATTGAAGGCACCCCCGATAGATGATATTCCAGAGATTGCCGCACAAGCAGGGACTTTGAATGCGATGGTCATCAGCAACTTGGAGAATTTCGCATTCAGTGGGGATCTGGCAAATATCTTCTTTACAAATCAAACGGTACAGAACCGATTATTCGAAAATATTGTTCAAACCGCGAAAAGGTTCGGTTTTAGTGACATTCATTTTGATTTTGAATTTATTAGGCCAGCGGATAGGGAATTGTATAATACATTTCTGAGAAATGCGCGTGCACGCTTCCATCCGGCCGGTTTAACGTTATCCAGTGCACTGCCTCCTAAATCGAGTCCCGCTCTGACAGGGGTTTATGGCGGCATTGACTTCAAAGCACACGGGGAAATATGTGATTTTGTCACATTGATGACGTATGAATGGGGATATTCATATAGTGACCCGCAGCCGGTGAGCCCAATTAATCAAGTGCGTCGAGTTGTTGAATTCGCAGTCAGCCAAATTCCACGGGAAAAGATTTTCCTAGGCCAAAATTTATACGGCTATGACTGGACATTCCCGTACCCGCCCGAAACGGGAATTGCGGCAAAAGCCCTTAGTCCACAGCAGGCGATCAATCTAGCTATTAGCCAAAATGCGAATATCCAGTATGATGCCACTGCCCAAGCGCCGTTTTTCCTTTATTGGGATAGTAATGGCGTGCGTCATGACGTCTGGTTCGAAGATGCACGCAGCATCCAAGCTAAATTCAACTTGATAAAGGAATTTAACTTACGTGGAATAATGTATTGGAAGCTAGGATTAGCATTCCCCCAAAATTGGCTGCTACTCACTGACAATTTCACAGTCCGAAAGCGATAATTCAAAATGAACCATATGTGCAATTTGCACATATGGTTCATTTGATGGGGAAACTGTTATTCTTTTGAAATATAATTTATTACGCTTTGGAAAATGTCTACATCCGGATTGATCAACAGAGCAGGTAGGAATGCGAAAGCCATTACAATCACTAAATTGGCTCCTATAATGGTGCGCAGTATTTTGCTGAATTTCATAAACCATCTCCTCTTTCTCTTTGTAGTTGTTTTCCAAATCGCAAGTAACTGGGCTCTTCATAAGCCTACTAATAATCTATGTTCAGAAATATGTAAATGATTTTCTTTTCGTGCGACGAATTTCGACAGAATTACGTAAATTGACACATAATACTAGGATGGACAACAGTAAACAGAAAAAGATGTTGTATATATTCATGATTTCAGTAATACTTGATAAAACGAAGAAACGATTTTGAAATATTAATTTTCAGGATATCGATAGACACCATACAATGTTTTCTTCGCGATTTATTGAGAAAGGATGAGGCTAATGACAAATATGGAGAACTCCCGAAACAACCGTAGCCGGGCGAATGACTACGTCCATGAAGTATATGAGTTGGTGAAGAAAAGAAATCCGGATGAAAAGGAATTTTTGCAAGCGACGAGGGAAATTTTCGATTCACTTCGACCTGTCTTTGCCCAACATCCTGAATACATTCGGAATGGAATCCTTGAACGTATTACTGAGCCTGAGCGGATCATTTCCTTCCGTGTTGCTTGGGAAGACGACAAAGGGAAAGTTCATGTCAACCGTGGATATCGCGTGCAATTTAACAGCGACCTCGGTCCATATAAAGGCGGCATCCGCTTCCATCCTTCCGTGAACAATAGCATTATGAAGTTCCTGGCGTTTGAACAAATTTTCAAAAATGCGCTGACAGGACAGTCGATCGGCGCAGGAAAAGGCGGCTCCGATTTTGATCCGAAAGGGAAATCCGAGAGGGAAATCATGCGTTTCACGCAAAGCTTCATGACCGAGTTAAGCAAGCATATTGGCCCCGACATTGACGTGCCTGCGGGAGATATCGGCGTCGGCAAACGGGAAATCGGCTATATGTTTGGTCAGTATAACCGGTTGAAAGGCGGTTACGAGGCGGGAGTCCTGACGGGAAAGGATCCGAAGCATGGCGGTTCGCTTGGAAGAAAAGAAGCGACGGGGTACGGCACCGTCTATTTCGTCGAAGAGATGTTGAATGAAAACGGGCTATCCTTCAAAGATAGCACGGTCGTTGTCTCGGGATCTGGAAATGTATCTACGTATGCCATTGAAAAGGCCCAACAACTTGGAGCGAAAGTCATCGCATGCAGCGACTCTGCCGGCTATATCTATGATAAAAACGGCATTAATCTCGACACTGTGAAGCAGTTGAAAGAAGTGGAAAACAAACGGATTTGGGAATACACGAAGGAGCATCCGGACGCAGAGTACCATGATGATTGTTCAGCAATCTGGTCGATTCCTTGTGATATCGCACTTCCTTGTGCAACGCAAAATGAAATCGATGAAATTGCAGCACATATGCTCATCGCTAACGGACTGAAAGCACTTGGTGAAGGTGCTAATATGCCGTGCAATATTGAAGCGATTGATATTTTTCTCGAAAATAACATCCTTTTTGCCCCCGCAAAAGCAGCTAATGCAGGAGGAGTAGCTGTTTCTGCAATGGAAATGTCGCAAAACAGTATGCGCCTTGCTTGGACGGAAGAAGAAGTAGACATGCGCCTGAAAACGGTCATGGAAAACATCTATACAAGTTGCAAAGACGCTGCTGAACGGTTTGGAAAACCGGGCAATCTTGTCATGGGCGCCAACATTGCAGGCTTCCTGAAAGTTGCAGATGCGATGGTGGCACACGGAATAAGATGATTAGTAGAAACTACCTTACAACAGAATGTGAGGTAGTTTTTTTCATTCCGGAAATTAATTTTTCATTCAAATCTATTGATATTCAAATTATATGTGGTATTATAAAAATACATAAAGATGAATAAAGATACAGAGTGATGTATAGAGGAGGATAAATGTATGGGAAATAAAAAAGTCGTTTTAGCGTATTCTGGTGGTCTAGATACTTCGGTGGCAGTACAGTGGTTAACGGATAAAGGGTATGATGTGGTTGCTTGCTGCTTGGATGTCGGGGAAGGGAAAGACTTGCACTTCATCCAACAGAAAGCGTTGCAAGTCGGTGCGGTAAACAGTTATGTCATCGATGCGAAAGAGGAGTTTGCGCAGGAGTATGCATTGCTTGCTTTGCAGGCACGCACATATTACGAAGACAAATATCCTCTCGTATCGGCGCTTTCCCGTCCTTTGATTTCCAAGAAGCTTGTCGAAGTGGCGCATAAGGAAAATGCGACTGCGGTAGCCCATGGCTGCACAGGGAAAGGGAATGACCAGGTGCGTTTCGAAGTGGCAATCAAAGCACTTGACCCGTCACTAGAAGTCATTGCACCTGTCCGTGAATGGAGCTGGTCGCGTGAAGAGGAGATCGCTTACGCGAAAGAGAAGAATATCCCGATTCCAATTGATCTAGACAGTCCTTATTCCATCGACCAGAATTTATGGGGCCGAAGCAATGAATGCGGCATTCTGGAAGATCCATGGGCGGCGCCGCCTGAAGAGGCATTCGGTTTGACAGTATCGATTGAAGAAGCACCGGATAAACCGGATGTCATTGAAATCGAATTTGAAAAAGGGGTTCCGGTTAGTATTGACGGTAAACAATACCCATTGAGTGAGCTGATTTTGAAGTTGAATGAAGTTGCTGGAAAGCACGGTGTTGGAAGAATTGACCACGTCGAAAACCGTCTCGTCGGCATCAAATCACGTGAAGTGTATGAATGTCCAGGTGCTGTCACATTGCTGAAAGCACATAAAGAATTGGAAGATATCACGCTCGTAAAAGATGTCGCCCACTTCAAGCCTCTCGTTTCCCAGAAGCTCAGTGAACTGATCTATAACGGCTTATGGTTCTCGCCATTGCGAAATGCGTTGGAAGCATTCGTCAAAGAGACGCAGCAATACGTCAATGGGGTTGTCCGTGTGAAATTATTCAAAGGGCATGCAATCGTCGAAGGCAGAAAATCAGCGAACTCCCTTTACGACGAAAAATTGGCGACGTATACGTCAGATGACGAATTCGACCAATCGGCAGCTGTTGGCTTCATACAATTATGGGGTCTGCCAACAGAGGTCCATAGCTCGGTGAATAAAAAGCAAAAAGTGAAGAACTGATGTACCAAGCCTTCTGCAGAAAAATGCAGAAGGCTTTTTAATGAGTAGTAAATAACTACTAAACTTGCTGACTAGATATTACTAATCAATTTACGAAATAAGGAACATTTATCCTTTTATTGTAGTAAAATTTGTATGAGATTACCAATCTTTAAAGATATTTATGATGGGGAGGAAATTCAGTGGAGAATGTTCAAGAAACGAAAGCAAAGAGGAAATCGCCCGTACTATTGATTGTCGTGTTGACAGCCGTACTAGTAATTGGTGCTGGAGCCGTTTCCGCATTCTTTTTATTTAACAAATCGCCAAAAGTCAAATACTTGTTGGCCGAAACAAAGACGTTCACTCAAGTCGGAGACCTTTTCGAAGAGCGTTATAAAAACGAGGTAGATTGGCTGAATGTCCAAAAGGCTAAGCCGGTTGAAACTACATATGATCTATCTGCAGAATGGGATGATCCGAGCGCGGGGTATGATATGGTCGAAATGCAGAGGATTCTCAATAACACCACATTCTCCATGACGCAAGTGAAGGATCCTGTGGAAAAGGAATGGGAAATGAATTTCAGCGGAAAATTCGGCTCTATTTCAACGGAATTCGCGACATTGTATTTTACACCTGAAAAGATGATGGCGGCATTGCCATTTACGGAACAACTGTTGTTTTTCATGGATGAGGACTTCGGGAAAATGATGAGGGAAACTGACGCATTTTACGAAGGGCCGGAGAAGCTTGGGCTATCCCGCCTGTTTGAAGAGCAATTTTCGATGGACGGTGAATTCCAGAAATACGTAAAAGAGGAGTATATGGAATACCTCTATCATGAGCTGCCTGAAGATGCGTTCACTAGTGAAAAAGAAGAGATTGATGTTTTCGGTGAGAAGATGAAAACTGAAAAAGTGGTACTGAAACTTTCCGAAGAACAAGTAAAGTCCCTTCTAGTGGATCTTTTCAAGAAAGCGCGTAATGATGAAAAATTGAAGGCGCTTTTAAAAGAACAAATTGCTATTTCTACAATGACTGATGATGTTTCTGATCAAAAACTCACAGAGCTGATTGATGATTTTGAGGAGTCAATGGAAGAAGCGATCAAAGAAGTCAATGGTTTGCACATTCCAAATGGAATCGAATCGAAGATCTGGCATAAGTCGAACAGCATTGTAAAGCGGGAATTCGCCATGTCGATCGGGGAATCCAAAGATAAAATCGCTGCATTGAAATTTGAAGGTGTCCAATTATTGGAGAAGTCAGGACAGAAATGGGATTATTCATTCACTGGCACCGACCCTCAAATGCAGGAAGATGTAGACGTCAATTTCAAAGGTGACTTGACGTGGAAAGATGGAAAGTCGGATGATACGATTACGATCAACGCAGAAGATGTTTCCATTACGTATAAAGGGAAAGAAGAGCTGGATGGAAAAGACCGCACATTCAACCGTGAAATCTCCGTATCCGATGGGGATTTTGCCCCTAAACTCGTTTGGAGCGGAACTGCGGCTCATGAAAAAGATTCGATGAAGGCGGATCACGAGTTCACAATCATCGACCCATCCGGAGCCATTTTCACATCTGACATTTACCTTCGCTTGAAACAGGAAGGGAAAATCGTGAAAAAAGTGGAGATGCCGGATGAATCCAAAAACACTGTAGATGTCGGTAAGATGAGCAGTGACGAATTGGATGACCTTGGAGATGAGTTGGCTCGAGAGTTTGAGGAGTGGGTTACAGAACTTATGGGCGACCTCCAAAGTGAGCTTGAAAACTTCTGATGAATGGAAGTGGGCTGTTTGATATCGATACGAAATATATTGTTTTTCACGAATGAAAACTTGAAACAGCTGAAGAAGAAGCGGGCGACCCTTCTTCTTCTTTTTCTATTTCCAGTTTTTTTGATCGGATTGTTGGTTGGACTCGCTGCAGGTTTACTCATTCCAGCCGAAAACTCTCCGATTCGCGTTGCATTGATTGATGAGGATCAAACGAAGGAATCGAAGCTGATCAGCTCGTTGTTGACGGAGACGGCAAGCGGGCGAAATTACATAGAAATTTTTCCAGCGTCAAGAGAGGAAGCAGAGCAATTAATTAGCAAAAATGAAATTAGCACTTCTTTTTCATTGCCGAAAAATTTCACTGCCGATCTGTACGAGGGTGAATCGGTGACAATTCCTATGGTAGGAAACCCATCCAGACCAATCGACAGCTTCATTGCGAAACAGCTAGTCGATAGTTTGGCCAGATACATTGCTGCCGCACAAGCGAATATCTTGGTGATTAATGACTATGCAAAGGAGACTCCGATGCCTCGCGAAGAGCGGATGGAGATGATGTTTGAGCAATTCGTCGATTTCACTCTCTTTACATTAGGCAAGGATAAACTGTTGGATGAAGAAGTATTGAAGAACTCGGCAACATCGTCGCCAATGAATTATTTTATGTTATCGGGTTGGTTCATCGTCTTTTCTGTCTGGCTGTTATCATTTTACATCGCGCTGGTTGATGTTGAGTCGAAGTCGATGGCCACAAGAATGAAACTATTCGGCGTCAGCGTTGGCCAGCGGGTGGCAGGGAGGCTGATCGTCTCCTTATTCGTTAGTTCACTGCTCGCTGGATTCACTTTTTTCATATTGGTTAATTTGCTGCGAATTGAATTCTACGCGGTGGACATGATGCGATTCGGGTTATTTGGATTGTTGTATGCATTCATTTTGCTAAGTGGCATTGCACTGATCGGCATATGGATACCAGGAAAGAAGATTGTGCTGTTTTTGCAATGCATCTTCGTTTTTAGCGCTGTTCTAGTAAGCGGTGCATTGATTCCGACATTGTATTTTCCACAGTCGTTCCAAAATCTTCTCTCCTATTTATTTTCACCGATTGCCCTTCGGTGGATGATGGATCTAGTGCTGGAAGGCCGGAATTATGCAAATTACACAGCCTTGGTTATCTATTCGTTTAGTGCATCTCTAGTCTTATGGATATCGTTCAGCTTGAAAGAGAGGTGGAGGCAATGAATCGGTTGCCTGCTCAATTTTTCAGATTGAAAAAGGAATGGAAAGGTGTCGGCTTCTGGATGCTCATGCCGATCCTGTTGACGGTTTTCGTAATGAACACATTCGGTGCTTTGCAGGAAGAAGCGAAGGTGCCGATTGCGCTTATTGTTGAAGATTCATCTCCATTGGCAAAGCAATTGGCACATGAAATTGAGAAAAATGACATGTTATCTGTTCATTATATGGAGCTTGACGATGCGCTACATAACTTGAAGCAGCATGAACTCGACAGTGCTTTCGTCATTCGGGAAGGGTACGGCGAATCCGTGCTGGCGAATAAGAGGAACAGGTTGATTGAAGCGTATTCCTCCAATCGCTCCTTCGCATATCCGGCAATTTCCGAAACTGTCATGTCACTTGCCCAGCAGGATATTTCGAGGTCGAAAGCGGCAACGGTCATCAAACAGATGTTGCTTGAATATGGCATGGAAGATAAATGGGATTATGATGAGATTATCCGAAGAAGCGAAGAGAAGCAACGGAATGAAAGCCTACTTCGAACGAACTTTTCATACGGCAAGCAAGCAGGACAGGCCGAGGAAAAGCCGCTGGAACTATTGAATAGCAGGGCGGTTTGGGCGTTTTTCACAATCATCTCCGCCTTTTTCCTGTTCGATTGGATGATCACGGAAAGCCGACCTTCTATGCAAGTGAGATGGCTGTATACATCAAAGTCGTTTAAAAGCCATGCTGTGCGGATGTTAGGCTTGTATTCATTATTGACGTTATTGTCGGATGGTCTCACTTTACTAGTGTTCCAATTTGTTTTACAGGAGCAGGTTACGTTGTCTTTGATCCTCCCGATGCTCGCATTCAGGGTGACACTGAATCTCCTCGCATTTTTGCTGGCGATTGTGTATCAGCAATTGTTCATGTATTACCTGACGGGGATTGCCGCGGCTCTACTATTGACAGTCACTGGTGGCGCCGTCGTGCCGCTCGATGCCTTCTCCCGAAGGTGGCAGTGGGTTGAAATCATCAGTCCGGTGCGCTCATTGATGACGACGACGATTCCGGTCGTGTGGCTCATGTTGTTACTTCTAATGCTGGTTGCTTGGATGGTGAAAGGGGGAAAACGGTTTGCTTGAAGTGGAAGGTGTACAAAAACGGTATAAACGGAGAAGTGTATTGAAAGATGTTTCATTTCAAATGAATGAAGGGGAAATTGTCGGGCTAGTCGGAGAGAACGGTGCCGGAAAATCGACATTATTGCAAATTTTGGCAACGGCAATGGAACCTACCGCTGGCGAATTGCGTTTAGATGGTAAGCGGTATGAGGATGATTTCAAGCAATTACGTCAGATCATCGGTTATGTGCCCCAAGATATTTCTGTGTGGGAGGAGTATACGGTAGAAGAGAATATGCGTTTTTTCGAAAGGCTTTCATGGAAAAAGAGATCGCCGGAAGAATGCAGGAAACTTTGTCTTGATATGCAATTAACCCAGTGGAAGGAACCAGTCCATTCTCTATCTGGAGGGATGAAGCGCAAGCTCAATTTGGCGATCAGCTTATTGCATGACCCAATTCTTCTTTTATTGGATGAACCGACAGTCGGCATCGATTTGAAATCAAAAACGGAAATCGGCAGCTATTTGCTGAACCTTGCCAAAAAGGAAGGCAAAATGATTCTGTATACATCGCATGACATGGATGAAATTACGAATGTGTGCGACCGTGTCTATTCGATCGGTGACGATCCGTTTTATCCAACGTTGCTGAAGGAGCGGGGAATTGAAGTGGAACAGCTGACGTGACGGAATCAGCCATTTTTCACCCCGACATCTCATATACTAAAATTGATTGAATAGGTGATCAAGTGAAGAAAACGAAGAAGTTGGGGATGACAATCGGAATTACGGCAGTGCTGTTCGGCTTAGGAACTTGGCTGTTGTTGGGCAAGTGGATGACTGATGGAATGGAGCCGTTGGCGGATGGCTCGTTGGAATATGCCTTCATCCTCGGTGCTAAGGTCAATGGGGAGACGCCGTCACTCACTTTGCGCTATCGATTGGAAGAAGCGCTCTCCTACGCGGAAGAATATCCTGACGTGAAATTCATCTTGTCAGGGGGCCAAGGTCCGGATGAAGACATTGCAGAAGGGGAAGCGATGCGTCGATATTTGATGGAGTATGGCGTGCAGGAAGAACGTCTGCTGCTTGAGACGGAGTCGACTTCGACGTATGAGAACATCCTTTATTCAAAAAGACTCCTGCCAGATGATGTCGAAGCAGTCACAATCATCACAAGCGATTTTCATTTGGCGAGAGCAAGGATGATTGCGGATAGCATGGATCTCGAGACAGACGCATTGCCTGCGAAGACACCGAAGTCAGTGGAAGCGAAGCACCACATAAGGGAAAGGCTCGCGCTAATTAAGACGGTTATTGTTGGGAAATGAAATAGCAGACAGCCCGCGTCCAAAGCGGGCTGTTTTGTTCTCAAAGAATGTGGTTCCGTGCTCAAAGACCATGGTATCGCGCTCAAAGACCGCTGTATTGCGCTTATAGCCCGTGGTCCGCGCCTAAATCAATCGCCGTCACTCCGCCTAAAGCACTCCTAACGGGTACTTTCTAGTTAACATGCATCAATCGAATGGAAAGACGGTTTCAATCCTTCAAACGTTGCAATATAATTAAAACCGATCGACCGCAACAGCTCCAGCGACTCCTTGAAATCGAAAGCGATGTCTTCCGGCTTATGCGCATCAGACCCAAGCGTAATGATTTCCCCGCCGCATTCCTTATACAGCTTCAACACATCATCACTCGGCAACCCGTTCGGCAGTCCATAACGGACACCGGACGTATTCAACTCGATCCCTTTTCCAGCAGGGATGATCACGCTAAATATTTCACGCAGCACATCATGGAAATCATTATCGATGACTTCAGGCGCATACCGTTTAATCAAATCAACATGTCCTAAAATGGAATAGTTCGTAAAGTTTTTCACACAATGCAGCAATTCATTGTAATACTTCAATGAGGCATCCTCTACGGTAATCCCCTTGAAAAGATCCCCATAATGCAAGCCTTTCCGCTCGACAGTATGCATCGAGCAAATGATGAAATCAAACGACTCCGCTTTCAGCATTTCATCATAGCGGTCCAATAAATGCGGCTGTACACCAATCTCGACGCCCTTCTTGATGTAGATCTTCCCATTATACCGCTTGCGCAATTCATCAATCCGCTCACCATATTTCCGTTTATCAAAATCAAACTCAATTGAATCATCGGGATAATCATAATCGATATGTTCCGTGAAACAGATTTCAGAAAGGCCTTTTGCAATTGCCCCTTTCACCATCTCCTCCATATCAACATTACAATCTCCCGAAAATGAACTATGCATATGGTAATCAAACATAAAAAAATCCTCCTATCAGTTGACAAATGAGAAAAATAGATTTATAGTACGTTATAACTTTAACGTAGTAAAGCGATGAAGTAAAGGTGGTATGCAAATGAATTCCGGATTGAAAGAAGCAGAAACGTACGAGCAAGTGATCAATACGTTAAGCAATACATTTTCAACATATGGGTTCCAACGGATCACGACACCGGCTTTTGAACGATATGATCTTTATTGCAAAGTGACGAGTTCCGTTAACCGGAAAGAGATGGTGAAAGTGATCGATCCATCTGGAGAAGTTCTTGTCCTCAGACCCGATGTGACGATACCGATTACACAGGAATTGTCTCACGCTCACCGCAAGCTGACAAGTGAACACCGCTTTTATTATATACAGGAAGTGTTTCGGCGGGCATCCGACCCGACTGAGAAAACCGAGCGGACACAAGCAGGCATCGAATATTTTTGCAAACGGTCGCCAGAGGTGGATGCGAAAACAATTTCCTTGGCGCTAGAGACGATGAAGGATTTGAAGTTCAATGACATCAAAATTGAAATTGGGCATACCGCCTTCTTCCATGAAATGATGTCGCAGCTTCCATTAACAGAATTACAAAGCGATCAGTTGAAAGTATGTATACAGGCGAAGAACAGTGTTGAGATTGGTGAACTCCTGTCAAACGTTGATGCAGATGATGCAATCAAACATGCCATTACGCAAATTCCTCATCTTTATGGAAAACCGGAAGAAGTGTTGAAACGGGCGGAAGAGATCTCCACTACATCACGCATGCAAGAAACTCTTTCTTATATCGAAGAAGTTTGCAGCCGGTTAAAGGACCTTGACGAGCATCTCGTCCTCGATTTCGGGTTGATTAACCGAATGGACTACTACTCGGGCATCCTGTTTCAAGGATATGTCGGACGTTTTGGCAAACCGGTATTGATGGGCGGGCGGTATGATCAATTGGGCCACGAGTTCGGAGCTGACCTGCCCGCAATTGGATTTGCTTGTGAAATCGAATCATTAGTGAAGGCTTCCGATAATCAGAAGCAAAAGGGGGATGTCTGATGGATTGTTTGACTGTTGCGATGGCAAAAGGAAGGATTGCGAATCAGGCGATTGCACTATTGGAGGAGGCGGGTATCCTATTCTCAGACTTTACCGTTAAAAGCAGAAAGCTCATCTTCATGGAGGATTCGAACTCCATCAAACTGATTTTCGTGAAAGCGGTAGATGTGCCGACGTACGTAGAACAAGGTCCAGCGGATATCGGGGTGATTGGCAAAGATGTTCTGTTGGAAGATCCAAAGGACGTTTATGAACTGTTGGATCTCGTTATAGGGAAATGCAAATTATCCGTTGCGGGATATCCGGAACTGGAGCTCAACGAACTAACTCAGTTGACGGTTGCTTCCAAGTATCCGAAGATAGCAAAGCTCCATTTTGAACAGAGAGGAATCCGCACCAATATTATCGAACTGAATGGGTCAGTTGAATTGGCACCGCTTATTGGTTTGGCAGATTGTATTGTCGACATCGTTGAAACAGGCACAACATTAAAAGAGAATGGCTTAGTCGTAATTGAAGACGTTGCAGAAGTAAGTGCTAGATTGATTGTGAATAAAGCCAGCTATGCCATGAAGACAGAGCGGATCCAGAAATTCATTGCCGATGTCAAGTCAGGGCTGGAGGTGTATTCATGAAAATCGTCACTGCAGAAGACTATAAGGTAGAAATCAAGAGACGGAACGAGCAGTCCATAGATCTGGAGTTTGACCGGAAGGTACTATCGATCATCAACGATGTCCGTATGAACGGGGATGCGGCTTTACATATGTATACTGAACGGTTCGACAACGTGAAGTTGCAGAATTTCATTGTCGCAGATGATGAATTCGATGAAGCCTATACGCTCGTTTCGGAAAATTTCATCGCATCTCTCAAGAAAGCGAAACGGAGAATTACCGACTTTCATGAAGAGCAGAAAGAACGTTCCTGGTTCATCCGACAAGAAAGAGGCATTTTGCTTGGCCAACAAGTGACCCCAATTGAACGGGCCGGCATTTACGTGCCTGGCGGGAAGGCAGCTTACCCATCGACTGTGCTGATGAATGTCATCCCCGCAAAAATCGCAGGGGTCGGCTATATTGCCATTTCGACTCCACCGCAACCTGACGGGAAAGTGAACCCGCATGTATTGGTAGCTGCGAAGGAAACAGGCGTGAACGTCGTCTACAAAGTCGGCGGCGCTCAGGCGATTGCAGCATTAGCCTATGGCACTGAATCGATCCGGAAGGTGATGAAAATTACCGGGCCTGGCAATGCATACGTTGCTAGGGCGAAAAAGTGGGTATTTGGTGACGTTGGAATTGATATGATTGCGGGTCCAAGTGAAATCTGTGTGTTGGCGGATGAAACCGCAAACCCTGCATACGTTGCGGCAGATCTATTGTCCCAGGCGGAGCATGACGAACGGGCGGCTGCCATTTGTGTGACGACTAGCGAACAGTTTGCAGGAAATTTGGTGGCGGAAGTCGAAGAGCAGCTTCCCAAGATGGATCGGACGGAAATTGCGAGCCGCTCCATAAACGATTTCGGTCGCATCATCATCGTTGATTCGCTAACGGAAGCGATTGAAGTAGTGAACGAAATCGCACCGGAGCATCTGCAAGTGATGGTGGAAAATCCGATGGCGCAGTTGCCATTCATCCGGAACGTGGGTGCCATATTCCTCGGGGCTTATTCACCGGAAGCATTGGGCGATTATATGGCAGGACCGAACCATACATTGCCGACTAGCGGAACAGCCGCTTTCTCGTCTCCGTTAGGTGTTTACGATTTTCTTAAAAAGTCGAGCATCATCCATTATTCAAAGCACGCATTCAATGAAGTGGCAGATGACATTATAGTTTTGGCGGAAGCGGAGCGGTTGACGGGCCATGCCGAGTCGATCCGGCTGCGGAAAGGGGAGCGCAATGAGAAGCGGGAAAATTAGTAGAAGCACTGCAGAAACGGCAATTGAACTTGAATTTGCGATCGATGGAACAGGGAAAACGGATATTCGGACGGGTGTCGGATTTCTTGACCATATGTTGACGCTGTTCGCGAACCATGGAAGATTCGATTTGACGGTTGATTGTGATGGAGATCTCGCCGTCGACCAACACCATACGGTTGAAGATATCGGCATCGTGCTTGGCCAGGCGTTCAATCTCAGCATTGGAAAGAAGGAAGGCATTGAACGGTATTCGACTGTGTCGACACCGATGGATGAAGCCTTATCCACAGTATCACTCGACATAAGCGGACGCTCCTTCCTCGTTTATAATGTCGAAGGATTGAAAGACAAAGTAGGGGATTTTGATACCGAGCTTGTGGAAGAGTTTTTCCTCGCTTTCACCCGGCATGCAAGTGTGACGTTGCATATCAATTTACACTACGGGAAAAACAGCCACCATTTCATCGAATCCATTTTCAAAAGTTTTGGTAGGGCTTTGCGCATCGCGAGTTCATTAAACCCTGAAATTGAAGGGGTTCCATCGACAAAGGGGATTTTATAAGGGGGAGTCGACAATGATTTTATTTCCGGCAATTGATATTAGAGGAGGCAAATGCGTCCGTCTTATACAAGGCGACTATGCCCAGGAGACCGTCTATCATGAATCACCATCGGAAGTGGCGAAGGAATGGGAAAGGCAAGGCGCCGAGTACATACACGTCGTCGATTTGGACGGCGCGAAAACCGGTGATTCATTAAATGCTGAAGCAATAAGGGAAATCGTGAAGGCTGTGAATATCCCTATACAAGTCGGTGGAGGAATCCGGTCGATGGAAACGATCGATTCGCTAATCGTAAGCGGCATCAGTAGGGTCATTATCGGGACGGCTGCCATTCAAAACCCACAGTTTGTTGAAGAAGCGGTCGCCAAGTATGCCGAAAAAATCGCAGTGTCGATCGACGCACGAAATGGACTCGTCGCGACGGACGGTTGGACGGAAACGACTGATGTTAAAGCGGTCAAATTGTTGCGATGGCTGGAAGGTGTAGGCGTCAAAACGGTCGTGTATACCGACATCATGAAAGACGGCATGCTGCAAGGCCCGAATTTCGATGAATTATATGTGGTGAGCAAAGCATCCGATATGGACATCATCGCTTCCGGCGGTGTATCGACCAATCTTGACATCGACAAGCTGAAAATGATGAATCTGTATGGCGCCATTATCGGAAAAGCACTGTATGAAGGGAATCTATCTTTGGAAACAGTATTGGGGGGACAGAGATGAAGAAACGAATCATAGCTTGCATGGACGTCGATAATCGGAAAGTTGTGAAAGGGAAGAAGTTCCTCGATGTTCAGGAAGTTGCAGATCCGCTGACGCTTGCGAAAAAATATGTAGCGGACGGTGCGGATGAACTCGTCTTTTATGATATATCTGCCTCTACGAAAAACAGGGAAATGTTCCTCGATTTGATTGCAGAGATTGCGAAAGAGGTACCGATTCCTTTCATCGTGGGGGGAGGCATCCGGACAATCGAAGACATCGGGAAGATTTTTAGTGTCGGCGGGGATAAAGTGTCCATTAATAGTGCCGCTTTGCTGAATCCAGAGTTGATCCGACAAGCTGCGGAGAAATTCGGTTCCGAACGGATTATCCTGTCAATGGACGTTAAGAAGACCGGTCCCGGAAAATGGTCTGTCTTTGCAAAAGGCGGTATGGAAGAGACCGGGCTGGATGCAATCGAGTGGGCAGTGAAGGGTGAGCAACTTGGAGCAGGTGAACTCGTCGTCAACAGCATCGATGAAGACGGCGTGAAGAATGGCTATGATATCGAGCTCTACAGAGCGATGGCATCCGCGGTCGGCATTCCGGTTGTTGCAAGCGGTGGAGCAGGCAAGTCTGAGCATTTCGTGGAAGTGTTGACGGAAGGGAAGGCGAGCGCCGCACTTGCCGCATCGGTCTTCCACTTCGAAGAAATCCATATTGGAGAATTGAAGATGTATTTGGACGAACAAAAACAAGTTGTTGGGAATGAATCATGATGAATATCGATATAGGTGCACTTATATATGATCAGAACGGTTTGATTCCCGCTATCGTACAGGATGAGCGGACAGGGGAAGTGCTCTTGCTCGCTTATATGAATCGGGAATCCATTCAAAAGACGCTTGAAACGAAAGAGACTTGGTTTTATAGCCGTTCGAGGCAGGAGCTTTGGAATAAAGGCGCGACTTCCGGCAATCGCCAAATTATCAAACGGATTTCCGTCGACTGCGATCAGGATGCGATCCTCATCCAAGTGGAGCCGGCCGGGCCCGCTTGCCATACGGGTGAAACGACTTGCTTTCATTCTATCGGCTTTGAAGAGAATAGCTCCGTACGCGGCATCGTCCATGAAATTGTGAACGAAATCAAAGAACGACGAGCGAACCCGATTGAAGGCTCCTACACATCGTATCTGTTCCGCGAAGGAGTGGATAAAGTATTGAAGAAGATTGGGGAAGAATCAACTGAAGTCGTCATCGGGGCGAAAAATCGGAATAAGGATGAATTGACGAATGAACTTGCCGATTTGACGTATCACACGCTTGTCCTCATGGAATTGCTCGATGTGTCAGTCGAAGACGTGAAAGGGATCCTTAAGGAAAGAAGGACTTAGAATAGTGAGGTGTGGCGGAATGAATAAATTTTGGAGCGAAATGGTGAAAAGAACCGAGCCGTATGTGCCGGGTGAACAACTGAATGAGCCGGATATCATCAAATTGAATACGAATGAAAACCCGTATCCACCAAGTCCACGCGTAAAAGAGGCGATATTGGAAGAGTTGGAGGGAAAGCTCCGGCTATATCCATCCCCGACAGCGGACGGACTACGACAAGTCATTGCAGAAACGTACGACTTGTCAAAGGACGAAGTTTTCGTTGGAAACGGGTCGGATGAGGTTCTTGCCTTTTCATTCATGGCCTTCTTCCATCCGGATAAACCAATCCGCTTTCCGAACATCACATATAGCTTTTATCCGGTTTACGCAAAGCTGTTCAACATTCCATATGAGCTAGTTCGTGTGAATGAAGATTTCACTTTGCCCGCGGAATCCTTCTTCGGATCTGAAGGCGGAGTCATCATACCGAATCCAAATGCACCGACGAGCCTTTATATGGAGCTTTCATCAATCGAATCCATTTTAATCAATAATCCCGAAAGAGTAGTCATTATCGATGAAGCGTATATTGATTTTGCAACCGTATCTGCTGTGGAATTGGTGAGGTCCTATAAGAATCTTCTCGTCATTCAGACGACATCAAAATCTCGATCACTTGCAGGCATGCGGGTCGGCTATGCAATCGGCCATCCAGATTTAATTGAGGCACTTGTGCGGATCAAGGATTCATTCAACTCCTATACGGTGGACAGGCTTGCAATCGCCGGGGCGACGGCTGCATTCAAAGACCAGGAGTACTTCGACAGCACGGTATTGAAAATTAAAGAGACACGGGACCGACTTAGTGAAGTTTTGAAGGAGATGGGCTTTTACGTGCTATCGTCACAAGCGAATTTTGTATTCGCATCACATTCCCACAAGGCTGCATCCGAGTTGTATATGCAATTGAAAGAAGAAGGGATTCTCGTCCGTCACTTCAATCAACCTGATATCGATAACTATCTACGCATTTCGGTTGGTACGGACGAACAGATGGACAGCCTGCTTCGAAAACTGGAACAATTGCTTGCAGTCGATAGCCGAAATTGAAAAAGAGGATGGCAATGCGGGACAGGGAACTGCTATACTGTTGTCAAATGGAAGTTTTAGCGTAAAGGAGGAGCATCCAGATGACTACACCGAAATTCATCGATATCGCATTGATCATCTTCTTAGGCTATTTTGCAATAGACCGTTTCACAAAAGGACAGACGGGCATCGCCATTTTCTTCACTGTCTTGGCACTTATGAATGTATTCGTTCTACTTATGAAAATAAAACAGGATAAAAACAAGGCGAATGAGCCAAAGTAATGTAAGCTGTCTGTAGATGAGGCAGCTTTTTTCTTCTGTTTTCGCCGTTTTCATGGTATAATAACCGAATGCAAAAGTGAGAAGTGAGGAATTGACATGAAAAAATCAATTTACGGCTTGACCCTCGAACAGCTGACAGATTGGCTAGTCGAAAATGGACAAAAGAAATTCCGTGCTGCACAAGTGTGGGACTGGCTTTACAAAAAGCGTGTCACGGACTTTGCAGACATGAAAAATATAAATAAAGAGTGCATCCAACTTTTGGATGAGAATTTTGTAATACAGACGCTTGAACAGTCGGTAAAGCAAGTTTCCGACGACGGGACGATCAAATTCCTTTTCAAAATGCAGGACGGGAACTTGATTGAAACCGTTTTGATGAAATTCCCGTACGGCCACTCAGTATGTGTAACAACACAAGTCGGATGCAATATCGGCTGCAGTTTTTGCGCCAGTGGTTTATTAAAGAAAAACAGGGATTTGGATGCCGGGGAAATCGTCGGTCAAATCATGAAAGTGCAACAGCATCTTGATGAAGTAGGAAATGGGGAACGTGTCAGCCATATCGTCGTCATGGGTATCGGCGAACCGTTCGACAACTATACGAATTTGATGAACTTTCTCCGTGTCATTAATGATCAAAAAGGGTTATCAATCGGTGCGCGTCACATCACCGTTTCAACGAGCGGCCTGACACCGAAAATCCGCGAGTTCGCTGAAGAAAATATCCAAATCAATTTGGCGGTATCCCTTCATGCGCCGAACAATGATCTGCGGACGAGAATCATGAAAATCAATAAAGCGTATCCGATTGAAAAGCTGATGGACTCGATCGATTATTATTTGGAAACGACAAACCGCCGGATCACTTTCGAATACATTCTGTTGGATGACGTGAATGATCACGTAGCTGAAGCCGAGCAATTGGCAAAACTACTGTATAATAAACGTCATTTGTCTTACGTCAACCTCATCCCGTATAACCCGGTCGATGAGCACGGGCAATACCAACGAAGCAAACCTGAAGCGATCAAGTCGTTCCACGATACGTTGAAAAAGCGCGGCATTAACTGCGGCGTCCGATGGGAGCAAGGTACGGACATCGACGCGGCTTGCGGACAATTGCGAAGCAAGCAAATCAAGAAAGATAAAGTAGCGAAATAAATCATAAGAACGCATGCCAGTAAAAATGGCATGCGTTTTTTGCATCAAGGGCTCAATTAATCGCGCAAGGGCTTCATTACCAACCTACGCGTTAATCTTCCTATTCTCCTCGCCGATCAACTCACCAGTTTCCGATAGCGGCGCAAAACGTGCATTGAAGAAACGGAGTGTCGGCGG
The DNA here is from genome assembly GCF_946901335.1 of Saccharococcus sp. Marseille-Q5394. Classification (NCBI taxonomy): domain Bacteria; kingdom Bacillati; phylum Bacillota; class Bacilli; order Caryophanales; family Anoxybacillaceae; genus Saccharococcus; species Saccharococcus sp. Marseille-Q5394. The sequence goes on along the minus strand of NZ_CAMPPQ010000001.1, from coordinate 1,137,941 downwards.
CTCGTAGACCATATTCAACCCGCAAATCGAATCCCTTTTTTCATATAGCGCCAAAATCGAATCGACCACGACATCCATATGATTATTCGTATACACCCTGCGAGGAATCGTCAAACGCACCAGCTCGAGATTCGGCCGATTATGCTCGCCAGTTTTTAAATCTCGTCCCGCGGAAATGATTCCGCGCTCCATGCTCCGCACACCCGAATCCAAATAGAGGGCAGCGGCAAGTGCCTGTGCCGGGAATTCCTCTTGGCTCAAATGGGGGAGGAATGCACGTGCATCCAAAAAGACCGCATGGCCGCCAATCGGCTGCACAATCGGAATTCCTGCATCCAAAAGCTGTTGCCCGAGATGTCTGACCTGACCAATCCGGTGTTCAATATAATTGTCATCGACCGCTTCGCGAATACCGATTGCCATCGCTTCCATATCCCGGCCAGCCATTCCGCCATAGGAAGGCATACCTTCATAAACCACAACGAGCTCGCGTGAACGGATATAGAGATTCTCGTCATTCATCGCGAGGAATCCGCCGATATTCACAAGGCAATCCTTTTTCCCGCTCATCGTGCACCCGTCGGAATACGACATCATTTCCTTTAAAATGTCCGAAACAGGTCGATCCGCATATCCAACCTCACGCTCCTTAATAAAGTAAGCGTTTTCAACGCAACGCGTCGCATCGAGCATAACATCGATATTGTGAGATTTGCACAGTTCATAGACCTCTCTCATATTTTGCATGCTGACAGGCTGGCCGCCTGCCAGATTCACGGTGACCGCCAGGCAGACGTATGGAATCTTTTCAGCACCGACTCTTTGAATCAAATTCCGTAGTTTATCCAAATCGACATTCCCTTTGAACGGCAGGTCGATGGATGGATCATGGGCTTCGTCAATAATGATGTCGACAAACGTTGCCCCATTCATCTCCTGGTGGGCGCGTGTCGTCGTAAAATACATATTGCCTGGTACATAGTCGCCTTCTTTGATTTTTAGCTGCGACAAGATATTTTCCGCACCTCGACCCTGATGCGTCGGCAGTACGAAGCGATAGCCATACACATCACGGACGGCCTGTTCCAGTCGCTTCCAGCTTTTGCTTCCGGCATAAGCTTCATCGCCCGTCATTAGCGCTCCCCATTGCGCGTCACTCATCGCCGTCGTCCCGCTGTCAGTCAACAAATCGATGTACACATCTTGCGAATCAATCAAAAACGTATTATACCCAGCTCGTTCAAGTGACTCTTTGCGTTCCTCATAAGTTAGCATGGAAAGCGTCTCCACACATTTAATCTTGTAAGGTTCGGCCGTTCTTCTTTTCAATAAAAACATCCCCTTTTGAAAAAGATTCTCCCTATTTCACTATATCTCTTGGAAACCTACTATTCAATGAATTTCCAATAGTTTTACTCGAACGCAAAAAAAAGACCGCACTTCATATATATGAGGCGGCCATTCATCCATTCCTATTCTTTTAATTTTCGGATGCCGATGACGATGAATTGCACTATAATGCCGAGCCCAAAACCGAACGTCGTGATGATGAATAACGATAGGACTCCAATTAGGTCTCCAAATCCGTTTTGGTCCATGAGGAAGCTGCGGAAAAACTCAGCGAATCCTAATATGAGGGCGGCCATGAAAATCCGGAAGGCAATCTTCATTTTATAGAAGAGCAAAGAAGACGCCAGTATGCCGACGGTTAGACTGAATACACCGAACGTCAAGTAGTTCTTGAACACCAATTCTGTCCCTAAGACGGTCCGAATCCCTAAGATGAGCAGCACGAACGAAGTCAGAGCTGTAAAAAAACCTATTTTCCATAATTTATTATCCAAAGAATTGCACCTGCTTTCATTACATATCATAACGGAAAAAAGGCGTTACGTGTAGAATGCAGGTACGATTAAATGAAAAGGCGGCTGCTCCCCATTAAAAGTGGGGGATACAGCCGCCAGAATTAAATTACGTTAGAAAATCCAGTAATTGTCCATAAAAAGGCATTACTTCTTCGCGATCAATACAAGTTTTCCGTGGTCAAGCTCTTTTTCTGCATCAGCGGCATCCTCTGCTGTCAATCCGGCTGCCTCCATTTTGCTGCGGAGTTCGTCTCCACGGGAAGTGAACATGTTTTTCATACTGTCAAGGAAGCCTTGTTCCTTCATGCCGACAGTTTCTGTGTCAAGTGCATCCGTAATATGTTCGGTCCTTTTTTTATCATGGGCAAAAATATAGATATCGTCATGAGTATATCCTTGTGTCGTCAATTCATCAATTTCCTTCTTAGCTTGTACTGCATTTTCAACGATTTTTTTCAAAACCATAGTAAAATTACCTCCCAATTGTATTTGTACTATCTATACCTCAAATAAGACAAATTAAACAAAAGGAAGTGCCCCGTACGTTAAATAGAGAAAGGATCGCCTTTTAACCGCTTATAGGATCTGATGAATTCATTTGGATCTTCCTTGACGCCAAAAGTGAAAACTCCCCGATTCGTATGCAGGTAAAAAAGCCCTGTGCCATTTGAAAATGGGCGATACGAAACATCGAGGACATGCTCCAATGAAAAAGTATGTTCCGATGTGACGATTGCTTCCTCGGATAAAAGAAGGGTGCGGGTCGTTTGCTGGTGTTTCTGGGTAAACCAATCGATTGACCGCTCGATTGTGAAATAATGTAAAGAAGAGACGGATTCTTTCAATAGGATTCCTCCTGGAAATTGTATATTGCAACCATGCTATCAGGTTTATGCTTCTGCGCCAATTAATCCGGTATCATTTCACAAGTCGTTCCACTTCACTGATCATTTGTTCTTCAAATGACTCCTCGAAATAACTATATTCATCCACGATATAGCCTTGCTGATCGATGATGTAAAAGTTCGTTCCGTGGATGACTTGCTCGGTTTCATTCGGCTTCTGTACAATCGTTTGGAATTGATTTAATGCCAATTTCTCGATTGTATCCTGCGAATACCCCGTCAATAAATGCCAGTTCGACTCGTCTTCCGAAAACTGTCCAATATATTCCTTTAATAGTTGCGGTGTATCAGTTTCCGGATCGACGGTGAATGTCACGAATTCCACTTCAATGCCTTGCTCCTTGAATGCTGATTGCAAGTCGGACATTTTTTGGGACATTGGAATGCAGACCGATTCGCAGGCGGTGAATATAAAATCTGCAATCCACACTTTTCCGGAAAGCTGTTCGGTGCCGAACAGATCACCATTTTGATCCGTGAATGAGAAAGAGGTCACTTGCCTGCCCGTTTGCTTCGGCTGGCCGCAAGCGGACAACAGAAACCCGGCAATGACAAGCATGAAAAGCAATCTGATTGTTTTCAAGATACATCCCCATCTTTCATCTGATTTACAAAACGGACAGTTACCGTAGTTCCAGCCGCCTCATCGCTTTCGATGGAAAAGGTGCCACCATGCAGACGAATGATCTCCTTCACGATCGATAGTCCGAGTCCCGACCCTCCAGTCGTTCGGTTCCTAGCCTTGTCGGTTCGGAAAAAACGCTCTCCGATCCTGCCGATATCGTCTTCAGGTATGACAATCCCTTCATTTGTCACTTTTAATTCTGCATATTGCCCTACAGACTTAAGCTGAATTGCCATTATCCCTTCATCGGTGGAGTATTTGACGGCATTGTCGATGATGTTGTACAAAACTTGCTGAATCCTCTTCGGATCGCCTGTCAAAATAAGGTCTTCCTCAATATCAATCCGCAATTCCAAACCTTTTTCTGAAATGAGAATGTTGAATAAATCCAGCGTGTCCAAAATGATTTGCGCTATGACAATCGGTTCATCGATAAGGACATACAGTTCCTCCTGTAGGTGATTCAGTTCGACCAAATCATTGATCAGCTTATTCAAACGCACAGTTTCTTTTTCAATCGTCGTCAAGTAGCTCTCCGCTTCTTCGGGTGATGAATAGATCTTTTCCTTCAAGACATGTGTATAGCCGCCAATATACGTCAATGGAGTCCGCAGCTCATGGACGAGGTTGGACGTAAATTCCTTTTTCCGATTTTCCTGCTCCTCGAGTGACAGGCTCATCGAGTTGAATGCATTTGCCAATTGGCCGATCTCATCCTCGCGGTCGGTTTCGATTCGGCTGCTGTAATTCCCTTTAGAAACTTCAGCCGAAAGCCGCTGGAGATCCTGTAACGGTCTGAACAGCGACTGCCATGCACGATTCAAGACAAGAAACAGAACAAAAAAGAACAAAGTGCCTACAGATACCAGCAGGGGAATGCTTTCCCGAAAGACATCTTGAATCGCTGCGAGCGGGATATATATGTAAATGAATCCGAGTAGACCCGTTTCGCCCTTGATTGGGAAAATGGCTCCTAGAACTTCGCGATCCAACTCCTCTACATAGCCTTTTTTCATAATATAAGCGCCTTGATTGAGCCTTTCCCGGTCCGCATTGCTGACAAGATTTTCATAATTGATTTTGTAGGGGAAATAAGAAGTCAGGTCTTCCAACTGGTCCACAACAATTACTTCGTATTCGGAGACGATGTTGTACCATTGGATCTTTTCAATGATTTCATCACTCAACTCGCCGTAATGGTAATGGGATGCAGTCCTCTTTCCTTGATAGACGATTGATTCTTCAATGCTCGAAAGATACAGCTTGGAATAAAGGAAGTGTATAAAGAAAAATGAAAATAGGATCGTGAAAGCGAGGCTCGATAATAGGACAACTAATATCTTTTTGCTCAATGTGAGCTTTTTCATCATTTCACCTCAAGCTTATAGCCGATGCCCCATACCGTTTCAATCATGCTTTCCGCTTCTCCCAATTTTAACCGTAATGTCTTGATATGTGTATCAATGGTACGATCGGTGCTTTTGTGGCGATCCCCCCATACGAGGCTCAATAGTTGTTCCCTCGTATAGACACGTCCAGGTTTTCTAGCAAGCGTCTCCAGGATTCCGAACTCCTTCACCGTTAAAGAAATCGGCTCGTTATTCAAAGTGACCTTATGCGCAAGATGATCGATGACGAGAGGTCCGACTGTTAGTAATGATTGAGATTGATGTTGGTGTTGATACGATCTTCTTAAAACGGATTCCACTCTTGCAATCAGCTCGCCTGGCATGAATGGCTTGACAATATAATCATCGCCTCCAATTTTAAGGCCTTCCACCTTATCCCATTCCTCTCCTCTAGCGGATAAAAAAATTATAGGGATGTTCGTCTTCCGCTTCATTTCTTTGGCAAATTCGAATCCGTTCATATACGGCATCATGACATCTACAATACATAAATGGGGCTGCAGATTATACACTTTCGTCAAAGCGTCCATGCCGTCAGTCGCTTCTTCGACGGCATAACCGTCTTTTGCAAGGAAAGTGCGCACTAAATTCCTCATTTGCGGTTCATCATCTATAATTAAAATCGTATATGGCTTCATCAAAATATCCTCATTTCACAGATATAATCAATTATAATTTACTTGGTAGATGTGAAATACTTATGAACAGCTACACTTCATAGTTACTTCGCATTTACTTGATAATATCATATTAGGTTAATCCGTTTATTCAAATAGAAGAAACAGTGGAGGGAACCATCATGAAAAAGAGATACAAACTGCTTGGCCTGATCATCGGGTTAGGTATGTTATCCGCTTGCGGAAAAGATGTGGATGACGGCTCTGCAGTGGAAGTGCTGCCATTGGAAGTTGACTTGACAGTAACCGAACAGGCCGAAGTGGGCGATACAGTGAATATGGAAGCCCTCGTTACATACGGGGAGGAAAAGGTAAGTGATGCTGATAAAGTCGTCTACCAAGTGTGGGAAGAAGGGAAGAAAGACGACTCAGTCATGATCGACTCCGTCAATGAAAAGGACGGCACCTATACAGCAGAAACATCATTTGAACACGACGGAATATTCCATGTTCAAGTACATGTGGACGCAAGAGATCTGCATACGATGCCCGTGAAACAAGTGACAATCGGTAAAGGTGCACAGGCTGAAGGCGAGGAACAGGGACATGAACACGACCATGGACATGCAGAAGGTTTTGCGCTCCATTTCGTGAAGCCGGAAAATGTTGCGGCGGGTGAAGAAACGGAATTGATGACCCACTTACAGATTGACGGAAAGCCTCTTGTAGATGCGAATGTGCGTTATGAGGTTTCAAGCGATGTCCTCGGTGAAAAGCATCTTTGGATTGATGCAGAGGAAACTACACAAGGTGAATACACAGCGGTCCATCCATTCGAGCAAGCTGGGGTGTACACAGTGAAGATTCATGTGAAAAATAAAGACGGCTTGCATGAGCATGAGGAATTTACAGTAGAAGTGAAGTAAGAATTCATTCCAATTCAATCGTAATGATTGTGACTGTATCGTGAAATTCTAGTATGATGCTGCAAAGTTTACAATCGTTACGTCTGGAAGTATTGACAGGGAATCGATATGATAGAGGTAGATTCAGAAGAGGAGCGATGCATTATGAATGGATTACCAGAAAAGACTTGCTCGGTTGAACGGCTCGTCACTATTCCAGAAGATGTCGAAAGAGTATTAAAAGGTGAAAAAACCGCAACAAGACGGAATGGCGTCTATGCGTATCCAGATGAGATAATGGTGTTAGATGGAAAAGAGTTTAAAATTGATAAGCTCTACAAACAGACACTTGGTGAAATGACCGATGAACATGCGAAGCAGGAAGGGTTTGCTAACATGGAGGATTACAAGCAATCAATTCTTGCTTTGCACCCGAAAATGCCATGGCTTCCGACAATGAGCGTCTGGGTTCACGAATTCAGCCCAGTCTCAAAGTAAGATGACATGAAATACATGTATGGGACAATTGTATTTGTCCACGTCGTCTCCGCAGTCCTTGCAATCGGCCCGTTATTCCTATTGTTGCCGACAATCAAAAGGCTGCGGAACGTCGATCTTCCAACCGAAAATGCATACTTGACGATTATCAAGATTATTATCAGGCTAGTCATGCATGCCGGTCATCTGCTCGTCATTTCCGGCGCATTGCTTTTGCTGACCGGTCCATGGCCATGGTATACATCCTGGGTGATTACGACCCTTGCAATCATGCTAGCATCCGGCGTTTTCCTGTCAAGCGGATTTACAAAGGTTCTCCGAAGATATTATTTACCCAATAGCCATAAAGGGGAAATTCTGACCGTTCTGACGACGACTGCTTGGATCTATATAGGATTGATGCTCGTTATGCTTTGGCTCATGGTGCAAAAACCGATGCTTTGGTGAAATGAATACTAGATTACATAACATGAGGATGTGCAGTCGTTTGCTGCATGTCCTTTTTTATTCATTGAAAAAATACCGTGACAATTCAGTTACTAGAGTATATAATGCTCAGAAACGAAATGGGGGATTTGGATGGAGTTTGTTCAATATGAGGATGCTGAGAAATTTGCGGAGGTGGCGGAGCCGGTCATCGAGAAAAACGAGGATGTATTCAGCCTTTTCTACGGTATCTTGCAAGCGATAAAAGCGGGGAAATATGAAAATCCTTTCATGGCGGTTGTTTTGGATAGGGGAGAGGCGCTTGCTTTATTGCAGATGACCCCGCCACATCCGTTAAATCTCGTCATTGTGGATGAAAGCAGGAAGGATGAGACAATCGATTTCATCGTACGGGAATTGCGATCGGCTTCAGTGCCTGTTCCATCTATCATCAGCGTGAAACAATGGGCGATTGCATTCGCAGACGTTTGGGAGCGTCAAACAGGGAAGAAGCAAAGACTGCTCATGGATCAGGGACTTTATCGGTTGGATGAAGTTGAGGAGAAGCTAGAGATGAGCCCGGGAAGCTGGAGGTTCGCTTCCGGCGAGGATGCTCCGCTAATCGAAAAATGGTTTGCATTGTTCGAGGAAGATGCCAATCTGGATAGGACATTACCGGAGCTCATTCAAGAAAGGGTCGCGGCATTCCTCGATGCCCGGGAAGTTTTCCTATGGGAGGATGAAGGGAAAGTCGTCTCGATGATGAAGAAATCAAGACCTACAAAAAACAGCGTCACCGTGTCTCTCGTGTTTACACCGAAAGAGGAACGGAAAAAAGGTTATGCCCGCACGATGGTCGCGCAAGGTTCGAAGGAGCTATTGAAAGACTATGAATTCTGCATGCTTTATACGGATATGATGAACCCTACATCGAATAAGATTTATAAGGAAATCGGCTATAAACATATCGCGGATTCACTCCATATTGGATTCGAAAAGTAAGAATAGGTATCGCGCGCTCAAAGTGAGCGGTTCCGCGCCCAAAAAGGCAGGTCCCGCGCCCAAAGAAGGCGGTCCCACGCGCATAGAGGTGGGTCCCGCGCCCAAAAAAGTGGGCTCCGCGCTCAAAGAAGGCGGTCCCGCGCCCAAAGAGGTGGGTCCCGCGCCCAAAGAGGTGGGTCCCGCGCCCAAAGAGGTGGGTCCCGCGCCCAAAGAGGTGGGTCCCGCGCCCAAAGAGGTTGACTTACTACCTGTCAATAGGACACTTAATAAAACGCTCAGTAATTTTTGTTGCGCACATCTCATTTATTTACAAATATACCGGTTTGCGACTTGACATGGAGCCTCTGCAGGCATGATTCCCGAACCAGGATAACCAGCCGGTGACAGCTGGTTCTACCCGATGAGGCTATCATGCCTGCTGCTCCACGTAAAGTCGCCAGCCAGTGCCTTGCGTTCCTTCCGCTCAAGCAGCCTCAGTCAGCCGGTAAGCGATTGGACTCTTCTTTAATTTCAATTGCGGCCTCAATTCGTTATAATAGGTGATGTAATCGGTGACGGCTTTGATCATCTCCTTACGGGTCTCCGGAACGGAGAAGCCCGGCATCTCTGTCTTCAACTTGCCGAAGAAGCTTTCGATGCAGGCATTGTCCCAGCAGTTGCCTCTGCGGGACATCGATTGGATGATTTTCATTTCCTTCAACCGGTTCACGTATCTGGGACTTGTGAATTGAACACCTTGATCACTGTGTAGGATCGTGTTCTTTTTTACAAGTCCTTTTTCTTTTAGTTGATCAAGTGCTTTGAACACCAGCCCTGTCGTCATGTCCTCCCCGATACTGTAGGCAACGATTTCATTGTTGTACAGATCCGTGATGGCGCAGAGGAACAGGAAGTTCTCACGTGGCTTGACGACTTTCAGGTAGGTGATGTCGATGCAAAGTTTCTTTCCAGGTCTCTTCGCTTTGAAATTACGATTTAACAGGTTACCTACAATATGATGAATCTCCCCGGCTTTTCTCGGCTTTCTACGTTTCGTCTTCAAAGGAAGGTTATACATCCTCCGCATCCGTGAAATCTTCTTCACATTTACGACGTCACCATATTTTTCATAAAGCTCGATCTTGAACCTCTCATTTCCCAGATTTCCTCCGTGGGTGATATAGAGGGACAACATCTTGTTCAATAACGGCTTATCCCGTTCTTCCCGCGTCGGCCCCTTTTTACCGTCAAGAAGTTTATAGTAATGAGTACGGCTTAGATGATCGGTTATCTTGGTCAACATCGTGATTGAGAACTCATCCTTATGAGCTTCTACAAATTCAAAATCGGCTTGTGTCGCATTCACTCCTCTCTCAGCCGTATAAGCTTTTTTAAATACAAAACCTCTAATTTCAGACGTTCATTTTCCTCTTCGATGGATTCCTTCCTCTTTCTTCCTTTATTCATCAGGCCACGCCGATCCCTTAAGACGTCAAATGAATTGGCATCCCGCACTTTCTTGGACCACTCATAGATTCTTCTTCGGTTGGATATATCAAATCTCTCCATCAACTCTTTAACTGTATAGCCCTCAAAAAATAGTTCCACTACTTCCTTTTTCTCCTCAAACGTATACATCCTTGGCTTTGTTTCCATTTTAGCAACACTCCTATACTATTGATTATAAGTGTGCGCTTTATAGTTTGTCTTATTAGATGGTATTATCTCAGTGGGCTCCGCGCCCAAAGAAGGCGGTTCCGCGCCCAAAAAGGTGGGTCCCACGCCCAAAGCAGACAACCTCGCGCCCAAAGCCACCATTCGTCGCGCGTGAAAAAGGGTCGCCTCAACCGAAGGCGGCCCTTTCATATCATGCTTCACTCACAGAAAATATCCCCAACTTCTCAATTCTGCGGACGGCTTCTGCAATGCGCTCTTCACTTGCCAGCAGGCCGACCCGCACATAACCTTCGCCGTGCGTGCCGAAGCCGTTTCCAGGAGCAACGACGACTCCCGCCTGGTGTAGAAGAATATCCGCAAACGCCTCACTCGTATAGCCTGGCGGAACGGGCAGCCAGGCGAAGAAGGACGCTTTGGGCGCTTCTACATCCCATCCGATCCGTTTGCATTCGGCAATGAGTACATTTCTACGTCTCTCATACAATGCAGTCAGTTCACGTACACATGCCTGATCTTCTGTCAAAGCAGCGATAGCGGCGTGTTGGACTGCTGGAAAAAGACTGATGAATAAGTAGTGCTGAAGTTTATTAATTGCCTCGATCATTTGTCGATTCCCAACGGCAAAGGCGACTCTCCAGCCGGCCATGTTGTATGTCTTCGATAATGTGTACATTTCAATTCCGATCTCTTTTGCACCTTTTGCTTGCAGGAAGCTGACAGGCTTCTCACCGTCGAAACCAATTCCGCCATACGCCATGTCATGTAAAATGAAGATTTCGTTTTCCTTGGCAAATGAAACCGCTTCTTCAAAGAAGGGGACGGTCGCAACTGCGCTTGTAGGGTTGTTCGGGTAATTCAAATACATGATTTTCGCTTTCTGCTTCACGTCTTCAGTTAATGCATCGAAATCGGGCATAAACCCATTTTCCTTAAGGAGAGGCATCGTTTCATAAGTGATGTTCGCAAGACTCACTCCCGATAAATAATCCGGATACCCGGGATCGGGCAGCAATAGCAGTTCGCCTTCATCCATCATCGCCAAAGGAACTTCGACAAGTCCTATTTTGGATCCGCCTAGAACCGCGACTTCTGTATTCGGATCCACATCTACATCATATTCACGTTTGTAAAACTCCGAGATAGCTTCCCGGAATTCCGGAATGCCGTTGAATGGCGAGTATCCGTGAGTTTCCGGACGTTCCGAAGCTTGTTGCAAAGCTTTGATGATATGAGCAGGTGTCGGCTGATCCGGGTTGCCCCTTCCTAAGTTGATAATGTCCAATCCTGCAGCCTTGGCCGCATCGACTTTTTTAACTAATGAAGAAAAGAAATGGGTTGGCATGTTTCGTACACGGTTTGCAATCAACATGTAACGACCTCGTTTTCATAGTTTTTAGACTCGTCTGACTACGCTGTGCTTTCATTCTACTATATGCTTCAGAGGAAACTCAACATGATTTTTTACGGGAAAGGAAAAAGCCGTCGCCCGTTTCGAAACGGGTGGCGGCTTCAATTATTCTGCTTATTATTCATGATGAACGTCAAGAGAGAAACCCAATGGTCGACCTGACGTTGCAAGTCTATATATTCCTTGGAATCCCTTCTCAGCCGTTTATCGAGATTGGCATAGAACCGGATGATGCGGACCGGTTTCGTCTCGTCATCGATAATTATCTTCAATTCAACATTGGCAACTCTGCGGTGAATCGCCTTTTTTGCAATTGGTATCTTTTTATTGATGACCTGTACGACGGATTGGCCGAGCTTTTCGATGCGTTCCATTGTCCCATCGGCTTCGTTCACAACGGTTTGCTGGCGTGTGCCATTTTCATAAACTTCCACCGCCAATAGTGCAGAATAAGGATAGTCAGAAAGTATGTATGGCATTTTGTGAAATGCTTTTGTTATTCGCTTGCCATCGATCAGGGGAGCAGGCTCCCAAAAATGGATTCTGCGATTCCTTTCGTCAACAGCGATTTTTGAAAGTAAATCATCAGCAATAAAAGAATGCGATTCGAAAAAAATCGATGACTTTGGTTGGAAGGTGTCCATATATTCCTTCTGACTTGCTTTCAACTTTTCTTCTGTCCGCGTGGAAAGGGATAAAAAGAGTATTGCAAACCCGAAGAATAAGGCGAAAAAGATAAAGCCGGGAAGGAAGGCATCTCGCTTTATAAAATAAAACATGGCAGCTATTCCAATGATTGGCGCGAGACAGCCGAACCGGACATACCAATTGGATTGTGTAGAAGACAAGTGAACCCCTCATTTCAGAAATGATTAACTAGCAACACGAATAGATTTGTATTTATCATATCGGATGGAAAAACGAATAACAACATCAATAAAAAAGCTGCCCCTCCTTAAAAGGGACAGCTCATCCAAAATCAGTTCACTTGTGCAGCTTCAATCTCTTCAGTCAATTCAACAAGCTGATCAACCAATTCACCGATATACGCAATCGTATCAAGTAAAGGCTGTTCCGTCGTAATATCGACTCCCGCCATTTTGGAGAGCTCGGCAGGGGACTTCGTGCCACCTGCTTGCAATACTTTCAGCCAATCCTCAACAGCTGGTTGCCCTTCTTCCAAAATACGTTTCGAAACTTGAGTGGAAATCGTTAAGCCGGCACTGTATGTGTATGGATACAAGCCCATGTAATAATGCGGTTGGCGCATCCATGTCAATTCCGCGCCTTCGTTGATTTTCACGTCGTCTCCCCAGAATCCTTCAAGGACACCGCGCTTAAGGCTATTCAATACATTTGCATTCACACTGCCGCCTGCATCGATGCGCTCATACACTTTACGCTGGTATGCTGCTTCCAATAAGTGAGTGACGAAGTTATGGTAGTATGTCCGCGCCACGATGGAAGAAATGACCCAACGTTTGAATTTCGGATCATCCGAATTGGAAAGCAAGTGATTCGCCATCAACATTTCATTCATCGTCGAAGGTGCCTCAATGAAGTACATGGATGGACGTGAATTGAAAATGTTCTGGTGCTGGTGGGCGTTATAGAAATGTCCCGCGTGCCCTAGTTCATGCGCTAAAACGAAAACATCTTCCATGCTGCCTGTCCAGGAAATCAAAATATAAGGATGGACGCCATAAGGACTCGAACAGAATGCGCCTGTCGATTTACCCGCGTTTTGTGCAAAATCAGTCCAGCGCTCTTTATAGGACCGATCGATCATATTCATATAATCGTCACCCATGATGGCCAGCGCATCATTGATATATTTCTTGGATTCTTCAATCGTGATTTTCGGCTCATAGTTCGGATCCAATGAAATTTTCAAATCTGAGAAAGTCATCTCGTCAAGGCCGTGAACCTTCTGAAGAAGCTTTGCGTATTTGCGCATATGCGGCGCAAGATGTTTCATGATCAAATCGATTTGGCGGTCGTACATGGAGCGGTCTACTTCCTGGGTGAAGAGGAGGTATTCGAACACATCTTTATAGCCTCTAAGATCTGAAGTCGTTTTCTCCTTCTGCAAATGCATGTCGTATGTCTTTGCAGTCGTATGCTGATACTCTCTCAATTTTGCATGGAAAGCATCATAGGCAGCTCGTCTCTTTTTTGTATCAGTTTCGGACTCCCATCCGCCTTCGAATGTCGTATAGCTTAAGGGATAGTTTTCGCCGTCGACTTCAAAATCATTGAAATTCATGTCAACTAATTTTGTCGTATTGTACAATCCGTATGGGGCGTTCAGTACAGAAGAGAATGCCGCCAATGTCTTTTCCACTTCAGGATGAAGCTTATGCGGCTTTTGACGAATCAGTTCTTCAAGATAGTTTTTATACTCCTCGGATTGGTTCATCGCGTTTTCCAATAACTCACCCGACACTTCTGAAAGTTCACTTGTGAAGAATGATAGCTGGCTCCCGAGTTTGGATGCGATCGAGCCATATTTGCTAGCGCGCATTTGCGCTTCATCATTCGTTTGGTCCACACTATGCGCTAGGCTTGTGTATGTTCCGATCGGCACCATTTTGCCCATGAGGGAAGCATATCCATCTAAAGCTTCGATGATGGTTTTCTCATCATTGATGTTTCCCTTAAAGCGCTCTTCGAAGGATACGACTTCACTTTCGAGCTGTTCAATCGCTGCATTATAGTCCTCTTCAGTTTTAAATAGGTCTTCCAAGTTCCATGTTTCTTCAGTGTTCACTGCTGAACGTGGCGGTAAATTTTTTACCATTCTCATCTCTCCCTTTACCAACATACTTATTACGGACGTCGAACTAATTAATAGTATATAGCAAACTTATAGAAAAGTAAAAATGAATAGTCATTTCTGCACTCTATGATATTTCTTCACTTTCTCGCAAGTCGTTCGATCTCATCGGCGACTACGAAAGCAAGGTCTTCATTGCTGAAAAGTTGAAGGACATCGAGCATCGTTTCATTGTCTATATGAAGGTCGTCAAATCCGTCATCGTCTTCAATTACTTCTTGTAATGCCGTGTTTGCTACTTGTTCGGGATACGCTCTTTTGTAGAGCAGTTGAGGATCCAATTCATTGTTTGCGCACCATTGCACGAACAGGCGAATCATCAGCGTTTCATCCTCCCTGTATTTCTGTATGATTTGTTCATCGATATTTCTGAATTCCATTTCCATCCCTCCGGTGATAAGTTATGATTCTAAGTATATATGAAATGGGGGATTTCAATCATGAAACGAGTCGATGTTGTTTATTCAGCCATCCTAAAAGAGGGAAAAGTGCTTATGGTGAAGAATAGGAAATATGATAACTGGACCTTGCCAGGCGGTGGCGTTGAAAAAGGGGAGACGTTGGAACAGGCAGCGCAGCGTGAAGCTTGGGAGGAAACGGGCCTTACGGTCAGAATAGGGAGTTTGCTGACGGTAAACGAGGCATTCAGGCAGAAGGAAAATAACCATGTTTTGTTTTTCACGTTTATGGCGGAAGTGGTGGAAGGGGAAGTGGAAATCCAAGATAAAGGCGGCATTTTAGAAGCCAGATGGAAAGATCTTTCATTCGCAAATGGAGCAATGCCGTACTATGAAGGCGGTATTGAGAAGCTGCTGGAAACGTCAATAGCGTATACATTCCAAGGAGTGCAGGCTTGATGAATCAACAGCAAATGAGCGGGAGAAATAAAGTAGGCTGGAACCAAAACGCTTATGAAGCATGGTTGACACGACATGGCTCACCTAATGACTACGCAAACGAATTAATGGCAGATCCGTCTAGAAAGGTCAGTTATTATTTGGACGAAATTGGAGAAGTGAAAGGAAAAAGAGTCCTTAATTTACTTGGTTCAAAAGGAAATAAAGCCGTTTGTTTTGCGCTTCTTGGAGCCGACGTCACAGTAGTCGACCTATCTTCCGAAAATAAACGTTATGCAATGGAATTAGCAGAAGCGGCAGGTGTTTCGATTACTTATATTGTCAAAGATGTGCTTGAATTGACCGAAGAAGAAATTACACTATTCGATATCGTCATTCTTGAAATGGGGGTACTTCATTACTTCGTTGATTTACATCCTTTATTTCAAAAGGTATCCACGCTTATGAAAGAGAGAGCTATATTTATTGTAAGAGATTATCATCCAATTGTTTCAAAAACGTTACGTATCATAGATGGAGAAGTGATACTGGATGGTAACTACTTTAGTGATAAGCATTTGGAAGTTGAGGTGGCCTATTCAACTTTACTTCCCAAACAAAGCCGACAAAAAATGGAGAAAAACATAATTCGGCAATGGATGCTATCCGAAGTCGTCAATGCCCTTATTAATTCCGATTTGAAGATAAGAAAAATGAAAGAGGATAAGGGAGTTCACTGGGCATTTCCTGTAGGTTCACCGGAAGGGATTGCTGATAAAATTCCGGGGACTTTTACAATTTGTGCATCTTTATAAAATGATGTTTCTAAAAATAGAATTATGAACTAGTGGCACTAATTGTTGATTGAAGTGGAAGGCGGCGACTCCTGGGGGATTAGCGGGACAGGTGAGACCCTGGACGAAGCGAAGCGAAGGAAGCGGCTCACCGCCCGCCCCCTGGAAAGCGTCCGCCTGTAGCGGAAATCAACATAGAGAAATTCATTGCGCGCTTTCCAGTAAGTTTAATGATAAAAAGGGGAATTTATAGTGGGATATATAGAGGAATTGAGAGAAGTTGTCGGAAACCGGCCTTTACTGCTGACTGGCGCAGGAGTAGGGGTGTTCAATGAAAAAGGTGAGATCCTTCTGCAAAGAAATTTGGATGGACGTTGGGGAATTCCAGGGGGATTCCTGGAACTTGGGGAATCTGCTGAAGAAGCGGCTCGGAGGGAAGTTCTCGAGGAGACGGGCATCCAGATCGGAAAGATGGATCTTGTAACCGTAGTATCCGGCGCACAAACTCATACCGTTTTAAACAATGGCCACGAATATTATTCGGTGACAATCGTTTATGCAACGGACGATATTCGTGGCGGTGAACTGCTAGCTGACGGCGTTGAGACATCAGAAGTAGGCTTCTTTAATTTGCAGGAACTACCTGTTAACTTGAACCCGATGATACGGACGATGATACTGCAATATGCAGCTGCGCATAAATAAGCAATTAAATAGTTTTATGCGTAAATACGTGAGTTTATAAGCTTTTGTGGAGACTTATGCGCATATAGTTGCAGTTATAAGTTTCTCCTAGCGTTTATGCGTCTTTCCACAGTTTTATGCGTGAATTCGCATGCTCGGTGCATATATAGTAGCTTCAGGATTTATTGCTAACGAAGAAACGGACGATCCAATCGACATCAAGTGGCCCATCTACGATTTCATAATAGAGCAGCGAGTTTTGGATGATCAGATTTTCAGCAACGACAATTGTAATGTTATTTCCTTCTGAATCTCTTAAGCTGATGGTAAGTTCATCGATATTGTCATCCGGGTCAATTTCTTCCGGTTTTAATTTCTTAACATGATAGTTTTCCAGGAATTGAAGTAATTCATCGACCTTATGTTCATCATCGATGCTCCACGTTTCTGCGGGAGAGCCGTGCATCATCGGCTTTGTGAAGGTTAGCATAGCGAATTCGGTATCAACTGTATCAATGAATTCAGTGAAACTTTTTTCCTTGAAATCATTGATGGTTTCAATCATTGTATACATCCCACCGATAATGAGTGCGATGAGCAAGAAGGCCCGCATTTTCATGTTCAATTCCTCCAGTCTCCGTTTGTATAGTATACGCAGTGGTTGCTTATATGGAATAGTACTCATGCTATGATTTTTTGGGAAGAATAATTAATGGCGAAGCGAGATAAATGAAATACTTTTTGAAGGCCGAGAAATGCTACTGAAAGAGATACTTGATGATTACTGTTATACTAGTATTCAAATAATAAAGAATATACGGGGGGTAGTGAAATGGAAAAGATTGAAAATGCAATCCAAGACTTTTATGCAGATGACTTCGCCTGGTGCTTCGGATGCGGACGGCTGAACGAGGAAGGATATCACTTCCGAACTGGCTGGGATGGTGAGAAAACGGTTACATACTATGAACCTTTGGAAAAGCATATGGCGATTCCGGGATTTGTATATGGTGGATTAATCGCTTCGTTCGTTGATTGCCATGGAACGGGATCATGCGCACTTGCTTTGTATCGGAAGAACGGCCATGAACCTGGAGATGATGCGGAAGTTCCCCGATTCGTAACCGCCTCGTTGAATGTGAACTATTTGAAGCCTACTCCACAAGGAAAATTACTGAAGGCTGTCGGCAAGGTCGAAGAGATTCATCCAAAGAAATGGAAAGTGAATGTGGAAGTATTTGCAGATGACGTTCTTTGTGCAACCGGGGAAGTTGTCGGAGTGGTCATGCCAGCATCATTCACAGGAAATTAAACCAAGTTAATGAATACATCAGAAGTTCTGTAGTAATAAAGGAAAGGGGAGTTGGAAAGATGCTATACGTAATGGGAATTGTAGCGATTGTTATGTGTGTGCCGATAACCGCCATCTTGACGGACTATAAACGGAAGACGATGAAATTCAAGGCGGAAATGGTAAGGGAAGAAATCGAACTGGAGAAGCTGAAACAACAGAATTTCATCATCGAAACCGAAAAGATGAAGCTTGAGTTGGAGCAGATGAAGCTTGACTATACATCCGGCAAAAATGAGCTACTAAAAATCGACGAAAGAGTGGGATAAGAATGTCCGATAATTCGATGCCTCCATACAATGACCTGATCGGCGATATGTTAAAAAAGCGTGAAAGTGAAGATGGCATGGAGAATTTGAAGGGCTTCGGAAAACCATTGCCGAGTGAGTATTTTTCGGGCGACACGTTCCAGCATTTTCAGCGGATTGCAAAAGACGCAGGCTATAAACCGCATTGGTTGAAATTGCAGCACGAAATCAGTGGCATGATCGGTGTGATCTCAACACTTTCATCGAACGGAGAACAGGACAATCTACAAAAGCGTGTGGATGAAGTGAATGAAAAAATTGCTGAACATAATAGACATTGTCCCCCACCGATGTTAAAGGGCCGCATCTCACTCGATTCCCTGGATAGAGCAAAAGAAATTTGGAGTTGAATTGGAAGAACCCTGCCTCTCGCTATATAGGATTGTTAGTTATTTGCATCCTTTTACTTTTGGCAGGGTGTAGTCCGGCAATGGAGGAATCAGGAAATGAAACCCCTTCATTCAGCGAAAGGGCGCAAGTGACCGAGATGCCGGAAATCACGATTGCCAAGGTGGATTTATTGATGAAAGATATGACGCTGGAAGAAAAGATCGGCCAATTGCTCATCGTCGGGATGAAAGAGAAAACATTTGGCGATGAGTTGGACCATCTAATTCGTCAATATCATGTTGGGGGAATCATTTTACTAGGCAAGAATATTTCGCATCCTGCGGGGATACTGAAGTTATTGAATGAAAGCAAGAGGGCGAATTCGGGTTATGAGATTCCGTTGTTCATTTCGGTCGATGAAGAAGGGGGGCGCGTGTCCCGCCTGCCCTCGAGCATGAGAAAATTGCCTGCGGCGGAATACTTCGGACGTATCGATGATGAAACGCTTGCCTATCAAACTGGTGTATATCTCGCGGATCTGTTGCACGGTTTTGGCTACAATATGAACTATGCTCCTGTTTTGGATGTCCATAGCAACCCGAAAAACCCTGTCATCGGGGACCGATCATTCTCATCCGATCCTTATGAAGTCGCAGATTTAGGCCAGGCTGTGATGAAAGGCATGACGGATAATGGCATCATTTCGGTTGTTAAACATTTCCCGGGGCACGGGGACACGCATGTGGATTCCCATTTATCGTTGCCAGTCATAAAAAAGACGCTCGATGAACTGCGTGAAAATGAGCTGATCCCTTTTCAGCGGGCGATTGAAGAACAGGCTGATGCGATCATGGTAGCCCATATCATGTTCCCTGAACTTGATGATAACCATCCTTCTTCTTTGTCCAAAAAGATCATAACGGATCTATTACGCGAGGAAATGCAGTTTGAAGGTGTCGTCATTACGGACGACTTGACGATGGGGGCAATTGTCAATGACTATACAGTGCCGGAAGCAGCTTTGCAGTCCTTCAGTGCTGGCAGTGATCTGCTGTTGATAGCCGGTGATTATGAAAACCAGGTCGGTACAATCAATGCATTGATGGCCGCCGTGAAAGCAGGGACGATTTCCGAGGAACGAATTGATGCAAGCGTCAGGCGGATATTAAGGTTGAAGGAACGCTATAAACTGAAAGATGATCCAATAGAAGAGATTGATTTAAATTTGATTGAAAAGAAATTCTTTGAATTAATGAAATGAAATTGAAACTTCCTCCTTGCTTATCCGTATATATATATACTAGTACAGTAGAAAACAAGGAGGTAGACGATATGGAAAACACAGGATTGAAAGTGCTCGTTCACGCTAGCGCGTTTTTCGCCCCATTCCTTGTTCCGTTCATAATTTATTTGGTTGTGGATGATCCAGAAGTGAAGAGAATATCCATTCAGGCGCTCTTGTTCCAATTAGTGATGGGCGCATTGATTTTCATATCTGCAATTTTAATCATTTTCTTAATCGGCATTCCGATGATCATCGTTTTCGGTCTGATGACAATCATCGTACCAATCTTAGGGATTGTGAAATCATTGCAAGGTGAGACTTATAATTATCCAATTGTCGGCAGATGGATCTGACAGCCCCCCCTTTTCGCGAAAGCGGTCTGGGGGTTTTTTATTGTCCAGTTTCATTCATGTTACGCACTTGTTTTGTATATGTTGGTAGTAGCAAAGATTCGTACAAATTTAAGAAAGGGGAGAGGCATGAAGATCAAATTCAATCTCGTGACGCAAATTTTTATCGCCTTCGTGTTAGCCATTATTTTGGGCAGTTTGTTCGGAAGTTCCATCAATTTTCTTAAGCCGTTCGGGGATTTATTTTTACGGTTAATTAAATTCATCATCGCTCCGCTCATTCTATCTACCTTGGTCGTCGGTGTTGCAGGTACGTCAGATCCGAAGCAGCTAGGGAGAATGGGTGTCAAGACAGTCGCCTATTATTTAGCGACTACCGCAATCGCCATTATTATTGGGCTTACCGTTGCATTCATGATTTCGCCGGGAAAAGGATTATCAATTTCATCCGATGGATTGGTCGCTCCGGAATCGGCGACGCAAGAACCGCAAAGTACAATTACGACTATATTGAATATCATACCGGAAAATCCGTTCACTGCTTTGGCGACGGGCGGCATTTTACAAATCATCTTCTTTGCATTGTTCGTCGGGCTAGCCATAACATTGGTCGGAGAAAAGGCGCGTCCCGTCTATACGTTCTTTGAAGGGTTTGCCGAAATTATGTACAAAATTACCGGGATTGTCATGAAATTCGCTCCTATCGGCATTTTAGGCCTACTTGCTCCGGTCATCGGTCATTATGGGCTTTCCGTCCTTTTGCCGCTCGTCAAAGTGATTCTGGCAGTTTACATTGCCTGTATCCTTCACGCGGTCGTCGTTTATTCGATGGCGGTCAAGTCATTCGCCGGAATGAGTCCGAAAAGGTTTTTTAAAGGGATATCCCCTGCAGCACTAGTCGCTTTCAGTACTTGCAGCAGTTCGGGGACGCTTCCTGTAACGATTAAAAATACGAATGAAAATCTGGGCGTTCCGAATAGGATATCGAGCTTTGTCCTTCCGCTCGGAGCAACGGTAAATATGGATGGCACGGCCATTTATCAGGGGGTTGCCGTCATTTTCATCGCACAATTTTACAACCTGGAATTGTCATTCCTCCAGTTGCTGACGGTTGTCCTCATTACCATTCTGGCATCAATCGGGACAGCTGGAGTTCCAGGAGCGGGCATGATCATGCTTGCGATGGTGCTGACATCCGTAAATATGCCGCTTGAAGGAATCGCATTGATTGCCGGTATCGACAGGGTGCTCGATATGATGAGAACATCGGTGAATGTCGTCGGGGATGCTTCCGCGGCGGTTGTTGTTGCCGGCACGGAGAAGGTATTGGATAGCGAATGAAAATAAGAAGACCGGAATCCTAAATTGGATTCCGGTCCTTTTTAACGTTCCAAGCGCTGTTCAACTTCATTCACAACATCTTGAACGGACATTCCGTGAATGCTGACGACTGGAAAATCAAATTGATCGACGTTCACATCGCTGACCGCACGTACAACGCCGATGTCATAGCCGTTCAGATTTTCGTCGCTTTCAAACATTTTCACCTCATGCCCTTTTTCCTCCAATGCCACTTTCACATCGTCAAATGGGTTTTCAACTGCAATTTTCGCCATTTGAATCACCTCCGATTTAGTAAAGTGTTTCCGTTCTTTGTTTTCCCGGAATCAACACTACTAAACACGCAGTTCTTAGCACAAGGGCTCCAATAACTGCTTAGAGCTCATATCATTCCCGCGTTGCTTCATTCACATCGCCTTTTTCGTCTCTGAGCTTTCTAAAGCCGGTAAATGCATCGATTATTACTGTTGCAATTGATGCAAGTCCAATAATCATGACAATTAAACGGACCTGTGGAATGATGTCTTCGGGCGACCTCTGGAACACTCCAGCGAGGACGTCAGCCAGATAAGGCAAGATGAGCGATGGATTGAGAAGAAGGACAATGATAACGATTGTCCAAGCGGCGTTAATGATAAGATTGCCGTATGCCAGCCTCGTTGTCCATTTGGGAGATAAGGATTTGTAGGAGGAGAAAACGATCTCCATAGTGAGCAACAGAAGGGTTACCGGAAACAAAGTCATTACGGACATATTGCCAAAGCCAGCCATTTCAACTTCAATCCTTTCGAATGCTAGTACCATGTAATCTACCCGGAAATCCCGTGATTTAATACGGGAGGCGGATGAAAAAAATGACTTTTTCGGATTCTTAACATTCACTCTTTAGATTGCTGTATACTGGAGTTATTGTTTAAATTTATAAAAAAGCGTGGGGATTTCGTTGACAGCTCATAACCAGACACAAAATCCAGCCAACCCGGTCTACCCGATCATGTTTGCCATCGGTGCTTGCCATTTGCTGAATGATACGCTTCAAGCGGTCATACCGGCGATGTTCCCGGTGTTGGAAAAGGAAAGAGGATTAAGTTTTACACAGCTCGGATACATATTTTTCGCTTTAAATATGGTCGCATCCGTACTGCAGCCGGTCGTAGGCTATTTCAGTGACAGAAAACCGATGCCGTATGCGCTTCCTATCGGAATGACTTTCTCCTTGATCGGAATGGCAGGATTGGCAATCGCGCCAAGCTATTGGCTCATTCTCCTGTCCGTCATCATACTGGGGCTTGGATCAGCGGTATTCCATCCGGAAGGATCCCGTGTGTCCTTCTTGGCAGCCGGGTCGAAACGGGGCCTGTCCCAATCAATTTATCAAGTCGGGGGAAATACAGGACAAGCATTGGCACCGCTGATCAGCGCTTTTGTCTTAGTGCCGCTTGGTCAAAAGGGAGCAGCTATTTTCATTGCAGTGGCGGCTCTCGGGATTTTCATCTTGACCAAAATTTCCGCTTGGTATAAACAGACATTAGAATTGGAGAAAAGTAACAACCGGAAAAAGGTGATCCTTTCTTCAATAGGCGATTTGACAAAAAAGCAAATCGGGTTTGCTCTCGCTTTATTGTTGACAATTATATTTGCTAGATCATTCTACGTCACGAATGTTACAAGCTTTTATATCTTTTACTTAATGAATGACTATGGATTGAAAATTGAGCAAGGCCAGCTATACATATTCCTATTCATGGCGCTTGGTGCTGCGGGCACATTTTTCGGCGGACCGATGGCTGATCGGATCGGAAGGAAAAATGTCATCGTGTTGTCATTGTTAGTTCCATTGCCGCTCTGCGTTCTCCTGCCGCATGTTCCGATTTGGGCAGTAGGGCTACTGTTGGTGTTAATCGGATTCTTCATTATGCTTAGCTTCACTGTCACTGTCATTTATGCGCAGGAGCTTGTCCCGAGTAAAATTGGGACTATGGCCGGTTTGACTGTCGGCTTGGCGTTTGGGATGGGAGCGATTGGGGCGGTTGTTATCGGAAGGATGATGGATACAATCGGCATCTTCCCTACGATGGTCATTGCCTCCTTCCTGCCATTCATCGGCTTAGTCGGATTGGCTCTGCCAAAGGATCAAAAAATCATGGCGCCTTCTGCAGAGTGATAAATACTTCCCTTATCGATGAAATAGGGAGGAGTCGCTTGCTTGGAAAGGTGCTTACGCTTAAGGCTGCCATTCATTTGGCAGCCTTTTTGATCCCTTTACAAGAGATTCGAATGGGCGTATATTGAGGAGCAAAGTTTGAAAGGCTTATCAAATGAGGAGAAGATCCTCATGAAAGTACTGAAAAAATATAAAAAAGGAGACTGTTTTCATGAATTATAAAGAACCGATTTGGACAAAGCCGTTCATTAGTCTATTCTTAACGAATTTGTCCGTTTTCATCGTGTTTTATGGTTTGGTATCGACATTGCCGCTTTACGCAAAAGATGCTTTAAGCCGGACGGACGAAGAAGCAGGTTTGTTGATGACGATCTTCTTAGTTTCCGCCATCATTGTCCGTCCATTTAGTGGTAAGTTGCTAGATATTGTAGGGAAGCGGAAAATGTTGTTGATTAGCTTGTTCTTCTATCTTATTTGCACCATACTTTACTATTTCATTACTCCATTCGGAGGATTGCTTGCATTGCGTTTCTTCCAAGGTATCTGGTTTAGCATTGTTACGACAGCAGCAGGTTCACTTGCCGCGGATATCGTTCCGAAAACGAGACGTGGAGCGGGGCTTGGCTATTTCGTCATGTCGACAAATTTGGCTGTCGTCATCGGGCCGTTCATCGCTCTATTCATCATCCAGTCATATTCCTACGATGCATTATTCATTTTGATGAGTGTCCTAATGACCACTGGAGCGCTCGTGGCACTCCTTATTCCGGAGTTGGAAACAGGCCACAATGAGAATAAGTCGAAAGGGTTTACATTGAACGATTTATTTGAGAAGAAAGCAATGCCGATTGCGATATTGGCAAGTTTAATCGCATTTTCGTATGCGAGTGTCCTTTCCTATTTATCGATATACGCTCAAGAGAAAGGCTTATTGCCGCAAGCCAGTTTCTTCTTTGTCGTCTTTGCGGCGGTCATGCTCATTACCCGTCCATTTACAGGAAGGATTTTTGATGAGAAAGGGCCGGCATACATTTTGATCCCCGGTTTCCTACTATTTTTCTTCGGTCTGTTCATACTCTCTTTCATGAGCTCCCCAGGATTATTTCTTATAGCAGGAGCTTTTGTCGGGCTTGGCTATGGAGCATTGGTACCGAGCATGCAGACGCTTGCGATTCAATCGACAACACATCAAAGGAGCGGATATGCGACCGCGACGTTTTTTACGTTATTCGATTCCGGGCTAGCTGTTGGATCATATGTTTTAGGGATTGTCGCAGTTCAGATGGGCTATCGCAATGTGTATTTGCTATCAAGTATTCTCGTGATTGCAGTGCTTGCATTATATATATTGGTTAACCGGAAACGGCAACGCTGAAGGCGAATTGGACTGGATTTTGAAGTTGCACGTTATCTTCCTTCAGTTTAGGGTATAGACTCAGTAACTATGTTTATGGGAGTCGATTTTGCTTTGGATAGGAAGTTTTGGAAGAACCCGGTGTTTTCCATATCGGCTGTCGTCATTTTCGTACTAGTTGTTCTTGGTGCAGTCATACCGAAACCGTTTGAGACGGTTGCAGGACAATTATACGGATTCACGACGGCAAAGTTTGGTTGGTTTTATTTATTGACCGTTTTCATGATCATCGCTTTTTTAATTGGATTGGCAATCAGTAAGTTTGGTGCAATCCGTTTAGGAGGGGATGATGAAAGGCCTGAATATCCGTTTTTCACTTGGATCGGGATGCTTTTTTCAGCCGGCTTTGGAGTAGGACTTGTCTTTTGGGGAGTGGCGGAACCGATGAGTCATTATTTTGCTTCGCCTCTGAATGGCGTCGAGCCGCAATCCGAAAATGCCGCCAGAATTGCAATGGGCTATTCGTTTTTTCATTGGGGGATTTCGCAATGGGGAATTTTTGGCATTGTGGGGCTTGTCATCGCCTTTCTGCAGTTCCGGAAAAAGAAGGATGGCCTTATTTCGACTGCATTGGAGCCCTTGGTCGGTTCCAACCGGTATTTGAAGACGGGAATTGACTCATTTGCCGTTATTGCAACCGTTATGGGAATAGCGACATCGCTCGGGATGGGTGTGTTACAGATGAGCGGTGGATTAGAATATGTCTTCCAAACAAAAAATACATATTGGGTGCAGTTGCTCATTATTTTCGTTGTTTTTGTTGCCTATATGATTTCTGCTTCTTCCGGTTTGGGTAAAGGGATTGCATATTTGGGCAACTTTAATTTAGCGATGGCGATCGCGATGCTTGTCTTTTTCTTCTTCGTCGGTCCGAAAGTATTCATCCTGGAGAGCTTCACATTGGCGATTGGAGACTACATAAATAATTTCATTCGATATAGTTTGAGGCTGCAGCCTTATCAAGGCGGGACTTGGGTGAAGGAGTGGACGATCTTTTATTGGGCATGGACAATTGCTTGGTCTCCGTTCGTCGGTGCTTT
Organism: Saccharococcus sp. Marseille-Q5394; assembly: GCF_946901335.1. NCBI lineage: Bacteria > Bacillati > Bacillota > Bacilli > Caryophanales > Anoxybacillaceae > Saccharococcus > Saccharococcus sp. Marseille-Q5394. The sequence goes on along the minus strand of NZ_CAMPPQ010000001.1, from coordinate 1,111,892 downwards.
CGTTGCCCGTGTTTCTAAAGGCCGTACGATCCGTGAGTTCATTGCGGGAGTGATGATCATGCCGCCCGTGTTCGCCTGCATGTGGATTGCCACATTGGGCGGGACGGCATTGTACAGCGATTTGAACAACGGGACGCGGATTGCTGAAGCGGTAGATGCAGATGTCACTTCAGCCATCTTCGAAACTCTAAAACACTTGCCATTTACAGGAGTCATGTCTTTACTATCAGTCGTTCTTATTTTCACGTTTTTAATTACATCTGCCGATTCCGCAACATATATTTTGGCAAGTATGACGACGAGAGGAAGCTTGTTTCCTCCGCTAGTAGTCAAAATGATTTGGGGTTTCCTCATGTCTGCGATTGCAGCAGTTTTGCTCTATGCAGGCGGCTTGGAGGCTTTGCAATCAGCGTCTCTCGTTTCTGCCCTTCCATTTACGCTCTTTCTCATTTTGCTCATGTTGTCCTTAGGGAAGTTGTTGGGGAAAGAACCGATTACGGTCAGGCCAACTGACATTCGTCAATTTGAAAAGATTGAACAGGAAGTGAAAAAGAAGGCAAGAAGAAGGAAGCGGGATTAATCTTCTGTCTAGTAACATCAAAAGTGGAGGTGGGGAAAATCCCCGGCCTCCACTTTTTCACTTTGTATAAATCCGATTCAATGCGGCTTTGAATGCGGGCTTAATATTTGTTTCGGGGCGGATTGCTTGAGTCATCAGCTCTGCCTCCTCAATATTTTCCGCCTTTCCCAACTCAAGTAGAGTGGCTGCCGCCAGTGTACCGCCTCGTCCTCTTCCTGTATTGCAATGGAAATAGACATTTTTTCCATCTTGGTATGCATCCATTACTTTATTCACGGCTTCGCGAATGGAGTTATCTTGTTCATCTGCATCATCCAATAGAGGCTGATGGACGCTTAGGTCGCTCGGCAATGGTCCGTCCACTTTTGCTCGCAAATCATAGATGACATCAATCTTTTCATTAGCCACTAATTCATCAATTGCATCAACACCGCCGAAGAAGATTCGATCTGTCACTAACGCTTTATACGGTTTGTTTGTCATGAGTTTCCCCTTTTCTTTGCATTCTCTTGTATCACTATTAATGATTCTCTCCAAAGATAATGGTACCATTACCTAAATAATCATGAAAGTAAGAGGAGGATTCCTATGTGTGGCCGTTTCACTTTATTTGCCCCGTATTATGAAATTCTTGACCGATTCGATATTGAATCGGCCTTTGCCGAAAGTGACTATATACCGAGCTACAATATCGCCCCTTCTCAAAATGTAGTCGCCGTCATCAATGATGGGCAGAAGAACCGTCTGGGGCATCTTCGTTGGGGACTCATTCCTCCATGGGCAAAAGATGAGAAGATCGGTTATAAAATGATCAATGCCCGGGCTGAAACGGTAGCCGAAAAACCAAGCTTCCGAAAAGCTTTCCAAAAACAGCGTTGCATTCTTCCGGCGGATTCATTTTATGAATGGCAAAGGAAAGACGGAGAGAAGATTCCAATGCGCATCAGGCTTAAGAATGATGAGTTGTTCGCCATAGCTGGGCTGTGGGAATCATGGAAATCTCCTGACGGTAAGGTCATCCATACATGCACCGCGATTACGACCGCGCCGAATGAATTGATGAAACCGATCCATGACAGGATGCCGGTCATTTTGAAGAGGGAGGACGAGGCGGCTTGGCTTGATCCGAGAAATGATGATGTGGATTTCCTGGGGAATATGTTACGTTCGTTCGATGAGAAGCAGATGGATGCTTATAGTGTCTCATCTGCTGTGAATTCACCGAAGAATAATGAAGCAAATCTTATTGTTCCAGTTTGTTGATTGAAATTTGAAACGAATATCTCCTAATTAACGTCTACTTGTTAATGAGGGAGAGGGGTTGGAATCGTTTGAGATGTAAGAATATACTTCCTGTCGGCCTAATGTTGTTGGTTTTATTATGGTGGAAACCATTGGATGTTTCTGCTTGCTCATGCATCATGCCGCCATCGCCGGAAGAAGCATTAGATAAGGCGGATGCAGTATTCAGTGGCGAAGTGGTGGAAATTGTCGAGAATAAGAAGTTCTTTGGGGGCGCTTATGGCAGAACAGTCCATCTCAAAGTGGATAAAACCTGGAAGGGAATAAAAGAATCCGAGACGTCCATTACTACTGGATATGATGGCGGGGATTGTGGATACTCCTTTGAAAAGGGGCAGAAATATCTTGTGTATGCATCGGCAAGTAACATGTATGTACCGGGCACTTTATCCACGACGATTTGTCATAGGACGACTGAACTTTCCAACGCGGCAGAAGACTTGAACGAACTAGGAGAAGGTCAGGAAGTTAGCAATGATGGCAGTCAAGAGGAAACTTTAGATGAAGGCATCATTCGATGGTGGGTGTTCGGACTTTTCGTTCTTGGTTTACTTGCTATTTTTCTTGGTTTCCGATATAAGAATAAACGAAAAAAAGCGCGCGGCTAACGTTCACTGCGCGTTTTGTTATGTGAATGCCATCATCCGGTCGAGCGGTCCTTGAGGTAGAATGATATCCGCAATATCTAAAATGGGAATCGGGAAGTATGGGAACCCCCATGCATATGGTGTAATTTCGTATAACTGGAAATAAATGATTAGTGAAGTGTCGGCAATATAGAAATCCTGATCAGGTCGAATTATTGTAAATGGGGGGTCCAATAACTGGATGTCCCATTTAGTAATGTCTATTCGGATTATGTCAGATAACTTCTTTACATAATCGCTTCCCGGTTGGAATAGGTCCTTGAGTGCATATTGTTTGCCGGTTTTCGTATCAAACGTAAGCGACTTGATGATTGTATGCCCATGAGCGCCACCAGTGAAAGAGTAAACAATTAAGTTTAAGCTGAGAATCCCACGCTGATTGTTCTTTATTTCGAAATTGGCCAGCAGTTCGACGAGCACAGGATTGTAAAACTGTTGATCGACAAGGACTTCATTGAGGGTGCGGATGATGGCGCTGTTTATTTTCCGTTGAATGAGTGCATCTTTCATTTGTGTCACAACAGGGTAATAGACATTGATTTTGGGCGAGGAATGAGGAAGTTTCTTCGTCAATATGGAAACCGGAAAATCCAACTCGGCAACGTCCTTTCTTTTCCGTAAGTCCTCTAGTATATGAGAAGAGGAATGACAAATGACTTCTTTGAAAAAATACATCGGTTCATGAACATACTGCATAACATTTAGCATTTCGTTCAAAATTATGGTAGGATTTAGATTCACAAAAGAAGAGGACGTGAAAATGAATGATCTCAATTACAATTCCGAAGCCGGATGTCACCATTCAGCAGCGCCAGCAAGAAATGAAAGCAGAGGAAGCGCCGATCAAACCGATCAACGGCTTTATCGATCTGCATGAAATCCCGCGCGATAAAGGGGGACTTATCCTTTTTTACAATAAAAGTGATGAACTACTATTCGCGGGGAAAGCAAGAAAGCTTCGTCAGCGCGTAAAAAAACATCTTGAAGACAATGTGTCACCTGTGAAAAATCACCGAGATGAAATAAACAAAATCTCCGTCATCGTTATCGAAGATCCGATGGAACGGGAAATCTATGAAACGTATATCATCAATACATTGCGCGCAAAATATAATGTAGATAAAGTATTTTTCGAATAACTGAAAGCAGCCGATCACCCGATGTAAAAATGGGCGATCGGCTTTTTTTATATGGATGAATAATTCTGCTTTACAATGTGAAATGAATCGATTATTATAGAGAAGCAAAGTTTCCTTAGGGAAACATTTGGATGATTTATTTTTTTGAGCTTAAAGTTGCCTTCGGGAAACTTCCTGCGACATACAGACATACAGTAGTAACTAAATTGAATTCAGAAAGAGAGATGCTAAAATGACCTATCAAGTAGAGGTGAAAGATTTATCGGTTTCTTATGATGGGGAAAATGTATTGAAAAATATTAATTTCAACGTTGACGGCGGTAAGCTGATCGGCATCATCGGGCCGAATGGGGCTGGCAAATCCACTTTGATGAAAGCAGTTTTGGATTTGATTCATCGAGATCATGGAGAGGTGTTAATAGACGGCAAACCGATGAAAGATGTCCGAAAAAAAGTCGCATATGTCCCTCAACGGGCTGCAATCGATTGGGATTTCCCGATAACAGTTCAGAAGACTGTTCAGTTAGGGACCTATCCACAAGTCGGCATCTTCCGACGTCCTGGAAGGTCCGAAAAGCAGTGGGCACTGGAATGCCTGCAAAAGGTCGGAATGGATCAGTTTGCAAAGCGGCAGATCGGCGAGTTGTCGGGTGGGCAGCAACAACGTGTGTTTTTAGCACGGGCACTTGCACAGAAAGCGAATATATTCTTCTTGGATGAACCGTTCGTCGGCATTGATGTCACGAGTGAGGCACTCATCATCGGCATACTGAAGGAGCTGAGAGATGCTGGGAACTCGGTATTTGTCGTTCATCATGATTTAACGAAAGTGGAAGATTATTTCGATGAACTTCTATTACTGAATAAAGAGTTGGTTACATCTGGTCCGGTGGCACGGGTCATGCAGCCAGAATCATTGAAAACCGCATACCAGTCACAATATGGATTATGGGATACATTGGGGGTCACTATATAATGGACTTCATTTCCGACATCCAAAATTATGTATTTTTGCAGAAGGCATTGTTTACTTCAATTATGGTTGGCATCATATGTGGAGTGATAGGCTGCTTCATCATTCTGAGAGGCATGGCGTTGATGGGAGATGCCATTTCTCACGCGGTTCTGCCTGGCATTGCGGTCTCCTATATGCTTGGCATCAATTATCTTTACGGGGCAGTCTTCACTGGGCTATTGACTTCCGTAGGCATCGGTTTCATTTCACAAAACAGCCGGGTGAAAAATGATTCGTCAATCGGTATCGTTTTCAGCTCTTTTTTCGCACTTGGCATCATCTTGATTGCCAAAGCGAAATCAACCATAGATCTGACAAGCATTTTGTTCGGGAATGTGTTGTCCGTTAGATCCTCAGATATGTGGATGACTTTGGTCATTGGAACGATCGTTTTGCTCGTCGTCATTCTGTTCTATAAGGAACTGCTCGTCAGCACGTTCGATCCGACATTTGCGGCTTCCTACGGATTGCCGAATCGGCTGATCCATTATGTCCTGATGATTCTTCTGACATTGGTGACAGTGGCCTCTCTGCAGACGGTCGGTGTCATTCTCGTTGTGGCGATGCTCATCACTCCCGCTTCGACAGCTTATTTATTGACGAACCGATTGTCTGTGATGATTGTACTTTCTGCGGCGTTCGGCGCGTTTTCAGCAATTGTCGGACTTTATTTCAGTTTTGAGCATAATTTATCATCCGGTGCGGTCATTGTTCTCGTTACAACTGTCTTGTTCCTGATCGCTTTTGTATTCTCACCTAAACAAGGCATCTTTTGGCGTTCCGTTAGGATTCGAAAAAATAGAAATGGAGTAACTACTAGAAAGAAGGAGTCTTTTGAATGAAACGTAAACTTTTGACACTTAGCATTGTGTCCATAATGGCACTGCTTCTCAGCGCTTGCGGCGGGAAAAAAGAGGGGGCGGAGGAGGATAAAATCCAAATCGTAGCTACATTTTCCATATTAACCGATATCGTAAATGAAGTGGGAGGCGACCGGGTCGCCGTGCATAGCATGGTTCCGATAGGCACTGACCCGCATGAGTACGAACCGTTGCCCGAAGATATCAAAAAAGCGGCTGATGCGGATGCGATCTTTTACAACGGCCTGAACTTGGAAGGCGGAAAAACTGGTTGGTTTTCCAAACTGATCGCCTCCGTCGGAAAAGATGAGAATGATGTATATGAATTGATGGCAGGTGTGGAACCGAAATATATTACGACCGCTGACGGAAAAGACGAGGAGATTAATCCTCATGCTTTTCTTGATCCGATCGTAGGCATTCAAATGGTCGAAAACGCGCGCGACGCCCTATCAGAAATCGACCCTGTCCATAAAGACTCCTATGAGAAGAATGCGGACGCATTGCTGAAGGAATTGCATGAGATCGATGAGTTGTATAAGACGAAAATCAGCGAGATTCCTGAACAGCACCGCATCCTTGTCACTAGTGAGCGTGCCTACCAATATATGACGGATCGCTATGGGTTGCAGGAAGCGTTCCTCTGGGATATCGACACGGAGGAAATCGGTACGCCGCGTCAAATCAAGAATTTAGTCGATTTTATCAAGGAGCATGATGTGCCAGCCTTATTTGTTGAAACGAATGTCGATAGACGTCCGATGGAAACCGTGTCGAAGGAGACAGGCGTTGACATCGCTTCAGAACTTTATTCGGATGAGCTCGGTAAACCGGGGACGGACGGCGGGTCATATGTTAAGTTTTTACGATACAATATTGAAAAGATCCATGGCGGATTAGTGCGGTAAATCATGCGTTTGACGGGACATCCTTTCGAAGGGTGTTCCGTTTTTCGTTTGAATTTAATTCCGGCGGGACTTACTGTAAAATGAATGGTAGATTGCATGATCGTGCAATCCTTGAAATGCGCAATTGGAGACTTTTATGCGTCGATTTTGGAATTTATACGTTTCTGACGACGTTTATGCGCAGTTACAGGGAATTATGCGTATTTACGAGCTTTTATGAGCCGTTTCAGAGATTTATGCGTATTTACGAGCTTTTATGTGTCGTTTCAGAGATTTATACGTTTTAAATAGCAAGTAAAATATAGATTATGCAGGGGGTTGAGAGTATTGAAGTTTTTTCATACTGCCGATTGGCATCTTGGCAAGCTGGTGCAAGGCGTGTATATGACGGATGGGCAGCGGCATGTCCTACGGCAATTCGTCGATGCCGTGCGTGAGGAGAAGCCTGATGCGGTCATCATTGCCGGTGATTTGTATGATCGTGCGGTTCCGCCGCCGGAAGCGGTCGCTTTATTGGATGAAGTACTTTGGGAAATTGTCATGGAGCTGAAAACCCCGGTCATTGCGGTGGCGGGGAACCATGATAGCCCAGGACGTCTGCAATTCGGCAGCAGATTAATGCAATCGAACGGCTTTCATATCGTGGGACAAATGTCTGCGCAACCGGAGCCGGTCGTTCTGACGGATTCTTTCGGTGAGGTCCATTTCCATCTCGTACCGTATTGCGATCCGTCGATTGTGAAGCATTTATACGAAGATGGCGACGTCGTCGACCATCATACAGCGATGGAGAAAGTGGTAGAACGAATTTGCGGCTCGATGGATCGGAACGCCCGACATGTGTTTGTGGGACATGCCTTTGTCACTCCTTTCGGCGAGGAAGAGGAGAATACGAGCGATTCGGAGCGTCCGCTCGCAATTGGCGGAGCGGAATATGTTGCTGCCCATCTGTTTACACAATTCGATTACACGGCGCTCGGCCATTTGCATCAGGCCCATTATGTCTCAGATGAAAAAATCCGTTATGCAGGTTCCCCGATGAAATATTCGATTTCGGAAGAACGGCATGCAAAAGGGTTTTTCATCGTGGACATGGACGACGAAGGTAATGTGGAAGTGGAAAAGAGAGCACTGACTCCATTGCATGATATGCGTACAGTAGAGGGGACGATGGATGATATTCTTGCACATCCACCTAGCAGTGACTATGTATTTGTGAAGCTGCAAGACGAGACGCCTGTATTATTCCCGATGGAAAAAGTGAAGTCCGTCTATCCGAATGCCATGCATATTGAAAGGAAATTGGTGAGGACAGCGGCTACAATTGAACATCAATCGGCAGCCGCCACGGAGAAACCGGATGATATGAAACTGTTCAGGTTCTTTTATTCACAGATGAGTGATATGGAACCTGATGCTGAAACGGAGAGGATTTTTGCTGAAGTTCTGCAGGAAGTCAAAGGAGGCGTTGAAAGATGAAGCCGATCCAATTGACGATGACTGCTTTCGGGCCTTACAAAGGGACGGAAACGATCGATTTCCGCCAGCTTGAAGACCATCGGCTATTCGTTGTATCCGGGGCGACAGGTGCTGGGAAGACAACGATTTTCGATGGAATCTGTTTTGCTTTATATGGACAGGCGAGTGGAGAGGACAGAACGGAATTCCGCTCGATGAGAAGCGATTTTGCAGATGATGCTGTTCAGACAGCCGTGGAATTGATTTTTGAAATAAATGGCCGTGCGTTCCGGATTATGAGGCAGATCCCCTATACAAAAAGTGGAAATAAAAGCGAGACGACTGCAAGAAGTGAGTTCTTTGAACTGGTGGACGGCGGAGAAGTGCCATTTGTCGATCGGCAAATCGTCTCGGAGATCAATCGGAAAGTCGAGGAGCTTGTTGGCTTTACACAAGCCCAATTCAGCCAGATCGTCATGCTCCCACAAGGTGAATTCCGGAAGTTCCTTACATCTGATACTGAAAATAAAGAAACGATCATGAGGAAAATCTTCAAAACGGAGGATTACAGAGAAATCGTAAATCGCTTGAAGATGAAAAGAGACAATGCAAATCAACAGTTGATGGATGAAAAAAGGAAAATGGATGGATTTATCCAACAAATTACGAGCATCATTCCACCGAGGGAGTCACTTATCTTTGAAGTTTTATCTCAGGAGTATGCAAACGCTTCGCAAGTGATGGGTGGGCTCGAAAAGGAAATTTCCCATTATGGCATGAAGCGTGCCGAGGATGAAGCAAAGTATACAGCTGCCTATCAACAGCATGCTGAAATGTTGGAGGCGTATCACGCAGCTAAAAAGTGCAATGAGCAATTCGAGCAGCTAAATCAACGTAAAATCGCCCTTGAAAAATTACAGGAGGAAATCTCTTCTGTGGATGTGAAGGAAAAGCGGATTGCTGACGCCGAGCGGGCATCCATCATCCATGAAATCGAAAGCCAATTCCGAGTGTTGGAAGAAGAAGCAAAGTCGAAGGAAAAGGAGCACCAAAATGCAATCGCTGCACTTCAAAATGCGAAGAAATGGCTGGAAGAGAATCAGCATGCCTATAAGGAAGAGGAGGGGAAAGAACAAGAAAGAGGAGCAGTTGCGGAACGACTCATCAGGCTGCGTGATCACCTCCCTGCCGTAACGGATTTGGCAGCCAAGGAAGCAAGTGTACGGAATTTGAAAATGAAGATTGGAAAATTGGAAGGCGAATTCGCAGCGACTTCTGACAGGGTGGAAACAGAAAAAAGAAAAGTGGTCGAACTGAACATACAAATCGAAAAATCGGAACAAACGATCACCAATTACGACGAGCTGCTTGAAGAGTTGAACACAATCAGATTGCATTACAAGACCGTCCGTGATTTTGAAAATCTGAAGAAAGAATACACAATCTGGACAGAAAAGAGAGAGAGTGCATCCGCCAAATTCATTCAAACGAAAAATGAATTTGAGGCTATGCAAAATGCTTGGTTGAATAATCAAGCCGCATTTTTGGCGCAGACGTTACAGGAAGGGGAGGCTTGCCCTGTCTGTGGAAGCGCCCATCACCCGGCGAAAATTACCGGTCATGATGCCGAAACTGTTTCCCGCGATGCACTTGATTTAAAAAGGTCGAATTTGGCGGACGTTGAAAGTGCATTTCGATCAGTTGAGGCGAAATGTGAAAGTGTATTTGCCCTACTTGCAGAAAAAGAACAAGAAATGAAAGAGCTTCAAATCATTGACGGACTCGAAGCATTAGTTGCAAAAGGGCAGGAAACAGCTGAGAAAGTGGAGCGATTAAAAACTGTACGGACTGAACTCGTTTCACTTAAAGAGCAGCAAAAGAAAGCGGACAAGGAAACAACTGATTGGATTGCCCGCAAGACGGAGATCGAACAGGCATTGTTTGAACAAAAAACGTTATATGCGCAGGAATCTGCATTACTGAAACGGGAGATATCTTCAATTCCGGAAGGGCTTCGGGATCTAACTCGTCTTCAAGCGGAAATCAAGGATATGGAAACACAGAAACGACAAATGGATGAAGCATGGCAACGCGCAAGAAAAGACTTGGAAGGTGCAAAGGAACAGCTGGCCACTTCTGTCAATTCAGAGTACCATTTGAAAAGATCTGTAGATGAAAGCGTTGGAAAAAGAGATCTGGCGGCAGATAGATTCCACAAGGCTTTACAAGAATCGGAATTCAGTACGGAAGAAGAGTACCGGCAAGCGAAGATGGCGGAGGGTGACAGGCTCCTTCTGAAGGAATACGTCATGCAGTTCAAACAGCGCCTTCATGCAGTGAAGGAGGCGATTGTTGAGTTGGAAGCCAGCCTTGCTGGAAAAGAGCAGACGAATCTGGACGGTTTACTGGAGACAATTCAATCGTTGAAGTCAGCATATGAAAAAGCATTCACGGAGTGGAATAATTCCATTGAATGTGAAAAGGCATTGCTCCGAATGAAGTTGGATATTGAAAAGGCAGCAAAAAACGTGGAAGATCTGGAAAGGCAAGTCGGTAAAATTACGGACTTATACGATGTCATCCGTGGTCAGAATGATCATAAGCTTTCATTTGAACGTTTCATTCAAATCGATTATTTGGAGCGTATCATACAGTCTGCAAATGAAAGGCTGCGTAATTTATCCAACGGGCAATATGAATTGATCCGCAGCGATCGGCAGGAAGTCCGTGGAAAGCAAAGCGGATTAGGGCTGGATGTATATGATGCCTACACCGGACAAAATAGGGATGTGAAGACATTGTCAGGCGGGGAGAAATTCAATGCTTCACTCAGCTTAGCGCTCGGCATGGCGGATGTCATTCAGAGTTATCAAGGTTCTGTGTCAATTGAAACGATGTTCATCGATGAAGGGTTCGGTACATTGGATGAGGAAGCATTGCAAAAAGCGGTTGACACACTGATCGATTTACAGAAGTCGGGAAGAATGATCGGTGTCATCTCACACGTGGAAGAGTTGAAAACTGCCTTCCCGGCCATACTTGAAGTACAGAAGTCCAGAGAAGGACATAGCGTCACTCGATTTATATTGAAATAAAAGAAGGCAGGGGGGGAACCTTAACTGGTTCGGTTGATGGGGAGAAAACAATAAAAAACACAGCATTTGGGGACACAATTCGCATATGAATTGGTGTCCCCGTTTTTGTTGTTATATCAACGTTTAGATGATTTATATAGACGAACTGGAACCGCAATTAGCACGGGGATTAACAAGAGCACATAAATTTATGTGCCTTTGCTAATTCACTTGTTAAAACACTTGCTAAATGGATATTGGAAAGAAAAATATAGTAGGAAGATGAAAAATCCATGGTAAAATATATTGAAGATTATGAAACGATGTTCTTCAACTAATGGTGCAGTTTAGTTGAAGAGTGTTTCTTAAGTTATGGTCAACAATCGGGGTTTTAAGTGGAATACAGGTAGTCAGATTAAGGGGGATTTTGGTGAGGTTATTGTTATCCATTCTATTAGCTGGACTTTTAGGTATCTTGGCGTTCCTCGGTCCTATTGGAATTTACATCTTATGTGCAATTATTGTTGGAGTCATCTTTAGGTCATTTATTTTAATTAGTGAGGTCCATAAACAAGTAGTACCACCAAATAGTAATGACAAGGTGAAAGATGCGTACGAAAGATATATCAAAGAGAGAGACGAAAAAGAAACGGAAAACTAATGTACGATGTTCTTCAACTAACGGGTGCTTTAGCTTGAAGATCATTGAGCTGCTTAGACGGCTCTTTTTCTTCTTTAACTAACGGTGCAGGTTAGTTCAATAAGGTAAATGTTCTTTCTAAGAATAATTGGTGTAAATGAGGAATAAAGAAAAAACAGTATGTTTAATAAAAGGGAGGATTCACATGAGTAGATTTTTTCTATTATTCTTAACATCAATAATTCTTATAGGGTGTAGTCAAGTTGCTGAAGATGAAGCAAGTTCAAGGTATTTAGATGGAAAAATAATTGTTGATAATAAAGAATATAATTTGATACATGGATACTATACATACAAGGATGAAGAGGTAGAAATAAATAAATTAGACCCTTTCTCCCCAACGGAGGCAGCAGAACAATTCGACACTTTAGCAGTTGCAAAGAATAGTAAAATAGAAATTGTACTTGAAGATAAAACAACTTACATAACTGTTCATCAATGGAATGAAAATGGTGAAATTGAAGAAGTCCTATTAGACGAGAATGTATTAACATTTCCCGCAGAAGAAGGCTACTATGTATATGAAGTAGTCGGGAAATGGAAAAATGGTGAAACTACTTTGGTATTTGATATTGATGTTCAATAAAAGTTTGTGAAGTATTGTACTTAAAGTAACGGGTGCTTTACTTCAAGAAGGGGTAAAGCTTTTTTTCTTATTGAACTAAAGGAGCAGTTTAGTTGAAGAAAAAGGTATTATGCCGATTGTGTTGAATAAGTTAATATATGTAAATTAGTGTGTGGAAAGGGTGCGTTTCTAATAAACTGGAATGGCACTTTTTTTCTTGAACTAATTTGGGCAGTTTACTTCAATTGTGTTGTTCAATAATCAAAAAATGATTCTAAAGAGAGTATTGGGAGGAGTTCAATGAGGTATTTATATTTGTTGTTATTTTTATTATTGATCTCATTAGCAGGATGTTCTTCTGCTTCACTTTCGGATGCAATTGATAAAGATGGAAGAATCAATGTTGAGATCTTGTTTCAAGATGATATAGATAAAGTTGTTCTTTTCTTGAATGAAGATTATTCGGGTCAACCAATGTTAAGCCTAAATACTTTTACTAAGGAAGATTCTAGGTATGCATACAATGCAGGAGGGGAATTCGCTCAAAACGTTGATATAACAAATCATTTTGAAATCATTAAAGTAACCCCCGTTGGACACAGTTCGATTATAGCTTTATGGGGAGGAGTGTTTAACTATCCCAATGCAACGACAGTTAGCTATGTATTGAAAGATGATGAGGATAATGAAATATACAGTTCAAAAGTTAAAATAACAGACAATATTGTATATGAGAAATTACCAGATGGTATTTATGAACAAGCGAAAAGCTTTCACTATAAGATTCTTGATGAAAAAAACAACGTAATAGTTGAATGGTGACACTTCTCTATCGGTATTTTTCTGAAAGATCATTGTTCTGCTTAGAGTCATCTTTTTTCTTGTTCAACTAAAGAAGCAGTTAGTAGAACAAGTGGAAATCTAAATTGCATGGAGATAGAGATTGGGGGCGAAAGAATGAAAAGGACTGTAATTGGCGGTTTTGTAATGATAGGGGGAATATTTACTACACTAACTATAATTCTGATGGCAATGATGTATATGCCCAGCATGACTAGTTGGACTGGTTCACAGTTGTGGTATGCGATTTTTGGGGAAAAGCAATACTATGGGTTTGGGAATGAAGCTGTTCAAAGTTTATTCCTAGGTTTCCCATTTGTTGTAGGATTGTTGTTAACGATTTTGGGGCTAGTAATACTAGCAATGGAGTATTTCGACAAGCCCTTTTTAAAGTGAGTTTTTCACTAACGGGTGCTTTACTTCAAGAAGGAGTAAGCACATTTTCTTATCGAACTAACGGTGCAGTATAGTGGAATAGGTTGTCTTTAGAAACAATGAGGGGGGAAGTATATGAAAAAGGTTTTAATTTTTTTATTAGCAGTAGTTGTGTTAGTAGCCGGGATTTATTTTGTATTTAACCTTACACCACCTAAACCAACTATAACTATTGAAAATAATACAGTAGAAGTGGCACAAGGTTCTTATTGTTGGGGTGGGCTTATTAAGGGGCAATGTGTTGATATGATTTCCCCACCGGAACTTATTAAACATCACGAACTTAAACCTGTTACAGTATCTCCTGGAGCTGAATTGAAAATAAAATTTAATCGTAAACCACAAGAAAATACGTTGGTCGCATCTATATGGTTTAGTAACGATGAAGTGGAAAATGCCTCATTAAATGACAATGTATTAGTAGTACCAAAAGAAAAAGGTGTTTATATTTATAGTGTTTCCGCACGGTGGGAAAAGGGAAGTTCGAGTTATGCCTTTGTAATTGAAGTTAAGTAAGTCTTTTTTCACTAACGGGTGCTTTACTTGAAGATTATTGCCCTGCTTAGAAGGAATAGGTTAGTATGGGAATTGGAACATTTATGAATTGTTAAAGTCATAATAATAATTAAACTAATAGGGGTGTACGTATGAAGCTATTCAGTGTGAGTTCAATAGTCTTTTTATTTATAGGGCTTATTTTCTTTATATTAAACTGGTTTATAGATGATTATGTTGAACCTATTGTACTAACTGGAGTTATTTTAATATTATTAGGGGCTGTATTTAGTTTTATTGCTATCTCTAAAAAAGAAAAAGGAAGTGTAAAATATATATCACTTACTACTTTTTTCGTAATATTATTTTTAGTTACTTGGTTTGAACCATTCCAAGTTCTTCGAATGCTGACTTGGATTAAAAATATTATTTAACTAACGGGTGCAGCATTTTTTCTTATTTGACTAACGCAGCAGTTTAGTTCAATAAGGGGTTAAGCCTTTTTGAACTAAAGGAGCAATTTAGTTGAAGAGTGCTGTTTAATTTGTATTCAACAATCGGGTCATACTGTTTTATGGAGTCGACTCGGTAGAGAAGAAGTGACATTATTTAATTAACTGATAGGAGGAGAACAGCATGACAAAAAAACTTTTTCTTGCGAGTTTGGCAACAGCGATAGCTATCCCTTCGGCAGTCTTTGCACTGTCTAATGAGGTACTCGTTAAAAGTGCTCAGGCAGATAAAATTACTTTTGCTAAGGGAGCATTCAATGATGTATCAAGCGAAAATCCTTATTTTGAACTCATTAATGAAATGCATAACTTAAGCTATATTAGCGGTTACCCCGATGGCACATTTAAGCCAGCAGAAAATATTAGTCGTAAACATGTAGCAGCCCTGTTATCAAGAGTTTTGTCCCTTGAACCAGTAAGGGAAACAAAAGAGTTTAAGGATGTGCCAAAGACACATCCTCACCACGATAGCATTCAAAAGGTCCAAAGAGCAGGTATTATCGATGGAGATGAAAATGGAAACTTCAATCCCGAAGCTTCTTTAACACGTGTACAAATGGCCAAAGTAATCGATTTAGCTTTTGATTTGACTGTGAAATCAAACAAAGACTTTGTTGACGTTCCTTCCACTCATTGGGGGAATAAACACGTAAGGGCTCTGTATTCTAACGGAATCACTACTGGCTATGAGGGATATTTCAAGCCTAATGAGAAAGTTACTCGGGCTCATTACGCTGTATTTCTTCACCGTGCTTTGAATCCTGGAAATGAGGATCAATCTACACCTGCTGATCCATCTTTAGCTGAAAAAATTCCTGGGCAACTTGATCATTACTCGGAAGCCGAATTACGATATCAAATTCCGATGGCAATCACAATGTATACAATGGCTCGTCAAAAAGTAACGATGGATAACCCAAACACGGTTTCCGATGATGAAATCAGATTAAGAAAACAAAATGACCAAGCAGGTCAAATTGCCAAAGAAAATCTTCTTTATTTAAAACGTTTTGTAGAAAAAGATTCGTATTTTGATGAAATCCTGGATAAATGGCTGGATGGTGATTTTTCAGATATCGTTCAAGACTATATTCTTCTATTAGGCTTAGAAAGTGCTGATAATGTAGCTGGTGATCTTGAACTATTCGTGCATGAACGGACAGAAAAAGCAGAAAAATATTACATTAAGGAAGTCTTTGGAGTGGAAGCTTTAAAACGACATAATGAACAATATAAGTAATCTAAACTACAACCTCTCACACCGCTGTACGTATGGTTCCATATACCGCGGCATAATCCTTAATGTAGTGAGGAGCCATCCCACACTTGCCTGTTATTTGTGCTTATTGAACTAACGGGTGCTTTAGTTCAATAAGGATAGTAGAATATTACGCTAAAAAGCACTCAGATTTCTGAGTGCTTTTACTGTTTTCTATATGGCTTTTCACTGTTGAAATATAAGCTAATTAACCTGTTATTTACGTTGTTAATTGCACTTTTCTCCCCATCAACCGAACCCGTTAGGGGAACCTCCTGTCTTCTTTTATTGTAAAAATTACTCTGATTAACCGACAAAATAATATATTCAGGAAACAATTTACTGTTGCATTTTAACGCATAGGGGTTTAATATAAAAAAATGCGATATATTGCATACAACAAAAGAGTGATTCTCAACATGAAGGGGTTCAAAAACTATGCAGAATAAACTGTCTTTTTCATCGTATCTATTAATCGGAATCATGTTGTTTGCCCTTTTCTTTGGCGCCGGAAACTTGATCTTTCCTGCTCAATTGGGTCAGAATGCAGGGACGAATTTGTGGCCTGCAGTCATCGGCTTTCTCATAACTGGGGTAGGATTGCCTTTTCTTGGCATACTTGCAATTGGCTTTTCAGGTAGCCGGAACTTGCAGGATTTGGCGAGCCGAATTCATCCTGTATACGCCGTATTATTTACATCATTATTATATTTAACAATTGGTCCGTTCTTTGCAGCTCCGAGGACAGGAGCGGTCGCATTTGATATTGGCTTTTCCTCATACATTCCGGAAGAGTATATGCAAATCGGTTTATTCATCTTCACACTAATCTTTTTCGGGGTGACATTATGGCTATCGCTTAACCCGGCAAAGATCGTCGACCGGATCGGGAAAATCATGTCGCCGGCTATCATTGTTTTATTGCTCGTGTTGCTTGTCGTAGCTTTTATCAATCCGATAGGAGCGATTCAATCCCCGGTGGATGTGTATGCGGATGCTGCGTTCATGAAAGGGTTCATGGAAGGGTATAACACGATGGATGCTTTGGCGTCGCTTGTCTTCGGCATTATTGTCATTAATGTCATCCGTTCCATGGGGGTTACGAACAATGTCCAAATACTTTCAGCAACAGCGAAAACCGGTTTTGTGGCAGCTGGATTTTTGGCACTCATCTACGTAGGGATCGCCTACCTTGGAGCGACGACAACAGAAGTATTTGGTCTGTTTGAAACCGGGGGTCCTGTATTAAGCGGTGCAGCTTCGCATTACTTCGGAACTTTTGGTTCAGTTATGTTGGCTGTAATCATTTTACTTGCCTGCTTAACAACGAGCATCGGGTTAATGACTGCTTGCGGTGAATATTTCCATACAATTATTCCTAAAGTGAGCTACAAGTCGTTTGTAATGATCTTCACGATATTTTGCTTCATTGTCTCAAACTTCGGATTGTCCAATATTATTACGTATTCAATTCCAGTATTGATGTTTTTATATCCACTTGCTGTCGTGCTAATGTTGCTTACATTCACTTCACCATTGTTCAATCATTCGAGAATCGTCTACGTCAGTGCAACAGCAGTTGCATTTTTGATAAGTGTTATTGATGGTGTGAAGACTCTCTACGGGACGTTGGGAATAGTTGAACAGGAGTGGCCGAACTGGCTAAGCAATATTGTGAATTTCTATGATACTATTTTGCCGTACTACAGCGAAGGCCTTGGCTGGCTTCTTCCGGTAGTGATTATCATGCTGATTACAGGCATCATCGCCAAGTTATTTCAGCCATCGGTGCAATATAAAGAGCACTCCAATTAAAAAATGGAGTGCTTAGACTGTAGACAAACACCAAGAATTTCGGTGCTTGTCTACAGTCTTTTTTCTTTAAAAATAGAAAAGGATAGAAATGTTGATATCCACTGTGAGCGGACGCTTTCTTACCCGTAGTCAAGTGTTTTTCTTGAATGTATTTTTGCTCTTAATGAATTTAAGGAACTATGATGTCAACAGGCTGTTGCTTTCCGTTCCGGCGCTCGCTTTCCGCGGGCATGGCTTGAGCCTCCTCGGGGGGTGCTCCCAGCGCTTCGCTTTTGGTCGCAAAAGCCGTTCTTCGTAACGGCTTTCCCTGCGGGGTCTCAAGGCTCATGCTATTCCCGCAGGAGTCGAGCGCCTGCACTACAAGCAACAGGTGTCCCAAAATACATAGCAACCACTATACCAAACACTTCAATGGTATCATTCAATTCCAAAACAATTTTCAAACCACTTATTAACATACTTATTAGCAGTGCATTTAGCAGAGGCACATAAATTTATGTGTGATTTAATGTTTTCTTCACGTGTTCCGAACCCGTTATCATTTCAGATGCACTGCTAGTTTTAATGCAAAATAAGATTACTGGAATAATGTTTGGAACTTTATAGAGGATGAATCGTATCATTATTAATCAGAAAGTGCTAAATGCTGATCGACCAAAAACACATGTAGGAATGTGAACTTCAATTTAATAAGTGCAAGCGAAAAATACTCAAGCGTTATGGCAAGTAAACATATTAAAAGGAGGGGTTCCAATGTTTCAGCCTACAGCATTTTTCCGTGCTGGTTTAAAAATTATCGGTATGTTAACAATCATTTGGAGTATGACTCATGCAGTTACCGTTGTTTTTGCCTTCAACTCTATCTACACTCTATCAGAGCTGATGAATCATAATGATTTAATGAATTATCGTCTCACGCTTATTTTCCAAGCCGTATATCCTGTTTTGCTTTTGGCACTTGGAGTTTACTTGTTAAAAAGCGGTGAGACAATCATTCAATTTGCTTTTCGAGGTTCTGTTGAGGAACAAAAAGACAAAGAAGGTGAATTGTTCATGCTCTTTATGAAATTAGCCGGGTTAGGTTTGATTATTTTTTCAATCCCAAAGGCGTTTCAATTAGTGGCTAATATCATGTTTGTTTCATCTACAACATTAATCAATACAAGTGCTCAAATGGAATTCGTACTTCAAAACCTTATTATGACTATTGTTCAGTTATTGCTTGGCGTCTATTTACTTAGGAGCGGGGAAGTCTTCTATAAAATCGGGTTTAAAAACTCATCTGAGTGATTTTATCGAAACGAAGTTGAGGTAGAAACGGTCATACAAAAACATTTGCAAGATGAAAATAAAGTAGACCAGTCATTTAATTAGAGGGCTTAAAAAAGGCATAAGTGACGGCGTCCGTTTTTGCATAGAAGAATCCTATAAGTTAGTCCACCATCAGAATTAGGCGGTGATACCTTGAGAAAAGTATTATTAGGTAGTCTCATATTGTTGTTTATATTTGTCGGATGCAGTCAAAAAGATAGTTCCGATTGGTACGATACCAAAGAGAAGGCTATTGAATCCGGACTAAAACAAGAGGGAATTGACGAATCTGCTGTTTTGTCTGTTGAAGAGTACGAAGGAGAAATGATCATTTTTTTTGAAAATGAAGGAGCGCTTAGTATAGCGAATATTATTGAAAGTGAAAAAGGGTATAGTTGGTTTAGGAATGAACCATATTTCGATTTCGATGTCGATGTCGAAGGAGAATTACCTTATACAATTGCTGGTTTTGATTTTGAGACAAAAAAAGGATCAAAGGGATCTGTGTTATATGGAAAAGTAATTGATCCATCTATTCAAAAAATGATGCTCTTAGGGGATGGAATTGACAGGGAGTTAGAGGTTTCTGGTGACTCTAAGCTATTTTACACCATTCATCGACAACCATTTACGTCATTGAAAGTGGTCACTGTGAAAGAATGAAAATTGATTTATGGTCGACCTATTAAACAGCAGACGCAAGAAGCCCAACATCAATCCCAATGATGTTGGGCTCATTGTATTTCAAGCAGCTAGCACTGTGATCCTTGATGTTGATTGGAGCGAAAGGCGGCGACTCCAGCGAAAGCCGTTACGACCAGGATGCCTTAATTTCTGCGAAAGGCGCAGAAATGCCAATCGAACCCTTCGCTGTTCGATTGGCTCACCGCCCGCCCCGCGGAAAGCGGCCGCCTGAAGCGCAAATCAACAGTGTTCCAAGGGGGTACTGACTTTAATGGACTTTATCAGTGGCCATATAAGAAGTTGGAGTGCTTTTTTAGTCTGTTTTCTTTGAATGAAATTCATCAATAGCACGAAGCCAGTTTTCACGCATGATCGATGCTGCTTTTTCCCCATTGCCTTCTGTCAGCAATCTGATAATATCTTTATGCTCGTCGATCGACTTTTCCGTCAAAATGATCGAGTTATGGAAGAACAATCGACGTACATGGGTTTGCAACGAAGCTACGATGGAATGAATATATTTGTTCGCCGCTTGGTCGACGATGATTTGATGGAAGTCTTCGTCGATTTTCAAAGCAGTGAAATAATCCTCTCTCTGGACAGCCTTGGCGAAACGATCATTCGTCTCTTCCAATTCCTTTATGACGTTTTCATCCAAGTTAGGGGCTGCAAGTTCCGTGGATAACGCTTGCATGGCGGCTAGGGGCGGCAAAAGGTCATTGATCGACTCCTTGTCCACCTCTGTCACTTGTGTCGCTTTTCCCGGATACATCTTGACGAACCCTTGGACCTCCAGCAGCTGAAGCGACTCGCGGATCGGCGTTCTGCTTACACCAAGTGCTTCCGCCAATTCAATATCATTCAACTTTTCACCGGGTTGCAATGTCCCATCGATAATCCATTGCTGCAATTGAGTAAATGCACTTTCTTTCGCTGTAACACGTGTCGGTCTTTGATGCTCCGAAGGTATCGGCATTGCTGATCACCATCCTGCTTGCAATTTGAAATTAATTCCTACTTCAGTTCTAGTACTAGTAGTATACATGAAAAGAAAGCAGGATGAAATTTTTATATACAATATATCGGTTAGATACTGCGAGAATAAACGAGAGAAATATCTTCATCCTCTTCGGTCGCACCATATGATACCTCTTCCCGCTTAAAAATAAAACCTTTCGATTCATAAAATGGAATTCCGTACATATTTCCTTTTGCAACCGAAACCCACTGCCGATCCGCTCCATACGTATGCTTTTGTACTTTTGTATAAAAATCGAGCAGTCTTGTACCGATTCCTTTGCCTCTAGCTTCAGGGGCAACATAGAAGACGTAAATCTCTCCATCGGCCTCATTTTTCATCCCGCCGCCAATGACTCCTAGGAGGTTTCCTTCCATTTCAGCGACAATATAGCCATGCCACTTTTTGTCGGTTGTTGTGACTTCCTGTTTGACGCGTTCGACATTGTAATAATTCTCAATTAACCGCTCAATATAGGCGTTTGTGAACAGCTCCCCGTAAGTGAACCACTGGCATCGTGAAAGCAAGTCAGCAAGGGATTTTGCTTCATTCTTTCTAGCATTTCTTACTAAAATTTCTGTCAATCCCATCTTCCTTCCATCGTAATATTCACTTCTCTTTTGTAATAAGAATGGTTGCAAACTGTAACATGCATGTAATACTCCACTGCTAATCTATGAGTAGACTAAAAAAGGCGGGGAGTAGAAAACTTGAGAAAACATATTGTGACGATTATCTTTACAGTAGTTTTATTGATCGGTGGTACGACCGAAAGTTTTGCAGCCTCTTCAACGTATAAGGTCAAAAAAGGTGACACGCTTTATAAAATTGCCGATATCCATAATGTTACCGTAAAAGAATTGCAAACATGGAATAGCATGAAGTCGGACGTCATTCATCCGAATCAGAACTTGAAGGTTGTCCAAACCGATTCTCAAAAAGAGGTTGCCAAAACACCATCACGATCCGATGATGACAATGTAGTAAAGGAAATCACGGTTTCCGCAAGTGCGTATACAGCGAATTGCAACGGCTGTTCCGGAATCACTTCAACGGGCATCAACTTGAAGCGCAATCCCGATGCTAAAGTGATTGCTGTTGACCCATCCATTATACCATTAGGCACGAAAGTGTACGTGGAAGGATACGGATATGCCATCGCTGGCGATACTGGCGGCGCGATTAAAGGAAATAAAATCGATGTCTTCTTCCCAAGCAAAAGCGAAGCGTTTAAATGGGGAAGGAAAGACGTGAAAATAAAAATATTGAAATGATGATAAGGCCAATCCCTTCTAATTTGGAAGGGGTTGGCTATTTTAATTGCTCCAATCTCACATCCATCATGGTAAAATGATGTAAACGTGAGGGAATGGGGAGTGGAGATGGAGAAGAGAAGATTAATCATCGGGGTAATCGCAATACTTGCAATCGCATTATATATTTGGATTGCCTATTTCGAGATTCCAGAGAAAGTGAAAATTGGGGAAGATGCATTTCAAGAGGAATCATGGCAGGCTGACATCGAGATGAAAGGGGAAGTCAATTGAACTTATTTATTGTTACCGGTGCATCTAAAGGAATCGGTTCTGAATTGATGAAACAGTTGAAGGGGAGGGGGGACAAGGTGATCGGCATCGCCAGGACGAATGAGAGCCGGGATGGAGATTTGCTGACTGCGGATCTTTCTCTTACCGATCGTTTGGCTGAAATCATTAAAAGGATTGTAGAAGAGAACCATTCATCCGCAACTTCCTTTACGTTGATCAATAATGCAGGAACGGTGGAACCGATCGGGTTGATCGGCACGATAGACGAAAAGAAGCTGACAGAGGCGCTCGCTGTCAATTTGACGGCACCAATGATTCTATCGAATGCATTCATCTCGGCGCTTGAAAAGTTCGAAGGACAAAAAAGGATTGTCAATATATCTTCTGGAGCCGGCAGGAATCCATATGAAGGATGGGGCGTTTATTGCACAACGAAAGCGGGACTCGATCATTTCTCCCGCGTCGTATCGCTTGAGCAGGAAAAGGCCGAATACCCTGTAGATGTCATTTCGATTGCTCCGGGAATCATCGACACAGGGATGCAGAAAACGATCCGATCAAGCAATGCCGCAGATTTCCCATTGCACGACCGTTTTGTCGACTACAAACAGCAAGGTCAATTAAGCAGTGCGGAAGAGACCGCGCGTAAACTTATTTCCGTAATGGACCGGGAAGACTTCGGTAAACTCGGCCCGATTGCGGATATCCGGCAAATCGGGGAATGAAAAAACGCTTGGACCAAAATGGTTCCAAGCGTTTGCTTACTCTTCCACGCGCACAACTTCATCAAAATCCCTCACTTTTTCGATTGCAATCAAAAATGGGGGATTTTTTCGTTGATTGAGCAATTCATAGCGGACAACATGAACATCGGCCTGGTGGAGCGACTTTACATAGTCGAGCAATGCATCGCGCTCTTCCTTCCCGCCTTCGTGTCCATCATAGACGGATATCGTTATAATTCCACCCTTTTTAAGCATGCCCAGCAGCTTGTCGACAGCCTCGATCGTGGAATCCGGTTTTGTGATGATGGACAAATCTTCACTATACGGAAGATACCCTAAATTGAACATCGCTCCGCCGATCGGTTTCTTGACGTATGTATCCACATTCGCATGGCTGTCCAAAATCAATGAGACACGGTCATTGAGGTTGTCCAATCTGTTTGCAGTCGCCTCGAGCGCAGCTTGCTGGATATCGAAAGCGAAAACGCGGCCTTCTTCACCGACGAGCTCCGCGAGGAATAACGTGTCATTCCCGTTTCCCGCAGTTGCATCGACAACCGTCTCACCCGGCAGAACCGTTTCGCTGATCAACCGTTTCGAAAAAGGCAAGACACGATGCAATAAAATATCACTCATATACGTTCAGTCTCCTTACTGTAATACTTACCTTGATAGCTGTCGCGGCGTTCCAATTCCTTATCGATGCCGTTTAGCACATCCCACTTCGACGCGCTCCACATCGGACCGATCATCAAATCGAGCGGACCATCCCCGGT
This sequence comes from Saccharococcus sp. Marseille-Q5394, assembly GCF_946901335.1. Taxonomy (NCBI): domain Bacteria; kingdom Bacillati; phylum Bacillota; class Bacilli; order Caryophanales; family Anoxybacillaceae; genus Saccharococcus; species Saccharococcus sp. Marseille-Q5394. The sequence goes on along the minus strand of NZ_CAMPPQ010000001.1, from coordinate 1,088,228 downwards.
GATCCGGTGGACAATCAATTCTGGCGGAAGAATTTCAAGCTGATCGACGACGAGGTTGATATATTCATCTCTCTCAAGAAACTCCAGCAAACCCTTTTCATATTGTTTGACCATTGGCGTCCCTTTCAACAAGTGCAGTAAATGGATCTTGATGCCTTGCACATCGAGCTTCGCCACTTGTCTTGCCGTTTCCATCATCATTTCTCTATCTTCGAGCGGAAGGCCATTGATGATATGGGTGCATACGCGTATTCCATGCCGCCTCAACTTTTCCACGCCTTCAACGTAAGTGGCGTAATCATGCGCTCTGTTCACGAGCTTGGCCGTCTTTTCATGCACGGTCTGCAAGCCTAATTCGACCCATAAATACGTCCGTTCATTCAACTCTGCCAAATAGTCGACGACATCATCGGGAAGGCAGTCGGGGCGTGTACCTATGGATAGGCCGACGACACCAGGTTGGGCTAGGGCCGCTTCGAACTTCTCCTTCAAAACCGGCAGCGGGGCATGTGTATTCGTGTACGCTTGGAAATAGGCGATGTACTTGCCTTCTTTCCACTTCTGATGCATCCGGTCGCGGATTTCATTGAACTGGACTTCAATCGGCTTTGCCCGGTCTCCTGCAAAGTCGCCTGAGCCTGCGACACTGCAAAATGTACAGCCGCCGAAAGCTACTGTGCCGTCGCGGTTCGGACAATCAAAGCCGGCATCAAGAGCGACCTTGAATATTTTGAACCCGAATTCACCTTTCAAATGTCTGGACCATGTATGGTACCGTTTCCCCTCAGTAGGGAACGGATAAATGAAGTCATCCATCATTTCAACTCCTCTAACAGTAGATTGTACCATTTTGGATCCGATCAGTGTCATCTGAATTGCGGAACATATTCCGTTTTTGTTGTCTGAATCCAGAAAAAGACATACACTCGAAATAGCTTTCACGAGTAGTAGATAGAGATCGGAGGCGAAGGAAATGCCTAAAATGGAAATACCCAATAAAGTTTGGCTCCTCATCATAGGAATGTTTGTCAATGTCATAGGGAACTCGTTCCTTTGGCCATTGAATACGATATATATGCATGAATATCTCGGTAAGTCGTTGGCGGTCGCCGGTCTTGTCCTGATGGCGAACGCAGGAGCTGGTGTCGTCGGGAATCTGCTTGGCGGTTTTTTATTTGACCGGATCGGCGGTTTTAAATCAATCATGGCAGGCATCATCATTTCGATTTTGGCGCTTGCCTATCTCGTATACGACCATGATTGGTATCCATATATCATCTTGCTTACCGTATTAGGATTCAGCGGCGGTATCATCTTTCCAAGCATGTATGCGATGGTCGGAACAATTTGGCCTGAGGGTGGCAGGAAGGCATTCAACTCGATCTATTTGGCGCAAAATGTCGGAGTCGCGATCGGGCCCGCACTCGCTGGTTTGATAGCTTCCGTGCATATCGATTATATATATTTTGCGAATTTGGTTTTCTATGTCATTTTCCTATTCATTGCGTACTTCGGATATAAAAAACTGGAAATCGCACCCGATCGCCATACGGACGTCATCCGGGAAACTGCGCGGATTAAGAATAAAGCCCCTTTCTATGCATTACTCATTTTAGTCGGCGGTTATTTAATCACCTGGCTCGTCTATTCGCAATGGTCGACGACGATTTCCACGCATGCTCTAGCACTAGGCATTACCTTAAGAGAGTATAGTTTCATTTGGACAATCAACGGGTTGCTGATTGTTATTGGACAACCTCTTATCAAACCGCTTATCAAGCGGCTTGAAAAGCAGCTGAAAGCGCAGATGATCATCGGGACAGTCATCTTCATCATCTCCTTCATCGTCGTCAGTTTTGCAGGCTCATTCAAAATGTTCATCGTTTCGATGGTTATCTTAACTTTCGGTGAAATGATTGTATGGCCGGCTATCCCGACATTGGCGAGCCAGCTTGCACCAAAAGGCAGGGACGGATTTTATCAAGGGATCGTCAACTCCGCTGCAACAATCGGACGCATGATCGGCCCATTGGCAGGGGGCATCCTCGTTGAAATCCATGGCATGAAAATGATGCTTCTGCTGCTGACGAGTCTCATGGCCATTACAATCGTCACAACTCTTCTTTACGACCGACCGCTTAAGACTGAACGAAAGCCGGAAATCCGATGAGGATTTTCGGTTTTTCAGTTTAGAACATTGCGTCCCGCTTAATAGTTTGATTAAATGAATAGAGAGTAGTTGTAATTTTTCTGAAAGATACAAAGGGGGAATGCTAGATGAAACCGATTTATACAACAGCTATGGAAGCGATTTCACAAATCGAAGACGGCTCCACCTTAATGGTGGGGGGCTTCGGACTTGTCGGAATCCCGGAACAGCTTATTTTGGCACTCGTCGAAAAAGGCGTCAAAGATTTGACGATCATTTCGAATAACTGTGGTGTGGACGAATGGGGTCTCGGTCTTTTATTGAAAGAAAAGCAGATTAAGAAGATGATCGGCTCCTATGTCGGAGAAAACAAGGAGTTCGAACGCCAAGTGCTGTCAGGCGAAATCGAAGTTGAACTGACTCCGCAAGGGACGCTTGCTGAAAAGATTCGTGCCGGCGGTGCAGGTATCCCTGCATTTTACACACCTGCAGGAGTGGGAACAACTGTGGCGGACGGCAAAGAGACGAGGGTTTTCAATGGCAAGGAATACGTCCTTGAAGAAGCGCTCGTCGCCGATTTTGCATTGGTTCGCGCAGCAAAGGCGGATAAAATCGGAAACTTGATCTATAACAAGACCGCTCAAAACTTCAATCCGATGATGGCGGCTGCAGGCAAGATCACGATTGCAGAAGTGGAAGAAATCGTGGAGACGGGACAACTCGATCCAGCGACGATCCATACTCCAAGCATTTACGTGCAAGGCTTATTGCAGGCGGAACAGGAAAAACGAATTGAGAGATTGACGACTCAATAAGGGGAGGGGATGTTCATGATGAATTTCAGAGAGAGAATTGCAAGACGTGCGGAAAAAGAAATCAACGACGGCGATTACGTTAATCTTGGCATTGGGATGCCTACATTAGTCGCTAACTATATATCGGATGACAAGACGGTCGTGCTGCAGTCTGAAAACGGCCTCCTCGGCATCGGACCATATCCGACGGAAGATCAAGTCGATCCGGATCTGATCAACGCAGGCAAGGAAACGGTGACGACAATCCCGGGATCCGCATTTTTCGATAGTGCGGAATCATTTGCCATGATCCGTGGTGGGCATGTCGATGTCGCCATCCTTGGCGGCATGGAAGTGTCCGAAAAAGGCGATCTTGCCAACTGGATGATTCCAGGCAAGATGATCAAAGGGATGGGCGGCGCGATGGATCTCGTACATGGCGCGAAAAAAATCATCGTCATCATGGACCATGTCGCGAAAGACGGCTCGGCAAAGATCAAGAAAGAATGCTCCTTGCCGTTGACAGGAAAAGGCGTCGTCCATAAAATCATCACGGAACGTGCTTTGATCGATGTGACGCCTGATGGTCTGGAATTGAAGGAAGTGTTCGAAGGGTTTACAGTTGAAGATGTTGTGAATTCGACGGAAGCGGAATTGAAAGTGAATATTGGTTGATCGCCAAATCAAATGCCAAGTCCTCATTAATGGGCTTGGCATTTTGTTATCTATCGAATATGTGGAGTTATCTATCGAATATGGCGACTTATCTATCGAATCGATGGAGTTATCTATTGAATATGCAAAGTTATCTATTGAATCCGGAAAGTTATTACCAAAAAGGGGCCATGGACCCATCGGATTTCCTAGAGACTTCCATTGAAATTTAAGACATCTAGTTGTATTTCGGAACAATTTCGGGTACACTACAATAAACTGAATTCAAATAGCGTTGGCATTGAAAAGGAATCAGTAATCGGTCCAGTCGATTGAAGAGAGCAGGCGGTTTGGTGCAAGCCTGTACGACTACGATGAACTCGCCTTCGAGCCTGTATCGGTGAACGAATAGTAGCCGGTGCCGTTTTCCGCGTTAAGGAAACAAGTTGGGCGGCATTGCCGTCAATTTGGGTGGCACCGCGGGAGTACATACACCTCTCGTCCCTTATCTTTTTAAGGGACGGGAGTTTTTTTATTTCCGCGAACCGCATAGCGCTTTTTGAATATAGAGGGAAGGAATGACAGCAATGAGTTATAAACATGTAGAAATCGAAAAGAAGTGGCAGCAGTACTGGAAAGACAATAAGACGTACAAAATGGTCAATGACGAATCCAAGCCGAAGTTCTACGCGCTTGATATGTTCCCTTATCCTTCCGGAGCGGGACTTCACGTTGGGCACCCGCTAGGCTATATCGCAACGGATATCTTAAGTTCATTCAAACGGAAGCAAGGCTATAATGTCCTTCACCCGATGGGATGGGACGCTTTCGGATTGCCTGCTGAGCAATATGCAATCGATACTGGGAACGACCCTGCGGAATTCACTGCCAAAAACATCGCGACATTCAAGCGTCAAATGAATGACCTCGGCTTTTCCTACGACTGGGACCGTGAAGTGAATACGACAGATCCGAAATATTACAAATGGACGCAATGGATTTTCATCCAATTGTATAAAAAGGGCTTGGCGTATATCGATGAAGTGCCAGTCAACTGGTGCCCGGCGCTTGGTACGGTACTTGCGAATGAAGAAGTCATCGACGGTAAATCCGAACGTGGTGGCCATCCAGTCGAACGCCGCCCGATGCGCCAATGGGTATTGCGAATTACCGAATATGCGGATCGCCTGCTTGAGGATCTTGAAGATGTTGATTGGCCGGAAAGCTTGAAAGATATGCAACGCAACTGGATCGGCCGTTCTGAAGGAGCTCAACTGACTTTCGAAATCGATGGAACGGATCTTTCATTCGAAGCATTCACGACACGTCCGGATACGATTTTCGGTGCGACATATGCCGTTCTTGCTCCTGAACATAAGCTTGTCGATACGATTACGACAGCCGAACAAAGGGAAGCTGTTGACGCTTATTTGGATAAAGTGAAAACGAAGAGCGACTTGGAACGTACAGACCTTGCAAAAGAAAAGACTGGCGTATTCACGGGCGCTTACGCAATCAACCCTGCGAGCGGCGAAAAGATGCCGATCTGGATTGCGGATTACGTCCTTGCTTCTTATGGAACAGGCGCCATCATGGCGGTTCCTGCGCATGACGAGCGAGATTACGAGTTTGCGGTTGAATTCAAGTTGCCGATTGTGGAAGTCGTTGCAGGTGGAGATATTTCAAGAGAGGCATATACAGGAGATGGCGAGCATATCAACTCAGATTTCCTGAATGGCCTTGGCAAAGAGGAAGCAATCGAAAAAGCGATTGCTTGGTTCGTTGAAAACGGCAAAGGCGAGAAGAAAATCACGTATCGCCTACGCGATTGGCTATTCTCGAGACAGCGTTATTGGGGTGAACCGATTCCGATCATCCATTGGGAAGACGGATCAATGACTCCTGTCGATGAATCCGAATTGCCATTGATGCTGCCGAAGACGGACAACATCAAGCCGAGCGGAACAGGCGAATCACCGCTTGCGAATATCGAAGAGTGGGTCAACGTCGTCGATCCGGAGACTGGCATGAAAGGTCGCCGCGAAACGAATACGATGCCGCAATGGGCGGGAAGCTGCTGGTACTACTTGCGCTACATCGACCCGGATAATGACGAAATGCTTATCGATCCGAAACTTGCAGAACGCTGGCTGCCGGTCGACATCTACGTCGGCGGCGCGGAGCATGCGGTGCTTCACCTTCTATATGCACGATTCTGGCATAAGGTGCTTTACGATATCGGTGTAGTTCCAACGAAAGAGCCATTCCAAAAATTGTTCAACCAAGGAATGATCCTCGGGGAAGGGCATGTGAAAATGTCCAAGTCGCTTGGCAACGTCATCAACCCTGACGACATCGTCCATTCCCACGGGGCAGATACGCTTCGTCTATACGAAATGTTCATGGGACCGCTTGAAGCTTCCAAAGAGTGGTCGACAAACGGCCTCGATGGATCCCGCCGCTTCTTGGACCGCATCTGGCGCCTATTCGTCAACGAAGACGGTACACTTAGCTCCAAAGTTGGCGGGGAGCCGGGCGGTGCACTTGAAAAGGTGTACCACCAAACCGTGAAGAAAGTGACCGAAGACTTTGAAGGAATGCGCAACAACACTGCCATTTCTCAATTGATGGTGTTCATCAATGAAGGATATAAAGCCGATTCGATTCCGAAAGAATTCGTTGAAGGTTTTGTCACACTGATTTCACCGATTACTCCACATCTTGCTGAAGAGCTATGGGAGAAGCTTGGCCATAGCGAATCCATCTCTTATGTAGCATGGCCGACATACGATGAATCGAAACTATTCGATGAAACAGTAGAAGTTGCTGTCCAAATCAACGGGAAAGTCCGCGCGAAAATCAATGTCGCAAAAGACATTACGAAGGAAGAGCTTGAAAAAGTCGCACTTGCTGACGAAGATGTGAAGCAATGGATTGAAGGCAAGGAATTGAAGAAAGTCATTGCGATTCCAGGCAGATTGGTCAACATTGTAGCTGTTTGATGAATGAAGTAAAGATCCGAGGAAATGGACGCGTCCATTTCTTCGGATTTTTTTGATCGCGTCCAAAGCGAGGCGCCAAGCCGCTTCGCGCTCAAAGCAAGCCGCTCCGCGTCCAAAGCAAGCCATTCCACGTCTAAAGTAAACCGTCCAAAGCATCAAAAAACATCGGCTTCAACGAAACCGATGTTTAAGCATATTATCCTTCTTCTCTTGCGAACGCCCCGGCATTCATGCCCGCAATACGTCCTGTAACAAGAGCAGAAGTAATATTATAACCGCCCGTGTATCCGTGAATATCCAATATCTCTCCGCAGAAGAAAAGTCCAGCCTTCTTCCGTGAGGCCATTGTTTTAGGCTCGATCTCCTTCGTCGAAACGCCTCCGCCTGTGACGAATGCCTTTTCAATCGGCTGCGTGCCGTTCACGGTCATCGGGAAACCTTTCAGCAACCCCGCAAGTTTGCGGATCTTTTCGTTCGAAAGCCCTGCACCGATATCAGCTTCATCTATGTCTGCCCGGTCAAATAAAAACAGTAGCCACCGTTCCGGTGCAATTCCTTTCAAACTGTTTTTCACCGCTTTTTTCGGATCATCTTTCAACATCGTATGAATCATTTGAAACGCCTTTTCTTCATTCATGGAAGGAAGGGAATCAATCCTCATATCAACGGGCTTCCTGCCATTTTTCATCTGTTCCTTCACGACGAACTGGCTGCAACGTAAGATCGCAGGCCCGCTCAACCCGAAATGGGTGAACAACATGTCCATCTGATGAGTAACCAAGGTTTTCCCTTTGGCGTTCAATACGGAAACAGCAACATCGCGCAATGCAAGTCCTTGTAATTCCTTTGATTGGATGAACGGCTCATCGGACAGCAACGGCACCTCTGTCGGATACAGATCCGTTACAGTATGTCCCGCTTTCTCCGCCCACGGATATCCGTCTCCTGTACTTCCTGTCTGCGGAACAGCCTTTCCGCCTACCGCAACAACGACTGCTTGAGTTCGGATTTCTTCACCATCCTCAAGCCGTACGCCCAAAATCCTTTCATCGTCCATCAATAATTTCTTCACGCGTGTCGACAATCTCACTTCGACATGCAGTCGATCCATTTCCGAAAGCAGCGCATTGACAACGTCTTTCGCTTTATCCGAGACAGGGAACATCCGCCCGTGATCCTCTTCTTTCAACGGTACCCCGAGTCCTTCAAAAAACGCAATGATATCCTCATTATTGAAGACGGAAAACGGACCGTATAAAAATCTTCCGTTGCCTGGAATGTTCTTCACGATTTCTTCTAAAGGCAATCGATTCGTAACATTGCATCTACCGCCGCCCGAGATGGATAATTTATTCCCAAGCTTTTTCCCTTTATCGAGAAGAAGCACTTTATTTCCGTGTTCAGCTGCAGCGATCGAGGCCATCAGTCCTGAGGGACCCCCACCTATGATTATGACGTCATACATATATGGAACCACACTTTCAGTTTTTCTCTATTATACATGGATACGCTCGATAATCATTGTGAAAAGCGCCGGTGGGGGGTAAACTGGTAAGTAGCTTTGTCGAGTAGTACTTAAGATTGGAAGGATCAAACATGTCATCAAATCTTGTTAAAGGCACCGCCATTTTAACAATCGGGCTCTTCTTATCGAAGGCGCTCGGTCTATTATACGTAATTCCGTTTTATGCAATTGTCGGGGTTGAGAATATCGGTTTGTATCAATACGCATACATTCCATACAATTTAGCTTTGGCGGTTGCGATTTCTGGAGCACCACTTGCCATTTCAAAATTCATATCAAAATATAATGCAATGGGCGATTATGCAACAGGCCGAAAGTTAATGAAATCTGGGATGCTCGTCATGACGCTAACCGGCATCCTCTCATTTCTTGTTCTCTTTTTCTTGGCTGAACCGATTGCCCATCTTGTGCGAAAAAGCGATGATCAGATTTTCACAATCGCAGAAATTACGTCTGTCATCCGTTATGTAAGCTTCGCTTTGCTGGCAGTTCCACTTATGAGTATCGTCCGCGGTTATTTGCAAGGGAATCAAAAATTTGAACCTACGTCCGTCTCACAGCTTGTCGAACAGGTTGTCAGGATTTTGGTTGTCCTTGTCGGCGCATTTATTGTAGTGAATGTACTAGATCTGTCTCCCCGGACGGCTGTGAATTTTGCGGTGTTCGCAGCATTCATCGGGGCGCTTGCGGGTCTTGTTGTCCTGTATAAATATTGGTTGAAATACAAACCCGAATTTAATCAGCTGTACGCTAGCAGTCCGCCTGCAAGCAATATTACCTTCATCGATATGTACAAAGAAGTGATCGGTTACACGATTCCCTTCGTCCTCGTTGGCGTTATCAATCCTTTGTATCAATTTGTCGATATGATAACGTTCAATGGAGCAATGACAAGTATCGGTCGTGATGATGTCACTGATGTTATTTTGACGATGCTTAACTTCCTGACTCACAAAGTCGTCATGATTCCGGTCATGGTTGCAACTGGATTTTCCATGGCGCTCATCCCGGTCATTACGGGCTATTATACGAAGAACGATCAGAAGGGCCTTACCCGTTCTCTAGACCAAACATTTCAGATCATGCTCTATTTGACAGTGCCGATGGTTCTAGGGTTAATTATCCTATCGAATGAGTTCTATACATTCCTTTACAGTGAAGATCCAGTGGGCTCAAGTATTTTGGCTGCTTATGCCCCGGTTGCAATACTGTTCGGGCTTTACTCAGTGACAGCAGCAATCCTCCAAGGGATCGATCGACATAAATGGATCGTCTTTACTTCATTGACGGGGCTTTTAGTCAAAATGATTTTGAATATCCCACTCATCAAGCTTTTCGAAGTGAATGGAGCAATTGCTGCGACGACAATTGGATATGCAATCGCGGTCTGCATTAATATTTATGTCATATCAAGAGTCCTTCATTACCGTTCAAGAATGGTGTTCAGGCGACTGATCCTCATCGGGATCTTCAATGTGATCATGTTCATTGCAGTTCACTACACATTAAAAGGCCTCCTTGCGATTAGTCCTGTCGACGGTAAGATGCAGGCATTGCTATACGTTATGATTTGTGCATTTGTCGGAGTGGTAGTCTATGGAGTCCTATCCTTGAAATCGGGGCTTGCTCAAAAGTTGTTCGGCGACCGGTTGACGAGGATTACGAAGAAGCTTGGTTTTGGAGGGTGAATGATGCGTTTAGATAAATTATTGGCGAATATGGGATTCGGCTCTCGTAAGGAAGTCCGGCAGCTTTTGAAAAAAGGCGCTGTACAAGTAAATTCCGAACAGGTTAAGGATCCGGCGCTTCACGTAGATCCGGAAAAGGATGAGGTGACGATCCTCGGTGAACGGGTCGTCTACAAAGAGTTTATTTATTTGATGTTGAACAAACCGCAAGGCGTCATCTCCGCTACGGAGGATGATCGGGACCGTACCGTCATCGATCTGCTGGATGGGGAACACCGGTATTTTGAACCGTTCCCGGTCGGCAGGCTCGATAAGGATACGGAAGGGTTTTTATTGATTACGAATGACGGGAAGCTGGCGCATGAGTTATTATCGCCGAAGAAGGAAGTTCCGAAAACGTATTACGCGCATATCGATGGTAAGGTCGATGAGACCGATATCGAAAAGTTCGCGGAAGGGCTGACATTGGACGACGGCTACTTCACGAAACCGGGACAGCTCCGCGTCTTGCATTCAGGTGAAACGTCTGAAATTGAGTTGACGATCACCGAAGGGAAGTTCCATCAAGTGAAGCGGATGTTCGAAGCGGTCGGGAAGCGGGTCGTCTATTTGAAACGTCTGTCGATGGGGCCGTTGGAGTTGGATGACTCCTTACGTTTAGGGGAATACAGGGAGCTGACGGATGAGGAAGTCGCAATGCTCCACCATGAAAAGGGCTGAACCGGTTGAAGCGGTTCAGCCTTTTTCTTATCTTAGATTGAAGTGATGTCAGGAGGGCAATTTAACTTTTTTCTGAGTTGTCGTCCATTTTCCGCGGGCAGGGCTTGTGATGAGCTCGTTGTATTCAAGGACATTCAAGTCCCTTTGCGCTGTGCGGTTTGTGATGCCGAATTCTTCGACCACATTTTCCGTTGTGACAATACCCCTGTCAAGGATATATAAATATACGTCCTTGATGCGGGTAAGCATACGACCAGTAGCTGGATTCAACTGTGGAACCACTCCTTCATCTTCATTTTCCAAAAACGATGGGCATGAGACTATTGAATGTACCTATGCTAGTTGAAATAGCCCCCGACAATGCACTCCTTTCATCAGAACGTTGCGTCAGATGCAATGTTCTGACAATGTAAGTATAACTCATTTTTGCTAATAGTACATGAATTTTTTGTAAAAGTTCTGTAAGAAATGTTTTGCTCTTTACCCCGCATTAACTGGCTGTAAGATTCCCCTACTAGAATAAGCGAGGAATCTAGGTTGTTAAGGGGAATCAACAGCCAGTAAATGCCCGATTGGTTCAACTAACAATCAGGGGGGATGAAAGAATCCCCCCCCTGATTGCAGTTTCACTTTATTTTCTTAGCTGAACGTGTGAAAATAGGGTATCAGGAAAGAAGGTGCTTGAATTGGTGAATTGGAAAGAGAAAGTGTCGGAGAAAGAAGAGCTTTTGATTCATGATTTGAGGCAATTGGTTTCCATTCCGTCCGTACTGGATGAAAATTTGGCGACAGAGGAGGCACCGTTTGGACCGGAACCTAAGCGAGCGCTTGATTGGCTGCTGGAGGAAGGCAGGAAAGCTGGATTCACAGTGAAAAACATCGATAATATGGCTGGCCATATTGAAATGGGCGAAGGCGATGAACTGCTTGGCATCCTTTGCCACGTCGATGTGGTGCCCGCTGGAGGAAATTGGACATTCGGTCCTTTTGACGGGACTGTGAAGGATGGGAAATTGTTCGGTCGCGGTGCAATTGATGATAAGGGGCCGACAATCGCTGCCTGGCATGCCATGAAATTGGTGAAGGAAGCAGGAGTTCCTTTGAATAAAAGAGTCCGCCTCATTATCGGGACGGATGAAGAGAGTGGTTTCCGCTGTGTGAAACGTTACTTTGAAAAAGAAGAGATGCCGACGATCGGATTTGCACCTGACGCTGACTTTCCGATCATCAACGCGGAAAAAGGGATTTCAACATTAGTCTTCACACAGAAGACTGAAAAAGCAGATGGGCAGCTTCAGTATTTTAAGTCAGGCGATCGTACGAATATGGTACCTGATTATGCGGAGGCGCATATTAAAGGTTTCGACTTCAAGGATATCCACAGTAAATTTGAAAGCTTCATGAATATGCATGACATGGCAGCATCAATCGTTGAAAAAAATGGCGAAGCATTTTTAACTTTCCACGGCAAGTCCGCCCATGCGATGGAGCCGGATAACGGTGTGAATGCGGCTGTTCTCCTTGCGACATTCCTGAATAAGATTTTCGAAGAAGGTGAATCGAAGGATTTCACCCAATTCATACTGGACGCATTCGGAACAGAAACTCGAGGGCGCTATCTAGGGTTAGCTTATAATGATGAAGTTTCGGGCGACACGACATTGAATGCTGGAATCGTTTCCTTCACTCCTGAAATAGGTGGCCGGGTTGACGTGAGCATGCGATATTCCGTCACCTATCCTTTTGAAGAGAAAACCGGAACGTGCAACGATCGGTTGAAGGATACTTCTTTTACTATGGGAGTGAAGTCCAACTCGAAGCCCCATCATGTCGATGCAAATGATCCATTCATCAAAACGTTGCAAGAAATTTACACGTCCTACACGGGTGAAGAGGCGGAGTTGTTGTCAATCGGCGGCGGTACGTATGCGCGCGTGCTTGATAAAGGCGTCGCTTTCGGCATGCTCTTCCCTGGCAGGGAGGATGTCGCTCACCAAGCAGATGAATATGTATATATAGAGGACTTAGTAAAGGCGACCGCCATTTACACGGAAGCGATCAGCCGTCTTACATCCAATGAAGGGGAAGGGAAAAACGAATGACTACTTATTTTATCGATGGCCAATTCACTAGTAAAGACAGCTTAACTATCTCGATTGATGACAGAGGATACTACTTCGGTGATGGGGTGTATGAAGTCGTAAAGGTGTATGACGGCGAGTTGTATACTGCCGAGGAACACTTCGGGCGCCTGTTCCAAAGCGCATCGAAAATCAAGATGGCCATCCCTTACTCTGAACAGCAGCTGATTGACATTGCGAAAGAATTGGTGAAGGTGAACGAAGTGATGACCGGCCATATTTATATGCAAGTGACACGCGGAGCTTCTGCGAGGGTTCATCAGTTCCCGGAGGGATCAGTGACTCCGGTTGTTACTGCATATGCAATCCATAATCCAAGGCCTTTAAGCAATATTGAGGGCGGAGTCTCAGTGAAATCGGTTGACGACGTTCGTTGGCTTCGCTGTGATATTAAAAGTTTGAATTTGCTAGCCAATGTTCTGGCAAAACAAGAGGCTTTTGAAGCTGGCTGTGCAGAAGCGATTTTTGTTCGCGACGGAGTTGTCATGGAAGGGTCATCTTCAAATGCATTCGGTGTGAAAAACGGCGTTGTCATTACTCACCCGGCAACAAATCTTATTCTGAACGGAATTACACGCCAAGTGGTGTTAAAGCTTTGTAAGGAGAACGGAATTCCAGTCGAAGAGAGGGCGTTCACACCGGAAGAGATGTACGCAATGGATGAATTTTTCATTACATCCACAACTTCGGAAATAACCCCTGTCGTGTTAATCGATGAAAAAGCGGTTGGGGCAGGAACGCCGGGAGCGGTAACGAGAAGATTGCAGGAAGCATTCGCGCGGCAGATTCCGTTGTCCGTGGCGGGGGAATGATGAACATAGCCATACTGATCGGAGTGGATGAAATTGGCGCAGCTCGTCAAACTGCTTGATTATGTATCTCGCTACGAAAATGATCTATCACGGTATCCAACCCAATATATCCGTCTGAAAAATTCCCAGTGGAAACGGATGAAAACCCAATGGGAGCACGGAGCCGACCTTTCTGAGTGGAGGCATGTCCCTGAGGAGACGGAGGAACAGGCAGAGGAGGGGAAATGGTACTCCCCTCTATTCCGTCTGTTCGGCAATCGGAAAGGCCGTTCGGAAGAAGTGGAGCCGATTGAGGCGGAAAAAGGTCGACAAGGACAAGATGACGTAGATGTCTTCGATTTTAATCCGAATATTATTTATCAGCCCCAAAATGAAGAGCAGCTTCGGAAGCTATATTTGGACCAACTGTTCCATTTTCAACTGAAATGGGCAAGCTCTACAATGTTGGAAAGATCCAATCTGGATGCAGGCTTTATGAGGGATTCATTGCTGAGGAGCTTCACCCAGCGGCTTCCTGACAGCTATCTTCTATTCTATTATCCGATTTTGAAAGTGAAAAAAGCACCTGTTGAACTGGATATCCTTCTTATCACGCCGGTTGAGTGCTTATGCATAACGGTGTTGGAAGGAGAGGACGCAGCGGCTTTCATCGGTGATGGCGATCGGTTTTGGACGAAAAAGTATGGGGACGAGGAATCAAGGGTATTGAATCCACTCATCGGACTGAACCGCATGGAGAAGATCGTGTCGGGAATTTTCGCTGCACAGAATATCGATTTTCCTATTAAGAAATTGATCATTTCTAGGAATGGCTACATCGATTATCCAGGTGTGCCATTCGATACGGTCGTCATTGATCGAAGGATGTATGAAGAATGGTTCTCCTCCCTCCGGAAATCGACTGTGCCGATGAAGTTCAACCAATTCAAGGCCGCACAATCGATTTTGGATGTCGGACAGACCACTGCAGTAAGCAGACTTTTTGAAGAACAGATTGAGCAGGGACAACCTGATACTAATGAATAGAAATGAGTGTAATTGATTATGCGGCTTCGCAATAAACCATGGGCAAAAGATTTCATGGCAGAGCATCCCGATGTGTTGATCCACGAAGATGAAGGTACATCAATAGATTGGAAAACGGTTTTCGGCAATGAAAACCCGATCCATGTGGAAGTAGGGACAGGGAAAGGACAATTCATTATCGGAATGGCTATCGCCAATCCGGACGTCAACTATATCGGAATTGAGCATTTCGACAATGTGATTGTGTCCGCTCTTGAAAAGGTCATTGAGGCGGAGAAGCCTTCCAATCTACGGCTTCTAAGAGGAAATGGCGAGAATTTAGGAGATTTATTCCAAAAAGCGGAATTGGACAGGATTTATTTGAACTTCTCCGACCCATGGCCTAAATCCCGCCATGCAAAACGACGTTTGACACATGAATCGTTTTTAGCCCGCTACAAGGCGGTTCTGAAAAAAAGAGGGGAAATCCACTTCAAGACGGATAACAGGAAGCTATTTGAGTACTCGCTCGTTTCAATGTCGGCATACGGAATGATCCTCCAGGATGTATCGCTAGATTTGCATGCGGAAATGCCTGAAGATAATATTATGACAGAGTATGAAGAGAAGTTTTCAGCAAAGGGACAGGCGATCTACCGGTTGGAAGCAATGTTCAATAATTGATGTTTGAAAGGGGAGGTTTTGTTTGGATACATATAAGTTTCACGATATGAAACTAACATGGCTCGATGGGGGAGTCAATTTCCTCGATGGAGGCACGATGTTCGGGGTCGTTCCGAAAGCGTTATGGTCGCGGAAATACAATGTTGATGAGAACAACTTGATCGAACTTCGGACAGATCCGATCTATATCACCTACGAAGGGAAACATATCCTCATAGACTCAGGCATCGGGAAAGGGAAGCTGTCGGAAAAGTTGAAGCGTAATCTCGGGGTCCGTGCTGAAACAAAGGTGGAGGAAGGTTTGGCAGAGCTTGGACTGACACCTGCCGATATCGATATTGTCCTCATGACCCATTTGCATAATGACCATGCCGCGGGTTTGACGGGGTGGGCAAACGATGAGCTCGTGTCAATTTTTCCGAATGCGGAAATTCATGTATCACAAGTCGAGTGGGATGAAATGCGGAATCCTAATATCCGTTCAAGGAATACGTATTGGAAGGAGAACTGGGAGCCCGTCCAGCATCAGGTGAAAACATTCGAAGGCCGGGTTGAAGTGCTGCCGGGGATCGAAATGATTCACACAGGTGGACATAGTGACGGACATAGTGTCATCAAGCTGACTCAAAACGGGGAAACGGTTCTGCATATGGGGGATATCATGCCGACGCATGCGCATAGCAATCCATTATGGGTTTTGGCTTATGACGACTACCCAATGACTTCAATATTTGCAAAGGAAAAGCTAATGAAAGAAGCATTGGCTAACCGATATCGTTTCATCTTCTATCATGACGCTGTTTACCGTCTCGTCCAGTGGGATGAAAGCGGTAAAGAAATTACTGAAGCAGTCGAGCGTACAAGATAAATCATAAAAAGCAGCAGGTGTGGAGAGCATTTTACTCCTTCACCTGCTGCTTTTGGTATGCGGTCATACACGTTCATTTTTGGATCAATTCGACGACAGTTCCTGTTTGCGAGTTAGCTGCAAATTCAAATTGCTCCAGTTCGCCATTACGGATTCTAGTAACGCCGCCACGGTACACTTCCATCGACAGAACATTGTTTGTAAACGGTTCAGGTTTCATGACGATCCACGAACCGTCAATCGGACCTTCTTTTTTAAAAGCATCTTTCACTGCATCCAAGACATGCTCAGCCGGAGTATTCGGATTCATCTTCCCGATTGCCTGGTTGACAACGAGCCCGGCAGCAACGCCTGTTAGAACTCCTGCTACAAAATCTTTAACTTTCATGTCTGAGAACCCCCTCCATCGATCTTCAACAAGTGTACCATATTTCAAAAAAATGTTTAACCGTTATTGGACTCAGGGAGTACAGGGGAAAACTGTCTTCGAAAAACTAGTTCGGAAAGCTAAATATTATAATGGAAAGTTTCAAATTCGTGCACTATACTAGAAGAAGTACATATCGAATTGGGGGAAATTCTCATGAACAACGAAACGTTGACTATGTTCAAAACATTGACCGAGCTGCCTGGAGCACCAGGAAATGAGCATATGGTACGCAACTATATGCGGGATGAGCTCGGAAAATATTCCGATGAAATTATCCAGGACAATCTAGGCGGAATTTTCGGCGTGCGGAAAGGACCTGAAGAAGGCCCGCGTATCATGGTTGCCGGCCATATGGATGAAGTAGGCTTCATGGTCACTGCAATCACTGACAACGGTATGCTCCGTTTCCAACCGCTTGGGGGATGGTGGAACCAAGTGCTGTTGGCGCAACGAGTTCAAATCATTACAGATGAAGGTCCAGTCGTCGGCGTCATCGGATCCATACCGCCACATCTCCTCAGTGATGAAGTCCGCAATAAACCGATGGATATTAAAAACATGCTTATCGATATCGGTGCGGATGACAAAGAAGACGCACAGAAAATCGGCATCCGTCCCGGCCAGCAAATTGTACCGATCTGCCCGTTCACCCCAATGGCGAATGATAAAAAGATCTTGGCGAAAGCATGGGATAATAGATATGGTTGCGGTCTGGCCATCGAGCTGTTGAAAGAAGTTCATGGAGAAACGCTTCCGAATAACCTGTATTCCGGGGCGAATGTCATGGAGGAAGTAGGATTGCGAGGTGCACAGGCTGCTGCCCGGATGATCAATCCTGATCTGTTCTTCGCATTGGACGCGAGCCCGGCGAATGACGCATCCGGCAATAAAAATGAATTTGGCCAGCTTGGAAAAGGAACATTGCTTCGCATCTTCGACCGTTCGATGGTGACACACCGCGGCATGCGCGAATTCATCCTTGATACAGCGGAAACGAACAATATCCCGTACCAATATTTCATCTCCATGGGAGGAACAGACGCAGGACAAGTGCATATTTCAAATGAAGGTGTACCAAGTGCGGTTATCGGAATCTGTTCACGTTACATCCACACATCCGCTTCCATCATCCACACCGATGATTATGCGGCAGCGAAAGAACTTCTCGTCAAATTAGTGAAAGCTTGCGATAAAACGACTGTTGAAACAATCAAGAGCAATGTATAAACAAAAGCGAAAGCCGTTACGGAGAACGGCTTTTGCGAGCACAAGCGCAGCGTTGCGAGCAAGAATTGGAATCAGCGGTCTTTGCCACGCAGTAGCTTTGGCTTATGACCCGAGCAGCTAGCGCCTGAAGTCTAGACGAGAATCATAAATATGGCCATCCTTTCCATACAGGATGGCTTTTTACTGACTAGAAAGGAGAACAGCATGAAATTCATCATAGGGTCCACCAATCAAGCAAAAGTCAAAGCAGCACAGGAAGTGATCGAAAGCCATTTTCCGGGAAGTGAACTGTCCCAAGTGAAAGTTCCATCAGGCGTGAAGGATCAGCCATTTGGAGATGAAGAAACAAGAACCGGAGCATTGAACCGCGCAACGAATGCCGCCCATGAAGAAAGTGGCGCAATCGGAATCGGCTTGGAAGGTGGTGTGCGCATGATTGGAAGTGAAATGTTCGTTTGCAATTGGGGGGCGCTTGTACTGCCTTCAGGGAAATCATTCACTGCCGGTGGGGCTCAAATCACATTACCTGAAGAAATTGCTTCAGAATTAAAGAAGGGTCGGGAATTGGGAGCTGTCGTCGATGATTATTTTAACGCGAACGGCATCCGCAATAGTGAAGGTGCAATCGGTATGTTCACCGCGCTGGCGGTCACTCGCGACAAGCTGTTCGAACATGTTATGCAATTATTGATCGGTCAATTGAAATACTACAAGAAAGATTAAAAATCCGTGACATCCGCCGGAGGTTTTACCTTTATTAAGTTAAACAAAGTTAAACCGCTTGATTTGCATATAGGTGCGATAATCTATAAAATAGGTAGCGGTAAATGAATAAAAATGTACGATTGGAGGAAGCTGAATGTTCCGCTTCTGGAAATTCTTATTCCTGGCACTCCTATCCATACTAGTATTAGCCGCGTGTGGTAAAACGTTTGAGGAACAAGCTGCCGAGGCAATCGCAGCTGCGAAAGAAGCTTTTCAATTACATGATAAACATGTGAATGATGAAGTACATGGCGTTTCATTATATAAACCGGCAGGATTTTCGATAGACGAGAAATCCGATGCCCACAATATCGTATTGAAAAAGGGCGACGAAACATTCCTCCTTTTCATTAATCCGAATGAGTCCAGGGATAGCAGGCTCTTTTACGAACTGTCTATCAAGACGGAGGACAAAGAGCGGTTTGAGGAAGTGTTCACCGAAGATGGATATTTCGGTTTTTCCTCTGTTCTCAGAAAAGGCGAAGATCAGGCGGAGCTCATTGCCAGCGTCGGTGGAATAAAGATAACGACCATTACGAAAAACAAAAATATTGAAGCGAATATGGGCAAGATGATGGAAATTGTACGTTCCATCGATCAAGGCTCATAAGTATAAACTTTCGGTCACCCGGCGCAGTTGCGGCGAGCGGCCGTTTATTTTTGAAGAAAGGGTGAAGTTAGTGAATTCACAAAAGCTAGTGGAACTATTAAAAGAGCATCTGCCGTCCGAACATTTCCAATGGCGTTTCGATCGGAAAACGGATAAGGTTCGATTGGAGCATTCGATACTGAAAAAAGGGATGGATATTTCCTTGCCGGAAATCCTTGCTAAATATGAAACTAAACAAGAAGCTGCCATTAATGAAGTCGTCTATACGATTGGCGAAACTTTTAAAGCAATGGAAAAAGAGCAGACGGAAGGGTTTGTGAAAGAAAATGCAATCTACCCGGTCATCCGCTCGACTTCTTTTCCGCAAACTTCAAAAGCGGGGGATCGCTTCATAGCGAAAGATCATACGGCGGAAACGAGAATCTTCTATGCGCTCGACTTGGGCACGACGTACCGTCTCATTGATGAATCGATGCTCGATTCCATCGGTATGACGGAGTCGGAAATTATGGAATCAGCTCTATTTAAAGTGAGATCATTACCGACGAATATGAAGAAGGATGAAGTGGCGGGAAATCTGTTCTATTTCGTCAATAACAATGACGGATACGATGCAAGCCGTATATTGAATCACACCTTCCTAAAGGAAATGGAAGCGGAAATCGAAGGGCATATGACCGTCTCGGTACCTCACCAGGACGTTTTGATCATTGGTGATATTCGGAACGATACGGGGTATGACGTGCTTGCCCAAATGACGATGCAATTTTTCACGGTAGGGGCAGTGCCTGTCACCTCCTTGTCATTCATCTATGAAGATGGTAAATTAGAACCGATTTTCATTATGGCGAAAAATCGGGTTGCCCGGAAGGAAGGTAGAAAGAAATGAATATTTTTTACAATCAAAACGGAGTTGGCGATGTACTCCTCGTTCAAATGACGACAGAACGTCCGGAAGATAGGACAATTGAAAGCAAAAAGGATATCACACTTATCAAAGATGCAACAACAGATAAAGTCGTAGCATTCAACGTCTTCCGTGCTTCGAACTATGTGAAACCGGAAAATGAAGGACAACTTGAAACGACTGAAGAGATTGTCAGTCAACTGCAAGAGGCACTTAAATCGAATGGTGTGGAGTTTGAATTAGATGTGGATTTCTCACCGAAGTTCGTTGTCGGTCACGTTGTAGCAAAAGAAAAACACCCGAATGCAGATAAATTAAGCGTGTGCAAGGTGGATGTCGGAGATGAAACCTTGCAAATCGTCTGCGGAGCGCCCAATGTCGAAGAGGGGCAAAAGGTCGTCGTAGCAAAAGTGGGGGCTGTCATGCCATCGGGAATGGTCATAAGAGATGCAGAGCTTAGAGGTATCGACTCATCAGGTATGATCTGTTCAGCAAAAGAGCTTGGCATTCCAGACGCTCCTACTGAAAAAGGGATTATGGTCCTTGCTGAAGACGCAACGCCTGGTGAACCTTTTATAGCTTGATTTTGAAAAACGTACTGTCCAAAGCGGTACGTTTTTCTTATTTTGGCCATCTGATTGATTTAATAGATGAAAACCTGCTAAAATAGAATGATCGACTTGAAAAGAGTGATAGATTTGACTTGGATTAAAAAAATGATGAACCGTATATTTGAAGCAGATAAAAATGAAGAATTTGAAGAAGCTTTTGAGGATATTGAGTATGAAGAACAAATAGAGAAAGACCAAACCAAAACCGAAAAACCGGCTTTCCGTTTTCCAATCATAACCGATGCCGAAATCTATGGATGGGAACCGGATCCGGAAAACGAGCGAAGAAAAGCGGATAACTTAATCACTGAACTTGATGACGATGATTTCACACCTGTGCCGTTATATAAAAATGATAGATGGCCAGGGGGAAATGAGAAACCGACTATTCATCGGGCGACCGCCCCATTGAAATACAATACAAAACAAGAATCGAACTCAGTGCCGTCACCTAAAGCGAGAACGGTGAAAGCTGACGAAACAGAGACGAACAAAAAAACAATTATACAGAAACGAAGTAACCGTCCGTTCACTCCTACGGAAGTGCCATCACCCGTTTATGGCTATTCAAGGCCGAAGATAGACCGGTTTGAGGACCATCAACTGGGAGATAGGAAAGAGGCAACTGAAGAAAATCCGATTCCATCTCGGGTTGAATCGGAATATGAACAAAAAAAGGCCGAACCAATCAATGAACAATCAATGGCAGATGATGAAATTCATCGCATTGATTTAGAGGAACATGCACATACTTCGGGTAAAGAAAAGTTTGCTGAGACGAAAATTGATGAATTTGTAGAAACGGAATCCACTGAGCCTGTTGAGCGGGAAATCGAAACGGAATCCACTCAGCCTGATGAGCGGGAAATTGAAACGGAATCCACTGAACCTGATGAGCAGGAAATCGAAATGGAACCGACTGCCGCTGAGCTTGTAGGTCAATTCAGTGAAACACCTAATCCGACAGTAAAAGAAGAGTTTGAGGCTTCTGATGATCCCGAACTGATAATAGCTGAAGAGGAAATTCCTGCATCTATTGAAGAATCAATGATTGAGGAAATGATAGAGACTTCATCTTCGGAACCGGTGATTGAAGAAGTGAATGAGCCTGAACGAATTCACGAACAGAAGAAAGAAAGAATCGTGCCTTTTAATGTCCTTATGTTGAAAAATGATAAGCTGAAATACGAGGAACGTGCAAAAAAAGCTAGCAGCCAGTCGGCCTTTGATTCCACAAAAAACGATTCGATTCGAACCGAACCGATTCAAGAAATTACAAAACCGAATGAACCTACCGAAGGCCTGGAAGAACAACCTTATTATGCATTCCCTTCGAAAGACTTTCTTATTCAGCCCGAAGAGCATGTAGAAGACACGGAATGGCTACAATCCCAATCTGAAAAGTTGGAGGAGGCACTTTCCTATTTTGCCGTGCAGGCAAATGTCATTGAGGCCGTGCAAGGACCGACCGTCACGAGATTCGAGTTAACGGTGGGGCACGGAACGAAAGTGAGCAAGGTTAGAAATCTGACTGACGACTTAAAATTGGCACTCGCCGCGGAAGACATCCGAATTCAAGCACCGATTCCGGGGACCAGCTCCATTGGAATCGAGATCCCGAACCGGAAGCCGAGAGCCGTCCGGATTTCGGAAGTGATTGAAACGAAACGCTTCCAAGATTCGGAATCACCTTTGGAGGCGGTGCTTGGACTTAGTCTGACGGGTGAACCTGTGACATTGGATTTGCGGAAGATGCCACATGGAATGATTGCCGGTGCAACAGGATCCGGTAAATCGGTGTGCATCAATTCGATCTTGATCAGTCTATTGTATAAAGCGTCACCAACGGATCTGAAAATGCTGCTCATCGATCCGAAAATGGTGGAGCTTGCGCCGTTCAACGGGATTCCTCATTTATTGAGCCCCGTCATCACCGATGTGAAAGCTGCGACTGCTGCATTGAAATGGGCGGTCGGAGAAATGGAACGCCGCTATGAACTGTTTGCACATGTCGGCGCTAGAAATATTGAGCGTTATAATGAGATGGCAGAAAAGGACCGTAAATTCTCTCTGAAGATGCCATATCTACTCATCGTCATAGATGAGCTTGCGGACTTGATGATGATGGCGCCAGCAGACGTCGAAGTATCGATCAGCCGGATCACCCAAAAGGCAAGAGCTTGTGGAATCCATTTGATCATTGCTACACAACGCCCATCCGTCGATGTCATTACCGGGACGATCAAGGCGAATGTTCCGACACGCATAGCATTTGCTGTTTCATCCCAGATCGACTCCCGGACAATTATCGATACACCGGGAGCTGAAAGGCTGCTAGGGAAAGGCGACATGCTTTATCTCGGAAGCGGTCAATCTTCAGCGGTGCGCTTGCAAGGGACATTTGTCACGGATGCTGAAATTGAACGTATAATAGAACACGTTCAGAACGAAGCGGAGCCGAATTATTTGTTCGGTCAAGAGGATTTATTGGCAAACACAATGGAAGAAGAGGAAACGGATCCTTTATTTGCGGATGCCTGCGAATTCATTATCGATCAAGGCAGTGCTTCCACATCTTTATTGCAGCGGAACTTCAGTATCGGTTATAATCGTGCCGCTAAATTGATGGACCGAATGGAAAAACTAGGTTTCATTTCCGAGCAAAGGGGAAGTAAGGCACGAGAAGTCTATTTAACAAAAAGTGAGCTTGATTATTTCTTGAATGGCAATGAAAAGCCAAATGATATGTGAAAACATGATTGACGATTCAAAGGAATCGGGAATAGAGAATAATAAAAATGAGTGGGGAATTAGCGATACGAATCAGCTGAAGAACCAGAATGTGGGAACAGTTTTGATCCCGGGAGGTTGCATTATGACATTGTACCATTTTATAGGAATCAAAGGATCGGGGATGAGTTCCCTTGCACAGATCCTTCACGATTCATCTTATGCCGTGCAAGGTTCGGATGTGGAGAAATATTTCTTTACGGAGGATCCGTTGCATGAAAGAAAAATAACGATTTTACCTTTTGATGAAAATAATATTAAGACCGGAATGACTGTCATTGCAGGGAATGCGTTCCCAGACAGTCATCCCGAAATTGAAAGAGCACATGAGTTGGGCGTAGAAGTAATACGCTATCATGAATTTTTAGGCAACTACATGGAGAAATTCATTTCAGTAGGTGTTACGGGTTCCCATGGGAAGACATCAACGACCGGGTTGCTGGCGCATGTCCTTTCCGGGAATGCCCCGACATCCTTTCTCATCGGTGATGGCACGGGCAAAGGTGTTGAGGACAGTGAATACTTCGTTTTTGAAGCGTGCGAATACAAACGCCACTTCCTAGCATACGAGCCTGACTACGCTATCATGACAAATATCGATTTCGATCATCCGGACTATTTCAAGGATTTGGAAGACGTCTTGGATGCATTTGGCCAAATGGCTTTACGTGTGAAGAAGGCGATCATTGCTTGCGGTGATGATATTTATTTGCAGCAGATTAAAGCGAACGTCCCTGTCGTCTACTACGGATTTGATGAAGTGAATGACTTCTCTGCAAAAAACATCGTGAAATCCGAACAGGGTGCCACATTTGATGTCTATGTGCGAAATGAATTCTTCCATTCGTTCACAATAGCATTGGCGGGTGACCACGGAATTTTGAATTCTCTAGGCGTTATTGCATTATGCCATTATGAAGGAATTCCGGTTGCTGGCATCGAGGAGAGACTGGCTACATTTAATGGAGTCAAAAGACGTTTCACTGTTACAGAATCATACGGTCGGACGATTGTTGACGATTACGCCCATCATCCGACGGAGATCAAGGCGACGTTGCAATCCGCAAGGCAAAAGTATCCCGAAAAAGAAATTGTCGCGATTTTCCAACCGCATACGTTCACACGGACCGCGGCATTGCTGGAGCAATTCGCCGACAGTCTTTCTGCGGCCGATCATGTCTATTTATGTGACATCTTCGGTTCCGCGCGGGAAAAATCAGGCAATTTGACGATTAATGACCTCGTCGGCAAAATTCCTGGAGCACAACATCTGGAATTGGAGAACATCGAAGTCCTTGATAAGCATGGAAATGCAGTGTACCTATTCATGGGCGCTGGCGACATCCAAAAGTATTTGAACGTCTTCACCGAACATACGAAGAAAGAAGAAACAGCTTGATCCCACGGGTCGAGCTGTTTTTTTTATATATTCACGCATAAAATCCTTCAAACGCGCATAAATCCCTACAGTCAAGCATAACTCCTCTGAAAAGTCCAAAAATGTCCACAAAAGTCCATAAACACTCTCAAAAGTCCATAAAACAAACCAATTACGCATAAATTAGCATTCATAATATCCAGAAATAATTAATTTCGGGAAAAATGAAGGACATTTGCAAAGGATGTCGAAAAAGGTTAGAGTAGGCGAAGTTTATTTACCTACTATAAAGGGTAGAAATTACTTATGTATGTTTATTGGGAGGAGGATCGCCATGGAAGTATTACTTTACATTGCTGCAATAGTTGCCGCAATCGCATTTTTGATTTTATGTATCAGCCTTGCAATGACATTAGGTTCATTGAAAACGACATTACGAAGCGTTTCCGAAACATTGGATGGCTTGACGAACCAGTTGGAAGGGGTCACGTCTGAAACGACTGAACTTCTTCATAAGACAAATGCCCTTGCCGAGGATATTCAGCAGAAATCCGAAAAATTGAACTCTGTCGTTGATGCAGTGAAAGGGGTAGGAAGCTCTGTAAGCGACTTGAACAATTCAGTTCGCCGAGTCACCAATTCAATCACTGTCGAAGCAGAGAAGAACAGTGATAAAATAGCCCAAGTCGTTCAATGGAGCAACGTCGCTTTCGGCATTATCGGGAAAGTGAAAGATATGAAAACGGAAAGATCATCAGGCTGGACTGTCTATCAACCGGACAAGGGGCAGAAGCGTTTGCCGAGCCCGGACGGAAACTGATATCGGCGTGAGAAAAAAATGTACTGGAGGAATTCACATGACTGATAAACTAAAACCTAACTATAACGATGCACATTTTGATCACCAATATTATGGAAACCAGGAATACAAGAACACATTCGGGGAACCATCCCACTTGCCTGTCAACTATCCATACCGTTCCAATACGGATGATTTCTATGATGACGACGACACTGGGGCAGGTAGCTTCCTGTTGGGAGCGCTCGTAGGAGGAGTTATCGGCGCAGCGGCGGCATTATTCCTCGCACCGAAGACGGGTAGGGAAATGCGCGACGATTTTTCGGAGCAGGCGGTTAACTTGAAGAATAAAGGAATCGAATTGAGTGCAGTTGCGAAGGATAAAGCAACGGAAATCACTTCCGTTGCAAAGGAGAAGACGGATGGCCTGACGAAATCAATTCAGGAGCAATCCGGACAGATTGTGGATAAAGTGAAATCGATGGCAAATAAAACGTCGGTCCCTATGGACGATGGAACAGCCTCTTCCGAAGGGGAGGAAGCAATCGATTTTGTAGGAACTACAACGGAACAGGACAAGCAAGCCGCTGAGGATGTAACAACAGGGAACAGCGATGTTTCCTATGACAATAGCGAGAACTTCGGAACAGAAAAGAATGTGAATCAAAACCACATTTCTGTCGAAAAAGAAAAGTGATATCAAAAGAGCCAGACAGCCCTTAATCAAGCGGCTGTCTGGCTTTTTATCATAGTTAGTTCACGAGTTAAATTTGATTTCTAATGCGTCCCCGCTAAAAATCGGATCATTGAATCCAATCGGTTCTCCATTGCGCAGCAACTGATAGGAAGTGGATGCTGTCGTTGGCAATGAATAATCGACAAAAAGGAAGACATCGCTGAATAAAAATGGTCGGTGAACCGTTTCCGCTATCGTTAGCCGATCTCCAGAGTGTACAATGGCTGAATTATCTACTTGATGACCATTCAACAGAATAGAAGATCCGCTGTTCGTCATCGTCACGGGTTCCCCATTGAACGTAATGGAAGCTGTCGACTGAGTTGACTGATCCAGTGCAGAAATAACGTCTCCGACTGTCGGTGAAGAATGTAGTTCTATCCGGACTTCATCCCCATCGTTAAGAAGATGATCAGGCGGAACAGGCAAATTGTCAATAAAGAATTTAGTATTCCAGTTTTCCAAAACGACTCTTTTATTATTCATGTACACTTCAAAAAGACCGGAAGTTTCAATGTCGAGTTCCGAAAGTACGTCATTCAGTTTCGTTGAATGGGAATAAACGATTTGGTCCCTATCATTTATAATCGTATCGAGCCCAACCGGTATGCCATTGCAAACTATTTTTGGTAGTATCTTATGCATATTTCCATTAACATTCACTTTGATTGGAACAATGTCACCGATCAGTTCACGTATCGTAGCGGATGCATCTTTTCCATCCTTGCCTTGTTCTAATGTAATTACATCGTCATTCGAAATGAAATCTTTCGTACTTGCTGGATTATCGTTCAATAATATCGCAGCTGATCTGCCATGTTCACCAGGAATCGTCATGAGGCTGCCGTTCAAAGTAATCGACATTCCCATTCCCGGCTTGCCGTATAGTTGTCTTGCCTTAATATTTGCGGCAAGCAAAGCATCCCCGACTGTCATCTCTTTTAATTCAAATAAGCGGATTGTCTTTTCATTCACAATTACCGACATATAATGGATCGGTGCTCTTCTTGCTGCAATTGCAATGCCGATTGGCGTGACAAGTGCGGGGGTTGAAACGATGCCTTCTGACAAAGTGACATCAGACAATGCATCAAGTCCTCGGATACCGACACGGTTTTCAGGCAAATCGAGTCGGATGCTCAATTCCTTTGGTAGAAGAGGTGTGAGGCTACCTCCACCAACAACCATGACGGCTTGGGGAGATTTGCTATTATTGAGTCTTTTGATTTCATCAGCGATGCTCGATGCTAGCTTCTCGATTGCAGGCTTGATAATAGCAACTACTTCCGATGAAGGGACTTGCTGTTCGAATCCGAGTATATCCGAAATTGCAATCGATTCATCTGTTGAAAGTGAACGTTTTGCAATTTCAGCAACCGGGAAATCGAGAAGAAAATGGTTGCTTAGCGCTTCTGTAATTTCATCACCCGCAATCGGAACCATGCCGTATGAGACGACCGTATTATTATCCGTAATGGCGATATCGGATGTACCCGCCCCTATATCGACAAGTGCGACATTCAATCTGCGCATGGATGGGGGAATCAGCACATTAATGGCGGCAATCGGCTCGAGCGTCAATGCATCCATTTCAAGGCCTGCCCGCTTCAACGCAGATAGGAGCGATTCGACGACGACACGGGGGAGGAATGTCGCAATAACTTCCGCAGTTGCTGACCTGCCTGCCTGATCGATCAGACTGCCGATTTCATCACCATCCAACTTGTAATGAAGAACCGAGTACCCTACACAATAATAATAATCGTCGGCAGTCGATGCAGTAGAAAGTAATTTCTGCTGGGCCTGTTGAACAGCAGCCAGTTCAAGCCGGTTAATATCCTCGGAAGTGAATAGGGGTTTCCCCGCAATTTCAATCGTCATGGAACCTTCCATCGTTTTCAATGCCCGACCTGCTGCGGCGACACTTACTCTCCTCAGCGTCCCATGGCGCTCCTCCAATATGGATTTAATTTCTGAAATGACAGTTGCTACGCTTACAATATTATGTATTTGCCCATCAATCATCGAGCGTTCCTTATGTTCAATTGTGACTAGATCGGCAACGTGGTAAATTCCGTCCTGTTCAGTCAAAATGATGCCAACAACAGAACGTGTACCGATATCAAGTGCGAAAAGTTTGTTCGACAGAATAATGCACCCCTTTTTCGTCAAATACTAACGAAATTAAACAATTTGTAAAAATGACGTGACTTTTCAAATACTTTTCATTATACTTAGTTCTATTATACAAAAATGTAACATAGATTTCCCACTTCGAAAAGGGAATGATGTGTGCGGGGAGGAGACATAACGATGAGACAAAATGATTTAGATCAGCTTCGTGTTCAGGTAGATGCGTTGAATACCAAAATATTGGACTTGATTAATGAAAGAACTTCTGTTGTCCAAGAAATTGGCAGAGTAAAGGAAAAGCAAGGTGTCAATAGATATGATCCAATCCGCGAAAGGGAAATGCTTAACGCTTTGGTTCAATCAAACAACGGACCGATTCCAAACGGGGTATTAGAACAAATCTTTAAAGGCATCTTCATGTCCGCCCTCGAAATTCAGGAAGATGAGCAACGCAATGCATTGCTTGTTTCCCGTGAGCGCAAGCCTGAAGATACGATTGTAGATGTGAACGGGCAAAAGATCGGGAATGGAGAACCGACTTTCATCTTTGGTCCTTGTGCTGTTGAATCATATGAACAAGTTCTTGCAGTTGCCCAATCCATCAGAGCAAAGGGTCTGACGATGCTAAGAGGCGGCGCTTATAAACCGCGTACATCCCCTTATGATTTCCAAGGCCTTGGACTTGAGGGCTTGAAAATATTGAAACGGGTCGCGGATGAAACAGGCTTGTCAATCGTGACAGAGATTATTACGCCTTCCCACCTGGAAGAAGCACTCGATTATATCGATGTGATTCAAATCGGAGCGCGCAATATGCAAAACTTTGAATTGCTGAAGGAAGCGGGCATGGCGAATAAACCAGTCCTTCTGAAGCGTGGATTGGCTGCAACAATTGATGAATTTATCAA
Organism: Saccharococcus sp. Marseille-Q5394; assembly: GCF_946901335.1. Classification (NCBI taxonomy): domain Bacteria; kingdom Bacillati; phylum Bacillota; class Bacilli; order Caryophanales; family Anoxybacillaceae; genus Saccharococcus; species Saccharococcus sp. Marseille-Q5394. The sequence goes on along the minus strand of NZ_CAMPPQ010000001.1, from coordinate 1,058,892 downwards.
TGCGGCTGAATATATCATTTCCAAAGGGAATAGCCAGATCATGCTTTGTGAACGAGGAATCCGTACATATGAGCGGGCTACACGGAACACATTGGACATTTCGGCAGTTCCGATTTTAAAACAGGAAACGCATTTACCGGTATTCGTAGACGTTACTCACTCGACTGGCAGAAAAGACTTGTTGCTTCCGACTGCAAAAGCGGCAATTGCTGTCGGGGCGGACGGTGTCATGGCGGAAGTGCATCCTGATCCGGCTGTTGCTTTGTCCGATGCTGCACAGCAAATGGATATCAAACAGTTCGATGAGTTCTACGCTGAAATTCAAAGATTCATGAACACCCATCAAACAGTCTAACTTAATCCAGCCCTGGCAGGCTGGATTAAGTTAGACGCCTCCGGCGGATGTCACGGATTTTTTTAGAGGAGTTTATCGAGCTTGCTCGATAAAAATCCGGACGCAATTACGCCAAGGCGTAATTGACTACATTTGTATTATTCTATAAACAGCGCCGGACCTTTCAAGGATCCGGTGTTTTGTTTATAATGAAAGTAAGCGAATACATACTGATGGGAAGGAGATTCGTCAATGGCAATAACTATATATGATGTAGCGAGAGAAGCGAATGTTTCCATGGCTACTGTTTCTCGTGTTGTGAACGGCAACCAGAACGTAAAACCTGCAACACGCAAAAAGGTGCTTGAATGCATTGAACGACTTGGCTATCGCCCGAATGCCGTAGCGAGAGGGCTTGCTAGTAAGAAAACGACAACTGTCGGTGTCATCGTTCCAGATATTTCGAAAAGCTATTATGCCGAACTTTCACGCGGTATTGCGGATATTGCGACGATGTATGAATACAATATCATTCTGTCCAATTCGGATAAGCGGGCGACGAGGGAAATTGAGCTATTAGAAGATCATCTCGGAAAACAGGTTGATGGTCTCATCTTCATGAGCGATTCTCTGACAGATGAAATCCGGTCGGAAATGGCGACAGCGAACGTTCCGATTGTTTTGGCCGGTACATTGGGAGATAACACTGACTTGCCGACGGTGAACATAGACCATGAGGAAGCGGCCTATGAAGCGGTGAAGAAATTGATTGATAATGGACATGAACGGATCGTGCATGTTAGCGGTCCGATGTCGAGGGATATCAATCGGCTATGTAAGAAGGTAGGTTATGAGCGGGCAGTGAAGGAAGCTGGACTTCCTCTGTTTGAAGAATTTTTCATTGAAACGGATAATACGTATGATGATGCTTATGAAAAGTGGAAACTAATACGTAATCTTGAAGAGAAGCCGACCGCCATTTTTGCCGGCAATGATGAAATTGCTGTAGGTGTCTTAAATGGAATCAGGGATGATGGATTTTCGGTACCTGATGATTACGAAGTGATCTGTTTCCAGCATTCTTTGCTTTCGAGGGCAGTAAGGCCGCAATTAACTGCCATCATTGTCCCGTTATATGACTTGGGTGCAGTTTCGATGAGATTATTGACGAAACTGATGAACGGCGAGGAAGTCGATGATGTGAATGTCATCTTGCCGTACCATAAGGAAGAACGCCAGTCGACGAAATGATAAGCTGTTCCGGAGGGAAATTCCGGAACAGTTTTTTTCATTGGAAGGCTCAATTATTCGCTAAGCTCAAATCTCCTCACCTTGTCATGTTATGATCGTTGACTCCTCACCATATGTAATGCACGTTCAAGCATCTGAGCATTTTTCTCTGTTATTTCCGCCTTGCGAGGAATCGGCTCATACAACGGATTCGGATCCTGCCACGTTTCAATGAAAGGTACAGGGGATTCGTCCTGCCAAGCATTAAGCCATGCTTCAGGCAATTTACCCGTAGGAGCCGGCAGCTGTTTCATTGCTAGCCAAACATGAGCCCATGCCCTCGGGACGACCCGCCATATGTCATAGCCTCCACCGCCTACGGCAATCCATCTTCCGTCACAATAACGATCTGCGATTTCACGTGCAATGCGAGGTATTTCTTCATAAATTTTCATCGTTCCGTATAAATGGGTAAGGGGATCAAAATAATGAGCATCCGCTCCGTTTTGGGTCAAGATGACATCCGGCTTGAAAAAAGCGGCGACTTCCTCGATAGCCGTCTTGTAAATCTCAAGAAATGACTCGTCCTCCGTGAACGCATCAATTGGAAAATTAAATGAAGTCCCGTAGCCATCGCCATTTCCGCGTTCAGTAATAGCACCAGTCCCGGGAAAAAGGTATCGTCCTGTTTCATGTATGGAAAGCGTGCAGACATCCGGATCATCATAAAACGTCCATTGCACTCCATCGCCATGATGCGCGTCCGTGTCGATATACAGCACACGTGCACCGTATTTTTTTTGAATATATTTGATGGCGACTGAGCTGTCGTTATAGACGCAGAAGCCCGATGCTTTGCCCTGGAAGCCATGGTGGAGTCCGCCTCCTAAGTTCAAAGCGTATTTCGCTCTTCCTTCCATTACCTCATCGACTGCGGTCAACGTCCCCCCGACAAGCATCGCACTCGCTTCGTGCATGTTTGGGAATATTGGGGTGTCTTCGGTTCCGATGCCATATACGGAGCCGACTTCATCGCTTACGAGCCCCCGGCCAGCCCGTTTCACAATATCGATGAACTTCGAATCATGAACCAATAATAATTCCTCGTCGGTTGCAACCCTCGGAACAATTATTTCATCATCGGATATGGCATTACATTTCCTCAATAGATCCAACGTCAATACAATCCTCTTTTGATTGAATGGGTGAGTGTCCGAAAATGAATAGCCAAGTTGTTCTTCGGAATAAATGAATATAGCGTCTTTCATCATAGGTCAATGCCAGGTACATTCGGCCATAGAACTTCAAATCCATTAGCACGCAAACCATTTATGACAGTTAGCGGATTCATAGTCTTAACGCGAATGACAAGTATTTTATTATCTTCATTTTCCTTATCGGGATATACGAGAACACTTAGCACATTCAATCTATGTTGATGGAACACTTTTGAAACTTCAAAGAGGATGCCGGGTATATTCGGTACACGGACTTCGATCTGTGAGCCCGGCTGGTGAACTCCAGTCAATTCGATATACTTATACAGCAGATCCGTCTCTGTTATGATGCCGACAAGCTTTCCGCCCGAGACGATCGGAAGGCAGCCGATTTGGTTATCGTAAAAAATAATCGCCGCCTCTTCTACGAAATCCATCGGGTGTCCACTGATCGGATTTTTCGTCATGATTTCAGACAATGGAATGTTGTAAACGCTTGCATCACGAGAGTCGGAATACAGGGAAGGGACGACCTCTTTCAAATCACGGTCCGTTACGATGCCGACCAGCCCTTTATCATCCGAGACGATCGGAAGATGCCGGATTTTCTTTTTCTGCATGATTGTCAAAGCATCGCTAACGGTATGTTCAGGTGAAAGGGAGGAGACATCCCTTTTCATAATCTCTTCAATTAACACTAGAATAACCTCCCATCAATACATGAATCTATTCATGAAGCGAAGACTGTCGAACTGTTGAATCGATTCCTGATCCACCCTTTTGCCGATTCTTGCCATAAGGCAGTTCGCGGGATGTGAGCTGATTTCAGGGTCATCGGTCGCATAATATTCCAACCCGCCCGCATTCATCATCTTCTCCATCACTTTCCTGTATTCCCATACATTCAGTTTTGTCCCTTTTAAATCCCAGTGCCAATAGTATTCGGTTGTTAGAATAATATAGTCCTCCATTGCATCATCCATCATGGACACTTCGAGCAGCGCTTTTCCGACTCCGCCGCCCCTGTATTTCGGAATTACTTCAATGGCTCCCAATTCAATTAGATTTTCCATCTTGCCTTTCGACCATCTTTCCAGCGGATCGGGATACAAATATGTTGCATACCCGACGATTTGGTTCATATCACGGACGATGATGATTCGTCCTTCCGGGAGATCGGCGATTTCAATAAGTGCCTTGTGTTGCTGTTCAGGCGGTCTGAAGGATATCAAATGTTCATGGAATTCTAGGTTTGCCAATTCATTGCCGGGAATCGGGCCTTCAATGATCAAGTCGCCATTCTTATGTTTGACTTCCATCGCGTTATACGTTTTCCTATGTTCCAACCTACTCACCGTCCTACAATTAAATAGACCTTATTCACAGTATACAACAATTATCTCCAAGGCAAATAGCTTCTTGATAACAAATTAAACAACAATACTAAAAATATTAATTTATTAGCAAATAAAGAAATAATAATGTAGAATAATAGAGGTAAATGTTTGACGAAAGGGTGATAGGAATGGAAATCAATAACTTACCTGTAATGCAGGGGGATTATCAATTACAGGATTATGACCAAACAGCGAGGGATTTTAAATGGTCTGACGCAGAGAAGGAATTCAGCTGGCATGAAACCGGACTCATCAACATTGCGCACGAGGCTGTAGATCGTCATGCGAATTCCTATCGGAAAAACAAAGTGGCGCTCTTTTACAAAGATGCGTCGCGCAAAGAAGCATATACGTATAACGAACTGAAACGAATGTCCAATAAAGCTGCAAATGTACTGACGAACCATTCAACGTTAGAAAAAGGGGATCGGATATTCGTTTTTATGCCCCGTTCTCCTGAGTTGTATTTTGCAATACTGGGAGCATTGAAAATGGGGACGATTGTCGGGCCTCTCTTCGAAGCATTTATGGAAGGTGCGGTCTATGATAGGCTCTCCGACAGCGAAGCGAAAGCGATTGTTACGACTCCTGACTTGTTGGATAGGATCCCTGTAGACAAATTGCCTCATTTAAAAACAATCTTTTTAGTTGGCGGAAATATTGAAGAAGATGATAAGCATATAGATTTTAACAAACATTTGAAGAATGCGTCTTCCCACTTTAAAGTAGAGTGGCTGGATAAGGAGTCTCCGACGCTGCTCCATTATACGTCAGGCTCCACTGGTAAACCGAAAGGCGTTTTGCATGTGCAAGAAGCGATGGTGCAGCAGTTGCAGACGGCACGCTGGGTATTGGATTTGAAAGATGAGGATGTTTTTTGGTGTACCGCAGATCCGGGTTGGGTTACTGGGACAGCGTACGGGATCTTCGGACCGATGCTGGCCGGTGCGACATCACTGATCGTCGGCGGAAGATTTTCTACGGATAGCTGGTACGAATCCATTCAAGAGTACGGCGTAACGGTATGGTATAGTGCGCCGACTGCGTTCCGGATGTTAATGGGCGCGGGTGCAGGACCGTTGGAGAAATACGATCTTTCATCATTGCGCCATATTCTCTCAGTCGGGGAACCGTTGAACCCTGAAGTCATCCGTTGGGGGATGGAAGTGTTCAAGCTGCGGATCCACGACACTTGGTGGATGACGGAAACAGGGGCCCAAACAATCTGCAACTTCGGCTCGTTGCCGATTAAAATGGGGTCAATGGGGAAAGCCGTTCCGGGAATTGAAGCGGCGATTGTCGACGACCGGGGGCAAGTATTGCCGCCGAATCGAATGGGTAATTTGGCGATTAAAAAAGGTTGGCCAGCAATGATGCGTCAAATTTGGAATAACCCTGAGAAGTATGATTCCTATTTCTTGAATGATGAATGGTATGTTTCCGGGGATTCTGCCTATATGGACGAGGACGGTTATTTCTTCTTCCAAGGACGGGTCGATGATGTCATCATGACGAGCGGCGAACGAGTAGGACCATTCGAAGTGGAGAGCAAGCTCCTTGAGCATCCGGCGATTGTCGAGGCGGGAGTCATCGGGAAGCCCGATCCGGTCCGTGGTGAAATCATTAAGGCCTTCGTTGCCCTCCATGAAGGATATAAACCTTCCGAGGAATTGGAGAATGACATCAAGCAATTCGTCAAAAAGGAACTTGCCGCGCACGCTGCACCAAGGGAAATTGAATTTAAGGATAAGCTTCCGAAGACGAGAAGCGGAAAAATCATGCGCCGCGTGTTGAAGGCATGGGAACTGAATTTGCCGACAGGCGACTTATCGACGATGGAAGACTGATCATATATAAGGAAAGGGACTCCCGATTTTTTGGGAGTCCCTTTCCTATCTACATGTTAATTTTCATCATCATCATCGCCATCTGAAGGAGGTTTATTGCCTCCTCCGTTGTTGTTGCCGTTTCCGTTGTTTCCATTATTGCCATTTCCGTTTCCATTGTTACCAGTACCAGTACTTCCATCATCATTCCCACTGCCTTCATTGCCGTTTCCGTCATCTCCGCCATTGCCTTCATTCCCTGGAGGTATCGCGGGAGGTGTTTTCCCGTCATCCGGGGTTTCCGTAGTAGGTGGTGGCTCCGGGCTATCTACAATAACGATATTGGAGCCCCCTGATAACAGTCCGGTAATATCAACGGCTCTGACGTAATAATCCCCCGGGCCGACAGCGATCGAATTGGCGGATCCATCTCTGACGGTCGCAATGCGTTCATTGTTCCGGTACACATAATAACCGATCACGTCGTTTGAAGGGGACTCCGACCAAACCAACGTCGATCCATTAAGCGATGCGCTGACTCCTGCCGGTGCCGAATCATCGGCGTTAAAGGAAGCGCCAGATACAACGCCTGAAGCAAACACTGACATGGATGGGAACAGCTTCGAAGCATCTCCACCCCATGGTCCAAGCATGCGGTCAATGAATGCCTGGTTGACTCCTGTTCCGCCTGAGACGATAAATTCGGCAGGTGTAGAAGGTAGTGCCATGTAACGGCTGCCTTTGACGGAGACATAGGATGCATTGATAATGCTGTCATCGGGTTCTGTCGGAAGCATCGCTTTTGAATTGAACAAGTCTGATCTGACTAATCCAGCAGTTGTACATGCAGCTGATGGCGCCAGTCCGGAAATACCGCAGAAAGGTTTGGATACTACGCCTTCCGGTTGTTTGAAAGTGCTGCCTGCACCAATAATATCAGGTTTCAATTCATTCACTTTATTCATCATTCTGCCAAAGAGCATTGTCGTCCGTGTCGTCGGATGCATCGCACCGGACTTTCTGGTGTACAACTTGCGCTTTTGATCCTTATAGCCGAACCAGAGGCCCATCGAGACATTCGGATTGTACCCGACCAGCCAAGCGTCGCCGTATCCGTTCGTCGTCCCGGTTTTTGCTGCCAGGTCGGTTTTGAAATTCATGAATCCAGGCAATTGCTGTCCTGTGCCGCCAGGTTTTATAACATCTCTGAGCATATCTGTTACGATATATGATGTTTCAGGGCTAAACACGTCAACAGGTTCCGTCTTGTGTTCATACACGACATTTCCAGACATGTCTTCGATACGTTCTATGATGTAAGACTGGATGAACTTGCCGCCATTCGCGAAAGTGGCGAATGCGTTTGTATTCTCTTCAACGCTGACTCCTACATCCATTCCACCATATGAAACGGATAGATGGACGTGATCCCCCTCCGTGAGTTTGGTGAAGTTCATCTTCTCTAAAAACTCCGCTGGTCGTCGATCGACGATGTCCTTGTAAAGCCTTGCTGTCGGTAAGTTGAGGGATTCAGCTAATGCCTGTCTGGCTGGGATAATTCCATTTTCCACGTTAGCATTATAGTTCGTCGGTGCCCATGTTTTTCCGTTGTCCGGCACTTCGAATTTCACGTCGACGACAGGGCTTCCTGCGCCGATGACCCCATATTCAATTGCCGGAGCATAGACGAGAAGCGGTTTCATGGAAGATCCATTTTGTCTGAAAGCTCTTGTCGCATGATTCGTGTTCTCCAGATTATGGTCGCGTCCTCCTACAAAGGAGAGGATTCGTCCTGTGCTATTTTCGATCATAATGGCACCTACTTGCACGGGATCATCTTTCAGGATGATTTCGCCCGTACTGATATCCTCTTCCTCCCGTGTGTAAGTGAATCCGTAATGCTCAAATTCTTCTGCTACTTTATTCATTCCGTCGTAAAGATCTTTATCGATTGTCGAATAAATGCGGTACCCGCCCGTACGCATATCACGCTCCGCCAGGATTAGATATTTCTCTGCAAGTTTTTTCTCTTCAGCGAGGCGATCTGCATCGATACCATCTTTCTCAGCGAGGATCTGGGCTAATATATCCTTCGTGCGCTCTTGGATCTCTTGGGTCAAGTATGGATATCGCTCGGTCGCACGTTCAGTCTTTTTAGCAAAGTCCTTTGTGATGTCGTAGGCGATCGCTTCTTCATATTGCTTATCAGTAATATAGCCCGTTTCCTTCATACGGAAGAGGACAGTTTTCATTCGATCGATTCCTGGCTTGATATTTTCCTCTTTCTTTAAGCCGCCGCCATAATAGTTGCTCAGGAAAGGCGTATAAGCAAATGGTGCTTGCGGAATTCCCGCTATATATGCTGCTTGGGGTAAATTAAGTTCCTTTGCTTTCACACCGAAAATGCCTTCTGCAGCAGTTTCGATTCCCGCAATATTTTGTCCCATTGCATTTCTACCATATGGAATGATATTTAGGTAGGCTTCAAGTATCTCTTCTTTTTCCATGAAATGTTCGAGTCGCATGGCGAGCAGGATTTCTTTCGCCTTCCGTTCATAGGAGACTTCATTCGTCAAAATCTGGTTTTTGATAAGTTGTTGGGTGAGTGTTGAACCACCAGTCTGACTAGATGAATTCGTCACGTCTTGAAATAGTCCGCGGAAAATCGCTTTTGGGACGATTCCCTCATGCGATTCAAAATACTCGTCTTCCGTGGCCAAAACGGCATCGATGACAAATGGAGAAACATCCTTCAATGTCGTTTCCTTCCGTTCAATATCGGCATTTACTTTACCTAAATAAATGTCATTGGCAAAATAAATTTCAGATGTCTCCTCATAATTGAAGATGTCTCCCCGCATTTCAGCCTTGGAACGGAGCGGTTCTTTTGCGACGAGTGATGCAAAATAACCGGCACCGACTGAGGCGGCAAATACGCCAAGCGTCAGTCCGAAGACAAGGAAGAGGAGAAAGAGGTTCCAAATGACTCCCGAAGTGATGCGAATTCCTTTTGCCCAACCTTTTTTCTTTAGCGTTTCAAATTTTTCTTCTATGAGATCTATCCTGTTTTTACGTTTTTCACTCAAGTTTTCATCCCCCCTAAAATCCTTCCTATTATAGCACATTTCGTGGAATTCAATAGAAAATGTTTGACAAAGCGATAATTTAGACTACAATAAATCTATCCCGCATTAACTGGCAGCAAGACTCCCACTGGGGTGGGAGATCAACTCCCAGTAAATGCCCGATTGGTTCAACTAACACTCAGAACCCCACTGAGTGAAGTTTCACCTTATATCATTTTTCACATGGTGAGAAAGCCGGAGTAGGAACGGTCGATCCGTATAGAGAGGCAGCGGTTGGTGGAAGCTGTCCGGTACATCGTTTACGAATTACAGCTTTGGAGTGTGGCGCGTACGCGGCGTTAATGCGTCTTAAAGCGGAGAATTTATTTATTCTCAAGCCGGGTGGTACCGCGTTATTTGACTAAATGTCTAACGTCCCTGCATGATTCATTTGAATCGTGTAGGGGCTTTTTTTACATTATGGGAGGGATTTTAATGAAGAGCGTATTGTTGGAAGACTTAAAATGGAGAGGCCTGCTGTATCAGCAGACTGATGAGGAAGGCCTTGAGAAGGTATTGAATGAGGAAAAGATCTCGTTATATTGTGGCGTCGATCCGACAGCAGACAGCATGCATATCGGTCATATCGTCCCGTTATTGACATTGCGCCGTTTTGCATTGCATGGCCACCGTCCGATTTTGCTGGTGGGTGGTGCGACAGGGATGATCGGTGACCCATCTTTCCGTGCCGACGAACGTCAGCTTCTAACAGAAGAACAAGTGGATCAAAATGTGGCAGGACTTCGTAAGCAATTCGAAAGGTTATTCGACTTCAATGGTGAGAATGGCGCAGTCCTCGTCAACAATAATGACTGGATGGGCAACATGAGCGCCATCGATTTCCTTCGAGATTACGGAAAATTGCTTAGCGTCAATTATATGCTTGCAAAAGAGAACGTATCATCTAGGCTCGAAACGGGAATTTCTTTTACCGAGTTCTCTTATATGCTCATTCAAGGCCTTGATTTCAACCATTTGTACAATAATTATGGTTGCCGGGTTCAAATCGGCGGATCTGACCAATGGGGCAATATTACAACAGGCCTTGAAATCATCCGGAAGACGCATGAGGAAGAAGCGAAGGCATTCGGTATCACGATTCCGCTCGTTACGAAAGCGGATGGTACGAAGTTCGGTAAAACGGCAGGCGGCTCCGTCTGGTTGGATGCTGATAAAACATCCCCTTATGAGTTCTACCAATTTTGGATCAACACGGCTGACGCTGATGTCATCAAGTATTTAAAGATCTTCACCTTCATGTCACGTGAAGAAATTGAAGCGTTGGAGGTTTCTGTCCAAGAGGAACCGCATTTACGGAAAGCGCAGCAAGCACTTGCAGAAGAAATGATGCGTCTCATCCACGGCCAGGATGCGCTTGAACAAGCAATCCGCATTTCAAAAGCATTATTCAGCGGAGATCTGAAGGCGTTGACAGTTGCGGAAATGAAAGACGCATTCAAGGATGTGCCGACAGCAGAACTCGAGAAGTCTGATAAAAACATTGTCGACTTCATCGTCGAAGCTGGTGTTTCTTCTTCCAAGCGACAAGCCCGTGAAGACGTGACAAACGGTGCCATTTCCTTGAATGGAGAAAAAGTGACGGATATCGCATATGAAGTCACTGCTGCAGACCGTTTGGACGATGCGTTTACAATCGTCCGCAGAGGGAAGAAAAACTATAAAATGGTGAAATTCATCTAACGCAAAAGGCCATCCTTTGATGAAGGGATGGCCTTTTTGTATACGTGGAAATAGGGAATCCGTGGTAAAAGTCCGAGAAACGGTGGTAAACAGTCGAGATTAGGTGGTAAAGTACACCGAATCGGTGGTAATCCCCCAAGAATCGGTGGTATATGCCAAATCGGTGATAAACCAAGAAGAATCGGTGATAAACGCCCGAGAAACGGTGATAACCCAGCCCGAATCGGTGATAAACTCTCGAGAATCGGTGATAACCCTTCGTTCGCCTAAAACCTTTTACGCTTTCATCTTCGCCGCCGCTTTTTTCCTTGGAGCCGGCTTCTTCTTTTTGGTCTTATCGAGCGATGCTTGCAACGCAGCCATCAAATCGGTCGTATTGGATGGTGATATTGCCTGTTTCTCCAGTTTTGCGACAGTCACACTGCCCGATTTTTTCTCTTCAATCAATTCCATAAGAGCAGTTCTATACTCGTCCGTATACTTATCGGGATCGAACGCTGTCGTTAATTGATCAACTAACAGAAGTGCTGTATCGAGTTCTTTTTTCACAACAGAGTCTTCAGCCGGGATATTCGGCACATCTCCCACATTGCGCACTTCATCCGGAAAGTGGATTGTTTCCATCAACAGAGCGTCTTTATAGACCCGGACGACGGCTAACTGCTCCTTCGAACGGATGATAATCTTCGCCACACCGATTTTTCCCGATTCTTTCAGAGCCTTCCTCAATAAAGCGTACGCCTTGCCGCCATTCGCATCGGGCGCCATGAAATAGCTCCTCTCGAAATAGATCGGATCGATTTCCTCTAATTTAACAAAATCAATGATTTCAACAGCTTTGTCCTCATTTTCCTTCTTCAGCTTTTCAAGCTCCTCATCATCGAGCACGACAAACTTGTTTTTCGTATACTCATACGCTTTCACGATTTCTTCGCTTTTAACTTCTTTATCACAAATTGGGCATACTTTCTGGTAGCTGATTGGAGAATGGCACTCCTTATGAAGCTGACGCAATTTAATATCGTTGTTTTCCGTTGCCGTATGGAGCTTAATCGGGATATTGACAAGGCCGAAACTGATGCTGCCTTTCCAAACTGTATGCAATGAAATCACCCGCTTTTTTGCTTAGTATGGAAAGCTGACTCATTCTTATGTATACGAATTATGATTCATCAAACACTAACAAAAACTTGGAGCGATTATGGATGAAACCGATGTTAATGATGGATACAGATGAATTGCCTGAAGGAAAAGATTGGCTGTACGAAACGAAATACGATGGATTCAGGGCGATTCTCCAATGGGATAAAGAAGGGATTCAGCTATTCAGTAGGAATGAAAAACTATTGAACGACATCTTTCCGGAAATTATCGAGGATTGCCGTCGAATTGAACATATGATCAAGCCTTTCCTTCCGCTAGTTTTTGACGGGGAATTGGTCTGTCTTCAAAACGACTTCAAAAGTGAATTCGCCATCGTGCAGACAAGGGGGCGGATGCGGAAGAAAGAAGTAATTGCCCACCATTCCAATGTATTCCCTTGCCAATACATCGTCTTCGATCTTTTAGTGCTGAAAGGAAAAGATGTATCCGGCAAGGTACTTGAAAAGAGGAAAGTGGACCTAAAGAAGTGTTTTGAACAGGTCGGGCTGCCGACTACGGTGCACTATCGTCACGAAAGTCTAATTCAATTAATAGAAACGTTTACAGACGAAACCGAACTATGGGACCGAGTACGACTGAACAACGGGGAAGGGGCAATGGCCAAGCGGGTGAAAAGTGTCTGGAGTAATGAAAAAAGGACGAACCAATGGTTGAAAGTGAAAAACTGGCGATTGGTCACAGTCATTATCACGAGGTATGAACAGGTAAACGGATTTTTCACAGGTGCCATTTATAGGGATGGTCAGCTAGTTGAGATAACGACATTCAAGCATGGAATGTCAGATGAGGAATTGAAGACCCTAAGTGAGTTGTTTCTCAAAAATGGACGCCATATTGGAGACTCCGTTTACGAAATTGAGCCTTCCATTTGTGCAAATATAAATTGCATCAGCTTTGATGGGAAACATCTGCGCGAGCCGAGGTTCCATTCTTTTCAGTTTGAAGTGAACCCCGATGACTGTCAGTGGCGTCAATTGCTTAGGCAAGTGAACCCGATTCCAGATAAGATCCAAATTACTCATCCTGACAAACCTGTTTGGCCGAAGCAAGGCTTGGTGAAAGACGATTACTTACTTTATTTGCAATCGGCTGCACCCTTTATACTTCCGTTCATGAAAGAACGGCATCTAACCCTAATCCGCTTCCCTCACGGCGTGCCGGGCGAAAAGTTTTATCAGAAAAGCGTACCTGATTATGCTCCTGACTTTGTGAAGACATCAAGAGATGAGGACATTGACTATATCGTCTGTAATGATATCACGACATTGCTATGGCTAGGGAATCAGCTGGCACTTGAATACCATATACCATTTCAAACAATCAACACAAAAATGCCGACTGAGATCGTCTTCGATTTAGACCCGCCCTCCGTAGAGGAATTCTCACTCTCCGTAGAAGCCGCATTGCGCTTGAAGGCGATATTCGATCAGTTCCAACTGACTTCATTTATCAAAACATCCGGCGGCAAAGGTCTGCAAGTATATATTCCACTCCCAGTCGATACATTCACATACGACGATACTCGCATCTTCACAAAGTTCGTCTCCGACTTCCTAGTCGATCAAGAGCCGCAATGGTTCACAACCGAACGCCTGAAAAAGAATAGAGGTAACAAACTATACCTGGACTATGTGCAGCATCACGAAGGAAAAACAATCGTCGCACCCTATTCGCCACGTGGCAACGAATTGGCAACAGTCGCAACTCCTTTGAACTGGGAGGAAGTCGGGGCATCGTTGAGGCCAGAACAATTTACGATTAGAAGTGTAACGGAGCGGATGAAAACTATCGGTGATCCCTTTCTGGAGTTTAGGAAGGTGGGGGATGTACAACCGTTTGAAGTTGTACTTGAACAGCTGAGAGGGTTATTAGAGGATAACTAACCCTCCTCTTCATAAATTATTTACAGAATGCTGAATTTTATGATAAAGTCTTATCTATGTATTATTAAGTGACAGTTTCTAGATAAATAGATTTATGGAAGGGGAGGATACCATGGAAGTGCCATTAATTCTAACTCAATTTTTAGATCATGCCGTTAAACTCTATGGAGATAAAAAAGCGATTATCTGTGATGACCGGGTATTTACTTATTGGGAAATGAATGACCGTGTTAACCAGTTGTCGGATGGTCTCCGAAAGTTAGGTGTGAAAAAAGGCGACAGAGTGGCCTATCTTGCACCAAATACTGTAGAAATGCTAGAAGGTTTTTATGGCGTGTTTCAGCTAGGGGCTGTCATGGTGCCGTTGAATATCCGCTTAAAACCGGAGGATTACCTCTATATCTTAAATCATAGCGGGTCAAAGATTCTGTTTGTAGATCAGGACTTATACAATTTAATCCTGCCGGTTAGAGAAAAGCTGGAAACCGTCGAGGAGATCATTGTTCACTATTATGACGGCTCCTGTGATGAAGTAAACTATGATGAATTTTTACATGCCCACTCAAAAGAAACATTCCAACGTGAAGCTTTGGAGGAGACGGATGTCTGCAGCTTGCTATACACGAGTGGAACAACCGGAAAACCTAAAGGCGTGATGTTGACACATCGAAATAACTATCTTCATGCTTTGACATGTATGCATCATTTACGGGTAACGGACGAGGATGTCCTTGCACATGTGTTGCCGATGTTTCACGTCAATGGTTGGGGCTCCCCGTTCTACTACACAGCAAACGGAGCAACTCAAGTCTGTTTACGAAAAGCCTCGCCAGAAAGTATTTTTGATGCACTGGAGAAACATGGTGTCACTGTCATGCATATGGCTCCGACGGTATTGAATTCATTATTGCAATACTACGATGAAAACCCATTACAACTTGAGCAAAGCACGCGTGTATTTATTGCTGGATCAGCACCGCCAACAGCATTTGTCAATAGAGTGGAAGATGAGCTAGGGTGGGAGTTCATCCAAGTATACGGCATGACGGAATCCAGTCCGTTAAGTACCATCTCAAGAATCCGCACTCACTTCAAAGATTTTACAAGAGATGAAGAGTCTCGTTTAAAAGCAAAAGCGGGGTACCAAATGATTGGTACTGATGTAAGAGTCGTAAATGATTTGGGGGAAGAAGTGGCTTGGAATGGAAAGGAAATTGGAGAACTCATTGTCCGTGGAAATGGTGTCATGAAGGGGTATTGGAGAAACGAAGAAGCGACAATGGAAGCCATCCGAGATGGTTGGCTGTATACAGGAGATATGGCTGTTGTGGATGAGTATGGAACTGTAGGGATCGTCGACCGGAAAAAAGACGTCATTATCTCTGGGGGCGAAAATATATCCTCCATTGAAGTTGAGGGCGTCTTGTATGATCATCCAGCCATTCTGGAAGCGGCGGTAATTGCAGTTCCTCATGAAAAATGGGGGGAAACGCCTCATGCCTACGTGGTTCTACGTTCAGGGCATAACGCCACCGAAGAAGACCTAATTCAATTTACAAGAGACAAACTCGCCCATTTTAAAGCGATTACAGGAGTCACCTTTGTTGATGAACTACCTAAAAATGCTTCCGGAAAGATTTTAAAAGTGCAGCTGCGCAATGACTACTGGGAGTCGGTTGGAAAAGCGGGGAGATTTGTTAACTGAACTAATAGTGAAACTCAGAAAAAACCCCGAAATTGCAAATGCAATCTCGGGGTTTTCATAAGGAAGCGATTAACGAGAGTAGTACTCAACGATAAGTGCTTCGTTAATTTCAGCAGCAAGTTCGCTGCGCTCAGGAAGACGTACAAATGTACCGACTTTAGTGTCAGTGTTGAATGTAACGTACTCAGGAACATAGTTGTTCACTTCTAGAGCTTCGTTAACAACATCAAGGTTTTGAGATTTTTCACGAAGAGAGATCTCTTGACCAGGTTTTACGCTGAAAGAAGGGATGTCAACGCGTTTGCCGTCAACTAGGATGTGACCATGGTTGACGAGTTGGCGAGCTGCACGGCGAGTGCGAGCAAGACCCATGCGGTATACGATATTGTCAAGGCGAGTTTCAAGAAGAATCATGAAGTTCTCACCGTGTTTACCAGGCATTTTACCAGCTTTGTTGAAAACAGTTTTAAATTGACGCTCGTTCACGCCGAACATGAAACGAAGTTTTTGTTTTTCTTGTAATTGCAATCCGTATTCGGAAAGTTTTTTACGTTGTGTAGGACCGTGTTGTCCCGGTGCGTAAGGGCGTTTTTCGATTTCTTTTCCAGTACCGCTTAGCGAAATGCCAAGACGACGGGAAAGTTTCCAAGATGGACCTGTATAACGAGCCATGAAAGACTCCTCCTCTGTTTTGGTTTTATTTTGTTGTAAAATAAGAACCAGATGCATTCAATCCGCGTGCCATTCTATAATCTTGCATCCTCGCCTCAGCAGCCACGAGGTTACGCGATGCACCTTATCTAAAAGGAATAGACTGGACAGCATGGATCATACAACTGCTGCAACTATTTTACACAAGGAACATCATAACAATTATACGGATGTGAGTCAAGCTCTTTTCCTCGCTGTCGAAATATACGCGCAGAATCGATGTAAAAACTATTAATAATAGGTTGTATGTATTAGAATAATGGAATAGGTATAAATACGGGGAACATGAATGAGGGTGATGGAAATGAACGTTCATGAAATGACATTATATGAAATGAAATGTTCCATTTTTGATTTATTGTCAAATCTTGATCACGAATATCCTTTTGAAAAAATGCTCGTTGAGTTCAAAGAACTATTCATGAGTCATTTTGAAATTAAAGATGCGGAAATACTACTGTACGACAATAATCGTTTTACACCGCTCTTCAATACTACGTCTTATCAGAACAATCGCGGACTGGAAACATATACAAAAGACCATCCAATCTTCAATGTGTCATTCATCTCACATGCTTCCGACAGAGAATATGAGTTTGCGGATGATTCGCTTATCATAAGGGATGTCCATCTTGCTCCTCTTGCCGCACTACTCTTCAGGGCCAGTGAGAAATGGCATGCATTTTCCCAAACGCCGCACTTGAAGGTGCTGAAGAAAGCATTTGGCACATTCATTGGCCAAGTTATACAAATGCACAAGATTTCGGAGAACGAGAAGGCTTATAGGCATCTATTCGAAGTGGCCGAACTTTTCAACTCTACGATGGAAAGCGATGTAATTCTCGAGGGCTTAATGGAAGCTGTGTGTGGATCTTTCCCGGCTTACAAAGTCAATCTGCTCCTTTCGAATGAACAGAAAGGCAAAACAAATGAGTACCGTTTGTTTGACTATGCCAATGAAAGGGCGTCTGCAGTCGATGCGTTCCTATCAGGGGACTTGACGATTGAGAATGCCGTTGATATTGCAAGCAGTCTTCTGAATGCGCCCATTCGAGGAAGGCAGGGGATTTACGGTATATTGCAGATAACTGCCCCGAAAAACACTGAATTTACGGTTGCGCAGAAGAGTTTTATCCGATCAATGGCGAATGGCGCAGGTAATGCACTCGAAAACGCCAGTCTCTACGACCAATCCCATCGCCTAGTCGATGATCTGCGATTAGTGAATGAAGCGTCTAGGGAATTGAATAGTAATTTGGATCTAGATGAAATGATCGCTTTTCTCAAAGTCCAGTTCATGAATGCGTTCTGCCCGCATGAAATGGCCTTTATCTTTTATGAAGACCAATGCAACTACTCCATCTCACCTTCGTCGACGCCACTCTTCAAAGAAACTGCAGGTAAAAGATATATAGATTCAGTTTCAGCACGTTTCAGAAATGGAGAAGAAGCAATTTTCGACGCCAATATACAAGAGGGTAATATCAATGAGTTCAAATCACTTGTGGCCCTTCCGATCAGCAATGGAGGTGAGGTGATCGGATTCGTAATCCTCATGCACCGGGAAGAGTACTTTTTTTCATTTGACAGTTATAAATTGATGCGCTCCCTCATCGGCCATTCATCGCTGGCGATTTCGAACATCATGCTGCGCGATCAGTTGCAAGAGCTTGTCAATAAAGATCATCTCACTAAATTATTTACTCGTTCGTATTTAGATGAAATTGTTACAGCATCGATAGATAGAGAGGAATCCGGCGTATTCATCTTATTGGATGTCGATGATTTCAAATTGGTGAATGACTCTTACGGGCATACAACAGGGGATATGGTGTTGCGGCAGATCTCGGCCTTGATCCTCTCGATAGTGGAAGGTCGGGGAATCGCAAGCAGATGGGGCGGTGAGGAAATTGCCGTCTTCATGCCGTCCGCAACAGTAGAAGAAGGACTGGATTTGGCCAAACAACTTGTTGTAGGAATACCTGAGGCCACAGATCCAACAGTGACAGTATCGATTGGCTTGAGTGGTTGGTCTCCTACTGACGGCAAATCGTATAAGGAGCTTTTCCAAGCGACGGATCATGCACTTTATCATGCGAAAAACCATGGGAAGAACAGGTTCGTTCTACATGAGCAGCTTCAGCGCTAAAAATGACGCTGAAGTTGCTCTTTTTCTTTTTCATAAAAGAGAGTAAGATGAAATTAGGAAATGTAAGTGCTTACAATATTGAAGGGCGGAATGGAAATGAATAAATCGAAACTGCACAAAGACACACTCGTAATCCATGAAGGCTATGATGATACTGAACATCATGGCAGCTTGGCTGTGCCACTCTATCAGACTTCGACATATTCTTTTGAAACTGCAGAACAAGGGGAAAAGCGCTTCTCGGGTGAAGAGGCGGGCAATATTTACTCACGGCTCGGCAATCCGACAGTCCGTATACTTGAGGAAAGGATGGCCGCTCTTGAAAATGGGGCAGGTGCACTTGCTTTCGGTTCCGGAATGGCGGCGGTCAGCTCCATACTTGTCCACTTGACGAAAGCGGGCGACCATATTATCTGCTCCAGGGGAATCTATGGATGTACATTCGGTTTACTAGGAATCATGGAAGAGAAATATAATATTACCCATAGCCTGATCAGCATGACGACCGAGGATGAGATTGAAAAGGCAATCACACCGGAAACGGTATGTATTTATGTGGAAACGCCGATCAATCCGACGATGGAATTGGTAGACTTGAAAATGGTCTGCGATGTAGCTCGGAAACATGGATTAGTAGTCGTCGTAGATAACACATTCACCTCGCCTTATTTACAAAACCCCATTGATTATGGAGCGGATTTTGTCTTGCATAGCGCAACGAAATATATTAATGGTCATGGAGACGTAATCGCTGGACTGCTCGTCGGAAAGGATGCCGAAGAGATGCAAAAGCTGAAGATGACCGTTCAAAAAGATTACGGAGCGATTATGTCCCCGTTCGATGCATGGTTGCTCATCCGTGGATTGAAGACGTTGTCAGTCCGAATGGAAAGGCATACGGCTAATGCTGAAAAACTCCTTGCCTATTTGAAAGGACAAAAACTTGTCGAAAATATCTACTATCCTTTCGATCAAAGCAATCCACAATTTGAAATTGCCAAGCGACAAATGAAAGCTGGAGGCGGGCTCATTTCATTTACAGTAAAAGGCGGTAAAGAAGGCGCGCAAACATTCATGGATAGCCTCTCGTTGATCAAAATAGCCGTCAGTCTTGGTGATGCCGAAACACTCATTCAACACCCGGCTACGATGACGCATTCAGGCGTGCCGGAAGCCGACCGCTTGCAGATGGGCATTGAAGATTCTTTGCTCCGTCTATCTGTCGGTCTCGAATACGCTGACGACCTCATTGCCGACTTGGATTCCGCATTCATCGCATTGGCACAAAAATATTCCACACATGCATAAAAAATGAGGCTATCCCAGAAAATCAGCAAAATCTGACTTTCTGGGATAGCCCTTTTTACTTGAAATAAATGAAGTAGCCTTACCAACCGTTGCTTTCCGTTCCAGGCGCACGCTTTCCGGGGGGCGGGCGGTGAGCCAATCGAACAGCGAAGGGTTCGATTGCCCCTATTTATGCGTTCTTTGCAGAAATTAAGGCATCCTCCTTCTGCTCGCAACGCTGCGCTTGTGCTCGCAAACGCCGTTCTTCGTAACGGCGTTCGCTAATCCCCCAGGAGTCGGCGCCTTCCTCTCCAAGCAACTTACAGCTACAATTAAAGAATTATATATAATAATTCATCAATCAGGAAAATTGGAGTGACTAGACCCCACTTCGGAAACTTGAATCTTACTCGAAGGTATTTTAAAAATGGCTCAAGTGAAAAAGCTAGGAGATGCTATTTTTAACATCGCTCTAGCTCAAATGCAATCCAAAATAGAAGAGAGTTTATTTGTTGATGATAAAATTGAAAATATTGCAGTGGCCGAAAAAGTAGGGATGAAAGGGCTTCACTTAGATAAAGGATAAACACTTAGAAAATTGCCAGAAAAGGCGACACTCCTGCGGGAACAGCGTTGACCGAAGACCCCGCAGGAGCGCAGCGACGAGGAGGCTGAGGCGACGCCCGCGGAAAGGGAGCCGTTCTGGTGATTTTCGTATTACTGGTTAGACTCTTTATAAATATGCTTAATTAAGACATTCACAAATTGCTCTAGCCCCGCTTGATCATCTTCATTAAAACGATCATACTCGGGACTGTCGATATCGAGAACTCCGATCACTTCACCGTCTTTAATCAAAGGAACTACAATTTCTGAACGAGATGCGGCATCACATGCTATATGGCCCGGAAACTGATTGACGTCCGGAACCAAAATGGTCTCCTGTTTTTGGGCTGCAGTTCCGCATACACCTTTCCCTAGCGGAATGCGAATGCAAGCAGGTAATCCTTGGAATGGCCCGAGCACAAGTTCATCCTCTCCATCCATCATATAAAAGCCGACCCAATTGATACGATCGAAAAATTGATTCAACAAAGCAGAGGCATTGCTCAAATTCGCATAGCGGTTGCTCTCTCCTGTAAGCAACGCATCAAGCTGTTTTGCCAGTTGTACATACTTCTCCTTTGGAATATCCGAATAATTCGTAGCAGTAAACAAAAAATGCACCCCCTGAATATAGTCTCATTAAGTATAAATCTCTTATGGAATTTCTACAAATTTCGCGGAATTTAGCGCGAAAAACATCTTTTTCCCTATAATTCGTCCAAATTCATATGAAAAGTCTTTAAACATGTTACTATATAAGATAATATTGTTGTAAATAGCAGTTAAAAGTATATTTCAGTGACTTCGGAATAGGGGGATCACAATGGTGAAATACTTCATCATTCCAATTATTGTTCTACTTGTACTTGTTACCATCGCCTTTTTGTTCAGGCGTAAACATATTAGCGAAATCAACAAATTAGAACATGAAAAGATGCAAATACAAAATAAGCCGATTTTTGAAGAAATGATGAAAGTAAAACAACTGAATATGACAGGCGAAACTGAGGAGAAATTCGAGCGGTGGAGAAATGAGTGGACCGAAGTCGTCGATGTACATATGCCTAAAATCGATTCGTTGCTCTTCGATGCGGAAGATATGATCGATCGTTTCCGATTTAAAAAGGCGACGGCGACGGAAAAAGAGATCCAGGAAAAAATCCGCGATTGTGACAAGAGGAAAAACGACATACTGGATGAGCTGAATGAATTGATCGGCAGCGAGGAAAAGAATAGGATTGAAATGGAAAACCTCCGCGAGCAATATAGATTGGCGAGAAAGTCAATTTTAGCCCATCAACATTCTTACGGAATGACTGTCGTCCCATTGGAGAAAGAACTTGAGTCCTTCACTCCTAAATTTGAGGAATATGACGAGTTGACGGCAAATGGAAACTATTTGCTTGCACGTGAAATTGTCATTACTCTATCTGCAAAAGGGGAGAGGCTTTCGACGCTTATCCATGAGATACCTTCATTGCTGACAGAGCTTCAAAACAAGATGCCTGCTTCCATACGGGAACTGCGGATCGGGATTAAGGGAATGGAAGAACAATTTTATAACTTGGCACATCTTGACCTGCAGAATCAGTTAGATGAAATCGAAGATGGAATTGGTGAACAATTGACGAGGTTGGCTCAACTTGACATCGATACAGTACGGCAAAATGTGATGGATATGAACGACCGCATCGATACATTCTATGATTCATTGGAAAAAGAAGTAAATGCCAAGCATTATGTTGATTTTCATTTTGTTGAAATTGAAGAAGCGCTTAATGCCATTATACAGTTAACGAGGGAAACATCCGATGAAGCCGTCTATGTCCAACAAAGTTACCGATTGGATGAAAAAGAAGCGAAATTGCCTCAAGCAAGCTTGAAAAGGTTGGAAACGATCCAAAATCGTCATGACACGTTGAAAATCATGATGGAAGAAGAAGATTCGGCTTATTCCTACATACAAACGGAACTTAAAGGAATTTCCGATGAGCTTGAGGAAATTGCAGAGGAACAAGAATGTCTTGCCAATCGGATGAAAAATCTTCGAATTGATGAAAATAATGTTAGAAACAAGCTGGCTGATCTTGCAAGGGAATTGCAAAATGCTGATCGTAAGCTGCACAGAGGCAATATCCCTGGCATTCCAGATGAAATGGACGCCAGGCTTGAAGAGGCGGAAGAACAACTTTTCCTCGTAAGCCAAAGCTTACAGGAAATCCCTTTGAATATGTCGGTTGCTGAAAGCTATTTAGCGAATGCGCAAACTGTTGTCAAAGAAGTGAATGAAAAAGTCGAGGAACTTCTCGAAAATGTAATGCTTGTAGAGCGAATCATCCAATATGGAAATCGCTACCGTGCATCCAATCCGGAAATGCACGAAAGATTGCTCGATGCAGAAGAATCATTCCGGCAATTCCGCTATGCGAAGGCACTGGAAGAAGCGGCGACAGCCGTGGAAGCAGTCGAGCCCGGTGCAATGAAGCGAATTGAAGAAATGTTGAAGGAACAAGTGTAATGTAAGGTAACAATTGATAGTTGGTTGACAGGAACTGGCCACCGGCATACTAAGTGCAGGTGGCTTTGTTGCGACCAAAAGCGCCAGCGTTTGAAGCAGGTGGCTTTGTCACGCTCAAATAGAAAGGAAAATCCATATGATTTATTTTGATAACAGCTCAACGACAAGGCCGGATGATAGCGTACTCGAATCTTTCATTGCCGCTAATATGAAATATTATGCGAATCCCGCTTCGCTGCATGTGTTAGGAAGGGAAGCGGAAGCTTTATTGAAGCGTTCTAAAGAACAAATGCTCAAGCTTGTCGATAATGAAAGCGGAGAAGTCATTCTCACGTCTGGTGGCACGGAAGCGAATAATTTGGCCATCCTTGGTATCGCTGAAGCATACTCTTCGAGAGGCAATCATGTGATCACAACCCAAATAGAACATCCTTCCATCATGAACGCATGTAGAAAATTGGAGGAAATCGGATTCGAAGTGGACTATTTGACAGTGGACGCCGAAGGCCTTATTTCTATAGAGGAATTGGAGAAGAAGCTTAGAAAAGACACTATTCTTGTCAGTATCATGCATGTCAATAATGAAATCGGCACAATCCAACCGATCAGGCAGTGCGCCGATTTGATCAAAAAAAGTAGCCGTGCAGTTTTTCACTCGGATTGCGTCCAAAGTTTCGGGAAGTTGCCTGTCAGCATGGAATCCCTTGGTCTGGATGCCGTTACCATTTCAGCGCATAAAATGAACGGATTGAAAAACTCGGGTGCTTTGCTATTGAAAAAAAACGTTACGCCACAAGCCATCAACTTCGGCGGCGGCCAAGAAAATGGCTTGAGGAGTGGTACGGTTTCTGTACCGAATGCTGTTGCCATGGCAAAAGCGATGAGAATAAGCACTATTCAGGAAGAAAGGGCAGACTATAGGGAGTGGCGGAATCTGCTGATGGATGCATGCAGTTTGTATGAAAACATACGCATCCTATCGCCGCAATATGGTGCTCCGCATATTTTATCCATTTCGTTCAAATCAATCAATGGAGAAGTGGCCGTGAATTACTTCCAAGAGCAAGGAATCATCATATCGACTTCAAGCGCCTGCTCCTCAAAAAACAAAAGTGTTGGACATGTCATTGAAGCAATTGGATTGGAAAATAAATTTAAAAACGGTGTCATCCGAGTCAGCTTCGGCAACACTAATACAAAAGATGAAATCGACGAATTCATAAATGTGCTTAAACGCTTCATGGAATTGATTGAGAGGGGAATGTAACTAATGAAATGGAAAGAAATTTTAATACGATACGGAGAATTGTCTTTGAAAGGACGTAACCGCAATCACTTCGTTCGTAAATTAAGAAACAACATAAAGGGTGCAATGAGTGATTTGAAATCGATTCAATTGCGAGCAGAGCGAGATCGCATGTTTTTAGTCGCGGAGGAAGAGTCGGATATGCAAAAGGCAATTGAACGGCTGCCGTATATTTTCGGAATCCAGTCATTCAGTCCTGTCGCTATGTGCGAAGCCGATTTGGATGCAATTAAAGAGAAGGCTCTTGAAGTGGTAGGTACTGAAGAGACGTCAGGAAAAACATTCAAAGTGGAAATAAAACGTGCGGATAAGACATTCCCGTACGTAACGGCTGAACTGCAACAAGCACTCGGTGGACATGTATTGCATCATTATCCCGAACTTGTCGTTCAAATGAAAAAGCCGGATATACTGCTGCATGTTGATATTCGCAAGGAAGGGGCTTTCCTAACGTCCAAAGTGTATAAAGGTGCGGGTGGCATGCCAGTCGGTTCAAATGGGCATTCATTGCTAATGCTTTCAGGAGGCATCGATAGTCCTGTGGCGGGATATCTTCTCATGAAACGCGGCGTTTCAATTGATGCGATCCATTTTGCAAGCCCTCCGTATACGAGTGAGTTGGCAAAACAAAAAGTGATGGATTTGACTGAAAAACTATGCTCGTTCGGTGCACCAGTCCGTCTTCACGTCATTCCTTTTACAGAATTGCAGCAAGCCATCGTCCAACAAGTACCGGATAATTTATCAATGACGACTACGAGAAGAATGATGCTCCAAATCGCCGATAAAGTGAGAGAAGAAATCGGCGCATTAGCGCTTGTCACCGGGGAAAGCCTCGGCCAAGTGGCGAGTCAAACGCTTGAGAGCCTGACTGCTATTAATGAAGTAACTTCCACGCCAATTCTCCGTCCATTGATTGCGATGGATAAACTGGACATTATCGAGCTTTCAGAAAGGATCGGGACTTACGAAACTTCAATTAGGCCATATGAAGACTGCTGTACAATCTTTACCCCGAGCAATCCAAAAACAAAACCGAAACTTGAAAAAGTCCATCGTTTTGAAAGCTTTTTTGATTTTCAACCATTGATTGAAGAAGCGGTGAGAAATAGAGAGGTTATCGAAGTTTGGCGGCAACATGAGAAGGATGATTTCGAGGATCTGCTTTAATTCAAGGGCAATAATTACCATTTAAGCCTCCTGCATGAATTTCCGGAAACGGTCCATTCTATATGCACAAGGAGGTGAGAACAACATGGCTAACAACAACAGCGGCAACTCAAACCAACTTCTAGTTCCAGGGGCACAACAAGCACTTGACCAAATGAAAAACGAAATCGCTGCAGAATTTGGTGTAAACCTTGGAGCAGACTCCACATCGCGTGCCAACGGTTCCGTCGGCGGAGAAATTACTAAGCGATTAGTGCGTCAAGCCCAACAACAAATGAACGGTTTCCAACAATAATAACAGACGCACGCCAGCTGTCCCGGTTTTCCGGGGCAGTTTTTCTTTTAGTTGCATTACACCTCATTCTTCACCTAGAAAGGATAGGTTATTCATACGCCTTGCAAGAAAAATGAATATGTTTTGAAATTTCGACAAGACGTTTGTATAATTGTAATAGAAGAAAAGGGGGAAATTAGATGAATCGTGAAGAATTACTTGCACCGGAGAACTATAATCTTGTTTCTGAATTTGAAAAATACGCTACTGGCGCGGAAAAGCGCGCGCTCATTTATATCAGTTCTGACGGACAGGAAAAGGAAATTACATACGATAAATTAATGGATTCAGCGAAAAAGTGTGCAAATGTTTTTATCGAAAACGGGTTAGGCAAAGGGGATGTCATCCTTGTCATGGTCCCCCGGACAATTGATGCATATATAACTTATATCGGAGCTTTGATGGCAGGGATTGTTGTCATCCCGAGCTCTGAAATGCTTCGTTCTTCGGATATCGAATATCGGTTGGAGCATAGTCAAGCGAAAGCAATCGTCGCTTATGATGCATTCATGGACCAGTTTGAAGAAGTGGGCAATCTACAAGACGTCCAATTATTTGTCATAGGTGAAGCAAAGGACGGACAAAAATCATTGACACGAATGATGGAATCGACCAACTCTGTTTTTGAAGTTCCTGCTACTAAGGGGACGGATATAGCGTTCCTGTCATATACATCAGGTACGACAGGGAAGCCGAAAGGAGTCGTTCACACACACGCTTGGGCTTATGCACATTTACGGACCGCGGGAACAAGCTGGCTTGGCATAGAAGAAGGGGATGTCGTATGGGCGACCGCCGCACCGGGATGGCAAAAATGGATCTGGTCCCCTTTCCTTTCCGTGCTAGGCAGCGGAGCGACAGGACTTGTTTATGACGGCAAATTCGATGTGAAAACATATTTGGATTTAATGAAAAAATATGCCGTAAACGTGCTATGCTGTACGCCAACGGAATACCGGTTCATCGCAAAGGCTGAAAATTTACAGGACTATGACCTTTCCTCCCTTCGTAGTGCTGTATCCGCAGGTGAGCCTTTGAACAGGGAAGTAATCGATATTTTTGAGAGAACATTCAATCTTGCGGTCAGGGATGGATATGGGCAAACGGAAAATACACTGCTTGTCGGAACGATGTTAGGAATGGAAGCCAGACCGGGTTCGATGGGGAAACCGACTCCGGGAAACCGAGTGGACATCATCGATGACGAAGGCAATCCGGTTTCTGCCGGAGAGGTCGGCGATATTGCCGTCCACATTTCAACGCCTGCCCTCTTCAAAGAATATTTGAATGACCCCGAAAGGACAAAAATGCAATTCAGGGGCGAATATTACGTGACGGGGGACCGTGCACGGCTCGATGAGGATGGCTACTTCTGGTTTGAAGGGCGAGGTGATGATATTATCATCAGCTCAGGTTATACGATCGGTCCATTCGAAGTTGAAGATGCATTGACGAAGCATCCCGCTGTACGCGAATGTGCAGTTGTCGGCAGTCCCGATGAAGTGAGGGGTAGCATCGTCAAAGCCTTCATCGTCCTACGCGATCCTGCGATGAAGCAAGATGACAATCTCGTAAAAGAATTACAGGAACACGTGAAAACACTTACAGCTCCTTATAAATACCCGCGAAAAATCGAATTCTTGAGTGAATTGCCGAAGACGGCCTCCGGTAAAATCATGCGCGTAGAATTGAGGAAGCAAGAGCTGAATAAATGATTCGCTTTTACCGTCCAAAGCCGAATGGCATGGACGGTTTTTCCTTGGTGGGTTTACGAACGGTTTTGGAAGGACTATAATTGTCCTATTCGAAAGGAGGGTGCCTGAATGCAGTCTGAAAAAAGTGGTGTCCTATGGGTTGTCGGAGCCTTTCTCTTTTGGGGATTCATGCCGATTTATTGGAAGCATCTTGAACATGTACCAAGTGATGAAATTCTAACGGGGCGGATCGTGTGGGCTTTCGTTTCCACAGTCCTTGTTGTTTTGCTCATGAAAAATGGCAGAGAGCTAATTAGTGACATTCAGGAGCTATGGAAAAGTCAGTCACAATTTTGGGGTCTTTTCATCGCAACCGTGTTAATTTCTGCAAATTGGTTCACCTACATATGGGCGGTAAATCATAATTACATCGTACAAACGAGCCTTGGCTATTATATCAATCCTCTCGTATCCGTTTTGCTCGGTATTTTCTTTCTGAAGGAGAGACTTTCTTCCTCACAGAAAGTCGCTTTCCTACTTGCCTTTACAGGTGTTATCATCCTGACGGTATCATACGGAAAATTTCCGTGGATCGCTTTATGTCTTGCATTTACGTTCGCGATTTACGGATTCATTAAGAAAAATATCAAATTGGATGCGCTTCGGGGACTGGCAATTGAGACATTATTCATTACACCGTTTGCCATCGGTTATTACACCTTCCTATTCGTGAAAGGACAAGCCGTCTTTTTACATGCTGATGTTAAAACTGATATTCTTCTCATCCTTACAGGCATCGGGACTGCACTTCCGCTCGTCATGTACGCAAAAGGAGTTCGGATGATTCCATTATATGTCGCCGGTTTTATTCAATACATTGCACCGACGCTCATGTTGTTCCTGGGCGTTGTTGTCTACAAGGAATCATTCGGGGGAATTGAACTATTATCATTTTCATTGATATGGTCGGCGCTCATCCTCTTCACGGTTTCAAAGGTTTATGAATCGATTGCTACGAAAAGGAGCGCTCATCAATCTTCCAAGTAAAATGAAACATTTGTCGGGTCCAAGACGTATACAATGATTGTAGAAAGAAAGGGGAATTACATAATGGCAATGAAACGATGGATTGCAATCATCGTAGCTGCAGTGCTTATTTTCATTTCAATAGGCATTAACTCACTTTCGTATTTATTCACGAGGGATTTCAGCAGCTTCATGGAAGAAATGGCTGCAGGCAGTACGGGCTACAGCGAAGTGGTCATCGAACAAGGAAAAGGCAGGGATCGAATTGCCGTTCTTACTTTGGATGGCGTTATCCAGGATGTCGGCAGTTCCTTGTTCGCATCAGAAGGTTACAATCACCAAATGTTCATGTCACAGCTTCACGAAATTTTGAACGACCAAACGATTAAGGGTATCGTCCTATCGGTGAACACGCCAGGCGGTGGAGTGGTTGAATCATCGGATATTTATGATGCCATCAAGGCGATCCAGATTGAAAGGGAAATTCCCGTTTACGTAGCAATGGGCGGACTTGCCGCATCCGGAGGTTATTATGTATCTGCGCCTGCCGAAAAAATCTTCGTGCACCCTGAAACAATTACGGGATCGATTGGGGTCATCATGGAAAGCGTTAATTATGCAAAGCTTGCGGAGAAATATGGGATTGACTTCAATACAATCAAAACAGGCCCTTACAAAGACATCATGAGCGGATCTCGCGAGATGACAGAGGAAGAGCACAATATGCTTCAAGAAATGATCAATGACTCTTACGAAAGATTTGTGGCAATTGTTGCGGAAGGCCGTAATATGTCGACAGAACAAGTTAAGAAAGTGGCGGATGGCCGTATCATGAATGGCAGACAGGCGATTGACTCCGGTCTTGCAGACGATTTCGGAAAGATGGGCGATGCCATCGATGCACTGAAGACGGATTACGAATTGGAAAACGCTACAGTATTTGAATACGCGCCGATGGATAGCTTTGGCTCACTTTTCGGAGTGAAGGTCGGCAATCTTTTCGGTCGCAATATTGAGTCTGAACTGATTGGGAAATTACTTTCAGATTACGATGCACCGCGGATGATGTACTTATATGGTGAAAAATAAGGAGGGGATAGGGCATGACGGATCATATTGAAAATAACGAGCTGATAAGTGATATACCTGAGCCGGTTCGCCTCCCTGCATATGAGATTGTCCAGACGGAGCGATTCATACCGAAATTTGCCGGTTTTTGGACACGTTTCTGGGCATATGTCATTGACTTGCTTGTCGTATCATCAATCAGCGGAATCTTCATCAAACCTATATTCAGGGTTTTGGATTTTAAAATTTCAAATCCATCTTTTCTTTTATTCAGCCCGTACAAAGTTGCACTCCTTATCCTTTTCCTTGCCTATTTCGCACTTATGACGAAAATTACAGGTCAGACGGTAGGAAAGATGATTTTGGGGATAAAAGTTGTCACAAAAGACGGCGGAAAACTGACGTGGGGAACAGTCCTCTTCAGGGAAGTGGTTGGCCGTTTCATATCAAAGCTTCTGACCATCCCTTATCTGTTTGTTGTCTTCATGCCTAAAAAGGAAGCATTGCACGACCTTTTTGCTGACACATACGTCATCCATGAACAAGCATTTGAAAGGGAAGTAATTGAAACGAGGCAGGAGCGCAAGGGCGAAGAGTTGCATGCTGGAACAATTGTTTAGTAGAATGAAGTGAAATGAATAGGAGGCGTCTTCATGGTAAATGTCACTTTCAAACAAAATCCGGTCACATTGCTCGGTAAAGAAGTAACAGTAGGCGACAAAGCTCCAGATTTCACAGTACTATCCAACGATTTACAACCGGTTACGCTGAATGATTCAAAAGGGAAAATCCGATTGATAAGCGTTGTTCCATCCATCGATACTGGTGTATGTTCTGAACAGACACGAAAATTCAGCCAAGAAGCGACTTCACTCGGAGACGATGTGGAAGTGCTAACGATATCCGTCGATCTTCCTTTTGCGCAAGCGAGATGGGGTGCTGCGGAAGGTGTCAGCAATGTCCAGACGTTGTCGGATCACCGCGACCTGTCATTCGGGGAAGCGTACGGTGTCGTCATGAAAGAGCTGCGGCTATTAGCTCGCTCCATCTTCGTAGTCGACAAGAACGATACAGTCAATTATGTCGAGTATGTAATGGAAGGCACAGACCATCCAGATTACGAAAAGGCGATTGCAGCCGTTAACGAATTGACAAAATAATAACGTGGCCCACTCGGCAACGGGTGGGCCACATTACTGTTATAAATGGTTTTTAGCAAGGTATATTTTGGATTAGAGGGATACGATATGGTGACAAATACTGAACAGATCTTTACATTTTTAAATGAACACGCAGAATCTAACAAAGAAGACCTTTATTTGGAAGCAGTCATTGAAGCATGTCAGGAATGGCTGTCAGGGGAAAGAATGCCCCGACTGTCTCCTTCCGTGACAAAAGAGGAAATCCGAAGAGGAATTCAGCTCGCTGTCCTGAAAGGCATGAAAGAGCAAGCTCAACCGAATCATCAGATGACACCAGATGCGATTGGCATGCTCATCGGGCATTTTGCAAACGAATTGATGCAGCACAAGGAGCAAGTTACCTTACTTGATCCAGCAGCAGGAACGGGCAATTTGCTGTTCACAGTCATGAATGCAATCGGAGATAAAGCAACGGCGACATCGGTGGAAATTGATGAACTACTCGTCAGATTATCTGCCATCACTGCTGAACTTCTCGAACAGCCTGTCCGCTTTTTCGTCCAAGATGCATTGCGTCCTTTACTCGTAGATCCTGTTGACTTGGTCGTATGTGATCTTCCGGTCGGTTATTATCCTGATGACGACAATGCCATCAGCTTTGAAATGATGCCTGCGGAAGGACATGCATTTGCACATCATCTATTCATAGAACAATCGATGAATCACCTAAAGGAAGGTGGATACGCACTATTCCTAACGCCGGCATCCCTTTTTGAATCTGATCAGTCTGCAGAGCTGCATCGTTATTTGAAGAAGAATGCTGTCATCAGGGCGGTCCTTCAATTACCAGCTTCCTTATTCAGAAGCGTCGCACACGAAAAGAGCGTTTTCATCCTGCAGAAGCCGTACGCTGAAATGAAAGCCAAGCCGGATGTACTTCTGTCAAAAGTGCCGAATATGTCTGATAAACTGGCGATGTCCCGGTTCCTTGAACAGATTAAAGACTGGGTAAGTGAAGAATTATAAGTTATGCTGATATCCGATTATTGTTTTTAATTTATTGTATCTGAATTAACCCTTCTTATCCTTTCATGGATTTGAAGGGTTTTTTGCACGGCGGGAGAATTGAATTGGCTGTGTGATATTATCCCTTTCCTGCATACTTTAGTGAGAATAAGGGAAAGCATTTACAAGATGTAATTATGATTGTACTGTGTGAAAATTTTCAAGTCCTTAAATAATACAGAAGTGGTGATGAAAAAGATGGGTGTACATCAATACTTTAAAAGCTTATCTGATTTAGAACAAATTATTCGTTGTCCAGGAAAGTTCAAATATCAGCACCATTCCGTCGCCAGTCATTCATTTAAGGTGGCGAAAATTGCTCAATTTCTTGGCACAGTTGAAGAGGATTGCGGCCAAAAAGTTGACTGGAGAATTCTATATGAAAAGGCATTGAACCACGATTACGCGGAACTGTTTACCGGGGATATAAAGACGCCTGTAAAATATGCTTCGCAAGAGTTGAAGCAGCTATTCAGTGAAGTGGAGGAAGAAATGACGAGGAAGTTCGTAGAAAAGGAACTTCCACAAGAGTTTCAAGCCATTTATTTGGAAAGATTTAAAGAAGGTAAAGATGAGACATTGGAAGGGCGCATTCTATCAGTAGCTGATAAAATCGATCTGCTCTATGAAGCATTTGGTGAAATTCAAAAGGCTAATCCGGAGCCATTGTTTTTAGAGATATACGAAGAAGCACTACGAACAATATTGCTGTTTCAAGACATGAATTGTGTAAAATACTTCCTGGAACATATTCTAACTGATATGCTTTCTGAACGATTCACTGAACATGACGAGTTGACAGGCATTGCAATGCAAATAATAGAAGAGCAGGGAGGTTATTAAACATTAAACATACATCAATGAACTGCTTAAAGGTTTTTAAAATTCGAACCTGCCCATTATGCCGGGCAGGTTCGTATTCTTTCCGTCAAACTTCAGGTGTACGAACAACGAGAACGTCGCATGCTGCTGAACGGACTATATTTTCGGATACACTGCCGATGAGGAAACGCTCTACTGTGTTCAAGCCGGTTGCACCACAAATGATGAGATCCACATTAAGCTTTTTCGATAGCTCGCGGGAAATCATCGTTTTCGGTGAACCGTATTCTACGACGATGTTTACCTTCTTCAACCCGGCCGCCTCTGCTTCTTGCTTGTACTCCGTCAGCAGCTCTTCGGCGAATTTATGTGCCCGTTCCGCGATGGATCGATCGTATGCTTCAACAGCCGCATAGGAACGAGTATCAATGATGTTCACCAAGTTCAATGTTGCATCATTGCGCGCTGCAATGCCCATCGCCTTTTTGAATGCCCAACTGGATTCCTTCGATCCATCCACAGCCACGATAATTTGCTCGTATTTTAATACCATACCAATCACTCCATCCTACAGATTTATATTTACATTTACTAACTTCGATATTGATTTAACTAAACCCTTTTCTGTTTGTTGGAAACTCAAATCGGTATCGTTGGAATATGTCTAAGAAATGTCGGGTGTATTAATACTATTCCCTTTACAACCTTCAAAAAACATAGGATGGTAATTCGGAACCTTCAGAACAGAAATAGAACGATAGTAGGTTGAAGAATTTGTTTATTATATTTATAGCGCAAATTCTTTTAACTTCTGATAGAATTGTAGTAATTGGTCTTGTCGAATTGTCGATTTGTGGCCAACTAACTTTCTTGTATATAGGAGGATCAGAAATGCGTATTGGGATTCCAAAAGAAGTGAAGAATAATGAAAATCGGGTGGCAATGACACCTGCAGGCGCATACAACTTGAAGTCAGCAGGCCATGAAGTACTGATTGAAACTGGTGCAGGACTAGGTTCCAGCTTTACTGATGAGGATTATATCGAGGCTGGGGCGACGATCGTAGCTACAGCGAAAGAAGCCTGGGATGTAGATATGGTCATGAAAGTGAAAGAACCGCTTGCTTCCGAGTACGGCTATTTCCGTGAAGGGCTGATCCTGTTCACTTATCTGCATCTTGCCCCTGAATTGGAATTGACAAAAGCAATGCTAGATAGCAAAGTTGTCGGCATCGCCTATGAAACTGTGCAAGTGAATAATTCTTTACCGTTGCTTGCACCGATGAGTGAAGTTGCTGGACGTATGGCAACTCAAATCGGCGCGCAATATCTTGAAAAGATTAACGGAGGAAAAGGAATTCTTCTTTCAGGAGTCCCAGGCGTATCCCGCGGAAAAGTCACTGTAATCGGTGGTGGACAGGCGGGAACGAACGCGGCGAAAATCGCTGTCGGCATGGGTGCGAACGTTACTGTGCTCGACTTGTCTGTAGACCGTCTTCGCCAATTGGATGAAATGTTCGGTGATAGCATTCAGACACTTGTTTCCAACCCGTTCAATATCGCAGAATCGGTTAAGGATTCCGATCTCGTTATCGGCTGTGTATTGATTCCAGGTGCTAAAGCGCCGAAATTGGTTTCGGAAGAGATGGTCAAATCGATGAAGCCAGGCTCGGTTCTTGTCGATATCGCAATCGACCAAGGCGGAATCTTCGAAACATCCGACCGCGTGACGACCCATGATAATCCTACTTATGAGAAACATGGTATCGTCCACTATGCAGTTGCGAACATGCCAGGAGCTGTGCCACGTACATCGACAATGGCATTGACGAACGTTACAGTTCCATATGCATTGCAAATTGCGAATAAAGGCTATAAACAAGCTTGTTTGGATAATGCTGCATTGCAAAAAGGAATCAACACATTGGAAGGTCATGTAACATATAAAGCTGTTGCAGACGCGCAGGGCATAGAGTATGTTCCGGCTGAAACGCTATTAAGTAAATAATAAAACATGCTGTCCGATTTATTTCGGACAGCATGTTTTCAATTTTAAGGCTGGATAATCTGCAGTTCTTTCGGGAATTTCGTTAGTACTTCTACACCGTCAGAAGTGACGACTAGATCATCTTCGATTCGCACTCCCGTAATTTCAGGATGATAAATCCCCGGTTCGACAGTGAATACCATTCCTTCAATGAGTTCCATTTCATTTGTTCCTGTAATTGAAGGGAATTCATGTACGGAAATGCCAAGCCCGTGTCCAAGTCGGTGCGTGAAATACTCACCGTAGCCTGCTACCTTAATGACATCCCTTGCGGCTTTATCCAAGTCCATTGCTTTCACGCCAGGACGAACCATGTCGATTGCTGTCTGTTCTGCCTTTTTGACAGTTTCATAAATTTCACGCTGTTTTTCGGAAGGTTCGCCAAATGCGACTGTCCTTGTAATATCTGAACAATATCCCTCGTATACGACACCAAGGTCGAACAGGATGAAATCACCTTTTTGGATTTTCCGGTCTCCCGGCGTTCCGTGCGGGGAAGCGGTTTTAGGACCGGATAATACCATCGTGTCGAAGGACATCTTTTCTGCGCCCATTTTTTTCATTTCAAATTCAATTGCCATGAGAATTTCAAGCTCGGTTTTCCCTTCGGCGATCTCTTTGCAGCCGATTTCGATTGCTTGATCTGCCAATGCTGCTGCCTTGCGCAACTTTACAAGCTCATCCTCGCTTTTGATATTTCTCATTTTATTCAGTTGTTCGTCGAGACGTTGGAATGATGCTCCTTCGAAAAGTTGTTCCATCCGTTCTAGGCGTTCGACGGTTAAATGGGATTTTTCGATTGCAATTGTCTGAAGAGGAACTCCTCTATTCACGGCTGCGGTGGCGAGAACTTCCCAAGCATCCTCCGTATCCTGATGCCCAACTGCTTCAAATGTCCAACCGGAAGCCTTCAAATCAGGCACTTCCATTAGAGGACAGATGACGAATGGTTCTGATTCCTTGAAAATCATGACACCTAATAGCCTTTCATGTGGTTCACTGCGGAATCCGGAAACATAAAAAACATTGTCTGGAGTTGTAATGAAAGCTGCATCCACATTGTTTTCTTGCAGGTAACTTTTTATTTCAGTAATTTTATTCAACCTTATCCCTCCGATATTAACTTACTCACCATACATATCATATCAAAAAAGAGGGTTTTCCGGTAAGATAAAGAAGTATAGTATGTATGAACAGATTTGGAGGGATTTGCAAATGAAAATTTCTTATCACGGACATTCTGTCGTGAAAATTGAGACAGAAGGAAAGACATTATTGATTGATCCGTTCATCACTGGCAATGAACTGACGGACTTGGATGCTTCAGTACAGAATCCCGATGTGATCCTGCTGACGCACGGACATAACGATCATGTCGGAGATACGTTTGACATAGCAAAACGATGCAATCCACTTATCGTTGCGCCGAATGAACTAGCCGTCTACTTAGGTTGGCAAAACTTAAATACGCACGGAATGAACATCGGAGGCTCCTATACATTCGATTTCGGGACAGTGAAATATACACAAGCGTTCCATAGTTCTTCCTACACGACACCTCAGAACGAAATCATCTATACAGGCATGCCAGCAGGGATTTTGTTCACTGCCGAAGGAAAAACAATATACCACGCAGGCGATACATCCCTTTTCGGCGATATGGCTATCATCGGAAGACAGCATTCCATCGACATCGCTTTTTTGCCAATCGGCGATAATTTTACGATGGGGCCTGAAGATGCCGCCGCTGCTGTTGAATTGCTGAATCCGAAGGTTGTCGTTCCTATCCATTACGATACATTCCCGCCGATTAGGCAAAACCCGCAAACGTTCAAGGATCTTGTCGCTAACCACGAAGTCAAGATTATGAAAGCGGGAGATTCACTGGAATTATAAATACCGTCACCGATCCGGAAAGCACATCACCGGATCGGTTTTTCTATAAGCCCGTATTCGATCATTTATCGACCTGAGTCTTCCTGCAAATACTATTCTTTCCGATGTATGATAAAATGGGAGCAGGTAAAAAGAGAAAAAGGTGAAAAAATGTCGACAAAACATGAGCTGATATTACGCTA
Organism: Saccharococcus sp. Marseille-Q5394; assembly: GCF_946901335.1. Classification (NCBI taxonomy): domain Bacteria; kingdom Bacillati; phylum Bacillota; class Bacilli; order Caryophanales; family Anoxybacillaceae; genus Saccharococcus; species Saccharococcus sp. Marseille-Q5394. The sequence continues at coordinate 1,022,288 of NZ_CAMPPQ010000001.1, read as the reverse complement.
TATCGAAGGATTGGCAGTCGGCGAGAAAATATCAGTCCGCCAAGTTGCCAAGGCCTTATCCGTCAGTGAAGGAACGGCATATAGGGCAATAAAAGAAGCTGAAAACCAGAAGCTTGTGAATACGATTGAACGGGTTGGCACGATTCGTATTGAAAAAAAGAAAAAAGAGAATATCGAAAGGCTGACATTTGCCGAAGTCGTTAATATTGTAGATGGTGTCGTACTCGGAGGAAGAGACGGGCTTCATAAGACTTTGACCAAATTCGTCATCGGGGCGATGCAGCTCGATGATATGAGGCGGTATATAGATGCAGGCAGCTTATTGATCGTCGGGAACAGGCTCAAGGCACATGAACTTGCGTTAAGTGCAGGTGCGGCAGTCCTTGTCACTGGAGGTTTCGATGTTGCCGATGAAGCTAAGAAACTGGCGAATGAATTAAATTTACCAATCATTTCATCCAGTTATGACACATTCACAGTTGCAACGATGTTGAACCGTGCAATTTATGACCAATTGATAGAAAAGGAAATACTTCTTGTGGAGGACATACTAACTCCTCTCGCTGAGACAATCACGTTTTCGCCGAAGGATAATGTAGCTCATTTCAATGGAGTGAACCAGAAAACGGCACATTCGGGATATCCGGTCATTGATCGGAATGGAAAATTGATTGGAATAGTAACTTCCCGTGATGCTGTCGGAAAGCTTGGGACCGATCTGATTGAGAAAGTGATGACACAAAACCCGATCACTGTGAATGGGAAAACGAGCGTAGCTTCCGCGGGGCATAGCATGATATGGGAGGGCATTGATTTGATGCCTGTCGTCAGCGATAGCGGAATTCTCGAAGGAATCATTAGCCGCCAAGATGTCCTGAAAGCGTTTCAGATGACCCAAAGGCAACCGCAACAAGGAGAAAAAATCGATGATATCGTAAAGGGTCAAATGAAAGCTGTGCCTGATCAGCCGCTAAATATCGAATTCACTGTCGTTCCACAAATGACGAACCAATTGGGGTCTCTATCATACGGAGCCCTGACGACATTATTGACGGACGTCGGAAATCGAGCAATCAAAATGCGGAAAAGGGGAGAAAGCGTTCCCGAAAACATGACCATCTACTTCATTAAGCATGTTCAGCTCGGAAATACTGTAATTGTTGAACCAAGAATCCTTCATATGAGCAGGAGATTCGTCAAAGTGGATTTCGATCTTTTCTCGGATTCGGAACTAATCGCCAAAGCGATGGTTATGTATCAGCTTTTCGATAGATAATTGCTGGAATAAAAAAACTGATGCGGCGGTAGCATCAGTTTTCATTCAGCTTAGTCTCTTCATCAATAAATTGTTTATAGTGCTTTGCAGCTTTCGTATTAAAGAAAATGATATAAGCGCCTAGTACAATGAAAAGACTGGAAACGACATACGTTGCAATCCCTTCGAACAGAAGAAGCTGGTTAATTCCGAAGAAGAAAAGTAATCCGCCCAGAAAAGTACCAGCTTTGCTTGCAAAGTACTGTTTCCGGATTGGGAACACTTGACGTGTTCTGAATTGACGGGTTTTAAAATAAAAATAATAGACGCCTGATGCAATAATAAGAAAGACAAGTACAAAATTGAGTGTTTTCATAAAAGAGCCTCCATCAAATAACTTCTTTCATTGTAGCGGCTTTTTTCAGTAAATGCGAACAGAAATCATTGAATACCGGAGGAATCACAAATTGAAACGACAAATCATCGACACAATTGAACAATACGACACAATCATCATTCATCGCCATGTTCGGCCCGATCCGGATGCATACGGGTCGCAAGTCGGCTTGAAGGAATTGATAACAACCAATTATCCTGACAAGAAAGTGTATGCATCCGGGACGCATGATGATATGCTCACTTATTTAGCAAATCAGGATGAAGTAGGGCCTGATGATTATAAAAACGCACTTGTCATCGTTACCGATACGGGCAATACTGAGCGGATTGATGCAGAGTTTTATGAGAAAGCCGATTTTTTACTAAAGATCGATCACCATCCGAATGTCGACCCATACGGAGATATGAGATGGGTGGATACTGATGCAAGCTCCACTTCCGAAATGATTTATCTGCTATTTGAAGAAGGGGAAAAGCATTATGGATGGAAGATGTCTGATGCTTGTGCCCGTTTGCTATTCGCTGGAATTGTAGGAGATACAGGCAGATTCCTTTTCCCAAGTGCGACTGTAAGGACATTCGAAATTGCAAGCGGTTTAATCAAATATGATTTTGATCGGACGAAACTCTTCGCGGAAATGTATGAAGAAGACCGTAGATTGCTCCACTTGAAAGGTTATATGTATCAACAATTCACGATTGATGAAAACGGAGCGGCTTTCATTAAAATCGACAAATCGATTCTGGAAAAGTTCGGCGTAACCGCGAGTGAGACATCCCAACTTGTAGGAGCGCTCGGGGATGTGAAGGGAATTTGCGCATGGGTCATTTTTGTCGAAGAAGAGGATCAGATTCGTGTACGATTCCGTTCAAAAGGGCCGATTATCAATAAACTCGCTGCTGAATATGACGGCGGGGGACATCCGCTCGCTTCGGGGGCGTCCATTTATTCGTGGGATAAAGCGGATGAGGTCATTGCGAAATTGAAAGAATTATGTGCAATGAAGTAACGGTTCGGAGGGATTTTCATTGGTACTAGTCTATCCACAAATTGTGACCGGCGCCGATCTGCTGCGCGGCATTATAAAGCTTGATCATTTGGCCCCACTTCTGCAAAGGAGAGGGGCTCGCTCTGTTGGGATTGTCAATTCGAAAATGTATGGCGTCCGTTCATTCTGCAAAGTGATGGAGAAATACGACATCCATCCTGTCATCGGATTATCGATCCTGTTGGAGTTGGATGACGGTTCCGATATTCTGCTATATGCCTACGCGAAAGATGACAGAGGCTACAGCAATCTTCTTAAAATAAGCAGTGCGATCTCTACAAGGGAGCCAGAAACACTTCCTTTAAAATGGCTGCAAGCGTATAGCGAGGGATGCGTCTTCATTTGTCCAATGACCGATCATTCATGGGAGGGTAAACGGGGAATCGATACGATCCAGACGATACGAAAAGCATGTCAGACAGTCTATATCGGCATTTCCCGGCCAAGTGGAGTGAAGCACCATGCTGAAGATGAAATTCTGCGCACTGCGGAAGAGGTGGACACCTCCATTACCGCAATTCATGAATCAAGATATATTGCCGAAGAGGATGCCTTCGCTTTTGAAGTGGCTACGGCAATACGGTCCGGCTATAAGCTGAATGATCCGGCCCGGCCAAAAATGCAAGTCTATGATGCTTACGTGCCGGAAGAGCAAGAGTTACTGCAATGGTTTTCCGATCGACCGGAATGGATTGACAATATGGCTGAAATCATGTTGTCCTGCAATGCAAAATTGCCTCCAAGCCGCACGTTGATGCCTGCTTTTCCGGTTCCCGAAGGACACACGTCGGCTTCCCTGTTGAAGAAAAATTGCGAGGAAGGTTTGGTCCGCCGGCTAGGAAGCGTCAATCCTACTTATTATGAAAGACTTGGCAAAGAACTTGCCGTCATCGAAAACATGGGCTTCTCCGATTACTTTTTAATAGTCGAGGATTTCATGCGTTTTTCAAAGGAGAATGGGATATTGACAGGCCCGGGTCGGGGATCCTCGGCTGGTTCCCTCGTAGCCTACTCCCTCGGTATTACGGATGTCGATCCAATCAAATATGGACTCATTTTCGAACGTTTCCTCAATCCAGGCAGAGTTACAATGCCTGACATTGACATCGATTTTGCAGACAACCGCCGCTCTGAAGTGATTGAATATGTCGCAAAGAAGTATGGGAAGGCGCATGTTGCTCAAATCATTACCTTCGGAACGCTCTCTTCTAAATCTGTCGCAAGAAACGTAGCCCGGGTATTCGACTTCTCCAATGAAGAAATGTCTTTCTTATCCAAACAGATTCAGGAAGGGCATAGCAAAAGGCTGGAAGAGTCCGTCAGCAAGTCGAAAGCCCTTCAAGACTGGATTGCAATGGATCCTGTCCGTGCCAAGTGGTTTCAAGCAGCTAAAACGTTGGAAGGCTTGCCGAGAAATGCTTCCACCCATGCAGCGGGAGTCATCCTGTCTCCGATGCCATTAGTTGAAAATGTTCCACTCCAAAATGGCGGTGATGATATTTACTTGACTCAATGGGCAATGGGGGATGTGGAGGAAATCGGTTTATTGAAAATGGATTTCCTTGGATTGCGAAACTTAACGTTAATGGACCGTATCCAATCGATGATTCACTACGACACGGGCAAGAAGCTGCATTTCGAAGATATTCCTCTGAATGACGCAAAGACTTTTGAACTTTTCAAGAATGGCGACATGACGGGGATTTTCCAATTCGAGTCGGACGGCATGAGAGATGCGTTACGGCTGATCAAACCGGATGCGTTCAGCGACCTATACGCCATCAATGCATTATACCGGCCAGGCCCCATGGAGAATATCCCGCTTTACAGTCGGAGGAAAAACAAAAAGGAAAAAATTAATTATTTACACCCTACCCTAGAGCCGATTCTCCAGGAAACCGAGGGCATCATCGTATACCAGGAGCAGATCATGCAAATCGCTGTGCAGATTGCGGGGTTCACGATGGCGGAAGCGGATCTGTTAAGAAGGGCTGTCAGTAAAAAGAAACGTGAAGTGCTGCGACAGGAACGAGAACACTTTGTAAGAAGTGCAGTCCAGCATAACTTTCCCGAAGGCTCAGCAAGTGAAATCTATGATTTGATCGTTAAATTTGCGGATTACGGCTTCCCGAAAAGCCATGCAGTTGCTTACTCATTGATCTCCTACCAGTTGGCATACATCAAAGCGAATGCACCAGCTTATTTTTACGCCGCGCTGTTGTCGATGGCAACTGGAAACCAAGAGAAGACAATGGAATATATCCATGAGATCAGGGGAAATGGAATTGAAATCCTTCCTCCTTCGATTCAAAAGAGCAAATACTCTCATGTTGTCGAGAAAGGTTCAATTCGAATCGGCATAGGGGCGATCAAAGGTATGACCCCGTCTTTTTACAACGTCATAAAAGAAGCTCGTACGTCAGAAAAATGGAAGACCCTCTTCGACTTTTCAGCTGCAATCGGAGGAACCCATTTTACCGAAAAAACAATCATCCCTCTCATAAAAGCGGGAGCACTCGATGAATTCGGGGAAGACAGGTCCGTCCTGCTAGCATCGATTGAAGCTGCCCGCAATCATGCCCAATTCGTCAGTCCTGACGGAGACGACTTACTTCATGAAATCATTTATTCAGTAGCAAAGCCGAAATACTCTCCGGGCGGATCGATGCCGAGATTTGCCATGCTCGAATATGAACGGGAAGTGCTCGGTTTTTATTTATCCGAACACCCGGCATTGGAAATGAAAAAGACGCTGGAGGAACAAGTTGTGGATTTAGTAGTCGTTCCCGAGGCAAAAGAACGGACAATGCTAAAAGTCGCCGGAATGATTAGGGAAGTCAAGCGGATCCGTACAAAAAAAGGAGAAGCGATGGCTTTCTTGACTCTCCAGGACGAAACAGGAGAACTATCCTGCACAATCTTCCCAAGACAATACGCCGCAAGCAACATCCACATACAAGAGCTTGCAATGGTGCAAATCACAGGAACAATGGAAAAACGCAACGGCCAAACACAACTGATCGTTCAGCAGATTAACAGGGTTTGAAGGGAGAAAGTTAAGTTGTGAGGAAGTTATTGTTTTTGTTTTTTATACTAAGTGTATTTTTTATAGTTAGCGGGTGTAATGGTAACTCTGTCAAACAAATTAAAGCTGATTACTTTGATATTGGCTTTGGACAAAGCTTGTACGAGGGTTACAACAAAGTAGATAAAGAAACTGTTCAGTCGCTTGTGAAGGCTTACAATGAAATAGAATATAGTGGACAAACAAACCAACAAATTAATTATGAAAAAGCAGTAACGCTAACATTCATCTATAATGACCAAATTTCAAGTTCTTTGGTGATAGATGATAAGGGGATTTTTCATCTAAATGATGGTGCTGGAAATTATCAAATCGAGCCAAGTAATGAGATTTATAAACAGGCTAGAGAAATTTATAAAGATGTGAAGAAACAATATTGAGGTTTTCGTACTTAGAGAACAATATTGGGTAACTTGAGATTTTAGTAGCTGGATGTTTATCCTGAACAAATTTATTTTAATTGCAAACACCGTTGATCGGAGCAGATGGCGGCGACTCCTGCGGGAAAGCGAGACAGGTGAGACCCCGGAGGGAGCGAAGCGACTGAGGAGGCTCACCGCTCGCCCGCGGAAAGCGTCCGCCAGAAGCGGAGATCAACTTATCAAACTTTACCGGAGACATGTTGAACCATGTCTCTTTTTGTCTTTTCATCATTAATTCCCAGATATCTCTTTACGATGAGATCACTTTTCTGTATGCTAGTAAAAGAAGTGGTCAGACCACTCGGATTACGAATTCCAAGAGGGGCGGCCGTATGCAAAATACAAAACCATCATCTAAAATGTTCCTGGACATCGTTGACGAACTCAGGCTGATGATCAAGGCAGAAGGCATCAAGTCAGGTGACAAAATACCATCAGAACGTGTCTTGGCAGATCGCCTGCAAGTCGGAAGGTCGACAGTCCGCGAAGCACTAAGAAGCCTTGAGCTGCTTGGGCTAATCGAAACTCGGCGCGGTGAAGGGACATTCCTTGCAGATTTCAAAAAACACCAGCTTGTGGAAGTGCTTTCGACGTTTGTCATGCAACAGCCAAAAGCGGCAATGGATGTAACGGATACACGAATTATCCATGAAAAGGCGGCAATTCAAACAATCTGCGAGGATGTACACAAACGCAATTTGCCTGTTTGGGAAGGGCTGATCATGAAGCTCGACCAAGACGGCGAAGTTTTCCGGGAGGATATAATTCGGGAAATGATTGTCGCGACTGACAACCGATTATCATTGAAAATTTGGTTTATACTGAAACGATATAGCAAAGTTCCATACGAGCAAATGACGGTAGGCATTGAAAACGACATTGTGAGATCGTTGCTCAAGCACTTGATTGAAGGAAACGTAATAAACGCACTAACTGACTATAACAAGTGGATTGAACATATCGAGGGGGAAAACGAAGAATGATCCGTGAATTATTTACAAAAAAGAAGCAGGCGATAACGATACCTTCGGCTGATGCAAAAAACGACGTGCCGGAAGGTATCATGACGAAATGTCCGGAATGTAAGCAGATTATCTTGACGAAAGATCTGATAAAAACAGCAAAAGTTTGTCCGAAATGCGATCATCACTTTAAGATGACGGCATGGGAGCGTGTCGAATGCCTTTTTGATGAAAATACTTTTGAATCGATGGACGACCATTTAAAGTCGGAAAATCCATTGAATTTCCCTTCCTATACCGAGAAGATTGCATCAGATTCGGAAAAGACAGGATTAAACGAAGCGGTACTTACTGGGATTGGGAAAATTGGAGGAAATGAAGTTGCAGTTGCGATAATGGACTCTCATTTCCGAATGGGCTCAATGGGATCGGTTGTCGGCGAAAAGATCACACGGGCTATTGAAGCCGCTACTGATAAAAGTATTCCCGTCATCATCTTCTCCGCGAGCGGTGGAGCACGTATGCAGGAAGGTGTATTGTCCTTAATGCAGATGGCGAAAACGAGTGTTGCATTGCAACGCCATGCTGACAAAGGATTGCTGTACATCTCGGTCATGACCTATCCGACAACTGGAGGAGTATCCGCAAGCTTCGCGTCCGTTGGCGATATTAACTTAGCTGAACCTAAGGCGCTTATCGGATTTGCGGGGAGACGGGTGATCGAGCAGACTGTAAGGGAAAAGCTGCCGGACAATTTCCAGACGGCCGAATTCCTTTTGGATCATGGACAACTCGATGCAGTCATCGATCGTCGTGACTTGACGGAGACCCTTTCTAAATTGGTCGGACTGCACGTAAGGGAGGCAAACAAAATATGAGCAAGACATTGGCATTTGAGGAACCGATTGTGAAACTTCGGGAAAAGATCGATGAACTTGAAGAATTCACTTCAACCAATGAAGTTGATCTTTCCGATGAAATCGGGAAATTAAAAACGAGATTAAGCAATTTAGAGACTGAAATCTATAGCAATATGGAGCCTTGGGACCGCGTTCAAGTGGCAAGGCACCCGGAACGACCGACGACTAAGGATTATATCGCTGAACTATTCGAGGATTTCATGGAACTGCACGGAGATCGCTCGTTTGGGGATGACGCGGCAATCATAGGCGGAATCGGATTTTTCGAATCGATGCCAGTTACAGTGATTGGTCATCAGCGAGGGAAAGACACAAAAGAAAATGTGAAACGTAATTTTGGGATGCCCCATCCGGAAGGGTATCGAAAAGCATTGCGGTTAATGAAGCAGGCTGAAAAGTTTGGCCGTCCGATCATCTGCTTTATCGATACGAAAGGTGCTTATCCCGGGAAAGCGGCTGAAGAACGTGGCCAAAGTGAAGCGATTGCCCGCAATCTCATTGAAATGGCAGGATTGAAAGTGCCGGTAGTTTCGATCGTCATCGGAGAAGGCGGCAGTGGGGGCGCGCTCGCGTTAGGTGTCGCCAATCATATTCATATGTTGGAACACTCGACGTACTCCGTTATATCACCCGAAGGAGCAGCGTCCATTCTTTGGAAGGATGCAAGCCTTTCAAAACAGGCGGCGGAAGCGATGAAGATTACTGCTCCGCACTTGAAGGAAATGGGAATCATTGATGAGATTATTCCAGAAGTGCTTGGTGGCGCACATCGTGATCCGAAAGCGCAGGCAGTAGAAATGAGAAAAGTGTTGAAGACTTCATTAGACTCGCTTTGTGATATGGATATAAATGCAATTATAGATGACCGTTATAATAAGTTTCGTAATATCGGTGTGTTTTCAGAATGATAAGGTGCGGGTTTCCCCCGCATCTTTTCGTGTTATAAGAAATCATTTACAATACATAGTGAACTAAACACGTAGGGGTGATCCATTTGAAAAAGATCGGTGTATTGACAAGTGGGGGAGATGCACCCGGCATGAATGCTGCTGTCCGTGCGGTTGTACGGAAAGCGATTCATGACGGATTTGAAATTGCTGGGGTTTTCAATGGTTATCAAGGACTCATCCAAGGAAAGATTGAATTGTTGCAGCTCGGTTCTGTCGGTGACATTATCCAACGTGGTGGTACAATACTAAGATCCGCCCGTTCTCCGGAGTTCATGACAGAGGAAGGGCGTAATGAAGCGGTTCGCCAATTGAAGGCACATCATATCGATGGCCTCGTCGTCATTGGTGGGGATGGATCATTCCGAGGTGCGTTCGAATTAGTGAAGATGGGAATTCCGTGTGTTTGTGTTCCTGCCACAATCGACAATGATATTAATGGCACGGAATTTACAATCGGTTTTGACTCTGCACTGAATACAGTCATAGATGCAATCGATAAGATCCGGGATACCGCAACATCGCATGAACGCACTTTCATCATTGAAGTGATGGGCCGGGATGCCGGTGATCTTGCACTTTGGTCAGGGCTCGCAGGTGGTGCAGAAACCATTCTTATACCTGAAGAAGGCTATGATATGGATGAAATCGTACGTCGATTGAAGAGCGGTACTGGTCGTGGGAAGAAACATAGTATCATCGTTGTCGCAGAAGGTGTCATGTCCGGTTCGGCTTTAGCAGACTTGTTGAAGGAGAATGCAGGAATTGAAACGCGGGTATCTGTCCTCGGACATATCCAACGCGGGGGTTCGCCGTCCGCTCGCGATCGGGTTATTGCAAGCCAATATGGCGCAAGGGCTGTCGAAGTGTTGAGTGAAGGACGTGGTGGTGTAGCTATTGGTATGCAAAACCATAAGGTGGTAGACTATGACTTAGAAGTGGTATTTGCACCAACAGACCATGCTTTGGATATGGAACTGTATAAGTTATCCAAAGAATTGTCGATTTGACCAAATTACTCTATATGACGAGTACAATACGAAGGGGCGTTTTGTGATGAGAAAGACAAAAATTGTGTGCACAATCGGACCAGCCAGCGAATCACCGGAGCTACTTGAACAGTTGATTGAGGCAGGTATGAACGTAGCACGGCTTAACTTTTCACATGGTTCGCATGAAGAGCATAAAGCCCGGATTCAAGCCATTAGGGAAGCATCGAAAAAGACAGGCAAAGTAGTCGGAATTCTACTTGATACGAAAGGTCCTGAGATTCGGACGCACTCGATGAAAAATGGACAAGTCGAATTGATCACCGGCCAGCACGTCGATATTTCGATGACTGAAGTGGAAGGGAACGACAATGTTTTTTCAGTTACATATGAGAAGCTTATCGAAGACGTGGATAAAGGGTCTGTCATTCTATTAGATGATGGGTTGATCCAATTGGAGGTCGTCGGAAAGGATCTAGAAAAAGGATTGATCCGTACGATTGTTGTCAACTCAGGCACGCTAAAAAATAAAAAAGGCGTTAACGTTCCAGGCGTTTCGGTACAACTTCCTGGAATTACCGAGAAGGACAAAGAAGATATTTTATTCGGCATCCAGGAAAATGTTGATTTCATCGCAGCCTCTTTTGTGCGAAGAGCGTCGGATGTTATGGAGATACGGGAATTACTTGAGAAAAATGCTGGAGGGCATATCCATATTATTCCTAAGATTGAGAACGGAGAAGGCGTCGACAATTTAGATGAAATCTTGACGGTATCCGATGGATTGATGGTTGCACGTGGCGATTTAGGTGTGGAAATCCCTGCAGAGGAAGTTCCGATTGTCCAAAAAAACATGATCGAAAAGTGCAATCAGGTTGGCAAGCCGGTCATCACTGCGACACAGATGCTCGATTCCATGCAAAGGAATCCACGTCCTACACGAGCTGAGGCTAGTGACGTTGCGAACGCAATCCTGGACGGCTCGGATGCAATCATGCTATCCGGGGAAACAGCAGCGGGACTCTATCCGGTTGAATCCGTCCGTACAATGGACAGGATTGCGAAAACAGCTGAAAACGCAGTCGATTACCGTTCAGTCGTTTCTACACGCCGCCGAGAAAAACACGGCAATATGACGGAAGCAATCGGACAGGCTGCTGCGTATACAGCCATTAATTTGAAGGTGAAAGCAGTGCTTGCACCTACAGAAAGCGGTCATACCGCCAAAATGATCGCCAAATATCGCCCGGGGTGTCCGATTATTGCTATTACCGCTTCGGACGAATGTTCAAGGAAATTGTCGCTTGTATGGGGAATCTATCCGGTCATCGGCAAAAGAGTGAATTCAATCGATGAAATTTTGCAGGAATCTGTCGAGGAAAGTGTGAAGCACCAATATGTAACTCATGGTGATGTTGTCATTATTACGGCAGGGGTGCCGGTCGGCGAAGCAGGAACGACGAACTTGATGAAAATCCATGTCATCGGGGATATGCTAGCGAAAGGACAGGGAATCGGGAAATCAGTAGCTTTCGGAGAAGCGGTTGTCGCTCATAATGCGCAAGAAGCATTGGCGCATAACATGAAAGGGAAGATTCTTGTCACCTATTCTTCTGACCGTGATATGATGCCTGCAATTGAAGAGTGCGCCGGTCTAATAACAGAAGAGGGCGGTTTGACAAGTCATGCGGCTGTCGTCGGTCTTAGTTTAGGCATTCCTGTCATTGTCGGAGTTGAGAAGGCGACTGAAATCATTGTCACTGGAAAAGACATTACAATGGATGCGGAATCCGGAGTCATTTATAATGGACATGCAAGAGTATTATAAAAAAATGCATTTAGGCTGCCTTCCGATTTGTTTCGGAAGCGGCCTTTTTAGGATTGGAGTTGTTGTGGAATGAAATGGCTGCTGCCGTTATTTATCCTCGTACCAGCTGCGGAAATAATGATCTTGCTTTATTCTGGCAACACAATCGGAATCATGCCGACACTTCTGCTCATCCTTGTCAGTGGAATCGGAGGGGCTTACCTTGCAAAGAGGCAAGGCTTTAAGGCACTGGCTGATTTGAAGAACAGGATGGGAACGATGGAGGCCCCTGGAAATGCCGTAATTGATGGAGTCTGTATTTTCTTTGGCGCTATTTTATTGATTATGCCCGGTTTCATTACGGATATTGCGGGGCTTTTGCTGTTATTCAAATGGCCTCGGAAAATAATCCGGCCATTTATCGTCGGCTGGATTTACAAAAAAATGAAACAGGGCAGGATTGTCATTCGGTGAAAGCTGAATGCTTTTTCAGTTTAAGGGCTGCGAACAGTAGAAATGGAGTTAACAGAATGCCTGGTAACCCGAATAAGTATAATGAACATACGGTGATGAAAAAAGCATGGATCGCCTTTACACGAAATGCGGAAGCCCACATATAGGATTCAGCTATTTGCCTAGTCACAACGACGAAAATATATAGCAAGGCAAGCGATACACCGATGAACAATTGGTTGGAGTAGATAAAGAATGCCGTCATCGGGATTAGAAATAGACCGATGCCCAATAGTGGCAAGCTATCGGCGATGGATACAAGGAATGCAGTACCTATCGGCGATTCGAATCCAAGAAATGAGAACCCGATGATTAGGATGATGAACGTCAATAAAAATAATCGTGCTTCAACGAAAGCAAAAGTGCCGAACAATTCGCCGGACTTGGTGAAAATACGTTTGGCTGATGCGCGCATGCTTACAGGGAAATAGACAAGAAACCAAAACTTGTTTTTACCAGATTCGCGCAATGCAAAAAAATATGCGACGAGAAAGATGAACATGCTGAACATACGTTGGAAAAAAGTGGCGGTGAACGTAATTGCGTATTCGAGTAACGCATGTCCATAGTCAATTATCTTCTCCTCAAGGAATGAAAGGATTTTTCCTGTCAAGTTTGTTTTCCCGGTAACTGTTGACAGATGTTTTTCTAGAAGTGGCACCGTATCCATAAGTCCATGCAACGCGATGAAACTAAACGAACTGAAAATGAATAAAATGGAAAGCATGACGAAAAAAGTTGCGATTGTTAAAGGAAGTTTTGTCATTGCTCGGACCGCTAGTAAAATAGGTGAAGTAAAATAGGCGATGATGATAGCGATTCCGACGGGAGGAACTGCAAAGATGAAGATTCCGGCAAGTATGGCAGGAATCCATTGCATGGCCAGTGATTGGAGAGTTTGCTGTTTTATATGACTTTTTAGCAAGTTTTCATCCTTTTTCTATTAATTTATGAAGAAAACAATCGTTTCCATTCACAAAACTGTACTATTTGACTATAATGGGATTGTAAGCGTTTCAGACAGTACTAAATAAAAAGTAGATTTGCCGTAATTTGAAAGTTTTAAGTAGATGAAACGGCAATATTGACTGAAGGAGCGATTTAAATGACAGCATCAAAAGGTTTGGAAGGAATCGTAGCGACACAATCCGCCATCAGTTCTATAATTGATGACACTCTTACATACGTCGGTTACGATATCGATGATCTTGCAGTTAATGCAAGCTTTGAGGAAGTTGTTTATCTTTTATGGCACCAACGTCTGCCAAAAGCGGACGAGCTAGCAGAATTAAAGCAGCAACTTGCGGATAATATGTCGGTTCCACAGCCTGTACTTGATCATTTTAAGACATATCCAATTGGCGAAGTACACCCGATGGCGGCATTGCGAACAGCAATTTCCCTTCTCGGATTATACGATGAAAACGCTGAAGATATGTCTGATGAAGCCAATTATGTAAAAGCAATCAAGCTTCAAGCGAAAGTGGCAACGATTGTTACTGCTTTCTCTCGCATCCGTAAAGGTCAAGAGCCCGTTGCTCCTAAACTGGAACTTGGCTATGCAGCAAACTTCTTATATATGTTGACAGGTGAAGAACCTGAAGATATCGCTGTCGAAGCATTCAATAAAGCATTAGTGCTTCACGCTGACCATGAATTGAACGCATCTACTTTCACTGCGCGTGTTTGTGTGGCAACGCTATCCGATATGTATTCCGGTATAACGGCCGCAATTGGAGCACTTAAAGGCCCGCTTCACGGTGGTGCGAATGAGCAGGTGATGAAGATGCTCATGGAAATCGGCGACGAAGATAAAGTAGATTCTTACATTAGAGAAAAACTTGACAATAAAGAGAAAATCATGGGCTTCGGCCACCGTGTATACCGTAAAGGTGACCCACGTGCGAAGCATCTCCGTGAGATGTCAAAAAAATTGACAGAACTTCGCGGAGAAGAGAAATGGTATAATATGTCCCTTGAAATCGAATCTATCGTGACAGGCGAGAAGAATTTACCTCCGAACGTGGATTTCTATTCGGCTTCGGTATATCATTCGCTTGGCATTGATCACGATTTATTCACACCTATATTTGCAGTGTCCCGATTCTCAGGTTGGACGGCGCACATCTTGGAGCAATACTCCAATAATAGACTGATCCGTCCTCGTGCGGAGTATATCGGACCAGACATGCAGAAATACGTGCCAATCAACGAAAGATAACTTGTATCCGGATCTAATCGACCGGAATCACAAGTGATACATCGGGGCGGTAGGACAACTATCGGCCCCCTCATCTTGAAATGGAGGAAAGTAAAATGGCTAAAATTACAGTAACTGACGGAGTTCTTAACGTTCCAGATCACGCAACAATCCCATTCATCATTGGAGACGGTACTGGCCCTGATATTTGGCATGCGGCTTCTCGCGTGTTGGAAGCAGCGGTCGATAAAGCATATGACGGCCAAAAGAAAATCGAATGGAAAGAAGTTCTTGCAGGAGAAAAGGCATTCAACGAAACTGGAGAATGGCTACCACAAGAAACGCTTGACACAATCGATGAGTACCTTATCGCTATCAAAGGTCCTTTGACAACTCCGATCGGCGGCGGTTTCCGTTCTCTGAACGTAGCGCTTCGTCAAGAGTTGGACCTCTACACATGCTTGCGTCCTGTTCGTTATTTCGAAGGGGTTCCATCACCTGTTAAACGCCCGGAAGACTGCGATATGGTCATCTTCCGTGAAAATACTGAAGATATCTACGCTGGTATTGAATACCAAGAAGGTACAGATGAAGTTAAGAAATTGATTTCATTCCTACAAGACGAAATGGGTGTAAAAAACATCCGTTTCCCTGAAACTTCCGGTATCGGTATTAAGCCTGTATCCGAAGAAGGTACAAAGCGCCTTGTCCGTGGTGCAATCAATTATGCGCTTAAAGAAGGCCGTAAGTCCGTGACTCTTGTTCATAAAGGGAACATCATGAAATTCACTGAAGGTGCTTTCAAAAACTGGGGTTATGAAGTTGCGGAGCAAGAGTTCGGTGATAAAGTGTTCACTTGGAACGAATATGACAAGATCAAGGAAGCGGAAGGGACGGACGCTGCGAACAAAAAGCAAGCAGACGCAGAAGCTGCTGGCAAAATCATCGTTAAAGATGCCATCGCCGATATCTTCCTACAACAAATCTTGACACGTCCGAAGGAGTTCGATGTTGTAGCGACAATGAACTTGAACGGCGACTATATTTCCGATGCACTTGCAGCCCAAGTCGGAGGAATTGGTATCGCTCCAGGTGCTAACATTAACTATCTAACTGGACATGCAATTTTCGAAGCAACACATGGTACAGCTCCGAAATATGCTGGTCTCGACAAAGTGAACCCTTCTTCCGTTCTTCTTTCAGGCGTTATGATGCTTGAGCACATGGGATGGAACGAAGCTGCAAACATGATTACTGCTTCTATAGAGAAAACGATCGCTTCTAAAGTTGTCACATATGACTTCGCTCGTTTGATGGATGGAGCAACAGAAGTGAAAGCGTCCGAGTTTGCTGATGAATTGATCAAAAACCTATAATATTTTATGGAACCGGGAAGCCTTGATGCTTCCCGGTTTTTTAATGCCAACCAAGTCTCTTCTCTTTTGGAGTGAAAATTGATACACTTTCTATAACGAAAATTCCGTGTAGGAAATGAAGGGGGAATCAACTTGATATTAGGTAAAAAAAGACGGATTGGAAGGGAAATTGAAAGAATCGTTGAAGGGGAAAAGCTGAAGCTTACCGAAAAGATCGAGGATAAGGATTTACTTCTCTACCTAGGATTGACAAACGATTCGAATCCACTGTACATTCAGCATGATTACGCATCCCAAACCAAGTTTGAAAAGCCAATCGTACCAACCATCATGTTGAGTGGTATCATCACGTCCGCCATATCAAAATACTTGCCTGGTCCCGGTTCACATATTGCGGAACAGCATTTGGCCTTCCCGCATCACGTGCATCATTATGAAACAATCGATTTTCTATTTGAAGTGATTCGCGTAGAAAAAGAGAAAGGTTCCGTCGTGATTCAAGTAGAAGCTACGAATGAAGATGGGAAACCCGTCATTTCAGGTACCATAACGGTCATTCCGCCCTCCATCCGTGAAGACCTGACTTCGGATGCAATGGAAAACTTTTAATTAAATATCGAGCAACTAAACAGTGAGCATGTAAGGGGGATTAAGATAGTCGTGCAGAAAATCTTGATTGTAGACGACGAGCAGCCGATTCGTACGCTATTGGACTATAATCTAAAACAATCCAATTTCATAACAATCATGGCGGCTGATGGTGAAGAAGCGGTAGTGAAAGTGGAAAGTGAAAATCCCGATTTGATTTTACTCGACCTCATGCTTCCGAAAATGGATGGCATAGAAGTGTGCAAAATCCTTAGACAACGAAATATCAACACGCCTATTATCATGTTGACAGCAAAAGGTGAAGAGACCGATAAAGTCTTAGGATTGGAAATCGGAGCGGACGATTATATGACAAAACCGTTTAGTCCCCGTGAAGTGATCGCAAGAGTGAAGGCGGTCCTACGACGCAGTGGAGAGCGAACCGGCATTGATGAGGATGAAGGTCAGATCCTCCGTTCAGCATCCCTGACAGTTCATCCTGAACAGTACGAAGCTTACCTGAATGAAGAAGCATTGGAATTCACTCCAAAGGAATTCGAACTGCTCGTATACTTCATGCAAAATAAAAATCGTGTGCTCACTCGAGATCAATTATTGAGCGCAGTTTGGAATTATGACTTTGCCGGAGACACTCGGATTGTTGATGTGCATGTCAGCCATTTACGCGAAAAGATTGAGGAAAACACGAGAAAACCAATCTTCATTAAGACAGTTAGAGGGATCGGATACAAATTCGAGGAGCAGAAATTGAAATGAAAGGTCTCAATTCCAAACTTTTTATCGCTTTTGCCATCATATTTTTGATTCTGTTGACTGGTCTTGGCGTTGTCCTTGGCCAGTTTTTTCATATGATCGACGATGGAATAACATTGCGGGTCCAACAAAAGTATTGGATCTTCCTACTCGTCATTTTACCCATAACGTATATTCTTTCCTTGATGCTAAGTGCCCGTGTCATTAGGCAATATGCAAAGCCAATCGACTTAGTGACAAATACGGTCGAGAAAATTGCACGCGGCGATTATTTGGCGAGGACGCCGATTGATGATTTAGGGAGTTATAATGCGCTCGGCATCTCGGTTAATCAGGTTGCGAGGAACTTGCAGGAGACTTCCATATTACGGGCAATGGAAAAGGAACGATTGAAAACATTAATTGAAAGCATGGGCAATGGTCTCCTCATGTTCGGCAGGGAGGGGTCTGTCAATCTTCTGAATGGTGTATTTGAAAAAACTTTTGGTTTTATGCGGGATGAATTGATCGGAAAAACTTTTAAGGACATCGGCTTGCCACAAGGCATTGAAAGATTGATTGAAGACGTTTTTTTGACGGAGCAAGTGCACGAAAGGCAAATCCGGAACGGTCAATCCCACTTTAATGTTTATGGGGCGCCTGTTATCGGGCGTCATGGAAATTGGCTTGGTATCATTGTCGTGACACATGATATTACAAAGCTCGTAAGATTGGAGGAAATCCGCAAAGATTTTGTTGCAAATGTTTCCCATGAGTTACGCACCCCAATCACATCCATTAAAGGATTTACCGAGACACTGTTGGACGGTGCTATGAATGATCCATCTATATCAAAGGAATTCCTAGGAATCATTCAAAAGGAAAGCGATCGTTTGCATCTATTGATTAACGACCTATTGGAGTTGTCGGGAATTGAAAGAGAAGGCTTTCAACTGCAATATAGCAAGGTCTTCGTCCCTGATGTCGTTACCAATGCGGTAAAGATCATTAATGGATTGCTTGAAAGAAAGAATATGGGTATTGTAATAAACAATCAATCAAAAATTGTAATTGATGCGGATGCAGACAGACTTATCCAAGTGATGGTGAATTTGTTGACCAATGCTATCAATTATTCGAAAGAGAATACGACTATAACCATCAATGTATCGGAAACCTACGATGAAGCAATTATCGAAGTGAAGGATGAAGGGATGGGAATCGATCCGACGGAGCTGCCGAGGCTGTTCGAACGGTTCTACAGAGTGGACCGTGCGCGAAGCAGGGATTCCGGTGGCACAGGTCTCGGGTTGGCAATCGTTAAGCATCTGATTGAGGCGCATGGCGGAAAGGTTGCCGTTGAAAGCGAACTAGGTACAGGGTCTATATTTACGATACGTTTACCAAAGAAATCCGCTTAAGGCGGATTTTTTTGAAACCAAAACTGCCCCTTGACCGTAAGTACAGTAGATACATACATAAAGGGGGAATTCAAATGAGTACACGCCGAGCATCGGTGGCTGCAGGGCTTGTCATTACTGGAGTTTTATTGCTCATCATTGCGTTTACAACGTGGTACACGGTGGATGAGTCTGAGCAGGCCATCGTCATCACTTTCGGTCAAGCGGGTACACCGGTAACAGAATCGGGATTGCATTTCAAACTGCCTTGGCCGGTTCAGCATGTTGAGAAACTTTCAAAAGAGACATTTAGTCTCCAGTTCGGTTACAAACAAGATCCAAATGGGGAGCTTGTATCCTTTGATAAGGAAACAAAAATGATTACCGGAGATGAGTATATTGTCCTTGCGGATTTAGTTGTCCAATGGAAAATTACGGACCCGGAAAAGTATTTATTCAACTCGCAAAACCCACAGGAAATACTACATGATGCAACATCCGCCTCCATTAGATCGGTCATCGGAAGTTCGACGATCGATTCAGCACTGACAGATGGGAAAGCGGAAATTGAAGCGAAAACGCGTGAATTATTGACATCTCTTATGACGAATTACGACATCGGCATATCCATTCAAGGCGTCAAATTACAAGATGTAGAACTCCCGAATGCCGAAGTCCGTGCTGCATTCACTGCTGTTACGGATGCCCGTGAAACAAAAAGCACTAAAATAAATGAAGCTGAAAAATACAAAAATCAGCGGGAAAGTGAAGCGATTGGGGAGCGGGATGCAATTAAATCTCGCGCGCTCGGACAAAAGAAAGCACGTATTGAGCAAGCTCACGGTGATGTTGCCCTGTTCAATGATTTGCATGCGGAATACGCAAAAAGCAAGGCAATCACCCGCCAGCGTTTAATCATTGAAACATTGGAGCAAGTATTGCCAAAAGCAAAAATCTATATTATGAACGATGATGGCGAAACGTTGAAATATTTACCATTGCAGCAACTGGAAAACCAACCGCCACCACCTGCTGAGCAGAAAACGGAAGGGGGCGGCAACTGATGACGAACGACAACAATCCATTCAAAAGCATTGAAGATAAATTTAAGGAAATGCAACGTGGGCAAAAGAAAAAGGCGACTGGATCGGATAAGGTCATTACTCCGAAAAAGCCATTCAATACGAGGAAGTTTGTAAAAACAGCAATTACATTAACAGTTATCTTTGCGATTGCTATCATTCTGCTTGCCAATGTATTCGTTGTAAAAGAAGGCGAATACCGCGTTGTACGCCAATTCGGTGAAATAACGAGAATTATTAAAGAGCCTGGGTTAAACATGAAAATCCCATTCATTCAATCAGTGACAAGTTTGCCAAAAAATCAAATGACATATAATGTTTCAGAAGCAGAAATCAGCACAAAAGATAAAAAGCGGATTATCATTGATAATTACGCCGTATGGAAAATTACGAACCCTGGAAAAATGATTTCCAATGCGCGAAACATCATCAATGCGGAAGCACGTATGGAGGAATTCATCTATTCCGTCATTCGAAACGAGATGGGTAAGTTGGATTACGTAGATGTCGTCAATGAGGAAAATTCAAAGCGAGGCAACTTGAATGACCTTGTCACGAAGAAAGTGAACGAATTTCTTGATGAAGGTAATTTTGGCATAGAAGTGATTGATGTGCGGATGAAACGGATTGACCTTCCGGAGGAGAACGAACATTCCATCTACACAAGGATGATTTCGGAACGTGAATCGACGGCTCAGCGATACCTATCAGAAGGAGATGCCGAAAAGAAGACAATTGAGGCGGAAACGGACCGTATCGTGCAAGAGATGCTAGCGACTGCGAAAAAAGAAGCTGCCATCATCCATGCCGAAGGGGAAGCGGAAGCTGCTAAAATCTACAATAACACATTTTCAAAGGATCCCGAGTTCTACAATCTATACCGTACCCTCCAGTCCTATTCACGGACAATCGGGGAAGACACGATGATCATCATGCCGGCCGACTCGCCGTATGCGAAAATACTGACGGGATACTTGGAATAAAAGAGAGTGAAACTGTTGCTTTCCGTTTCGGCGCTCACTTTCCGCGGGCATGGCTTGAGCCAATCGAACAACGAAGGATTCGATTTGCCGTATTTCTGCGTTCTTTGCAGAAATTAAGGCATCCTCATTCCGCTCCCTTAGGGTCGCAAAAAACACTGCTCGCAACGCTGCGCTTGTGCTCGCAAACGCCGTGCTTCGTAACGGCGTTCGCAGGAGTCGAGCGCCTTCACTCCAAGCAACAGGCGGGTGGGCCTGATACTGGCATTTATGAACAAGCAATAGAAGTATATAACGAAGTTAAGAAACAATATTAAGTTGAAATGATAAGTGAACTATTTTGATATTATTAGCTGAATTTCCATCCGCTAAGGATGCGTTAGCTTAAAAAGCACTAAAAGGACCTCATTAGATTAACGGGTTCGGTTGATGGGGAGAAAACAGTAAAAAACACAGCATTTGGGGATACAATTCGCATATGAATTGGTGTCCCCATTTTATTGTTATATCAACGTTTAGATGATTTATATAGACGAACTGGAACCGCAATTAGCACGGGGATTAACAAGAGCACATAAATTTATGTGCCTTTGCTAATTCACTTGTTAAAACACTTGCTAATTGGGTATTGGAAAGAAAAATATAGAAGGAAGATGAGAAATCTATGGTAAATATATTGAAGATTATGAAGTGATGTTTTTCAACTAACGAAACAGATTAGTCTAACAAGGGTTGAAATATATCGCAGGCATTCCAATAACTTGAGGGGGAAAGAAATGAGTAAGAAAACCGTCGTTTATTTAATAATCGTTGTACTTGCAATAGGATTGCTATTATCGAAGTATTATGAGTACAAAGAAAAGAGCTTGGATGAACTATTCACGAATGTTAAATCTATTTCATTTGGGAGTCTTAATGATGACGATAAATTGACAATAGATAAAAAAGAAGCAATAGATGAATTAAAAATGTTTTTAAGCCAATATCAAGTTAAAAAAATAAAAGATCCAAAGGGGATTGTCTATTCGGAAGAAGCAGTATTTCGGATGAACATTCACACTAAAAATAAAAGTTTGATGGTTTTCTTCGACAAAGATCGTATTCACATTCCTGGCATTGGGTATTACAATGTTCTCAATGGACCAATAGATAAGGGAAGACTACAAAGTTTTTTAGAAAAATATGTAGGCGAAAATTAACTAGTAGCAAAGCTAGGTAACATGGTTTAATCCCTTATACGGGTGGTGCTTTACTTGAAAATCGATGAGCTGATTAGACGGCTCTTTTTCTTGTTCAACTAAAGGGAAGTTTAGTAATTCAGCACCTTATGAAATTGTAATGGAGGTCATTAGCTTTGCAAAAATGTGAGAATTGCAACGCTCATTTTAGTTGGCGAAAAATCTATAAATCCTTGTGGTGGAATTATAAACCTATTGAATGTAACGAATGCGATACAACACACAAGATGACAATGCCAAGCAGGTTGATTTTTGTCTCTATCACTATTCTTCCCATGCTCACTTTCGGTTATTTTCTGTCCCCTTTTAGCAATGGACTTATGACATTTAGTATATCTATTCTAATTCTAATTATTGGTTCTCTGTTGGCACCATTTCTTGTTACTTATAAAAAGTCTCTGTGAACTAATGTACTAAAGCTAACGAGTAGCTTTAGTCAAGTAAAGCCATGTCTGTTAAGACGTGCTCCTTACATTTAAAAGTACTTCTGATAATACTCTTTCCTTAGCCTTCCGCTTAATTGAGCGTAAATCCTTGTTGTTTCACTTTTCTCATGCCCCAAAAGACTTTGTATGACTTCAATAGGTGCTCCATTATTCAATAAATGAGTTGCATAGCTGTGTCTTAGTTGGTGTGGATGTGGATGAATCTCTTTGTTGATTTCGGCACGATTTGAAATTCGCTTGATGATGTATCGCATTTGGGCGACCCTCATTTTATGTGGCTGCCTTGCTGTCACAAAGATGGCAGGATTATTGTCATTCCGGCTTTCAAGATATCGTTTAAGCCATATGTCGCAACGTGTACTGAAATAAACTTCCCTTTCCTTATCTCCTTTTCCTCTAACGATTGCGGATTGATTTGTCCAATTAATATTGTTCTTTTCTAACGCAACTATTTCTCCAATTCGACAACCTGTAGAAAACATGAATTCGAAAATCGCTTTTTCTATTGGGGTATGACAGGATTCACGAAGGTGTTCAATCTCTCGTTCGGTTAAATGCTTGGGTATCCGCTTACCGACTTTGGGCTCTTTAATCTTGGAAGTTGGATTCTTACTCAGGTAGCCTTCTTCATGTGACCAACGAAAAAAAGATTTTAGAAAGCGGATACGATGTGCAAGACTGGCTGGTTTTAAATGCTTACCCGATACGGCAAGATATTCCTTCAGTTGATTCGTATCCAGCAAGTCCATCTCTACATCCTTAAAATAACTTATCAGTAGCGTAGACTGTAACTGATAGGCTTTCAACGTTTGTGGTGAAAAACCCTCTATCCGTTTATCAGCTTCAAACGAAGACCATGCTTTTGACAATAACAATTCCATTCCCCCTAAGAGAGTAATATTAAAGGGATTATTGCCAACTTAATAGAAGTATAGTCATATTGAGTATTTTCACTAACGTGGCCAGATTAGTTTAACAACAATTTGAAACTTTAGTACGTAATATGCATCTAATCTTTCAAGGGGGTGCCTTGTGAAAACTAAATTTACAATAAGTTTTACATTATTGATTTGTTTATTTTTTGCTGGCTGTTCTGATGATTATCAAGAAAGTTTTACTTTTACAGATACAGTAGAAGAGATTCTTGTTGAAGAAGAAATGTTGATTATGAAGGAGTATGGCGGGGTTTCTCACGGTAGACGAGAAGGAAATGTATACGAAATACCCGTTGATAACGTAGAGAAATATAACATTGGACAAAAGCTTGAAATAACTGTCTTTTCTAATACTGATGCTGATATTTGGAGATTAGACAATATGAAATTCGATATAAAAACAATCGAAAATTAAATTTCTTATTCAACGGGTGCTTTAGTTCAATAAGGACAGTAAAATATTACGCCGAAAAACGCTTGATTTGAGCGTTTTTATTTGTTTTTTATCTAGCTATTTCAGGTTAGTTGCACTTTTCTCCCCATCAACCGAACCCGTTATCATTAGATGGTCTTTTTTTATTTATGTTTGAAAAACACAAATACGATAATTGTTTTTTGGACAGCGTTATTGGTAGTTACACTTGTCAACATGGTAAGATAAGTGGAGATAACGTTTATTTTGGAGATTGAATTAGCCGTTTTCAGTTGAAACAATTTTTAGTTGATTGGAGTGGAAGGTGGCGACTCCTTGGGGATTAGCGAACGCCGTTACGAAGAACGGCGTTTGCGAACACAAGCGTAGCCTTGTGAGCAATGTATTTTGCGACCTTAAGGGAGCAGAATGAGGGCTGCCTTGATTTCTGAAAAAAGCGCAGAAATACGGCAAATCGAACCCTTAGTTGTTCGATTGGCTCACCGCCCGCCCGGAAAGCGTCCGCCGGAAACGGAAATCAACGGCAGGTAGCTGGAGGATAAAATTTAATTCAACTTATTATTAGATGAACGAATAAGGGAGTGGAGTCTTGTGACGAAAAAGAAAGTAGTTCTTTTAGATGGAAATAGCTTGGCGTATCGTGCGTTTTTTGCTTTGCCTTTATTAACGAACGATACTGGCATTCATACCAATGCAGTGTACGGATTCACGATGATGCTGCAAAACATACTGGCGGAAGAAAAGCCGACTCATATGCTCGTCGCCTGGGATGCCGGAAAGACGACGTTCAGACACTCCACATTCACGGAGTATAAAGGCGGCCGTCAAAAGACGCCACCGGAGCTTTCAGAACAATTCCCTTACTTGCGAAAGCTGCTTGACGCTTTCCAAATTCCGCAATACGAACTCGATCAGTATGAAGCGGATGATATTATCGGGACATTGAGCAAGTCGGGTGACGAAGAGGGCGTGGAAGTCGTCATCATTTCAGGTGACAAGGACTTAACGCAGCTGGCGAGCGACCATACGACGGTGTGCATTACACGAAAAGGGATCACTGACCTTGAAAAATACACACCAGCACATGTTATGGAGAAATACGGCATTACACCACCGCAGATCATTGACATGAAAGGTCTCATGGGAGATGCTTCCGACAATATTCCTGGCGTTCCGGGTGTCGGTGAGAAGACTGCGCTTAAACTATTGAAGGAATACGGCTCAGTTGAAAAAGTATATGAATCCCTGGATTCTGTTTCAGGAAAGAAATTGAAGGAAAACTTGACGGAAAATGAAGAGCAAGCATTCATGAGCAAAAAGCTCGCGACAATTGAAGTGAATGCACCCATTACAATTTCGATGGACGACTTGACATACTCGGGACCTGATGAAGAAAACGTCAAAACGATATATGAGGAACTGAAATTCAAGACGTTGCTTGAAAAAATGGCTCCCCAAACGGAAAGTGAACCCGTAAAGGAAATTGACGTTCAAATCGTAACTAATCCTGAAATGATTGAACTTGCGGATGAAATGGCAATCCATATTGAAATGATGGATGAAAATTATTTGTCTTCGGAAGTTACAGGCGTCAGCATGACGGACGGCAAACAAACACTATTCATTCCTATCGCGGTTTTGCAACAATCCGACCGTTTAAAAGAATGGCTGCGTGATGAAGAGAAAAGGAAGCTTGCAACCGATTCAAAAGCTGCCTCTGCATCATTATTACGATACGGCATCGAAGTGAATGGCTTTGAATTTGATCTATTGCTAGCGACATATATTGCGAATCCATCTACCTCTTATACGGATGTCGCTTCCGTCGCAAGGGAATTCAACTATTCAGATGTCCAACCTGATGAAGCTGTTTATGGAAAAGGCGCGAAAAAAGCATTGCCGGAAGAAAAGGTGCTTGCAGATCATGCCGGCAGGAAAGCTCAAGCTGTCTGGGAGCTCAGACCTATACTTGAAGAGAAATTACATGAAAATGAACAGTTTGAATTGTATCGCGAACTCGAAATGCCACTAGCAAACATTCTTGGGAAGATGGAATCGGCAGGTGTTAAGACCGACTTGGGCATCCTCCAGCAAATCGGCCTTCAGCTATCCACGAGATTGACCGAACTCGAATCGATCATTTATGAGATGGCTGGACAACCGTTCAATATTAATTCTCCAAAGCAGTTAGGAGAGATCCTGTTTGAAAAGATCGGATTAACGCCAATCAAAAAAACGAAGACGGGCTATTCGACTGCAGCGGATGTTTTAGAAAAGCTTGAAAGCGAGCATGAAATTATTAGTTTCATTTTGACATACCGTCAGCTCGGTAAGCTGAATTCGACTTATATCGAAGGTTTGTCAAAGGAGATCCACGAGGACGGAAAAATTCATACTCGATTCCAACAGGCATTGACGCAAACGGGCCGATTGAGCTCCATCAATCCTAACTTGCAAAACATCCCGATTCGGCTCGAGGAAGGTAGAAAGATCCGTGCAGCATTCGTTCCATCAGAGCCAGGCTGGCTTATGTTCGCTGCCGATTATTCACAGATTGAATTGCGTGTCCTTGCCCATATGTCCCAAGACGAGAAAATGATTTCAGCTTTCCGGGAAGGGGAAGACATCCATACGAAAACTGCGATGGATGTATTCGGAGTGGATAAAGACGCCGTGTCCTCAGACATGAGAAGGACTGCCAAGGCGGTTAACTTTGGAATTGTCTATGGCATAAGCGATTACGGTCTGTCACAAAGCTTGAATATCACCCGGAAGGAAGCAGGAAAATTCATCGACACGTACCTCGAGACATTCCCTGGAGTAAAGCAATACATGGAAGATATCGTCTCCGAGGCGAAAATGAAGGGCTATGTCGTCACGATGATGAACAGACGAAGATACTTGCCTGATATTACAAGTTCGAATTTTAATTTGCGGAGCTTTGCAGAAAGAACGGCTATGAATACGCCGATACAAGGGACTGCCGCAGATATCATTAAAAAGGCGATGATCGATATGGACGCCAGATTGAAGGAGGAAAAAATGCAGACGCGCATGCTCCTTCAAGTGCATGATGAATTGATCTTTGAAGCGCCTGAGGAAGAAATCGAAAAACTGAAGATAATCGTACCGGACGTGATGGAATCTGCATTGGCACTCGATGTACCTTTAAAGGCCGAGTGGGCGTTTGGTCATTCTTGGTACGAAACGAAGTGAGGAATAGAAATGCCAGAACTGCCTGAAGTGGAAGGTGTCGTCCGCGAATTATCGTCCGTCTCCATCGGACGCACCATTTCTGAAGTGCAAGTTTCCGATGTAATAAGGAAATCTAAAGAATTGGGCAAGGAAGCGATTGTCAAAGGGAAAACCCTTGAAGACTTCATCGAAGAGCTTGCCTTCATGACGATTGTGGACATCACGAGAAGAAGTAAATATATTTATTTTCATTTGGAAAAGGACGGGCTACCTTATTTACTGGTCAGCCATCTTGGCATGTCGGGTGCGTGGTTCATTGTCGACACGTTGGAAGACGTTACGGAACAGAAATTCAGGAACCATATCCATGTCGTTCTCAAGATGGCGGATGGAGGACTGCTCGTCTATTCCGATATCCGTCGATTCGGGGAATTGCGGCTGTTGCAAAAGGAAGGGGATTATACGCCATTGCTTAAAATGGCCCCAGAACCGTTTGACACAATTGCCGCCGACCATTTCCTCGCTATGGCTTCAACACCGAAATATGCGCGGAAGCCAATCAAAGAAGTGATCATGGATGGCCATGTCATTTCGGGTTGCGGAAACATCTACGCGACGGAAGCGCTATTTCGAATGAAGATCCATCCGGGAAGGGCGACGGAACGGATAAGCGAAAAAAGGAAACGGGAATTATTCCGGGAAATCGTTGATGTCTTGCAAGAGAGCATCGATGCGGGAGGAAGCTCCATCTCGGATTATCGGAATATTAATGGGGAAGCAGGAACGATGCAGACCCGTTTGAAGATGTATGGTAAGAAAGTGTGTGGAACATGCGGCAAAGAGACTAAAAGCATGAAAATCGCTGGTAGGACCTCTGTATATTGCCCTCAATGCCAAAGGTGAGGAAGGGATGATTCCAATGATCATCGGTTTGACAGGAAGCATTGCGACCGGCAAAAGCACTGTGTCGCGGATGCTAAAACAAAAAGGATATCCGATCGTTGACGCGGATGAAATTTCAAGACTCGTCGTGGAGCCCGGCAGTCCTGCACTTGATCAAATTGCCCAGACGTTCGGCGGGGATGTACTCCTGCCCGACGGTGCGCTGAACAGAGAAAAGCTCGGCAATCTCATCTTCAATGACGAGGAAAAGCGGAAAATGCTGAACGAGATCGTCCATCCAGCTGTCCGTAAGGAAATGATCCGGCAAAAGGAAGAATGGATAGATAAAGGGGCAAATACTGTCATCATGGATATTCCCCTCCTTTTTGAAAGCAAGCTTCAGTCGTATGTAGATAAAATAGTTGTCGTATCAGCAACCCCCTCCATTCAGAGGGAGCGTCTGATTGCGAGAAATGGCTACTCTACAGAGGAAGCGGATGCCCGCATCAACTCGCAGCTTCCGATTGCCAAGAAGGAATTGGGCGCGAATGCAGTCATTAATAATAATGGAACAATGGAAGAGACCGAAAACCAACTTGATGCAATATTAATTGAATGGCAAGCGGAAATTTAACTCGAATTATTTTATTCTCTGAAAAGTGGAACATTGCTATTTCATTCACAAACTCTTTCCACCCGGTTAAAATGTGCTATACTAATTAACGGATAAATGATAAAAAGTATATAACATTACGCGGGAGGATTTTTTCATGACTACTTCGATAGCGATAAACGGTTTTGGGCGGATTGGCCGCATGGTTTTCCGACAAATTATCACGAAGGATGACGTGGATGTAGTAGCAATAAATGCATCTTATCCGGCAGAAACGTTAGCCCATTTGATTAAGTATGACACTAATCATGGAGTTTTTGACGGTGAAGTCGTTGTGGAGCAAAATGCTCTTGTTGTCAACGGAAAACGCGTCCAATTACTAGCGGAGCGCGATCCATCAAAGTTGCCTTGGAAAGAGCTTGGTGTCGATGTCGTCATTGAAGCGACGGGTGTATTCAATGAGCGTAGTAAAGCTGCCCTTCATATGGAAGCAGGAGCGAAGAAAGTCATCCTGACAGCTCCAGGGAAAAATGAAGACGTTACGATTGTTCTCGGTGTGAATGATGAAAAGCTAGATATTGAAAAGCATGATATCATTTCCAATGCAAGCTGTACGACAAACTGTCTTGCACCGGTTGCAAAAGTATTGAATGATACATTCGGCATTGAAAACGGATTAATGACAACTGTTCATGCTTATACAAACGATCAGAAAAACTTGGATAATCCGCATAAGGATCTTCGTCGTGCGCGTGCTTGTGCACAGTCGATCATCCCGACTTCTACTGGTGCAGCAAAAGCGTTATCGCTTGTCCTGCCTGAGCTTGAAGGGAAAATCCACGGAATGGCGCTACGTGTACCGACGCCGAACGTGTCATTGGTCGACCTAGTCGTTGACGTGCAAAAAGATGTAACAGTGGAGGAAGTGAATGAAGCATTCATCAAAGCTGCAGAAGGTCCGATGGCGGGAATCCTTCGTTTCACGACTGAACCACTTGTATCGATCGACTTCAACACGACTACGGAGTCCGCAACGATTGACGGACTGTCGACGATTGTCATGGGCGACCGTAAAGTGAAAGTACTCGCTTGGTATGACAATGAATGGGGCTACTCCGCCCGCGTTGTCGAATTGGCTATAAAAGTTGGAAATGCATTGAATTCCAAAGTGAATTCCTAATTCGTAAAATAAAAATCGTCCAGGTCGATTACTCGACTTGGACGATTTTGTGTTCCCATTCATTTTTTCATTGAACTTCTGTTATAATCGATATACTATACGGAATTGCGGAGGAAGCAAAAATGATATGTCCAGCTTGTCATTATAATGGCACCCGGGTCATCGATTCCAGACCTGCTGAAGAGAATCGATCGATCAGACGACGCCGTGAATGCGAGAAATGCGCTTTCCGCTTCACGACATTTGAAAAAGTGGAAGAGATGCCGCTCATCGTCGTGAAAAAGGATGGCACGCGGGAAGAATTCAGCGGTGAAAAATTGTTGAGGGGATTAATTCGTGCTTGTGAAAAGCGTCCGGTTGATCTGGAAGCAGTAAAAAACATCGTTTATTTAATAGAAAAAGAATTGCGAAGCTCAGGGACTGTCGAAATCGATTCCAAGGATGTCGGCGAAATGGTTATGGAAAAATTGGCCGATGTCGATGAAGTCGCATATGTCCGGTTTGCTTCTGTCTACCGGCAATACAAAGATATAACAGTTTTTATTGATGAACTGCAGAGCTTGCAGAAGAAAAAGGATGAAAACTGACTTTGAATAAAGGAAGGAAAGAGGGGTTCCGAAAAAATGCTTTACCAGGAATTGCAACCAGTCGATACATTTACAATCAAGTTGTCACACCCATTTTCGGATTATGACCGGCAACTCCTCACTTTGTTCTACCAACCATTGATCGGTCCTGACGCCATGAGTCTCTTCATGTCTCTCTGGGCTGATGCGGAGCGTGAAACGGAAAGCGAATTCAGTCATTATTACTTAATGAATTTATTGACAATGCCTTTAGTTAAAGTATTTGAGGCTAGAATCTCCCTTGAGGCGATCGGCTTGTTGCGTACCTATTGCAAACAGGTGGATCAGGATCGCATTTTCTGTTACGAACTATTGCCGCCATTGGATGCGAAGTCGTTTTTCGATGATCCACTGTTATCCACATTTCTTTTCAGTAAAATTGGTGAGCAGGCGTACCGAAGTCTGAGGACACGCTTTCTGGTCGATGATCCGCTGGATGAGCAATATAAGGAAGTGTCACGCACATTTCTGGATGTGTTCAAGCCTATTCGGTACAGTTCATCGGAAGGGATGGACGAGGGCGGCCAAATGACGGGACGCAATGAACCAACCGGCATCCCGTTCGCTTATTCCGATTTCGATTTCAATCTATTCCGGGCGGGACTTTCAGAACAGATGGTGCCAAAATCAGCCCTCGCTTCAGTATCGAAGGAATTGATCGAGAAATTAGCATTCCTCTATTCATTAACACCACTCGATATGCAAAAAGTCGTTATGATGGCTCTTGATGAAAACTTGAAACTACCAGAAGACCGTTTGCGGAAAGCGGCTGTCGATTTTTATAAGATGAATATTTCTCAAAATGTCCCCTCTATAGAAAAGACATTCCAGAAGGAAAAGAAACATGTCACTTCCGAGCCTCTCACTAGGGAAGATGAACTGCTCGTT
The DNA here is from genome assembly GCF_946901335.1 of Saccharococcus sp. Marseille-Q5394. NCBI lineage: Bacteria > Bacillati > Bacillota > Bacilli > Caryophanales > Anoxybacillaceae > Saccharococcus > Saccharococcus sp. Marseille-Q5394. The sequence continues at coordinate 991,125 of NZ_CAMPPQ010000001.1, read as the reverse complement.
TATATGGAGAACACATCACCCCGTGAAATGCTGAAAGACTATACGGGGAATGAACCGCTCCCGGTGGATGTCCAGCTAGCTGAAAGGCTTGTGACGGTACACGGATTTACAGTTGGAGTTGTAAATGTCCTATTGCATTATGTAATCATCCGTAATGATGGAAAGATTACGAAGAACTACGCAGAGAGGATCGCTTCGCACTGGGCGAATAAAAAGATAGAAACCGCAAAACAGGCGATGGAAATATCCCGCAAAGAGCATGATCAATATATCAAATGGCAGAAGGAAGGCAGCCGGAAAACAAGTGGCCGGAAACCGGTGAGGGAAGAGAAGGTGCCAGAATGGTTCAACAAGCCAGAGGAGCAGAACGTGTCGAAGGATGAGGCGGATCCTGCCATTGATGAAAAGCGCCGTGAACTGCAAGCTAAGCTAGATGCCATGAGAATGGAGGGAAAATAAGATGGAGCGAATTGGAAATACATTGAAGCGTGTTATCAATTCTTCGGATTTGGCCGCAAGATATGAGCAAGTGCGCAATGAAGTGATGGAATCTCCTGGAGTCCAGAAATTCATCGAGGAACATTCCGATGAAATCGATAAATCCGTCGTAGAAAAAAGCCTAGGGAAACTATTCGAATATGCTTCCGCATCACACAAATGCGACAAATGCCCCAATATCAATGGCTGTATAAATGTGATGAAGGGATTCGAGCCGAAACTTATTCTCACACAAGGTTTCATCGACATCGACTACATAAAATGCCCGAATAAGCTGATTGACGATGAAAGCCGCAATATCGCGAATATGATCGATAGTATGTATATGCCTAAAGATGTCATGGATGCGCGCCTTCCAGATGTCGATTTGGGGCATGACACGAGCAGGATCATTGTTGTAGAGGAAGCATGGAAATTTTTGAATGAACTAAGCAGCACAAACAAATTGCCCGAGCGCGGCCTTTATATCCATGGACCGTTCGGAACCGGTAAATCGTATGTGCTCGGAGCATTGGCGAACGAACTTGCCAACCGACACATCCGGACGGTTGTTGTGTATATCCCTGAGTTTTTAAGAGAAATCAAGCAATCAATTCAAGATCAGACGTTGAACGAAAAAATCGACTTTGTAAAAAAGGCGGACGTCCTCATGCTTGATGACTTCGGTGCTGAATCTATGTCCGCATGGGCGCGTGATGAAGTGCTCGGCACGATCTTGCAATATCGCATGGCTGAAAAATTGCCGACCTTCTTCACCTCGAATCTTAACCACGATGAGCTTGAACATCATTTGACTTATACACAACGCGGCGAAAAGGAAGCTGTCAAAGCGCAGAGACTTATGGAACGGATTAAAATGATCAGCAAACCCGTCCAATTGAAAGGGAAAAACCGAAGAAATGGGTGAGGGGAATTTATCCACTTGCAATTGTCTGAGTTTTTCCTTATACTAATGAATATTATATCTACAATTATTAATGCAAATGCATTGAAGAGGACATGAATCGATTCATCCACTTACAGAGATCAGGGTCATTTGGCTGGAAGCCCTGAAGTGCAGAGGATTGATTTACCACCTTGGAGCAGCATCGGTGAACTAGCATCACTAGCCGATGACGGACCCCGGCCCGTTAGCCGTTTCAAGCTTCATCTTTCCGGTTATATGGCCGGATGGAAGGAAGAAGGGTGGAACCGCGAGCAACAGCTTCGTCCCTTTATAGGGATGGGGCTTTTTTTGTTCAAAAAAATAAGTGAGGAGTGTTTACAATGGCAGAAAATATTCAATTGAAATTTCCGGATGGGGCGATAAAAGAGTTTCCGAAAGGCACAACAACAGAAGACGTGGCAGGCTCCATTAGTCCAGGGCTACGAAAAAGCGCACTTGCAGGCAAAGTCGGGGAACAGCTCATCGACTTGAAAACACCGATTGAAGAAGACGGTGAGATTGCAATCATCACACCACAATCACCAGAAGCGCTCGAAATTCTGCGCCATAGTACGGCCCATTTGCTTGCACAAGCTGTCAAACGGAAATTCCCGGACGCAAAACTAGGCATTGGCCCAGTCATCGATAACGGTTTCTATTATGATATCGATTCACCAACGCCAATCACAGCTGAAGACCTTCCTGAACTTGAGAAGGAGATGAAGCGAATCATCGGTGAAAATCTACCAATTAATCGCATTGAAGTTTCTCGCGACGAGGCCGAAAAGCGCTTCAAGGAAATTGACGATCCTTACAAAATCGAACTATTGGAAGCAATTCCGGAAGGCGAACAAGTATCCATCTATGAGCAAGGCGAATTTTTCGACCTTTGCCGCGGAATCCATGTCCCTTCAACGGGCAAGTTGAAAGAGTTCAAATTATTGAGCATCGCGGGCGCGTATTGGCGCGGTGACTCGAAAAACAAAATGCTTCAACGGATTTACGGTACAGCATTCTTTAAAAAGGACGAACTACAGGAACACCTCCGGATGCTCGAAGAAGCCAAAGAACGCGACCACCGGAAAATTGGGAAGGAATTGAATTTATTCACGAACTCCCAAAAAGTCGGCCAAGGTCTTCCGCTTTGGTTGCCGAAAGGTGCTACGATCCGCCGCATCATCGAACGCTATATCGTCGATAAAGAAGTGAAGCTTGGCTATGACCACGTCTATACACCGGTACTAGGAAGCGTCGAGCTCTACAAGACATCCGGTCACTGGGGTCATTACCAAGACGGCATGTTCCCAGTCATGAGCATGGACAATGAAGATCTCGTCCTCCGTCCGATGAACTGCCCGCATCATATGATGATCTATAAAAACGGCATCCACTCCTATCGGAACTTGCCGATCCGTATTGCAGAGCTAGGCACGATGCACCGCTATGAAATGTCAGGTGCATTATCCGGACTGCAGCGTGTCCGCGGAATGACTCTGAACGACGCGCATATCTTCGTCCGCCCGGATCAAATCAAAGAAGAATTCAAACGTGTCGTCCAACTCGTCATTGACGTCTACAAAGACTTTAATATTAAAGATTACTCATTCCGTATATCCTATCGCGATCCGGAGGATACAGAAAAATACTTTGACGATGACGAAATGTGGGAACGCGCACAGAGCATGTTGAAAGAAACGATGGATGAAATGGGTCTACCGTACGTCGAAGCTGATGGTGAAGCTGCCTTCTACGGTCCAAAACTCGATGTGCAAGTGAAAACAGCAATCGGTATGGAAGAGACACTCTCAACTGTACAGCTCGACTTCCTACTTCCTGAGCGCTTCGACCTCACATACGTAGGAGAAGACGGCAAGCAACATCGCCCAGTCGTCATCCACCGCGGCGTCGTCTCGACAATGGAACGATTCGTTGCATTCCTGATTGAAGAATACAAAGGTGCATTCCCAACATGGCTAGCACCGGTTCAAGTCGAAGTAATCCCGGTTTCACCAGAAGCTCACTTCGACTATGCAAATGAAATACGTGAGAAACTGGTTGCAGAAGGATTCCGCATCGACCTTGACAGCCGCGACGAAAAAATCGGCTACAAGATCCGCGAAGCCCAAGTCCAAAAGATCCCGTACATGCTCGTCCTTGGAGACAAAGAAGTCGAATCCGGCGAAGTCAACGTAAGAAAATACGGCGAACAAAAATCCGAAAGCATGCCATTTGAAGATTTCTTAAAAATGATTCAAGCCGACGTTTCACACGAGAACTAATAACCGTGGACGTGGGGCAACTAATAGATAAAATATAATCGCGCTAAATGCATCTTGCGCTGATTTATATGCTTGTCTAACGTTTTATGCGCTATTCAAGCGAATTTCTAACCGTAATACTTAGTATTAATACTCTCCATTGATTGTAGCGGAAGGCGGCGACTCCAGCGGGAATAGCATGAACTGAAGACCCCGCAACGTAGCGTTGCGAAGTGAGGAGGCTGAAGCCATGCCCGCGGAAAGCGTCCGCCTGAAGCGAAAATCAACCGTGCAATTAATATGTTGACAATGAATAAATAAGATGGTAGACTTATTAAGGTTAATGAATACAGTTTGTGGTATAAGAAGGAGCTGCCCGCTTCTCACCTGATCGACGCATAACGTTGTTGACAGGTTGCACATAAGTGAACGTGCCGTGCAATTATTTGCATGTACACATAAGCGGGTAGACAAAAGTTACTTTTGTCTACTTTTTTTATTGTCCGGCTCTTATTAAACGAATGGACCATGGGACCGTCGCAATAATGGACGGTATACCCAAACCGTGTATTCGCGATACAACATTCGGAGGTGGATTACTATTAGCAAAGACATGTACGTAAATGAGGGCATCCGTGCCCGCGAGCTTCGTCTGATTGACCACAACGGCGACCAGCTTGGAATCAAAACACGCACCGAGGCTCTTGAAATTGCAGCACGCGCGAACTTGGATCTTGTCCTAGTCGCTCCAACAGCAAAGCCGCCTGTAGCACGTGTCATGGACTACGGCAAATTCAAGTTTGAACAACAAAAGAAAGAACGCGAAGTTAGAAAGAACCAAAAAATCATCAACCTCAAAGAAGTGCGGTTAAGCCCCACTATTGACGAACATGATTTCCAAACGAAGCTTCGTAACGGTATCAAATTCCTGCAAGCAGGGGACAAAGTGAAAGCGTCAATCCGTTTCCGTGGTCGTGCAATTACGCACAAGGAAATCGGTCAACGTGTTTTGGACCGCTTCGCAGAAGAATGCAAGGAATTCTCAACGGTTGAAGTAAAACCGAAAATGGAAGGCCGGAGCATGTTCCTAATACTTGCCCCGACTGCCGAAAAAAAGTAACGCGAACGATTTAGGAGGAACAGATCATGCCAAAAATGAAAACTCACCGCGGATCCGCGAAACGTTTCAAGAAAACTGCAACTGGTAAAGTGAAACGCGGCCGTGCGTACACAAGTCACCTTTTTGCCAATAAGTCTACAAAAGCGAAACGCCACTTGCGTAAAGCTTCACTTGTTTCTTCAGGCGACTACAAACGTATCCGTGAAATGATCACATACATGAAATAATCATTTTCAACCCCCCGTTCAAAGAGTACGATTTACGAAGGCGTGGCGATATACGTCAGCCCGAGTTCTCCATATCCTCTTTTTGAACCACTAATACAACATTCTTTAGGAATAGCAGGAGGTAATGAACTATGCCACGCGTAAAAGGTGGAACAGTGTCGCGCAAGCGCCGTAATCGAGTATTGAAATTAGCTAAAGGCTATTTTGGATCAAAACATAGACTTTACAAAGTAGCAAACCAACAGGTCATGAAATCATTTAACTATGCATACCGTGACCGCCGTCAGAAAAAACGTGATTTCCGTAAACTATGGATCACACGTATCAACGCAGCAGCACGTATGAATGGCCTTTCATACAGCACATTGATGCACGGTCTTAAAGTGGCTGGCATCGAAGTGAACCGTAAAATGCTTGCTGATCTTGCAGTAACAGATGCACAAGCATTTGCACAACTTGCAGCAACAGCAAAACAGTCAGTCGCGAAATAAGCGATTTACCAATATACAGCCCCGCGCCGTTAACCGGCAGCGGGGCATTTTGTTATGGTTTAAAAAATAAAAGAAAATTAATGAACTTACTATAGTTCTTCTTCCTATGTACAATCAATAAAGTGTAGAATAGGAGATAGGGAGTTGACTATATGAATGCACTAATTATCACATGGATTACATTTATATCAATTTGGTCTTTTATTATGATGGGGTATGATAAGAAACAATCGAAGAAGCGGGGACGTAGAGTTCCGGAGAAAACATTATGGCTATTTGCAATTGTGGGCGGAGGAATAGGTTCCTATTTTGGGATGATGGCATTCAGCCATAAAACACGCCACACAGAATTCAGGATCGGTTTTCTACTGCTCGCGCTTTTGTACTTAGGGATAATCATCTATCTCCTAGGCATTGATCCATTCGGGATGGATAATGTCTGAAACTAAGAAAAGCCCGCTATATTAACGGGCTTTCATTAATGCCTCAATCGGGTTTTTCCAACTGATCTCAGCCATTGGATAGTTGGAATTGATTTCGGAGGATAAGAAGTGAAAATCATCCTTCGTAAACCCTTGAAGCTTAGCATCATCCTTCACCCAAACGAAAATGGACACAACATCAAAGGAGTTTTCGGTAGTCCCTAAATATTTTTCACCTTCAAAGAGGGCGCCTTTATATGTGATGAAAAAGTTCTTCCTTACATTTTTTATATCATCATAGAAATAATATTGCTCTTTTTCATACGCCTCGTCCAATTTTCGTTTCGGATCCAATAAATAACGGATACCGCGATAAAATAAATAGACGATGAATGCAATGATGACAAAGCGAATCAACAATCCCATAACAGCATCCCCTCGCAAAAAATAGATATAGTCTTCTACTTGTACGGATGAGATTCAGTTTGGTTTCAAGATACTTATGATTTTGGAGGTTTTTTTATGGAATTGGCAACATTATTCACGATGCAACGACAGCTTGACGCTTACATTCAACAGAATCAATTTGTAACCGAGGATGTTTTCAATAAAAAAGGGTTGGCTCTTCTCATTGAACTAGCAGAATTGGCCAACGAAACAAGGTGTTTTAAATTTTGGAGTACAAAGGGACCATCAGAGAGGAACGTTATTTTAGAAGAATATGTCGACTCCATTCATTTTCTTCTATCGCTCGGAATTGAAAAAGAGCTAGACAACTTAGATGTATGGCCGACAGGTGAAATTGAAGGGGACTTGACAGAAATCTTCTTGCATACGATAAAGGCAATTCAGGAATTTTTGGTAACAACTGATATGGAAAGCTATAAAAGTATTTGGATTCATTATGGTGCGATAGCGAATAGGCTTGAAATTTCATATAATGAAATAATGAAAGCGTATGTGGATAAAAATGAGGAGAATTACAAGCGTCAACAAACAGGTTACTGATAATTTGATAGAAATATAAATTAAGATTGACAGAAGGACCTAAGAAAAATAATATAGAGATAAGTAAATAGGAGGAGGCATCACCGTGAATGATTGGAGTAAAGAAGATTTCGGCGTAAGACTAAAGACCTTAAGAGAGCAGAGAGGCCTGTCTATGATGGCGTTTGGAGCAGCGATCGGTACATCCGCCAGTAGAATAAAAGACTGGGAGAAAGGTAAGAATGCCCCTTCTGCCGCATGGATTGCGAAAATATCCGAGAGATTCAATGTCTCAACTGATGAATTGATTCTAGGGGACCCTAAAACATCCAGGGCATTCACTGCAAACAACTCATCGAACGTAGATATGCTTTATGAGCGGCTGCGTGAAAATTTGATCATCGCTAAAGAGGCGGATGAACAAGACGAAAAGCTGGTTGAATTATATAACGCTGTAGATGCTGAGAATAAAGAGCGTTACCGCAGCGGCCGAGGAAGAAGATTAGCAGAACGTGAACTCCTTTCCATTTTGACGGAATTACCAAAAAAGGATGTACTCGAATTATTGGAGCTTGCAAAAATCAAGAAACGTTGGCAGTAATATAAATGCACTTACGCAAACGAAGCAAGAGCAAAGGCATCATATTATTTTCCATTCTATTCCTGCTACTCGGTATATATATTTATAAAGAGAATACGACAATCGGAGTAACCTTCGTGGAGATTAAAGCATCCGGTCTCCCCGAAAACTTCGATGGTTATCGGATTGTCCAGCTATCCGACGTCCATGATTCAGAGTTTGGGGTCAATAATGTAGACTTAGTGAATAAGGTTAGAGCCTTGTCTCCTGATGCCATTTTCATAACCGGGGATTTCATCGATGGAAACCGATATGATTTAGAGCATAGTTTGGAAATCATTAGGCAGTTGCATGGGGTAGCGCCTTTCTATTTCGTGACAGGTAACCATGAAATATCTACGAATGACGAAGAGCGTATAAAGAGTGAGCTGGCGGAATTAGGTGTAAAGGTATTATCAAATGAATCGGTGACAATTGGCAATCGAACGGGTGAACAGATTGCCATCGGTGGAATCGAAGACCCATTGTCCAGCAATCTTGATGAGGGAATCTATGTTGAACAAGTCATAGGAAAAACATTCAAGGATGTCCCTGATAGTATGTATAAGATCCTTCTATCGCATAGGCCAGAACAATTTGATGTATATGTCGACAGTCAAATCGATCTAGTTTTCAGCGGGCATGCTCATGGAGGCCAGATGAGGATACCGGGCATTGGAGGATTGGTCGCACCTGGTCAAGGATGGTTTCCGAAATACACGTCAGGCGTCTACGAGATGGAGAAAACGTCAATGGTTGTAAGCCGTGGTCTAGGTAACAGCATTGCTCCAATACGGGTATTCAATCGCCCTGAAGTAATTGTCGTAAATTTGAACTCATCAATTGAATAAGCAAATTGTACAGCGCAAAGAAGATTTCTTCTTTGCGCAGAGGGTCGACAAAAGGGATGGAAATTTAATTGATTTCCATCCCTTTTGTCTTATGACGCATTGATGCAAAAACGATAGACTGACTCGACGTTGATTTCCGTTCCGGGCGGACGCTTTCCGGGGGGCTTGCCCTCAGCCTCCTCGGATGTGCTCCCAACGCTATCGCTTTTGGTCGCAAAAGCCGTTCTTCGTTACGGCTTTTCCTGCGGGGTCTTCACGCTGCGCTGATCCCCCAGGAGTCGCCGCCCTGCACTCCAATCAACTGGATGTCCCTTAAGAATATCGGCATCATTCAAGCAACGCTTTCAGCCGACGTCCTCCATGTCTAGTTGGCAAGCTTCTTAAGATGGCAGCAAAAGTCAGCATCGCCTGCCATGCTATTCTATTTCATCGGTAAAGACGCGTTCAATCGTCTTTTTGCGTTTTCTGTACAGTTCTTTGATTTCATGATTATGACGCAAGTCCTCAACTACATTCGAGTAATCTTGCCAGAAATGACATCGGATAATCTTTTGATAATTCTAACTTTGTGTGCATTGGCTGATTATTGGACACGGGGCATAAATAGAAGGAGTTGAGTATACTGGCCTATCCTTCATTCATGGTTATTTCGGTATTTACGAAACATGAAACAGGTGATCTTAAGAAACCAATCGTTCTATTGATGGTATTTCCAACTGTTCGAGTTCATTAAATTGATTCTTCGTCATCATATCCATCACCTAATTCAGTTAGTAGGAAACACCGTTGATTGGAGCGGAGAGCGGCGACTCCTGCGAAAGCCGTGACGAAGAACGGCTTTTGCGAGCACAAGCGAAGCGTTGCGAGCAGGATGTGGAGGCTGCCTTAATTTCTGCAAAGAACGCAGAAATACGGCAAACCGGACTCTTCGTAGTCCGATTGGCTGAAGCCGTGCCCGCGGAAAGCGTCCGCTCGCAGCGGAAATCAACATTGCTAGCTTATCTCTATAAAAGAAATAAGACTGTAGGCAAACACTAAAATTCATGGTGTTTGCCTACAGTCTGCGCAAAGAAGATTTCTTCTTTGCGTTTTTTATTATCCATATGAAAATAACTGGTGGATGTTGTATGATGGAATAGTATACAATTCATAGAATATTTTAAATGGGGGTTGTGTTGTGAAAGCGCTCATTCATGTAAATGGTCAATTAAAAATCGATGAGATGGAAGAGCCGATTGCTAATATAGGTGAAGTCGTCGTAGCATTGCATTCCGCTGGTATGAATCGAAGGGATATTAAAGTACCTGAACGGCGTGGGGATATGAAGGAGCCTTTAATTCTCGGCTCCGATGGGGTTGGCGTGATTGAGTCCATAGGTGAAGGAGTGGACAACTGGGCGATCGGTGACGAAGTGATCATTAATCCGTCACTGCGCTGGTTTGGGAAAAGTGCTGCCCCGCCTGAAGAGTTCGACATTTTAGGTATGCCCGATCATGGTACATTCGCTGAGAAAATCGCCATTTCTGCAGAGCAGATTGAAAAGAAACCAGCAAATCTATCAATGGAGGAGGCATCAGTTCTCTCATTAGCCGCTTTAACAGGCTTCCGGGCATTGTTTACACAAGGGGAATTGAAGAAAGGGGATACCGTCTTCATTCCGGGCGCAGGGAGCGGGGTTGCAACATATCTTATCCAGTTTGCAAAAAATGCCGGAGCTCGCGTCATCGTCAGTTCACGTGTCGACGAAAAGCGAAAGAAGGCACTTGAGCTCGGCGCTGATGTAGCAATAGATACGAATGGTGATTGGACAGAGGTTCTTGCGGATGAAACAATCGACCTTGTAATAGAAAGCATCGGTAAGGCAACATTCAACCGTTCATTGGACGTCTTAAAACCTGGGGGAAGGATTGTTGTATTCGGTGCGACGACAGAAGACGTCATCGAACTGGATCTTCGAAAGTTCTTCTATGGACAATATCAACTTTTCGGCTCAACGATGGGCAGCAGGGAAGAGCTTCGGGAGATGTTGGAACATGTCGAAGAATACGGAATAAAACCTGTCATCGACAAAATATATCGTCTCGAGGATGGATTGGAAGCTTTCAGGGACTTGGAGAACAGTGAACAGTTTGGAAAGCTTGTTTTACGCATAAAAGAGTAAGCGAATTGAAGCTATAATCTTAAAACGTTATTTAGGAAAGACATAGAGAAGGGTGTGGACATTTTGACTGAAAAAGCAAAGCCATTAACGGATTTAGCGATTGCTGCTTCTGCTGTGATGCAGCCGATAGCTGATATCGCGAGGAATGCGGGAATTCCCGAAGAGGCTGTTGAACCATACGGACGATACAAAGCGAAAATTGATGTATCCAAATTGCCTGCCGCGAAATCCTTTGGAAAAGTCGTACTCGTGACTGCAACCAGTCCAACGCCTGCGGGTGAAGGGAAATCTACAGTGACTGTAGGGCTTGCGGATGCACTGGCAAGACTAGGTGAAAAAGCGATGATTGCTCTCCGTGAGCCATCCCTAGGACCTGTCATGGGTGTTAAGGGCGGAGCTGCGGGCGGCGGGTATGCTCAAGTGCTGCCAATGGAAGAAATCAATCTGCATTTCAACGGCGATATTCATGCAATCACAACTGCGAATAATGCGCTTAGTGCGATGATCGATAATCATCTCCATCAAGGAAATGTATTGCAGATCGACCCGCGCAGGATTACTTGGAAGCGTGCAATGGACATGAATGACCGCGCCTTGCGTCATATTACAATCGGTCTCGGTGGTCCCGGGCAAGGTGTGCCGAGGGAAGATGGCTTCGATATTACTGTCGCTTCTGAAATAATGGCCGTGTTCTGCTTGGCGACAAGCTTGACAGATTTAAAGGAACGCCTTTCCCAGATGGTGATCGGGTATACGTATGAGAGAGAAGCGGTCACCGTGAGGGATTTGGGTGTAGAAGGCGCTTTGACTTTATTGTTGAAGGAAGCATTCAAACCAAATCTTGTCCAGACGATTGAAGGGACGCCAGCTTTGATACACGGCGGACCTTTCGCAAATATTGCGCATGGCTGCAACTCGTTGATGGCAACGAATACGGCTAGACAATTGGCTGATATCGTTGTGACCGAAGCTGGATTCGGATCAGACCTCGGCGCCGAGAAATTCATGGACATCAAAGCGCGTAAAGGCGGTTTTGCACCGGATGCAGTCGTCCTTGTGACAACAATCCGTGCTTTGAAAATGCATGGCGGAGTCGCGAAGGCAGATCTTGCGAACGAAAATGTCCAAGCAGTCATGGAGGGCATTGTCAATCTGGAAAAACACGTGGAGACAGTCCGTTCCTTCGGTGTACAGCCCGTCGTCGCATTGAACCGGTTCATTACAGATTCTGCAGCTGAACTTGATTTCATTCTGAAATGGTGTGCAGGGAAAGGTGTCCGGGCGGCGCTGACGGACGTTTGGGGCCAGGGCGGAGCAGGCGGCCAGGATTTGGCGAAGCACGTTATAGAAATGTTGGAGGAACCGAATGAATTTGCACCTCTATATGATGTGGAACAGCCTGTCATTGATAAAATAACGGCGATTGTTCAGAAGGCATATGGAGGAAAGGGAATCATCCTCACCGATAAGGCGAGGAAAGATTTATTGCAGATCGAACAGAATGGATGGGATATCCTTCCTGTCTGTATGGCGAAAACGCAATACTCCTTCTCTGATGATCCTAAGAAACTCGGCAGGCCAACAGATTTCACAATTACTATTCGTGAAATCATTCCGAAGCTAGGTGCAGGCTTCCTTGTCTGCCTGACGGGAGATATTATGACGATGCCAGGATTGCCGAAAAAACCGGCGGCCCTTCAAATGGATATAGACGAAAAAGGGAATGCGATCGGATTGATGTAATCCAATTAATTAAAAAGGCTGCCTATACTGGCAGCCCTTTCAATTATTATAAAGCTTTATCGTCAACTGAATTCAACCATGTTTCAATCGTACCAACAACTGATTCAACACAGCCATCCTCAAAAGGCGATAGCAAATTAGCCTCTTTCACCAACTCTGTAAACGGCTTCGATCCGCCAAGCTTACATAAATGCAAATAATCCTTCCAAGCAGTATCACGGTCCTCAAACGAACGCTTCCAAAATTGGAACGCGCAGATTTGAGCCAACGTGTAATCGATATAGTAGAACGGAACTTCGTAAATATGCGATTGGCGCTGCCAAATAGAACCTGCCTCCAAATACGGATTGCCATCATAATCACGCATCGGCAAATACAATTTTTCAATCCGCTTCCATTCCGCTTTACGTTCTTCAGGCGTCATTTCAGGATTTTCATAGATTGCATGCTGGAATTCATCTACCGCCACGCCGTATGGTAAAAATAACAGACCGCTGCTCAAGTGGGCAAACTTATACTTTTCTGTATCGTCTTCAAAGAACAACTCCATCCATGGCCAAGTGAAGAATTCCATACTCATGGAATGGATTTCGGCTCCTTCATGTGTCGGCCAGACGTATTCAGGAATACCTATATTACGGCTTGAATACACTTGGAAAGCATGCCCCGCTTCGTGAGTGAGGACATCGATATCGCCAGATGTGCCATTGAAGTTCGAAAAGATGAAAGGTGAATCATAATCATCGATGAACGTGCAATAACCGCCAGACTCTTTCCCTTTCTTCGCTTCAAGATCGAGAAGATGCTTTTCCGTCATATACTTGAAGAATTCATCGGTTTCAGGTGAGAGTTCTTCGTACATCTTTTTTCCGTTTTCAATGATCCATTCCGAGGAACCTTTAGGTGTGGCATTCCCGCTCAGGAAGTTAAGCGACTGGTCGTAGTACTTCAATTCATCAACACCGATACGATCAGCCTGGCGCTCGTATAACTTCGTTGTAAGCGGAACAATATAATCCCGTACTTGGTCACGGAAGTTTTTCACCATATCTGCGTCATAACCGATCCGGTTCATACGCGCGTAACCTAGCTCCACAAAGTTCTTGAATCCTAATTTTGTTGCGATTTCATGTCTCACTTTGACGAGATCATCATAGATGCGGTCAAACGCATCACCGTTTTCCGCATAGAACGAATAAGAAGCCTCCATTGCGGACTTCCTGATGCCTCTGTCAGTTGACTCAGCGTACGGGCCGAGCTGCGCAAGAGTCAATGTCTTTCCGTCAAACTCGATTTGAGCGGAAGCGACGAGCTTTGCATATTCGGAAGTAAGTTTATTCTCTTGTTGAAGAAGGGGAAGGACTTCTGGCGAAAAGGACTTGATTGCATTATCCGCAAGAGCGAACAGCTGGGTACCCCATTTTTCTTCTAATTCTTTCCGGAAAGGTGTCTTCACCAACTCTTTATAGAATGCGGTCCCAAGTTCCTGGAATTCAGGCCCTATATCATCGAAATACTCCCGTTCCTTTTGATAGAAATCATCATTCGTATCGATGGATGAACGGATGTACATCAGGTTTGATTGCGTGGAATAATTGCTTCCGATGGTATTCAGCTCTTCAATTACACCATTCTGTTCTTCAAAGGACTTTGCTGAACGGAATTGTTCCAGCAGTCCATTGAACTCTTGCTTGATATTGTTCATGTCAGGCCTTTTGTACTCGAATCTTTCAAAAGTGAGCATTGTCATTCCCCCGTGATCAAATTGTGTGAATATAATTCACTGTCTTCATTGTTAACTAATCATTGTGAAAATGCAAAAGAAAGTTTGCATCTTACATAGATAGTCTGATGAAAGTGATTACGTGACCAATTCGTCTAGTTTGCTGTAAGATGGTAATGAAAACATTAAGTGAGGATGAGACCAAGTGGAAATAATTGAATATAGCATGATCGAACTCATCGATCCAACAGGCATACTGACAGGGAATCGATACGAATTTCGCATATACGTAAAATTCGATGAAGAAGATGAGCTTTATAATGAAAAGGGGACTGGCATTCGGGTCATTTATGTCGTCGATGGGGAAGAAGGAAGAGTGGCTTCGTACCATCTTTTCGAACGGTCGACAGAGGCGGCGATTGATTTTGATCTCGACGATGAAGAAATCATCCAACTAGCCGCTTTCTGTGAGGAGCAATTAGAAGAAGAGTAAAATGATCGTTGAAACGGCTCCCTTGTTACGATGGTTGCTGTTTCGACGACTCAATGAATTTATCGATTTGAAATCTGATTTCGCAAGTCAAATTATGTGTTTTTTATTGAAAAATAATAGATAATGTGTAGAGTAGATATGTAGGGGATACTGATTAAACGGATTTATCTTACATCCATCCAAATTTAAAGTACATTGGAGTGTTTATAGATGAGCAATGAGATAGTCGATATTACAATTATAGGCGGGGGACCAACAGGACTTTTTGCTTCGTTCTACGCGGGCATGCGGGAAATGTCGGTTAAAATCATTGATAGCTTGCCGCAGCTTGGCGGACAGTTAATCGAGCTGTATCCGGATAAGTTCATTTATGACGTTGGCGGCTTCCCGAAAATCCTCGCGAAGGATCTTGTCGCAAATCTTGTTACACAAGCACATTATTCAAAACCTGAAATCCACCTAGGTGAAACTGCGCTTTCCGTGACACGTGATGGAGACCACTTCATCCTCCAAACGGATAAAGGAGTCCATTTGACACGCACAATCCTTTTGACTGCTGGGATTGGTGCTTTCCAGCCACGTAAAATCGGATTGGCAGAAGAAGCTGAGTTTGAAGGAAAGACATTACATTACGGAATTAAAGACTTATCCCAGTTTAAAGGAAAAGACGTGCTTGTATGCGGCGGAGGGGATTCGGCAGTGGACTGGGCAATGATGCTTGAAGATATCGCATCGAATGTATCACTTGTCCACCGGCGCGAACGATTTACAGCGCATGAAACAAGCGTGAACCAATTGATGTCCTCGAAAGTCAATGTTCTCACTTCCCGTGCTGTAAAGTCGATAGTCGGGGAAGATGGCATCGTTAGAGAAGTCGTCATCGCCCAAAAGGACGGTTCAGAAGAAGCATTGCACGTGGACCACGTCATCGTCAATTATGGCAATATTTCATCCCTCGGAGCAATCAAAGAGTGGGGGCTTGAGATGGACCGCAACTCAATCGTCGTCAATTCTAGAATGGAAACGAATATAGAAGGCATTTATGCAGCAGGGGACGTCACGACATATGACGGGAAAGTAAAGCTGATTGCTGTCGGTTTAGGTGAAGCTCCAACAGCCGTGAACCATGCAAAAGCATTCATCGATCCGAAAGCACGACTGCAACCATTGCACAGTACAAGTGTCTTCAACTAAAAAAACCGGCGAAAGCCGGTTTTTTCAATCCAGTAAATATGCAATTCCCAATATGACAAGCAATGGACCGATGATGATCAAATAACCGATGGGATTTCCGAAGTTCAACGTCCATCCGACCCCGAACCTCTTTTCTACAAGGATGGAAGGGTCGTTTTTATTTACATAGAATACGCCTGCTTTCCAATAGGCGTCATCGTCATAATCAGTAACACCCGCGATGGGTTCCTCGTCAATGTCAAGCTGCACCCGGGAGCCCCCTTGGCCGACTTTGAATGCGTACACTGCTGTTGCGATTAAGATGATGAATAGAAATCCTAAAGGCATCATCATCATGAAGGTAGGTCCTCCCAAATTTTCGTGAATCGTTGTCAATTGGAAAAAGCCGAAAAGAATCGTCATTGAAATGGATACTAAAAACAGTAGCCAGCTAGTGTACTTTCTGAACGATAATTGTTGGATGCGCGAAGTACTCCTTTTCGACGCATTCAGTTTCACTCCGGACTTCTTCGTAAAATAATTGATTGCTAGCATCATAACCTGCATGATTCCTAGAATGAGCAGTAGCGCAATAACGGAAAATGGGTTTTTCGCAGTGAAAGCATCCGGTTGTCCGTTAGGGCCCCAATGGGTCGGTATCATATCCGGCATGGCGCCGTATTGGATCGCTGTATAGACGATCAAACCGAGTGTAATGGGAATAGGCAATGCAAACATGAGGGAAGGGAGCATTTCATCATTGGAACGGCTCGTCAAATCTGCGACCCGTACTCTTTTTAAGTTGTCTCCCCATTTATGATCCCGTTTTCTTTTCATCGTCTTAATATGAAAATACAAGTAAAGTCCCATGCTGATCAAGAGGATTCCGAACTGAAGGATCAATCCGGTGAAAACGATCTTGTCTTCCTGCAAATTATTCCCGATTGCCCAAATTACATAAATGAGGAGACCTATCAACCCGATGAAAAAGATAGTTGCTGAATAGGTTTTCTTGTACCTGACGAGCGTTTTATCATCGGTATGACCCTCTGGTATCGTCACTCCGAAAACAATTGTATTCTTCAAAAGGTAAGGAATAGCTGCCTGCATAACGATCAAAAATAAGATGATTACCAAGAATAATGAAAGTACCATTGTCATCCCTCCGTAATTTCCGAAATGATTGATGAAGTGAGTGATAAAATCTGTTCCTTGTCCATGCCATAAACGATCGATTCTGCAATAAGCGGCTTCAAATGCAATTTGATAAGGTCTAGTTGCATATCACTCGGGCCTTTAGTGGATATCGAATTGATAATTGCGCCCGATTTTGGAATGATTTCAATAATATTTTTCCTTTCCAGTTCATGATACGCTTTGTTTACTGTATGCATATTCACGCCTAGATCAGCCGCTAGGGACCGGACGGAAGGCAAAGCTTCGGAAGCCTTTATTGTCCCTGAAGCAATTAATTCAATCAATTGATTCGCCAACTGAGTATATATCGGGATTTCTGAGGTCGGTTCGATTTGAATGAACATGTTAAACCCTCCATTCTGTTCTAACATCATTATAACAGAGGTCGGAAATAAAATATACAAGCAACACAAAAAAACCTGAACAACTAGTGTTCAGGGGGATGACTCTTCTAATTCTTTGACAGTGACGAAATCATAACCTTCATTTTTCAAATACGTCAGAACAGCATCAAGTCCATCGGCAGTCGATTGGTGGATGTCATGCAAGAGTATGATGCTGCGATCCTTCACATTCTCTTTCACGACTTGTAGAATTCTAGCGGGATCACGGTATTTCCAATCTTGCGTATCTACATCCCATAATACGACCGGTATTCCGGCTATATTGTGAACGGTGTCATTGACAGCTCCATAGGGAGGTCGGAATGCTTCGACTTTTTGTCCGGTCACATCCTCGATGATAGCGGAAGTCTTATCAATCTCTTTAGCGATGCGTTCAGGTTCTAATTTGGTCAAATCTGCATGTGTCCAAGTATGGTTGCCCAATTCATGGCCGGCATCCTTAATTTCATTTACAATGTCCGAGTAGTATTCGACACGGCTGCCAAGCATGAAGAATGTTGCTTTTGCATCGTGTTTTTGAAGGGTTTCTAAAATTTGTCTCGTCACTTTCGGATCAGGACCGTCATCAAATGTCAAAGCGACCTTTTTATGGACGGTTTCAACAGGAGGAGAATCTTTTGATTGATCATCGCCTTCTGTATCCGATTCAGTTGGCTTGTCGGAGTGCTCATTGTTTTGTTCTTCATTCGATGAATCCTGTGAACCCTGATTCGGGATTTCAATTGTATCTTCTCTGTCCTCGGGCTTGAACGCCGAAGCTAGCAATTCGTTTATTGCATCAATAGGAACGGAGACGATTGGTGGTCCAACCAAGCTATCCGCTATCGTATTTTCATCGAAGTAGATAATGAGTACATCATCCGTGATGGCGAAATTCCTATAATTCATCCACCTGGGCTCCGTATATTTTTCCAATCCATCCTCAATAATATGTTCCTGCAACGAATCATCTTTATGAATTGCCCGACGCACTGATGAAGCGAGTGTCTGCAGGCGGTTGGAATCTCCTGCAAATAAGTCCCTTATAGAGAAGCTTTCTCCCGTCTCGGGGTTCAAATGGAATGAACGGATTTCCATTTTGCCTGATTCCGAATCGCTGAAGCTGCTGCTATTAAGAAAGACAAAGGAGTAATTCCCTGAGGCATGGGGCAGCGTTTCATAGGAGACGTTCAATTCCCCTGACATATTTTCATCAAGCCGTTTCTTCTCAATCATCGTTTCAAGGTATCTTTCCTGAACTTCTTCAATATATTTTTTGACTTCCGAATTGAAAATAGTATGTATGCTTTGCGGATATTGGATGGCATAAGGAGCGTTTATGTCGTTTGATGTTTTTGTAATGATCTTGATGCCTGGATAGTTGGAATCTATTTGTTCCGTTTCCATAGGGATGGATGAGGTCGTTTCCTTCTCATCAGGCTGTGAAGCGGTAAGGCTTTTCTCTGGTGTGAATACGAGAAGTATGGCGCTTACTGTCAATAGGACAATGGCGGTGGAAAAAGTGATATCAATCCATACCGATCGTGCTTTGTGATGCTTTCTTTTCATGTTGCGCGGCTCCTTTTTGTTTTTTTGGTATCAGAATTCTATTAAACTTCCTGATTGTTCTTTCTGTAAAGTTAGACGGAGCGACTCGATAGATAGTTTCGGATAATCGGGAAAAATGTCGAATCTTTCATACTAGTAGTATACAACAATTATGTCCTGGTTGGGGATGGGTAAATAAGGGCAATTGAAATGCGTTACCGCAGAAATAGAAGAAGGAAAACTTCTTTTTCGAAGCACGATTATATGTTATACTGTCTGATGCCCGGATCTTGCAAATGCGGGTGAGCTGTTAAGTGTTTACAATCAAATATTGTTAAACCGATCAAGCTGTTATTTCTACTGCAAAGAAAACAAACAGAAGGTGGTCGAAGAAATGGAAACAGGAGCATATCGGGTATTGTTGTACTATAAATATGTACACATCGAAGACCCAGAAACATTTGTTGCCGAACATTTGGCTTTTTGTAAGGAATTAGGATTGAAAGGCCGTATTCTAATCGGTGAAGAAGGCATCAACGGTACATGTTCCGGAACGATTGAACAGACGGATGCTTACATGGAGAAGATGCATAACGATGAACGCTTCAAAGATCTTTGGTTCAAGATTGATGAAACAGATGGACATGCGTTCAAGAAGATGCACGTTCGCTATCGTCAGGAAATTGTAAACCTGAGCTTGGAGGAAGACATTAACCCATTGGAATTGACTGGCGAATATTTGAAGCCTGAAGAATTCTTGGAGCGGATGCAAGACGAAAACACGATTGTGTTGGATACGAGAAATGATTACGAGTATGATCTTGGTCATTTCAGAGGTGCTATTCGACCTGATGTTGAGACATTCCGTGACCTTCCGCAATGGGTCCAAGAAAACAGGGAAATGTTTGAAGGGAAGAAAGTTCTTGCGTACTGTACAGGCGGAATCAGATGTGAGAAGTTCACAGGCTGGATGAAGCGTGAAGGTTTCGAGGACGTTGCCCACCTGCAAGGTGGAATTGTCACTTACGGCAAAGATCCAGTAGCGAAAGGCCAGCTTTGGGACGGACAATGCTACGTATTCGACGAAAGGATTGCGGTTCCGATCAATCAAGTTGAACATGTCATCGTTGGTCGTGATCATTTTGACGGTACACCTTGCGAGAGATATGTGAACTGTGCAAACCCTGAGTGCAATGCAAAAATATTATGCTCTGAAGAAAACGAGCATTTCTATATGCGCAGCTGTTCGGACGAATGCCGAACACATCCGCGCAACCGCTATTTTGTCGAACAGAATTTGACGGTGGATGAATTTAACAATAGAATTGAAGCGATTGCAGCTAAAAGGAACGAAGCAACTGCTGCTATATAATACATTATTGACGCTTGGGTGTGGTATTGCGCCCGAGCGTTTTTAATTCAGATTAAATTCGGGTGATTTACGGAATAGTAAAAAACATTGGAATGGACTTTATATGGCTCACGGCAAACGGTAAATGGTATACTACTATCAGTGAAAAGATATTGGAGGAACTGCAGTATGGAATGGAAAAACATTTATCGCGGATTCCTGATGGGAATCAGCGACTTGATTCCGGGAGTGAGCGGGGGGACAATCGCGTTTATTCTTGGTATATATGATCGATTATTAGTTGCAATCAGCGGCTTTTTCAGTCGTGAGTGGAAAAAGCATATCGGCTTTTTACTACCGTTAGGCATTGGCGTCGGTTTGACATTGTTGCTCTTCAGCAGGGTCATCGACTTCTTGTTGAAAGAATACCCCCAACCTACGCAATTTTTCTTTTTGGGACTGATCATCGGTGTCGTGCCGTACATTTCAAGGCAGGCGGGTGTCAGGAAGAACTTTAAAATTGGCCATTTCATCCTCTTGCTACTCGTCGGTGCTGCTTTGGCTGCGACAGTATTCATCAAGCCGGCAGAAACGGGAATCATTACATCGTTAACCTTGCAGAACACGCTCGGTTTGTTTTTGGCAGGATGGGCAGGAAGCATGGCGATGCTGTTGCCGGGTGTGAGCGGTTCGTTTGTTTTACTGCTACTCGGTGTTTACTCGACGGCAATCAATGCGCTATCCACCTTTAACATTCCAATCATCATCGTTATCGGGGCTGGAGTCATTGTCGGCTTCATTATTAGCAGCAAGGCAATCCATTATTTATTAAATAAATTCACTCATGCCATGTTTGCAATCATTATTGGCTTGATCATTGGTTCAGTATTTGTCATTTATCCTGGCATCCCTGAAAGCGGGACGCCATTTGTAATGAGCGTCATTGCTCTCATCACCGGTTTGATTGTTGCAAATATATTCAATGCAATTAGCCCATCTGCTAAATGAATGCAGTGACGATAATGATCCAGGAAATGTGGATGAAGATAACGATTGTATAGATGATCAGTGCAACAATTAGTAGATTTTTTACTACTACTGAGGGTTTCATGTATTTCATAAATAGGAAGAGTATAATTGGAAGACTTGACTTCATCAAATAGAATGCAATGATATTTATATCGTACAGGGAACGGACTAATGGATTCGCTTCTTCAATATGACCGTAACGGATGCCGAAATCAGTAAAGATTGCATCAATCATGCATAGGCAAAATAAAAGAAAGCACGTATTCAATAACCTGTCCTTGGATGTTGGCATCGCCTTGACCGTGTCCATATGTATCACTCCTGACATAATTGGCGTATATCCCACACTAACTGGCTGTAAGATCCCCCACAAGCGGGGAATCAACAGCCAGTAAATGCCCGATTGGTTTAACTAACAATCAGTGGAAAAACCCACTGATTGAAGTTTCACTTTATCCCATAGGATATGGAGGGGTTGGCCGATTTATTCAATGGAGTGACAGAAGATTTTCCGGTCATATATAAATATTGATTTGCAGCAAGAAAAATGCCAACGATAGGAGAAATCCTTTCGTTGGCATTTTTTATTATTGATTGCTTGTAACTTCTTGTTTAACCAATACATCGTCCATTGATATGCCGAGTGCAGCGGCAACGCCTGCGCCATAAGCGGGATCTGCTTGGTAACAGTGGCGGATATGGCGGTATTTGATTTCATTTGGGGCGTCGCCAAGGTTGCGGGCGGTATTACCGAATAATAACTCCTTTTGTTCATCGTCCATCAAATTAAACAGCTTGCCAGGTTGCGTGAAGTAATCATCGTCATCCTGACGGAAATCCCAGTGCGCTGCATCGTCATAGATTTTAAGCGGCGGCTCTTTGAAATCAGGCTGTTCTCTCCATTCTCCGAAGCTGTTCGGTTCATAGGAAGTCCTGCTTCCATGGTTGCCATCCACTCGCATCGCGCCATCACGATGGAAACTATGGAATGGGCATTTTGGAGCGTTGACCGGGATCTGATGATGGTTAACGCCGAGGCGATAACGCTGGGCGTCACCATAAGAGAATAATCTTGCCTGCAACATTTTATCAGGTGAGAAGCCGATGCCGGGAACGATTGCAGCAGGTGTAAACGCGGCTTGCTCGACTTCTGCAAAGTAGTTATCCGGATTACGGTTCAATTCGAATTCGCCCACTTCGATAAGAGGGAAGTCGCCTTTATACCAGACTTTCGTCAAATCGAACGGGTTATAAGGCATGTTCAATGCCTGCTCTTCAGTCATCACTTGAATATACATCTTCCATTTAGGGAAGTTGCCGCTATCGATGCTTTCTAACAAATCCCGTTGGTGAGTTTCGCGGTCCGTGCCGATCAATTCAGTTGCCTGCTCGTCCGTCAAATTCTCAATCCCTTGCTGGGAACGGAAATGGAATTTCACCCATACACGCTCATTGTTTGCATTAATCATGCTGTACGTGTGACTGCCGAATCCGTGCATATGGCGATATGTCTTCGGAATTCCGCGTTCACTCATGACGATGGTTACTTGGTGCAGCGCTTCAGGAAGGGAAGTCCAGAAATCCCAGTTGTTTGTCGCACTTCTCATATTCGTGCGCGGATCCCTTTTAACGGCATGGTTCAAGTCAGGGAATTGAAGGGGGTCTCTAAAGAAGAAGACCGGTGTATTGTTTCCAACAAGATCCCAGTTACCTTCTTCCGTATAAAACTTAAGCGCGAATCCACGGATGTCACGCTCAGCATCAGCAGCTCCTCGTTCGCCTGCAACTGTTGAAAAACGGGCAAACATATCCGTCTTTTTGCCGACCTCAGAGAACAACTTCGCTCTTGTGTATTGAGAAATATCATTTGTCACCGTGAAAGTTCCGTAAGCACCGGATCCTTTTGCATGCATGCGTCGTTCAGGAATGACTTCACGGTCGAAATGCGCTAGTTTTTCAATCAACCAAACATCCTGCAAAAGTACAGGCCCACGAGGCCCCGCAGTCATCGAGTTTTGGTTGTCCACTACAGGTGCCCCAGCAGCGGTTGTCAGTTTCTTTTGAGAATGATTATCATTGCTTGTCATTGATAATGCCTCCTTGAATTTCTAATCTACTATACTTCTTTTTCAATATAGCATAGCCTATACATGAAATCCACAGTTAATTATAATGATTATTGATAAATACTTTTTATTGTGTAATTATAATTATACTTAACAGAATAAATCGAATGTGATGAATGTCGCAATGATAAATTATGAACAAATGTGATCATAAATCTCTTCACCATTCTCCGACGGATTGTCCCACCTTCACTTCGGAATTCACCGGAATCGTAGGTCGGAAGGAGCCGTTATTCTCTAAAAATAAAATGACAGTTGATCCAAATGAGAAGTAGCCGAACTCCTCGCCTTTTTTACAAGAAGTGGAGGAATCCAAAATATGAATGCTATTCACATTCAGAGCCCCCACTTTAATCATAGCCATCCTTCCATGAGTCGTCATAAGTTCTGAAATGATTCGGTAGTTTGTCGCAAAAGGCTGGTTGCCTAGCCGTAAACCAAGATCATTTACCGGGAAGGAAGTTGTTCCGAGAGCATATCTCGATAGAATTTCACCGTCGTATGGATAATGGAAATGATGATAATGGCTTGGGGAGAGATAAAAAACATAAAAGAATCCACCGTTAAATGGAAGTGCTCTCTTTTCATCTCCCAAAACTTGGTTTATACTATATAGATGGTTCTTTATCATAAATGTCTGATTCATACCGATCGTTCCAAATTCCGTGACAACACCGTCAACCGGGGAAGTCAGTATATTGGGGCGCTCGTCGATCGGCCGTGAACCCTTTTTCAAATTACGCGTAAAATAAGCTTGAAGGCTATCATAATGATCTATTGGAAATTCTGCTTCCTCTTCGTTAATATGGTATGTCTTCGCAAACGGTTTGATGAGTTTCCGACTTAGGCGTGAGCGGGCAATTGTTTTTAATAAAGTGGAAGATGCGGGATGTCCGCTCAATTCGACAAAGCGTTTAAATACTATTTTTTTCATTTCAACCGTCTCCTATGTTTTCAGATTAGTAGTTTGGCAAGATAACAATACTGGAGGTATCGTCATGTTTTTATCTAGATACTTAGATTATACGAAAATAAAAGGCCAAGTGGCGAATTCAATCACAATTACAAACTTAAGCTTTGGAATCATCGCAATCATTCTTATCGCCCGGGATCTTGGCCATATGAGCTTGGTGTTCATTTTCCTTGCAGCTCTTTTCGACCGTTTCGATGGAATGGCAGCACGGCACTTTCATTCTGAATCGATGTTTGGCAAAGAACTAGATTCATTAAGTGATATTGTATCATTCGGGGTAGCTCCTGCGCTTTTAATCTATATGACTGATTTATCCTCGATGCTTTGGGTAGGAATTGCAGCAACTGTCTTTTATATCGCCGCTGGAGCCATCCGTCTCGCTCGCTACAATGTAAAGGAATTTGATGGTTCCTTTTATGGACTGCCGATTACGGCAGCTGGTGTTTTGTTGACATTGACATACTTTCTCAGTCCATATATCGGACCTCCGTTTTTCGTTATAATCATGGTCGTACTTGGCTTGGCAATGGTGAGCAATGTTAGAATTGCAAAGGTTTAAACAGCAGAGACTTACGAGAATGGAGTTCGCTTAAAAGTCCATTTATAGTGGCGATCATTTGACAAAGTGTTGATTTGCGCTTCAGGTGGACGCTTTCCGGGGGGGCGAGCGGTAAGCCTCCTCGTTCGCTTCGCTACCTGCGGGGTCTCACCTGTCTCGCTAATCCCCCAGGAGTCGCCACCTTCCGCTCCAATCAACAGTCATACCTCGATTCAATAAAACACTAAAGAATTACCAGCTATAATTCAATAAGCCTATTATCAGTGAAATTGATATTGGGCTTATTCTAAGCTTTTATTCGGTCTCAATTAGATCGATAAAACCTGGAAAAGTCAGTGTTTATCGTCGTAAGGATATTGGTATTTTTGTCAAGTGTGAACTTTACAATCTTCTAAGTGGGGCGTATAATTTATGTTGTCTGAATTGGAGACGTACCCAAGAGGCTGAAGAGAGCTGACTCGAAATCAGCTACGGCGTTCACGCGCCGCGGGGGTTCAAATCCTCTCGTTTCCGTAATACGAAATCAATGGATTTCAATAAGTATCAAAACCCTTGTATTCAGTAGGGTTTTTCTTTTTGTCTATTTCATCAAATCGTATCTAATTGAAACCAACCGATGTTAAATCCGATGTTAGCATCGGGTAGAAAAATGTGATATGCTCATCGCGAATTTGCTGGAACTAACGAATCACAAGGACAAAGCGATTATTAAAACAGCGCATTGAAGGGCCAGCTAAAAAGTTCTTCACTTAGATAAAGCTATATACCCGACAGTACTACGTGCGCCACAACACTGTATTTAAAAAATGGATGGTCGCTTGGTCTGGGTGGAGTAGCTGTAGTAGATTTAGCTATGGCGGGAAAAAACTGAAGTGAGATTGGCGACATTAAAGATACTAACCAAAGGTAATCCCTAATATGAAAACTATTTGTGCTCTCGGTTAAATATATTTATTTCCGTACTCGATTTAAGGGTACTTTAGTGTTTTCCTCATAACGATTCAGTAATCCATGTAACCATGTGTCTGTATATCTAATTCTTGAAATATTTGATTGCTGCACTTGAGTAACTAAATAAAGAAGAGTACATCACGTAATTGTGATGTACTCTTCTTTACTCACCTTCAAAGAATGTGAAATCAACTTCTTTAATTAATACCTTACGCTTGATAGTGACACCAACATTATAATCTAACATATATCTAGCTAATTTGTTACCATCAATCAAGATAACTTTCTTATAAGGAAGAACTTTAACATAGTCATTCGCACCTTGAGAAAAACTAGATGTAGTAATAAAGACACCCTTACTAGCACTTCTCCCTTCTAAAGCACCTACAAACGCCATTATATCGGGTCTGCCAACGGTGTTTATCCAACGTTTAGCTTGAACATAAATATTATCCAAACCAAGTTTATCTTCTTTTATTATTCCATCAAGACCCTCATCATTTGTACTTTGAGTTACTTCTCCATCCCCGTAACCCATTGCAGTTAATAGTTCCACAACTATGCTTTCAAACCTTTTCCAATGGACTTTCTGAAGTTCTGTAAGGATCTTATCTATCAAATACTTATCAAGTTCTACTAATTGCTCGTTAATTACTTTTATCGGATCTACCACTTGTTCTAATTCTTCTAGTTCTTCTTGAATCTCAATTTCACTTTCATTAAGCAAATCTAAACCATCTTTAGTAATTCGGTAGGTATGTTTTCCTACTTCTTCTATATATCCTTTTTTCTGTAATGAAAATCTCGTTGCCCTCATACGACTCACAAATACTGTTTCTTTGCTATCGGGATACGAAAAATTAATTTGTTCTTCTATCAATTTAAAATGATTTGCAACTCCCTCATTCAACTTAGTCGCAATGTATAAATCTTCATCTGACATTACCAATAATATTGGGATGACTAAATCTTTAGAAGAAGGCATTGTCGTTAAAACTTTACTCTCGATTATTGTTAGTCTATTCTTTTCTGAAATTATTCTGTTTATTTCAATCTCAGAACTTGGAACTCCTTGTTCTTCAAAAATATTTTCAATTTCATTTAAACTTAAATGTGCGTCATTTAATTTCTTAACCTTCTTTAAAAATTCATATGCTTCTTCATCGTAGTACTTATAAATTCCTGTTTCTTCAAAGGGTAGATATCTTTGGAACTTTTTAATCCACTGTCTTCCTTTTGATTCAGTCCAACCAAATCTTTTAGATAGCTCTGTTTGACTGATGGTTTTATTATTCGTCATAAATACACCCCCATAACTTTTATTTAATTCTATTGTAAATTATGGATATACGCCACTCAATTATGATGTGCGATAGGAAATACAACTCACGTGACTGTTGCAGTGATTGCATGTGTGATTAAGTTCCTGAAAGTGCATGGGCATATTATATTTATTAGGGGCATCCGTTGCTTGGAGTGCAGGCGCCGACTCCTGCGGGAATAGCATGAGCCTTGAGACCCCGGAAGGAGCACGCTTTTTGCGACTGAGGAGGCTCGAGCCATGCCCGCGGAAAGCGTGCGCCGAAACGGAGAGCAACTGCCTGTTGATATCAAAGTCCCTTAAATACATATAGAAAACGACTTAACTGCAGGTAAGCAAGCGTCAGCCTGAAGCGGAAATCCTGTTGGGACATATGTATAAGTATTTCAATTGGTGACTTGTACAAATGTCTGTTATTCTATAAGAAAGCATCTAATTGAAAGGATGAGTGACATGTCAGGACCGGCATTGAAACAACTCCAAGCTCACCGCTCCATCCATGAAGGCGGATTATCAGGAGCAGTCAGCAAGACCGAACTGCTAATAGAGTTTCTGCAGGAAGGCGATATGAAATCGGCTGATCGAGCAGCTGATGAACTGATCGATTATTGGAAGTCAAGGGTGATTAGCCACGCTGATGCCGAAGAAGAAGGGCTCTATCTGGAAATCAAAAAAGAGAATCCAGAATTGGAAGAGGCCATCACCCAATTGACGAGAGATCACGATCTGCTTAGGATTATCGTAAAAGATATCGAAATGCTTCGCGAAACAGAAAAACTCAGCCCTACAGTTTTACAGAAGTTTTATGCACTGCTAGTTGTCAATGAAATACATAGCCGCGATGAAGAACGGTTGTTGCTGGAGTAAGAAAGGTGAAAAAGCGCCGAAAATGGGTGCTTTTTTCTTTGATTGATAAAGAGAGGTGAGTCCAATCGAAAAAATTAATTCCGTCTTATCTACCTATTTTGGATTTTCTTCCTTCCGCACCGGGCAAGAAAAAGCCATCCGAAACGTGCTTGAAGGGAAAGACACACTATGCGTCATGCCTACAGGCGGCGGTAAATCCATCTGCTATCAAGTTCCTGCGCTAGTAATGGAGGGCACAGTACTTGTCGTATCCCCCTTAATTTCATTGATGAAAGACCAAGTGGATGCCTTGCATCAAATCGACATACCAGCAGCGTACATTAATAGTACATTATCAACGGAAGAATATTTCGGGACGGTTGAAAATGCACTAGGAGGAATGTATCGTCTGCTTTATGTAGCTCCTGAGCGATTTGAATCCCCTTCATTTATTCAGCAAATCGGTAAAATGGATATCCCGATGATCGCCATCGACGAGGCACACTGTATCTCGCAATGGGGACATGATTTCAGGCCGAGTTACCGGATGTTAAGCAAAGTCATATCTTCCTTCGAACAAAAACCGGTCGTTTTGGCTTTGACGGCTACTGCAACGCCTGCCGTCCGGGAAGATATTTGCGGCCAATTGCATATTGAACAGGAAAACACAGTAATGACTGGCTTTGAGAGAAGCAATCTCACCTTTTCTGTCATTAAAGGGCAGGACAGGGACAAGTTCGTCAAGGACTATGTTAAAAAGAACGATGGAGAGGCGGGTATTATTTATGCCGCCACCCGTAAAGCAGTTGACCAGATCCATGCCACGTTAGAACGAAGCGGAGTCGCTGTTGCAAAATATCATGCTGGACTCTCGGATGGTGTCCGGCAAGCGGAGCAGGACCGGTTCCTTATGGATGAGGCGACGATCATGGTTGCAACGAATGCATTTGGGATGGGAATAGATAAAAGTAACATCCGTTACGTAATCCATTACCAAATGCCGAAAAACATGGAAAGTTATTATCAGGAAGCAGGCCGTGCGGGAAGGGATGGACTGGATAGTGAGTGCACCGTTTTATTCTCTTCGCAGGACGTAATCACGCAACGGTTCCTCATTGACCAATCGCAGGATCAAAATCGAATTCCCGCCGAGCTTGAGAAGCTGCAGTCGATGATCGACTACTGCCATACTGAATCATGCCTTCAAAAGTTCATCATTTCATATTTCGGGGAGACGGACGTGCAGGATTGCGGCCGTTGCGCAAACTGTACAGACACCCGCGAGAGCTTTGAAGTGACGGTTGATGTGCAGAAGGTACTATCCTGCGTCATACGAATGGGGCAGCGATTCGGAAAAACGATGATTGCTCAAGTTCTGACAGGTTCACGAAATAAAAAAGTGTTGGAGTTCGGGTTTGATAAATTAACTACATATGGTTTGATGAAAGAAAGGAATGCGAAAGACATTTCCGATTTTATCGAATTCATCATCTCCGAAAATTATCTCGGTGTGGAAAACGGTCAGTTCCCGATTATCTATGTCACTGAACAAGGCAAGGATGTATTGACTGGTAAAATCAAAGTGTTTAGAAAAGGAACCGTCGAAACGAAGCAGATAGCGAAAGATGATCCTTTATTCAACCAGTTGCGTGCACTTCGCATGAAGCTTGCTCAAGAAGCAGGAGTACCTCCGTTCGTCGTCTTTTCGGATAAGTCATTGCGTGACATGGCGGCAAAAATGCCGGTTACGGAAGAAGAATTTTTGGAAGTGAACGGCGTCGGGGCGGCGAAGCTGGAAAGATACGGCGAAGCATTCATGGAAGAAATAAAATCATTCGCTTCACAAACTAGTTAACTAAATACAAAACAGGTGAAGGATCGCAAAAATGCGATTTCCTTCACCTGTTTTTTATACATTTACATTTGGAACTTCTCGTTTATCCCCATAAAGTTCTCATTATTCCACAGAGAGTTCTCGTTACAGATCATTATGTTCTCATTACTCCATGGAAAGTTCTCATTCTAAGTCAAAAAGTTCTCGTTTAGGGCTATGAAGTTCTCATTTATCTTTGAAAAGTTCTCGTTTATGGCGATCAGTTCTGTAATGATATCTCTTCGCTCATAATTTCAGGTTCCTTTTTTCTACATACAGACACGAGCAAATAGACGATCGGCGTATCCAAAACGGCGATGATGAATTTGAAGACATATTGGCTAGCGATCATTCCTAACAAAGCACCTATCGGCATCGTTCCCGCAAAAGCGATTGTTATGAAAATCGTCGTATCGACGAGTTGGCTTGCCATCGTTGACACATTGTTCCGCACCCATAACTTTTTCGCACCATGCCTTCTTTTCAATCTATCGAATATGGTGACATCCAGGTTCTGACTGATGAGGTACGCAGCCAAGCTTGCGATTGTCACGCGGAAGCCCGCTGTGAAAATCGTTTCGAATGCTTCCTGATGTTCATAGAAAGAGGCTGCCGGCAAATGGATTGCTAGCCAAATGAAGCCGATTGCGAAAAGCTGTGCGATGAAGCCAGTCTGAACCGTCTTTCTTGCAGCTTCTTTTCCATAGGCTTCCGTCAATACATCCAAAATTGGATACGTGCAAACGTAGATGATGGCTGCTGCCGGTATTACGATCCAATCGCCGATGCTCATCAACTTGACCGCCACGATATTCGATAAAATTAACAGGCCGACAAAAATCCCGCTTAAATAATAACGCATTTCATTGTTTCCCCCTCAACGGTTATCGATCTTTTCGGGATACATGTCATGGTTCATCATTCGATGTTCCGCCATTTTTTCGTATTTCGTACCAGGCTTTCCGTAATTGCAATAAGGATCGATGGAAAGTCCGCCACGCGGAGTGAACTTGCCCCATACTTCAATATAGCGTGGATCAATCAGCTTAATTAGATCATTCATGATGATGTTGACGCAGTCCTCGTGGAAGTCTCCGTGATTGCGGAAACTGAACAAATACAATTTCAATGATTTACTTTCGACCAATTTTTTATCCGGCACGAAACTGATATACATTGTTGCGAAGTCCGGCTGTCCTGTCATCGGACAAAGTGATGTGAATTCGGGGCAGTTGAATTTGACGAAGAAATCCCGTTCCGTGTGCATATTATCGACGGATTCCAAAATAGTAGGGTCATACTCATAGGCGTACTTTGTATTTTGATTCCCTAGCAAAGTTAAATCCGTTAATGTGTTTTCATCTCTTCCAGCCAATTAAAAAACCTCCATGATTATAGTTGTCAGGGAGGGGCCATAGAGAACAAAAAAAGCCATGTCACGTAAATGGACATGGCAAAATTTCCGTCATCCATAGTTTTTTATAGAGGGTCGCTATGAACCTCTCCCGAACAGGGTTATTCATTTCGTGTAAGACTTTAACCTATCAAGGCCCCTCTGTCAATAGTAGACTCTTTTTCATTCCGAGGATCGTATAAACGGCGACGCTTATTAGGATGATGCCAGTGAGCATGAACCCACCCTTGAATGTCAAATCCAAATAGCCGATGAGACTTGAGCCTGCGACGACCCCGATGGAAAAGAATGCGTAGAAATAGCCGTAAGCCTTTCCGCGGAATTCCGGTGATGAAGAATCGATGAGCAAAGAATTAATGGAAGGGAATAGAAATGCAAAACCTATTCCATACAATGCCATTGCCAAATACAGGAGCTGCAACTCTGAAACTTGACTAAGGAAAAGCATACTTGCCCCCATCATCGAGATGCCGAAAGCCAATGTGATCATCGGACGTACTTTATCGAAAATACGGTTGATCGGCAGCAGGAATATCAGGATGGCGACGACGCCGAACGTGCTGAGCAGCATGCCCGTCGCTTTTGTGTCAAATCCGAGCGCCTCGACTTTCAAAGGCAAGACTAAAGCCAACACACCTTGTGAGAACATAAGGAAAAACGCGCCTGCGAAAGCACGGACCATGCCGGGATGCTTGAACAAATACCGGACTCTGAAATGCTTTGCTTCTTTTGTTCTTTGCTTTTTTTCAAATGAAACAGATCGTAAAACAAAAAATGCGGCGATCGCAAGGATGAACATAATGACGCCGTTAACTGTCATAATGAATGGAGCACCCGTTTTTGAAGCGACAATGCCGCTATAAGCAGGACCAATGATTGCCGCCATTCCTACAAAGGCGCCTGAAATGGCTACACTTCGGCCTCGCTTTGATTCTTCGGCACGATTGGCGAGGAATGTAAAGGCAGCAGGGACAATTAGCCCTTCCATGAAGCCATGGACGAAGCGAATCCCGAGAAGGGAAGCAGGTCCTATTGCGAAGGAATAAAGAAGCAGAGAAATACCTGATGCAAATAATCCGATAAGCAGAATAGCGAACGGTCCTCTACGGTCCGTCATGAATCCGGAAATGACATTCCCGATGGTATTGGAAAATGAATACATTCCGACAGCCAACCCCGTCATGAACGATGAAGCACCTAAGGACAAAGCAAAAGGGCTCATGATAGGAAGTTGTGAAAATAAATCAAAGAAGGAAAAAAAGACGATTATATAAACGAAAGCACGCATTTGGAATCCTCATTTCATAAAATTGACTCATATTCTACTTTACCATGGATGCCGGATTAGGCAAAAGGACAGCTTGTGAACAAAAGAATAATTAGCCAAAATTGTGGCGAAACGATAAAATGAGAGAATACTTGCAAAGAGAGGGATGGTCATAGTGGACACGAAAATCAGAATTGGCATCGCTGGATACGGAAATTTGGGCAAAGGGGTCGAGTCGGCAATTGCTCAAAACGATGATCTGGAGCTCGTTGGCGTATTCACCCGTAGAGAACCGGGAGACTTGAGAGTGAATAGCGGTGCACCTGTTTTGCGTTTGAATGAAATCGAAGAACATGTGGATGATATTGACGTACTGATCTTATGCGGGGGTTCGAAAGATGATCTTCCTGAACAAGGACCTGCGCTTTCGAGGCTGTTCAATACAGTAGACAGCTTTGATACGCATGCTAAGATTCCCGTATACTTTGAAGCGGTAGATGAATCGGCTAGACCGAATGGTAAAACGGCTATCATTTCCGTAGGATGGGATCCAGGACTATTTTCGATCAACAGGCTTTACGGAGAATCGATTCTTCCTGAGGGTGCAACCTATACGTTCTGGGGGAAAGGGTTGAGCCAAGGACATTCGGATGCTGTCAGAAGGATCGAGGGGGTCAAAGGGGCAGTCCAATATACGATTCCTGTTGAATCGGCAGTCGAACAGGTGCGCAACGGATCACAGCCGGAACTGACGACGCGCGACAAGCATACACGTGAATGCTATGTTGTATTGGAAGAAGGTGCCGACGCAGCCGAGGTAGAGCAAGCGATCGTGACGATGCCCAATTACTTTACAGATTATGATACGACAGTCCATTTCATTACTGAGCAGCAATTGAGAGAAGACCATAGCGCAATGCCTCACGGCGGTTTTGTCATCCGTAGCGGGAAAACCGGCGCTACGAACAATCAGGTTATGGAATTTTCATTGAAATTGGACAGCAATCCGGAATTCACATCCAGCGTACTAGTCGCTTATGCGAGGGCGGCTTACAGGTTGAATAAAAAAGGGGATATAGGCGCAAAAACCGTGTTTGACGTCGCCCCTGGACTGCTTTCTCCGAAGAGTGCAGCACAGCTTCGCAAAGAAATATTGTGATTGTGAAAGCACTTCCATTGTTGCTATCTTTCATCTATACTGAATTTGAAGTTTTTTACTTAGGAGGTCGAAATAAATGTCGAAGATGGATGATACGTTACTCATGCTGAAAGACTTGACGGACGCGAAGGGGATTCCCGGCAATGAACGTGAACCGCGTGAAGTCATGAAGAAATATATCGAGCCATACGCTGATGAAATTGAATACGATGGACTCGGATCTTTGATTGCCAAAAAAAGTGGCGATGCAAATGGACCGAAAGTGATGGTGGCAGGCCACTTGGATGAAGTCGGCTTCATGGTGACGAAAATTGACGATAAAGGATTCATTTCCTTCCAGCCGGTCGGCGGATGGTGGTCGCAAGTCATGCTTGCCCAACGAGTGACGATCGTTACGCGTAAAGGGGACACTTTGACGGGCATCATCGGATCGAAGCCTCCTCATATCCTATCTGCGGAAGCCCGGAAAAAGCCGGTGGACATTAAAGACATGTTCATCGATATCGGAGCTGAATCGAAGAAGGAAGCGATGGAATGGGGCGTTCTGCCCGGTGATATGATCGTTCCGTATTTCGAATTCACGGTCATGAACAATGATAAATACTTGCTTGCGAAAGCATGGGATAACCGCATTGGCTGTGCAATCGCAATTGACGTCCTGAAAGCGCTAAAAGGTGAAAATCACCCGAATATCGTATTCGGCGTTGGTGCGGTGCAAGAGGAAATCGGCTTGCGCGGTGCAAAAACGGCTGCTGCAAAAGTGAATCCGGATATCGGCTTTGCAGTTGACGTAGGCGTTGCGGGAGATACGCCAGGCGTCACTTCAAAGGAATCGACAAGCAAAATGGGCGACGGGCCTCAAATCCTTCTCTATGATGCATCGATGGTTTCCCATAAAGGTTTGCGTGATCTTGTCGTCGATACGGCAGAAGAACACGGCATCCCATACCAATTCGAGGCGATTCCGGGCGGAGGAACAGATGCAGGTTCAATCCATGTAAGCGGGAACGGCGTGCCGTCTCTTGCCATTTGCGTCGCAACTCGCTATATCCATTCCCATGCAGCAATGCTGCACCGGGATGATTACGAAAATGCGGTGAAATTGATTGTGGAAGTAATCAAGAAGCTCGACCTTGACACAGTTGATCAAATCATTTTTCAATAAGGACTGATAGGAAAGATCGTGCCTGCTAGAGGTGCGATCTTTTTTATACATATATATGTGAATAAATGCATATTGGTAAATTCTTATCTAATGAATAAAAAACCATTAGTAAAGCATACTTCTGACTAACTAAGTATTTCTAGATTGCTCATAATAATTCATTTGACTTTATAAATATACGTACATATAATGAAACATACAAACCATATTCAGGATGGAGATGATCATTTTGGTGAAAATGCATATATCGACATTAAAAACTGCGAAAAAAATTGAAGGTCAGCTAAAAGGCCGTGATTTGTTGACGTTATTGGACTATACGAGTGAAGAAATCGATTATTTATTGCAAAAAGCGTTGGTGATGAAGAAAGAAGTAATTGCAGGAAAAATTCCCCCCATACTGCAAGGGAAGACACTCGGCATGATTTTTGAAAAACATTCCACACGTACAAGGATTTCATTCGAAGTCGGCATGGTACAGCTTGGCGGCCATGCGATGTATATGAATGCGAATGATCTTCAAATCGGACGCGGAGAATCGGTGCATGATACCGGAAAAGTATTGTCGGGGTACTTGGACGCTGTCATGATTCGAGCAAACTCGCATGAAATGGTGGAAGAGCTAGCGAAGCATTCATCAATCCCCGTTATCAATGGACTGACGGATATGTATCATCCATGCCAAGCGCTTGCGGATTTATTGACGATGATCGAAGTGAAAGGGTCTATTGCCGGCAAGAAACTCGCTTATGTAGGCGACGGAAATAATGTTGCCCATTCGTTGGTCATTGGGGCGGCGAGTATGGGGATGCATGTAGCGGTCGCAACGCCTAAAGGGTATGAGTTCAATTCCGACCTTTATGTGGAAGCTGAAAAAATTGCTGCGGCGAATGGCGGATCCGTCTTACAGACAAACAATCCTATTGAAGCGGTGAGAAACGCAGATGTCGTCTATACGGACGTCTGGGCGAGCATGGGGCAGGAGGAAGAGGCTGCTGCGCGACTTGAAGCATTCAAAGGGTTCCAGATAAACGATCAGCTTGTTGCAAATGCAAAGAAAGACTATATGTTTTTACATTGCTTGCCGGCCCACCGTGAAGAAGAGGTTGCGACTTCCGTAATTGACGGTCCGAATTCGTATGTTTTTCAGCAGGCGGAGAACAGATTGCATGCACAAAAAGCTGTATTGGCGGCTTTACTGTAGGGAATTATGTTCAAAGAACGGTAAAAGCCACTCAGATGAGTGGCTTTTACCGTTCTTTATGATCCTGCAGAGAACGCCTGGGCAAGTTCACCGCTGATTTTCGACTTTTCCTGTTCATCGGCATTGACCCACAGCTTTTCAAAAAATACTCCTAGACCTGGTAATAAATGTTCTTCGCCTCGCTGTAATGCATCCTCAACAACGCTTCGAATATCGGTCGCCGAGTTATTCGACATATTAGCGGCGATGGCGTCACGAATTTGAAAATTCATCTTATCATCCTCCTGCCATCATTTTGTACACATTGATCGCCAACTATACGGACATTTGTTACACTAGAAGAAAAAGGATGTCGCACAATACATGAAAAGAATCGAATCAACGCAAAATGCGCTCGTAAAACATTGGAAAAAGCTTGTAACGTCTAAGAAGGATCGCGATAAATCTGAAGAATTCCTCGTTGAAGGCTTCCATCTCGTCGAAGAGGCTATGAAGAAGGAAGGGACAATCCTTCATTTAATTGTTAGGGAGGATTTGGAACTTCCTGCTAGTTGGAAAACCGATAATCTACAACTTATCCAAGTAACAAAGGCGGTTGCAAAAGAACTGGTAGAGACAGAGCAGTCACAAGGAATATTTGCTCATTGCCGTCAGCCGGAACATTCAGGTGAGGAAGCTGACAGCTGGAAGAAGCTTTTATTCATCGATGCTGTACAGGATCCGGGAAATATCGGAACAATGATCCGGACTGCGGATGCTGCTGGAATGGATGCAGTTATCCTCGGGAAAGGTTCAGCGGATCCATTCAATCCTAAAACAGTGCGTTCCGCTCAAGGATCTCATTTCCATATCCCTGTCGTGAAAGGGGAGCTCGGTGAATGGATTGACCGGGCAAAGTCGTCCGGCATCAAAGTCATCGGAACGGGTTTGCACAATGCCGTCGATCATTTCACTGTAAGTCCGTTGAGTGAATTTGCGCTAATCGTTGGAAATGAAGGAAGTGGAGTTGCCGCCGAATACTTATCGAAAGCCGATGACATCGTGAAGATTCCATTGTACGGAAAAGCGGAATCATTGAATGTCGCCATTGCTGCGGGCATCCTGCTTTATACGTACGGTAAGCAATGAGATCTATGTTGATGAACAAAACGAAATCGGGTATAGTAAAGTTGTATATAATTTTCGAATGGCTATGACCGGGAAAAGTAAACAGTATGAAACCGACAGGAAATCGGCGCCTTGACTGAGAGCGCGGATAGGCGAAACACTGTTGAAGTTCACCCCGCGAGCTGCCGCTTGGACCAGTGCAAACTGTAAAGGCGTGCCGGTAGAGGGCCGTTATTCCAAATGAAGTGATTATGCGTTCTGCATAATAATCAGGGTGGTACCGCGAACTCGTCCTCGTCCCTTTTTTGGGGCGGGGTTTTTTTATTTTGAAAGGAGAATGACAATGGAACAGCAACTGCAGCAATTGAAAGAAGAAGCGTTGACGAAAATCCAGGAAGCATCGTCCGTCAAGGAATTAAATGACGTCCGTGTCGCTTACCTCGGCAAGAAAGGTCCCATTACCGATTTGTTGAAAGGGATGGGGAAACTGCCAGCTGAAGAACGTCCTAAGATGGGGGCGCTCGTCAACGTCGTCCGTGAAGCGGTGACGGAATCACTGGAAGCGAAAATGACGAAACTGGAAGAAGAAGCGATCAATGCGCAATTGGAAAAAGAAGCGATCGACGTCACTTTGCCTGGCCGTCCGGCACCAACAGGCAATCATCATCCACTGACACGCGTAGTTGAAGAAATAGAAGACTTCTTCATCAGCATGGGCTATGAAATCGCAGAAGGCCCTGAAGTGGAAAAGGATTATTACAACTTTGAAGCGCTCAATTTGCCGAAAGGGCATCCGGCGCGTGATATGCAGGATTCCTTCTATATTTCCGAGGAAATTCTTCTTCGAACACATACATCGCCGGTACAAGCAAGAACGATGGAGGCGAAAGGCGGAAGTTCCATCAAAATCATCTGCCCGGGCAAAGTGTATCGCCGGGATAGCGACGATGCAACGCATTCCCACCAATTCACGCAAATCGAAGGACTCGTTGTAGGAGAAGATATTCGTATGAGCGACTTGAAAGGGACGCTCGACCTGTTCGCAAAGAAAATGTTCGGTGCAGATCGTGAAATCCGTTTGCGTCCAAGCTTCTTCCCTTTCACTGAACCATCCGTTGAAATGGACATTTCCTGCTTCAAATGCGGAGGGGACGGCTGTAATGTTTGTAAGAAGACGGGATGGATCGAAATTTTAGGTGCAGGAATGGTGCATCCGAATGTACTGAAAATGGCGGGCTACGACCCTGCAGTCGTAACAGGATTCGCATTCGGTATGGGACCTGAGCGGATTGCGATGCTGAAATATGGTGTGGAAGATATCCGTCATTTCTATACGAATGACGTACGTTTCATATCACAATTCCATCGGACGGAAGCTTAAGGAGGAGATAAAATGTTAGTATCAACGAAATGGCTAAATGAGTACGTCAATATAAACGGAATCAATCCTGCAGATTTAGCAGAAAGAATTACACGTTCCGGCATCGAGGTGGATTCCATCATCGATCGTTCACATGGGATGACCAATGTCGTTGTTGGACATGTGGTGGAGTGCGTGAAGCATCCCGAAGCGGATAAATTGAACATCTGCCAAGTGGATGTTGGTGAAGAGATTACACAAATCATTTGTGGAGCGCCGAATGTCGCGCAAGGACAAAAAGTGATTGTTGCGCGGCCCGGAGCGGTTCTTCCAGGAGATTTTAAGATTAAAAAAGCGAAACTGCGCGGTGAAGAATCGAATGGCATGATCTGTTCTTTGCAAGAACTTGGAATCGAAGGGAAACTTGTTCCAAAAGCTTACGCGGAAGGCATTTATGTGTTGCCTGAAGACGCGGTTCCGGGTGAAAATGCTCTTCCATTGCTTGGCTTGGACGATACAGTGCTCGAATTCGACTTGACTCCGAACCGCTCAGATGCGCTAAGCATGCTAGGTGTCGCTTATGAAGTCAGCGCGATTTTATCCCAAGGGATTGCACTTCCGAAAATCGATTATCCTACGGCAGCGGAAAAAGCGGAAGATTTACTGAAGCTCCGTGTAGATGCAACCGTCGACAATCCGATGTACGTAGCAAAAGTCGTGAAGAATATCAAAGTGGCGGAATCTCCATTATGGCTCCAAAATGCGTTGATGGCTTCAGGCATCCGTCCTCATAATAATGTTGTGGATATTACTAATTATGTCTTAATGGAGTATGGTCAGCCATTGCATGCATTCGATTACGACCGTCTTGAGACGGGTGAAATCGTTGTTCGTCATGCAGAAGCGGACGAAGTGATGACGACATTGGATGATGTTGAACGGAAATTGAACCCTCAAAACCTTGTCATTACGAATGGAAAAGAGCCTGTAGCTCTAGCAGGCGTCATGGGGGGAGCGAATTCGGAGGTTCATGACGGAACAACAACTGTTGTCATTGAATCCGCTTATTTCGCACCTTCATCAGTTCGACGCACTTCAAAAGAAGTCGGACTTCGAAGCGATGCTAGCACACGTTTCGAAAAAGGCGTTGATCCAAACCGGGTTGAGGAAGCGGCAGAACGTGCAGCGCAGCTAATGGCAGAGCTGGCAGGCGGGGAAGTCCTCGCAGGATCGGTCATCTTTGATGAACTTGATAAAACGGCAGAACGCATTACAGTTTCACCGGATTACATTAATAGCCGCCTCGGCATGAAGATATCGATGGATGAAATGCTGACCATTTTGGAACGTCTACGTATTCCTACGCAGGCAATCAATGGCCAGCTGGTTATCGATGCGCCGACACGCAGGCAGGATTTGAAGATCAGGGAAGATATTATCGAGGAAATTGCACGTATGCACGGATACGATGAAATTCCGAAAACACTCCCTGTATTCGAATCGACGCCGGGCGGATTGACGCCATACCAAGCGAAGCGTCGGATTGTCCGTCAGTTCCTTGAAGGGGCGGGACTTTATCAGGCAGTCACGTATTCATTGACATCGAAGGAGCAGGCGCAAGCGTTTGCTTTGGAGACGGCTCCAGTAACGGAATTGCTAATGCCGATGAGCGAAGACCGGAGCGTGCTTCGTCAAAGTCTGATTCCACATCTATTGGAGGCGGCAACGTATAACGTTGCACGTCGCATGGATTCAGTTGCACTTTACGAAACAGGCTCTGTCTTCCTCGGGGAAGAAGAGGATGGACTTCCTCGCGAAGTGGAGCATGTGTCAGCGGTAGTGACAGGCAAATGGGTGAACCATGATTGGCAAGCAGAGACGAAGAAAGTTGATTTTTATGTAGTCAAAGGGATTGTAGAAGGCATGATGGACCTTCTAGGCTTGTTGGATGGCCTGTCGTTTGAAAAGGAAGTAGTAGATGGCATGCATCCGGGACGGACGGCTGCAGTTCTATTGCACGGGGAACGAATTGGTCTAATTGGTCAAATCCATCCAACCGAGCAGAAGAAGCGTGATTTGAAAGAGACGTATGTAATGGAGTTAAATCTCGAAAGAATCCTATCTGCCGAAACGGATGAGCTTTTATATGTTCCGGTTCCACGTTACCCATCCATTTCACGGGATATTGCACTCGTTGTCGCGAGCGAAACTTCCGCAGGCATGCTGGAAGCAATCATCAGACAGGCGGGCGGAAAGCTGTTGAAAGATGTGAAGCTGTTCGATTTGTATGAAGGGGATAAAGTTGAGGAAGGCAAGAAATCACTTGCGTTCTCAATGACTTATTTTGACCCGGAACGAACATTGACGGACGAAGAAGTCGTCAAGGCACATGAAAAGGTATTGAAAGCATTAACAGAGGAAGCAGACGCTCAGCTTCGCGGATAAAACGAAAGACCGCTTATGGGGAATGTATCTCCATAAGCGGTCTTTTTTCTAATTAGTGAGGGTCAGAGTCCAAAGCACGCCGTTTCGCGATCAAAGATGCGAGTTTCGCGCTCAAAGAGAAGGCTTACGCGCTCAAAGATGCCTCTTCCGCGCCAAAAGTCAGCCGTCTCTATGCCCTAAACAATCATTTTTTCATCGCGGCAATCTTTTTCGCTTTTTGTGCATTGGCAAAATGCCATTTCGTCATCGATTTCAGAGCGGCTTCTCCATCTTTCAATAAAATCCTTGCCGCAGCTTCATCCACACCGCGTCCCGCACCTTTCGGGAGCATTACGCCGGCAATCGCACTCAACCGGTCCATCTCTTCCAGGAAAGCGACCCTTGCGATGATTGACGCAGCTGCGACAGCTACATGCAAACCTTCCGCCTTCGTCGAAAACAATACATTTTCACGAACGATTTCCGGTTCGTTTTTAATATGATTGTAGTAAATTCCACGTTCTGCGAACTGGTCGATTAAAATATAATCTGGCTTTTCATCATTCATTTTACGAAGAACATGTTTCAATGCCTGATTATGAAGCAACGCCTTAATCTTACCCTGCGACCATCCCTGCGCCTGCACTTCATTATACTTATCATTTGTCAAAGTCAAGACACTGTGTACTAGTGTCGCCTGTAAATCAGGAGCTATTTTTCGCATTAAATCATCGGTCAATTGCTTGGAGTCCCTTACGCCTAATTCACGTACCAGTTCGACTTGATTTGAACTAACGAAACATGCAGCGACCGTAACGGGACCGAAGAAATCGCCTGTACCAGTCTCATCAGAACCGAGAACGGATAGCTCGGAAAAACGCTCAGGCAATATCTCGCCTTTTACACTTGTTTTTTTAGAAGATGGCTTCCCATCAACGCTTCCCCAAAGAGCAGCTTCCCGAAGTGCTCCACCGCCTTGAAACAACACTTTCCCCGACTTATATGCCGTAATAGCAACGTCTGGCAACTTTGCCGCAAAAACAACGCCAGGTGCATTTCGTGTAACTTTAAGAGCAACGTAATGGGCTATTAATTTTTCGAACTTGGCTTTTTCCAATTGAAGAACACATTGGCTCATATATATCGTCCCTTCCAAAACCTTCTTTCCATATTGTACAATAATCCTGAAGGTAGATGTATGTTGTGCTTTTGTAAGTCCGCCTGAAACGGAATTCAACGGTGAAACCATTACCTTCTCTTTTCAACTAAAACAATTTCATGGTATGATTGGGTACAGAACTTTTTACATAGGAGGGTTCATCATTGGCAGACGAGCAAAAAACGCGCGTTGCGGTTGACATATATGGACAGACGTATACTATTGTCGGCAGTGAAACGAGCAATCATGTTAAGCTCGTCGCTTCGATGGTCGATGAAAGAATGAAGGAAATCAGTTCTCGAAATCCTTATTTGGACAGTTCCAAAATCGCGGTCCTCACTGCTGTAAATAGTGTACACGATTATTTGAAGCTGAAAGAACGAATTGAGCTCCTTGAAGAAGAATTGAATAAGTTGAAGGGTTGACGGTCGTATATGCTTGATTTACTACTATTATTCCTCTTTTTGGGAGGATTGATCACCGGTTTTAGGCGGGGGCTTATCGTACAGGTTATACATATGACAGGCTTCTTTATCGCCCTTATCATTGCTTACATATACTACAAACCATTGTCCGAGAAGTTCGTTTTATGGATTCCGTATCCCGGCGTGACTGCGGCATCCAAATTGAGTTGGACAGTTGAACAGCTTGATTTGGATCAGACATTTTACAGGGTCCTTGCATTTGTCATCATTTTTATCGTTGTCAAATTTGTATTGCAGTTGATTGCATCCATGTTTGATTTCCTGAAGTTCCTGCCGGTATTGGGCTTTTTATCACGTTTCGGAGGAGCAGTTCTAGGTTTCATCGAGTTTTATATTCTCATATTCCTATTACTCTATCTACTGGCAATGCTGCCGATGGATTCCATTCAAGGGATGATTGGAAAATCATTATTGGCGGACGCGATATTCGAGCATACGCCAATCATTTCGGAAACGGTGAAAAAATGGTGGTATATCTATATGAAGTGATGTATTGCAGCCTGTGCAAAAACGCAGGCTGCCCTATACAAACATTCTGAACGGCTTCCCCCTTGGTTGGAGGGAAGCCTTTTTTCTAGAAACGATTAAAATGGAGGAGTGGTTACTCATGAATAAAAAAACGATCATTCGCACATTTGAAAAAATCGCTTTATATATGGAGTTATTAGGGGAGAATCCATTTAAAGTGGGGGCATTCCGGAAAGCGGCGAATGTGCTCGAGCTCGATCCGCGGAGCCTTGCGGAAATGGATGATATTTTGAAATTAAAGGGGATTGGCAAAGGGACAGGCGCAGTCATCATCGATTTGATGGAAAAAGGCGAGTCGGACTTGTTGAAGGAGCTTGAAGAAGAAGTTCCAAAAGGGCTTATCCCTTTATTGAAAGTACCTGGACTAGGCGGAAAAAGAATTGCCAAACTTAGGGAAGCGATCGGTATCGATTCTATTGAGTCATTGCGTCTCGCTTGTGAAGCGAACAAAGTGAGCGGAATTCCAGGGTTCGGCAAAAAGACCGAGGAGAAGATCCTGCATGAACTTGAACAGCTAGGTACCAAAAAAGGGAAGCTGCCGGTCTGGCAAGCAGAATCGATTGTCAAAGCAATTGAGGATGAATTACGTGGAATAAAGGAAATTACCCGTTTTTCGGTAGCAGGAAGTTTCCGCCGTGCAGAAGAGGAAAGCAGCGATGTCGATTTCATCATCGTTACGGATGAACCTGCTGTTGTTCGGGAAAAGTTGATGGAAGTGATGCCGATCGAGGAAACAGTCGCGGCCGGCGATTCCAAGTTGTCGGTCGTTCTTGACATGGCTGAACTGGTCGATGCCGATTTCCGCTTTGTAACTGAGGAACAATTTGCGACTGCGTTGCACCATTTCACAGGTTCGAAAGACCATAATGTGAAGATGCGTCAACTTGCCAAGTCACAAGGAATGAAAATTAGCGAATACGGTGTTGAACTGGAAGATGGAACAGTAAAGACATTTGAATCGGAATCCGATTTCTTCGCATTCTTTGATCTCCCTTTCATTCCTCCATCTATAAGGAAGGATGGAAAGGAAATAGATCGAGCACATGAAATTGCGGGACTGGTGACACTTGAGGATATCCGTGGCGATTTCCATATGCATACGACTTGGTCTGACGGTGGATATTCAATTCGTGAGATGGTCGAAGCATGCAGGGATCGCGGATACTCTCATATGGTCATTACAGATCATACACAATATTTGAAGATAGCAAATGGATTGTCGCCTGAAAGGGTTCGAAGCCAAATTGAAGAGATCCGGAAATTGAATGTTGAATATGACGATATCGAGATATTCTGTGGGACAGAGATGGATATCCTTCCGGATGGAACTCTTGATTTTGATGATGATTTATTAAAGGAGCTGGATTTCGTCATTGCGTCCATCCATTCAAATTTCAATCAACCGCAGGAGCAGATCATGAACAGGCTGCATGCGGCAATGAAAAATCCGTATGTTACGATGATTGCTCATCCGACTGGCAGGATTATCGGCCAAAGGGAAGGCTATGACCCGGACGTATCCCAATTGATTGAATGGGCGAAGACATACGATAAAATCCTTGAACTGAACGGAAATCCGCATCGCTTCGACTTGGCTGTCGATTATTTGGCAATGGCGCAGGAGGCCGGCGTCAAAATCGCCGTCAATACGGATGCGCATACAATCGATCAATTGGATCATATGGATATTGGCGTGAAGTATGCGCAAAAAGCATGGTTGAATAAAGAGACGGTCGTGAACACGTGGCCGTTGGAACAATTCATCCGTGAAATC
The DNA here is from genome assembly GCF_946901335.1 of Saccharococcus sp. Marseille-Q5394. NCBI lineage: Bacteria > Bacillati > Bacillota > Bacilli > Caryophanales > Anoxybacillaceae > Saccharococcus > Saccharococcus sp. Marseille-Q5394. The sequence goes on along the minus strand of NZ_CAMPPQ010000001.1, from coordinate 946,231 downwards.
ATACGGAAATGAAGGGAAGTGTAAGGCGTTGGAAAAACGAGTTTTAAAAACACTTGAGTTTGATAAGATCCGGGATATTGTAGCAACATATTGCACATCATCTGCGGGACGGACATATATGGAAAAATTGGTTCCTGTTTGCGACTTCCAGGAAGTGGTCCGTTTACTTGAAGAGACGGATGAGGGGCTCGCTATATTGAGGGTGCGTGGGAACGTGCCGATGGGCGGCATCAGCGACATTCGGCCGCATGCAAAACGAGCACAAATCGGCGGTGTCCTCAGTGCATATGAATTGATGGAAACTGCTAATACGATTCGAGCGAGCCGGATTTTGAGACAGTTCATCGAAGCGGTCGATGCAGACGAAGACATTGAAATCCCGCATTTTCTAGCCAAGAAAGAAGCTTTGCCAATTCTCACGGGACTTGAGCATGAAATCAATGCCGCCATTGACGACAATGGACATGTTGTCGACAGTGCATCAGGCACGCTTCGATCAATTCGTCAAAGCTTGCGAATCCAGGAGGGACGTGTACGGGAAAAGCTTGAGGGCTATACGAGGGGAAGGAACGCGTCGAAAATGCTTTCCGATGCCATCGTGACGATCAGAAACGACCGATACGTCATTCCTGTTAAGTCAGAATATAGATCCCACTTCGGAGGCGTTATCCACGACATGTCATCATCCGGGCAAACGTTGTTCATCGAGCCGGATGCTGTCGTTCAGGCAAATAACGAAATCCGAAACTTGAAAATGAAAGAAAAAGATGAAATCGAAAAGATCTTGCAGGAGCTATCTGTCAAAGTCCAAGAAGTGGCCCATGATCTTTTTGTCCTTGTCGATATTTTATCTGAAATTGATATCATCCTTGCCAAATCGAAGTTTGGGATTGCGCATAAATGTACAAAACCGGCAGTAAATAATGAAGGCTATATCCGGCTGGCAAAAGCACGCCATCCTTTATTGCCGATCGAACAGGCTGTTGCCAATACGATTGAATTTGGGAAAGAGATTACGACAATTGTCATTACAGGGCCGAATACAGGAGGGAAGACCGTCACATTGAAGACGGTCGGTTTGTGCACATTAATGGCTCAGGCTGGACTTCCGATCCCTGCATTGGACGGATCGGAAGTTGCCGTCTTTGACTCCGTATACGCGGATATTGGTGATGAACAGTCCATTGAGCAAAGCCTCAGCACGTTTTCATCCCATATGGTGAACATCGTCGATATCCTGAAGAAATTCGATTCCCGTTCGCTGCTCATTTTTGACGAACTTGGCTCAGGCACTGATCCGCAGGAAGGGGCTGCATTGGCCATTTCCATTTTGGATGAAGTGCATGGCACGGGGGCAAGAGTCATGGCGACGACCCACTATCCCGAGTTGAAGGCGTATGGTTATAATCGCCCGGGAGTGGCGAATGCCAGTGTGGAATTCGATATTGATACACTGAGCCCGACCTATCGTTTATTGATAGGAGTTCCTGGGAGAAGTAATGCATTCGAAATATCTAAGCGGCTCGGTCTAAATGAACATATCATCAAACGGGCAAAAAAATTCACGGGAACAGATCGCGGTGAAGTCGATTCGATGATCGCTTCACTAGAGTCGAGCAGGGTGCAATCGGAAAAAGATGCCGAGCAGACGCATGCACTGCTTATTGAAACGGAGAAACTGAAACGCGAATTAGAGACGAAGGTATCCGAATTCGATGAAATGAAAGAAAAACTAATCGAGAATGCAAAAGGGAAAGCGAAAAAAATCGTGGACGATGCACGAGTCGAAACGGAAGCAGTAATTTCCGATTTGCGTGCATTGCGCTTGAACGCAGGAGCCAACGTAAAAGAGCATGAATTGATTGAAGCGCGTAAACGGTTGGAAGGGGCAGCTCCCGAGGAAAAGAAGAAAAAAATCAAAGCTAAAGCTGCTCCAAGGCCACTTGAAGCCGGTGACGAAGTGAAGGTCATCACATACGGACAGAAGGGTACATTGGTCGAAAAGGTGTCAGCAAACGAATGGATCGTCCAAATCGGGATATTGAAAATGAAGCTGGACGAATCTGTTCTGGAATATACGAAACCGGAAAAAGTGAAAGACACTGTCGTCTCCGCCTCTGTCAGAGGAAGAGATTCTTATGTTAAACTGGAACTAGATCTTCGTGGAGAAAGATATGAAGATGCCTTGCATCGTACGGAGAAATATTTGGACGATGCATTGCTTTCCAATTATCATCAAGTATCAATCATCCACGGAAAAGGGACAGGAGCTTTGCGGCAAGGTGTTCAAACATATTTGAAAAACCATCCTCGTGTAAAAAGCTTCCGTTACGGAGAAGCGGGCGAAGGCGGCCATGGAGTGACTGTCGTCGAATTAAAGTGAAAAAGAGTGAAATGAAATGAAACTTTTCCTGCGCCTATACGTAAACGTTGGGATGAATGAATTTCAAAGGAGTCAAACTAAATGACGGAAATCGGGTTTTGGAGTCATCCTCTCGTAGAAACTACAGGCTACTTCAGCGTTGTAGTCCTTTGCCTCATCTTTTCGATGGTGCTATTTGAACTTGTGACAAAATATAATAACTGGGAAGAAATCCGTAAAGGGAATGTAGCGGTCGCCATGGCGACAGGGGGGAAGATATTTGGAGTGGCAAATATTTTCCGCTACTCAATCGAGCAGCATAATTCATTGCCTCAAATGATTGGATGGGGCCTGTTCGGTTTTTTCCTGCTTGTTGTAGCATACGTGCTGTTTGAATTCCTAACACCCAAGTTCCAGATCGATAAGGAAATCGAAGAGGATAACCGATCAGTCGGATTCATTTCACTGACGATATCGGTAGGCTTGTCGTTTGTAATTGGTGCCAGCATTTCATAGGAGACTTGATATGGAGAAATTGTCTAAGATATTAATCGTTGTCTGTATTCTATTCATTCTAGTAGGAATTTACTGGATGTTCACAAATACGCCTTGACTGAAATTTGCCGGTCAAGGCATTTTTTCATAGGAAAAGTAATATTCTATTTGAAAGCGGATTCATTTATCGATATAATATTTTAAGAGGGAATTTTCAAAGTATTGGAATGGGAAAAGGGGGGGTTACAATGATAGCAAGACCTTGGTTGGATATGTATCCACCAGAAATACCGAAGACGATTGACTATGATCGGATTCCGCTTCAGGAATTCCTGACGAGATCGGCAAACAAGTTTCCTGAAAAGACGGCCATGCATTTCATGGGCAAGGATATTAGCTATAAAGAGTTCCATGAGTCGGCGTTGAAATTTGCCAACTATTTACGTTCACTTGGCATTGAAAAAGGGGACCGCGTTGCGATCATGCTCCCGAATTGTCCACAAAGTGCAATCGCCTACTATGGCATCCTCTATATCGGGGGCATTGTCGTGCAGACGAACCCGCTTTATACAGAGAGGGAATTGGCTTATCAGATGGCGGATTCCGGGGCAAAGGTTATCATCTCGCTTGATATTCTTTTCGGACGGATTACGAAGATCGTGAAGGAAACGAAATTGGAGCATGTCATCATTACTGGTATTAAAGAGTACTTACCATTTCCGAAAAACCTTATCTATCCGTTCATCCAGAAAAAAGAGCATGGCATCATCGTGAAGGTGGAACACCGTGGCATGAACCATCTTTTCACGGAAATAATGAAAATAGCAAAACCTGATCCTGCTTCCTATGATTTTAATTTCGACGAAGATATTGCTTTGCTTCAATATACCGGTGGGACGACTGGGCCGCCGAAAGGGGTCATGCTGACGCATGCCAATCTGATTAGCAATGCACAGATGTGTAATGCGTGGTTGTATAAATGTGAGGACGGCGAAGAGACGGTCATGGGAATCCTGCCATTCTTCCATGTGTATGGCATGACGACGGTCCTTGTCTTATCTGTCATGTTAGGCAATAAAATGGTGCTGATCCCTAAATTCGACTTCGATACTGCATTAAAAGCGATTGATAAACAGAAACCAACGTTGTTCCCAGGCGCCCCGACAATCTATATCGGATTGCTGAATCATCCTGATCTCGCGAAGTATGACCTCTCATCCATCAAAGCGTGCATTAGTGGATCCGCAGCATTGCCTGTCGAACTTCAAGAAAAATTCGAAAAGGTGACTGGCGGGAAACTCGTAGAAGGATATGGATTAACCGAGACGTCGCCTGTTGCCATTGCAAATTTCGTATGGGAGAAAAGACGTGTGAAAGGGTCTATCGGAGTTCCTTGGCCTGATACGGACGCCTGCATTTTAGGACCAGAAACATCAGAGCCGTTGCCGAACGGGGAAGTCGGGGAAATTGCGGTACGAGGTCCTCAAGTAATGAAGGGCTACTGGAACCGACCTGAAGAAACGAACGAAACTTTCCGAGACGGGTGGCTATTGACCGGAGATTTAGGGTACATGGATGATGAAGGACATTTCTATGTTGTCGACAGGAAAAAAGATATGATCATTGCGAGCGGCTTCAATATCTATCCGCGTGAAATCGAAGAAGTCCTTTACGAACATGAGGCAATACAAGAATGTGTCGTCGCCGGCATACCGGATCCATACCGTGGAGAAACAGTAAAGGCTTATATTGTTCTGAAAGAAGGGCAATCGGTGACAGAGGAAGAATTGAATACGTATTGCCGTGAACATTTGGCGTCGTTCAAAGTGCCTCGACAATATGAGTTCAGGAAAGAGTTGCCGAAAACTGCAGTCGGAAAAATATTACGGCGCGCCCTCGTTGATGAGGAGAAAAAGAAGTTGGAACAGGAATTGCAAACTTCCTGACGAAAGACTTGACGATAATCAAATTAACGATTAATATGAAAATATGAATGAATCCTCATTCATATTTTCTTCTTTTTGGTGGTGAGAATGTGAAACGTGATAAACCGAAATATAAACAGATAGTGGATGCGGCCGTCATCGTCATTGCTGAAAATGGCTATCATCAGGCGCAAGTCTCGAAAATCGCCAAGGAAGCGGGCGTCGCTGACGGAACAATTTATCTTTATTTCAAAAATAAAGAGGATATCCTTATCTCCGTATTCCGGGAGAAGATGGGCGTTTTTGTCGAGAACGTACAGGAAATCCTGAAAAAAGAAATCTCTGCGACAGAAATGCTTGCAAAGATGATTGAAAACCATTTCAGTTTGCTTAATGGCGACCGCCACCTAGCCATTGTAACTCAATTGGAACTGCGGCAATCAAACAAAGAGCTTCGGTTCAGGATCAATGAAGTATTAAAAGAATACTTGTCTTTGCTCGATGCCATTTTGAAGGAAGGAATCGAGAAAGGTGAGTTTGACAAGCAGATCGATATTCGGTTGGCACGTCAAATGGTATTCGGTACGATTGACGAAACGATCACCTCATGGGTGATGAATGATCAAAAGTATGATTTGATGAAATTAGCACCAGAAGTCCATCGCTTACTTTTAAATGGAATGAAAGCGTAAACACAAACGATAATGAGCGATGATAAATAGGCATTTCGGAAAGGGTGGGGAATGTATGGAGTTCTTGAAACTTGCTATTGAAGATGGAGTTGCGGTTGCCACAATCAACAGACCGCCTGCCAACGCATTATCAAGCGGTCTTATCCGAGAGGTTGATCAACTGCTCGACAAAGTGGAGAATGATGATTCAGTAAGGGTTATCGTTCTGCATGGGGAAGGAAAATTCTTTTCGGCAGGCGCAGATATTAAGGAATTCACGACAGTAACGTCCGGCGAACAATTTTCGCAGCTTGCTTCAGCAGGCCAGGACGTGTTCGAACGGATGGAAAGCTTCAAAAAGCCGATCATTGCCGCGATTCACGGCGCTGCGCTTGGCGGCGGCCTGGAATTGGCGATGGGATGCCATATCCGGTTTGTCACGGAGAGGGCAAAACTTGGATTGCCGGAATTGCAGTTGGGATTGATTCCGGGCTTCGCAGGAACCCAGCGCTTACCGCGGTATGTCGGCATGGCAAAGGCCGCGGAAATGCTGTTGACGAGCGAGCCCATCACTGGGGAAGAGGCGGTCCAATGGGGTCTAGCCAATCGTGCATTCCCGGATGAGGAACTGCTTCCGAACACGATGGAAATTGCAAAAAAAATTGCGAAGAAAAGTCCGATTGCGATGAAGGCAGCTCTACGCATGCTTCAATATACGAAAACAGACTCGTTCTACGAAGGGGTGAAAGCTGAGGCTGATTCATTCGGAGAAGTTTTCGTCTCTGAGGATGCAAAAGAAGGCATTCAAGCATTCATTGAAAAAAGGGAACCACATTTCAAAGGGAATTAAAAAAGCCAGGGAGGTCTGCAATATGAACATTTATGCATTGGTGAAACGGACATTTGACACGGAGGAAAGAATCGCTGTATCAAACGGTAAAATCGTTGAGGACGGTGCGGAATTCATCATCAATCCTTACGACGAATATGCAATTGAAGAAGCGATCCAAGTACGCGACGAACATGGCGGTGAAGTGACGGTCATCACGATCGGCGACGAAGAAGCCGAAAAGCAGCTTCGTACGGCGTTGGCAATGGGTGCGGACAAAGCTGTCCTTATCAACACCGAAGATGATCTGGATGAGATGGACGAGTTCACGGCTGCTAAAATCATCGCAGAGTACTTGAAAGACAAAAATGCGGATCTGATCCTTGCGGGGAACGTCGCGATCGATGGCGGGTCCGGACAAGTCGGTCCACGTGTTGCGGAATTACTGGGAATCAATTATGTAACGACAATTACAAACCTTGAAATCGATGGCACATCTGTAAAAATCATCCGTGACGTCGAAGGGGATTCCGAAACGATTGAAACTTCCTTGCCATTACTAGTCACAGCACAACAAGGTTTGAACGAACCTCGCTATCCTTCTTTACCAGGAATCATGAAGGCGAAGAAAAAGCCGCTAGATGAACTGGAATTGGACGATCTGGACCTTGATGAGGACGACGTGGAAGCGAAGACGGAAACAGTCGAAATCTATCTTCCTCCTCAAAAAGCGGCGGGCCGCGTCCTTGAGGGCGACTTGTCCGACCAAGTGAAAGAGCTTGTGGATCTTCTGAATAAAGAAGCAAAAGTGCTTTGATTTGATTCATCCGAATCAAATCAAAGCGCCTCCGGCGGATGTCACGGATTTTTAAGGGTGGTTTTCGAGCACGCTCGAAAAAATCCGGACGCAATCACGCCAAGGCGTGATTGATTGTTGGATTGATTGTTGAATTCATATTGTATTGGGAGGGACTCTATATGTCTAAGAAAGTAGTAGTACTTGGTGAAGCTCGTGAAGGAGCATTGCGTAATGTGTCATTCGAAGCGATTGCAGCTGCCAAAACGGTGGCGGGCGGCGGGGAAATCGTCGGCTTGCTATTTGGTGACGCAGTTCAATCATTAGGGGAAGAAATGATCAAATACGGTGCGGATCGTGTTATCACTGTGGAGCATCCGCATTTGAAACATTATACATCAGACGGCTTCGGTCAGGCATTCACGGCGGTTTATGAGCAGGAAAAGCCAGACGCCATCGTATTCGGACATACGGCATTAGGGAAAGATCTATCTCCGAAGATTGCTAGTAAGCTAGCATCGGGTTTAATATCCGATGTAACTGCAATCGATGGGGAAGGCGATGACGCAGTTTTCATCCGTCCGATCTTTTCTGGTAAGGCATTTGAAAAGGTGAAGAACAAAGACGGTCTTCTTTTCATTACGGTCCGTCCAAACAACATTGAACCGCTTGCTAAAGATGAAAGCCGTTCGGGTGACGTCTCTTCTGTTTCTGTTGATATTACCAACCTACGCTCGGTCATTAGCGAAGTAGTCCGCAAGTCGACAGAAGGCGTCGATCTATCGGAAGCGAAAGTCGTCATAGCCGGCGGACGTGGTGTGAAAAGTGCAGAAGGCTTCGCACCACTTGAAGAATTGGCACAATTGCTCGGTGGAGCGGTCGGTGCATCCCGTGGAGCATGTGATGCGGATTACTGCGACTACTCCTTGCAAATTGGGCAGACAGGTAAAGTCGTAACGCCTGACCTGTACATCGCAGCAGGAATTTCAGGCGCTATCCAGCATATGGCTGGAATGTCCAACTCAAAAGTGATTGTAGCTATTAATAAAGACCCGGAAGCAAACATTTTTAAAGTAGCAGACTACGGCATCGTCGGAGACTTGTTCGAAGTCATCCCAATGATGATCGAAGAAATTAAGAAAATCAAAACGAACTAACTTTACGTGGCTCCTGCTAACACAGGAGTCTTTTATATGTGAAGCAGATGTTTAGCCCGTCACTATCCCCCGTGATATAATGCAGTCATAGTTGGATTTACTAAAGGAGGAAATAATTAAATGGCTATTGTTCATGCGACTGACCAAGACTTTAAAGACCAAACTAAAGACGGACTTGTACTTGTTGACTTCTGGGCAACATGGTGCGGACCTTGTAAAATGATTGCTCCAGTATTGGAAGAACTCGACGGTGATCTAAACGGTAAAGCGAAAATCGTTAAAGTAGACGTTGACGAAAACCAAGCAACTGCCGGCGAATACGGCATCATGTCAATCCCGACACTTGTCCTCTTTAAAGACGGGGAAATTGTCGACAAAGTTGTCGGTTTCCAACCGAAAGAACAACTTGCTGAACTGATTGAAAAACACGCGTAATGGATTACTTGAAAACCGGGAACCTTCATTGGAACCCGGTTTTTTTGGTAGGTGAGAATGATGAAAGAACAAATAGAGCATAAACTGTCCCTGCTGCCGGACTTGCCCGGCTGCTACTTGATGAAGGACCGTCAAGGCACGATCATTTACGTTGGCAAGGCAAAAATACTGAAAAATAGGGTCCGCAGTTATTTCACAGGATCCCATGATGCGAAAACACAGCGCCTCGTGGGGGAAATCGAGGACTTTGAATATATCGTTACGACATCTGATATCGAGGCGCTCATTCTTGAGCTGAACCTTATAAAACAGTATGACCCGAAATACAATATCATGCTGAAGGACGACAAGACGTACCCTTATCTGAAAATCACCTCTGAGCGGCATCCTAAACTGATTGTAACGAGACAACTTAAAAAGGATAAAGGAAAGTATTTCGGTCCCTATCCGAATGCCACGGCGGCGCATGAAACGAAGAAGTTGTTGGATCGTTTGTATCCATACCGCAAATGCCACCAGCTGCCCGACCGGGTCTGTCTGTACTATCATTTGGGCCAATGTCTCGCTCCATGCGTGAATGAAATCGAGCAGGAAACTTATAAGGAAATGGTGGATGACATAAGCCGTTTCCTGAATGGTGGCTATAAGAGCGTGAAGAAAGAGCTGACGGAGAAAATGTCCGCAGCTGCAGAGAATCTGGAATTCGAGCGAGCTAAAGAATACCGGGACCAAATTGTCAATATCGAAGCGGTCATGGAGAAACAGACGATGATGATGAATGACTTCACTGACCGTGACGTATTCGGCTATGCGGTTGAAAAGGGATGGATGTGCGTCCAAGTATTCTTCGTACGGCAAGGAAAATTGATTGAGAGGGATGTTTCCATTTTCCCTTTATATCAGGACCCTGAGGAAGAGATGTTGACGTTCATTGGTCAGTTTTACGGTAAAACCGGCCACCTTCTGCCGAAGGAAATATTACTTCCGGAAGGGATCGACCAGGAAATCGTTCAGCAACTATTGAACGTGAATGTATTCATCCCGCAGCGTGGGAAGAAAAAGGATCTTGTGAAATTATCGAATAAAAACGCTGAGATTTCTTTACGTGAAAAATTCCAACTCATCGAACGTCAAGAGCAAAGAACGATCGGCGCTTGTGAAGATCTCGGAGAGGCGATGAGGATTTCTACCCCTTTGCGGATCGAAGCGTTTGACAACTCCCATACTGGAGGTGTCGATCCTGTCTCCGCCATGGTTTCATTCATCGACGGGAGACCGAACCGCAAAGATTATAGGAAATACAAAACGAAGACAGCGGCAGCCCATGACGATTATGGAGCAATGCGGGAAGTGATCAGAAGACGGTACGTTAGGGTATTAAGAGATAATCTGCCCTTGCCGGATTTGATCATCATTGATGGCGGGAAAGGTCAGATGGAAATCGCCCGTGAAGTGGTCGAAGATGAACTTGGATTGTCCATTCCAATTGCTGGTCTCGCTAAGGATGACAAGCACCAGACCGCCCAACTGCTGTATGGGAATCCAGCGGAGGTCGTTCCGTTGAAACGGACGAGTGAAGCATTTTATCTGCTTCAGCGAATACAGGATGAAGTGCATCGGTTCGTCATAACATTCCACAGGAAACGCAGGGATACCAATTCCTTGACCTCTGTTTTAGATGGATTGCCCGGGGTGGGACCTAAGCGGAAACAGCAGCTGCTGAAGCATTTCGGTTCTGTTAAAAAAATACGGGAAGCCTCTGCCGCAGAGTTGAACGAGGCAGGTCTCCCGATGAAGGTTGCCGAATCGGTGATGGAATATTTCAAAGAGGAAAAATGAAAAGGGCTCTCATCAATTGCTGATGAGAGCTTTTTTTGCAGTTTATCAATCATGCTGCCCCAACAATTGAAGGATAGTGATGTGCGGGACAAGTCATACTTGTGTCTTCAAGTCCCATTTCACAAGGAATCGAACATGATTCTCTCTCGGGAATTTTTCTCCATAGCATTCGGTGAGTAAGCCATTCAGCTTCTGGAACTGTTCTGCAATGAAGCCGGCTTCTAGATTATAAGATCTGTTTTTCAGCAAAGTTGTGTCGCTTTGCTCGAGTACGAATAAAGCTTCATCCTTTGCTGTTTTGCCTTCGTGAGGGACAAGTGGACCCCAACCGGCTTCCCGGAAGAAATCCGGCAGCTCGTCGATCGAAAAAATAGGGAACTTTCTAGCTATCTCTTTCCCGGACCAGTAAAGAATCTCATCTTCATGGTTGCCTAATATGTTCGGAAGCACATGGTCCCTTATGATTTCATATCCTAATCGGGTTGGAGTTTCATAGGTTTGTTTAGTCAACGATCATGCAGTCCTTTCGGTGGGGTCGGATTATGTATTGAACTTTTTTGACAATTGTCTGGAAAAGCCTCCATCACCTTGACCTCCTCAAAAGTGAGGAGTACAATGAACATGTTATCATATTGTACCATTAAGAGGCATGCCGTCAACGTCTATCATTTGTACAAACAGTGACGACGCTTTTCGGATATATCTCTTAAAAAGGGAGGGTAAAAGACTTGTCGAGAGAATCAGATTTTTACTTGCGCCGACTGCATTCATTGCTCGGAGTTATTCCGGTTGGGTTGTTCCTCGCTCAACACTTGGTCATCAACCATTTTGCAACGCGCGGTGAAGAAGCGTTCAATAACGCATCCAATTTCATGGGGAGCTTGCCGTTCGTCCTGTTCTTGGAATGGTTCATTATCTATATTCCGTTAATGTTCCATGCGTTTTATGGTGTGTACATAGCTTTCACTGCGAAAAATAATGTTCAGCGCTACGGTACATTCCGTAACTGGATGTTCATGTTGCAACGTGTAACAGGCGTTTTCCTAGTCATTTTCATAGCGTGGCATATCTATGAAACGAGAATCCAAAAAGCACTTGGGGCAGAAGTGAACTTCAACATGATGGAAGAGATCCTTTCTAATCCATTCATGCTTGCGTTCTATATTGCAGGTGTTTTGGCAGCGACATTCCACTTGGCAAATGGCCTATGGTCGTTCGCAGTTACGTGGGGGATTGCACAATCGCCACGCTCGCAAAAAATCGTTTCTTACATTACTATCGTAGCATTCTTAGTTCTTTCCGTAATAGGCGTACAAGCTTTATTGGCATTCGTTGTCTAATACAATCTAGTTCCTGAATTACAAGTATATGTAAAATTTGAGGAGTGAAACAATAATGGCAAAAGGCAGATTGATTGTCGTCGGTGGCGGACTTGCCGGCTTGATGGCAACTATCAAAGCTGCGGAAGAAGGGGTCGGGGTAGACCTGTTCTCACTCGTTCCGGTAAAACGCTCCCACTCCGTTTGTGCGCAAGGCGGCATCAACGGCGCAGTGAATACGAAAGGTGAGGGCGACTCGCCTGCAATCCACTTTGATGACACTGTTTATGGCGGGGACTTCCTAGCGAACCAACCTCCCGTTAAAGCAATGGCGGAGGCGGCTCCTGGGATCATCCACTTGATGGACCGGATGGGTGTCATGTTCAACCGCACACCTGAAGGATTATTGGATTTCCGTCGTTTTGGCGGTACGTTGCATCACCGTACAGCATTTGCTGGCGCTACGACTGGCCAACAACTTCTATATGCATTGGACGAACAAGTTCGCCGTCATGAGGTGGCGGGTCTTGTTCAGAAGTATGAGCACTGGGAATTCCTTGGCGTCATCATGGATGAAGAAGGAATTTGCCGTGGGATCAAAGCACAGAACATGCAGTCCATGGAAATTAAGGCGTTCCCTGGAGACGCGGTCATTATGGCGACTGGCGGACCTGGAATCATCTTCGGTAAATCGACTAACTCAGTAATCAATACAGGTTCCGCAGCTTCGATAGTGTATCAACAAGGGGCTAAATATGCGAATGGTGAATTTATCCAAATTCATCCTACTGCAATCCCGGGAGACGACAAACTACGTCTTATGAGTGAATCTGCTCGTGGTGAAGGCGGCCGTATTTGGACATATAAAGATGGTAAGCCATGGTACTTCCTTGAAGAGAAATATCCGGATTACGGAAACTTGGTACCACGTGATATTGCGACACGTGAAATTTTTGATGTCTGCGTAAATCAGAAATTGGGAATTAACGGGGAGAACATGGTATACCTTGACCTTTCCCACAAAGATCCGAAAGAGCTTGATATCAAACTGGGCGGCATCATTGAAATCTATGAAAAATTCACTGGTGATGATCCTCGCAAATTGCCAATGAAAATCTTCCCTGCGGTCCATTACTCAATGGGCGGACTTTGGGTCGATTACGAGCAGCAGACGAATATTCCTGGTCTGTTTGCAGCTGGCGAATGTGATTACTCCCAGCACGGTGCGAACCGCCTTGGAGCGAACTCCTTGCTATCTGCCATCTATGGCGGAATGGTTGCAGGTCCGGAAGCGGTCAAGTATATGCGCGGCGTAAAACGCACTGCTGATGAGCTTCCTTCCACATTGTTTGAATCTGCTGTGAAAGAAGAACAGCAAAAATGGGACGATACGTTAAAGTTGGATGGCAACGAGAATGCATATATTCTGCATAGGGAACTCGGCGAAATCATGACAGATAACGTAACGGTTGTCCGATATAATGATAAATTGCAAGAAACGGACTACAAGATCCAAGAGCTTCTTGAGCGCTACGAAAACATCAATATTGTGGATACGCAACAATGGTCAAACCAAGGCGCGACATTTACTCGCCAGTTGAAAAACATGCTATACTTGGCACGAGTCATCACTTTGGGAGCGCTAAATCGTAATGAGAGCCGTGGTGCACATTACAAACCGGACTTCCCGAACCGTGACGACGAAAACTTCTTGAAAACGACGATTGCAGAATTCGACGGGAAATCTGCGCCGATCCTTTCTTATGAAGAAGTGGATGTATCCTTTATTCCGCCGCGTAAACGTGACTATTCAGCGAAGAAAGGAGATTGACATTAGTGACTGAGCAAACAACAGCTGTCCTTGAACAGCCAACTGCAGGAAAAACGGTCAAATTTGAAATTCAGCGACAAGATACTCCTGATTCAAAACCATATATGGAAAGCTTTGAAATCCCATACAGACCGAATATGAACGTCATTTCCGCCCTCATGGAGATTCGTCGTAACCCGGTGAATGCCGACGGGAAGAAGACGACACCAATCAACTGGGACATGAACTGCCTTGAAGAAGTTTGCGGCGCATGTTCAATGGTGATCAACGGACGCCCTCGCCAATCCTGTACAGCTTTGGTCGATCAGCTTACACAGCCGATCCGCCTAGAGCCGATGAGAACATTCCCGGTTGTGCGTGACCTTGTTGTTGACCGTGAATTCATGTTTGATTCCCTTAAACGAATTAAAGCCTGGATCCCGATCGACGGAACATACGATTTAGGCGAAGGTCCTCGTATGCCTGAACGTAAACGCCAATGGGCTTACGAATTGTCCAAATGTATGACATGCGGTGTCTGCCTAGAGGCTTGCCCGAACGTCAACGACAAAACGAACTTCATCGGACCTGCGCTATTGTCCCAAGTCCGTCTTTTCAACTCACATCCAACTGGTGCGATGAACAAAGACGAGCGCCTGGAAACAATTATGTCCGACGGAGGAATCGGCGAATGCGGTAACTCGCAAAACTGTGTCGTCGCATGTCCGAAAGGAATTCCTTTGACGACTTCCATCGCTGCGATGAACCGTGCAACAACAGTACAAATGTTCAAAAACTTCTTCGGAAGTGACCATATGGTTGACTGATTTCAATCGATTAAAAGAACTGTCCGGAAAGTCGAAACTGACTTTCTGTGACAGTTCTTTTTTGTCATAAAGTACTCTCGCGTCCAAACCGGCCAACTGCGCGTCCAAACCGAGGCATTCCGCGTCCAAAGCAGCCGCCTGAGCGTCCAAACCGGTCTATCGTACGTCGAAAGCCAGCTGTATGAAATTGAAAAACCGGTATTCTATTGGCTGTTTACACTCTATTTGCTATAATAAAAGAATGAATGTTCATTCATTTTTATAAAGGGAGTGGGATTGTTGAGGATTGCATATATTGAAGACATGAAACAGTGGATGGAAGAGTTCACATTTTCAGTGCCAGTATCCGTGCGTTTTTCAGAAACGGACATGTACGGCCATTTAAACAACACAGTCACCTTCGCATATTTTGAATATGCACGAATCGAATATTTAAAGCATGTTGGTCACATGGTTGACTGGCTTGATCCGAACGGAACGACAATACCAGTCGTTGCCGATCTCCAATGCGACTATATGAAACAAGTATTCTTCGATGAACAATTGTCGATTTATGTCAAAGCTGCATCAATAGGAAACAGCTCAGTCGACATTCATTATTTGGCGAGAAACGCAAAGGGCGAAATCGTATTTACTGGAAGAGGAACGATTGTACAAATAGATAGGACAACAGGTAAAGCCGTTCCTTGGAAAGATGATCAAAAATCCGGTTTTTCCTTGTAAAATGATGAACGAGCCGGCACAGCCTAAACCATCTTCACATATTGTAAAGTGAACGTGGATAGGAGGGGGCGCGTCTTGACAGGAGAAATGAAAAACCGTTCTTTGCTTACAGCAAGGGAGCGAGAAATCTTTAATCTATTAGTAGATGATCATACGACGAAGGAAATCGCAGGACGGCTCGGCATTAGCGAAAAAACCGTCCGGAATCATATTTCGAATACTATTCAGAAATTAGGAGTATCCGGAAGGGCTCAAGCGATTGTCGAATTGTTGCGATTAGGGGAACTGAAACTGAATTGAGAAAATCTATTGTCGTTCCTTGATGCCTGACTCGTTATGAACCGTCATATACATGAATATGCTCAGCTTCCTGAAATAATTAAATACTTATTATCCTCCTTAAACTGTTGCGTTATATGACGAAAAAGGTGACAATAAGTAAACAGTATTCGTTTTCAGGGAGCTGGTATATGTGGCGGAACAAAACGCAATGAGTCTTGAAGGCACCGAGAACATTGCTCGGATGGAAAAGGAACTCCGATATATATCTGGAATCATTAAACAGCAAGGCCGTAAAATTTTAAGCAATTATACGATTACACCTCCCCAATTCATTGCGTTGCAATGGTTGTTCGAGCATGGGGACATGACAATCGGCGATTTGTCGAATAAAATGTATCTGGCATTCAGCACGACTACAGATCTCGTCGATCGTATGGAAAATAACAAGCTCGTTAAGAGGGTGCGTGATGAACAGGATCGCCGTGTCGTACGCATTCATCTATTAGGCGAGGGTGAACGCATCATCGAAGAAGTGATCGACAAACGACGGAATTATTTAAATGCAGTTCTCGAAGATTTTTCAGAGGTGGAAATAAACGAGTTTTCCCGATTGTTGACAAAACTGCACAAAGAGATGATCAAGGATTGAAGATTTGGAATGAAGCACCGATCGGAGTCATTGATTCCGGTGTCGGCGGATTGACCGTCGTAAAAGAAATGGCACAATTTTTACCCGATGAAACCATTATTTATATTGGCGATGATGCGCGTTGTCCATATGGGCCACGTTCAGTTGAAGAAGTGAAGGAATTTACGATGGAGATGGCTACAGCACTTGCAGGAATGGGTATTAAAATGCTGGTTGTCGCTTGCAATACGGCTACAGCGGTGACGCTGGATCTATTGCGTGAACGATTCCCTTTTCCTGTGTTGGGAGTAATTGAACCGGGAGCACGGGCGGCGGTGCAAGTATCATCTACCGGGAGAATCGCAGTCTTAGGTACGGTCGGCACGATTAAAAGCAAGGCATACGAATATGCCATCTCCTCTATTTCGGAGGGGGCAGACATTATTCCATTAGCTTGTCCTGAGTTTGTTCCTCTTGTTGAAAGTGGTCAATACAAACAAAGCGACATTCGACCAATCATGAAAAAATCGTTGGAGCCAATAGTACATTTACAGTTCGACACGGCCATTTTAGGCTGTACGCATTATCCACTTCTGCACGATCACATCCAGGAACAACTGCCCGCAGGTGTGAATATTGTCTCATCTGCATATGAGACGGTTCGGGATGTGGAGAATACGTTGGCTAGATTCGACCTGGCGAACAGCTCCGGCAGACGGAAAGATCCAATTTTTTATACTACAGGACAAATGGAAGGGTTTAAATCGATTGCAACCGATTGGCTCGGCATCGAAAATCCCGACGTTAGAAATATTGTACTAGGTAAACCCGGCTGCCAATAAAGGCAACCGGGTTTTTGCTATGACGAAAATGAGTGTGGTAAGATGGATGCTGAATTGAAATTTGTGGAGGGTGTATCCAATATGAGGCATGATGGAAGAACTGCAGAGATGGGAAGGCCAGTGACGATCGAAACGGATTATCTGATTCATCCAGAAGGATCAGTATTGATCTCTTTCGGAAATACGAAAGTGATTTGCACTGCGTCCATTGAGGAAAGGGTTCCACCTTTTCTAAGAGGAAGTGGACAAGGCTGGGTGACAGCTGAATACTCCATGCTCCCTCGTGCTACTGGCCAGCGGACTCAACGGGAATCCTCACGTGGAAAAGTCGGCGGCAGAACGATGGAAATACAACGGTTGATCGGACGCGCTCTGCGTGCTGTAACCGATCTTGGTGCTCTTGGTGAACGTACGCTCTGGATTGACTGCGATGTAATCCAAGCGGATGGAGGCACTCGTACAGCGGCCATTACAGGAGCCTTTGTTGCAACGAGCATCGCTGTCTCCAAATTGGCAAAGGAGAAGGAGCTTAGCCGCTTTCCGATTAAAGACTATTTGGCCGCAATCAGTGTAGGTAAGACGGTTGAAGGTGCTTTGATTCTTGATCTTGATTATCCGGAAGATTCAACAGCCGCTGTCGATATGAACGTCGTCATGACGGGGGCAGGGGAATTCGTTGAATTGCAGGGAACCGGCGAGGAAGCGACGTTCACTAGGCAAGAAATGAATGATCTTGTCGAACTTGCGGAATCAGGCATCCAGCGGCTAATCGCCATTCAAAAGGAAGCGCTTGGTGAGATTGATGCGCTAATTGGCGGAAAGGTTGACGAAGTAGAATGAAGAAGATATTGATTGCGACGAACAATAAAGGGAAAGCGAAGGATTTTGAAACGCTTTTTAGCCCATATGGTTTTGAAGTGCAAACATTGAACGATCTGGAACAGGACATTGATGTAGAAGAGACGGGCGTCACTTTCGAAGAAAACGCAGTCTTGAAGGCCGAGACTGTCTCCGAACTGTTAGGCATTACGGTCATCTCGGATGATAGTGGACTGGAGATCGATGAGCTGCAAGGGGCTCCAGGCGTCTATTCTGCGCGTTATGCGGGTGAGCCGAAGAATGATGATGCGAATATCGACAAAGTGCTGTCAGAGCTTCAGGGAGTGTCAGAAGTGGATCGGACGGCACGATTCCGTTGCGTCCTTGCCGTCGCAGGACCGGGTATTGAGACTGTCACGTTTTCGGGAAGCTGTGAAGGGTTGATTCTCGAAGAGCGAAGAGGTACGAACGGTTTCGGTTATGATCCGATTTTTTATTCACCGGATAAAGGAAGGGCGATGGCTGAATTGACACCTGAGGAAAAAGGGCAGATATCCCACCGGGGTGCGGCTCTTCGACAGTTGAAAGAGCATTTGCCACAGCTGTTGGATTCGTTAGGTGAAAGGCAATGAAGATCATTGTGATGAGTGATTCGCATGGCGATAAGGAAACGGTGAAGACCGTTTCCGCGTTGCAAGCGGATGCTGTTTTCCATTGTGGTGACAGTGAATTGTCATGGGATGACCCGCTATTGCATACTATCCATATCGTGAAAGGAAACTGTGATAGGGATCTACGTTTTCCGGATTCGGTCATCGTTGAAGTGGGCGGCAAGAAAATTTGGATGGTGCACGGACACGAGCACGACGTCAAACGGACAATGCTGCCTTTGTATTACGGAGCGCAGGAACTCGGTGCGGATATCGTACTGTTCGGCCATTCCCACTCATATGCGGCTGAATTGAGGGAAGGTATATTATTTGTCAATCCAGGAAGCGCATTGCTTCCGAGGGCGGGCAAGCAGCCTACCTTTGCAGAAATTGAATGGGATGGCAGCTATCGGATATACTTCAAAAACATGGACATGGAAACCATAATTACAGCGGATATGAAAAATATCGTAAATTAGTGTTGACTTTTCCAGTCAGCCTGCCTATAATAAAGTTTGTCGTTGGCAATCAGTTGTTGCTAAATGAACTTGTCTCAGTAGCTCAGTTGGATAGAGCAACAGCCTTCTAAGCTGTGGGTCGGGGGTTCGAATCCCTCCTGGGACGTATTAAGATGAACTATAATAAGAAATGAAAATAATGACCGTACACGTTGATATCACAGCGTGTACGGTCATTATTTGTTTTTCGGAGAATATGTTCTAGAATGTAAGGAAATGAAATCATTTAATACGAATTTTACACATTCGACGTACTAGCCATGTCCCCAAAGTTTGAGGCAGATGGCGGGTTCTCCAAGTTGATTTAGAAGTATAAAAAGATTGATCTACTGACTCTAAACGAAGGGCTATAAACGGGGCTCTCTGAGGAGAATGTACTTCATGTATTAGAGTTTGTGGAAGCAAGGCAAAAGAGGGCATCTACTTTCTTCTGTTCCCAGTTCTCCCATTCAAAATGAGGACAAGCCCAAATAGCGGATGTGAACCTTGTGTGTTCAGTAGATTAACTCTGCTCGCCAGAAACTATTAAGAATACCCAAATGAAATTGTGGAAAATTGATTCAACGAACTTCCTTAATGAATTGTGAAAGCCCATTATTTCGGCTTGGTCCGAAATTAAGAAGTATAACCTAAAAAAATTTCCCGATACTAGTGTTAAATTTTATGTGTTAATATCAAAAGAAAGTGGGTGTTTTCTTCAAATACTTTGAGTAACTTTAGCAAGCTGCTAGCTCGTCCAATGTATACCTTACGGATAATAGTGGAAATGCAGATATAATTTCAATTTTCCAGCACAACCATTAGCATTGCCTAAATATATTTGTCAACTTCCTCGCAAAAAGTTCAGTCAAAGATGAAGCTTTTTTATGGGTTGCGGAGTATTTTCCAAGAGGAATAGCTTTAGAAATCATTTATCCTAGTGAAAGGAGTTAGATAAATATGATGGTATTATTGGGCATCTCATTCATTTGTTTTCTAGCATTAATGTTTAGTTTACTATTGATTAATCAACAAAAAACAATTCAAATCAATAGAAGAATAGAAGGAAAATTAGATAAGTTAATCACTATGTTAGGTAAGGAGAAAAGTAACCAATGATTAAGGACTGGTTAGAGAAAAAATGAGTAGTGGGCGCAATTTGTGCATTAACTAGATCAAGAAATTATTGAGGGGATTATATAAACGCAACACAAATACAATACAATGTTCTAGGAAACATCATAACAACAACGTTTATTGGTACAGATTTACGTCCCCCAGGGTTGTATTTAATAATTTTTGATAAAAAGCGCTGCAACCGTTGTGACTTCAACGTTTGCGGCGCTTTTTCATCGTTGCAGCAATCACTTGCACGAAAACTTAGTCATCGGCAGATTAAAATGACTTAGTATCCTTCAGACTGTAATGTGAAGAAATTATTATACACATTACAAAAGGTAAGGAGATATAGAAAATGACTATGGCGAATTTGAAAAAGTTACAGGAAATCAGACTGGCACTTACTGCGAAGTATTTTGAACGGGAGAACGAGGTTGAAGGGATTCTTGTCGCCCTGCTTTCGAGACAGCATATGCTCATGATTGGACCCGCCGGAACTGCGAAATCTGCATTGGCTGTTGAGTTGGCAAAAATCATACACGGAACAGAATACTTCCAATGGTTACTAACTAGGTTCAGCACACCTGAAGAAGTTTTTGGCCCGTTGTCGTTGAAAGATCTTGAGAAAGGCATATACAAGCGGAATACAGCATCTAAAATGCCGGAAGCCAATCTTGTTTTCCTGGATGAGATTTTTAAAGCCAATTCTGCAATCTTGAACAGCTTGCTGACGCTTATAAACGAAAGAGTTTTCTATAATTCCGGAACACCCGGAAAGGCACCCTTAATTTCAGTTATTGGGGCTTCTAACGAATACCCTGAAGAAGGGGAAGGGCTGGAAGCTTTATTTGACAGGTTCTTACTACGGTTCGAGTTGGATTATATCGCAGATCAAACGAATTTTGTTTCGATGATGAAGGGAACCGGTAGGAATCAGTTTTTGCCTTCCATGACGATGGACGAATTGATTCAACTTCAGTTGTTGACGGACAGTGTTTCAATACCGGATGAAGTGTATGAAATACTGTCGGAAATTCGAAATGAATTACGTGACGAAGGGATACGCCCTTCGGACAGGCGTTTTAAACAGTCGCTGTCCATACTTCAAGCGAAGGCGTTGATAAGCCAGAGACAAGTTGTGAATGTATCCGACATTGTCATCCTTGAAAATGTCCTATGGGAAACGGTGGACCAAAAAGATGTAGTGTCTTCCGTTATCCGAAATCATTCACAAGATGTCGTTACTCAGATCCTTCATTCCATACAAAACGAGGCAAATGAAGTGTTCTACACTGTACTTCAGGATCCTACGACCGAGTATGGAATGGAGGCGACTCATAAAATGAAAACCTTAGTGGCAGATTTAAAAAAACTCAAAAGTGATTATCATAGTCGGAAGGCTGATATCGACGCATTACTTGATAAATTGACTTCGATGGAACATGAAATCTTGAATAAGATTTTAGAGCCTTGGTATTTTGATGCTCGAAATGAACAGAAGGAATCTGCCAGCACCTTTTTTAAAATGTGAAAGGGGATAATCTTTGTGAAGAGTCATAAAAATTACAATGGCAATCAATCGGTTTTGAATACGGACGCGTTCGATAAAAGACGTTTCAGAGAGATTTTCGATATGTCATCGGGACTTCAACAGGTAAGAGCTGAAGGTATACTACCGATGTTCGATTCATTACTAGCAGATATTTGGGCTTCCTTATACAAAATGAAACCTGACATTATTGAAGGTGACATTAACGGTGTCCTAAAGATTAATAAATCACTCATGGAAAGAATCATGGAGGATGAAAACTTTGCTACCTATCGAGGCATCACCCGTTTGGATGATTTGTCGTCAGCTATCGGCACGATCAAAATCGGGAGGATGGTGAACCAATGGCTCATTGACCAAAAAAAGGAAGATGAAGATTTTGATGAGCAGATGCAGGAAATTCTCGCAATGCAAAGGCTACTCCAAAGACAGGAGTGGCAAGAAGAGGCGGAAAATGGAAGTCGTGCAATAGAAGAGAAAATTACAAGGTCCATGGATAGATTCGATGAGAAATTGCAACAGATGCTCCAAGGCAACTGTGATAGCTTTTCACAAGCATTGGTTCGAGCTATGCAAGAAACAGTGCAGGTGAAGGAGGCTCTTAACTCTTTACTTGGGGGCACCCGAGCTGGCAGTGGGGATGCAGAACTGAAAAAAGTTCCTCTACGAGACCAACTATTGCTAGCAGAGAAGATAGCTTCCGATAAAAAAATGAAAGAAATTGCAGACTGGGCTGGTCGATTCAAACAGGCAGCCCGAAAAAAACAAAAGGTCAAATATAGCGAGGCAATGGGGAGAAGCGGAGTAACAATAGGCTCCAATATTGAACGATTGTTGCCGATGGAGCTGGGATTGTACATGCATCCAATAACGAGGAACGACTTTCTTCGTCGGTTTGTAGAAGGTCAGACGATGATATATGAACAGGAAGGAAAAGAGGTACTTGGGAAAGGTCCAATCATACTTTGCTTGGATCAGTCAGGTAGTATGCAACACCTTGATACTCAATCCAAAGGGTTCACGTTAGCCCTCATGTCGATTGCCAGAAAGCAGAGAAGGGATTTTTGTTTGATTTTATTTTCCACGCGCTTACAAGTGTTTACATATGAAAAGGGAAAAATAAAGATTTCAGATATGGTGAAGCTGGCACAAACCTTCTTGAGCGGTGGGACGGATTTTTCCTTACCCCTTTGTAAATCGCTAAATGTTATTAGTGAAAGCCGTTTTAAAAAAGCTGATGTAGTGTTTGTTACGGACGGTGAAGACAGCATAAAAGATTCATTCCTTGAAGAGTTCAGTAAGAAGAAAAAAGAGAAAGTCTTTAATGTCCTATCCTTTATTATAGGTAACAGCACAAACACTGCGGAACAGTTTTCCGATAAAGTTGTCATGGTGAAAGACTTTGAAGACGAGGGAAGTCATGCTGCATTTGAAATTTAAAGGAGGCACTTTAAAGGGGCGGGGAGTAACAATTCGATACGGAATATCAATTTGAATTATTAATATAATATGAATTATAAGGTTGACAATTTATTTATATATGTTTATACTAATTTTCAATCAGTTGAAGCAATAAAAATGATTTTAACAACTACATACAACTCTTATTACGAGTGGCGGAGGGAATAGGCCCGAAGAAGCCCGGCAACCAACAGATGTATTTCTGTAAAGGTGCTACATCCTACAGGTGTTTGAGCCTGGAAGATAAGAGGAGGAATTCTGCAGCCCTCTTCTTATGAAGAGGGTTTTTCATATGGATAAATAAAAATCTAGTTATTCATAAGCTCAAATCCGACTATACCAATCGGTGCAATTACAAATTGGATTGAATTGAATTTCAATATAAAAATGAATTTAGGAGGAAATGAACATGAGAAGATTGATTGTCTTACTGCTAATGGTGATGGGTGCAACGGTCCTAATGACAGCTTGCTCATCTGGTGAAGGGATAGAAAAAAAGAAATTAAATAAAGTTGTATTGGATTATGCCTATTACTCACCAACTAGCCTAGCGTTAAAAGAATTTGGTTGGGCAGAAGAGGCGTTTGAAGAACAAGGGATTAAGGTGGAATGGGTACTCAGCCACGGAAGTAATAAAGCACTTGAATTCCTAAATTCAAAAAGTGTCGACTTCGGTTCGACAGCTGGAGCTGCTGCGTTAATTGCCAAGTCAAACGGTTCTCCGATTGAATCAGTCTATATCTATTCAAAGCCTGAATGGACTGCACTTGTGGCAACAGGGGATTCAGACATCACGTCAATTGAACAATTGAAGGGAAAGAAAGTAGCTGCGACGCTAGGAACGGATCCATATATTTTCCTTCTCCGTTCGTTACAGGAAGTTGGCTTGTCATCAAAGGACTTGGAAATTGTGAATTTGCAGCACTCTGATGGAGCTAACGCCCTTCTAACGGGTCAAGTAGAAGCATGGGCAGGGCTCGATCCACATATGGCAAAAGTTGAAGTCGATTCTGGTGCCAAATTATTTTTACGAGACCATGAAAAAAATACGTACGGAACACTGAATGTCCGATCAGACTTTGCTGAACAACATCCTGAAGTCGTAGAAACAGTGATTGAGGTGTACGAAAAAGCGCGGAAGTGGGTTATGAAAAATCCGGAAGAGGCAGCCGATATACTTGCACAAGAAGCAGAGATGCCATTAGAAGTGGCCCAAAAGAGTTTAGAACGTAACGACTTTTCGGATTCAATCCCTGGCTCAAAGCAAATCGAAGCGTTAACTGCAGCGGGTGAAGTGTTGCAATCAGAGAACGTAATTAAAGGCAATGTGGATGTCACAAAGATTGTCGAAGAATTGATTAATGATCAGTTTGCAAAAAAAGTAATCGAATGAATTAGGGGGAATAGACATGACGGTCAATATTGACGAAAAAGAATTGTTTAAAGTGAAAGGAAAAAAGTTGGTCAAAGTAAACTTTGAAAATAAGGTGAGGGGTTTAGCGCTTGGCTTGATCATTCCGTTCATTCTTTTAGTCGTTTGGGAAGCGGCTGTCCGTTTCAATTGGCTCGATGCCTATGTCTTTCCCGCTCCGACAACCATTTTGCAAAAAAATATCGAATTAGCCCAAGAAGGCACACTCTGGGGACATGTAGGAATTACGTTCTTTCGTGTCCTGATCGGGTTTCTGGCAGGAACAATTGCCGCGGTTGTACTTGGATCCATCGTTGGTTATTTTAAATGGTTTGAACAGTTGATGGATCCATTAATTCAAGCCTTTCGCTCGATTCCCTCACTAGCGTGGGTTCCGTTGTTCATCCTGTGGATGGGTATTGGAGAGTCATCCAAAGTGATGTTAATCGCTGTCGGTGTGTTCTTTCCGATCTATTTGAATATCGTCTCGGGTATTCAAGGGGTCGATCGGAAGTTGATTGAAGTCGGTAAGATCTATCATTTCACACCGTTGCAAATTATTCGTCGTATCATCCTGCCCGCTTCACTTCCATCATTTCTTGTAGGATTACGCAGCGGTGTCGGATTGGGCTGGATGTTCGTCGTTGCTGCCGAGCTGATGGGTGCCAGTCAAGGCCTTGGCTATTTACTTGTCGTTGGTCAGAACACGTACTCACCGGAGCTCATTATTGCCAGTATTATTTTGTTTGCATTGTTAGGGAAAGCGACTGATTCCCTGTTGAAAGCATTGGAATCACGTGCATTGAAGTGGCAAGACAATCTACAAAACCAACTATGACGGAGGGGTTTCAATGTTGAAAGTGAAAGAGGCAACGAGGACATTCAATAACGGGCTTGCAGGATTCAACAACATCTCATTTTCAATAAAGGAAGGGGAAACTGTTGGAATTCTGGGAACGAGTGGTTGTGGGAAAAGTACATTGCTGCGCGTTTTATCGGGACTTGATCAGAATTATGAAGGGGCAATTGAAATTGGGGGTGTAGGGGATCAGCCAATCGGGATGATCTTTCAAGAGCCAAGATTGATGCCTTGGCTTACAGTAAAAGAGAATATTTTATTCGGGGCGAAAGATGAGAAGGAGAAACAAGAAACCGTCCATGAGTATTTGAATCTTGTCGGTTTGTCTGACTTCGACGCTCATTATCCGAAAGACTTGTCCGGAGGTATGGCACAGCGAACCGCAATTGCCCGTGCACTTATTGGAGAGCCCGATGTCTTGCTTCTTGATGAACCTTTTAGTGCATTGGATGCCTTCACTAAAATGCAATTGCAAGATTTATTATTGAAAATCCAACAGAACCGTTTAACAACGATGGTAGTCGTTACACACGACATAGACGAAGCTCTATACTTATGCGACCGGATTTTTATCCTCGGTGGTCAGCCCGGGACATTGCAAGCGGAATTATCGATTGATGTACCGAAACCGAGGAATCGAGGAGATTCGTTTTTAGCGGGGAAAAAAGCAGAAATCCTTGAGCTTTTACATATCGAGAAGGAGGTTATCTAACATGGCAAATGAGGAAGTAATTCGTCCATTAGAAGGAAATTACAATATTTCAGCTGAACTTCCTTCAAGAAAAGATTTCACATGGGAAAGTATCGAATCAAATTTTAGTTGGTATGATTCCGGAAAAGTGAATATGGCTTATGAATGTGTGGATCGCCATGTAGTGGAAGGATACGGAGAGAAAGTCGCTCTGCATTATTTTGCAGAAAACGAAGAGTATACAGTAACATATCGTGAATTGAAGGCGAAATCAGATCTGTGGGCTACTGTTTTGAAAAAGAGAGGGGTGAAAAAAGGGGACTTCGTCTTTATCTTTTTACCGAAGCATCCTGATTGCCATATCGCGATGCTTGCTGCCATTAAACTGGGGGCTGTTGTCGGACCACTTTTTGAAGCATTCATGGAAGATGCAGTGAAGGAGCGGATTGCAGATTGTGAGGGAACGTATTTAATTGCTTCACCTGAGTTCATAAAACGGGTTCCGCGTGCCGAGTTGCCGTCATTGAAAACAGTGTTCATTACGGCAGAGCCGGAACAATGTAAGGATGATGAAATCTCGTTGTTTGAGGAAGCGAGAGCTGTTGAGGTTGAAGACGATCTCATCGAGTGGGTAGGGTTGGATCATGCGCTTAATATTCATTATACGAGTGGTTCGACAGGTCGGCCAAAAGGAATTATCCATTCTCATCGAGCTATGATCCAACAATATATCACAGGCAGATGGGTGTTGGATTTGAAAGAGGAGGATGTTTATTGGTGCACAGCACACCCAGGTTGGGTTACAGGGACGGTATATGGAGTATTCGCTCCATTGCTAAACCGGGCGACCATTGTCATTCACGGTGGCAGATTCAATGCCGATGAATGGTATTCCGTCTTGGAGAAATCCGGTGTCACTGTTTGGTATAGTGCGCCGACAGCTTTCAGAATGTTAATGGCGGAAGGGGATTATAAGACAGCTACTTATGATTTATCGAAAATCCGGCATATCTTAAGCGTGGGCGAGCCGTTAAATCCCGAAGTGATTCGTTGGGGGATTAAGACGTTGTCAAACAGAATCCATGATACATGGTGGATGACAGAAACAGGGGCTCAACTCATTGTAAATCTGCCCTCCGATAACATCATTCCAGGATCTATGGGAAGACCGTTTCCAGGAATTGAAGCGGCAATTCTAGGAGATGATGGAGAAAAGCTTGCGTCTGGCGAAGTAGGACACTTAGCTTTGAAAGCAAATTGGCCTGCCTTGTTGCGGGAAGTGTGGAAAGATCCTGCAAAGTATTCGACGTACTTCCCGTTCGAGGGATGGTATGTGTCCGGTGATTTGGCGACAATCGATGACAACGGTTATATATTCTTCCAAGGCAGGAGCGACGATATGATCAATTCTTCTGGTGAGCGCATCGGTCCGTTCGAAGTGGAGAGTAAATTGATTGAACATCCGTCTGTTGCAGAGGTCGGTGTGATTGGGAAGCCGGATGCTGTGAGAGGAGAAATCGTGAAGGCGTTTATCGTTTTACGGGATGGATTTGAAGCAAGTGATGCGTTATTGCAGGAACTACGTCTTTTTGTCCGAAGTGGGCTTGCTGCTCATGCTGCACCTAGAGAAATTGAATTTCTTGAGGAACTGCCGAAGACACCAATAAGCGGAAAAATCCTTCGACGTGAATTGAAAGCAAGGGAGCTTCAAAAAGTAAACGCGTAACAATTGTAGAGTTCTAGAATTTAAACACTAGAAAAGATATATTGAGGAGGAAATGAAATAATGAGTAAAGAAGAATTGTACAGAAAATCATATTTTAACCGTCTTGGGGAATTAAGTGATCTTGTACCAGAAGCGTTCAAGGCTTATGCACAATTTGACAAACTGGCCCTGTCTGAGGGGAAACTATCCAAGAAGCTAAAAGAACTAATAGCCATTGCTGTAGCCCATACGACAGGATGTCCATATTGTATTGAAGTTCACGTGAAAGCAGCGAAGTCAGAGGATGTTACGAAGGAAGAAATGGCGGAATCCACCTTGGTTGCAACGGCTTTAAAAGCAGGATCAGCGCTTGCTCATGGAGTGAATGCATTAAATGCATACGATCAAACGGTCGATGATGAATTATACAAAGCGTCCTATTTTACTAGATTGAAGGAGTTCTCAACCCTAAATGGAGATGTCTTTAAGTCGTTTGTTGATTTTGATACAAAATCAATGAAAGATAGCATCTTAAGTGTAAAAGAGAAAGAATTGATTGCTGTAGCTGTTGCACATACTACGGGCTGCCCGTACTGTATTGACATCCATACGAAGGGTGCAAAAGGTGCAGGCGCAACAAAGGAAGAACTAGCAGAATCGATTATGGTAGCAACTGCATTAAAAGCAGGTTCAGCGCTCGCTCACAGCGTGAATGCATTAAATGCATATGATTCATAAAACAGTGTAGTGTATTCCCTTATTAGTTTAAATGCGATGCAAGCGTTGAAAAAGTAACGCTTGCATCGCTTTTTCTTTAGTAAATAATACATTTATAAAACGAATGAATACCTGTCATGATATAATTTCCAAAGGAGATTATTTCTTATAATAGGAGATAGTATATGATAAATAAGCAATTAACCCCCAAAAAACTTAAAATTGACCTTACAGCTTTATTGTTGACGGCTTTATTGACGGCCATAGCGGGGGAGTTTAAACTTATTCCTTTCAATGGAGAGTATTTTCGTTTTGGTTTAGGGAGCATTGCTTTTTTCCTTCTCCTCCTCATTCGTCCAGCCGGATCTCTTCCGTTGACAGGTTTGGTGACTGGCTTGACTGTCGTTGTTTTTCGGACAGGTATTGAAATGACGACAATGTCTGTTTCGTTTACGGAGAGTTTCCAGCATCATATGCCTATTTTGTTATATTATGTTGTCTTTGCGATGGGTTTTCATATCATCCATCTTGACAAGTATCGGGCAGCTCCGCTCATGTTAGGGGCTTTGGCTTCATTTTTTGAGTTTGTCGGGAACGGTTCGGAAAGCATCATGCGCATAGTCATGCTGGACCGTGGCGGTCTGATGTGGAAAGACTTGGCGTTGATTGCCGGTGTGGCGATGTTCCGCAGCTTTTTCGTCGTTGGCCTTTATAGTTCAATTATGGTATCTGAGCAGAAAAAGCGAGTGCGGGAAATGCTCGGAATCGGTTCGAATCTGTATGCGGAGTCGTTATATTTACAGAAGTCGATGAATCATATCGAACAAGTAACGGCCGCCAGCCATGATTTGTACCGGAAGTTAAAGCAAAAGAATCTACATGACTTGAGTGTGCAGGCGCTAGCCATTGCACAAGAAATCCATGAAGTGAAAAAGGATTCTCAGCGGATAGTAGCAGGATTGTCTAACATTACAAAAGAAAAGAGCGCTGATTTCTTTCTCTTGTCCGATCTGCTTGAACTTGTAATTACATCGAATCGGAATTATAGCGAGTTATTGAAGAGGACTGTCAATTTCCGCTTAACGATGACAGTTGATTATGAAACGGATCAGCATATCCCGCTATTGGCTTTATTGAATAATGTAACGGCCAATGCAGTTGAATCGATTACACATACGGGTACCGTTGACATTCGCATATTCGAAGAAGCGGATGATCTGCGCATCACAATCAGGGATACAGGCAAAGGGATTCGAAAAGAAGATATCCCTATACTGTTTGAACCTGGCTATACAACGAAGTTCAATGAGCAGGGCGTGGCGGCGACTGGCATTGGTCTATCCCATGTCCAACAGATTGTTCAGACACTGCAAGGGGAGATTCATATTGAAACACCAGAAAAAGGAACGGTTTTTCAAATACGGATTCCTGCACATACTTTAGTAATGAGGTGATCTATCGTGCGTTATTTTATTGTAGATGATGATTTGGCATGCCGGAGAATGCTTGAGCAGATTATCATAGAAGAGGAGCTTGGCTATGTGGCAGGCGAGGCGGAAAATGGTGTGAAATCACTTGTTCTTATAATGTCTACGCAGCCTGACGTTGTACTGATTGATTTTCTCATGCCGGAACTTGATGGCATCGAAACGATGGAACATTTGAAAGAGCAAGGATTCAAGGGTCAGTTCATCATGATTTCTCAAGTCGTCAATAAGGAAATGGTTGGTGAAGCGTACGAAAAAGGTGTGGAGTTCTTTATTCATAAGCCCATTAATCGTGTGGAAGTTCGAAGTATTTTAACGAAGACTAAAGAAAACTATCGGCTTCAGCAATCGCTGCAAACGATTCGGGAATCGCTAGCAAATATCGGATCGGTTGGTGAACAACCAATGCGACACAGTGTGAGTGAAATTGTTCGTTCCATTTTAAACGATATGGGGATTGTTGGAGAGGCAGGCAGCGATGATATCGTAGCCATTATGGACTTACTAATGCAACAGCAAAACCGGCCATCGCAGTTGCCGCCATTAAAGGACTTATATGAAGCGGCCGCCAGGGATATGGAGAATGTTGATATTACAAAAGAAAGCAAGGCGATTGAGCAGCGGATCCGAAGAACAATCGCAGCCGCAGTCAACAACCTAGCCTCGATGGGAGTAGTTGATTATACATCGCCTCAATTCGAATATTATGCACCGCGCTATTTCGACTTCCAGGACATTCGCCTACGCATGAAACAAATAGAAGATGACCTCCCAACTCCTTCCCGATTAAAAATTAATATAAAGAAGTTCCTACAAGTGCTCTATATTGAAACAGGCGAAAGGTATAAGCGGTAATGAAGATTTTTCCTGCAAATAAATAAAAAACACATTGTCGGATTTTGTCGGATTCGATAAGTATCCCTTACACTAGTAAAAAGTGAGAAAACGCTTTCATTGGTAGAGGGAGGTATCTTTATGAAAAAGAAATTTAAATTTCCATTAGCTTATCAAATACTTGTCGGATTAATAGCAGGAATCATCGTCGGGGCAGTCTTTTATGGCCATCCGGCAATAGAGACTTATTTACAGCCACTAGGTACTATCTTTATTAACATGATCAAAATGATTGTTGTCCCAATCATCGTTTCAACTTTGATTGTTGGCGTTGCAGGAACGGGTGATCTAAAGCAATTAGGTAAACTTGGCGGAAAGACGATGCTTTACTTCCAAGTTGTCTCGTTAATCGCTATCCTCGTCGGTTTATCTGCAGCAAATATCTTTAAACCAGGTGAAGGCATTGATATGTCGACATTGGCAAAAGGCGATATCGACTCCTATGTCCAAACGACTGAAAGTGTACAAAACGAAGGATTTATGGACGTTCTAGTCGGTATCGTGCCGAGTAATATTATCCAAGCGATGGCATCAGCCGATATGCTTGCGGTCATCTTCTTCTCTGTATTGTTCGGATTAGGGGTTGCTTCAATCGGTGAACGCGGAAAGCCGGTGCTGGCATTCTTCCAAGGCACTGCAGACGCGATGTTCTGGGTAACGAACTTGATTATGAAATTCGCACCGATTGGTGTATTCGGTTTAATCGGTGTGACGGTTTCAAAATTCGGACTCGAATCGCTAGTGCCGCTTGGTAAATTAATGATTCTCGTCTATGCAACTATGATTTTCTTCGTCATTGTGGTCCTTGGCGGAATTGCGAAGTTAGTCGGCTCAAGCATCTTCAGCATTATAAAACTGTTGAAAGACGAACTTATTTTGGCTTATTCTACATCCAGTTCTGAGACTGTGCTGCCGAAGCTTATGGAAAAGATGGAGAAATTCGGTTCACCGCGGGACATCGTGTCTTTTGTTGTTCCGACGGGCTATTCATTCAACTTGGACGGCTCAACACTCTATCAAGCACTTGCGGCAATTTTCATTGCTCAAATGTATGGCATTGACCTTAGCATCATGGAGCAGGTTACATTAGTATTGGTACTCATGGTCACTTCGAACGGTATCGCAGGGGTACCAGGCGTTTCATTCGTCGTTTTGCTTGCGACGCTTGGCACAGTCGGTATTCCATTGGAAGGACTTGCTTTCATTGCAGGTGTCGACCGACTGCTAGACATGGGTCGTACAGTCGTCAACGTACTGGGGAACGCTATGGCGACGGTTGTTATGGCTAAATGGGAAGGTCGCTTCAGAACCGAAGATCAAGATAAGTATACGCAGGTAAACCCTGTTGGTGATTCAATCTAATTGGACAGGCAGTTTCGCCGCCCGTAATGGGTGGGGGAACTGCCTGTTTTATTATGGTGGTATAAATAAGTGAAATATGTAAAGAAGGATTAATGCTAGGTTTGTTGAACTAACCTTAAGTAGGAAACAAAAAGGTGAGTGGGGGGAGTATGTTATGAAGATAAAAGGTTTTGGCGGGGTTTTTTTGAGGTCAAAAGATGTAGATCAGTTAAAGAACTGGTATGAAGAAACGCTGGGATTTTCAATGGGTGACTGGAATGGCGCTATAATTAAACCAGATATAGATAATGAGACGATATTTTCTCTTTTTAAAGAAGAAAATAGCTATTTCCCTGTCGAACAATCTGTTATGCTAAATTTCCAAGTGGAAAATATAGAAGATTGGATGGAGCACTTCGAAAAAATTGGTGTACCACTTCTAAAAGAACCTGAAAAAAGCGAGTATGGGACCTTTGTTTGGATTTCTGACCCTGAAGGAAGATGGATTGAAATTTGGGAGAAATGATAATGGTCAATACAGCCAATTGCCAGAATAACTCTGGCGATTGGCTGTTTATATTTATTGATGGGAAATGTAACGTGATTTTCTGACTGACAAGCATATAGTTTGAATTCGAGATGCTTTTCTTACATCATAATTAGTTGAGTTATAAAGAAAAGCTTATATAAGCTTATGTCGCGTGTTCAAAAAAATAGTAAACAAGAAGTTGCCGAATAGGTGATTTCTTATCTTCTCACTTGTCTAATCAAACGATAAATAGGAGGAAAAAACTCATGTACAAAATTCCAGGACATCACCACATTTCGATGATCACCAAAAATGCTAGTAAAAACAATCACTTTTATAAAGAAGTACTTGGTTTACGGCGTGTGAAAATGACGGTCAATCAAGACGATCCGTCAATGTATCACTTATTTTATGGAGACCGAACCGGAAGTCCTGGCACTGAATTATCATTTTTTGAAATTCCGGTTGTAGGAAGTACGCACCGAGGAACAAATGCCATCACCCGAATCGGATTACTTGTCCCATCCGTTGCTAGCTTATCTTATTGGAAAACGCGTCTTGAAGAATTTGATGTACAACATAGTGACATTACAATGTACGCTAATCGTCCCGCTTTACACTTTGAGGATTCAGAAGGCTTGCGGATGGTGCTTCTTGTGTCAAACAGCGAAAAACCCGAGCACTGGGAAACATGGGGAAAATCAATCGTACCGGAAGAACATCAAATTCAAGGCATGGGTTCAGTTGAAATGACTGTGCGGAGACTCGATAAACTTGCAAGTACACTTACAGAAATATTCGGATATTTGGAAGTGTTCCGTACGGAAGAAGAGGCGATATTCCAATCGGTTAAAGGCGAAGTTTTTGGTGAAATTGTCGTGAAATTTTTAGACGGTCCATCCGAAAAACCTGGACGCGGCAGCATTCATCATTTGGCGGTGCGTGTTAAAGACGAAGAAGAGCTTGCATATTGGGATGAACAAGTCCGGGCACGAGGCTTCTATTCATCCGGCATTGTGGACCGCTTCTACTTCAAGAGTTTATATTTCCGCGAATCAAATGGAATTCTATTTGAAATTGCGACAGACGGACCGGGTTTTACAATCGACGGAAATATTGAAACGCTAGGTGAGAAATTAGACTTGCCGCCGTTTTTAGAAGAGCGTCGGAATGAAATTGAAGAAAAACTACAACCTATTGAGGAGAATGAATAATTACAGAAAATCCTTTGTGTGCATGTGAAAAGTTACGTCACTTAAAGATTTTTGGAATAGGGACAACTTTACTCGGAATAGATTGATTCAGTACGTATGCATACAAAGGGGAGATTCGTATGTATTGGAACGAAGAGTACCAAAGCGGTGGTCCCAACATATCGCCAACGGAGTTTGTGGAACGGTCATTGGAGGAAATCCAGTTCTGGTCAAGAATTATGAAAGAACATTCCTTATTTCTAAGGCTAGGGTTTCGGTGTGAAGATACACAACTAATCGCAGAAGCAAATCAATTTTATCGTATATTCGAACGAATTGAACAACAGTCGCATGCTTATACAAATCAAACAGACCCCCTGACCATCAGAAGGTTCAATTCAGAAGTTCAGATGGCAGCGACGAATATTTACGCTTTTAAACGAAAAGTGTTAGGGTTGATCCTATCTTGCCAGTTGCCCGGCGGAAACAACTTCCCGTTATTGGTAGACCATATTAGTAGGGAAGCCAATTATTTCAGGAAGCGACTCATTGAATTAAATGAAGGGAAATTAGTGCCGCTTGCAGATGCAATCATCAAAGAGAATGTGTTCTTTTTACGAAT
Organism: Saccharococcus sp. Marseille-Q5394; assembly: GCF_946901335.1. Taxonomy (NCBI): domain Bacteria; kingdom Bacillati; phylum Bacillota; class Bacilli; order Caryophanales; family Anoxybacillaceae; genus Saccharococcus; species Saccharococcus sp. Marseille-Q5394. The sequence continues at coordinate 911,747 of NZ_CAMPPQ010000001.1, read as the reverse complement.
TATGGCCGATCATGCAAAATTCATCGGTCATCTACTTGATCCTTCGGAAAGAAAGCTCGTCGACATTGCAAGGAATTTCAGCAATGATTTTGATGAATTACTGTTCCAAGCTAGGGATTTAGACGGAATGAGACCGTATTCCCAAACCGTTCCCCTGTTGGACCAATTCCTTGATCAAAATCGGGTGTCTGTCGTTTCCCTCCGCGAATTCAAAAAGACGGCCAGAGATTTAATTGAAGAATGTAAAATAAAGAGTATTATCCATCCGTTATTAGCGGACCATGTTTATCGCGAAGCAGACCATTTCCTAACGATTATCGATTCGTTCGATGCGCATCTTACTGGGGCCAATGCATAGAAGATGAAAAAGGAGGGCGTTAAACTTTGAAAAATCAAAGTTTAATGCCGTCCTTATTTTAGTTAAGCAATATATTTAATTTCCATTATTACAGTAATCAATTACATCCATCAGGAACTGTATATCGGACCGAATTGTAGGCTTTAAGCTATCAGGACATCTGTTAATATCGCTCTCAAGCTTTTGAACCTCCACTTCGAGTAAAAATAATTCACTCAAAATACTCACCTCTTTATGTTATCATACCCGACTAAAGGCTAGTTCAAACTGTCTATCGATGCTCGTTTCATAGGATTTTAAAACTAGTTATAGTATACTTATTGAAATGGGTATAAACTATTGTTAGTCATCCAGGATAGTGAATTTCTTGAGCAATGCTCTTTTATATAGTAGTTGTTATATAGTGTTCATTTAGGAAGGGGCGGTATAGATGGATATGCTTTTTAAGGGGATTACGAGTGATGTATTGAATTCGATACTAACTTTTAATCCGGATCCTATCTTCCTACTAGGGGAAAAGGGAGAAGTACTTGATGTGAATATAGCGGGTACGAATTTATTCGGATATTCAGCATCCGAATGGGTGGACATTAATTTTCAGGACATAATTGCCCCGGAAAATGTGAAATTGGTTGCTGAATTATTCGCTAACACATTGAAAGGGGAATCTAGCTCATATAATGTGAGTGCCTATAATAAAGAAGGTGAATTACTTCATTTGTATGTAAAAAACCTCCCTCTCTGTGAAAAGGGTCAGCAACCCCGGAACATAATGGTTGTCGTAAAAGATGTGACCGAACTAGTCAAAACGAAAGATGAACTTCGAAAAACAGCGGAGAAGTTAATGTTTTTTTATGAGTCATCTGCCGAGGCAATGGATATTATTGACTTGGACGGAAATGTTGTACAGGTGAATAGAGCCTTCGAAGAAATGTATGGATGGAAAGCGGAAGAAATCGTAGGGAGGCCTATGCCGACAATACCAGCTAAACAAAGTGAGCAAGTAAAGAGAGACCGTGCACGTGTATTGAATAATGAAAGCATCCGTGGGCTCGAAGTGGAATGTTTGAAGAAGGACGGAACATTTATTCCGGTCAGTATAACGCTTTCTCCTCTTCATGATGAACATGGCAACATTATCGCTTTTTCCGGTATTTCGCGTGATATTTCAGAAAAGAAAAGATTTGAAGAGGCCTTGATCCGTAGTGAAGAAAAATACCGTTTAATTGCCGAAAATATGACTGATTTGGTGACAGTCATAGATAAAGACGGGGTGATTGTCTATGCATCCCCCTCACTAACGCCAGTCCTAGGGTTTCCTTTGGAATATTTCGAAGGGAAGAGTGCTATTGATATAGTGCACCCTGAAGATTTGCCGGAAGTTGAAGGACATTTCTATTCCTTATTCCAATCGTTGGAATCCGCCGAAATGGAGTTTAGATATAGGCATAAAACGAAAGAATGGATATGGCTTGAAGCAAAAGGCACTTATTTTGTAGATGAAAAGAACGGTGAAGGTTTTATATTGGTTGTCTCCCGTGTCATCGAAGAAAAAAAGATGATGCGCGAGAAGCTGACGCAAATGGCTTTTCATGACGAACTGACAGGGTTGCCGAATCGGAGACTTTTTCAGGAAATCATGCGCCAAACTTTGAAGGAAGCAAAACGAAATGAAATAAATTGTGCATTACTATATATGGATCTTGATAGATTCAAGTGGGTGAATGATCAGCTTGGTCACTCTGTCGGTGATGAATTACTGAAACAGCTTTCTAAACGAGTGAGATGCTCACTTCGGGAAAGTGATGTGTTTGCGCGCCAAGGCGGTGATGAGTTCCTCATGCTCCTTCCTGATACAGATGAGAACGAGGCGAAGGCGATCAGTAGACGGGTTTTGGACAGCTTGCAGGAAGATTGGCAAATAAGGGGGTATACCTTCACCACCACTTCTAGTATCGGAATCGCCATGTTTCCGCAAGACGGAGCTACGATGGACGAGTTACTGACGAATGCGGACAACGCCTTGTACAGGGCGAAGGAAAATGGGCGCAACACATATATAACATACTCAAGTGGATATTAATTCGATAAAAATGACCTTTCATCAATCCAGAGAATTGATGAAAGGCCATCCTTGTATTGGCGCAAGATTTTTCAAGCGATTGAAATCTTCCTCAATCTACTTCATCTACTTCAATTATTTCGCGCTCATTTAAAGGTTGAACAGGACGTTGGTTTTCAGGGAAAATCTCCTGATAAGCTTGAATTTGTTCTTTTGACATTTCAATTGGTTCTACAAAAACAATCCATTTCACCTTCTCTGTGCAAGGTGGTGTCGTTAATGAGCCGTTGTAAGAGTAAGTTGTTTGATCTGAAGGAAGTAAGGCGTGTAAATCAATAGTTTCATTTAATTCAATATCATTCTCAGTTTCTTTCATAGGAAATGCATCCCAAATAGCTGCAAGTTCTTCGTTTTCTTTTCCTTCTTTAATCATCAGACCGAGTACTGCAAGCTCACCGTCCGCATCTTGGTGTACTAGATGAAGTTCCATATCCATGTTTTGACCATTGATCTGATGCTCGCTTGGTGTATGGAAATGAAATTGAGCAAGCTTATATTCTGTTCCTTCGACGACAATGCTATTGTTTGGTGCTGCTGGATTAGCCTGGATCGAATGACCGTTATTTAAGATCGAAAGGTGTGACGGTTCATATTGAATTTCAATGCTATCCAGTTTTTTACTCGTTTTCACTTGTGATGAATCGATATTGATTGGTGATTGTTCATTTCCATCTGTACAGGCTGAGTATGCAGGATCCAAATCCCCCCAATGGTCTGGACCTGTTTCTTCATCATAAGACCATTGCATGTTCGTTGTGTCATCTGACTCCGATGTCTCAATTTCTGTTTTGTCAGTGACAGTTACTTCTTCTTTTTCTGATGTAGTTGTTTCTGATGTAGTTGTTTCTGTTGTCTTTGTTGCCTGTTCAGAGCATGCTCCCAATAACAAGGCTAACGATACAACTACAAACGGATACAAAAATATGTTTTTCATCTTTGGGAATTCCCCCTCTTCCTTAATTTTTTTCTACACCGTTACACAAGAAATACTATACTGAAAAAATCCGTCAAAACAAGACAAAAACTGCCAATACGAATCAAATTTGCCAATACAGTTACTTGATACTAAACGTTTGCAAATAAAAAGGAATGGACATGAGAATTATCCCTTGGTGCTAACTAACTAAGTTCCATTTCGTGGGAACAATAAAATCCAAAGAGTGAAGCTGGTTTGAGGAAAAATGTATCGAGAAATTTTCAGATATGAACATATATAACAGGGAGTGAATAATTCATTTCCGGTTGGAAAATGCTATATGGTATAGTGGATGGATGAAAGAAGGTGAATCCAGTGAGACATAGATACGGAAGGCTAATTAAAAAGGATAACATAGTCGTGTTTCCTGGCGCCTTGGAACGACTGATTGAAAAAGGGTTGGATGCTGTCGAGGATACAGACTACGTAGAAGCTGTGGAGGCATTCGGACAGGCGTATCATTTCGATCCTGACAACACCCGCATATTAGCGCCATACGCGGTTTCTCTCTATGAAACAAAAAACTTTCCTTTGGCGAAAGAAGTAGCAACGAAATTATTACATAGTGGAACAACGGAGTATCTGGATGCCATGGAACTATATTTAGCAATCAGCATCCAGCTGCAGGATTATGACGAAGTTGAAATGACGATTGAAACCCTCCTGGACGAAGGTATCGTCCCGCCAAATATGATTACTAAATTCAATTACTTACGGGAGTTGAATAATAGGCTATCCTCAAGATACATACGTGAGGAATTGGAACCTCGGCAATTGGATGTGTTTACCATGGATGAATTCATGGAAGGAACAACAGAAACACAACAGGGGATTCTTGCTTTATTTGAAAACAGGGAATTGGACAAGACGACAAAAAATCTATTATCGCAAATTGTCGAAAAGGAAAGCTTGCACCCAATCGTCATCACGTACGCGCTTGTCCTCCTGCGCGAATCAGGTTTTGATGGGGAAGTGACGGTCCGGAAGTTTGGGAGGTCGAAAAGTGTCATCCCTGCGGATTTGGAGCTGCCGAGCCAGGATGATCGTTCCATTGAAGTGGTCAATCAAATCGGCGGACTCTTTGAGAAGGATCCCTCGCGTATGCAAATGGCTATTGACGCCAGTCTTCGTTACGGTATTATCGCCTACCCATTCTGCTGGGATGGATTTTCCACTTCCGAGGTTGCGGATGCTTATACGCAATACATAGAAAGCATGTTCACGGGGGCACCGGTCAATGCAACGGAGCTGAATTCCTGGATCAGAACTGTTGACCAACAGACGGATAAGTGATGTGCAGTAAATCTGTTGAAAGATCGAAAGACTATGATATACTGTAAGGGTTGTAAATAGCGTATAAACGTGAGAAAATATACTGGTCATAATGATTCGGAGGTATTTAAATGTCTGTTAAATGGGAAAAAGAAGAAGGCAATAAAGGAACACTTACAGTTGAAGTTCCTGCTGAGACAGTGGATGCAGCACTTGATGAGGCTTTCAAGAAAGTAGTTAAGAAAGTTCAAGCGCCTGGATTCCGTAAAGGGAAAATGCCCCGCAAAATGTTTGAAAGAATGTACGGCGTAGAATCACTTTATAACGATGCGCTTGACATCATCCTGCCTGAAGCGTATTCAAATGCGCTTGATGAAGCGGATGTAGAGCCGATCGCTCAACCTGAAATCGAAATCGATGAGATGGAAAAAGGCAAAACGCTCGTATTCAAAGCACATGTTACATTAAAGCCTGAAGTAAAACTTGGCGACTACAAAGGTCTTGAAGTGACACCTCAGGAAACTGAAGTGACGGACGAAGAGATCGAAGCACAATTGAAGGATCGTCAAACAGCGTTGGCTGAAATGGTCGTAAAGGAAGACGGCGCTGTTGAAAACGGCGACACTGTCAACCTTGATTTCGAAGGATTCGTTGATGGCGAAGCTTTCGAAGGCGGCAAAGCTGAAGGATATGACTTGGAAATCGGAACTGGTTCATTCATTCCAGGATTCGAAGAACAAGTTGTCGGTATGAAGCAAGGCGAAGAAAAAGATATTGAAGTTTCCTTCCCTGAAGAGTACCACGCTGCAGAATTGGCTGGTAAACCGGCTGTATTCAAAGTGAAAGTACATGAAATCAAGTCGAAGGAAGTTCCTGAGCTTGACGATGAGCTTGCAAAGGAAATCGATGAAAGTGTCGAAAGCCTTGAAGAGCTTCGTACAAAAATGAAAGAACAGACAGCTCAAGAGAAGAAAACTGCTTCTGAAACAGCAATGCGTGACGATCTTGTTGAAGCTGCAGCACGTAACGCTGAAATCGATATCCCGGAAGTGATGATCGACTCCGAAGTGGATCGCATGATGGACGAATTCGGTCAACGCCTCCAAATGCAAGGTATGAACTTAGATTTATACTTCCAATTCTCAGGACAAGATGAAGCTGCATTACGTGCGCAAATGAGAGACGATGCACTCAGCCGCGTTCGCGTTTCCTTGACACTTGAAGCAATCGGAGCTGCTGAAGGCCTTGAAGTTACAGAAGAGGAAATCGACGCAGAGCTAGAGAAGATGTCTGAGCAATTCGGTATGGACGTCGATCAGATTAAGCAGACATTGGGCGGAACGAAAGTGCTTGAGAACGACTTGCGTTTCAACAAGACTGTTGAATTGCTAGTTGAAAATGCAAAAGTCGCTGAATAATTGTTGATGAAAAATACAAGGTGCGGGTTTCCGTACCTTGTTTTTCATAGGCTAGGATTTTTTGGGCAACTATAGAGGATAAGTTCTAAATAGTTGATAAAACCGGGGGAATCTTGTAAGATTGTCACTTGAATAGGGGTGAGCTTGATGTTCAAATTTAATGACGAAAAAGATAATTTAAGTTGTTCTTTTTGTGGTAAAACCCAAGACCAGGTGAGAAAACTTGTTGCCGGTCAGGGTGTTTATATTTGTGATGAGTGTGTTGAACTTTGTGCGGAAATCGTCGAGGAGGAAGTTGGACTTGATGAGCACTTCGAGCTGAAGGACGTTCCGAAACCACGTGAAATCCAAGGTATCTTGGATGAATATATTATTGGCCAGGACCGTGCTAAAAAGTCATTGGCCGTTGCGGTTTACAACCACTACAAACGGATCAATACGAATAGTAAGGTCGACGATGTGGAAATTGCAAAATCGAATATCGTTTTGATCGGACCTACGGGCAGCGGTAAAACGTTGTTGGCGCAAACATTGGCACGTATTCTCGATGTTCCTTTCGCAATTGCGGATGCAACTTCTTTGACGGAAGCCGGCTATGTCGGTGAAGACGTTGAAAATATTTTATTGAAATTGATCCAAGCTGCCGATTTCGATATCGAACGTGCAGAAAAAGGGATCATCTATATTGATGAAATTGATAAAGTTGCCCGTAAGTCGGAAAATGCATCGATCACGCGTGATGTGTCCGGTGAAGGTGTGCAGCAAGCACTCCTGAAGATTTTGGAAGGAACTGTTGCAAGCGTCCCACCTCAAGGCGGCCGCAAGCATCCTCACCAGGAATTCCTGCAAATCGATACGACAAATATTCTCTTCATCGTCGGCGGTGCCTTCGATGGGATGGAAGAAATCATTAAACGCCGAACAGGACAGAAAGTGATCGGCTTTGGCACGAATATTGAAGAGGGCGCAAATGAGGAAGCTTCTTTGCTTTCAAAATTGATTCCTGAGGATTTACAGCGTTTCGGACTGATTCCTGAATTCATCGGCCGGTTGCCGGTCATTGCAACTTTGGAACAGTTGAACGAAGATACTCTCTATCAAATCCTCACAGTTCCGAAAAACGCGATTGTCAAGCAATACCAAAAGATGGTCGAATTGGATGGCGTTGCGTTGCGTTTTGAAGATGATGCGCTGATTGAAATCGCAAAAGAAGCGATTGATCGGAAAACGGGTGCCCGTGGATTGCGGTCGATTATTGAAAACATCATGTTGGATATCATGTATGAACTTCCGTCACTTGATGAAGTCACCGAATGCATCATTACTAAAGATTCCGTCCTGAAAAAATCCAGCCCGATCCTTTATCGAGAAGATGGTACCCAGATGGAGCTCGATCAAGAGAAAAATACGGCCTGATAAATGGAGGGGTAAAGCTGACTCCGACGATGCGAATCATTCGCTCATCGGTTGTCGGCTTTTTCCACCTTATAGAAAAATGATTAATGGACATACATAACTTATGGAGGTGACTTCCGCATGCCGAATCGAAAAAAGCTGAATGTACCTTTATTGCCTTTGCGGGGGATGTTAGTCTACCCGACGATGGTTTTACATATTGACGTCGGGAGAGAGCGCTCCGTATTTGCGGTCGAACATGCAATTGCGAATGACAATCTCATCATGCTTGCTTCACAAAAAGAGACAAGTGTTGAACATCCGGAAGCCGATGATTTATATCGAATCGGACTTTTGGCACATGTGAAGTCATTGACGGAATTGAACAATGGGACATATCGACTCAATGTTGAAGGTATCGAACGGGCGGAATGGTCTAATTATGAGGAGGCGGACCTCTACCCTGTTGTAGATGTGAAGAGAATTCCGGACGACACGGAAGTGGATGCAGAATGCATTGCACTTATGCGCATTTTACTTCCTTACTTCGAAAATTACACAAACTATTCCGCTAAAGTTTCCCAGGAAACATTCGATTCCATTGCATCTATCGAAGAGCCGGGAAGGTTCGCAGATATGATCGCTTCCCATCTACCGTTGAAGCTGTCTGCCAAACAGGAAATACTTGAAATTACGGACGTTAAGAAGAGATTGGAGTTCCTTATCAATAAACTTCACGACGAGCAGGCGATCCTCGAACTGGAGCGGAAGATCAATACTCGTGTAAAAGAAGCGATGGAACGGACACAAAAAGAATTTTACCTACGCGAGCAGATGAAGGCGATCCAAAAAGAGCTTGGCGATAAAGACGGGAAGAGCATTGAAGTTGTTGAGTTGACGAAAAAGATTGAAGAGGCTGGTATGCCTGAAAATGTAAGACAGGCTGCATTCCGTGAACTAGATCGTTATGAGAAGGCTCATTCCGCTTCCGCTGAAAGTGGTGTGATCCGGAATTATATCGATTGGCTCGTCGCATTGCCATGGTCAAAAGCTTCGAAGGATCAATTGGATATCAATAGATCCGAGGAAATATTGAACCGCGACCATGAGGGACTCGAATCGGTGAAGGAGCGTATATTGGAATACCTTGCCGTCCGGCAAATGACCAACTCATTACGCGGGCCGATCCTATGCCTCGATGGACCGCCAGGAGTTGGAAAGACTTCTTTGGCTCGCTCCATCGCGGAATCATTGGGGCGCAAATTTGTCCGTATTTCCCTTGGAGGAGTGCGTGATGAATCTGAAATTAGAGGGCACCGCCGTACATATGTCGGTGCTATGCCAGGACGAATTATTCAAGGCATGAAAAAGGCGGGAAAGATCAATCCTGTATTCTTGCTCGATGAAGTCGATAAGATGTCCAATGACTTCAGAGGGGATCCGTCATCTGCCATGCTGGAGGTTCTTGATCCTGAGCAGAACGCAACGTTCAGTGACCACTATATAGAAGAACCATATGATTTATCGGATGTCTTATTCGTAGCGACTTCCAATGATTTAAGCTCCATACCCGGTCCTTTGAGGGATCGAATGGAGATCATTTCGATTCCGGGGTATACAGAATTGGAAAAGCGGACTATCGCCAAAAACCATCTCATTCCAAAGCAGCTGAAGGAGCATGGATTGACAAAGTCTCAAGTCCGTTTCAATGACGAAGCGATTCAGAATATCGTCCGTTATTATACACGGGAAGCCGGTGTCCGTGGACTGGAAAGGGAAATCGCCAGGATTTGCAGAAGAGCTGCAAAGCAAATCGTAACCGGGGAAAGAAAAAGTGTTACTGTCAGTGCAAAGGCGCTTGAAACCCTTTTAGGCAAAAGGAAATTCAGCTACGGACAAGCTGAGAAGAAAAACCAGGTCGGCGTTGCAACCGGATTGGCATATACGACGGTTGGAGGAGATACACTCCAAATTGAGGTTTCATTGTCACCGGGCAAAGGTAAACTGATACTGACGGGCAAGTTGGGTGATGTCATGAAAGAATCGGCACAAACGGCATTATCCTATGTCAGATCTAAGGCAGTGGATTTTCATATCAATCCGAATTTCCATGAATCGTGCGACATTCATATACATGTTCCTGAAGGTGCAGTTCCAAAAGACGGACCTTCTGCGGGCGTAACGATTGCGACCGCACTCGTTTCTGCATTGACGAAACGCCCGATTAAGCGTGAAGTCGGAATGACAGGCGAAATTACGCTCCGAGGCAGGGTGTTGCCGATCGGAGGCGTTAAGGAAAAGTCTTTAAGTGCACATCGAGCTGGCTTGACGACAATCATCTTGCCGATTGCAAATGAACGTGATATTGAAGATATACCAGAAAGTGTACGGAGTGAGCTGACATTCAAGCTTGTCTCAGATGCTGAAGAGGTATTAGCGTACGCATTGGAGGAGGCTTCCGAATGAAAGTAAATCAAGTTGAAATGATCATGAGTGCGGTAAGACCGGAGCAATACCCGGATGATGGATTTCCGGAATTTGCGTTGGCTGGCCGTTCGAATGTAGGAAAATCTTCCTTCATTAATAAAATGATCGGACGTAAAAGTTTAGCCCGTACATCATCGAAACCGGGCAAGACCCAAACATTGAATTTCTATAAAATTGAAGAGAAATTATTCTTCGTCGATGTCCCCGGTTATGGCTATGCGAAAGTGTCCAAATCGGAACGGGAAGCATGGGGCAAAATGATTGAGAGATATTTAACCGGTCGGGAGCAATTGAGGGCCGTTGTCTTGATTGTCGACCTTAGACATCCCCCAAGCGTAGATGATTGTGTTATGTATGACTTTCTTGGTCATTACGACATTCCTACAATCGTCATTGCAACGAAAGCGGATAAAATCCCGAAAGGTAAGTGGGAGAAGCATAAAAAAGTCGTGAGAAACGAATTGAATATGCGCGCTGGAGATCCATTAGTCCTGTTTTCCTCTGAAAAAGGCATGGGGATTGATGAGGCATGGCGAGAGATTGAAAATAGAATGTAGTTTTTATCCGGATGATAACAAACGTTCATCCGGATTTTTAATTCAAAAGCGAAGGCGACCTGCCTAGGTGCGACAGGCATAAGGCGAACATGCGAAACGGCGCTCTTTGCCGTGCAGCAGGGTCGACTTATGACCCGAGCATCTGGTCGCCGGAGCTAGATGCTAGCGGAGAAGAAATACATTAGAATAAGTACAAAAATAGGGAACGAACCGTTGATGGTTCAAGAGTTAGTCACAAAATTGTCCGTTAGATACAGCGAAATATGTTATAATCGTATATGTGAAAAAGAACGGGAGAGGTGTGAACACCTTATGTATACAATCGTGGTCGGTGTCAACCACCGAACAGCTCCAGTAGAAATCAGGGAAAAATTATCTTTTGTAGAAGCTGAATTGCCAAAGGCGATGCAAGCTTTACAAAAAGAGAAAAGCATTTTGGAAAATGTAATCATTTCTACTTGCAATCGTACTGAAATATACGCTGTTGCTGATCAACTCCATACGGGCCGTTACTACGTGAAACGATTTTTAGCTGACTGGTTCGACATGGAACTTGAGGAATTATCCCCTCATTTGCTTATCTACGAAAATGATGCAGCGATCGAACATTTGATGCGTGTATCAGCGGGCATCGATTCAATGGTGCTTGGCGAAACTCAAATTTTAGGACAAGTCCGAAACAGTTTCTTGGAAGGGCAAAACATCGGGACGACTGGAACAGTCTTCAATGAGTTGTTTAAAAAGTCAATTACACTCGCGAAGAAGGCGCATTCAGAAACTGCCATCGCCGACAATGCTGTATCTGTATCCTACGCTGCTGTTGAGCTTGGAAAGAAGATTTTCGGTTCATTGGATGGAAAGCATATAGCCATACTTGGAGCAGGGAAGATGGGAGAATTGGCCATCAAGAACTTGCATGGCAGTGGTGCCGGCAAAGTGACTGTCGTCAATCGTACGCTTTCTAAAGCAGAAGAGATGGCGGAGCAATTCGGGGGCGTCGCTAAACCGATGCAGGAATTGCAATGCACGCTATTGGAAGCAGATGTATTAATCAGTTCCACCGGCGCAACTGATTTTGTCATTGATTTCGAATTGATGAAATATGTTGAGAAGCTCCGGAAGGGGAAGCCGATTTTCATGGTCGATATTGCCGTACCTCGGGATTTGGATCCTAGAATTGGTGATTTACCGAATGTCTTCCTCTACGACATTGACGACCTGCAAGGAATCGTCGAAGCGAATTTGGCGGAACGTAAACGTGCCGCAGAAGAGATCGGTTTGATGATTGAAGAAGAGATTGTCGAATTCAAGGAATGGATTGCAACGCTCGGTGTTGTGCCGGTCATTTCCGCATTACGCGAAAAGGCTCTCCATATCCAGGCTGAGACGATGGCCAGCATTGAGAATAAAATGCCGAATCTCACTGCTCGTGAAAAGAAATTATTGAATAAGCATACAAAGTCAATTGTCAACCAAATGCTGAAGGAACCGATCCTGCAGGCAAAAGAGTTGGCATTGGATGGACAGGCAGCTGAAAAACTGGCTTTATTCAAGCAAATATTCGGATTGGTTGATGAAGAAGAGGAAGAAGAAATCGTTCAATCTGAAGCCAAATCCCTTGGTAAAGCTACACACAAATTAGCCGAGGCATAATCCGGGCTATAGATCCATGCGAAAGGCAGAGGTTGCATCATGGCCGAAATGACTATGGCGAGATTCCACGAAGTAATCGTCGTCCTGTATGCGGTGAGCCTCGTATTTTATTTCATCGATTATTTGAATAACAATAAAATCGCCCATCGCAGCGCTTTTTCGATTTTGTCGGTTGTCTATTTGATGCAGAGCGGATTTCTAGTTGCACGGGTGATTGACACACAGCGATTCCCGATCCTTTCCCTTTACGAAGGGATCTATTTCTACGCTTGGCTGCTCATTTCGTTATCGATGATTCTCCAAGTGTTTACAAAGGTCGGGTTCGCTGTCTTCTTTTTAAATGTGATCGGGTTCATCTTTATGACAATCCATACATTCACGCCTGTGCAGATTGAGAAGTCGCCTGTTGGTGAATCTCTCATTTCGGAATTGCTCTTCATACATATCACCTTTGCAATCCTATCGTATGCAGCATTTGCAATGTCCTTCGTTTTCGCCATCCTTTATTTGCTCGTCTATAAAGTGTTGAAGAAGAAGAAGTGGACAAAGCAATTCGGACGTCTGCCGTCCCTTCAACAATCGTTATCTGGGATGAAAGCATCGATCTATACCGGCATACCAGTACTGTTCATCAGCCTCGTGCTAGGAATTCAATGGGCAGCTGTTGCACTTGATGAATGGGCAATTTCCGACATGAAGATCATCGGGTCTTTCCTCGTTATTATCCTTTATAGTTTAGTATTGTTTTTGCAAAGAAGAGGAAGACTGACAGCGAACGATTTTGCGTGGGCGAACGTCTTCGCTTTTCTTTTTGTTATCATCAACTTTTTTCTTGGAAGCAGATTATCGCAATTCCATTTTTGGATTTGACGTTTAGGCAGTAAGTATGGGAGGAAGATCGTATTGAGAAAAATCATTGTAGGCTCAAGAAGGAGCAAGCTCGCATTAACGCAGACAAATTGGTTTATCGACCAAATGAAGGCAGCGGGTGCGCCTTTTGAATTTGAAGTGAAAGAAATTGTTACGAAAGGTGACAAAATCCTCGATGTGATGCTTTCGAAGGTGGGAGGCAAAGGACTATTCGTCAAAGAGATCCAACAAGCTCTTTTCGATAAGGAAATTGACTTCGCTGTCCACAGCATGAAGGATATGCCTGCCGTATTACCTGAAGGGCTTATGATCGGTTGTATGCCGCCGCGTGTCGATTCACGGGACGCATTCATCTCCAAAGGTCATGTGAAGTTCATGGACCTTCCGGTTGGTGCCGTCGTCGGGACGTCGAGTTTACGCCGCAGCTCCCAGCTGATCATGCTTCGTCCTGATATTGAAATCAAATGGATTCGAGGCAACATCGATACTCGGTTGCAGAAGATGCAAGATGGCGAATACGATGCGATCCTTTTGGCTGCCGCAGGTTTGAAGCGGATGGGTTGGAGCGATGATGTAGTGACTGAGTATATGTCAATCGAAGACTGTATCCCGGCTATCGGCCAAGGTGCACTTGCGATCGAATGCAGAAGTGACGATGCAGAACTGCTCGCCGAACTGAAAAAAGTCTCCGATGAGAAGACGTGGCTGGAAGTCGAAGCGGAGCGCACATTCCTTGCAGAAATGGATGGCTCATGCCAAGTGCCGATTGCGGGAATTGCCGAATATGACGGAAAAGAGATCGAATTTACTGGATTTGTTGCTTCCCCGGACGCGAAGCAAGTGTTCAAGAAGACGGTGCGCGGTTCTGATCCGGTTGCAGTCGGCAAATCTGTAGCATCTACTTTACGCGCAGAAGGAGCTTCAGAAGTAATCGAGAAAGTGAAGGCGGAAATGGATGCCTGAATTGGGTCCGTTGAAAGGGGAAACCGTCATTTTTACGGGGACGCCGAAATCGCTTGAAGTTTTTGATCTCGTCAGACAGTACGGTGGCATCCCTTACTCGATGCCGCTCATCCAGGTGAATGAAATCGTAGATGCGACCGATGAGAATCAATTAAAGCGTTGTGCAGACTTTGATTGGTTGATATTCACAAGCCAAACTGCTGTGAGAGCATTCCATTTGAAAATGGAACGTTTTAATATGACAACTCAACAGATCCCCTCCAAAATAGCTGCTGTCGGTACACAGACCGCCTCGGCGTTGGAGAAGATCGGCTTCACTGTTGAATTCATCCCGACCATTTTCAGCGCAGACGTGTTTGTAAAGCAATTCAAACCAACGGATGACCGGGAGCTTCGGGTTCTGTTCCTTAGAGGGAATCTAGCCGGTAGCCTCATCCGTGAGGAACTGCCGTTTCAAGTGGAAGAATGGACGATTTATGAAACGGTGTCCCAGCCTGATTCAGTATCTTCAATCATCGATTTGCTGAAAACAGGAGAGAGCACAACTGTTTTATTTGCAAGTCCATCTGCTGTCCGTGTATTTGTAGAAGGCGCAATGCCTGTCGTCGGTTGGGATGGCTATTCAATCGGAGCAATCGGACATGTCACTGAAAAGGCGTTGATCGAGGCAGGCGCCAAGGTGGATGTGAAGCCTGAAATTTATACTCTTAAGGAACTCGTCAATGCATTGGCGAGGCGAAAGGAAGAAATCAAATGACTCAACTACAATTCCGACGTAATCGCCGTCTGCGCAATTCGGCGACAATACGCTCGATGGTAAGGGAAACAATCCTGCAGAAAGAGGATTTCATTTATCCGCTCTTCATCATTGAAGGGGAAAATGTGAAAAATGAAATCAGCTCGATGCCGGGCATTTATCAATTGTCACTTGATCGTTTGTTGGAGGAAGTGGAAGAAGTCGTTTCATTAGGCATACCTTCCGTCATCCTCTTTGGGATTCCTGCAGAGAAAGATGCGACGGGTACAGGAGCCTTTAACGACGAAGGAATTGTCCAGCGTGCTACCCGTCTTATCAAAGAGAAGTTCCCTGAACTTGTTGTCATTGCGGACACATGCTTATGCGAATATACCGACCATGGCCATTGCGGCGTCGTCCATGGTTCCGACATATTGAACGACCCTTCACTTGAATTGTTGGCGAAAACTGCGGTCAGCCAAGCAAAGGCGGGTGCTGACATCATCGCACCATCCAATATGATGGATGGCTTCGTCGTCGCCATCAGACAAGCGCTTGATGAAGAGGGCTTCGAAAATGTTCCAATCATGTCTTACGCAGTCAAATATTCATCTGCATACTACGGGCCGTTCCGCGATGCTGCTGAATCGGCTCCGCAGTTCGGGGATCGGAAGACATATCAGATGGATCCTGCCAACCGGATGGAAGCACTTCGCGAGGCGGAGTCGGATGTCATGGAAGGCGCGGATTTCCTGATCGTTAAACCTGCATTGTCGTATTTGGATATCATGCGTGATGTGAAGAACAATGTCCTGCTTCCTGTTGTCGCTTATAATGTGAGCGGTGAATATTCGATGGTGAAGGCAGCGGCACAGAACGGCTGGATCAATGAAAAAGAAATTGTATTGGAAACGTTGACAAGTATGAAACGCGCAGGTGCGGATCTCATCATGACATACCATGCAAAAGACGCAGCGCGTTGGCTGGAGGGAAAATGAATGGGTAAAAGCTACGAAAAATCAAAGCAAGCATTTGCGGAAGCAGTGAAGTTAATGCCAGGCGGCGTGAACTCTCCTGTCCGTGCTTTCAAATCGGTCAATATGGATCCGATTTTCATGGAAAGCGGAAAAGGGCCGATCATCAAGGACATAGATGGTAATGAATATATCGATTATGTCCTTTCATGGGGTCCTCTGATTTTAGGGCATGCAGATCCTGACGTTGTTGAAGGTATTAAAAAAGTGGCTGAGACAGGAACGAGCTTCGGAGCACCTACTTTACTTGAAAATGAACTCGCGCAAATCGTTATCGATCGCGTGCCATCCATCGAGGTTGTCCGGATGGTCTCTTCAGGAACAGAAGCGACTATGAGCGCATTGCGTCTGGCTCGCGGTTATACAGGACGCAACAAGATATTGAAGTTTGAAGGCTGCTACCACGGCCATGGTGATTCGTTGCTTATTAAAGCGGGATCTGGCGTCGCTACGCTGGGTCTGCCGGATAGTCCGGGTGTTCCTGAAGGCATTGCGAAGAACACGATTACAGTTGCTTACAATGACATGGATGGCGTTCGTGCTGCTTTCGATCAATTCGGAGATGACATTGCAGGCGTCATTGTCGAGCCGGTTGCCGGAAACATGGGAGTTGTCCCGCCGGAGCCAGGTTTCCTGGAAGGGTTACGTGAAATCACCGAGAAGAACGGCACATTGCTTATTTTCGATGAAGTGATGACGGGCTTCCGTGTTGATTACACTTGCGCGCAAGGCTATTTCGGAATCACTCCGGATCTTACTTGCCTCGGCAAAGTGATCGGCGGCGGTCTTCCTGTCGGTGCATATGGCGGGAAACGTGAAATCATGGAAAATATCGCACCTGCAGGAACGGTCTACCAAGCAGGGACATTGTCCGGAAATCCAATGGCGATGACAGCTGGCATCGAGACATTGAAAAAATTGACACCGGCTTCGTATGATTATTTCAAGAAACTTGGCGATCAGCTGGAAGCAGGCTTCCGTGAGGCGGCGACGAAATACAACATCCCGCATACTGTGAACCGAGCAGGCTCCATGATCGGTTTCTTCTTTACGAATGAAAAAGTGACCAATTATGACCAAGCGAAAACGTCCGACCTGGAACTGTTTGCGGAGTACTTTCGCTTGATGGCAGAAGAAGGAATCTTCCTGCCGCCATCCCAGTTCGAAGGCATGTTCCTTTCCTCATCCCATACGGAAGAGCATATCGAACAGACCGTCCAAGCATTCCACAACGTATTCGCCCAATTGGCACGATAATTATGTTAGCTGTCCGTTGTCGGGTTTCCCGACAACGGGCAGCTTTTTTATTGGTAATCGCGAGTAATGGAGCCCTTGATGGAATAAATGAGCCCTTGTGTGAATAATGCAGCCCTTATTGGAATAAATGAGCCCTTGTGTGAATAATGGAGCACTTGATGGAATAAATGAGCCCTTGCGCGAATAATGGAGCCCTTGATAGAATAAATGAGCCCTTGTGCAATTAATGGAGCCTATCAATAATACGAGCTTCAGTTTCTTCTACCTTTCCTGTTCGCTGCATATAATGGCAAGTGAATGAAACAAGGGGAGGGAAACGGAATGAAAAAGTTACAATGGAATATGGAAGAGGTCTTTTATTTTCCAGAGAATGTCGGTGTCCCGAAGGATGCACGCCTCGTTAAAGTGAAAGCTGGATTCACAGAGAAGCGATCAGAAGAAGCAGTACGCCTATCTGGCATCTATCACATTGCCGCCAAGGTAGACTTCACAGAGGGGCAGCGTAGTGAGTCGATTCCTACAGACGCAATCTTCGTCGATGATGTGGAGTTGGAAGGGGAAACGGGTTACTTTGAATACGCTGTGCCGCTTTATATCGACCTGCCGCCGGAAGTAGATCACCCATTGCATATCGAAGCGACAGACGTCAAGTCCACATTCGACGGACAAGGTTCCTTTACGGTCGCTTGGAATGTCAACTGTACGTACGGACAGAAATCTGCTGAGGAAGTTGCAAGCGAAAAATCTGCCAGCAAAGAAGACATTAGTCAAATTACAGCAAATGTAGAAGCGAAAAAGGAAACCGAAGTCCCAGAAGAGAAGTTGATAACGGCTGCAGTTCAGGATGTGCCAAAAGAAAAGGTGGCTGCCGGAAAGCAGGAGCAGACACAAGTAGCACAAGTGACCGAACCACGTCAGTCTTCAGATGCACAAAATCGGACAGCTGAGGCGCCTGTCCAAGAACCGCAAGCAGCTGCAATGCATGACAGCAGTATATGGAATGCCCAGGACGATATACTGTCATACATTGCAATGTTGCCGGATGAGCGGACGTCGACGCGATTCCGCTCAAATGATATCTTTGTAAAGGAGGAAAGCTAATCCTCCAAGAGCACATAATAGGAGGAAATCACCGGTCGTAGGGACGATCAAAAGCCTGATCAACTGAAAAATGGCAATCGGGATGATGATGCCTTTGCAATAAAACCTTGTCTTCCGTAACCACGGGGGTAATAAATAAGGATTATATCCCTTTCTCATACTACCTTCCTTTCCTAATTTACTTGACGAAGTCTCTTCCAATCGCATACAATGGTTATAACTATATAATGATGCATTGATCGGGAGAGTACGCGATTTTCATTTATCCAAGAGAGGGCGCCATCGGTGGGAGGGCCTATGAATGAACTTGCGGAAAGTCACCCGGGAGCAGTTTCCGTGAATTTCGAGTAGCGGAAGCCGGTTTGAAACCGTTATTTATTATTGAGGCGCAAACGCTTTTTAGTTTGCGCGAATAAAGGTGGTACCACGGATAACTCCTTCGTCCTTTTTGACGAACGGAGTTTTTTTGTATTCACTTTTATTTTATTAGCTGTTTTGCAAGTAAAGAGGAGGAGTTCAAATGTCAACAGAGAATTTGTCAATGCCGACGAAATATGAGCCGCAGTCGATTGAAGCGGGCCGTTATGAATGGTGGCTGAAAGGGAAGTACTTCGAAGCGCAACCGGAAAGCGGGAAAGAGCCGTATACGATCGTCATTCCGCCGCCGAACGTAACAGGCAAGCTCCATTTAGGTCATGCTTGGGATACGACGCTGCAAGATATTCTTATCCGGATGAAGCGGATGCAAGGCTACGATGCTTTGTGGCTGCCAGGAATGGACCATGCAGGAATTGCGACACAGGCAAGGGTTGAAGAGAAGCTTCGGGAAGAAGGAAAGTCCCGCTATGATCTTGGCCGTGAAAAATTCCTTCAGGAAACGTGGAAATGGAAAGATGAATACGCTGGCCATATCCGGGCGCAATGGGCGAAGTTAGGTCTAGCGCTTGATTATTCTAGAGAACGTTTCACATTGGATGAAGGATTATCGAAAGCGGTCCGTGAAGTGTTCGTCAAGCTCTATGAAAAGGACTATATTTACCGCGGCGAATATATCATCAACTGGGATCCGGCTACGAAAACGGCGCTTTCAGACATCGAAGTTATCCATAAGGATGTTCAGGGTGCATTCTATCATATGCGCTATCCACTGGCAGACGGAACGGGCAGCATCGAAATTGCTACGACGCGCCCTGAAACGATGCTCGGCGATACTGCTGTAGCCGTTCATCCGGAAGATGAACGCTATATGCATTTGATCGGTAAAACGGTTAAACTGCCGATTGTCGGACGGGAAATTCCGATTATCGCAGATGATTATGTTGATATGGAATTCGGTAGCGGTGCAGTAAAAATCACCCCGGCACACGACCCGAATGACTTTGAAATCGGCAATCGACATGACTTGCCACGCGTGCTAGTCATGAACGAAGACGGCAGCATGAACCAACTTGCAGGCAAATACGAAGGAATGGACCGCTTCGAATGCCGGAAAGCGATCGTCAAAGATTTGCAGGACCTTGGCGTTTTATTCAAAATCGAAGAGCATTTGCACTCCGTAGGCCATTCAGAACGTAGTGGTGCAGTTGTTGAGCCATATTTGTCAACGCAATGGTTTGTTAAAATGGCGCCGCTTGCAGAAGAGGCGATCAAACTTCAGCAATCGGAAGGAAAGGTCAATTTTGTTCCGGAACGTTTTGAAAAGACGTATTTGAACTGGATGGAAAATATCCATGACTGGTGCATTTCACGCCAGCTCTGGTGGGGACATCGAATTCCTGCCTGGTACCATAAAGAAACGGGCGAAATTTATGTAGGACATGAAGCGCCACAGGATCTCGAGAACTGGAACCAAGAGGAAGATGTACTCGATACATGGTTCTCCTCCGCATTATGGCCGTTCTCGACGATGGGCTGGCCTGATCTTGATAATGAAGAGTTCAAGCGCTACTATCCGACGGATGCGCTCGTAACTGGTTACGACATCATTTTCTTCTGGGTATCCCGGATGATTTTCCAAGGAATCGAATTTACGGATCAGCGTCCGTTTAAAGATGTATTGATTCACGGTCTTGTCCGAGCGGAGGATGGCCGCAAAATGTCGAAATCCCTAGGCAACGGAATCGACCCTATGGAAGTGATTGATAAATATGGTGCCGACGCATTGCGCTATTTCTTATCAACTGGATCCTCACCAGGCCAGGATCTTCGCTATTCAACGGAAAAAGTTGAAGCGATCTGGAACTTTGCGAATAAAATCTGGAATGCCTCTCGTTTTGCGTTAATGAATATGGACGGCATGACGTATGATGAAATCGATCTAACCGGTGAAAAATCCGTTGCGGATGCTTGGATCCTTACACGGTTGAATGAAACGATCGAGCAAGTGACGAAGCTTGCAGAGAGATATGAATTCGGTGAAGTCGGCCGAGCGCTCTACAACTTCATCTGGGATGACTTCTGCGACTGGTATATCGAAATGGCGAAATTGCCGTTGTACGGAGAAGATGAAGCGGCGAAGAAAACGACACGTTCGGTTCTCGCTTACGTTCTTGACAACACGATGCGCCTCTTGCATCCGTTGATGCCGTTCATTACGGAAGAGATCTGGCAGAACCTCCCTCATGAAGGTGAGTCGATCACAGTGGCGGCTTGGCCTGTAGCGGATCCTGCATTGACGGATAAGGCAAAAGCTTCGGATATGAAGCTGCTCGTCGACCTCATTCACGCAGTCCGCAACATCCGTGCTGAAGTGAATACGCCGATGAGTAAAAAAGTACCGCTTTATATTGCAGCGAAAGACGAAGCGACTGTTGCCGTTCTGGAAGCGAATCGCAGCTATATCGAACGCTTCTGTAATCCGGAAACACTTGAAATCGGAGTCGGCATTTCGGCGCCGGGCAAATCGATGTCAGCCGTCATTACAGGAGCTGAACTATTCCTTCCGCTAGAAGGCCTGCTTAATATCGACGAAGAAATCGAACGGTTGAAGAAGGAACTGGCGAAATGGGAAGGCGAAGTGAAACGTGTCCAAGGAAAACTGTCCAACGAACGATTCATCTCAAAAGCTCCTGAAGCAGTAGTCGAGGAAGAACGCGCGAAAGAGAAGGACTACTTGGAGAAGAAAGCTGCGGTAGAACGCAGGATTGAAGAATTGAAAGAGATTTAATGCAAAAAGAGTTGGTCCTCCTGATAATGGAGTTGACCAACTCTTTTTTTGTTAGTTAACTGTGAGCACGCTCATATATCTTTTGAGTGATCATAAACTTCTGCAGGTGATCATAAAGCTTTGCGAGTGATCATAAACACTCGCAAGTGATCATAAAGCCGTGCGAGTGATCATAAACTCCTGCAAGTGATCATAAAGCCGTGCGAGTGATCATAAACTCCCGCAAGTGATCATAAAGCCGAGCTAGTAATTATAAACTCCCGCAAGTGGTCATAAAGCTGTGCAAGTGATCATAAAAGCCATTCAAGTGTTCAATAATTCGCGCCAGCGCTCAAAAATCCTCTAATTTCTTCTTTACATACTCCAACAACTTCTCCGCAACCGAAAAATCATGCGTCGCATATAGAGATCGGGCGCCTACCGGGTCTTCAATTTCATTCAACAGCCAATCGCCATTCGGCAATAAAAGAAAATCAATGCCGATATAATCGCTTTTCAACGCATTCGCAATTTTACGAACCTCAATTTCCTGCCAAGACGAGAGTGAATACTTCTCCACTGAACCGCCGAGAGTATAATTCGATTTAAAGGAATCGCTTCCAGTCCGTTTAACTGCACCAAGGACTTCCTCCCCGAGCATGAAAACTCGTACGTCCGTTGCGTTGGATTCAATATACGGCTGGGCAACCAATCTTCTGCCTGCGAACTTTGAGAGAATCTCTTCTGCTTCATCCTCCGTTTGACAAAGGAATACTTCACCTCCGCCATGTCCATCAGTTGTTTTTATCACAATTGGTAGGGGAGGTAGGTCTAGCATTGACATGACCTTTGTCGTAGGAATGACAGAAACGCCTAACAGAGTCGCAAGCTCAAATGTCTTCAATTTATCATTGGCAATCCGGTTCACTTCTGACCGATTGATCACCCTGAATCCCGCAGATTCCCATCTTTCCGCAAGCATTGGATTTCGAGTCCGGAATAAAATGAAGTCCACCTCATCATTAGGTTCGGCCACATCCAAGAGCAATGTCAACGAAATTTCCATCCGCGACGCTTGCAACAGTAAATCATCAATGAATCCTCGATTGCGCTCCGCATCAGCCGAAGAATAATATATATGTCCTTTCAACCCAATTTACCAAGAATATAGCTGATCATCCTGTCCGCAACGTTAATGCCTGTTACGTTATATATATTGCGGATATGAGCCGCGGCATTCACTTCACAGACGAGCGGCGCTTCATTTTCTCCAAACAGCAAGTCCACCCCTGCAAATTCGGCACCGACCGCTTCGGCTGCCTGAATTGCCAATTGCTTTTGATCGGAGGTCAATTCAATGACGCTCGCCACTCCGCCATTCGTAATGTTCGCCCTGAAATCAGTTTCGGAATAACGGTACATCGCTGCAACTACTTCACCGCCAACGATATTCACCCGGATATCACGTCCTCTGCTCGTCGCTATAAACTGCTGGAACACATAATCGACCCCTCGCAATTCATCCACTTTCGCAAAGAACTCCTTTTCCGTTTCAATCAAATACACTTTCATTCCGAAGGAACCATGACCTTCTTTAATAATCATTGGCAAACCAAGTTTTTCAAGCACCTTTTCATAATAGCCCGAGCCTTCAATCGTGAAATTTGGATAGACTTTCGGAGCAATGATCGTTTCGGGCATTGCAATATTGCTCTTTGCAAGTTGTATGTATTGCTTTGCTTTATTATCACAAGTCTCAATCACTTCAGGGTCATTGAAGACGGGAATGCCTGCATTTTTCAAAAAAGTCGCAAGCAGGATATCCTTGTCCAGGAAGACGACAAAGTCAGGGCGCTCTTCCAGCGTTTCATTCAAGGCCATTAGCACTTCGTAATTTTTCTTGAGTGTCCCCTCGACTCCTGCTCGAATAGCGGCGTCTCTCAAAAGCTCCGCCTGATCACGGAATTTGTCACTCGTCAAACTGCCATTATAGATGACCCAACATTTTTTCATTTCGTTCCCTCCGGCCGTGATATACTTACCCTATGCTGATTTTACCATAAGGGGCGAGTGTATTGATTCCGAAATTTGATGAATATAAAGATCGATTTGATATAGAAAGTGATGATGAAATAAAACCGGGGCTCGATAGCATTCGTGCCGCGCTTCGGAAAGTAGGGAACCCGGAAAACGGATTGCGTGTCATCCATGTGGCGGGGACGAACGGAAAAGGATCCACCATCGCCTTCATGGAGTCCATCTTGAAAGAGCATGGATTTTCGACAGGCGTCTTTTCATCTCCGGCCTTGGTTGATGTGCATGACCAAATCCGTATCAACGGAAAGCCGATCACCCGGGAAGAGATGGACAAGACGTTTAAAGCGATGAAAAAAGCGGATCTAAGTGGAACATTGACTGACTTTGAATTATTAACCGTCGCGGCTTTTCTGACATTTGAAAGGCTGTCGCCAGATTTTGTCCTTCTTGAATGCGGAATGGGAGGCAGTTTGGACAGCACGAATGTCGTTATACCGCTCGTTTCTGTCATCCCTTCGATTGCATTGGATCACGTTGGGTTTCTAGGAGATTCGCTTAAGGAAATTGCTGGCCATAAGGCGGGGATCATTAAAGAGGATACGCCTGTAGTTGTCGGACCGCTGCCAAATGAGGCAATGGAAGTGATCCGATTGAAAGCGTTAGAGACAAAAAGTGAATTGCTATCGTACCGGTATGACTTTGAACTGTTACATGGTGAGTTCATCGGGGAATCGTTTCGTGTGTCAATAAAGGAACGTAGGATGAAAGGTCCCCATCAGGCTGTAAACGCGGCAGTTGCAATCGAGGCATTGCTTCAAGCGAAGATTTCTTTGAATGAGGAATCCGTTGCAAAGGGCATCGCAACTGCGTCATTGCCATACCGATTCCAGGAAATCGCTGATGGTGTCTTTATCGACGGTGCGCATAACCCGGCAGCTGCCAAAATGCTTGCCGAGACGATCAAGTCGGAATTTCCCGGTGAAAAAGTCGACTTCGTCATCGGCATGTTGAAAACGAAAGACATTAAAAGAACGTTGGATGAATTGATTCCTGTCGCTGCGTCTTTCACTTTCGTCACTTTTCCGCACCCACAGGCAGCTACCGCGGAGGAATTAATATCCAGTTGTCAGTATAGTAGAAAAAAGGTGACAAAACAATTAGATGATACTATAATACTAAGTAAGAGAAATGGTAGGAAGATAATAGTCGCAGGGTCGCTATATTTGATTAGTGGTCTTTTGAACTAGTTCTCTAGCGAGGCCTACATCGCCTTCAATTTGGACAACTTCATATTAATTCGTATATATTACAGATAGAATTTAAAAAGGGGGGCATGAAGAGTGTCTAAAAACAAGTGGTCTACAATCAGTCTTTTTATCATTTGGTTGCTCATCGTTCCCCCCGGAATCAGTTATTTTCTTATTACTCAGATGCCTGAAACCATTAACGTAGTTTACCTAGTGCTCTTTATTCTATTTGGAGTACTGACAGCCCTTTTTCCAATTAAGCGGGATGGAAAACCAATTACCTTAGTCATGTGGGCAACATTGCCGGCTTTCCTCATGTATGGGATCGCAATTGAGATGATTGTTATGCAACTTTCAATAATTGCGACACTCTTTGTGTCCAAGAGATATCAAAAGCAATCACACCGATTTTTCCTGAATTCCATCATGATGTTCATTTTATCCCTTGTAGCTGCTGCCGCTTTCTATGTAGTCGGTGTGCAACCCGGCTCAATGGACTTCTGGCCGCTTCTGATCGGTGTGGCAGTATATAGGTTGGTTCATACGACAACGAATTTCGGTTTGTTGAATATGTATTTTGAGGCAAGAGGAGCGAAAAGGACTTACACGATAAAAGATATTGTTTTCGAGTACGCTACACTTATTATCATATTACCGCTGGCTCTAACATTCTATTTGACACTTAATATGGTTGGCATCGCTTCTTTTTTACTTTTAGGATTTCCTTATTTTATGACAATCACGATTATTCGTCTTCACAGCCGTTCCGAGAGTATCAACAAGTATATTAAAATAGCAGGGAAAATTGGAAGCGACCTTTCTGTCATGACGGATGAAGATTCAGTTACAACCCAATTCATCGAGAAAACGAGCGAGTTATTCAAAGCCGACTATGTCCTACTCTTCACGAATCATGATCAATGGCTAGAGCTGGAAAAATGGTACGAAAGAAAGCATTTTGTCAAAAGATCATTCCAAACGGTCCAGCTCGGTGAAGGCATTGCAGGTAAGATATTGGAGACGAAGGAACCTGTCATTTACTCGAAGCGTAAAGACTGGGAACAACATGCCACGGTTTCAGCTCCTGATGACATGGAGAGCGTCCTCTGCATCCCATTGGTCCATAACAATGAAACGAAAGGAATTCTTCTATTAGGTTCCAATCGGAAAGCCGCTTTTGGGGATCATCAGTTGAAGATTTTGGACTTGCTCGGTTCCTATTATATTGTAGCTCTCGAGAAGGCGAGATACGTACAAGAGGCATTGCAGCGTAGTGAGAGGTGCGCATTGACGAAACTATATAATTATCGGTATTTGGAAGAAAGGCTTCACTTTGAAATGAACCGGATGAGCATGGGGGATATCGATGACTTATCTGTCATCATGCTTGATATCGACCATTTCAAAAAAGTGAATGATACTTTCGGCCACCAGAGCGGAAACGATATCTTATATGGTCTGGCTAGAATTCTGGAGAAAGCATTACCGGACCATGGGACGGTCGGACGGTATGGCGGTGAGGAATTTGTCTATTTATTGCCGGACTTCTCCAAAGCGGAAGCAGTCGATTTTGCCGAACGTCTTCGATTGCTCATCAGGCAGCATGTCTTTACAATTATTCCTGATTTGGGAGAGGACAAGTATCCGGTGAAAGTGAACATCACATCCAGTGTCGGAGTAGCGAATGCCCCTACGGATACTGATGAAGCGATGAATTTATTGCGCAATGCGGATCGCGCTTTATACATCGGCGCGAAGCAGGCAGGAAGAGATCGTGTGGCCGAATACGTGAGATAACAAAGGAGGGACTAGGAATTGGTAGTGACAGCTCAACAAAAAAGAACGGTTTATATCCTGTGGCTTCTTATTGTTCCTATGATGTTTTACGTAGCCCTCAACTATTATCCGGCGGCACCCTACGATTATTTGAACTTGGCCATTTATATGGCCATCCTCCTTGCTACACTGATGACAACCATTTCCTTGGGGAATGTTAGCATCACATTGGAAAGATGGGTCATTTTCTCGCTGTTTTTTCAATACGGCATTGTTGCTGAAATGATTTTTATGCAAGTCGCAACCTTGGTACTGCTTTTCAGCCATAAATCATCGACGCCGAAAGCATTCCGATTTGGTGTGAATTCTATCGAAGCTGTCATTGTTTCGCTAATAAGCGCGGCTATCTTTTATGCTTTCGGCGGTTCGCTTAAGGAAATGTCACTAGGTTCGTTTTTACTTGCAGGTTTCATATTTGCCACCGTCTATTCATTGCTTAATAGTGCCATCCTCTTTATCGTTTTCAAATGGGTAAAAGCTGGAACATCAGGGATGAAAAAGATTATCTGGTGGGATTATATTTCAACTATCCTCTTGTTGCCGTTTGCTATTATATTTTGTCTTCTTATGCAGGAATTTGGCAGTAAAGCATTTTTGCTGATTGGCGTTCCATTTTTGATTGTGTTACTCGTTTCAAGCAACTACATGAAGTCTAATAAATTGAATGAAGTATTATCCTCATCCACCGTCATCGGCCATCAGCTGGCAGATAGGCTGGGAGTTGAAGATGTATTCCTCACATTCATTGATAGTATTAATGGTGTAATCCCTTATGAAAGCGCCTATATTGTTGATTTGAGAATGGGTGAAAACCTTGTTGTGCTTGCACTTAAAGAAGGCGAATTTCATAGTGGTGAGGCAAATAGATTTTCATTTCCACAAAAGAAGTCTGATGGGGACGGCTTAGACGTGGAAGTGACAAAGTTGTTTTTGAATAAAAGAAGTATAAGCTCGCTCATAGGATATACATTCGATCCCTCCGTCGAAAGTGTTATGACAGCTCCTATTAAGAGGAACCAAAAGACGGAAGCCTTCTTAGTCCTCACGTCCAATCATCGGTATGCATTTGAAGAAATGCATGTGAAGATGGTGGATCTCTTAACCGGCTATTTTGCTACCGCAGTGGAAAAAGCAAGATATTATGAGCGTACGGTGGAAAAGAGCGTAAGATGCGGATTGACAGGCCTCTACAATTTCCGCTATTTAGAATCTAAGCTAGATGAAGAGGTTATCCGTTACCACACTGGTGAAATTTCCACCTTATCCACAATCATTCTCGACATCGACCACTTCAAGGCTATCAATGACACATATGGGCACCAGAGCGGGAATGATCTGCTATGCACATTCGCGGCACTATTGAGAAGCCACCAAACGTCCGAAATAACTTTAGCCAGGTATGGCGGTGAAGAGTTCGTAATGATCCTGCCGAATTATGAAAAATATGAAGCAGTGGAGCTTGCTGAAACGATTCGAAAAGAAGTGGAAGAGTCCAGTTTCAAAATCATCCCGGATCTATCCGAGGACCGTGAACCGACAATCGTCAACATGACAGTGAGCGTCGGGGTCGCAACAATGCCGATGGACGCAAAAGACGGAAAAGAGTTGCTTCGCAACACCGACCGTGCACTTTATATCGGCGGCAAACAGGCAGGGCGCAACCGGGTAGGGGTTTATGAAGAAGAAAAAGAGAATGTAGTCAGTTGAAGACCGGCATCTGTCGGTCTTTTTCTATGATATTTTTACTATTTTCATTAACTAGTTGATTAGTTTCGACATTTTTCGTATGCTGTTAGTAATAGAACCAAAAAAAGGTAGGCGATGTTTCCAATGAGGAGCCATAAGGTTAACGAAAAAGGGATGACCCTTGTCGAAATCCTGGCTGCACTTGTCATCTTGGGCATCGTCTTTGTTGGATTTATGTCGGTTTTTCCTCAGATGACTAATTTTAATGAGAAGACAGGGACGAAACTCGAAACAATGAATGAAGCCAGAAATTTATTACATCAGTTCAAAACCCTTTATACTTATGATGAATTCACAGATTCTAGTTATACAGATAGTGATGGTATGTGGATTAAAACGGTGAATACGGAATTAATAAATGAAAAAGTTCAATATAGAATTCGTAAAACTCCTTCATTGGAAGCCGGAACTACTACAGAGCAGAGCAATCTGCATTTAGTGGAAATACTTATAATAAATAACGGCAAGGTGAAAAGTAAGACATTTGGTTACATCGAGGTTCTGAATTAAAAGGAGGAGACAGGATGCTTAGAAAACAGAACGGCATGACATTAGTGGAAGTCCTTGCGGTTCTTGTCTTGTCTTCTTTGGTGATTCTCTTAATTTGGACAACTGTAATGACAGCAATTAAGTACAACATTACGGAGACGAAGAAGCTTCGAATGCAAGAAGAAGCGAATTATATCATAACAGAAATACAACGGATTCATCGGCAATGCAGCCAATACGAGCTGAACGTCAGTGCAGGTGAAATTTCCATGAAGAGTTGTGACGGGCCGATAAGTGATCGAGTGATTAGCAGGGGGTATAATTACAATGGGACCATTTACGTAAAAGATAAAATAGATGCAAAAAAGAAAGATGCTTCGATTCCCTTCACTTTAGTCATGAATGATTTAGAAAATGACAGATTAGAAGTGGAAATTACAACAACCATATCAAGGTATAAATTAAACTAGATCCCGAGGTGGCATGATGGAGAAATTGGAGAACGAAAAAGGGTATGCCCTATTAATTGTTCTATTTATGATCGTTTTCATATTGACTGTTTCCGCCATTTTTATGCGTGGTTCCATAAGCAATGCTATGCAAGAGAATCGTGTCGATGAATCCCATCTTACGGTTATGACGGCGGAGGCGGGAGTTGATTATACTAAACAATTGTTAAGCAACGAGTATTTCGAGAGAAAACAAGAACTTGATAGTTTAGCCAATAGCCTTATAGCTGATACTAAGAAAAATGAGCAAGTGAATTATGCCGCAATTCATAAACAAGTGAGAGATAAGTTAGATGGTTATTTGAAAACAAGAATTGCACAAGAAATATATATTGCTGACTATGTAGAATTTACTAAGCCATATAATTATAAACTTATCTCATATTCTTTTTCAGGTAGTATGAATCCGAGGGAAATCATTTTCAGCGGTACAATTGAAGGTAAAAGAGATAATAAAGAATCGAAAGCTTTAACTAAGAGAATTAATTTTAAACAATCCTTTTTGATACCTGATTACAGCACGACTTCCAATTCGGGTGGGGCTTTGGTTTCTCCTTCTAATCTAGTTAAGGTCTATCCCGATAATATAACCGCACCCGATTGCCCAGGAGATAAGTTGGACTCCAAGACTTGTAAAGGGTCACAGTATGGCGGGTATAAAAATGTGAAGAATTCAAAAGTCTATTTTCCGAATGGATTTAAGGTTGCCAACGGAAACTTTCAAGTATATAACTCAGTTTTTTTCAGCAAAGAAACATTTGAAGTTGCTAATATGAACGATATCGAGAAATCTACATTAAACTTGTATAAAAATTTAATCATAAACAGCAATGTTAAAGTATTACAAGAGTCAACTATATTGGCTTTAGGGAATGCGGATTTTAAGGGTCAGTTGACGGTTAATGGAAATTCATTAGTTTGCGTAGGCTCACTTTCCGTCGGTAAGAACCTGACTATTGGGATAGGGAGTAAAGTTGTGTATATGGGCGATTTCTCCAAAGGTAAAAAAGGTGCTGGTGAATTGATAAAAGTAAACAGTGTTAATGAACTCTGGGAGAAATGTAAGTTAGGAAGCAATAATACCAATAATAATCTTGTTTGGCCAAAACCTACCCTAGAAGATGTAAGCTATGAATAATCTTGTGCTCTCATAAGAAATACGCGGGTGGACGATGAAGGATGGTGTTCATAATGAACAAAAATATAGTAACGATAAGTGTTTCGTCCATAATTGTTTTGGTTTTAATGTCGAGCGTTGCTTTGGCATCTGAATTCCGAATTGGCAATCAATTCGCTGATAATACCTACGTCGGCCCATTCAACATTTCCAACAATAAAACCAAGCAAGCAAAGGCGAAATTAGCATCAGATTTATCGGAGCTTCAGAACAAACTGGAGGTAAACCTGATTTACCAGGATATCCAATTCTCGCTTCCTCCCGAGACAGTTGCATTCGATATCGATATGACCCTCGCGAACGCGAATTCCGGAGAGGACAATCCAATCATTGTATCTGTTTCCCGAGAAGGATTGAAAACATTGCTTAGCCAAGAACTACCCAGAATTCTCATTGCTAAAAATGCAATTGATTCGGTTGCTGCGGGCATTGAAAAAGAATTACAAACAGGCATCATGCCTCAAAATGTTAATATAACGGATTACGTAGCAAATGAAATTCCAAATAAAGTAGTCGGCACATCCGAATTTACCATTGACGGGATTTCACCAGCTTTATCAA
The DNA here is from genome assembly GCF_946901335.1 of Saccharococcus sp. Marseille-Q5394. NCBI lineage: Bacteria > Bacillati > Bacillota > Bacilli > Caryophanales > Anoxybacillaceae > Saccharococcus > Saccharococcus sp. Marseille-Q5394. The sequence goes on along the minus strand of NZ_CAMPPQ010000001.1, from coordinate 880,801 downwards.
AAGCAATCCATGCTCTAGATAAATTGACCATCGAGCCATTTGAATCTTTTTCCATGATGGAATTGCTGACAAGCACTGAAGTCGGACCGCTTAGCGATGAAGAAATGACATTGCTTTCTTCTACACTTTACACTGCGGTCCTACAAACAAATTTCCAGATTAATGAGCGGAATATTAGTACAGTCGTATCTCCAAATATTCAACCAGGATTCGAAGCGGCGATCAATCAGACATTAGGGCTCGACTTTAAATTCACGAACCCGAACAAGACGGAATTTACCATTCAAGCGGCTTGGTCGGCAGGGGCCATTCATCTATCTATAGAAGGCAAGCCGTTTTATTACACATACGAACCTACAATTGCAAATACAGAAACGTATAAACCTAGGACTGTCGTGCAATACAGCGCATTCGTCGACGATGGCCAAGTTGTCGTTTCACAAGGCGGTAAAGTAGGTGTGGAAGCTACTGTTATAAGGACGCTGTCTGTCGATGGGAATATTGTTGAAACAGAGGATATTTCCAAAGATTTTTATGCTCCTGTTCATCGAATAGAAATCCATCCATTATTGGAAGTGGATACATCGGTAACAGATAGTGCAGATAATAAGGAAACTAACAATCCACAAAATGATGGAACTGATTCTAAGACGACAACTGGGACATCCAACCCGGAAGAAATGGACTCCAATGCTTCGGACAGTAACGCCACTGTTAGTGAAAGTGGTGGTGAAGAGTCAAATGTTGGGGAAGTCATTTACGATAAGAGCGGCCTCCCGATCTCGGGATCTGGAAAATAATCGACATCTAGTGAAGGAGGGGTACATATGGCAATAACACGAAAACGGCTCGGCGATTTGCTCGTTGAATCTGGACTCATTACAGACGCCCAGCTTCATACAGCTTTAGAAGAAAAGCCCCGGGATCAAAAACTTGGAGATGCACTTCTTCAAAGGGGCTATATAACCGAACAACAATTAATTGAAGTGCTCGAATTTCAGCTAGGGATTCCTCACGTTAATCTTTTCAGATACCCGTTTGATCCGAAGTTGTTCAATGTCGTTCCGAAAGAGTTTGCCAAGAGGAATCTTATTGTTCCGTTGAAGGCCGATGGAGACAGGTTATTTGTAGCAATGTCCGACCCGATGGATTATTTATCTGTCGACGATTTGCGTTTATCGACGGGTTTTCATATTGAAACAGCAATCGCTTCTAAGGATGATATTTTACGGACAATATCGAAGTATTACGAAGATGAATTGCTTGAAGACTTTTTCATTGAGCAGCCGGAGGAGACGAGAGAACAGCAAGACGAGCTGACCGATCTTGATTCCCCGATCGTCCGTCTTGTAAATCAGTTATTGTCGTCTGCCATTACGCAAAAGGCGAGTGACATCCATATCGATCCCCAAGAGCATCAAGTCGTCATCCGCTACCGGGTCGACGGGATGCTAAAAACGGAGCGGTATTTGCCGAAGCATATGCAAGCGATGTTAACGGCACGAATCAAAATTATGTCGAGCCTTGATATAACCGAACACCGCGTACCACAGGATGGAAGGATAAAAGCGACAATCGATTTCCGACCGATTGATCTGCGTGTTTCTACATTGCCTACTGTATTCGGCGAAAAAGTCGTCATGCGTATTTTGGATTTGAGCAGCTCGCTGAACGATTTGACGAAATTGGGCTTCAGTCAAGTCAATATGGAGCGGTTCATGAAAGAAATCGAGCGTCCGAATGGAATCGTGCTCATTTCAGGGCCGACCGGGTCGGGTAAATCTTCCACTCTATATGCTGCGTTGAATAAATTGAACAAAGAAGAAGTGAATATTATAACTGTTGAGGATCCGGTTGAATACCAGCTCGAAGGCATTAATCAAATCCAAGTAAATTCCGCAGTTGGACTCACATTCGCAAACGGTTTGCGATCGATCCTGCGGCAAGACCCGGATGTTGTCATGGTCGGTGAAATCCGTGACCGCGAAACCGTGGAAATTGCAATTCGTGCATCTTTGACTGGTCATCTTGTCCTGAGCACGATTCATACGAATGATTCCATTGCGTCGATTACACGATTGATCGATATGGGCGTCGAACCGTTCCTTGTGACTGCTTCCGTGAATGCAATTATTGCGCAACGGCTGATCCGCCGGGTTTGCCGGGATTGCGGACGGGAAATGGCTGCATCAAACCGGGAGAGGGAGATTTTTGCAAAACGCGGCATGGAAATTGAAAAGATTGTCCGAGGGCCAGGCTGCGCGGCCTGCAATATGACCGGGTACCGGGGAAGGGTCGCAATTCACGAAGTGTTAGTTATTAACGATGAAATGCGCGAAGTGATTAATAACCACGGTACGCCTGCAATGCTAAGAGAAATCGCGATGCGGAACAACACTGTGTTCTTGATTGATGATGGATTGGAGAAAGTGAAGCAGGGAATAACGACAACTGAAGAAGTATTGCGTGTTTCACTTCTTGAATAGGGGTATAGGTATGAATGAAACAATAGATAAAATATTGGAAAAAGCATTTGAATTGAAAGCATCCGACATCCATTTGACAATCGGCGTGCCTCCTGTTTTTCGGATCCATGGAGAATTGAAACGTTATGGGGAAGTGACTATGGATGATGAATTTACTGAGGAAGCGGCCAAATCGACTATCCCGGAAAAATTATTCGGGGCATTTCTTGAAAAGGGCCAGATCGACTATTCATATGAATTGAAGGGAATCGCACGTTTCCGTGTAAATGCATTTCAACAGCGCGGTTCAATTTCGCTTGCCTTTCGGACAATCCCGACGATAATTCCATCAATTGATGAATTGCAAGTGCCCGGAATATTAAAGTCACTGGCTGAAACTCCTCAAGGTCTCATTTTGGTGACTGGCCCTACAGGTTCTGGAAAATCGACGACACTTGCAGCGATGATCCGTTATCTGAATGAAACCAGTCGCAAACATATTATCACTCTCGAAGATCCGATTGAGTATGTTCACTCCCATCAATCTTCCATTATCGACCAACGGGAAGTCGGCTTTGACACAAGCACTTTTGCTGATGGATTGCGTGCATCTTTACGGCAGGATCCTGATGTCATCCTTGTAGGGGAGATGCGAGATCTAGAGACGATTTCAACTGCCATCACTGCGGCTGAAACAGGTCATCTTGTTCTGGCGACACTCCATACTTGGAGCGCGGCTTCGACGATCGACAGAATCATAGACGTCTTCCCACATGGACAGCAATCCCAAATCCGTGTTCAGTTGGCTGGTGTATTGACAGCTGTATTGTCGCAACGTCTCTTTCAGACAGTTGACCGGAAAGGTAGAAGAGTCGCAACTGAATTGATGATCAACAATTCTGCAATCTCTAATTTGATCCGCTCAGAAAAAGTCCATCAAATTCCAAATGTTATCCAGACGAATCGGTCTATGGGGATGCATATGATGGATACTTCAGTCAGGCATCTTCTTGACCGGGGACTCATTTCATACGAAGCGGCAGTGCCGTATATTGAAGGTGATGATTGATGGCTCGGTTCAAATATGATGGCCGGGATGCTAATTCCAAAAGATCCGGTATTATTGTTGCTGCGAATAAAAGGGAAGCCGCTTTGAAATTAAAGAACCAAGGAATCCGTGTGACCAATTTGACAGAGCAAGCCGAAACGGTTCTCACGAAAGAGATTCATCTCGGAAAACCGATCAAACGCACACAATTTATCATGTTCCTTCGCCAATTTTCAACATTGCTCCGTGCGGGCGTAACAATCGTGGAATCAATTCGTATATTATCATTGCAAGTCGAATCGAAGCCGTTTCAAAAGATTTTGGTTTCTGTCGGGGATGATCTGCGGGGAGGTGGTTCATTATCTGATACGCTGATGAAGCATCCGAAGGCGTTTGAACCATTGGTCATTAATATGATCAAAGCGGGAGAGATGTCGGGTACAGTCGATGATTCGCTGGACAGACTTGCAGAGCATTACGAAAAAGCGCATATGACGAAACAGAAAGTCATTTCTGCCATGTCTTATCCGATTGTCGTTGGAATCGTAGCAATTGGCGTCGTTATTTTCCTGTTGTCATTCGTCGTCCCGATGTTTGTGGATTTATTCGCGAGTGTTGGTGGCGAACTTCCATTGCTGACACAATTTGTATTGAAGGCAAGTGATTTCATGGTCGCATATTGGTATCTTTTCATTCTAGCTGTTGCTGCAGTAGTAGTTGGCATAATCATGTTGCACAATAATAAGGAAGGGAAGTATTTGCTGGACTCCTTCCTGTTACGTCTTCCGATTTTTGGTGATCTTTTGAAGAAATCATCGCTAGCCACGTTGACGAGGACGCTAAGTTCTTTATTTGCGAGTTCCGTTCCAATTTTGCAGGCATTGTCGATGACGGAGAAGATTGTGGAAAACGCAGTCATTTCTCGCGTTGTTGGTGAATCAAGAGAATCATTGGAACGTGGCGGTTCATTGACAGAGCCGATGGCGGGACATTGGGCGTTTCCGCCGTTAATTCCGCATATGATTGCAATCGGGGAACAAACTGGGTCGCTTGATGCGATGCTCGGAAAAGTAGCGGATTTCTATGAAAAGGAAGTCGACGCTTCGACAGATCGGCTGAAAGCACTAATAGAGCCGCTTATGATTGTCCTACTTGCAGGATTGGTCGGGACAATAGTACTTTCGATTCTATTGCCGATGTTCAGTCTATTTACAGAAATAGATAATATGTAATGGATTTTGTCGAAAAATAAATATTTGTATAAAATTATAGTTTGATAGTTTCATTTCGGCTAGTAGTTTGGTATTCTTAATTTGAAAGTGTAAATAAGGTAGAATAGGGAGGAATAATGATGAAAAAGTTATTACAGAAACGTTTGAAAAACGAAAAAGGGTTAACACTCGTCGAACTTTTGGCGGTTATTGTCATTTTGGGGATTATTGCGGCGATTGCTGTACCGGCGATTGGTGGAGTAATTGAAAACTCGAAATATAATGCGGTAAAGGCAGATGCTTTAAATGCTTTAAACGCGGCTAATCTTTATTTTATTGATGGAAAGGCAGATTCCGTAACAATAGACACGTTGGTTAGTGAAGGTTATTTAGAAAACAGAGGTAAGTTGCCAACAGGTAACACCAATAAAGTAGAAAAAGGAACACCAAGTAAAATTACAACAGCTGAAATAGACTACTCCGGAGGGAAAAAGGTTACTTTTAGCGGAGCTACAGTAGAGTCAATTAATAATGATCCAAAGAAAGGAAGTGGAGCAGGAGGTTACACAATTACTGGAACTACCACAAATCCATAATATATAATTAAAAGGAGTTTAATAATGCTGCTATTCAACCGCCGCAAACAGCCGGCAACACTTACAATTGAAGATGATGCCGTCCGTTTTGTCCGGTTGAAGTCACAAGACCCTATCGTTATTGAATGTGCGGAGGAAGTGAAGCTTCCTCCGAACACTGTCGTCGAGGGGAAGATTGTCGATGCGGAGGCGCTGGTGGTCATTCTGGAAGGGCATTTGAAGGAGTGGGGCATCGCGAAACGCGATGTCCAATTTCTTGCTCCTGATACATACGTGATGATTCGGAAGGTGCCCTATCCGGAAGACATTGAGCCGGATGAACTGAAAGGGCATTTCTTCATTGAAATCGGCTCTACGATTTATTTGCCATTTGATGATCCGGTCTTTGACGTAGTTCCTTGTAGTTTGAATGGAGAAAGCAAGGAAGCGATTTTAATTGCATCGAAGGAAAGCATTTTGGACAAGTACGAAGATGTGCTCAAAGCGGTGAAACTGAATCCTGTCGTTGCGGACATCGGACCGCTTGCACTTTATCGCCTTGCTTACAAGGTGTACCAATTTGGCGGACATGAGCATGTCCTCATCGCTGATATGCATGACGGTGTACTCACGGTCTCGATTTTCCATAAGCATTACCCGCTTTTCATGCGACCTGTCGATCTGTCGCAATCCGCCGATCTTTCGATTGTTGCGGATGCTCAAGTAGACCCGCATTCCATTACACCTACGACGATAGTGATGGAACTTGAAAAGTTGATGAACTTTTATCGATATAATTTACATAACGGAAGTGCTTCCATTACACATCTGCTCGTCAATGGCGAATATGGTGATATGGAGAAACTATTGTCCACTATACGTGAGCGATTTTCAATTGAAGCGGAACGTTTGCTGAAAAAACCTTTGGAACTTCAAGATGGACAACAATTGCCCGCAACCTTCAACCGGACGATCGGGTTGGCATTGAAAGAGGTGTAGTCATGCTCGTTGATATTAATCTATTGCCTGAAAAGGAGAGGGAGCGATCGACGCTCCTCATTGCTGCACTCGTTGTTTTAGGTGCGGCTCTTCTTTTTTGGGCGACTCTTTTTGTCTTATCCCTCTCCCTATCGAAAGAGACGGCGCTGGCGGAAACGCAGATCGCATCCTTGCATGCAAGCCAGGAGGCGATCCGGGATAACCTCCAGCCCTCTTCACATGCGGGCGACCGGGAATTGCTCGCTTTAACTGTTGAATGGGCGGAAGCATATCGCTTCGATACATTGCCTTTATTGCGTGAGATGGTCGCTTTATTGCCGGAGCGTGGTTTTTTTGTTTCGTTCGAATTTACAGCTCCTCATGAATCGTCAGTAGTTGTCCAATTTGATGATAAGTCGGATGCTGCCTATTATTTGACGAGGATCAAATCGTCGACTGTTGTATCATTAGCAACAATGGAGTCGTTGGTAGCTGAAAGTCTTGATGAAGAAAGTGATTTGGAGTCAATTCCGCGTTTCGCAGCAACGTATCGTATTGAATACTTGGATGAACGAGATGTTGTTGTCGAAGTTGAAGGAACAGAAGAAGCGGCTGAAAATGATAATACGGACGAGCAGGGGGTCGACTCCGATGAGTAATTTTTCAAAACGTCAAAATGAGATGGGGCTCCTAGTGTTGGCGATTGTATTTCTTCTTGTACTTGCCGCTTATTCATACTTTCAAATCTTCGCCCCGGCTAAAGAATCAAATGACCGCGCTGCACAGACGTTGGCGAATGAACGTGATATCCTTTTTGCGTTACAGCGTCAAGAGGCGCAGCAAAGTCCTACAGGTACATCCAGTTCCCGTCCATTGCAAGAGAAGCTTCCTGTAAAGCCGCTAGAAGATCTAATCCTCCTGCAAATTCAGAAAGCGGAAGTGAAGTCAGATACCTATGTCCACGAATTGAATTTTTCTATTGAAGAACCGATCATTGAAAATGCGCCCGAACATGTTGAAAATGTACAAGCTGTCATTGCAGAAGTGCATTTGGCGGCGGATGTATACAGCCAAATCGACCAGTTCATCGAAGAAATCGAATCGATGGAGCGCATCTTCATTATGGACCGTATAGAGTTCACTGCTCCTGATGAAGTGAGGACGATCGAACAAGAGGATGGTCCGATAGAGTTAATTGTCACGTTTCATGCGTTATTCCGGCCGGATTTAGGGAATCTTGAAGATGAAGCGCCGAAAGTGGATGCTCCGTTACCGGCTGGTAAACAGGATCCGACGCCGATAAACAAAATTCCTGGACTAGGTGATAGTGAATGAACATTGTTTGGATACTCTTATTTTTCGTATACGGAAGCATTTTCGGCTCCTTCTTCAACGTCGTAGGTCTCCGTGTGCCGAAAAAGGAATCAATCGTTTCTCCCCCTTCCCAGTGTACGAAATGCAATCGGAGACTGGGTCCGCTTGATTTGATTCCGATCCTCTCCTACGTCGCTCTGCGCGGAAAATGCAGAGGGTGCGGACAGAAAATCAGCCCGATGTATCCTTTTATGGAGTTCATAACTGGTGTTTTATTTGCATTTTCGTATTACCATATCGGTTTTACATATGAATTAATCATCGCGTTGTTATTTGTCTCATTGCTTGTCATCATCACAGTTTCCGATTTCACGTATATGTTGATCCCCGACAGAGTGCTCTTGCCGTTCGCCATATCGCTTTTGATCCTTCGGTGGCCAATTCCTACAACGCCGTGGTGGGATAGCCTGTTAGGGGCGGCAGTCGGTTTTACTGTGCTGTATCTCATTGCCGTCGTGTCGAAAGGTGGAATGGGCGGAGGAGATATCAAGTTGTTCTTCGTCATCGGGCTAGTGCTTGGGACGGTGAATACACTATTGACGTTGTTCCTCGCTTCATTAATTGGTTCTGTCGTCGGTCTTTATGTGTTGAAGAAAACCGGAAAAGGCAGGAAAACGCCTGTCGCCTTCGGACCTTCCATTGCGGCGGCAGCCGTCATTTCGTATTTCTTCGGAGCGGACCTTGTCGAATGGTATCAGCATTTATTCATTTAAGTCGATAAATTTCTTGGAACAAGACGACATACGTCTTGTTCTTTTTCATGTCAAATTTGATACGGTTACTAAAAACGGGGTGGTCTGGCATGAACTTCAAGAAGAAATATTCGAAAGTGACAGTCGCGATGGCGATGCTGCACGGCGTCATCATTGGCATTGCAGCCGTGGCAATCGTAGGTTTCATCATTGTCGGTACGAATGGACAAGGGAAAGAAAAGGCGGGGGAAAAGGAAGTAGTGGTGACTGATCCGCCTGCATCCGGTGAAACGACTCCTACTTCCGGTCCTGCAATTTCGCCGGAAGAAGCCCCTCTCCAACTGTTCGCTAAACAGCATGGTGTGTTTTCATCTGCACAATCAGCGCAGGATTTCATTTCGCAAGATGCAAGCCTTGCAAAAGCGACCATACTGCAAATTGGGGGACAGTTCTATGTGTGGAGCGAGGTCGGTATTCAAGAAGACGAGATAGAAGTGAGCGAATACGAAATGACATTTAGAAAGCCATTTTTCGTAGATGCATCGTCGTGTTCAAACGTTGGCGCCGGAAAATTAAGAAGCGCTCTGTCTGAAACCGAATTATCCAAAATTAAAGTTTTGACAACTGTTGCAGAAGGAGAAGCGGATGATGAAAAGATTGCTGAATTCCGGAAGAATATAGCGGCTGTCACTGCGTTTACTTCGGATTTGCGCATTTTTCGCATTAAGCTGCTCGCGCATTATTTCCATAAGGATGGTTGTGCGAAAATCAATTTTTGAGGCGGAAAAACGGGACAAACTCTCATTATTGCGGATTTATGAAAATTTCCATTACACTCCTTCTACAGTATGATTAAGAAAAAGGAGGTTGCTTATATGGAATTCATTGCAAAAGGGCCGATTATTCTGGCGTCAGGCTCACCGAGAAGGCAAGAGTTGCTCAGAAACCTTGGCATTCGGTTTGAAACAATGCCAAGCGATGTCGAAGAAGTTGCGGATTTGGAGGAAGGGGATTTCGCGGAATATGTCCAGAAGCTAGCTGTCAAAAAGGCTGCCGCTGTTTCCGAAATGCGATCTGATGCTTTCGTCATCGCAGCTGATACGATTGTCGTCTTTGAAGGAGAGATTTATCCAAAACCGTCATCGAGAGAACAAGCAGAAAGCTTCCTAAGAAAGTTTTCCGGCAATACCCATACAGTTTTCACGGGTGTAAGCATTCTTGGAAGCGGATTTTCGAAAGTGTTTTCAGTCGAGACGAAAGTTACATTCAAGGAACTGGACGATCAGCTGCTGAAGTCATATGTTGACTCAGGCGATCCTATGGATAAGGCGGGGGGATACGGCATCCAAACCGCGGGGGCCCTCCTTGTCGAAAAAATTGATGGCGATTACCTGAATGTCGTCGGATTGCCTTTATCGAAGCTGGTGCAGATATTACGTGAAGAGGGCGTCATCCTGTTGAAGGAGGCTGAATGATTCATTGACAGTCGATGTGAAGAAACAGATGATGATCCGAGATGTACATATCGCGGATAGACCCCGTGAAAGGCTTATCCGGCAAGGGGCTGGTAGCCTGTCGAACCAGGAGCTCATTGCCATCCTGTTGCGGACAGGCACAAAGGAAGAGTCGGTTCTTATTCTTGCCAATAGGATCCTTAAATCATTCGATAAAATCCAGGACCTGAAGGATGCCAATGTAGAAGAAATGATGGCTGTTAAAGGCGTGGGACAAGCAAAAGCAGTCCAAATACTCGCCGCCGTCGAAATTGGCAAGCGGATATCCCGCAAACATTCGGAAGGCCGATATGTCATTAAATCTCCCGAAGACGCTGCAGCTTACTTGATGACAGATATGTCTTCCCTCGTTCAGGAGCATTTCGTCGTCCTATTTCTGAACGTGAAAAATGAAGTGCTGCACAAACAGACGATCTTCATCGGAAGCTTGAATTCATCGATCGTGCACCCTAGGGAAATTTTCCGTGAGGCGGTAAAACGCTCTGCGGCTTCCATAATTTGCGCGCATAACCATCCAAGTGGAAACCCATCGCCTTCCCCCGAGGATATAGAGGTGACAAAGCGGCTTGTCGAAGCAGGTTCGATTATCGGGATTGAGCTGCTCGATCATCTCATAATCGGTGATCATCGTTTCATTAGTCTTAAGGAAAAAGGGTATATGAGTTAGCAAATAACTCCTAATATGGAAGTGGATTTATGTAATATAAGTAGTCGATAGAGGCGCCTGACCCCACAGTATGACGAGATTTCAGGGGCTTCTTGAAGCTGCGTGGAGAAGGAAGGCGATAGCATCAAAATCCAGTCTATTGCTATTGACACTGTGAATTTGTTCTCCAATCCGTTATAATGTGGTGTATGATTTCAAGAAGACCATAATTATGCGGTCGAATAGAAAGGAAGAACAGATTTGTTTGGATTTGGATCAAGAGATGTCGGGATTGACCTCGGCACAGCAAATACATTAGTTTTCATTAAAGGAAAAGGGATTGTTCTTAGAGAGCCTTCCGTCGTTGCGAAAAATACAGTAACGAATGAAATTGTGGCAGTCGGATCATCGGCTAAAAATATGATTGGGCGTACACCTGGTTCCATCGTAGCGACTCGGCCGATGAAAGACGGAGTCATTGCGGATTTTGAAATTACGACAGCGATGATCGAGCATTATTTGAAAGAAGCGACAAAAGCTGCAGGAAGCGCTTGGAAAAAGCCGAACGTCATGGTTTGCGTTCCTTTCGGCATTACTTCTGTTGAACAGCGGGCGGTCATTGACGCGGCAAGACAGGCTGGTGCTAAAGACGCGTTTACGATAGAAGAGCCGTTTGCTGCAGCTATCGGTGCTAATTTACCAGTTTGGGAACCTACCGGCAGCATGGTCGTCGATATAGGTGGCGGTACGACAGAAGTTGCAGTCATTTCACTTGGCGGCATCGTTACGAGTGAATCGATCCGTGTCGGAGGAGACTCGATGGACGGAGCAATCATCGGTTATATCCGTAAAACGTATAATATGACAATCGGTGAACGTACTGCGGAAGCTATTAAAATTGAAATTGGTTCGGCGAAAGTTTCTGCTAAACCTGAAAAGATGGATATTAGAGGCCGAGATCTCTTAACTGGCCTGCCAAAAACTTTGGAAATATCTTCTGATGAAATCGTAGAAGCACTTCGTGAATCTATCACACAAATTATTGAAGGCGTCAGGAAGACGTTGGAAGCTACTCCTCCTGAGCTATCTGCAGACGTCATGGAACGCGGAATCGTCTTGACAGGCGGGGGAGCATTGCTTGAAAACTTGGACAAGGTCATTTCGGATGAAACGAATATGCCTGTCTTCATCGCTGAAGACCCGCTTGATTGTGTAGCGATTGGAACGGGGAAAGCGCTCGATAATTTCGAAGTGATTAAAAAGATGCAAGCTAGGTAATGAGGGAGGATTTGGGCAATGCCGCGATTTTTTTCGAATAAACGGTTGATTTTGCTGCTTGTGGGCGTCATTGTCCTTGTGGCTTTGATTTCATTCTCCTTAAAAGACAGGCAGAACGCCACCCTTCCAGAACAAATTGTGAAAGATGTCGTCGGTTTCGGGCAATCTCTTTTCTCGAAACCGGCACATTATATTACAGGCACATTGGATAAAATCGATGGTATTTTAAATACATATGAAGAAAACAAGCATTTGAAAGCGCGATTAAAAGAATATGCCGCAACGCAAGCGGAGCTGGCAGATGTAAGAGCAGACAATAAAACACTGCGTGAAATCGTAGACAAGAAAGATAGCCTGCGTGATTACGAGCCTATCCAGGCGACTGTCATTTCCCGGAATCCCGATCAATGGGAAGAGAAAATCGTCATCGACAAAGGCAGCGTCGCAGGTGTGAAGTTGAATCGAGCTGTCATAACTGCATCAGGTCTGATTGGAAAAGTGGTGCTCGTCACTCCTTTTAAATCGACAGTTGAATTGCTGTCGACTGAAAACAGCAACTTCCGGGTAGCTGCAGTCATTCCTGGGGATGAAGCGATTTTTGGTTTGATAGAAGGATATGACCAAGCGCGCGGCGAATTGATAATGAAGCGCATCGATTCGAATTTTCACATCAAGGAAGGACAGAAGGTCGAATCATCCGGTTTAGGAGGAATCTTTCCGAAAGGTTTGCTCATCGGGGAAGTGACCGAAGTCTCAACGGATGATTTCGGATTGACCAAACTGGCCTATATTCGTCCGGCCGCTGATTTCTCCATGTTGGATCATGTGATGGTTGCAAATCGTTCATCCGGCGTTACAAGCGGAACGGATGGCGAAGTCGATGAGGAAGAAGAGGGGGAGGATGGATCGTGATTAGGTTCATAATCCCTCTTATTGCTGTCATATTATTCTTTCTTGAACCTGTATTCAGTCTTTTCTCACCCATATCGATCGCAGATGTATCCTACACGCTCGTTCCCCGTTTTGTTATCGTTTATCTGATTTTCATCACAGCCTACTATGGTCGCAGACGTGCAATCCTTTACGGAATCGTACTTGGACTCTTGTATGATATGTATCACATTGATATTATTGGTATATATACTTTTTTATATCCGGTGATCTGTTATTTTGCTGCTTTGATCATTAGGCAAATCCATCGCCATATCATCACTGTCATGCTTTTAGCATTGGCGATGGTTGCGCTGCTTGAATTGCTATCATTCTTTTTCGCGAGCCTGATTGCATTGACCTCAATTGGCTTTGAAGAGTTCATCGTGCTTAGGCTTATGCCGACGATGGGCGCCAATTCCATCTTTGTGGGGATGTTCGGCTATCTGTTCAAACGGCTGATCGATGAAGTGGGACTGCAAAAAGCCGGAATATAATTAAGGAAACTGTGAGGGACGCAAATGACGAAACAGCACTATGTAACAATAAAAGGGACAAAAGACGGGCTTGTCCTCCGACTTGACGACAAATGCGCTTATTCGGACATGATTGCAGAACTCCGCAATAAAGTCAGCGAAAACAGTCTGGAAGGGCTTGCTGAAGTGAAAGTCCATACAGGGAACCGCTATTGTAATGAAGAAGAACTGAAGGAAATTATGAATGTCGTGCACGAATCTCCGCATTTACGAGTTTCAAAGATTCAGAGCGAGGTCATTACAATCGAAGAATGCAATCGGAAAGTACTTGAGAAACAATCGGAGACCTATATCGGCATCGTCCGCTCCGGACAAGTCGTAAAGGCTGACGGCGATCTCGTCGTCATCGGCGATGTCAATCCGAACGGTCGTGTAGTTGCTGCCGGAAGCATTTATATATTAGGTAGGTTAAAAGGAATCGCACATGCAGGTGCAACTGGCAATGAAGAGGCGGTCATTGCGGCTTCATGGCTTGAAGCGACGCATTTGATGATAGCGGATAAATTGGAAACGATGACTGATGAACTGACGATTTTGTCGGAGCAACCGGAGATGGAATGCGCATACATACATTCAAGCGGTTTCATTGCCATCGACCGTTTACAGGAGCTACGGATTCTGCGGCCAAATCTGTCAACATTCAAAGGAGGGAGCTAGTGTGGGTGAAGCAATCGTAATAACGTCAGGAAAAGGTGGAGTCGGTAAAACGACGACATCTGCAAATCTTGGGACAGCATTGGCTCTACAAGGTAAAAAGGTATGTCTTGTTGATACGGATATCGGCCTTCGTAATCTGGACGTCATCCTCGGTCTCGAAAACCGTATCATTTACGATCTCGTTGATGTAATAGCGGGACGATGCAAAATCCACCAGGCGCTCGTCAAAGACAAGCGTTTTGAAGATGGACTTTTCTTGCTGCCGGCTGCGCAGACTACAGACAAAAATGCAGTCGAACCGGAACAAATGAAGGAATTAATCACTGAATTGAAACGTGATTATGATTATATCTTGATCGATTGCCCAGCAGGCATCGAGCAAGGGTATAAGAATGCCGTCGCAGGTGCGGATCGTGCAATCGTCGTCACGACGCCGGAAATTTCAGCGGTGCGGGACGCGGACCGTATTATCGGACTGTTGGAGCAGGAGGATATCGAGCCTCCTAAGTTGATCATCAACCGGATCAAAAGCCGTCTCGTCAATAGCGGCGACGCTTTAGATGTCAATGAAATCACAACTCATTTATCCATCGATCTACTTGGCATCGTCTTGGATGATGAAAAAGTCATCTCCTCTTCGAATAGAGGGGAGCCGGTCGTCATGGACCCTTCGAACCCGGCAGCAATCGGCTACCGGAACATCGCCCGCCGTATTTTAGGCGAATCCGTGCCGCTAATGTCACTAGACGAAGGCAAACCCGGTTTCTTCGGGAAACTGAAAACATTATTCGCGAAATAACCAGAACCCTTTTCTTTAAGGGTTCTTTTTTTATAGCTATATCCTTTTTAGTAGTTAGGAAATTCACTTGAGAATGAGCGGAAGGTGGCGACTCCAGCGGGAGAAGCGAGACAGCTGAGACCCCGCAGGGAGCGTAGCGACTGAGGAGGCTTAGCCTCGCCCGCGGAAAGCGTCCACCTGGAGCGGTTATTACCTACAGATAATAAAGAGCACACTTGGACATTTGCCCATAATATTCAGAGTACACCCGTCATATACTGAGGAAAAAGGTGGTGTGGCGGGGTGAAATGGAAAACAAAATGGTTCATTGCAATCATACTAGTAATTGGCGTATTCTGCTTTGCCAAATTGGAAGAGGCCGGAGTCATCAGCAAGCCTGTTACCCAATATATAACGACAGGCAAAGATTTCATCGTCATGAAAAAGTGGGTTGCCTCAATAATCGGTGATCCCGATAAGGATACGATCACAGTCTCTGCCGATTCCGAGGAGATGCCGTTTGCTGCATATGAATCGATGCAGCCCTATAAGGACGGCGTTATCGCTTCGTATGCACATGCGATGCCGATCATAGCCCAAGGGGACGGGCTTATCGTTTTCACCGGCTTTACCCGGCAATCAGGAAAGACGGTCACCGTTTTGTACGATGACGGGGACGAAGTGACGTACGGATTTGTTGGAACGATTTCAAAGCTACCCTATTCGACTGTGAAAAAGGGGGACACGCTTGCCCTTATGAATGAAGAGGCGATCTACTTAAAAGTGAAACGGGAAGGGGTCGTATTGGAAGCGGCGGTTTTGGCTACTTATTTCTCGGAAGATACGAAATGAAGCTTCGCCTTCATCCCATTTTGGCACCATTTTTCCTCGTGCTGATGGTCACGGGTGGATTGGCGTTTTACGCTCTCGTCTTCATCTCTCTACTCTTCCATGAGGCGGGCCATATATTCGCTGCAAAAATGTCGGGCATGAAAGTCAGGTCATGCACGATCATGCCTTATGGAGGAGAACTGCGAATTCCCGACCGATATGCTTACGGGAAAAGGCAAAGAGTGGCCGTTGCTATCGGCGGACCTGCCGCGACAGCAATTCTTCTCCTGTTATCGATGTTTTTTGACTTTCCCGGAGATGAACAATTCATGCGTATTCAACTAGTGATTTTGGCGCTGAATCTTTTGCCTATTTTACCGCTTGATGGTGGACAGGCTATCAGCGCCATGCTTGAAAAGGAAGAGAGGAAATATAAGATGAGAGCCGCATTTCTCGTCTTTTCCATCACCGTTTTACTGGCTGTCAGCCTACTGCTCCTTCTGGGACTTCCGGAAACCGTCCTTCTTCTTGCATTAGCACTATTTTTATTGATTCAAAACATTTCCGCTTTCAAGTTCCGGAAATATGAACAAGCTTATGAGCAATTAAAAAGAAAACAGTTGACGCCATAGATTGCGCATGGTAATATTTTAATGTTATTGTTTGTAGCGCACCCGTGCTACAACCGCACTGACAAGGTACAAGCATCCGAAAGGGTCACCTATGAAGGCGAGTCTGAGTCTATAGAGGAGGTGCAAGTATGTACGCAATCATTGAAACTGGTGGAAAACAAATCAAAGTTGAAAAAGGTCAAGAAATCTTTATCGAGAAATTAGTCGGCGAAGCTGAAGAGACTGTAACATTCGACAAAGTTCTATTCGTTGGTGGAGAAGACGTGAAAGTCGGCGCTCCATTCGTGGAAGGTGCTTCTGTAACGGCTAAAATCGTTAAACAAGGCCGCGCTAAGAAAATCACTGTTTTCAAATACAAGCCGAAAAAGAACTACCACAAAAAGCAAGGTCATCGTCAGCCATACACGAAAGTTGTCATCGAAGGCATCAACGCGTAAGCCGGCATGATCAAAATCATTATTGATGAACAATCCGGCCGCATCAGCTCTTTTGAGATGAAAGGCCATGCTGAATTCGCAGAACATGGAAAAGACCTCGTCTGTGCGGGCGCATCCGCGGTTTCATTCGGAGCCGTCAATGCCGTCATTGCACTCACTGGCATAACCCCTGACATCCAACAAGGATCCGACGGAGGTTATTTGAAAGTGATTTTTCCGGAAACGGAGAAAGATGATGAAATCCAATTGATCGTGAAGGCGATGATTGTTTCATTACAGACGATTGAACAAGATTATGGGCAACATATAAAAATTATTTTCAACCGATAGGAGGTGGCACTTATGTTACGTTTGGATCTCCAGTTTTTTGCATCGAAAAAAGGGGTAGGTTCTACAAAGAACGGTCGTGACTCTCACTCGAAGCGTCTTGGCGCAAAGCGTGCTGATGGACAATTCGTTTCAGGCGGCTCTATCCTTTATCGCCAACGCGGAACAAAAATTCACCCAGGTGAAAACGTTGGCCGCGGCGGGGACGATACACTTTTCGCAAAAGTTGACGGCGTAGTTCGTTTCGAACGCTTTGGCCGCGACAAGAAAAAAGTGAGCGTGTACCCTGTAGCTCAAGAAGCTTAATGTTATTACTAACATTGAAAGGACTGCATTTTACCGTGCAGTCCTTTTTATTTTTGGCGAATTTTGTGAAAGGGATGCTATACTGTAGTATATGAAACAGTTGGCGGTGAGAAAATGGAGTCGGAAAATCTGACGATTGGAAAAGCATTGAAGTTTGCACGCCATGATTTTTTAAATGAACTGCAATTAATGTTATTATATATGGATCTCGGGAAAATACCCGAAGCGCGAAGAGCATTGCTGGAAGCGACGGAACGAATGCGTCATCTATCCATGCTGGAAAAGCTCCGCCTGCCAAAGACGGAAATGTGGCTTAACACATTCGAATGGAGGCATACTGCGTTCTCAAAGAAGTTGTACAGCGATATCATTGCTGGGAACCGAAACGCAAATGACGAGGCAGTCGCGAATTATTTGGAACAATTGATCGTCATTGTTGAAGCAGCGGTCGATCCGATGGATGAATATTTCATTCGTATAGAGGTACATGCTACTGATAAGCAATGGATGATCCAATTGACAGTCGAAGGAGCCTTAGCAGGACCGCTCGATTTGCCACAGACGGATAGCGGGTTTGAAGCGAGTGGTGTTCTGCAGGATAAGGAATGGACGTTCACGATAAGTGGACAATAGGAGGAAAAAACATGTTTGTCGATCACGTTAAAGTATATGTAAAAGGCGGCAACGGCGGTGATGGAATGGTTGCATTCCGCCGCGAGAAGTATATTGCATACGGAGGCCCAGCCGGAGGGGATGGCGGAAAAGGCGGCGATGTCGTGTTCATCGTTGACGAAGGCTTGCGGACACTTATGGATTTCCGTTACCAGCGCCATTTTAAAGCCCCGCGCGGAGAGCACGGCGGCAGTAAAAACCAACACGGCAGAGGCGGCCAGGACATGGTCGTTAAAGTTCCGCCGGGTACAATTGTGAAGGATGCCGAGACGGAGACAATCATCGCTGACCTCGTTGAGCACGGCCAGACAGCGGTCATTGCTAAAGGCGGAAGAGGTGGGCGCGGGAATTCCCGTTTTGCAACCCCTCAAAACCCAGCGCCTGAGCTTTCGGAAAAAGGAGAGCCGGGTGTTGAGCGTGAAATCACACTTGAATTGAAAGTACTTGCGGATGCAGGCCTTGTAGGTTTCCCGAGCGTCGGAAAGTCGACATTATTATCTGTCGTATCGGCCGCAAAGCCAAAAATCGCCGATTACCATTTCACGACGCTTGTACCGAATCTAGGCATGGTTGAGCTGGAGGCAGGCACAACGTTCGTTCTCGCAGATCTGCCGGGGCTTATCGAAGGAGCGCATGAAGGCGTCGGACTCGGTCATCAATTCCTGCGCCATATCGAAAGGACAAGGGTCATCATCCACGTCGTCGATATGTCTGGGATGGAAGGACGGGATCCTTACGATGATTTCATCACAATCAACGAGGAGCTAGAGAAGTATAATCTCCGTTTGATGGAGCGTCCGCAAATCATCGTTGCCAATAAAATGGACATGCCGGAAGCGGAAGAGAATCTTAAGCTGTTCAAAGAGAAGCTCAATGATGAAGAAGCGCGTGTGTTTCCGATTTCTGCAATCACACGTGAAGGCTTGGATCAGCTGTTGTTTGCCGTAGCGGACTTGCTTGAAACGACGCCAGAGTTTCCGATGCATGAAATCGAGGAAGAAGATGAAAATCGTTCAGTATTGTATAAGCATGAAGCCGAAGCTGAGGACTTCAAGATTACCCGCGATGACGACGGAGCATTTGTCCTGTCGGGTTATACGCTTGAACGCCTATTCAAGATGACCGACTTCAATTTCGATCAGTCCGTCCGTAAATTTGCACGTCAAATGCGTGGGATGGGTATCGATGATGCACTCCGTGAACGTGGGGCGAAGGACGGGGATACAGTTAGGATCCTCGACTTTGAATTCGAATTCCTTGAATAGATGACAGAAGCTGTCGGTTAATGATTTGTTGCAAGGAGGCATTCAATGAAGCCATTGGGGGAAGGGCAGTTTTATCTTGTAAGGGAAGATGTGCTGACGGAATCAATGTTGAAGATGCTGGAGGCGAAAAGGCTTCTGGCGAGCGGAGAGGAAAGGACGATCCAGGAAGCGACGAAGCGGGTCGGATTGTCCCGCAGCGCCTACTACAAATATAAGGACACCGTCTTCCCGTTCGAGTCGATCGCCCGGGAACGTGTTTTGACGATTTTCATTCAACTGGAGGATCGAAAAGGCTCGCTTGCAACGATTCTTCGGATCATTTCGGAAGCGAAATGCAATGTGCTGACGATTCACCAGACGATACCGGTGCAAGGTCGAGCGAATATTACATTATCACTCGACGTTACCGAGATGCCGATCAAAATGGAGGAATTCATGCAAAAATTGAAAGCCCCGAATTTCATCGATTCCGTCCATTTGATCAGTTCTGGCGCACTATAAAAGCGTAGGGCGCTTTAATCAATAAAAATACAGAGAGCAAGAAGTTGGAGGATCTGGGATGGGCGAAAAAAAATACAAGCCTACGGTCGCCTATTTGGGGCCGGAAGCATCATTTACTCATGTTGCGGCAACTCATCTTTTTGGTACTGATGGTCTTGTACCACAACCGACAATACCTGATTGTATTGAAGCCGTTACAACTGGACATGTCGCATATGCAGTTGTGCCGCTTGAAAATGCATTGGAAGGCTCCGTGCCGATGACAATCGATTATTTGTTCCACGGAAGTGACCTGTTCATCAACGCGGAAATTTCAATACCGATTGAACAGCATCTGATGGTGAATGAAAAATGGAAGGATTCATTGGAACAGCTTGAATCAGTCCGTTCCCATCCACATGCACTTGCACAGTGCCATAAATATCTTCAATACCATTACCGCCGTACGCCATTGATTCAGACAACATCGACTGCGGCGGCAGCAAAGTATATCTCCGAAAATCCGGATCTATGCATTGCCGCAATTGGAAATAGTTTGGCTGCTGAAAAATATGGCTTACATATCGCAGAAGAAAATATCCATGATTTTCATTTCAACCATACAAGGTTTGTTATCTTGTCTTTACGGAAAGGGCAGTTGGAAAAGAACGGCCATTCTGAATTGCCGAAAACGACTTTCATGGTCAAGTTGCCCGAGGACGACCGTTCAGGTGTGCTCCATCAAGTACTATCCGTTTTTGCATGGCGGAAGCTTAATTTAAGCAAAATTGAATCCAGGCCAATGAAAACCGGGTTGGGCAATTATTTTTTCATCATCGATGTAATGGAAAGTGAAGAGCATCCGATGATGAGAGGAGCGCTTGAAGAGCTTGCCGCACTCAACGTCACTGTACGATCTTTCGGCACGTATTTCAGTTATGAACAAAGACCTTCACGCTAATCACAGTGTGAGGGCTTTTTCATGCATACAGCAGTGCGGACATCGTTTTTTTGAATGAATAAACAAGCCACTTCTACAATATACATACTAAGAGAGAGGGCGCCTTTGACAAATTTGCGTCACATAGACGGGCGTTCGTTCATACGATGGATTGATGGAAGGGGGATTTTGTTAGTGGATGTCCATATTGTTGTAAAAGGGGATACGTTGTGGAAGATTGCACGCCAGTACGGTATCTCTTTTGATGAATTGAAAAGGGTGAATGCCCATCTGGCAAATCCGGATTATATCGTTCCGGGCATGAAAATTTTCCTGCCGAAGAAGAAGGCGGACCATATGCCGAGTCAGAAGGGGAAAGACAAGATGCCGGAGAAAGTTGCGCCGCAAACACAGGAAAAACCGAGCCCAATCCCATTGCCGAAGGAAAAAACCGAATTTGAAATGCCGAAGCCGCCATCCGTGCCGATGCAACCTATTCCAAGTGCACCTGTTCAGAGGCCTCCTGCTGCGATGACACCGCCGGCTGAAAAAACGGTTCAACCTTTGCCGTCTGTACCGTCCTTACCGCCGACGCCGCCAATGCAGATGCCACAATTTTTTCAACCGATGATGCCGGTGCCTTGCGGATGGATGCCTATTTACGACGCGGATTGTGCTCCGATGGCATTCCCGAGTTTTACACAACAACTACCTGCGGCCCCCGCTATGCCGCAACAGCTCATGCCGTCGCAAGAATTGCCGATGCCGCCTGCACGGCTCGGTGTGAAGCCGCCTTCAATTGACATGACCGAAGACCTTGATGAGTTCGATGAATCGCCGATTTATCCTGGTAGAGGTGCAGGAGCTTCTCCGCCATATCCAATTACAGGTTGGGAATTGATGGAGTCGCCAATTATGCCGGAAGAATCTCCGGAACAGCAGGTTCATTGCCCGCCTGAGCAAGGCTATGTACCTCAAATGGTATCACCTGAATATCAAAACCCCTATGGGATGATGCAACCGACTCCGCAGCCGTTCCCATTCGGTTATCCATGTCCGCCAATGCAACAACCAATGCATCACTGTGGTTGCGGTTGCCATTCACAAGGATTCTACAGTGTGGCTCCAAACGAGATGCAGCCGAATTACATGATGCCGATGCAAGTGAGCCCAATGCAAATGCAGCCGGCACAAATGTATCCCATGCAGATGAATCCGATGCCGATGAACCAGATGCCGATGAATCCGATGCAAATGCAACCATTTAACCCTATGGACAATTACGGGTGCGGTTGCTGACCGGCGTATGGCGCTGGAAAAGGAAATCCGGAAAATAAAAAAGAATGTCTGGAAGATGGTGGAAGGGGATGCGGCCTATTCTCTGAAAAGGTATACATCTCGATCGACAGCCGTGAAAGTGGAATATGTACACCGGCAGCTGCAAGCAATCCGATTCCCGCACATTATGCCAGTAATCCCAACTGAAGATCCGTTATTCATCATGCAACCATGGATTGAAGGGACGAAAGCCGTAAACTTCAGGCGCAGGATTGATCGGACCGATTCATTAACTGCACTTCAAGCATTGCACAGAACGAAGGAGCAGATCGATTGGGACGCCTCCCCTTATCTGCATAGATATCAGCTCCTGGATAAATGGCGGGAGAGATTGGATCGATTCATCGATCATCGTGATGTGTTGGGAAATTTCCTACGGATACAAGCGATTGACGAAATCATCATGTATGGGGAGGAAGCCCTTCCTGTATTGAAGAAGAACTATCGTCAACTTTCAGGTCATACGCTCTTGCATGGAGATGTCGTCCATCACAACATTCTCCGTGATGGCAACGGGCTCATTCGTTTCATCGATTTCGATCTTGCGTGTGCAGGGCCCCCCGGAACCGAGTTGGCGCTTTGGATGCACCGCGTCTTGCCGAATGTGTGTTATAATTTGGAGTTTCTTCTGGCGGAGCAATCATCTTTAAGCGATCTGGATGATGCTTCGATGTCCATGCTACTTTATCCGAATGAATTGCTAAGGGAATGGCTGCACCTGTCGAGCATGCCGGAACCGAAGCAGGAAAGTCTTGCGAAGAAGCTCATCCCCTTTACGGAATATGCACTCTCTTCATGGCCGAAGCTATGGTATGATATAGAACGGAACATGAAGTAGGAGGATGCATAATGGCTGGCCATTCAAAGTGGAAAAATATCCAGAACCGTAAAGGGGCGCAAGACGCAAAACGAGGTAAAATCTTTCAAAAGATGTCAAGGGAACTATATGTAGCGGCGAAATCAGGTGGCGGAGATCCTGAAATGAATCCCGCGCTCCGTCTAGCAATCGAGAAATCGAAAGGCTTCAACGTCCCAAATGATGTCATAAAGAGAGCAATCGATAAAGCGACCGGTACAGGTGCGGATGAAAACTATGAAGAAGTCGTCTATGAAGGATATGGACCTGGAGGAGTAGCGGTTCTTGTACAATGTCTGACAGAGAATCGAAACAGGACAGGGCCGAATATCCGTGTAGCTTTCAATAAAAACGGCGGCAGTTTAGGGGAAAGCGGTTCAGTTGGCTATCTTTTCAATCGTAAGGGACGTCTGTTCGTTGAGCGTACAGAGGAAACCGATGAAGAAGCGATTATGCTAGCTGCGCTTGAAGCGGGAGCTGAGGATATAGAGTCAACGAAAGACGGCTTCGAAATTATTACAGAACCCTCGAGCTTCATGGAAGTAAAGGAATCCCTTGAAGCTGAAGGATTTGAATTTATTTCAGCAGAAGTTGACATGATTCCAACAATCTATACAGAATTACAAGGTGAAAACGCCGACCAATTCGAAAAAATGATTGAGGCATTGGAAGACGATGATGACGTACAAAACATCTATCATAACGCAAGTGAATGAGCCGCCTCGTCTGCGGCTTTTTTTATTTGTCCAGCTCCGTGTGGCAGCATCTCGGGTCACTTCGATCTTGAAGCAAAAGGCAAAAAGCGCCTTTTGTCCAAGCCCTCCATCGCCTGTCGCAGCTCACCGCCACACTGCGCATTTCGTTGACATCCACATCGATAGGTAGAAAACGCGTTCGTATGCTATAATAGTTTCGATACTTTAGGGGGAGAATGTCTTGTACGATTATATTAAAGGAATAATTACACGGGTGACACCCGAATACATAACGCTTGAACAAGACGGCATCGGTTGGCAGATAATGACACCAAATCCATATGCCTTTCATCAGACGGATGAGATCCAGCAAGTGTTCACATATTTGCACGTCCGTGAAGATGTGCAATGGCTCCTCGGATTCAAGTCACTTGAACAGCGCGAACTGTTCAAGAAGCTCATCACTGTTTCCGGAATTGGTCCGAAAGGCGCGCTCGCCATATTGGCTAGCGGCATCCCTTCACAAGTTATTGGCGCAATCGAAAGGGAAGACGAAGCTTTTCTCGTACAGTTCCCGGGAGTCGGAAAGAAGACGGCTCGTCAAATGATCCTAGATTTAAAAGGAAAGCTGGGAGATTTATTCACAGAAATCGAAATGCCTGATACGGATGTAACATTACTTTCCATGGCTGAAAACGGCGCATTGGAAGAAGCGATCCTCGCCTTGCAGGCACTTGGTTATTCGCAGCGTGAATTGGCGAAAGTGAAAACGGACATGCAGAAGGAAGAGTTGGATACGGAAGGCTATATGAAGCTCGCATTACGTTTGCTTCTAAAACATAAATAACAATATACAAAGGAAGGAGGAGCGGCAGTCATGGAACGGGTCATTTCAAGTGAACAATCCAATTACGACGACAGTTTTGAACAATCTTTGCGGCCCCAGACGTTGCAGCAATACATTGGACAGGAGACCGTGAAGGATAATCTAAGCATTTTTATCCAAGCCGCAAAAGGCAGGAGTGAAAGCCTTGACCATGTCCTATTATACGGTCCGCCTGGTCTAGGGAAAACGACGCTGGCGACCGTTATCGCAAATGAAATGGGCGTCAATGTAAAGATGACGAGCGGCCCGGCAATTGAAAGGCCAGGAGATCTGGCTGCCGTCGTTTCATCTTTGGAACCGGGCGATGTCTTGTTCATAGATGAAATCCATCGGTTAAATCGATCGATTGAGGAAGTGCTCTATCCCGCGATGGAAGACTTTTGTCTCGATATCGTTGTCGGAAAAGGTCCTTCCGCAAAATCGATACGTCTCGACCTTCCGCCTTTTACGTTGATCGGAGCGACAACGAGGGCGGGTTCTTTATCCGCTCCACTCCGTGACCGTTTTGGCGTGCCGCTCCGCCTTGAATATTACGGCGAAGGCCCGTTGAAAGAAATCGTCATCAGAAGCGCCAATCTATTTGATGTCAGCATAGATGCAAATGCGGCGGTTGAAATCGCAAGGCGCTCGAGAGGAACGCCGAGGATTGCGAATCGCCTCCTGCGCCGGGTGCGGGATTACGCCCAAGTGCGAGGAGACGGCAGCATCACAATGGATATCGCAAAAGAAGCGCTCGAAATGCTGCAAGTCGATTCACACGGTCTCGATCATATCGACCATAAACTGCTCATCAGCATGATCGAACGGTTCCGAGGCGGTCCGGTCGGAATTGATACAATCGCCGCAAGCATCGGTGAAGAGTCCATAACAATTGAGGACGTCTACGAACCTTACTTGCTGCAAATCGGTTTCATTCAAAGAACCCCGCGCGGCAGGATTGCAACTAAACTCGCGTACGACCACTTTGGCTACGCTTTCCCTGTGACAATCAAATAAATCACTAAAGTGAATTAGTAGCAGTCTCCATTGATTGAAGCGGAAGGCGGCGACTCCAGCGGGAACAGCACGAGCTGAAGACCCTGGACTGAGCGTAGCGAGGGAAGCGGCTGAAGCCGTGCCCGCGGAAAGCGTCCGCCTGGAGCGGAAATCAATAATATCGAATATAGAAGGAGTTCACCCGCATAATGGATGTAAATGATTTTGATTTTGAATTGCCTGAAAGTCTCATTGCTCAAACGCCACTCGCAGACCGGACTGCGAGCAGATTGATGGTTTTGGATAAAGTGACGGGCGACGTAAAGCATCGTCAGTTCCGTCAAATTGTGGACGAACTGCAGAAAGGTGACGTCATCGTCCTGAACGATACACGAGTTCTGCCTGCCCGCTTGATTGGTACAAAAGAAGATACAGGCGCGTCGATAGAAGTGCTTCTGCTGAAGGAGACGGGCTCGAACGAATGGGAGACGCTCGTAAAGCCTGCGAAGCGAGTGAAGGTAGGAACTGTCGTAACATTCGGGGATGGCAGGCTGGAAGCGGAATGCACTGAAATCCTGGAGCAAGGCGGTAGGATCTTCAAATTCCGCTATGAAGGCATTTTCTATGAAATACTCGAGTCCCTCGGACAGATGCCACTTCCTCCATACATTACAGAGACGCTTGACGATCAATCGCGTTATCAGACTGTCTTTGCAAAAGAGAGAGGTTCGGCCGCAGCACCTACTGCTGGACTTCATTTCACTGAAGAAATCCTTCAGGAAATCAAAGACAAAGGTGTCGGTGTCGAATTTATCACCCTGCATGTCGGCTTAGGAACATTCCGACCGGTCAGCGTAGATGTAATCGAAGAGCACACGATGCATTCAGAGTATTACCAAGTGACCGAACAGGCTGCGACAGCAATCAATGAAGCAAAAGCGAGAGGCGGCAACGTCATTGCGGTCGGAACGACTTCTGCGCGGACGCTTGAGACGATCGCTTCGCAAAATGACGGGAAAATTATTCCGACGAGCGGTTGGACATCGATCTTCATCTATCCCGGGTATCGTTTCAGCATTCTCGACGGCATGTTGACAAATTTCCACTTGCCGAAATCGACATTGATCATGCTAATTTCAGCGCTGGCTTCACGCGAGCATGTACTAGCCGCCTATAAGGAAGCAGTACAGGAGAAATATCGCTTCTTCAGTTTTGGAGATGCGATGTTCATCAAGCCAAATGCAAAGTAAAGGGATATATATTCCCAGAATGGAAAGGATCGTATTAAATGGCAGCAATTACTTACGAACATATTAAAACATGCAAGCAGACTGGAGCGCGGCTCGGCATCGTCCATACGCCGCATGGTTCATTCGAAACACCGGCATTCATGCCTGTCGGGACACAGGCGACGGTAAAGACAATGTCTCCTGAGGAATTAAAGGAGATGGGCGCAGGAATCATCCTTGGCAACACCTATCACCTTTGGCTCCGTCCGGGACATGACATTATTAAAGAAGCGGGCGGTCTCCATAAATTCATGAACTGGGATCGGCCGATTTTGACGGACTCAGGTGGGTTCCAAGTGTTTTCACTAAGTGAATTCCGGAAGATCGAAGAGGAAGGCGTCCATTTCCGCCATCATTTAAACGGAAGCAAGCTTTTCCTCAGCCCTGAAAAAGCGATGGAAATCCAAAATGACCTCGGTTCGGACATTATGATGGCTTTCGATGAATGTCCTCCGTATCCTGCTACATTCGAATATATGAAAGCGAGTGTGGAGAGAACGTCCAGATGGGCGGAGCGCTGTCTAAAAGCGCATGCGCGTCCAGAGGATCAAGGGCTTTTCGGAATCGTGCAAGGAGGAGAGTTCGAGGAGCTTCGAAAACAGAGTGCGAAAGACCTGATTTCACTCGACTTCCCCGGATATGCAATCGGTGGATTATCTGTCGGTGAGCCGAAAGATGTCATGAACCGTGCTCTTGAATTTACGACTCCTTTATTGCCGGAAAACAAACCGCGCTACTTGATGGGCGTCGGCTCGCCCGATTCCTTGATCGACGGGGCAATCCGCGGGGTGGATATGTTTGACTGTGTATTGCCAACCCGAATTGCAAGGAACGGTACGTTGATGACGAGCGAAGGCCGTCTCGTCGTGAAAAATGCAAAATACGAGCGAGATTTCGGCCCGTTGGATCCGAATTGCGATTGCTATACGTGCAAAAACTATAGCAGGGCATATATCCGCCATTTGGTCCGTGCAAATGAAACGTTCGGCATCCGGTTGACATCCTATCACAATCTGTACTTCCTGCTGCGTTTGATGGAGCAGATCAGGGAAGCGATCCGCAACGACCGGCTCGGCGATTTCCGGGAAGAATTTTTTGAACAATACGGATTTAACAAACCAAATGCAAAAAACTTTTGAATCTTGTATAATAAACCGAGTAGAGGGGGGAATAAAATGAATGGTGATATGTTAGGTACGTTGCTTCCGATTATTGCAATGTTCGCAATCATGTGGTTCTTATTGATTCGACCTGCACAAAAAAGGCAAAAACAGACAAAGTCAATGCAAGAGAGTTTGAAGCGTGGCGATAAAGTCATTACAATCGGCGGTCTTCACGGCGTGATCGATGCTGTTGACGACACTTCCGTATTTTTGAAAGTCGCAGACGGCACAACTTTGCAATTCGATAGACAAGCTGTCGGTCGCGTTGTCGATGCATCTTAATCACGTTTAAGTTCAAAGAGGCGGTTCCACAGTGAAGAAACTGTGAACCACCTCTTTTTCGTTTGCGTATATTCCTGATTGGGAAAAGGCATGCTTTCCCCATAAGGAGGGATACGTTATGAATGATTTCATAATCATCGGTTTCAGGACGATTTTCTTATATGTGTTCATTCTCATCATTCTCCGGATGATGGGAAAGCGGGAAGTTGGCGAATTGAGTGTCATCGATATTGTTGTATTTGTCATCATGGCGGAAGTCGTAGCGGTTGCATTGGAATCACCCGATAAGAAGTTGAGCCACTCAATCTTCCCGGTGCTTCTTCTGCTAGGCATCCAATTGCTCACTTCATTCCTATCTTTAAAGAGTAAAAAATTCCGGGATGTCGTCGATGGAGACCCTACGTTGATCATAGAAGATGGAGTGATTCAAGAAGAAGAAATGAGAAAGCAAAGATACAATTTGGATGATTTGTTCCAGCAGCTTCGTGAGCAGCAAATCGGATCCATAAAAGATGTCTCCTATGCCTATCTGGAGCCTTCAGGAAATTTGTCAGTTTTCACACACGAAAACACCCAGCCGGTTCTTGCCCTCATTTCAGATGGAGTCATCCAAAGCCGCCACGTCAAAATGGTCGGTAAATCGGAGGATTGGCTCGTTCAAGAGTTGAAAGAGCAAGGTGTGATTGACGTGGGACAAGTTTTTTATTGTTCCTTAGAAAAAGGGAAACTGCACTTCCAGTTAAAGAAAGGCTTTCAGTAAATTTTCGTCAATCTTTTAATCATGTGGAGATCATTTTTCTTCACTTGCCCGAAAAGCAATAAAATGACAAGAAGGAATACCGTTGTAATGATACATTCCGTCAATAAACCAAACTGCCCGATCGGGATGAAGATGGGCCGAATGACCGCTGTCAGGATGAAGGATGCATAAGGCAGAGCAAACATTGTGAAACCGGCAGCTGCGGCTTTATTTTTCCGCAAAGTCGCGATATGGAGGAATGAAGTGACAAGCACTCCGAATCCGATGGCGAGTACGGCCCCTGTTTCCTGCAGTCCTGGTTGGGAGGCTAATATGAACATGACACCCAATTTCGCAATGCCTCCATATACCGAATTCATCATTCCGGCTTTCGCATCACCGGTCGCCTGCAAAATGGAATACAATGGGCTTTGGATATAGTAAAAGAAAAAAATTGGTGCAAGTAATGACATATAGGAAGCGCCTTCGGTAATATGGAAAAGCTTCTCGGCAAGCGCCTGTCCGTGAATGTAAAATACAGCCGCAGCAAAGGCACCTGTCAAAGCGGAAAGACGCAATGCCAAGTGAATCCGTTCCTGGAGTTTTTTCTTGTTGCTTGAAGCGGCAGCCCCACTCACAGCTGGCACAAGAACGACAGACAGCGCGTAAGGGATGAATGAGGGGAAGAGCAGCAAAGGAATGAGAACGCCCGAAATGATGCCGTAGAGCGATGTTGCGGCTACTGCCCCGACCCCAGCCATTGAGAGGGCGCGCAGAAAAATGATCGGTTCAAGGAACCATGTGAATGTGCCGAAGAGCCTGCTTCCCGAAGAAGGCAGCGCAATGGAAAGGAGCGGCTCCATCGGATATCGCTCTTTTTTTGCAACCGGCTTTCTATCTTGTCGTTTATGTTGATGATATTTGAACCCAAGATAAGCAGCCGACAACGCTTCCGCAAGTAATGTGATGCCCATTGCATAGGCAGCGTTCATCGGGTTGTTATCAGGCACGAGCGCAATTGGCAACAGCCATGTTATCAAGACGATTCGGAACAACTGTTCGATGATTTGAGACCATGCCGTTTCTTCTATTCTAACAATCCCTTGAAAATATCCTCTGATTAATCCGCATACAGAGGCAATCGGAATGATGGCAATAGCTACATACAAGGTTGTGGAAGAAGCCGCATTGCCCAATAAAGTTTCAGATAAATACGGGACAAATAAAATGGACAGCGGGATGAAAATCGCTCCCGTGAAAATCGTAATGAACGTCGCCGTCCTCATTACTGCAGAAAGTTTTGCAGTTTCCCCTTTCACTTTCAACTCCGCAATCACTTTTGCAACCGCAATGGGTATCCCAAGTTGGACGAGTGACAGAAAGAAAATGAAAGCGGGATAGGCAGTCATGTAAATCCCGACCGCTTCTTCACCGGCCACCCGCATGAATTGGATTCGATAAACGAATCCCAATAGCTTGGACATGAAAACGGCAACCATCAGTATGGCAGTTCCACGGATGAAAGTGGACAATAAAAACAACTCCTTCTCAATTCCGGTCATTTCGTATACACTAAATCTATGCATAGGATTGTCTATTTACGACTGAACGGGAACGGGAAAGGGATGGAGAAGGTGACAATACAGTTCGAACAGATATTTAAACATGCTTTGCCTGCTATTCAGAGCAAAAGAGATGAATTCCGCCTTTATGGCTATCCAACAGTGACGAATGAAGAAATATGGAAATACTGCATACGTAAAAAATGGCGGAAAAACAATGTGTCTACGATGCGCATCCATGAGATTGTAAACGGCGTGTTGTCATTGACGCCTGCGGAATTCATGACCTATACCCAAATCGAGGAACAAAGGGGTTCAAATTGGTTTTCTGATTTGAACAGCGATGAATTGCAACTGCTTCTTTCGCCTAAAAACAAGTAATGTTCGTAGTTTACATGATGTCCAAGTATTTGACAGATGCAAATCTCTGTTTCATAATTGGAGTGTTGTATTTTCTTAAAAACTGTACATAGCAATCTTCTCAACGCTCCACGTACAGAGGGGGAACTAATTTATGAAAAAAAGAAGCCGGATTGTAGCGTTTCTATTACTGCTTGTCATGTTGGGATCTTTGATAGGCGTTACAGTAAGTCCGATTATAAAAGATGTACGTCTCGGTCTAGATCTGCAAGGGGGCTTTGAAGTCCTTTACGAGGTCAAGCCGCTTAAAGGAAAAGAAGGCCAGAAAATTACGGAAGACGTCGTGGCCGATACAGCAGGTGCGTTACGTAACCGTGTCGACGTGCTTGGCGTAAATGAGCCGGTCATCCAAGTCGAATCCAATAACAGGATTCGCGTTCAATTGGCAGGTGTGGAAGATCAGGAAACTGCGCGTGAGCTCTTGTCTACACAAGCAAATCTTACATTCAGGGATGCAGACGACAATCTGATGTTGGATGGAGATGACTTGAAAGAAGGAAAGGCGAAAGCCAACTTCGGTCAAAATGGTAATCCTGTCGTTACACTCGAAATGAAAGACCCGGATAAATTCGGACAAGTGACAGCTGAAATTAAAGCTAAAGCACCCGAAAACGTAATGGTCATCTGGATGGACTTTGAAGAAGGTGTCGATTCATACAAAGAGGAAAGAATGAAGGAAAAACCTAAATTCATTTCCGCTCCTTCTGTAAATGAAGTCATCAATTCATCCAATGTTGAAATTAATGGAAGCTTCACAGTCGATGAAACGAAGGATTTAGCTGGGATTTTGAATGCAGGCGCACTCCCAGTCCATCTTGAAGAAATTTACTCTACTTCTGTTGGCGCTCAATTCGGTGCACAGGCTTTGGATAAAACAATTTTCGCTGGAATCGTTGGTATATCGTTAATCTTCCTTTTCATGCTGGTTTATTATCGTGTACCTGGTTTTGTGGCTGTTGTTACACTATCCGTCTATATTTACCTGATCCTTACTGTCTTCACGGGCATTAACGGAGTCCTTACACTTCCGGGAATTGCAGCTCTGATGCTCGGGGTCGGTATGGCAGTCGATGCGAATATCCTGACGTACGAGAGGATTAGAGAAGAACTCCGTGTTGGGAAATCAGTGAAGACGGCTTTCTCGGTAGGTGCGAAATCTGCGTTCACTGCCATTTTGGATGCCAATATTACAACTTTGCTAGCAGCTGTCGTCTTGTTCATATTCGGGACAAGCTCCGTCAAAGGCTTTGCAACAATGTTAATCATCAGTATCCTCGTCAGCTTCTTGACCGCTGTTTGGGGCTCACGTCTATTGTTAGGTCTTCTCGTCAATAGCGGGATGCTTGATGGCAAGACAGGACTATTCGGGATTTCGAAAAAACGGGTCCACGCACCTGAAGAAGATGTGGATACGCTTGATTTAACAACGAAATTCGATCGGTTTGACTTTGTTCGTGCCCGTAAGAAATTCTATGTCGTTTCGATGGCATTGATTATTGCTGGCATAATTGTTCTAGGGGTCTTCAAATTAAACCTTGGAATCGACTTTGCAGGTGGTACACGTGTTGAAATCTTATCGGACACCCCTGTAACAGCTGAGGAAATCTCAAGCACCCTTGAGAAAATTGGCCACCCGGCAACGGATATCGTTATCTCTGGAGATACGAACAATATCGGTGTTGTGCGTTACAAGGAAGAATTCAAGCAGGAAACTGTCAATAAGTTCAAAAAAGATCTCAAGGCTCACTACGGTGCTGACCCGAATATTTCAACAGTTTCCAATACAGTTGGTAAAGAACTTGCGGAAAATGCGTTGAAAGCATTACTAGTCGCTGCCCTTGGAATTGTCGTCTATGTCGCATTCCGTTTTGAATGGCGCATGGGAGTTTCATCCATTATCGGACTGATTCATGATGCATTCTTCATGGTTGCGGTATTCAGCATATCGAGGCTGGAGGTGGATATCACATTCATCGCCGCCGTCTTGACGATCGTCGGATATTCGATCAACGATACGATTGTAACGTTCGACCGTATCAGGGAGAACCTTCATAAGCGAGGTAAAATTGAAAGTGCGACAGAATTGGCGGACATCGTCAATAGATCACTTCGTCAAACATTGGGGCGTTCGGTGAACACCGTCTTGACAGTCGTCTTTGTCGTAGTCGCATTGATCGCACTTGGAGCGGAAGCGATCCGTCCATTCTCGATCGCCTTGCTGATCGGTTTGCTTGCAGGAACGTATTCTTCCATCTTCATCTCAGCTCAAATCTGGTTTGACCTGAAGAAGAAGGAACTTGAAAAAACAGGTACATTGAAAGTTGAAAAAGAGAAAAAACAATGGGGTTCTGACGAGCCGGTAGTCTGATGGCTGCAGCTCCAAAGACGTTTTAAACCTCCAAGGAACAGGGTATACCTATGTGTATATCCTGTTTTTGTTTACAAAAAGGAAGGTCGGAAGATATGAAGATGCAATGGTCGTTGATACTCAGTATTCTTTTCGCCATCATCATAGCCATGTTCGCCATATTCAATATTGAATCCGTCCAAGTGAACTACTTGTTCGGAAAAGCGCATCTGCCACTCATCCTCGTCATTCTTTTTACAGCACTGCTTGGTGCAGCCATCAGCGGCTTCATGGCTATGTTCAGATCCATTCATACCAATCGGCAAATCAATGAACTGAAAAAGGAAATGACTGCAAAAGAGATATTAATTGCCTCTCAGCAAAATGAAATTGCGGCATTGCAACACCTTGTGGACCCTCCTCCAAATGTAGATAAAATCGAAGGAGAAATGTAAGCACCCTTGCACGGGTGTTTTTTTATGCATTAATTTGAAGACGATTCGCTTACCCCTTTAAGAGTGTGCCCTCTTCCGATATAATGGGCATAGAGGATGTGAGCTATTTTGATAGAATCGATGAAAACATGGACGGTCAATCGTCCCGATGAAACAATCGTAAATACATTTATGAAAGAGCTTAGTATTCCTTCAATCCATGCTAAAATCCTTGTCTCCAGGGGCTTTTCGGATGTGGAGGAAGCTAAGACCTTTTTACATATGGAAGAAAGTTGTCTGCATGATCCGTTTTTGTTGTTCGATATGGAGAAAGCGGTTAACCGGATTCATCATTCGATAGAAGCAGGTGAAAAGATTACCATCTATGGTGATTATGATGCGGATGGCGTGACGAGCGTCACTGTATTGACGACCGCCCTTGAACAGCTTGGTGCGAACGTTGACTTCGCTATCCCGAACCGCTTTGAACATGGATACGGACCAAATATCGATCTATTCGATGAACTGCATAAAGCGGGGACTTCGCTTATTATCACTGTCGATAACGGCATTTCCGGCTTGGAGGCAGTCGCGCATGCCAAATCCATCGGAATGGATATCATCGTGACGGATCACCATGAAATAGGCGAGAAGCTTCCGATTGCAGACGCCATCATCCATCCGCGGCATCCTGAAGGCAATTATCCTTTCGGTGAACTTGCGGGCGTTGGCGTCGCGTTTAAACTGGCATGTGCATTGCTAGGTGAAATACCTGAAGAACTGTATGAAATCGCAGCAATCGGCACTGTCGCCGACCTCGTTCCTTTGAAGGGTGAGAATAGGTTCCTTGTCAAGGAAGGAATCCGGCGGATGCGGATGTCTGAGCGGCCAGCAATCCAGGCGCTTGTCAAAGTGAGCGGGACTGAACAGCGAACACTTACTGAGGAGTCGCTCGGTTTCATGATTGGGCCACGATTGAATGCGCCAGGGCGGCTAGGAAGTGCAGACCCTGCTGTTCATCTGTTGAAGACGGAAGATAAGATGGAAGCAATGAGCATAGCCCAACAATTGGATACATTGAATAAAGAAAGACAGGCGCTCGTTACGAAAATCGCGGAAGAGGCGGAGCAGGCCTTGGTCGATATGTATGGTGATATGCTTCCTTATGTTATCGTCATTGCTGGGGAAGGCTGGAATCCAGGTGTCGTCGGTATCGTTGCTTCGCGTTTGACCGAAAAGTATTACAGACCGACAATTGTCCTGTCCGTAGACCTCGAGACGGGAACAGCAAAAGGTTCCGGGCGGAGTATTGTAGGTTTTGATTTATTCAAAGAGCTCTCGAAAACTGCAGATCTCTTGCCTCATTTCGGCGGTCATGAAATGGCGGCGGGCATGTCGTTGTCAGTTGAGGATGTGGCAGAATTCCGCAACCGATTGAATGATCAAGGGAAAATAAGCTTGACGGATGAAATGCTTACACCGCAGTTGCAGATCGATGTTCCACTTGAAATCGGTGAAATAGATGTTGACGTGTTGGAAGCGATGGAATTGCTCCGGCCATTTGGCATGTCGTTCGAGAAGCCTGTATTTTTAATTGAGAACCTTTCGGCGTCATCCGTTAGAAAGATAGGCGCAGCGAAAAACCATTTGAAACTTGAATTGTCTGATGGGGTGGATACACTAGATGTTATCGGTTTCGGGTACGGGGAAATCGCCGACCAAATGAGCCCAGGCGTCAAGATGTCCGTCACCGGGGATTTACAGGTGAATGAATGGAACGGACGTAAAAAGCCGCAGATGTTGCTCGACGATCTCCAGTCGAATGATCGACAGCTTTTCGACTTGCGTGGCATTCGTGAACCGAATCGTTGGATTTCTGTCATACCGGACAGAAATAATTTATTTATTGCCTTTCAAGAAACGTCAATTGCCTTTTTCCAGCCAATCTTGAAAAATGTACAGATCCATCAATTCGGGCAAACGGAACTGTCGGAAACCGATCATGTAATCGTATTGGATTTGCCTTCAGATACAGAGCAAATGAAAGAGTTGATCGAAAGGACGAACCCGAAAAGGGTCTATGCCCATTTCTTTGTCAATGAATCATTGTATTTCGAAGGGATTCCAAGTCGCGAGCACTTCGGTTGGTATTATAGCTTTTTGAAAAAGCGTGGTTCGTTTGACTTGCGGAAGCAATCACAGGATTTATCGAAGCATAAAGGTTGGAAGGTCGATACAATTTATTTTATGACAAAGGTGTTTTCCGAGCTTGGATTTGTTAAGATAGAGAATGGTCTTGCCATTGTAATCGAAGATGCAGAGAAGAAAAGTCTTTCCGAAGCTCCATCTTATAAACAGAGAGAGCATCAGATTGAATTGGAACAGATGCTTGTCTACGCGCCATATATGGATTTGAAAAAGTGGTTCGATGAAATTTGCAAAGAAACCGTTAATAGGGAGGAACAATTATGGATTTGAAAAGTTTTGTGACAATCGTCCCAGACTATCCGAAAGAAGGCATTAGCTTTAAAGATATTACGACAATTATGGATAACGGGGAAGCTTATAAATATGCGACCGATCAGATTGTCGAATTTGCTAAGCAAGTGGGTACGGATATTATCGTCGGTCCCGAAGCTAGGGGGTTCATCATCGGCTGTCCTGTTGCGTACGCATTAGAAGTAGGTTTCGCACCGGTCCGGAAACCTGGGAAATTACCGCGCGAGACAATAGCAGTTGAGTACGACCTTGAATACGGCAAGGATTCATTGACGATCCATAAAGATGCCATCAAGCCTGGTCAACGTGTATTGATTGTTGACGACCTGCTTGCAACGGGCGGGACAGTAGGCGCTACAGTTGAACTTGTTGAGAAACTCGGAGGAGTAGTAGCAGGTTGCGCGTTCCTGATCGAGTTGTCGTATTTGAACGGCCGTGAAAAACTTAAAGGTTATGATATTCAAGCACTTATGACCTATTGATGTAAGACCCTCCGCGATGAGCGGAGGATCTTTTTTTATCCATAGGGCTTTACATTCTTATCTGTTTATACATACAATAGAATTATCTTTAATTTTTTGCGGAATTAGTCGAAAGGAGTAGAATGATGGCGAAAAATCGTGACATGACGGCAGAAGATATATTTGAAATCGTTGCCTCATATATGAATGAACAGCATGTCGCGTTCGTCAAAAAGGCGTATGAGGCAGCGAAGGCTGCTCATGAAGGGCAATTCAGAAGTTCGGGGGAACCGTATATACTTCACCCAATTCAAGTGGCTGGAATTTTAGCAGAATTGCAGATGGATCCTTCTACAGTCGCCGCGGGCTTCCTCCATGATGTCGTGGAAGATACCGACGTGAGCCGCGAGGACATTATACGCGTCTTCGGTGAAGAAGTGGCAATGCTTGTCGATGGCGTGACGAAATTGGAAAAGCTGAAATTCAAGTCGAATGAAGAAAAACAGGCAGAGAACCACCGTAAAATGTTCATTGCGATGGCGAGGGATATCAGAGTCATTCTTATCAAGCTCGCTGACCGTCTCCATAACATGAGGACTTTGAAGCATGTCCCGGAGGAAAAGCAGCGGAGAGTTGCAGCTGAAACTCTTGATATTTTCGCACCGCTTGCACATCGGCTCGGAATTTCCACAATTAAGTGGGAACTGGAAGACACTGCGCTTCGCTATTTGAACCCTCAGCAATATTACCGGATCGTCAATATGATGAAGAAAAAACGGGATGAACGTGAAAAGTATTTATTGAATGTCATGGATACAATACGGACGGAAATAGCTGAAATGAGCATCGAAGCAGAAATTAATGGCCGGCCAAAGCATCTATATTCCATTTACCGCAAAATGATCCTGCAAGACAAGGAATTCAATGAAATCTATGACCTTCTTGCCATTCGCATCATTGTGAAAAGCATTAAGGATTGTTATGCGGTGCTTGGAATCATCCATACGTTATGGAAACCGATGCCGGGAAGGTTCAAAGATTATATCGCAATGCCGAAACAGAACCTTTATCAATCTATCCATACAACAGTAGTCGGGCCAGCTGGCGATCCGCTTGAAGTCCAAATCCGTACAGAGGAAATGCATAGGATTGCAGAATATGGGGTCGCGGCACATTGGGCGTATAAAGAGGGGAAAACCGTTTCGGAAAAACCGGATAATATTGATTCCAAATTGAAATGGTTCCGCGAAATACTTGAATTCCAAAATGAATCCTCCAATGCAGAGGAATTCATGGAATCATTAAAGTTCGATCTATTTTCGGATATGGTGTATGTTTTCACGCCGGATGGGGATGTCATTGAAATCCCACAAGGCTCGGTACCGATCGATTTTGCATACCGGGTCCATTCGGAAGTGGGGAATCGGACGATCGGTGCAAAAGTGAACGGCAAAATGGTCCCGTTGGATACAGAGTTATTCACGGGCGATATTGTCGAGATCCTCACATCAAAACAATCATTCGGACCGAGCCGCGATTGGTTGAAAATCGCTAACACATCGCAGGCGCGAAATAAAATACGTCAATATTTCAAAAAGCAATTGAGGGAAGAGAATATTACGAAGGGGTCTGAACTCGTCGAGCGGGAAGTTAGGCTCCAGGAATTCGATCTGAAAGCTGTCCTAACTACTGAAAACATTCAGCGGGCGATAGACAAATTCAGCTTTACGTCAGAAGAGGACATGTATGCTGCGGTAGGATCGAATGGCATCACCGCACAGCAAGTTGTCAACAGGCTGGCGGAAAAAATCCGCCGTGAACGCGATCAACAGGAAGCAATCGATAAAATCGTATCCGATATGAAAACGCCTCAGCCTGTCCGGACAACAGAGTCGGGGGTTATCGTAAGAGGACTCGAGAATCTGCTCATCCGACTGTCGAAATGCTGCAATCCGATACCGGGTGACGAGATTGTCGGCTTCATCACAAAAGGCCGTGGCGTATCTGTACACCGCGCTGACTGTCCAAACATCCTCACCGATGAAGACAATGACCGTCTCATTGAAGTTGAATGGGCGGTGGATATGAACAATGAACGCAAGGAATTCCAAGTGGATATCGAGATTTCCGCATTTGACCGCCAAGGCCTTCTGAATGAAGTGATGATGATGGTAGCAGATTCGAAAACGCCGATTGTGGCAGTGAGCGGGAAAGCGGACCGGGACAAACTTGCAAAAATCAGCATGACGATAAAAATTACGGATATATCCCATCTGCACAGGATTGTCGACCGTATTAAACAAATACGCGACATATATTCCGTGCAGCGGGTGATCCATTAAGCAGGAGTGTGAGGGTTTGCATGAAGGTCGTATTACAAAGGTCCGGAAATGCTTCCGTAACGGTCGATGGTGAAGTGACCGGATCCATTCAGAAAGGGTATGTTCTCCTTGTTGGGATCACGCACGAAGATACGGAGCAGGACGCAGACTATATTGCAAAGAAGGTTGCAGGTCTGCGGCTTTGGGAAGATGAAGAAGGGAAGATGAACCGGTCAATTGATGAAGTGGAAGGGGAGATCCTTTCCGTCTCCCAATTTACGCTGTACGGAGACGTGAGAAAAGGGCGCCGCCCAAGCTTCATTGAAGCGGCAAGACCGGAAAAGGCAGAACCCATTTGGAATCACTTCAACGAAGCGCTCCGTGAGCAAGGCTTGAAGGTTGAAACTGGTGTGTTCGGCGCCATGATGGACGTAAGCCTCGTCAACGATGGTCCAGTGACAATTATAATCGAATCGAAATAAATGAAATCGCAGCCCATATAAACTAGGGCTGCGATTTTTTCGTAAGGGCTCATTAATTCCATCAAAGGCTCTATTAATCGCACAAGGGCTCAATTATACCATCAAGGGCTCCATTAATCGCACAAGGGCTCAATTATACCATCAAGGGCCCCATTAATCGCACAAGGGCTCAATTATTCCATCAAGGGCTCCATTAATAGCACAAGGGCTCAATTATTCAGTCAAAGGCTCCATTAATCATACAAAGGCTCAATTCCATACAAAAAACACCATGGAATCACGAAATTCCATGGTGTTCGTATTTATTTTCCGTCAAAATACTCGAGCAGCCCTTGATAAATTCCATGGGTTGCCTGTTCACGGAACATTTCAGTCGTCAGAACCCGCTCCTCGGAAGGATTCGATAAAAAACCTAATTCGATGAGGATGGCATTCTGACGATTTTCCCGCAACACTAGAAAATTGGCAGGTTGTGCGCCGCGATTCCGAAGTGTAATCGTCGACGCTAGTCCATCATTGATTGAGCTTGCTAGCGATTTCTGGTTGGAAT
Organism: Saccharococcus sp. Marseille-Q5394; assembly: GCF_946901335.1. Taxonomy (NCBI): domain Bacteria; kingdom Bacillati; phylum Bacillota; class Bacilli; order Caryophanales; family Anoxybacillaceae; genus Saccharococcus; species Saccharococcus sp. Marseille-Q5394. Next base: position 840,930 of record NZ_CAMPPQ010000001.1, on the reverse strand, counting down.
GTGTGTAATACGTTGTGAATCCGGTAATCGATGTATCTGGATTTGCATCGTAATGGAGGCTGATGAAAGCGTCTGCTCCAGATTGATGGCTAACGGATACTCGTTTGCGCAGTGAAATATACGTGTCGGATTCACGCGTCATGACAACATTCGCACCTGCCGCCTTCAGTTTGGCGGACAGCAACTCGGCAGTCATCAATGTAAGCAGTTTCTCGTCTGTCCCTTGCATTCCAGTCGTTCCACGGTCATTGCCGCCATGTCCTGCATCGACAACAATCGTAAGTCCGTTTAACGTGCCCGGCGCTCTGGCTGTTTTCTTCTTTTCGGGCGAGAGTTCCACCTGCGCTACCTCCCCAGTTGAAACGACCCATTTAGCAATGAAAGCCGTCTCCCCGGAAGATAGTGAGACATTATACCACTCGCCTTCTTCACCGATTACCGTCAATTTCTCGCCGGCATTAACTCTCGTTACAATCGATGAAGAAGTCGTTGCGGATGATCGCAGGTTCGTACCGTTCGTGAGCACGGTCACTTTTTTGTCGGCAGCCACTTTAGTGTTGCCCTCGGTACTTTTCGCCCCAAGTGTTCCATGGAATGAATAGACCCAGCCGGATGATTTCTTATCTACTGATAACCGGATCCAATTCCCATCAATTTCTTCAATCTTGAAGGATTCCCCTTTGCGTATCAAGCCGACCTTTTTTGACGATAAGCCCGGTGACTTCCTCACATTCAGCGCATCGACCGATACAGTGAATTGCTCTGGATTTTTCACTTCTGGCTTAACTGCTGTACCGGCTTGACCGCTTTCACCGTTTTTACCGTTTTCACTTTGAGGAATTTCAGTAATGTAATCAGTATGTACCCAACCGTCCATGCCGTTTTTGACGATGGAAGCCCATTCCCCTTGTCTGCCAGTCATCACCGCCGCTTCACCTGCATTCATTTTTCCAATGACAGCTGAGCTTAACGAAGGCTCGGTCCGAATGTTCAAGGCATTCACTTTCGAAACGGCGGTCATTGGCGAAAGTTCCTTCGCACCTTCATTTACGACAAGCCACGATGCAATCCAGCCTGTACCAGACCCGAATCTGATCTCATGCCAGTCCCCGGACGTTGCCAGAACTTCGGCGCGTTCCCCTTGTTTCATGGAGCCGGCGACCGGATATGTAAGTCCCGGACCTGTACGTACATTCAGGGATTTCGTATTAATGATGATTGTTTCGCCTTTCGCGGAAATTATCGGCATCTCGCAAACAATTGAAGCGAAAAGGATGATAGCTAGAAGCCATTTGATTAATTTCGACAAACTACCACTCTCCCTTTTTTCCATTGTAGAAGTTTTGGGAAGAAAAAACCACATCGAAATGAAAAAGGTTGACACTTCGTGAATGAATGGCTAAGATTAGTCTTAATTCAAAATCACAATTTGCTGTAGACATGGAAAGTAACTGTATCATAGGCTGACAAGAGAGAGGTGGACGTGGCTGAAATCCACCTTGCAGACGGATATAGTGAACAACACCATCGAGGCTCCGTGCTGAACAATATTCTTCAGTAGGTGCGGACGGAACCGGCCGTTATCCGGGTACGAGTGGGCATGTATTTTGTGCCAATTTGGGTGGAACCGCGGAAGCTATCATTAGCTCTCGTCCCTTGTGTGAACAAGGGATGGGGGCTTTTTTGTATTTCTGCGGCTAAGAACAGATTGAAAGAAGGGGTAGTCAAATGAATTTCAAAGTGCCAAGAGGGACACAGGACATCCTGCCTTCCGAGTCGTGGAAATGGCAGAAGGTCGAATCGATCATCCGTACTATTTGCGACAGTTATCGTTACAAGGAAATCCGCACACCGATTTTCGAACAGACCGAATTGTTTCAACGGACAGTTGGGGATACTACTGATATCGTAACAAAAGAAATGTACACGTTTACGGATCGCGGAAACCGATCCATGACGCTTCGTCCGGAAGGGACAGCACCGGTCGTCCGTTCATTCGTCGAGAACAAGATGTTCGGATATCCCGATCAGCCGGTAAAACTGTATTACCAAGGTCCGATGTTTCGCTACGAACGTCAGCAAGCTGGCCGTTACCGTCAATTCGTTCAGTTCGGTGTCGAAGCAATCGGCAGCGCGGATCCCGCGATTGATGCCGAAGTGATCGCTTTGGCAATGGACGTCTACAAACGTGCCGGATTGACGGATGTGAAGCTCGTACTCAATTCTTTGGGCGACAGTGAATCAAGGAATGCACACAGAGATGCCCTCGTCGCACATTTTACACCGCATATCAGCGCATTTTGCGGTGATTGCCAATCGCGTCTCGAGAAAAACCCGCTCCGGATCCTCGATTGCAAAGTGGACCGCGAACATCCTTTGATGGAGAGTGCACCATCATTGGCCGATTATTTGACTGACCAATCGGCAGCTTATTTTGAACAGGTAAAAGGGTATTTGGATGAAGTTGGCATTGCTTATGAATTAGATCCGAACTTGGTCCGCGGTCTCGATTATTACAATCACACCGCCTTTGAAATCATGAGCACCGCATCAGGCTTCGGGGCGATCACTACGCTATGCGGCGGAGGCAGATACAATGGCCTGGCAGAGGAAATCGGCGGTCCTTCAGCGCCTGGCATCGGTTTCGGAATGAGCATAGAGCGCCTTCTGTTAGCTCTTGAAGCGGAAGGAAAGTCGTTCACTCAGGAACCTGAACTTGATGTCTATATCGTCACTCTTGAGGAATCTGCTCACCGGAAAGGCTTCAAATTATTGAATGAACTAAGAAATGCAGGCATCCGGGCAGATATGGACTATATGGACCGCAAAATGAAGGCCCAGATGAAATCGGCAGACCGGTTCAATGCAAAAGCGGTCATCGTCATCGGTGAAGATGAGGTGGCGGGAAACTCGGTACAGCTGAAAAATATGGCTGACGGCTCCCAGGAAAAAATCGAAGATGCAATTATTATTGGAAAAATAAAAGAACAGTTGAAATAAGGAAGGTTGATGAACGATATGCAACGGACACATTATTGCGGACAATTGACAGAGGAAGTCATTGGCAGGGCGGTTACATTACAAGGCTGGGTACAGAAAAGAAGGGATTTAGGCGGTCTGATTTTCATTGATCTGCGGGATCGCGAAGGGGTTGTACAAGTCGTTTTCAATCCGGATTTCTCGAATGCTGCGCTTGAAATTGCCGAAACGGTACGCAATGAATATGTCATTGAAGTGACTGGGAAAGTCGTTGAACGTCAAGAGCAACAGAAAAACCCGAAAGTGAAAACCGGTTCAATCGAAGTGCATGTAGAAAAGATTCAAATTATCAATGAGGCAAAAACTCCTCCATTCATGATTGAAGATGAAACCGATGTAAACGAAGAGATCAGACTGAAATACCGTTATTTGGACCTTCGCCGTCCGGCACTTGCACGTATATTCAAAATGCGTTCTGATATCACAAAGACTGTCCGTAATTTCTTGGATGAGGAAGGATTCCTTGAAGTGGAAACTCCGATTTTGACGAAATCCACGCCTGAAGGGGCAAGGGATTACCTAGTCCCAAGCCGCGTGCACACAGGGGAATTTTACGCGTTGCCGCAGTCACCTCAACTTTTCAAGCAAATGCTCATGGTGTCAGGCTTCGACAGATATTACCAAATAGCGCGTTGTTTCCGTGATGAAGACCTTCGCGCTGATCGCCAACCTGAATTCACGCAAATTGATATGGAAATGAGCTTCATGACCATTGAAGACATTATGGAATTGAATGAGCGTCTCATGAAGAAAGTAATGAAGGATGTTAAGGGGATTGACATCGAAACTCCGTTCAAGCGTATGCCTTATGAAGAAGCGATGGGACGTTTCGGTTCAGACAAACCGGATACCCGTTTTGCCATGGAACTGCAGGATGTGTCTGAGATCGTGAAGGATTCTTCCTTTAAAGTATTTGCCGGTGCTGTAGAATCGGGCGGGCAAGTGAAAGCGATCAATGTTAAAGGTGCTGCAGATAATTACTCACGTAAGGATATTGATGCATTGGGTGAATTTGCATCCGTTTATGGCGCAAAAGGGCTTGCTTGGCTAAAAGTGGACGCTGATGGATTGAAAGGACCGATTGCAAAATTCTTTGAAGGGGAAGCGGGAGAGGCTTTGGCGAATTCCCTGGATGCGACAGCAGGTGACCTCCTCCTATTCGTCGCGGATAAGAAATCGGTCGTTGCTGATGCGTTGGGAGCTCTAAGAATGAAGCTTGCCAAAGATTTGAACCTGATTGACGAAACGCAATTCAATTTCCTATGGGTGACTGAGTGGCCGTTATTCGAATACGACGAAGAGGAAGGGCGATTCTATGCAGCCCACCATCCATTTACGATGCCTGCGGATGTCGATGGACTTGAAACAGATCCTAGCAGCGTCAAGGCCCAAGCATATGACCTCGTGTTGAATGGCTTTGAGCTTGGTGGAGGGTCATTGAGGATCTATCAGCGCGATGTCCAGGAGAAGATGTTCAAGGCACTCGGTTTCTCTGCTGAGGAAGCACGGGAGCAATTCGGATTCTTGCTTGATGCTTTTGAATACGGTACGCCTCCGCATGGTGGGATTGCATTCGGGTTGGACCGGATTGTCATGTTATTATCAGGTTCGACAAATCTCCGGGATACAATTGCATTTCCGAAGACCGCTAGCGCAAGTGATCTGCTGACAGAAGCTCCAAGTGCTGTGGATAACTCACAACTTTCCGAATTGGGTATTTCTATCCTGTCGAAATGAGGAAAACAGACAAGCTATCGAAATTAAAACGTAATAATTTGTTGAAGTGAATTCGTTGAAAACGAATCTTCTGTGTGGTAGGATACAAGTAATACGAATCCTGAAGTGTACGTTTTTTGCAAATCAGTTTTGACCGAACATAATTATCGTAGGGAGCTGTCATTCTGTTTTGGATGGAATGCCCTCGTAAGGGACTTCAGAAAAGATAGATGGAGCACCCACCTGCTGAGTGCGGGTTCAAAACGATAAACAAAGACGGCACGTTCGGGATTCGTTCCTATGCTTTTACAAACATTTGGTAGACTATATTCCCCTCTGGCGCATATGCGGAGGGGTTTTGTATGTATTTATTCATATACGGAAGGGCTGAATACCATTGTTACACCAATTTTCCCGAAATGAACTGGCCATCGGAAAAGAAGGCATTGATTTGATGCGCAACACAACTGTCGCCATACTAGGCGTCGGAGGAGTCGGTTCGTTTGCAGCCGAAGCTTGTGCCCGCAGCGGTGTCGGTCGGATCATCCTCATCGATAAAGACACTGTTGACATTACAAATGTCAATCGTCAGCTTGTGGCAACCTTATCAACAATTGGCAAGTCTAAAGTTGAAGTGATGAAAGAACGCATCGCAGATGTGAACAAGGATTGCGAAGTGATTGGACTTCATATGTTTTATACGGAAGATACGTACGAAGAGTTTTTCAGTTATGCACCTGATTACGTTATCGACGCATCTGACACAATCAGCTACAAAATCCATCTGATCAAAGAATGTGTAGCAAGAGGCATTAAAATCATTTCTAGCATGGGAGCTGCAAACAAGCTTGATCCAACCCGCTTTCAAATAGCCGATATTTCCAAAACGCATACCGATCCAATTGCAAAAGTGATTAGACTACGTTTGAGAAAAGAAGGCATTACAAAAGGCGTCCCAGTCGTGTTTTCCGATGAAAGTCCAATTGTCGTCAGAGAAGACGTCGTTGAGACCGTCGGCAAACCCGAGGCGCAAATCCGAAAAGCGAAAATGCCGCCCGCTTCAAACGCCTACGTCCCTTCCGTCGCAGGTCTGGTCTGTGCAAGCTGGGTGCTGAACGACATCGTAAAAGACATCCACATCGAACGAGTTAAGGACAAGAAGTGATAACTAGCTGTTTCCTGTTGTTATTTAGGAAACAGCTAGTTATTTTTTTGTGCTTTATTTTCAAGTAGCTTCTACAGGATTGTAGCGTAAGGCGGCGACTCCAGGGGGATTAGCGGGACAGGTGAGACCCCGCAGAGGAGCGTTAGCGACCGAGGAGGCTCACCGCCCGCCCCCCGGAAAGCGACCGCCTGAAGCGGAAATCCGGAACTGAAAACCCCTTGTTCCATCATTCTCCAACTGGTACAATCGTCATATAGGTAAAAACAAGAAACGATTGCATTATAATAGTTAAATCGGAAGGGCTGAATCCATTGCAAAAACAGGACGGAATCTTACTCGAAAGCGGAACGAACGAACTCGAAATCGTCGAATTCCAAATGGGACAGAACCGCTATGGCATCAACGTAATTAAAGTGAAAGAAATTATCCTGCCTACACCAATCACTACCATCCCGCATGCACACCCGTCCATCGAAGGAATCATCCAACTCCGCGGAGCCGTCCTTCCCGTTATTAATATGGAAAGAGTGATGGGTCTGCCTGAAACAATTGGCAAGAATGAAGGGAAATATATCGTCGCGGCCTTCAACAAGCAGGAAGTCGTCTTCCATGTCCACGAAGTTGCACAAATCCATCGCGTTTCATGGAATCAGATTGAAAAGCCTTCAGATTTATATTCAGGTGATGCCTCTCAAGTCATCGGGGTGATCAAACGGGAAAATGATATGCTTCTACTGCTTGATTTCGAAAAAATCGTCGTTGATATTAACCCAGATAGCGGAATTCAAGTCGAACAGGTAAGAAAGCTAGGGGCGAGGGAGAGGTCCAATAAGAGAATCTTTGTGGCAGAGGATTCACCGCTGCTCCGTAAGTTATTGAATGATACATTAACCGAAGCGGGTTATGGGAACATCGAGTTTTTTGAAAACGGAAAAGATGCACTAGGGTTTTTAGAAAGTTTGACAGTTGACGGTAAAAAGGTCTCCGATGAAGTTCAACTTGTCATCACCGATATCGAAATGCCTCAAATGGACGGTCATCATTTCACGAAGAGGATTCGAGAGAATAAAGACCTGGCACTGCTACCGGTAATCATCTTCTCATCATTGATCACTGATGAACTGAAACATAAAGGAATCAGCGTCGGTGCGAATGATCAAGTGAGCAAACCTGAAATTGCCGAGCTCGTTCTGAAAATTGATCAGTATATCCTTTAAATAAGAAGCACCTCCCCGTATTCCAAGGGGAGGTGCTTTCTGTTAGTGACCACTGCCGGCTAGTCTATTTATTTCTCTTAAATTCCTTCAATCGTTCATAAATGCCCGCAAGCCTCTTCTCTTCACCGGCAATCACTGGCTCATAGTATTCCGCTTGTTTAATTTTATCCGGCAAATATTGCTGATTCACCCAGCCGCCGAATGTGCCAACCGGAGTGTCGTGAGGGTAACGGTATCCTTCATGTCCAAGCTCAGCCGCACCCGCATAATGAGTGTCCCGCAAGTGGAGAGGGATATCACCTGTTTTTCCTTCGTTAATCGCTTTTACAGCAGCATCAACTGCCTTATAAGCCGAATTCGATTTGGAAGCGAGGCACATTTCAATAACGGCGTTCGCTAGCGGAATGCGTGCTTCCGGCATGCCGAGACGAACAGCTGCCTCCGTAGCGGCGAGTACATGGGGACCAATTTCGGGTGCCGCCAATCCAATGTCCTCATATGCCATGACGAGCAGTCGGCGTGATACCGCAATCAAATCGCCTGTCTCAAGAAGATTCGCCAAATAGAAGATAGCTGCATTCACATCGCTGCCACGCACAGACTTCTGCAAAGCAGATAGTAGATTGTAATGATGCGACCCTTTCTTATCACCGACAAGTCCGATCCTTCCGATCAAATTGTCGATCAACCAATCTTCAACAACGATCTTGCCCTCTTCCTCGTCACTTGCTGAAATGATGGATTCCAGTAACGTGAGCGCTTTCCGTGCATCACCATTAACCCCTTCGGCGATTTTCCGAATTTGGTCGTCGTTCATCTCGATAGTCATTTTTCCAAGGCCGCGTTCTTCGTCATGCAAGGCGCGTTCAATCAATTCAACCAGGTCATTGGGCTCGAGTCGGTTCAATTGAAGAATTTCCCCACATCTCGACCGAATTGCGGGATTCACGTCGTGGAAAGGGTTTTCCGTCGTTGCGCCGATCAGCACAATTGAGCCTTTTTCAACATGAGGCAATAGTGTATCTTGCTGTAATTTATTGAAACGATGAATTTCATCAAGGAATAAGATGACCTTTCCCGTGATCCGGGCTTCTGCAACGACTTCCTCAACGTCCTTCTTTCCTGAAACTGTCGCGTTTAATGCGATGAATGGCAAATCGCTTGTACCGGCGATCGCATAGGCCATCGAAGTCTTTCCAATCCCCGGCTCCCCGTATAGCAGCATGGAAGGGACATGTCCTCTGTTAATCATCCGATAGAGCACAGTATCTTTGCCGATAATATGTCGCTGTCCGGCAACCTCATCTATATTTCTTGGTCTCATTCGAAATGCTAGTGGTTCATTTTGCAATCAAATCACTCCCCGTACATCCGTTCCACTATTATACACAACGCAAAGGCAGAAGTCATTTGAAGGAAGCGAGAGTGCAGTTTATGCTATACTATTTTGAAGTGCAATGATGAAATAATACGGTGTGAAATGGACGAGAAAAGGACGTTGGTTATATATGAGGATTTCAACGAAAGGCCGATATGGGCTGACAGTAGTTGTGGAACTTGGAAAGAAGTATGGGGAGGGGCCATTGCCATTACGCAAAATCGCGGAAGAACAAAATTTGTCGGAAGCGTATTTGGAGCAGCTTATCCCTGCGTTGCGTAATAGCGGAATCGTAAAAAGTGTCCGCGGAGCATACGGAGGCTATAAACTTGCAAAGCCACCTGGCGAAATTACCGCGGGGGACGTGATCAGATTACTTGAAGGACCTATCCAGGTCGTAGAGGGAATAGATGGCGACAAAGTTCCTCAGCAGTCTTTATGGAACCGTATCGGCGACGCCATTCGTGAAGTTTTGGATACAACGACAATCAAGGATCTGGTGGAATCGGACGAATCCGCTGATCTAGATGGATATATGTTTTACATTTAAGCCATTCATTAAAGGAGTCATATTATGCAAACGATATATTTGGACCATGCCGCCACGACACCGATCCATCCGGCAGTGAGTGCGGTTTATGTAAAAGCAATGGATAGGGTTTTCGGCAATCCTTCAAGCATCCATAGCTTTGGACGGACTTCCCGGAAATTGCTGGATGATTCACGCAAAGCAATAGCGGAGGCGATCAGCGCCGAACCAAATGAAATCATTTTTACATCAGGAGGAACAGAAGCCGATAATATCGCCATTTTCGGAACTGCCGCTGCAATGAAGGATAAAGGAAATCACATTATTACGACTGCTATTGAGCACCATGCCGTTTTAAACTCTTGCAAGGAATTGGAGAATAACGGATTTGATGTCACTTATTTACCAGTTGATGAAAATGGTAAGATAAGCGCCGAACAAGTTGCTGAAGCACTTACCGATCAAACTGTTCTCGTAACGGTCATGTATGGCAACAATGAAGTCGGAACGATCCAACCTATCAAGGAGATCGGCGAAATATTGAAGGACCATCAAGCTGTCTTCCATACAGATGCAGTTCAAGCATTCGGAATTATGGATTTGGATGTGAATGAACTGGGAGTCGATCTGCTCAGCGCCTCAGCCCATAAATTGAATGGGCCAAAAGGTGTCGGTTTCCTCTATCAACGGAAAGGCCTGCAAACAACGCCGCTTCAGTTCGGTGGGGAACAGGAACGGAAAAGGCGAGCAGGAACTGAAAATATCCCTGCCATCGCAGGCTTTGCAGAAGCTATAAAAATAGCTAGAAATGAAATGGAAGAAAATCATCGCAAATACGACCGATTCACAACGATTTTGACGGAAGTTTTTCATCAAGAAGGAATCGACTTCGAAGTCAATGCGGATGTAGTCGATCGGTTGCCGCATGTAGTGAACATTAGCTTCCCTGGAACCGAAATTGAATCATTGCTCGTGAACATGGATATGGCGGGCATCGCTGTATCGAGCGGTTCTGCGTGTACAGCGGGATCTCTTGAGCCATCGCATGTTTTATCTGCGATGTGGGGAAGCGAATCCCCGAAACTTCGGAACTCGGTACGCTTCAGTTTCGGTCTTGGACTCGACGAACAGATGGTACGTGAAGCTGCGACGAAAACAGCGCAAATCATCAAACGACTCGTGAAATGAAATGATAAAGGATGAATATGTATGAGAACTGCAAATAAACCAATATCCGAAACCCGGGTTGTCATTGGAATGTCGGGAGGAGTCGACTCATCTGTCGCTGCTCTTCTCTTGAAGGAGCAAGGATACGATGTCATTGGAATTTTCATGAAAAACTGGGACGACACCGATGAATTCGGCGTTTGCACAGCAACTGAAGATTACGAGGACGTCATCAGCGTATGTAATGAGATTGGAATTCCTTATTATGCTGTCAATTTTGAACAGCAATATTGGGATAAAGTCTTCACCTACTTCCTCGAGGAATATAAAGCCGGAAGAACTCCAAATCCGGATGTTATGTGCAATAAGGAAATTAAATTCAATGCGTTCCTTGATCATGCTATGAGCCTCGGCGCGGATTTCCTTGCGACAGGGCATTATGCACAAGTCGTCGAAACAGCTGAAGGCGTCGCAATGCTCAGAGGGAAAGATGAAAACAAAGACCAGACCTATTTCCTCAATCAGCTGTCACAGGAGCAGCTGCAAAAGGTCATGTTCCCAATCGGTGGTCTTGATAAGTCGGAAGTGCGTCAAATTGCCGAGCGTGCAGGGCTAGCTACCGCGAAGAAAAAGGATTCGACTGGCATTTGTTTCATCGGTGAAAGGAATTTCAAGGAATTCCTTGGACAATATTTGCCCGCACAGCCAGGAGATATGAAAACGATGGATGGCCAGACTGTCGGAAAGCATGATGGACTGATGTATTACACGATCGGCCAACGCCATGGGTTAGGGATCGGCGGTGCAGGCGATCCATGGTTCGTTATCGGTAAAGACCTGAAAGAGAACACATTGCTCGTCGGACAAGGCTTCCATCATGACGCCCTTTATTCCGACAGCTTGACTGCTATTAATATAAGCTTCGCAACTGCCCGCGCATTGCCGGCCACATTTGAATGCACAGCAAAATTCCGCTATCGTCAACCGGATACGAAAGTTACGGTTGAGTTGACGGGTGATGGAAATGCAAACGTCACATTCGCGGAACCCGTCCGGGCAATCACCCCGGGTCAGGCAGTCGTCTTTTATGACGGAGAAGAATGCCTTGGCGGTGGGACAATCGATAAAGTAGTGAAAAACGGAGTGCAACTTGATTACGTAGGATGAGAGGAAACGCTATGGAATACAATGAAATTGGTATTAAAGCCCTTCAAGAAGGGGAGTACGAAAAGGCTATCGAAGCCTTCATGAAGGCAGCGGAGGAAGAGCCGGAAAACCCGGTTGGCTACATCAACCTCGGGAATGTCTTCGCTTCTGCTGGTGACACTGAAAGGGCTGAACGCTTCTTCCAGAAAGCAATTAGCCTGGACGGAAATGCAGGTTCAGCACTTTATGGCTTAGGCAATCTCTATTATTCCAACGAGCGGTTCGAAGAGGCGGCGATTGTTTACGAAAAGGCAATCCGTGCCGGTCTGAATGAAGCCGATGCCTATTTCATGCTTGGGAAGAGCTTGAAACAATCGGACAAATCCAAGCTCGCATTGCCGTATTTCCAAAGAGCTGCAGAGTTGGCGCCGGATGATCTTGAGATCCGTCTTGCATTCGGGATTCTGTTGGCTGAAATGGAACTCTTTGAAGAGGCGGGGAAAGAATTGTTGCTCGTCTTGGAAAAAGATGAAGAGAATGCAGATGCCCATTATAATTTAGGTGTGCTGTATGCAGTCTCGACGGATCGGAAGGATGATGCGCTTTACCATCTGGAAAAAGCGTTCACGATCGAACCGGAACATACGCAAGCGCGTTATATTTACGACATGATTAAATTAGGTTAATTTCCAATACGGGCGGATACGCAAGGCGGTGATCTGTATGACTGAAGGGAAAGGGAATAATGAAGCGGTGTTCATCGTTGGACGGCCTGTCGTCACTATTTTCCACAATCCTGATAATCTCTTTTCCATCGTGAAAATGAAAATAACTAAAACGAATAGCGGCTATGAGGATAAGGAAATTGTCATTAAGGGGAATTTCCCTCCATTGGCGAATGAAGATGACTACAGACTGACGGGAAGGCTCGTCAATCATGCAACATACGGAAAGCAGTTCGATGTCCATACGTTTACGAAAGAATTGCCTGAGACAGAAACTGGAATCGTACATTACTTATCCGGTGATCTATTTCCTGGAATCGGAAGGAAAACTGCCGACACCATCGTAAAAACGTTGGGCAAGGACGCCATCAAACAGATTTTGGAGAACCCGTCAGTGCTTGATCGGGTTCCAAAGCTTTCGGAAGATAGGAAGGAGACCCTTGTCACAGTACTTCAGGAAAATCTCGGATTGGAACGAAGTATGGTGCAATTGAATGAATGGGGATTCGGTCCTCAGCTTTCGATGCGGATCTACCAGACCTATCGTGAAGAAGTCATCGAATTATTGAAAGAGAATCCGTACAGGCTGATCGAAGACGTCGAGGGAGTTGGATTCCAACGCGCGGATGAATTGGGAAGACATCTAGGGATTACCGGAAAACATCCTTCCCGGGTGAAAGCTGCGATACTCCACACGTTGAACCAAGGAGTTCAGTCGGCTGGTCATGTCTATTTAGAGGCAGAGTCTGTTTTGCCCGAAGTTAAGCGGCTGTTAGAATCAAGCCAAACGGAAGAAGTGCCATTCGACCACATTTCCAAATGCGTCATGGAATTGGTTGAGGAAAGTAAGCTGTGCGGTGAAGGCAGAAAGTTGTATATACCTTCACTCTATTTTTCGGAAATCGGCATCGCCTCTAAAATGGAACGGATTATGGAAAATGATCTTTCCGAAAAATTCCCGGTTTCGGAAATCCGCAAGGCGATCGGTGAAGCGGAAGAAAGACTCGGCGTCAACTATGCAGAAACCCAAGTGGCCGCCATCGAGAAAGCGCTCCATTCACCTGCCATGATTTTGACAGGAGGACCCGGAACAGGAAAAACGACTGTCATCCGAGGTTTGGTAGAAGTTTATGCCGAGCTCCATGGCCTTTCACTCGACCCAAAACACTATGTTGAAAAAGAAGAGACCTTCCCAATCGTTTTAGCAGCTCCAACAGGGCGGGCGGCAAAAAGGATGTCCGAATCGACAGGGCTGCCGGCAATGACCATCCACAGGCTTCTTGGCTTCAATGGTCAGGAAAAGGATGATGCGGTCGGCAGGGAAGTGGAAGGGCGGCTCATCATCATCGATGAAATGTCCATGGTCGACACATGGCTTGCCCATCAGCTCTTGAAAGCATTACATGATGAAATCCAAGTCCTCTTCGTCGGAGACCAAGACCAACTTCCGCCTGTTGGTCCCGGTCAAGTATTAAAGGACATGCTTGATTCCGGAAAAATCCCAGTCGTAGAGTTGACCGAAATTTATCGCCAAAGTGCAGGGTCGACAATCATTGAGATGGCCCATATGATCAAAAATGCGAAATGGACTGATGATGTCACTCGAAAAACGACGGATCGGTCTTTTATCAAGGCAAGTGGGGACCAGATACTAGAGGTCGTAGAACAAGTCGTAAAAAACGCCGTTTCGAAAGGCCATCATATTAAAAACATCCAAGTGTTGGCTCCTATGTATAAAGGGCCAGCCGGGATCGATGGATTGAATAAGATGATCCAGCATATGGTCAATCCGCCGGGACCCGATCGGAAAGAAGTCGCCTTTGGGGATGTCGTCTATCGAATCGGCGACAAAGTGCTGCAACTTGTCAATCAGCCCGAAAGCAATGTGTTCAACGGAGATATGGGTGAAGTCATCTCCATTATCAAGGCGAAAGAAACCGTCGATAAAAAGGAAATGCTGATCGTTTCCTATGACGGCATCGAAGTTGAATATGAGCGCAACGACTTGAATCAAATTACGCTCGCCTATTGCTGCTCCATCCATAAGTCGCAAGGAAGTGAATTTCCGATTGTCGTCATGCCGATTGTCCGCGGATACAGGAAAATGCTCCGGAGAAATCTTTTATATACGGGAATTACGAGAGCTAAAAACTTCCTGATACTTTGCGGAGAGCCGGAAGAATTCAAAATCGGCATTAACCGGACAGATGAACTTGAACGGCAGACGACATTGAAAGACCGCTTGCGGAAGGAATCCACTATCGAAAACCAGGAAGAAACCGTGGAAGCCCCACTAAATAGGGGCCATCAAAACGAAACGAGTGAATCCACTGACAGGATGCCTGAAAGCCAGAAAGAGTATAGGCTCACGATGGAGACAATCCTTGGAATCGACCCGATGATCGGGATGCAAGACGTCACACCTTATGATTTTTCGGAAGTCATGGATTGACATAGTAGCATCAATTCCCTATAATCCAAAGTATCATATGAAATTCGATGACGGAGAAAGTACGCTGACTACCATGTTCAGAAAGGAATCCCAAGGCTGCAAGGATTCCCATGGCCGTTTGACGGAAAGCTACTCCTGAGAGCAACTAACACTTGCCGTTAGCCGCGTTATGGCTTCTTGAGATACCGGCTTTCCGCCGGTAAATTAGGGTGGTACCACGAAAAATCTTCGTCCCTTGTACAGGGGCGGGGATTTTTTTATTTGTATCGATGGATTATTTAAGGAGGAATAACATTGAAAAAATTAACAGCATCTGAAATTAGAAAAAAGTTTCTTGATTACTTCAAAGAGCACGGCCATAGCGAAGAGCCATCAGCACCTCTAGTGCCAATCGACGATCCTTCACTTCTTTGGATCAACAGTGGTGTCGCAACACTGAAAAAATACTTTGACGGACGTGTCGTCCCGACAAATCCACGAATCGTCAACGCACAAAAGTCCATTCGTACGAATGACATCGAAAACGTAGGGAGAACTGCACGCCACCATACATTCTTCGAAATGCTCGGGAACTTCTCGATCGGTGATTACTTCAAAGAAGAAGCGATCATCCGCGCATGGGATTTCCTGACGAATGAAAAATGGATCGGCTTTAACCCAGAGTTGCTGTCAGTTACTGTACACCCGGAAGATGAAGAAGCATACGCAATTTGGAGAGACAAAATTGGCATACCAGAAGAGCGCATCATCCGTTTGGAAGGGAACTTCTGGGATATCGGAGAAGGTCCGAGCGGTCCGAACTCGGAAATATTCTATGACCGCGGTCCGTCATTCGGCGATGATTTTTCAGATCCGGAACTATATCCAGGCGGCGAAAACGACAGATACCTGGAGATTTGGAACTTAGTATTCTCCGAGTTCAACCATAATCCGGACCATACGTATACGCCGCTTCCAAAGAAAAACATCGATACAGGGATGGGGCTTGAGCGGATGGCTTCTGTCATCCAGGAAGTGCCTACGAACTTTGACACGGATTTGTTCATGCCAATCATCCATTCCGTGGAAAAAGTGTCCGGCGAAGCGTACGGAAAAGATGATGTGAAGGACACGGCGTTTAAAGTAATTGCGGACCATATCCGGACAGTTGCGTTCGCAATCGGCGATGGAGCATTGCCATCCAATGAAGGAAGAGGATACGTCCTCAGAAGACTATTACGTCGTGCTGTGCGCTTCGCAAAACAATTGGGCATCAATAAGCCATTCATGTATGAACTCGTCCCTGTCGTCGGGGAAGTGATGCAAGACTTCTACCCGCAAGTCAAAGATAAAGAAGCATTCATCATGAAGGTCGTTAAAAATGAGGAAGAGCGTTTCCATGAAACACTAAATGAAGGAATGGCGATTTTGAATGGCGTTATCGATAAAGCGAAGGCAGCTGGAAATCCGGTCGTATCTGGCGCAGATGCATTCAAACTATACGATACGTACGGCTTTCCATTTGAGCTGACAGAGGAATTTGCGGAAGAGGCGGGGGTTACCGTCGATCGCGCTGGATTCGATGATGAGATGGATAACCAACGGAAACGCGCAAGAGCTGCACGACATGACGTAGATTCAATGCATGTCCAATCGGAAGTGCTTGGCAACATTCAAGTAAAAAGCGAATTCATCGGATATGATCATCTGTCCTGCGACACAAAAATCGCTGCCCTATTGCATAATGGCGAATTGGTTGCACATGCTTCTGAAGGCGATGAAATCCAGTTCATTCTTGATCGCACACCTTTCTACGCGGAAAGCGGCGGACAGATTGCCGATATAGGAACTGTCTCGAGCGATACATTCGTCGTTGATGTGAAAGATGTCAAAAAGGCTCCGAATGGTCAGCATCTGCATACTGCGGTTGTTCGTTCAGGTGAAATTACTGACAACGCGGAAGTCTTTGCTGAGGTAGATGCGGAATCGCGTAAATTGACAATCAAAAACCATACAGCTACACATCTGCTTCATCAGGCTTTGAAAACAGTTCTTGGGGAGCACGTTAACCAGGCTGGCTCTTATGTCGGCCCTGACCGTCTCCGTTTCGACTTCTCTCACTTCGGGCAGGTGACAAAGGAAGAACTGGAACAAATCGAAGAAATTGTTAATGCAAAGATTTGGGCTGATATTCCTGTCCAGATCGAACAGAAACCGATTAATGAAGCAAAAGAGATGGGCGCCATGGCATTATTCGGTGAGAAATATGGTGACATTGTCCGTGTCGTTTCAGTCGGGGATTACTCAATTGAATTATGCGGCGGATGCCATGTGCCTGCAACATCAACAATCGGGATCTTTAAGATCGAATCGGAAGGTGGCATTGGAGCAGGGACTCGTAGGATTGAAGCGGTGACAGGCCAAGAGGCGTATCATTCCTTTAAAAAGGAAGAGGCGCTTGTAACGGAAGCAGCTGCATTATTGAAATCCAATCCGAAAGATGTCGTTACAAAAGTCAGCTCCATCTTGTCGGAGATGAAAGAGCTTCAACGGGATAACGAATCGCTCTCAGCGAAGCTTGGAAACAGTCAACTCACTGATATCCTCACAACTGCACAGCAGATTGACGAAGTAACGGTGCTTTCGGCTAGGGTCGATGTAAAAGACAATAATGCTCTGCGTCAAATGATTGATGAATTGAAGCAGAAAGTAAGCAAAGGTGTAATTGTGCTCGGCTCTGCTGCTGATGGGAAAGTTCTACTGGCAGCAGGAGTGACGGAAGATTTGAAAAACGGGAACTTCCACGCCGGGAAGATCGTCAATCATGTAGCATCTCTTTGTGGTGGTAAAGGCGGAGGCCGTCCCGACATGGCGATGGCAGGTGCGAAGGATGCTTCTAAACTTGATGAAGCACTTCATTCCGTGTATGATTATGTCAAATCCGTTTAAGTGGAAATGGAAGTCGGGTATAGAGTTAGTGGGAAAGGTATCCGATTTGCTAACGGACGATTGGAAAGCGGGGTGTCGACTATGAATTCATACGACAAGACGATGAAATTCAACTTTCCTGAAGAATCGATGGAGCAGGAAGTTAAGCAGGTCATGCTCCATGTGCATAAAGCACTGGAAGATAAGGGCTACAATCCCATCAACCAAATTGTCGGTTACCTCTTATCGGGCGACCCGGCGTACATCCCTCGCCACTATGAGGCGCGTAACCTCATAAGGAAATTGGAGAGAGATGAGATTCTCGAGGAATTGGTTAAGTTTTATATCCGTGAAAACGGGGGTCAGCCGAATTGAGGGTAATGGGATTGGATGTCGGTTCCAAAACGGTCGGTATTGCAATCAGCGATGCACTTGGGTGGACAGCCCAAGGCATCGAAACGATTAAAATCGATGAAAGCGCCGGCCAATTTGGCATGTCCAGAATTCAGGAGCTTGTAGCTGAATATGCGGTCACCTCTTTCGTAGTCGGATTTCCGAAAAACATGAACAACTCCGTAGGTCCGAGAGGGGAAGCATCCGAAAGGTTCGCTGAAATGTTGGAAGAGGCGTTCGGTTTTCCTGTCATCCTTTGGGATGAGCGATTGACGACGATGGCAGCAGAACGCATGTTGATCGATGCCGATGTCAGCAGGAAAAAAAGAAAGACTGTCATCGATAAGATGGCGGCAGTCATGATACTCCAAGGGTATCTTGATTCAAAAAATAGATGAGGTGATTGTAATGGAACATGGACAAGAAACAATGACAGTCGTTGATGAGCACGGTGTGGAGCATGTATGTGAGGTAATTTTCACATTCGAATCAGAGGATTTTGGAAAATCATACGTCCTTTATCATATTTTAGGCGAAGACGAAGTGGGCGATGATGAAGAAGTGGAAATTCATGCTTCTGCATTCATACCATCCGAAGACAACGAAGACGGCGAGCTATTGCCGATCGAGACTGACGAAGAATGGGACATGATCGAAGAAATGTTGAACACATTCCTTGAAGAGGAAGAAGACGAAGAATAATCCATATTGTGCACGGACGACGGAATGGTGCAGGCCATTCCGTCTTTTCACTGCAATGAAACTTTTTTTAGATAGTATTTGTTCGGATTGAGGTGATGTTGGATGGATAATGGTTCAAAAAAAGATCAAATGTTCGAAAAGATGATTGAACAGAAAAAAGAAGTGAAGATTGTCAGGCGTATCGTTTTTGTTGTCGCGCTCGTTCTGATAATCGGCGGCCTGATCGGGGGTCGGGCAATCTATAAATACATAAGCGAGGCCCTTCAACCGGTCGATCCGAACTCGGAAGAAGTGATTGAAGTGGAAATCCCGATTGGTTCGGGCTTAACGTCTATTTCAGAAATGTTAGAAGAAAAAGGACTAGTTAAAGACGCGAAGATCTTTAAATACTATGCTAAATTTAACAATGAATCACAATTTCAGGCTGGTTCCTACGGTTTGACAAAGGCAATGACATTAGATGAGTTGATCGAGAGTTTGAAGACCGGAAAAGTGTATCGGACCCCGGTATTTACAATGACGATTCCAGAAGGTTTGACGTTGGACCAAATTGCAGCAACCGTGCAAAAGCGGATAGGCATACCTGAAAAAGAGTTTTTGGATTATGTCAATGACGAACAAACAATTGCCGACCTGATGGGACGATATCCGAACATCCTTACAGAAGAAATATTGAAAGAGGATGTCCGATATCCGTTGGAAGGGTATTTATTCCCTGCGACGTATCCATTTTATGAAGAAAAGCCATCGGTGGAAACGGTTGTGACGACAATGCTGAATGCAACGTCGGATAATATCACACCATATTATGCATTTTTGGAAAGCAAAGAGAAATCGGTCCATTGGCTGCTCACATTCGCCAGTCTGCTTGAAAGGGAAGCGACTTCAAATACAGATCGCGAAACGATTGCAAGCGTCTTTTACAATCGGATGGATGAAGGAATGCCATTGCAGACGGATCCTACGGTGTTATATGCATTAGGCAAGCATAAGGATAGGGTCCTGTATGAAGATCTTAAAGTCGAGGATCCGTACAATACGTATGTACACACAGGCCTCCCTCCAGGTCCGATTGCAAATGCCGGTAGATCATCTATAGAGGCTGTCGTGGATCCTTCTGTCACAGACTATTTCTATTTCCTCGCCGATAAAGAAGGGAAAAATTATTTTTCTAGGACATATGAAGAGCATTTGAAAAAGAAGGCTGAACATATATCAGGTGAATGACCGATCTGAAGAGAATGGAAGTGCATGTATGAAAGACTTTGAATCCTACATTTCCGACTTGCGGGAAGAAGACAATCCGTTACTCCGTGAAATGGAGGAATTCGCCGCAGAACATCGGATTCCGATCATGGACCGGAGCGGAATGGAAACGTTCATCGGCCTGCTTCGAATACAACGACCGAAGCTAATACTTGAAATCGGAAGCGCAATAGGCTATTCTGCTATCCGGATGGTTTCTGCCTTGGAGGAAGCGTCAGTCATCACAATTGAGCGGGACAAAGAGAGGCATGCATCCGCTGTGAGTTATATTGAACGTAGCGGATTCGGGGACAGGATAACGATCATCGAAGGAGATGCCCTTCTTTTATCGGATGAATCACTTCCATCCTTGCAATATGATGCCCTTTTCATCGACGCTGCAAAAGGACAATATAAACGGTTCTTTGAAAAATATTCCGAGCATGTGGCAAAAGGCGGCATCATTTATTGCGATAATATGTTCATGCATGGTGCCGTGATGCTTCCCGATGAAGAAGTGCCGAAACGGAATCGGACGATGATCCGTAATCTGAAAGAATTCACTTCGTGGGTCATGAAGCATCCGAATTATGAAACCTCATTGCTGCCGGTCGGCGACGGCATACTGGTTGCTGTAAAAAAGAGGGACTGAGCAACAGCCCTGTATTTGTGGGAGGAAAAGAAATGGATAAAAGAAAGCCTCTTGTCATCGGCATAGCCGGTGGTTCGGGATCAGGGAAGACAAGTGTCACAAATCGAATTTATGACGTTTTTAAGGAACATTCAGTTGTTGTCATAGAACAGGATTTTTATTACAAGGATCAATCCCATCTAGCATTTGAAGAAAGATTGTTGACGAACTACGATCATCCGTTAGCATTTGATACGGATCTGTTGATAGACCATATCGGAAAGCTGCTTGATCGGGAGACAATCGAGAAGCCGGTTTATGATTATGCGCTTCATACAAGATCAGAACAGAAAATAGCAATTGAACCGAAAGATGTTATCATCCTTGAAGGAATTCTCGTTTTGGAGGATGAGAGGCTCCGTGATCTGATGGATATTAAACTCTTCGTCGATACGGACGCGGATTTGCGAATCATCAGGCGTCTGATGCGGGACATTAATGAGCGGGGACGCACAATCGAGTCAGTCATTGAGCAATACCTCTCTGTCGTCCGTCCGATGCATAATCAATTCATTGAACCAACTAAACGCTATGCGGATATTATCATTCCAGAAGGCGGTCATAATGAAGTTGCAGTCGATCTGATGGTCACGAAAATAAAAACAATTCTTGAATTTGGAACGAACTTGTAATATGATAAAGTCAGAATTCAATATAAATGAGCCTATGTCGCATACCTCTTGCAGGAGCGGCATAGTGTTTTTATGAACAGGAATATGAGGAGTGTTGAATAATGGTATCAGAGAAAAAGTATCCGATGACTGCGTCGGGTAAGAAAAAATTAGAAGAAGAACTTGAGTTTCTTAAAACTGTTAAACGCAAAGAAGTTGTAGAGCGCATCAAAATTGCACGAAGCTATGGTGACCTATCGGAGAACTCGGAGTACGATTCTGCTAAAGAAGACCAGGCATTTGTAGAAGGAAAAATCTCTTCTCTGGAATCGATGATCCGCAACTCCGTAATCATTACAGAGGATGAACTGAACACTGATGAAGTCCAACTTGGTAGAACGGTTACATTCAAGGAACTGCCTGACGGAGACGAGGAGACCTACACCATTGTCGGCTCAGCTGAAGCGAATCCGATTGAGGGATTGATTTCCAATGATTCACCTATTGCAAAAGGCTTGATCGGCAAGGGTAAAGGCGACGAAGTGAAAATCACAACTCCTGGGGGAGAAATGTCGGTCGTTATTGTTGAAATCAAGTGACTTGGAATGGCCGCCTTCAAATGAGGGCGGCCATTCAACATTAACGCTAATAGGGGGAAGGTTATATGAAAGGGAATGAACCCAGATTCTCGCGTGTCAATCGCAAGAAAATGCGCAACCGCAGCAATCGGCTATTAAATAGTATGATCGGGCTTGTCATCTTATTGATTCTCATTGTAGGTGCTTCCATCATAACTGGGAATAATGATGATGAAGGAAAAGAGAACGCCTCTGAAGAAAAGGTGCTCGATGAAGCCGGTTCATCCGACGATGAGACACAACAGGAAGAAAATGATCCCATCTCCGATTCAGAAGATGAAGAGGGAGCGGATGGACATAATGACGCGGAAGGTGACGATGCGGAGGAGTCTTCATCACCTAGCAAAGAAGCGGAAGGAACTACGGGCAGCGAGGATGGCACTAAGGAAAATGATGAACCTGGCATTGTGACAATCGTTCCGGGCACTGACGAAATCATTAAGGAAACTATCACCAATCCAGCATGGAAACCGATCGGCACAGACCAATCGGGTGAGCATATTTCACAATATGAAGCCAATTCTATAGATTATATCGAAAAGAAAAAAGCTATTGCGTACGCGACTGGCTTCTCTGAAGATGAATTATTCTATAAGAGGGTTAAAAATGGCGGCGGACCACAAAATTCAATTGGAATCGTTACAACGAAGGATGGATCTAAAATATTCCGCGTTTATATCGAGTGGATTGATGGGGAAGGCTGGAAGCCGGTTAGTATGGACGTTTTAAAAACATTGGATTTTGATTATTGAACAGCAAAGGATACTCAACAGGAGGATTAGTAATGAAAATTGCGGTCATTGGTGCAATGGAACAAGAAGTTGAAATTTTAAGAGGGAAGATTGAGTCGCCAACTAGTCGTGAGATTGCTGGTTGTGAGTTCATAGAAGGTAATATGGGTCAACATGATGTCATACTTGTCAAAAGCGGCATTGGAAAGGTGAATGCAGCGGTTGCGACGACAGTGCTTATTCAGGAATATCAACCTGATGCAGTATTAAACACCGGTTCAGCTGGTGGTTTTAAAGAATCCCTTGAAGTTGGTACGATTGTCATTTCTGATGAAGTAAGACATCATGATGTTGATGCAACGGCCTTTGGTTATGAAATCGGACAAGTTCCAGGAATGCCTCCATCTTTCCCGGCGGATGAAAAGCTTATTCGAATTGCGAAGGAAGCGGTCGAGGAGGTCGGCGAGCATGAGTATGCTGTCGGATTAATCGCTTCCGGTGATGTGTTCATGAGTGATGCGGCGCGCGTCGAAGTTGTAAAAGGACAATTCCCTGCAATGATTGCAGCTGAAATGGAAGCCGCCGCAGTTGCGCAAGTATGCCATCAGTTTGGAACACCATTTGTCGTTATCCGTGCGTTATCCGATATCGCAGGCATAAAATCATCGATTAGTTTTGATGAATTCTTACCTCTCGCAGCGAAACATTCTTCGGAAATTGTTATGCGTGCCATCTCGAAATTTTAAAATGACTATGGTAAGATGAAAACA
The DNA here is from genome assembly GCF_946901335.1 of Saccharococcus sp. Marseille-Q5394. Taxonomy (NCBI): domain Bacteria; kingdom Bacillati; phylum Bacillota; class Bacilli; order Caryophanales; family Anoxybacillaceae; genus Saccharococcus; species Saccharococcus sp. Marseille-Q5394. The sequence continues at coordinate 817,708 of NZ_CAMPPQ010000001.1, read as the reverse complement.
GGTTGCATTTTGCTGTGAAGGAGGTAATAAGGTATGTTTTATCTAATGGCAGGTGTGTTTTTCGTGACGACAGTCATTGCGGTTGTTATCGCGCGTGAGGTTAGTGCAGACTGATAGGCAGGCAGTACAGATAATGAAGTGAAAAGAGGCGTTTCCTTTCTTAGGGCCGTGGCCCCATGTCAGGAAACGCCTTTTCATTTGCAGTTGTGTACTTCTCATTCATTATACTCGTGCTTGAATAGCTGGTACAGTTTGACAATAGCTCTTTTTTCAATACGTGAGACATAGCTTCTTGATATGTTGAGCTGCTGCGCAATTTCCTTCTGAGTCATTGGTTGGTCGTCAAGTAGACCATACCTTCTTTGAATGATTTCTAATTCTCTTCCATCCAGTTTTCCAAGATGGCGGTATAATCTTTCCTTTTGCTCTTTCTGCTGTACGGTATCGATTGGCGCTTCCTCATCGGTCTGCAACAGATCTGCTATTTGAAGGGACTGTCCGTCTTTATCCGTTCCGATCGGATCGAAGAGCGATACGTCCTTCTGCACTTTCTTTTGCGTTCGTAAATACATCAGTATCTCATTTTCTATACAGCGGGCAGCATACGTCGCGAGTTTCGTCTTACGATCAAGCGTGAAACTGTTCACGGCTTTCATGAGCCCGATTGTACCGATGGAAATATAGTCGTCAAGTTGTTCGTGTTTTGGATGGAATTTTTTTACGACATGAGCGACAAGGCGCATATTCCTTTCAATGAGTTCATCTCTCGCACTTTCATCACCTTCTGCCAGCCGTTGCAAACAATCAGCCTCTTCCGCTTTAGAAAGCGGTCGACGGAATGCCTGCCCCCTGATATAGCCGACCATAGCAGGAACTTCGACCCACAGTTGGACAAGGGCCATGACAAACCCGCTCATCGGTCCACCTCCTGTGTCGTTATATGACAGCATATGCGATGAATGCTTGTTTACATTCAGTAAAACGTGCGAGGAAATCGAACAGATTTCCCGCTTGGTCCAATCCGTACCAATGGATGCCAATATGGTATAATCGGAATACTATTAGTGAAATAACGGAGTGGATAACTTGTATAAAATTTTCTTGCCAGATGAATATGTAAAAGACATCTTTCAAATTTCTCCCGAAGCTTTAAAGGAAAAGGGGATTAAAGGAATTATCACAGACTTGGATAATACCCTAGTGGAATGGGATCGTCCGGAAGCGACGCCTGAAATTAGGGAATGGGTACGAATGATGCAGGAAGCCGGCCTCCAAGTGACAATCCTTTCGAATAATAATCAAAGCCGGGTGGAATCTTTCTGTGGCCCGATTGGCACGCCATTCATTTGCGATGCCAGGAAGCCGTTAGCGAAAAATTTCAAAAAAGCCCTTGCGATGATGGGCTTGAAGAAGGATGAGGCCGTCATGGTCGGCGATCAGCTGATGACAGATGTTTTGGGCGGCAACCGTTTCGGCCTCCATACGATTTTAGTCGTGCCCGTCGCAAGCTCGGACGGATTTGTCACGAAATTCAATAGAATGATCGAAAGAAGAATCATGGCGAAACTGAAAAGACAAGGATTGATTAAATGGGAGGAATAAGCTTGGAGCGACTTACATGCATAGGTTGTGGAATTGAAATTCAATCAGAGGACCCGAAAAAGGAAGGGTATGCACCTGCAGCTTCTTTGGAGAAAGAGGAAGTCATTTGCCGCCGCTGCTTCCGCTTGCGGAATTACAACGAATTACAGCCAGTTTCCTTATCAGGCGATGATTTCCTAGCTATATTGAATGGCATCGGCGAAAAAGACGGGTTGGTCATCAAAGTCGTTGATATATTTGATTTTAACGGTAGCTGGATCAACGGCTTGCAGCGTTTTGTCGGTAAAAAAGACATTCTTCTGATCGGCAATAAGTCCGACATTCTTCCTAAATCAATCAACCGAAACCGTATGATCAATTGGATGAAGACAGAGTCAGCGAAGCTAGGCTTGAAGCCAATTGATGTATTGCTCATTTCTGCATATAAAGGGCATGGTATGGAAGAGGCGCTGAATGCCATTGATACTTATAGAAAAGGGAAAGACGTCTATGTTGTCGGATGCACGAATGTTGGGAAATCAACATTCATCAACCGGATCATAAAAAATGCGACCGGCATGGGCGAAGTGATTACCACTTCCCATTTCCCGGGAACGACATTAGATCTTGTTGAAATTCCGCTTGACGATGGAAAGGCCATTTTCGATACACCAGGAATCATTAACAATCATCAGATCGCCCATCACCTTGATACGAAGGACTTGAAAGCGATCACGCCGAAAAAGGAACTGAAGCCAAAAGTGTTCCAATTGAACGCGGAGCAGACCTTATTCATCGGAGGTCTTGCAAGGTTCGATTTTATATCAGGTGATCGTTCATCATTTACAATTCATGTTTCAAATGAATTACCGATCCATCGGACAAAGCTTGAAAATGCCGATTCGTTATATGCCACACATCTTGGCGAAATGCTATCCCCACCGAGCGGCGATTCGCTTGAAAAGATGCCGCCACTTGTAAGGCATGAATTCTCAATTAAGAAACCGAAAATGGATCTTGTCATTTCGGGATTAGGTTGGATCACGATACAGCATCCTGGTGTCGTCGTTGCGGTACATGCACCGCGTGGAGTTGATGTAGTACTCCGTCCATCGCTAATTTAAGGAGGACTGCTTCATGAAAAAATGGTATGCAGTGATCGGTGACCCGGTTGCGCAATCGAAGTCTCCCCTCATGCACGAAGCATGGTTTCGGGAAAATGGAATGGACGCATCCTATATACCGATCCACGTAGAAGTGGATCATTTAGAGGATGCAGTTGCTAGTTTGAAACGATTAGGCTGCAGTGGTTGGAATGTCACCGTCCCTCATAAAAGCGCAATCATCCCTTTCCTCGATCAAATTGACGAAGAAGCTAGACGGATGAACGCGGTCAATACGGTGAAGGTCCTTGAAGATGGTACCCTCTTCGGAACGAATACTGACGGGCGTGGTTTTGTGCGCTCCTTAGAGGAATTTGGAGCTAGTCCGGCGAATGTCGGTGAGTTGCTGATCATAGGAGCAGGTGGGGCTGCTGCAGGTATTTCCTTCGCGCTTGAATCGGCCGGTTACGGTCCGATTAACATAACCAACCGTACAGTCGAGAAAGCAAGGCAAATGTCAGAAAGTCTACCGGGAAGTTCAGCACTACCTTTGGAAGAGGCGAAACTGGCAATCGGAACATTCGGTTTGATTGTTCAAACGACATCTGTCGGAATGAATTTTGCTCAAAGTGGATTTCCGCTCGATCCATCCGGTATATCTGAGGGTGCGACGGTCGCTGACATCATCTACAATCCACTGGAAACCGAATTTCTCCGCTGTGCTCGTGAGGCTGGCGGCAAGACGATGAACGGGATTGGCATGTTTGTCCACCAAGGGGCATTGGCCTTTGAGCTTTGGACAGGCATCTACCCCGATACGAAGAAAATGATTCAATCAATTACAACTCAACTTGGAGGAAAATAAATGTTAACAGGTAAACAGAAAAGTTATTTACGAAGTGAAGCGCATCATCTTCAACCGATTTTCCAAATCGGAAAAGGCGGCTTGACGGAACCGATCATCAAGCAAATCGAAGAGGCGCTCGAAGCACGTGAGTTGATTAAAGTGAGTATTCTACAAAATTGTGAGGAAGATAAGAATACGATTGCCTTAAAACTGCAAGAAGCAGGAATCGAAGTAGCTCAAGTGATCGGAAAAATCCTCGTGCTTTATAAAGAATCAAAGGAGAAAAAGCGGATCGTTCTGCCGTAAGGAGGAAAACATGAAAAAGGTTGGATTGTTAGGCGGCACTTTCAACCCACCACATATTGGACATCTGATTATGGCGAACGAAGTGAAGCACGCATTGCAATTGGACGAAGTCAGGCTCATGCCCACTTCAATCCCGCCGCATAAAGCGGATCCATCGGATGCAACGCCGAATCAGCGGTTGAGCATGGTGGAGCTTGCAGTTTCGGGGATTCCTGGACTTAGTGCATCTTCTTTTGAAGTTGACCGAGGCGGGATCTCCTATACATTCGATACAATAAAAGCATTAAAGGAACAGGAGCCGGATACGGATTTCCACTTTATCATCGGCGGCGATATGATCGATATGCTGCCTAACTGGTATAAAATCGATGAACTGATGAAAATTGTGAAGTTTGTCGGGGTAGGCAGGCCGGGTACTGAAGGTAAAACGCACTATCCGGTTACGATGGTTCAGATCCCTGAAATTGACCTGTCTTCAACACTGATCCGAAACCGGTTGCAAACGGGCGGCACAATCCAATTTCTTGTACCGGAAAAAATCGGGACATTTATCAGACAGGAGGAACTTTATGGAATCCGCAGCGCTGATAATGGATCTTGAAAAAAGATTGCCAAGAAAACGCTTTGAACATGTACTGAGAGTGACGGAAACGGCTAAGGAATTGGCCGAGCGTTTCGGTGTTCCGGCATGTAAAGCGGAACAGGCAGCATTGTTCCACGATATTGCGAAGTTCATGGAGCCTTCCGATATGCGAAGATTGATTGAAGATAATGGGGAAGATGTAAAGTTGCTTTCGTTCCATCATGAACTTTGGCATGCAGCTGCTGGACGTATCATCGCTGAGCAGGATTTTGGCGTCCAGGATCAGGATGTCCTGAATGCTATTCGCTATCATACAACGGGCAGAGCAGGCATGTCCGACTTGGAGAAGCTCATCTACATCGCCGATCTTATTGAGCCGGGTAGGGACTTTCCAGGCATTACTGAGCTGCGTAAGGCTGCCAATCTGCACTTAGACGAAGCGATGAGGGCTTGCATCGTTCATTCAGTGCTGTATCTTATCGATAGGAACGCGGCTGTGTTTCCCGACTCCATTGAGTGCTATAATGAACATGTGCAAAGAATTTGAACGACCCAACTACGAAAGGAAACGTGAAAAAATGCCAACATTACTTGAAACAGCTTATACTGCCGTAGATGATAAAAAGGGGCAAGATATTGTCGTAATGAATATGGAAGGGGTTTCCCTTATTGCGGACCAATTCATTATCTGTCATGCGAACTCCGAGCGGCAAGTGCAAGCGATTGCCAGGGAAGTTGCCGATAAGGCTGCTGAAAACGAATATGAAGTGAAAAGGGTTGAAGGCCTCGACAATGGAAGATGGGTCCTCGTCGATTTGGGCGATGTCGTTGTCCATGTATTCCATAAAGATGAGCGCGGCTATTATAACTTGGAGAAGTTGTGGGGAGACGCTCCATTGCTGAAAATGGATAATGGGCAATAAGGAAGCCTATACGGATTTCGCTCTCGTCTATGATGAATTGATGACTGATATCCCTTACGATGCATATGTGGATTTGATATCTATTGCTGCAGATGGGATTAAAGGAAAGAAAATCATCGATGTCGGCTGCGGGACGGGTCTGCTTTCCGTCAAGCTAGCGAAATCCGGAGCGTTCGTCACTGGAATCGATCTATCACAGGACATGCTCAAAATTGCGGAAAAACGCTCAAATGACCTTGCCTTGACTATTGAATTTCATGAGAAGCCAATGCAGGAAATAGAGGGCTCGGAGCAGTTTGACGTAGCGGTCATCGCGATCGATTCGCTGAACTATTTACCGGACCGGGAGAGTGTTCTTGCCACATTTAGAGGGATCCAGTCAGTCTTGAAAAACGGTGGAGTGCTCATTTTCGATGTGCACTCCACTTTCAAGACCGATGTCATTTTCATGGACGGCCCTTTTACTTTCGATAACGACCGTATCGCGTATATATGGCACACGGAAGAAGGGGACGAGGAACATTCCGTGCTATCGGAACTCAGCTTCTTCGTCAAAGAGGAGAGCGGACTTTATCGCCGATTCAATGAACGGCATCAACAACGTACATTCCATGTTTTTGAGTATGTGGATTTTTTGAGGGAAGCCGGTTTTACGATTGAACGCATTTTTGCAGATTGGGAAGATGAGCCACCGCACGAAGAAAGTGAAAGAATATTTTATCAAGTGCGTAAATGAAACTTCCATTTTCCGAAGTAATCATATATAGTGGGAGATGACTCCATATGGATGCCTCGTAGAAAGGGTGGGAAAGCTGTTTCTATCGATCGTATCCGGAAAATGGCGTAAGATCATCACCCCTATCGCAGCAATCGCTGTACTATCCGCAATTCTGTTCTTTCCCCGAGGACAGGCCGGCAGTCAACTGACAGTCGAAGGCGGACAATCCCCAATTATTGACGTTATACAAGAGCAACTTCAAGAAGAGCAACCGATTGAACGTATTGAGGCGGCCGAGGTGACAATCATGGTCGACATACAAGGCGCCGTGAAATATCCGGGCGTCTATTCACTTATGGAAGGAGATCGTCTGATTGACGCCATTCACGCGGCGGGAGGCTATTTGGAACACGCGGATTCGCGTATGTTGAACCACGCGATGAAGCTGCCAGATGAATTTTTCATTTACGTCCCGAGGGAAGGCGAAGAAGTCGATTTCTCCGGTCCATCGGCATCATTTCCGCCCCAACAAGGCGGAGGGGTGAAGGATGACGGAAAAGTGAATATCAATACTGCTGATGTGCAGGAACTTATGACAATTCCGGGAATCGGGCCGTCAAAGGCTGGTGCCATCCTTCAATATCGGGAAGAGCATGGACCTTTCAGTTCTCCCGACGCTATAATGGAAGTGTCCGGAATAGGACAAAAGACGTTTGAAAAGCTTGAGTCTTTCATCATGGCAAAATAATTGACACAGTTTGGAGGCATACATATGGAGCGGATTACATGGGATCAGTTTTTTATGGCGCAATGCCATTTGCTTGCGGTCAGGAGCACGTGCACAAGACTTACAGTCGGAGCGACGATTGTCAGGGATAACAGGATCATTGCAGGAGGCTATAACGGCTCCATTTCGGGTGGGGATCATTGCATCGATCACGGATGCTATGTCGTCGGGAACCATTGCGTCCGGACAATCCACGCGGAAATGAATGCATTGCTCCAATGTGCAAAATACGGAAGCCCTGTTGAAGGATCTTCTTTGTATGTAACTCATTTCCCTTGTTTGCAATGTTCGAAAGCGATTATTCAATCCGGAATAAAGACCGTCAATTATGCATCGGATTATAAGAACCACGAATACGCCATAGAGCTTTTCAAGCAATCCGGAGTCGAAATCAGACACGTCCCTTTCGATGAGAGGAAAGTGGATTTCACAAAGGAAGGGAAACTGCAGCTAATCAATGACTTGCTTGTGGAAATGGAAACTTTAGGCGCGCCGACTGACGAGCTTCTCCCATTCAAAAGAAGGGTGGATGACCTATTCGGGAAATGATCGGCAAAGTCCGTTTTATTTACATTTGCATGCCGGTTGCCGTATCCGCTTTTGCCGTATACGGTCCGGTTTACATTTTATTCCTCAATCTATTACTTGTCCCCATTTTTCTCCTTAGAAAAGAAGCCCTCACTCCGATACTCGCAGTGGCGGCATCATTACTCTCCTATTATTTCATTTCACTGCATGTACCTGAACTTAAAGAAGGCGGTCAGCCTGCCACCCTTAATCTGACTTGGACAGATCAAGTCAAGATTGATGGCGGTAAAATAAAAGGATTTGCTAGAACCGAAGCGGGCGATACCGTTTATGCCATGCTGAAATTCGAGAGCGAGGCCCAGAAATTGCAATTTCAAAACTTGCATATCCCTTCATACCGTTTCACTTTGGAAGGCGTCTTCCTGGAACTTCCCGACCCTGCACATGAATACTCTTTCAATATGGAGCGTTATGTAAGGATGAACGGCGCCGTAGGCATGTTCGAGTCCGAAAGGTTGATAGGCTATGAATTTAACTCCGGATTGCAGACTATCTTATCTCGGCATAGATGGAAGGTGAAACATCATATCCAGGAAACCTTCCCGGAATCACTCGTAACGGAAGCACAAGCACTGCTCATCGGGGACCGAAGTGGCATGGATGAAGAAGTGGCTTCCAGATACAGGACTCTTGGCATAACCCACCTGTTTGCGATCTCAGGCTTACATGTGGGGTTATTGACCTTTCTATTTCGAAGCCTTCTCATCAGGTTGTCGATACGGATTGAGACAATCGACAATCTACTGATCACTCTTTTGCCTTTATATGCAGTGATGGCAGGTGGTGCGCCATCCGTTTGGCGGGCGGTATCCGTGACGATTTTAATCTTGCTCACCGCAACGGGACGTTTCCGGATGAGAATGGATGACGCACTCGCCATGAGTGCATCTGGTTTTATCATTTTGCAGCCGTTCGTCGTGTTCCAGCCTGGATTCCAACTTTCTTATTTGGCGGCATTCTCGTTGATTTACTCGACAAGAATTCTCTCGCGTAGTGGATCCGCACTCAAAGTATCTTTCCTAGTGACGTCCATAACCCAATTGGCGTTATATCCGGTCCTTTTATATCATTTTTATGAGTTGTCATTATCGTCGTTCATTGTGAATCTTGTCTATGTGCCACTATATTCTATTATTATTTTGCCGATCAATATCGTTTTATTATTGTTGACCTATGTTTCCCCTTTTATTGTTGGAGGCGTTTTTTCACTATATGTTCCGCTAAGAGGCTGGATAGAAGCCTTGACGGAATACTTGGCTTCAATGCCTTACCAACTATGGGTGCCAGGTCGTCCAGGGGCGATTACATCGGCACTGGCTGTAGGTGGTACCCTCTCCTTCTTACTTTCACTTGAAAGGGGAGGGAAGGTATTTCGGGCTATCCCGTTCGTCTTGATCCCTGCGCTTCTCATCCATGTGGTTCCCTATGCAGAATCCGAATTAAAGGTGACGTACCTTGATGTCGGACAAGGGGATTCCATCGTCATCGAACTTCCGCATCGGCGCGGTATATTTATCATTGACACAGGAGGGACTGTGAATATCGGAGCACCTAATTGGCGTTCGCCAGAAAATGTTTTCGAAGTGGGCAAAAGCATTGTCGTCCCATTTTTGAAAGGAAAGGGCATTACTAAAGTCGATAAAATGATTTTAACTCACGCGGATAGCGATCATATGGAAGGCGCGGACGAAGTGCTAGAAGAGATCCGGGTGGATGAGATTCATATATCCCCAGGAAGCGAGAAGGAGAAAACGATGGAAGATGTGTTGCGGATTGCTAGCGAGAAGGGGATACCGGTATTTGCGATGGCTGAAGGGGTGGCGTGGTCGGACAAGTCCGCTGAATTCTTTTATATGGCGCCTGCTACAGGGACATACAAAGGAAATGATAGCTCCCTCGTGCTCTTCATGGCAACTGAAGGTCCTTCGTTCCTGTTCACGGGTGATTTGGAAGTAGAGGGGGAAAGGAAGTTCCTCAAAACATACAAGGACTTTGATTGGGGGGAATTGATCCTCAAAGCCGGACACCACGGCAGCCGAACTTCAAGCTCTGATGAATTCATACGGTTCTTGCAACCAAAGCTGACGATTTTCTCATACGGGAAGAATAATCGATATGGCCATCCGCACGCGGAAGTGGTGGAGACCTTTGAAAAATACCATGTCCCGACGATGGCAACTGCAGATCATGGATCGATAACAATTTCCGTGAAAAGAGGCGGCAACTATCACGTTATATCGCGGGAGAAATGAAAAGACGGCCTTGTCCATTCCGCTCGGGGAATGAACAAGCCGTCTTTCAGGAGTGCTATTAGTGCGCGACGAAGTCTACGATTGTAGCAATAACGAAAATTGCAGAAAAGGCAACGAAAGCTACAATGAAACCGATACCAGAGTCGATTAAATCATTGCGTTTAGACTGTACGTCATGTTCAAACTCATTCATTGCTACACCTCCTAATTCCTTTATAGTATAGATGATAACGAAAAAAAAATCTATATCAAACGATTTAATATGCCGGGTTTATGACATTCGACACAAATTGTTCATAGTCATGAACCGATAATGTATAATAGGACAATGTGAGTGACTGGAGGGGAAACAAGTGGTCAACGCGATATGGAAAAAGATAAATGAAGGAAAAATAGAACCTGTTTATTTATTGACAGGCGTCGAACAGCATTTGATTGATACAACAATTAAACGAATTGTGAAGGCGATGCCGGACATCGATGAAGCTTCTGTCGTCCGCTTCGATTTGGACGAAACGCCAGTTGAGGTCGTTCTTGAAGAGGCAGATACACTTCCTTTTTTGGAAGACAGGAAATTGATTGTTGCCAATAACGCCTCATTCCTGAAGGCGTCCGATAAAACGAAAGAGAAAGTCCTACATAATATCACACTGCTTGAATCATGGCTGGCGAGTCCATCACCGACTGCTGTAGTCCTGTTTGTTGCGCCTTATGAAAAACTGGATGGACGGAAAAAAATTGTGAAGGTGATGCAGCAAAAAGCTGTCGTAGTGGAAGCGATGCCACTTACCGGACGTGATTTGACAACCTGGATCCAAAATGAAGCAGGAACGAACGGCGTCAAAATCAGCCCTGAAACTGCGCAAGTGCTCGTTGAGATGGCTGGAGATAGCCTTTTGACATTATCCAATGAAATCGCCAAAATCAGTATGTATATGAATGGAACTGGTGAGGTGACTCGGGAAATCATCGAAATGCTCGTACCTCGCCTGCCCGAAATGGATGTCTTCCGTCTGACGGACGCATATATGACCGGAAATGTGAAGGGTACAATCTCAATTTACCATGACCTTTTACGAAATGGCGAAGAGCCCATCATGCTCACATCCCTCATTGCAGGTCAGATTCGATTGATGATCCATGTATCCTCATTAGTTAAAAAAGGATACCAACAGCAGCAAATTGCAAAAACGTTGAACGTTCATCCATACCGGGTCAAACTAATAATGGAAAATCGGAGCATCCCCAAAATGGAAAGGCTCCTTCTCATTTTGCAAAAGCTGGCGAAAATTGACCATCAATTAAAATCAACAAGCGGCAAAAGGGAAAGAGTACTAGAAATCTTTTTCATGGAGCCACTAAGGGTTTGATTATAAGTATAGTAGTAGGTACGATTTCTTAGGCTGCTGCAAGGATTGAAGCGGAAGGCGGCGACTCCTGCCGGATGCCGTTACGAGCAGGCTGCCTTAATTTCTGCAAAGTGCGCAGAAATACGGCAAATCGAACCCTACGCTGTTCGATTGGAAAGCGTCCGCCTGAAGTGAAATTCCGGTATTAAAGAATTTTAAAAATAGAAAAGGCTGTCCACTTTGTCGAATGAACGACATAAGTGACAGCCTTTTTTAATTACAAAGCTTTTCTTGTAAGACGTGCTTTTTGACGAGCAGCTGTATTTTTGTGGATAAGACCTTTACGAGCAGCTGTATCCAATTTTTTGACTGCGTCTTTCAAAAGTTCAGAGGAGTTCTCTTCTTTATTGATGAGCGCAGTGTCAGCTTTACGTACAGCAGTACGCATTGCTGCTTTGTAAGCAGAGTTTTGCTCATTTGCTGCTGCACTTTGTTTAACGCGCTTGATTGCACCTTTGATGTTTGGCATTCCATTCACCTCCAATTTCAGGTAAGGCAAGAGTGTTTCCATAATAGCATTCGGATATCTCTTTACAACATTAACATTTTAGCAAAAACCTAGCTTTAACGCAATAAAAATATGCAAAGAATATTTCCTTGACACAACGTGCAAACTGCATATTGAGGTGATGACAATGGATAAATACGATTTTTACCGAACGGACCTCCTAGTGGAAAACGAAGAAATGGTTCGTCATCGGACAGAAAAAGAGAAGCAGAAATTACAGGATTCGGAAGGCATACAATTTGACGAGCAACGGAAAGGCAGAGTGATTTTGACATCAGTCAAAATCAATGATGAAGGAGAAAAGAGGATTGGCAAGAAAAAGGGCACCTATTTGACGCTGACGAATCCGACGCTAATGCATACTGATCGTGAAGGCCTTCAGGAGATGGCGGAAATGCTTAAGTCCAAACTGACAGAGATGACTGAAGGCATAACGGATTTGAAAAACGGAAAAATTCTATTCGTTGGCCTAGGGAACCGGGAAGTGACGCCTGACGCAGTCGGACCGCTAACAATGGATCGTTTGAAAGAAATTGTACCGCTATATTATTCAGACGATGGCAGCGAGGTATTCGTATATGCACCAGGCGTGACAATTCAAACGGGGCTTGAAACAGCTGATTTTGTCAATGCGTTGGTCAACGAAATCAAACCTGATCTACTGATTGTCATAGATGCATTGGCAGCCAGGGACAGTTCGAGATTATGCAAAACAATACAGATGACAGACACAGGCATTCATCCCGGTTCGGGAGTGGGGAATAGCCGCAAGGAGTTATCCAGAGAAACGTTGGGAATCCCGGTCATCGCAATCGGCATCCCGACTGTCGTGGATGGACCAGTATTGATTGCGGATGCCATCAATACGTTATTCACTTATATCGCGTCCAAAATCGAGGAGGAAAGTCATCCATCCTCAAGACTGTCTGTTGGGAATTGGTTGCATACTCCTAATAAGGATGCAGATCGGTCGAAACTAATTCCTATTTTCGGGGATTGGACTTCATGGCCCCATGAAGAACGGGTGCAATTATTTGAAGAAGTTTTATCGAACCACGATTTGAATACATTCATTTCACCGAAAGAGATTGACTCTTGGGCCGCTCTTTATGCGGAGACATTAACCGATTCGATCAGTGAGTGGATTGAGGATATTAAAACGAGTCATTGACCCATTCCCCCGTGCATATAGTTGAAGACGGGGGGATGTCGCTTGAAGAAAAATATGCAAATATGGCTTGTAATCGTATTCGTTCTTTTCCTTTTCCCGGTACTCATCCAATTTATACCGGAAGAATCAAAAATCTCTAATTCGAAAATCATCAAGGAAAATGCAATAATCGTTTACGCTTCCAATATCGTCGAGGAAGAGAAAGTGGAGGCGGAACCTGAACCTGAACCAGAAGTCAGTAAGGAACTTGAAACGACAGCCGGGAAAGTCTTGATTTATTTCACCCATGCAACGGAAGCGTATAAACCGATCACAAAAGCGGTCGATGGAAAAATCATGGTGAACCATCAGACAGAAAATGTGATGAAGATGGGAGATAAACTCAAAGGATTACTTGAATTGAACGGTGTGGAAACTGACACGCTGAAAAAGATTGTGCCGCACGGGCGTGCTTATAACGATATTAGGCCATTTGTCAAAAAGCAACTTTCCGAAAATGAATATGATTTGATCATAGACATTCATCGCGATGCAGTCGGTCCCGACAAGACGACAATTGTCCATGAAGGGGAAAGGTACGCGAAAGTCGCATTCGTACTTGGGTTGGATAATCCTTCTTATAAACAGAATGAAGTGATGACGAATAGAGTGAAGACGGAAATGGAGAAAAGGATACCAGGCATCACGAGGAATGTCATCTCTAAAGGCGGAGCGGGCGTGGATGGGAAGTATAATCAAGATTTGCATCCAAATATCATTCTTATTGAACTTGGCGGAATCGGCAATTCAGAGGATGAGTTGTACCGGACTGTTGCCATAATTGCAGAATCCATTAGCGAGCTGTTGAGCAACTCGGATGATGCAGAAGAAAAGTGATAAAATAAGCTTCATGGCGAAATTGCCGTGGAGCTTATTTATATTCAGTCGGATCCCCATCAATCTTTATCAATACGCTGCCATCTGTTAGAATTGATAAGTCATATGAATGCTATCGGTATTTGATTTGCGGGAATAAGAAAATGTAACATGTTTATCAGTTATTTGCTATAATGCAAATAGCTTATATAGGAGTGAACTGACAGATGAATAATGAGGAAAGATTGGCACGTCAAAAAAACATAAGAAACTTCTCGATTATTGCCCATATCGATCACGGGAAATCGACGTTGGCCGATCGTCTATTGGAAAAGACGGAAACGGTAAGCTCGCGTGAAATGAAATCACAGACACTGGATTCTATGGATTTGGAACGCGAACGTGGAATAACAATTAAATTGAACGCAGTGCAATTATCATACACCGCGAAAAATGGTGAAGTGTACACATTCCACCTTATTGATACTCCGGGGCACGTAGACTTTACGTACGAAGTGTCAAGGAGCCTCGCAGCATGTGAAGGGGCGCTGCTTGTTGTCGATGCAGCTCAAGGAATCGAAGCGCAAACATTAGCGAACGTTTATTTGGCTTTGGACAATGATTTGGAAATCTTGCCTATTATTAATAAAATCGATTTGCCTGCTGCAGACCCGGATAAAGTGAAAAAGGAAATTGAAGATGTTATCGGGTTGGATGCATCCGAAGCAGTACATGCTTCGGCTAAAGCCGGCATCGGCATCGAAGAGATCCTTGAACAGATTGTCGAGAAAGTGCCTGCGCCGACTGGTGATCCACAAGCGCCATTGAAAGCATTGATCTTCGACTCGCACTATGATCAATATAAAGGTGTCATCGTCAATATCCGAATTGTCGAAGGCACTGTCAAGCCGGGTGATAAAATCCGCATGATGGCTACAGGTAAAGAATTCGAAGTTATTGAGACGGGCGTGTTCACACCGAACATATCCATGCGTGATGAACTATCAGTTGGTGATGTCGGATTCCTTTCGGCAGCGATTAAGAATGTCGGTGATACACGGGTTGGAGACACGATTACAAATGCGAAGAATCCGGCTAGCGAACCGCTTCCTGGTTACCGTAGATTGAATCCGATGGTATTCTGTGGATTATATCCGATTGATTCATCCAAATATGTTGACTTGCGTGAAGCGCTCGAGAAACTTGAGCTGAACGATTCAGCTTTGGAATATGAAGCGGAGACTTCGCAGGCACTGGGCTTCGGATATCGATGCGGATTCCTCGGACTGCTCCATATGGAGATCATCCAGGAGCGTATAGAACGTGAATTCAAAATTGACTTGATTACAACTGCACCGAGTGTTATTTACAACGTTGTTACGACTGACGGAAAAGAATTGAAAGTCGACAACCCTTCCATGATGCCGGATGCACAAAAAATCGACCATGTCGAAGAACCTTATGTGAAAGCATCAATCATGGTGCCGAACGAATTCGTTGGTTCCGTCATGGAATTATGCCAGCAAAAACGCGGCAATTTCATTACGATGGATTACTTGGATGCATCTCGTGTAAATATCATCTACGAATTGCCTCTTGCAGAAATCGTCTATGACTTTTTCGACCAACTGAAATCAGGGACGAAAGGATACGCGTCATTTGATTACGAACTGATCGGGTATAAAACATCGAAACTTGTCAAAATGGACATCCTGTTGAACGGTGAGCAAGTCGATGCCCTTAGCTTCATCGTTCACCGCGACTTCAGCTACGAGCGTGGCAAGGCAATTGTTGAGAAACTAAGAAAACTTATTCCTCGTCAACAGTTTGAAGTGCCTGTCCAGGCTGCGATCGGTCAAAAGATCGTTGCACGTTCGACAATCAAGTCAATTGGTAAAAACGTTCTTGCTAAATGTTACGGCGGAGATATCTCCCGTAAAAGAAAGTTGCTTGAGAAGCAAAAAGAAGGGAAGAAACGGATGAAGCAAGTCGGATCCGTCGAAGTCCCACAAGAAGCATTCATGGCCGTTTTGAAAATGGATGAGGACTAAAGCGAAGGACGTCTGCGAGTAAATAGCGCCCGGAGCTTAATGAAGAGTGATATCATGCAAAAGGAGTCCGCTCTGGGCTCCTTTTTGCTCGACTGATATTGCTGACTAGAAAGGGGACACAACTAAATGCGAGGCATGTATATTCATATTCCTTTCTGCCACCAGATTTGCCATTACTGCGATTTCAATAAAGTGTTCTTTAAAAATCAACCAGTTGATGAATATATCGAATCGATCGGTAACGAACTTACCATTATGGCGAATGAGGGACATTCATTCGAAGGGCTTGAAACGGTCTTCCTGGGCGGAGGTACACCGACTTCATTATCGGAAAAACAATTAGACCGATTGCTTGAAATCATCCATCAGCATGTCGATGTCCGTGCATTGCGGGAGTTTTCGACGGAGGCAAATCCAGATGAATTGACCCGAGGAAAGCTGTCCGTCCTAAAAAACGGTGGAGTAGGTCGTCTGAGCATAGGCGTCCAATCATTCGACGAGCAACTTTTGAAAAGGATCGGTAGGACGCATAGCGCGGATACTCCAACCAAAGTTATTCGCGACGCACGCGAGATCGGTTTTGAAAACATAAGTATCGACCTTATTTATGGGTTGCCGGAGCAGACCGTCAAACAATGGGAAGAAACTATTGATAAAGCTCTATCATTGGACCTTCCCCATTATTCGGGTTACTCGCTCATCGTCGAGCCTAAAACTGTTTTTTATAATTTAATGAATAAAGGCAAGCTGCCGTTGCCCGGCGAGGATATCGAGGCAGAGATGTTTTCCATGCTCATGGACCGGATGGTTAAAGCAGGTAGGCGGCAATACGAAATAAGTAATTTTGCGTTGCCTGGGAGTGAATCAATCCATAATCTCATTTATTGGGATAATGACGAGTACGCAGGCATCGGTGCAGGTGCACATGGATATTTGAAGGGACGAAGGTACGCAAATTACGGACCTCTCAGAAAGTATATGGAATCCATGGAGACAGGATCGCGACCCGTAATGGAATCAAATGAAGTGACAAGTACCGAAGCGATGGAAGAGGAAATGTTTTTAGGCTTGCGCAAATCCGAAGGCGTTTCCCTGCAGTCCTTCAAATCGAAATTTGGTAAATCATTGACCGAAGAGTATGGCATTGTTCTCGCAGAATTGTCCGGAAAAGGACTGATTTCCGAATCAGGGGGTAGTATTAAACTGACACGGAAAGGCGTTTTCAGAGGGAACGAAGTCTTCCAGCAATTTCTCAAATGAACGAGGGGTAATTCATTGACACTGGCAAATCGTTTTGTTAAATTATGAGTAGTATTAGCACTCGACATTAAAGAGTGCTAACAGGAGTGATGAGTATGTTGACAAACAGACAATTGCTAATTCTGCAACTGACGGTTAACGATTTCATCGAATCCGCCCAACCTGTCGGATCAAGGCAGTTATCTAAAAAACCGGAAGCCCCATACAGTCCCGCCACCATTCGGAATGATATGGCCGATCTGGAGGAATTGGGTTATCTTGAAAAAACCCATACTTCATCAGGCAGAGTACCTTCCGAAAAAGGGTACCGTTTTTATGTCGATCATTTATTGACACCCGAAAAGCTGACATTGGCGGACAGCATGCAATTACGTTCCGTTTTTCAGGATCGGGTATTGGAGACGGAGGAACTGATACGGAATTCGGCGAAAATCATATCCGAATTGACAAATTATACATCGATACTTTTAGGGCCGGACATGTCAATGCATTCAGTGAAGCGATTTTCAATCGTGCCGCTGGATGATACGAAAGCGGTCGCAATCATTGTGACGGATAATGGACATGTGGAGAACAGGGTCTTCGATGTACCGCAAGGCATGCTTGCTTCGGATATTGAAAAAATGGTCAATATTTTAAATGAAAGGCTTGTGGGAACGCCATTGAGCTTCCTACAGAATAAGCTTGCCCATGAGACGAAGACGGTCTTTGAACAGCATGTCCATCATGCTGGGGAACTGTTCGCTTCATTTCAAAGGGCAATGACGATCAAGCCTGAAGAACGTCTGTATTTCGGCGGCAAAATGAACATGATGAAACAGCCGGAATTCAATGACCTGCAAAAAATGAAGATGTTTTTCGAGTTGATGGAAAACGAAGCACCCGCGTTTGACTTTTTCCAAGATCATTCAAAGGGCATTCATGTGCGTATCGGTTCAGAAAACAAACATAACGCGATGGAAGATTGCAGTGTGATTACTGCAAATTACTCTGCCGGCGGTAATATGACCGGCTCCATAGCGATCATCGGACCGAAACGGATGGATTACGGCAGGGTCATTACGATGCTTGACATCCTGAGTGAGAATTTATCGCAAGCATTACTGAAAACGGCCATCGGATTGGATAGGAGGAACGACGAGTGACGGATAAAAAGGTAGCAGTGGAAAAAGAAGTCGTCCAGGAAACTGCAAACGAGGAATTGGACACGTTAGCGAGCAATGAAGCGGCAACGGGTCCACAGGGTACTGTTGAAGAAGATAAAGCTTCTGAAGAAATCCCTGTAGAGCAAGACGAGAAGGATGAGACAATCAGCGAGCTGGAGTCCAAGTTGCAGGAAGAGGAAAACAAGCTCCTGCGCGTCTTGGCAGACTTTGAAAATGCAAAGAGAAGAAATGCGCTTGATCAGGAAGCGCTTGTCAAATACAAAGCACAAAGCTTGTTGACATCAATTTTACCTGTATTGGACAATTTTGAACGGGCTCTTGCGGTCGAAGTCAAAAATGAGGAAGCTCAATCTATCATGACTGGAATGGATATGATCTATCGCAACCTGTTTGAAGCCTTACAAGGGGAAGGGTTGGTCGAAATAGAGGCGTTGAACAAGGAGTTCGACCCTAATTTCCATCAGGCCGTCATGACAGGAAATGACCCCGAAAAGTCATCAGGCATCGTGCTTGAGGAGCTTCAAAAAGGGTATTTGTTGAAAGATCGTGTACTTCGTCCTACCATGGTCAAAGTAAACGAGTGAGTAAGTAGTTTAATTGTAGACGCATTAAATTAGGAGGAATTCAAATGAGCAAAATTATCGGTATCGACTTGGGTACAACAAACTCAGTTGTAGCAGTATATGAAGGTGGAGAGGCGAAAGTCATTCCGAACCCGGAAGGCAACCGTACAACTCCATCCGTAGTTGCATTCAAAAATGGGGAGCGTCAAGTCGGGGAAGTGGCGAAGCGCCAATCCATTACAAATCCAAACACGATCATGTCCGTAAAAAGACATATGGGATCCGATTATAAAGTGAAAGTTGAAGATAAGGAATACACTCCTCAAGAAGTTTCTGCAATGATCCTTCAGTACATGAAAGGTTATGCAGAAGAATACTTAGGTGAAAAAGTGACGAAAGCGGTCATTACAGTACCTGCTTATTTCAATGATGCACAACGTCAAGCGACGAAGGATGCAGGAACAATTGCTGGTCTTGAAGTCGAAAGAATCATCAACGAGCCTACAGCTGCAGCATTGGCTTACGGTCTGGATAAAACAGACGAAGATGAAACAATTCTAGTATACGACCTTGGCGGCGGTACATTCGACGTTTCAATCCTTGAGCTCGGCGATGGCGTCTTCCAAGTCCGTGCGACAGCAGGTGACAATAAATTGGGCGGAGATGACTTCGACGATGTCGTCATCGATTACTTAGTGCAAGAATTCCGCAAAGAGAATGCAATTGACCTTTCAAAAGATAAAATGGCAATGCAACGTTTGAAAGACGCAGCTGAAAAAGCGAAAAAAGACCTATCAGGCGTAACATCTACTCAAATTTCATTGCCGTTTATCACTGCGGGAGAAGCTGGTCCGCTCCACCTTGAAATTTCATTGACTCGCGCTAAATTCGACGAATTGACAGCTGATTTAGTGGAGCGCTCCATGGTACCGACGCGCCAGGCGATGAAAGATGCAGACTTATCTCCATCTGAAATCGACCGTGTCATCCTAGTTGGTGGATCTACTCGTATCCCTGCTGTTCAGGAAGCTATCAAGAAAGAAACAGGCAAAGAGCCATTCAAAGGAGTTAACCCTGACGAAGTCGTAGCAATGGGTGCTGCTGTTCAAGGTTCCATCATTCGCGGAGACGTGAAAGATGTCGTCTTGCTTGATGTTACACCGCTTTCTCTAGGAATTGAGACGATGGGAAGCGTCTTTACAAAATTGATCGAAAGAAATACGACAATCCCGACAAGCAAGTCACAAGTGTTCTCTACAGCTGCAGATAACCAGCCTGCCGTTGACATCCATGTGCTGCAAGGTGAGCGTCCGATGGCTTCCGACAATAAAACGCTTGGTCGTTTCCAATTGACGGATATCCCGCCGGCACCACGCGGAATCCCACAAATCGAAGTTACATTCGATATTGATAAGAACGGTATCGTAACGGTAAAAGCGAAAGACCTTGGAACGCAAAAAGAGCAGAACATCACAATCCAATCAAGCTCTGGCCTTTCAGACGATGAAATCGATCGCATGGTGAAAGATGCAGAAGCGAATGCCGAAGAGGATAAACGCCGCAAAGAAGAAGCGGACTTGAAAAATGACGCAGATCAGCTCGTCTTCATGGCTGAAAAGACTTTGAAGGACCTCGAAGGCAAAGTATCAGAAGACGAAGTGAAAAAAGTCGAGGAAGCAAAAGAAGAATTGAAAACAGCTATTGAAGCTGGCAATTTAGATGATATGCGTACAAAGAAAGAAGCTTTGGAAGAAATCGTTCAGCAAATGACGATGAAATTATATGAGCAAGCAGCTGCTGAATCTCAAGCGCAAGGCGGCTCTGCTGAAGCTGGCGGCCAACCGCAGGATGATGGTGTTGTCGATGCCGACTTTGAAGAAGTGGAAGATGACAAGAAAAACTAATTGAACGATCGATTGACGGAAAAGTCAAAGTCCGATATTCCGGCTTTGACTTTTTCTTTTGTTACGTGATCGATCTGTATTTGGCCAACTGCACTTTTGTCACTTTTTTTCTGTGCGTGGTACAATGAGATGTCAATGATTCATGGGAGAGTGGAATAATGAGCAAGCGTGATTATTACGAAGTACTTGGCGTGCCTAAAACAGCAAGTAAAGAGGAAATCAGGAAAGCCTACCGGAAATTATCAAAACAATATCATCCCGACTTGAACAAGGAAGCGGGAGCGGAAGACAAATTTAAAGAAGTGACGGAAGCATTCGAAACATTGAGCGATGAGAAAAAACGTGCGAATTACGACCAATTTGGCCATGCAGATCCCAACCAAGGTTTTGGAGGATTTGGTGGAGGGTCTGCTGACGGATTCGGTTTCGAAGATATTTTCAGCACATTCTTTGGCGGAGGTACTAGACGGCGTGACCCGAATGCACCAAGGAAAGGCGATGATCTGCAGTACTCCATGACAATCGATTTCATGGAAGCTGTTTTCGGAAAAGAGACAGAAGTTGAATTGCCGAGGGAAGAAACATGTGATACGTGCAGTGGAACTGGTGCCAAAAAAGGAACACCAGTCAATACATGTTCACATTGCGGAGGCTCGGGACAAATTTCTATCACTCAAAACACGCCGCTTGGTCAGATGGTGAATCGCCGGACTTGTCCGCATTGTCAAGGAACCGGCAAGATCATCCCAGATAAATGCGAAACTTGCCATGGTGCAGGCCGTGTGACAAAACGGAAGAAAATTAAAGTTACAATTCCTGCGGGAGTGGATGATGGTCAACAATTACGTGTTTCGGGCCAAGGGGAAGCAGGCATCAATGGCGGTCCTTCTGGAGACTTGTACATCGTCTTCAGAGTAAGAGATCATGATCGATTTGTCCGTGAGGGCGACGATATCTATTTGGAAGTGCCTCTCACTTTCCCGCAGTTGGCGCTTGGTGACGAAATTGAAGTGCCTACTGTTACAGGGAATGTGAAATTGAAAATTCCTGCGGGGACACAAACGGGAACGAATTTCCGATTACGCGGTAAAGGCGTCAAAAATGTCCACGGGCATGGAGTGGGTGATCAACACGTCATCATCAAGGCACTTACCCCTAAAAAAATGACGGAAAAACAGAAAGAGCTTCTCCGTGAATTCGCATCAATCGAAGGGAACTCGCCGGATGAGTATTCGAGCTCACTTTTTGATAAAATCAAAAGAACAATAAAAGGCGACTGAAAGGGATGAACGTAGTTGAAGTGGTCTGAAATCTCCATCCATACGTCACATGAGGCGACCGAGGCCGTAGCCAACATTTTGCATGAAGCAGGGGCGAGCGGGGTCATCATCGAGGATTCCGAAGAGCCCGACCGAATTCATGAAGATCGTTTCGGCGAAATCTATGACCTGAAAAAAGAGGATTTCCCTGTCGAAGGGGTCATCGTAAAAGCCTATTTACCAGTTAACAGTTTTTTGATTGAAACAGTAAAAGAAATCAGTGAATCCGTCAATGGCCTTACGGAGTACGGCTTGGATGTGGGACTCAATCAAGTGCAGACGAATGAAGTGGATGAAGAGGATTGGGCGACAGCTTGGAAAAAGTATTACCATCCTGTCAAAATCTCAGGAAGATTTACGATCGTTCCTACGTGGGAAGTATATGAGCCTGTGGATTCCGATGAATTGATCATCGAACTAGATCCGGGCATGGCTTTTGGAACAGGGACTCACCCTACGACAGTCATGTGTCTGCAAGCATTGGAAAAGTATGTGAAGAAGGGCGACACAGTCATTGACGTCGGGACTGGTTCGGGAGTGTTATCGATCGGGGCGGCACTTCTTGGAGCGTCGCATGTCCACGCGCTCGATTTAGATGAGGTCGCCGTACAGGCAGCAAAAGAAAATATCAGTTTGAATAAAGTGGAGGAAGTCGTTGAAGTGACACATGGCAACTTGCTAGATTCCGTTAACGAGCCGGCATCCATAATTGTTGCAAACATCCTGGCGGAAGTGATTATGACGTTTTCCGGAGATGCATACACCATCCTACCTGAAGATGGGCTATTCATCGTATCGGGAATTATTGCTCAAAAACGTGACCTTGTGAAGGATGATCTCCAAAGCAAGGGCTTCGAAATTATCGAATCCGTTTTAATGGAAGAATGGGTGGCAATTATCGCTCAAAAGAGGAGCGTGTAACTATTGCAGCGTTATTTCCTTGAAACCCCATTTGATGAAGACGGAAATGCCTTCATTTCAGGTGACGATGGCAAGCATATCGCCAAGGTGATGAGGATGGAGGCTGGTGACCTCGTAATCGCTGTAGATAATGGTGAAGCATTTATCTCTGAGATTGCGGACATACTCTCTGAGGGTGTAACTGTAAGAAAGAAGGATGGTAAACTTCCTTCAAATGAAATGCAAGTCAGCGTGACAATTGCATGCGGATTGCCTAAAGGTGATAAACTCGATTTGATTGTTCAGAAGGGGACTGAACTTGGCATGTCCAGGATCATTCCATTCGAAGCGAAACGGTCCATTGTCAAATGGGATACAAAAAAAGGCGATAAAAAAGTGGATAGGCTTAAAAAAATCGCGAAAGAGGCGGCGGAGCAATGTCACCGGACGATAATCCCGGAAGTATCGACCCCGATGCCTTTCAAGCAATTGCTACAAGAGTCACGAAACTATGATGTCCGCTTTTTTGCAGATGAAGAGGATGCAAAAGGTATAGATCCGAACAGGATTGCAGACAGGCTGAAAAACGTGTATCATAAACAAACGGTACTAGTCGTTTTCGGTCCTGAAGGCGGATTATCAAGAGAGGAAGCGGAGGAAATGCGCGCTGCGGATTTTCTTTCAGTTTCCTTAGGGCCGCGTATATTAAGGACGGAAACCGCACCGCTTTATTTTTTGTCCGCAATGTCTTACGAATTTGAATGAAAGAGGTGAGCAGCTAGTGTCTTCTGTCGCTTTTCATACATTAGGCTGCAAAGTGAATCATTATGAAACGGAAGCGATCTGGCAACTTTTCAAGGACGCCGGATATGACCGCTCCGATTTTGAAAAAAATGCAGACGTCTACGTTATCAATACATGTACGGTCACGAATACCGGTGATAAGAAAAGCCGCCAAGTCATCCGGAGAGCTATCAGGCGTAATCCGGATGCGGTCATTTGTGTCACGGGTTGTTATGCACAGACTTCCCCGGCTGAAATCATGGCTATTCCAGGAGTCGATATTGTCGTCGGTACACAGGACCGTACGAAATTGCTCGGACTGATAGATGAATTCAAAGTCGAACGTCAGCCGATCAATGCGGTCCGCAACATTATGAAGAATCGGGTATATGAAGAACTTGATGTACCCGCTTTTACAGACCGCACTAGAGCTTCATTGAAAATACAAGAAGGTTGCAATAACTTCTGCACATTCTGTATCATTCCGTGGGCCCGTGGTCTAATGCGCTCTAGAGACCCTGAAGAAGTCATCCGCCAAGCTCAACAATTGGTCGATGCAGGTTATCTTGAAATCGTTCTGACGGGGATCCACACCGGAGGATACGGCGAAGATTTGAAAGAGTATAATCTAGCACGACTGCTGCGCGATCTGGAAACCCAGGTAAAGGGATTGAAAAGACTGCGGATCAGTTCCATTGAAGCCAGTCAGCTTACTGATGAAGTCATTGAAGTGCTTCGGGAGTCGACGAAGATCGTAAGGCACTTGCACATTCCGATCCAATCAGGTTCCAATACAGTGTTGAAACGTATGAGAAGGAAATATACGATGGAGTTCTTCGCTGAGCGTCTGAATCGTCTACGGGAAGCGTTGCCGCATCTTGCCATCACTTCCGACGTCATTGTCGGTTTCCCTGGCGAGACGGAAGACGAATTCATGGAAACGTATAACTTCATCAGGGACCATCGTTTTTCTGAATTGCATGTATTCCCATACTCCAAGCGTACGGGGACACCTGCAGCCAGAATGGAAGATCAAATTGATGAAGAAGTGAAAAACGAACGGGTCCACCGCCTGATCGAGTTGAATGATCAACTAGCGAAGCAATATGCAGCTGAATTTGAAGACGAAGTGCTTGAAGTGATACCGGAAGAGAAATACAAGCACGATCCTGATAGTGGTCTGTATGAAGGATATACAGATAATTATTTGAAAATCGTTTTCCCGGCTGATGAGTCGATGGTCGGTAAAATCGTAAAAGTAAAGATTACGAAGGCGGGCTATCCTTATAATGAAGGTCAATTCGTCCGGGTAGTAGAAGCAGAAGAAGTGCTAGCGTAAAGCAAACAAAAAACGGTTTATCCAATGTTGGATGAACTGTTTTTTGATGCGAAGAATATCTTTATTTGCTATGATGAATGAGGTACGTACAACTGGAGGAGGAATTATTTTGAATCAACAATATGCAGCATACATCGACCATACATTACTGAAAGCGGATACGACAAAAGAGGAAATCATCCGACTTTGCGAAGAAGCAAAGACCTATTCATTCGCATCGGTATGCGTCAATCCGACATGGGTGAAAACAGCAGTAGAGGTGTTGAACGGGTCGACTGTAAAAGTGTGCACAGTCATCGGCTTCCCTTTAGGTGCATCCACTAGCGCAGTCAAAGCGTTTGAAACGAAAGATGCGATTGAAAACGGGGCTGGCGAAATCGATATGGTCATCAATATCGGAGCGTTGCGGAGCGGCGATGATGAACTTGTGAAAAATGACATTGCTGCTGTTGTCGATTCGGCGAAAGGCAAAGCGATTGTGAAAGTGATCATTGAAACTGCATTACTTACTGATCAGGAGAAAAGGAAAGCGTGCGAACTGTCACGTGCTGCAGGTGCTGACTTTGTCAAAACATCAACCGGTTTCTCCACTGGCGGTGCTACCGAGGAAGACGTGAAATTGATGCGTGGTGTCGTCGGACCGGAAATGGGCGTGAAAGCTTCAGGAGGAGTCCGCAGCTTCGAGGATATGAAAAAGATGATTGATGCGGGCGCCACAAGAATAGGCGCAAGTTCAGGCGTGCAGATCATGCAAGGTTTGCAAGGCAATTCTGCATATTAATAGGGTTCTTGCCGGTAGGTGAATAAATTTTCCTATTTCGCATAGATATTTTGAAAGTTTTTTATTGACCACTCGAGGATAGTACGATATAATTTCTTAGTACAAGGAGTAACGCCTTGTTTCGAAGTGTGCTCGGAGGGAGGGACAAGAGATATGACGAAAACTGTCGTTCGCAAAAATGAATCGCTTGAAGATGCTCTTCGCCGCTTCAAACGTACTGTATCAAAAAGTGGTACAATACAAGAGGTAAGAAAGCGTGAGTTCTATGAGAAGCCAAGTGTCAAACGTAAAAAGAAGTCTGAGGCTGCTCGTAAGCGTAAATTCTAATATCTGTCCATATTATATTAACAACAATAAGTATGTTTATGAATGAAACCGGAAAATCCTTTGGATCTTCCGGTTTTTGTACTGTTTAAATTGAAACCTTTTAACAATACAATACGTATAGAAGGTATACTGGTTATATAGAAAGAGGTGAATGAACGAATGCGTAAAATGATTGGGAAGTTTCTCCTGTTCATTTTATTCTTATCTGCGATTTCAATCCCTTTTGCTCAGTCCGATGCGGCTGCTGAGAAAGTCTATCACGTAAAAATTGACGCAGCTGTGGAGAAGGGTCTATATGCGTATTTGAAGAGATCCTTCGCTGAAGCGGAAGAGGCGGGCGCTAAAGCTATCCTCTTGGAAATCGATACGCTAGGCGGACATACGGAAGCCGCGGGACAAATCGGGCAGCTAATGCAGGAAACTGATATGGATATCATCGCCTATGTCAATTACAGGGCGATTTCAGCAGGTGCGCTCATTGCGCTATATGCGAAAAAAATCTATATGTCTCCAAGCGGTGTGATGGGCGCCTCGCAAGTAATCAAAACATCAGGCAATGCAGCTGATGTCAAAGCTCACAGCATGTGGGTGGCGGAAATGAAAAGTGCGGCGAAATCACATAATCGGGAAACGTTGTATGCTGAGGCAATGGCCGAACCTTCCATCCCTTTATCCAAGTATCGGGCTGGAAAGGGTGAATTACTGACGCTTACCTCAGACGAAGCAGAAGAAGTCGGTTACAGCGATGGGACCGTTACTTCTTTCCACGAAGTTCTGAAGTTGAATGGTTTGGAAAATGCTGAAATCGTGAAGACTAATGTGACGTTTACCGAAGGCATCGCACGGTTTGTGACACATCCGATCGTCGTGCCAATTCTGTTGTCGATCGCGGGTCTGGGACTTGTGGTGGAGCTATATTCGCCAGGTTTCGGAGTTGCAGGCACAATGGCGCTCTCATCATTGCTGCTGTTCTTTTTCGGACATCTCATTGCGGGTCTAGCCGGGTATGAAACATTGATATTGTTCATTATCGGAATTGTCCTTGTCATACTTGAATTTTTCTTGGCGGGTGGGATAGCTGGCCTTCTTGGAGCGGTCGCTATCGTTGTAAGTATCATTTTGGCGGGGGGCAATCCGATGTTCATGGCATATTCCGTCATGATCGCGATTGCAGTGGCCGTCAGCGGGATGGTGATCATTATGAAGTTTTTCGGTAGGAAATTGCATTTGCTGAACAAAGTCGTCTTGATGGATTCGACTGACACGGAAAGCGGTTATGTGTCGAATATCAACCGGGTTGAATTGCTCGGAAAGAAGGCGGTTACAATCACGCCACTCCGTCCTTCGGGTACGATAGATATGGAAGGTGAGCGGATCGATGTCGTTTCTCAAGGAAGCTACATCGATAGAGGGAAACATGTTATCATTGTGAAGGTTGAAGGATCCCGGATAGTCGTTCGGGAATTCGAAGAAAAGGGGGAAAATGAATAATGGAAGCAATTTTTGCAGCTGGAACTGGAGGTATGATTGTGACGATAGCAATCATTATCGGAGCCATAATTATTCTGTCAGTATTTTTCACACTTGTACCAGTAACACTCTGGATATCCGCATTAGCGGCAGGTGTACGTGTAAGCATTTTCACGTTGATCGGTATGCGTCTCCGCCGGGTAATCCCGAGCAGAGTCGTCAACCCGTTGATCAAGGCTCATAAAGCCGGTCTAAATGTTGGCATCAACCAGCTAGAGAGTCATTACTTGGCTGGTGGTAATGTTGACCGCGTTGTCAATGCATTGATCGCTGCACATCGTGCGAATATTGAACTAACATTTGAGCGTGCGGCTGCTATCGATCTTGCCGGGCGTGACGTTCTTGAAGCGGTACAAATGTCGGTTAACCCGAAAGTGATTGAGACACCATTCATCGCCGGTGTTGCGTTGAACGGAATTGAAGTGAAAGCGAAAGCTCGAATAACAGTGCGTGCCAACATAGACCGCCTCGTCGGTGGTGCTGGCGAAGAAACTATTGTAGCGCGTGTCGGGGAAGGGATCATTTCAACAATCGGTGCATCGATTGACCATGCAAAAGTTTTGGAAAATCCGGATTTGATATCCCAAACTGTCTTGTCGAAGGGGCTTGACTCCGGTACGGCTTTTGAAATCCTATCCATCGATATCGCTGACGTTGATATCGGTAAAAACATCGGTGCAGAACTTCAAACTGAACAGGCGCAGGCTGATAAGAACATTGCCCAAGCGAAAGCGGAAGAGCGACGTGCGATGGCTGTGGCGAATGAACAAGAAATGAAAGCCAAAGTCCAAGAGATGCGCGCGAAAGTTGTCGGAGCAGAGGCTGAAGTTCCTCTTGCAATGGCTGAAGCGCTTCGAACAGGCAACATTGGCATCATGGACTATATGAACTATAAAAATATCCAGGCTGACACAGGTATGCGGGAATCCATCAGTAAAATTGGTGTAGATCAGCAAAAACCGGATACAACAAAAGATTGACGTTTGAGCATAAAGTTCCCGGAAAGGGGATGCACAGATGGAAATACTAATTTTTGTCGTCCTCGGAATCATCAGTATGCTCTTCAAAGGTAAAAAGCCGGAAGATGCAACGAAGACGCAGAGAAGACAACCAACCGCGCAGACGGGTTCTCCTGACCCAATGCGGAAGCTGAAAGAGATGACCCAGGAGATGTACAAGGATATCCAACGAGAATTTCAAACTGAGATTGATGAGCCTCCGAGCAGGCAGTCATTAGAGCGCAAACCACCCCAGGTCATTTCACTGCCTTCCGAGGTGAAAGAAGTGAAAAGACGGGACGGTGCAAAAACAGTGCCGGTTCATGCAGAAAAGCATGATAGGACATCAACTCGTGAAAAAACGCATCGTGGCCGATTATCGGCCCATCAAGACAGCGTAATTTCGAGAGAATCTGTCGAAAATCACGAGATGATTCCGACAAGTGAACAAGACTTGATCAAGGGCATCATCTTCTCTGAAATTTTGGGGCCTCCTAAATCAAAACAATAATCATTGACCCCCTATCCAAATCATAGGCTTGGATAGGGGGTTTTATCTTGAAAAAATTATTTAAAATGAACTCATCTGTTACGATTGAAGAATTTGTTTCGGTCAGGATCACAGGCCCTTATTCCTTAGTGAAACTGGGACCTGACTATGCAGTGATCCGAAGTGGGGACCATATCATCGAGGCGACGGGGGAGGATTTAATCGTCGAAACATTGTCGGAAGAGTTGGCAGTATTCTCTTTTGAAACGATAACTGCTGTTATTATCAAAGAAATGAAAAATGGACAGGATTTCTATGATTCATAAACGGTACAGCGTTGTCCTCACCGGTAAAACGGATCCGGCCAGGTTCCTGTCATTCCTTGTAGGCTACGGCGTGAAGATGTCCGGAGTAATGGAATCAGGAAAAGGAATCCGGTTTCGCACCGATAAAAAAGGAATTCAAGTCATTAGGAAACATAGGCGCCGTTTCAAAATGAAAGTGACTATCAAAACTGCGGATGAAGGTACCGTAGAGAAAAGGGTATTCACGTCCTTCCGTTTTCTTATTGCGTGCATCATTCCACTTATTGCATCCTTATTTCTGTGGAAAATTGAAATTGAAACCGACGTGCCTGAAGTATCTGAACGGATCGGCAACAAATTGGAGGAGACTTCGATCACCTTATTCCGGCCGCTTCACTTGATTCCGGATGAAGGGGAAATCCGAAGATCGCTCATGGTAGAGGATCCATCACTCTCCTGGGTGCGATTTAAAAGGTCGGGAAGCACATTGACAGTTATCCCGATGCTCTCCCCGAAATTGAATGACAGTATTGAAAAATCCGGCCCACCTTCAGATTTAGTCGCACGCACTGGGGGGGTTATTACAGGATTTCAATTAAGCAGGGGAGAAAGGGTCGCGCGCGTACATCAAACTGTGAAAAAAGGAGATTTGCTGGCGACAGGCATACTGGAGCAAGGAAGTAAAAAGACAGTTGTAGGGGCGGAAGGTTCGGTGTATGCTGATTTTTGGTTGGAATATTCTTTTAAGATCCCTAAAAAAGTTGATTACCATCTGCTTGGAGAGGAGAATGTGATTATTCATTGGAGATCTCCCATTGTATGGATGGATGGAAGAATGCCGAAGCTACAATCGTTCATACAGACTGAAAGGTACCGGGAAGATCGTCTGGACCAATTCGACTTGACCGAAGGCATGGAGCAAGATGTCATCATCCCGTTGCTAAAATACAAAATATTAACGGAAACTCAATCCGATCTGATAATAAAAGATGAAAACATTTTACACTTGACGTTTGGAAATGATACAGTTGAGGGGACAATATTATTTTTAATCAATGAGAATATAGCGATAAAAAGACCGTTATCCCAAGGAGACTGAAACTATTGAGCGAACAACTGATACAACTTCATATCGAAGAGCCGAACGAGGCCGTCCTGCTTCTAGGCATTTCCGACCAAAATATGAAATTGATTGAAGAGTCCATGAGTATTTCCATCCTCACCCGGGGTGATACAATTTCACTGGCCGGGGAAGAACAGGATATCATTGCAGGGAAGTTTCTCCTTGAGCAATTATTGAAAGTGATCCGTAAAGGCATCAATATCAATTTACGTGATATTTCCACTGCAATTGAAATGGTGAAAAACGGAACGATTGAATACTTCGCCGAGTTATACGACGAGGAGATAGCAAGGACTGCAAAAGGGAAGGCAATTCGTGCAAAGACGATCGGCCAGCGTGAATATATCCATGCCATCCGAAAGAATGACCTTGTTTTCTGCATAGGGCCAGCCGGAACTGGAAAGACATACCTTGCAGTCGTTCTTGCTGTTCAAGCAATGAAGTCAGGATCCGTGAAAAGAATCATTTTAACGCGACCTGCCGTCGAGGCCGGTGAAAGTCTTGGCTTCTTGCCGGGCGATCTAAAAGAGAAGGTGGATCCTTACCTGCGTCCACTCTATGATGCCCTGCACGACGTTCTAGGCGCGGAACATACAGAACGGCTCATGGAGCGCGGAGTGATCGAAATCGCTCCCCTGGCGTATATGAGGGGGCGTACGCTTGATGATGCATTTGTCATCCTTGATGAAGCTCAGAATACAACAAAGGCTCAAATGAAAATGTTTTTGACACGTCTCGGATTTGGTTCCAAAATGGTGATTACTGGAGACAAGACTCAAATCGATTTGCCGCGGGGAGTTGAATCAGGGTTGAACGCCTCCGAAGCGATTTTGAAAAATGTCTCTGAAATCCATTTTCAATACTTGGAGCAGGGTGACGTCGTCCGACATCCAATTGTTGCGAAAATCATCGAAGCATATGAAAGTGAGCAGTCATCCTAAAATGACTGCTCTTTCATCATGTCAAAATAGGATGATCAGATAAAGAGGGAAAGGGGGGATTGTTTATGTTTACACTGATCAGAAATCTTTTCAAATCCTTGAAATTCAAATACTTATCATTATTCATCATTGGATTGGCAGCTATCGCATTATTTTCGCTAATGCACGGCAATGTAAAGCAGGAGACATATGAGCTCCATGAATTCAAAATATCTCCGAAAACGATTCGATCATTGAAAACAGTTGAAGACACTGTTAAGACGGAGCAGGAAAAACGGAGAATCGAATCCGAAGTGACACCGTTTTACCAGTTCAATGAGGATGTTGCAAAGAATAGAGCGGCCATTGCCATTAACTTATTTGATTTCATCATTGAGGAGAAACAGCAAAACACCCCCGACGTCGAAGATCCAGATAAAGTAGTGAAAACACGTGCGGAGCAAATCAAGGAAATAAGGGAAAAGTTTTTAAAATTAGAGGAAGAGGAGCCGGGCCTTCGTCTGACCGATGATGCAATTGCGAGCCTGTTGTCTAGGGATATACCAGTCTTGCAGAAAATCCAGAGTGCTATTGCAAGTATCATCACTGAAGAGCTGTCCAAACCTGTACGGACAGGTGATCTGTCCACAGTCCGATACGAAGTGGAAAGGAAGCTACGATTATCCGAAGCAATTCCTCCTGCGGAACTGCAGACGCTAATCACCCTTGGCAGATCATTAGTCGTCGAAACGGAAACAATCAACAAAGGATTGACGGACAAACGAATTGAAGAAGAAAAAAATGCGGTTGAGCCTACGAGGATCCTACAAGGACAAGTCATCGTGCGGGAAGGACAATTCATCGACTCCGAAATTTATAGACAGTTGGAATTGACTGGGCTATTGAAGAATCAATCCTCCACCAAACCTATGGCGGGTCTCATCATGTATGTGATTTTTATATCAATCATTGTTTTTATGCATTTTGTTACGTGGCAGGAAGACAATAACAAGAAAAAGAAAGCATTGTTGATCATCTATTCCATCTTTTTCATTCTCGTAATCATGATGAAGCTTATCAGTTTGATTGACAGAGAGTTCGATGTGCAGGTCGCTTTTCTATTTCCGACAGCACTAGCACCCCTTCTAGCAAAATTACTTACGAATGAAAGACTTGCTTTCATGTTGACAATCATCACAGCTTCGACGGCAGGTATTATGTTGCAGGAAGGTTTCGCCGCAATCATGCAGATGGAAGTCGCTCTGTATATTTTGTTCAGCGCAATCATTAGTATCTATGTCTTAGGGGACAATGGAAGAAGATCGAATATATTACGGACAAGCCTTTTTGTTGCAGCTTCTAATATTCTTTTCATAGGTTTCTATTTGTTGATGACACAATCATCGTATGAGCTGTCCGAGTTGCTATTTTATTTAATTGCCGCATTGGCTTCGGGAGTCATTTCGGGTGCCTTGACAATAGGGTTGATGCCCTTTTTTGAATCCGCTTTCGGCTTGCTTTCTGACATGAGGCTGATTGAGTTATCAAATCCAAATCATCCGCTATTGAAAAAAGTGCTCACCGAAACACCAGGTACATATCACCATAGTGTCATGGTCGCTAATTTGGCAGATGCTGCTTGTGAATCAGTAGGCGCGGATGGATTGTTGGCGAGGGTAGGCAGTTATTATCATGATATCGGGAAGACGATACGGCCGGGATTTTTCATCGAGAATCAACATGGCACTGTGAACCCGCATGATGAATTGCCGCCGGAAAAAAGTCGTGATATCATTATTGCCCATGCAAATGACGGGGCTGACCTGCTTGCCAAGCATAAAATGCCGATTGAAATCATCAATATTGCAAGACAGCATCATGGAACAAGTTTTTTAAAGTTTTTCTTTGTAAAGGCGAAGGAAATGGGACAGGATGTAGTGGAGGATGACTTCCGGTATCCCGGTCCAAAACCTCAGTCGAAAGAAATTGCTATTATTTCAATTGCGGATAGTGTGGAAGCAGCAGTGCGTTCATTGAAGGAGCCTACTCCGGAAAGAATCGCCAAATTGGTAAAATCAATTATCACTTCCAAACTGAATGATGGGCAATTCGATGAATGCGACTTGTCGATGAAGGAATTAAAAACGATTGAAAATGTCATCTGCGAAACGTTGAACGGCATTTTTCATAGCCGGATCGAGTATCCGGACTGATCGGAAGGAAGGCGAAAGAATGCTGGATATTTATTTTAATGATGAAACGGGAAACGTTACCGAAGATATTACCCGACTGGTAGAAAGTTTATTGAACCATGCTGCCGCAATGGAGGGGCTATCTGATCATCCTGAAGTGTCCGTCACTTTCATGACGGATGATGAAATCAGGAAAATAAATGCTGAATACAGAGGTAAAGACAAAGCGACCGATGTCATTTCATTTGCATTAGAGGAGATGGCGGAAGGGGAAGTCGCAATTGTACAGGAAGAAGGCATGCCGGTAGTTCTTGGGGACATTCTCATTTCTATCGAGACAGCAGCGCGTCAGTCAGCTGAATACGGCCATGATAATAAGCGGGAAATCGGTTTTCTTGCATTGCACGGGTTCCTCCATCTACTTGGATATGACCATATGACGGAAGAAGATGAAAAGAGGATGTTCGGAAGGCAAAAAGAAATCCTCGCTTCTTTCGGCCTTGAAAGGTAAGTAAGGAATGCACCCTTTCTTCAAGTCCTTTTATTATGCGTTCAAGGGGATCCGGCATGGCTTTCAGACTGAAAGGAACTTCAGGTTCCATGTACTTGCTATTGCTGTCGTGACGACTGCAGGTGTTTTAACAGGCCTCACTGCGACAGAGTGGTGCATCATCTTCATTATGTTCGGCTGGGTTACCGCTTTGGAATTGATCAATACGGCGATTGAACGCACTATCGACCTCGTTACGGAAGAGATTCATCCGCTTGCAGGACAGGCGAAAGATCTTGCTTCAGGAGCCGTTTTGATATTCGCATTTTTCTCCGCTATCATTGGTCTGATTATTTTCATACCGAAATGGTTCTCATAAAAATTTACGTAGAGGTGTAATTATGGATAAAGTGAAATTGATGGAAGAAGCAAAAACAGCACGTGAAAAGGCATATGTGCCATATTCAAAATTTCCCGTCGGAGCGGCGCTTTTAACCGGTGATGGGAAAGTGTATCATGGCTGCAATATCGAGAACTCAGCTTATAGCATGACAAATTGTGCGGAAAGGACCGCATTCTTTAAAGCAGTTTCAGAAGGAATCACTGACTTCAAGGCATTGGCGGTGACAGGCGATACGGAAGGCCCGATTTCACCATGCGGCGCATGCAGACAAGTGATCGCTGAATTCTGCGATAGCGACATGCCTGTCTATTTAACGAATTTGAACGGTAAAGTGTTGGAGACGACTGTAAGGGAATTATTACCGGGTGCGTTTTCCAAGGAGGATCTTAAATATGCAGAAGGACAACAATAATTTCAAGTCAGGCTTCATATCGATCATCGGCCGGCCAAATGTTGGCAAATCAACATTTTTGAACCGCGTTGTAGGTCAGAAGATTGCAATCATGAGTGATAAACCGCAAACGACCAGGAACAAAGTGCAAGGAGTTGTTACTACGGACAACTCTCAGCTGGTATTCATCGATACGCCCGGAATTCATAAACCGAAGCATAAGCTAGGGGATTTCATGGTGAAGTCGGCACGAAATACGTTGAAGGAAGTCGATGTCATCATGTTCATGGTGAATGCCAATGAACCGATTGGCGGAGGGGACAGGTTCATCATCGATTTATTGCAGAATACGGAAACACCTGTTTTCCTAGTGATCAATAAAATCGATCTCGTCCATCCAGATGATCTATTGACGACAATAACATCTTACACTAAGGAATATGACTTTGCAGAAGTCGTTCCCTTATCCGCATTGAATGGCAATAATGTCGAAAGATTAATGGAAACATTGGCCAAGTACTTGCCGGAAGGACCGAAATACTATCCGGATGACCAAGTGACGGACCACCCTGAACGCTTCATTATTTCTGAATTTATACGGGAAAAAGTACTGCATTTGACCCGAGAAGAAATTCCGCATTCCGTCGCTGTCGTCATTGAAAAGATCGAAAGGGATGAAAGCCGCGGACTTGTTGACGTGGCAGCCACTATTATCGTCGATCGTGATTCTCAAAAAGGGATTGTCATAGGTAAAAAAGGCGCCCTGTTGAAAGAAATCGGAACGAAGGCAAGGCATGACATCGAAATGCTATTAGGTTCGAAAGTTTACCTGGAGCTCTGGGTGAAAGTGCAGAAGGATTGGCGCAATAAACCGGGACAACTTAGAGAATTCGGATTCCGCGAAGACGAATATTAATGAGGAGTGATGTCCTTGCTGAATAAATGGGAAGGGATCATCCTCAAGAGCATTCCATACGGCGAAGCGAACAAAATTGTCACTCTCTATACACGAGAGGCGGGAAAAATGACTGCGATGGCACGGGGAGCAAAAAAACCTGCGAGTCGTTTAGCAGCCGTTACCCAGACGTTTACACACGGATATTATCTTCTTAGAACGGGGCGCGGAATGGGGACGTTGGAACAGGGCGAACCAATTGATTCGATGAGGCATATCAGGGAGAATCTAGAAGCGACGGCTTATGCCAGTTACATAGTGGAACTCATCGACCGATTGACAGAAGATCGGGGACAAGGCTCAAATGTCTTTGGGTTGTTGCATGAAGCGTTGCATGCTATCAACGAGCAATATGACCCCGAAGCCATTGCTTTATTTGTGGAGTGGAAGATGCTGCCTGTTGCGGGTGTCCATCCTGTGCTTCATCAATGCGCGAATTGCGGAGCGACGGAAGGGGAATTCGCTTTCTCGTTTCAGGAGATTGGATTCCTTTGTCATCGATGCTTCCAAATCGACCCTTATCTTGTAAGAATTACGCCTACTCAGCTTAGGTTGATACGCACATTTTTCACTGTTCCGATCCAGCAAGTCGGTTCCCTGGATCTGAAGAAGGCGACGAAACAATTTATGAAAAAAATTGTTCGGACGGTTTACGATGAACAAGTGGGGGTCCGCTTGAAGTCACGGTCTTTTCTGGACCAGTTGGAGCGTACCCCAGAACTATTGCCGCAAAAAGAAAAACCGGAAGAGAAAGGTGAATGACCTTTCTCTTCCGGTTTTTTGTAAATCAATTAAGCTTTGGCGTAATTGCATCCAAATTTTTATCGAGCTAGGCTCGATAAACTCCCCTGAAAATCCGTGACATCTGCCGGAGGCTTTAACTTAATTCAGCTGAATTAAGTTAAAATTCGAGATGTTTTTCGATGTACTCCTTTACATCCGCAATCGGCATACGAACTTGTTCCATGGAATCGCGGTGCCTTACTGTCACTTGGCGATCTTCCTCCGAGTCGAAATCGTATGTGATGCAGAATGGAGTCCCGATTTCATCCTGTCTGCGGTAACGTCTACCAATGGATTGGGAATCGTCATATTGTGTCGCAAAATGCTTGCGCAGTTCAGCATAGACCTCTTCAGCACCTTCCGATAGCTTTTTGGACAACGGAAGGACAGCCGCTTTAATAGGCGCAAGTGCAGGGTGGAAACGCATGACAGTCCGTTTGTCGTCTCCCTCAAGCACTTCTTCATCAAAAGCATCGCATAGGAATGCGAGAGTTACGCGATCCGCACCGAGAGATGGCTCAATGCAATAAGGGATATATTTTTCGTTCGTAACTGGATCTTGATAATGGAAGTCTTCACCGGAATGTTCCATATGTCGAGACAAATCGAAATCTGTACGGTTCGCAATGCCCCATAGCTCTCCCCATCCGAATGGGAATTTGTATTCGATATCCACTGTTCCTTTGGAATAGTGGGAAAGCTCGTCAGCGTTATGCTCACGCAAGCGCATGTTTTCAACCGTCAAACCAAGGTCCACCAGCCATTTTTCGGAGAAGTCTCTCCAATACTCATACCATTTCATATCTTCACCAGGCTTACAGAAGAATTCCAATTCCATCTGTTCAAATTCACGAGTACGGAACGTGAAGTTTCCTGGTGTGATTTCATTACGGAAGCTCTTTCCAATCTGCGCGATTCCGAAAGGCATCTTTTTACGCATCGACCGTTGAACATTTTTGAAATTGACGAAAATCCCTTGTGCCGTTTCTGGACGCAGGAAGATTTCATTGGCAGATGAATCGGTAACGCCTTGTGAAGTTTTGAACATCAAGTTGAACTGTCGAATTCCTGTATAGTCCATCGCACCGCATGTCGGGCAGACGATGGCATGTTCCTGAATAAGTTCTTCCATTTTCTCAAATGGTAGACCGTCTACGACCAGTTCAATGCCCTTTTCATCCAATGCATCTTCGATTAGCTTATCTGCACGGTGACGTGTTTTACATTTTTTGCAATCGATCATTGGGTCATTGAAATTACCGATATGACCGGAAGCTTCCCATACTTTCGGGTTCATGAGGATCGCAGCATCGAGTCCTTCGTTATAAGGAGATTCCTGCACGAATTTCTGCCACCAAGCACGTTTGATGTTATTTTTCAGTGCGATGCCGAGTGGACCGTAATCCCAAGTGTTCGCCAAGCCGCCGTATATTTCCGATCCTGGAAATACAAAGCCCCTTTGTTTCGATAAATTGACAATCTGTTCCATTGAATACATGTAAAATCCCTCCAATTAAAATAAGCACCCATCCCCGGACATGAAGTCCGAGGACGAGTGCGTAATGACCCGCGGTTCCACCTCGATTGGCCGCCAAAGCAACCCTCTTAAAGTAAATAGCTCCAGGTTGCCGTTTCATGCCAATACGGGCTTCCACTATCCCCGTTCGCTTAAGGTGGCATTACTTATTGACCCATCTCCGCCTATTGAATTCTGTATTAGTGTAGCACGCTTCCTCATTCTCTGCAATCCATATTGCCATTCTCATTCCATATAGCCTGTTATTTTCATTTTTATAGTGAAATCAAAGCCGTGTTGATTTCCGTTCCGAGCGTACGCTTTCCGTGGGGCGTGCGGTGAGCCTCCTCGTCGCCAAAACCGTGCGCCTGCGGGGTCTCACCTGACACGCTGATCCCACAGGAGTCGCCGCTCTGCACTTCAATCAACAAAAAGCACCTTGTAAATAAAAAATGCATTGACCATAAGAAAAAAAATAGTAGAAATTTGTTTATTACCAATCAATGGAACTTGTCATTCTTTTAGAACGTTTAAGTATTAGGTCTGTTGTTGTTCAACTAAAGAGGCAGTTGTGCGGCCGAGCCTAGGTCGTATCATATAGCGGGTGGGATTCCCGCCGAGAAAGAACTAGCCATTCACTCGTAGCGAGTCTTGGAGGGCTACTGGTAACAGTAGCCTTTAAGCGTAGACAGTTAGGTGGCGGGCCGAAAGCCAAATGGTTGAAGGGATTGAGCTCCAAAATGTTAGTAAACGAGAGGGCTGATGCTTTAACTGCGGCAGAAAGCTACATTTTATCCTTCGCTAAAGGCAAGATGGATAAAACCTCTCTGGGGTCAGAGACCTTGGCACGTCACACATTGATATGATACGGCAACTCGGGAGGCCCTACCGGTCTTTTCTTTTTTTTTTAGAAGAGTATGGTGTACAAGCGATAATAAGCAAGGAAACCAAATGCCGTTGTAGGGAGTCGGATAGCAGCGTAGTACCAATGAAGTTGGGTAATGCCAATGGAGGAAAGGCTGCTACCAAGTTACCACCCTTACTAGGGACACATTTACTACACGCAGAGGTAGGGATAATAAATGGAAACAAAACTATTAAGGATAGCAGAATTAGCTAAATCTGAAACGAGAATGAAATTTACATCTCTTGCACATTTACTAAATAAGCAATCTCTAGTTCAATGCCATCATGAATTACCTAATAAGAAGGCAACTGGGATTAATGGCACAACTAAAGAGCAATACAGTGAATCACTAGAAGAAAATATAGTGGACTTAGTAAGTAGGCTTAAAAGTAAAAGTTATCATCCTGTTCCTGTAAGGAGAATGTATATTCCCAAGCTGAACTCCAACAAGAAAAGACCGTTGGGGATACCGGAACATGAAGATAAGATTGTACAGAGAGGCATTACAAAGATACTAAACGCCATCTATGAAAATGATTTTCTAGACTGCTCATTTGGGTTCCGTCCAAATCGTAATTGCCACGATGCCTTGAAGATATTAAATCATTATATTGAAAAGAGATCAGTAAATTATGTAGTAGATGTAGATATCAAAGGATTCTTTGATAACGTTGACCACATATGGATGATGGAGTTCTTAAAACTGCGAATTGCTGACCCAAACCTACTAAGAATAGATAAAGGTACACCGCAAGGTGGTGTTATATCTCCGATACTTGCCAATCTATATCTCCATTATGTCTTGGACCTATGGTTCGAGAAGAGGGTTAGGAAACAGTGCAAAGGGCAAGCATACATTGTTAGATATGCAGATGATTTTGTTTGTTGCTTCCAATACAAGAGCGAAGCGGAGGAATTCTTTCAATCATTAAAGGTGAGATTACAGAAGTTTAACTTAGAAGTAGCGGAGGATAAAACCAAAATTATTCCCTTCGGAAGATTTGCGGAGAAAGATGCAAAACAAAAGGGAAATAGCAAACCTGCGACCTTCGATTTCCTTGGTTTTACACATTATTGTGGGAAGAATAAACAAGGATATTTTCGAGTGAAGCGGAAGACAAGCAGGAAGAAACTCCGGGGAAAACTAAGAGAAACCAAAGAATGGTTAAAGAATAACAGAAATAAAGATATTCATATGATTATGGATAGATTTAAACGCTCGCTTGTAGGTTATTACAACTACTACTGCATCACGGACAACACTCCAAGTGTTCACCAATTTAAAGACAAAGTCTTATACTTACTCTTTAGGTGGCTCAATAGGAGAAGTCAAAGAAAATCCTTTACGTGGGACAAATTCAATCTCTTTCTTCATAAGTTTCCTTTACCTTCACCAAGAGTTAAGGTGAATATATATGACATAAGAAAAGAAATTGGCTATATTTTGTAAATGGTGACTTGGAGGAGCCGTGTGCGTAAATAGCGCAAGCACGGTTCTGTGAGGGGGGAGGAACACAATCTACCGTAAGGTAGAGAGGTTCCCTTCTACTCGACTAGTTGAATAAGGAATGATTGTAACTGAACAGGATAAACTAAACCTAAATATAATTTAGGGTGATGAAATTGGATAAAAGTAAACCTCTCCTATTGGTTTTGGTTCTATTTGGTGTATTCATTTACGGGTTGTATGTTGGAACAGTAAATGCAAAACGGAACGATACTCCTAAATCTTTTGAGGAATTATTTCCTGAAATAGGGTACAAATCGGTGGCTGCTGCAGTAAACGATTTTGAACATCATATGAACCAGGATCTTAAATTACCGACAAGAGTACCCCCAATTAGCTTTACTCATTACTTTGGTAGGTTTAGTAATCTGGATGGCGAGATAAACGATACGTTGGAAGTCAAATTCATAAGTGACCAATTACCTGACCATCATTTCAAAATCGATGTTCGACCTATACAGCATAAAATTACAATTGGAAAATATAAATCAAAAGTCTTTAAGATGAAAAATGGAACTACTGCAACATATATTGACGACCTGAAATTTGGTTTTAATATGTTAGTCTTCGAAAGAGATAATTGGCAATATATGTTTAGTGTTGATGCAGATGTATCTGATAAAGTAACCCCTGAAATACTCGTTCAGATAGCAAATTCTATTGATTCCTAATTCAACTAACGGGTGCGTTAGCATAACAATACCCGGAAGGACCTTTTCTATACTAATGAGATATCAACATATTCTATAAAATAGCCTATTATAAAATATTCCCATTGATTGAAGTGCAGATTGGCGACTCCTGCGAACGTCGTTACGAAGAACGACGTTTGCGAGCACAAGCGTAGCATTGCGAGCAGGATATAGGATGCCTTAATTTCTGCAGAATACGCAGAAATACGGCAAATCGAACCCTTCGCTGTTCGATTGGCTGAAGCCGTGCCCGCGGAAAGCGTCCAATTGGAACGGAAATCAAAGTTACTATTACAGAAACCAAGCCATCCGGTTAGGAATTATGGATGGAAAATGCTATACTTAGCAAGGATATATTATCGAACGATTAGGGCGGTGATTCATATGGAATTGAATAAGCGCCAGAATGAAATCCTTGAAATTGTCAAAATGGATGGTCCTATAACTGGTGAACAGATTGCTGAAAGGTTGAGTCTGGCAAGAGCCACTATAAGACCCGACTTGGCAATACTGACAATGGCAGGCTATTTGGATGCAAGGCCACGTGTCGGCTACTTCTATTCAGGGAAAAAACCAGCCCAATCCATTGCTGACGACATGAATAGCATGAAGGTCGGTGATTTTCAGTCCATACCTGTAGTTGTCAATGAAAATGTGACTGTTTACGACGCTATTTGTCAAATGTTCCTAGATGATGTTGGTACGTTGTTTGTCGTAGATAAATCCTCTTATCTGTCAGGGGTTCTATCACGCAAAGATCTTTTGCGGACGAGTCTTGGCAAAAGCGAACTGGATAAAATGCCGGTACATGTCATTATGACAAGGATGCCGAATATTACATATTGCAAGAAACAGGACTCCCTTATTCAAGCGGCAAAAAAAATGATTGAACAACAAATCGATTCTCTCCCTGTCGTTACCATCAAAGAGGAAGGACTGGAAGTGGCGGGAAGAATCACAAAGACGAATATTACCCGTGCATTCCTTTCGCTGGCTGAAGACCATGAACTATAAGCGGTTGCCTTCTGAGCAAAAAGAAAGAGGAGTGATACAATGAGAAAGTTGACATTGTTCATCGTTTCCGATTCTGTCGGTGAGACAGCGGATTTAGTTGCCAAGGCAGCGGCTAGCCAATTCAGACAGGATCTTGAAACAGTATCGACAAAACGTTTTTCGCATGTCGAAGATGAAACCCAATTGCGGGAAATTGCCTATTTGGCAAAACGGCAAAATGCAATTATTATCTATACACTTGTAAAGAGCTGCATGCGGAAGAAATTGAAAGAGGAATGCCAAATCAATGGATTGCAATGCATCGATCTGCTAGGGCCGATCGTCAAAGAAATCGGCACATCCCTTGATGAAAAACCTTTCGAGGAACCGGGGCTTGTCCGCCAGTTGGATGATGATTATTTCAAAAAAATTGAAGCGATCGAATTTGCCGTAAAGTATGACGATGGCCGGGATCCTCGAGGCGTCTTGAAGGCGGACATTGTTTTAGTTGGCGTCTCACGTACATCGAAAACGCCTCTATCACAATATCTCGCTCACAGGCGATACAAAGTGGCGAACGTACCGCTTGTCCCGGAAGTTGATCCTCCAGAAGAATTATATAATATAGATCCTAAGAAATGCTTTGGCTTGGTTATTTCTCCAAGCGTGCTAAATTCTATCAGGAAAGAAAGATTGATAGCGCTAGGCTTGAAGGATGACGCAAATTATGCGAGAATCGAACGCATCAAACAAGAATTGGAGCATTTTGAGAAAGTGGTCTCAAAAATCGGCTGTACCGTCATTGATGTTTCAAACAGGGCTGTCGAAGAGACGGCTAACCTGATCTTAACCGAAGTTGCCAATCGCAATTCATAATAT
The DNA here is from genome assembly GCF_946901335.1 of Saccharococcus sp. Marseille-Q5394. Lineage (NCBI taxonomy): Bacteria > Bacillati > Bacillota > Bacilli > Caryophanales > Anoxybacillaceae > Saccharococcus > Saccharococcus sp. Marseille-Q5394. Next base: position 774,610 of record NZ_CAMPPQ010000001.1, on the reverse strand, counting down.
ACGCAAAAGAAGGACCACCCAGTAATAAATGGTTGGTTCTTCTTTTGCGGATTGTGTACAATAGTATATTGTCACTACACTATAATCATATTTCTTAAAAAAAGATTAGATAATGAAATAATTTTGTCGAATAAGAAGGATTTATGAATACTGTCTCGAATTCAAGTATGTGAGAAGAGAATGGTGATAGGATGAATAAAATTCCAGAGGAGACAATCGAAGAGATTCGATCCAAGACGGATATCGTCGATCTTGTCGGCGAATATGTCCAATTGACGAAACGGGGCAGGAACTGGTTCGGCTTATGTCCTTTCCATGGGGAGAACACCCCTTCTTTTTCCGTCTCAGAGGAAAAGCAAATATTTCATTGCTTCGGTTGCGGTGCTGGAGGAAATGCAATTACGTTCATCATGGATATTGAAAACAGTCCTTTTACAGAAGCTATCTCCAAGCTGGCCGGGCGGGCAGGTATAGAGCTAGCAGTCACCTTCAATGAAGCGTCCAGAAGCGGAAGGTCAAATGAACACCAACAGATGATTGAGGCCCATACACTTGCAGCCAACTTCTATAGTCATTTGTTACTGAATACTGTGGAGGGTGAAAAAGCATTACATTATTTGGAGCAAAGAGGGTTTTCCCGTGAACATATCGAAAAGTATGGTATAGGGTGGTCGCTTGACGATCGGGAAGTGCTCACTCAACTGCTAGTACGCAAAAAGTTTGATATGAAGGAGATGGAGCTTGCGGGACTTTGTATTATGAAAAATGATGGAACTGGGTATTTTGATAGGTTCCGCGGACGTATTATGTTTCCACTACATGACGATAATGGAAATGTAGTTGCTTTCTCTGGGAGGACATTATCCGATTCCAAAGAGGAAGCTAAATACTTGAACAGCCCGGAAACGCCAATTTTCGAGAAAAGTCAATTGCTCTATAATTTTCACAACGCACGTCTTAATGTCCGTAAAACGGGTAAAGTAATACTGTTCGAAGGTTTTATGGATACGATTGCCGCTGAACGTGCGGGAATCATGAATAGTGTTGCAGTTATGGGTACATCCTTGTCTGACACCCACCTGACCAAAATGAAACGCATTGCTAACCAGTTGATCATTTGCTGTGATGGCGACAATGCAGGATGGGATGCAGCGAAACGTTTTGCTGTCCTTTCCACTCAAAAAGGAATGGATGCGAAAATTGCTTTATTACCGGGAAAAATGGACCCAGATGAATATATTTCAAAATTTGGCGGTGAATCGTTCGCTGATAAGGTGATTGGAAATCCACACTCGTATATGTCATTTATAATGGCTTATTATAAAAGATCCAAAAATCTATCTCATGAAAACGATGTATTGCAATATATCCATGAAGTTTTGGAAGAGCTTGCCCCGAAAATTTCACCGGTTGAACGGGATTTAATGATCAGGCAATTGACTGCGGAGACGGGAGTTTCCCCGAGCGCACTCAACGAACAACTGATGAAGAAGGTCGGTAAGCAGGCAAAGCAGCAGAAAGCTATGCAACCGGAAGGACAAGCCATACCAATGGCAGTTACCAACCGGAAGATGTCGGGCATCGACCGGGCTGAAAGACTTCTGTTATGCCATCTATTGAATGACGGTAATCTATTCGACAGAATTCGGGATGACCACCAGGAACTATTCCTCCGGGAGAATTATGCTGCGATTTTCATAAGGCTTGCAGGCTTTTATGAAAAGCACGGCATGCCCGATTTTCACAGATTCGCGGAGTCGTTGGAGGATCGGGAGCTGCGCAAGGTTGTCATGGATGCAGCGATGCTTGAAAGAGATCCCGACTTTGCTGAACAAGAAATAGAAGATTGCATCCAACATCTCAAAAGGCAGCGGCTTATCAGACGCATTGAAGAGATGATGCACGAATCAAAAGAAGCGGAAAAAATGAACGATCATACCCGGGCACTGGAGCTGGCCAGGGAAATTATACAGCTCCGGAAATCATTATCGGCAATGTAAGCCGGATTCCGGTGAATTAAGGAGGAACGGGTATTATGACTAAAGAGCAATCTGGAGAAATGGAGCACGAAATGACATTAGATGAAGTGAAAGCTGGTTTATTGGAAGCAGGGAAAAAAGCAGGGGAATTGACCCTTGAAGATGTAACGGAGAAATTATCCGTATTTGAGATGGAGCCTGAACAGTTCGAAGAGTTCCTTGACCAGATTGAAGCCGCGGGCATCGAGATGGAACGCAAGGATGAAGAGGAAACGAGTGCCAAGGAAGAAGAACAATTCGACTTGAATGATCTGAGCGTCCCACCTGGCGTAAAAATCAATGACCCTGTGCGCATGTATTTGAAAGAAATCGGTCGTGTCGATTTGCTGACCGGAAATGAAGAAGTGAAATTGGCAATCGGCATCAAAGAAGGCGTGGAAGCGGAAGAGAAACTCGCCGAAATGAAAAAGCCAGACCCTGCACTTTTGGAGCTCGTCGAGAAAGGCGAAAATGCTAAGAAGAAGCTTGCGGAAGCCAACCTCCGCCTAGTTGTCAGCATCGCCAAGAGATATGTCGGCCGAGGAATGCTGTTCCTTGATTTGATTCAAGAAGGTAATATGGGTCTAATCAAAGCGGTTGAGAAGTTCGACCATACGAAGGGGTTCAAATTCAGTACGTATGCGACATGGTGGATCCGCCAGGCGATAACACGAGCAATAGCTGATCAGGCTCGTACCATTCGTATTCCGGTGCACATGGTCGAGACGATTAATAAATTGATTCGCGTTCAGCGTCAATTGCTTCAAGATCTAGGTCGCGAACCGTCTCCTGAGGAAATTGGAGAGGAGATGGACCTGACTGCAGAAAAAGTACGTGAAATCCTAAAAATTGCACAAGAGCCAGTTTCGCTTGAAACGCCGATAGGGGAAGAGGACGATTCCCACTTAGGGGATTTCATCGAAGACTCGGAAGCGCAATCACCCTCCGATCACGCTGCCTATGAATTATTGAAAGAACAATTGGAAGACGTTCTGGATACGCTCACTGACCGTGAAGAAAACGTATTGCGTCTACGTTTCGGTTTGGATGATGGCAGGACAAGAACGTTGGAAGAAGTAGGGAAAGTCTTTGGTGTGACCCGCGAACGGATTCGTCAAATCGAAGCGAAAGCATTACGGAAGCTTAGACACCCATCTAGAAGCAAAAGGCTAAAGGACTTTTTAGAATGATCATCCGCATCGGCATGCACTATGCCGATGCCTTTTAAGTTTATAGAGAATGATGACTAGGGGCGAAACAGGATGAATGCTCAGCGTAAAAAAATCATTATGGCTGAAATTAATTATTGGAAACAGAATAAACTGCTGCCGGAACAGTACTGCGATTTTCTACTAACGCTCTATACGCAAGGGGATCACGAACAGGAAATAAGTGCGACGGATGCTGTGTTGTCAAAAGAAAAAAAGAAGTTTAACACCCGTGTAATCTTACTCCAGTTCCTATACATAGTTATCGCATTCGCGGTACTTGGCATATCCCTCAAATTATGGTCACTTTTCTTTGCGGGGCAGATGATGCTATTGGTCGGATTTTTAATCATGAACTGCTTATTGTGGCTGTTAGCTGGTAGACTATTAAAATTGCTTTATTTTACAATTTCAGGGGCTGCTGGGTTGATTTTGATTGTAGCTTTTATAGTTAAGACTGTATTCTAGCTTCCTTTTGAAAGAATGATTTTGAAAATGACGACCATTTCGGTATAATCAAAATGTAAGCGTTCACAACAAGGGGGATGAAGTAAATGAATTTTGATTTGACAGATGAGCAACAAATGATCAAGAAAATGATGAGGGAATTTTCCGATGAGGTAGTTGCGCCGGGAGCAATCGAGCGGGACAGGACAAAGGAGTTTCCAATCGAGATATTCAAACAGCTTTCCCAAATGGGGATGATGGGGTTGCCATTCCCGGAAGAGTATGGGGGAGCAGGCGCAGATGCGACAAGTTTCGCAATCGTAACTGAGGAGCTAAGCCGTGGCTGTGCCTCCACAGGCATTACATACTCGGCACATATTTCTTTAGGAGGCGCACCAATTCATCTATTCGGAACCGAGGAGCAGAAAAGGAAATATTTGATGCCAATATGTACTGGGGATTCATTTGGTGCTTTCGGACTCACGGAACCGAATGCGGGTTCTGACGCAGGGGGGACGCAGACGACAGCGAAAGAAGATGGCGATCATTTTGTGATCAATGGATCAAAAGTATATATTACAAATGCAAGCTATGCTAAACATTTGGCGCTTACTGCAATTACAGCTAACGAAAATGGCAAAAAGGAAATCAGTGCCGTTATCGTACCTACCGATGCAGAGGGGTTTACGATTATTGACAACTATGAAAAGATGGGCTTGCATGCTTCCAACACGACGGAATTAGTATTCGACAATGTCAGAGTTCCTAAAGAAAACCTTCTTGGCAAGCGTGGTGATGGCTTTAGACAATTTCTTGTCACATTGGACGGCGGTAGGATTGGAATCGGTGCGATGGCGGTAGGGATTGCGCAAGCGGCTTTTGATCGAGCGTTGAAGTACTCGAAAGAGCGCAAGCAGTTCGGCAAGACGTTATCTGAATTTCAGATTACTCAATTCAAGTTGGCTGATATGGCGATGAAAATCGAATTAGCTAGAAATATGGTTTACAAGGCGGCTTGGTTGAAAGACCAGGGACGTCCATTTACGAAAGAAGCTGCTATGTGCAAGCTGTATGCTTCAGAAATTGCGATGGAAGTCGCTGATCAGGCAATTCAAATTCACGGAGGCTATGGGTACATGAAGGAATACGAAGTCGAACGATATTTGAGAGATGCAAAATTGCTCGAAATCGGAGAAGGAACCTCTGAAGTTCAACGAATGGTCATTGCAAGACAAATTGGATGCTTATAAGAAAAGTTTGTCCAAATTGTCACAAACCGTTAATTGTACGGGGATAACTCTTTCAGTTTTCATCAGTATACAGTACAATATGAGGTGTGCACTGTATACTTTTACAGAATAATTCCTGGTGAAGGAGGGTAATTCGATGAAAAACAATCCTGTAGTGCCTTATATCCTGATTTTCGCGCTAGGATTAGGACTTATTTTCTTCATGTCCTTATATGGCATCGAGCAGAAGAAAGAAATCGCTGCATCGAATGAGGAAGGTAAAACTGAAGAAACGACTGATGATGCAGCTGCATCCGAAGATTTTGATCCTGAAGGCTTCGCTCAAGGGAAATGTATCGGCTGTCACGGTGGTGACTTAGCTGGCGGCGCTGTTGGACCAACTCTTCATGGTCTGTCAGAATCCAAAGAAGAAATTCATGCCATCATTAAGAATGGTGAAGGTCAAATGCCAGCATTCGGCGGACAAATTTCCGACGAGCAAATCGACCAATTGTCAGAGTATATCCTATCATTAAAATAAGAACCGGAAGCCATCGGTAGCGTTATCTACACGCACCGATGGCTTTTTCAATTCTGGAAAAGAAGCGGAGAATCCCTTACAATAAGGGTATTGGAAAGGCGGGGATCTATTGAATTCCGAAAAATTATCAATGCGGCTCACTGCAGTAGCTTCGTTTGTTGAACAGGATGCCACTCTCGCGGACATTGGGAGCGATCATGCTTATTTGCCTTGCTATTTAGTGAAGGCAGGACAAATCTCTAAAGCGATTGCAGGAGAGGTCGTAAAAGGACCTTATGAGTCAGCAATAAAAAACGTACAAAAGAAGGGGCTTACGGAAGCAATCACGGTCAGAATGGCGAACGGATTGGAAGCCATTCATGATAGTGATGGGGTAGATACGGTTACGATCGCTGGAATGGGCGGGCCTTTGATTGCTTCCATTTTAAGAGATGGGGCCGAAAAGCTTTACAGTGTCAAGCGGATCATCACTCAACCGAATATTCATTCACTGTCAATCCGTGAGTGGGCTGTACAAAGTGGGTGGAAAATTGTCGAAGAGCAGATTTTAAAGGAAGATCATAAAATCTATGAAATCATCGTGCTTGAAAAGGGACAAGCGGAGTACAGCGAGCTTGAAATGATGGTCGGCCCATATTTGCTCGAAGAAAAATCGGAGATCTTTATTGAAAAATGGAAGCGGGAGTCGGATGAATGGAAGCGAATCCTAGCCTCCTTGGAAACCGCGGGAGTTACGGTTGAAATCAATAAAAAAAGGGAACAACTGCGTGAGAAAATTGAGCTGTTAGGAGGAGTTTTGACAAATTGAAAAAAGTGAATGGACATGAGATTATAACCCTATTTGAACATTGGGCGCCAAAACGCTTTGCAGAAGATTGGGATCCAGTAGGTTTGCATATAGGACAGTTGAATCGCACTGTCGATAGGGTCATTATCACATTGGATGTCAATGAAGCAGTCGTAGACGAAGCGATTGAAAAAGGGGCGAATCTAATCATAGCGCATCATCCACCTATTTTTAGCCCAATGAAACATATTTGGACAGACACGCCACAAGGAAGACTTATTGAAAAATGCATCAAAAATGACATATCCGTCTATGCTGCGCACACCAATCTGGATGTCGCTCCCGGAGGTGTAAATGATTTGCTTGCATCCCGCTTAGGGTTGGAAGACATCGAAGTGATGGAGCCGACAATTTCCGATCCGCTTTATAAATTGGCGGTCTTTTGCCCGGTCGAGCATGCGGATAAACTACGGGAAGTGTTGGCGCTTTCCGGTGCAGGGGCAATCGGGGATTATGCCGGATGCAGTTTCACTTCTACCGGAGTCGGGAGGTTCACGCCAGCTGCCGGCGCCGACCCATTTATCGGTGAAGTCGGGCAAACGGAAGAGGTTGCTGAAGAACGCATCGAAGTCGTGCTGCCAGGTCCTCTTCGGTCGAAAGTCTTAAAAGCAATGCTGGCGGCTCATCCATATGAAGAGCCTGCTTATGATTTTTTTGTTCTTGATCAAAGGACACAGGAGTTTGGGCTCGGCAGGGTTGGTAAATTACCTGAAACTATGGCACTTAATGAGTTTGCGAAATTCGTCAAAGAGGCACTTGACGTTCCTACCGTAAGGATTGTCGGCGACCTATCAAAGCCCATCCGTAAGATTGCTGTCCTTGGGGGGAGTGGCAGTAAATATATTAGGGCGGCGAAGCGTAAAGGGGCAGATGTATTCGTTACAGGTGATATGGATTTTCATAGTGCCCAAGATGCGGAATTGATCGACCTTGCGATTGTGGATCCGGGTCATCATGTGGAGAAGGTGATGATTGAAGGAGTAGCCAAGCATATGGAGCAAGCATGCCGGGAAAAGGGATACGATGTTTCCTTCATCAAATCAGAAGTAGACACTGAACCGTTCAGATTCGTGTAATAAGTAAAGGCTGTTCCGCGTCGGCAACGACGGCGGAACAGCCCTTTCATTTCTGTTATTCTGTAACTGCGTATGGCTCAATCCGTTTAACCGGCTCTGGGTTCTTGATTTTCGGCAAAATCCGGTCCAACTTGAATTTGCGTTCCGGTGAATGTGTCGAAGGATCTTCCGGATCGAAGCTCTCCAAGAAACCGATCACTTCACGGACAATCAACGTCGGCGTGGACGCGCCTGCAGTCACTGCGACCGTTTCTACGCCTTGCAGCCAATCAATATTAATCTCTGATACATCCGAGATTCTGTAGGATGGCGTATTGGCTATTTCAACAGACACTTGTGTCAAGCGGTTGGAGTTGTTGCTTTTTGGATCTCCAACAACAATCAGCAGATCTGCTTCACCAGCCTGTTCTGCTACCGCCTCTTGTCTTACTTGAGTGGCAAGGCAGATTTCCTGGTGCACTTCTATATGAGGGAATTTCTCTTTCAATGCATCCATGATATGTGCTACATCCCACTGGCTCATTGTTGTCTGATTTGTGACAAGAAGCTTTTCATTTTCAAGCTCTAGACCATTGACGTCATCTAGCGTTTCAATCAGATGAACTGCATGCGGCGCTACACCGATCGCTCCTTCAGGCTCGGGATGGTACTTTTTCCCGATATAGATGATATCATAACCTTCAGCAGTCTTCTCTTCAATCAGGTCGTGAGTGACAGTCACATCCGGGCAAGTGGCATCGATGGAGACAAGGCCTTTACGTCGGGCCAATTCCCTTACTTCCGGTGATACACCGTGGGCTGTGAAAATGACAGTCCCGGTTTCCACCTTTTCTAGGATCTCCAACCGGTTCTCCCCGTCCAAAGTGATAATACCATCTTCCTCAAATGCGTCTGTGACATGTTTATTATGGACAATCATGCCTAATATATATATAGGTCTCGGCAACGTTTTGTCGAGTGCTGCATTTCTTGCTATGACCATTGCATCGACAACCCCGTAACAATAGCCGCGCGGGGAAATCTTCTTAACTTTCATTCACTCCACACTCCTCTAAAGGGATCTGTATCCATTATAGCGGAGTCAGGCGCACGTTTCAAAATTATAATTTGGGCGGCTGAAAGATTCGAGGATTGGAGACGCCGGCTTGAGCACTTTGCGCTGCCGCCGACGCTGCACCAGCAGCAGTGTCTGCTGCGCCTCCAGCGGACGGGAGAGACTGGAAGCCTTTATATAATCTCCACATCGCGGGCAGGTTCTGGAACATCGGTGCAATCTGCTGAACGAGTGGCGCATATTGTTGGGCAGTATTTAAAAATCGGTTGGCTGTTTGCATGTACATTTCCTTTTTGGATGTATTTTGGAATGGACCTGGCATGGACTGGCCGTACGGATTTCCCATCGGAGACCCCTGAAAAGGTTGTCTCGGCGTTTGGGTAAAGGTTGGCTGTTGCTGTGGACCGCGAAATGGCTGCCTCATAGCGAACGGCGAGTTTTGCGCACGCGCGAATGGATAGAAGGATTCGTACCTCATGGATAACCCCTTTCATTTGGTCATTGTGAACTTTCACAATCTATACTATGCGAAAATCACATACTGCGGAACGGAATCATGCTACAATAAGAATACGTTAGGAGGCATATGAATGTCTAAATTCACTGATTATCAATTCAAACCTTTCCTTCGGGAAGCAATTGCCAAGTTGGGGTTTGATCAACCGACACCGATACAGAAAGAAATGATTCCCTTAATCCTTAAAGGCACCAATGCAATCGGACAAGCCCATACAGGTACAGGGAAGTCACACAGCTTCCTTATCCCGATTGTCGAGCGTCTCGATGAAGGGAAGGAAGAGTTGCAAGCGGTCATTACCGCACCGACGAGGGAACTTGCCTTGCAGCTATATGATGAATTGAATAAAATGATCGAAAATACTACGATTCGAAGCTCGCTTTTGATTGGTGGCACGGATAAACAACGCTCCATCGACAAGCTGAAATCGAATCCCCACATTATTGTCGGAACGCCCGGAAGAATCCGTGACCTTGCGGAAGAAGGGGCTTTGGCAATCCATACGGCATCCATGTTGGTCATCGATGAAGCTGATTTGGCTTTTGACATGGGGTTCATTGAGGATATTGACAAATTCGCTTCCAAAATGCCAACGAACTTGGAAATGTACGTATTTTCAGCTACAATTCCAGAAAAACTTAAACCTTTCTTGGCAAAATATATGGATAATCCCGTTCATGTCCAATTGGGAAGTAAAAAGCCATTGACGGAAGGGATGAAATATTCGCTGGTTCCTGTCCGGAGCATGGACCGCAAGAAAAAACTATTGCATGTTTTGGAAGCAATCAATCCATACTTGGCAATCGTCTTCACGAATACAAGGCAAAATGCCGACGAGGTTGCGGGGTACCTAGCCACACACGGTATAAAAGCGGGGAGGATCCATGGTGATCTGACGCCCCGTGAACGTACCCGGGTGATGAAGCAGATCAGGGATCTTGAGTATCAATATATCGTCGCGACAGATCTTGCTGCACGAGGAATTGACATCCCGGGAGTGAGCCACGTAGTCAACTATGAACTTCCGGACGATTTGGAGTTCTTCATCCACCGGGTGGGCAGGACCGCCCGTGCAGGCCTTACAGGAATCGCCATTACGATGTACGAGCCTTCCGAGGACGATAAGATTGTGCAAATTGAAAAAATGGGAATTCCATTCATCCATGAAGACGTGAAAAACGGAGAATGGATTGAAGTCAAGGAGCGCAATGCCCGGAAGAAGCGTGTCAAGGAAACGGATGAACTTGATCGTAAAGCTGCATCGTTTGTTCGGAAACCATCGAAGGTTAAGCCGGGTTATAAAAAGAAAATGGCAAAAGATATAGAGAAATTCAAGAAGAGGGAAAGGAGATTGAAACGAAAAAATGACAAATGATCAACCATTGCTCTTAGGGTCACATGTTTCGATGAGCGGCAAGAAGATGCTGCTAGGTTCTAGTGAAGAGGCGTTGGGTTACGGCGCAACGACTTTCATGATTTATACAGGTGCTCCGCAAAACACACGTAGGAAGCCAATCGAAGAACTGAATATTGAAGCCGGACTGCTGCACATGAAAGAGAATGGCTTATCCAATATCGTTGTACATGCTCCTTATATTATCAATATAGGGAATACGACCAAACCTGAGACGTTCAGGTTAGGCGTCGATTTTTTACAATCGGAAATCCATAGGACGGCGGCTCTCGGGGCCGATCAGATTGTTTTGCATCCGGGGGCTCACGTAGGGGCTGGTGCGGATAAAGGCATCGCTAAAATCATTGAGGGACTGAACGAGGTCTTGTCGGAAGATTCGACAGTCCGCATTGCACTTGAAACGATGGCAGGGAAGGGCAGCGAATGTGGCAGGAACTTCGATGAAATTGCGCAGATAGTAGACGGCGTCCAGAACAATGAGCGGCTTTCCGTTTGTTTTGACACTTGTCACGTCCACGATGCGGGCTACGATATCGTCAATGATTTCGATGGCGTATTGAGTGAATTTGACAAGATCATTGGAATCGATAGGATTTCAGTCATCCATGTCAATGACAGCAAAAACGAGCGCGGGGCTATGAAAGACCGGCATGAGAATATCGGTCATGGCTACATCGGTTTTGATGCTCTCAGCTATATCGTGCACCACCCAGCTTTCTTATCAATCCCTAAAATTCTTGAAACACCATTCGTAGGGAACGATGCGAAAAACAAAAAGGCACCTTATCAATATGAAATTGAAATGTTGAAATCAAAAACATTCCTTGCTGATCAAAGGGAACTATTGCTGGTATGATGAAAACCCCGCCAAAGGTATTCCGTTGGCGGGATGTTTTTTGTGTTTTATATCCTATCTAAATACTGACGGAATAATTCCTCTCCTTTTTTATCCCCGACAGCATACTTCACTTTTGCGATAAAGCTTTCCGGAATGCCGGTAAAAAGCCAGTGAAATGAAATCTCATCAAGCAAAGGTCGTAACGCTCTAATTTCTTTAATCGATAAATCGATGCCATATGCATCTGCCAGCGACTTTGCTTCTTCATCACTTTTCCTCTTTATCTCATTCAGCATTTGCATGTAATCCAATTTACACCATTCCTTCTTAATTAGTTGTGTCCGACCGACTGTTCCTATATACTTCTACTAGTAATCGTAATCGTTACTGTTTACACTTTTTTAGCAGAAAGGGATTTTACTATATGACTAATACGATAATTGAATGTAATGATGTCAATTTTCGATATGAGCACTCTACCGTTCTCGAAAATATTTCATTGGACGTGAAAGAAGGGGAGTTCTGGGCACTTATTGGTCCGAACGGCTCCGGAAAATCTACGCTGATCAATATCATTTTAGGATTATTGAAAGCAGATCAAGGGACCGTGAAGCTATTCGGCCAGAATGTGGATTCCTTCAAGCAGCGGGAACGTATCGGATATGTCTCGCAAAAATCGAATTCATTCAATTCAGGATTTCCGGCCACAGTACTTGAAGTAGTGAAAAGTGGCCTCACTCGTAAGGTCGGATTATTTAAAAGCTTTTCGAAACACGATGAACAAAAAGCATTGGAATCATTGCGAATCGTTCAAATGGAAGACTTCGCCTCTAAAAATATCGGCGAATTATCCGGCGGACAGCAGCAACGCGTATTCATAGCACGTGCGTTGGTAGGCGAACCGGATCTTTTGATCATGGATGAACCTACCGTAGGAATCGATCAGAAAAACGTAGCTTCGTTCTATTCTATGCTTAATGAATTGAACGGTGAACATGGCATTGCAATCCTGCTTGTCACACATGAAATCGACCTCGTCACCGAATTGGCAACACATGTGGCTTGTTTGAATCGATCAATCCACTTCCATGGGATGCAATCGGATTACAAGAAGATGAATGATACAGATATTTCATTATGGTACGGTCACCCTGTGCGGCGCGTCCATCAAGAACAGAAGGGGATATGACCATGATTAGTGCTTTATTCACTTATGAATTTCTTCAAAATGCATTTTTATCCGGACTGATAATCGGAGTCATAGCGCCGTTGCTTGGTCTGTTCATCGTTGTGAGGAGGCTTGCACTCATCGCAGATGCATTAAGCCACGTGGCGTTGGCAGGAATCGCGGGGAGCCTCTTTTTGAGTCAGTCAGTGCTCATGTTTTCCGCGTTGAATCCGGTGTATTTAGGGATGGCTAGTGCCGTAGGAGGATCATTATTAATTGAAAAGCTGAGAGGTGCGTATAAGCATTTTGAGGAGCTGGCGATTCCGATCATTCTTTCGACGGGTATCGGCTTCGGAGCGATTTTCATTTCCTTGGCAAAAGGGTTCGGCTCTGATCTTGTTGGCTATTTATTCGGTTCAGTTTCAGCCGTGAGCCGGCAGGATTTATTGGTCATCATAATTATTGCGCTTGTCGTCCTGGCATTTATCCGGTTTTTCTACAAAGAATTGTTCGCCTTGTCATTCGATAAGGAATATGCAAAAGTGTCTGGTATCAATGGAAAGTTCATTCAAATTGTTTTCATGGTCATTGTAGCACTTGTGATTGGTGCCTCTATGCGGATTGTCGGAATTTTGCTCGTATCCTCATTAATGACGATACCAGTTGCTGCGGCGATACAGCTCGCCAAAAGCTTTAAGGGAGCAATGCTGTATTCTATCGTCATCGGTGAGCTGTCTGTCATAATCGGACTTTTTGCTGCGTTTCATCTTGATATTGCTCCGGGGGGAACAATTGTTATCACATCCATCGTCATTTTACTGCTCGTTCTTGGCTGGACTAAAATGAAAGGGAAGCAGCCTTCAAAGAAAGCGAAGGGGGAATTTGCATGACACTTGATGAAGCATGGCGCATTTTACAGGAGCGTCAATTCAAGAGGACGAAGAACCGTGAGACGATTTTGGAGTTCTTTTCCGATAATGATCGGTATATGACTGCGATGGAAGTTCGTAATTTCATGGCGGTTGAAAATCCGGGGATTAGTTTCGATACGATTTACCGCAATTTGTCGACTTTTTCAGAGCTTGGTATTTTGGAAGAGACTGAGCTGAATGGTGAGAGGCATTTCAGGATGCAGTGCGATCATGGCGTCCACCATCATCATTTCATTTGCACGGCATGCGGAAAAACACAGAACATCGCACACTGCCCAATGGAGTCGATCTCGGTCAATCTCCAAGGCTTCGAAGTCGAAGGCCATAAATTCGAGATCTACGGAAAATGTCCGGTTTGTGTGGAATAATGAATATTAATTGATTTTGATAAGGGATTTCCGCTTCAGGTGTACGCTTTCTTCCCTGTAAAGTGTTTTACTAATTTTTTTGCTGCTTGAACACCACTGACTGGTATTGACCCCTTTCTTCAATTATGAAACGTATTCCGATTAGATCTTAACTACGTTAAAGGGACTACTATTGATACAAAGGGAGCAATTAGTTGATTGGAGCGGAAGGCGGCGACTCCTGGGGGATTAGCGGGACAGGTGAGACCCCGCAGTGGAGCGAAGCGACCGAGGAGGCTCACCGCCCGCCCCCCGGAAAGCGTCCGCCTGGAGCGCAAATCAACCGTACATACATTATTATTATAAAAAAAGGGTTGTCACAGAAAGTCAGTTTTCACTGACTTTCTGGACAGCCCCTTTCAATTCACTTTTTCTTCAATTGGGAATAGCTTTTTGATCCACTGGTCGGCTTCTTTCCAATTCTTCACTCGTATGACGCCTTCAGGAATCGGTTCACGGTTATACGGAGTGTCGAAAAGGAGGACTGGGATGTTCAATTCCTCATGTATATCGACTGCATTATCATGCTTATCCTCGAAGAAGGCATCGACATTGAACTTTTTCGCCGTCTCGACCTTATGATGGCTACCGATCAGCTCGATATGATCATAAGGAATTTCTTCCCGTTCGAACCAACCGAGCGTACACTCCGCAACGTTTATTCCTCGTGCAGAAATATAATAAAGCTCGTAATGCTCCCGCCACTCGGATAGGATCTTCTTTGCATATTCCTGCGCAGGAGATGTGTCGTATATCGTCACTTCCGCTTGACGGTACCACTCATAAAACTCCTTCACGTCAACGGGGAAGGCTTTCGTCAAATCGTACTCTTTAATATCATCTAAAATCAGGTTGCATCCAAATTGTGCATTGATATGTGGTAGAAGGGAAGTAGGACATGTGACGGTCCCGTCAATATCAATACCGAAGCGGATTTTTCTCATTCAACCGCTCCGCTTTGAAGAAGCAATTCCTCTTGACGTTTCTTTTCGAAATACTCTTCAGCAAGTTTATCGATTTCCATTTTCAACTCTTCTACCATCGTTTCCTCAGGCACTTTCCGGACAGTTTTCCCTTTCATGAAGAGCAATCCTTCCCCGCGTGCACCTGCAATCCCGATGTCCGCTTCACGCGCTTCTCCCGGACCGTTCACTGCACAGCCTAATACGGCGACTTTCAACGGCGCTTTAATAGTGGAGATGTATTCCTCCACTTCATTCGCGATTGAAATTAAGTCAATCTCGATGCGGCCGCAAGTGGGACAAGAGATAAGTGTTGCAGCGTTAGAAGATAGCGCGAACACTTTCAATAGTTCACGTGCCACCTTTATTTCTTGGACAGGATCAGCACTCAAAGAAACACGGAGCGTATTTCCAATTCCGGCTGAAAGCAACGTACCAAGTCCCGCAGCGCTCTTAATGGATCCCGCGAACAATGTCCCGGACTCTGTAATTCCTAGGTGAAGCGGGTAATCGAATGCGGCTGCCGCTTTCGTATACGCTTCGACTGCCAAGTTAACGTCTGAAGCTTTCAATGAAACGATAATATCATGGAAATCAAGATCTTCTAGAATTTTAATATGATGCAAAGCACTTTCTACCATGCCGTCTGCAGTCGGGTAGCCGTACTTTTTCAGTATATGTTTTTCAAGTGAACCGGCGTTTACACCGATTCTAATAGGAATGCCTTTTGCTTTCGCCGCTTTTACGACTGCTTCCACTTTTTCCTGACGGCCGATATTGCCCGGGTTGATCCGGATTTTATCCGCACCTTGCTCAATTGCAATCAATGCGAGCTTATAGTCGAAATGGATATCGACTACGAGAGGGATATTAATCCGTTTTTTTATCTCGCCGATGGAATAAGCTGCTCTTTCGTCAGGACACGCTACACGGACAACTTGACAGCCCGCTTCCTCTAGACGCAAGATCTCTTCCACGGTTGCTTCGACATCATGTGTTTTTGTTGTTGTCATACTTTGGATGAATAGTTCGTCACTGCCGCCAATCGTCAAATTGCCGACTCGTACAGGACGAGTTTTAGATCTGTGTATTATTTCACTCATGGATATATTCTCTCCTTAAAAAAACTCATAACTAATTTCTATTTTAGCAATCAATAGGATGAAAAGACAAGGGACACCGCTTGAAACATCTTCAATTGCAGTTATCTTGACCCGTTTTCGAAAGTGGAAGCTGCACGGATAGACCTCCGATAAGCTCTTGGTTTCGAAGATGTGGATTAAGGGAATAAAAAACTGATAATCTATCAACGAAAGTCGTTTCTGGGTCCGGGTACATGGAAAATAGGGATTCAATCGTATCACCTTGGATAGTCGTGACATGAATGGTTTTCACAGTCGTGGTCTCTGCACAAGGCTGTTCATTTCCGAAAAACGATGCTAGTGGGATTGTCCCATCCCCCAAGTCGATCCGGATGATGTGAAAGGTTATAAAAAGAATTACAGCTACGAATAAAGTGCGCATGAACATTCCCCCTCCCCACACAATATGCGGGGATTTGGAAAGTATTCATTTTACCGCTTTTGGATAATACTTGAGAGCAATGCTCAAGTAACCGATATGGATCAAGGACGAGAAAAGAATGCTGAAGGTTTCATGAAATTGAAAGAAATCGAGAAAAATCGTTACCAATAATGGTACGGTGATTGCAATAGCAGTCGTGCGCCAAATAAAACGGTACTCGACGCGCCTTCCCATGGCTTTTCCAATCCATATGCCGATTGCAGCAAAGATGCTGATTCTGACAAATACGTAAAATGTTGCAATGACAAATTGGGAAACAAAGGCCATCGGGTAAATGAGTACGCCTATCGTTTGGCTATACTCGGTCAATTCTGGGGTTGCCTCGAACAAGTCGGCATCTCTAAGTGAGAAGCGTGTGAATGAGATCAAGGTCATCAATAGGATGAATAGGAAAGCATAGCGGATCACCCGCCCGATTGGTAGCAACCGGAACGCCGCGAGTTTTTTCGGTTCATGGAACGCTGCCAGAAATAATTGATTGAACTTCAAAAACGGAACCTCCTTTACTTACTGTTAGTCTAACATGTCTTGTTCTTAGAAGTACGAATACCAAATTCGACAGAATGATGACTTTTTCTACAAGTATTGTTAAGGGAATGTAAAGATTTGTCCTCTCCTATTTACAATCCATTAACAAAGTCAACATAATAGGGATGCTAATATATAACGCATGATGGAGGTAGACGATTTAATGGAAGTGAATTGGCAGGAAGTGATTTTTCAATTTATAGGAGGTCTTGGGATCTTCCTATTCGCCATAAAGTATATGGGGGACGGTCTTCAGAAAGCCGCAGGGGATAGATTGCGGAGCATTTTGGATAGATTCACGACGAATCCTTTTATGGGTGTGCTAGTCGGAATTATCGTGACGGTGCTTATCCAGTCTAGCTCAGGTACGACTGTTATTACGGTCGGTTTGGTCAGTGCAGGATTTATGACCCTTCGACAGGCGATCGGTGTCATTATGGGTGCGAATATCGGTACGACGATTACAGCATTCATTATTGGTCTGGACGTAGGGGCCTATGCATTGCCGATTATGGCACTCGGTGCAATTCTTATCTTCTTCTTTAAAAAGAACTCCATCAAGAACGTTGGAGAGGTCGTTTTTGGCTTCGGGGGCCTTTTCCTCGGACTGGAATTGATGAGTGCCGGTATGAAGCCGCTCAGGACGCTTTCCGCCTTCTCCGACTTTACAGTTTCGATGGCTGATCATCCAGTACTTGGTGTTGTAGCGGGAACAGTTTTTACGCTTATCGTCCAAAGTTCCAGCGCAACAGTTGGGATATTGCAAGGTTTGTATGCAGAGAACCTTGTTTCGCTTCAAGCCGCATTGCCGATTCTGTTCGGAGATAATATCGGAACGACAATTACGGCAGTTCTGGCGTCGATCGGTGCATCCGTTGCTGCGAGAAGAGCTGCGGCGGCACATGTCCTTTTCAATGTTGTCGGTACAGTCGTATTCATGATTCTATTATATCCGTTTACAATGTACGTAGAATGGATTTCGGGACTTTTGGCTTTGGAAAGTAAAATGCAGATTGCATTCGCACACGGTACTTTCAACGTGTTGAATACCGTTATTCAATTTCCTTTAATTGGTGCCTGGGCATTGTTCGTGACGAAGATCATTCCGGGCAAAGACGTTACAATTGAGTATAGACCAAAGCATTTGGATCCGAATTTCATTAACCAATCTCCGTCAGTCGCAATTGGACAAGCAAAAGAGGAGATTATCAGGATGGGAGATTTCGCAGTTCAGGGAATGGAAGAGACGTACGAGTACTTGAAGACAAGCAATAAGAGACATGCTGAAACGGCATATCAGATTGAAGACGCCATCAATAACCTTGACCGGAAAATCACGGATTATCTTGTGGATATTTCCGCAGTCAATATTTCACCGGTCGAGTCCGCAAGACACGTCATGTTGATGGATACGGTTCGAGATATCGAACGAATCGGGGATCATTTCGAAAACATTATCGAGTTGATTGATTTCCGGGAAGTGAACCGTGTGAAATTGACTGAAGAAGCAATGGGTGATTTGACAGAAATGTTCACGTTGACAATTGCCACTGTCGATAAGGCAATACGTTCCCTAGATATGAATGATATTGAATTAGCGCGGGAAGTTGCCGAGCAAGAAGCCTTGATTGATAAGATGGAACGCAAATTCCGTAAAAATCATATTGTCCGACTCAATGAGGGGCATTGCTCTGCTCAGTCGGGAATGGTCTTTGTCGATATCGTTTCCAATCTTGAACGTATCGGAGATCATGCAGTAAATATCGCTGAAGCCATTTTAGGCAAACGGGTGTAAGGTGAAACTTCAATCAGTGGTTCCTTCACTGATTGTTAGTTGAACCAATCGGGCTTTTACTGGCTGTTGATCCCTGCTCAGGGATCTTACAGCCAGTCAAAGCGGGATAATGGAGGGAAGGGAATGGAATGGAGATAGCAGGCTGGATAGCGGCCATTATCATGTTCATCGTCGCATTTGTCGGATTGATTTATCCAATCATCCCTTCCGTAGTTTTCATCGTAGGTGGATTCCTGCTGTACGGGTTATTCGCTTCCTTTGAAGAGTTGAGCTGGTTGTTTTGGGTGATTCAAGCGTTATTCGTCATATTGCTTTTCGGCGCAGATACTCTTGCAAATATTGTTGGTGTCAAGAAATTCGGCGGTTCAAAGGCGGGTATGTGGGGAAGTACGATCGGCCTGCTAATTGGGCCGTTCGTCATTCCGGTAGCTGGAATCCTTATCGGACCATTCCTCGGTGCATTCCTGTCAGAGCTGCTTGTGACGCGGACTGGCGTAAAGCAGTCCATTAAGACCGGTATTGGTTCTATCGTAGGGTTTTTCACTTCCGTCGCTGCGAAGGGTGCTGTGATGTTGCTTATGATTGGGATTTTCATACTCTACGTCACGAGATAGTTCATTTCAATTGAATGGGTTACCTAATTTTGATAATGTTTATAGTGTAGGATAAATTATGAATCAATTGAGGAGGAATGGACAAATGGCTTACAAATTACCAGAATTACCATACGCATACGATGCGTTGGAGCCTCACATCGACAAAGAAACGATGAATATCCACCACACAAAACATCACAATACGTATGTGACGAACGTGAACAACGCATTGGAAGGGCATGACGAACTAGCTTCTAAATCAGTCGAAGAACTTATCTCCGATTTGAATGCTGTTCCTGAAAACATCCGTACGGCTGTCCGTAATAATGGAGGCGGTCATGCGAATCATACGTTCTTCTGGAATATCCTTTCACCAAACGGCGGAGGAAATCCGACTGGAGCGCTTGCAGAAGCGATTGATAAGAAATTCGGCAGCTTTGATGCATTCAAAGAAGAATTTGCTAAAGCTGCTGCAACTCGCTTCGGTTCAGGTTGGGCATGGCTCGTATCCAATAATGGTGAACTTGAAATCACATCGACTCCTAACCAGGACTCTCCATTGATGGAAGGAAAAACACCGATTCTAGGACTCGATGTTTGGGAGCATGCTTACTATTTGAATTACCAAAACAGACGCCCTGATTACGTTTCCGCTTTTTGGAACGTAGTAAACTGGGATGAAGTCGCTAAAAACTTCGGTAACTAATCCAGAGTAATGCAACCCGGCATATATCCTGTTCGTCAGGATATATGCTTTTTATGTTTAGAATGCTATAATTCAATCTGGACTAAATACGTAAGGGGAATACATATGAAAAAGCCGATGCGCAAAGTGGACCAAGCCAAAATCCGTCAACGGAAACATATCGCCTTCAGGATGAACCTTTTATTCTTCTCGATCTTCATCCTGTTTTCCTTGCTCATTTTCAGACTTGGATACTTGCAGATCGTTAAAGGCGAGAATTATACAAGGTTATTGGAGATGAAGGAAGAGATCGCAGTCAATACTAGCGTTCCTCGAGGAAGGATCTATGACCGAACAGGGAAGGTACTTGTTGATAATAAACCGATGAATGCAATTACATATACAAAGACATCATCTACAACAGCAAAAGAAATGTACGACATCGCAACAGAGCTTTCCAAGTTGATTGAACAGGATACAAAAAGGGTTACAATCGGCGATAAACGTGATTTCTGGATTTTATTGAATCCGGAAGAAGCGGAAGCGAAAGTGAGCAAGGAAGAATTGGCGAAAATCGGCAAAGACGGAACTGTCTCCAAACCGGATATTCAACGTGAAGTGACCCGTTTGACGCGTGAAAGGATTACGGATGAAGAGCTGGATTCCTTTACGGATCATGAGCTCGAAGTGTTGGCCATCTATCGTGAAATGATGTCCGGCTACGCGTACTCTCCTCAGATCATTAAAAGCGGGAATGTCACGGAAGAGGAATTCGCAGCCGTATCGGAACGGTTAAATGAATTTGAGGGGGTCGATACGACGACCGACTGGAACCGTATTAAATTCTCCGATAGCACAATTCTCGGGACGATGACAAGTTCGATCGAAGGGATTCCCCGAAGCCATCTCGATTATTATTTGTCTCGTGGTTATTCACGGAACGATCGAATTGGCAGGAGTTATTTCGAACAACAATATGAAGAATTATTAAGAGGGCAAAAAACCATCGTGAAAAATATAAAGGACCGAACTGGCCGCGTCATCGAGACTAAAACCGTCAGAGAAGGTGAACCGGGCAGGGATCTCGTATTATCGATGGATAGTGAATTGCAGGAATCATTGGAGGAACTACTATCGGAAAAACTTCTTGAAATGAAGAAAGACCCGCGATCCGGATTGTTGGACAGGGCATTCCTAGTCATGATGGATCCGAATAACGGGGAATTGCTTTCCTTGGTCGGTAAGCGAGTAGTGAAAGATGAGGATTCGGGCAGATGGGAAGTGCGTGATTATGCGTATGGAACGTTCACTTCAGCCTATGAAGTAGGGTCCACTGTGAAAGTAGCCACAGTATTGGCAGGATATAGTGAAGGTGTTCTATCAGTTGGAGAAAAGAAAATAGACGAACCGATGAATATTGCTGGTTTATCTAAGAGATCCCTGTTCAATCAGAACGGACGGGTGTCTGTCGATGATATAACAGCGCTCGGCAGGTCATCTAACGTTTATATGTTCAAAATCGCGATTTCAATAGGAAACGGAGTATACAGACCATTTAAGGCTCTTCCAATTGATATCGGTGGTTTTGATCGGCTGCGTAATGCCTATGCCTCTTTCGGTTTAGGGGTAAAAACGGAAATTGATTTGCCAGGGGAATATACAGGTGTTACCGGTACGGACACACGTTCAGGTAAGTTATTGGACTTCGCTATTGGGCAATTCGATACGTACACCCCGTTGCAGCTTGTTCAGTATGTGTCGACTGTAGCAAACGGTGGATACAGGGTAGCGCCAAAAGTATTAAAGGAAATAAGAGAACCTTCCCAAGATGGCGAAACGCTTGGAGAATTGCTAGAGGAAACAGAAGTGAAAGTCCTCAATCGCATTAATAATACGGCAAAAGAGATTGAACAAGTTAAAAAAGGGATGCACTACGTGTATTACGGACCGAATGGGACTGCACCGAACCTATTCAATGGCGCTTCCTATACGGCTGCAGGGAAGACCGGTACAGCCCAATCCTCCTATTACGGGGATGACAGAAGTAAATATGGGATGGCCTCTGTCAACTTGACGCATGTCGGGTTTGCGCCGGCTGAGAACCCTGAAGTGGCTTACGCTGTTGTTATTCCATACGCTTCGACTGATCGAAGCAATTACCGTACTCAAGGTAGAGCAATGCTTGATATAGTGAGAACGTCTCTAGATACCTATTTTGAATTGAAGGAAGAGCGGGCAAACTCGAATGCACTTGAAACGACCGATCAAAAAATAGATCGCAGATTTGAAAGAGAGAAAGAAAAAGAAAAAGACTCGGACGAGAAATAAGAAAAGCTGCCACAATCGCTATGTTCGGCGAAGGGCAGCTTTTTCTTATCTCTTAGTCGTATTCGTAATAATGCCAGCAATTGTGCCAAGGTCCATTGTCGTATCGACTTCGTGCACACCGATTTGAATGCGGCCGGATAAGCCATTGTCAATTAAGTATTGTTCCAACTCTTTCGCGCTGCCGATAATCCCCGCGCGCTCAAGCTTGTCAGCAACAGTAGCCGATGTTGAACCGGATTCGATGGTCAAAATTATTTTGGTTATTGGCTTTGATGTTGACTCACTGTCAGGTTTAGTTTCTTTCTTCCCACTGGCATTACTATTTTCCCCTGCACTTTTTTCGATTTTAGAAGAAGTGAGCGTTTGGGCGACAGCTAACTCTTTTTTCACCTTAACCAATTCAATCTGCAGCTCGTCCAACTGGGATTTGTACTGCTCAGCGCCCGATTCCGCGGAATTATTGTTGGTATTCGTGAAATAAAGGATTCCTCCTGCAAGGATGCAACCTATTCCGACTCCCCGTAAAATGTCCTTCATCATACGGTGACACCTCGGGATTTCAATACATCAATAACTTCCTCGTCAGACAGCGAGGAGCGTTTGGCTATTTCAGGAATTGAATAACCCTGAGCTCTCAAAGATAGGATTTGATTGATGATAATTTCGTGAACGGGTTTTTGCTTGCGTTGCTGTTGCTGTCCATTAGTTATAGGCGCCACACCAATCATTAATTCCTCTTCAACGGCTCTCAAGCGCTTTTTCAGTTGATTTGTCTCCTGATGAAGGCTTATTGAAACGTTTTCGATATCCTCTTCGCTTTTACGAGTGGAATTCCCGATAAAAAATGATAAAATGATACATATAAGGCCGATGCACAGTAAAATTAATTCAATATCCACGATTGAACAACCTCCGGGAATAAATTACTTTGTTCCCATAGTAACATATGCATCTTCCGAATGTAATTTGAAACTTTCTTCTTTACATCACCGTGTGATATGATACAATTGAAAAGTCGTATAAATCATGCTCATATTAATTTATATTGCTAATGAGTGGGAGGGACAACAATGCGCGTAAATATTACACTTGCTTGCACAGAATGTGGAGAGCGTAATTATATTACAAAGAAAAACAAGCGTAACAATCCGGAACGTCTTGAAATGAAAAAATACTGCTCACGTGAAAAGAAACAAACTTTGCACCGTGAAACGAAATAATCGCTCATGCCAAAACTCTTCACGGGTTTTGGTTTTTTATTTCAGAATGGAGGGAATACTTCTATGAGTAAATTGTCCAAACGTAAAATGATGATAACAATCATGAGAGATATGAATCATTCTGAACATGCTAGAAAATCTGCAGCGATTTTGGAACGTCTATATACATGCGAGGAGTATGTTTCTGCCCGAACGATCGGGGTCACTATATCTCGCTTTCCGGAAGTGGATACACTTCCTTTGATTGAATCTGCATGGGAATCGGGAAAGCAAGTTGCCGTTCCGAAATGCAACCCAGATACAAGGGAGATGGATTTCAGACTCATTAAGTCCTTGGATGATCTGGAAACGGTCTATATGGATTTGAAGGAACCGATAGTCGGAAGGACGGATTCCATTGATAAAGGACAAATCGACCTCCAGATTATTCCCGGAGTCGTTTTTTCCGATGAAGGCTTCAGAATCGGATTCGGCGGTGGGTATTATGATCGGTATTTATCTGACTACTGCGGCAATCGGGTATCATTGGCGTTTAATCATCAAACTTCCCAAGACGTGCCCATTGAAGAACATGACATTCCGGTCAATATGATTATTACTGAAAACAAAGTGATACAATGTCTGAAAATACGTGATGCCAAATGAATCATTTCTTAGATGTCCTGCAACTTCTTAAACGGTTCGGCATTTTTATATATACAGGGAATCAAAAAACAGATATCGAAATGATGATGTCCGAAGTGAAAGAGCTATTTGAAAATGGGTTGATTATGAAAGAGGATTACTTGCCTGCGGTTCTAATTTTGAAAAGAGAATTGGGTAAAAGGTCTGATTAATTTTTCCCAAATCAATTCCCTCCAGTTTTTAATTAAAAATGAAACTTTTTTGCGTTTCATCCGTCTATTATATGTAGTGTATGTCCAAAAGATAAGATGAATTTACAAATAGATGTCTTACTTATGAAAGGAAGATCATGTATGAAAAAAGCAACTTGGCCCAAACATTCCATACTCGTCATTGCAATTATTGCTACGTGGTTAACGACGTATATTGGCTACATCACTAGCTTTTCTATGAAAATCGATAATGTGATGCAGGAATTCATTCTGTTCATTAACCCACTTAGTTTTCTATTGTTCATTTATGGCATGGCCTTATTCATGAAGAATGAAAAACGACGTAATATCTATATACTTTCAATCAGTTTGCTAACATCAATCGTTATGTTCAGCAACGCTGTGTTTTATCGATTTTTTAATGATTTCATTACATTGCCAGTATTGTTCCAAACAAGCAACTTTGGAGATCTATCGTCTTCCGTAGGTGCCAATATACATCCTTGGGATATATTCTTCTTTGCGGATGTTATCATAATTGCATTGGCTATCAAGTTCATCCCAGTTTCGGAAAGCTCCCAAAGCCAACGAAGCATTGGGCGCAAGCTCTATTTCGTAGTTGCTGCAACAGTATTGATGGTCAACTTAGGATTATCCGAAGCTCAAAGACCGCAGCTGTTGACTCGAAGCTTCGATCGAGAATTGCTCGTTAAAAATATAGGGACATTCAATTATCACATTTATGATCTGTTCATCCAATCGAAAACGCATGCACAACGAGCGCTTGCCGATGGCAGTGAGCTGGCTGAAGTGGCGAACTACATTAATGCCAATTATGCAGAACCCGATCCGAAAATGTTCGGTGTTGCGGAAGGGCGAAATGTGATCTTTGTTTCTTTGGAATCACTTCAAAGCTTCGTTATCAATAATGAAATGAATGGTCATGAAATTACCCCATTCCTCAACGAACTGACAAATGATCCAGATACATTCTATTTCGATAACTTTTATCATCAGACAGGGCTGGGTAAAACCTCCGACTCTGAATTCATCGTGGAAAACTCATTATACGGCCGAAATGGCGGTGCCGTCTTCTTCACGAACAGTGGGAATACATTCAATTCGATGTCTGAAAAGTTAGGTGAGAACGGATACTTCACGAGTGTCATGCATGCGAACAACCGTAGCTTCTGGAACCGTGACATCATGTATCAAGCTTTGGGCATTCAGAAATTCTACGATGTTGAAAGCTATGAAATTGGCGAGGGGCAGGCTGTCAACTGGGGTATGAAAGATATACCGTTCTTTGAACAATCTGTGGAATTGATGAAGACAATGCCACAACCATTTTCAACGAGAATGATCACGTTGACGAACCACCATCCATTTGATTTGGATGAAGAAGATATGATGATTCCTGCATACGACTCCAATTCAAAAACATTGAATAAATATTTCCAGACAGCTCGTTATATGGATGAGTCCATTAAAATCTTCTTTGAAGAATTGAAGAAAAACGGTTTGTATGACAATTCCATAATTGTTATGTATGGAGACCATTATGGTATTTCGGAAAATCACAATAAAGCGATGGGCATGTATTTGGATAAGGAAATCACTCCACTTGATAATGTTGAATTGCAAAAAGTGCCGATGTTCGTGCATATACCTGGTAATGGAAAAGGTAAAACGATCCATGAGCTTTCCGGTCAACTGGATGTGAGACCGACAGTCCTGCATTTACTAGGCATCGATACGAAAGAAGACATGCAGTTGGGTGCGGACATATTCTCACCGGATCACGAACCGTTTGTCATTTTCAGGGATGGACGCTTGGTGACAGAGGATTATATTTACGCTCACGAGGTTTGCTATGATATAAAAACCGGAGAAGAAACAGAAGGAGCGGCGTGTGAACCGTATATTGACCGCGCTTCTACCGAACTTGGCTACTCCGATTTGATCATCAATGGAGACTTGCTAAGATTCACGGACAAAGATAGGGTTGAAGAACAGGAATAAGCCGATCCAGGCGTAACAACTATGTTCTGCACGGGTTCGTTTACCGTGCAGATTTTTTTTGAAAGAATGAAGGAAGGGGGAGAGGCGAATGAAAAGAATATGGTATCTGCTTCTGGTGAGCGTCTTCATCATGTCAGCCTGTTCGAAACAGAAGGTACAGCCTTCTGTGCAACCTGACATCGAAGAACCGTCAAATCTTGTGGAAAAGCCAGCTGAACCGCCGACTCCCCATGTCTTTAAAGCAGACCCTTCGAGCTTTCATTTCATTGCAGATTGGCTGACTGACACGCGGATTCTGTACGTTGAAAAAGATGAGGGCATGTACAAAGTGAACTATTTCGATATCGAAACGGGCGAATCGGGGTTGGTATACAAGGATGAATCATTTATTATCGATGTCCTCGTCCATCCTTCCCGCGATTATCTGTTAGTACATACGAGTGAACAAGCAAATGCCGCAGTTGTTAAGGTAATCGGAATGGATGGAACGATACAACATCAGGCCGAGATTGATTCGATAGAGCTTTCCGTCGAATGGAATCGAGATAACCCGGATAAAATACTTTTTGCAGCTTTTCAAGAAGATTGGTCCTTTGACCTGTTTGCATTTGATGGTTTAGATGATAGCCTTTCCGTTGTGAATTTTGATGATCCCTTTTCCAAATGGGCAAGTAATGACCGAATTATGGGCTTGTTGTTCAACGGTCATCCGCTTGACGGAGGAGAGGTCCGTTTGTTCCGATTAGATACAGAGGAAACCAGGACAATTGAAATGGATAACGTGATTTATCATGATGTGTTTGAAGACTCCCTCGTTGTCGTTCAGGTTAACGATCACGATACTTTTAACTATACAGTTAGAAATCTAGAAGGCACTGTTATTGCCGGATGGACGTTGCCTGCTGTTAGCAATTATTCAGAGTGGGTCACTCCGGAGATTGAATGGCTCGATGGAAATCGGCTGATTGTGAAAAGCGCTGAAAAAAGTGGTCAACTGGATGAAATGGCATCGGGATTTAATTTATACCTCATTGAAAACGGTAATCTGGAGCAGCTTACAAATGGGTTGGACGCAGGACCGTTAAAATGCTCGCCATCAAGGCGTTATTGTGTAAACGGTTATACGTCGGATGAGTTGATCGACATGAAAACGAAGGAAAAACATAAGTGGATTGAAATTGACAACTGATGTCTAACAGTACACTGCTGAAGAAATAAAAAACATCCTCTGCAACTAAATGCAGGGGATGTTTTTTATAACAAATGCTAATTAATGTACAAGAGCAGGTGGATATCCTTGGAAGACAATTGTTGCAATTGTAAAACCGCCAAAAATCAAGGCAGCTGCAACATTGAACAAAATGCTCAACACATTGCGCTCTTTGAAAGCTTGTACAGTTCCAATTACAGCAAAGATCGCAACGAGTCCGAAAATTACCATTAAGATGTTCATGCGGAAGACACTCCTTTCAACAGAGAAAAAATGAATGCCGATTAAGCAATATTCCTCTTCTATTGTACTGTTTCCTACAAATTTTGTCGAGGCATATAAATGACGATTGTTTGAAATCCAGTTATAAGTCCATTATTATCAGGTAAAGGAGGTGTGAAGGATGCTTGAAATACGTACATATCCATTAGGCCCGATTCAAACGAATTGTTATGTAGTCTACAATCGTGAAGGGGAGTGTTTAGTGATCGACCCGGGAGAGGAAGGGGATCGAATCATTGCCGAAATCGAAAAAACGAATGGCAAACCGCTTGCAATCCTTTTAACACATGCGCACTTTGATCATATCGGTGCAGTGGATCGGGTGAGGAACCATTTTGGCATACCGGTTCATATTCATGAGGCAGAACATGATTGGCTTGGAAATCCAGATTTGAATGGTTCTTCTAGATACCCCGGTTTGCCACTCGTGAAAAATAAGGATGCTGATCAATTCCTTCAAGAAGGTGAATTGAATATTGGTCCATTCCAATTGGAGGTCCGTCATACTCCCGGTCATTCTCCCGGCAGCGTCTCGTTCGTTTTTAAGGAGGCACAATTTGCGGTGGTCGGAGATACCCTCTTCAAGGGCAGTATCGGCCGGACAGATCTTCCCGGAGGAGATACGAAAACCTTGCTTCAGTCTATCCATGACAAGCTATTGACTTTGGATGATGAGATTGTTGTGTATCCTGGGCATGGCCCTTCGACAACGACTGAAGAAGAAAAGGATATGAATCCCTTTTTAAACGGATTTTCCTAAAAGAAAAAACAGCCGGATGGGCTGTTTTTTCTTTTAGGACGATTAATGTCCTGCACCTGGTACGTGAATGAATGTCGCATAATAGCTGAATCCTACCATGAAAATCATAAGGTAAGCTCCAAACATGTACATATACATACGCTCTGTTAGATTCAAATATCCAAGCAACAGGAAGAAAATAGTGCTAGCGATGAAAATGACGGAAGCTGTCATCATATCGCCGACGAAAAACATTACAGCGAAAATGCCAGTCCAAAAACCGCATAGCTTGAACATGTTATCCATAAGTGCGTCCCTCCTTAACGTAAAACAATACAAAGATCTCTTATTCATTATAATGGATAGCTATTCGAAAAGTAAACTCCTATCAAGTCGACATTGTGACAAATGCATGGACTGCATATTGATCTTATACCTCCAAAAATCGATTTTGAGCCGAAAATGCCATGTGAAAATTGAATTCAAGCCGGAAAGGGGCTTTAAAAATCGAATTCACTTATAAGTATTCCTTTTTCAAATCGTTCACCGTATACTCGTTGTAAGGTGAAAAGCGGTCTTTCACCTATTGAAAGAGGGGTGTTCAATGGAAAACCGTGATAATCTCATTGAGAAAAAATGTTTCGAACTATTAGAACGGGCGATTGCCAATGAGGCGACAGACATCCACCTCGTTCCGCTGCAAGATCGGTATGATATTTGTTTCAAAAAGAATTCAAAACTCGAACGGTCCGGCACATTTCCCCCACAGTTGGCCGCCCGTATGATCTCCTTTTATAAGTTTCTCTCCTCCTTAGATATCAGTGATAAACGAAAACCCCAAAGTGGTTCATTTCACAAGAAAATGCATGACGAGAACTTCTCGTTTCGTGTATCGACAATTCCCTCTATCCAAATGAAAGAAAGTGTTGTCATCCGTATTCAAAGGCATGATCAAATTGTCCCTCTCGATAAGCTCTGCATCGAGCCTGTCTGGGAAATGAAACTGCGGCGCGCCGCAGAAGAGAGACAAGGGCTAGTCTTGTTAACCGGTCCGACCGGAAGCGGGAAGACGACGACAATCTATTCCCTTACTGCCCATTGTGTCAATCAGCTTGAAAGACATGTGATTTCCCTCGAAGATCCGGTTGAAAACAACCATTCTCACCTTCTTCAAATACAGGTAAATGAAAGATCCGGTATGACCTATGCTGCTGGCTTGAAAGCAATACTTAGACATTCCCCGGACGTCATCATGATTGGGGAAATCAGGGATTCTGAAACCGCAAAAACAGCGGTGGCGGCTGCACTGACGGGGCATTTAGTACTGACGACGGTCCACTCGAAAGACCCGGAAGGCTGCTTCTATAGAATGATGGATTTCGGAATCACACCAGAAGAATTGAGGCAAACGGTTGTATGCATATCTGCCCAGCGTCTCATTAGAAAAACAGATGGAGACATCGGTGCAGTATTTGAAATTATCCAAGGCGATCTATTGGAATCCATCGCTGAAGGGATCATTTCAGGAGAGCATGTAACAGTGCCGAAAGAATTGACGATAGATGCCATCATAAAAAAATATAGCATGAAGAAAATGATATCCAGTGGTTAAGAACGGAAGGCGACTTGTTAAACGACCAGGGCATCGTATTGAGAATCGACCAGCATTTTTAGGGAGGCTATCACTCCTCATGCAAGAGGGCTACACATTCCATGATGGGTTGGTTCTGCTTATGCCTCACCATTCCAAACAATACAGTGAACTGCTAATTCAGGTAGAAAAGGATTTAAAGGATGGACTTGGCGTAACAGAAATTCTTAGAAGACTTGGGTTTTCTTCAAACATCCTTTTACCTGTCATCATCTCGGAAGTGGATGGAAGATTGGCGGATGCCTTAAAAGGAATTGCAGAAAGAATGAAGCAGTCTCAAGAAAGAAAGAGGAAGCTGCGGAGTCTATTGGTTTATCCGATTATTCTCTTTTTCTTTCTGGCCATCTTTCTAGTAGTTTTCAGAAGCTATTTTCTTCCGAATCTGCAAACGATGGCTGTAGCAAGGAATGAAGCTGGAACCGGCTTTGTTACCCTGCTGCCACTCCTTGTATCGAAAATTCCCGATGTAATGCTCGGATTCGGTGTGTTAATTATCGTAATGGCTTGGATTGGAAATCTTATCTATCGTAGGCTGTTGCCGTTCGAAAAAATTCGTTTCCTTCTGGCCATTCCGTTTGTCGGTCCGCTACATTCGAAATGGAAGACAAGGGATTTTGCCGGTGAAATCGGTGGCCTTCTTCAGTCGGGACTATCTATACAAGATTCACTCGAAGTGTTGGTTGAGCAAGAGGTGGATCCCATCCTGGGCGAAATTGCAAAGACTATCAAAGGGCATGTGATCTATGGCGAGAATTTTGATACAGCAATCCAACTGACAGTTGGTCTTCGAAAGGAGTTATGCGCCTACGCGAAGCATGGTTCCGATACCGGGCACTTGGGAAAGGAACTTTTACTGTTGAGTGAAAATCTTCATGACATGATCGAAGAGGAGATGGCAAGATGGCTTGCGCTGCTGCAGCCCATATTGTTCGCAATATTGGCCGTCTGCATCTTGGCTGCATATCTTGCATTGCTCCTGCCGGTTTACAGTACGTTTGACAACTTTTAAGGAGGAGGAAAGATTGAAACTAGTCAAGGAAGAAGAAGGGTTCACATTAATAGAGATGATGATCGTATTGCTTATCATTTCCGTTCTGGTACTGATCGCCATACCGAACGTGACAAAACATTCGAAATCGATTGATGAAAAGGGATGCGAGGCATATGTGAAAATGGTGGAGGGACAGGTTGCGGCATATAAAATGGAGAAGCATACTAATCCGAGCATTGAAGACTTGGAGAGAGGTGGTTATTTGCCAAATGGTGCGAAGTGTCCGGATGGATCTGAAGTTTCGATTGATAGCGGTATAGTTACGACCCCGATTCTAAATCCTCCGAAGGATAGCGATGAAGACTGACGAAAACGGCTTCACATTCCTGGAAATGCTTTTAGTATTGAGCGTCGTCGCAGTTCTGACTGCTGTAATACTGCCTATCGGAGACCGATGGATAACGAGGCATAGCGAGGAAGACGCGCTGTACACATTCATAGCAACGATTCATCATGCCCAGGCATATGCGATGGCGAACGAAACGTATACAGCAATCAAGTTTCGGAATTCCGGTACATCCTATAGCTTGTATGCCCCTAGTTCAGTGACATATTCCACGATTGATTTTCCGGAAGGTATGCACTGGGTAAGGGGCGGCAATCGGATCAGCGCAATCGAGTTTCATCCGAAAGGCCATATAATCAATCCGGGTACGGTCATTTTGCGTACATCGACCGGTGACAAGCGTTTGACATTGCAACTACAGCATGGGAGGGTGCTCGTCTATGATCAATGAAGAAGGGTATTCATGGCCGGAATCGATTTTATCCCTTGTCATTGTTACAGTGATTTTTGGAACGCTGTTGCCATTCTATTCTACTATGTCGACGCGTCTTGAAGTGAAGAGACTCGGCATGCATGCAGCGGAATCCGCCTACCATAGCGCCATTCTCTATCGTTCGTACGGAATAGTGTCAGGGACAAACCGGATAGAGAAGACATTGTACAACTGGTCTGTTGAAGGTGAGGGCATCTGTGTAACCTATCATTACATAGAACGGGAATTCGTGAAATGCATAGCATTCTGAAGCACCGTAATGAATTGGGATACTCTCTTCTGGAAGCTTTGTTTCAGTTACTAATCATGGGCATATTCCTTCATTTTTTCGTTCTGTTCTTTTATTGGAAACTGCCGATTGAACGTCAATTACAAGATTATTATGCGACTGAGTGGGAGCTATTTGCAATCGACCTGCAAGCATTGTTGGTTGATGTCGACGATTTCAATGTCCATATGGGTAACAGGGCCATTACATTCACAAATGAAAGAGGGAAAATAGAAGTGGGCCAAAGTAATAATGTCATTCGAAAATCGATAAATAATACTGGGTATATACCTCTCTTCACGAACATCTCAAGTGTCGTTTTTAATCATGAAGGGTATGAGCTCAATGTGGAAGTGACGATGCTTGACGGGTGGAAGCGGGAAAGGAGATTTGCAATTGGGTTTCGCCAAGAATGAGCAAGGAGTCATTTTGGCGGCTTCGCTAATTTTACTTTTTCTCGTCAGCCTCTTTCTTTTTACTATTGTTTCGTGGCATAGTAATCTATACAGAACTTACGATTCAATTGAACTCCATTACGAGAACGAAACATCAAAGTTAATGAGGCAAGGCGGGTAGAGATATGAAGAGAGTATACTTGGTCGGTTTCATGGGAAGCGGAAAAAGCGCCATCGGCAAGCGGCTGGGGACATTGTTGAATTTGCCTTTTTACGATATGGATACGGAAATTGCCAAACGGACAGGAATGACAATCCCTCAAATCTTCGAAACATACGGAGAGGAGTCGTTCAGGGAAATGGAAACCGAATTCCTACGTACTTTCCATGACAGCTATTGCATCATTGCGACCGGCGGCGGTGTTGCAATGCGAGAGGAAAACAGGAAAATTATGAGAAGGACAGGACTTGTATTTTTTTTGAATTCATCATTCCGTGATATTTGGCGAAGGATTTCCACCGATAGCAACAGACCGATCGTTCAGCGATCTTCCAGACATGAATTGGAGAGGCTCTTTCACAAGAGAAAGCCGCTTTATTTGCAAAGCGCTCATTTTAAAGTCGAAACGACAAATAGGACATTGAATGAGATTACTCAGTATATTGCGTCTCAGATTGTTAGATTGACTATCCAATGACTGCACACTGAAATATTTGTTTATTTAAACACGAACAATTAATAGTTCTGGATAAAAAACGTTCGGCAATTTAATAATACATCAAAAAGGATTGCGCTATTAAAAATAAAATGTTAAGATATGAGGCGAAAGGGCAGTTACTTGTCCGAATTTTACTCATTTTATTTTTAATTAAATATGGCGGATGATTGGATGGGGAGAGCACGCATTAGGCGTCGCCGAAGGAGCAAGTAACGGAAGTTATGAATCTCTCAGGCAAAAAGACTCATTCATGACGCGTCTCTGGAGAGCGCCGATTATTTCGGCCACCAAAGAGGAAAGCCGCAAGGTCAAACTTTCAGGTACATGGACAGAGGTTCTCTTATTACAAGGGGACTTCTGTCTTTTTTTCATCATTCATTTCAAGGGGGATATGACTTTGACAGGAACTTTGAAACGCACTGCACTATTTGATAGTTATCAACAGTACGGTGGAAAAACGATTGATTTCGGTGGTTGGGAACTGCCAGTTCAGTTTTCGAGCATTAAGGCCGAACATGAAGCTGTTAGAACTAAAGCTGGCCTATTTGACGTATCGCATATGGGCGAAGTTTTTGTTTCTGGCCCAGATTCACTTTCCTTCCTGCAAGGGTTGGTTACCAATGATGTCTCCAAATTGAAGGACGGTCAAGCGCAATACACTGCAATGTGTTATGAGAATGGCGGCACAGTAGATGATCTTCTCATCTACAAAAGGAAAGAGAATGATTATCTTCTAGTCGTGAACGCATCGAACATCGAAAAAGACGTTGAATGGATGAAGCAGCATGTGACGGGAGATGTGGTCATCGATGACCGTTCGAACGAATTCGGCCTACTAGCATTACAAGGTCCGAAAGCGCAGGAAGTTTTGCAGAAATTGACTTCCGAACCATTGGATGAAATCAAGTTCTTCCGTTTCAAAGAAAATGTCGATGTCGCAGGGCACAATGTTCTCATTTCCCGGACAGGGTATACCGGTGAAGACGGTTTCGAAATCTATGGATCGCCGGAATCGATGGTCGCTCTATGGCCGGCCATTTTGGAAGCGGGAGAAGAGGAAGGTGTGGTTCCTGCCGGTTTAGGAGCCCGCGATACTCTTCGATTCGAAGCAGGACTGCCACTTTACGGCCAGGAGTTATCGAAAGACATTACTCCGCTAGAAACAGGCCTTGGCTTTGTCGTGAAGTTGAATAAGGAAGCTGATTTCATAGGTAAAGAAGTGCTAACTGAACAAAAGGAAAATGGTGTTCCAAGGAAACTGGTCGGTCTTGAAATGATCGATAAAGGAATTCCGCGGACAGGCTATAAAGTCTTCATTGGCGACGAGGAAATCGGGGAAGTCACTACGGGAACCCAATCGCCTACACTGAAAAAGAATATCGGATTCGCACTTCTTGCAACGGAGCATACAGCTCAAGGAACTGAAGTTGAAGTTGAAATCCGTGGCAAACGTCTGAAAGCGAAATTGATTGCCACACCTTTCTATAAACGATAAATGAATGAAGAGGAGACATGTTGATATGAAGCATCGTTATATTCCTATGACGGAGACGGATCGTGAAGAAATGCTATCAGCAATCGGGATTGCGACAGTTGATGAGCTTTTTGAAGATATTCCGGAGAAAGTCCGTTTTAAAGGTGAATTGAATATTAAACCAGCGAAAGCGGAGTCCGCATTGACGAAGGAGCTTGCACAACTTGCAGCCAAAAACGCGGATGCGCGCACCTATGCATCATTCTTAGGAGCAGGTGTGTATGATCATTATAAACCGATCATCGTCGATCATGTCATATCGCGTTCCGAATTCTATACAGCCTATACACCATACCAACCAGAGATTTCTCAAGGAGAATTGCAAGCCATCTTTGAATTCCAAACGATGATCTGTGAATTGACGGGCATGGACATTGCCAACTCATCGATGTATGACGGCGGCACTTCATTGGCTGAAGCTGGGACGATGGCGGCAGGACATACACGCCGCACTAAAATCCTCGTTTCCGAAACAGTTCATCCTGAAGCGCGGGACGTAGTGGCGTCTTACGCGGCGGGCCAATTTATCGATGTGGTAACGATTCCTCATAAAGATGGGGTGACGGATATGGCATTGCTTGAGGAGTTGCTCGATGATAATACAGCAGCAGTTCTCGTGCAATATCCTAACTTCTTCGGTCAGGTGGAAGACATCCAAAAAATTGGAGACATTACTCATGACAAAGGCGGCTTGTTAGTCGTATCGGCGAATCCGCTTGCACTAGGTGTATTGACGCCTCCAGGAAAATTAGGCGCGGATATTACAGTCGGTGATGCACAGCCGTTCGGCATTTCCGAACAGTTCGGCGGCCCGCATTGCGGATACTTTGCAACTACTAAAAAGTTGATGAGGAAAATGCCAGGAAGATTGGTAGGGGAAACTACTGACAGCGAAGGCAGACGCGGATACGTATTGACGCTTCAAGCACGTGAACAACATATCCGACGTGACAAGGCCACATCCAATATTTGTTCGAACCAAGCACTGAATGCTCTTGCAGCTTCGGTTGCAATGACCGCCTTAGGAAAAGCTGGTACAAAGGAAATTGCATACCAAAATATCGCAAAAACCGCATATGCGAAAAGTTCTTTTGAGAAAGCTGGTATCGAAGTGAAGTACGGCGGGGTTCATTTCAATGAAATTGTCGTGGTAGTAAATAAGCCGGTTAAAGAAGTGAACGCGAAGCTTCTTGAAAAAGGGATCATCGGCGGATATGATCTTGGATTAACGTATCCAGAGCTTTCCAACCATGTTTTAATTGCCGTTACGGAACAACGTACGAAAGAAGAAATTGATGCACTTGTGCAGGAAATGGAGGCCCTTCATGCATAAAGACAACCAACCGCTCATTTTTGAAATTACAAAAGCAGGCCGGATCGGCTATAGCTTGCCTGAGCTAGATGTTCCTGAAATCGATCTTTCAAGCCATTTGCCGGAAGGTCTTCTCAGAGAGGAATCTCCTGAGCTTCCAGAAGTATCAGAACTTGATATTATGCGCCATTATACAGCACTATCCAACCGTAACCACGGAGTAGATACTGGCTTCTATCCACTTGGATCTTGTACGATGAAGTATAATCCGAAAATCAATGAGGCAGTGGCAAGATTCCCTGGTTTTGCGAATATCCACCCGTTGCAGGATGAATCGACTGTCCAAGGTGCAATGGAAATGATGTATGACCTACAAGAACATCTTGAAGAAATTACCGGAATGGATGAAGTGACACTTCAACCAGCTGCAGGTGCACATGGGGAATGGACTGCCCTCATGATGATCCGTGCGTTCCACGAAGCTAACGGGGAATCTCACCGTACAAAGGTGCTTGTACCGGACTCCGCGCATGGTACAAACCCTGCTTCCGCTACAGTGGCGGGCTTTGATACAGTTACAGTTAAGTCAAATGAATTCGGTCTTGTCGATATTGATGACTTGAAATCGAAGGTCGGCCAGGATACGGCTGCCCTCATGCTTACGAATCCGAATACATTAGGTCTCTTTGAAGAAGATATTCTTGAGATGGCTGAAATTGTACACGGCGTAGGAGGGAAATTGTACTATGACGGCGCGAACTTGAACGCTGTTATGGCAAAAGCACGTCCTGGAGATATGGGCTTCGATGCGGTCCACTTGAATTTGCATAAGACATTTACAGGTCCTCACGGCGGCGGCGGCCCAGGTTCAGGCCCTGTCGGAGTAACGAAAGAATTGGCTCCGTTCTTGCCGAAACCGATTCTTGTCAAAGAGGATGACCGTTATACATTCAAATATGACGTTCCTCAATCAATCGGGCGCGTCAAACCTTTCTATGGCAACTTCGGCATCTATTTGCGTGCGTACACATATATCCGTTCAATGGGTCCGGATGGTTTGAAAGCTGTTACGGAAAATGCGGTGTTGAATGCAAACTACATGATGCGCAGACTCGAGCCTTATTTCGACCTGCCTTACACGCAGCACTGTAAGCATGAGTTCGTATTATCTGGACGCCGTCAGAAGAAATTGGGCGTACGGACATTGGATATGGCGAAACGGTTGCTCGACTTCGGCTTCCATCCGCCTACAATCTATTTCCCGTTGAATGTTGAAGAGGCAATCATGATCGAGCCAACGGAAACGGAATCGAAGGAGACGCTTGATTCTTTCATCGATACTATGATCCAAATTGCGAAAGAAGTCGAGGAGAATCCGGAAATCGTGCAGGAAGCCCCTCATACGACTGTTATCAACCGTCTTGACGAGACGAAAGCCGCCCGTCAACCTGTGTTGAGATATACAAAAGAAAAAGAGCCTGTGAATGCTTGATATGGAATAAAAAAAGGAGAGACCTTGTAACCGGGTCTCTCCTTTGTCTATTCACATGATTATTTACTTTTCACTTTGCCAGTCCAAGTGCGGAATCCGCCTTGCAGCTGGTACAGCTGGGTGTAGTCCCGTTTCTTCAAATACATCGCAGCTCGTGAGCTTTTACCGCCGTTTTGATCATAAAGATAGACCGGCTTGTCCGGACGGATTTCTTTAAAACGCTGACGGAATTGTGAATATGGAATGTTACGAGCGCCTAAAATATGACCCGCTTCATATTCTTTTGGTTCACGTACATCAATCAATTGTGCTTTTCGGTATCCTTCAATGAATTGCTCCTGTGTTAGGTTTGTAACAGCCTTTTTGACACGGAACATTGTAATGACAAAATACAAAATGATGGCGAGCACTACCGCCCCAAGAATAATATAATCCACAACCGATTTTCCCCTTTCTTTCTATACTTCCATTATAAAGAATGAGTAGCACTTGTTCAATGGGAATGATAAAATGATATGCATTGCAGGTAAGGGGGTAGATGATTTGGGTAAGGCGGTTTGGCATTTTATCAATTCAGGAAAATGTTCGCCATCATACAATATGGCGCTGGACGAAGCGTTGTTGGAGTGGCATAGCATAGGAGAAATCGGGCCCGTACTGCGTTTTTATGAGTGGGACCCGGCAACACTTTCAATCGGATACTTTCAAAGCGTCGAAAGGGAGATTGATTTGGAAGCGGTTGAGAAACACGGACTCGGATTCGTACGTCGCCCAACCGGCGGAAGAGGCGTCCTGCACGAGCATGAACTTACATATAGCGTAATCGTAACTGAAGATTATCCTGGAATGCCGGAGACCGTCACAGAGGCGTATCGTGTCATTTCTGGCGGTCTTTTAGAAGGCTTCCGGAACCTTGGACTGCATGCCGAATTTTCATTGCCGGCTTCAAAGGAGCAAAGCAATAACCTTAAAAAGCCGAAAAGCGCTGTTTGTTTCGATGCTCCAAGCTGGTATGAGCTTGTCGTCGAAGGGAAGAAAGTCGCGGGAAGCGCCCAAACCCGGCAGAAAGGTGTAATATTACAGCATGGAGCGATCCTATTAGGTTTGGACGAGGACAAGCTTGTATCCTTATTCAAGTTCCCGTCTGAAGAAAGTCGGAAGCGGATGCTCGAAAGCCTGCCGGAAAAAGCGGTTGCCATCGATCGATTGACTAATCGCGAAATCTCCGTGGAGGAATGTGTTGGAGCTTTTGCAACAGGGTTTGAAAAAGCTTTAGATATCGTCCTTAAACCGATGGAACTTACTGCAGAGCAACTTCTTTATGTCGAAGAGGTTGAAAAAAGAAAATATGCGAATAAAGACTGGACGTTTAAAAAATGAGACTGGCACTTTCGAATTATTTTTTGTCGAAAAGTGCGTAATATCAACTGCGAATATTTCGGTCTCAAATCTTATCATTGCGGCAGGTTTCAATATGTAGTAGATTAGGGAATATAATCAACACAACATGTTGTGTTGACAAAAATAAACCAGAGGGAGGATGCGTTAATGGTAATTGTTTCAAAGCATCAGGAACCAATTCTGGATAAAGCGCGGTTGAATGCGGATATTGCCGAATTCCCGCAAGTGCATCCAATTACAGAAGACATGAAAATTGAACACAGCGGTGTGTCCCGTCTTGTCATGATCGATCGTTATTCTTTCAAGGATACAGAAAAGAAAACACTGAAGGTCGGCGATTTCGTCGTATTGACTGTTAAGGAAGATCCGAAGTTTCCAGCGAGGGGGCTTGGGTTCATCACAGCGCTTGATGAGAAGAATGGAAAAGCGGATATTTGGATTGAAAAGGAATACCGCACTGCAATCGACAATCCCGAAAATCAGGAAACAGGCATTATAACGAGACCAATTGAAGTCATTGAAAAGCCGCTTGAAGTATTCTACGAGCAGATTGCCAAACGGAATGCGACAGGGCTCGCATCTGTTGAAAAGACGGAAGAGCGGCGCAAGGAGTCGTTCGATTCGTTCTATGGACAACTCTCCAAATTGAACTTCATTCCGGCGGGCCGTGTATTATACGGTGCTGGATCTGATACTGAAGTGACATTCTTCAATTGTTACGTCATGCCGTTCGTGGCGGATTCCCGTGAAGGCATTTCCGATCACCGTAAACAGGTAATGGAGATTATGAGCCGTGGCGGCGGTGTTGGAACGAACGGTTCCACACTACGACCACGTAATACATTAGCACGCGGCGTCAACGGAAAATCATCCGGTTCAGTATCATGGCTCGATGATATTGCGAAATTGACACATCTTGTCGAACAAGGTGGGTCGCGACGCGGAGCTCAGATGATTATGCTGGCAGATTGGCACCCTGACATTTGCGAGTTCATCATTTCGAAAATGCAGAATCCAAGGATTCTCCGCTATCTTCTAGAACATACAGAAGACGAACTGATCAAGAAGCTCGCGAATGAAAAACTGAAATTCAAACCGCTTACCGCTCAAGAGGAAGCGATGTACCAAGGGATTCTCAACTATCGCACAATCCCTGGAATGGGCGGTTTCAACGAAGCAATCTTGAAAGACGCTGAAACGAAATTACGTGATGGCGGAACTTATTCCGTACACAATCCGGAGTTCCTGACAGGCGCTAATATTTCAGTCACATTGACAGATGATTTCATGAAAGCTGTTGAGCAGGATGCTAATTATGAACTCCGTTTCCCGGCAGTCGAAAAATACTCTGCTGAAGAGATGGCGGCTTATAATGAGGAGTGGCATAAGGTCGGAGATGTCCGTGAATGGGAGCGTCTTGGGTATGAAGTCCGTGTATACCGGACAATCAAAGCACGTGCACTTTGGGATCTCATTAACATTTGTGCAACGTACTCCGCAGAGCCAGGCATTTTCTTTATCGACAATGCGAATAACGAAACGAATGCAAAAGCATACGGCCAGCAAGTCGTAGCTACAAACCCATGTGGTGAACAACCTCTTGCACCATACAGTGTCTGTAATTTAGCTGCTGTTAACCTTGCTGAATTCGCTGATAAAGAAACGAAAACAGTGAACTACGATAAAATGAAAGAAACCGTCCGTGTCGGTGTCCGTATGCAGGATAACGTCATCGATGCGACACCATATTTCCTTGAAGAAAATAAAGTACAAGCCCTCGGCGAACGCCGTGTAGGACTTGGAGTCATGGGTCTTGCCGACCTACTGATCTATTGTGAAAAAGAGTATGGCTCAGATGAAGGAAATGAACTTGTAGACAAAGTGTTTGAAACTATTGCTACAACCGCATACCGTGAATCAATCGAGCTTGCGAAAGAGAAAGGGAGCTTCCCGTTCCTTATAGGTAAGACGGAAGATGAAACGAAGGCGCTACGTGAGGCTTTCATTAACACAGGATTCATGAAAAAAATGCCGGAAGATATCCGTGAAGCAATTCTCGAACACGGTATCAGGAACTCACATCTACTAACTGTTGCTCCGACGGGTAAATGAATTGCCCCCGTTGCAAGCAATTGCAACGTGCAAATTGGGCTATATGCGGGAAACTCTGAGTATCCTTTTGTACCTGTACTACGCCAGTACGTTAAGGTAAAAATCAAAAGGTGCAGACAATCCGCAGGGAAGTCATGGCTGACCCCTCAACGACTAAACGCCTAACAACCGAATCTAAGTAAATCTTACATTTGGTTGATGATATAGTCTGACCCATATGGCGACATATGGAGTGGGTACTAATAATCCCACCCTCCTTGAAATGGAGAGTAACAAAAGTGAGTACTGGAACAATGGTAGGAGTTTCTACAGGCCTTGAACCATATTTCTCCTTCACGTATTACCGTAGCGGACGTCTCGGTAAATTCATCGAGGTCAAAGCGGGCATCGTTGAAGAATATTTACAACGTAACCCGGAAGCTGATCCGGACAACCTTCCTGAATGGTTCATTTCATCCATGAGCCTGGCACCGGAAGCGCATGCAGACGTTCAGTGCATCATCCAGCGCTGGATTGACAGCTCAATTTCCAAAACAGTTAACGCTCCACGCGGCTATACGGTCGAACAGGTGGAAAGCGTCTACGAGCGACTCTATAAAGGCGGAGCTAAAGGCGGAACAGTTTATGTCGACGGCAGCCGTGACTCCCAAGTACTTACGCTGAAAGCCGAAGAAAACGAAATGGACTCCGATTATGTAGAAGAAGTCGTTGAACAACGAAAAGTCGTACTCGTTAATACGATTCAGGACTTGCGTTCAACAAACGTTACAATTGGCTCTGAAGTCGGCGATACATGCCCTGTATGTAGACAAGGAACCGTTGAAGAAATGGGCGGCTGCAACACATGCACAAACTGTAATGCACAGTTGAAATGTGGTTTATAATATAAAAACGAACTGTCCAATTAGTTAGCAACATAAAACAGGTAAGGAAAACAAATGATTTTCCTTACCTGTTTTTTCTATTTCCTCTAAGTTTTTAGAGTGATTGTTTGGAATACTTGGTATGATAAATAAAATAGTTACTTCATTCTTGTTCAGGACCAGAATGTTTAAGAAGGACCAATTAAATATTAAATTTAATTTACTACGGAGGGGGTAATGTATGAAACAGGTTGGAATTGTATTGGGCATAGTAGTAGTGGCTGTGGCGGTGTTTATTTTTGTGAATAAATCACACTATCCTTCTTTACCGATACATCATCTATCAGCGAAAGAAGCAATTGAAAAACTAAAAAACTCCGATGAGAAGATAGTAGAGCTCGCAACAGACACTGATTCCGTTTGGTATATCACAAGAACTGAAAATGAAGGCATATCGATAGCGGATGATACTATTAAACAGATGATTCGTTCAAAAGGATGGGAATTTAAAGAGAAAGACGGTGCTGGTCTGTTCTTTGAAAAAGATGGAGAAAGATTAGTTGTGACTACTCAAATGTGGACTGGAAAATACGTGATTGTTCAGGTGCAATATAAA
Organism: Saccharococcus sp. Marseille-Q5394; assembly: GCF_946901335.1. Classification (NCBI taxonomy): domain Bacteria; kingdom Bacillati; phylum Bacillota; class Bacilli; order Caryophanales; family Anoxybacillaceae; genus Saccharococcus; species Saccharococcus sp. Marseille-Q5394. Next base: position 731,934 of record NZ_CAMPPQ010000001.1, on the reverse strand, counting down.
TTTAAAGAACTTTAAAGCCTTCAGCAATAGGACGCAGTTATTGAATAGGCACTGCACAATAACTAGGCTATTTAGCGGCATGACACTTTAAAGAATAAGGAGTGGTTGGATGTTAAATCGAGTCATTCAGCGATTCAAATTGAATGTATTATCAATTAATGAAGTTGAAGATTCCCATAGTTCAACAGTTTATAATTGTAAATTGCTAAATGGGGAAACTATCTTTTTGAAAATACCTTACACAAAATTGAAGTGTCAGCGAGAGTTGGAAGCCTATGAAATCTTAAAAGATCGAGTTTCCATTCCTGAAATATTGGATTATTGGTCTGGTGATGAGGAGTGTCCTGGTGCGTTCTTATTATCTGAATTAAAAGGACAACCGCTAACAAATAAGGCTTTACCCACAGTTGCTTTTCAGGTTGGGGTCCTTCATGCCTCTATGCATCAAATTCAGCCGCCTCCGAGTATACAGTTAATTAGCATACAAGACGAATTTTCGGTCTGGTCTAATATTGTGGAACGGCAATTTTATAGTTTTGCTGAGGATGTAAAGGAAGTTTTAGATGAAAGTTTATACAGACAGGCCATTGAGAATTTTGAAAGTATGAAAAGACAACTTCCTCCTGCAGATGGACCGAGCTTTATACATATGGATTTTCGTCCAGCGAATATAATTATTGATGAAAATAAGGTGTCTGGCGTGATCGACTTTGAAAGTGTACGATTTGGCTCAACAGAAATCGATTTCACCAAACTGTATCGTGATTTTTTAAGCTTCGATGTTAAATTGTATCAGTCTTATCAAGAAGGCTATAATACCGTAAGACCACTAATTGAATTGGAGGTCGTGTTGCCTTTTTATCAATTTACAGATGCTTTTAATAGTATTGGCTGGTGTAAACGCCGTGGAAGTGAAAAGAACGCTTCATTTCTGGAGAAAAATTTATCAATCCTTAAAAAAATACTACTATAAACCGAAAGAAAAATTGAAACCACAGTATTAGTAGGAACTCAGTTGATTGCAGTGGAAAGCGACCGCCTGAAACGGAAATCAACTGCCCCTGTATCGGTGAAGATCTTTTATCGGGACTATATAAAAAGAAAGTGCCCCAACTTCGGAGCACTTCCTTTTCGTTAATTTGCAGGAACTGTCGAATCTTGCATTTTTGTGTCGGTCGACTTCAAAATATCGATATTCTCAATTCCTTGCTCTTCAATTTCAAGCAACTTATTAAATGAGGCGATTGCAACCTCCACCTGCTTATCCTCAGGCTCCTTCGTCGTCAACAACTGCAACCATAATCCTGGATATCCTAAATACTTCAATACAGGAATATTACGAAGGCGGTTCGTAAACTGCAATACTTCAAAAGAAATGCCAATCACAACAGGAATCAACAGAATACGATTGACAACCCTAAACCATAACGGATCAGCGGGAACGAAGAAATAAATGAACATGCCTACAATTACCGTAAACAATAAGAAGCTGCTTCCACATCGATAATGGAGCCTTGATTGCGCTTGGACATTTTCAACGGTAAGCGGAAGACCGTTTTCATAAGCATTAATCACTTTGTGCTCAGCACCATGATACTTGAAAACTCGTTTAATTAACGGTGTCATGGAAATGAGGGAAATGTACAATAACAATAGTGTAAGTTTGAAAAAGCTCTCCAACAAGATTTGTGCCGTTTTCCCTGGCGCCATGAATTCAAGCATTTGCGCTAAAAAGACCGGTACTAGTGTAAACGCGAACTTGCCGAATAAAAATGAGAGCACGCCTACCGCTGCGACGCCAATTACCATCGTAAGCTTGGAGGCCTCTTCTCCGTTCTCCTCAACTTCCTCACCTGGCATGACATCATAACGCTCATTCGCAAACGTCAAATGTCTAGATCCAATACCTGCGGATTCAATCAAAGCGACAATCCCGCGCACAAAAGGTATCTTTTTCAATTTCGCTGCGAATGGCTTCTGTTCTTTTGGAACATAGAAATAATCGAGGGAATCATCCTTGCGGCGGATAGCTGTCACTGTATGGTTTCTGCTGCCGAACATTACACCTTCGATGAGTGCCTGCCCACCGTATGCTGGCGGTTGTTGTTTTTTAGTCATGGGTTCCCAACACCTTCTCTTATCAAATGAAAAACATGTGTTAAAAAAATGTTCTACTCTACAAACATTATATCAAATAACTTATCCTACTATTGTACAAAAAAAAGGGTATTGACTCCACCATTAAGGTTTAAAAAAAAGGCTTTTTCCCGACACTCGTCATAAGGAGGAGTCGATATGTTCAATAAAACAATGATATGGACGACAATCATCGCGGCATTATTCACAATGGGAGCATTGAAATTCCTGCATTTTTTCAATTTCATAAAATGGTCACCTGTTGGATGGGGTGGCAAATGGCTATTATTTGGATCATCAAATGAAGGATGGAAGTGGGCGTTGCTATTCATCATTCTAGTAATTGCTTTCGGTCTGTTCTATGGCCTGTCAAGAGCTACGGCAAATATCCCTCCGGCAATAACGGCCATCGCCGTCAGTATTGTTGCGGCTGTTGCGATTGAATGGATCATCTATTCTCCACTAACGTTCACAGAGGGAGTTAAGAAACTGTCAATTCCCTTCATCTCCCTTATTGCAATCGTCAGCAGGTTCATTACGGGAACCGCTGTCTATATGAAGAAAACTTTCGAACGACAACCATAAATAGGTTGCGCCATTGGAACGATATGATAAAATGGGGAAGAAAATGGTGAGGGGAATGGTGTAGCTGTGAGACTGCTTGTACTGAATGGACCGAATTTGAATCGGCTTGGCAAAAGAGAACCCGGAATCTATGGTGCTGAAACGTTGGAGGATGTGGAAAACAACATGAAATCCATCGCTAAAGAGCAACTTGTGGATATTTCTTTTTATCAATCGAATGCGGAAGGCGCTTTGATTGATAAAATCCAAGAGGCCGAAGAGGCCGGGTGTGACGGAATCATCTTCAATCCCGGAGCCTATACACATACGAGCGTTGCATTAAGGGATGCGATCGCTTCTGTCGATGTACCAGTTATCGAAGTTCATATTTCGAATATACATAGTCGGGAACCATTCAGACAAACATCAATGCTCGCACCAGTTTGCATAGGACAGCTGTCCGGCTTCGGCACAAGCGGATATGAGCTTGCACTCCATGCTTTCCTTCTCCGAAGAAAAGGGGTAAAGCTATGAAACTGGCAAAATTGAGGGAAGCGTTGAAAGAAAACGGTTTAGATGCATTATTGGTGACGAATCCATATAACAGACGTTATATGACTGGATTTACAGGCAGTGCGGGGGTTGCTATCATTTCAGCTGATGATGCAGTGTTCATCACCGATTTCAGGTATACAGAACAGGCAGCCGAACAAGTGAAAGGCTTCCGCATCGTCAAGCATGAAAAAACGATTATTGAGGAAGTTTCCAACCAAGCAAAAGAAATGAAAATCAAAACATTAGGCTTTGAAAAAGATAATGTTTCTTTTGGCACGTACGAATTATATAATGACAAAGTGGATGCCGAACTGAAAGCAGTATCCGGAATTGTAGAAAAGCTTCGTATGGTAAAAAATGCTGATGAAATTGAGATTCTTCAACAAGCCGCGAAAATTGCGGATGATGCATTTGCTCATATTTGCACGTTCATCAAACCGGGAATTACTGAGTTGGAAGTGTCGAACGAACTTGAAATGTTCATGAGAAAACAAGGTGCAGCTTCATCTTCATTCGATACGATTGTAGCGTCAGGGGAGCGGGGTGCATTGCCGCACGGTGTCGCTTCAGACAAAGTGATTCAATCCGGCGAGCTGGTTACATTGGATTTTGGCGCGCTATATAACGGCTATATTTCAGACATCACACGTACTGTCGCAGTAGGGGAGCCCTCAGAAAAATTGAAGGAAATCTATGAAGTGACCCTTGCAGCACAAGTATTGGCTTTGGAAAAGATCAAAGCGGGTATGACTGGAATAGAAGCGGATGCAATCGCACGTGATTACATCAAGTCGAAGGGATATGGAGATGCCTTCGGACACTCGACAGGCCATGGCATCGGTTTGGAAGTGCATGAAGGTCCGGCATTATCTTTCCGTTCGGAAACTGTACTTGTACCGAACATGACTGTCACTGTCGAACCGGGCATTTATCTGCCTGGAATCGGCGGTGTCCGTATTGAGGATGATATTATTATCACTGAAGACGGCAATATCCGTTTGACACATTCACCTAAAGAATTGATCATCCTATAACGAACAAAATGGAGGAAAAAGCATGATTTCTGTAAACGAATTTAAAACAGGTCTGACAATCGAATTTGAAGGGGACATTTGGCGCATTATCGATTTCCAACACGTAAAGCCAGGAAAAGGTGCGGCATTCGTCCGTTCAAAACTGCGTAATCTGCGCACAGGAAATGTGAATGAAAAGACATTCCGTGCAGGCGAGAAAGTTGAAAAGGCGCAAATTGACAATCGTCGTATGCAGTACTTGTATGCCAATGGCGATGACCATGTCTTCATGGACAATGAATCGTACGAGCAGATCGAATTGCCTTCTGCGCAAATAAAAGAAGAATTGAACTACTTGAGAGAAAACATGGAAGTTCATATCATCATGTTCAAGGATGAAATCCTCGGCGTTGAGCTTCCGGTAACAGTCACACTTGAAGTGGCAGAAACTGAACCAGGCATCAAAGGCGATACGGCAAGCGGCGGTTCGAAGCCGGCTACCTTGGAAACAGGTCTAATCGTCCAAGTTCCATTCTTCGTAAACGTCGGCGATAAACTGATCATTAACACTGAAGAAGGCGAATACGTATCTAGAGCATAATAAAGTTAAAGTGTTTTACTCCAACTCTTAACAGGGTTGGGGTATTTTTATTTTTCGGCATGGATTGTAGCGGAAAGCGTCCTCCCGAAGCGTAAATCCATATTTCTCTACATAACTCCATCATATTTCTCCCCGCCCTCTCATAAGTTGTTCATGAAGGGGGAACCCGAATTGGAATTGAATGATTTATTGCGTATTGCCGGAATTGGATTGGTTATCGGCTTTTTACATGTCTTCTTTGAACAGACCGGTAAGAAGGAGTTTTCTTTTTTCCTCTTCTTTGTAGCCTACATTTATATTGCCGCCGAAATGCTCCGTTTCCTTAGGATTTTCTTTACGGAAATTGCCGAGTTCTTTCAATGGCTCTCATTGGCATTCTAATGGTTACGCTTTTCCAACTGGTCGTCATCTACCTCCTTCTCCTTATCGTGTCATTCGCTTCCAAGAGCTTGCAGCCAATAATTTACGCAGCAATTTTCTTCTTTTTTCTGTCGTATGTCGGTATTACAATCATCATACCTTTCGGAAAAACCTTTATGGACCTATTCGAACCGTTGCCAGGGTCCTACGCAAAGCTTTTGATAGGAAGCGTCTTTTTGTTTTATTTTTCGGAGATGATTGTGAAGCATGTGGCCGAAGCGGGGTATGAGTCGATTGCAGAGATTGCTACTTTGGCCATTAAAATCGCAATACTATCGCTATGGCTTCCGCAGTTATCCATGCTGCTTAATACGCTCTCCAAATTTATCATTAAATGATCGGATGAAGAATCCATGATGCCTATGCTAGAATCCGTTATCGGAACAGTCCTCTCCAGTTTCATTATCGTCATCATTTCAACTTTCATGGCCTTGGTACTCGATTTTCTTTTTCCTTCATTTGCCAGGTGGACGAGAACCTTCCTGTTTTTCATCGTACTTACTGTAGTCCTGTACCCTGCGTATGAACATCTGCAAATGATTCGATCCATCACACAGACCGTCGCAACGATGTTCATATCCATTTATCCGTTATTGACTGCGAGTATCATTGCTTCCGGAGGCTCCTTCAGTATGCTGAACTTTCAGCCCGCCATGCTGTTGTTCGCAAACGGTGCAGTCATCCTATCGGACAAGATCCTCATTCCTATGTTGTCTGCAGCATTGCTGTTTGACATAGTTTCAAGGTTTCATCCAGCAATTCCATTTACGAGAATGGCAGATTTACTCAGGGGCTCCCTGATCGGCCTAGTTTCAGCCCTGGTCGCTGCTTACTCCATATTCATCACTGCGGGCGGCACGATTTCATGGGCGTTGACTGGTGTGACAAGTGAACCGATCAAAAAGTTGATCAGTCAAAATATACCACTCGTGGGCTCATTCATGACGGACAGTTTAGGGGCAATCGGACGATATTCATCGGGTGCAAGCGTTTTCATCGGTGCCTGGCTCATCGTCACGATCTGGTCGGTAGCTCTTTTACCGACGCTAAAGACGTTGTTGACCGGTTTTTTATACAGGTGGACAGCTGCACTTATTGAGCCGTTTGCGAATGAAGACATAACAGGAATACTCGATGATATCGGGAAGACGTTATTTGTACTTTGCGCTGTCTCTTTCCTAGTCGCATTTGCGTTCATCTATACCGCACTGTTTACTGTCATATTGGTCAAATTGATTACCGTGGTGAAATGAGGGGTGGGATGCTGCAGTTTCTGACAGGCGTTTTATTCATCACAATAGCATCCTTCGTTTTACTATTATTGCTGCCGGCCGAGAAGGAGGAAGAATTCCTGCCACTCGTCAAAATGGCAATGGGAATTTGGATCATTCATTTCATAACGAGAATTTTTGGTCATAGCCTCTTCTGAACAAGCATAATATGCATCATAGATAACACGAACCATATCCGGCTCGAAGGGATGAGATGGTGATCATATGCAAAAGCCAAAACGAAAAGTTCATATGCTCTTCATCGGAACGCTGCTAGCGGTTTTCATCATTTTCATCAATTCAACGATTGGTTCGATGGGAGGGGAGAAAGGGAAAGGGGAGGAGAGCCGGAAGGAAGCTCAGCTTGAACAAGCTTTGATGAAGATCGAAGGGGTTGGGGAAGTATTCATCCATTTCCATTACGATCAACAAGAAGAACCAAGCCCATTATCTGGATATTTTTCAGGCACCGGGTCCTCATCAGTAAAAAAGAATCCGCTCCAGGGAGTTTTAGTCGTTGCAGAAGGGGCGGACAATCCTAAAACGAAAAATGAATTAACTAGAATCTTGTCGACGGTTCTTCAGTTGCCTGAACATCGGATAGTCGTCGAAGAAATGAAAAGGGGGATACACGTTGAAAGCGAATAAACGTACAGTATGGTTCTTGACTTTACTAAGTCTAGTAGCGGTCATCTCGATCTACTATTTGAAGAAGGAAACACCGATGTCTCTAGATGGAATGGCAATCTTCGGTGATAAAGATGCAGTAACTGTCTCAAAACCGGGCGATGTTGAAGGAGAAACGAAAACCGTTTATGCAGACTCTATGTTGTTTGAAGAAATGAGAATGCAAGTGTTAAATGAAAGAAGCAGCTTAAAGGATCAATTGTTAACTAAAGTTCAATCTCCCGATACGACCGCTGAAGAAAAAAGCGCAGCGTATGATGAAATGGCAGAACTCACCAAACGTACATCTGCTGAAGATTTAATGGAAACACAATTAAAGGCACTAGGCTATCCGGAAGCGTTCGTTCGTAAAGATAATGGCAAGGTAAGTGTGGCTGTAATCGCGGAAGATGGCGGACATTCCACAAAAATGGCGGCGGAAATTACACAATATGTACTGACGAGTTGGGAAGATGCACGTACCGTCCAAGTCGACTTTATGGAAAAATGATTAAATGAGGCCCTAAATGGGTCTTTTTCTTTTTATTTTACCGTATTTCACAGTAAATCCAGTATATCTATTTCAATATGCTTGAAAAACGTCTAAAATAGGGAGGAGGTACGTAAATAAAAATGAGTCAGGAGAATTGTCATGTTGAAAATTCAAGAAATCCGTGAAATCATTAAATTAATTGATCAATCTTCAATTGAAAAATTTACATTCGAATCAGAAGGAACAAAGATTAAGCTCGAAAAAGCGAATGGTGCACACCAAGTTCCAGTACAAGCAGAACAACGGAAAGAGGAGCCTGTTCAGCAAGCTCAACCTGCCGTCCAAGAGACGAAGAAGGAACAGTCAGAGCAAGCACCTGCTAAACAAGAGAGCAAAGAGCCTTCCACAGAATCATCAGCTGCAGAAAACGATCCATCTTTGCATAAGATAACCTCTCCGATGGTTGGGACATTTTACAAGTCTTCATCTCCTGAAGCGGATCCTTACGTGCAAACAGGCGACTCTGTCAAATCGGATTCAATTGTTTGTATTGTTGAGGCAATGAAGCTATTCAATGAAATCGAAGCGGAAGTTTCCGGAGAAATCGTGGAGATACTTGTGGAAGATGGTCAGTTGGTCGAATATGGACAGCCTCTCTTCCTAGTCAAACAGAAGTGAGGGGGCAAACTACAATGAAAAAAGTATTAATAGCAAACCGGGGCGAAATAGCGGTAAGGATCATCCGGGCATGCAAAGAAATGGGTATTCAAACAGTCGCGGTCTATTCGGAAGCGGATCGGGAAGCACTTCATGTTGAACTTGCAGACGAAGCATATTGCATCGGACCGAAACTTTCGAAGGACAGCTATTTGAACTTTTCAAATATCATCAGTATCGCCAAATTGACAGGTTGTGATGGAATTCATCCGGGTTATGGATTCCTCGCTGAAAATGCGAGCTTCGCGGAACTTTGTGAGGAAGTTAATATTGAATTCATCGGTCCGACTGCTGACGCGATTTCCCGAATGGGAACAAAAGACGTGGCAAGGGAAACGATGAAACAAGCAGGCGTTCCGATTGTTCCAGGATCCGACGGAATTGTCGCAGATGAAATTGAAGGCCTGAAAGTGGCACAAGAGATTGGCTTCCCAGTCATCATCAAAGCGACTGCAGGCGGTGGCGGCAAAGGGATCAGGGTTGCCAGGGATGAAGAGGAATTGGCCAAAGGTATTAAGATTACGCAGAAAGAAGCTGCAGCAGCATTTGGAAACCCCGGCGTATACCTTGAAAAGTATATTGAAGAGTTCAGGCATGTTGAAGTGCAAGTCCTAGCAGATAAGCACGGCAATACGATCCATTTTGGGGAACGTGATTGTTCCATTCAACGAAGGATGCAAAAGCTCGTAGAGGAAGCTCCTTCGCCAGCCCTTACTCCGAAGCTGCGCGAAAAGATGGGGGAAGCCGCTGTCAAAGCTGCTGAGGCTGTAAACTACCGAGGCGCGGGAACAGTCGAATTCATCTTTGATCATATCAATCAGGAATTTTATTTTATGGAAATGAATACACGTATTCAGGTAGAGCATCCAGTAACCGAGATGATTACTGGAATCGATCTGATTCAACAGCAATTGAAGATCGCAGCGGGTGAAAAGCTTGCTTATCGTCAAAAGGATATCAAGATTAACGGTTGGTCGATCGAGTGCCGGATCAATGCAGAGAATCCGGCGAAAAACTTCATGCCTTCACCCGGAAAAGTGACAATGTACATGCCGCCCGGCGGTTTTGGAGTCAGGGTCGATTCAGCAATGTATACGGGTTACACGATTCCGCCGTTTTACGATTCCATGGTGGCGAAGCTGATTGTTCATGCTGATACGCGCGAAGAAGCTGTTGCAAGGATGAAACGAGCACTTGACGAATTCATCATCGAGGGTGTCGATACGACGATTCCTTTCCATTTGAATTTGATGGACCATGAAGTGTTCAAATCCGGTGATTTTGATACGAAGTTCCTTGAGAAATATACAGTCATGTAGTAAATGGATAACCCGGCTAGCGCAGAGAAAGTTTAGACGTTTAGTCCGGGCATGAAATGCATAGGAGAGGGAGGAGAAGTGGAATGGCTGATAAGGTAAATCCTTCATTCGCAGGAAAGAGTTCAAAAGGAGACGAGGTTTTAGGCCGTGTTCAATTGGCTCCTGAAGTGCTTGAAGTTATCATCGGCATTGCAACGAACGAAGTCGACGGCGTAGCAACGACGAAAGGCAACTTCGCGACAGGGGTTGCGGAGAAGTTCGGCAAGGTGTTCCATGGAAAAGGGGTCAAGACGGATTGGACTGGTGATAGACTCGTTATCGATGTATATTGCGTCGTCCAATATGGCCACTCGATCCCCACTGTAGCGACGGAGATTCAAAGGCAGATCCGACATGCTGTTTACAATATGACTTCGCTCGAGACGGAAGAAGTGAATGTCCATATAACTGGCATCGATTTCGATACATCTCCTGAATCAGAATGATCTGAAAAGCATCGTCCATTGGATGGTGCTTTTCAACTTGTCCTGCTATATCTTCGTCAAGTGAATATGCTATGATAAAGCCCAAGAGACACAGTAGTGGAGGAGACAGACAATGAAACGAAGAGAAGCACGTGAAAAGGCTATCCAAACGCTTTTTCAATTGGACAATACGGAAATGTCGATTGAGGAAGCGATTACTTATATAATGGAACGGCCAATCGACCCTTTCTATGAATCACTCGTCAAAGGGACGACTGAATATCGAGACGAAGTGGACAAGGCATTGTCAAGCAAGCTCGAAAACTGGTCGCTTGACCGATTGCCGAAAATCGAAAGGACGATTTTGAGATTGGCGGTCTATGAACTACTGCATCATGACGACGTGCCCCATAGAGTCATCTTGAACGAAGCAGTCGAGCTATGTAAGCAATTCGGAGATGAAAAGTCAGGTCGCTTTGTCAATGGCGTCCTATCGAAATTCGAAGAGAAATAAGACTGTAAAGTGGAGGGAAATCGGATGACCGCAAAAATTATAGATGGCGTGGCGATCGGCAAAGAACTCAGAGGGGAAATAAAGCAAGGGGTCGGCATTCTGGTAGAATCCGGCTGCAAACCTGGTCTTGCAGTCATCCTCGTAGGAGAAGATCCCGCATCGCAAACATATGTGAAGAACAAGGAGAAGTCCAGTGTCGAAGCCGGCATGAAATCGGAACTGATCAGATTACCAAAAACGGTGACTGAACTGGATTTATTGGCACATGTCAATAAATTGAATAACGATGATTCCATCCATGGCATTTTAGTCCAATTGCCTTTGCCGGAGCATATTAATGAAGATCTTGTAATCCAAGCGATTGACCCAAGCAAGGATGTAGACGGATTCCATCCACAAAATGTCGGGAAGATGATGATCGGGCAAGAGACCTTCCTTCCATGCACCCCACACGGAATAATGGAAATGTTGGAACGTTCCGGCGTTGATATCGCAGGAAAGCACGCTGTTATAATCGGAAGAAGCAATATTGTCGGTAAACCGATGGGACAACTTCTGCTTCAAAAAGACGCTACAGTGACATACTGCCATTCAAGAACAAAGGACCTTCCGTCATTTACAAAACAGGCTGATATTTTGATCGTTGCCATCGGTCGGGCAAAATTTGTAACGGACGAACATATTAAAGAGGGTGCAGTTGTCATTGATGTCGGTATGAATCGTGATGAAAACGGCAAATTATGCGGGGACGTCGATTTTGAGAAAGCGAAGACTGTCGCTTCTGCCATCACTCCTGTTCCAGGCGGTGTCGGTCCGATGACCATTACGATGCTTTTGAAAAACACATTGCAAAGTGCCGAATCGGCATGCCAAGAAGGCAAGTCGCAATAACGGAGGGTAAACGGATTTTGGGTACCCGCCTTAATTAATCATAAAACGAAGAGCTACGCTGTTTTTCATAGGAAAGACAGCGTTTCTATACGTCTGAATTTCCGGGGGTGAAGTTATTGAGTGAAAATGTGTATCTTTCCGTGCATTCATTGACAAAATACATAAAACGTAAATTCGAAGCCGATCCTTATTTAAGAAATGTATTTGTGAAAGGCGAACTTTCCAATGTGAAAATCCACCCAAGCGGGCATATTTACTTTACGTTGAAAGATGATAAAAGCAGAATGCAGTCCGCCATGTTCCGTTCAGCTGCAGGAACATTGAAGTTCAAACCTGAAGAAGGAATGAATGTCCTGATCACAGGGGACGTGAATGTTTACGAATCAAGCGGTCAATATCAGCTGTATGTCCAAACAATGCAGCCAGACGGCGTCGGGGCGTTATATCTGGCTTATGAACAACTGAAAAAAACGCTTGCGAAAGAAGGATTATTCGATGCGCGTTGGAAACAACCGCTGCCTAGCTTGCCAAATAAGATAGGGGTCATCACCGCCCAGTCAGGTGCAGCGATCCGTGATATCTGTTCCACATTACAAAGGCGTTATCCATTAGCCGATATTTGCCTGTTTCCGGCAATCGTGCAAGGACCTCAAGCCGTCCCTTCTATTGTGCAGGCGTTGGAGCTAGCGGAATCACATGGTTCGATCGATGTGTTAATCCTAGGACGAGGCGGCGGCTCCATAGAAGACCTTTGGGCTTTTAATGAAGAGGCGGTTGCTAGGGCAATATTTTCTTGCAGGATTCCTATTATAAGTGCTGTCGGCCATGAAACGGATACAACAATCGCTGATTTTGTAGCCGATATGAGGGCACCGACTCCAACTGCGGCCGCTGAATTGGCGGTTCCTTCAAGGGAAGAGTTATTTGAGAGGGTATTGGAACGGAAGCGCTCCCTTTACATTTCACTTTCGAATCAAATCAAGCATGAACGCAAGCGTTTAACCACATACCAGCAATCGTATCCATTGCAATTCCCGGAGAGGCTTTACCGGCCATTCACTGAAAAATTGAGCGGGCTGGATGACAGGCTTCTCAGGAGCAGAAATGAACTGACCGCGAATAGGAAAGCGGACCATCACCGATTGGATAGGATGCTCTCATTTTATACTCCGCTGCAGCGGATTAAAGAGGAAGATCGAAATCTTTCGTTATTAACCGAAAGAATGAAGAGGTCAATGCAAAATGATTTGCGCAACAAGGCCGAACAATTCAATTCAGCGATCAGGATGCTGAAAGCGCTAAATCCGTTGGAAGTAATGGAACGCGGATTTTCAATCATCTATAAAGAAGGAACGGTCACTAATTCCGTTATCGGACTAGAAATTGGAGAGACGTTGCAAGTCCGTATGCAAGACGGGACTGTAGAGTCTGAAATCAAATCAATCACGATGAAGGACGGGGAGGAAAGTTAAATGAGCGAAGAAACACTACGATTTGAAGAAGCAATGTCGAAATTGGAAGGCATTGTTCAAAAATTGGAAGCGGGTGACGTTCCGTTAGAGGACGCTATCACATTATACAAGCAAGGTATGGAGCTATCCGCTTATTGTCATGGGAAATTGCAGGATGCGGAAAAGCAGTTAATCTCAATCATAGATAATAATGGGCAGTCGACTCCTTTCGATCCATCCAAAGGTCGGGATTCGAATGGATAAACGGCTGCAGGTATTCATTTCAGAAAAAGCACCACTGATCGATGCGGAATTGAATCGGTTGATAGACTTGGAAAATGCCCCATCTTCATTGAAGGAATCCATGCTCTATTCAGTGAATGCAGGCGGTAAAAGGATTCGTCCTCTTCTCGTCCTGGCAGTCCTTGCCGATTTCGGGAAAGAATCCGCGGACGCGCTTAAAGTGGCATGTGCTGCTGAACTCATCCATACATACTCTCTCATCCACGATGATCTGCCTAGCATGGACGATGATGACTTCAGAAGGGGCAAACCGACGAACCATAAAGTATACGGCGAAGCGACAGCTGTTCTTGCCGGAGATGCCTTGCAAACGAGGGCCTTCGGGATATTAGCTTCCCTGGAACATACGTCGCCCAAGCAAGTTATCAGATTGGTCGCTCTGTTGGCGGATGCTTCTGGCGCGAATGGAATGGTAGGCGGTCAAGTGTTGGATATGGAAGGGGAGACGGCAGTATTATCGCTGCAGGATCTTGAAAAAGTCCATCTGCATAAGACAGGCGCTTTATTGTCATTCTGTATAGAAGCAGGTGCTGTTCTATCCGATGCAGAAGATGCCGAGTTGGAACTGCTTCGCAAATATGCGAAGAACATCGGATTGGCTTTCCAGATCAAGGACGACATTTTAGACGTCACGTCAACGACCGAACAGCTGGGGAAGACTGCGAATAGCGATGCTGCCAGTGATAAGTCAACGTATCCTTCCCTTTTGGGACTTGAAGGGGCGCAACAACAGCTGGAAAAGTATCACTTGGATGCAACGGCAAGCTTGGCTTTTTTAAAGAAAGAAAACTCGATGCTAAAACTTTTTGCTGATTATATCGTCCAAAGAGATGTTTGATATTCCTTTGGTTTGAAAAACCCGTTGTCCGGATTATGGTCCAATAGTTCCTATTGAAGAGCCTTCTTGTTATAATGAAAACATTACTTGGACTTACGTGGCAATAATTTATGAAGGTGTGTGATAGTAGTGGATCTCACTAAAATTACAAATCCGTCTTTTCTGAAGCAACTTGATAAAGAAAACATGACGGAATTGGCGAAAGAAATCCGGAAATTTCTAATTGGAAACCTGTCTGTGACAGGTGGTCATATCGGTCCGAACTTGGGAGTTGTCGAATTAACGATTGTCTTGCACAAGCTTTTCGACAGCCCAAAAGATAAATTCATCTGGGATGTCGGGCATCAAGCATATGTGCATAAAATCTTGACGGGTCGAGCCGGTCAATTCGGCACGCTCCGCCAATATAAAGGTCTGAGCGGCTTCCCGAAAATGTCCGAAAGTGAACACGATGTATGGGAAACAGGACATAGTTCCACATCCCTGTCCGCTGCAATGGGAATGGCTGCTGCAAGAGATATGCAAGGCGGCTCGAACCATGTTATTCCGATCATCGGCGATGGTGCATTGACGGGCGGCATGGCTTTGGAGGCATTGAATCATATCGGCCACCTGAAGACAAATATGATTGTTATCTTAAATGATAACGAAATGTCAATCGCGCCGAACGTCGGAGCGCTTCATGATATCCTTGGCAAGTTAAGGACTGCCGGGAAATACAATAGCGTGAAAGATGAATTAGAATATATTTTGAAAAAGATCCCTGCAGTCGGCGGCAAAGTGGCTGCTGCTGCTGAACGAGTGAAGGATAGCTTGAAGTATCTGCTTGTTTCCGGAGTGTTTTTCGAAGAGCTTGGATTTACGTATCTGGGACCTATCGATGGACATGACTTCAATGATCTGGAACGCAATCTTCAGTATGCCAAGAAGGTTGAAGGTCCTGTCCTGCTACACGTTATTACGAAAAAAGGAAAAGGATACACTCCTGCAGAAAATGATAAAATCGGAACCTGGCATGGAACCGGCCCTTATAAGATAGAAACGGGCGATTTCGTGAAATCAAATACGACTGCACCGTCATGGAGCGGATTAGTGGCTGAAACCGTCAGAACAATCGCCAGGGAAGATAAACGGATAGCAGCCATTACTCCGGCTATGCCCGTAGGATCCAAACTGGAGTCCTTCGCGGCTGAATTTCCGGACCGGTTTTTTGATGTGGGAATTGCTGAACAGCATGCCACAACGATGGCAGCAGGATTGGCAACCCAAGGGATGAAGCCGTTCTTGGCCATATACTCGACGTTCCTGCAACGGGCATATGATCAAATGCTTCATGATATAACTAGACAGAAGTTGAACGTCTTTATCGGCATAGATCGTGCAGGACTCGTTGGTGCGGATGGAGAAACTCACCATGGTGTGTATGATATTTCATTTTTACGACATATGCCAAATCTTGTGATTATGATGCCGAAAGATGAGAATGAAGGACAGCATATGGTGAAGACTGCTCTGGAGTATGATGACGGTCCTATTGCGATGAGATATCCAAGAGGGAACGGTCTAGGAGTCGTAATGGACAAGAAGCTGAAAACGATTCCTATTGGTACATGGGAAATACTGCGCGAAGGTGCGGACGGCTCGATTTTGACATTCGGGACGACTATTCCAATGGCGTTGGATGCAGCCGAGACACTTGCGAAAAAAGGCATATATGTGAAAGTAGTCAACGCAAGATTCATCAAACCGATGGATACGGAAATGCTTGATCAGTTATTCAGTACAGGCAAACCGATTGTTACTGTGGAAGAAGCAGCATTGGCAGGCGGGTTCGGGAGTGCTGTCATGGAGTACGCACATGACGTTTCTGCAAATGTTTCCATTAGCCGAATCGGTATTCCGGATGAATTTATAGAACACGGCAGTGTCGATAAGCTGTTTGAAGAAATCGATTTGACGGTAGAGAATGTTATAAGGACGACAGAACTGGCTGTCAAAGGAACGACCCGTGCAGAAAGGGAAATCGTATGACGACCGGTCAACCAAAAGAGCGAGTCGATGTACTCCTTGTTCAAAGAGGGCTAGTTGAAACGAGGGAGCAGGCGAAGCGTTCCATAATGGCAGGAATCGTGTTTTCTGCAGAAACGAGATTAGAAAAGCCCGGTGAGAAAATCAAGATAGACGCTCCGTTGTCGGTAAAAGGATCCGCATTGAAATATGTGAGCCGAGGCGGCTTAAAGCTTGAAAAGGCTCTCGAAGTTTTCGATATATCCGTACAAGATAAGATTGTTTTGGACATAGGTTCTTCTACGGGCGGTTTTACGGATTGCGCTTTACAAAATGGAGCGAAACATTGCTATGCACTAGATGTCGGGACAAACCAGCTTGCTTGGAAAATACGAAGTGATGAGCGTGTTACCGTCATGGAGAAAACCAATTTCAGACATGCGACTCCCGAAAACTTCACGAAAGGGACGCCTCAAGTCGCCACGATTGACGTCTCTTTCATATCACTTACATTGATACTGCCCCCGCTGAAACGAATAATTGCCGATGGTGGAGATGTCGTTGCTCTCGTCAAACCTCAGTTCGAAGCGGGGAAAGATAAGGTGGGGAAGAAAGGGATTGTGAAGGAGAGGGCCGTTCATTTGGAAGTCTTGCAAAAGATAGCGGCTTCATCCACGATGAATGGATTTTCTTTACGCGGCATTTCTTTTTCCCCGGTTACTGGCGGGGAAGGAAATATCGAGTTTCTCTTCCATTTGCAATCGAAGGAAGACCCGGTCAATTCTTATGATGAATTAGCTTTCGGTGCTTTAATCACTGAAGCGTATGAAGTATTGACATGATTTTAAATAGAAAGGTGTGATGGTAAGCATGGGAGGTATTGTATTGAATAAAGGACAACGGCATCTTCGTATCCGGGATATTATTACAAATGAGGAAGTTGAAACACAGGATCAACTTGTTGATAAATTGAAGAACGCCGGAGTGGACGTGACACAAGCTACAGTGTCCCGTGACATTAAAGAATTGCATCTCATCAAGGTCCCATTGCCTGACGGTCGTTATAAATATAGTTTGCCGCCCGTCCATAGATTCAATACCGAAGAAAAGCTTCGTCGTATGTTAACAGATGCATTCATAGGTATTGATAGTGCAAGTCACTTCATAATTCTGAAAACGTTGCCTGGAAATGCGCATGCAGTCGGTTCCTTGATTGATAACTTAGGATGGGATGAAATGCTTGGGACAATTTGCGGAGATGATACGTGCATGATCATTTGCAGGGATGAGTCCCTAACAGTTGAAGTGAAAGAAAGACTGTTGGCGCTCATTTAAGCTGAATGTTCGATTCGATGGAGGAGGTGCGTGTTTGAATGTTAGGTGAGATTTCCATTCATAATTTCGCGATAATAGAGCATCTCGAAGTGACTTTTGAAGAAGGCTTGACCGTTCTGACTGGAGAAACAGGCGCCGGTAAATCCATAATCATTGATGCCGTTCAGCTCCTTGCTGGAGCAAGAGGGTCGCAGGAATTCATTCGTCACGGTGCAAAAAAAGCCGAACTGGAAGGGATGTTCACAATCGATGATGAGAATCATCCTGTCTTTAAAAAACTAACTGAATTCGGCATTGATTGCGAGGATGGTATAATTATTCTCCGACGCGATTTGAACGCAAGTGGAAAAACGACGTGCCGGGTCAATGGCAAACTAGTGACGATTGCAAGCTTAAGAGAAATCGGTTCTCAATTGATCGATATTCACGGCCAACACGACAATCAAGAATTGATGCATGAAAAGCGGCATATCCATCTGCTCGATCAATTCGCTGGAGTGGATCTGGCTGAAGCCCACCGTAATTATTCGGATATTTACAGTCAATATATGAAATTGAAGCGTAGGCTCGAAACGGCTAATGAAAATGAACAGCAAGTAGCACAACGAATCGATCTCTATTCTTTCCAATTAAAAGAGATCGACAATGCAGAGCTGATCATCGGTGAAGAGGAAGAGCTCGAAGAGGAAAAAATGAAACTTCAACACTTCAATAGGATCTTTGAACGTCTGAATACCGCTTATGAGTCGATCAGCGGTGACAATCATGCATTGGATTGGGTGGGGTCGGCAATGAGTGATTTGGAAGATGCCGCCTCTGTGGACAAAGAACTGGAATCCCATTCGGAGATCATTTCATCAAGTTTCTACTCATTGCAAGATACTGCACATGAATTGAAAAACATCATTGACCGAATGGAGTACGATCCAACGAGATTACCAATTGTTGAAGATCGATTGGCAATGCTCGTATCACTAAAGCGCAAGTATGGTGCCACGATCGAGGATATTCTCATTTATCGGGAAAAGATTGCAGATGATCTAGATCAATTGCTCAATCGGGATGAACGTCTTGGCCAAGAACAGGAAAAACTCATCCAACTTGAAAAAGATCTAGAAGTGGAAGCGAATGAACTATCTATTATCCGACAAGAATCAGCTCTCCGTCTGCAAGATGCAATTATGCAGCAATTGAAAGAGCTACATATGGAAAAATCCACCTTCAATGTATCGATCACACGAAAAGCATCCGGCAGTTTTGACAGTAATGGCTTTGATGAAGTTGTTTTCCTCATTTCAACAAATCTGGGAGAACCGTTGAAACCTTTAGTTAAAATTGCATCCGGTGGCGAATTATCGCGGATCATGTTGGCATTGAAAACAATTTTTTCCAAGCATCAAGGGGTAACTTCAATTATTTTCGATGAAGTCGATACGGGGGTAAGTGGACGGGTCGCTCAAGCGATTGCAGATAAAATTGCGATGGTCGCCACTCATTCACAAGTGCTTTGCATATCCCACCTGCCTCAAGTCGCTGCAATGGCTGACCACCACTTGCTCATCCGAAAAGAAGTGAAGTCGAACCGGACAACGACAGCGGTTGCTGAAATCACTGACCTGGAAAGAACGAAAGAATTATCAAGGATGCTGTCGGGTGCAGAAATAACTGAACTGACGTTGCAGCATGCTGATGAATTACTGTCAATGGCAGACGAAAGAAAAACGACTTTCCGCATTTAAGCGCATACAACAAGTATGCGTTTTTTTACATGATTTAACCTTTCATAAGATTCATCTGAACGGACATACCAATAGTATCTTTCATCTGAGGAGGTGAATCATGGGATGGAGTAAACGACTGATGTTATCCGTTTCGTTTGCCACGCTTTTGAATTTCCTGCCGATCCAAAATGAAGTTTCGGCTTCTTCCGGTGACAAAGTTATTCCGATGGGCCATTCAATTGGTATTCAAATGGATTTATCGGGCATTTTCGTCACGAATGATGTACTGGTTAATAACGAGCAATGGCTGAAGGCTGGCGATTCCATTATCCGGCTTAACGGAACTGACATCGTGAGTCTCGGCGATTTCGAACACATCATGATGAAAGTGAAAAAAGAAAAAATCCACATGAATATCAGTCGGAAAGGTACATCAGTTGAGGTGTTGGCGGAAAAGGATGCTGTAAAACGCCTCCTGCCTTTTCTTAAAGACCGAACGGAAGGTACCGGGACACTGACATACGTCGATCCTCAAAGCGGCACGTATGGAGCCCTCGGCCATCAAATTGTTGACAGCTCCTTGAAATCACCACCACCATTTAAAAATGGCGCGATATACCTTTCGGAAATTGAACAGATAAAGAAAAGTATACCAGGCTCTCCAGGATATAAAATCTCCTCCATCGTAGAAGATGAAGAATATTTGGGAACAATCAGGACTAATGGGGTTTATGGGATTTTCGGAGCGTGGAACGATGCTTATAAGAAAGTGTTGGCTGAACCACTCGAAATTATGCAGCCCGCGGAATTACAAGCAGGGGCAGCGGAAATTTTTACGACAGTAAAAGGGACCGAAGTCGAAAAGTTCTCCATCCAAATCACTGACATTGAAGAGGAGCAGTTCCATTTCGTTTTAACCGATGCGAAATTGCTGGAAGCCACTGGTGGAATTTTACAAGGCATGAGTGGAAGTCCCGTCATTCAGAACGGAAAGTTTGTCGGCGCGGTCACTCATATGTTTGTCGATGAACCGAAAAAAGGCGCAGGCTTATTTTTAGTCACAATGCGTGACGGAGAAAAACGAAAATGAAGAAAAACCGATCCGAAACCTGGGTCGGTTTCTTTTATTGAATTTCGTCGAATAATGACGAAACCGTAATCCTTAAGTTTCATTTTTCGGAAAACAGAAGGATTGTTCGAATGTTTGTCGAAATTTTCCTTTACAGCAATTAGATTTCATGTGAATAATAGAATCATGGAGAATAATGGCAGGGATGAAAAACGAGTAGGGGGAAAATGGGATGGGGAAAGTAAGGATTGCAATAGCGGACGATAATAAAGAATTGGTGAACACGATGAATGCATATTTCGAGCAGCATCCGGAATTGGAAGTCATTTGGACAGCACATAACGGCAAGGTATGTCTCTCAATGTTGCAGGAGAATAAACCTGATTTGCTGCTTCTGGATATCATTATGCCACACTTGGATGGAATTGCGGTATTGGATACGATAAAGAAGGATCCAGCATTAGCCGATATGCATATTATCATGTTGACTGCATTCGGGCAAGAGGATGTCATGGCGCAGGCAGGTAGCTTAGGCGCATCCTATTTTATGTTAAAACCATTCGAATTTGACCGCTTGATATCTCAAATCTTCCAAATCTCAGGTACGGCAAAACCTTCAAGGCCAACCGTTCACAAACAGGTGGAAGCGGACACAACGATGACACAGCGTGCTCTTGATACTACGATTACATCGATCATTAAAGAAATCGGAGTCCCTGCGCACATTAAAGGATATGCATTTTTAAGAGAAGCGATTCAAATGGTCTACACCGATGTCGACCTGCTTGGATCCGTAACCAAAATCCTTTATCCGGACATTGCAGAGAAGTACAAAACAACCCCTTCTCGGGTGGAAAGGGCAATTCGGCATGCGATTGAAGTTGCTTGGAACCGGGGGAATTACGATGTCATTTCAAAAACATTCGGCTATACAGTCCATCATTTGAAGAGCAAGCCGACGAACAGTGAGTTCATAGCAATGATTGCAGATAAAATCCGTCTTGAACATATAGCAAGCTAACCGGCATCATTAAATAGCTACCTCATTAAACACCGTAAATTTGCGGTGTTTTTTATCTGTCTATTGTAGAAATATTGTTTAAACTTTATAATGAAAGAAGGATAGATGAGAAAACGGGGTGTCGAATTGCTAGTTCAAAATGACTTTTTTGATTTATACGTGATAGAGGAAGATGTAGTAATCGACTTGAAAAAGACCGGTTTTCCTTTAAAATCGTTTGACATGATTACCAACCAAAACCCAAGAATTAAAATTGCATCCTTTCCAGCATTGAGAAAAGCACTGACGGAAATTGGGGATGGACATAAAATCGGCTACTATTTACCTTTGATTGAAGTGATGGTTCATCCGGATCTTATGAAAACTGAAGTTGTTCTGAATATGACAATAACAGAATTTCAATCGGAGCAACATCGATTGCTCAACCTGATTGAAAAATCACTGCAAGACTCCGGTATCGTCTTTGGCATAATTGAGTTGTCAGAAGAAGATTTGTATCCGGGGATTGCTATTGTGGCTGCAGTTGGACGGGAACCCGAGAAGGGCGCGGATGCTATAATTACATATATAGAAAAACCGGAAAAAAAGCCTGTTATCCGTGAAGATGGTTTAGCAGATTACTATGAAATGAATTTTGTCACACATGTTGAGGAAGGCGATTGGTTAGGCGAAAGAATTCCGCCTACAGATGGTAAACCTGGCAAGGATATTTTCGGGAATACTGTTGCCGCAATGCGGGGTAGCGATGCTAAGCTTCGATATGACCGGAAATCAGTAGTGGAAGTGGAAGAGCAGGAGAAATTTGTACTTCGTGCATTATTCGGCGGTGCGCTGGAATTTGTCGATGATATTGTCGGCGTCGGAAAACACTTGATCATTAACGGGGATGTAGGCCCTGAAACGGGTTCCATCACATTTGACGGGTCGGTTACAGTCTATGGAACGGTCATGTCGGGCTATTCTGTCAATGCAACAGGAGATATTTCCATAGAGGGTAACGAAGGTGTAACGAATGCCAAGGAAATATGTTCATCCGAAGGGGATCTTTATATTAAGGGCGGAGTATTCGGTGGGGACATTTCTGTGATAGAAGCAAGTGGTGATATATACATAAAGCACGCAAACAATTGCAGACTATTCGCAAAAAACATCCATGTCGGGTCATATGTTTTGGGCTCAGACGTAGTCGGCGAAACGGTTATGGTTGATAAAGGAAAAGGCAGAATTATTGGCGGCCGTATTGAAGCGCTTTTCAGGATTGAGTGTGCATTCGCTGGCAATGCCCATGAAAGGATGACCCATTTGTATGCCAAAGGAATCGATAAAGATCTTATCTACCTTGAAATACAACAAATGGCTGTGGAATTGAAGAAAATACAAAAAAACATCGGGCATCTTGAAACGCAATTGTCGATGCTTGATAACGGGCTATCAAACCAATTGCATGGAGAGCAGGCTGATGCATATGATAAGTTGCATAAGACCCTACAAGCGGGGAGGGATAAGATGTTTGAACTCGACCGGGAAATCCAGGTCGGACTTTACAAAATCAAAACTGCCAAGCCTCCTCAGATTGAAGTTTCACATGAAGCATATCCAGGTGTCATTATTCAAATCGGGTCTAAATCCAGTTTGCTGAATAAACCAACGAAAGGTGTCTTCGAAGTTGTCGACAAAACACTTAATGTCTAGCCCGATGGTATTCGCGCATAGGGGCGCTTCTGGTGTCTGTTTTGAAAATACCATGCAGGCATTCAAAGAAGCTGCAAGGATGCAAGCTGACGGAATTGAATTGGATGTTCAATTGACAGCCGACGGAGTGCCTGTCGTAGTTCATGATATGGATCTTTACAGAATTTCCGGAATCCGGAAGCGCGTTTCAAATCTACATTTCAGTGAATTGCAACGTATAAACATCGGCAATAAATTCTTTAGGCTTATTAAAGGTCATCGCATACCAACATTGCAGGAAGTCGTTTCGTTCTGCGAATTAAAACGACTGGCTTTAAATATCGAGTTGAAAGAGACCGTTTCCGAGAGGCCGGAAACGTTGCATAAAATCATCGGTATGGCCATGCTATCCGATAGCGTCCATTTGTCTTCATTCGATCCGGAAATACTTCGAAGAGCAAAAGCGATAGAACCTTCTATTGAAACTGCATTGTTAGCAAAAAGAACAACGACTGATTGGAATTGCCTGGAGAAGTATGATTTCGCAGATGGCTTCAACTTCCATAAACGTTTGTTGAAGGAACCGTATATAGGGGAAATGGTCGCTAGCGGAAAAAAGTTGAGGGTCTATGGAGTTACCGGTAAAGAGGCAATCACTCAGCAACCACCTCCATATATCGATGGCTGGATAACAGATTTCCCAGACAGGTTCAAAAAATAGGTTCTAAATCAAATATTGGGGTAATGTGACTTGCATATCCCCTATCACTTAGTTTTTTTCTATTAATAATGTTGATTTACGCTTCGGGCGGACGCTTTCCGCGGGCACGGCTTCAGCCGCTTCCCTCGCTTCGCTCAGTCCAGGGTCTTCAGCTCGCGCTGTTCCCGCTGGAGTCGCCGCCCTCCGCTTCAATCAACGGTAACTTCTACTAAATGAAAGAGGAGATGGATAGTAATGATGAAGAACCAATTTACGACGCTAACAGTTGGAAGCGCTATCCTTATACCTGTTGGTCCCTCGACATTATCCAGATTATCTACCCTTTAGTAGAAAATCTTTATTCATCCATTGGGAGACTCAATTAAAAAATCCTATGGCGCTGAAGAAGATGACATTGCATACGTTAGATTTTCAAATACACACATAGTCATTATTTCTTGTATATCTATTTGGCATACTTATATATTAAGAAGCACTTGTTGTTTGGAGTGCAGACGCTCGACTCCTGCGGGACTAGCATGAGTCTTGAGACCCCGCAGGGCGCACGCCTTTCGCGTCCGAGGAGGCTCAAGCCATGCCCGCGGAAAGCGAGCGTCGGAACGGAAAGCAACAGTCTGTTGACATACTCGGCACCTTTAATCATCTAAAGTACCAAGAAATTAGTAAAACACTTGACTATAGATAAAAACTCGTCCGCCCGTAGCCGAAATCAACAATTCTAAGTCTCGAATTGCTGAATTTAATAAATAGTATGAAAGGACATCGGCGAATTCGTCGATGTCCTTTTTGAATTAACGATTATTTGAAACGATCTTGAACCCTTCCTTTTCGTCTATCACGTCGTAGCAGGAAACCTGCAAAGAAGGCAAGACCTGCACCGAACATGAGGAAGCCCACCGTGAATTGTAGCCAGATGAAAGGAAATGGAGCAAATTGGATTCCGAAAAGTGAATCACGCATGAGCTTAATACCGCCTGCTGTGATAAGAATAGGAATCAGAAGTACGATGAATGCCGCCATACGAGCCATAATATCAATCTCCTTACCAAATATAATTTTACCTGCTCAACAATTATTGTCAAGAACAGAACAATCGTGTATTATGAATATAGATTTGCAAAAGATTGCATGGTGCAAAAAGGAGAATGAATATCCTTGCAAAATGTACTCATTGTTGGAGCGGGATCCGGGGGCACGAAAATACTGAACCTGCTCTTGAACTCAAATTTCATGAATGTGTCGGCAATTGTCGATATTGATGAACAGGCACCAGGACTTGTAATCGCCAAGAAACTAGGAATCTCGTATGGCTCCGATTGGAAGCTTTTCTTGACTGATGAAGTCCAAATTGTTTTTGATGTATCTGGAGACAAAGCAGTTTTTGATGAATTGATGAAGAGCATCCACATGAATACGGTATTAATTCCCGGATCTGTCGCGAATCTACTCGTAGGACTATTGAATGAAAATGATCAATACATCCGTAAGATACAAACGGAAATGGATAGGCAGCGTCTCATATTTAATTCAATTGATGAAGGCATGATTGGTATCGATCATAAAGGGATTATTGATTTTATTAATGAAAGCGCTTGCATGATGTTAGAAGTTTCTGATTTCGACGCAATCGGCAAATCGATTACTGACATTATCCCAGACAGTAAATTGGTCAGAGTACTTTCGTCCGGACGCTCCGAAGTAAATGAAGAGTTGATTCTGCGCAACGGAGTGAAAATTGTAAGTTCCCGTTATCCGCTCATTTCCACGGAGGGAAAGACATTTGGTGCATTTGCAATATTTAAAGATGTGTCCGAGGTTGTCAAGCTCGCAGAGGAAATAACTGATTTGAAATCAGTGAAAACGATGCTGGAAGCGATCATTCAATCTAGTGACGACGCAATTTCGGTTGTTGACGAAAAAGGGAATGGCATACTTGTCAATCCGGCGTACACTCGGATAACAGGCTTATCTGAAGACGAAGTGATCGGGAAACCGGCGTCTGTCGACATCAATGAAGGCGAAAGCATTCATATGAAAGTATTGCAAACAAAAAAGCCAGTCAGAGGCGTGAATATGAGGATTGGGGAAGATAATCGGGATGTCATCGTAAACGTGGCTCCTATTATTGTAAATCAGGAAGTGAAGGGAAGTATTGGTGTCATTCACGATATCACTGAAATGCGAAGCCTTATGAAGGAACTTGATTGGGCAAGACAAACAATCCGAAAATTGGAGTCGACTTGTACATTCGACGATATCCATGGCAGCTCCTCTGAGATCAATCTTGCTATCGATCAGGCAAAGGTTGCATCGAAATCGGATATTCCGGTCTTACTACGAGGGGAAGCAGGCTCAGGGAAAGAATTGTTTGCGAATGCGATTCATAGCGGTAGTGACAGGAAGTCAAGTAAGTTCATCCGTTTGAATTGTGCGGCAATTGATCCTTTTGTAATAGAGAAAGAAATCTTCGGGGATAACGTAACTCATGACACAGGTGCTACATTCAGGGCGGGATTATTGGAGGAAGCAGGTAAAGGGACTCTTTTTTTGGACGAAGTGACCAATTTGCCATTAGCCGTCCAATCAAGACTCCTTGATTACCTACAACTTTCAATGACCAATAGGAGAAGTGAGGCATCGACTGAGACAGCTCGAATTATTGTGGCTTCTACAAAAAACCTTGAAAAGTCAATTCATGAAGGTACGTTTAATGTGGATTTGTATTACATGCTCAATCGGTTGTCGATTCAAATACCTTCATTACGAACGAGGAAATCGGATATTCCGGAAGTCGCACTTCAGCTATTGAAGAAGCTGAATCAGGAGTTTGGCATGAATGTAGAAAGCATTTCTGAAGAAGCTATGCAAAGGCTGCAAAAATATGAATGGCCAGGAAATGTACGGGAACTTGAAAATGTCTTAAGCCGAGCAATGATTTTTATAAAGCATGGAACAGCTGTCATAGGGGAAGAAGATATAAGAAGGTCCCTTTCCACAAATGAGGTTAAAGCCGGGGAAGTTGCCATTCCCGAAATCAGTACACTGGCCACAGTTATGGATGATTACGAACGAACCGTACTTGAAAAGGCTTTGGCTGAACATGACGGGAACAAGTCATTGACAGCAAACCGTCTTGGCATTTCATTGCGTTCCTTATATTATAAATTGGAGAAATACAAACTCATCTGAAGGAGGCTGCTCATATGTCGACGCTGGATGCTTTAGTCGAAAGAACGGCTTCTTCTGGTACACGGGTCGTATCCGTTGCATGCGCCGCCGATTCGGCAGTGTTAGAAGCAGTGGAAATGTCGGTCATGAAAGGAATTGCATCCTTTCTTTTATTTGATAATGAAGAAAGGTTGCGACTGGCGATTAAAGACCATTTTCCAGAACTGTACGGACATCCTTACATCACCCTAATCCATACTGACAGCAACGAAGAAGCGGCGGAAAAATCCGTACGTGCCGTTTCAAGCGGGGATGCACAAGTGCTAATGAAAGGCAACTTGCCGACTGCACTTATTCTGAAAGCCGTATTGAACGGAGAATATGGGTTACGGACCGGAAAAATCCTCTCCCATGTAGCGGCTTTTGAAGTGGAAGGCTATGACAGGTTGCTTTTCGTCACGGATGCTGGCATGAACATTGCGCCCACTTTGGAAGAGAAAGCCCAAATTATCCGGAATTCGGTTGCCGCCGCCAGGGCATGTGGCGTAAAAACGCCGATTGTCGCCCCACTTGCAGCAATCGAGACAATCAATCCGGTAATGACACCCACGACTGATGCAGCATCGCTTGTTGTCATGAATCAAAGAGGGCAAATTAAGGACTGCATCATCGATGGCCCACTTGCATTGGATAATGCAGTTTCCATCGAATCCGCCAAGCACAA
Source organism: Saccharococcus sp. Marseille-Q5394 (assembly GCF_946901335.1). Lineage (NCBI taxonomy): Bacteria > Bacillati > Bacillota > Bacilli > Caryophanales > Anoxybacillaceae > Saccharococcus > Saccharococcus sp. Marseille-Q5394. Next base: position 704,281 of record NZ_CAMPPQ010000001.1, on the reverse strand, counting down.
GGGAATAACGAGCGAAACTGCGGGGCTGGCGGACATTCTCGTAGTGCCTTCAATCGAGGCGGGAAATATCTTATATAAGTCACTCATGTATTTCGCAAAAGCGAAAGTCGGCGGCATCATACAAGGTGCCAGTGCTCCGATCGTATTGACATCCAGATCTGATAGCGCAGAAAGCAAGCTGTACTCGTTGGCATTAGCCATTCAGGCATCTAAAAACTAAAAACGGATATTCCGGAGGAGGAAATGCATTATGGAAATTTTTAACTATATGGAAACTCACGATTACGAACAGTTGGTTATTTGCCAAGACAAAACTTCAGGGTTGAAAGCGATTATCGCAATCCACGATACGACTTTAGGACCTGCTTTAGGCGGTACTCGCATGTGGACATATGCGAGTGAAGAAGAAGCAATCGAGGACGCACTTCGACTAGCAAAAGGAATGACGTATAAAAATGCCGCTGCGGGACTCGATTTAGGTGGCGGAAAGACGGTCATCATCGGAAACCCGAAAACGGATAAAAACCCAGAGATGTTCCGCGCATTCGGCCGCTTCATAGAAGGGTTGAACGGAAGATATATTACAGCAGAAGATGTAGGTACAACAGAAGAGGATATGGATTTGATTCATTTGGAGACGGATTATGTTACTGGCGTTTCCGCAGAGTTTGGTTCTTCGGGCAACCCTTCGCCTGTCACGGCGTTCGGTGTTTATAAGGGGATGAAGGCTGCAGCGAAAGAAGCATTCGGAAGTGATTCTCTTGAAGGCAAGACAGTAGCTGTCCAAGGCGTTGGAAACGTCGCCTACACATTATGCGAATACTTGCATGAAGAAGGCGCAAAGCTGATTGTTACTGATATTAATAAGGAAGCTGTTCAACGTGCTGTTGAGGCTTTTGGCGCAACTGCCGTCGATACCGACGAAATTTATTCGCAAGAAGCGGACATTTTCGCTCCATGCGCATTGGGCGCCATCATCAACGACGAAACGATTCCACAACTAAAAGTGAAAGTCATTGCTGGTTCAGCGAATAACCAATTGAAGAATCCGGAGCACGGCGATACAATCCATGAAATGGGAATCGTCTACGCACCTGACTACGTCATCAATTCCGGAGGCGTCATCAATGTGGCTGATGAGCTTGCTGGCTATAACCGGGAACGTGCATTGAAACGCGTCGCTGGAATTTACGATACGATTGAAAAGATTTTCGCGATATCAAAGCGCGATAACATTCCATCGTACGTTGCAGCGGATCGACTTGCTGAGGAACGTATCGCCCGTGTTGCCAAATCACGTGGACAGTTCCTGCAAAACGAAAAAAGTGTTCTTACACGAAAAAAATAATAGCAAATCATTCCCTAACAGGTGCACCCCGAGAGGAGGATGACCGTGCGAAAAATGAGGTACCGGATTCTCGTCATAAACCCCGGATCCACATCAACGAAAATCGGTGTGTACGATAACGATCAAATCATATTTGAAGACACATTGAGGCATCAGGCGGAAAAGCTTGCACACTTCGATTCGGTCATCGATCAATATAATTTTCGGAAAGAGGCCATCTATTCTTCTATGGAAGTTGGCGGCATCCGCATGACGGAATTGGATGCTGTATGTGGAAGAGGAGGATTACTCCGACCGATTTCAGGCGGTACATATTACGTCAATGAAGAAATGCTCAATGATTTGAGAAAAGGCTTTTCCGGTCAACACGCTTCAAATCTTGGCGGCATCCTAGCAAATGAGATTGCTTCTGAAGCAAATATCCCTGCATTCATCGTCGACCCGGTTGTTGTCGACGAAATGCAGCCGCTTGCCCGTATTTCGGGATTTGCACCAATCAGCAGAAAATCAATTTTTCATGCACTCAACCAGAAAGCGGTCGCCAGAAGATATGCGAAGCAAGTCGGCAAAGGTTATGATGAGCTCCGACTGGTTGTCACTCACATGGGAGGCGGCATAACAGTCGGGGCACACTGTTACGGTAAAGTTATAGACGTCAACAACGGCTTGCACGGTGATGGGCCATTCAGTCCTGAACGGTCGGGTACAGTACCAATCGGCGAACTGGTAGATTTGTGCTATTCGGGAACTTATTTCAGAAAAGAGATCATGGCAAAATTAGTCGGACAGGGCGGTCTTGTCGGATATTTAGGTACGAACGACGCTGTGACTGTCGAAAAAAGAATAGAAGCTGGCGACTCAAATGCGGCTTTAGTCTATGAGGCAATGGCATATCAAGTCGCAAAGGAAATTGGCAGCGCGGCAACAGTGCTCGAAGGCAAAGTCGATGCCATCCTATTGACTGGTGGCCTCGCATACGGCAAGGAGTATGTTGAAATGATCAAAAGCCGGGTCGGCTGGATATCCGAAGTAGTAACCTATCCAGGTGAAGACGAGTTGCAAGCCCTTGCTGAGGGTGCTCTACGGGTCCTGAATGGTGAAGAGCAAGCAAAAACCTATCCTGCTTGATGGATAGCAAGAGGAGGCCATGAATAAAGATGGCAAACGAATATGATGTTGTAATTTTAGGCGGAGGCACAGGCGGTTACGTCGCCGCAATACGCTCCGCACAATTAGGCCTAAAAACGGCACTAGTTGAGAAAGATGCACTTGGAGGGACTTGCCTGCATAAAGGATGCATCCCAAGCAAAGCCTTATTAAAAAGTGCTTCCGTGTATCAAATGACGAAAAATGAAGCTGCCCAGTTCGGGGTTGATACGAATGGCGCATCATTGAATTTTGCGCGTGTCCAGGCAAGAAAGGATGAAATCGTCCAACAATTGCATAAAGGTGTCATCGGGTTAATGAAAAAAGGAAAGATTGATGTATATGAAGGGCACGGCCGCATGTTGGGACCTTCGATTTTTTCTCCGATGCCAGGAACGATTTCCGTTGAAATGAACAACGGGGAAGAAAATGAAATGCTCATATTGAAAAACCTCATTATCGCAACCGGCTCGAGACCCCGTACTTTGCAAGGGTTGGAAATCGATGAACAACAGGTGCTTTCTTCAGATGGAGCCCTCCAGATGACGGAACTACCGAAATCGATCCTTATTGTCGGCGGAGGAGTCATCGGAATCGAATGGGCTTCGATGTTGAATGATTTTGGCGTCGAGGTCACTGTAATTGAATATGCGGAGCGGATCATTCCTACGGAAGATGAAGACATTTCAAAGGAAATGAAAAAATTACTGACGAAAAAAGGCATCACATTCGTAACTGGAGCGAAAGTGGCCGCGGACAGTCTCTCAAAAACAGAGGAATCTGTCACGATATCCGCTGAGTTAGCAGGTGAAATGAAAGTGTTCACTGCCGAGAAGATGCTTGTTTCAGTTGGACGCCAAGCGAATGTAGAAGGAATCGGCATTGAAAATACGGAAATTCAAATTGAAAACGGTTTTATTAATACAAAGCCCACATTCCAGACGAAGGAAAGCCATATCTATGCAATTGGTGATTGTATAGGCGGACTTCAGTTGGCACATGTAGCTTCCCATGAAGGCATTGCAGCTGTTGAGCATATCGCCGGTATTTCAACAGAACCGATCAATTATACGAACATTTCCCGGTGCATTTATTCAAGTCCTGAGGCGGCAAGCGTTGGTCTAACCGAAATGCAGGCAAAAGAACAAGGCTTTGATGTCAAAGTTGGAAAGTTCCCATTCGCTGCGATCGGCAAGGCACTTATTAATGGAAATGCCGATGGATTTGTGAAAATTATCGCCGACAAAAAATCAAATGATATTTTAGGTGTCCATATGATAGGCGGGCATGTGACGGATTTGATTTCTGAAGCAGGTTTAGCAATGGTGCTCGATGCAACTCCATGGGAAGTAGCTTCAACCATCCATCCGCACCCGTCTCTATCTGAAGTAATCGGGGAAGCATCCCTTGCTGTGGATGGAATAGCAATTCATATGTAAAGAAATATCGGAATCGGCTGTCCGTACGCATTCGAACACCGATTTTATGCTTGGATAAGAAGGGGGTTTCTAAAATGGCAAAAACGCGTCATGAAGAATTGGGATTGACGAATGAAGATGCATTGGAAATATATGAAACGATGGTCATGGCAAGACGGTTAGATGAACGTATGTGGCTACTGAACCGTGCAGGTAAAATTCCGTTTGTCATTTCGTGTCAAGGGCAGGAGGCCGCTCAAGCAGGAGCTGCGTATGCACTCGACAAAGACAAGGATTGGATTGCACCTTATTACCGTGATATGGCAGTTGTCCTTCACTTTGGAATGACACCGAAGGAACTTATGCTTTCGGCATTTGCAAAAGCGGAAGATCCAAACTCTGGAGGTCGCCAAATGCCAGGTCACTTCGGGCAACGGAAGAATCGTATCTTGACGGGCTCATCACCCGTGACGACACAGCTCCCACATGCAGTGGGCGTCGCGCTTGCTGCGAAAATGAAACAAGAGGATTTCATCACATTCGTTACATTAGGGGAAGGGTCGTCCAACCAAGGCGACTTCCATGAAGGGATGAACTTTGCAGGTGTCCACAAACTTCCGACAGTGATTATGGTCGAAAACAATAAATATGCAATTTCCGTTCCAGTTGAAAAACAGTTGGCTTGTGAGAACGTCTCTGATCGTGCCATTGGATATGGCATGCCTGGCGTGACTGTCGATGGTACAGATCCACTTGAAGTATACAGGGTAGTTAAGGAAGCGGCTGACCGTGCCCGTAATGGTGAAGGGCCGAGCCTCGTTGAAACAATCTGCTATCGTCTCACAGCGCACTCTTCAGATGATGATCATCGTTTGTATCGGGATTCAGAAGAGCTTGAAAACGAACGGAAGCATGATCCGATCCCTAAATTTGCAGCGTACTTAAGGGATGCTGGCATCCTCGATGAAGCGTATGAAAAAGAAATGGAAGAACGTATCATGGCGATTGTCAATGAAGCGACCGACTATGCAGAAAAAGCACCATATGCAGAACCGGAATATGCGCTTCGCCATGTTTATAAAGAGGAAGGGGGGAACGAATAATGGCCGTCATTTCGTATATTGATGCAATTACACTTGCCATGAAAGAAGAAATGGAAAGAGACGAAAATGTATTCGTTCTTGGAGAAGACGTTGGAAGAAAGGGCGGCGTTTTTAAAGCGACAAACGGCCTTTACGATCAATTCGGTGAATACCGCGCGCTTGATACGCCTCTTGCAGAATCCGCTATTGCGGGTGTAGGAATCGGAGCCGCCATGTATGGAATGCGTCCTATAGCTGAAATGCAGTTCGCGGATTTCATTATGCCTGCTGTAAACCAAATCGTTTCCGAAGCGGCGAAAATCCGTTACCGTTCCAATAACGACTGGTCTTGTCCGATTGTCATCCGTGCACCTTTCGGTGGCGGAATCCACGGAGCATTATACCATTCCCAATCAGTCGAATCGATGTTCGCCAGTACACCTGGCTTGAAAATCGTCATCCCTTCGACTCCTTATGACGCAAAAGGATTATTGAAAGCGGCAATCAGAGACGATGATCCGGTCCTGTTCTTCGAGCATAAACGGGCATACCGTTTAATCAAAGGGGAAGTTCCTGAAGAAGAGTACGTACTGCCAATCGGAAAAGCGGATGTGAAGCGCGAAGGGGACGATATTACAATCATCACCTACGGCCTCTGTGTGCATTTCGCATTGCAAGCAGCGGAAAGACTGGCTGAAGATGGAATTTCTGCTCATATTCTTGATTTGCGGACAGTTTACCCGTTGGATAAAGAAGCCATCATTGAAGCGGCTTCCAAAACCGGAAAAGTGTTGCTCGTCACAGAAGACAATTTAGAAGGCAGCATAATGAGTGAAGTGTCAGCAATCATTGCAGAAAACTGCCTATTTGATCTCGATGCCCCGATCAGACGTCTTGCAGGTCCTGATATTCCAGCAATGCCTTATGCACCGACTATGGAGAAATTCTTCATGGTCAACCCGGATAAAGTTGAAAAAGCTGCACGAGAACTAGCAGAATTTTAATCGGAAGGAGGTACTAGGATATGACAATAGAAAATATCGAAATGCCAAAGCTTGGAGAAAGTGTCACAGAAGGAACAATTGAAAAGTGGTTAGTGAAGCCAGGGGATACTGTCAATAAATACGATCCGTTGGCTGAAGTGAACACGGATAAAGTGACTGCCGAAATCCCTTCCTCCTTCGCTGGAACAATTAAGGAAATTATCGTTCAAGAAGGCGAAACTGTAGAAGTTGGCATCGTCGTTTGTACAATCGAAACGGAAGGGGGCGCAGAAGCTTCGGTGGAAGCTGTCCCTGCGAAAGAAGAGCCAGCGAATGAAATGCCGGCAGCAGGCTCACAGAAACCTGCTGCACCTATTAGACGTGAATCTGGAGCAGCACGCTATTCTCCTGCGGTCATGAGATTGGCACAAGAAAATAATATTGATCTTTCACTTGTCCAGGGTTCTGGGAATGAAGGACGCATCACTCGTAAAGATATCCAACGAATTATCGATAGCGGTGAAATTCCAACCGCAGAAGCAGTGCAATCCGAACAGTCATCGAAAAACGTTGAACAGCAGGCTGCGGCTCTAGTACAAAGCGCTCCTGCTAGCAAGCCGGCAGAGCCTGTCTCAATTCCGACCGCTGCAGGTGATATCGAAATTCCGATTACAGGAGTGCGACGTGCGATCGCGACAAATATGCTCCGCTCCAAACACGAAGCGCCACATGCATGGACAATGATCGAAGTGGACGTAACGAACCTTGTCCAGTATCGTGACTCCCTGAAAAATGAGTTCAAGCAGAAAGAAGGCTTCAACCTGACATATTTTGCTTTCTTCGTGAAAGCAGTTTCCCAAGCCTTGAAGGAATTCCCAATGATGAATTCTATGTGGGCAGGAGACAAGATCATCCAGAAAAAAGATATTAATATTTCCATCGCAGTTGCTACCGAAGATGCATTATACGTCCCGGTCATTAAGCATGCCGATGAAAAAACAATCAAAGGCATCGGTCGTGACATCAATGATCTCGCATCAAAAGTGCGTTCGGGCAAGTTGAAGGCCGAAGAGATGCAAGGCGGGACATTCACTGTTAATAACACTGGTTCATTCGGTTCCATCCAATCAATGGGTATCATCAACTACCCACAAGCAGCAATCTTACAAGTCGAATCAATCGTCAAACGCCCTGTCGTTATGAACGGCAATATGATTGCCGTGCGCGATATGGTAAACCTCTGTCTATCACTCGATCACCGCGTGCTTGATGGGTTAGTGGCTGGTCGTTTCCTTGCACGAGTAAAGGAAATCCTTGAAAACATCACATCAGAGAATACATCTGTCTATTAATAAGCAGAAGGCTGTCCCTCCTAATCGCGAGGGGCGGCTTTTTTCAATTTCTCTACCTTTCCAATTCCCTTTTGCGCTTTCAAACAATTGGTGAGTCAGGTAAACTATAAGTAGATGAAGAATATTCAGATGCACTTTACATATTTTATGGATGGCCTGAAAGCCTACTACTATGCTCAATATGAGAGGAGCAAGCTAGATGACAATTGATAATATGAAAAAAACGAAATTCGAAAAAGCGGATTTTAAACAGTGGAAAAAAATTGCTGTCGACTCCCTGAAAGGGAAGCCCTATGAAAAAATGAAAACATCAACATTAGAGGGCTTTGATCTTGAACCTCTTTACGTTGAAAGGCCTGCCCTCGAGAGCTCATCAATCGTCCGATCCATGAAACGGAATGCCGGTTGGATCATTGCACAGCAAACTATTGCTTACAGTGGTGATGAGTTCCTGGAACAATTGAAAGATTCAATCGAAAAAGGGAATGAAGCTATCGTATATGACGGGATTCATCAGTTTAATTGGAATGACGATCAGCTATTACAATTGTCTTCATATATAGCTGAATATCCAGTATTTCTTTTCAACGTCCGTAATGATGACACGATTTTAAGGGCATTTGATTTTGTCCATCATGAGGTGCGCGAGAAAGTAACGGGAATTATTCAAGTGGACGATTGGATCATGCCTGTTGGTTATACAAATATCCGGACAGCAGGGTCAGACCTATGGAAAGTTCACCATCAAGGCGCTGATGCAGTCACAGAATTGGCAATCGCATTGGCAGAAGCTTCTCGAATCGCAGCAAGCTCGGACAGTTTTCATAGTTTCACAAACAACTTCTTCGTCCGTTTTCCGATTGACACTCATTTTTTTATGGAAATCGCTAAACTTCGTGCTTTTCGAGTGTTATGGCAAGCGTTCGCACAAGCTTATGATGTTGAAGAACCACCATTCATACCCGTATTTGCAGTAACATCTCTGCGTTCTTTTTCAAAGCTCGATCCGTACGTCAACCTTCTTCGAGCGGGAAATGAAACATTCGCCGCTGTTTTGGGCTGTGCTGATATGATTCAAGCACATCCGCATAATATATTGACTGGACCCAATGCAAGCTCCATCCGACATAGTCGAAATATGCAACTCGTTCTAAAAGAAGAAACGCATGTTGAAAAAGTTCTTGACCCTGCTGGTGGCTCTTATTTTATTGAACAACTGACAGAAGAACTCGTAGAAAAATCATGGAAACTGTTTCTGGAAATCGAGAGCAAAGGCGGTATCGATAAATTCCTTGAAGGCGGCCAGTTAGAGGGAAACTTAGTAAAACTTCAAAAAGAGACAGCTGTAGGTAAACGAGTACTTATCGGAACGAATGTGTACGCTGATCTTACAACGACGAATTTTGATGATTGGAGTGGCTTATATCCAGTAGCTCGTCTGGCAGAGCCGTTTGAAAAACTCCGTCAATCATTTAATGAAAATCAGCCGAAAACCATAATACTGACTTTCGGCAAACTGAAAGACTTTAAGCCTAGTGCGGACTTCGTAACTAGTTTCTTGGCTTCCGGCGGAATCGATAGCAGTTGGAGTCCTGCTTTCGATAGTATTGAACAAGCAATCAAATGGTTGGATAGTGAAAAACCCGAATATGTAATTGTCTGTGGAAATGATGAAATTGTATCAGCCGGAATGGAAAGTCTCCTTGGAAAGCTGCCAACGGAAATCATGCTGGATGTGGCAGGGAAATTCGATGAAAAAACATTGAACAAATGGGAGCAACTGGGCCTCAATGGCTTGATTTTCAGCGGCCAGGACAAAATAGAGAAATTACAGAACGTACTCAATTCGTGGCAAGGAGGGACCCGGAAATGAAAAAACCTGACTTCAATAAAGTTGACATCAACAAACTGATTACAGCTGTAAATCCTTGTGTAAACGAAACGCCTTTTCTTACGAATGAAGGTATTTCAATCAAGTCAAATTACACAACTAAAGATGTTGAAGGCATTTCTCATTTAGGTGACATGCCGGGCCTCGCTCCGAATACGAGAGGTCCATACCCGACGATGTACGTCGCACGGCCGTGGACTGTGCGTCAATACGCCGGTTTCTCTACAGCCGAAGAAAGTAATGCTTTTTATAGAAGAAACTTGGCGATGGGACAAAAAGGCTTATCGGTAGCTTTCGACTTGGCAACTCACCGTGGCTATGATTCAGATCATCCCCGGGTGACAGGTGATGTCGGAAAAGCGGGAGTGGCAATCGATTCTGTAGAAGATATGAAAATCCTATTTGACGGAATTCCCCTTGATCAAATGTCCGTCTCGATGACAATGAATGGTGCAGTTTTGCCGATAATGGCCTTTTACATCGTTGCGGCAGAGGAGCAAGGTGTAACTCCGGAAAAGCTTGCAGGTACGATTCAAAATGATATTTTGAAAGAATATATGGTTAGGAACACTTATATTTTCCCTCCGGAAATGTCGATGCGCATCATCGCCGATATATTTGAGTACACTTCCAAAAACATGCCGAAATTCAACTCGATTTCGATTTCGGGATACCATATGCAAGAGGCGGGAGCAACGGCTGATATCGAGCTTGCCTATACACTGGCAGACGGGCTTGAGTACGTTCGTACCGGATTGAAAGCGGGAATTGACATCGACTCATTCGCACCGCGTCTATCTTTCTTTTGGGCGATCGGAATGAACTACTTCATGGAAATCGCAAAAATGCGGGCGGCACGCAATATTTGGGCGCAGATGATGCAGTCTTTCAATCCGTCCAATCCTAAATCCCTTGCATTGCGGACACATTCCCAGACATCAGGGTGGAGTTTGACGGAGCAGGATCCTTTTAATAATGTCACTCGCACATTGGTGGAAGCGAATGCTGCGGCAATGGGACATACACAGTCCTTGCATACGAATGCACTCGATGAAGCGATAGCACTGCCGACGGATTTCTCTGCACGGATAGCAAGGAACACCCAATTGTTCCTTCAAGAGGAAACGAATATGACGAAGACAATCGATCCTTGGGGCGGTTCCTATTACGTAGAAAGGCTGACCGCTGACTTGATGGAAAAAGCATGGGAGCTGATTGAGGAAATCGAAGTCTTGGGCGGCATGGCAAAGGCGATAGAGACCGGTTTGCCAAAGATGAAAATCGAGGAAGCAGCTGCCAAACGTCAAGCGAAAATCGATTCCCGCACGGAAACGATTGTCGGTGTGAATAAATACAGGCTTGAAAAGGAAGAGCCTATCGATATATTGGAGATCGACAACTCCGTCGTACGACAAAAACAAATTGCTCGGATTCATCAGATGAAAGAATTGCGTGATGAAGCCAATGTAACCGCCTCTTTGGAAGCACTGACAGAGGCTGCGCGCGATGGAAACGGAAATCTACTGGCGCTATCGGTAAATGCAGCTCGTGCAAGGGCGACAATCGGAGAAATATCCGATGCAATCGAGAAAGTATCCGGTAGACACAAAGCGGTTATCCGATCTGTAAGCGGCGTCTATAGTTCGAATTTCTCGAATTCGGATGAAATCCAGGAAGTGAAGGCGATGGCTGAGGAGTTTTTGGAAAATGAAGGCCGGCGTCCCCGTATCCTCATTGCGAAAATGGGGCAGGACGGCCATGACCGAGGGGCGAAAGTGATTGCTTCGTCATTTGCCGACTTAGGATTTGACGTCGACATCGGTCCTTTATTCCAAACTCCGGAAGAGACTGCCTTGCAGGCGGCGGAAAATGACGTCCATGTGATTGGGGTCAGTTCGCTTGCTGCTGGGCATAAGACGCTAGTTCCAGAGTTGCGGAATGAGCTGTCGAAAATCGGAAGGGATGACATCCTGATTGTTGTCGGTGGAGTCATTCCCGCACAGGACTATGATTTCCTGCGGGAAAATGGTGCAACGGCCATTTTCGGTCCGGGAACGGTCATACCTGTTGCAGCGCAAAAAGTGATAGAGGACATCTATCGCGCGCTTGGGTACGAGGAAGTGATGGATTGAGCAAGAAGGAACACTTCCAGAACGACAGCGCAATGCATGTAATGAACGGCATTGAGTCGCAGCATGATGGCATGGTGGCACAAAAGCGCAAACGATTTGTGAGAATAGAAAAAAATATCGACATCAATAATTTGTATGAAGAAATCAGCAAAGGCTCAAGACTGCACTTATCAAAGGCAATTACCCTTCTGGAAAGCCAGGCGGAACCGGATCAGAAGGCGGGGCAGGAATTATTAAAGAGATTGCTGCCAAATACAGGAAATAGCATTCGGATCGGCGTCACTGGAGTACCCGGTGCGGGAAAGAGTACATTCATAGAAACGTTTGGACTTCAATTGGCTGAAGCCGGACATAAGGTCGCCGTGCTTGCAATCGATCCGAGTTCAACAGTGACAGGCGGGAGCATTTTAGGCGATAAGACAAGAATGGAGGCACTCGCAAAACATCCGAACGCCTTCATCCGTCCTTCGCCGTCTTCCGGGACTCTCGGTGGCGTGCATAAAAAGACGCGTGAAACGATGCTGCTATGCGAAGCTGCAGGATATGACATCATTCTCATTGAAACGGTCGGCGTCGGCCAAAGTGAAACCGTTGTTAGGGGAATGGTCGATTTCTTCATGTTGCTCGTTTTGACAGGTGCAGGTGATGAGCTTCAAGGCATGAAAAAAGGGATCATGGAATTGGCTGATTGTATGATCGTCCACAAAGCTGATGGAGATAACGTTAAACTCGCTAGTAAGACGGTAAGGGAGTACCGCCAACTTCTCCATTTCCTCCAGCCGGCAACCCCAGGATGGACGACGACTGCATTGCCTGTGTCATCGCTGGAACGCACCGGCTTTAAAACAGTGTGGGAAACAATAAAAACGTTCCAGGACGAAATGGAGGCAAGCGGAGTCTGGAGAGCAAGAAGGCAGTCCCAGACGAAAGATTGGTTCCATTCAATGATAAGGGATCGATTGATCGATAGTTTCTTTTCGCAGCAAGGGAAAAAAGAGTTGGTTACCGAACTTGAAAAACACTTGCTTACAGGTGAAATGACAGTTGCAAGTGCAGTTGATAAAATACTTCCCATGAAGTGACTTCAATGGATGGTTGTTCGTCAAACCAGTCAACTATGTTTCTAAATCCGGTTTTTTGCAAGTGTAACAGTCAACTGCTATGATGAAATTATATTTTGAAAGGGGCCGATCCGAATGACTATGGATTTCAACTTTTATATGGAAGATATTACGAAGCAAGCACGGTCTGAAATGGAAGCAAGCGGGTATGAGCAATTGACAACGCCCGAGGAAGTGGAAGCGGCATTCAAACGACCAGGCACGACTCTCGTCATGGTGAACTCCGTTTGCGGATGTGCAGGCGGAATTGCGCGTCCTGCTGCAGCACATGCTGTTCATTACGATAAACGTCCGGATCACCTAGTTACTGTTTTTGCGGGTCAAGATAAGGAAGCGACTGCATATGCACGCATGATTTTCGGTGAAGACCATCTTCCTTCATCTCCATCATTTGCTTTATTGAAAGACGGAAAGGTTGTTGCGGAAGTCGGACGCTATGAAATTGAAGGCCATGATCCGATGTCCGTCGTCACAAACCTTCAAAGCCAATTTGAAGAACATTGCGAAGAAATATAAAAAAACAGTCCTTCGGGACTGTTTTTTTGTACTTATAAAAGAACGCTCAAACCAATCAGGACAGTTGAAGCGACCATAGCGGCAATCATTAAATAAACAACGACTTTTTGTACTTTTTTATTGCTCATCGGACAAATCTCCTCGCGTTATAGATAATTCCATTTTAACAGATTCCCTAAAATTCTCAAGATGTAGCGGATTTAATTAGAAAACGTTACAATGGATTGAAGGAGGCGTTCAAATGAAAAAAGTGGATCATATCGGAATTGCCATTAAAGATTTGAAGAATGCGCTGCCATATTACATAGAAACATTAGGGTTGAAACTGCTTGGAATTGAAGAGGTTGAAAGTCAAAAAGTCAAAGTTGCCTTTCTCGATGCTGGCAATTGTAAAATCGAGCTACTTGAGCCGATCGGAGAAGATGGGGCGATTGCGAAATTCCTTGAGAAACGCGGGGAAGGCATCCATCATATTGCATTCGGTGTTTCTGACATACGGACAAGAATGGAAGAGTTGAAGGAAAAAGGCGTGCAATTACTGCAAGAGGAGCCGAAGCCGGGCGCAGGCGGTGCAGAAGTAACCTTCTTGCATCCGAAGTCATCTTTCGGAGTGCTGTATGAATTATGCGACAAAGGGGATAAGCCGAATGGACATTTATGATAAAATCAATGAATTATACGATAGGAAACGGGAAATCGAACTAGGCGGAGGAGATGAACGGATCGCCAGACAGCATGAAAAAGGGAAGTTGACAGCCCGTGAACGGATCAATCTTTTGCTGGATGAAGGTTCATTTGTCGAATTGAATCCTTTCGTCATACATAGGACTCGTGATTTTGGCATGGACAAGCAGATTGGGCCAGGAGACGGCGTCGTGACAGGATACGGGAAGATTGACGGACGTCCTGTTTATTTATTCTCACAAGATTTCACTGTTTTCGGCGGCGCTCTAGGAGAAATGCACGCCATGAAAATTGCGAACGTCATGGACTTGGCCGCGAAGAATGGCGCACCATTCATAGGTTTAAACGATTCAGGAGGCGCGCGTATTCAAGAAGGTGTCGTATCACTCGATGGTTACGGTGAAATTTTCTATCGAAATGCGATTTATTCAGGAGTCATCCCTCAAATTTCTGTCATTTTAGGGCCATGTGCAGGTGGGGCGGTCTATTCCCCTGCTATCACCGATTTTGTATTCATGACGGACGAAACGAGCCAAATGTTCATCACAGGTCCGAAAGTCATTGAAACGGTGACAGGTGAAAAAATCACATCTGAAGATTTAGGTGGATCAAAAGTACATAATTCAATTAGCGGGAACGCCCATTTCCGCGGCAAAGATGAGAAGACGGTTTTGGAACAAGTGCGTCATCTGCTATCCTATCTTCCGCAAAACAATGATGAAAAAACTCCAATGCTCGATACAACGTCGGAGGAAGACTATCGAAACGATCTGGCGGATGTCGTCCCTTACGAAACGATTCGCCCTTACGATGTACGTAAAGTCATCGAACAAGTTGTCGATGAAAATTCATTTCTCGAAGTGCAGGCGGAATTTGCGAAGAACGCAGTTGTCGGTTTCGCACGGATGAGAGGCGAGTCTGTAGGGTTAATATGCAACCAGCCGAAAGTGATGGCGGGAGGGCTGGATATCAATTCATCTGATAAGATTGCCCGATTCATACGCACATGTGATTCATTCAATATCCCGCTGATCACGTTTGAAGACGTAACAGGCTTCTTCCCGGGAGTGAAGCAAGAGCATGGGGGCATTATCCGGCATGGAGCGAAAATCCTTTATGCTTATTCGGAAGCGACCGTTCCTAAAATTACGGTCATCTTGCGAAAAGCATTCGGGGGCGCATATGTTGCATTGAACTCGAAGGCAATCGGCGCGGACGTTGTATATGCATGGCCGAATGCAGAAATAGCCGTCATGGGGGCGGAAGGGGCAGCAAACATCATTTTTGCACGTGAAATTGCAAATAGCGATAATCCGGATTCGACGAGAGCCGACAAAATCGAAGAGTATAGGGCGAAGTTTGCAAACCCGTACGTCGCTGCTTCCCACGGGATGGTAGATGATGTGATCGATCCAAGGGAGACACGCATCAAACTATTGCAGGCGCTTGAAATGATGAGGAATAAGCAAGAGACAAGACCAAAGAAAAAGCACGGTAACATACCATTATAAAGGATCGAATACGAAGGGGAGAGATGCAAAGTGAATGCACAACGTCTATTGGATGAGTTTTTTGAGCTTGTACAAATTGATTCCGAAACGAAACATGAAGATAGAATTGTCACTGTTTTGAAAGAGAAAATTGAGAGATTCGGTTTTGCAGTTATTGAAGACGACACAAAAGATGTTACTGGACATGGTGCAGGAAACTTGATCGCAACATTGAAGGGCACTATCGAAGGTGCACATCCTATCTATTTTACATGCCATATGGATACGGTCGTTCCCGGAAAAGGGATCAAGCCGGAACTGCGTGAGGACGGATATATTTATTCGGATGGCACGACGATTTTAGGAGCGGATGATAAAGCTGGAATTGCCGCTTTATTTGAAATGGCTAGAGTGTTGAAGGAAGACGATATACCGCACGGGGATATTCAATTCATCATTACCGCGGGAGAAGAGAGTGGACTTGTCGGAGCCAAAGCGATGGACCCATCTCTACTGAAAGCGAAGTATGGGTATGCTGTCGATAGTGATGGGAAAGTGGGCGGCATTGTGACTGCTGCCCCTTATCAGGCTAAACTATGGACGACGATTCATGGAAAGACGGCACATGCTGGAGTTGCGCCTGAGAAAGGCGTTTCAGCAATCAATATCGCTGCCAAATCGATTGCAGCGATGACGCTCGGACGCGTAGATTCGGAGACGACGGCCAACATCGGCCGTTTCGAGGGCGGACAGGCGACGAATATCGTTTGTGACGAAGTTAGGATCTTAGCGGAAGCCCGTTCCATCAATTCTGAAAAGCTCGAGAAACAGACTGCCCATATGGTGGAAACGTTTGAAAAGACGGCGGCTGCCATGGGCGGTACTGCTGTAACAGAAGTGAAACTTATGTATCCAGGCTTCAGCTTCGATGAACATGCGGAAGTTGTGCAAACGGCAATGGAAGCAATCCGTAACGTGGGCAGAGAGCCGGAACTTATGACAAGCGGCGGCGGAAGCGACGGCAACGTATTCAATGGAGCAGGCGTGCCAACTGTGACTTTATCGGTCGGCTATGAGGAAATCCATACGAAAAATGAACGGATGCCAGTGGAAGAATTGAATAAACTCACTGAATTATTAATTGAAATTGTACGCGTAGCGTCGACTAAGGGGGTATGAGTGATGAGCGATATGAAAACGGTTATCATTCAATGCGGTAAAGAGGAATACGCTTTGCCTGTCGATACTGTCGTCTCGATTGAAAAACTGGAACGGATAAATCCGATTCCGCATTTGCCCGATTACATGTTAGGATTGATGAAAATCAGAGGTGAATTGGTTTCGATTTTGGACTTTCAGCAAATTCTTTACGGAAATTCTGCAAAAGATGATCCGAATGCTAGGATTGTTGTCGTTCAAACCGAAAAGCTATTTATTGGGTTGCTAGTTCTTGACGCTAAAGAGATATTGGATATCCCTGAAAGTAAATTGACTTCATCCGGCTTGATGGCCTATTCAAAAACGCCATATTTCAAGACGGTCGCAAATTTGGAAGATCGGATGATCACCGTTGTCGACGCTGAAATTCTTTCTCGTACATTGACGGGGATGGATGAAATCGGGCAATATGTGCAAACAATGATAGATAAATGATGTAGAACCGGATGGTTGCATCCATCCGGTTTTTTGAACGAAGCGATGGAGGTGAGGCAAATGACATCTGTCCCGAATGCACAGACGAAAGTCATTCTTCATCTTGACATGAACAGTTTTTTCGCTTCCGTCGAGCAAGCGCATGATCCGAAATTGAAAGGGATACCATTGGCTGTTGCTGGAAATCCAAGAGAGCGGCGGGGCATCCTTGTCACTTGCTCATACGAGGCGAGGGCGCTCGGCATTTACACCACAATGTCAGTCGGCGAGGCGAAAAGGATTTGTCCCAATCTTGTCATCGTGCCACCCGACCATGAAAAGTATCGATTGGCTTCCAATGCTGTTTTTTCGATTTTGCGTTCATATACCGAGCTGGTTGAGCCTGTGTCGATAGACGAAGCCTATATTGACATAACAAATATCGGTGGGTTGACGAGAGCCGTTCAAATTGCAGAGCATATGCAACAGAGAATTCTTAATGAATTGGACTTACCATGCTCCATTGGAATCGCTCCGAATAAGTTTTTGGCGAAGACTGCTTCAGATATGAAAAAACCGATGGGAATTACCATCTTGCGTAAAAGGCAAGTGCCGGATGTTTTATGGCCGCTGCCTGTTATTGAAATGCATGGGGTTGGCAAGAGCACTGAAAAACGTTTGAGCGTAATGGGCATTGTGACAATCGGGGATTTGGCGAAAGCTGACGAATCATTGATCAAAGCCACAATGGGAAAAAACGGAACCCGACTACGAAACCGGGCAAACGGAATTGATTACCGACCAGTCGATCCAGATGCGGCGGAGGAAAGAAAAAGTGTCGGCAGCTCAACGACATTGCCGGTAGACGAAACGGAACTGTCTGCATGCCTTGAAATATTTAAGCGGTTGTCTGTAAATGTCGCTCAGCGATTAGACAGGCGGCAGCTGGCTGGTACGGTCGTCATGATCCAAATCAGGACGTCCGACTGGCGAAATTTCACGAGAAGCAGGACAGTACTTAATCCGCTTTATAAAGCGGAAGACTTATACAAAGAAGCCGCTGATCTATTTAAACGGCATTGGGAAAGGGATCCGATAAGGCTTCTAGGGATTACTGTTTCGAATGTTATTCCGATGAGTGAATTGAATGAGCAATTATCATTCGAGAACTACGAAAAATACGCTAAAGAAGCGAAGATGGATGAGCTCGTCTCGGAGCTCGAGAATAAATTCGGTCCAAACTCCGTTAAACGGGGGCTGGGAGAAAGGTAGGCAATCGAATTGGAATTGTTTTTCTTAGGAACCGGAGCCGGCATGCCCTCAAAGCAACGAAACACATCGTCACTGATCCTAAACCTATCGGCAGAGCAAGCTGGCTATTGGATGTTTGACTGCGGAGAGGCGACTCAGCATCAACTGCTTAGGACATCCATAAAACCTCGGAAAATAAATAAGATTTTCATTACACATCTGCATGGCGATCATATTTTCGGGTTGCCCGGTTTCCTTGGATCCCGTTCGTTTTTGGGCGGCGAAGAAGAATTGGTCATTTACGGACCTGTAGGTATTAGAGAATGGATTTTGACCACTCTTCGTGTAACGAAAACACATTTGACGTACCCTTTGAAAATTGAAGAGATTGAAGAAGGCGTACTCTATGAAGATGATCAATTCATAGTGCATACACAAGAACTCCAGCATGTTATCCAATGTTACGGTTTTAGAATCGAGCAGAAGCCCTTGCCTGGCAAGCTTCTTGTAGAAAAAGCATTCGAGTCCGGAGTTCCAAAAGGGCCTATGTTGAAAAGATTGAAAGATGGGGAAGACGTCGAGCTGGACGATGGGCGTATCGTTTATAGCGACGACGTGACAGGTGAACCGCAAAGTGGGTTTACAGTAGCTGTTCTCGGGGATACAAGATACTGTTCATCGGCTGTAGAATTGGCGAATGAAGCTGATATTCTCATCCATGAAGCCACTTTCGACAACGAAACCGGAGACCTAGCTAAAGAATATGGACATTCAACAATAGGCGATGCAGCACGGACAGCTGAAGAGGCTGAGGTGAAGGTGCTTATCGCAAATCATATTAGCGCACGCTTCATGCCAGCCGATATTGCCAATCTACAAAAGCAGGGCAGCGCTATTTTCCCGAATATCCATATTGCAGAAGACTTCAGCCATTTCGAGTGGATAAACGAACAGTTGATAAAAAAATAAAGCTGCCGCAGTCATTATTGACGAGCGGCAGCTTTTCTAGATTTAATAGGTCCATCCACGATCATACTGTTTAGGCGGCTCGATTTCCACGCCCAATTCCTTCGCAGCAGAATAAGGCCAATACGGATTACGGAGCAGTTCACGTGCTAGCAGAACGACATCTGCTCGACCATTCTTTAAAATCTCCTCAGCTTGCAACCCCGTCGTGATCAAACCGACTGCACCTGTTGCAAGACCGGTTTCTTTTCTAATCTGTTCGGAAAACGGCACTTGATAGCCAGGATATGCATCAATCTTCGCCGGAACGACCGCACCAGAGCTTACATCGATCAAATCGACATCTTGCGTTTTCATCCAATTTACCATTTCAATATATTGGGAAGTCGACATCCCGCCATCCACGTAATCTTCTGCAGATATCCGTACGAATAAAGGTCCTTTCCAGACTGAGCGGACAGAATCGATGATTTCTCGCAAAATGCGGTAACGATTTTCTGAAGGACCTCCATATTCATCCGTTCTCTTATTTGCTAACGGCGAAAGGAATTCATTGATCAAATAACCATGGGCGGCATGCAATTCGATGACGTCAAATCCTGCTTTCTTTGCCCGGATCGCAGCATCCTTGAAAGCGTCAATCGTTTCCCGGATTTCCGCAAGCGACATTTCGACGGGCGTTTTATATTGTTCATTGAAGCGTATGGCGCTTGGCGCATAAATATCGCCTTCCACTGTAGCCTTTCTTCCTGCATGCGCCAGCTGGATGCCAGTCTTAGCTCCATGCTGTTTCATGAGGCGGACAATTTCGAAAAGTCCTTCCACATGGTCATCGCTCCAAATGCCAAGGTCGCGATCTGAAATCCTGCCTTCCGGCAATACAGCTGTCGCTTCCACGATTATGAGCCCAACTTGCCCGACAGCACGGGTGGCATAATGGATCTTATGCCAATCCTCGACTTTGCCATCAAAGTTATGGCTTGAATACATGCACATCGGTGCCATGACAATCCGATTTTTAAATTCTACCCCGCGAATTGTATAAGGTGTAAATAATTTTGCCAATTCAATTACCTCCTCTTTCTTGTCACTGAGATAGTGCGCCCAGTTCCCGCGAACGCCTTTCCGCACTTAGTAGGCAGTCATGAATCGTCTCTTTGAATAAACGAGCTTCTAGAGCCTTCAATCCGGCTTCTGTCGTACCGCCTGGACTTGTCACATTCTTCCTTAACTGTTCAGGCTCTTCGCCAGTTTGCCGTAACATCGCGGCAGCCCCTTCGAACGTCTGGATGATCAGCTCGCGTGCCACTTCATTGGAAAGCCCATTTGCAATTGCGGCTTCTTCCAATGCCTCAACCAAATAGTAAACATATGCTGGGCCGCTGCCGGATAAAGCCGTCACTATATGTAACTCATCCTCATCCACTTCTTTCACAACACCAATGGATGACAGCAGTTCTAAAATACGGTTTCGCATAGTTACATCCACTAAAGCATTCATTGAAACACCGCTTGCGGATTTTCCAATGGCGGCAGAAGTATTTGGCATGGAACGGGCGATAGGGCGATTGCCTAGGCCATTCTCAATCGTATTGATCGACACGCCGGCGATTACGGATAAAACAGCCGCATCATCATTGATGTAATTGGAAATATCATCCATCGCTTGTTTAATGTCTTTCGGTTTCGTCGCCAACACGATAAGTTCTGCATTCTGCAATGCGTTTCGATCCCGACAGACGATAGAAACCCCATACGTTTTCTGCATGTGGGCAAGCCTCTCATCATCCGATTTATTCATTACATATATATCAGCAGGCAGCATGACTTCATTAGCAAGTATACCAGCAATGATCGCCTCCGCCATGGAGCCGGCTCCTACGAACACAATCTTTCCCATCCTCATCCGTCCTTTCGTGTGAATAAAAAAAAGCGCTCCCGTCCCGATACAATCAGGACGAAAACGCATGTTTCCGCGGTACCACCTAAATTTGCCAGAGTCAATCCAGCACAACTTACTAGCTTTCGTAACGTGAAAGGGACGGCCATGTTTCCATGGCAGCTCAGAAGCAGGTTCGGGGCAGGAGAGGGATAGCGGCTCTCAGTCGATGGCCGGCTTTCCTGTTTCCTTCACTGCCTCTACTTGTCTTCTTCAACGCTCTTGTATTGAGAATTATAGTGATTATTGCATGTTGTCAAACAAAAGTCAACGATTACAATACATCTTGGAATAGATAAACGGTGCCTACGAGAAGGGCAGCCGTCAGAACGATGAACATGACTTTCCACACACTGATCGGGGCTTTCCCGCTTACTTTTCCCGTCTGGCCATTCACAAGGAACCGGTATACATTATTGTTGAAGGTGAAGGAGGATATCCATAGCGGCAATAAAACATGCTTGAAAGTTATGTCGTCATATGATGTATCCACTTGCACAATTCGCACTTCGTCGCCAGTTTCCTGACGTAATATGCCATTCCGTATCCTATGATCGATAATGCTACGAGCTGAAAACCAGCCTTCTTTTAACGGAATCGAATAACGCTCTGCGAGGAAGCCCGATAAATATTCTGTTCTATAATCCAGTAAGCCTTCAAGTTGAAATGGCTCCACTTTATCAATCAAGCCGGAGGCGACATTGCGTGACGCCTTTACTAATACATCATCGAAGAAATTAGTATAGGTCCCATATTTGGTGCGCCATCTGATTTTCCTGACCTGCTCTGTAACTTGCTCCATCTTGCCGTCGCGATGAACGGTCCGAGTCTCCATTACATAATAATATGTGCCGATCCTAACTGTATAAGCGGATTTGGTATGTGAGTCAAACGTCCAATAAGGGATATAGGCTCCATTGATCTTTTTCAGCTCATAATCCTTTTTCAACCTGGAAGGAGCGAAATATCGTTTGGAGATCCATTTTTTGAATTTCTCCATAGCCTCATCCTTCGAGATTTGAAAAGGAAGCACCAATGCGGGTTTAATACCTGCATCATGATCCGTGACTGCAATATGAGAAGAACCGCAAAAGGTGCAGAAATCGGCAACTTTATCATTGTCCAAAAGAGTTTCCGCTCCGCAATTATCACATTTGAATACCCGTTTCTCGTTGCTCCAACTATGATCCGCCTGATCCAATGCATCCAAATAGTCATGTTCGGTCGTATTTTCACGGGTCGCTTCAATCTCTACCTCAGTCCCGCAAAAAGGGCATTTCAAACCGCGGGAAACAGGGTCATACACTGTATTTCCTCCACAGGAATTACATTGATTCACTTCAGTTTCTTCAATTATCCCATCTTTAACGAATTCATTCTCCACATTCGTCATCCCATCACCCCGTCACGATTAGCCATCAAGGCCCTCTCCGCAATCTCCACAAAACTTTGAAGCGGGGCCATTGTTTGCGCCACATCCTGCACATTTCTTCTCAGTCACTTGTTTTGCGCCGCAATCTCCGCAGAAATTCGCTCCTTCTTTAATCTGCGCTTGGCAATTGACGCAAGGAACTTTCTTCTCCTGAACGGAATTTCCGCATTCCGGACAGAATTTTGCAGTCGTCTTAATTTGCGCCTGGCAGTGCGGGCAAGCCTTTTTTTCCGCTTCTGCGGAAGGTGCTGTCTGCTGATTCGCAGTGAAAGCTCCAGCTATTGCATTTCCGATTGCAGCGCCAGCACCGATGCCAGCTCCTGTTGCTGCCATGCCGCCGCCTTCATTTCGTGCTGCTTCACGGATCGCTTCTGCGGCCTGGTATTGGGTATACGCACTCATATTCCCTAGGACACCCATTGTTGTCCGCTTGTCCATAGCCTCCTCGACTTCTTTTGGCAGGGACAAGTTTTCTATATAAAGGGAAGTGATGTCGAAGCCGAATTCTGCGAAGCGCTCTTTCATTTTCTCTCTGCCTTGTGTGCTTAGTTCGTCGTAATACATGGCAAGGTCAAGCGCAGGTATTTGCGATTCTGCAAATAGGTCCGTCAATCCCGAAAGGATCATCTTCTTTAGATGATTTTCAATGCTGCTTGTTTCATAAGAACTGTTTGTGCCGAATAGCTCCCTTAGGAAAACGGCAGCATCGGAAACTCTGTATGAATAAATGCCATAGCCCCGCAGACGGATCATTCCGAAATCTGCATCTCGCATCATAATCGGATTGGAAGTTCCCCATTTTTGATTGATGAACTGCTTCGTATTTATAAAATAGACTTCAGCTTTGAACGGGGAATTGAAACCGGTTTTCCAAGATTTAAGTTTCGTCAATACAGGCATATTTTGCGTGTATAAAACATGATGCCCAGGTGTGAATACATCGGCAATCTCCCCTTCATTCACAAATACAGCTACTTGCGATTCGCGGACGATCAAGCTCGCCCCCATTTTAATTTCATTATTTTGTACAGGAAAACGGTACACCATTGTATTGGTATTTTGGTCCGTCCATTCTATGACTTCGATGAATTGGCTTTTGAAAAAATTAAAAATCCCCATATGCATCCTCCTACAAAAAAGTTATCGTTATTATAGTATACTACGGATTATGTGATTAAAGGTTTCAAGAAAGTGGTTTTATCAAGAGTGACGAGACTTTGGAAAAGAGGTACAATAGACTGAATAACCATTCATTACTATAAAAACGGATGGAACTTGAAGGAGTTTACCTATATGATACATAAAATCGAAATTCCGACGCCGTTCGCTGTTGGCGATGTCAATGCATTCGTCGTTAAAGGGGATGCCTTATCGCTAGTCGACGCAGGCCCTAAAACACCCGAAGCTTATGAGGCTCTAAAACGCGGTCTTAACGAAATCGGTTATACATTCAATGATATAGAGCAAGTCATTTTGACGCATCATCACCCGGATCATGCCGGTTGGATGGATGCTTTCGAAAAGGCAGAGTTGATCGGTCATCCGTATAACGACCTTTGGCTGAGAAGGGATCAGTCATTCATGGAATACCATGACCGTTTTTATTTGCAATGCCTAAAAGAAGAAGGAGTACCAGAAAGCTATTTCAATTGGGTGGAAAAGATGAAGCGGCCAATACGGTTGATGGGGGACAGGACACTGGATCGGACAATTGGGGAAGGCGACGAGTGGTCAGGGCATCCGGGCTGGACTGTTATGGAAACACTTGGACATGCTCAAAGCCATATTGTACTCTTCAATGAAAAGACGGGTGAGATGATTGGGGGAGACCTTGTTCTAGAAAAAGTATCGTCCAATCCTTTGATCGAACCTCCTGCAAACCGTGAAGCGGATCGTCCGAAATCATTATTGCAATACAATGCTTCATTGACACGTCTTTTAGAACTGCCAATCGGCATCGTTTACGGCGGTCATGGAAATGAAGTTCGAAATGTTCATCCTCTAATAGAGTCAAGACTTCAGAAACAGTATGAACGAGCTATGAAAGTACACGCAATGTTTGATGACGGAAGCAAGACAATCTATGAGCTGACTCAACGATTATTCCCGACTGTCTATGAAAAGGAACTCGGACTAACCTTATCCGAAACAATCGGGCAAACGGATTATCTAGTATCTAAAGGACTTGTGCATGAAATAGTTGGCGAAGGCGGTATTTTGTATTATGAACAAACGTAAGACAGTTTTAATAACTGGGGCAACGAGCGGTGTCGGGTATGCAACTGCAATGCGGCTATTGTCAAATACCGACCGATACACCGTTTTTGTAACTGGAAGGGCTCCGGACAAACTTTGGGAGTTGCAGAACGAAGGGGCAATTGCAATTCCTGCTGATATTACAAATAAAGATGAGATGCAAAGCCTATTGGGACAGACCGGCCCATTGGACATCGTCATTTTTTCAGCTGGAGTAGGACATTTTGAAGCAGCGCATCTACTCTCTGACGAAGCGATCCGCTCAATGATGGATACTAATTTCATTGCTCCTGTTGAACTGACGAAGCGCGTCCTTCCTCAGATGATGGAACAACAGGAAGGGCATCTCATTTACATTGGTTCGCAAGCCGGAAAAGTAGCGACGCCAAAGGCTTCTGTATATGCAGCATCCAAGCATGCCTTGATCGGATATACAAACGCGCTGCGCATGGAAGTCGCGCCATTCGGCATCAATGTTTCTGTCATACATCCGGGTCCGATCGACACGCCGTTCATAGATGGTGCAGACAGAACAGGAAACTATCGTTCATCGCTCGGCAAGCATCTTTTGAAAGTCGGCACTGTTGCAGATGCGGTCGTCCAAACCATCGCAAAACCCGTCCGTGAAATTAACCTGCCCGGTATCATGGGGATTACAAGCAAAATGTACGCACTCACACCGAGAATAGTGGAAAATGTTGGACGTAGGTATTTCATGAAAAAATAAATAAGCTGAAAAAGCGTAAACCTGCAAAAAAGCTCCATAAACGAATAAAAAGAGCATGATCCAAACTTCGGACCATGCTCTTCTTTCCGCACCGGAAAATTTGATTGTTTGTTCACTTGCTTCAAACTGTTCTTCCTGACAAACCTTAAACGCCCGTCAGTGCAGTCTGATCATACTGACCTCTGACTTTCCTAAGTCTGGCCTTCATTTCATCGACCCAATTGAGTGTCAGCCTCATGTTGCACTTCCACAAAAAACCTACCTCTTACCGTACCAAAGTGGCCGGAGCAATAATAACTATCCCCGGACGAGTGTTCCACTTGCCAGTAAAGCAAATTTTCCGCCAAGGCTGTGCAAATCTCCGTGGAATCGACAATCGATCTCCTCCACTTTCGTTCTGCCTTGTACTCTACTAATACCCCTCACAACTATGTGATAAACATCTTTTATAAATTATTTTTTTATTTTCAGATTTTATCCTTTGCTAGTTGTTCTTGAGCTAATCGGACCATTTCCTTGACCATATTTCCACCGATTGGTCCACCGATTTTTCCCGCTTGTTCCGATGTCAGTTTTCCATTGTACTCTTTCGAAAGGGGAATACCCAGTTCCTTTGCGACTTCATATTTAACCGAATCTGGTTGTTCATTATCTACGGTATATCCCTTTGCTTTCATAACATCTGCTTTAAGTTGATCCATTTGTTTACGTGCCTCGGGGAAGAAAATACGATTGTTGTTACGTGCCATTCATTCATCTCCTTTAACAGGTAGTCTTTCCCGAAAGTGAAAAATGATAATGGATGAATTGAGATACGGTTTGGGAATGCATTAGCAGTCCAACATGTTATACTAAACGAAATGAAACAAATAACCATACCGATTTGAAACTGGAGGTGAGCTTGGATATGAAAACTGTGACGGTCAAACATATCGTAAAGCGATTCTCATTGGAAGTTCTTGTTGGACACCATATGCTAGATAAAGTCCTGAAAAAGACCAAAGTCAGAAGACCGGGCTTGGAATTCATGGATAAATTTGATTTTATTGCAACAGAGCATGTCCAAATTCTTGGAAAGAATGAAATCAATTATTTACATACGCTCACTGATAGTGAATGCAAGCATCGAATCGCAAATATTGTCCAATACGATCCGCCGTGCATCATCATTACTTCCAATCAGGCAGAGCCGCTAGGATTGAGGCAATATTGCACAGAAGAGCATATACCTGTCTTGAGGACGCCTGACTCGACGAGCGAAATGAGCGCGAAGCTGGATGCTTACGTCACTAAAGAAATGGCTCCTGAAATTGCGGTCCATGGGGTGTGCGTCAATGTAGCCGGGATCGGAATACTTCTCCGTGGCAAGTCTGGGGTAGGGAAGAGTGAAACGGCACATACATTGATTGGCAGGGGACATCGATTGATTGCAGACGATATCGTCGTGTTAAAAAAACTGAGTCCGCAAACGCTTCTGGGAACACATGACGAAAAGAACAAGGAATTCCTTGCGTTGCGAAGCATTGGGCTTCTCAATGTCGTCAGGCTTTATGGACGTGCAGCTTTTCAGGAAGAGAGCCGAATTGCGCTCGATATAGAATTGACTGAATGGAAGGATAATGCATTGAACAATGAACTTGAATTAGATACGAAATTCAAGTCATATATGGACGTACCGATTCCGCATATCCAAATTCAATTGCAGCCAGGAAGAGACGTGGCCGGCTTGATCGAGGCGGCAGCGAATAATTGGTATTTACAACAGCAAGGGTATAGTGCCGCTGAAGAATTCAAGAAGAGGTTGGAATCCGAATTTGATGAATGAAGCCACGGAAAAGAGGTCTCTCATGAAACAACAGATGAAAATGGTGTTGGAAATGGATGATATGCAGTGTCAAAACTATATGAAGCTGCATGGAAATGAACTTTTTTCATACATGCTATCAAACCTTGGGTCCCCGGATAGCGTGCTACGCGATGAACTTATTTATAGACTTTTTGTCAAATTGATTTCGGAACAACAATTGGAAACAATTCAATTGACCCATGCCCTCAAGGAATTAATCACAGACCGATATTTATTCGCATCAATTGATGAAAAGGGCTCGGATGATGTGTTTATCCGCTCATTTTCAACGCTTTGGCTTACCGGATTGTTTTGGTTGGATCAAGAACATCCTTTCATGGATTCCGAGCTAAGAAGTAAAGCGTTGGAGAAAAGTGCAACCTATCTATTACAAGAGCGAGATACTCGCGGATTTGTTGAAGGCAAAGGATGGGCGCATAGCATCGCTCATGGCGCGGATTTAGCCGCGATGATTGCAAGTCATTCTTTAGTGGAAAAAAGACTGATTCCCATCATTCTGGAAGGCGTCGCTTCTTGTTTTTGGAAAGGCGGCGTCTATGTCGATGATGAGGATGAACGTTTAGTTGCCATCATTATGTCATTGGCAAAAAGTGATTATCCTGAAGAAATCCTAATTGAGTGGATGGAACAAGTTTTTGATAAATTGGATAGAAAAACACCGAAAAAAGGTTACTTCCAATCTTTTTACCACGCAAGAACAAATATTCTGCAATTCATGAAAACATTGTATTTCGCATTAAAAAAGTCGAAACGTTATCCTAAGCTTCAAAGCACGGCTTCTTTTTTCATTCAAAAGTGGCAGAACGTATAATACGAAAAACCGATGGATTCGTTCATCGGTTTTTTTAGTTTTGGATCTTTTTAGTCAAAGCATTTTCTACCATTTCATTAATGTATTCCAAAGTTTTTTGTTCCGCTTCTTTCAAACTATAATCCAGTCGGTTATTCAATATATTTGTCATCATCCCTTGCCATAGAAGATTAGTCATTTCATTAAGCGAATCCACCTGACACTCGTCGATCAGCCCATCTCTTGCTACCAATTGTAAAAGCGATCTTCCTCTTTTGGTCGTGCTCCGTTCAAACAAAATCGGTTTCAATCCATCTGGTATATTAATCAAATCAGAAGGGTACATCTCATAATAACGTTCAATCATTCTTTCCGGGTTGTCACCTAAATCCATAATGAACACCGCATGGAAGATGGCAGGCTGCTGGAAGGAATACCTACAGAAGCATTCCCAAGCAAGCAGATATTTTTCCAGTGATGTTTGTCCTTTCTTCATGCTTTCCGTGACTTCCTCGGTGTAATTTTTCAACAGCTTCATCGATGCAAAGAAGATTAGATGTGAAACTTCCCCAAAATAATTGTACATCGTCGCACTGTTGTACCCAGCACGGTCTGCAACTTTCCGGATCGTCACTTGATTGATGCCATCCTCATTTATAATATCCACTGTCGCATCGATAAAATATTTCCACATTCTGCTCATTTGGATTTTCTTATTGTCCATACTCATTAATCCGTCCCCCCATATCATATTCAACTCTAAACATATTTTAATTATACAATATTTACAAATTATTAATTTGCCTTTTATAATTGTTCTATCATTTTTCCTGTGGTAGAATAATCAATATTAAAAAATAATCATGATTATTATATTTTATCTGATTATCAGAGGTGTTTCTACCTAATCACTGTAGTTGTATTAACAGAAGGGGTATCCACCTCTGAAAGCGCTATCAAAAGAAGGAATTGCATGGTCGCACTGTAAAAGAAAGATCATAGGGGTGGGGAATATGAATAAAGTACGGATAGATCCTATTATTTTTTGGGCGTCGATAGCAGTCATTGTTGCGGCAACGGTTTTGCTAGTTCTTAATCGTTCAACAGCTGAACCGTATCTAGATGATTTGATGACTGCCATCACGTATAAGATGGATTGGGCATTTCAGTTTCTGACAATCGGATTGTTCATCCTTCTCATCTGGTTGGCATTCAGCCGATACGGAAAAATCAAATTAGGGGAGGGGAAGCCTGAGTTTTCGACTTTCAGTTGGGGTACGATGCTGTTCACGGCAGGCATGGGGACAAGCATCATGTATTGGTCTATGCTTGAACCCATCTTTTATTTCACTGGCCCTCCGTTCGGGATTGAAGCTGAAAGTAAAGAGGCTGCCGAATGGGCATTGACGTATGGCTTATTTCATTGGGGTATATCGGCGTGGTCACTATATGCATTCCCGACGGTAGTCATCGCCTATTCTTACTTCATTAAAAAACGTCCTTCTTTAAAGATGAGCGTCGCTCTTAGCGGTGCACTTGGTAAATATTCTGATGGCTGGATAGGCAAAGTGATTGATATTCTCGTCATTTGGAGTTTGGTCGGAGGTTTAGGAACATCGCTCGGTTTAGGAGTTCCAATGGTGTCTGCTGTAGTAGGTAGTATTTTTGGTATTGAACAAACCCTAGCACTTGATGCCATCATCGTTATTTGTATTACGGTCATTTACTCGGCAAGCGCTTACTTGGGGCTTCATAAAGGAATTCGGAGATTGAGCGACATTAACGTTTATCTTGCATTGGCTCTTGCTATATTCGTTTTGTTTACCGGACCGACACTATTTTTATTGACATACTTCACGAACAGCTTTGGAATGATGATCCAGAATTTTGCAATGATGAGTTTCTATACCGATCCCATCAGCCAAGGTGGCTTCCCGCAAGGTTGGACGGTATTCTACTGGGCTTGGTTTGCAGCGACAGCTCCTTTCATGGGACTGTTTGTGGCAAGGATTTCAAAAGGAAGAACAATCCGTCAGCTGATCACTCATATGCTGCTTTGGGGTTCTATCGGTGGGTGGATTTACTTCATGGTATTCGGTGGCTATACGATGAACTTGCAATTACAAGATATCCTTCCTGTCAAAGACATTCTAGTTGAAAGCGGAGGGCCAGCCGCCATCGTTTCAATCTTGAAATCATTGCCATTAAGTTCTATCGTCTTGCCGTTCTTCGTAATTTTGGCCATCATTTTCCTATCAACCTCACTAGACTCGGCTACGTATATCCTATCAGCCATCGCAACGAAGGAATTGGGGGAAGGGCAGGAGCCAGCTAGATGGCATCGGATGGTTTGGGGATCTATTCTAGCGACAATATCCATTACGTTGCTTCTTATCGGCGGATTACGGGTCATTCAAACTTCCGCAGTCGTTGTATCAGTGCCTATTTATATTTTCTATCTTCTGCTCGTCGTCTCTCTTTTGAGATGGCTCAAGCAGGATTTTCCAAAAGTATAAACAGGATATCACTTAGGAGGTTTTCATAATGGTTTTCAACGTTCGTGAATCAAATCGGGTTGTCCGGACAGATTTTCCAAGGAAAATTAAGGAATTGAACAATATATGGATTCCGATGTCGGATGGCACGCGCCTTTCTGCACGGATTTGGCTGCCTGAAGATGCTGTCAAAAACCCTGTCCCGGCGATCCTGGAATATATCCCGTACCGGAA
Source organism: Saccharococcus sp. Marseille-Q5394 (assembly GCF_946901335.1). NCBI lineage: Bacteria > Bacillati > Bacillota > Bacilli > Caryophanales > Anoxybacillaceae > Saccharococcus > Saccharococcus sp. Marseille-Q5394. Next base: position 673,529 of record NZ_CAMPPQ010000001.1, on the reverse strand, counting down.
AAATGACTTCACTGCACTGAGGGATTCGCTGCGACATCCATATTTTGCAGGTCACGGCTATGCGAGCATCCGTGTCGATATACGAGGATCTGGAGACTCCGGGGGGATTTTGTACGATGAATATTTAAAGCAGGAACAGGACGATGCATTGGAAGTGCTCACTTGGATTTCTGAGCAGCCATGGTTTACAGGTGGTATCGGCATGATCGGGAAATCATGGGGAGGATTCAATGGTCTACAAGTGGCGGCAAGAAGACACCCGTCTTTAAAGGCGATTATCACACTGTGTTCAACGGACGATCGTTATGCAGATGACGTTCATTACAAAGGGGGTGCGATGCTTGCTTCGGATATGCTCTGGTGGGCCTCCACGATGCTTGCCTATAACGCGCGTCCGGCAGATCCAGATGTTGTTGGGGATGCGTGGCGTGACAATTGGCTGGAACGGTTGGAAAAGACGCCTCCTTTCGTGGAGGAATGGGTAAGACACCAGCACCGCGATGAGTATTGGAAGCACGGTTCTGTTTGTGAAAATTACGAGGACATCAATATTCCGGTATACGCTGTAGGTGGATGGGCGGACGGGTATACGAACGCGATCCCTCGGTTATTGGAAGGATTGAAAGGACCTCGCAAAGGATTAATCGGGCCCTGGGCACATGAATATCCTGAAATGGCAGTTCCTGGACCGCAAGTCGGGTTCCTTCAGGAGTGCCTGCGCTGGTGGGATCACTGGTTGAAAGGCATCGATACCGGCATTATGGAGGAACCGATGCTGAGAGCATGGATGCAGGATAGTGTCCCGCCCCAAACCGATTATTTTGTTAGACCGGGCCATTGGGTGGCGGAAGAACAATGGCCTCCAGTCAATCTAGAGGAAAGACGATTGTATTTATGCAAATCACAATTAACAGCACAAATTGAAGAAGTGAAAGAAATCCAAGTGTCCAGTGTTCAACAGCATGGTCTCCATGCAGGCGTATTCTGTCCGTTTGGCCAACCGGGCGACTTGCCGGGTGATCAAAGGAACGAAAATGGCTATGCAGTCGTCTTTGACTCCAAACCAGTGGAAGAACCGGTGCAAATTTTAGGGCATCCGACATTCACTGTTGAGCTTTCATCCGACAAACCAAATGCCTTATTATCAGTCCGGTTGAATGATGTTGCACCAGATGGTTCATCCACACGAGTGACGTGGGGGTTGTTGAACCTTACGCATCGGAACAGCAATGAGTTTCCAGAGCATCTAGTGCCTGGGGAAAAATACTGCGTAACTGTCGATTTGAATGCAATCGGACACAAGTTGAAGAAAGGGCATCGCTGGCAATTGGCCATATCGCCTACTTATTGGCCGCATGCTTGGCCATCTCCTGAAGAAGCGACATTGACTGTCTATCCTTCAGAGAAGACTTGCTTGTCGTTGCCTATAAGGGAACCGAAAGCAATTGACCTGGAACTTCAGCCTTTTCAACATCCGGAGACGGGCTCAGTATTGGAAAAGGACATTCTGCGTGAGGCAGAAAGGACACGCGTCATTTCACATGACGTCGTTTCAAACGTGTGGACGCTAGATGATTTTTCGGATGAAGGTGCTAGAAAACTGCATGACAATGGCATTGAATACGGTAGTACAAACAGAAATGTCTATACAGTCAAGGAAGGTGAGCCGCTAACTGCGAAAGTGCAATGTGATTGGACATTGTCGGTCGGTAGGGGTGAGTGGCAGACGAGCCTTGAAACGACGAGTGTTATGACAGCAGATGAAGAGAATTTTTATTTGATGAACCGATTGATTGCGTATGAGGGCGAAGAAGAAATTTTTAATCGGAAATGGGAAACTAAAGTTCCAAGAGAGTTTGTATAGGACTTGCATAGGCATGGAAAGTGACCAATTTTGGTCTCTTTCCGCCCTTTTTTTGTGAATCATCATAAATATAAAAAGTCTCTCGTCAAAAATCAGACATAGAGACTTTATTTGTAGCTGCTATTTAATAATTGGTTCCACTGTCACTACAACATTTCCTTGCAAAGCCCTGCTGATCATACAGGAAGTTTCCGCTTTCTCAACCAATCGCTCTACAATATTCCGCTTGTCAGCCATCCCTTCAGCTAAAACAATTTCCGGCTTATGTATGATCTTTTTATACGTAACAACTCCATTCGAGAAATCCACAACTCCAATTGATTCCATCTTCAGGCTATCCTTTTCTATACCGTTTCTCTCCATCATCGCGGCGAGTGTGATTATATAGCATGTTGCAGCTGCACCAAGCAGCATTTCATCAGGATTCGTCCCGATGCCAGGCCCGTCCATTTCGGTTGGTATGGATACATCCGTCTTCAAGTTCTTCGTTTCGATTGTACCGACATCATTGCGTAAACCCGGCCAGTTCGCCTTGAGATAAAAATAATGTTCTGCCATATACAATAACCCCTCTCTACCGTATTAATTATATACCATGCTTGAGCTCTTTCCATCATGAAGATTCGAATGGTAAAGTATGGAGAGTAGTACTACTATATTAGATGGGTGGGATTCATTTGGACAAACAAGATTTGCTATTGCTTTTTGACAAAGAGCTTCGTAGGGAGTTACAATCACCCGGTTACCAACGTGAAGAAACCGAATATCTCGTCCGACATGTCTCGATGCATGGAGATAGGGGATTCATTATTCATTCCAATCTCAATGAAGATAATGCAAGGGTAGTAATTCAGGAAGAGCTGAACTACTTTAATCGCCTTGGCGTAGGATTCGAATGGAAAGTGTATAGTTATGATAAACCAGAGCATTTAAAGGAAATTCTCGAGGAGGAAAACTTCAATATTGAACCTCGGGAAACTCTCATGGTTTTGGAAATTAAAGACTTGCAACCACATTCACATTGGGATGAGCAGACGTATATAAAGGAAATTGAAGATGAGAAGGGAATCCGGGAAATCATATCGTTACTAGATATCATTTGGGAAGAATCGCATGAAGAACTAGGTGACCGGTTATGGAGAGACAAGCAAATTGACCCTGATTCTCTCTATCTATATGGAATATACGATGATGCTAAAATAGTCAGTGCTGCATGGATGTATTTTGAAAAAAATTCTTCATTCGCAAGCCTTTGGGGTGGCTCAACATTACCTAATTATCGGAGCAAAGGATATTATTCATCACTTTTATCAGTCCGAGCTAAAAAAGCAGTCGAGATGGGATACCGCTTTCTTACTGTTGACGCAAGTCATATGAGCAGGCCGATATTAGAGAAGCACGGATTCCATTGCCTCGCATACTCCTACGGCTGCCAGTCACCCGTCATTCCAACATCATGAATTAATTTATAATGAAAAGAGCCCAGAAAAAATGGGCTCTTTCTCTTTAATAAGTAGTTACTTGTGGACTTTTCGTAAATCTGACATAGACAATAAAAAACAATCCAGCACTAAACAACCGCAACGCAGAATTAATATACATAGCTAGTTCTACACCCCACTGTTCCAACAGCCAAATGCCGATTTGTGGAGCTATAAACGCGACAATCGATAATAAAACATTATAGGTCGTAATGCAATATGTCCTTACATGATCAGGGGACTGTTCCAACAACAAATTGAACAATAATAAAACAATGCCTGCCAGGAAAAAACCTGATGAAGTTTGGACCAGTGCGATATAATACAAATTTGTCGAGAGGACCGTCAGAAACGGAGTCGTCGCCATTCCGATCGCAGCCCATACAAATACTAATGTGTTCGACCTTTTTTCCGCCCATTTCTTCCATAGAGGGAAGGACAGGAACTGGGCCAACATGTTGCCGACAGCGAACATACTCACCCAAAAGATTGTCACACCGACATATCGCACATGATAAATATTGAAAATTCCCCAAGCCATCTGCCAGGCAAAATTAAAGAAGAGAGCTGCTATCAGGAATGCCACGTACTTCTTATACTTGAAGATGGACCAGTCCATCGTTTTCTTTTTCGCTGACAAACCATCCGTCTTTGCTGCTTCTTCTTCATGCTTCATCAATAAGAAAACCTCAAGTATCCCGAAACAAAAAGCTATCCCGAATAATAGTTGGTAGGCTATCACGCTGGAGGAGGCATCTTTCATTAATAGCCCGATTAGAAGCGTGGAAACCAATCCTACAATCGTTAACAATCTATTCCGATCACTGAAAAACGATCCACGCATTGATTCCTCGACAAGCCCGCTAATGAAAGTTTGCCAACCAATATTGGCAACAGTATTCGGCAAACTCATGAATGCAATAATGGCCAAAAAAATCCAAGAATGCATCGAGGGGGAAGGCAAGTATACGATACCTATAATTAGCAGAAACATAAGCCGAGCCATCAGGACGGACATAGCCACTAACTTTTTCTGTTGTTGGGCCCGGTTTAATAGAATTGCAGCAGGTATCGTCATGACCAATGCCATTAGTGGGGGTAACGAACTAATAAGACCAACTTGGTAATTGGTCGCGTTAAGCATGGTTATAGCGAAAATCGGAAAAAAGTTGTTTGAAAAATTTAATGCAATGGTCGAAGCCATTCCATGGTAAATACTGATTTTCTCATTATATGTACGCATAATCTCTCCACGTTTCTATTCATTTAAGCAAGCTGTTAATCTGAATTATATACTTCGCTACACGAAACACAAGACTCTTTTACTGCAGATCAGAAAAATCATAAAGAATGTTACTATGGCATACTTATAATAGTGTTTCATTTTCAATTGATAAATCTTCTCATTTCAAGTAAAATGTATTTGAGAAAGATTCTCAAACATGGAGAAAGTGGAGAGGATGAAGTTCATGCTTCGTATTATCATAATGGCATTGTTTGCAGGTACCGTTGCAAGTATTTCAGCAATAACTCTCTTTAAGGGATTTGACTTGGAAGGGGCATTGGTCGGACTTTCTTCCCTGGTCGTTTTATTTGGAATAACATCATTTTTCTATAGCAAATATAAAAAACAATTAATCAGATCATAGACACCAGCCTCTCTGGTGTTTTTTTAATGGTCATTCAAGGAATTTTTTTCGTAAATGAAGTATAATCAAATAGCTATTCTGATCTGTTATGAGGAGGTACTTATGTTTTTTATTGAATTTAAACGAATCCTAGTCGTCATATTCGGCTCTTTGCTGATGGCTGTTTCTTTGAATTTTTTCCTGATCAATGCAAACGTCTATGCAAGTGGATTCGCAGGGGCTGCTCAGCTTGTTTCAAGCATCCTGGTTGATCAAATCGATATTTCAATCAGCACCGGTATTCTACTATTTCTATTCAACATACCTGTAATTATTTTAGGATGGTTCAAGGTTGGCAGAGGATTTACGATCTACAGCATCGTCTCGGTTGTCTTTACTACAATTTTCCTCGAAATCCTTCCGATTCTTTCACTTTCCAATGACATCATCCTGAATGCAGTTTTCGGGGGAGTGATTGCTGGCGTCGGTGTAGGCATATCGCTGAAACTTGGGGCATCTACAGGTGGAATGGATATTGTTGCTATGGTGTTGTCACGTCTGCAGGACAAACCAATCGGAACTTATTTTTTATTGTTAAATGGAATTATCATTGTCCTTGCAGGGATATTGTATGAGCCGGAGAATGCGTTATATACGATGGTTGCGCTGTATGTAACAACTTCTGTCATCGATATGATCCATACCCGTCATGAGAAAGTGACGGCAATGATTATCACCCATAATGCCGAAGAGCTTCAGCGGGCAATCCATCAGAAGATGGTTCGTGGGATTACAATAGTTCCGGCAAAAGGCGCTTATTCCAATGAAGATAAGAGCATGCTCTATTTGGTCATCACAAGGTATGAATTATATGACCTTGAGAAGATCATTAATGAAGTTGACCCGCAGGCTTTTACAAATATCGTTCAAACAGTTGGGATTTTCGGGTTTTTCAGGAGAGAAGACGAGCTGCCGAAAAGAAGAACAACATAAAACAAGGTATCCCTGAAAAATGGGATACCTTGTTTTTATTTTAAGCCACTGTCTTTTGTATCGACTATTTCTGTCGAGCCTTCCAGGAATTTAGTTAATTCCTCAATATTTTTATCAAAATCAATATCCAAGACTCGGCCAGCTCTGACGTCAAGATCGCGGTAAGAGTTGTCCACCGGAATCCGAAGTGTATCGATTTTTTCGGATTTATTGTCCAATATACCTTTACCTATGGAAAGCATTGTCATCTTATCAAGATTGGTATCAATATAGGCATCCGCTGCCCCTAATAACTTCGGTAAATTCATTAAGCTGTGTACGCTTACAGCTTCATCCTTCAATTTTGAGAGCACTTCCTGTTGGCGTGCTACACGGCCAAAGTCATTTTGACTATCGTGCCGGAAGCGGACATAGCCTAATAGCTGGTCCCCGTGCAGCCTTTGAACTCCCGGGTGCAGCGTCATATAAATTCCGTGTGACATGGTATATGGAATGTCTACTTCAATACCATCCGGTGCGATAATATCCGCAATTTTAGGGAACCCATTAAAGTCGACCATCGCGTAGTAATGAACATCCATGCCGAAGTTTTCTTTAATTGTCTGTCGGACGAGCTCCGGTCCGCCGAGGGTGTATGCAGAGTTCATTTTCTGCATACCATAACCAGGAATCTCGACATACGTATCACGCATGATCGAAATAAGTTTTACCTTCTCGGTATTTTGATTGTAATTCGCTATCATTAGTGTATCGGATCGCCCTTCTTCATCTTTCCGTGCATCTGAGCCGAGCAACATAATATTGATTTCGCCGAATTGCGGTTCCGGTCCATCAAAAATGCCGAAGTCCTCATTCTGCTCTTTCAACGTCCCATCTTCAGATAGTGACAATCCTTTATTATATTGATCGAACCAGTAGTAGAGGCCTAGTCCTAGCAAGACGACAACAATACTGATTATAATACCGAGCTTTTTCTTTTTTTTCTTCTTTCGCATATCTATTCTCTTCAAATGGTTCACCGCCTAATTATAAAAATCTATAAAGAGATTGTTTAGCACGCGTATCATATCACCTAATAGCTTGATGGGCAAGGGGATATTTCCACTACATATAGACGTCTCATGACATAAAAAGTTTTCATTTCAAGCAAAATAGTCGTTCCAATTTCTTCTTGTCGACTTCTTTACCCTTGCTTGGCTGCTTAAATTCTTCTTTTTACAATATTTATTTGCGAGATTTTACCGGTTATTTGGTGAGGTCTATTTTGAGGTGGTATGACCGATAATTAGTTATACCGCTTTTTTTATTTTATTGGAGGTATAATTTTGGATACATATGAAGGACTTGCTAGAACAGTACAAATAAATAATGAAAACTGCTTATTGAACTATGATGATTCATTAGAGCACGTAGGCACAGGAAGGAGTGCATTTGTATTTAGGATAAAGTCGACGATGAAAGCGATGAAAGTGTATTTCCCCGCTTTTTCCCATATAGCAAAGGAGGAGGCGGAAATTTATGGACAACTTCAAGATATAGTTTATTATCCTTCCGTCTATGCATCAGGTACGAATTTTATCGTAATAGATTACATTGAGGGCGATACACTTTTTGACTGTTTAGTCCAAGGGACAGTCGTTAAGTCTACACACATAGTAGAAATCGACCGAGCACTTTCATTGGCAACTGCCAGAGGTCTTAATCCTTCCGATATTCACTTGCGAAATATTTTCATCACTACTGAAGATAAAATAAAGATTATTGATGTTGCGCGTTTTAGACAAAAGAAAAACTGCAGACAATGGGGAAACCTGAAAAGGGCGTACAGACAGGTATATTGCAAGCGGCTTTTCCCCAAGAGAATTCCCGCCGCTCTCTTAAGTGCGGTTGCTTGGATATATAAAAAAGACTGGATACCTTCTTACCGGATATGAACATTATTCTGATTGATAACGCCGGATTTCATTCAAAATAAAATCGGTGTCCTCTAAATATATTCTTCGTTTGAGCAGGATAAAAACAAATGTATGATGAATAAAGTAGAGAAGTGGCCACGAAAAGTACAAGGGGAGAAAAAAGTGAGATTCTCTGAGATTCATCCTTTTATTTATTACGTAAGAATTGAGCAAAAAAGATTTTTTCGTTTCATGAAAAACGTTAAGAACAGAAAACGATTTGCAAAGAGTAAAGCTGAAGTAGATTTCCACTATACATGTAAAAAACATCAATCGTTATTGCGTAGAAGGCTGGGAGATAGCGATCCGATCTTACAGGAAAATAAAATCGTGAATCTCACTATCGCGGCAAAAAGGATTGACGGAGTCATCATTCGACCAGGCGAAGTTTTTTCATTCTGGGGATTGGTCGGTAGGGCTACAAGGAAAAAAGGGTATATTGAAGGGATGCAGCTTTCGAGGGGAGAAGTGAAGACAGGTGTGGGTGGCGGCATTTGTCAGTTAGCAAACCTTCTCTATTGGATGGTGTTGCACACGCCGATGACCGTAGTGGAAAGGCATCATCATAGCTTTGATCCTTTTCCTGAAGAAGGGAGGGTCCTTCCTTTTGGCAGCGGTGCCAGCGTATTTTACAATTATGTAGATTTCCGCTTCAAGAATACTACCGAATCTGCTTTTCAAATCCGTGTTTGGTTGACTGATCGTCACTTGAAAGGTGCTATATATTCCAATAAGGATATTGGAGTAAGTTACCACATAGAAGAAAGGGCACACCAATTTTACAAGAGAGACGGTAATACTTTTAGACAGAATGAAATATGGAGATGGACTGTCGATAAACGGACAGGGGAATATATGCACGAAGAACTGTTAATAAAAAATGATTCGGAAGTGAAATATGAAGTGATAGAAAGACAGCTCGTTAATGTAAATGATTGATTCGGGAGAAAAAGCCAGGCGGGTAATCACCCTCCTGGCCGAAAGTCAGATCCTATCATTGAATTGTTGCAATAATACCTTCTTCTCTGTCCAATAACAATTTGATACCCGCTGCATAAGGATCTCCGTTTAAAACTTCTTCAATCCAATAACGGATTGCCTGGATGATGTCGAATGAACCGAGGACTTGTATTTGACCGTTATATTCCAGTTCTGCGGAAAAGCCTTCATCATCGTCGTAGACAAGCTCGACTTCGATTTCTTCCGGGGGAATTTTATGTTTTTGTGAATGATCAATGCAAATTGCATTTACAATATCCTGTTCGGACATCATTAATTCTGCCATGGATTAGCTTTCTCTCTTCTTGCTTTAAGGAGAGAGAAAACTCTCCGAATTAAGCTAATGATGAAGATTATTGCCAACATATTGATCAGAAAACCTAATACTGAACCTAATATGCCCATATTGGCGAAAAGACTTCCAAATAGAAGACCTGCAATCCCACCGACAAATAACCCGCGCATGAGACCTCCGGAGAAGAACCCGCCTTTTGAAGATTGGCTATTAGGAGATTTGGCAAAGGATGTATCGTCTTCCTGCTTCTTATCCACTTTCGGTTTTGATATGTTGTTCTGACTAGGGTTAAAGCTTTTCTTGCCTGATTTATATCTTTTCGCTTCAACAGTAGTAGCATGATCATTCAGTATAAAGCTACCGATTGGTGACATGACTATTGTCAAAGCAAGTAACGCAGATAGTAATTTCTTCAATCCATAAACCTCCATCAATATGTAAAATTCATCACTGTACAATTATAAGTAAAAAGTATATTGATGGCAAACAATCGGTTGTTTCGGTTTTAGGAAGAATGCAGATCATATTTGATCATGCATTCTTCCCATTCACTTACTCCTCTGGTTTAAACGTTTTGCAATTAGTATCTTCACTATCGTCTGCCTGATCACCGATTTCACTGACGACGTATATGACTTCGGCATGACAATTATTTCCTTCTCCCCAATATGTGCAGTTATTCACTTCACATAATATTTTCTGAGTCATCCTATCACCTCCGTATCCGTAGCCTTCCACCAAATCCACGAATAATGCTTACCTGTATTTGAGCATTGTAAGTGATAAAATGACATAAAGAGGAGGGGTTTTATTGAAGCGTCTAACTGATCATCTAATCGTCATATCTTTCGACTGTTTATCCTCTTTGGATATGCCTTTACTGGAAACATTGCCGAACTTCCGGAAGCTATTATCAGGAGCAGCCAAATGCAAACAAGTCAATACGATATATCCATCTGTTACTTACTCATGCCATACATCGATAATTACTGGAAATTACCCGATTCAACACCGAATAACAACGAATACATTGCTGCAACCGGGTAAAAAATCGCCGGATTGGTATTGGCAAAGAAGAAATATAAAAGGTACGACATTATTTGATGAGGCAAAGAAGGCTGGTATGAAAACGGCGGCTTTGCTATGGCCGGTCACTGCCAGGGCTAACATTGATTTTCATATACCAGAAATCTTCGCTAACCGGCCTTGGCATTCCCAAGTTGTAGTATCACTTGTCAACGGCAGTTTGCTTTATACGATCCGCATGAATCAGCTCTATGGGCATATGCGAAAGGGGATTCAGCAACCGTGGCTCGATGATTTTGTTACAGCCGCTGCAGTACATACCATTACGTCAAAGAAACCCGATCTACTACTAATCCATTTAGTCGATCTCGATTTCCAAAGGCACATCCATGGATTTGCTTCAAAGGAGGCAGATGAGGCTTTACGCCGACATGATGAAAGATTAGGTGATGTCTTTCAGGCATTAGAAGAGAGTGGAATCGCCGAAAAATCGACCATCGTCGCTCTTGGTGATCATAGTTCCATTGATATATCGAAGGTGATCAAGTTAAATGTTTTATTGGAAGAAAGCGGGCTCATCAAAGTGAATAAAAAAGGACAAGTGAAAAGTTGGAGGGCGTTTTGCAAAAGTAATGATGGGTCGGCGTACATTTATTTGAATGATCCTGAAGATAGACATGCCGAAGAAAAAGTTCAAGCAATTTTGCATTCGATGATGAGGAATCCGGAAAATGGTATAGAGTTCGTTTTATCAGGAAAGGAAGCAAGTGAGACAGGAGCAGATAACGAAGCTGATTTCATGCTTGAAGCACGTGCAGGTTTTTATTTCACAGAAGAGCTCGATGGGGAAGCGTTTAGTGAAATTACTGAGGAAGATCTCGCAGTTGGTAGATATTCAAAGGCGGTACACGGGTATTCACCACTTAAGCCGGATTATGAGACTGTATTTATCGCTAAAGGGAGCGGGATAACTCCTGATGTTGAAATTCCAACTATGAGCTTGGTCGATGAAGGACCTACGTTTGCTAGAATTTTAGGACTAGATTTAGGAGAAACGGATGGAAGAATTTTGCATGAAATTCTCGAAAGCTGAGAATACCCGGAAATGGTTGATTCATTCCCGGGTTTCTTCTTCGTCTGAGAGATTTTCATGTAGCAATGATACAGGAATAAACAAACCGACCTTGCCATGTTCCTTATGATCCATTGTAGCAAAAATGATACCGATAACTTTTCCGTCTTCATTTAATACAGGGCTCCCGCTATTTCCTCGATAGACAGGTGCTTTGATCATCATTACTTCATCTGACCAACCGGTAAGCTTTATCGGTGCCAAAATGGAACCTTCATTTGCAATCCCTTTGAAGCTTAGTGGATTTCCGATAAAGGTAAGTGGGTCATTATTGTCCATCTTGCTGGAATGATCTATTTCGAGGAAGGGAAGCTCGCTGCCGTGTACTTCAAGTACCGCCACATCAATAGTTGGAAAGGTTTCTTTTACGGTAGCTTCATATCTTCCGTCATCAGGGAAAACAACCGATACCGATCGGTTTTCTTCCACGACATGATAGTTGGTGAGGATGGTTCCATCGCTTGAAACGGAGAAGCCAGTTCCTTTACCATCTTCAGTTACGACAACGACTACGGATTTTTTAAACTCTGCGATATCCTCACTTTTGGATAATGAAGCAGACGTCATTAGAAAATCAATTGCCGGAATCGAAAAGATCTGAAAAAGTCCTGCGAATGTGCTAAGAAAGAGCATAATTGATAGCAGCCAGATGAACGACTTCGGGATTTCTTTCTTTGGAATCGCATCATCCTGCTGTTGCATTAAGGCTTCCTGTTGTGCCTGCAAAACAAGTAGATGCATTTCTTCTTCGCTCAACTCTTCAGCGTATTGTTCGTCATTTTCCGTATGTTCATCATTCTTTTCAACTGTCATTTGGCGTCACTTCCCCTACTCACATGTTTGTACATTACTACTAGTATAGCAGTGAATCGTGATGTGCATATAATGGCACAAACTAGTAAGGAACTCCATATGTATAGAGGTGAAAGGGGAGACCAGCTTGGTAACATTGACACCAATACTTATCGGAGGGTATCCGTTTACAGCAGTAACTGTCCGTTTGCCGAAAACAACCTTATTGACCGTGTCGAATGAAAAAGGCTATATCATGTGCGGCGCCTTGGATGTAGGACTGCTGAATAATGTTTTAGCAGATCGTAAAATAGTCGCCGGAAGGGCTGTCGGGGTAAAAACAATTGAGCAATTACTGAAAGCGCCGCTTGAATCGGTTACATTAGAAGCAGAGGCACTAGGTATTCACACTGGAATGATTGGAGGAGAAGCATTGTTGAAAATGCGCTAATGATAAAAAGCCCCGTATCGCGAATGCGATACGGGGCTTTTTATCATTAGCGGTTGTCGTTACGGTTGTTGCGGTTGTTTCTGTCGTTGTTGTTGTTGTTGTTGTTGTTGTTGTTGTTATTTCTGTCGTTACGGTTGTTGTTGTTGTTGTTGTTGTTTAAGAAATCATCGGCAAATTCTGTGTTTCTGTTGTTGTTGTTGTTGTTGTTTCTGTCGTTGCGGTTGTTCTGGTTATTGTCTCGGTTTTGGCGATTTTCTGGCATGTGTAAGACATCTCCTTCAGATTTTTTGTTAAGTGAAATGAATTCACTTACATGATGTATGATGTCCCTTCAACATAAAAATATCCGTTTCCTTTTTTTTGTCTAAGTAAAAACCATCACCCAATATGGATGATGGTTGTCGTTAGATATAATAAAAGCCGCCTTTGCCGTATCGTTAATCATGAAAGTTTTAAACCACCACTCCTCAAAGTGGGTGTTCGCAAGGACGATCCTGTCCGTCCTGATTGATAATGAATCAGGCATACCATTCCAGTCCCGATATAAAACTCCCTTTTACAGCTTAAAGGTTAAAACTTAATGTGAATACGAACAATGCAGCTTATGTATTTATATTACACGTTAATTTGAAAAATATCAATGAAAATATATTCCAGTCATTTTTCCGTCGGAATGTTATCTGTTTGTTTCAGTCGGTTACAGGGAAAGATATGGAGGAATTCCATTGAAGGAGAGTGATTCCGGTGAATCGAATATTTACTCTGCTTGTGTTCATCGGTGTACCGCTAATCATTATTGGTTCGATTATGGACTGGCCGGATATTCCGATATTCATCATTAGTTGTGTTAGCATCATCGCGCTTGCAGGATTTATTGGGAGAGCTACAGAAAGCCTTGCGATTGTTAGCGGTCCGAGAGTCGGCGGATTATTAAACGCAACATTCGGCAATGCTGTCGAATTGATCATTTCCATTTTTACACTGAAAGCAGGCTTAATAGGGATTGTATTAGCCTCTTTAACCGGATCGGTTCTTGGGAATCTTTTACTCGTACTGGGCGTGTCGTTTTTTGCAGGAGGCATTAAATTCAAAACGCAAAAATTCGGTATCCACGACGCTAGGTACAATTCGGGATTACTGATCTTCGCGGTCATTGTAGCGTTTGTCATTCCTGAGATATTCACACAAACAATGGATCAGACGAATACAATTTCGTTAAGTATTGGCATTTCCATCATATTGATCACTTTATATCTTGCGGGCCTGTTTTTCAAGCTTGTTACTCACAGAGGCGTTTTTTCATCGGCAGATACAGAGAGGCAAGAAGAGGAGACTCCTGAATGGACTAGAAAGAAATCCATTGTCATATTGCTGTTATCTACAATTGCCGTGGCTTATGTTTCTGAACAGCTCGTACATACATTCGAGACGCTTGGGGAGAAGTTCGGTTGGTCTGAGTTGTTTATCGGTGTTATTATCGTGGCGATTGTCGGGAATGCGGCAGAGCATTTTTCCGCCATTACAATGGCAATGAAGAACAGGATGGACGTAGCAGTGGAAATTGCGGTCGGCTCAACTTTGCAAGTTGCAATGTTTGTTGCTCCGATACTTGTATTAATATCTCTGATGATGCCCGAATCAATGCCACTCGTTTTTACTATACCTGAACTCGTCGCCATGGTCACTGCTACATTTCTTGTCATCAACCTCTCGAACGACGGCGAGTCCAACTGGTTTGAAGGCCTGACATTGCTAGCCGCTTATCTGATTATCGGCATAGGGTTTTATCTATTATAATAGAAGATGCTTACCAACGAACTAAAAGTGGTATAGACGGACAGGGAGGGATGACATGATGTTAGTTCAAATCGGCGTTTTTTTAATAGCAATTTCCTTTGCCATTTTTGCGATCGCTCTGTCGAAATTGCTTCTTCGCGCATCATCAGGCGTCAAGGCAATCCGGACTGCCACAGGAGAAATGGAGTCCAAATTGGACGGAACACTTCAAGCACTCGAGGGGACATTAGACGAAACGAATAGAACGATTTCGGATATGGACGGAAAATTGAATGCACTTAACAGTGTATTTCTATCTGTGGAGAAATTTGGTGGTGCGGCCAACATAGTAGGTGAGGAATTGAATGAATTGACCGAAACGTATGTTGAAAAAGCAGACATGAGTGGTGTAAAACCGTTTATCCGGACTATCCAAAGCGCCGAATTTGCAAAAATATTACTGGAATCATGGAAGCGCGGACGGAGTTTATCTGAAACTAGGAAGGAGAGAGCATATTGAGTTTAACCGGGATTGGTGTTTTATTAATAGGAATAGCATTTCTTATACTATCCATATATCTTGCCAGGGTGCTTAAAAATACGGCTTCCATTTTGGAAGGTGTTGGCCGCACCGTCGATCATTTGCCAAATCAGCTTGATGATGTCTTACATGAAACAGGAAAGATGATACAAAATTCCAATGATACGTTAGCGGATGTGAATGAAAAGCTAGGAACGTTGACACCACTCTTCCAGATCGTAGGAGATGTAGGGGAATCGACGAGAAAACTTGCATCATCCGCGAATGACATTGCAGGAGCCGTCAAAAAGAAGGCGCAATCGGTCGACGAGGAAACGCGCAATAAACGGCTGGATGGATTATATGGAGCATCTGCACTTGTCTATTATGTCATTCGAAACAGCAGGAATCATAAAAAAGACTATATGCTGAGGCCATCTCCATCTTCATTATATATATCTGGTGAACAGCGAGTGTTTGACATCGATAGGATGAAAGAGGAAGCGAAAGAGGCTGCAAGGGAAGGGAAGTACGTAATCAGTGACAAGTAAAAGCGATGGAGGATCAATTATCCTCCATCGCTATTTTATCTTTATTTTTTATTTCCTCTGAGAAAGAAGATGAACGAAAGTATGCCATAGATACCTTCGTACTTTTCACGAGTAGTAAAATCTGAGGCTTTACTCGTTTTATCCTTCAATGCATTCATTTTTTCAATGGCACTAAGGGTGAGTTTTCGTGTCGCAGTGCCTGTATCCCCGATAATATGGAAGAAAGGGCTGACCTCTTTCACTTGTTCATTGACAGTAGCGATTGTCGCATTACCCAATTGCATCACTTCGGCTGTTTGTTTAGAAAGGTCATCTACCATTCGAGGCAGACGATCTGTCGTCTGTTTCAACCCGTCCAATGCATCGGACATTTTACGTAAAGGTTTGATTAGAAAACATGTGAGTGTCAAGAATGCAATGCCTATGAGTAAAACCCCAATACCGAGCCAGTCCATATTCATCACCTCCGTATGTACTCTTCTTTATGTTCCTTCCACTTTTTGTGGTGAAGGGAGCTGCTTCATCTTTTGCTGGTCGTTAGAATCTTGCTTCAGTTTTTCGGATTTGAATTTGAAGTAAACCCTGGAAGCCCCTTCCGTCAATGCTGTCAACTTCTCCATCAATTCAAGATGTTTTGGATTTGGTGAAGCGATTTGCTGTGAAATTGACTGGAACGAACGTTTAAGATTTTCGGAAGATTTTTCGATGTGCTGGGCTGATTGTGCAACGCTTTCCATGCTTTGAACCTTGCTTTCCACATCAGCAGCAATTCTGTTGGTTCTTGCCATCAGTTGTTCGGATTTCGTTGTGATGCCACTAATCTTATTTTCCATCCTTGCAATTGTTTCGGATACTTCACTCATTGTCGTTTTTACATTCCGTAGAGCGACGATGAAGAAGATGGCAATCAGTAACAAGGATACAGCTGCTATGATTGCACTACTATAAAGAAGAATCTCCATTCTACTATCAACTCCATTCCATTGCTTTTGCATTTACCTATTCGGTACCACTCTTTCCAATCGAATAAACCTTAGACGAATCAGAATGAATAGAAGAATAAAGCGGCAAGCATACATAGAATGATTGGCAATCCCGAACGGAAGAAGAAAGACGGTTTCATCGATATGACTTCAGAGGGTGGGCGCATGGATACTAATTCACTTTGGACATGTTTAGGGGAAAGTACCTTTTTCATACTTGTAGAAAAGAAATCAAAAAAGCCGGACTGTAACACTGAAACAAGGATTCCAATGAAGAGAAACAAGGATCCTAGGTAGAATGAAACATTAATATAATCTAGAATTGTCAGCTTCTTATAAAATATTAACACAAGTACCAATATTAATAATTGGTTTACAATAATGTTCAAAACAATTTTCTTCATATTCCAACCTCTTTTTTCTCGTTTATATTATTTATTATTTATGTATATTATATCATTCGGCGAAAGAATGCAATTTAAGGAAAAGTCACTCATTACAAGCTTCCAAGGGTATGTAAGTAGAATAATATGATTTGTGTATCACTTATAATTATGTTGTTTCAGAAAAAAACATAAAAAAAGACTTTGACTTAAGATGTTTTGAATGTATAATAAAAAGTGATAATTCTTCAGACAATTACAAAAGGGGAGGTCAAAGATTTGAAAACTAACAAATGGCTTTTGCTAGTCGCTTTATCACTAGTGCTCAGCTTAGTTCTTGCTGCTTGTGGAAACAAGGACAAGGATGAAGACAAAACTGCTGCACCTGATAAAGAAGACGAAAAAGCAACAGAACAACCAACAGAAGAAGCCGGCGAGCCGGACGCAGAACAAGTTGTGAACTTGATAGAATCTGCAGCAATTCCATCTGTTGACTCCGCAATCGTGGAAGATGCAGTAGGATTCAATGTATTGAACAACGTAAATGAAGGGTTGTACCGTTTAAACCTTGAAAACATTGCAGAACCGGCAATGGCAGCAGAGGAAGCAGAAGTAAGTGAGGATGGTCTAACGTACACATTCAAACTTCGTGATGCAAAATGGTCCGACGGAACACCTGTAACTGCGCATGATTTCGTATTTGCATGGCAACGTGCAATCGATCCTGCAACCGGATCACCTTATGGTCCGTTCATGATGTCTGGAGTTATCAAAAATGCAACAGCAATCAGTGAAGAGAAAATGGAGAAGTCGGAACTTGGCGTAGTTGCCGAAGACGACAAAACATTGGTCGTAACATTGGAACGCCCAGTGCCTTACTTCTTATCACTAATGTCATTCGGAACATTCTACCCTCAAAAAGAGGAATTCGTTACATCTAAAGGCGATGCATATGCAACGAACTCAGATAACTTGCTTTACAACGGTCCTTTCGTTCTTACTGAGTGGGATGGAACTGGAGATAGCTGGGTATACAAAAAGAACGAACATTACTGGGATGCAGAGAACGTAAAACTTGAAACTATCAACGTAGATGTAGTTAAAGATTCTGCAACTGCAGTTAAACTTTACAACGATGGAAAGAAAGACCGCGCAGGAGTTTCAGGAGACTTGGCTCTTCAATATGGAACTCATGAAGAAGCTGTAAACGAGTCGGACACTGCTGTGTTCTACTTCAAATTTAACCAAGAGCGCAATGGTGAAAAAACACCGCTTGCAAACGTTAATATCCGTAAAGCACTAGCAAAATCTTTTGAGAAAGAAGATTTGGCTGACGTTGTTCTTGCAAACGGATCAACTGCTGCAAACTTCTTAGTACCAAGAGACTTCGCATACGATGAAAGCGGAACAGACTTCCGTGACATCAGCGGAGACCACCTTGTATACAATGTGGAAGAAGCTAAAGAATACTGGGCAAAAGGATTGGAAGAACTAGGTGTATCTGAATTGGAATTTGAAATCCTAGGCGGAGACACTGAACTGTCCAAGAAGATGAATGAGTATTTCAAAGCACAACTTGAAGGCAACCTAGAAGGATTGACAATCAAGTTGAAAGAAGTTCCATTTGCAGTACGTTTGGAGCTTGATGGAAACCAAGACTACGATATCCAAGTTTCTGGATGGGGTCCTGACTTCCAAGATCCAATTTCATTCATGGATTTGTTCGTTACAGATGGCACTAACAACTTGATGTCCTTCTCGAACAAAGAGTACGATGAGTTGATTGAAGCTACTAAAGATGAGCTTGCATTAGATCCTGCAGCACGTTACGAAGCATTTGCGAAGGCTGAAAAAATCCTTCTCGAAGACGAAGCTGCAATCGCACCAATCTACCAACGTGGTTTGATCCAACTTCAAAAGCCGTACTTCAAAGGACTTGGAATTCATCCTTTCGGAGCTGATCACAGCTACAAATGGGCTTATATCTCTGGTAAAGAGTAAGTAAGCATTGGCAGTTTAATTAGAAATGAGAGTATATGGCGGAAAATCCATATACTCTCTTTTTACTAACAGGAAATAAAGTGAAAGTTTGTAAGTGTTTTCATTTTGAAAAGAAATTGATTATTCAATTTGACATAAATCAAACTCACGTACTTTGGAGGTGCAACGTGGTTAAGTATATTGGAAAACGACTCGTTTACATGTTCCTTACGATGTTCCTGATCGCTACTGCAACGTTTTTCTTAATGCAAACGCTACCAGGTTCACCGATTGCTTCTTACAACAAGCTGAACGAAACGCAACGGGCAATTGTGGAAAAGAAATACGGCATCGATAAACCGAAGCCTGTTCAATACGCTATTTATATGAAAAACCTGGCCAAAGGAGATTTGGGAACATCTTTCGTATTTAAAGGGAAGAGTGTTAACGACCTATTGGCTACGAGAGTGAAACCTTCCTTCATATTGGGAGCGCAGGCGATGGTATTTGGAACAATCATAGGGATTTTGTTAGGAATGCTCGCCGCCTTGAAGCAGAATACAATATGGGATTACGGTAGCACGTTCTTTGCGATATTAGGGGTATCGATACCTTCTTTCGTATTCGCTTCATTGCTGCAGTATTGGGTAGCTTCTCAATGGCATTTGTTGCCGGTCGGTCTATGGAACGATGGTTGGAAATCAAGTATTCTACCATCCATCGCATTGGCGATGGGACCGCTTGCATTATCTGCACGTTTCATCCGTACTGAAATGATTGAAGTGCTGAGCTCCGATTATATTACGTTAGCAAAAGCGAAAGGTGCGAACGGTTTTGAAATCGCGTTTAAACATGCATTCAGAAACGCGCTAATTCCTCTCGTTACAGTATTAGGGCCGGTAGCAGCCGGTATTGTAACCGGTTCCTTAGTTGTAGAACAGATCTTTGCGATTCCAGGAATCGGGGAGCAGTTCGTATCTTCCATCATGACGAATGACTTTGCAACAATCATGGGTACGACACTATTCTTCTCTGCATTGTTGATATTCATTATCTTCATTGTGGACCTTCTGTACGGAATCATTGATCCGCGAATCCGGTTGTCTGGAGGTAAAGGTTAATGCGAAAAGATGAACTTCAACAATTGCCGCCGGAAAAATTCGAGCGCATTACAATTGATAGCAGTAGGGCTGAACGGATTACTAAACCAAGTTTAAGTTTTTGGCAAGATGCTTGGCTGAGGCTGCGAAAAAATAAAGCGGCCATCGTCAGCATGGTCATCCTAATCTTACTTATCATCATGGCTTTGATAGGACCGCATCTAAATGGTCATGATGGCGAAACACAAATACTACGACACGCTAACTTACCGCCAAAAATTCCCGGCGTTGAGAATTTGGGGATATTTGACGGCATGGGTCAATTAAGCGGCGAGAAAGTAAATTTGTATGAAATTAAAAAAGTGGATGAGTATTATTGGTTCGGAACTGATGGACTTGGTAGAGACTTGTTCACCCGCGTTTGGGAAGGAACTCAAATTTCTTTATTGATCGCATTCGTTGCTGCGGCAATCGATGTGGTCATCGGGGTCCTTTATGGAGGTATATCAGGTTATTTCGGCGGCCGTGTCGACGATGTCATGCAACGGATTGTCGAAATATTGATTGGTATCCCAACACTTATTATCGTAATCTTGATGCTATTAATAATGGAGCCGGGTTTAACCGCCATTATCATTGCGATATCGATTACAGGGTGGATTGGCATGTCCCGTATCGTACGTGCCCAAACCTTGAAATATAGAGGGCAAGAATTTGTACTTGCATCACGTACATTAGGAGCAAGCGACAAGCGAATAATCGGGAAACATTTATTGCCGAATATTATGGGGATTATCATCATTAATACAATGTTCACAATACCGACTGCTATTTTCTTTGAAGCGTTCTTAAGCTTTATCGGGCTTGGTCTGCAGCCACCTAACGCTTCATTAGGTACATTGATCAATGATGGCTACAAAGTGATGGAACACCAGCCGTATTTCCTATTGTTCCCAGCCGTGATCATCAGTGTCTTGATGATTGCTTTTAACTTGATCGGTGACGGACTGCGCGATGCGCTTGACCCGAAAATGAAAGATTGATTGGAGGAAAGCCAAGATGGAAAAAATATTGCAAGTAAAAGACTTGGAGCTTTCCTTCCACACGTTCGCCGGTGAAGTGAAAGCAATCCGAGGAGTCAGCTTTGATTTGATCAAAGGAGAAACATTAGCCATTGTCGGTGAGTCGGGTTCCGGTAAATCGGTGACAACGAAATCGATAATGCGCTTGTTGCCCGAGTCGAGCTCTGAATTTAAAAATGGGGAAATTCTTTTTAATGGAAATGACTTGACGAAACTTTCTGATGGTCAAATGCAGAAAATCAGAGGGAAAGAGATTTCAATGATTTTCCAGGATCCGATGACTTCGTTGAATCCGACAATGACAATCGGCAAGCAGGTTATGGAGCCGATTTTAAAGCACCAAAAAGTTAGCAAGGCAAAAGCGAAGGAAGTTTGCATTGACTTATTGCGCATGGTAGGTATACCAAATCCGGAAACGCGAATTAAAATGTACCCGCATCAATTTTCTGGCGGACAAAGACAGCGGATCGTCATTGCGATAGCACTCGCTTGTAATCCGAAAGTATTGATTGCGGATGAACCGACGACTGCACTTGATGTTACGATACAGGCACAAATCCTTGAATTGATGAAGGACATTCAGAAAAAAGTCGATACGTCGATTATTTTCATTACACACGACCTCGGTGTTGTTGCAAACGTGGCAGACCGAGTGGCTGTCATGTATGGCGGGCGGATTGTGGAAGTGGGAACAGTGGATGAGATATTCTACAACCCGCAGCATCCATATACTTGGGGACTTCTCAGCTCGATGCCGTCTATGGATTTGGCTGATGAAAAGCTCTATGCGATTCCAGGCACTCCGCCTGATCTGTTGAATCCTCCTGTTGGAGATGCATTTGCACTAAGAAGTGAATATGCATTGCAAATTGATATGGAGCAAGCCCCGCCGATGTTCAAAGTTAGCGACACACATTATGCAGCGACTTGGCTGCTTCATCCGAATGCACCGCAAGTCGATCCTCCTAAGACGATTATCGAGAGGATGAAGACGTTCCGGGGAAGCAGATACTATGAACAAACGACTGGAGGTGATGCATGATGGTGGAGAAATTGCTTGAAGTGAAAAACTTGAAACAATATTTTAATGCCGGTAAACCATCCGAAGTCCGGGCAATCGACGATATCAGCTTTGATATATATCGTGGAGAGACATTTGGCCTGGTCGGGGAATCGGGCTGCGGAAAATCGACAACTGGCAGGACAATCATTCGTCTTTATGATGCCACCGACGGAGAAGTCCTTTACGACGGGATTAGTGTACATGAGAAAAAATCAAAATCCGAAGTGAAGGCTTTGAATCGGAAGATGCAAATGATTTTCCAAGATCCATATGCATCATTGAATCCGCGAATGAAAGTCCTGGATATTATCGCTGAAGGACTGGATGTTCACGGATTGGCTAAAAATCCGAAAGAACGGAAGCAGAAGGTTGTGGAGTTGCTGGAAACAGTAGGCTTGAATAAAGAGCATGCCGATCGATATCCGCATGAATTCTCGGGAGGTCAGCGTCAACGGATTGGAATTGCGCGAGCGCTCGCCGTCAATCCGGAGTTCATCATTGCTGATGAACCGATTTCCGCGCTTGACGTTTCCATTCAAGCCCAAGTGGTCAACTTGCTGAAAGACTTGCAGAAGGAAAAGGGATTGACATATTTATTCATCGCGCATGACCTATCTATGGTGAAGTACATTTCGGATCGGATTGGCGTCATGTATTTCGGGAAGCTTGTTGAAATGGCTCCTGCGGATGAATTATACAAAAATCCGTTGCACCCTTACACAAAATCATTGCTATCTGCGATTCCGCTTCCGGACCCGATTTACGAACGGTCACGGGTAAGACATCCGTACGATCCTAAACAACATAATTACGGACCCGATGAAAAAGTGGAATTCCGTGAAGTAACACCTGGTCATTTCGTACTTTGCTCCGAAAAAGAGTTTAAAGAAATGAAGGCCCAAGCTAACTAATAAGATAAACCGCTATCCACATCGAAAAATATGATGTGGATGGCGGTTTTCTCATTTTTAATATTAGACGCTCTTCACCGTTTGTACTGTATTTACATTTTTCGGACCATGCTGTTCAGCTCTTACCTTTTTGATATCCAATTGAATTAAAATCGAAATAACCAATGCAACTCCAAACAGTCCCGCGAAAAAGAGTAAACTACTTTCATAACTTCCAGTCGTGTCTTTCATCCAAGCAGCAAACATAGGTCCGGCAATTCCCGCTGCCGCCCAGGCTGTTAATATATATCCATGAATTGCGCCAAGTTGTTTTGTTCCGAAAATATCACCGATATACGCAGGTATGCATGAGAAACCTCCGCCGTAGCAAGTATAAATCACAGCGAGCATTACTTGGAACAGTATGGCGTTAGTTGTAAAAGGTAGAAGGGCAAATAACACTACCTGAATAACAAAAAATACTGTGTACGTATGTCTTCGACCGATATAATCGGAAATGGATGCCCATCCTAACCGTCCGAATCCATTAAAGAGTCCGAGGACTCCAACGAGTGCAGCAGCCTGTATTGTAGTCATGCCAATACTTTCTATGGCAAGAGGCTTGGCAGCAGACAAGATGGCGATTCCGCAAGTGACATTCAGGAAAAGCATCATCCATAAATAATAAAATCGTTTTGTCTTGATAGCTTCGTTCGCTGTCAATTGTGCTAAGTCCACTTTCGCTTCGACTTTTCCGGATTCCAACTTTTTTATATAACCCGCTGGAGCCCAACCTTCCTCAGGTTTCTCAAGATAAAGTGAAGAGGTGATCATGATAATTAAATAAGATGCTCCTAGGATATAGAATGTGTTTTGAAGGCCAACAGAAGTGATGAGCGCTTCCATTATGGGACTGCTGATTGCAGCTGCAAAGCCGAACCCCATTATTGCCATTCCTGTTGCAAGACCACGCCGATCCGGGAACCATTTCACAAGTGTGGAAACTGGGGCAATATATCCTACACCCAGCCCAATTCCGCCTAGTACCCCATAAAAAAAGTACAACAGTGTAAGCGAGGATATGCTTACGGCGAAACCAGCACCCATAACACCTACTCCGAAGAAAGTTGCCGCAAGTATCCCAGCTTTACGTGGACCATGTTTTTCAACGAAGTGACCAAGGAATGCAGCAGACAGGCCCAAGAATAAAATTGCGATACTAAACGTCAATTGCACTTGGCTTGTCGACCATCCGAATTGGTCGATCAGCGGGTTTGTAAAGTTGCTCCATGCATACACGGAGCCGATCGAAATGTGAATCCCAACGGCGGAGGCGGCAATCAACCATCTGTTCTTTGTTTTCTTCGATCCTACTTTCACTTTTCACATCTCCCTTTGATAATAAAGTAATACGACAAAGGAATCTTCCTCTCGTTTTTCAAAGTAATTTCAAATAGGAAATGAAAGCCCTTTCATTTTGTTTGAAGATTCGAAAAAAGAGATACATATTTTGTCATATTCCCGTCATGATATCATCATCTTTTGGGTTTGTCACTAAATATTATATTTAGTCTAAAAATATCGAAAAGTCATAGTTTGATTCTTTCTGGGTGCGTATACACATTGAATGATTGGCCTCTTATGAATCCGACTGCGGTTATTCCTAATTCATCAGCAAGATTTACTGCTAGTTCTGTCGGAGCGGATTTAGAAAGAACGACTTCACAGCCGATTTTTGCGACTTTTAATAATATCTCCGAAGATATCCTACCGCTAAAGACAATCACCTTGTCTTTAACAGTAATTTCGTTTTTAAAACAATATCCATAAATTTTATCAAGCGCATTATGCCGTCCTATATCCATTCTAGTCAGCATGAAATCTTGCGAATCGCAAAGAGCAGCAATATGCACTCCGCCCGTTTGTTGAAACAGATCAGCTTTCTGATCCATCTTTTCCATCAACGAAAAACAATGCTGAGGTGTCAATACGACATCCCTTTGCAACATGCGTTTAGCTGTGAGTGCGTCATTGGCAAAGACAAATCCTTGTCGGCTCATCCCGCAACACGATGTAATATACCTTTTGTTTTGGAGCTGTTCAAAAAAAGGAAATGTTCTTCTTGTATGTACATGGATTAAGCCCAATTCTTCCTCCAACCGGATCTCCTGGATATCTGAGTAATCGATAATAATTCGTTCGGACGCAAGGAATCCGATTACCATATCCTCGATATACTCGGGCGTACAGACGATAGTTACTAATTCTTTACCGTTTAATTTAATTGTAATCGGGAATTCAGTTGCGACCTCATCTGTCTTTTGTTCGAATGCACCGTTGGCAAATCGCAAAATGGCCCGTTTTTGAATGCGATTCATAATGGTTCTCCTTTCATTGATCAATAATCCTATCGAACAAGAATACAGAAACAGCAATATCGTCCTCCAATTTGATGTCTGAGAATAGATGGATGAATTTAGCGCCAACTACCTCCTCAAGACCTTCTGGAGGTGAGACAGCATATACTTCTTGTATCATTCTTGTCCTGGCCATATGGACCATCTCTTTGCCATCATTTGTGCCTGCGATGAATTTTTCGGTAGGTGTCAAATTCCCGTAAAGTGTCGAGATTGCCATATTGTCGACAAATATTGTGGTAATCCTTTCTGGACCCTTGCCGAAGAGGTCTTTTCTCAGCTTCCTGATAATATCATTGAATTCATGGATTTTTTTTGACACTCCTATACACTCCTTTTGAAAAATAAGAATTATCTTTCAATAACCCATAAAAGACATTGTATAATAATTGCATATAATCTATAATACTAGTAAGAATGATATCGGGGTATGAAACTGCACTGGTATTATTATTCAATTACTTTACATTTGGATTGGTTATTTAGCAAGCTCTGCTACTGGACTATTCCACCATAGACAAGCACACCTATTGGCAGGTGTATTTGTCTATGGTGGTTTTTTATTTCAAAGGAGGCATTTTTATGTCAATCAAAGTTAATGGAAAGGTATCGCCGTTCAGGGAAGGCATGACTATATTACAAGTGGTCAATGAACAGCGGATTGAGCATCCACAAATCTGCTATTTGCCTGAAGTGGACCCCATTGAAACGTGCGATACATGTATCGTTGAAGTAAATGGCCGTCTTGTTCGTGCTTGTTCAACAAAAGCCGAATATGGAATGGATGTCCAATTGAACTCTATGCGCGCAAAGGAAGCGCAAACGGAAGCAATGGATCGGATCCTTGAAAACCACTTATTATATTGCACTGTTTGTGATAACAACAATGGCAACTGTAAAATCCATAACACGGTTGACATGATGGGAATCGAGGAACAAAAATATCCATACGAGCCAAAATGCACACAAGACAGTGTGGATTTCACACATCCATTTTATCGTTATGATCCGAATCAATGCATAGCTTGTGGCCAATGTGTAGAAGCATGTCAAAACCTGCAAGTGAATGAAACACTTAGTATGGACTGGAAAAGGGATCGGCCGATTGTCCTCTGGGATGGTGGCGCGAAGATCAATGATTCCTCCTGCGTCGGCTGCGGCCATTGCGTCACTGTTTGCCCTTGTAATGCATTGATGGAGAAGTCCATGCTTGGGGAAGCTGGATTTATGACTGGGATGAAAGAAGAGATTCTAACTCCGATGATTGATCTCGTGAAAGACGTGGAGCCTGGATATAGCGGTATCATGGCCATTTCGGATGCAGAAGCGGCGATGCGTGATACAAGAACGAAGAAAACAAAAACGGTTTGTACTTTCTGCGGGGTAGGGTGTTCATTTGAAGTTTGGACAAAGGACAGAAAAATCCTGAAGATCCAGCCTGTTTCAGAAGCACCCGTCAATGCAATATCGACTTGTGTCAAAGGAAAGTTCGGTTGGGATTTCGTCAACAGCGAAGAACGATTGACGACTCCGCTCATCCGGAAAGGGGATTCATTCGTCGAAGCCACCTGGAAGGAAGCCTTGGATTTGGTGGCGGAGCGTTTGGGATCCATCCATAAGGAATATGGCGAAGATAGTGTTGGTGTCATATCATCTTCAAAAATCACCAATGAAGAGAACTATGTGATCCAAAAGCTTGCGAGGCAAGTGTTCAAGACGAATAACGTCGACAACTGTTCACGTTACTGTCAATCGCCGGCGACCGATGGGTTATTCAGGACTGTTGGAATGGGTGGCGACGCGGGAACGATCAAAGACATAGCAAAGGCGGGTCTTGTGATCATCGTTGGAGCAAACCCTGCTGAAGGACATCCCGTTCTCGCCACGCGTGTTAAGCGGGCTCATAAACTACATGGTCAGAAATTGATCGTTGCTGATTTGCGCAAGCATGAAATGGCGGAGCGATCCGATATTTTTATCAGTCCGAAGCAGGGAACTGACCAAGTATGGTTGATGGCGGTAACGAAATATCTGATTGACAAGGGCTGGCATGATGCGGCCTTCATACGTGAAAACGTCCACCATTTTGATGAGTTCAAAGATGTATTGAAAACATATACGCTTGATTTTGCCGAGCATGTGACTGGTGTGCCGAAAGAAATGCTGATCCAGACGGCTGAAATGATTCGCGATGCGGATGGTACATGTATTTTATGGGGAATGGGAGTTACTCAAAATACTGGCGGGTCGGACACTTCCGCTGCGATTTCTAACTTACTTCTAGCTACCGGGAATTATCGCAGGCCAGGCGCAGGTGCGTATCCATTACGTGGCCATAACAATGTCCAAGGTGCTTGTGATATGGGTACTCTTCCAGGATGGCTGCCAGGCTATCAGCACGTAACGGATAATGCTGCACGTGAAAAATTCGAGCGCGCATATGGGGTTGAAATTGGCAATAAGCCAGGACTGGATAATATTCAAATGTTGCATGCGGTTGATGAGGGCATCATGAAAGCGATGTATATCGTCGGTGAAGATATGGCGCTCGTCGATTCCAATGCAAATCATGTGCATGACGTCTTATCCAAACTCGATTTCCTAGTAGTCCAAGATATATTCTTCTCTAGGACTGCAAGATATGCAGACGTAATCTTACCGGCGGTACCTTCCTTGGAGAAGGATGGGACATTTACGAACACGGAGAGAAGAGTTCAGCGATTGTATAAAGCTTTGCCGGAATTAGGGGATGCGAAGGCCGATTGGTGGATTGTCCAGGAAATCGCTACAAGACTCGGGGCTAATTGGCAGTTTACACATCCGAGTGAAATCTTCGCTGAAATGGCCAGTCTTTCACCGTTGTTCAGCAAGGCCGATTACAGTAATATGGAAAACTGGAATAGCTTTTTGTGGGGAAGTCTTGACGGTGAAAGTACTCCGTTACTATATGTCGATGGATTTAATTTCCCTGATGGAAAAGCAAGGTTTGCCTTGTCCGATTGGGTGGAACCGGTCAAATACGATGACGAATTCGACTTGCATATTAATAACGGCAGGATGCTTGAGCATTTCCATGAAGGGAACTTGACGAATAAATCTGCTGGAATTCAATCGAAAGTGCCTGAAATCTTCGTGGAAGTATCTCCAGAACTTGCAAAAGAGAGGGGAGTTCTCAGCGGCTCGTTAGTAAGGCTCGTGTCACCGCACGGAGCACTACGTCTTCCTGCTCTAGTGACCGAAAGGGTGAAGGGGAATGAATTATTCCTTCCGATGAACTCGGTTGAAAAAGAATCGGCGATAAACTTCCTGACGGGAACGGCGGTCGATCAAAGGACCAATACTCCTGCTTTCAAACAAGCAAAAGTCCGCATGGAGGTTATACGCACGGAAGGCGAAAATCCGTTGCCGGCAAGCAACCACCGAAATAAAAAACGGCATCCTCAAGATGGGGTTGAAGTTGAACGGAAATGGGCGAGACCTGGTTACGAGCATCTGACAGATCAAGTGGAGAAAGGGTGATCTTAATGGCAGCGCCGATTACTTCAATTAAAAGAATAGAACTTACTCCTGAGGAGCAGCAGCAACAGAAAATGTCAGAACTGCAATCCCTCATTTCGGAACAGCAACAATCATTGAATAAAATCATTCAAATAACCGCTGAATTGGACACCGCAGGCGTGTTGGATGCAGTAACCGCAATGGTGAAAGCGAAAGACGAGATTGCGGGCATTGCTGTGAAGCAAGCTTCACGGGAGCCGATGACAAATCTCATTAATAATTTGTTGAACGCAACGGGTCTTTTGACAACAATTAATCCGGAAGTCACCGCAAAATTGACGGATAACATCACAAAGGGGATTGAGGAAGCCGAACTGTATAAAGGGAACGGGGATAAAGTTTCCATTTTGCAGGTTATGACAGCACTCAACGATCCTCATATAAATCAAGCAGTGAAATACGGTCTAAATTTCCTGAAAGGGATGGGAAAAGGATTAAATGAGTGAATTCCATTTCTCTATTATTCTTTGAAACGAAATCAATTGCCATACGTATGTATGTGTAGAGATTAGAAAAAGAGTAATGGAGAGTGGGGTTAGCTATGCCAAATAATGAAAATGAAGCTTCAGGTCAACTAGTAAACCCGTGGACATCCGTATGGCTTCACCCGAGACAGACAGTCCAATATGTTATGGATTATAAAAACGGA
The DNA here is from genome assembly GCF_946901335.1 of Saccharococcus sp. Marseille-Q5394. Lineage (NCBI taxonomy): Bacteria > Bacillati > Bacillota > Bacilli > Caryophanales > Anoxybacillaceae > Saccharococcus > Saccharococcus sp. Marseille-Q5394. The sequence goes on along the minus strand of NZ_CAMPPQ010000001.1, from coordinate 643,961 downwards.
AGTTTTGTTCTTATGATTGCTGCGATTACGGGCATTATACACTTTCTCGATCAAGCAGCGGGCGATGATCTATTTGAAAACTGGAATATTGCAGCTGTTCTATTAGTGGCATTGCTTGCTGGACCGGTCATAGGCGTGATTGGCCTTTATATCGCATCAGGTATCTACCATGCTTTTTCACTGATGCTAGGTGGATTGGGAACATTTGAGGAAACACGGAGGGCATTTACAGTTTCCAGCATTATTATTGTCATTGGAGGCCTTATTTGGATACCTGACATGTTTATTTTAGGGCAGGGCAATTTCTCAAGTGATTATGATTTCTCAATTGGACAGTTAGGGTGGTCAATGATTTCATTAATCGTCAACTTCATTTTAGGAATTTGGTCGTTGATTGTCCTAATAGCGGCAATCGCTGAAGTTCATCGATTTTCAGCATGGAAAGCCACCTTGGCCGTCATCCTGCCAATTCTAATCCTTGTTGTCATCTTGCTCGTTATTATTGGATTGACAGCTCCAACATTATTTTGAAAATGAAAAAGACGTCTCTTTGTCATTTACGACAGAGAGACGTCTTTGTTATTGGTTCGTCGTAGATTCATCGTCTTCTATTTGCTCTCGTTTCGACTTCCTATAAGCTTCGACCATTGCTTCTTTGTAATCGCCCAAAGTGGCAAATTCATGGAATCGATCTGCATACTTTTTTTTAAGCATTTCGACTTCGTTCCGTTTAGTAATTCGTCGTTCGACTCTGTCCAATACAGTGACCTCCTCACTCATCTTTTACTTAGTTTGCCTGTTATGTCTGTAAATATGAAAAGGAACTAAGAAGATGGAGTAGGGTCAGTGACATCAGATGTTAGTTGGAATCGTCGACATACTTCCCATGATCCGGCACTGCAATCGCTTGAAAGTCTGACGCCAAACGATCTAAATTCTCATGCAACCATTGTCCTCGGACAGGGACACCGTGCCCCGTAATAGCAATTTCCGGCCGTAACGCAGCTAAGATTTCGACGGATTGTTCTGCTGTTTCCCAATTAGGAGTCAAATAGCGGGGCGGGCCACCAATTTCCTTTTCTTGAGTAAACACTTTATAGAGTTCATCCTGTTTTACTGTAACGAAAGCATCTCCGACAATCATTGCATGATCTTCATTGCGAAATAAGGATATATGCCCCTCAGAATGTCCAGGTGTATGAATCCATTTCCAATCAGGCATGAAGGGAACTGTATGGTCAATAGACAACTCATGTGCTCTTGAGCCGATGTCTATACCTTCATGAGGAAACATGAATGATAGCTTTGCAACCATTCCTCCTTCTACAGTCGTGTCAGGTTCCGGGTAATTCTTATGCCCAGTAATATAAGGAAGCTCCAACTCATGCGCATATACAGGTACATCCCAAATTTCCAATAGATCAATCAAACCACCGATGTGATCGAAATGTGCATGAGTCAGGATGATTGCTTTAGGCGGATTATTTTTACCGAATCTCTTTTCAGCTTCTTCCTTTATCTTTTCAGCCGATTTCGGCATTCCCGCATCAATCAGAACCCAATCATTACCTTCGCCGGCAAATCCGTAAAAGATGACGTTTACAATTTGAATCGTATAACAGTACAAATCAGGAGCGACTTCTACTCCTTGTCCACTCATCACCGATGTCATCGGTTGAAATCTCTCGGTAGAAGAACTTCTATCCATACGTCCAAACCTCCTCAGTTAAATAATCAATTTCTTTTATACCCTAATATGTGTATAAAAAACTTTGTCATACGACTAACTAGAAATCAAAGAAACAAATATATTGCCCTTAGCTGTTCTACTCTTTATAATAGAAAGGTATTATTATTTGTCTCAGTAGCTCAGGGGATAGAGCATCAGCCTCCTAAGCTGAGGGTCGCAGGTTCGATTCCTGCCTGGGACGTTTTTAGATGAAAAGTGAACACGATAAGAAGTAATAGGAATGACCATAAACGTTGGTGTTACAGCGTTTATGGTCATTATTTGTTTTTTGAGAATACGTTCAGAAACGATAGGAAATGAAATCATTTTACACAAATTTTACACATTCAACGTATTTGCCATGTCCTCATATAACTGAACTGTCCGGTTAGCATCTTCTGTACGCAGCTCCTTAACAACATGGGCATAATGATTGAGTGTGGTATCAATCGTTTTGTGACCTAACCGCTCGGAAACATAGTAAATGGAGACTTTGCGATATAGGAGAATACTTGCATGTGTATGTCGCAATCCATGTAATGTAATATTATTTATGCCCAAGTCATGCAGCAAGTTTCTTAGTAATTTATTTGCTGCTTCGTTGGTAAAAACTTTTCGTCTGGATAAGGGGCTATAAAAGACGAGATCATGTTCATTGTTTGAAGGTTTTGTTTCAAATAAGTTTTTGAATGTTAGCATTGTTTGTTTGTCCATCTGAATTTCCCTTTCAGATGAGGCGGTTTTTAATTCTTTGAAACCCCTGTCGGTTTTGTAATCCCATGCCTCTGTCACTTTAATTACATTTCTCTTGAAATCAAAGTCACTTCGAGTTAAACCTACCATTTCTCCGAATCGCATTCCTGATGTCAGTCCAAGCAGAATCAGATAATATCCTATTCCTCTATGAAGTCGCTTATAAACTTCGGACATCAGGAGCTGACTCTCTTTATAGCTCAAATGCTTATCGGCTGGCCTGGATGTTTCATCATTGCCAGTAATGACTGCTTTACGAGTAAAATCTATCCTTATTAAATCTTCATCAATCGCATCCTTTACACAGGCTCTTATATGCATATTCAACTTTGCGGTAGTATCCCTTGCATGAGTAAGACCATATTCGTTCAGGAAGGCTTGATAAGAGCGTTTATTTATATGTTGTAAAGGTTGATCCTTGAAATACACGAGAATTGTCTGATGGGTGTTTAAATAGCGTTTAAGTGTGATATGGTCAACTTCCTTCTTGTATAACTCCAACCACTCACGAAAATACTCGCTGAAAGGGACCAATGTGATTTGTGGAATGATTCCCCGTTGCAAATCGGTTTCCACTTGATTTGCCACGATTTGTGCTTCTTTTTTAGTTTTGAAACCACCTTTTCTGATGGGCTTTGAGACCCCGTTATCCATTCTGCTAACAGTGAACTGCCAGGTTTTCCCACGCTTTTGAAATGACGCCATAGTAAACTCTCCTTCCTCTTGTTATGTGTTTAAAAGAATGGCCTCTCTACTTCTCAACCACTTATCTAATCTTGTTTCAGCAAATTCAGGCTCTACATTGAATAGCGTAGAGATCAGGCCGATTGCTTCGCATTTATGCTTAGGCATTACCAATTCATTCAACATGAATGTCGGTATGCAGAAATAGTAAGCAAATTTCTCAGCCTGCCATTCCTGGTAGATTCGAAAAGATTCAACCATGGATTGCTGATGCCCTTCATGTATAAGAATGTGCCCTAGTTCATGACCAAAATCCTGCCAAATCTTTTGAGGGCTTTGATTTTCATTTAAAAAAATCCGATACTTTCCCCCTAAATTGTTTGCCTCGCTTGCCTCGTCAAAGTAATAAGTACTTATGTCAAACTTCTCGGAAATCATAGCAATCAATTCATCGCAATTAAATGAAGCTAGATCAGTTACAGCTAGTGAATGATAAATGGATGAAACCATATCTTCTAAGAGACTAAAATTTGCAATCCTCAAATTTACACATCTCCTTGCCAACAAAGCGAATGTATGTTCGCTTTTGATTTATAATGATACCCTATCTAAAAATAAAAGATAGGGTAGGTTAATCATATTTTTAAAATACGTTTCATTTGTCCTCGTTTTTAATAATTTCCCACATTTTCCGCAATTTCATTAAGTCTTCCTCATCAGATTTGGGTAATTCTAAATACCATCTTTTGAGATCTGGGTCTTTAATCGCATTCTCAAAATCCTCGTCTTCTCTAGTAGGGTAGGAATTATCTGAATGTCCGTAAAGATAATCAATAGAAACATTATAAAGTGTAGCAATTTCTTTTATCATATGTGGATCCGGACGTCTCGTTCCGTATTCCCAATTAGCATAGGTAGATAATGTTTTAATACCTAACTTTCTCGCCACATCAGTTTTTGTCCAATTTCTTTCTATCCTCAGAGCAATTAATTTCTCGTGAAGGTTTTCAGCCACAATACATGCACCTTCTCATGATCATTTTCTCTATTCTATCATACCATGTGTGGTTTGAGTAACTTCCCTGCACTTAAAGAAGTCTCTAATTATTCATAACGGGTAACATTTTATTTGACTTACTCGTTTCGAGTAAGTATAGTAATCTATAAAGCTACTCAAAACGTGTAGAAAGTTGGTGTGTTTTAGTTGTATTTCTATTTTTGGAACTCGATACTACACAAATAGTGAAGGACATATTTTTTTAGCTTTAAGTTACTCGAAACGGGTAACCTTGAAAAATTAAGATTCTAATATCCAAGGAGGGAAGGCGTGTGGAACAACAGTTATCAGTTAATCTTACAATCCCCATCCCGAACGATACGGTTTTAATCCGAAAGGTGGAACTTGAGGAACTGAGAAGCCGCGAGTTGATGGGTGTCTACTGGAGCATGAAGGATCTAGAAAAAAGGACAGGCAAAAAAAGTGAATGGCTTAAAGAGAATATCCTTTTCAGACCACTGTTTAGAAAAGAACTCGACAGTCAGAATGGTGGATTTGTGTATTATCCAAAAGGCAAAGGACAGACTTGGTCATTTCAAGCATCTAAGATGGCGATATTCCTGGACAGAAATTTTCATCTAGTTTTTCGATAACACTTACGCTCCTGTACTGATAAATAACTTTTGAAAGGATGAAGAGAGATGGCATACTTTGTAGTCCAAGTGCGTTCTGGCAAAGAGATTGAAGTGAAAGAAATGTTGAAAGCGGCTTTGCAGAGGACAGGCGATTCGATGGTTAAAGCAATATATGCAATGGAAACATTCACTGAAATCATTCGAAACGAACATGACTTGTGTGATCTATCCGCTTTAAAGACCGAAGACATTTCGGATCATTTATATGTGAAACGGATTCAGGCCGGTTTAAGTAACCTCCGCGCAGCTTGTGACAGTCTTAAAGTATATGAAGATGCCAACTCGCTTAAATTACTCAACAGTTTTAAGGAAAACATCCGGCAACTATCAAGTGAATTGCGAGAAGCTCGTAAAGGTACAAGGAAAATCAGTAGCGTTTTAAGTGGGTACATTTTAGTTGAGTTGAATGTTAACTTTCATTATTTCCCAGATAATATTTGGCATCTAGTGAAATCGATTCCGAATGTAGCTGGGATTCCAAGTAAGTATAATATTCCGCAAGAAGAAGTGGATGCTTTCTTTACTCAGGTTGATGTTACTCCGGAAGTGGAAATGCAACTAGATGAACTATTATCCAATGAGGAAATCAAAGACATGAAAAATGAAATGCTACATGAAGCGAACAAAGCTATGGGAACTGTACAAGAAGGTGAGTTGCTTGAAAGCATTGATTCACTTGAAACTACGCTGATTGAATCTGTTACTGAGATGAAAGCAACAGTAGAACCATCCAATCCGATTAAGAGCCTGGTAGAGCGTTGTAAAGCGTTGGTCCGTCGAAAACGTCAATCAGTCATCATACCGAGAACCTTGTTTCTGGGCCTTTACAATGAAATTGAAATTCAGAACCTCTTTCCAGCCACAAATGTCGATGATTTCCTCCATCGGTTAAAGGATTGGATCTACCGGCATAGTAGCGAGGTGAACATAGAATGAACGTCTATATTGGGAAAATCTCGAAAGTGCTGTATCGAAATGAAGAATTCTTAATCGCTAAATTGAAGACAGGCGAAGAGGAAATCATTGTTAAGGGAAATATCTATCGGGTGTATAAAGGTGAGGAAATCCAAGTGCAAGGTACTTGGGAGATGCACCCGAAATTCGGTAAACAACTAGCAGTCGCCTTTTGGGAAAGGCCGATCCCACAAACGAAAGACCAGATTATCGCATTCCTTTCCTCGCCACTTGTTAAGGGGTGCGGAGCCAAACAAGCGACACTCATTGCTGAACATCTGGGAGAAGAGGCATTACCAATCATTTCTCAACAAGGCGAACAAAGTTTACAAGGCATCAAAGGAATAGGAAAGAAACGAGCCAATCAAATTGTTGAAAGTGTCAAGTCCACGTTTGAAGTCCAAAGAATTCTTTCGGAGTTGCTTGTCTATGGAATTACGGCAAATATGGCTATGCGTCTGTATAAGGAATATGAATCCAATACGATTGCCATCGTTACTGAAAATCCATATAAGCTAACAGAGTTGAATTTGATAGGTTTTCTAAAGGCAGATGAAATTGCTCGTAAAATGGGGATTTCCCCTTTGTCTGGATTTCGAATTGATGCTTGCGTGAATTACATCTTGAAGGAAACGTGTTTTAGTTCGGGACATTGTTTTGTTTCGGAAGATGAGCTCTTGAAAGAAGCGGAACGTGCCTTAAATCATAATGCTTCAGTTGCTGATAAAGTATCTATGGATGAATTGACTCAAAGCATCTATCGTTTAGAAGAAAAACAGATTGTAATTGAAGATGGTTGCGTTTATCCCAAGTTTTTATTCACATATGAAGACAGGTTAGCCCGGAAACTTTCAGAAATGAAGGGTTCTCGGGGTGGCGAAGCATTGCCTTCGCTCGAAAAGCAGATAATGAAGTATCAGAGGAAACATGGAATCATCTTGGCTGAAAAGCAACGAGTTGCAGTCAGGCGCTTATTCGAGGAACAGATTCTGATACTAACAGGTGGACCCGGAACTGGGAAAACAACCGTTATACGTGCCATGTTGGATATCTATAAAGAAATGTATCCCGGAAAAAATGTCCGCTTGGCAGCCCCCACCGGTAAAGCAAGTCGTCAACTGTCCGAAGTGGCAGGATATGAGGCTTCGACAATTCATCGATTAATTGGATTCCAGCAAGGAGAGATTCCCCAATATAATTGGGAAGACAAGTTGCCTTGCGATTTCTTGATCGTTGATGAGATGTCTATGGTTGATGTTCAGTTGGCCAGTTTGTTGTTGGATGCCCTTGAGCGCGATACAAAGATACTCTTTGTTGGTGACATTGACCAACTGCCTTCCGTCAGCCCTGGCAATGTTCTTAGCGATATGATTAAGGCAGGTCTTTCTACAGTCAGCCTGACAGAAGTATTTAGACAAGCCGAAGAAAGTCAGATTATCAGCAACGCCCATAGAGTCAATAAAGGGAAATCACTTCTTATCAATGATGATAAAGGTGATTTTTATTTTATCCATCAAGAAGATCCGAAGCGGATAGCTAATCTGATTGTCAGAAGCGCACTTCGTTTTCAGGAGTTGGGGCATCCCTTGTCCGATATCTTAATTTTAAGCCCGATGAAAAAAGGTCCCGTCGGCACAATCACATTGAATGAGCAGCTACGGGAAGCTTTAAATCCTCCTGATCAAACGAAAAGTGAGTGGAGAATCGGCAAGAGGCTTTTCAGGCTTGGCGATAAAGTGATTCAGATTAAGAACAATAAAACAAAAGGTGTTTTCAATGGAGATATCGGGGTCATCGTCCAAATTTCAAAAGAGGTAAATCAAGATAACGAAACCGTGGAAGTGATGACTTGTGACTTTTCTGGATGGACAGTGACATATGAAAAGGCAGATACGAAAGAATTAGAGCTTGGCTATGCCATCACCATCCATAAGTCGCAAGGGGGTGAAGCACCGATTGTCATCATCCCTGCAACGACCAGCCATTATGTCATGCTTGCTCGTAATCTTATGTACACAGGAATGACAAGGGCAAAGGAGAAGATTGTTCTAATCGGTACACAGAAGGCAATGAATATGGCAATCAACAATAACAAATTGGCTAATCGGAATAGCAGGTTGGCACAACGGATAAGAACATATATCAGTTACAATAATCGATTCGTAAATGAAGCTAGCATAGTTAGGCGGTGAATGTATGAATTTAAAGGAACATCTAGAGTCAGCGGAAAAGAAAGCTAGATTGCGTGATAGTAAGTCAGTCGTTGATTTAGTGAGTGTAGCCAATGAAGAGCGTAAAGCGAATGAGCAGGGGTACGGCCTCTACAAACTGGAACAGAAGAACAAGGCAACTTTTGTGCAGGGAATCAAAGATAACCTAGATGTGCTAGTCAGGAATGAACACCTGACGAATGCAGAGCTAGGTTTTTTATTTTCCCTGTCACCATTAGTCGAGTTTCATTCGAATGCAGTCACGGATCAAGAGACCGGACAATTTATGACTGTCTCCGATTTAGCAATTTATTTGAACAGGAGCAGGGAGAGCTGTAGCCGTGTATTAAGCAAGTTGATTGAAAAAGGGGTGATCTATGAATTTGTGGATGTTCAAGAGATCAAAGAGTTTAACCGCAATGTTTCACGAAGACCTCTGTTTATGAACCCTGAAATTATCTATGCAGGTGATCGAAACAAGGTGGATGCCACTTTATCCAAACTGATCATTACCTTTGATCGATTGGAAAGGAAGAAAGTATTGCTGCCGTGGAAATTATGGATTCACCAGAATGAGGAACACGGGAAACTGTATAAAAGAAAAACCTTTTTGGAGTTCAAAAAGAAGCAAAAAGCCGGTAAATGACCTATTTGGGGTGTGACATATTTATCACACCCCTTGACTTTTCGAATTAAAGGGGAATTTCTCGAAAGTGGGTGTGACAATTAAATCACACCCCTGTGACTTTTCTGTCACACCCTAAAACGGCAACGAACGTTGTCATAAAGCGATTCTTGGCCGTTTTGCCAATGGCGTCCTATCTCACTCTTATATATAGGGCTACTCCTTAGGAAAAGCACTCATCAAATGCAGGTTTATATCATCGAAGTGAAAGTGGACAAATAGAAAATATAACGTTCACCATATCAGGTTCGGTTGTTGGGGAGAACCCATGAATTAGCACATTAAATCGAATACAATTGAATAACGCAAAAAATTTGCAGTGTTGGATTTGGAGACTTATGGTAAAATAAATTTAAATGTTGTGAAAGTTTTCACTTAAACTAACGGTGCAGTTTAGTTAAACAAGAAACTTATGATGGAGTATTTCCGACTATATACAAAAGGGGGTTTTATTTTGGTTCAAAAGTTATTTTATGTCCTGATTGCATTAGCGTTAATTACGATTAGTGGATGTTCCAATGAAGGGGATTCAACTGAAGGGGATTTAACCACAGTAACGGTTGATAGTATCGATGCTAAAGAAGTTTTAACATTGGATTCTGATGCTGATATTTTTCAGTTTAAGGGCGTAATTTATCAAACAAATATTGATTGGGTAGAAGAATTGTCTTTAACAAAAGATGTTCAAATCGGTGAAATTAAATCAAAAAACGATACTAACACAGATTTTAAAGATGAAATGTCGAATAAACTTCCTATTGGTGCAAGGATTTTCTCCACCAAAGAAAGAGAAGATATTTTAATTGTTGAATCTGATGGAGAAACCAAAAAATATCTTGCAATCGTTGAGGGGTAAACAAAATATCTTATTCAACTAACGGGTGCTTAGTTGAAGAATCGGCTGCCTTTACATGGCAGCTTTTTCATATTGAGTAATGGAATATTTCAGCATCAGGCTGCCTAATCAGAAGATACAAAAAACAATCTAAAACATGGGCTGGAAAAAGGATGGTGTAGCGATGTATTGTTCGCTCTTACTCCAATTTTCCAGCCCATGTTTTCCTTTGTTTGATAAAAGGATAGGTGAGAATGGAGATTGTAAGGACATGGAGGCTGATGAATTAAAAAGTGAGGTGTTGTCTGGTGGAGTGGTCCACTCACGCTATTTCAGGAATGGTAGCAGGTTATACGGTGACAGGGGGTGATTGGAAAGGGGCTGCGGTTGGAGCTGTTTCAGGAGTCATTCCAGATCTTGATGAACCGAAATCAAAGTTCGGGAAACTGTTTTTCTTTGTATCCTATCCAATCCATTCATTGTTTGGTCATCGTACCTTTACTCATTCGCTTCTATTTGCATTCGTTATCGGCATACTGGTTTATCCATTTGCCGAGTTGTGGGTGACATATGCATGTATTGGTGGAATCCTTGCTCACATTATAGGAGACATGCTGACTGGAAAAGTGAAGCTGTTCTATCCCTCAAGTAAATCTGTGGGCATCTCAATACCATCATTGAGTTTCACATTAATTGATAGAATCACAAGGCTATCACTCATTATTTATGCATGTTGGGTTATTGTAGCAAAGTTGAATATGAAATTTTAGGAGGTCATTAGGTTGGAGAACGTTGCAGTCGATTTGGGCTATGGATTTGTTAAGGCGATATCATCATCAGGGAAGCGTGTCATTTTCCCTTCGCTGGTCGGGAAAGGGTACGACAGGGGAATTACGAATATCCTCGGTGATACTCCGAATGATATGGCAAACATGCATGTAACCATCGAGAATGAAGATTATTTTGTAGGTGAACTTGCCAATGAATCACGCTCGTTATCTCGTATCTTTGAACGTGAACGGTTCAATCATATTTACACACATATCCTTTTGAATACAGCCATACAGCTTGTCACGGGTGGCAGAGGAGGCTCAGTCAATCTTTCAACTGGTCTTCCGCTTGACTTCTATCAGGCGCAAGCCAAGGACTTTCAATCATCCATCACTGGCATCCAGTCGTTTATTGAATGGAAGTCGGGTCCGTTAGTTGAAGGTGGGAAACAAGTGAACGTAGAACGCGCACTAGTATTTCCACAAGGTGCTTCAGCCATCTTTTCAGCCCTGATCAATCATGAAGGGAAGTTCACTTATCCTCAATTCATGAATCAAGGGTCTCTGATCGGTTTGATCGATATCGGTTTTAGGACGACAGATTTTGTTGTTGTAGAGATCCAGGAGAACGGATCATTTGTTCCGAAGGCGAAGTTATCCGGTACTGTGGATGACGGTGTAAATAATTTGTATAGGGATATTCGACAATCCTTCAAGACGCAAACAGGTGGCGCGGATTTGAGTGAGCTTTATATCAATCGGATCTTAAAGGATGAACAATTGAAGTATAAAGGTAACAGTATTGATTTCAGTCAAATTATCCAATCCAGTAAGAAGTCCATAGCCTCTAACATTGTAGATCGATTGAAAAACGTATGGGCTGAAGAATCGGATCTGTTTGATGCGATTTTCTTGGCCGGTGGGGGTGGCGAACTGTTCGAGTCTTTTATCCAGCCCCATTTTGATAACCGTTTGTTGAAGATAACGGAAAGCCAATTTGCCAACACAATCGGCTATTTGAGATTAGGCAAGTCCGTATTTGAGCAGCTGGATCGCCGTCATAAGTCAGTGATGTGATATGAATGCAAATTGGGAAAAGCGGTATAGCTTCCGTCTTCAAGAAGAGGATGAAGAAATCTACAACCTATTGGCACGCGTACCAGACAACAAGCGAAGCGAGACCATCAGGCAGATGCTACGTTTAGCGGTCCGGACACTGTCGGGACATCAAAAATCGAATGAGGAAAACAGGCGATTGTTAAAAGAAGTGCAGCTATTGCGAGAAGACTTGGTGAAACAGCATTTGGAGCTATTGACGAAAATTGAGAGCAGTCTGTCAGCCGGGAATGTCCGGACGGATGATACGAATGAAGTCTCGACAATAACGGAACAAGCGATAGACGATAGCGCAAGTGCGATGCTGTCGTCTTTTGGTATTGAATTCTAACCATTCATGGAGGTGCAAAAAAATTGAAGACTAAGGAAGAGCTACGTATAAGTAAGAAGAAAAAGTTCTTGAAGGTTTGTAAAACGTTGAGGGTGTGTGATTCCTGTCTCTTTAAAGAATTGGTGATGATGGGGGACCGTTCGAATGACAGGGAGATGGTCGAAGCTCTCTGCGGTGGCTGTCCCAATTATATAGAAATGCGTAAAGTAGGTGACGAACTTTGGAATACAGATACGTATCTTGAAGCTATCCTTGAGAAAAAACAGGACATAACCACCCAGGAAATATTAATGCTGCTTGACGAGGGAATTCCGAAGAAGAGAATACGAGAAGCGTTGGGAATCCGTTCGGCGATGGAGTTCAGAACATTTATATCGGGACTTGTTGAAAATGAAAGGAGACTATACCAATGAAGCTACTGGAAACAACTATCGAATCTTATGTAGAAGCTGAATATCAAATAAAACGTCTTTTAACAGATACTCGGGACCTTATGGAAAATATAAATGTGTTCAATTTGAATGCTGATGCTGTCCAAAAATATCACATATTGTACAAAGCGATGGAGGGACTTGAGGAGGCTTATTCTTCTATCGTCGATTTGAATAAGAAGGTTTTGATAGAAGGGCACTTGCTGAAGAATAACCGGGGTCGCTATGAACTATGTGGCAGAGAATTTACGAGTGGTTCCTTGATTGACGTTTGGCGCGAAGACCCGGATATGAAAGATGGGGGCTATTACATTTCCTCCCGGATTGAGCATCGTGGAGGTGACTATTACTGCGTAGATATGCCTTATATAAAATTGGATGGATTGAAAGCTCGCTACAGGGCTGCATCCTGAGGATTTCATTGTGAAAGGAGCGAGGAATATGCAGATGAGTTTGGAACGAACCTATAAGGCGGTCATACTGAAAGAAATGTTGGAACAGGAATTAAAGGAACTAGAATCCGTTCAAAAAAACAAGGGTCGTAAAAAAATGATAAGCAGGGCAACCATGCGGAAGATCGTGAAACGATTGTTCATCTGGTTGCCTGTTTTTATGATCTTCGTGAATTATGTCCGTAATGGAATTGACCCTTTTATTTTCATCTATGCACCTGTCTTTCTGTTTTACACTTCTGTCTATACGAGTGTAATAATCTTGTTCTTATGGATTTACAATTCAGCCGTCAAGTACTTCCTTAGGGAGAAGAAGGTGAACCTAAAAGAGTTGGCATTTTATGAGCAAAATAAAAAAGCCGTTCAGGTGAACATCGAAACTGTTGAGCTTGCCTTGAAAAATCAATCTTCATTAATGTCGAAATATCATACCAAAGAGGTTTTGGAGCAATTGATTGCTTATAAGAGGGAGGGGAGAGTAAAAACCGATCAGGAAGCTATCAATCTGTTTGCAAAGGAACATCCTTCCCATGCTCAGCCCGTTTATTCAAAATCAGGAGGACGATTTACAACAATGAGCTTGCTCATTCGAAACTTCATAGGAACGGTTGCAGCTGCATTCCTTTTTGCAAGCGGTATTAACCACCGAAAATATCGTAAGGGATGGTGATGTGCGATTCTGTGAAAGGGGGTGAATGAATGTTTAAGTTAATTATCGGGACTATCCTTATGGTATTCCTAATCGTTGTGATTGGAAGTCTATTGTTGGAGCAATTTCCATCATTGATTCCTTTGTGGGAAGAGCTGAAAATGCACGTTATTAATCTTTATGAGTCCTCATTAGTCAAATACGGAACGGTGACTACACTTGTATTGATTGTCGCGATTTTTATCGTAGTTGGAAGCTCGAAGAAGTTTTAACAAAAGGAGAACTAGAAAAATGGAGGGAGGTAAACGATATTGAGGAAGAGATTAAATAAGTCGGGTACTCAAAAGGACGGCCTTTTGAAAACGGCAATTGAGATTTTCAAAAGAGCGAATGAAAATGAAAAACGAAAAAAAGAAATTAGAATACGGGAAAAGAAAAGCAGACCGAAAGGATACCGGGCTAAGAAGCTTGGGGCACTCACTTTCTGGTTGCTTTTTTCATTTATGCTGTTGATTGTACTCGTCAATGTATTCTCTTCTAATGGTCTCTCAAATGCAGTGACTGAAGGAGAAGAAGAATTGAATAAAGCAACTTCCGCCGAGGGAATTGAGTTCGCAAAAAGTTTCCTTGTAACCTATTTCAATTGGAACGTAGATAACGAGAAAAGGAGTGATCGAATCGGCAGGCTAGGTCGTTATCTACCAGACACATTGAGCGAGGAGGCGGTAACAGGCGGTAGCAATTGGAACTCAACACTTACCCGTGAAAGCATTGTGCTGAAGGATATAGATAATCTTGGAGATTCCAAAGCGCTTATCACATTTCAAGTGAAGGTGTTGTTTCAACGATCGGCAGTCAATAACCAGGCAGAAGACAAAGCGAAAAGTGCTCCTGAAAGGGTGAAGGCCGATAAGTATATTTCAGTCCCTGTTTTCTATGACGAGGAAGAAAATCGTTTTATCGTTTATGACTTGCCAAGTTTCACCTTCGTGGAGCAGAAGAAGATTGTTAGAACGATTGCTCTTGAAACGGACGGTCTAAAGTCAGTTACAGATGGCAGCACTCAAAACATCAAGGCCTTCCTAGACACGTTCTTTGAAGCTTTTTCAACAGACTCCAAGGACAAGCTAACTTATATCGTGGAAGATCCGAAACACCAAAATGGACTTAACCAGACAATGAACTTTGTGAGATTAAAGAACACGGAAATATTCGAAGGGAAAAAAGCGGAAGAAAAAGTGGTCAGAACAGAGGTGATTCTTGCTGAACCGGATACGGGAATTGAATTCACTTCCTCTTATCTCTTAGTGTTGGCCGAAAAGGAAGGGCGTTACACCGTTTTACACATCAACAACAAGTCATACATCGATGAGTTGAAAAATAAGAAGCATGAAGAGGAAATCGAAGCGACTGAAGGTCGAGAGCTTCATAAGGAAGACGATCCGGAAGAAGAATAACTAGAAGAATAGGTGAGGATGACGCAGACAATAGTCTGTGTTTTTTTATTGCGGAGGGAGGTGAATTGAATGAGTTTGGAAGGATTGTTTACATGGATTTCAGAGGAAATCAAGTGGGCTTTGTTCATCGTTCTGTTTATTGCCCTCATTGTAACAGCTTTTAAGAGAGCGTGGATTGCAATGATCGGTGTTGTTATCGGTCTTGCCTTCATTGGAATTTTCATCGTGAATCCAGATGTCCTGATTGGTATTTCCGAGTTTATTGCGGAGAAATTGAGTTTAGGAAAATGAAACTCGCATTTATTTATCGGCAAGGGGGATTATCCTTCTTGCTTTTATAGATAGTGTACAGCATGGAGGTGAAAGCTCATTAAAAGGATTCCGCTGTATGTGCTGAACAATTTCATTCGTTTTGAAAGGCAGCTTTATCAAATCTTCGGTTTGGAATTGGGAAGACCGCTGCGGTTGAAAGCAGTCATGTATTTCATTTCGATTTCGCTGATAGAAGCAGCCATTTACTTCACGCCTGGAATCGGTCGCTTAATCAATTGGATACCGGTTGGAATTTTGATTCTAATTCCAATCGCACTAGCTTGGTTACTTGCTGACGTCGGGACGGAAGGGAGATCACCAATCCACTTTTTCCGCTCATTCATTTCCTATCAAATAAGGAAGTTGAAGAACAATACATTTTACAGAGGACGAGAAGTGGAGAGAGAAAGGGATTATCAATTCCATAACTACTATACCTATGCTGAATCAAACAGGACTGACGAATTGTTTGCTTTACCTAAAGAAGCTGATGAAGAGTATGCAAAAGCTATGAATTATCTGGCCCGTATTTTAAACGAAGACCCTGAGTTAAATGAGAAGCCAATCTCAAGTGCAAACGGTGAAATGGAGGGCGATAAAATTGCATGATGGAAATACCTCAATAACGTAAAACGGGAAGAAGCTGTTCTTTACGTGCAGCTTCCTTCTTCTTATTAAAAATCAAAGGAAGTGGTTAACATGAAAATCGAGTTTCCCGTAAAACACATAGAGAACAACTTAGTCTTTTCTCATGACGGTACCGTTTGGGCTTACTATAAAATAGACGGTTTCAACTATGACTTTTTGGAAGATGACGAGAAGATTCTGCCCTTCCAACAACAAATGTCGTTCCTGACGAATGTAGGACTTGACCTTCATTTTCTTGTCGTGCCTAACCCAACAAATATAAAAGGAATTTTGAACTCGACAATCGAGGAAATGAAATTGAAAGAATATCCCCTGAAAGAGAATGGGATTCAATTTATTGAGCAAGTCAAAAAAGCCCTTGAGAATGAGCGGGAATTGAATGAATCAAGTGAGTATCATCATTATATCGGTATTCAATTAGATCCTGAGAAAAACAGATACGTTTCCGGTAATGCCGGTATCAATGCATTGACCTCCATAAAGATGTTTTTTGAAGGTTTTAGTTCCCCTCTTTATCAGGCTGTAGGTTTGTATCCGGATGATATTCTTCAAAGTCAGATTAATGCTTACCAAAGCCAAGCGGTTTCTATTGAATCAACAGTTGCCAATTCGTTTGGCTCACGTATCCAAAAAGTCACAACGGAAGAACTGGTCTTCATTATCGAAAAGACTTTTAGTACACGAAACAATAACACGGATGTTCAGCCCCGTACTTCCTTTGAAATAGGGACTGCTGTTGAGGGGATTGACAAGCAAGGAAAAAAACATAAAGCGATCCGAAATAATAAAAGAGATTTCTTTGACTTGCAGAATTCAAATATTAGGGAAGTCGGACCGAAGACTTTGCAGTTAAGTCGTATCACAGACGACAATGATATTGAAAACCTGTATTGCCAATACTTGACCATAGAATATATGGATGACGTACAACATCATCCCGGCAGCGAATGGCTGTATCGCATTCAATTACGCATGCCATTCCCTTTGACAATTTCCATACGTGCAGAAAACCAACCAAATGAAATCATCAAGAAGAAATTGACGAATGCAAAATTAGAATTCAGGGACCAACGAAAAGAGGCTGAAAAAGGTGGACAAGTCGTTGATATGAGCGTGGATGTATCCCAAAGTGGAACCGTATTGATGGAGAACTATTTCAAGCAAACTGGGTTCCCCGGTTTTGCCTGTTCTTTCGTATTTAAAGTCTCTGCTGAATCCGAAGAGCAATTGAAAACTCGTGTCGGTTTATTAAGAAATGAATTGTCTAAGTTCGGCTTGAAAATCGTGGCTCCATACGGTGAACAGCTTCACTTTTTGTTGGAGTCTATTCCCGGTTCGAGAAAATACCATGATGATTATAAGATGGAAGTCGCTCCTGGGGTGCTTGCTGGCATGATGTTCGGTGCCACGACGAATATCGGGGATAATCGTGGGTTTTATATCGGTCATACTTCACAGTTCTCCAAGCCGGTCTTTATCCAGCCCGATCTAGCTGCTAAGGCGTTCGATGGATTAGGAAACGTTGTGGATTCCATATCTGTACTCGTAGCAGGGATGACCGGAAGAGGTAAATCCTTCTTCATGAATCTGTTCATTTATCTAGCCACTTTGACAGGTTCGAAAGGGTTGATAATTGATCCGAAAGGAGACAGGACTGGATGGGATAAAGGGCTGCCATTCATCCCGAAAGAATTCATTGAAGTATGGACACTCGGCTCTGACCCTGATGATGCAGGTTCGCTCGATCCATTTAGGACGAGTACGAGCATCGAGGAGGCCAAAGACATTACCATGGACATCCTATCATATCTGTCGAACATCGATCTAAATGATGATGCCTACAATATCTTGAGTGAAGCAGTGGAGGAAGTAGCTAATATGCCTGACCCGTGTATAGGTCGCGTCTTGAGTTATCTCCATGACTTGTATGAGAATCGCCCAGAAAGCATGTCAAATAGCCGTTATGAGTCATTGGAAAGGTTAAGGGGTACATTAGAAACTTTGAAACGCAATCAGTTGTCCATGTTGCTTTTTGGTGAGGTGGGACAAAATTTCAAAGTGTTAGGTCACGATAAGCCAATCCAGGTATTGATGATTCAGAATCTAAGTCTTCCTTCATCCAGCGAAAAGAAGAATGCACGGACAATCCATAAGATCTCCGAAGCCATCATGATATCCATCACCGCTTGGACAAAGCAATACATGTTCAAAGGGGATAGGGGAACCCATAAATTCATCCTTCAGGATGAAGCTAGCGCGATTGAGCGGAGTGCAATAGGCTCTGAACTGATGGATTTCATTGTTCGTATGGGCCGTTTCTATAATACTACGCTTATGAAGGGTTCTCAGAATGCTTCCGACCATGGGAACGATGTCGCAAATATGGGGATGAAATTTAGCTTCGGTTTACGTAAGACGAGTGAAGCGGAAGAGATGCTGGACTATCTTAATCTACCCAAAACAGATGCGAACATCGAAATTTTGAAGTCATTGGATCGTGGTGAAGCATTATTCCAAGACATTTATGGACGGTCAGCCGTTGTGAAAATCAATCCGGTCTTTGTTGAATTGTTGGATGCTTTCGATTCCTCAACTTCATCCGAAGCGGAAAGGGAACGTGAAAAAGTAAGAGTTGTATGATAACATAAAAACCATTGAAAGGGAGTGATGAATTGTATAAAAAAAGTATGTGGAGTTTGCTGCTGCTCTTAGCCATGACTTTTCTTATGGCAGCGTGCTCCGCTGAAAACGAAGAAGGTACAAAAACGAAGTCTGTTGATAATGCGGAGAAGTATGCGGATGTATTTGAAGTGACGGATGAGATAGCTCATGATTTTATGGTTGTAAAGACTGAACAGAATTACCCTGAGATACTGGGGTATTTGTCCTCTGATGGGGTTGAAGAATTAAAGGAAAAGAAATCGTACCTGTTGGACAGTCATGAGTATCCTAATCGTTTTGAGGAGTTAGAAGGAAATTATGAATTGAGAAGATATGATAATTTCTACAGTGAAGAAAAGAAAGAAGTTTATTATAGGTATCGTACGCCAGACGACAAAAATGTTCTAACTAACGGTTGGATTATAATTAAACCAAATGATGAAAGTGAATGGAAAGTTGAATCCTTTTATGGAGAACGGCCAGAAATTATCAATGATAGTAATGCGGAAACTGGAACGGTACTTCATGAATTACCAAAGGAATAAAGAATTAAATATGAAAGGAGGTAACAGGCTACGGTAACCCTTGCTATATGCATAGGGTTATTTTTTATTGCCTAAACCATATGCTATCTAAATCTAAAGTTATATTATGTAGCACTATGATGGTTATTCTGTTTTTCACTTTAGGTATAGCTAATACTGGAGCAACAGACGATGGAGAAGATCCTACCTCCAAAACAAATATCATGGATATTATTACGGATCAGTATGGTGTATTTAAAGATGACCAAAAATCTTATTATCATTTAGATGCCGTTTCGGATAAAGATGTGGAGTCCTCAGAGGAAGGGGAAAAGTTTTGGGCTGATACTTATGATAAACTTTTCGGCTGGGCTGATGTTAAAGAAAATGTGGGAAATAAATTAAGTGAAATGGTCAATCTAGTCAATAACATTGTTTTTGACATTAATATATTTTTGACTTACACAATGTTGGTTATGTATGACCTAGCATATACAGCAGATTTTACTGAAAAAATCATTGTAGAGCTAGAATCCCTAATGTCAAGTATCACAGGTATTTCAGGTGGGGCCTTCAATATCGGATTCGGACTCTTTGGGAATCTGGTAAAACTGATTGCTGTGTTGACAGGCATATATGCCTTGTACATTTTCATTGTAAAACGTGCGTTTTTTGAATCATTTACATCTGTCTTTCAAACAATAATTGCGCTTACCATCGCAATTTTTATGTTTGCTAACTACACCGCTCTATTAACAGGAGCAAATAAGATTACAACAGAACTAAGTGGATTTGTTGTTAGTCTTCCCAGTCATTCAGGGGGACAAGAATCGAATGTAGAAGACCCAAGAACGAAAATGAAAGACAGTATTTGGGGTATGTTTGTTGATAGACCATATTTATATATGCAATATGGAACACATGATGTCGAATCATTAGGTAGAGGAGATAGAGATAGGGGTGTACAACGCGTAAAAAACATCCTAAAAGAGCCTGTTGGTGAAGAAAGATTAACTAAAGTTATTGAAGATGAAGCATCTAAAAATGGACATAGTAATCACATGATGAAATATTCAGCTGTGAACAGCCGTTTAGCATTCTCTTATTTTTACATGGTAATTAACGGTCTTGTGTCGCTTCCTATCTACTTATTATCACTTTGTTTAATACTATTTCAGTTTTGGTTCATGGTGATTGCTGCTCTTGCACCATTTGCTTTACTGATAGCAGCCATTCCGGGTCAGTTCAATGTAATGAAACGTTATTTCATTGAGCTAGGTATACCTTTGGCCTTGAAGATATTTGTTTCATTCGTTGCGTTGATTGTTTTTGTGATTTCAGACATCATCTATGCCGCAGATTTCAAATCGCTCAGCGGTGGTTCCAATCCGTTTTATAGCTATGTTGGTGCGGCAACTTTCAATCTGTTGTTGTTTGCTACAATCTTCATACTGAGGAACAGAATCAAGGACATCTTCTCTTCCGGTTCTAATACTATTCGAGAACTCCGTGAGAGTTCGGGAACGTTCAACGCTCCATTTAAAAAGGGCATGCAGAATGTCGCAACAGTGGGTGGAGCTGTCGCAGGGGCTGTTACTGGCGGTCCTGCCGGTGCAATGACAGGAGCAGCAATCGGCGGTTCGGTTGGTAGAGTCGTAACTGGTGAAGGTGGCGTTAGTGATGTTGCAGGTTCAGCTATGAAGGCTCAGCATCTGGCCCATCTAAGCAAGATGTCACAGTCAGAAAAAGCTAATAAGCTAACCGGTTTTGATAGGAGTAAGCTTGAAAACTTCCTGAATGATAAAGACTTTACTCCTGAGATGAAGAAAGAAACGATGGAGGCATTCGAAAAGGCAGGCATTAATCAGCTTTCAGATGATGAACTTGCTGAGCAATTTGAAAAGATCAGTAGTCGAGGAGATATGGAAGGAAATTTTGCGGAAACATTCGCAAAGGGTATCTCGGATAACAGAAATAGCAAAGCGGTCGAGCTGGAGAAAAATGTACTGTTCCCCAATCGAGAACAAAGACTGGAACAAACAAAATCTGTTCTGTCCGATACAGGAATGTCTTCGAAAATGGTGGACTTAACTATGCAGTCTCTAGAAAAGCATGGTCTGCATGATGTGAGTTCTGACGAATTGCATTCGCAGTACCATAAGTTAAAAGGATTTAGTGATCTTTCTGGAGGCTTTGCAGAAACATTTGCGAAAGGTATTTCCGATGAAAGAAGATCGATCCAATTGCAAAAAGAGAAACAGGATGTATACGGTGAAGTAGAATACGAACTTCATATGAACAGAACAATGATAACCAACGAGCTTTCGAACAGGGGGCTACCGTCAGAAATGATTGACAGGACGTTGGATACTTTAAAATCACACGGAGTAGATGACCTCAGTCAAACGGAAATGAGGAGACACTTTGATTTAGTTGTAGAAAAAGCAGGGCAGGGCGAATGGAAAAATGGGTTTGCCGATACGTTTGTCGCAAATATCCAAAACGAGAGAAAGGCTGTTGAATTGGAGAAAGAACGTAAAGCTCTACTAAAGAGTAATAACCTTAAATCACTTGGTGATTTCCCAAAATAATCACGGTGTTACAAGCGAGAAATGTTATTGAAGGAGTTGGAAGCACGTGAATGAAAAAACAAAACAAATACTTATGATTAGCGTGATAGGGCTCTCTGTCACGCTTTTATTATTGGGTTTTATTGTAGGTGTTGTTGATAAGGCAAAGGAGAAGAAAGCAGAAGAAGAGGCAGATGAAGATTTGGTGTCAAAAGAGAATCAAGGGATTTGGCAATACACATCGAAGGAAGGTGTATCGGAAAATCAAAACGTCAGTAATAAAGAAATGAAGTCTGAAGAAGTGAATGAAAACACAGAAGACAATTTTACAAAAAACTATTTGAAAGCACCCGATGAAGTCACTAAAAAACCCACACAAATCGATATGTTTCCTGAAAAGTATTTAGATGAAACGAAGATGCTGGCCAAAGACTTTGTAACCAAATTCCACACATTTGATAGGAAGAAGCCAACCGAACATTTAAATTCTGTTGAGGGGGTTTTGATTAAAAGCCATATTGATTACCTGAGAGATACCAAGGCTGAAAATATTGAAGGGATGAAGGATGTTGAAGGTATCGTTTCCCGTAAAGTTCTATCCGTGGAAATAAAAGAACCTGTTGCGCCTACTTTGATTGCTATCTCATGGGATGGTGTCGTTGTAAGCGAAGTGTTGGATAGCGATGGCCATGTAAGAAAGGACACCGATATTTACAGCATGATGTTTGAAAAGGACAGCAACGGAAAATTCCAGATTACAGATTTCTATTTGAACTATGACCAAAAGAGATAGGGGGGAATCGAGTGGCATGAAAAAGTTGCTATGGCTGGTTCCCATCTTAGCCAGCCCGGGTTTGCTTCTTCTGTTATCCATTCTCGCCCTTTTCCTCTTCTTTGGCGTGTTTATAGTTTTTACTGAGGAAGATGATGAAAGATGGAACTTTGCAGGAGGTGCTGTTTGTAGACCGGACGGGGAAATCAGTGAGGAAATATTCTTCTCTCAGTTCAATAATGCCGGAAAATTTACCGACAAAGGAACGGTTTTTATTGAGGTTGCCGAAAAATATGGTATAGACCCGGTATTGATGGCTGCTATCGCTTTTCATGAGACCGGTTCAGGAACTTCTGCAGCTGTCATGTTAAAGAATAATCCGGGCGGATTGATGGACCCTGCAACAGGCAGTCGTTTTTTATTTTCCTACTCAACGATTGAAGAGGGCATAGAAGCCATGGGGAAAACATTGCACAATCGAATCATTAAGGATGGATTGATTACGATTGCCGACTTAGGAAGCGCCTATGCGCCCATTGGGGCTGAAAATGACCCCACTGGTCTTAACAACCACTGGGTGCCAGCAGTTACAAAATTCGTTGCTCAATTTGGGAGTCTGACGATGAACTGCGAGGTTCATGTTGTTGGCGACTGGATGATTCCGTTATTGTCGGGACTGAAGATTAACAGCCCATTCGGTTATCGGATACACCCCGTCTACGGTGATGAACGATTCCATACAGGTATAGACCTTGCCTGTACGAATGGCGATCCGATACATGCAGCACAAAGTGGAAATGTCATTTTTGCCTCTGAGAATGGATGGTCAAACGGTTACGGCCTTCATGTAATGATCAATCACGGGGAAGTCACTACGCTATACGCACATATGGATTCGGTGGCAGTTGGGATTAATAAGACTGTTTCCCAAGGTGATGTGATCGGCACTTGCGGTTCAACAGGAACATCCACTGGCAATCACCTCCACTTTGAAATCATTCGAGCTGGTGTGAAGGAAGATCCGATGCCTTATTTGTCGGAATACAAGCCGGTCGATGATGGATAACCATTTGTCCGACGTTAATATAGCCTTTAATCGTTGATTTCAAAGTATTTTTAACTGTTAACGTCCGACGTTGAACAAATTGAACGTCTGACGTAAAAAGACCACTTGATCCTTGATGCTATAAGGTTTCTTCTACCTAACGTCCGACGTTGGGTTATTTGTGTTTCATAAACTTCGATAACGTCCGACGTTAGGTATTCAAAATGTAGTCATAGCAAGGGTTCGCGATATGAAATAACGTCCCCGATGTAGAAAGGAGTGAAATAGATGGAGGAAGAAAAGACATTGCTGCTTGAGCAGTTGAAGAATATCGAGAGAATGAAGGTATACCTTATGTCCCGAATCAATGAGGTAGGAGGGAACAGTAATGCAATAAGACGGACAACGGCCTATCCGTTGGCGAAAGTTAAGCCTATGGAAATCGATGACTATCCGGTTTTTCAATTTTCCTATGAGGGAGCCCTTCCTTTATATAAAGAAGAAGACCGGGATTACCTTGCAATGATTAGGCATTACTATTTCAGAGCAACCCTTGACGCTTATGACTTTTCGAAAATTGATTTCCAATTTGATAAATCTGTCATCATCATTGCTCAGCACTATGAAAATAAACTCATCCGCGATTTAGATAATCGCAACAGAAAGTTAATTCAGGATGCAATCCGGCACACAGGTTTAATTGGGGATGACAGCTGGTGGCGAGTATGGAATGTTGATATCGGATTTTTAGATCCAAGAGGCAATCATGTACAGGTGTATGTGGTATCACAAGAAAATTTTGCGGAATTCATTAAGGTTCTTAAAACGAGAAATTATCACTTGGCTCATATTCCTGACTCATCAATCAAGGAAGGGATATTGGAGAAATTCGAATCTGATATCAAGGAAAAAGACGATGAAAATCAGCGGAAACCCGAGGATATTATGGAGGAATTATCGGATGCTGTAGCTCCTCATTTTTGGGGCTGACCGTTTGAATGGTTCGGTTATATTGTACCCAGCGAAATAGCAGTATTTTCGGGTGCAATATAGGGATTCATATCAAAATACAATGTTGTACCTGATTTAAGCATTATATTGTACCCGTTGCTTCCAATTTGAAATTACGGAGGGAGTGGCTTTACAGGAAATCAGTCGAATTGAACAAATTCAAGAGGTTTAGTTGAGGCAATTCGTAACCCCGTGTAGAAGTGACCGAAAATAAACAGCCCCTACGAATTAACGAAAGGAGAGGATTCAATGGCGCGAGCCAACAAAAAACAGGTGGTGAAGATACTCCAACCTTTGGATATTGCGATACTGACGGGCCTCTACGAATACCGTGCATTGAGTACGGAGCAGATCATGCGACGCTACGAACTGTCACGGTGGTACACGTACAAGAAACTGCGCATCTTGCGGAATTCCAGATTGATCAGCACGCATCCAATCAGCGGCTATCTGGTGAACCAGAACAGACAAGGCTCGTATCACCGTATCAGTGAAACGGGCATTTCCTGCTTGCGAAAGCAGGGGGTGCCTGTTGAACGGCGAGCAGACCAATTACGCATAAACGTCCGTCACTTACCGTTCCTTCTTTCCACCAATGACGTCATGATCGATTTGGAAGCGTATGGTTGGCAAATGGAGGACAGCAGGAGAGTGAAGGCGAAATTTGAACTGAACCGAGGCGCGAATGTGCAAGGTATGCTGAAGAGTCCTAGGGGAACTGAATACCTCTTCTACATGTTCCTCCATGGCGTTGGAATGAAGAATCTCATGAAGGTATCCAACGAACTGATGGACGTCAGCAATCCAAACTATATTCTGTTCGCCAAAAGCGCAGCAAGCTATAAGACAATCGTTGAACACCTTTCAACCAATACGTCTGTCATCGTCCAATGCCAAAGCCTGAAAGTTTTCCCGTACACGTTCGCCAAATACTATTTGCGCCATTTTGACGATGAACAAAACGTCATGAGGTTTCTGGAAGACTTTAAAGTGCACGACTTGTCCTTTAAAACGGATTTCAAAGATACTCGGAGGAAAATATACGATGGATTGGAGCGGATCGTCCGACACGAAGGTGAGGAAAAGTATCTTGTGAATCTTCTCGACACCGATTTGGTCAAAATCTACAATGTCCGTCAATACCGCAAAGAAATGTACGAATTGGACGGTCGTAAAGTTCTCTTGATTACTACTTCCATGACGAGGCCCATGCACGAACAATTACTAGGCGAAATCCACCATGTCGATTACCTTGAAATCGATTCAAGGAAGCTAATCGATTATCTCAAGGCAATCCAACCCGTTCCTTCTATATAAAGTGTCCTTTGAAATGCGTTCTGTAATTACACTAACTTATGAAAGGGGAAGTTACATGGAAACCAATAATCAAGTCATTCCCGAACTGCTAGAAATGACAAAGCTCACTGTACACGAAAAGTTCCTCAATAATGAAATAGCCGTACACCTCGGCAAAAAGGAGCAAAAGCGAATGTACCGAACCATGCGTGAACTGCTGACAGATGAACTCGTTTTCGTGTTGAATCTTGAAGTGACGAATGCCCGAAGCAGAAAGGGTTGATCGTATTGCAAGTATTCATTGCGGTGATTAGTTTTCTAACGGCAGCATTGGGCGTTACAGCTATGTACAATGCTGTCTACATCCCGACAGCAAAGTTGATTCTCATTTCAGGGCTGACAGTCACGGCCATCTATTTCATTGTTAGGCGACTTCAACAACAGAAATATAAAAAACTGGATAGGTTAATGTCGTTTACAATGTCCCTGTTAGCATCCATGTTTCTTTCAAGCCTTGTTCATGCAGCGTGGGATATGGAAAAGTTCCTTTCCCGGTTAACGATGATGAAAATGACTTTGGTGTTGCTCGTGATAGTTGCTGTTTACTTGAACGTTGTCATCATACGAGCTGAAATATCGTACAAGAAAAAACGTGGCAATCAACGAATCGAGGAACAACCGAACAAAAGCTACTTTGAAAAACGTAAGGTGGAAAGGGAGAGGATACAGCGAGGGGAAGTTAGAATAGTGCTTGGTGCATCCACTGATAATGAAGATAATTGATCAAAATATATTAAATTGCAGTATAAGTATTCGGAAGGGGTGTTGGAATATTTTGAAACAAGGGCTATAATTCTACTTATAGAACTAACTGGACAGTTTAGCGAAAGAAGTAGGTGCTTGATTAGGTATTTAAGGTTATGCACAAGAAAAGTGTTTTGATAGGGGAGATATACAAATGAGAAAGAGAAAAGTGGGAATTTTACTATATGATTTTGTAGATTTATTAGATTTTGCTGGTCCAGCTGAAGTGTTATCATTAACCGCTAATAATAAAGCCGAGCAAGCATTTACCCTTTACAAAAAGCAGTTGTTACCTACAAGACCGTTTGAAGTAATAACTATTACAGATACAGGAAACGAAATAAAAACTCATTCAGGGATAAAAGTACAACCTGATTTTAGCATTGATAATAGTCCAGAATTAGATATTCTAATAATTCCAGGCGGACCATTAAGGGCGGTACAATCTGTGGTTAAAAACCAAAAGGTAATAGATTGGATTATTAAACATAATAGCATTGAATATATATGCTCGGTCTGTACTGGAGCATATATTTTGGGCGAAACTGGTTTGTTAGATGGAAAGAAGGCAACGACTCATCATTTAGCAATGAAGGTATTACAAGAAAAATACCCTGATATTCGAGTAGCATCAAACAGCAAAGTTGTACACGACAGTAACCTCATAACTTCTGGTGGAGTTTCTTCAGGAATTAACATGGCACTTTATCTCGTTGAGCAAATTATGGGAAAAACTACTTCCGAAAGAACAGCTAAAACTATTGAATTTGTACAATAAATAATTTTACTAACGGGTGTTTTACTTGAAGATCATCGAGCCGCTTTAACGGTTCTTTTTTCTTGTTCTACTTAAGGAGGTTAGTTGAAGAAGATAAATTTATTATTATACTTGACCGCGTACCTTAGTACGCGGTTTATAATGTCTATAGGGGTGAGTTATATGAGTTACAGAATTAGTGTATTTGCAGAAAAATGCGATGTAAATAAAGAGACGATTAGATATTACGAACAAAGAGCATTATTAAAAGAGCCTTTACGAACGAATGAAGGTTATAGGATATATTCAGATGATGATGTTAAGCGTGTAAAATTTATCAAAAGAACACAAGACCTTGGCTTTTCATTGAATGAAATCTATAAATTGCTTGGAGTTGTTGATAATGATGAAGTTCGTTGCAAAAATATATTTGAATTTGTATCAAAAAAGGAAATAGAAAT
Organism: Saccharococcus sp. Marseille-Q5394; assembly: GCF_946901335.1. NCBI lineage: Bacteria > Bacillati > Bacillota > Bacilli > Caryophanales > Anoxybacillaceae > Saccharococcus > Saccharococcus sp. Marseille-Q5394. The sequence continues at coordinate 616,352 of NZ_CAMPPQ010000001.1, read as the reverse complement.
TCAGGAACAAATTGCAGATTTAAAGCGTATTGAGTCAATGTTAAGGGACTTAAAAAGTCGATGTCCAGATCAAAAAGCATTACATCAATGTCCAATTATCGAAACGATAATCTTTGATTGAATATCACCCTTGATTTTATAAATATAAGGAGGAATAAATAGTGAAAAAATATCGGGTTAAAATCATTGGAATGACTTGCACGGGCTGTGAAGAGCATGTTGCTGTTGCTCTTGAAAACATGGGTGCAAAAGAGATTGAAGTGGATTTTCGTCGCGAGGAAGCTGTATTTGAACTTCCGAATGACGTGGAGGTGGAAATAGCAAAAAAGGCAATTTCTGATGCCGAATACCAGCCTGGAGAGACAGAAGAAGTACAACACCAAGAAACGGTGCAACTTGGAGATAAAGGTGATTATGATTATGACTACATTATCATTGGTTCTGGTGGAGCATCCTTTTCATCTGCCATTGAAGCCGCGAAATACGGCGCGAACGTGGCAATCATAGAACGTGGCACAGTGGGTGGAACATGCGTGAATATCGGATGTGTTCCTTCAAAGACGCTGTTAAGAGCTGGAGAAATCAATCATATTGCAAAAAACAATCCGTTTGTGGGATTGCACACGTCAGCAGGCAATGTCGATTTGACTCCATTAATTAAGCAGAAAAACGATTTGGTGACGGATCTTCGAAACTCGAAATATATTGATTTAATTGATGACTATGGCTTTAAATTAATAAAAGGTGAAGCGAAATTCGTGGATGAAAAAACTGTCGAAGTGAATGGCATGCAGTTATCAGCCAAACGATTTTTAATCGCGACAGGTGCTTCACCAGCTGTACCAAAGATTCTTGGAATAGAAGAGGTAGATTATTTAACAAGTACATCATTACTTGAATTAAAACAGGTTCCAAAACGTCTTACAGTCATTGGTTCAGGTTATATCGGTATGGAATTGGGACAACTATTCCATCATTTGGGTTCAGAAGTAACGTTGATGCAAAGAAGTCCACGACTGTTAAAGGAATACGATCCTGAAGTTTCAGAAGCAATCACGCAAGCATTAACAGAACAAGGGATTAATTTAGTAACAGGGGCAACTTTTGATCGTGTTGAACAAGATGGCGAGATAAAAAAGGTTTATGTAACGGTAGATGGCAGGACAAAAGTCGTTGAATCAGACCAGTTACTTGTTGCGACAGGAAGAAAACCAAATACGACGACTTTGAATTTAGAGGTAGCTGGTGTTGAAGTAGGCTCGCGTGGTGAGATTATGATCGATGAGTATTCAAAAACAACGAATTCAAGCATCTATGCAGCAGGAGATGTGACGCTTGTTCCTCAATTTGTATATGTGGCAGCTTATCAAGGTGGAATTGCAGCAGGAAATGCCATCGGAGGACTGAATAAAAAGCTGAATTTAGAAGTGGTTCCAGGGGTTACGTTTACAGCTCCAGCGATTGCAACCGTTGGTTTAACGGAGCAACAAGCAAAAGAGAAAGGCTATGAAGTGAAAACATCCGTCTTGCCTTTAGATGCCGTTCCGAGAGCTTTGGTTAATCGAGAAACAACAGGTGTTTTTAAATTAGTGGCAGACGCAAAAACAATGAAGATAATAGGGGCTCATGTGGTAGCAGAAAATGCAGGAGAAGTAATTTATGCAGCGACACTGGCTGTCAAATTCGGTTTAACCGTGGAGGACCTCCGAGAAACCATGGCTCCATATTTAACAATGGCAGAAGGATTAAAATTAGCTGCCCTTACGTTTGATAAAGATGTATCAAAACTATCTTGTTGTGCAGGTTAAACCTTCATTTATGTGGTGTTATATGAATCAAATGTCTTAGGAGGATTTTATGGATTATTGTGAAAAGATGAGAGAGATGATTGGAAATTCCCCATTAATCATCGTACGACCAAGTGTAGCGATCCTCAATCAATCTGGAGATATTTTATTGTATCGATACATAGGTGGAACATGGGGTATTCCTGGTGGAATTTTGCAGTTAAATGAGTCCATTGAGGAGTGTATTAAACGAACTGTACAAGAAGATGTTGGTATCACGTTAAATACATTGCAGTTATTTGGTGTCTATTCTGGCAAAGAATTAATTAATCGTGTCGAGGAAAGCGGCGATCAGTATCAGACTGTTGCAATTGGTTATCTATGCGCAGACTTTGAAGGAGAATTAACTCCTGATGAGAATCAAGAAATTGAAGCTCAATTTTTCAACTTAGACCAATTACCTTCAGAAACCGATCCTTTTATTAAGAACAAGTTACTTCAACTAAAAGGGCAACTTGAAATAAAGAAAACTTCTTGTTGAATAGTTAAACAAGGCTAAGGTTTTAAAACAACCCTTTAGATGATAAATAAAATACATGTTGCAAACCTATACAAAACACGTTTCATTCAGCCATTGAATGAAACGTGTTATTTTTATTGTCTTTATTGGAAGGGAGAACCGCAATATGTTTTTCAAAACTAAAGTCTGTAGAAATAAGCTGCACATCTACCCAGAAGTGGAAGCCCATGTAGCAAAACAAGACCCGGTCTGATATATGAGATTTCAGTATTGAAGAAGACGGCATTAAGATTATTAGTAATATTCCGAGATCAAGAAAAATCACTCGATCTACAAGAAAAAGCGTGGCAACCAACGAATCGAGGAACAGCCGAACAAAAGCTATTTTGAAAAACGTAAGGAAAGGGAGAGAATAAAACGTGGTGATGTCATAATCGTGCTTGGTGCATCCACTGATAATGATGATAATTGATCAAAATTAAAAATCGCATTATAAGTATTTGTATAATCACTCTTTATATCTGATATGATAGAGAAAAGAATACAACGTTAATTTGTGTATATTTTACGTAGTGTTAAGCTCCTATAATAGGAGGATAGGAGGATTAAGCTTGGAAATAGAGAAAAACTCGTTACCTATCGAGATTGCAACTTATATAATGAAAAAAATATTATCAGGAGAACTACAACAAGGGACAAGATTGATTGAAGCTGACTTTGCTCAGCAGTTCAATGTTAGCAGTATTCCTGTTAGGGAAGCATTTTATATTTTACAAAGTTCTGGTCTAATTGAAAAAATCCCCAGAAAAGGTGTACGTGTAAAGCAGAATACAGATAAAGAAATAAACGATTATATAACGGCATTGATGGATTTATTCAGAATAGCTTTAAAATATTCCAAAGACAAATGGACTGATGAGTCTTTTAAAGTATTAAAGACTTATTTAGATGAAACAACAGAAAGTCTTAATCAAAAAGATGTTGTCGAATATCTTGCAAAATTAACCATACTCCTTAGCTATTTATTCAAGATTGCAGACAACAACGCTTTTACGAGATTCTTTTATGAAGTAAGCAATGTAACAACAGCATATTGTCAAAGTATCTGGAAAGACTTTGATAAAGTAGAAGACTGGCATCGAAAATATGTAGTAAATGCAATAAATAGTATTATTAAAAGAGATTTTGTAAATGCAGAAAAATATCTCGAACTAGTTAACCGAAACGCTTCAAATATATAAGACAAAAACTCCCAGCGATTTAGCTGGGAGTTTTTCATTTAATTAATCTTAAATTTATGCTAATAGATAAGCATCTTTTATATCTTAGTAAACTCCTATTCCTAAATGTGTTGTCCATATATAAAGTCGCTCTGAGGTTTAATAATCTCTGTCTAAAAATAGAGGGGTTTCAGAAAACGGTGCGTTTATCTGGTGGACATGCAGTCAAGAATTCTTGTTATGAAATTTAAATCATATATAATATATAATATATGATTTAAATTTGAAGCAGAATAGAAGACTGTTTTAAGTTTAAATTGTAGAAAATATATAGGGAGAGGACGATTATATTATGGGTTTGTTAGATGGGAAAGTTGCAATTATTACTGGAGCAACTGGCGGTATTGGTCGGAGTGTGGCGGAGAAATTCGTCTCGGAGGGTGCGAAGGTTGCCCTTGCAGACATTGCAGACAAAGCAGGAGAAGAGCTTAGCTCGGCCTTGGGTGACTATGCAATATACGTTCATACTGATGTCTCAAAAGAAGAGGACGTAGCAAATCTCGTCACCACTACTGTCGAAAAGTTCGGGAAACTTGACGTGATGTACAACAACGCGGGTATTGTTGGAGCACCCGAATCAATGCTTGAGGTCAGCCCCGACGAGTACGACAAGGTCTTAACTATAAACGCACGCTCCGTGCTTATGGGTCACAAGTACGCAGGACAACAGTTCAGAAAGCAAGGGACAAACGGCTCTATCATCACAACTGCAAGTGTGGCCGGCATTCAGGGTGGGTGGTCCACTGTTGCTTATACCGCCTCCAAACACACGGCTGCAGGTATCGTTCGCCAGTCAGCATATGAATTAGGACCATTTGGTATTCGCTCCAATGCGATTGCACCCGGAGTCGTTATGACAAACATTCAGGCTCGTGCATTCGGTGTTCCCCTTGAGTACGCCCGGGAGTTCAATGAGTACATCATCGAACATCTCGGCAAAAAGCAAGCTATGGGCCGCTTTGGACTCACCGATGACATTGCAGGTGTAGCAACATTCTTGGCAAGTGATCTGTCAAGCTATGTTAACGGCCAAGTAATTCCCGTTGATGGTGGTGCTAGTGCAATGACTCAGAATACGTTCGACAAGGACATCCTAGAGGTAACCAGTGCATTCCGTGAGAAAAAAGGGTTAAACTAAATGTTTTGAAAGCAGAAGGTTGCCTTATAATCAACCTTTTTTAACTTACCTAATAAAAATTTCATGCGCGATTGTTGAAGAAGGTCTCTTTTCTTCTTAAACGAACGGGGGCTTTAGTTGAACAAGTATAAGCTTTTTAACAACCTTAGTGCTATTTGATGGTAATTAACATGTTGCTGACCTATACAAAACACGTTTCATTCAGCCATTGAGTGAAACGTGTTATTTTTATTGTCTTATTAGAGAAGGAGGAAATTACAAAGTGTTATTCAAAACTAAAGTATGTAGAAATACGCTACACATCTATCCGGAAGTCGAAGCCCATGTAGCAAAACAAAGCCCAGCTGAATTAAACGAGCTGGGTTTTCTTGTACTTCAAACTTCCATCCAGCTATTAAGAACATTGGAAACCAAAAATTACAGCAAGAAGATGGGGTTTTGGATTCAGAGATTATCACATAACGCTTACTCATTACCTGAACTCTTATGGGAGGAGAGTGATCAATCAAATCATTTGAAGATTAAACAACAGAATAAAGAGGATTTGGAATTACTTAGACACAGGATATCTGGTACACTACACACCCTTTTCAGTTTTAGAGAGTCAAAACGCATGCCTTTCAAAATGGATTCGATTTATGAGTACTTCGGCAAATGGGATTGGAAAAAGAAATGACATCGAGAGGAGGTGAGTCAAATGGGAATGCCCATCGTATGGCAAGGAAGTGATTGCTTCACCCATATGCTTGCTGTTGGTCCAACCCGTTGTGGAAAGACAGCGACAATATTGAAACCGATGATTTATCAATTGCTGCTTCAAAAGAAAAGGGGCGTCCCTTTGGGGATATCTGTAGTTGAACCAAAAGGCGACGTGGCGGAAATGGTAAATGAAATGTGTTTAGAAATGGGCATCCCTTGTATCCATGTAGACCCGAACAAAACCGATTCTGCCAGTTTCAATCCGATGGAAGGAGAAATGGATACAGTGGCCGAGGCAACAGTCGTTGTCTTGAAAGGATTGTTCGGTAAGCAGGATGCATTCTTTGCAACTGTTCAAGAATTGTCGGCACGGAACGTCACCAAACTGCTGAAAGAACTGCACGGGGACGACATGGATATTATCGACGTGATGAATACGCTACGCGATCAGCACGTCCTACAGCAAAAAGTAGCGGAACTGAAACACAGGGACGGAATGACAGATCTTGTTCATTTCTTTGAATCCGAATTACTCGGCAGCATGCGGGAGAAGTACCACCAGTTCGTCATAGGGTTACGTGCGCAACTTGAAAACATCGTCAGTAACGAAGCCTTGCGGACCATCATGACAGGAAGGAGTGATGTGAACATTGATGAACATTTGGAAACAGGCGGTGTCCTTGCGGTCAATACTGCACTCGGAAAGCTTAGAAAAGCAGGTGATGCCTTCGGTCAATTCATGATCATGCACCTGCAAAACGGTACGTTTAGGAGGCCGGGAACGGAGGATACGCGCATCCCCCATTTTTTAATCGTGGATGAGTACAGCCGGTACATCAATCCAGACGTTGAAATTTTCTTATCACTCGCTGCCGAATATCGGGTAGCGGGTATTTTTGCGACTCAATCCCTTGGTCAACTTGAAATCGAGTCGGGAAATCTTGGTCCGAAGGCAATGAAACAAGCGATTCTTACATCATGTAGAAACAAAATCTGTTTTGGAGGCATCTCTGCACAAGATGCAAAGGAATTCGCGGAGGAGTTCGGAAAGGACAAGGTCATTATGAGGCAGAGCACATACAAGAACCGTGTATTGCTGCCTCGCCTGTTTCCGGATTCCTATCGTGATACGGAAGATGAGGAATATAGGTTCGACCCTACGGACTTAATGGACGGTATCCCAAGGTTTAACTTTGTCCATAAGCTTCTGCAGGACGGGACCCCTCAGAAACCTGCACTGGCGAAAGGTCAATTTGTGCCTCGTAATTGGAAGGAGTTGAGGGAGTGGGAAAATCAAAAGTCATTTAAGAAGATTAATCTGAATAGCTTGAGTAACATTTTCCAACGACGCAAGAAAATCAAAAAAGGACAAGCGTCTGAATCTGAACTTGTGAAACAAGTGGGGGCTGAGTCGGAAGTGGAACGAATCATCCAGCCCAAACTTGATACGCAACATTCTTATGAGGTAACTCCTGATAAAAAACTTTCCCGTACTCCTTTACCTGAGGAGAAAAGACAGGATACCAAAATAGAGAACGTTGATTTAACAGAAGAAGTATCGAACAAGAACTCCGTTCAAATATCTACAGTCGAGACGATAATTCCGCCGAAAATAAAAGAGAAAGAAGCGAGCAATGTCGTAAGATCCAATGACGGATTCTGGGATTAAATAAAACGTGTTTAATATCTAAACAAAATAAATCTATGAAATGGAGAGAATTTAAAATGGCTGAAAACAACATGCAAGTTCTAATTGAGGGTTTTGACCCATCGAAAGTGGAAGCGGTAAATAACTTTGATAAGGATTGGAAAGAGGTCTATGGTGCTCACCAGAACAATTCCATCATTCAAGCCCCTATCGTTGGTATTGAGAAACTGCTTGATAAGCCATGTGCCGTGGTGAGTGTAGGAAATATTCGCGGATACATTCCTATGGAATTTACAGGAGCTGCCAACCTTCGTCACCTACGTGCTATGACAGGTCAGTCCGTCGCATTCAAAGTCCTGAATTATGACAGAGAGGCGGAGGTTTTCACAGGCTCCAGAACTGCTGCATTAGATCACATGGCAGCAATTACATTAAAGAAAATTGATGTGGATGACGAAATCATTGCCGTGGTTCGCAGCGTCAGCCCCTCCCTTGTACGTGCAGATATCGGGGGAATCGAAGTGAAGATTCCTCTCGAAGAGATCAGATATGGTTGGATTGACGATTTAACCGAGGAGGTCAAGCAAGGTGACCATTTGAAAGTGAAAGTATTGGAAATTAACAAAGAAGAGAAGACCGTTACTGTCAGTGCAAAGGCCTTACAGGAAAATCCATGGCTCCGTTCCATTGGTCGATATACTTCCGGTAACGAATATGTTGGTACAGTCTCTGGTGTCCGCGAGTACGGTGTGTTCATTAATCTGGAAGCAGGTGTTGATTCATTGGCCCGTCACTTAAAGTTCCAAAACGTTAAAAAGGGTGATCGGGTGCTTGTCCGTGTATTGGAAACTGATGCACAGAAAGAACAGATCCGTGCTCGTATAACGCGGGTGCTATAAATAGCAATGGGGTACGTCAAATGACGTGCCCCTTATTCAATAAAATAAGAGGAGGAAATCCACATGGAAATCAGTCCATATTCTTTATCACACGAATGGTCATTGCATTGGACACGAATACCATCCAATATTAAGCGATCACCTTTGGTGAATGGGGAATCCCCTAAAGAACGCAGAGCGTTAGAAGCACTAGCAGCTGTTGGATTAATCGGTGGAACCCAACTCACTCGGATATTTTCTTTGGATAAGAAGCGCCTCAAACGGATGGTGGCGGAAAGAAAACTTGTGAGGCATGAGATTCATCGGAACAAGCAGATTGTACCTATTTACACTTTAGGAATAAACGGAGCTGTCATAGCTGGGCTAGGTGAATTTTATGAGAGTAATTACTGGTTTGAATATGAAGTAGAGGATGCTTTAAAACGTATTCTCTTCTTTCAATTATTTCAACACTTTCCAGAAGCGAAAGTTATTCCATCACAAAAACCGTTTAGTGGTGTAATTCAATTTCAAGACAAGCTATTCTATGTGTATGTGATACGAGGCGATGTAAGTGATTTACCAATGTATTTAAAATGGGACGGGAAGAATTTCAACGAACGTGTCATTATAATTACTGAATCAATAAGACACTTGCAACTAATTAATGAAACCGCTAAAAATCTACGATTAAGGGTTTCTATAGATAATGACTTACAAATTCATAATGTAAACCTTTATAAACTCTTTTATTTCTTTGATGAAGTCGGCGCATTTAAAAGAGAGTCTGAAAATAAAGAGATTGTATATTGAATTTTATGGTATAATACTCCTAATGTTTTAGGATTACAAATAATTTCGACAACGGAAGAAAAGAAGTTTTTTAACTCCCTAGAGGTTAGAAATGACTTGTTTATTTTTAATCTCTATACATAAACAAAAATAATTTAAGCAAAGAATCCTAATAACATAATACTTTTAAAATTAATTATAATTTTTCGTATCTACCAAAACAGAGCTAAGGGGGAGATGATCTAAATGCGTATTTTACATTTATCGGATGTTCATTTCACAAAAGGTCATAAAAACTTTCATAATTATGTATTAGAGCCGCTTTTTAAAGATATACATGAAATGCATAATGAAATTCCTATTGAATTGGTGTTATTTACCGGCGATTTGCTCGATAAAGGAGGATATCCAAAAGAGCCCCTTGAATCATTTGAGTCTTTCGAAAGTGAATTTATAGATAAACTATTAAAAACATTATCGTTACCTAGGGAAAGATTCATTTTTATCCCAGGGAATCATGATATAGACCGAAAGAAAATTAACCCTCTGACTGAAAGAGGCTTAAAGACCTCCCTAGTTACAGCAAACGAAATTGAACTTCATATGGAAACCCCACAAAATTTAAATCTTGAACGTATTGAAGACTACAAGCTCTTTGAAAACATATATTACTCGGACTATGAAAATTATAAAGATAATGGTTTTGGATACTCAATAATATTAGATATCAACAACCTGAAAATTGGAATAGCTGGTTTTAACACTGCATGGAGATGTTTTGATGATAAAGACAAGACTAATTTAATCATGGGGAAGAAGCAAATTACTCAAGTTGATGCTCATTTAGGAACAAAAGAATTGGATTATAAAATCGCACTAATGCATCATCCTTTCGAATTTTTATGTGAGTCTGAGTATGAACCAGTAAAAGATTATATATTGAGAGATTACGATATTCTCTTCACGGGTCATACTCACCAAAGCAATGCTCAATCGATTACAACCAGTTTAGGAAAAGGTTGTATACTATGCGCAGCACCATCAAATTGGGAGAAAAACAATTTTCAAAACCATGGTTTAAATAGAAATGGTTATAACATCATTAACATAAATAATAACGAGAAGAGTATAACAATTCACTTTAGGAGATATAATTATGACAAAAATCGTTTTGTCGACAATACTGATTTAGGAATGGAAGATACAGCATATTCAACGTTTCATTTAGGTGATGTTATTTCAAGGGAATCATGGATGAACTTTACGAATACAATCACATATATTAAAGACAACTTTTTGGAGGTGATTGAACAAAACCTGGTAAGCTATAATACAGATACTATTGCACCGAAGCAACTAAAAGATCTTTTTGTATTACCAATCATTAAAATTGGCAATTACCATACAGACGATAACACGGAGTTCTCGGACTTTAGGGACAACTCGGAAGTACTCTCTTTTAATAAACTATGTAACTACGATAGAAACCTTGTTATGTTTGGACAGAGCGAATCTGGTAAAACTACTCTTTTATATAGAATTGCACTTGAGATATTGGAAAACTCTTATGTCTCAAAAAAGATACCTGTATTTATAGATCTAAAAACTATTGCTAGCAGGAGTATTTTTAAGAAAGTATCACAGTTCTTAGGGAGAAACTTAAAGTCCACTACGGAGATATTAGAGAAAAATAACACAGTATTACTCCTAGATAACTTACGATATATAATAAGCAATGAAAAATTATATAATGAACTGAATGAGATGTTAACGAAGTATCCGAAAATGAAAATAATTGCAACATATGATTCTCTTTCACAGGAAAATTTACCGTCGGAATTTTTAGGACATCCCATTTCAAAGCAGGTTGATATTGCGAATATAGAGTATTTTAGATCAACAGAAATTCAAACATTAATGCAAAGATGGTTTAACAAAGAAAGCGAAAAAGTAGAAGATGAGAATCTAATACAAATAATTAAAAATTTTCATCTATTAAATATACCTAGCACCCCTTTAGCGGTATCCTTGTTCCTTTGGATATATGAAAAGCAAAAAGGATTTATACCTAGAAACAATGCTGCAATGGTTCAAAACTTTGTGGAAAAACTGTTTGAAAAACATTCAGAATCAGATGTTCAATCATCTAAATTCGATTTTCATAATAAAGACAATCTTCTTGGCCACATTGCAATGGAAATGTATCACCTAGGTGCAGAGAATTATGTTATAGAAGAGGAAGATTTAAGAAACTTTATTAAAAACTTAAATAATAAGAAGAAAATTGGTCTGGAAACACAAGGCACCGAAGTTTTTCATGAATGGGTAATTAAATATTTCGTTGAAAAAGGTATTTTATTAAGTGAAATAAGAGAAAATGGACGAGTCTATAAGTTTAAACTGAATTGTTTCTTTCAGTATTATCTTGCAAAAGCAATGACTTTTTCAAAAGAATTTAAAGAATTAGTATTATCCGAAGAAAGGTATTTGGAATTTCAGAATGAAATAGATTATTATTCTGGTTTGCACAGACATGATGGAGAAATATTAGATCTAGTAGTTTCTAGAATGGAAAGAGAATATATGAAGCTTTTCAAGGAGACAGAAGTATTTGAGAAGGTTCTCAATGAAGATGATTTTCTACTGCCTTTTGATGAAATGTTTGCACGTGGTATTCATCATGAAAATGAATTACTACTCGACAATATTGAAAACGATGAGATAGACGACTTTTTGGACGATCGAAAAGTAAGTGAAGAACAAGTAATGGCTCATCATGATCAATTACTTGAATCGAGTAATCATATGGAGAAACACAGTTCAGTAATTAATAAAATTCCACAGGAGCAATTGTCAAAGTTTGAAATTCTGCAGAGATCATGGGTTTTATGCGGGAAAGTCCTAAAAAATGTTGAGGATTTGGAAGATGGTGCATTAAAGGATAGAGCGTATCGAAACACAATTATATGTTCCTTGTTATTCTTGAAATTAACTACATTAACCGCAGAAGAAATTCTTAAAAATGAAATTGAATCCGAAGATGAACAGATTCAATTTTATAAGTTTTTTATTCGATTTTCGCTACTTTTGCATCAAAATATGCTGTTTTCAGTTATGGGTACTTCAAAGCTTTTACCTGTAATCGAAGATTATGTCAATAATGATGAGTCAAAATATTCTAATGTGGAATTATTTACTTCGATTTTTATGATGATTGACTCGGGAGCTGAAAACTTTAAAGATTTATTTAATCAAGCCGTTCAAAATAATATGAGTTCTGCCGTGAGGGAATTTGTTTTAGCTAAATTACAAATACTTGATTCAAATACTAAAAATGAGGAACTAGAAGTTTTTTATCGAACTAAAATTAATCAATTAGTTAAGAGGAACTTTAAGGGTAAACATGTGATAACTAAACAAAAAGCATTAAATAGGCGTAAAGATTACACTAATAAGAGAGAGTTAGTTAACAGCATTCGCGGAAGTGAATAATAAATTATATTGAGGTATATCGTAGAGAGTAAATGGGGTTTATCTGATTGTATTTTTTTCACGCTCGAATTTGATGACGCAAAAAAAATTATTCACTCCGATTTGCTATACAACTTAGAAACATTTAAGATGGATTTAAATCTTTTTTATCTAAGTCACCACTTTCTCGGTGAAAGTCGTTAAACCTTGCATTGTTTAAGGAGATCCGACATAAATTCTTTGTCTCCGAGTTTTTATATCTATTGATAACTCAGACAGACGTCTTACGTCAAAAAAAGCTATATACTATTAGATATTTACGCATTTACTGCGTGATATATATTTAAAAAGCCGATTGATTCCATTTTGGAAGAGATCGGTTTTTTGTTTAAAAAAATTGAAGGGGTGTTGCTTAAAAATCATGAAAACAAAATTGCTATCGTTTTGTTGTGTTAGTTTCTTAAAAGTCGATTGATCCTTTACGGGTGATATCGGCTTTTTTTATTTCTAAAACTATAAAAGGAGATGGTTGAAATGGAAAAAGTGTTGTCGTTTACAAATGAGCAGAAATCATTGATTTGGAGCAGGTTTGTTCAGCCGACAAATGGGACGCAAGAAGAGGCGAATCACTTCATTGAAGTGTGTGAAACCTTCGGACTGAATCCTTTGCTAGGTGATATTGTGTTCCAACGCTATGAAAGTAAAAACGGTCCCGTGACTAGCTTCATCACTACGAGGGATGGTCTACTGCGTGTTGCAACCACCCAAGATGGGTATGTTGGACCTCCTGTTGCCAATGTTGTCCGGGAAGGGGATAAATTCGAGTTCATCCCGTCTGAAGGTAGCGTGCGCCACGAGTTCGGTCAGAAACGTGGACAGATTCTTGGCGCTTATGCAGTCATGCATCACAAGCGATTCAGGCCGGTAGCTGTTTTTGTCGACTTCCAGGAATATTTTCAAGCGAACTCCGGGGAGTTGAATAATCGATACGGCAATAAAAATGTGTGGGACAAGATGCCTTCCGCGATGATACAGAAGATCGCTGAGGTCTTCGTGCTTCGACGTCAGTTCCCATTGGGTGGGTTGTACACCCGTGAGGAAATGTCTCTTGAAGAGGATGATAACGGAAATGTCGGAAACATTGATGAGCCTATGAAATCTTCTCCAGCCCCTAAAAAGCAGAACGAGAGTCAAACGGATCAACAGGCTGCCGAAACAACTGCTCAGCAATCGAAGGATCAAAATGTTGAGGGTATATTCATTCTGCAAAGTTTTGAAAAAGGAGTAAGTCCACAAAATGTTCAATTCGCAAAATTGAATGTCATGGATAAAGAGAGCAAAGAAGTGAGCTTGGTACTCGTCAAAGCCAATCAGGAAATGATCGAATCACTCAGCCAAGTACCGATGGGCGAAGAGTTATCTATGGTCATCAAGAAAGAGAGTGGATTCAATTTCCTTGTAGAGTTCACTTCTACCCAGAAGAACGAGAAGCCTGCACAGTCTGAATCTGTAATGCATTCGGGTCAAAAGGATACTGTTCAACAACCTGTTCAACAACCTGTTCTACAGGAGAAAGAAACAGCTTCTGAACCACTTGATGCGTTCATTATGGAAAAGTACGAGCAAGGTACAACGCCAGCCGGCATTTCTTTTGCAAAGATGTATGTGAAGAATGTCGCTAGTGGTACCCAAACAATGGTTTTCGCGCAAGGAGAAGAGGCTGTTCAACAAACGAAACACCTATCCGTTGGTGAGAAGTTCAAAATGCAGACCCGTACAGAAAACGGATTTACGTTCTTCGAGAAGTTGGGGGATGCAGACAAGGGGGTGGCTTAATTATGCTACCTGAAATCCTGAAAATTGCAGAGGGATATGGTGTTACATTCAATCCACGGACGTATGGAAAAAAGGAAACGCTATGCAAATGCATATTTTGCGAAGAGGATTCCAAACCGGGCAAAGGACATAAATTCTATTTGTCATTGAACACACAGGACCAACTATACAAATGTTGGTTCTGTGGTGCTTCCGGTGGTGTCTTGGACTTTGAAATGAAGCTATCCGGTCTTCCTTATGATGAAATACGAACAAAGTATTTCGGAACAAGGAAGAAACCACTTCATCCAGCTGAACGGTTGAATGCACGGCAACTCCGTACAATTGGTTGGGCTGAATATAAACGGAAGAACCGGCCTGAGTTTAAAAAGAAAAGGGAAGCGGTTTTGCGAGACTGGAAGAGATATGAACACGAACAGCTGGTGAAACACTTTGCCATGTTTATCGTTATCGCTCATATCGAAAATCAGGAGGAACGGCAGGATGAATTGCTTCGTTTTGTCATGAAGTCGTGTAGAGAAACCCAGATTCATCTACTATTCAACCGAGTATTGGCTGAATATGTGAAAGAAGAAGCTGAAAGAACAAGCTGGGCGATTGAAGGTGCTGAAATAGGAAGGGCAGCATGGAGAGCCTCACTGTCTACCTATGACTTTCAAATGGAGAAAGTCGTGCTGAACGTGTCATTTCTCTATTACATGTTGAAAATGAAAAAACTGGACTGTGAACGAAATTTGGTGAAAAACGATAAAGTGTCGCTTGCTAATTCAAATATCCGTCACCCTTTACGGAGTAGAAATAGGGGCATGGCTATACACGGTCATGAGAAAAGGAGATCAATATGAATAACGTGAGTTTAGTAGGTCGTCTGACAAAAGATCCGGAAATCAAATATACGCAGAGTGGTGTAGCCGTGTGCAACTTCACGCTTGCAGTGAACCGTCCGTTTAAAAATGCCAACGGAGAAAACGAAGCGGATTTTATTATGGTTCAGGTCTGGAGGAAGGCCGCTGAAAATGCTGCAAACTTTCTAAAGAAAGGAAGTCAAGCTGCAGTGAATGGTCGCATAAATACTCGCCATTATGAAAATGACAAAGGGGATCGAGTGTATGTTACGGAGGTGGTCGCTGACTTTGTACAATTCCTTGACCCGAAACCTCAGGGACAGGGAAATCAGCAAGGACAGCAGAATTACCAGCAACCTCAGGGGCAGGGGGGCTTCCAACAGCAACCGAATCCCTATACAGGGAATGCTTCCGGTCAACATGCCAATCAATACGGAACAGTCGGAGGTTCATTTGAAGTAAAGGATGAGGATCTACCGTTCTGATAAATAAAGATGAAAAGGGGATTGGTCAGCCAGTCCTCTTTTCCTTTTTCAAATAAAGAAAGGAGATAGCAGCATGATATTCTCTTTTTCACGATTGAGCTTGTATGAAACTTGTCCGTACCGGTTTTATAAGAAGTATATTCAGGGATATGAGGAACCGATTACTTACCCGTTAGCATTGGGTAAGGGGGTTCATAAAGCCATTGAGGATAAAATCAATGGGATTAGTCATTCAGAAGCAGTTTTAAATGGACTGATCGAAGCTGATTTTCATCCGGAAGTTACTTTGGAGGAGTTGTCCGATTTAGTCAGCCGTGCTCCAATTCAAAAAAACATGGGTGCAACAGAGGTACATTTCAAACTTCCATTATCAAAAGATGAGTCAGCCCCGATAGTTCAAGGGTATATCGATGTAGTCTCTGAAGATGGCGGTAAAATAGTAGACTGGAAAACAAACAGGAGTAGATACGATATTCTGGACAATCACCAAGTCGGTTTGTATGCCTGGGCTATCGGTCAAATGAAGAACCAATCAACGGTGGAAGGGAATTTGTACTTCCTCCGTTTTAGTAGGGGAAGCAAATTTGTTTTCAAACAAGCTGATATGGAAAAGTCTCGACAATGGGCTTTGGCAGTGGCAAACGAAATCAATTCAAAATGTGAAATTCTAGATATGTTGCCTAACAAAGCGGAGAATTTATTTCTTTCCACACCTTCTAGTTATTGCCGTCATTGCCCATTTGTTATAGAGTGTTTTCGTAAGTTTAGCGGAAAATAAATAGAACCTAAGCAAAAGGAGGCAGTTTCAGTTGAGAACGCTTTCCTGGAGCACCAAGCCATATGCATAAAGAAGCATGGAAGTGGGCCATGACAAATGTTTCGTTAATGGTGAACGGCCACGGAGAGTATTACCAGGCAACAATCAGCTTCTATTATGAAAGTTGTTTATGATGAATTGCAGAAATAAGGATATACTAAATAAAATTGATGACTGTGAAAGCGTCCTATCCGTTGTGGATATGGGCGCTTTTTTTGTTTCCACAAAGAAGGACTTTCTAATCTTCTTGTAGAACTAGGTCGATGGGAGGGGATGTTTTGTGGAAATAGAAATGAGTAATGTGCATTGCTTGGTTTGTAATCACCAATTCAGCCAGTCGGACGTTGGAGTAATCGAAGAATGGGAACTTCCGATCTGTGATCCTTGTATTGAAGAAATGTGCAGTTTCAGAGTTAAGTATGACGGCAGCCTTGATCTGTTGGATTTCTTAACCCAAGAAATTAAAGGAAGCAAATGTGCAGGTTGTTTGAAATCGGCAATTGAATTACACGGAATCACATATGGCAGCACGGTTTGGGGGCATGCGCGGTGCAGTGAGTGTAAACAAGGCTGGAGTTTGGAGATACATATTGAGTTTGTTTAATAAAGCAAACAGCCCCCTGTCCAGTTGGATGGGGTGCTGTTTTTGTCGTAGTTTGTCGAAAATATCCAAAGTAAATTTAATTCTGTTATATTAGTCTTATGTTCATTAATTAATATTACATAATTCAGAATTAAGGGTAATAGAATATTGAAGGGAGCATGAAGAAATGCCTTTTAAAGAAAAAGATTTTCCTGCACAGTGTCCTCCGATAGACGCTATAGAAATGGATATTAATCCTGTCTATAGAGTGATAGAAAACGATACAATCCAAGAAGTTGATTTTTTAAATCATAGAGAAAGGAATAAACGGTATCCCTCTCATAAAACATGTGAAGCCCTTGCAATCTCATTCTTTACTACTTATGAAGCAGCAAACGATGCAACAATAAGATTTAAAAATTTACGGAATAAAAAGTTCGTTCAAGGTATAATTACTATGGAATGCGGTATACATAAAACAGAGAACGAACATTTGAATTTATGGTTATATAAAGACGTAGACATGGTTAAAGTGTTTCTAGGAGAGGAAGATCGTGATGGACATAAGTAAATACTCCGAATTAGAAGCACTAGAGGTTGTACATATCTTCGATTATTATGACTTCCCATTGTTCTTTATTTCGCGATCAGAACAATCAGAATATTATTTTAATTATTACATTGAAGAGGTTCAGGAACATATTGATAAATGGTTTTTTAGCAGAATTTCTAATAGGGAAAGAGAAAAAATAATCAGGCAACAACTTTCTGTTGTGAAATTTCTCGATAAGCTTCTGCGACAGAAACGATTACAACATCTTTACATCGATTCTTTTACAGATCCAGGCGAGGTGAAAATTAGACTAGAGGTAGTAGATGATATTAACTTCGATAGAGAAGATTACCCTTTAAAAGACTTTCATGTCGATTATGATTATGTAAGTAAGAAAAATCTAAACAGAGTAGATGAGACTGTCTTTGACAGCTCAAAGTTTAAAGTCATCTTTAAAGATGAGGTTAATAATCATGACATAGACTTAGACTTATTTATGAGTTTAATGCAAAAGTTTACAAAGACATATAATGGGATATCACGAATGAAAAATAGACTTATTAACGAATCGGAGGAACACGCTGATTACTTTGCGAAATTGAGAATTGACTCACTTCAGCCTTCCTCGTTTGGTGTATGGTTAAAAACTGATCCTCTTGAGGCTGATTTATTTGAAGTGCCGGAAAAATCTTTAACTTCTTTTTACAATTTTCTATATGACGTTAAAAATGATAATGAAAATTCTATAGAAGAATCATTGATGATAGACAAAGAATATGACATAGAAACCATTAAGGATATGAAAAATTTCTTGAAAGAGATATCATCAAATAAATTTTCGTTTGCATTAGAAGTTAACGAAAAATCCTCTGAAAAGGAAACTCAGGAAATAGTTTTTAGTAAAAAAGATTATTCGCAAATAGAAGTATTAAACGGAATTTTAATGAAAAATAGTAGTGAAAAGTCAAAAACAATAGATATTGAAGGATTATTAACTTCAATAAACATTCCTAACAATAAATTCCTGGTAATTTCTGAAGAATTTGGAGAGATACGGGGTAGTATGTCTAAAAACCTTAGGGATTCTGTAAAGGATTCTTTTAACCAACAGTTTAAGGTTCCAGGCAAAATTAGAGCTCGGATAGAGCAAAAAATAATAAACAACCATATAGAAGAGGTTTACGTAGAGAAAAACATTATGATTTCTTTTGATCAAGACTAAAAAGCATCTTATCGAGGTGCTTTTTTCTTTTCTTTACACACGAACGTACATTCTCTATAATGAAAACAAAGAAGAGAACAAGTGTGCATGAAACATTGGACAAATCGGATATGGTGGAGTATTGGATATGGTGTAAATGGCAGCTGATGGAACAATCAGCAGGAGGCGTATCAAGATCATCTAGGTAGGTGAGCTTTACTTCCGTGCGTATTGTTTAGGAAATCCAAACGGACTTTTACCATCGACAATGTTATAGCACTTGTTCCCGTTTCTCATAGAGAGGATGATCGTGTAATGAAGGTAGATGGAGATATCAAAGACCGCGGGAGAATCAAATGGACAGCAATGATGCTGCCGGAACACCTTGCAGACCTAAGAGAGTGGCATGCAGAAGATGAACATACAGAACGTCCTGAACTGACAGAGTGGGATTTGGCAGCTCTCCAGGAAGAAATCGAAATAGCTCATAAACGGAAATGCGAAACGTTAATAAAGACTTGGCGTGATGGACGCATAATCGAAAATCAGGGCATTATCGAAGCGATCGACCTACATAACAAAGCTATCCTGCTGGCAGACCCTTTTGGAGATCTTAGATTCTCAATAGAAAATGTCATTTCTGCACAATGCATCGACTGACCACTTTTTAAAGTGGTCTTTTTGTCGGAAAAATATAAAAATAGAAGGACTTTCTAACCTTGCGACGAATATAGGTGTTTAGGAGGGTGGTGAGGAAATGAAAAGTACTGTGAATATACCAAAGGAATTGCTTGATGGTATGACATTGTTATCGGAGGTCATTAATCCTGAATTCGACAACTTCGCCATTGTAATATTAGGGGGAAATATGGATGCGGCTAATTATCGAGCAGGGTTTTCCGTCATCCGACTCTATTTGTTCATTAGAGAAGGAGATGAATATCATTACGAAAAGGAACTTGAAGCGTTCGCCTTTGAAAGTTTGGAAACTGCATATGGATTCCTATTGGCACTCCCGAATATGTCGGCATTGGATTTGCTTTTGAGAATGCACGGACCTGCAGGACTATTTGAAAACTACCAAGTGCATTGACAATCTCCAATACATATAGACAATGAAGGGGATATTCTAAAGAATGAAACGAATGAAATCGGATATCGATTCGAGGTATTAATAGAAGAGACATCTGATATGAAGGAAAAGGTAAGAAACCTTTTGGAAAAACTAAAGAACAAGAAATGATAAGGGAGGGGAAATGCCTTCCTCTTTTTCATCTTTAATCAGCGTATTACTTAACTGTTAGCCTTGTTGGGAGTAATCATGATGAAACCGATCAACCAGCCCCATCCCTTCTTCTTTTCGGAAGATTTGCGACCTCAATAATGCTTTGCTAAAATGTGTGTAACCATTAAGTTTTTAAGTCATCGTTTAGATGAACGTCGTTATACTTTTTAGATATTTTAAAAAGGAGTGCGACATAAATTATGTTGCCTTTGTATTCTCTGTTGAAGAGAAAAGACGGGCTGATGTAACAAGTACATCCAAAATTGCTTTAAAGCATAATCATATGGATATTTACGCTTAATTGCGTGATATATATTAAAAGTCGATTGATTCCTCCGGGAAACGATCGACTTTTTTTGTTTAAAAAATCTCATTAGAAAAGGAGCGATTTAAATGGTCGGAAAACAATTAGAACGTCTTGTTTCTAGCACTAGAAAGGGAGGTGCAGAAAAATCATTCGTCTGCTATGTGGATGAAAAGAAGGAGAAGAAATTTCTAGTCTTTAAATTCGGGGGCATTTATCTACTCGATAGCAGAGGGGAAATTGAAAAGCTGAAATCGTTAACCGACATTGAAGACATTTTTCTTTCCATTGAAAAAGGCGATGTGAAAGTGATTGGCAGCGGAAATATTGGAAACTAAAAGGAGGATATTAAAATGGTACTTGCAAAGCAAGAGGTCATTGAAAACATGGAAGAGGCAATTAAACTAGGGAAGGAAATTGAACGTGTTGAATCGGCGCTGAAAGCTATGAAAGCTCAGTTGAAGGCGTTCGTAGATAATAATGGTCCGGTAGATACTGGTGACGTTATTTGGGATTACACTATATCGGCATCGTGGCAATTCGATGAAAAGGGCATGAAGGAATTGGCCCAGAACATGGTGCTTGAAGGTGTGAATCCATGGAAAATGCTGAACATCACAGCATCCAATCTGAAAAAGATGGGCTGGGATGATGCAGTGATTGCAAAAATGGGCGAAAAAAAGGAGACGCGTCGTTTCGCATCTCGTAAGAAGTAAAACTTTAAAATGTAAATACATCATAACATAAAAAGCCTTCCACCGGGCAAGGAAAGAGTGGCACATGAAAGCTTGTGCCGCTCGGCACTTGCTTTGTGTGAGAAAGGATAACGAAAATGACAACGAATAAATATATTACTTCTGCTCGCGAAGCAGTATCAACATACAATGCAGTTGGTTCTGAAAGTGTTATTGAATTGCAGGATATTCTGGCTGTCTTAATTGGGCCATCTGCGAAACCGGAATTCACTGGAAGACTGGCTGCACGAGGGATTCGAGAGTTAGTGGATATGACGGTATCCGAATTGAAAGAGGAAGGAATGACACACAATGAAGCCCTAAGGGTTCATTCGGGTATGTTGATTGCGCGCAAGATGCGTTCAGCGGGAAAAGCAGACTATCGGTACGTTATCCGTTCACCAGAGGATGCAGCAGCTTATATGATGGCTGAGATGACGAATCTTAATCAAGAACATTTCGTAGTCATCTTTTTGAATGTGAAGAATGAAGTGCTTCATAAGAAGACTGTATTCATCGGGTCGTTAAATTCTTCTATTGTACATCCAAGGGAGGTGTATAAAGAAGCTGTGAAGCATAGTGCTGCCTCAATAATTTGTTTCCACAACCATCCAAGTGGTCGGCCAGATCCTTCACCTGAAGATATTCAGGTTACGAAGAGATTGGCTGAGGCTGGTAGTGTGATGGGGGTGGAACTAATTGATCATGTGATTATTGGGGATCACCGTTTTATTAGTTTAAAGGAGAAAGGTTATTTTTGAGCGAAAAGCAGGAAGCGTCTGAGTTAACACGCTTCCTGCTTTTTCTATTGAATTATTAGGGGGTGAAAAAAGTGTAAGTACTTTCGTACGTCTTACATAAAGAATCGAATTAATAAAGATTCCTATCGCTCCACACAGTTTTACCAGATTTCTAACAAAACGTCTTTCGTTTTTGGTAGAATAGTCTTAGATATATTAAATGTAAGAGGGGGCGTACATATGGGGTATCAATCTGAAGCTCAACTCGAAAGGAATATGATTGATCAACTTGTTAGGCAAGGGTATGAACAAGTAAAGCTACCAGACTATGATGCACTTCTTCAAAACTTCCGTACGCAAGTGAATCGTTTCAATGAGAAAAAGCTAGACGGCAGACCGTTGACTGATATTGAATTTAATCGTCTTCTGACTTTAATAGATGGAAAAAGTATTTTTGAATCGGCAAAAATACTGCGGGATAAGCAGATAATTGAACGTGAGGATGGAACGGAATTATACATAGAGCTTTTTAATACACGTGAATGGTGCAAGAATCTATTTCAGGTAACAGCGCAAACTACGGTGATTGGGACATATACGAACCGTTATGATGTAACAATAATAATTAACGGTCTTCCAGTTGTTCAAGTTGAATTGAAAAGAAGAGGGTTGGACTTCAAAGAGGCTTTCAATCAGATACAACGCTATCGAAAACATTCCTATAAGGGGCTATACCGTTTCCTTCAAATCTTTGTCGTCACCAATGGAGTTGATACGAAGTACTTTTCAAATTCCGATGGCGATGTACTATTTGGTTACACATTTTATTGGTCTGATGCAGAGAATAACATCATTACGAACTTAAATGATTTTACTGCTACATTTCTTGGAAAATGTCATATTGCAAAGATGATTGCGCGCTATATGGTTCTGAATGAAAATGAGAAGCTTCTAATGGTTATGCGGCCATACCAGGTCTATGCAACAGAGGCCCTTGTTGAACGAGCGCTTGAAACAAAAAATAATGGTTACATATGGCATACCACAGGATCGGGAAAGACACTTACTTCATTTAAGGCTAGTCAGATTCTAGCTAATGAACCGTACATCAAGAAAGTCTTTTTCCTAGTCGACCGTAAAGACTTGGATAGCCAGACAATCGCTGAATTTAATAAGTTCGAAAAAGGATCGGTTGATACAACGGATAAGACAGACATGCTTGTTAAGCAGATTGAGGATGTCATGAAACCATTCATTGTCACCACCATTCAGAAGATGGCCAATGCAGTGAAGAATCCTCGATACGGAAAAATTATGGATATCTATCGGGATGAACGAGTTGTGTTCATTATCGATGAATGTCATCGCAGCCAATTCGGTGAGATGCACACCAATATATCGAGACATTTTAAGAACGCTCAGTATTTCGGCTTTACTGGTACGCCTCGCTTTGAAATAAACAAAAGTCAGGATGGTCGGACTACTGCTGATATTTTTGAAAAATGTCTTCATACGTATTTGATAAAGGATGCCATCAGAGATGGGAACGTTCTTGGTTTTTCAGTGGAACATATTCGGACATTTAACGCAGCCGTTGATGAATCCGACAAAACCCGCGTCAAAGCAATTAATACGGATGAGGTATGGTTGCATAGGGATCGGTTGCAGTTGGTTGTCCAAAATATCCTTGAGAATCATGAAAGAAAATCCCGAAGCAAGGGTTATACAGCAATCTTTACTGTACAGTCCATCCCCATGTTGATTAAGTATTATGAAATTTTCCAAAAAGTTAAACATCCGTTCAAAGTAGCTGGCATCTTTACTTACGGAGCTAATGAAGAAAGCGAAGGAAAAGATGAGCATTCGCGGGATAGCATTGAGCGTATGATTGAGGACTATAACGGAATGTTTGATACGAATTTCTCTACAGATACATTCTCCGGTTATTTTTCAGATGTTTCCAAGCGTGTGAAGACAGCTCAAATCGACATACTGCTTGTCGTGAATATGTTCTTGACCGGTTTTGACAGTAAAACACTTAATACGTTGTATGTAGATAAGAACTTGAAACACCACGATCTGCTACAAGCTTTCAGCCGGACAAACCGTGTGGAGAAAGCAACGAAGCCCTATGGGAATATCGTGTGCTATCGGAATTTAAAACAAAACACAGACGAAGCGCTCAAACTGTTTTCCCAGACAGATTCGGTTGATGATATTTTAATGAAAAGCTACGTTGAGTACCTAGCCATGTTTCTGAAATCGGTAAAAAAAGTGCGTAAAATTGCGGCTACTCCTGAAGCGGTCGATCAGTTGGAACGGGAAGAAGACCAAAAAGCATTTGTTGATGTTTTCAAGGACATGACAAAGCTATTGATCCGCTTGAAAACATTTACTGAATTTGAATTTGACCCTGAGGCTCTTACAATCGATAGCCAAACGTATGAAGACTACAAGAGTAAGTACTTGAAAATTGCCGATCGTGTGAAAAATGATGTTGAAAAAGTATCTATCCTGCAAGATATTGATTTTGAATTAGAGCTTATGCACACAGACCGGATTAATGTAAGTTACATCATGAATCTTATTCGGGATCTTGATTTCAGCGATAAAGACGATTTAGAGAAGAGGCTGCGCTTCATTGAAGAAGAGGTAGATCGTGCTGATAATCCTGAACTACGTTTAAAAATAGATCTGATTAAAGGATTCTTGAAACGTGTGGTTCCTGACTTAACGAATGCAGACTCTGTTGATGATGCGTATAATCATTACGAGGAAGAGGTACGGGAAGAAGAGATACAAGCGTTTTCTGATGAAATCGGTTTTCCGGAAAAAGATTTGAAACATCATCTAGAGGAATACGAGTACAGTAATATCATCCAGCAATCTGCAATTAGTGATTCGTTAAAAGTTGGGTTATTAAAGAAAAGAAAACTATCAAAGCGGATTGTTCAATTTATTATCGAGCATACAAAACGGTTTGCATGAGAGTGAGCATATCGCTCTCTTTTTTTGTTATTTTTTAAAATTACAGCTATTTATAATTGCTATTTTTAAAAATAACAGCTATCATTAAATTGTTGATAGACTAAGGAGGTGGAGGATATACAATTACAAGAAATTGCTTCAGTCGTACAAGGAGTAAATTCTGCGCGTGTTGAAACGGCAGAAAATGCACCTAACGCTGAGCTTGTTAAGATATTGACGTTAAAAGAATTTAACGAAGCGATGGGATTACCATATCGGCTAGCACAGGATAAGAAGACAAGCATCTGGATTGACGAAGAGCGGATGGATAAACTTCGATTGACCGAGGAAAACATGATTGTCGTACATTTACTATCTCAACGAGTCGCTTCCATACCTGGAATCTATAAAGGGCTTCTGGTTCCTTCGAATTTCGTTGTTATCGATTTTTATGAACCGGTCAATGCTAAGTTTATTGAATGGTATTTCAATGAACATGCAGAAGTTCGTAGGCAATTTAAGTTGGCCACACAAGGGACAAGTGTTTCCTCCTTATCCATCAATATGTTGCGAGAAATGAATGTCTCGCTACCACCAATTCAGTTGCAAAATGAGATAGGGAAGATTATTCAAGCGATACAGCAGAAAAAGAAACTCATTGATGAGAGAATGGAACTGGAAGATCAATATATCCACGAATTACTTTCAGAGAAAATGGAGGAATATAAATGACAACATCCGAAAAACAACGGCTACAGCAGGCAGAACTACATAAAAAGCTATGGGATATGGCGAACGACCTTCGAGGCCAGATGGAAGCGAATGAATTCAAAAACTATATTCTTGGCTTAATTTTCTATCGCTACTTATCCGAAAAGACGGAGACTCGTGTAGAAAAGCTATTAGAAGAAGACGCTATTACTTATGGAAAGGCATGGGCTGATGAGGAATATCGTGCGGCATTGGCAGAGGAACTACTCCAACAAATCGGTTATGTAATCGAGCCTAAATACCTCTTTTCAAATATGTTGATTGAAATTGAAAAAGGAGACAATGGAGAGTTTGATACGGAATTGCTGCAAAAAGCAATTAATGCAGTAACTGAATCGACGCTTGGTACAGATAGTCAGGCGGATTTTGAAAACCTGTTTGATGATATGGATTTGACTTCATCAAAACTAGGCCGTGAAGTAAAATCTCGTTCTAAGTTAATTGCAAAAATCATGGCCAGTGTAAACGACATTCCGTTCTTGCATGATGACGTTGATATTGATGTGTTAGGTGACGCATACGAGTATTTGATCTCACAATTTGCGGCAAATGCTGGAAAGAAAGCGGGAGAATTCTACACACCTCAACAAGTGTCTAAAATACTAGCTAAAATCGTTACCATCGGAAAAACCGATTTAAAGAACGTTTATGATCCTACCTGTGGCTCCGGTTCCCTATTATTACGAGTAGCAAAAGAAGCAAATGTCCGTAAATTTTACGGCCAAGAATTAACTTCCACAACGTATAACTTGGCTCGCATGAACATGTTGTTGCATGATGTTTCTTACCAGAACTTTGATATTCAAAACGACGATACATTGGAAGAACCAGAACATCTGGATTTGAAATTTGAAGCGGTCGTGGCAAATCCTCCCTATAGTGCAAAATGGAGTGCTGATGAGAAATTTTTGGATGATGAGCGTTTCAGTGCATATGGTCGCCTTGCACCCAAATCGAAAGCAGACTTTGCGTTTGTCCAACACATGATCCACCAGCTTGATGACAATGGAACGATGGCAGTTGTATTGCCGCATGGTGTGCTCTTCAGAGGGGCTGCAGAGGGAATTATTCGAAAGTATTTAATTGAGGACAAGAATTATTTGGATGCAGTTATCGGTCTCCCAGCCAATATCTTTTTTGGAACGTCCATTCCAACATGTATTCTGGTTTTCAAAAAGTGCCGCGAAGCAGATGACAATGTAATGTTCATAGATGCATCTAATGAATTTGAAAAAGGGAAGAACCAGAATATCTTAACAGATGAAAACGTGGAAAAGATTGTAAAAGCATACAAGTCGCGTGAAACAATTAACAAGTACTCTTATGTAGCGTCATTAAATGAAATTAAGGAGAATGACTATAACCTCAATATTCCTCGCTATGTGGATACATATGAAGAGGAAGAACCAATTGATTTAGAAGCTGTTTCACTTCGGATGAAGGAAATTGATATAGAAATTGAACAAATTGATGCTGAACTTGAAAAGTATTTCAGGGAATTGGGGGTTTGAGACTTCTGATGGGAAATATATTAAAAAATTATAAGGTGTATAAAAATTCGGAAATTCTCACAAGGGTACAAAATCCAGTTGAGGTTGAAGAAGAAGTCGAGTATGTCCAAATCGGCATACGTTCACATGCCAAAGGGATTTTTATAAAAGAGCCTGTTTTAGGTAAAGAACTAGGTAATAAACGCGTATTTTGGATTGAGGAAGATTGCTTTATTGTAAATATTGTATTTGCTTGGGAGAGAGCAATCGCGCAGACTAATAGTGAGTTAAAAGGGTTTATCGCATCTCATAGATTTCCAATGTACAGAGTTGATAATAATAAGGTGGACTTGGATTACTTTACCAGACTCTATCAAACAAATCGCGGGAAATATCTTTTAGAACTCGCATCTCCCGGTGGAGCAGGTAGGAACAAAACACTTGGACAAAAAGAGTTTATGGAGCTAGAAATAAAATTACCCCCCCTTGAAATTCAAAAGAATATCTCTGTTTTTTTAAACGTGCTCGATCGTCTCATCGCAAAGCAACAGGAAAAGGTTGAAGTCTGGCGTGAATATAAAAAGGGCATGATACAGAAGCTATTTAGCCAAGATTTGCGGTTTAAGGATGAGGATGGGAAGGATTTTCCGGAGTGGGAAGAAGTTAAATTAAAGGATATCTCCTTATCCATCTCATATGGCATGAATGCAGCTGCCAAGGAATTTGACGGAGAAAACATCTACCTTAGAATTACAGATATTGATGATGAAAGTCGACAATTTATCGAAAAAGGCAAGGTATCACCTAATGGTTTATTAGAAGAAAAATATAAGCTTAAAAAAGGCGATATTTTATTTGCTCGTACTGGAGCCAGTACGGGAAAGAGCTTTATCTTTGATGATGAAGAACGCTCATTTTATTTTGCGGGTTTCTTAATCAGAGCGCGTTTGAAAGAAACTGTCGATGGGAATTTTGTTTACCAAAGTACCTTGACTAGCAATTATAAAGAGTGGGTTAAAATAATGTCTATGCGTTCAGGACAACCTGGTATAAACGGAGTGGAGTATGGAGAATTAAGTTTTCAATTACCTTGCCTTAAAGAGCAACAGAAAATTGCTGAGTTATTGTCAACCTTAGATGAGAAAATACAAAACGAAACCAATAAAGTTGAGCTGTTTCATCTTCAAAAACAAGCTTTTATGCAACAAATGTTTATATGAACCCGAGAGTAAGTTGAATTAATGCTAATGGGTGAAGTGTGCCAGTGAAGAATACCTTTCAATAAAACTGCTCATTACCTTACTGGTGATGGGCTTTTTATTTAAAGAAGGGGGATGCGTGTAAAATACACTTTCGAAAATCGCTGGTATATCCGAAGGGATATTCATAAACGTTCAATGAAAATAGTGCGTGTTTTCTTTTTGCGACATAATATCAATTATGTTGTATTTTTGTGTTTTATTATCTATGATTAAGTTAATAATGCAACATAGTTTATAAATTTTAATAAAAAATAAATGCAACATAATTTACAGGAGCTGATATTATGATAGAAGCTTTCCAGGAATATCTAAATTCGAATAACCTAAGTAAAAATACCATTAAAGGATACACTCAATCTGTTAATGGATATTTAAAATGGTTTGATGAATCAAAAGGTGTTTCATTCACAAAGTTGCACCGGGAAAATATGCGAGAATATATATCCTATCTTAAAACAATTGAAACAGTAGGGCCTAAAACAATTAACACAAAGTTAAGCGGTTTAGTAAAATTCAACGAGTTTTTAATTCATAGCAAAAAACAATCTGATCTAGTTATTGAAAAAAGGGATTTCGTTAAAGTTCAGCAGCAATATGCTTCACTTGCAAAAGTTGAATTTCAGGATGCGGAAATGTTTCGTCAGTTAGTGCTGGATAGCGGAAAGGCAAGGAATTATGCAATCGTAACCATTCTAGCCTATGGTGGATTACGTATTTCAGAAACACTCAATTTAAAAGTAACTGATATTAACTTGGTGTCCCGTGAAATACTTATTGTAGATGGGAAGGGAGATAAATCTAGAACAGTTTTTATGGGGGAGAAAGTGAAAATCGCCTTACAGTCTTGGCTGCGAGAAAGGAAAGAGAAAGGAATAGATTGCGAATTCCTTTTCCCAAGCAACCGGAACAAGAGGTTAGATCGTTCTGTTGTGAATCGGTTGTTTAACACTTATTCGGCTAAGATTGGAAAAGATATAACTCCACATGATCTTCGACATTTCTTTTGTTCAAATGCGATTGAGAAAGGTATGAGTATTCATGAAGTGGCCAATCAAGCGGGACATTCAAATATCCATACGACGATGTTATATACGAACCCTACCAAAAATGAAATGTTGGAGAAAATGAATCGTCTTTAATTACGATACTTGGTTTTAATTAATAGATAGGATGGGATGTACTGATATGGAAAAACTGGGTAATAAAGAGATAAATAGTGTGGTGGCTTATATTGGCGGAGATGGTGGTTATTTAGGTAACTTCTCTTATGCGACACATGCACGATTTTATCCTCAGTATTGCGGATTAGATATTGATCCTAATAAATATGATGGTACTACTAGAAATAGATTCATTACTATTTTGACTAATGCTACAAGAATTGAGCAATATAAGATTTTAGAAGGTGTTTTGGAGAAATTTCCTTTATCGAATGTTGAAGAACTATTTCAGGAAGCTATAATTAACGAAAAACAGTATAAATCAAAGTAAGAGCTTTTTGAAAAGATTTCAATATGGAGCACACTATTACAAGGGGATGGTTTAATCCTAATAGAAAATATTAAACATGATTCAGAATTTGTTAAATAGGTTTTAAAACAATGTGAGACACTAATTTCCAATCATAAATATAGTAGTGGTGTAGATAGAGCACACACGGCATTACATGCATATCTAAAAGAATTATGTGAAGAAGAAGGACTGACTTTTCAGCAAAGCAAACCTAAGCTACAAGAATATTGGAGTAAATTAAGGGCAGAACATAGTAAATTCAAAGCTAATCCTTCAAACTTTCTAACTCCGGTAAATCAAATCGTAAATGCTATTGCCAAAGTTATAGAGAACATTAATGAAATTAGAAATGATGGAACTTTTGCACATCCGAATGAAAAAATTATTGATGAAGCAGAATCTAAGTTAGTAATTAATTTATCGAGAGTGTTTCTACAATATATAGACGATATAATAAATTCGTAGTTAAACTCATAACTCGACTGAAGTCCTCCTGTAAATGAAAATTGAAAGTGTTGTAATAGAAATAATAATAGAGTTTAGTTGGCGAAAATGAAAACAGTAGAACACTTAACAAAGAGCCCACTTCTGGAAACTCTCGTTAAGTGTTTATTTGTTGTTGCATACCTTATCTGTTCGTAAAATTATGCGTGAATAAAAGAACGTTCGTAAACTAGTTATATAGTTTGACGGAAGCTCTTTTTACTGTAGTATTAATCATTTCTACCTGTTCGTAAAAGTGTACAATTACGAACTTTACTTGTAAGTCTAGAATTCATACTCAGCTGTTAAAGGTGGGAATCATTAATGGTCGTAAACAGTGGTGGCAACTTATCGGAAGAATACTTTCGGGCATATTTATCCTTGGTCATGAATGCAAGAAGGTGTTCCTTGGAAGATGCAAAGGATTTCATGATGAAAACATTTTTCGAAGGAAACCTAGCTTCATATAGACCAATAAGTTATGCAAATTATATAAATGCGGTAAAATCTTTGAGCGAAGATTGATGCTGCTATAACGATATGACTTGAACAATAGGAAACGTAACAAATGACCTTACAAGCGGATAATAAATTGACCAATAATGAAATAAGGTGCCTGGTTTAAACAATGTGGAATTGTTTAGAACTAATCACCTTATTTAAGTTTTTAAGCCAAAAACATTCACTTGCTTATATAAGCATATGATTATATAATGATTTCGGAAAGGTGGAGATCGCATATGAATACGGAAAAAACGATTGATATGCAGCGAGCATCACAGCTTTTAAAACTGCTTGGAGATCGGACACGTTTGACGATGATGAAATTACTCCAGTCACATGAATGCTGTGTATGCGAATTTGTCGAGATTTTTAAAATGAGTCAGCCGGCAATCAGCCAACACTTGCGGAAATTAAGGGATATTGAATTAGTTAAAGAAGAACGCAGAGGACAATGGATTTTCTTTTCGATAAATGAAAGTCATGAAGATTATCCGTTTATTCAAAGCATACTTGAGCATCTTCCGGAGCAGAATGAATCAATTGCTGACCTGGAGGCACAAGGGCTTCGTATTTGTTGTCAATAAGGAGGAGAAAGCGCGTTGGGTTCAGTTATTATCGCATCGTTGATTTTTATAGTTACACTTATTTTTGTTATTTGGCAGCCTAGAAACCTATCGATTGGATGGTCTGCCTGCATTGGTGCGGTTATTGCTTTGTTAGTAGGAGTAGTTGATTTCCAAGATGTTATTGATGTTACGGGAATTGTTTGGAACGCTACCCTTGCTTTTGTTGCAATTATTATTATCTCATTAATTTTAGACGAAATTGGTTTCTTCGAGTGGTCTGCGTTACATATGGCGAGATTAGCCAAAGGTAGCGGTATTCGCATGTTTGTTTATGTCAGTATTCTTGGGGCAATCGTTGCTGCCTTGTTTGCAAATGATGGGGCCGCACTTATTTTAACTCCTATCGTGCTGGCGATGGTACGGAATTTGAAATTCAGTGAAAAGATGATTTTTCCATTCATCATGGCCAGTGGTTTTATTGCAGATACGACTTCGTTGCCATTGGTCGTAAGTAACTTAGTCAATATTGTTTCGGCAGACTTTTTCGGGATCGGATTTGTCGAGTATGCATCCCGGATGATAGTTCCCAATTTATTTGCTTTAGTTGCGAGTATTTTAGTGCTGTATTTATTCTTCCGTAAGGATATCCCGAAAGACTATAAAGTATCAGATTTAAAAGAACCGAAGGATGCCGTCAAGGATGGAAAGATGTTTCGGCTTTCTTGGGTTGTATTAGGTATTTTGCTTATCGGGTATTTCACGAGTGGAATTACAGGACTTCCTGTTTCAATAGTTGCTGGAGTCATGGCTATATTCTTTATGATGATGGGACAAAGAAGCCCAGCTGTTCACACAAAACAAGTACTAAAAGGGGCACCTTGGTCCATCGTATTCTTTTCAGTTGGGATGTACGTAGTCGTTTATGGATTGCGGAATGTTGGTCTGACAAGTGTGCTCGGTGATCTCATACAAGTGGCAGCAGATCAAGGATTGTTTATAGGTACGATTTCCATGGGCTTTATTGCTGCGATTTTATCTTCAATCATGAATAATATGCCAACTGTAATGATCAATGCCCTAGCTATTGCAGATACGAATACTACAGGGACGATTCGCGAGGCTTTGATTTATGCAAATGTCATCGGTTCAGATTTAGGTCCAAAAATTACACCAATCGGTTCATTGGCGACTTTATTGTGGCTGCATGTCCTATCCCAAAAAGGTGTGAAAATATCTTGGGGTACTTATTTTAAAACCGGTATTATCTTAACAATTCCTACACTATTAATTACACTAATCGGACTGTATTTATGGCTAT
Source organism: Saccharococcus sp. Marseille-Q5394 (assembly GCF_946901335.1). Lineage (NCBI taxonomy): Bacteria > Bacillati > Bacillota > Bacilli > Caryophanales > Anoxybacillaceae > Saccharococcus > Saccharococcus sp. Marseille-Q5394. The sequence continues at coordinate 583,883 of NZ_CAMPPQ010000001.1, read as the reverse complement.
CGATCATACACTAAAACACTAAAAAAGGGGATTTTCATTATGTCGAGAAAAACACTCTATTTCTTATGTACAGGTAACTCATGTCGTAGCCAAATGGCTGAGGGATGGGGCAAAAAGTATCTTGGTGATGAGTGGCAAGTACTCAGTGCTGGAATTGAAGCACACGGAGTCAATCCGAATGCTATTAAAGCGATGAATGAGGCTGGCGTCGACATTTCAAATCAAACTTCGGATATTATTGATCCGCAAATCCTGAATGATGCAGATTTTGTCGTTACGCTTTGCGGAGATGCTGCTGATAAGTGTCCGATGACACCACCACATGTAAAACGTGCTCATTGGGGATTTGATGACCCTGCTAAAGCAGAAGGAACGGATGAAGAAAAATGGGCGTTCTTCCAGCGTGTACGCGATGAAATTGGTGCTAGGATTGAACGCTTCGCTAAAACTGGTGAGTAAATAAAAGGATAGCCGTGGATTACCACGGCTATCCTTTTATATTGAACAATAAAAACAAAGGAGTTCGATATATGTATGTTTGCAAGACAACGATACTTTATTGATGATGAAAATTATAGAACGAGATACAAACAAACTTATTAATACAGATTAAAGTTCATGTAAATTAAGGTGTTGCTTTCTTAGCTATTTTTTATAGCGATCAACTAGTTAATCAACTCGGCTTGATCTCTTCCATATATCCTTTGATATCACTTTCCGACATTTCCCCTGTAATAATTCTTACAATCTTACCCTCTGGATTGATAAGCAAAGTAGTAGGCAGCGGTTTAACATTATATGCCTGCATAACGCTTTTCGTCTTATCGATCAAAGTGGGGAATGTCATTCCATATTGATCAGCAAATGTACGAACTTTAAAATCCGATTCAGCGATATTGACGGCTAATATTTGTACTCCTTGGTCTTTATACACTTCATATTGTCGACCCATAGCAGGCATTTCCTTTTTACATGGAGCACACCAAGTTCCCCAAAAGTTTAAAAAGACCCCTTGGCCTCTATACTCAGATAACTTATGTTCAATTCCATCTAAATCAACAAGCGCAAAGTCCGGGGCATAATCCCCTACCTTTAACACTTCAAATTTCTCTTTTGCGAAATTTGAGTAGATAGTAAAGAAAATGGCTGCAGCCAGAAGTGTCAATGTAATTATCCTGAAAATAAATCGATTCCTTTTTTTGTTACTCAATGATGAATGCTCCTTTCAATGTCTACAAGATAGGGATTTTTTGATGGGATTTCTTTATGATGACTACTATACTAAAGAACTTTGAAGAAAGTGTGCAGACACAAAGAAGTCATGAATTCGTACAAATTCACTGATACTATCGTCTTCTGCATATCTTTTTCACAATTGTTTTCTATACTAATTTCATGAGGAGAGGAGAATTAACAAGGATGAATAAGATATCCAAAAAGCTTGCAGCTTATTTTATTATTTCTTTCCTTGTCCTTGAATCGGTGCTAATGATGTATTTGCACCAAAATATCGTTCATACAAGAGTGGATGAAGAATACTCACGCCTGTTGGCAAGTGGTGCGAACCACCGAAATGTCTTAATCGACTATTATTCGGATGAGACGATTACCCATATCGTGTTAATGGAAATAGAAGGGGATAGAGGAGTTGTCATAACCGGAAAGAGCGGTGAAATAATCCGAAGTTCGGATACAAAATTGGAAAATCTCCTGCCTTCGTCAGAATTTTTACAAGACTCTGCGAATCAGAATGATCGAATCATTAAACAGGATTGGAAAGATTCACCTTATATCATAAGCGCTCATCCCTATAAGATTGATGAGAATAATTCGGGATATGTTTTAATGTTTCAAAGTAGCGAACCAATTGAACGGTTAGTGCAAAAATTAAATTTCCATTTCGGTTTGGCAGGGGGAGCGATTATCGTCATCCTGTTTGTCATATACACAATTTTATCCAAATTTCTTACTAGGCCTTTGATTCGTATGAAAGAAGCAACTGAGAAGTTAAGCGAAGGGAAATTCGATGTAAGCCTTCCTGTAGGAGGTAATGACGAGCTTGGTGAATTATCGATTGCGATTCGGAAGCTGGCCAACGATTTGGAGAAAATGAAAAAGGAACGGAATGAATTTCTTGCATCCATCTCACACGAACTAAGTACTCCGTTAACCTATTTAATTGGCTATTTGAAAGTTGCTATGCGACATGATTTGACCGAAGAGGAAAGAAATAGCTATCTAATGATTATTGCTGAAGAATCCAATCGCATGAAGGATCTTGTGAAAAATTTAATGGATTTGGCGAAAATGGATGAAAGGGCATTCGTTGTATCTAAAGAGAATTTTTCATCCAAAAAGTTTGCAAAAGATATCTATCGACTTGTCGAACCTTCATTTGCTCTAAAGAATGTAAATCTGAATTTGATATGCAAGGATGATTTTTCAATTCATGCAGATCCTGTACGACTTGAACAGGTTGTACTGAATCTATTAGATAATGCATTAAAGTATTCAAATGAAAACACAACTGTGAGATTTGAAATTTCCAAAGAACAAAATCAAACTGTCATTTCAATCGCAGATGAAGGAATTGGAATACCGGAAGAGCAAATCGATATGATTTTTGAAAAGCTTTTTAGAGTTGAAAAATCCCGCTCTAGAACGTTTGGTGGTTCTGGTCTTGGACTTGCCATTGTGAAGGAGTTGGTAGAAGCGCATGAAGGCTCGATAGAAGTGAAAAGTGAGTTTGGAAAAGGGAGTAGATTTACAATAAAGATTTAAACCGGTAAGGAGTTGATAAGATGCAGACGATCTTACTTATAGACGACGAGCATAGAATGCTCGATTTACTTGAATTGTTTTTGGAACCCTATGGTTTCGACTGTATAAAAGCGGATACCGGGAAAAAAGGGTTGGAAATAGTAAGGGATGAAAAGGTCGATATCGTTCTATTGGATGTGATGATGCCCGATTTGGATGGTTGGGAAGTGTGCAAGAATATACGGGAACTATCAACCATTCCGGTGATTATGCTTACAGCGAGGACAGACAAAGCAGATATTGTAAAAGGCCTTGAATTCGGGGCTGATGATTATATCACGAAGCCGTTTGATGAGCGGGAACTTGTGGCAAGAGTGAATGCATTATTACGCCGCACTGCAAGCGAAACTGACGATAGAAGCAATACTGTGTATGGGGATTTCACGTTGAATCGGGATTCTTATTCATTACATTATAATAACTTGGAAGTGCAACTGACCTTAAAGGAATTTTATATAATTGAGGCGTTAATCACTCATCCGAAAAGGACTTTTACCAGGGAACAGCTTTTACGTACCGCTTGGGACTATAACACATTCACAGATATCCGGACAGTGGACTCGCATATCCGTAATTTAAGGGAGAAATTAAAAGCTGCAGGATTCCCTATCAATGACTTCTTATTAACGGTGTGGGGAATTGGATATAAGTGGAACTAAAGGAGATTGAAATGATGAAAAAAATAGCGAAATATATTGGCATTGCGGGCATCATCACGCTTTTGTCTGCATGTAATGCGACTAAGGATGATACCTTCGCGTTTGAGGAATTGGAAAACAGTAAAATTGATCATCTACATGGTCTAGGTTATATAAATGGAGGTCCTGAAGTGGTCATTTCAACACATGAAGGGCTCTATGCTTATGGTGAAGATGGTTGGAAAGAAGCGAATAGTGAAAAGCACGATTATATGGGTTTCCAAGCAGTACGTGAAGGTTTCTTTTCAAGTGGACATCCGGAACCAAATTCAAAACTTATAAATCCACTTGGACTTGTGAAAAGTACAGATCGTGGTGCGAGCTTTGAAAAATTGGCATTTTACGGTGAAATTGATTTTCACTATATGGCAGTAGGGTATGAGTCAAATGCCATCTATGCATTGAATGAAATGCCGACAAAAGATATGCCGGCGGGTCTTCATTATTCACTCGATGAGGGAGGTTCATGGAAGCAAGCTTCAATGAATGGTTTCGATTCCGAGTATATCTCGAATTTAGCAGCACATCCTTCCCGCGAAGAAATAATTACAATCGGGAGTAAAGATGGATTGTTTTTCTCACAGGACTTTGGTGAAAGCTTTGCACCTCTAAATGAGGCGGGAATGGTTACATTTGTGATGTTGACTGAAACAGGAGGATTGTATGCCAGCTACGAGAATGACATTGTGAAGCTCAGCTCGTTTGTATCAGATGGAAAAGAGGAAGTGGAAATTTCGCTTCCAAACGAAATTGCTCCAATCGTATATATAGCGGTTAATCCAGATGATCAAGAGGAGATTGTAATTGCCACTTTTACTAATGATATTTATAGGACAACAGACGGAGGAGTAAATTGGGATACCCTTGCTAAAAATGGAGAGCTACTAAATTAAAGTAGGGTTGGTGATTTTCAATGTATGGATTTTTGTCGAAAATCAGTCAAATAATCACGGAGCCTGTCACTGGCCTTATTAATGCGTATGCAGATTTCCCACTCATGTTTGCATTACTGTTAGGAGTGGTTGGCGCTGTTGCCCCATGTCAATTGACAGGGAATATGAGCGCCATCACTCTTTACGGTAATCGGACCATTCAATTCAAGACGGATTGGCTAGAAATATTTTCTTTTATTGCGGGAAAGGTTGTCGTATTCAGTGCATTTGGTCTTTTGGCATGGATGTTCGGTCAAACATTCGAATCGAAGATGACGGAGTACTTTCCACTTTTCCGAAAGGCGATCGGTCCTCTCATTGTTGTTACTGGGCTTGTACTATTGGGAGTATTGAAACTGAGAGTATTTCAACGCATGACTATACATATACCGGTACGAATGCGAGAAGGGAAGATTGGCTCTTTCCTTCTCGGTGCAAGTTTTTCACTTGCATTCTGCCCGACAATGTTCGTTCTGTTTTTCGTTTGGCTCATGCCAGTCGTTTCGTCAACCTCGTATGGGTTTGTACTTCCCGCCGTATTTGGAATCGCAACATCGTTCCCCCTCATCATTCTATTCTTGATAATATGGGTTTTCGAAACAGATCGCCGAATCATGAGGAAAAGTGTAAAAATCGGCCGTGTCATTCAACGGTTAGCGGGATTACTACTTGTGTTGATAGGACTATTTGATACGTTGACTTATTGGGGGATTTAACTATTTTTCTAGTAAATTGCTGTTTGTGTTCAATTTAAGGAGTGTCATATATGTTAACTGATCTAAATTTATTTCTAGCATTCGGTGCAGGGCTACTTAACTTCATATCACCCTGCACATTACCTCTCTACCCGGCGTTCCTTTCTTATATTACGGGCATGTCACTGGATGAATTGAAATCCGATAAAAGGAAGATCCGAAAAAGCGGAATAGTGCACACACTGTTGTTTCTATTAGGGTTTTCAATCATTTTCATATTTCTCGGATTTAGCTCTTCATTCGTAGGGACTTTCTTTATTCAATACCAAGATCTCCTTCGACAAATTGGTTCCATTTTCATCATTGTATTTGGATTGATGATCATTGGCCTTTTTAAACCTGAATTCCTTATGAAGGAGAAAAAACTGCAATTTAAGAACCGACCTGCTGGTTATTTTGGCACTTTTCTTATCGGCCTCGCATTTGCAGCGGGATGGACGCCTTGTACGGGTCCAATCACAGGGGCAGTCTTTATGCTAGCTTCTCAAAATCCGGGATCTGGCATCTGGTATATGCTTGCCTATGTTCTTGGATTCGCGATTCCGTTTTTCCTACTCTCCATTTTCATTACCCGTGTTAAATGGATTCAAAAATATAGCCGAACAATTACCAAAGTCGGTGGTTATATCATGATTGCACTCGGTATCCTGCTTTTCTTTGATGGATTGACGTTCATTATTGCTTGGCTAAGTCCATTTTTCGGGGATTTCATGGGGTTTTAACAGCAAATAAAAATCTTTAAGGAGTAATTGATAAATGAGTAAAATTAAATGCCAATGTGGTCATGAAAACCCTTTTGGCACGGTTCTTTGTGAGCAATGTGGACGACCTCTTACGGAAGAAGCGAAGAATAGTAAACTTATCGACATGCGGTATGAAGGATCGGCAAGAAGATCACAGACATATAAACGATCGATTGTTGATAAAATATGGAACTTCTTTTCTAGTGTTAAGGTAGGAATAAATATCATTATTGCCGTACTTGTTACGTCGGCGATAGGCACAATTTTCCCGCAGAAGCTTTTTGTTCCGGCAACGACCGAGGCTGACATCTTTGCATATTACGAAAAGCATTATGGATTTGCTGGAACCTTGTATTATAAGCTTGGATTTTATGATATGTACAATAGCTGGTGGTTCATAATACTAATTGGGATGCTTGGTACTTCCATCATCATCGCTAGTGTGGATAGGGTTATTCCGCTCTACAAATCATTGAAAAAGCAACGTACGAAACGACATACATCTTTTTTAAAGAAGCAAAGGATTTATGCCGAAGGGGTAGTTGCTGATTCAAATAGCTCATTTGATAAAGCCGTGGAGAAGCTTAAAGAGCTCCGTTACAACGTAAAGACAGAAGAAGGAGCGCTACTTGCGGAGAAAGGCCGTTTTTCCAGATGGGGTCCTTACGTCAATCATACGGGACTGATCATCTTCCTGTTTGCGGTTCTTTTACGAACCCTTCCTGGTTTTTATGTCGATGAACAGGTTTGGCTCCGGGAAGGAGAGACACGTGCCATCCCGGGTGCTCCCGGCTATTATTTAAAGAACAATGATTTCATTATAGAGACTTATTCGAAGGAAGAAGATGCAACTTTCGGTCAGGCTATAGATCGAGTTGGGACCATCGTGAAAAATTACCAATCCGATGTCACCTTATTTAAAGATCCGGAGGACGGTCTTCCAGGTCAATCAGAGAAGATGGAATTTGTAAAAGACTATTCAATCACCGTTAATAAACCATTAAACTTTGACGGGTTCAACGTGTACCAGATGGATTACCGTCTCAACGAATTAAAATCGATGACATTCCAATTGAAGGATAAGGCAACGGACAAGTCATTTGGCGAATTTACGGTTGACCTTCTCAATCCTGAGCGTTTGTATGAATTAAACGAAGGCGCGATTGTCGAGCTGTTAGAATTCTATCCAGATTTTGATGGGGTAGAAGACGGAGAACCCGTTACTAAATCACCGATTCCGAACAATCCAGCATTCATATTTAATATGGTGACGCCAGCCAAGCCGGAAGGTGAAAAAAGTTTTGTTGCTATCAGACAGACGCTTGAAACAAATGTGAATGATTATGAAGTGAAGTTTGTCAGCGCAGAAACACGAGACATTACAGGCCTAGTGGTTCGGAAGGATAAAACGCTCTATCTATTGCTCCTAGGGGGTATTATTTTCATGATTGGAGTTGCACAAGGATCCTACTGGAACCATCGGAGAATATGGATACAAAAAGGGGAAGGAAATGAACTTGTTCTTGCAGGTCATACGAATAAAAACTGGTTCGGCTTAAAAAAAGAGCTTGATAAAGTGAAAATTTACGCTGACTTGCCACAATATGAAGATAGGCAAGAGACTAAGTTTAATGATGATGGTAAGAAAGGGGACAAGTCATAATGCAATTAGCATCATTAAGTGGAAATTTATTGTACTTTTCATTTGTTGCATATCTTGTTGCAACGCTATTCTTCGGCGGAGCGGTAAAAGGTGCTAAAACACAAGAGTCATATGAAAATAATCGATGGGGAAAAATCGCCATCGGTATTACGATAATTGGATTTATCACTCATCTAGGATATTTTATTACACGATGGATTGCTTCTGCTCATGCACCGGTTAGTAATATGTTTGAATTTATTACGGCATTTGCAATGATGGTTGTTGGCGCGTTCATCTTACTATTTTTCCTTTACAGAACACCATCCCTTGGGTTGTTTGCATTACCACTAGCTGTTGTGATGATCGGATATGCAAGTATGTTCCCTCGGGAGCTCACGCCATTAATTCCAGCGTTGCAAACCCATTGGTTGACGATTCATGTTATTACTGCAGCAATTGGTGAGGCTATTCTCGCAATTAGCGCGGTTGCAGGTCTCGTATTTCTATTGAAAAACATTGATCTAACGAAGAGATCAAAGCAACGTTTTTGGTTGGAGTCAGTAATGTTCACTCTTATTCTTGTTGTCGGATTTATATTGTCATCCTCCACGTTTGCGATCATGGGGTATGAAGCGAAGTTCACCTATATTAATAAAAATGAACAAACAGCACAAATAGTATATAATTATCCGCCATTATTTGGGATGAATGAGTATGAATCACTTACTCCCGACAAGATGACGCCGCTGGCTGAAATGCCTCCAATCGTTAATGCGAAGACGCTTACGACTTTCGTTTGGTCAGTTGCAACAGGCATAGTCCTTTATATACTGCTAAGACTTATTTTGCGTCGCCCGATTGCAGCATTGTTTCAGCCGTTCGCGAAAAAGGCGAATTCTGAGATTATGGATGAAATTGGTTACAGGTCAGTCCTGATCGGATTCCCGGTATTTACCCTTGGGGCACTCGTTTTTGCAATGATTTGGGCACATGAAGCATGGTCCAGATTTTGGGGGTGGGATCCGAAAGAAGTATGGGCGCTCATTACGTGGTTATTCTATTCAGCCTACTTACATCTTCGGCTCTCCCGCGGATGGGAAGGTGAGAAATCGGCCTGGCTTGCAGTAATTGGTTTTATCATTATCATGTTTAACTTAATTGCAGTTAACTTGATTATTGCAGGACTGCATTCATACGCATGATTCTGAAAAATAAACTGCTGATAATAAAACCTGAGGCATTTTCTATACGGCCATAGAGGAATCTCGGTGCTATTGTCTCTTTTGTTACAGTGGCGATTAAACTAAAATTCCGGTGTGTATGATACTACTACACGCCGGAATTTTTTTATTGGAAATCTATTTCATTTGTCAGTTTGGGAAAATCGATAAACGGATTTCGGTTTCCCTGAATCTCAAAAATAGCTTTATTTCTATGCTTTTCGTAGATGTTTACCGGGAATTGTTCATGCCACCGGACCAATAAAGGGAGACTAATGGTTTTTTTATAGTGCTGTAAGATTTCTGTTGGGTATCGCAATAAGAAATAAAGGGTTGCACGGGCAACTTGTCCTTTACCATACTCTGGTTCAAATTGGTTGATATCAAATAAGCCGCAGTAACTACGTTTTCTAACCGACGCTGCTGATGAATTGAATTCATAATAGGGAAAGTTAGACCGTGTACTATTACACACCGGCTCACATGCAAAGAGATGGTGTAAATCTCCTTTCATAGGTTCCCTCGCTTTAAACCAAGATTGGGGAACAACGTGTTCAGCATTGAATTTATGTTCATTCGAAACTCTTCTGACATGCCTGCCGATTTCTTTGCTAGAGTACCTTTGCTTAAAGACGAGTTTTCGGTACTTTTGAAACCGGTTTTGAACCGTATTGAAATCTTCTTCAATGACTACTTTAGGATTTTTTTGCACACCGGAATAGATGTTTTTTAGTTGACCGTCTGGTTGAAGGTCAACCCAAGTGTAAAGATACTGATCTTTACTTATGTGATAAGGGTGCTGATATTTGTGAGTTTCGGTTACAAGTTTACATAGGTCCTGGAATAAACGCTTAGGTGTAGTTTCACTAAAAGAAATTTGGCAGTAATAATGCTCGATCCATGATTGATCCTGTTCCTCCTTATAATATAGCTCACGGCTTGATGTAATTAGTTGTTGATTTTTTGTTAATTGGGCCACAAGGACATCGGAATCGCATTCCTCCATACACTCTAATTCTTTCAGCTCTTTTTGAATCAAGTCGTTATTCTCCATGACTCCACCGCCTTCAACTACTTTTTGCATAATCTCAGTAGTCCTTAAAGTTTCAGAAGTCTTGCATTGATTGCTACAATGATCGTACTTAAAGACATTAATATGGCTCCTACAGCTGGGCTTAGAACAATGCCGATTGGATAGAGAACACCTGCCGCTAATGGGATTGCAGCGATATTATATCCTGCAGCCCACCACAAGTTTTGTGTCATTTTACGATAGGTAGCCCTTGAAAGCCTGATAATATTTACTACATCAAGCGGATTGCTTTTAACAAGAACGACATCAGCGGTTTCGATGGCTACATCAGTTCCTGCCCCTACAGCAATACCTAAATCTGCTTTTGCGAGAGCAGGTGCATCGTTGACCCCATCTCCAGTCATTGCTGTTCGGAGTCGCTCAACGTTTTGGATATGCTCAATCTTTGCGGACTTCTCGTGTGGAAGGACTTCAGCGAAGATCTCCTCCATTCCAAGTTGTCCTCCTACATATTGGGCTACTTTTACATTATCACCCGTAAGCATGATGGATTTGACGTTCATTTCTTTTAGTATATTGATGGCATCTATGGCCGTCTCACGGACGATATCCGCAAGGGCGATCATACCGGCAAGTTGTTTATCAATCAGCGTGAATACGACCGTTTTTCCTTCCGAAGACCACTGATCGAATTGAACCGTATCAAATTTGAGGTTCAACTCTTTCACATAACCAGGACTGACGACCATAACCTGTTTTCCATCTACTGTCCCTTCAAGCCCTTTACCGGTTAGTGATTGGAAATTCTCCACTCGTTGAAGAGGGATGCCCATCTCTTCTGCTTTCCTAGTGACACCTTTCGCAAGAGGGTGTTGAGATTGAGCTTCGACTGTGGCTGCATAGGAAATGACATCTTCTTCACTGAAGTCCCCAAATGTATAGATGTTGGTTACACCGAACTCACCTTTCGTCAATGTACCGGTTTTATCGAAAACGACGGCCTCGATATTCCGGGCACCTTCAAAAGCGGCTCGATTTCGGATGAGAAGTCCATTTTTAGCTGCAATGGATGTTGAAACGGCCACAACCAATGGAGCTGCCAATCCTAAAGCGTGTGGACAAGCAATAATAAGTACGGTCACCATTCTTTCCATTGCGAATGAAACAGGATAGCCAAGGGAAATCCAAATAATGAATGTAATCAGGCCTGCAGCGAGTGCACCGTAAAACAACCACTTAGCAGCACGGTTCGCAAGGTCTTGGGCGCGTGATTTGGATTCTTGGGCTTCCTTTACTAAGGTAATGACTTGTGAAAGGTATGTTTCGCTACCTGTTTTCGTGACAGAAATAACAAGGGATCCTTCCCCATTAATTGATCCGCCAATTGCCTCTAATCCAGCTTCTTTTTCAACTGGAACCGATTCTCCGGTAAGCATCGACTCGTCAATCGTCGATTTTCCTTCAAGTATTTTTCCATCTACCGGTACCTTTTCGCCAGGTTTAACAAGTACACGATCGCCTTGTTTCAACTCCGTTACGTCAACTTCTTTAATAACTCCATCCTCATCAATGAGATGTGCCTCGGAAGGCATCAACTTGGCTAGCTCTTCCAATGCTTTTGAGGCACCCATTACGGAACGCATTTCAATCCAGTGACCAAGTAACATAATGTCTACAAGTGTAGCCAGTTCCCAGAAGAAATCATTTTCTGCAAAGCCGAATACTGCAGCTGTACTGTACACATATGCAACGGTAATGGCTAATGAAATCAGCGTCATCATGCCCGGGGTTTTATTTTTCAGTTCATCCTTAGTCCCTGCAAGGAAAGGCCAACCCCCATATAAAAATACAAAAGTAGACAGTGCAAACAGGATATACATATCCCCAGTAAAACGCCAGTCCACGTTCAAAAACATTTGAATCATTGGTGACAAGATTAATATAGGGATCGTAACAATGAGCGAAATATAGAAACGCCTTTTGAAATCTTCGACCATATGTGCATGGTGATCATGATGTCCATGATGTTCTTCGTGAGAATGTTTGGAATGCTGATCATGTTTGTGCTCAGGAGCAGAATGTTTTTCCGGTTTGTGGTGATGATGTGAGTGGTTCGACACACCATTACCTCCTCTCTAATGTTCGATTTTAAGTATGTGTTAATTATACCCATTACTTATGCAAAGACTATGCACTTTTTGGAATTTATCATGGAAGTGTGAATTCTGACTGTAGATTAATCATGTAGTTCAGTTTCGCAACATACCCTTATAAGGTATATAGCCGTAGAATGAAATTAGATTATTTGACATTAAAGGTGGGAGATCAATGGGGGATTTTCAGTTATTTGTGCTAGGTTCACTTGGTTTTTTAACGTTCATAGTTGTTATCTGGGCTGGTAGATTGAAAAAAGTATTAGGGACTATGCAAGGCATGATCATTTCAATGTTCTATGGCATGAACGTGGGCTTGACTGCGGGTATTCTACTAGGTGTAACTTATCAAGGGGATCTATTCCTATCAACAATCATCTCAATAGCCATTGGAGTGTTAGCTGGCTCGTTATGTGGCCTGCGTTTTGGAGTCCTCTCTGTATTAGAGGGATTTATGGCTGGATTAATGGGCGGTATGATGGGGGCGATGGTTGGAGAGATGATTCGTGAAGACCAGTCTATAAGTTTGGTTCAGATTTTCTTGTTTTTATCAGTCAGCACTATTTTTATTATAGCTATTGTGAAAACTCCTCGAAATGCAAAGGTGCACACAAAAAAGTGGTTATTAAAACCTTTGGTGATCTCAACATTAGTTGCTGTTTACTTAATTGGTGGCAATTCCATCGCGGAGAAAAATAGAATGCTAGGGGAATCGTCATCATTTAATAGTCATCATTCAGCAACATCTAATCCAACCGAAAAAATTAATAAAGAAAGACAAATTATTGTTGTAGATTCTATTGATATGAAGTACTCAAATAATAAAATTATTGTTGAGAAAGACAGGGAGGTCACCTTGACACTCAAAAACCTTGATAATATAGAGCATGATATTGAAATTAAAGTTCCGTCCCTTCCAAATAATAATGAATCACATCATAATCATGAAACAGGAAGCAATGTAATACATCTCCATGCCTCACCAAAAAGTACTGAAACTCTTACATTTACACCTACTGAATCAGGAGTTTATGAATTTTATTGTACTATTCCAGGGCATAAAGAATTTGGTATGATTGGTCAATTCATTGTAAGCTAGCACTTATCAGAAGGGATGAATGTGATTAAATGGACCGTAGGTATTGTTATAGCAGTACTAATTATCAGTGGATTTATGGTTAAAATGGTCAAGTCAAATACAGAAATAACTGAGCCGATCGATACAGTTCAAGCCGTGTATGTAACATCGGTAATAGATGATGAATCAGGACTTGAAAAAGGAAAAGCACCACCGAATTTTGAGCTTCCTACGCTTTCGGGTGAAAAAGTGAAGCTAACTGATTATAAAGGGAAAATAGTTATTCTTAACTTCTGGGCGTCATGGTGTGGCCCATGCAAGGTAGAAATGCCCCATATGCAAAATTATTATAAGAATAAGAAGGATGCTGCAAATGTGGAAATCATTGCAGTTAATATGACCTCCGAAGAGAGAGGAGGGAAGAAAAGTATTGAGAAGTTTGTCAAGGAGTACGGACTAACTTTTCCTATCCTACTGGATAATGATGGGGATGTATTGGATTTGTATAATATCATAACCATTCCGACCACGTACGTAATTGGCACGGATGGAGTTATTAGTCAAAAGATACTTGGACCTATGGATGAAAAGATGATAAATGAACTTGTTGAGAATCTTAATTAGAAGCTCTCAATAAATGTGATAATCTATATAACGAAAACGCTTAGATGAATATATCTAAGCGTTTTTTGATGTGCTCTTCAAATAATCTCCTTAAAAAATCCTAAGTTTAGTAATGTTAATGTCATGATACTGTAAAGCGGAATTCATATTCTTTGTGCTAAAGTTTACCTATAAACAGGATAGAACAAATAGATAGATAATAATACAGTTGGGGTGGAAAATGAGAATACGAGTTTATCAATTAGTTATGGCAGTGTTTCTTATGAGCACTATACAATTTATGACTCTAAATAAAGTCAGCGCAAGTTCTAATGATATAGCATCCTATGCCGCAAAGTTTTATGGTACGCCGTATAAATTTGGAGGTACAACTCCCAAAGGCTTTGACTGTTCGGGATATATACGGTACGTCTTTAACGAGTTTAACATCAATTTACCAAGAACATCGGCAGACCAGTTTAAAGTAGGAACTTCCATTAGTAAAGAAGATCTGATGCCTGGGGATCTTGTGTTTTTTAAAAATACGTATAAAAAAGGGATTTCACACACTGGAATCTATTTAGGGGATAACGAATTTATCTCAGCCAAGAGCCGTGGTGTTCTTAAGGCAAATTTAAAAACAGATCCTTATTGGGCTCCGAAGTATGCCGGTGCTAAACGCGTGGCAAATATCACCAAAGTAGCTTTTGACCCTGTGCAAGTAAAATCAGATGAAAAGATGAGTGAAGTATTTAGTGATCTTTCTGTAGAACATCCTGCTGTTGAGGCAATTATTGCACTAAACGCAATCGGCGTCATAAAGGGCTATGAAGATTCCACATTCAAACCTGAAAAGACAATTACACGAGGTCAAGCAGCAGCAATGATAAATCGTGAGCTCAAATTAAAGGCAACCACCGAAGTGACATTTACGGACGTTGCGCCTGATCACCAATATGCAGCCGACATTGCGGCTTTGAATGAAGCGGGAATCCTTCAAGGTTATGCAACTGGTGATTTTGGTATTAACGACAAACTTACACGTGCGCATCTTGCGGCAATCGTAGATAGAGCGTTTGATCTTCAAGAAAAAATAGCTGGCAATGTGCAAGTCGCGTCAAATTATAATGATGTACCATCTAATCACTGGGCCTCAGAGTCAATTCATGCACTTAAGACATTGGATCAGACAACAGTGTTTCAATCTAAAAACTTTAGCATCGCAAAAGAAGCGACACGCGCAGAATTCTCAGCTGCAGTATACAGCGCAATTTCCGGAAGATAAAGGTACCAACTCATAGTAATGGCACCCATCTTGTAGTATAGATGGGTGCCTTATTATTTATTATAAAGATTATAGATGATTTTGCATAAGAGAGTGGGAAGCTATGCTCCACACTATACGGTCAACTTTAACACCTTATGGCAATCGAATTTCTACTCAATATGTTCCATAGTATTACCTTTTCCAAATACAGTTCTACAATTCTATTCTGTTGATTAGATACATAGAATTATATTCGGAGGGGAATAAAATGAGAATAGAAGCTAAAATATATTCAGTTTTCATATTAGCACTATTTTTATCTCCAATAATTGTCATAAATTATTCTTCAATACCTTTACAAATAACCAAAGCAGAGCCGATAAAAAAAAGTCTAATAGTGTATGCGGAAAATCTGTCAGAATCCGACGTTCCTCATTTACAACAAAAACCTTCAAAAGCCCTAGTGTTTTTCACACATTCATATGAAGCCTTCCAACCTATAGTGCAAAACAAGGAAAATCTTACAGCCGTCTATCATCCCGCTTCAAATATTATGGCGTTCGAAGATACAATAAAAAATCATTTTGATCTAAACGATATTCAAACGGAATTTCTTGCTATTGATACAATGGAAGAAATGGAAAAGCAGAATAGTGCATTCCGCGAGGCTTATCACGTGGTACGTCCTTTTGTTGAAAAACAAATCAAGGAAAATGAGTATGATTTAATCATTGACCTTCATAGGGATTCCGCTAAAAGGAAGACAACGACACTTACTTATAATAACCAGACGTATGGAAAAATATATTTCGTTTTAGGAGAAAATAATCCAAATTTCCACAAAAACAAAGAATACGCCGAGCAGTTGTCTGCTCAATTAGATAAATTGGTGCCGGGTATTTCGCGTGGGATTTTTGGTAAAAGAGGAGAGCATGTAGACGGTGTCTATAATCAGGACTTGGATCAAAATATGGTTCTTATTGAGCTTGGAGGTATAGATAATACAGAAGAAGAAATAAATCGATCAATTTCTGTTTTAGCGAAAGCGATTTCTACCGTATTACAAGAGTAAAGTTCTTAGTAATAATGAGGTTTAAGGATTTTTTTTCTAAAAGAAAGTACATTTTGCATTTGGTGAAAAGGATATGCGTTCTCTGGGGAAGTGCAAGTTCAATCCAATTATATAGATATACCAATAGTCACTTCTCAGCTGTAGCAACAGAGCAATTTTTGGAAACTTAAGGTATCAAATCATAGCTGAAATTGCGCCCATCTCGGAATAAGGATGGGCGTATTTTTAATGACTTAGATTTGCTTTATATTAGGACTATCAGTAATAATGATATTGCAACTAACATTTGAATAAATGCAAATATAGAATTCAAAGGAGTAAATCATGAAGGATAGTAAAATAAAGATCGCTGTAAATGGTGGCATCAATTATGGGGCTAAGCTCACTGCAAAACAGCTAATGGTATTGGCTAAACATTTAGGAGACGAAGAGGAATTGGAGTTAACTACCTTTCAACAATTATACGTTGAAATACTTGAAGAGAAAAAAGAAGAGATCATTGCAGAGTTTAAAGAAGCTGGACTTCATTGTTATCCAGTCGGGAATTATGTTAAAAGTTTACGAACGTGTAACTTTTGCAAAGGCTCTGAAGAAGAAGGAATGCCTGTTGCGATTGAATTGAACAATAGAATAGCAGGAACTCCAGTTCCTGTCACGTTAAGAACTGCTTATACGGGTTGTCCAGTTGGTTGTGGAGAGCCGCTCATGAATGATATTGGTGTTATGAAGACAAGGGATACTTATAGTCTGTATATCGGTGGAAAATCTAAAGGAAACGATGCTTCAGTCGGACATTTATTCAAGGATAAGCTTTCTCCGGAAGAATTGTATTCAGTTGTTGAACAATTAATTGACTTATACGGCAGACAGGGAAAAAAGCGGGAACAATTTCACAAGTTTGTAAAACGGGTTGGAAACGAAGCTTTACTTGGGCATATCAAATGAAACCGTCGTTAATTTGCAATGGAACTTAACGAAGTAAAGAGTTATAATAGGGGTAAGGGGTAAGGGGTATGAATACTAGTCGGGGGGGGAGAAGAATGCAGGAAACAAATAAATCTACTGTTCAACCAAATAAGCAGCAGCTTCTTAACCGTTTGAAACGCATTGAAGGGCAAGTGAGGGGGGTTCATCAAATGGTTGAAAACGACCGTTACTGTGTGGATATTTTACACCAAATCAGTGCTATTCAATCAGCGATGAATAAGGTTTCTCTCGCTTTGCTGGAAGATCACACTCATCACTGTGTAGCAAATGCGATAAAAGGGCAAGATGGTGAAAATTCCATTAAGGAATTGATGGAAGTCATGAAAACAATGACGAAATAAAGAGCTCTGAATTTTTTTATTTAACAGTTGACATACCATGCGGGGGTATAGTAAATTTAAAGTAATAACTGATTAGGAGGTCGTCAAAATGAATGAAACATTGAAAGTTCAAGGGATGTCATGTAATCATTGCGTCAATTCTATTGAGGAAAGCGTTGGGAATCTTACAGGCGTTTCTGCCGTAAAGGTGAATCTTAGCAGTGGTGAAGTTTCTGTAGAGTTTGACAGCGGGCAAACAACATTGGATCAAATTAAGGAAACGATTGAAGAGCAAGGGTATGACATCGCCTAATCTCGGGTATCGTACTTACGTAAATTGAATCGACAAACAATCTTCCGGTTATACCACTCGGGGGTAGAAGGCGGCGGGTAAGATCGTACCATCTGGTATGGTCTTTCTTTTTAATCTCAATATACCCCCTCTATGTATTGGAGTGATAAAAAATGACAAATAAAGAAAAAACGTTGCAAATCCAAGGAATGACTTGTGCAGCATGCGCCAACCGAATTGAAAAGGGGCTTTCGAAAATAGAAGGCGTTGAACGAGCAAATGTGAACTTTGCATTGGAACGTTCAACAATCGTCTATGACCCAGAGAAAACGAATGTCAATGAGTTTAAGGAAAGGGTTGAAAAGCTCGGCTACAGTGTCGTTCAAGAAAAAGCCTCTTTTGATATTTCGGGCATGACCTGCGCGGCTTGCGCGACAAAGATAGAAAAAAGAATCAGCAAGATGGATGGGGTAGCTAATGCTAACGTCAACTTTGCGCTAGAAACAATTGCAGTTGAATATGACAGTAAACAGGTTCAAACTTCTGACATGATTACTGCTGTTAAGAAATTGGGCTATGAATTGATTCCGAAGCAAGATGGGCAAAACAAAATGGATCATAAAGAACAAGAAATCAAGAGGCAGCAGAGGAAGTTCATTATTTCGCTGATTCTGACGGCTCCTTTATTATGGACGATGGTAGCTCATTTTGAATTTTTGTTATTTATTTATTTGCCTAACGTTCTAATGAATCCGTGGGTACAGCTTGCGCTTGCAACGCCGGTTCAATTTTATGTTGGTGCCCAATTTTATAGAGGTGCTTTCAATGCTTTACGAAATAAAAGTGCCAACATGGACGTCTTGGTTGCACTGGGTACGAGCGCAGCGTACTTCTACAGTCTCTATTTGTCAATCGAATGGATGAGTACAGGTAGTGTCGGGCATCCGGAACTCTATTTTGAAGCTTCAGCTGTCATTATCACTTTAATTGTACTTGGTAAGTTATTTGAAGTTCGTGCAAAAGGGAAAACGAGTCAAGCTATTCAAAAGCTACTTGGTTTGCAGGCTAAAACAGCCCGAGTTCTAAGAAATAACACCGAACAAGAAATCCCAATTGAAGAAGTGGTGGCAGGAGATATAATCCTAGTCAAACCGGGTGAAAAGATTCCGGTGGATGGGGAAATTATTGAAGGACGATCTGCAATCGATGAATCGATGATAACGGGCGAAAGTATACCGATTGATAAAGTTGCGGGCGACGTTGTAATTGGTGCAACGATTAATAAGAATGGTTCGTTGCAAATCAAAGCAACAAAAGTGGGAATAGATACAGCTTTAGCACAAATCGTCAAAGTGGTTGAAGAGGCACAAGGGTCTAAGGCGGATATTCAGCGATTGGCTGACCGAATTTCTGGAGTTTTCGTGCCTATCGTTGTTGTCATTGCAATTGTCACTTTCTTTATTTGGTATTTTGCGGTGACACCGGGTGATTTCCGCTCAGCGCTTATCCCGACCATTTCGATTTTGGTCATTGCTTGCCCATGTGCACTTGGATTGGCAACACCGACTTCTATCATGGCAGGTTCTGGTAGGGCTGCTGAAATGGGCCTTCTCTTTAAAGGCGGAGAACATCTGGAGAACACACAATCAATTGACACAGTCGTATTAGATAAAACAGGAACCGTCACAAAAGGCGAACCTGCACTAACAGATATTCTGGTCGCCGATGGGTTTGATGAAGAGGAAGTTCTTCAATTGATTGGAACTGCTGAAAATCAATCGGAGCATCCATTGGCACAAGCAATTGTTAAAGGTGTAAAGGAGAAAGGTTTAACACTTCTTGAAACGACTGATTTTGAGGCTTTACCGGGATTTGGTATTCGGGCCGAAGTAAATGGTAGAGAAGTGTTAGTTGGCACAAGAAAATTGATGAGAGAGCGTAACATTGCAACTTTGGATTCAGAAGCCTCAATGGAGGAGCTGGAAAGTGAAGGGAAAACAGCTATGCTTGTAGCTGTAGATACTAAACTTGCTGGTGTTGTTGCAGTAGCTGATACAGTAAAAGGAACTTCAAAAGAAGCGATTGCCAGAATGCAGGAACTAGGACTGGAAGTCATTATGCTAACTGGTGACAATCAACGTACTGCAGAGGCCATTGCGCGTCAAGTAAACCTGTCTAACGTAATTGCAGAAGTGCTGCCGGAACAGAAAAGTGCAGAGATTAAAAAGCTTCAAGAACAAGGCAAGAAGGTGGCGATGGTCGGTGACGGCATTAATGACGCGCCAGCGCTTGCCATGGCAAATGTAGGAATGGCAGTAGGGACCGGTACGGATATTGCGATAGAGGCTGCTGACATCACTTTAATGCGGGGAGATTTAAATAGTGTTGCAGATGCGATTATCATGAGCCGAAAAACAATGCGAAATATAAAAGAGAACTTATTTTTCGCTTTCATTTACAACACAATTGGAATTCCGATTGCAGCAATTGGCTTATTAGCTCCTTGGGTAGCGGGTGCAGCGATGGCCTTCAGTTCGGTTTCCGTGGTGTTGAATGCATTGCGTCTACAGAAAGTGAAAATAAGGAATTAAAAATGAAAGGCCTATACCAACTCTTAACTGGAGTTGTTATAGGTCTTTTTATATCTAAAAAAGAACCCATCTTGGTATATTAGGTTGCTTTGATTGTCGTCTAACACATTCTGCTTGCTTGTCTTAATATCGATTGTGTTCACGTTCTGTTCATAAAAGGATGCTACTATAAAGTGTAAAAGAATGAGAGGTCGGATGATGAACAAGCCAATTAAAGTTCTCGTCATCGAGGATGATTCATACATTTGTGATTTGATCAATTTATACGCAGAAAAAAGTGGTTATAAAGTTAGCGTTGCAAACGATGGGGCAACTGGGTTAGATATGTTTCATGAAAGTCCACCTGATCTGGTCATCCTGGATATTATGCTGCCTGAAATGGACGGTTGGGAAGTTTGCAAGGAAATAAGGAGATATGATAAAACGCCTATTATCATGCTGACCGGGAAAGGTGAAAGCTACGATAAGTTAAAAGGTTTCGAACTTGGAACAGATGATTACTTGGTGAAACCTTTTGACCCGAATGAATTAATGGCACGGATAAAAGCGGTTCTTCGGCGAGCCAATCCTATATTAGATACTAATCAGATTATCGAGCTTCCTATGTTAGAGATTAATCTTCATCAATACAAGGTAATTTATGATGAAAAGGAAATCGGTTTGGCACCTAAAGAAATGGAGGTGCTTTATTTTCTCGCCACCCATCCCAATCAAGTATTTACTCGTCAGCAACTTTTGGACCAAATATGGAGCTTGGATTTTGAAGGGGATCCGAGAACGGTTGATGTGCATATCAAAAGGATTCGAGATAAATTAGGAAATGCCAACTCTAACTGGAGAGTGAAAACTATAAGAGGAGTCGGATATAAATTTGAGGTGTACAACCATTGATTCGAATAAAAAGTATTTTTGTTAAGCTGTTTATCACATATATCGTCATATTAATTGTGTCACATTTTATTTTTGCTACTACTTCATATTTGCTATTTCAGAACAACCTTACTGAAATGCACCTTAATCTTGAGGGTATAAACCAATTGAAATACATGTTAATAACTTCTTCTATTATTTCTATAACGATTACAGGTTTATTTACCTATTACATCACTAAAAGAATTACCGCTCCACTTCGGGAAATGAATCGGGTTGCCCTTCAAATCGCTAGAGGAGATTTTAATCAAAGCGTTAAGATCAGGACACATGACGAACTGGGGGAACTGGGACAAACATTCAACCATATGACACATGAGTTGGCCAGCTTGGACAAGATGAGAAAGGATTTTGTCGCCAATGTTTCCCATGATCTACGCTCACCACTCACTTCAATTCATGGGTTTGCCACGGCATTTCTTGATGATAAAATCCCCAATGATAAAAAACGACATTATTTTAGCGTCATTAAAGAACAAACTGAACGAATGATAAAGCTTGTAAATGATATTCTGGATATGTCTCAAATCGAATCGGGACAATTAGAAATTCGTCCAGCACTTTTTAATTTGTCAGAGCTGGTACGCCAAGTCATGGCTCGCATGGAAGTTGAGTTTGTAAATAAAAATTTGAATGTAGAGTTAATATCTAGAGAAGAACAAGATATCTACGTATTTGCCGATGCTGATCGGATAGATCAAGTGATAGTTAATTTAATTCAAAATGCAGTACAATTTTCCACCTACAATAGTTCAATAAAAGTGTTTCTGAACAAGGGAGAACGGGCGGTGGTGTCGATTCGTGATTATGGACCGGGAATCAGTCAAGAAGAAATTCAAGCTATTTGGGAAAGATTTTATAAAGCTGATGCAGCTCGTACAAATAAGGCGGGCACAGGGCTAGGCTTATCCATTGTTAAGCATATATTAGATCTTCATCAAACCGATATTAAAGTGGAAAGTGAAGTAGGGACAGGAACAACCTTTACTTTTTCACTACCATTGAATTTGAACGAGTCTACTAACAGGAAATAGGTAATTCTCTGTTCATCATCCGTTCATAATACATTGTTATACTAAATTGGTATTGGGTTTGAATACTAAGGAGGAAATCTAGATGAAAGAATTATTTTCAAAGATGTGCAACAGAGGAGGATACACATATGGCTGACCGTAAAACGACTTCAAATACACCTCGCTGGGTAAAAGTGTCTGGGATAATCGCAATCGTTCTAGTGTTACTAGTCGTCCTTATTATGATCGTCAGTGGTGGTAAACACGGCCCTGGTCGCCACCTACCGTCTTCAACCGGCGTTGAGCAAAGTGTGGAACAGCCATGGTCATGAAACCCGCTCTCCGCAAGTTAGCACTCACTGTGCATATCACTTCTTCGGTGGGCTGGCTCGGCGCGGTAGTTGGTTTCCTGATACTTGTTGTTGCGGCTCTCTCCAGTCAAGATACTAAGACAGTTCAAGCTGTATGGATAGCGATGGAGTTGACTGGTTGGTTCGCTATTGTCCCGTTGGCTCTTTTCTCTCTACTTACTGGGCTTGTTATGTCAATGGGAACCAAGTGGGGGTTAGTAAGGCATTACTGGGTCCTTTTCAAACTTCTGCTAACTATACTAGCGACTGCCGTCTTGTTGCTGAATATGCAGACAGTGAGCTTCTTTGCTGAAGTTGCGATAGGGACGGGAAGTGCTGATCTTGGAGGGATGTGGGGTGAATTGCTCCATGCCGGGGGCGGCCTGCTAGTATTGCTCATCATCACAATATTATCGGTCTATAAGCCGCGAGGTATGACGCGGTATGGGCTGCGCAAGCAAGAACAACAGCGTAAGGTCACGACGATAGACTAAATAAGAGAACCCATGCCAACTTCTATAAGAGTTGGCATGGGTTTTCTTATTTCGTATTCCACAGACTATGCAAATTCTATGCATTAATTATGACGAATTTTAGACACACCTGTCGCATGCATATTTTTTTCATATGTTCTTGTTATGCTGAAAATAGAAATAATCATAGAGAGGGGAAAAAAGTGATGGGAATCAAGATAACACTTGCCGCAGCGGCAATTAGTATATTGGTTATCAGCGGTTGTAGTAATAACGTTCAGCCTGAGAAGGAAATGGATCATTCAACAATGAATCATGAAATGGAGGAAATGGATCATTCCACTATGGGTGAAATGATGGAAGGGCATATGAGTCATGACGAGGTAGTTATGTTAAACGACTCAACAGGGGAAAATGAATTGAAAATCCCTACTATGCTTGAACAGGATGACGGTGAAGATGTCGTATACACGGTTCGGGCACAAAAAGGAAAGACCGAAATATTCAATGGGACTGAAACTGAAACGTATGGATACAACGGGTCGTATTTAGGACCAATGCTCCGTTTTGAGAAAGGTGACAAAGTTAAAATTAGAACGATAAATGAGTTGGATGAAGCGACGACTTTCCACTGGCACGGCCTGGAAGTACCCGCTGACGTTGATGGAGGACCGCATGATGCACTTGAACCGGGAGAAGAAAAAGTAATTGAATTTGAAGTGACACAAGAAGCGTCAACATTATGGTTTCATCCACATCCCGAAGGAAAAACATCTGAACAGGTATACAATGGACTTGCCGGTTTGATTTATATTGAAGATGATAATTCGAAAAGCCTTGGGTTGCCAAGTATTTATGGTGAGAATGATATTCCTTTAATTTTTCAAGATCGGAAATTTAATGATAAGAAACAATTGAATTACAGTGCTGTCAAGAATGAAGATGGAACAATCGGCAATACACTATTAGTCAATGGGACGTTGAATCCCAAGTTGACTGTCAACAAAGAGAAAGTACGTCTCCGTTTACTAAATGGGTCTAATGCGCGGAACTTTACTTTTAAATTGAATACGGGTGATTCTTTTGTCCAAATCGCTACAGATGGCGGCTTCTTGAATGAACCGGTCACTTTAAAAGAAGTAACACTGACACCTTCTGAGAGGGCTGAAATTATTGTTGATTTTTCACAACTTGATACAGAAAAGGATTTGGCGTTAACGAATGAGGATGGATCTATTCTTTTACCATTTGAGGTTTTAGATAAAAGTAGAGCGATTAGTAAGATTCCAGGAGTAATGAATGATATATCATTAACAGAGGAAGAAATGGATCTGCCAGTCACAAAGAAGATGGAACTCTTTGGGATGATGGATATGGTAACGATAAATGGAAAGAAGTACGATCCGGAGAGAATTGACTTCACACAACAGCAAGGGGTTAAGGAAGTCTGGGAAATTTACAATAAGCCGGACGATATGGGCGGTATGATTCATCCATTTCACATCCACGGAACGCAATTTAAAATAATTTCCAGGAATGGAGAAGCACCGCCTGAAAATGAGCGGGGATGGAAAGACAGTATTGCGATTCAACCAGATGAGACGGTAAAAATAGCTATACAATTTAATCATAAGGGTGTTTATATGTTCCATTGTCATATTCTCGAACATGAAGACAATGGTATGATGGGACAAGTAAAAGTCGAATAAAGATCAATCTATTTAATTGCGTTAGAAAGCAGTAACAGCCAGTGTGTAGTGGTTCACACTGGCTGTTTTGGAATTCTTCTAAGGAAAAAATTTCATTCTATCTAAAGGTAGGCCAAATAATGCTTCCAAAAATCAAGCCATATTCAAAGAATAAGAAGAAAAAGAAAAAGAAAAAGAAAAAGTCCTTGCTCGCTGTTCTTTTATATTTTGCAATTGTATTATTTTTTATTTGGTTACTAATCGTTTCTATGCTTGCTTTATATATTCGGAAAGATGAAAACAAAGAAAATCCCGTGTCTGGAAGTGACTCTTCTTTTTCAAACTTTGAGATGGAAACGTTAGACAATCATTCAGGTATTCCGAATCCAGTTACAGAATTCAACATGTCTATTAATAGCACACCAGATGAAAAAAATATGAAGAGTAAAGAACAACAACCAGATAGAGATGAATTCAAACCGTTCATGAAAGATCTTTTGAAAGATGGTGAGCTTACATTTAAGAATCTTGATGCTATCTTTGCGAATATGAAATCTCCCGAAATGATTCCTAAAGATTCTATACACTCGACTTTCGGCAGAGATGTTATTTTTATTTATCACACACATAACAGGGAATCCTTCTTACCGTATTTAAAAGACAGAAATAAACCGGAAGGAGCGTATCACTCAAAAGCGAATATGACATTGGTTGGTGAAATGCTTGGCAAAGCATTGGAAAGAAGAGGAGTAGGAACGGAAGTGGATTCAACTGATATTGTCCAAGAACTAAGTTTGCGAGGATTAGACTATAATAGTTCTTATCAGCTTTCAGGAGAAATAGTTAGGACAGCGCGTGGCGAAAATAAAGATTTAGATATTTTCTTAGACTTACATCGTGATTCATTGCGGAAAGATTCTACCACCATAAAAATAAATGGGGAAAACTATGCCCGGCTATTGTTCGTTGTGGGAACTGGACATGAAGATTACGCAAAGAATCTTTCTTTTGCTGAGGAAGTACATAATGTTCTTTCAAAGCAGTATCCCAGTTTGTCAAAAGGAATATTGAAAAAGGACAAAAGCCAAGGCAATGGAGTTTATAACCAAGATCTTTCTCCAAATTCCCTTATTGTTGAAATTGGAGGAGTCGATAATACAGTAGAGGAACTACAGCGAACTGTCGAAGCATTGGCTGATGTGTTAAGCGAATATTATTGGCACGGGAAAAGCAATTTAGATAAATGATTTAATGAATATAAGGACTTTTTAAGGAGATGCCCACTTCCCGTTTAAAATAATTCCTTAAGGGAAAAATTACACCGAATGAAAATCTCAGGAGGTGAGACCGTGAATACGAAATACGCAGAAACACTTAAGGTGATTCTAGAATGCCTAGAGGAATGTAATACTTGTTTTGATGCATGCTTGAAAGCAGAAGATGTTAAGATGATGGCTGATTGCATACGATTGGACCGTGAATGTGCCGATGTTTGTGCGTTCACTGCACAGGCTATAACTCGCAACAGCCCATTTACTAATCAGATTTTAGAACTTTGTGCAGAGGTCTGCGACCGTTGCGCGGAAGAGTGTGCTAAACATGACGAGGATCATTGCAAACGCTGTGCCGAATCTTGCAGAAAATGTGCCGAAGCATGCCGTCAAGCGGTGGCTTAAGCAAACTGAAAAAACTTCATTGGAGGAGCTATCCCGAGAAACTACAACAGTTTCTTGGAATAGCTTCTTTCATAAATATGTTAAATTAGAGGTGTATTCAAATGAAGAAGCATTTACTTCTTTTAGGTCTCACGGTAGTCATTGGTTTAAGTGGATGTGGGAATAACGCGACCAATGAGAAAAACACAGACGTCAATAATGAACCGAAACAGGAAGATATGGAAATGGAGATGCACCACCATTCCAGTTCAGGTGAAGTTCCGGCAAACTTAAAAGTAGCGGAAAATCCAACCTTTGAAGTAGGAAGTGAAGCAATTATTGAAACTGGTCATATGAAAGGAATGAAAGGTGCCGTAGCAACAATTGTAGGTGCTTATGATACTGTTGCTTACGCTGTTTCATATACGCCGGTAACTGGTGGAGAAAGAGTGGAAAATCATAAATGGGTTATCCAAGAAGAGATTGAGGATGCTGATGGCAAAACTCTTGAACCAGGGGCTGAGGTCACCTTAGAGGCAGACCATATGAAAGGGATGAAAGGGGCATTAGCTGAAATTGATTCAGCTGAAAAAATTACTGTATACATGATCGATTTTACTCCGACTACCGGTGGTGAAGAAGTAACTAATCATAAATGGGTTACCGAAAGTGAACTCTCTCCAAAATAAAAAGATTTAGTAACTCTCATCCGAATTACGGTTTGGTGATGCTATTTATTTGGATAGCAGTCCACTTTGAAAAGAGCTAAACCAACCCTACGGTTTAGCTCTTTTTCATTTTTAGATATTAATAATTGGGTCTCGTTTATTGTAGAGAATTCGATACAACAATTACAGTTGCAGCTATAGGCAAAAAAACGCCATCCATAACGTAAGCAACCTGGCATGATTAGCAGCAAGTCAATTAATTTAAGACCTATGCAAATGAAACATTTTACAAAATAATGTTTAGCGTTTTTGCGGCTTTGACCGATAGTAAAGGGTGGTTTCTCCAAATCATCAGCCAAGAGGGGCAATGTCTGCGGTTTCCATAGCTGTATCAGTTTCGCCACGCTGATTACAATCCCCGCAGTCGCACTCCTCCTCGCAGTTTAATTAAATGAGAATAGCACATCGGGAATTGGAATAATCCAATTCTTTTTTATTTTATCATTCAAACAGATGTTTGAATAATTTTGAAAAGGGGTTATAATATATTCAAAGGAATATTTTAATGAGAGGGGAAGTTTCATGAAATTACATAAACTTCAGTTCTATTTGATGAATAATCCGATGAGACATTGGTTAAAAAAATATTGAATTTAATACATTCAAGGAGTTTTTAGAAAAGAATAACTCTCTTTTGGGGGAAAGGTGTTAGATGCTGGTTGTGGGTCAGGATACAGCACAAAGCTTATCCAGCAATTCTCTCCCGCTGAACTAATAGAGTATGATTTAATGCCATCGCAAATATAAATAGCAAAACGGAAATATCCGGTATTGGATTTTTTTGTTAGGAATGTGTTACATACACACTTTTATTCTGACAATTGTGGCGCTGTTTTTGTTTTTGGGATTTTGCATCATATCATCTAAAAACATTGGAGATGAAAAAATGATCGTAACGATGCTCACAGCAGCTGCTGTTTATTTAGCGACAGGGATTGACTACCTAATTATATTAATTCTTTTATTTTCGCAAATAAAAAAAGGACAGGCGAAGCATATTTGGATAGGACAATATATAGGTACCGCAATTATTATAGCAGTGAGTCTCTTAGTTGCTTTTGGAATTGCAAATTTCATTCCTCAGCAATGGGTAATAGGATTACTTGGACTTTTACCGCTTTATCTAGGTATTAAAGTTTGGATCAAGGGGGAAGAGGATGAAAATGAAAGTAATATTTTATCTCTATTTTCCTCCAAACGGTTTAATCAATTATATTTGACAGTTACTTTTATTGTTTTAGCTTCTAGTGCGGATGATTTTTCGATTTATGTACCGTACTTCACGACATTAAATACGATTGAAATTCTAGTTGCTATGATTGTTTTTTTAATTATGGTTGGTGTTTTATGCTATGTAAGTTATCGCTTAGCTTCCGTGAGTTACATATCCGAAAAAATAGAGAAATACGAACGCTGGATTGTACCAATTGTATTTATAGGGCTAGGGATTTACATCATGTATGAGAATGGTACATTCAATGCTATATTGTCATTTTTTTAAATGACTGAGGGATTAAAAATGTGTAAAATAGCGTCCTGAATAGATTATAATCATTGTATTAACGGGTGTTAAATTTTCGAGGAAGTTCTATTTAAATGTAGCCTTTATCACATTTGCCAATGGTGGAGACAATATTGGTATTTATGTTCCGTTCTTTTCTACTTTAAGTAACAACCAACTGATCATTACAGTTGGTTGTTACTTTACAAAGGATGCAGTCTGGTGTTTAATCGGCTATCGTTTAGCAAGGTCTAGATATGTTTTTGAAACACTTGAGAAATACGGTCGATGGGTTATTCCAATTGAGTTTATAGAATTATGAATATATATTATGTTAAAACAGAATACACTTTCTAGAATGTGGTCTTTCTTCGGATAATTAGATATTTATATTTCCAGTCATCTAAAGTGTTTATGATGATTTGATACTTTCTCGCTATGGATAAGGTGAAAAGCTTCTGAATGATTATCTAAAATTTCAAAAGGTGGTGTTACATATATGAAACTAAACAAAATTGAATTTATGTTAATGAATAACCCCGCAAGAAGACTTATGCAAAAGAGCCTTGAATTTAAAAAGTTTAAATACTTTCTAAATCGAAATGATATCAATCTAAAGGGAAAATCGATTTTAGATGCAGGTTGTGGATCAGGATATAGTACCTATCTTCTTGAGAAAGAATACTCTCCAAGTAAGCTATACGCTTTCGACTTAATGGAGAGTCAAATTGATTTGGCGAAGAAAAGAAAATTAAACGCTAATTTCTTCGTGGGAGACATTACAAAGATTGGTGTTCATGAGGAAGAATTTGATGCGGTTTTTGTATTTGGAGTTTTACATCATGTTCCAGCCTGGAAAGAGGCCATTAAGGAATTTTCTCGTGTATTAAAACCAGGTGGTGTCTTGCTTCTTGAAGACATGAATGGAGATGCATCTAAATTCTTTAAAAAGTACTTTGGCCTTGACCATCCTAACGAAGCATTTTTCGAGTGGAGTGAATTTACAAGTCATATAGAGGATAATGGGTTGCAAATTCTGTATCAAGAAAAAGTAGTTTTTGAAGGCTTAAGAACGTTTTTATGTATAAAGCCAACGAACTTAAATAATATTTAGGGATTCATTCAAATCCGAACTTCAAATTATTGATTTAATAATCCTTTCATTTAAAACACTGATAACAATTTACGTTTTTATAATAATAATTTCAATTAATGCTAATCCATTAAACTAAATAATTGGACCTGCACTTATGATTGTGCAGGTCCAGGTGAATTAAATAAGCTCTAATTATTTTTTATTCAACATATGAATAGCATGTCCCATAACGCCTTCAGCAGCTTCCATGAGGGGTTCCGGTAAAGTTGGATGAGCATGAATCGTAAGGCTAAGATCTTCTGCTGTTGCTCCACACTCAATTGCAAGAACTGCTTCAGCAATGAGTGAAGATACATCTGGGCCTACCATTTGTACACCTAACACCCGATTGGATTTCTTATCTGCTACAACTTTTACGAAGCCATCAGCATCTGAAACAGCTAATGCTCTGCCGTTAGCTTGGAATGGGAAACGACTGGAAATCGTTTCATATCCTTGTTCTTTTGCCTCCATCTCTGTTAAACCTGTATAAGCTACTTCAGGATCACTAAAAATAACAAAAGGCATGGCCCGATAATCAATGACGCTTTTTTGCCCACTTATAACTTCAGCAGCTATCTTACCTTCGTAACTCGCTTTGTGAGCAAGGAGGTTGCCACCAGCGCAGTCACCAATCGCATATACATGTTCCACGTTTGTTTGACATTTTTCATTTATCTTAATAAAACCGCGTTGATCTAATTCGACCCCGATATTTTCTAATCCGATTTTACCTGTGTTCGGTTTTCTTCCAATGGAGACTAAGCAATAGTCACCCCTAATCAACTCTTCCTCTCCATTAACAAGAACCTTAATGTTTACTTCATCGCCTGTATTTTCTCCACCTTGGACTAAAGCATTCGTTATAAGTGTAATTCCCAGTTCCTTTAATTGACGTTTCACGACATTTGTAAGCATAGGGTCCGTCCCTGAAAGAATTGTATCTGATCCCTCAAGGATAGTTACTTTAGCTCCGAATTTAGCATAAGCAGTTCCTAATTCTAAACCGATA
Organism: Saccharococcus sp. Marseille-Q5394; assembly: GCF_946901335.1. Classification (NCBI taxonomy): domain Bacteria; kingdom Bacillati; phylum Bacillota; class Bacilli; order Caryophanales; family Anoxybacillaceae; genus Saccharococcus; species Saccharococcus sp. Marseille-Q5394. The sequence goes on along the minus strand of NZ_CAMPPQ010000001.1, from coordinate 553,189 downwards.
TAACCACCACCTACTACAACTAAATGTTTCGGTACTTCTTGAAGCGTTAATGCTTCAGTTGAAGAAATGATTCTTTTTTTATCAAATGGCATACTTTTTAACTCGATAGGTAGAGACCCGATCGCAATAATTAGATCTTTGTAAGAATAGAATTGTTCTTCGTTTCCAATTTTGATTCTGGCAACATGGGGTTCAGTAAGAAACGCTTCTCCACTAATGACTACCACTCCATTGCCTTTCAGCAAAGTCCGAACGCCATTCGTTAGTTTCTCCACTATTCCGTCCTTCCACTTAACTACCTCTGGCATCTCTACTTCCACTTCACCAGAAACCTTGATCCCCATTGTATTAGCATGTTTGATGTGTTTTACTCGTTCGGAAGCGCTGATAAGAGCCTTTGAAGGTATACACCCACGGTTAAGGCAAACCCCTCCTAATTCTGCCTTATCCACCAACACCACCTTTTTCCCCAATTGAGCGGCACGTATGGCAGCTACATATCCCCCAGATCCTGCACCAATAATTAACAAATCAACATTTTTTATTCCTTCAGAAGTCATTTTAGTTTCCTCCTTGGATATTAAGAATGAGAAAATATTATTATTACCTTAGAGTGACAGCGTCTATGTTCCATATGAATATCTATTTGGAATATAAACTGATATTTAACATATACCCAATCTTTCCATTTTTAATTAGGTACGATATTTAGAAGCTATATCTTTAATAAGCATTATTAAAAGGGCTTTCCAATCGTCTGGAAAGCCCTGAGCACTTTATTCTTTCACCCTCATTAGCCGCAAGCTATTTAGGGCAACTATAAGGGTTGCTCCCATATCAGAAAGAATTGCAATCCAGAGCGTTAACCAACCTGGAATAACTAATAATAGGGCAATAAATTTGATAGCAATTGCAAAGGTAATGTTAGCTTTAATGGTATTCAGAGCCTTCCGGCTGAGTTTTACAGTGAATGGAAGTTTTCTTAAGTCGTCTCCCATAAGGGCAACGTCTGCCGTTTCAAGTGCAGTATCCGTCCCAGCTCCACCCATTGCGATTCCAACTGTAGAAGCCGCTAACGCAGGTGCATCATTGACACCATCACCAACCATGGCTACGTTTCCGTACTCGGCCCTTAATTGTTTTATAAACTCTAATTTGTCTTGAGGCATTAGGTCAGCTCGGATATCAGATACCCCAACATGACTACCTATTGCATTTGCAGTTCCTTTGTTATCACCTGTAAGCATAATTGTCTTTTTTATACCGAGTTGATGTAATTTTTCAATAATTTCTTTGCTTGATTCACGGACTTCATCAGCTACTGCAATAACTCCGAGTACTTCCTTTTCGGTTCCAATGACCATAGCTGTTTTTCCTTGATTTTGAAGTGCAGTGACATTTTGTTCTAAATCTTTTTCGAAATCAACAGTTAATAATTCGTTAAAGAGTTTCGGGCTACCGATGTAATAAGTTATCCCGTTTACATTACCTTTGATGCCCTTGCCTGTAATAGAAGTGAAATCCTCTACCAGTATATCGGAATAGGAAATGTTTTCTTCCTCTGCTTTTTTCATAATAGCTGAAGCAAGGGGATGCTGGGAACGATACTCTAAAGCAGTGATGATCGCCAATAATTCTTTTTCATTCATTTGATTACTCAATACAGCATAATCAGTTACAACTGGAATACCTTTTGTTAATGTCCCTGTTTTATCAAATGCTATTGCCTTTAAGGCACCCATTTCTTCTAAATAGACTCCACCTTTGATAAGGACGCCTTTTTTCGCTGCATTCCCGATCGCTGAAACAATAGAAATCGGAGTCGATATGACCAACGCACATGGACAACCAACAACAAGAACGGCTAATCCTTGATAGACCCATGTTTCCCAACTACCACCTAAGAGTAGAGGAGGGAGTAAGGCAACTAATGCTGCAATGATCATAATGATCGGTGTGTAATATTTCGCGAATTTATCAACAAATGCTTGTGAAGGAGCTCTTTCTCCCTGTGCTTCCTCAACAAGATGTATAATTTTGGAAATGGTTGTATCTTCTACGAGTTTCGTTATTTTTACTTCAAGTAATCCTTCTTCATTCAAAGTACCTGCAAATACTTCATCGTCAACTGTTTTCTCAACGGGGACTGATTCACCTGTGATAGCTGCTTGGTTGACGGCAGAGTAACCTTTAATGACTAGACCATCCATCGCAATCTTTTGACCAGGTTTTACAATCATGATATCCCCAACAGCAATATCATCGACATGAATCATCATTTCTTGCCCATTTCTCCTAACAAGAGCTTCTTTAGGAGCGATATCCATTAATGAACGAATAGATTGTCTTGCTCTATCCATGGAGAATCTCTCAAGTGCTTCACTAATTGCAAAGAGAATAACAACAATGGCAACTTCTGCCCATTCTCCAATAATGGCACCACCTATAACAGCCACTGTCATAAGGGTTTTCATGTCAAATTCAAAGCGTAGTAAGTTTTGCAAACCGACTTTAAAAAGTGATAACCCTCCGATAAACATGGATACTAAAAACAATAAGGTAGTAACAATGTTTTCTTCTCCATTGACAAACGAGGAAAGGTAACCGAAGACAATTAGTAAAGAAGAAAAAAGTAGCGTACTATGTTTTTTATAAAACGGTAACTTTTCTTCGTTTTCACCTTCTTTTACTTCTTGTGAAGCATTGCGAGCAGACTTTTCAGGGGTCACTTTAAGGTTTTCGAAAGCACCTGCTTTTTCTAGTTCCTCTATTGTTGCATCTCCGTGTATGGATATCTTAGATGCACCAAAATTTACTTTTGCATCTTGAACCCCCGGAATTTGCTTAACGTTTTTCTCGAATTTACCCGCACAGTTCGCACAGGTAAATCCCTCAACGCGATATACATTTTTGTCCTCTATAACCACTTTTGGAGTTTGCCGTTTAGGTTTTTCAGGAGCCAATTTAAGATTCTCAAATGCACCAGCTTTTTCTAGTTCTTCAATCGTTGCATCACCATAAACCGATATCTTAGATGCACCAAAATTTACTTTTGCCTCCTGAACTCCCGGGAGTTTTTTAACATTTTTTTCAAACTTACCTGCACAATTTGCACAGGTAAACCCCTGAACACGGTAAACATTTTTTTCATTTTCTAATTCTTTTGCTTCAGTCAATTTTAATAACCTCCTTTTGGTGTACAATTGCTATCTTTATTAGATACTTAATTGTTCATGATCTAAGAATTTATTTGTTCCAACCCTCTTTCGAATGTGCTAGCGCAATATTCACTAATTGATGGACATGTTCGTCAACCAACGAATAGAAGACAAGCTTGCCTTTTTTCTCGGAAGCTGTTATTCCCATATCGCGCAAGTAGCGCAAATGGTGGGAGGCGTTTGCAGTAGATGTATTTAAGACATTAGCAACATCACATACACACATTTCCTCTTCCAGGGTTAGTGCATAAGCCACTTTCAATCGATTTGCATCCGCAAGAGCTTTAAAGAGTAGTTCTACCCCGCTGATTTCGTCAATTCTCTCGCTAACACGATTGACAACAGCTTCGTCATAACAATATGTTTCACAAGTTTCAGCTGTAGCAGATCCAGTAGTCTCTTTGATTTTTTCCAAGATCCCTTCACCTCATTCAAATATTCATTTGATTATCTATAGCATATTCAACCGTTGAAATTTTGTCAATTATAATGTTCAAATGGCTGTTTTAATGATTGGCTTTTCTGATACAATTATTTTGGATTCTAGGTGATCTTATCGCTATTGGGAGGAAGGGAAGTAATGAAGAGGATTATTAGTTCGACACTGATTTTATTATTTGCATTTTCAAGCAGTGCCTATGCACATACAGGTTTAACTAGTTCGTCACCTGCCAAAGGTGACGACATAGCTGAAGACGTTTATGAAATTGTATTGGAATTTAATACGAAAATTGAATCGACGAGCACTGTGAAAGTCTTTAATGAGAACAACGAGGAATTTGTCGGAAATACGATGGTGAATGAAAATGTCATGACAAGTGGTTTCAATGAACCTCTAGATAATGGTACATATACAGTCGAATGGAAGATTATTGGTGCAGATGGCCATCCGATTCAGGGAACTTATTCATTCATGGTCAATCAAGAAGAATTAGATGATCCCGCACCATCTGAAGAAACACCTGTATTACCCGCGGAAGAAGTAGAAGAAGAGCCAGTAGAGCAGCCAGTTGAAGTTACATCCAAAATTGCATCAAATGACGTACTTGTTGTAATCCTCATAATATTATTTACTATAGCTGGTGGTTTTTTTTGCTGGGTTATTGGAAGAAGGCAAACTAAATGATTTGGATTTATCTTTCTGAAAGTTTATTGTATCTCTGTTTTTCTTTATTGATGGGAGCTTTTCTCATTCAATTCATTCCGGAACGGTTGAAACCTGAAATATATATCCCTAAGCGCTTACTACAGCTGGCGATATTAGGTGTTGTGTTCTTTTCAGCTGTACCAGTCATTCGGATTATCCTATTTCTTTATGAAGACATCGGTCTAATTATGACGATGCAAAACGTCCTAGGGGGTTTTGAAGTAGGGAAGGCTTGGAATCTAACGGTCATACTTGCAGTTTTCTTTTACCTTTTTGTTTCATTGTTCCCGGTATTGAAAAGCAAAGTGCTTTCCGGTATTTCTATCGCTTTCACTCTTGTCCTGCTCTTAGCATTGGGCTGGGCTAGTCACGCAGCTTCGCTAACCGAATGGAGTGGGTTCGTTTTCCATTCATTGCACTTTTCAGCCGTAACATTGTGGGTTGGAATTCTGCTAATTGTAGGTTGGTGTTCAAAAAACCAAGAGAATTGGCTTTCTTACTTAAAGTGGTTCACCCCTTTGGCAATCGTTTGTTTTCTTACAATTGCAGGAACTGGCTATTTCCTTATGACATTGGTGATAGATGTGAATGAGTATGGGGACGCCTGGATGGTACCATATGGACAAGCCTTATTAGTAAAGCATCTAACGATTATCCCGGTTTTGTTTTTTGCTTTTATAAATGGATTTTGGATCAGACGCAAATTGAAACGACAAGAGCAAATCAACCCAATAGCTTGGTTGAAGTTCGAAAGCATTCTTCTTTTCTTTACGTTTGTTTCGACCGGCGTTCTGGGTCAGCAGGAACCTCCGCATAGTATTGAGATTACACTCGCAGGCAATGGACCCTCGGCTATCTTCAATTATTTCTATTCGGGAGTCATTGATCCATCTATGAGTTTGCAATTCGGGTTGAATACAATTAATATATTGTTTTTCGTTGTTGCGATCATTTTCATGTGGCTTATCATGTATAGTTTTAGGAAAAAGACATCTGCAGTCGTTCCTTTTTTCATGGGAATGTTCTCTGTCATTTCTATATACTTCGGGTTAATGGCAAGCATTCAATAATACATAACAGAGAAGAGGTATTTGATGAAAAAGAATAAGAGTTCAAATATGAAATTTGCAGTTATTATGACTCTTTTGGTAGTAGTATTATTGGCAGCGATCGTTGTTTTAAGTAACAAACAGGAAACATCGACAACTGAAATACAACATATTGATATTACAGGCCAGCCCTCGTTCGGAGAGGAAGATGCTCCTGTGACAGTAGTTGAATTCGGTGATTTTAAATGCCCGTCATGTAAAGCTTGGGGTGAAAGGGTTTATCCGGCGTTAGTAAAAGATTATATCGAAACAGGTAAAGTGAAATTTTCTTTTATCAACGTATTATTCCATGGCAAAGAATCGACTTTAGCCTCGATTGCCGCCGAATCAGTTTTCGAGCGGAATCCGGGAGTGTATTGGGATTTCCATCAGGCGTTATTTGATGCCCAGCCTGTTGAAAATCATGATGCCTCATGGGTAACACCTGAAAGAATTCTTGAAATCGCAAGTGGGTTTCCTGAGATTGATCAAACCCTTTTAAAAGAAGACATGGAACAGCAAGCGACGATGGAAAACGTTAAAATCGATGAAGAATTAGTGCGAGAAGCTGGTGTTTCGATGACTCCGACCATTGTTATAAATGGCAAAGTGATGGAGAATCCTTTTGACTATGAGGCTATTAAGGCAACAATTGAACAAGAAATAAAGGATGAAAACTGATGGACAGTACAGGAAGTAAAAGCAAGCAGCAAGGATTCCTATTATATTTTGCTTGGGTTGTCTCATTAGTTGCTATGTTCGGAAGCCTGTACTTCAGTGAAATCAAAGGATATATTCCATGTGAATTATGTTGGTATCAGCGTATTCTTATGTACCCTCTAACTTTGATATTGGGAATCGGAACATTCCAGAATGACATTTCCGTTAAAAAGTTCGTGCTTCCGTTATCAATAATTGGGGGAAGTATTTCATTCATGCAATATTTGGAGCAGAAGATACCCGGCTTTGGAGGGATCAAGCCATGTGTAAGTGGTGTGCCTTGTAGTGCCCAATATATAAACTGGTTTGGATTTGTTACGATACCGTTTTTGGCGTTAGTGGCATTTGTAATTATTGCCAGCTGTATGATATTCATTAAATCAAAGAAGTCCATTAAGTAAAGAGTGTTAGAGAAGCCAAAGAAATCAACTCAGCATAGTTGTCATTCTTTTGGCTTCTTTGTGTTTTAAACATACTTTTAAGGGGGAGAGGACTATGCGGTACGAGACCATTGTTATCGGGGCAGGACAAGCTGGACTGGCGATGGGATATTATTTAAAACAAAGTGGTGGAAGCTTCTTACTAATAGATAAAGGTCAACAGGTGGGGCAAGTGTGGAAAGACAGATATGACTCCTTAAAATTGTTTACACCTAGAATGTATAGTTCATTACCGGGTCTTCTCCTAGAAGGAGAACAACATGGGTTTCCTACAAAAGATGAAATTGCAAATTACTTAAAGCGCTATGCAGAAAAATTTGCTTTACCAGTAGCACTCAATAGCGAGGTTCTGTCCGTAACAAAACATGGAGAGAGTTTTTGTGTTGAAACAACAATAGGCATGTTCTATTCGTCGAATGTTGTCGTTGCTACGGGCCCATTTCAGAAGAAAAGGATTCCCGCATTTTCGGCTTCCCTTAGTGAAAGAATTTTACAGATGCATTCATCTGAATATAAGAACCCTAAACAGCTTCAAAAAGGAAAAGTGCTTGTTGTTGGAGGCGGTAATAGTGGGGCTCAAATAGCCGTTGAATTGTCGGAGGAGAGAGAAACGTATTTAGCCATAAGTAAAAAGCCAAGTTACTTCCCATTAACGGTTGGAGGAAAGAGTGTATTTTGGTGGTTTGATAAATTGGGAATACTAAAAGTGAGAAACACATTATTCATCGGGAAATTAATGCGCAAAAAGGGTGATCCGATCTTTGGAAGTGATCTAAAAAGTGCCATTACAAACTTTGGGGTTACGTTAAAGGGAAAAGTCGTAAACTGTAAGAACGATCAAATTATATTTGACGATTCAACAATCCTTGAAGTGAATAATATTATTTGGGCAACTGGATTCCAACAAGAGTATGAGTGGATAAAAGTGGAGGGTGTATTTGATAAGCAGAAAAAGATTATTCACGATAGGGGGATAAGCCCGGTAAATGGTCTTTACTTTTTAGGCTTACCATGGCAATCACGAAGAGGATCTTCTTTGCTTCAGGGAGTACGTTACGATGCCAAGTACCTCATTGAACATATGAAATGACGGTGTATATCGTAAAAAAGTAAAACTAAGTTAAATTTATGAGGGCAAGCCTTAAGCATAATTTATATTCCATGGCCATATAAACATATAGACAAAACTAACTAAAGGATGGTTTATTGACTCATGTATGGCTTATCGGCTTTTTATCAACTTTTGCTGGAATTGGTGCAGGAGGAATTCTTGCTAGTTTTATAAATGGTTTTAAAAGAAGCATTGGGACTATCTATGCTGTCTGTACAGGGCTGATCTTAGGGTTAATTAGTTTTGAAATCGTGCCGGAAGCCTTACACCTAGGGAACTGGATTGTTTTTTCTTTAGGTTTCTTAGCTGGCGTTATTATATTTGAGCTAATTCATATGAGGTTGCACAGGAACCCTGATTTAATAAACTCACGAAAACATCATAATGTAAGAATGGGGTTATTTTTAGCTCTCATCATTTCAGTTCACAATTTCCCTGTAGGAGTAATTCTCGGGACCAGTGAACATTCCAAATTTAGTTTAGCTTTATTACAGGCATTAATATTACATAATATCCCTGAAGGCATGATACTTTTTACTCCATTCTTTATTGCCGGCATTAGAATTTATCTGTTGTTTCTTCTTTCTGTTTTCATTGCAGCACCTGTTGCATTAGGCGCTTTGATCGGTGAAATGATCGGTATGCAAAATAATCTTTTATGGTCATTCTTAATTAGTTTGACAATCGGAACTATTTATATGGTTACGATTAAAGAAATCTTGCCGGAATCAATCCGGCAATCGTCCAATATGTATAGTTTTTTCATTTCACTAATTGCTTTTAGCCTGATGGGTGTATACCTAATTTATCTATAAAGGGTTCTATAGTTAAGAGAAAGTAACAAATGCAGAGGCTAGACAAGAAATGACAGTAAAACCTTCTATACGATAAGAAAAGCCGAGGAGTTGTCGATTATTATTTTTTTACATCCAAATCGTTCAGTCACGCAAAAGTAATTAAATAAGCTCACACATAAGTTCAATAAATGTCTGCTTACTTCATTGGACAGAGCTAAAGCTAGAGGTGGATCAACGAGCGGATTATGTGCTGCTCCACGGAGAATTAGTGCACGCCGAGCTTTAGTCTCAAGATTAAACCACTTTTCAACGAATCGAGAGATAACAGGAATGATAATCATTCATGCAGGAAATCCTAACTTTCGTTGCCCAGAATCTCAAAAAGCTCGCCACCTGGACATGGAAACCGCCAGTTATGGCGTGACAGGAACTAATATAGCAAGATAATACGACCGTATTTTCAAAAAGTACCTTCATAATTAACAAAAGGGTTGGAAATCAAATCGATTTCCAACCCTTTTGTCTACGGTCTGAGACCGCTCACTTTATCGTAAGCTGTTATTTAATTTAAATCGATTATTATTGTTCATGTTTCCAACTTGTAGATTGTCCTGTAGAAGGGCAACTAGGAAATTTTTGTCCTGCTGTTAATTCAACATGATGGCCATTTTCGTCAATATAGTGACCTGTTTCCATAACTGTTTCACCAGTTTTATGAGAGTGTTGATGTTCTGTCATTAGTTTTCTCCTCCTATTAATCTGATAATGAAATTTCAACAAAATGAAATATCATCAATAGTTAAATTACCCTAGGATCAGGCCATTTAAACAATTATTAATGATGCCATGAGGGAGGATAGCCTTTTGGTGGATAAGGATTAATTCTGTAACTATCACGAATTCATTTCTGTCCATTTGGTCGGTGAATTACAACTTCAGTGCCATAATAATAACAGCAACAGCCATTGTGTAAAGTGGCTGTTTTTTTGTGTGATTTATTTCTTAATTAATCTTTTTCGTTATGGAGTCCTTATTCTACTTAATTCAACAAATACTATCTCTTTTCCCTTATCAAATAAGATACATAAATGATATATAACTGTAATAAAAAGCGTGAAATACCATGATATAATGAGCTCGCTGTCGAAAAATACACCTCCATGGAAATCGCAAAGTGACAAATAGAAACTATGATTGAAGAGACATCATAGGTAGATGTTTTGATCCTGATAGGTGTAATTATTGTTTGAGATTGTTTTATGTCTTTAACTAAAATACATAGATTAATAGATTTGGAAGGGGAACGAATGTTGAGAAAGTCGAAATGGATGCTCCTGTCAATAGCTACGGTTACCTTATTTTCATTTTCAGGAACTGCTACTCTTGCTAATATGAATGACCTAAAATCAGAACAGAAGAAGTTGGAACAGAAAAAAGATAGTTTAGATTCTCAAATGAAGAAGAAGAAAGTTGAAATATCACAAAATAAATCTGAGATTGATAAATTGATGGAGAAGATCCAGGATCTAGGGAGACAGATTGCTGATACAAACGGCAAAATCGATGGAGTCAATGTAGAAATCACTCAAACAACAAAAGAAATCAAGGAATTGAAGGTTTCCATAGCTGAGCTTGAGAAGAAGATTGCAGAGCGTGATGAAATATTGCGTGAGCGAATCCGTGCTTTACAAGTTAGCGGCGGTTCTGTTAACTATCTCGATGTACTATTAGGTGCTAATAGTTTCTCAGATTTCATTGACCGTTTTTCTGCAGTTAATACATTGATGGATGCAGACCGCCAAATCATGGAAGAACAAGCTGCTGACAAAAAAGCTCTTGAAGAACAAAGGAAAATGGTTGAGGACAAGCTAGCTCAACAAGAAGCGAATAAAAAGAAACTTGTCGACTTAAAATCAAATCTTGATACTCAAAAAATTCAACAGAATAAATTAATTGACCAGCTCGAGGCTGAACAAGAGAAACTGCAAAAAGAACAGGCGTCATTGGAAGATGAATACCACGAAGCGGTTGAGTTGAGTAAAGAAGTTGAAGATAAAATTGTTTCGGAACAGAAACGTCTCGCAGAAATTGCGCGTAAAGCGGAAGAAGAGCGGAAGAGGAGAGCAGCAGAAGCTGTTAAGAAAAAATCCTCCCGTTCTAATACTAATAGCTCAAGTTCGTCTTCCGCACCTGCAATTTCAAGTGGTTATTGGACAAAACCTTCCACTGGACTTTTTACATCTCCGTATGGGAATAGGTTCCATCCTATCTACAATGAGTGGAGAATGCACAAAGGTGCTGATCTTGCCAATGTTGTTGGAACACCGATTTATGCTGCGGGTGCTGGGGTTGTTTCCCATGCAGGTCGGCTTGGGGGATTTGGAAATGCCATTATAATCACTCACTCTGTTGATGGACAAATCTTCACAACGGTTTACGCTCATCTATCCAGTGTAGGTGTTTCCCAAGGACAAAGTGTTGAAAAGGGACAGAAAATCGGAGGAATGGGTTCGACTGGGGATTCCACCGGTTCTCACCTTCACTTTCAACTCCACGACGGGTATTATTCATCCTCGAACACAGTTAATCCTTTACGCTATGTACCGTTTTGATTAATAATGGGCTCTGCATCTGTCTTGGATGCAGAGCTTTTTTATTTTTCCCGAATAAAGGGTGCTTTTCAGACAAGGTAATTGTCCCTTTTTTTATACTACTAATGTAAATCGAAAATGTAGATTGATAAGTGGCTAATAGGTTTAGAGTTTAACAACAAATTTGCGAAGGGTAGCCGATTTTGATACGCTAGAAACATATTCCTTATATATTTTAGTCACTGTTTTCTTGGTGAAAGCCGTTATACTTTTGCATTTGGCAGAATGAGATTCGGCATAAAATTGTTAGCCTTCATATCTTCTATTAATAGGAGGGAAGTTAGGCAGACGATTTCGTCTTAAGTGTGTTGTTAGGCAGATTACCACATATTAATTACGCAATGTGCGTTATATATATTTAAAGTCGATTGAGTCCGTTAGGATGCAATCGGCTTTTTTGTTTTCCTAACTAGTCGAATGAAAGGTGAGGGGCAATCGGATGACTGGAATATTAAAAGTAAACAAGGGTTATTTCAAAACGCATCTTATTTAGCTGAAAGCTAAGTGGATGCTTTTTTTCTACAAAATAAAATAGGAAGGAAGTTGATTAGCATGTCAATCAATCTTGAGAACATGACAGCAGTTCAAAATGAAAACCAAGAGGGAGTACTCGGTCATCTAATGTGGTTCAGTATAGGGAAACAACTGATTAAAACGGCTGACTTAAAAGAACGCCTAATTCAGTCAGGTTTGGAGGAAGATTGGATGCCAAATGCCATTCGGCCAGCTGATGCTTTCAGACGGGCCACGAAAGAGATTGAAACACGAAAAGCCACTTCTCAGACGGGAGTATTTGAAAATTATCTGATCAGGGAGGTCTTTTCGGACAAGGATTATGTGCAACGGAATATTGTTGTTGAATCCGTGAATCAGGCGGGAAAGAGGCTTGAATACAACAGCAAAGCCGGTGTGATTACGTTAGACAAGAAGAATGAGTCAATCACATTCATATCCGAGAATGAGACAGCTAAAGAGCTATGCATGGAAGCTGAGCAGAAATTCAATATCTATAAGGATAATTATTCAGCCCAGCAATTGAGAGTTATGGTCAATAAAATTCTACAGTCTCTTGCACCTACACCTGTTCGTCCAAATGGAGGAATATACTTTGTTCCAGATTCGCATACAGAAGGATTGGCGAAGTTGGTTAAATTCACATCATCCCTCGAAAATAGCGAAGGGTTTAAGATTCCAGTCGTCAATACATTCGACAATCGGAATATGGTCAATGCGAAATTGAATGAGCATTTGGAATCCATTTTAAACGACTGTAAAACAAGCGGAAGTCTGAGAAAAGGGCAAGTGAAAGAAATCATTGAAAATGCGAACTCTGTTATCTCGAACTATAAAAATTATAAAGGAATCGTTCAAGACGAAGCAGTGCAGCTTGAACAGAAAATCATGAGGATCCGTTCCGAAATTACTCGGATGGTGACAGATTTATCTTGAAAAGGGGGGAATTAAAATGCCTGAATTCTTTCAGACGATGATGGGTAGGAAGTTTTTTGAAAGGGATGTAACCGATATAGTTGAACACTTAAAGAAAATATCCAATGAATTGGAGCGTGCGAATGAACATAAAGAACGCGAGTTGCGATTAAAAGAACAGGCGTTACTTGTTTTATCAACAGGTAAACGATGAGCATGGATGAATAAAAGGAAGCGTGTATTGGTAAATCAATTCTGCTTCCTTTTTCATTGTAAAAGAAGAAAATGAAGGGATGGGTTAACAATGACGAATAACTTTTCAAAGCTAGAGGAAATCAAAAATGCGTTGAATGCAAAATTCTTCGAAAGGGAAGATGAAGTGGAGGCAATATTAATCGCCATATTATCGCGGCAGCACATGCTGATGATTGGGCCGGCAGGTACTGCAAAATCGGCTTTATCGGTGGAGTTAGCAAAGATTGTACAAGGCACTGAATACTTCCAGTGGCTGTTGACACGATTTAGTACTCCAGAGGAGGTATTCGGTCCATTATCACTAAAGGACCTTGAACAGGGTGTGTACAAGCGGAATACAGCAGGCAAAATGCCGGAGGCGAACCTCGTTTTCCTGGATGAGATTTTCAAGGCGAACAGTGCCATTCTAAACAGTCTTTTGACCCTGATTAACGAAAGGCTCTTCTATAATAATGGGTCTCCCGTAAAGGTTCCGTTGATGTCTGTCATCGGTGCCTCGAATGAGTATCCGGAAGAGGGGGAGGGACTTGAAGCCCTATTTGACAGATTCCTATTGCGATTTGAAATTGACTATATTGCGGATGAAAAGAATTTTGTTTCCATGATGAAAGGGGATGGAAAACATCAGCCAATGCCGTCCATGACGATGGAAGAATTGGTACAACTACAGTTCTTCACGGACATGGTGACTATTCCTGATGAAGTTTACGAGACCCTGTCAAAAATCCGTATGGAATTAAGGGATGAAGGGATTCGCCCCTCGGATAGGCGTTTCAAGCAATCGTTGAGTGTCTTACAGGCGAAGGCATTGATTAATCAGCGGCAATTTGTAAAGGTTGATGATATTGTCATCCTTGAAAATGCTCTTTGGGAAACGATCGATCAGAAAGACACAGTATCCCTGATTGTCCGTAGTCATGCACAAGACGTCGTGACGAGGGCTATTGAAACCATTCAGAATGAAGCTCAGGAAGTGTTTAATTCCATGCTGAAAGATAATTCAACTGATGCTGGAATGGAAGCCACCCAGAAACTTAAAGCATTGGTAGCCGATTTAAATAAACTCTCTAAACATAATCAGAGCCGGGAAACTGACATTGAGCCAGTACTGAATCAATTAAAGTCCATGCAGCAGGAGATATTGGATAGCATCCTAGAACCGATGGACATTTGAGTCTCATAAATAGAAATCTATCAAGATGCTGTTCCAAAAATAAGTAGAGAGTAAGTTAGATGTCGAGGGTATCTCTTCGGCATCTTTTAAATATCTTGAAGGGGAGTGTTCAGTGTGAACGGATTTAAAACAAATACTGTAAACCGCTCGGTATTAAATACTGACGCATTCGACAAAAGACGTTTCAATGAGATATATAGCATGTCCCAAGGAATACAGAAGGTAAGGGATGAAGGGGAGTTGCCAACCTTCGAACCTCTTTTGGCTGACATATGGGCCTCCTTATATAAAATGAAGCCGGAAATCACGGAAGAAGAGGTTGCTGCCGATCTAAGGGTCAATAAATCATTGATGGAGAGAATCATGGCGGATGAATCCTTTGAAAACTATCGAAGCTTCACTCGTCTGGATGATTTATCATCAGCCGTTGGCACGATGAAATTCGGGGAGAAGACAAATCAATGGCTGGCTGACCAAAAGATGCAGGATAGTGAACTTCGAAAAAAGATGCAAGAAATTCAATCGTTGCAAAGGCAACTTGAAAAACAGGAACAGCAGGAAGGGGTAGGAAATGGAAATGAGCAGTTGCAATCCGATCTAACGCAAGCAATGGCTGGATTAGAAAGTCAGATACAACAAACACTTCAAAATAATAGCCAAAGCTTTTCGGAGCAAATGTCTCAAGCTGTACAAGAAACAAGACAAGCGAAAGCAGACTTGAAATCATTAATGGGAGGTATTGGTTCGGGGAGCGGAGAAGCCGAATTAAAGAAAGTACCCCTTCGCGACCAAATATCCTTAGCTGAAAAAGTGACCACTGATAAACGATTGATGGAAATCGCGGATTGGGCTGGTCGGTTTAAAAGAATAGCGACTAAAAAGCAGAAATCGAAATTCAACGAAGGAATCGAGATGAAAGGTGTTATAACTGGGGATATTATTGAGAAGTTACTGCCAATTGAATTGGGTTTGTATAAACATCCAACAACCAAAATAGATTTCTTGCGGCGGTTTTCTGAGAGACAAACGATGATGTTCGAGCAAAACGGGAAAGACGCACTTGGCAAAGGTCCTATCGTTCTCTGTCTTGACCAGTCGGGAAGCATGCGTAAACGTGACTCTCAATCTAAAGGATTTGCGCTTGCGTTATTATCCATTGCTAAAAAGCAGAAAAGAGATTTTTGTTTGGTCTTGTTTTCCACTCGCACTGTTGTAAAAGTATATGAGAAAGGTAAAATAAAAGCCGCAGACTTGATTGAATTAGCACAAACATTTATAAGTGGAGGAACAGATTTCAACTTACCGTTAACTAAAGCAGTTTCGATTATCGAGGACGGCAAATTCAAAAGATCTGATCTCATTTTTATCACAGACGGAGAGGACAGCCTAAAAGATTCGTTTACCAAATCGTTTATTCAGAAGAAAGAGAACATGGATTTTAATGTGCTTTCTCTTGTGTTGGGGAACAATGCAGAGACAGTTCAGCTTTTTTCTGATGAGGTTATACTGATTACTGCTTTGAATGACGAAGGTAGCTTCAAAGCCTTCACTATATGAGAATACCCTTGACGGAATGAAAGCTGATGATTATTGGTAAAAGGTTTGTTTATTGGGAGAAAACATCAAATGACAATCTTTTCGGAGTCACTAATTCACATATGAATTGGTGACTCCTTTTTTTGTTACTACATCAACGGTTTAAAGAATTTAACACAGTAATTAGCATATCGAACCACGTACAGCCTTAGTAAAATAAGGCTGGTAAACGTTGAGATTTCTGAGCGTTTTTATTTGTATTTATATTGTTAGTTTGTTGTTTAAACATTTGGCCGATTAGTATGATATTTACACTGTCAATAGCGTTTATCACCCGTCAATTGAAAACCGGTTGTTACAGAAGAGTGGGGAATTTCATATTGGTGCCCAAGTGTATATAGAAGAACTTATATTCATAAATAATATAAATTGGAAATTGGCGAATGATGAAGGATTTTCCTGCTCGTATGTCGAAAACTGGCATAAGGGGGGATTCCATTGAGCATATCTACAATAAAGGAAAGATTAGAGTTGCTAACAGATGGTGTTGAAGGACATTTAACTCTTTATTTTGTTAAAAAGGGGAGAAATAAATCCTACACTTCGTTTAAACCAACGCTTAAAGCTGATCTGCAAGAGGAATTACTTAAGTTAATTATCACTGCTTTAGATGAGGTTAAAGATAATCCTATTGTTGATTTCAATCCGATTGCATCATTAGATCAAACTTTAGAAAAATGCACCTATGATTATGTAGAGGCATTAAATGACATATTATTAAGTACTGAAGTAGGTCTTTTACCAGAACCGCCAAAAAATCTTTCTGATTTTAATTTCTACCTCGTTAGAATTAAATTTGATGAAAATCCTCAAAATGATTTTTTGATGTTTAGAAGGGTAACAAAATTTAAAAAGCTACAAAACGGAATCATCGGTAGGATTTTCTATGATGAGTTCGTTAAAGTAAGTTCAGATTTAATTGGGATTGACAATTTCATTGATATCGTTGGATACGAATCCCAATTAACTATTGTTCAACATATAGCCATGGAACGAATTTTTGATATAACAGCACAATATCAAGAAAGTGCTAAAAGAACATTGGAATTAATTAAGCAAACTGACATGATTGAGAACTTTGAAGCGTTCTATGAAGACAGCATATCTGACGGGCGTGCTATAAGAGGTTTAACAAAACTTCTTAGAGATCCTGAAAGAGTACAGCAAGTATATGAAAACTTCGACAAGGTTATTGAATTAGTTTCTAATATGGATTTAGATGTAAAGTTTAATGATGACCAATCGAAACTTGTATACGAAAGTAAAAAACAACTTCAAGAGATCACGTTTATTTTAAGGGATGCTTATTATCAAACTTTTATTACTGAGCGTAAGGGACGAGATGAGCTAGCTTGAAACGAGGGGGAGCATTTTATGGTTACCAAATTTTATAAGTGGCTATTATTTATATCCTCATATGCTCCTCTTTATCTTTTGCTTGCAATTAACAATTATAATTTTGAGGAGTCTATTACTGTAAATATTAGAAAGTCATTTGAAGATAAGCCGCAATTCATTTTTTGGCTTGTAATTATTGTTTTGTTCTTAATTTCACTACTTACTGTGCTGGTTTTGAAGAAATGGTCTTTAAATGAAAAAATGGTTCTTGGGAAATTATCAAATTTCAATGAGAACATTTTGAGTTATATCATTACTTATGTGGTGCCCTTGACTGTAATAAATATAAATGATGTAAATAGCATGGTTGTAAACTTGGTTCTATTTTTAATAATAGGATATATTTATGTTAATAACGATCTAATATATTTAAATGTATTATTACTAATAGTGGGGTTCAGAGTTTATTCTGACGAATCAGGAAACAAGATAATAACTGACCTTGAGAAAAATGAATTGACTGAAAAAGTAAATGAAGGTGTATTAGTTAAATATAGAGAAATAGCAAGAGGTGTCTATCTAATTAGGAAGAAACAAACTTAATTTGAAATACCATCTCATAAAGCAAATCAGTTAGAAAACTAGTAAGGTTGGATTAAACTTAGCTGATTTTGCTACTCTAGATACACTACTGTAAAATAGAAGGAATATAAAAGCTGTGATGAGGTGTTTACATTGGCTAAGATAATTCCTTTTAAGACAAAGCAACAGATTGAAGCGGAGAAGGCGAAAAAAACTATCCGTGAATGGGAAAATTACTTAGAGTGGGAAGAGGCTAAATGGCATAATGTTATAAATAGAGCTGAAGATATCACCGATTTATCAAAAGAAGAGATGGATTGGCTGAATGACTGGTTAGAGAAGAACGATAATTAGTTGATGTTTTTTTATGGATATTATAGATAGAGAGAAGTTCAGCGAGGATCGGACTTGTTTAAACGCAACACAAATACAACACAAGATAGTTGTAAATGCCGTAACAACAACGTTTCTCGGCGTATATTTACGTCCTCCTGGGGAGGACAACTTAAAAGAGTTTTTTAAGATCGTTTATTCAAAAGAAGATGAGAACAAAGCATTTGAATAGAAGGAGGTAAAATCATTTTACACAAATTTTACACATCGACAAGCTAGAATGCTGTTAAATCAATGTTTACACGCGATAATAGAAGTCTGCCTGGGACGTTACAAAAGAGGTTGCCTGAAAGTCAGTGTAAACTGATTCCCGGGCAACCTCTTTAGATTTACGATTTTCTTTCATCAGGATTAATGCCATTCGGTTCTTTCCCGAATTGATTCATCTTTTGGGAACGAATCTCCTCAGGCGTTTCTTGAAATGAGTACCCTTTTTCAAAAATGGTTTCAGGATCAAGTCCATTTGGCTCCTTATTAGACTCAAAACTTTCGTTGATTCCTGTGGGAGGCAGCTGGTCTAAACTCGCTTCATTCTGCATACTGTTTTCCACATATTCGTTTTTAAATTCAGGCTCTTCTTTTCCCTTCGAGTGTTTTTCATCCATATAATCTTTCTTCATTAAGAACATCCTCCTTTATTGTTTCTAGCGTAGTTCTATATTGTTCAATTGCCTTTTTGGACAGAATCAAAACGTTTCCTATTCATATACTAATGGCGAATGACTGAACAAGAAGATTCTGTAAATTAATAAAAGGGTTTTCTTTATCAGTAAAGCATGGTATATTATCAATACGTTAACAGACTAAAGTGTTAAAGCGAGTTTACTAAAAGGAGAGAGATCAATGAAAAAGTATATGACGCTATTCGTCCTATCAATAGTTGCATTGCTCGTCGTAACAGGTTGCGGGAATTCCAAAACAACCGGAAAGTCAGGCGGGAAAGATGTTCTTGTCATCGGTGTGGACGATAAATTTGCTCCAATGGGTTTCCGGGATGAAAACAATAATCTCACTGGTTTCGATATTGAATATGCTGAAGCAGCAGCGGAACATATGGGTATGGAAGTGAGATTCCAGCCGATTGATTGGAAAACAAAAGAAACGGAATTAAGCAGTGGACGAATTGATTTGATCTGGAATGGGTATACAATCACGGATGAACGAAAAGGAAAAGTTCTTTTTACAAAACCATATTTGGAAAACGCGCAAGTTGTAGCAACGTTAGCAAATTCCGATATTGCAGCACTAAAAGATCTATCTGGTAAAAAAGTAGGACTGCAAGGTCTTTCTTCAGCAGCAGACGCTTTGAACGCCAATCCGATCCGTTCTGAAATCAAGTCTGTCTCCGAATATGCGGATAATGTTCTAGCACTATCCGACTTGAAATCTGGCCGTGTTGATGCAGTCATCATTGACGAAGTGGTTATTGATTATTACATGTCCAAGCAAGAAGGTGCGTTTAAAGTATTGGACGAGTCCTTAGCGCCTGAGGAATATGGAGTAGGTGTGAAAAAAGGCAACGAAGAATTGCTTGAAAAGCTTCAAAACGCTCTTGATAAAATGAATGAAGACGGCAGTGCTGCAAAAATCTCCACGAAATGGTTCGGGGAAGATAAAGTACTTAAATAATGAATCGAGCATGCCGGGTTTTCGATAAGAAAACCTGTTTTGCTTTTTAGAAGGAGTCATTACGTATGTCTATAGACTATTTTATTTCCATTTTAATACCAATGCTCGAAGGAGCCCGAGCGACAGTCCTATTATTCCTAATAGCCATCATCGTCTCAATCCCGCTTGGCTTCCTACTGACTTTGATTGTCAGAAGTTCCATCAAACCGTTAGCTTATTTAGCGAATGCATATATTTATTTGATGCGGGGAACGCCGCTCTTGCTGCAGCTCCTGTTCATTGTTTTCGGTTTGCCGCTTATTCCGGTCATCGGGGAATATCTGGTTCTTGACCGGTTTACCGCAGCATGTTTAGGATTCATTTTGAATTACGCAGCTTATTTCGCGGAAATTTTCCGCGGCGGTCTCCTTGCTATCGACAAAGGTCAGTTCGAAGCGGCGAAAGTGCTCGGATTGAATAGATGGCAGACAATGCGAAAAGTTGTATTCCCTCAAATGTTCCGCATCGCGTTGCCCGCAGTGGCGAATGAGTCTGTCACTTTGGTGAAGGATACGGCTTTACTCTATGCAGTAGCGGTCCCTGAACTGTTGCATTTTGCACAAACAGCGGTCAACCGTGACTTCACAATAACACCATTTTTGCTGGCAGGAGTCATCTATTTAATAATTACATTGTGTTTGACTCTGTTCTTCAAATGGTTGGAGAGACGTTTACGGTTTGATTAATTTAAACCTATCCATCTGAAATTATTCGTGATTTAAATGAGGAGTGTATAGAATGCCAATTCTTAAAGTGGAAAACATAAAAAAATCATTCGGTCCGCTTGAAGTGCTTAAGCAGATTAGTTTTGAAGTGAATAAAAACGATGTCATCGCTGTCATCGGTCCATCCGGATCGGGGAAAAGTACGATGCTCAGAAGTCTTGTCCATTTAGAGGAGTTGGATGGGGGAAGTATTTCAGTTAATGGAAATTATATTGTTAAGGATGGCATTTATTCAAAACCTCAGCAATTGAAAGAGATTACTTCCGAAATGGGGATGGTGTTTCAACATTTCAATCTGTTTCCGCACTTGACTGTATTGGAAAACCTGGAACTGGCACCAAAGCTATTGAAAAAGGGAAGCGCGGAACAAACCCGTGAATTGAGCATGGAGTTGTTGTCGAAAGTCGGGCTGTCAGATAAGGCTGATGTATTGCCGTCCAAGCTTTCGGGAGGCCAGAAACAAAGGGTGGCCATTGCCCGTGCCTTAATGAGGAAGCCTGAAGTTCTCCTATTCGATGAACCAACATCGGCTCTTGATCCGGAATTGACGGGGGAAGTGCTTCGTGTCATGAAGGACCTTGCTCAAGAAGATATGACAATGGTTGTTGTCACACATGAAATGGAATTTGCAAAAGAGGTTGCTAACAAAGCCATCTTCATGGATAAAGGGGAAATCGTCGAATCTGGAAGTCCCGTAGATTTATTAAGTAATCCACAAATGGAAAGGACAAAAGCATTTTTATATCGTACACTGTCCAAATGAACAGCCGGTTCCACGATACAGTCGGGAAAGTAGCCCGGCTGTTTTTTTACATTTCGACAACAATGTGAAGTAGGGTTCATAGTGCGATAATTATGGTACACTACGGATAGAAATGTAGTGATTAAGGAGATGTTTTAATGATTCAATCCACTGAAGAAAAGCCGTTCGAAAAAAGAAATTACCGGCCGGCTATCATCATTTTATCAATTGTTTTAATAGGCGTTATCGGACTTTTATCAGGCAGGCAAGGGGTGGAGGATTTCGATGCGTTTGATGTTACCATCCTTCCTTTGATAAATGCCATATTAAATAGCTTCACTTTCCTATTCTTAGTCGGAGCCCTCATTGCCATAAAGAAAAGAAATGTGGGTGTCCATAAGAAATTCATTTATGCCGCATTTTGTACGACCGCTTTATTCCTCGTCACATATGTCGCTTTTCATTATTTGGCGCCATCCACTCCATATGGCGGGAGCGGCATCTTGGCAGGGATCTATTATTTTGTACTCATCACCCATATAATACTTGCAGCTGCAATTGTTCCACTCGCATTAACGAGTGTGGCAAGGGCTTGGAACAGGGAGTATGAGCGTCATCGTAAAATAGTGAGATGGACAATGCCGATCTGGTTATATGTCAGCTTTACCGGTGTTCTCGTTTATATTCTGATCTCTCCATATTATTAACATGTAAAAAGGCTGCTCCCATTACTAGGGAACAGCCTTTTCTAACGTTTAAATGAGTGGTCGATCTGGATAGTCCAAACGTGTATCTCTATACTCACCATCTACTAACACAAGAATCTTACCTTCATTGAAATAATCATTATAGCGATGCGCTTCCTCTTCCGGAATGCCCATCCCGATCAATGCGCCGGCAAGTCCGCCGACTCCCGCTCCTGCAGCAGCACCGGTAATTCCTGCTACAATCGGTCCCGCAGCAATGATCGGCCCGATACCAGGAATTGCAAGCGCTCCGATACCTGCTAAAACTCCACCTAGTCCACCGAGCAAGCCGCCAGTTGCTGCACCTGTAGCAGCACCATCTGCAGCATGCGTTCCTGTTTGTTCCTCAATGTAATCTACATGATCTCTGTCCTTACTAAGGATGGAAATATCATTAGAAGTGTAACCTTGTCGTTTCAACTCTTCAATTGCAGCAACAGCTTCCGATTCGTTGTCATAATAACCTACTACATGTCGTTGTACCATTTAAAAACTCCTCCTGAAAATAATTTTGTTCTAGCGAATTGCTATTCTAGAAAATACCCGAACCTATCATTTTCAAACATGAAGGTTTTAACAGCAACTTTATAGATTTAAACCATAGCTAATCGGGTAACTAACAGGAGTAATAGGAGGGAGAGATATGGATTATCTACTAAATGGAATGAAACTTATTATAGGATTGATAGCTTTAATGGCTGTCATTCGGCTGTTAGGCAAGAAGCATTTGGCTGAAATGACTCCGTATGACATCATCTATTTGATAATGTTTGGTGGTCTACTTGAAGAAACTTTATATGACGAAAAAATCACGATATGGATGTTTCTGTTTGCAGTTACTGTATGGGCTGCAGCTATATTCACAGTTGAAAAGTTGGTGCTCAAATTCAATCGATTGCGTATTCTTCTAAAAGGGGAGCCCGATCAATTAATTTCAAACGGAAAAATTCATCGGAAAGCGTTTAAGAAAAATCAATTGGAAATGGAGCAGGTTCGAACAATGCTTCGTCAACAAGGGATATTTTCCTTGAGGGAAGTCCGCGACATGTACATCGAACCAGGAGGCCAAGTTTCTATTAATACGTTCGCAAAATATAAGTCAGTCGTAGCTGATGATTTGGGAATCGAAAAGAAGGAAGAGGAACCGAGTGTGTTGCTCATCGATAATGGTGAAGTGAAATCGGAAGTCCTGAACGCCATTGGTAAATCCAGCGAATGGCTGCAGGAAGGGATCGGTGCGAAAGGATATGATCATGTGGCTGAGATACTTTACTGTGAATGGTCAGAAACTGACGGGTTCTACATTAAAGGATTTGCTGATACTATAGAGTTGAATGGACATCAGCCAAGCTGAACGATTATAATAACCATTCGAAATTGGAACCAGATGGATTTCTGATAAGAGGTGCAAGTTATGAAAACAGTTGTCGGAGGGATGCAATGGGCGGTTTTTTTAATCGCATCCTCTATTGCGGCTCCTATTGCGATTGCCCATTTGTTTGGAATGGAAACTGCCGAAACCGCGCTTTTCATTCAGCGTACGATTTTTGTACTTGGAATTGCATGCCTCATTCAAGCCTTTATAGGGCATCGACTGCCAATCAATGAAGGACCAGCAGGATTATGGTGGGGTATTTTCGTCGTTTACGCAGGAATGGTAAGCATTGCATATCCTGCGGCCCGGGATGCCCTGCAAGCCTTGCAAAGTGGAATGCTAGTCAGCGGCGTCCTTTTTATTATATTGGCGATTAGTGGATTGATAACGAAAATGAAAAATCTATTCACGCCGTCAGTTACATTTACATATTTAATGCTTCTCACTTTGCAGTTAAGCGGTACTTTCCTTAAAGGGATGGTAGGTGTTGACAGCGTAGGGGATAAGATCGACGGTCTTATATTCCTTGGGAGTTTTGCAGTCTTACTTGTAACGTTCATGACAATGAACAATAAATTTTCTTGGGTCTCCAGATATTCCGTTCTATTGTCAATCGGCTTCGGTTGGATTCTTTTTCTTCTTATCGGTAAGGCAGATAGTGTAAAGCTTGAGGTTGGACAATGGATAAGTTTTCCTGATCTATTTGTGTACGGGAAGCCGGTTTGGGATAGCGGCATGTTCATCACTGCAGGTTTTATCACGCTTTTGCTGATTGCGAATATGATGGCGTCCATCCGGGTAATGGAAAGTTTGCTTAAGCAATCTTTTTCGATCACTCCGCCGGATCGAATGAAGCAGGGGGCAATCGCTTCCGGGATCAATCATCTATTCGCGGGATTTTTTTCGGCCATTGGACCTGTTCCGATTTCCGGTGCGGCAGGATTTGTAGGAGCGACAAGGATGGCTACACTTATACCGTTCATTACTGGCAGTGTTCTCGTTGTACTAATAACGCTCATTCCATCAATCATGTCGGTTTTTGCTGTTTTGCCTGCACCGGTTGCATATGCCGTCACATTTGCCATTTTTACGAAAATGGTGGAAATGGCATTCCGTGAACTTGCTGCCGAGCCGAAACAGGAACGTGCCTATAAGGTGACAGCCGTCGGACTGATGATTGGCATAGGTATCATGTTCATCCCGCAGGAAAGCATGTCAGATCTGCCGAATGCCCTTGCGGCCGTTTTATCAAACGGTCTCATTATCGGCACAATCATTGCAATCATAATGGAACAATTCTATCTGTGGAATGAACGGAGCAGAGTATAATGGCGCAGGGAAAAGGCTGTCAATCACTTGAAAAAGCGATTGACAGCCTGTTATTTTGATTTCATAACCTCGATGGAATGATTCAACTGCAATAATTGCTCATAAGCATCGTCAATGGAATCGGCATAGATGACAAAGTCATTTTCATATGGATGTTTTGTCGTTGAGTGCTCATAGCGGGGATCGTAGTAGTATTCAAGCAATAGCGTAACTGCCGCCTTGAACTTTCCTTCGTCCAAATTTTCTTCGATCTCTTTTGCGATCGGTACATGGATGCGTCGTTTGATTAGATTAAACGCTTCAACGAACTTCTCTCCGACTTCCCATGGATTATAATCAGCCAAAATGTTAGTAACCCGTTGCTCGAGTGGTAGGTTGATGAATACATGGATTCCATTTTCCTTTTTGTTAAATAGGAAAGAGGGGATCAGTACTTTGCCAATCCGTTTACTTTCACCTTCGATATAAACGAAAGCTTCTTCCTTCACCTTTAGCAGTTCATGAATTAGCAATGAATCGAATTTTTTTTGGTTATTCGGCACAAGCCCGATTTGACCGAAGATGGAACCTCGATGTCCTGCGAGCTGTTCCAGATTGATGGAAGGATGACCTTCATCAGCGAGCCGTTTCAATAGAACAGTCTTGCCTGATCCGGTATATCCATTCAATACGATCAGTTTCGGTGTAAAAACTTCCTTTTCCAATTCCTTTACAACCCATTGGCGATATGTCCGGATTCCGCCGCTTAACCGATTTGCTTGGATGCCCATTAAATCAAGGACGGTTGCGGCTGTTTTGCTTCGCATACCGCCGCGCCAGCAAAAGACAGTCTTAGGAGTATCTATCATTTTAAATTGTCGAATGAAAGAAGGAAGTTTAGCTGCGAAAATCTCCAGTCCCCGTTCATTAGCAGCTTCTTTGCTGACCTGTTTATAAAGAGTACCAATTTCTGCCCGTTCCTCATCGGTAAAGACAGGGATGTTTATACTGCCTGGAATTGTCGCTTCGCTAAACTCGGATGGAGATCGGACATCAATGATAGTATGTGGCTCTCTCTCCATTGATGAAAATAGGTCTTGTAAACTAATATCTCTAATCAACGTTTTTCACCTTCTATTATAAGGGTCATTCAACAGTGATCTTTCCTGGATGTTCGCCCGTAACTTCTCCGATTATGGTTGCGTTGACGCCGTTTGCAGTCATCTCGTCAACTAGCTGATCGGCTTCATTAGCCGATACTGCAATGAGGAGACCACCTGAAGTCACTGCGTCACACAAAATATAACGGTCCAATTGATCAAGTTTCTCGGAGTAGGTGACCGAATCAGCAACATGGGCATAGTTGCTTTTCGTGCCTCCTGGAATCCTTCCTTCTTCTGCAAGCTCTTTCGTGCGGGGAAGGACAGGTACTTGCTCATAGAAAATCCGTATGCCCGCATTACTTGCTTTAGCCATTTCAGTCGCATGCCCTAGCAAACCGAATCCGGTGACATCGGTAGCTCCATGAACCTCATAGGCGGACATCACTTCTGCCGCTGTCTTGTTCAGAGTCGTCATAATTGAGGTTACTTGTGTTATTTCCTCATTTGAAAGTGCGCCATGTTTTAATGAAGTTGTATAAATCCCTACTCCGATCGGTTTCGTCAATACCAACTTGTCGCCTGCTTTTGCACCAGCATTTGTACGTATGTGATCGGGATGGACAGTGCCTGTTACTGCTAATCCGAATTTAGGTTCTTGATCGTCAATGGAATGTCCACCGACAAGTGTGACACCGGCTTCTCTTAACTTGTCAGCGGCCCCGCGTAAAATATCGGAAAGGATGTTCTTGTCCAACTTCGAAATTGGAAATGCCACGATATTAAGAGCAGTTATCGGCTTCCCGCCCATTGCGTATACATCACTAATTGCATTCGTTGCAGCAATTTGCCCGAAATCATAAGGATTGTCGACAATCGGAGTGAAAAAGTCAAGCGTTTGCACGATTGCAATATCATCAGTAAGTTTATAAACGCCGGCATCGTCACTCGTATCAAGACCGACTAGAAGATTGGGATCAAAGGCGGCAGGGGGAAGAGATTGAAGAACCTGTGATAGGTCGGCGGGACCAATTTTACAGCCGCACCCCCCTTTTGATGTAAGTGAGGTAAGTTTTACAGAATTAATTGTATTCATCAGCTATTCCGCCTTTCAAGATTAGTTATTAAATAGTTTAGCACACTGGATACATACGTATAGTGTGCCAAGTTTGCAATAATGCTTCCTCTAAATCCAACCCATTGGGCGGGAATTGAATAAATATTAGTGGTACATTTGTATAAAGAAATATGAGGAGGTTAAGAGATGAATACTTTTTCGATGGTTATTGACGGAAAAGAAGTCGGCAAAGACCTTAAGACAATTGATGTTATTAATCCCGCAACGGGAGAATCGATTGCAACCGTTCCTCATGGAGGAGCGAAAGAAGCCATTTTAGCTGTGGATGCCGCATATGATGCATTTCAAAAATGGTCCGCTCTGTCCGCCTATGATCGAAGTTCATTGTTGGTGAAATGGCATGAGCTGATCGATATGCATATGGAAGACCTTGCGCACACGATGACGGAGGAGCAAGGGAAACCTCTATCAGAGGCAAATGGCGAAATAAAGTACGCGAATGGATTCATTTCTTGGTATGCGGAGGAAGCAAAGCGTATTTATGGTGAAATGATACCTTCAAGCCATACAGGGAAACGGATATTCATCCATAAACAACCTGTGGGTGTAACAGCTGTCATCACACCTTGGAATTTCCCTGCAGCGATGATTACAAGAAAAGTCGGACCGGCGCTTGCCGCAGGTTGCACAGTTGTCATCAAACCGGCCGAACAGACACCGATTACCGCAATTCGATTGGCACAGTTGGCATTGGAAGCAGGTATTCCCGCTGGTGTCATTAACGTAGTCACAGGGGAGGCGAGTGCAATTGGCGATGCTTGGCTGCAGGATACTCGTGTACGTAAGCTGACATTCACCGGTTCAACCGAGGTAGGGAAATTGCTTATGCGGGGGGCTTCGGATACGGTGAAGAAAATTTCACTGGAACTCGGAGGCCATGCCCCGGCAATCGTCATGGAAGATTGTGATATCGATAAAGCCGTTGAGGGAGTCGTTGCTGCCAAGTTCAGGAATGCCGGCCAAACATGCGTATGCACGAATCGCATTTACGTTCATGAAACGATTGCAGAGGAATTTTCACGGAAGTTGGTTGAACGGGTAAAACAATTGAAAGTCGGAAACGGAATGGATGAAGGGGTTGCAATCGGTCCGCTTATCGATGAAGAAGCAATCCGTAAAGTACAATTCCACGTAGATGACGCACTTTCAAAAGGCGCAAAAATAGCTGTCGGTGGCTCAAGGAAGGATGGCCTGTTTTACGAACCGACCATTTTACTCAATGTGAATGATAATATGGTTTGCATGAAGGAAGAAACGTTCGGTCCTGTCGCTCCTATTACAACTTTTTATTCCGAAGAAGAGGTACTAAGAAGGGCGAATGATTCGATTTATGGATTGGCCGCTTATGTATTTACAGAGAATCTTTCAAGGGGCATTCGGATGAGCGAAAGATTGGAATACGGAATTGTCGGTTTGAATGATGGACTTCCATCACCCCCCCAAGCGCCATTCGGAGGTTTCAAGCAAAGCGGCCTCGGTCGCGAAGGCGGCCATCATGGCTTGGATGAATATATTGAAGTCAAATATATTTCAGTAGGATTATAATCAAAAGAGAAGTTGGGGGAAATTCTATAAATGTAAGAGTGAGGCTTATTGTTATGGCCATACTGGCAAACCTAACAGTGCCACTCAATCAAAAGGTGCGAGTGCGATAGAAACGATATTTTACGTTCAGCAAATGGGCGCAAAAACGATATAAGGGATTACGCTCGTTTTTCATATATGGGACAGATTGCAAGCAATCACGAGGGGGATAATATGGGGATTTTAAAAGGAAAAATAGCAATTGTAACTGGTGCAAGTCGTTCCCAAGGCATTGGCTCTGCAATTTGCTTAATGCTAGCGGAAGCTGGTGCAGATATCTTTTTTACACATTGGAAATATTATGATGAGAATGAGGGTAATGGATCGGAAAGTGATTTTCCAAATCAATTATGTGAGAGAATCAAAAAATTAGGTGTACGCTGTGAACATATGGAGGCAGATCTATCAGAATTGGAAACACCAAATGCCATTCTGAATTGTTGTGAAGAAAACCTTGGAACGCCAAATATACTGGTGAATAATGCAGCCTATGACAAACTAGTTGATTTTCAGAACTTAAATGCTAAAATCCTTGATGATCACTATATGGTGAACAATAGGGGAACTATATTATTAAGCACTGAATTTGCCAAAAGGTTTGAGAAAGCCTTCCCGCAAAAAAGTGGTGGAAGAATTATTTACCTTGTCTCAAAAGGACCAGACCCCAATAACCTGGCCTATATTGCTTCAAAAGGTATGTTAACTGCTATAACTGAACCATTATCCGTTGGACTTGCTCCTATTGGTATTACCGTAAATTCAGTTGACCCAGGACCGACTGATTCGGGTTGGATGGATAAAGCAACAAAAGAGTCCTTATCACGTCTTTTTCCTACAGGAAATGTTGGAACGCCTGATGATGCAGCAAGGTTAATTAAGTTTCTAGCGAGTGACGAATCTACGTGGATTACTGGTCAAGTTATTAAATCAGAAGGCGGATTTGTAGGAAGATAAAAGTGAGGTGCTTTCTTAGTTGATTGGAGTGAAAGGCGGCGAAGTGCAAAGATATTCTCTCAACGCTTCGCTTTTCCCGCGGAAAGCTGTCCGCGTGTAACGGAGATCAACGGGTTAAAAGTGGTATCACTTATTAACAAGCAATCCTAAAAAAGAAAATAGGGCAAGCAAAAAATGCACATGTCTGTGCGTTTTTGCTTGCTTTTTCTATTGTAAAACCGTGTCTAAAACATATACTAAAACGTTTGTTATTTGACTTGCTATTAGCATTTTTCTCCCAATCAACCGAACTCGTTAGATTTACTTGAATGTCTTTTTTTGTCATTTTTACTTTATGTATATTATAAATATAATATTACTAGGTTAGAGATATTTGATTAATAAAATTATTTTGTCTCAAAATCTATTTATTTGCCTAGATAATAATGGTAGACTGAAATCGACATCAAAGAAGAGGGGGAAATAATTTGGTTCTCAAAAGAACAGCCATGCTCATTATGGCCGTTGTTATGTCGTTTGCTGCTGTGTTCACGGTAACTCCAGGTCAACCAGACGTACGAGCTTCAAGTCCCTATGAGAAACTGGAAAGAAATATTAACGCAATCTTAGCGGATGCCGCAATGAAATCTGTCGTCAGCAGTGTAACAGTACGTAGGGCTTCAACGGGTGAAATAATTTACGAAGCTAATGCGGATGGCAAAGTGACACCTGCTTCTACATTAAAGCTTCTTACATCCGCAGCTGCATTGGAAACGCTTGGCGAGGAATACCGTTTCACGACTGATCTGCTAACGGATGGTTCAATAGCAAAAGGAGTATTGAATGGCAATCTCTATTTGCGGGGGCAGGGAGATCCGACTCTGATGAAAAAGGATTTGGATCAATTTGCCGCCGCATTGGCAAAGCAAGGGGTAAAGACAATAAATGGAGACCTGGTAGGGGATGACAGCTGGTTTGACTCTGTACGGCTCTCTCCCGGAATTGATAAAAGTGATGAAACGTTTTACTATGCCGCACAGATTTCCGGATTGACTTTATCCCCGAATTCTGATTATGATGCCGGCACTGTGATCGTAAATGCCAGCCCAACGAAGAAAGGGTATAAAGCCAAAGTGACAATGACGCCTGATACGGGCATCATTAAAGTCGTCAATAAAAGCAATACTGTTCCGAAAGGTTATAAAAACACCTTATCCATTAAGCGTCAACATGGAACGAATACTATTGTTATTGCGGGTAACGTACCTATTGGAAGCACGGGAAAAAAAGAATGGGTGACCGTCTCTAATCCGACAGCGTATACGCTAGACGTATTTAAAAAGTCGCTCTCAGCAAAAGGGATCAAATTCACCAAATCATCGAAAGTGGCA
The DNA here is from genome assembly GCF_946901335.1 of Saccharococcus sp. Marseille-Q5394. NCBI lineage: Bacteria > Bacillati > Bacillota > Bacilli > Caryophanales > Anoxybacillaceae > Saccharococcus > Saccharococcus sp. Marseille-Q5394. The sequence goes on along the minus strand of NZ_CAMPPQ010000001.1, from coordinate 522,541 downwards.
AGACGGGAAGTTCCACAAAGCGCGAAAGTAATTACTTCCAGACAATCGATGCCTTTGAAGAGTTTGATGAGACCATTTATGAAATTAAGTAATAATACACATGCCGAAATATTGGCGAAGACGATGGGAAAACAAGTTTATGGGGAAGGAAGCTGGAATGCAGGTCTGCGGGTCATGCGTGAATTTGGACAATCCGTAGGGTTACGTTCAACTGAATGGAATTTTGAGGATGCATCAGGCATGTCCCATAAGAATAAAGTGACATCAGCACAAATGACAGAATTGCTGTTTGCTGCGCGACAAGCACCTTGGTATGGCAGTTTCGTGCAAGGCTTGCCGGTGTCAGGCATGAATGACCGCTTCGTCGGCGGAACGTTGAAAAACAGATTAACGGGTTCAGCTGTAAAAGGGAAAGTAGTAGCCAAGACGGGTAGCTTGAACGGTGTCAATTCATTGGCGGGCTATGCTGAAACAAGAGATGGGGAAACGTTGATTTTCAGCATTCTGACCCAAGGCCAAAAAACAACTGCACTCCCGGCAATTGATCGGATAGCGACAATCATTACTACGACAACTAAGTAGAACCGCAAGACGGCATTGTATCGCCGTTTTGCGGTTTTTTTATTAGATAAGAAGCTCAAATAATGTGCTATCTTTATTCACTTCGGTGAATGGAAAACCGTTCTGTTCCATTCGGAGCAAGAGACCGGCATAATCTTCCTTCCGTTTTAATTCAATACCGACAAGCCCAGGTCCATTTTCCTTGTTATGCTTCTTTGTATATTCAAATGTTGTAATATCATCGTCCGGTCCTAGCACTGAGTCAAGTAACTGCCGTAATGCCCCCGCCCGCTGTGGGAAGTTGATGATGAAATAATAGAGCAGACCTTCATGCAGTAGGGACTTCTCCTTGATTTCCTGCATACGGCCGATATCATTATTCCCGCCACTAATGATACAAACGACGGATTTCCCTTTAATTTCTTCTTTATAGAAGTCGAGTGCAGCTATTGGCAAAGCGCCTGCAGGTTCGGCGATGATGGCATGTTCATTATATAGATTTAAAATAGATGTGCAGACTTTTCCTTCTGGAACACTCAAAAAATCATCGACATACTTCCGGCAGATTTCATACGTTTGGGCACCGACACATTTGACAGCAGCGCCGTCGACAAATTTATCAATATTATCCAAAGCTATAATGGCGCCGTTCTGAATGGCGGCATTCATACTGCTTGCTCCCTCCGGCTCAACACCGATCAGCTTTGTCTTAGGGGAAAGGTTTTTAATATATGTGCTGACTCCTGCCATCAGGCCGCCGCCACCGATGCTTGCAAACACATAATCGATTGGCTCCTCAATATCATTCATTACTTCGACAGCGACCGTCCCTTGACCTGCAATGATATCCTTGTCGTCGAAAGGATGGATGAAAATCCGATCTTCCAGTTCCGCGCAATTCACTGCATGAATGGAAGAGTCATCAAACGTATCACCGACAAGGATGATTTCAACGAATTCTTTCCCGAACATTTTCACTTGGTTGACTTTCTGTTTAGGCGTTGTTTGTGGCATAAAGATTTTGCCGCTAATTTGCAGATGTGCACATGCATAGGCGACGCCTTGCGCATGATTTCCCGCACTTACACAGACAATGCCCTTTTCGCGTGCGTCTTTTTCAATCCGCTTGATTTTATAGTAAGCGCCGCGTAACTTGAAAGAACGTACATATTGTAGATCTTCCCGCTTAATATAAACATTGCAGCCATATTTCTCCGATAGCCTCTCGTTTTTTTGCAAAGGTGTATGGTTCACAACATCTTTGAGCAATTGATTGGCGATTAGGATATCTTCCACTTGTACGGTATTCGTTTCACTTTTAGCCATTTTCGTCATATGCTCTTTCCCTCCGGTATCATAAATGAATATTTTATTATATTACCATGAAACGTCGGAGAAGGACACAAGAATGTTCATAATTAACAATGAATTTGAATGAATTCTTCAAAGTGAACTATTCAGTTAAAAATGTAAGCGTTTTCTTTATGAGAAAATCAACTTTTAGATGTATCGACCAGGTTCAGTGCTTTTGTTCGGATTGAGAGATGAATTCTATCAGCATGAAAGATTTCCCCATCAATGACATACGGTAATTTACGATTTCCTTCAATAATAAATTCCTTGCCCTTCAAATAGGTGACTTCTTTAGCAATTATAGGTTCTCCTTTCAGTAGGTCGGGAAAAAGTCTCGATAAAACTTTCCACCGTTTAGCATTATGTAAAATGGTCGCATCTATTAATCCATCGCTATAATCTGCATAAGGACAAATTGTCAGACCGCCCCCATACATTTTTAAGTTGCCACCTGCAAAGAGCCATAAGTCTGTCTGAAGAATTAGGCTCCCATCAACGAAAATTCTTCCTCGGAATGGCTTGAATATCAGCAATTCAATGATTGCGGAAATTGTATAAGCAACGGAACCACGGTTGAATTTATTGAGCAATCTTTTATAAAAGGAACGATCAGCCCTTATACCGATTTCCGCATCCATCCCGATTCCGGCTACAGTTATTCCATAGGTTCCATTTACATATAATAGATCCGCCAATATCTTTTCATCAGCAGCCAGCAACTCGACAAATTGCTCTGGTTCGGCAACCAAACCGAAGTTTCTAGCGACATCATTTCCCGAGCCTGCTGGAAAAACAGCCAATGGAATGTTCCAAACGGCCAATTGTTGTAGAACAGAGCTCACTGTACCGTCCCCGCCGACTACAATGAAAGCCTTAATTGATTGTGATGAATATATTTCCATTATATACGTTCTTGTCAACTCCGGGGAAACGCATATATGTGCTTCATAATGGATTTTCCTTGCGAGAAGCGTCGATTCGATATCACGCCAGATCTTCAATGCCGCCCCTTTTCCAGACGTCGGATTGATGATAAATACGTACATCTTACTACCCCATTTCTACTTACTAGTTTAGCATATTTGAACTAAGTAATTAATCGAATATCGAATTGTCAGTTTAGGGATTCCCGAAGTCGGGAATTCTGTATAGAAAGGTACAGAGTAAAGGAGAGAGAGTTATGCAAAAATGGGATAGTAGACCAGACAAGCCAGATTCCGGTCAATGGGCAGCACTAGGAATCTCGTTGCTAATCATACTTATTGTCATCTTCGTAAATCTTATGTAATTACGTAAAGCTTCTTTCCAATAGGAGAGGGGCTTTATTCATTTGTTTAAAAATGGATTTCTCTTTATAATGAATAGATAGAATAGTAGTGCAGTTCGAGAGGGTGGGGAGAGAAATGAAAAATTTAGAATCGATTCTGAGCGCAGATGCTTTCAAAATAAGGGAAATGATCCTGGACGGAGAGATATCTGTTTCTGACGTCACTTCTATATTCATTGATCGGATGAAAGAAAAAAATCCAGCGGTGAATTTCCTTGCGGAAGAACGTTTCGACGCAGCAATGGAGCAAGCAGGACAGGCAGATGTTATATTATCGAACGGAAAAGCAAAAGGGGCACTGTTCGGCGTTCCCATAAGCATGAAAGAGTCATTTGATGTCGTTGGAATGCAAACGACAGGAGGATTGCTTAGCAGAAGAGGGTCCGTGCAGAAAGAAGATTCCGTTGTTGTAAGGAAGTTGAAGGCTGAAGGGGCAATCATCATCGGCAAGACAAATACACCGGAATTATGTTTTTGTCAGGAGACGGATAACAAATTGTATGGCAGGACAAATAATCCATGGAATCTAGGGCGAACAGCGGGCGGATCTAGCGGTGGGGAAGGGGCAGCTATAGCTATAGGTGCAGCGGCTGCCGGACTCGGATCCGATATAGGCGGGTCCATCCGGTTTCCTAGTCATTTTAATGGAGTCATAGGATTCAAATCAGGAAGAGGGCAAGTGTCCCAAGTTGGCAGCTTCCCGTTTGTAGAAGATCCATGGCAGCAAAGGATGCTTGGAATCGGACCGATCGTCAAAACAGTAAGGGATGCAAAACTAATCTATTCGATTATCGCGGAACACCAAATTGAAGATCGGGACATCGCAGATTTTTCGATTAATGTATTCCGAACTACCGAACTACCGATCTCCGATGAGACGGTAAAGTTATTGAACAACGTATATCTGTCCTTGAAAAATACGTACACGGCAGAAAGGGAACCTTTGCCATACCTCAAGGAATCAGCAGTTCTTTGGCAGGAAATCATGTCGATAGATGGAGGAGAGTCGACTAGAAAGACAGCATTCCGGAATGGAAAGGGAAGCCCGCTTACAGCCTATTTAAAAGAAAGGACAAGTGGGACTTCTGATATTCATCGTTATCTTTCATGGGCTTTAATCGGTACATCCCTGTTCAAACCATCACGTAAACGACAGGAGGAAATTGGGAATCTACTAAATCAGGGCGATGAATTCTTGGAAGATTATTTAACAAAACGATTGGTTGTCATGCCGGTGTATCATACCGCAGCCCCACCCCATGGAATTGTTTATAAAGAGATTTTTTCAATTAGAAAGACTTTCCTGAATTACATGCCGTTTGCGGCGTATGCGAACACATGGGGGCTTCCTTCCCTGACTGTCCCAATCGGAAAGGATCGTGATGGGATGCCGATCGGTCTGCAAATCATTGGCAAAAACGGAAATGAAGATGCTATCTTTTCGCTCGGTTCGTTTCTTGAGAAAGAATTTGGAGGTTACTCGAGAGTCGATTAACTATATATGTATATTAAAAGGCAGACGAGGGAAGGGGATCCGTTTTCTATCGTCTGCCTTCATCGGCATCCTTGTCAATGCACTATAGTTATAAATTCTTATTTCTAAATTTGGTGGTGAAAAGTGGATGCTATGATATAATGCATTTGTGAAAAGTAAATTATTAATGAGGAGTAATGGAAATGTTAAAAGATTTCTTTATCGGCCTATCCCAAAACCAATTTCTGAATAATGCTGCAAAAAAATACGGTTTACAAATGGGCGCGCAAAACGTTGTAGCAGGAACAAACATTGCTGAAACGATTGAAAGCATTAAGGAATTGAACAAACATGGCATCTCTTGCACTGTCGACAATCTGGGCGAGTTCGTCTTTGATAAAGAAGAAGCGATTACTGCAAAAGAACAAATACTTGCAGTCATTGAAGCTATCCATGAAAATGAAGTGGATGCGCATATCTCATTAAAACCTTCCCAACTTGGCCTTGATATCGACTATGATTTCTGTAAGGAAAACATTGAAGAAATCGTAGCTGCGGCAAATGAATACGGGATTTTTGTCAATTTCGACATGGAAGACCATGCCCGACTCCAGCCATCATTCAATCTATTGGACGAACTTTCAGCTAAGTACGACAATATCGGAACGGTCATCCAAGCTTACTTTTTCCGCGCGGAGGAAGATTTGTACAAGCATAAAGATTACCGACTCAGAATCGTCAAAGGGGCTTATAAAGAGCCAGCGGAAGTCGCATACCAAGATAAACAGGATATCGATAAAAATTATATCAAATTGATTGAATGGCATTTGTTGAACGGTAAATTTACATCCATTGCGACACATGATCATAATGTCATTAACCATGTGAAGCAATTCGTCAAAGACAATAATATCCCGAACGACAAATTTGAATTTCAAATGTTATATGGTTTCAGGAAGGACATGCAATTGGATTTAGCAAAAGAAGGGTATAACTTCTGTACATACGTTCCATTTGGCCAAGATTGGTACGGCTATTTCATGCGTCGCCTTGCTGAGAGACCGCAAAATATGAACCTAGTCGTGAAACAGGTGTTTACAAAGAAGACAAATACAATGATTGGCTTAGCTGCTGGGGCATTCCTACTGGGACGTCTTACGAAAAAGAAATAAAAAAACGGCCGGCCACTGGTTCATAATCCAGTGACTGGCCGTTTTTTATCCGAATATGACAATTACAATGAAATAGATGACCATTGCAATCAAACCGATTGGAACTCCGAATCTTGCCCACTCGACACTTTTAATATTCAATTTGCCAGCAGCGATAATATTCGGGATATTCCCGGGGATTAGCATCCCACCACTTATGAGTAGACCTAGCAAGATTGCTTTAATTGTAGGTTCGTCCATTTCACTGCTAATTTCTGCAGCTGCAAGCGTTGCGTTATCTAGTACGGCAGAAATCATATTGATCCAGTACAGAATATATGGGTTCAAGTCCAAAAGGAATCTTTTTATGAACGGTTCGAAGCCTGCACCCAATAAAGTCAACGCCATAACGAATAGATAAACCTTAAATCCTCTAATCAGGATATCCAACAATGATTCTTTCCCTTGCTTAGCTTTTAAGCCCCCGTACTTTTTGACGGGGCGGATTAACATAATTGCCAATAAGCCGAAAGCGAATACTCCAGGGATAACATCAGGTCCAATAAGTCTTAAGAGATAAAAGAAATTTTCATCCAACTTACTTGTTGCGATCGTGGATAGAGGTTCACCTATTGGAGTTAATACAGCCCCCATTCCAATCGAATAACAGGCGAGTATGACAAACCGGACTTCCGATTTGCGATCCAGTTCCAAAACACTGACGATCGCAACTAAAACAAGAGCTGCGATGATTGCCGTGATGACACTTGAAACAATTCCCAGGATAATGATGACCAGCGCTAGAAATAGTCTGAATGGTAGTATCCGGCTTACTCCTTTAATCATTTTTTCAAAAGGCTTCTGCAACCATTTGAAAATGAGGCCAGCCACTATGACGGCAATCGTAATATGTATTGGGTCTTCCAGCGCCTTCAACACTAAATCCTTATTCAAAACTCCGCTGACTATGACAGCTGCAATCCCCATAACGAAAAGGAAAACTTCCAAATTGCGCTCGACGAATTGGATTGTAAAGGGTAGGAACAAAACTAAAGCTAAAATGATCGACAATCCCAAAATCATAATCTATCCCCTTTTCCACAACTGAATTGACTTTTAATTCTATCATATCATTTTAATTTTCAGAGGAGAACAATCTATTGAAAATAAAAAAGCAATACTGCGAACAGTATTGCTACTAAAGATTTTATTTAATTAATGGACACCCTTCATAAACTTCGAAATAACTGGAGAGATGGCGAATAGAATTAGACTTAACGCGATCGCCACACCGCCAATGATCCCAAAATACATCATTTCTGTTTCAGCGGAGTAAAACTTCACTAGCTGTGCATTCAATGCTTGAGCCGCTGCGTTCGACAGGAACCATAAGCTCATCGTCTGCGCGGAGAAGGCCGCAGGCGCAAGCTTCGTCGTTGCGGATAATCCAACCGGTGAAAGGCAAAGTTCGCCTAATACTGCAATGAAGATGCTTAGCACAAGCCAAAGTGGATTCACAAGCGTATCCGCTCCACCGAAATAGGCCGGCAACAGAATGACTATGAACGAAAGTCCTGCAAACAGAATTCCGAACGAGAATTTTTGTGGAATCGTCGGTTGGCGATTGCCCATTTTAATCCACAACCAGGCAAAGATCGGCGCCAGCACGATGATGAACAATGGATTAAACGATTGGAACCATGCAGGCGAAATATGGAAGCCGAAAACATCCAAGTTCGTTCGCTTGTCTGCAAAGAGCGCTAAAATCGTTGAACCTTGTTCTGCAATCGACCAAAACATGACAGAAGCCAAAAACAATGGAATGTAGGCAAGAATTCTTGATTTTTCATCTGAATTCGTCTTTTTGCTTCGATACATGACGACGAAATAACAGAAAGGAATTAAGAATCCAAGGATCCCTACAAGCCCGATGAATGATTCGAATGTGAGCCATCCTCTAGGAATGGAAATGACCATAAGGATGACTAAGACAACTACAGCCCCCAAAGTAGTCAACATGAAGCGTTTGCGTTCTTCAGGCTTCAATGGATTAGGGACTTGAGTACCCGCAAGACCCAAATTTTTCTTTTTCGTCAACATGAACATGACAAGCCCGAAGAACATCCCGACTGCAGCGATGCTGAATCCAAGATGGAAGTTATATTTCAATCCGATCTCTCCTACAATCAAAGGAGAGAGGAATCCACCCATGTTAATGCCCATATAGAAAATACTGAAGCCTGAATCACGGCGAATATCGTTAATGTCATACATATCTCCGACGATGCTCGAAACGTTCGGTTTCAATAGACCTGTCCCAAGAACAATCAATCCCATTGAGATGAAGAGCGCTGTCGCTCCTCCTGGCATTGCAAGGACAATATGGCCAAACATGATCAGAATTCCGCCGTAGAAAACGGCTTTCGACGTTCCGAACAGACGGTCTGCGAGCCATCCTCCGATTATGCCGGACATATAGACGAGTGCACCATAAATGGACATGATGGAAAGTGCTGTCGTCTCACTAATTCCGAGTCCGCCTTTGGTAACCTCGTAGTACATGTAGAAGAGGAGGATTGCCCTCATTCCATAATAGGAAAAACGTTCCCAAAATTCTGTAAAAAATAAAGTGAAAAGGCCTTTTGGATGACCGAAGAATCCTTTTTGGGGAACGCTTTCAACAATTTGCTCTTTCGTTATTTGTGACATTTGAAATGTTGCCTCCTTTAAGTATTTCATTATTATATAGACAAATTAATTATATTGTCAAAATAAAAATAGGCAATTTTAAATTTGTTTTTACCGTGATAATATAATGTTTTCTGACACCTGCTGTATTTTTAAAATTAGGTTTATAGTGAAATATCTGTCCGGAACTTTCGCTTTTGGAACTGTTTTGTAGGGAACGGTACGTCTACGTTCAAAAATGTTTGAATTTGAGCTATCATGTAGATATGCAGTTAGTAGAAATGGATGTGTTGTTATGAGCCAATTGATTGTTGAAAACCTAACAAAAAGTGTTGGAGAAAAAACGTTGTTCCGTGATATATCCTTCACAATCATAAATGGGGATAAAGTCGGCTTGATCGGAATTAATGGGACTGGCAAGTCAACATTGCTTTCCATTATCGCCGGAACCGAGGATGCGGATTCCGTCAGAATGGATCATCCGAATAAGTACAGTATTTCTTACTTACCGCAAACACCTGTACTTGATCCGGACAAAACAGTAATGGAAACAGTATTCATGTCAGATGCGCCAATTATCAAATTGAATTTGGAGTATGAAAATGCGCTTGCCGCACTTGAAACCGACTCATCCTCGAAAGAGAATCAAGAAAGGTTCTCGCGTGTCCAAAATGAGATGGACGCAAAATCGGCATGGGATTTAAACACGAAAGCGCGGATGGTCCTGACGAAATTAGGAATTGATACATTTGATAAGAAAATGGGCGAGCTTTCTGGAGGTCAACAGAAACGTGTGGCTTTGGCGAAAGTAATTATTGAACCGGCGGATCTTTTACTTTTGGATGAACCGACGAACCATCTCGATGTCCAATCAATCACTTGGCTGCAGGAGTATTTGAAAAGTGAGCAAGGGGCCGTCATGTTCATTACTCATGACCGCTATTTCCTTGATGCGGTCTCTACCCACATTTACGAGTTGGCTGATCGCAAGTTATATACCCACACCGGAAATTTTGCCGATTATTTGGAAGCGAAGGCAATCCGTGAAGAGATGGCGGAAGCGACGGACGCAAAGATGCAAAATCGGTACCGGACAGAGTTAAAGTGGATCAGACGTGGAGCGAAGGCCAGATCGACAAAACAAAAAGCGCGGATCGGACGTTTTGAAGAACTGCAGGAGAACTTGAAAAAGGAAGGTTCTGCGGGTGACATGGATGTGACGCTGAAAACATCCCGTTTAGGCAAGAAAGTGATTGAAGCTAATGAAGTTTCAAAAGCATATGAGGATAAAAAAATCATCTCTCGCTTCAGTTGCATTTTACAATCGGGGGATCGGATAGCTATTGTCGGTCCGAATGGAGCTGGCAAAACCACCCTTATGAAGTTGTTTGCGAAAGATCTCGAACCTGATAGCGGTTCGATTGAAATGGGATCAACAGTAAGAATAGCGCATTTTCATCAGCAGTTGCCGAAAATGGCCGAAAATAAGCGCATCATTGAATATATAAGAGAAACATCAAACGATATAGAAGATAGTAGTGGGACACGGATATCGGCTACTCAAATGCTGGAGCGCTTCTTGTTTCCTTCCTCGTCACATGGCACGCCGATCGGAAAACTGTCCGGCGGGGAAAGAAAACGGTTATACTTATTGAAATTACTAATGGAACAGCCCAATGTGCTGTTGCTCGATGAACCGACAAACGACCTTGATATCGAGACGTTATCCGTACTAGAGACCTTTATTGATTCATTCCCGGGTGTCGTGTTAACGATCTCCCATGATCGTTTTTTCCTTGACAGGACATCTACAAAGCTTTGGGTATTGGACGGGTCAGGGAACGTAGAGGTCCATTACAGCCTCTACTCGGAATATCTAGAATCGGAATCGGTGAAAACTGACGATGCCTCATCCGAAAAAATCATTCAAGATCCACAACCGAGGGAATCGGTTCCGATGAAGAAACGAATGACTTATTCGGAGAAAAAGGAATGGGATACAATTGAAAAAAGTGTCGAAGACATCGAGTCTAAAATCGAACTTACTGAAGCCCAAATGGTCGAATCCGGTTCCAACTACGATCTTTTACGTGAATTGACAAAAGAATTGGATGAATTGAATGCTGAATATGAGCGTCTAATTGAGCGATGGGCATATTTACAGGAAATATCCGAACAAGAATGAGAGGAGTGTTGGCAATGAAGATTGTAACAATAGAACCGACCCCTAGTCCGAACTCGATGAAACTTATTGTGGACGAAGAGCTCCCGATGGGTGTCAGTTATAATTATAAGAAAGAAGATGCGGAACATGCACCCTATCCAGTGTCGGAAATGCTATCTATTAAAGGTGTAAAAGGGATATATCATGTAATGGATTTCATGGCGATTGAACGTGTAGGTACTATTGCATGGGAAGACATCCTTGCTGAAGTGCAAGGAGTATTTAACAAAGATTCAGTGGATGTAGAGAGGAATTTGGAAAAAGCTCCAGATGATCATTATGGTGAAGTGTATGTCCATGTCCAAACGTATAAAGACATCCCTCTGCAAGTTAAAGTGTTCGATAGCGATTCGGAGCTGCGTTTTGGTCTTAGTGAACGGTTTAGCATAGCGATGGAAAAAGTGCATAGTACGGAAGTGGAAAACTATATCCTCCTTCGGAAATGGGCAGATTACGGCATCCGGTACGGTGACAAACAGGAAATTGGGGAAACAGTCGTCCAAGAAGTCGAAGCCGCTTATCCTGAGGAACGCTTACATGAAATAATAAATCAGTCGCAGCAAGGGAAGGGTAACCTCGAAGAGAAGAAACGTAAAGTTACATTGGAAGATTTTAATGTAAAAGAGTGGGAAAAACGTTTCCAACTGATTGATCAGATGCCCGATCCCGATGTAACAGATCTCCCTTTGCTAGAATGTGCGCTGGAAGATGAAAAAATGTCTATTCGCCGGCTTGCAACTGTTTATCTTGGAATGATCGAGGATGAATCTGTCATTCCTTACGTGGAAAAAGCATTAAAGGATAAAAGTTGGGCGGTGCGGAGAACGGCAGGAGACTGCATGAGTGATTTAGGATTTGCAGGCTTTGAAAACGCTGCAATAGAGGCATTGAAAGATAAGAACAAGCTTGTGAGATGGCGCGCTGCCATGTTCCTATACGAATCGGGGACTGAAAACGCGTTAACTGTTTTGCATGAAGCAGAAAACGATTCTGAATTCGAAGTGAAGCTGCAAGTCCGAATGGCCATTGCAAGAATCACTGAAGGTGAGGAAGCGAAAGGTTCCATCTGGAAGCAAATGACGGAAGTACACGGCAATTCTGCCAAACAATAAAAAATCATTAACGTAATAATATTATGTCAACTCAATCGATAGGTCACTGTTCAATACTATTGAATACATGAAATTGCTTCGTATTCAATGTAGAATGAGAGCGATAGTATCGATTTGTCGAAAGGGGAATGAATTATGAATGCTTACGATGAGTATATGAAAGGCATTGTAAAACCGATGAGGGAGGAACTCGTTCAATCGGGCTTTACGGAGCTGACGACAGCTGAGCAAGTTGAGGAGAAAATGAAATCACTTGAAGGGACCGCATTGATTGTCATTAATTCAGTTTGCGGTTGTGCAGCAGGACTTGCCCGACCGGCAGTGAGGGAAGCGCTGCAAACGGTTGAAGCAGCACCGAATCATCTATTTACAGTGTTTGCCGGCCAGGACAAAGAAGCGACAGAGATGATGAGAAGCTATTTCCCTGAAGTACCTCCAAGCTCACCTTCCATCGCTGTATGGAAAGACGGAGCGCTTGCCTACTTCATTCCAAGGGAGCAAATCGAGAATTTTGAAATGGAACAGATCAAAGATCATCTGAGCGGCGTCCTTGAACAAGTTTGTGCAAAATAAAACAATTATCACGACGGCAGGTAGACCAGATCCGACTACGTACAAAGTAGCCGAGATTGCAAGTTCGGAGCTTGGTTTTCCGGTTGTCGAAAGGAAAAAACGTTCCATTTTACGCATGCAGCGCGAATACGATGCCGATGTCCTTGTCGCAGGTAAAGACCGTTATGAACTATTCCGTGAGGGGATGGAACAGCCGTTATTTTTTCATCCGAATTCGGCAGCTTTCCGTTTAAAGCGCATTAGTAAAGGGGAGCCAGATCCACTCGTTGAGGCGAGTGCATTAACGGAAGGTGATACATTCCTTGACTGTACGCTAGGATTAGCGTCGGATAGCATTGTTGCTTCTCATATAATAGGGGCAGATGGGAAATGTGTAGGATTGGAAGCAGATCCGACTGTTGCTTTTGTAGTAAAAAAGGGTCTTCGAAGTTTTCCTGCCACTTTCGAGGCGTTGGAGATGGCCATGCAGAACATTGAAGTCATTCATTCTGAAGCGATTGAGTTTTTGGCGAATCAGCCCGATCGTTCGTGGGATGTCGTGTACATCGACCCTATGTTCCATGCTCCGATCGAAGAATCGTCGAATTTCAAACCACTACGGCAAGCAGGCGTACATACTTCCTTGACTGAAAAGTGGATGCAGGAAGCATTCCGAGTATGCAACCGACGCGTTGTCGTGAAAGACAGGTTCGATTCAAACGTATTCAGCCAATTCGCCATGCATCGTAAAATTAGATCGAACACCAAGTTCCATTTCGGTTACTTATCCAGATGAAAAAAGCCGTCCATACATTTACTGTTTGGACGGCTTTTTGTATCAATTTGTAAAGTTCAATGAGCTTAAATAAAGGACGAGTGCGAGCATTCCAATTCCCATAAGTAATTCTACGTTCATTTATAAAACCTCCTTCATAAAACCTCACAATAATCTTCAGTTTTATTGTACAATGAATTTAAGAAATATGAAACCTTTACAAATCCTTTTCGTAATATTAGGAAAGACGATTTGTAATTGATAAATAGAATAAAAATAGCGATTCTGTAATGGGAAATTTCCAAATACATAAAAAGCAGGTGGCCTGATGAAAAAACATTTGCAAAACCTTATTATCGCACTCGTTGCGGTCCTGACGCTTGGTGTTATTTCACCAAACCATGAGATATGGACGAATCTGCATCCGAAAGACGACACGAGGCAAGCTGGCATTCCGACTACCTCCAAACATGACTTACAGTTAGGATTAGAAGATTCCGTTTTTGAGCGAGAATCATTTGAACATACTCTATCAATTGAAGATGCTTTATTGCAGCCCGCCAAGGAATTGGCATACTTGAAATTTGGATCAAGAATAGGTCCTGTCATTCAAAATGAATTTGATAGCAATATTTACCCGAAGATTGAAGAGGTTATTCAACAGACGGTAGCGTCTACTGGAGGACTTGGGAATCGAATGCTTTCCATTACTGAGACTCCTTCCGGTGATTACGCAGAGAAAATGTTTCATGTTACTGACAAAGATGACAATAAAGATCTTATACGCTTTCATGTACGTACCGAAAAACGGCCACTAGACGGTTATTTCTATAACTTCCACTACCATACCGCAGAAGACGGTTTCATAGTGCATCATTCTCTTGGTGATATATATTGGTCCAAGAACACACCGCCAAAATGGTTATCATAAAAATGTTAAAACACTCGTCGGAATAACGAGTGTTTTTTTACTACCGTAATGGAGATGTTGGGCTGACGTTTTACACTTCAATAAACTACTATTGAATATCAGAGGAGAGACAAACGCATTTTATGCGAACTAACAAAACCGATTTTTCCTATTCAGGGAAGGTCGGTTTTCTTGTTTACAGGGAACACGCCTAAGCCCTTATTCACCTCTATGCATACTTTGGTATGAACCAGCTATTTGCCCAACTACTAGTAAATAGCTGAAATATTGAGGGGATGTGTACCACTGTTGATCGGAAAGAGATTCAAACATAAGTTAGCATTATTGGGGAGCCTGCTTTTAGTTATGGGATTGGTCTTGAGCGCTTGTGGCACCACTGAAGATGCAAAACCACAAACCACTGCAGACCAGAAAATTCGGATCGGTTATCAGAAAAATGGTCCTTTGTTCATCTTGAAGAACTTAGGAACGTTAGAGAAAAGGTTAGAACCGCTCGGATATAAAGTTGAGTGGAATGAATTTCAAGCAGGGCCAGCTCTTCTCGAAGCTTTGAATGCCGGGAGTGTCGATTTTGGAAGAACAGGTAATTCTCCTCCGGTCTTTGCACAGGCCTCGGGTTCTTCGCTGCAATATATAGCTGTGGCGTTCTCGAAGTTCGAAGGCTCAGGGATTTTGGTGAAGGCTGACTCACCCATCCAAGAACTTGAGGATTTGAAAGGAAAAACAATCGGTTTTGCTAAGGGTTCAAGCTCCCACTATTTACTTGTGAAAGCTTTGGAGAAAGCAAACCTGAAGTATGAGGATATTACACCAGCATTTCTATCGCCGGGAGATGCTCGCGTTGCGTTCGAACAAGGAGACATCGATGCTTGGGTGGTTTGGGATCCCTATACGGCCGACACAGAAGTATCAACAGGTGCGCGACTTTTAGTAAACGGTGAAGGGTTAACTACGGACCGTGATTTCTTTCTCTCATCGTCAGATTTTGCAGGTGAACATAGTGACATTTTGAAGGAAGTAATCGATGAAATCCAGAACTCCAGTAACTGGGCCAATGAAAATCCTGAAGAACTTACGAAGATGCTCTCAGATATTTTAGGGATTGATGAAGCTTCCATGAAGCTAGCGGTTGATAGACGGGTACATGGAGTAGAGAAAGAGATTTCCGATGAAATCATAGCTGAACAGCAGTCCATCGCAGACACATTTTATGAATTAGGAATTATCCCGACAAAAATCAACATAAAGGAAAGGATATTTTCATTTGAAAAGGATGGGGGGAAATGAGACCCGCATTTACGAAGACCCTTTACAAAACCCTCCCTTGGGTTGTACCCTTCCTGCTTCTGTTCATTTGGCAAATAGCCAGCATGACAGGAATCCTGTCAGCTAAAATCCTATCTGCACCGTCGGATGTTCTCCTTGCGGCAGTTGAGCTGACACAATCCGGTGAACTGTTCCATCACGTTTGGGTGAGCCTTGGGAGGGCTGTAAACGGCTTCTTGATCGGAGGAAGTATCGGGTTCATTTTAGGTATCGTGAACGGATTATTCCGTACATCTGAAATGGTACTTGATACATCTGTACAGATGCTGCGGAACATTCCACATCTGGCACTAATTCCACTTGTCATTCTATGGTTTGGGATTGGGGAAGAAGCAAAAATTTTCCTCGTTGCTTTAGGGGTACTCTTCCCAATCTACATTAATTCGTACCACGGCATTAAATCTGTCGACTCAGGGCTAATCGAGATGGGAAAGATGTATGGGCTGAGTAAAGTCTCCCTATTTTTCAATGTGATCTTCCCGGGAGCACTCTCCTCCATCTTAGTCGGAATCCGCTTTTCGCTAGGAATGATGTGGATCACCCTTATTGTTGCTGAAACCATCTCCTCCACAGCCGGAATAGGCTATATGGCGATGAATGCCCGGGAATTCATGCAAATGGATGTCATTATCCTGAGTATCTTACTGTATGCCTTCCTCGGTAAACTATCTGATATGATTGCACGTTTCCTCGAACAACGATGGCTAAAATGGCATCCGAGTTATGCAAAACAACAATAGGAATGGAGGATAGCATGAAAGAAGAACAATTTCACGTACAGCTCAGGGATTTGAAGAAATCATATAATGGTACGATCGTACTTGATCAGTTATCTTTGAACATATGTAAAGGGGAATTTGTCGCGATTGTTGGAAAGAGCGGCTGTGGGAAAAGCACGTTGCTCCGGCTACTCTCCGGCTTGGAGAAACCATCGGAAGGACAGATCCTGATTGAACAAGAACAATTGATGTCCATCAATCGGCAATCGTGCATGATGTTCCAAGATGGACGTTTACTGCCTTGGAAGAGGGTTTTGGAGAATGTTGAATTAGGTTTGAAAGGATCTCACCGAGAAGAGGCTATGACAGTTTTGAAACATGTCGGTCTAGAACATCGGATTAAAGAGTGGCCTGCCAAACTATCTGGAGGTCAGAAACAGCGGGTTGCATTGGCGAGGGCCCTCATCCATAAGCCTAGTCTATTGCTCCTCGATGAACCGCTTGGAGCACTCGATGCGTTCACCCGACTGGAGATGCAGAGCTTAATCGAAAATATATGGCAGAAACACGGGTTTACGGCATTACTCGTTACACATGATGTGGAAGAAGCGGTTACGTTAGCAGATCGAGTTATCCTGCTCCAAGACGGGCTGATTGCCCAGGATGTAACGATTCCGCTACCGAGGCCTAGACAACGGGATCATGTCACCTTCACTTCCATAGTCAAACTAATATTGGATCAGATTCTTCATGAGCCAAATCCTAGCGAACCGGACAGGACGGAAGAGATTAGTTATCACCTCAAACCCGTGCCTAAAGCGGTTTTATGAGAAGTTGCCGTGGCATTCGATAGACGAATGCCACGGCGAAATTATGGTATCCATTCTTTTGTCCAAGCATAGACTGATACAGCACAACCCATTGTGCTATACCTAATTAGGATGATGCCAAGTGAAAAAAAGAGCACGTAGACAACCCATAGAAAAAAATAGTAGCAGCTTCTTCAGAAAATATATTCTTGTGGCAACAGGGGCAGTTATTCAAGGCTTTGCCATGGGCGTGTTTTTATTTCCAAACTATATCCCTTCAGGTGGAGCGGGCGGCTTTACTGTCTTGCTGAACTATTGGTTCGGAATCCCGTTAAGTTTAGCCCTATGGATCATGAATGCTTCTATGTTATTATTTGCCTTGCATTTTCTTGGCGGCAAAAGTACAATCGGCACCCTCTTTGGGATAACCATCACCTCAGTTTCTGTTAGTCTGTTTGAAGTGTCTATGGATTCCCCATTCTCATCAGTATCGCTCGACTTATTATTCGGATCTATTTTTTTGGGTACTGGAATTGCCATTCTTCTTAGACAGGGCGTATCAAATGGTGGCGTAGGAGTCATCGCGTTGATCATTGCCAAGTATAAGAGAATCAATCCAGGAAAGTCTCTATTTTGGATCAATGGCGCCATCTTTGTTTTAACTGGTTACGTCATTGTATGGGAAATCATTATTCAAGCTTTGGTTTGCCAATGGGTATCGACGACTATTGTTAGATGGTTGTACAATGTACGCGTGCCGAGAAAAAAAGTCATTATTGATTTGATTTGGGGAAGGGATTAGGTATAAAGTGGTTTAGCGCATAAATTAAACACGTAAGGAAACCATACCTTTAATCAGCAAAATTTTTGATTGGACGAGGTGTGGTTTTGGAAAAAAGTATTGATAAAGTGAGTGCATGGTGTATTGTAAGTTTGGCTTCAATTCCTCTCATCATGACGCTAGGAAATTCCATGCTTATCCCTGTACTTCCTATATTGGAAGACAAGGTTGGAATTACATCATTTCAATCGAGTATGATCATTACGAGCTATTCGGTTGCGGCTATTTTCCTTATACCAGTAGCAGGTTACTTATCAGATCGCTTTGGGCGAAAAATGGTGATATTACCTAGTTTAATCGTTTCTTTATTCGGAGGTCTGGTAGCTGGGTTTGCTTCATGGAAGATGGAAGACCCTTACTCGATAATTATTATCGGTCGGGTTTTACAGGGGATAGGGACGGCCGGAGCCATGCCAATTGTATTGCCACTCGTAGGAGACCTATATCAAGACGACAGCGAAAAAACGAGTTCTTGCTTAGGTATTATTGAAACATCGAACGCGTTTGGAAAAGTGTTAGCCCCCATCTTAGGTTCAGTATTTGCCGCTATATTCTGGTTCCTTCCGTTCTTCTCCATTTCAGCGCTGAGTTTAATTTCAATTGTACTCATATTTTTCTTTGTTAAAGTCCCAAAAGAAAAAGATGTGCCAGTAAAGTTTAAAAAGTTTTTAGGGAACACAAAAAAAATATTTAAAACAGAAGGCAAATGGCTGTATACCGTATTTCTTAATGGGGTTCTTGTAATGCTTGTTTTATTCAGTATGTTATTTTTCTTATCGGAAAACCTTGAAAAAGTCCATGATATAAAGGGCATTAAGAAAGGTTTCGTCCTTGCAATTCCACTATTGTTTTTTTGTGTTGCTTCTTTTGTTTCCGGTCGGAAAATTAAAGGGGATCTACCGACCATTAAAAAAGTAATGATTTTTTGCTTGATCGCAATGTCCGCAAGTGTCATTTTTGTTGGGTTTACGAGCAAAAAACTGATCCTTCTGTTAGTCGTAACGAGTGCAGTAGGCATCGCAATTGGCGCTTTATTGCCTGCACTTGACGCAATTATTACGGAGAATATAAAAAAGGAGTTAAGAGGTACCGTTTCCTCTTTTTATAGTTCAGCAAGATTTATCGGTGTTGCAGCAGGTCCTCCTATTATGTCACTAGCCATGAAAGATTTTCTTAAAGGAAGTTATATTATCGCAAGTGTACTCGGTGTTATCTTAACGTTCATTGTTGTTAAGTTCATTAAAGTCGATGAAATTGAAGAATCGAATAAAGTAACATAAAGCGATTCTTCAATCAGTGAAGGTTTTACTGTCCATTTCTGTGGAATGAATAATAAGGACCTAACAGCAGTTTTGAGCTGTAAGGGTCCTTTTTATAATGCAGATATGTAAATAATGAACCTTTAATTTGATTTCAAACTAAAAAGGATGAGGGAAATTCCGGCGAATAGACAAACCATTCTAGTTAATGAAATTTTATCAGCCAGGCCATGTAAGGCTAGTCCAGTTGTAACAATTAAAATACATGGACCTACTAAAGCAAGTAGCGAATTAATATAAAAGGCTTTTTCCAAATCATTGAACTTAAACATGAATGCGGCAGCTGTTATTTCTATACTCCCTGAAATTACTCTTAAAATAATGATGAATAGCAGTGCTCTTTCTATAATGGTAACCACATCCCCTACTCATATTCAATCCTACTATATGCAACGAAAGTAAGAATTATTTTGGAACATTGCAACTAGGATAGGGTGTATACATTATAGGAGTACCGGAGTGTTTCAGTTTATAAGGGAATGGTTTTCTAGAAGGTTTATCGACCGCATTCAATAAAAACTCCTGTTGCAATGCCGCCAAGGCGATATTGGTTATTATTTTTGATATACTGTCAAGTAAGCACAAGGAGGATTTAGTACATGAAACAATACTTAGAGTTATGCTCCCATATTCTTGAAAAAGGGACTGTGAAAGAGGATAGAACAGGAACAGGGACAATTAGCGTGTTCGGCTATCAGATGAGATTCGACCTGCAAGAAGGATTCCCTTTGATGACAACAAAAAAAACAGCATTCCGCCTAATTGCCTCAGAATTGTTATGGTTTTTAAAAGGTGACACAACTCTTCGAACGTTAATTAATGACCGAAATCCGATTTGGGATGAGTGGGGTTTCGAAAAATGGGTGGAAAGTTCGGAATACGAAGGTCCGGACATGGCAGATTTCGGCAGGCGCAGTCTTCGAGATGAGGAGTTCGCAAATACATATAAAATGGAAATGGTTGCTTATAAAAAACGTATTCTTGAGGACGATGAATTTGCAGCGAAATATGGAGATCTGGGACCGATATACGGAAAGCAATGGAGGTCTTGGAATGCGGGAGAAGGCGTCATAGACCAGATTGAACAGTTGATTGATGGGATAAAACGAAATCCGGATTCTCGAAGACATATTGTCACTGCCTGGAATCCATCCGAAGTGAATGATATGGCTTTGCCGCCATGCCATGCATTATTCCAATTTTACGTAGCGGATGGTAAGCTTTCCTGCCAACTCTATCAAAGAAGTGCAGATGTATTCCTTGGTGTGCCTTTCAATATTGCTTCATATGCATTGCTTGTTCATTTGATTGCGCATGAATGTAATTTGGAAGTCGGAGAATTTGTCCATACGCTTGGTGATGCGCATCTTTATTTGAATCATCTGGAGCAAGTAAAAGAACAATTATCAAGAACTCCGAAAAAATTGCCTACATTGAAATTGAATACGGAAGACAAATCGATATTTGAATTGACATATGAAGACATTTCGGTTGAAGGATATGATCCTGATCCGAAAATCAAAGCTCCAATTGCGGTATAAACCAAAAGCAAAGGGCGCCTGCCTAGAAGCGATAGGCACAAGGCGAAGATGCGGCGTGGCGTCTATTGCCACAGAGCAGCTTTGACTTATGACCCCGAGCTTCTGGCGCCCGGAGTATAGACGTAACGAAGAAGGAGGATGGTGAAATATGATTTCTTTACTTGTGGCATATGATCTAAACCGGGTGATCGGCATTGATAATAAAATGCCGTGGCATATCCCGGAAGAGCTGAAATACTTTAAAAAAGTAACGATGGGCAAGGCCATGGTTATGGGAAGAAAAACGTTTGAATCAATTGGACGGCCGTTACCTGGCCGTTTGAATATTATCGTCACACGCAACAAAGATTATGTAGCCGATGGGGTAGAAGTGTTCCATGACCTCCACAAAGCAATTGAACGAGCGGAAGCGTATTCCGATGAAGTTGTTATTATTGGGGGCGCTGAAATCTTCAAGTTAACGATGGATATTGCTGATCGTTTATACATAACGGTCATCCGCAAAGAGTTTGATGGGGATACGTTTTTCCCTGAAATCGATGATAGCTGGAAACTTGTTTCTCAATCGGCCGATCAGTTTACGGAAGATGGGATACCATATTCGTACTTGATATATGATAAGATGCAGAAATAAAGACAAAAAAAGCGTCCTCATACATATAGGAGGACGCAGAAAAACATAGAAGCACTGCCTGCGATGACGAAGATATGCCAAATTGCGTGATTGAAAGGGATCTTCCTCCATGCGTAGAAAATCGAGCCGAAAGTGTAGAGGATTCCGCCGATAACTAATAGTGCGAAGCCTTCTGTCGGCAAATTGACATATAACGGTTTAATGGCAGAAACGATCAACCATCCCATCACAATATAGAAGACGAGTGAAATGGCTTCGTATTTATGGATGAAAAATACTTTAAAAAGTATTCCTGCAATGGCAAGTCCCCAGATGACTCCGAATAGTGACCATCCGAGGGCTCCTTTGATCGTGACTAGAAGAAATGGCGTATATGTGCCTGCGATAAGAATGTAAATCGCGGAATGATCGAAAATGGAAAACAATTGCTTCAGTTTTACAGGCATACTGTGTAGAAGTGTACTCATAAGGAACAAAAGCACCATGGACACTCCAAAAATAGTGAAACTGACTACCGCAGTTGCACTGCCATGTTCTATTCCCGCAATTATGAGCAAGACAAGGGCTGGGATGCTCAACGCAAATCCAATACCGTGTGTGATTGCATTCCAAAGTTCCTCTCTTGAATTTTTATAATCAAAAGCTTCGGACATAATAAAACCTCCTTGCAGTTACAATCCTAACATACTATGACTGCCGCCAATATAATAAAGGAAGTGCTATTCTTGAAAAAAATTCATATCGTTACCGACTCGACAGCGGATTTAATAGAAAACTATATTGACCAATACGATATCCATGTTGTTCCGCTTACAATCCATATTGACGGCAAAACATATACCGATGGAGTCGATTTACAGCCAGAATCATTCATACAAAAGATGAAAGGGAGCAAAGAGCTTCCTAAAAGTTCGCAGCCTGCCGCGGGTGTTTTCAAACAACTGTATGATCACCTCGGTGAAGATGGCAGTGAGATCATCTCTATCCATATGACAGGTGGAATGAGCGGAACTGTGAAATCGGCTGAAGCTGCTGCTGAAATGACCGATTCGAAAGTGACTGTTATTGACTCTATGTTCATTTCACATGCGTTGACGTTTCAAGTCGTGGAAGCTGCCAAAATGGCCAGTGAAGGAAGAAGTGTAGAGGAGATTGTTACGAGACTGGTTGATGTTCGTAAAAACACCACGCTTTTCGTAGTTGTCGATATGTTGGATAATCTCGTTAAAGGTGGACGTATCGGCAAAGGGAAGGCATTGATCGGATCTCTATTGAATATTAAGCCGATTGCAACTTTGCAAGACGGCGTCTATACACCTGTAGGGAAAGCACGAAGCCATAAGCAGGTCGTATCACAACTATTCAAAGCCTTTAAAGAAGAGACGGCAGGCAAAATAATCCGTTCAATCGGCATATCCCATGCTAATGGAATGGCAATGGCTGAGCCGCTTATGCAGCTAATGGAAGAATCAGGTTGGAAAGATGTCAAGTTCTCTTTCACTTCACCAATCATCAGCACACATACCGGCGAAGGCGCTATTGGATTCATGTATTATACCGACTGATCACTCGGCAGGCGGTTCAAATTTCAATAAAAGGGGAACTGTGTTTATGAGAAGAATTTTCTTATTGATCGTCTTCTCATTCGTTTTAACAGGATGCCAGGAAAATGCCATATATGAGACAACATCATTTTCCAAAAGGGAAGGCTTGGCACTATCGGACTATCGAATTCCAGATTATTTTATTCCTGAACCTGTCACTGTCATAGGGCTTGGAGATTCACTTACCCAAGGTGTGGGGGATGAGCTGAAGAGAAGCGGATATTTCGGTCGTGTTGCACTAGCAATGAATGATTGGAAAGGTGTAGAAGAGATCGATTCAATAAACTTGGCCAAACGAGGAAGGCGAAGCGACCAATTGATCGATCAACTGGAAAAGGAAGACATCCAGGAGCAAATTAAAAAGGCTGATGTCATCTATATGACAATCGGTGGAAATGACATGATGAAAATCGTCAAGGCGAATCTTTTTAATTTGACCGCAAAGCCGTTTTATGTCGAATTGGGTAAGTTTGAAAATCGGCTCGATGAAATATTTAAGATGATACGCGGATTAAATGGTGATGCAGTCATAGTCGTTGCCGGCTTATATAATCCGTTATCCATCGTCACCGATGAAGCGAATGAATTTGAAACTGTCATCGAAGATTGGAATGAGGCAATTGAAATTCAGGCTGTCATGGACGGAAAGGCCTGTTTCGTTCCTGTCGTTGACTTATTTGTTAGCAATGAAAACATGGTATACCACTCCGATTTCTTTCATCCAAATGCGAAAGGATATGAATCGATGGCAAATCGCTTTATTGAAAAGATCAATCAATGCGGTTTGATGGATTTGTCGGATGGAAAATTGGATATGTAGAGGTGACCGTTGGTGAATCTTTGGAAAATAGGTTTTTTCGTCCTTGCCGCAATAATAGCCTCCGCTATTATTGCCTTAGTAATATTTCTAGAAAGTCCGGGAGATTCGGATCCGCTTCCATTAAATCAATATACGCCGAAGGGCAGTGTATTGAGTGTCAAAGCGACGAGAAATGATTTGGAGGCGCTCGCGAATAATTATATCCGTAAGGCGATGAAGGGAGATGCACTTCCTGTCACAATGCTAATCAAGGAAGACGTCAGACTCAATTCTGAGTTGACTGCATTTGGGATGACATTTCCCCTCATGATGCACTTTGATCCGGTTGTTCTGAGTGATGGAAACTTAATGCTGAAACAGACTTCCATGGAAATCGGCGAATTGGAACTTCCTCCATCGGCCGTTTTAAGTGTATTGCGCGATTCGTTCAAGTTGCCTCCATGGATGATCGTCAGACCTAAAGAGGAAGAAATATTCATCCACTTATCGGAACTGGAAATCGCAGGGAATTTACAAGTTCGGGCTAAATCGGTCGATCTTGTGAATGATAATATTGAACTTGAAGTGACAATACCCAATGATTGAGGAGTGATAGTATTGGCAATTCAAAAAGCGACGTTCGCCGGAGGTTGTTTTTGGTGCATGGTAAAGCCTTTCGATCGGTATAAGGGTGTCTTATCTGTCATCTCCGGATATACGGGTGGAGATGTTGAAAACCCTTCATATGAACTCGTCTGCACAAATTCGACGGGACATCGTGAGGCAGTTCAAATCACCTTTGATGATTCTGTAATTTCATATGAGGAGCTGCTTGCTATCTTTTGGCGTCAGATTGATCCGACAGATGCAGGGGGGCAGTTTTTCGATCGAGGGGAATCATATCAAACAGCGATTTTCACCCACTCACCTGAACAAGAAGAGCTAGCCATGAAATCGAAACAGGAGCTTGCGTCTTCCGGTAAGTTCGACAAGCCGATCAAAACTGAAATTTTAAAAGCAAAACCATTTTATCCTGCGGAAGAAGGACACCAGAACTATTATGCGAAAAACCCTGCTCACTACAAACGGTACTCTATCGGATCGGGACGGGAGCAATTCAAAACTGAACATTGGGGTGATCAATCATGAAGGAAGATCTTAAAATGAAACTGACCGATATGCAATACTATGTGACACAGGAAAATGGAACGGAACCGCCATTCAATAATGAATTCGACAGTCATTATGAAGAGGGAATCTACGTAGATATCGTTTCGGGAAAACCGCTTTTTAGCTCCAAAGATAAATATGATGCAGGATGTGGTTGGCCGAGCTTCACTAAACCGATTGAGACCGAGGAAGTGACAGAGCACTTCGATACAACCCATGGAATGCGTAGGACGGAAGTACGGAGCAGAACAGCGGATTCCCATTTAGGACATGTTTTCCCTGATGGTCCCGGGCCTGCTGGTCTACGTTATTGCATCAATTCGGCAGCTTTACGATTTATACCTGCAGATAAGCTTGAAGAAGAAGGTTATGGCAACTATTCCCGTTTATTTACTGACTGATAGGAGGTTTAAGATGGATCGTTCTTTTTATCAATTTGTCTTATCATTCCGAGGCGGGAATAAAGACGATGAAAAATCCGCTTTTGCAGAAGCGGTGTTCAATGACCATAGTTTCCCTAAAGATGAAAAAGGCTTTGATCCGCTTTCCCGTTACTTGGAGGAAAAAGCAGATCCCGAAATGCCAAGCATTGTTTTCGATGAATTGTATACATTGTATAAAGAGCGGTTCCAGTAGGGCCGGAGCATCATCTTCATTGCATAAAATGAGGATTAACTGTATGATTAGAAAAGAAATTTGAAAGTGAGGCGTGTACATTGAGCATACATATTAATGCAAAAAAAGGCGATATTGCAGATACGATTCTCCTTCCGGGAGACCCATTGCGTGCGAAATATATCGCAGAGACATTCTTGGAAGATGTAAAGCAGTATAACGAAGTGAGGAATATGTTCGGATATACAGGAACATACAAAGGAAAGCGGATCTCTGTACAAGGTACAGGTATGGGTGTTCCGTCAATTTCGATTTACATCAATGAGTTAATGCAAGAATATGATGTACAGAAATTGATTCGCGTGGGTACTTGTGGAGCGATTCAAAAAGACGTGCACGTACGCGACGTTATTTTAGCGCAAAGTGCGACAACGAATTCGCCGATTAACCGGACGTTTTTCAACGGTGTCGACTATGCACCGACAGCAGATTTCGATTTATTGCTGAAGGCTTACAATGCAGGTTTGGAAAAGGGTCTGAAGTTGAAAGTTGGTAACATCTTCACAGAAGACTTCTTCTACAATGAGCATGCAGAGCATGAAAAGCTTGCGCAATACGGTGTGTTAGCTGTCGAAATGGAAGCTGCCGCCCTCTACACATTGGCTGCAAAATTCGGAAGACAGGCATTAGCAGTATTGACGGTAAGCGACCATATCCTTACTGGTGAAGTCACAACTGCTGAAGAACGCCAAACGACATTCAATGACATGATTGTTGTTGCACTTGAAGCTGCAATTCAATAATATTGCAACGGAGGACCGCTCGCTGCATCAACGGCGGTCTTTTTTTGAATGAACCGTTAAATCGGGAAGGAAAGTGGGGAATGGGATGGACGAAAAAGAGAAAAATGGCGGCAATGAAGCTGAAACAAACTATGAACCGCCGGCAAAACGTTATATACGAATGAAACCGTTCTCGTTAGTCATGCTCATATTCGGTCTCGTTCTTGCGACGGCCGCGGTGACTTTTTTTGCGTTGACGACAGGTGAGGATAAGGTCGTTGAAGTAGTCAGTCCTCAAAACCCGACGGCAGAGCGTAAGGAATTCAAAAAGCTATATGAAGCTTATGATGAAATGAAAAAAACCTATTATAACGAAATTGATGAGTCGGTAGTTATCGATGGGGCAATTAATGGGATGATTGAAGCACTTGGTGATCCTTTTTCGGACTATTTGAATGAAAAGGAAGCACGTCAATTAACTGAAAGTATTTCTTCAAGCTTTGAAGGAATCGGTGCGGAAATTCAAGAGTTAAACGGGTATATTAATGTCGTTTCTCCTATAAAGAATTCGCCTGCGGAACGCGCTGGCCTTTTACCGAATGATATGATCATCGCAGTAGACGGCAAAAGCATTCAAGGCATGTCCTCATCAGAAGCTGTCCTTCTAATTAGAGGGAAAAAAGGGACAACGGTCACCCTTTCCGTCCGACGGGGTGAAATTGGAGAACCATTTGACGTGAAAATCGAAAGAGACGTCATTCCGATTGAAACTGTATACGCGGAAATGCTTGATAACAACATTGCTCATATTCATATTACAAGCTTTTCTGAACATACGTATGACGAATTATTGGCGGCCTTGGCTGAAATGGAAGACAAAGGAATGGAAGGCCTTATAGTGGATGTCCGTCAAAATCCAGGGGGCATGCTGAACACGGCAATCGATATTTCTGACCTATTCGTTGAAAAGGATAAAAACCTCTTCCAATATGAAGGCAAAGGTAATAATCCCGAAGTATATGTTGCCTCTGATGGTAAGAAAGTAGACGTTCCTGTGACACTGATCATCGATGACGGAAGCGCCTCTGCATCTGAAATTTTGGCTGGCGCATTAAAAGAATCTGCAAACGTACCTCTCATCGGCATTAAGACATATGGGAAAGGAACTGTCCAGACACCAAAGGATTTGCCTGACGGCTCCAACTTGAAATTGACGACAGCTAAATGGTTAACGCCTAATGGCAACTGGATACACGAAAAAGGAATTGAGCCAGACATCGAAGTTCCGTACCCATCTTACGCCATGCTTCCATTCCTTGATCCGTCAATGGAAATGAAAGAGGGAATGGTATCACCTGCAATCAAGACGGCAGAGGAAATGCTTAGCGCTGTTGGATATGATCCTGGAGAAATCGATGGACTGTTCGATCAAACGACGGAGACAGCTGTTACAGAGCTCCAAAAAGCATTATCCTTGAAAGAGGATGGCATTCTTGTTGGTGATACGACTTATGGATTGATGAATGAATTGAGAAATAAAATCCATGATGAAGATCCACAGTTGCTAAAAGCAAAAGAAGTTCTATTGGAACAGATCAAAAAATGATTGAAAAGCGTCCACTCCTCCGCGGTTGGGCGCTTTTCATATATAAAAGAGGGGTACAGATGATTGATGTATATTTGTTAAGCGGTTTTTTAGGCAGTGGGAAAACTTCATTATTAGTAAACTTGATTTCCCAACTGAAAGAACAAGGAAAGAAGCCAGCGATTTTCATGAATGAATTCGGCTCTATTTCAGTCGACTCTGATACAGTCGGCAAGGAAAAAGACATTCCTTTGAAAGAACTCTTAAATGGATGCATTTGTTGTACCGGTTCTGAAAAGACAGAGGCACAGCTGCAAGGACTGTTGGAAGAGAATAATGACATAGATGTCATATTGATTGAGACGACTGGTGCGGCCCATCCTGTTGAAGCTTTAGACGCGGTTTACTCGCCTTTATTCGCTGAAAGGCTTCAAATCAGAGGGATAGTAACTGTAGCAGACGCAAAAAGATGGCTGGAAAGGGATAAGATGTCACCGCAGGTACGATCATTATTCATGGAACAAATCCGCCATGCGCATGTTCTCTTGGCGAATAAAATGGATTTATTGACAGAATCGGAATTGGCAACCGTTTCGATGGAACTATCTAATTTCAATAATTCAGCGCCCATTATTCAAACTACTAATGCGGATATCTCTTTCTCCTTCATTGAAAAAGTGTTAAGTAACGCTCAAAATATGACAGGTACATCCATCGTTTCAGGCAGGAATCTACCTTTATCATCCAAGTTAATCACCTTTGATAAGCCTGTTGATAAAGATGAATTTGAAGAGTGGGTCAAATCATTACCAGATACGGTATACCGGATGAAAGGCTACGTACCGGTAAGAGGAATACCAAACCCTTTCCTTTTCCAATATGCATACGGAATGGTCAATTGGCTTCCGGAGTATGTGAAAATGGAACCGAAACTTGTAATCATCGGTGAAGGAATCAATGAGATAGAGTATAAGGAATACTAGTGATGGCGTGACTGTCAACCCCGTATTAAATGAAATAATAGTAGAATCAGCCAAAACCATCCAATTCACTTGTTGTAGAACCGCCTTTGTCATCGTGTTCAGATATTAATTGGTCCCTTTGGAAATTCATTCCGATTCTCCACTTCTCCCATGCGTTATGATAGTTTGCGAAGGGAGGAGTTATAAGATGAAAAAATCGATGGCAGTCATCTTGCTCGGTTCGGCGTTCTTATTGTCGAACACAAATAATGCTGAAGCTTCTTACAGCAATAACGACTTGAAAGTGCAAAACGTTCAGTACTATGTATATGAAGGGAACTATTCTGCGTACAATTCAAAAGAGGTTACTCAATATATAAATACGTACTTGAATGGACTTGAAAAGTATTTTGGTAAAAACATAGAGGTTTCTCTACAACAAGCTGAAATTCCGGTTATGCAACCGTCCGACGAAAAACCTATGGAGCAGGCTAAACCGGCAGAACAACCGAAACCTGCAGAACAACCAAAACCTGCAGAACAACCAAAACCGGTTCAACAGCCTCAACCGATTGAACAAGCAAAACCTGTAGAAAAGGCAGAGCCTGTTGTGGAGGAAAAACCGGTTGAAAACTCTGTGCAAAATGAAAACATCTCCGCTATTGAAAAAGCGGTACTTGATTTGACCAACGTCGAAAGACAAAAGGCCGGATTGCACCCTTTGCAAATCGATAAGAATTTAATGAACTCTGCTCGTCAAAAATCAACAGATATGTCGAGAAATAATTACTTCTCACATACGAGCCCGACATATGGCTCTCCTTTTGATCAAATGAAAGCGAACGGTGTTACATACCGTTCTGCTGCTGAAAACATCGCAATGGGTCAGCGTTCTGCTGAAGAAGTTGTGAAAGCTTGGATGGAGTCCCCGGGTCACAGACAAAACATTATGACACCGAACTTCACTCATATCGGCATTGGTTACGATGCAAACGGGAACTATTGGACACAACAGTTCATCCAAAAATAATTGCAATTGAAGAGTCATCCTTTGTGCCGCCATGGTACAGAGGGTGACTTTTTTTGATGCAATTCAGGTGATTCCCATATATGAGCCATTACAAAACGTTTAAAACATTTTTGCTGGGCACATACTTTTCCAAGAGGTGAATATCATGGATGACGTAAAATCGAATGACAGTTTGATTTTATATATACAAAACCTTTTCCATGATTCCGCAGATCTTATTGTGCGGAAAATCACTTGGAAAGATGGAGATGGGATTATCTGTTTTTTCTCTACAATGACGGAAAGCAGCGAAGTGAATAAGCAGATTGAGATTCTTCGACTTCGTTCAATTGCTGAACTTCCAAATTGGGCGGGAACCGCAACCTCGAGTGTAGAAGCATTTTCAGTACCGAAATTGGTCAATAGTGTTACCAATGGATTTGTTGCAATTTTTTTCCCTGCAACGAATCTGTTAATGACCATTACAATCCCCTCATTTGAAGTACGTTCAACGACCGAGCCGACTAATGAATTCGTCATTCGCGGTCCCCATGAAGGTTTCGTGGAAAGCATCGACAAAAACATTTCGCTTATCCGGAAGCATCTACCCATTCCAGATTTAGTTAGGAAGGATATACTGATTGGAACAGATACGAATACGAAAGTTACGTATGTGTACATCGAGTCCATCGCTGATAAAGATGTCGTAAACGAAGTTAAAACACGACTTAAAAATATTGATCGTTCCAAAATATACAGCATTGGACAAATCGAGGATTATTTGGAGGATTCGGTTTGGTCTCCTTTCCCCCAGTTTTTGAACACAGAAAGACCGGATCGTGCCGTGGCGAATTTATTGGAAGGGAAAATTGTCATTTTCACGGACCAGTCTCCTTCAGCACTCATTGCACCGGTCACTTTTTTTTCGTTTTATGAGTCACCGGACGATTTTAATGGACGTGTCATCGTCGGATCATTCTTTCGGATGCTTCGATTATTCAGTTTCCTGATCGCCGTTTTCCTGCCCGCATTTTACATTGCTGTCGTCGGCTTCCATTCGGAAATCTTGCCATTCGACCTAAGTAGAAAAGTGAAATTAGCTGTGGAATTTATCCCATATCGTCCAATAATTGAAGCACTAATTGTGGAACTTTTCATAGAAATCATCCGGGAAGCGACAATCCGGCTACCAGCGCCGATTGGTCCAACAATCGGGATAGTCGGTGGTCTCGTAATCGGAGACGCAATTGTCAATGCGGGTCTCGTGTCGAATTTAATGGTGGTTGTCGTGGCAATGACTGCAATTTCAAGCTTTGTCGTGCCGAGCGTCGAAATGAACACGACAATACGGATAATCCGGTTTCCATTCATGCTTGCTGCCACATTTTTTGGTTTTTTCGGCATCGCTATTTTAGCACTCATCTTGTTTATCCATTTACTGAATAGATCTTCACTGAACCAACCCTATCTATCACCGGTTGTCCCATTTGACCCTTCCCGTTTTAAAAATATTTTCTTCAGGCTTCCTTATTATAAAAATCATAAGCAACAACAAACATTTAAACACGGCGGAGGCAAACGGAAGAAGGGGGATAGAAATTGAACTTCAATATATCTAGAGGTCAGTTTTTTCTTCTTCTTTTTATAGTCCAGTCAGGATCATCATTTTTCTCCTTCCCGTCTCCTTTTATCAATGAAGCAGGGAGGGATGCATGGCTTATCTTCCTCGTTGCAGGGGCGTTCCACTATGTGATGTTGCTCTTCTTTGAACGAAATTACAGACATTTTAAGATTGGTCAAATTGTCGGATGGTTGTATAAAGGTTATTGGCTATTTGTATCCATCGTATATCTTGCCTATATCGATTATACATTAGCGGTATGGGGGTTCCCGAAAACACCACAATTCATTGTTATCGCAGTTCTAGTCAGTGTATCTCTGTATGCTAATTTAAGCAGGGCGGAAACGGTAATAAACTTGTCTGTCTTGTTGATTCCACTAATATTATTATTTTTAGTATTCCTACAGTTCGCTTGGAAAGATTTAGTGTGGACGAATCTTTTTCCGGTAGGTGAGTCGACGAGTGCGGAATGGACGAAAGGACTACTCAAAGCACAGCTCGCTTTCATAGGTATTGAACTGTATTTGTTTTTCAGAAAGCATGTTGACGAGAAACAGAAAATAAAAGGTCGACCGTTATTTGTCTATCAACTGGTGTGGTTCTTATTCTTTTTCTTCTCTGTCGTCATAGTACTCTTATATTTCACGCCCCAGGGATTGGAAAGGATTCCCGAACCGCTATTATTTCTATTAAAAGCACAGGAAGTAACTTTTGTTGAGCGCCTCGATTTGTTTTTTTTATACATTTGGACGGTATGGACCATTGTCACCGTAACGATAATCTCCTTTGCTGCAATGTATGTTCACCGGCTTCATAGTACTAAGCATGACAAAAGGGATACAATCATTTGGCACATACTCCTCGTCTTGTTGCCTTTGCTCTTTTTGTCCAAACAATCTATGGAGCAACTGAATCATTTGATCATTTATGTGTATCTTGTTTTTGGCTTACTCGTTCCGGTCACCGTTATAATTACGAATCGGAGGAAGCGAAAATGAAGAAAATCGTACTCGTTTCTATCGCCTTTTCACTTCTACTAGCTGGTTGTTGGGATGAACGACTATACAAGGATATTACGATCGTCCCGCTAATCGGCTATGATGGAGAACCCGGAAAATGGACGGGATACTTCACATATGGTGTAGTTGCTAATCCTGATAGCTTTAGCTTTTCGACTGTTGAAGGAAGCGGCGTTTCCATAGAGGAAGCTCGACTCGATGCAAATCGGAAGACGAGTGAAACACTTGATCCTTCGCAAGTTCTAGTCGTACTTCTCTCTACAAAAGCAGTAAAGACGGATCTCTTGGAGACTTTCGATATCGCTTATAGAATGCCGCGTACCCGGTTAAGCAGTCGCTTTGTTGTAGTGGAAGGGGATTTAGCACCTTTTATGGAAAAGACAGAAAAAATGGGTAAAGAGGTCCCCGACTACTATGATGAAACTTTAAACACTGCTATATTTGCTTCTATTATTCCTGACGAAGATATCCAGTTAGCTGCCAGATTGCTATTAGACGAAGGGATTGACCTTCAATTACCGTACGTGAAAATGTCGGAAACGACAGGCACACCTGAGGTGGCGGGAGTCGTATTGTTCAGTGACAAAGTTTTTTCGGGTCACACGTTAGATACAAAGGAGTCAACCATCATTCAAATTCTTAAAAAGAAACCTGGGGACGAAACGATGTTCACATACGAGTGGGAAAAAGAAGGTAAAAAGTATCCGGTTACCGTGGGACTAGTCAAGTACAATAAGAAATGGAACATAAAGGATAGCAAGATCAATGCTGCCTATAAAATGAAAGTTCAGGTTAATGAATTTGCTAATAATCATTTAGATGAAGAGAAGAAAAGGAAAGAGTTGGAGGGGTTTCTCTCTAAAGAACTGACGAATGATTTTAATGAAGTGATTAAGAAATTACAGGAAGCGAAAAGTGACCCTGTCGGCTTTGGTAGAACAGTACGTGCGTTCCATCCTCACTTATGGAAAAAAGGGAAATGGCAAGATACATTTTCTGAACTCGACATTAATGTAAAAGTCGAGGTTGAAATTACGAGAACTGGGATATTAAATTAAATTAACTTAAATTAAAACCCGCGAGCTAGTTTTTAGCATCGCGGGTTTATTATTACCTGAATTTCCTTTTCTGAATATGGAGCAGTCGGAGTGTCAATGCGATTGCTCCGACCGTCAGACCTGCAATGAGGCCGACCCAGTAACCGAACGGACCCAAATCGCTATACGTCGCCAAAAGAAAGCCGATGGGCAAACCGAGCACCCAATAAGACATTATTGCCATAATGAATGTCATATTGACGTCTTTATATCCGCGTAATGCACCTTGGACGGGTGCTTGGATCGCATCAGACAACTGAAAGAGCGCTGCATAGATGAGGAACTGAGCAGCCATTCCGATGATTTGTACGTCTGTCGTATAGAGTGAGGCGATTTGTCCCCGGAATATAAGGAGGATGATGATGGCTATGGCACTGAATGCAATGGCAAGACCGACAGCCAGAAAACTGTATTGTTTCGCATCACGGAATTGACCAGCACCGACAGACTGTCCGACTAGAATGGTTGCGCCCATCGAAATGCTTAAAGGAATCATATAGAGAAGAGACGAGAAATTCAGGGCGACCTGATGTGCCGAAATAACAATGGTCGAATAGTTACTCATCATCAATGTAACCGCGGAAAATATGCTCGTTTCGACAAATATTGAAATCCCGATTGGCACGCCGATGAATAATATCTCTTTCCACCTTACAAATGAAAGCTTGCCCCATTTATTAAATAGTTGGTAATCGCTGAACGATCTGTGTTTCCAAGCGACACCATAGGCAATGAAAAAAATAAGCCAATAGGTGATCGCTGCTGCATAACCTGCCCCGACACCACCTAATTCGGGAAAGCCCCAGTTTCCATAAATAAGAAGATAGTTCGTGAAAATTGTAAGCGGTGCAGATAAAAGAATGATAGCCATTGAGACGCGTGTTGCGCCGAGTGCATCGAAGAAACAACGTAATACGGTGTATGCGAAAAGCGGAAACAGCCCTAAGCTCATAGCTTCCAAGTAGTCGGCAGCTACAATCCGGACCTCCTCTTCGAGCGGCATTGATTCGAGGATCGGTGAAACTCCATATCGAATGATCATGAAAACGACACTAGCGAGGGCGATTGATACATACAGACCTTGCTGAACAGTAAATTTCACATCTACGTTCCGGCGGGAACCTATTAGCTGGGCGATAATGGGAGTCAATCCCATCAAGATGCCGGCTAGACCGGTATAGACAGGTACCCAAAACGAAGAACCGATTGTTACACCTGCAAGATGGTATGTATCATATCGCCCAGTCATAAGAATGTCGAAGAAGGTAATCATGTACAGGGCAACCTGCGTAATAAGAATTGGCATAACAATTGTAGCCAGTTTTAACGACTTTTTCTTAAATGGAACGGTAGTTTGCAAGTAAATCATCCTTTAATCCAAAATTACCCCCATTGTACCATGGTTCGTTTGCTATAATGACTATGGAGTTCAATTAGAATGAATTCATATACTTGAGAATAGATGAGGTGAATGGCCATGAAACGGCCTGTCGTATTACTAACCGGGGGCGGCACTGCAGGTCATGTGTCGGTAAATGAAGCACTTATCCCCGTATTCATTGAAAAAGGATATGAAATCCATTATATCGGTTCCCACGATGGCATTGAAAAAGAATTGATAAAAGATGGTCATCGTGAAGTGACCTACCATGCAATCCAAAGCGGCAAGTTAAGACGTTACTTTTCCATGAAGAATTTCTCCGATCCATTCAGGGTAGGAGCCGGGGTTTTACAGGCATATTCGATATTGCGAAAAGTGCAGCCGGAAATCATTTTTTCGAAAGGCGGATTTGTTTCCGTACCTGTCGTTTTAGCTGCAAAGCTTGCAAAGATCCCCGTTGTCGTCCATGAATCGGACGTTACTCCGGGACTTGCAAACAAGCTCGCTCTACCGTTTTCAAAACATATATTTACGGTCTTCGAGCAGACGCTTGACTATATACCTGCCGGAAAAGCAACTTGTGCAGGTGCTGTCATCAGACCTGAAATATTCCAAGGAGACAGGAAAGAAGGACTGCGGATTGCGGGTTTGACAGGAGAGAAACCGATATTTATCGTCATGGGAGGCAGCCAAGGATCAGCATTGCTCAATAACGCCGTGCGAAGTGAATTGGATGCTGTGCTGGAACATTTTGAAATCATTCATCTATGCGGTAAAGGGAATATTGATGAGTCTTTGGAACAGATGAAGGGCTATACCCAGTTTGAATATGTGACCGAGGGGTTGCCGCATTTATTGGCGGCATCCGATTATGCAGTATCACGTGCAGGGTCGAACGCTATATTTGAATTGTTGTCCGTCTTAAAACCGATGCTGCTCATTCCTTTATCCGCTTCACAAAGCAGGGGAGATCAGTTATTGAATGCCTCCCTGTTCGAATCTCTAGGTATTGCAAAAGTGATCCAAGAAGAAGAGTTGGGTGAAAACTCCATGGCTGAGCTTTTCTCATCACTAAGGGAAGATAGGGAGAATCTTGTATCCAATATGAGAAATGTTTCGCACACGAAATCTCCGGAAACAATGGTGGATTTAATCCTCTCATACAAAAATTAGCTGGAATAGAATTCGGCAGTTGTAAAAAGAAAAAAGAGAGTTGCAAATAAATGAAAAGGAATCTATTTTGGTTGAATGCCAATATGTCAATAAAATAGAACTAATCCCTTCCCGTTCTATTATTTGCGTGGTAATATGGATACGGATAAAAAATAGAAACACAACATGCCAAAAGGCAAAATGTGGAGGTCATTTTACATGTCGAACAATGTTGGTACCCAACGTTCCCCTTATTCGGTATTTGCTGGTCCGAACCTTGGGTATGTAATGGAAATGTATGATCAATTTAAAGCGTCACCCGAATCGGTGGATCCCGAACTTGCTGAAATGTTCAGAAGCTACGGTGCGCCTTCTATAGAGGGTGCAGATCAAAATACAGCAATGTCAGCTGTGCCAGAAAGTAATTTTGGAAAAGTTCTGGCCGCCTACACGCTAATCGACGCTATCCGCACATACGGGCATCTTGCCTCGGATATATATCCGCTGAACGATAGACCTAAAGATGCAACGCGACTGGAACTTTCGTTTTATGGTTTATCCGAGAGCGATTTACAGTCGATGCCAGCCTCCTTGTTTGTGAAAAATCCGCCCGCCCATGTAGAAAGCGGACTGGATGCAGTAAACTATCTGAAATCATTATACACTGGGAAGATTGCTTATGAATTCTCTCATGTGATTGATGAAGAAGAGCGAACTTGGATCCAATCGAAAATTGAAAACGGAGAAATCTCCGTGCAGCTTTCTGAGGATGATAAAAAGGCTTTACTTGAACGGCTTACAAAGGTCGAAGGCTTTGAAAAATTCATTCACCGCACATTTGTCGGGGCAAAGCGTTTTTCCATTGAAGGACTTGACTCTCTAGTCGTCCTCATTGATGAGTTGGTTCGCCGTTCCGAGGCTGACAGAGTGAAGAAGATACTGATTGGCATGGCACACCGGGGACGTTTGAATGTATTGACCCATATTTTGAATAAACCTTATGAAATGATGTTCGCTGAATTTGCCGGCGTCCCATCCGAGCCATTTCTACCTGAAGATGGAACGCTAGCGACAACACATGGCTGGTTCGGTGATGTTAAATACCATATGGGAGCTCTATACAAAGCTCCTTCAGGAACGGAACGTTTCTTGGCTTACAACCCTTCCCACTTGGAAGTCGTTAATCCGATAGTAGCAGGTCAGACTCGAGCCGCACAGGAAACGACATCTCATGAAGGACTGCCTGAGCAAGATATGAAAGCGGCATACGCGATCATGATTCATGGTGATGCAGCATTCCCAGGTCAGGGCATTGTTCCTGAAACGTTCAACTATAGCCGCGTCCGCGGTTATAAGACTGGCGGTTCAATTCACATCATCGCCAATAATACGATCGGTTTCACAACTGAATATTACGATTCGAGATCAACCCATTATTCATCTGATCCTGCAAAAGGTTTCGAAGTTCCGGTACTGCATGTCAATGCTGACAGTCCGGAAGATGTTATGGCTGTTGCGGCGTTTGCATTCGAATATCGTCAGAAGTTCGGCAAGGATATTTTAATAGACTTGATCGGATATCGCCGTTACGGGCATAACGAAATGGATGAACCATTAGTGACGAACCCGATGATGTACCATTCAATCCATAAGCACCCGACTGCACGCCAAATATACGGTTCGAAACTAGTTGAAGCAAACATCTTGAAAGATGATGATGTTGAAAAGTTGGATGCTGACATTTTTGCGATGATGCAAGCTGCATACGACAAGGTGAAAGAGGATTCCTCCAAAGCGAAAGAAAGGTCCAATGCGACGCCTGAAGCTGTCATGGCAGGATACCCTAGGGATCTTGAAACCGGTGTAGACCATGACAGATTGCAGCGGATGAACGAAGAGTTGCTATCCTACCCGGATGACTTCACTGTGTTCAGCAAGCTGGATCGGATCTTGAAGCGTCGTGAAGAACCTTTCAAAGGAAAAGGAAAAGGAAAAGTCGACTGGGCACATGCCGAACAACTGGCATTCGGTTCCATTCTACAAGACGGCAAGCCAATCCGCATTACAGGGCAAGACGTCCAACGGGGCACTTTCGCGCATCGACACCTTGTGCTGCACGACGAAAAGACAGGAGAAGAATTTGTACCGCTTCATCATATTAGCGACTCCAAAGCTTCATTTGTCGCTTACAATAGCCCATTGACTGAGTTTGCCGTTGTCGGTTATGAATTCGGTTATAACTTGGAGAAAGACCAAGCATTGTCGATTTGGGAAGCCCAATATGGCGACTTTGCAAATATGGCACAAGTAATGTTTGACCAATTCATTTCCTCCAGTCATTCAAAATGGGGACAGCAGTCCGGCATGGTCATTCTTCTGCCGCATGCATACGAAGGTCAAGGACCGGAACACTCTAGCGCACGTCTCGAAAGATATTTGCAGCTAAGTGCAGAAAACAACTGGACGGTTGCAAACATTTCAAGCGCAGCGAATTATTTCCACGTCTTGCGCAGACAGGCAATGATGCTTGGAACTGAAGTGGAGCGTCCTCTTGTCATCGTATCACCGAAATCACTTCTTCGTCATCCGCTCGTCGGTGCCGAAGTGAGCGATCTCGCAGAAGGACATTTCCAAACTGTTCTTGAACAGCCTGGAACAGGCCAAAATCCTGAAAAAGTGAAGAAGATCCTATTCGCAAGCGGTAAAATGGCAATCGATCTTGCAGAGAAAGTTAAGGACGGAGAAGGCTTCGACCACTTGCATATCGTACGCGTGGAACAGCTTTATCCATTCCCATCCGAAAAAATTGCGGAAATCACTGCGCGCTATCCAAAAGTGAAGGAACTTGTCTGGGTCCAAGAAGAGCCTAAAAACATGGGATCTTGGTCATTTGCTTTGGAATACATGCTGGAAATCGCGGGAGATAAGAAATCAGTTTCCTACGTAGGCCGTATTCATCGCGCGAGCCCTTCAGAAGGCAATGGGGAAGCGCACAAAGCAGAGCAACAACGCATCATCGAAGAAGCTTTGAAAAAATAATTTCACATTAATTAAAGATATTTGTTGCAACCGTTGAAACGGTAGAACAGAGGAGGAATTTATTGTGGCTGAAATCAAAGTACCTGAGCTTGCAGAATCGATTACTGAAGGAACGATTGCAAAGTGGTTGAAACAACCCGGTGAAAGTGTTGACAAAGGCGAGTTCATCGTAGAATTGGAAACGGATAAAGTAAACGTGGAAGTCATCTCCGAAGAAGCCGGAGTCATCCAAGAACTTCTTGCTGCAGAAGGTGACACAGTTGAAGTCGGTCAAGTCATCGCAGTCGTAGGCGAAGGTTCCGGAGCTCCAGCGGCACAACCATCTGCTCCTGCTCCTAAAGCTGAAGAGGCTCCTGCAGCAGCACCGGCACCACAGGAGGCGGCAGCTGCGCAAACAACTGAACAGTCTTCTTCCGATCGTACAATCGCAAGTCCGGCAGCTCGAAAGCTTGCACGTGAAAAGGGCATCAATCTTGCTGATGTATCACCAGTAGATCCAATGGGCCGTGTTCGAGCGCAAGACGTTTCAGCACATGGTACAGCACCTAAAGCTCCTGCTGCACCTGCAACTCCTACTAAAGTTGCTGCAACACCTGCACAAGATGGCCGTGAAACGCGAGAAAAAATGACGCGTCGCCGCCAAACGATTGCGAAACGTCTATTGGAAGTCAGACAATCAACTGCAATGCTTACAACATTCAATGAAATCGACATGACTGCAGTTATGGAACTCCGTTCACGTAAAAAAGACGATTTCTATGACAAGAATGATGTGCGTCTTGGTTTCATGTCTTTCTTTACAAAAGCGGTTGTCGCTGCTCTTAAAAAGTACCCATACGTCAACTCGGAAATCGATGGCGACGAAATCATCTTGAAACACTATTACGATGTAGGAATCGCAGTTTCAACTGAAGGCGGATTGGTTGTTCCAATCGTCCGTGATGCTGATCGTAAGAATTTTGCTGAAATTGAATCTACAATCGGAGAGCTTGCTGGAAAAGCGAGAGATAATAAATTGACGATTGCAGATATGTCAGGCGGATCATTCACAATCACAAACGGCGGTGTATTCGGATCTTTGTTCTCGACACCGATACTAAACGGTACTCAAGTGGGTATCCTAGGAATGCACACAATTCAAAAACGTCCTGTAGCTGTTGGCGATAATGTGGAGATTCGTCCGATGATGTACATTGCATTGTCTTATGATCACCGTGTCATCGATGGAAAAGACTCTGTCGGATTCTTGAAAATGGTCAAAGAATTGATTGAGAACCCAGAAGATCTCCTTCTTGGATCTTGATTTCTACCTAACTAAAAAGCCCGAGTTTCTCGGGCTTTTTCAAATTACTGAAATTGGATGGTGAACAAAATGTCTTTCAAAGAGTGGACGACTGCCCCGACACTGCGTAAAGTAATCTGTAAGCATGCGGATGCGGAAAAGTATGTCGTTAACGATTGTTTAACACCCGGGAAAGAATATGATGTGAAAAACGAAACAGACGAATTCATTTTCATCGTGGATAATACCGGGAAAGTCGGCGGCTATTATAAAACGTATTTCGAATGAATCTTTGCCCATGCCGATCGTTTAGGCATCGGGCATTTTTTAGGAGGATGAGCGATTCATGGATTCTTTTATCGCAAATGAAAGAGCAAATCGGCATGAGAGAAAGTATGAAAATCAATATACCGCTCTAATACAGGAGGGCGGCTATATTTCCCCAATCCCTGATTTATGGGAAGATATCCTGATCGGAGTGATATTGAAGAAACCCGTTCTTTTGAAAGGCCCCTCAGGCTCAGGAAAAACGAAGCTTGCACAGAGCATCTCTCATTTTTTCAACCAGCCGATGCATAGCGTGAATTGCTCTGTCGATTTGGACGCGGAATCTCTTTTAGGTTTCAAGACGATCAATGCAAGCAGTGGGCAATCAATCATCGAATTTGTTGAGGGCCCTGTCGTTCAGGCGATGAAAGAGGGGCATATCCTCTATATAGATGAAATCAATATGGCGAAACCGGAAACCCTCCCCATTTTACATAGTGTACTTGACCATAGGCGAATGCTTACAAATCCTTTTACAAGTGAAGTTATACATGCACATCCAGATTTTACGGTAATTGCAGCTATAAACGAAGGATACGTCGGAACATCACCGATGAATGAAGCGCTGAAAAACCGATTCATTTCATTTTCGATTCCTTATTTGTCCGGTGAACAATTACGGGAGATCATTCAAAATCTTTTCCCTCAAGCAGAGGCGAATTTAGTCGATACGATGATGAACATCAATGAAGATCTGAGAAAGCAAGTGGTGAACGGTTTATTGTCTGAGGAAGCCGCTTCTGTCAGAAGTTTATTGGATGCAATAGCGTTAGCAGAGCACATGCCAGTAAGTCGCGCCATCCGGTACGCGATTGCTGAGAAACTGGAAGACAGGATGGACAGGGATCTTGTCATGGAATTAATGGAAACATGGGTGAAGTGAGGCGTAAACCATGGTCAAATTAAATCGGTTCATACAATTCAATGATGAAACGATCGATGCAAACTTACTGCTTCTTTACGAACGGTTAGGGAGGGCGCTTGCGGATGCGGAATTCCTGGAATTGACAGAGCGTAAACTGTTCGAATTCCAGCCGAAGGAAGGCACCATTTCAATTAGTGTGTTTTGGAGGCATCGTTCCGAAGAAGTGACGCATGCCGGCCGGTTATCAGACGTGTATTTATTGACAGCTGGTTATTGGAAGCATTTTTCCGTTCCGGATTGGATCCGGTTCAGAGATAAGTACAAAAGCCACGTTTTGCGGAAGTTTGCTGAAGAGCTGATGCTTATGTTGGAGGAATACAGACTGATTGATGTGGTCGAAAAGGAAAGGCCTGGTACAGCAAAGGCATTTTCAATCAGACGGCAACTTATGCTAAACTTTCACAGGGATCGGCTCCTATCCAACACTAATAAAGCGTTTATTGCTGATGCATTACTGAATCAGCTGTACATCACATTACACGAAGGTTTGTTGACCGAAACACAAGTGGATTGGAATTTGCCGATCAGCCAAATCATGATGATTGCTGCATATACGACCGATGCGAAATCAACTGAAGAAGTGGCCGAACTGGCAGAGCGTATCATCTTCATGGTCGAGGAAATCATCGAAAATGACCTTATTCATCAATATTATGCTGTCGGAGACGCCATCACGGAAGAGACAGCCGTATTTCATTATCACGAAGGAATGACGGATGCAGAACAAGGGGAACCGAAACCGAAGGAAACGATTGAAGAAATTTTCCGTACATGGCATCGTGAAAGTGAAAGTGAATCGGGTGTTCATCTCGAATACGAGCTGGAGCATGGCCGAGCGGGCAGGGGGGACGGTGAAAATACGACTGAAGGCAATGAACATGCCGATGTCCAAGAAACAGGAACTGGACAATCAGAGGGAAATGAGAGCAGCAAATGGTCCGATGAAGAACGGAGCGGTTCAGGGAAGAAGTCAAAGAGGAAAACGGCAGGTCATGACTTCGGCAAGGAAAACG
Source organism: Saccharococcus sp. Marseille-Q5394 (assembly GCF_946901335.1). Taxonomy (NCBI): domain Bacteria; kingdom Bacillati; phylum Bacillota; class Bacilli; order Caryophanales; family Anoxybacillaceae; genus Saccharococcus; species Saccharococcus sp. Marseille-Q5394. The sequence continues at coordinate 479,822 of NZ_CAMPPQ010000001.1, read as the reverse complement.
TCAATGTCGTATATGAAGAGAGGGCAGTTCAAGCTGTGCGCGATGATGCGAATCTAGCTAAACTACTGATATGGCGTGAAGAGCAAAAACCTTTCGTCCGTTCATTTGCAGAGGAAATGAGAAAGCGGATTGAGTTGAAAACGGATGCAAAAAGGAACCGGTTGATGAAGGGCAGGCTGTCTACAAAATTGACGACATTGCTAGTGGATGAACGTCCACGTCCATTTTACCGGAAAAACATCCCTTCGGAAAAGTTGGATGCGGTTTTCGGTTTGCTTGTAGATGGTTCCGCATCCATGATGGATAAACTCGATGAGACAAAGAAAGCCGTTTTACTATTCCATGATGTCTTAAGGGAGCTATCTGTCCAACATGAAATATCCTCTTATTACGAAGATGCCAATTATGCTACCAAGGATATACAACCGAATGTTTTTGGGATGATGCACACATTTGACGATCAGAGGAAAGATGACGGGTTGACCATTCTTTCATTTGATACGAATGAAGATAATCGAGACGGTTTTGCAATTAGATGGATGACGCGCAGGTTGCTGGGCAGACCAGAGAAGCATAAATTCTTACTGGTCTTTTCGGATGGTGAGCCGTCTGCATTTGGTTATGATCGGAATGGTATTCTGGATACGAGGGAATCGTTGTTGGAGGCCGAGAAGAAGGGAGTCTCTGTCATCCATTTGTTTTTATCGTCAGAGGAACCGACAGATGATCAACGTGCACTATTTTCGATGATGTTCGGAAATAAATCCGCAGCATCGCAATCCGTTGAACATTTTACGGATCAGACATTGAGAATTTTAAGGAAGCTGTTGGTAATTGCAGTGGGATGAAAGAAGGAAAAAAACCGCCAAGAGGGCGGTTTTTTTGAATGTTATAGTGGTCGATTTGGGGATTGGGTTTTTTCGTGCACGGCTAGGAGGCGTTGTTTCAATTCTTCTTCCATACGGGCAATTTCCACTTCCGCCTGCTTTCGCTTCGCACGTCCATCGGCTTGGATGACAAGCGTTTCTTCGATTGTTTGGATCAGGTTTTCCTGCGTTTTCTTCAATGTGTCGATCTCAATGATGCCACGTTCATTTTCTTTTGCAGTTTCGATGGAGTTCACTTTTAGCATTTCAGAGTTCTTCAATAGAAGGTCATTCGTTGTTTTTGTCACTAGACGTTGGGATTCTACGGCTTTCCGCTGTCTATTCAATGTTAACGCGATAGCGATCTGGTTCTTCCATAACGGAATGGAAGTCATGATGGAAGACTGGATCTTCTCGGCAAGCGTCTGATTCGTCTGTTGAATCATCCTGATTTGCGGAGCGCTTTGAATCGTAATCTGTCTCGAAAGCTGAAGATCGTACAGTCGTTTTTCCAACCTATCTAGGAATTGTCCCATGTCGTTCACTTCTTGGAACGCCATTTGATCATTCGAAAGTTCCGCTTGCCTTTGCATTTCAGGAATAATGACGTTTGCAATTTCGTCTCGTTTCAGTTCTGCCGCAGCAATATAGACATTCAATGCTTGGAAGTATGTCTTGTTTTGTTCGTATAAGCTGTCTAGCATTTGGACATCTTCAAGCAGGCCGCGCTTGGAATGCTCAAGCTGGACACCGATGCGGTCGATTTGTGTGCTAAGCTTCTGGTATTTCGTCATCATCTCTTGGATAGACCTTTTCGCTTTTCCGAAAAGTCGGCTGAGGCCGGTTTTTTTCTTCTCGGAGAGATCTTCAGGATCAATTTCCGATAGCTTGCTCATTAAATCTCCTAGCACATCACCTACGGGGCCGATATCTTTACTTTGTACGTGGTCTAGCATTTTATGGGAGAAACGTGATAGTTCATTTTGTGCATTTGCGCCATAAGTGATGATCGCTTCATAATTACCTACAGGAATTTGTTCGGCTAGTTGTCTCGCTTTTTCCTGCTCTTCGGGTGATAGCCGATCCATCAGTTTTACAGCCACTTGGCCTTTCGTTTGCTCCGTCTGCATTTCTTTCGGCAAAAGTGGCTCATTCATATTAAACGGATTGTCCAAAAGGTCATCCATTGTTTTTACCTCGGAATTCGTCACGTTATTTTCTGTCATTACGCATTTCTCCTTTCATCTCGAGCAACGGTTTATTATTTTTCATCGTCACATCCACATAGTCCAGTTCAAGTTGCAACTGTTCTATATCTGTTGCCAAGGCGCCTCGAAGATCCTGCTCCAATTGTTTGTTCACTTCTGTAAGTGTTTCCCTTGTATGTTGGAGGGCAACCCTGATTTCCTGGTCGTTCAATGGTTGATTGACCAGAATTGCATATTTGGAAGTCAACTCGACAGCTGAATCGAGATGCGAATAGAAAAATTTCTCAACATGATAGAATTTTTTAGGGTTTTTGCGTACTATGGTAAGAATCCTTTTTGCCAAGTTATTCATCTCATATACTTGTTTAAATGCCTGGACAGAGCGGACCTGACCATATAACCCGTTCAATTTATTTATTTTTGATTTAGCTTCAGAAATCTGTGTTTTAATATGCTTATATTCCGATCTTGACATGCCGAGCTCCTTGACATTCGACGAAAGTTGTATTTGTTTGATCGTGAAATTACCACCTAAGTATATTGCAATCATCAGACCGGTTGCGGCAACTGGATTCATGCCTGCAGCAAGGATCATCGTTAACCAAGAGCCGAAGCTGATTGGCGCCGCAATTAAATGCCGTTGGAAAAACTGCTTAACTTCTTGCATCGTCTACAGGCCTCCTTATATTCTCTATCCTTTACTACGTTTAAAACGACCAAAAGTTTCATCCCCTTAGTCCAATTATACCTGATTCCTTACAGAAATACATTGTAATGGGCGTGTGAATTCATTTACTTGGATAGTTAATCGAGATTTGTTAAAATGAATCCACTCACGGCTTTTTAGTTAGGGGGAACGTTAAATGAAATATGAAGTTGTTTATATGAAAGCGGATTACGAGCCGTGGTGGATGTTTGAAGACTGGGAAAAGAAAATCCAATTAAGGCAGGCATTTGAATCCGCTCAAGAGGCTTTGGAATACTTACGTGAATTGAACAAGGAATTTGGGTCAAAGTACAAATACCGAGAAGAGCGAAAAGATTGTTTTTTCGCGTATTGGTCAGATAATGAACGCATCTTCTGTGAAGGTTGCGATGAAGATTTACAAATTTTCCATGGAATCATTTCCTTGACAGATGGAAAGCCTTCTTCGTTTATGATGATGAATAATTCGAATATTTGATAATGTTATATTGACAATTAATTTGGGTATGGTATAGTAGCAGTAAGATAAAACGATTTACCGAAGCAGACGTATTCACGTATTACAAAAGGTGATCGGCGTTGTCGGTGCTTTTTGTAATATGTGAATTTTTTTCATATATTAGCAAGAACAATTATTTGGAGGTAGTCACAAATGAAACAAGGTACTGTAAAATGGTTCAACGCTGAAAAAGGCTTCGGTTTTATCGAAGTTGAAGGGGAAGACGATGTATTCGTACACTTCTCTGCAATTCAGGGAGACGGATTTAAATCTTTGGACGAAGGACAACAAGTCGAGTTCGAAGTCGTAGAAGGCAATCGTGGTCTTCAAGCTGCTAACGTAGTTAAACTATAATTCGTCAGACAAAAGAGGCGCCTTTAGAGGTGCCTCTTTTTTACGTGCAAAAGCGAAGACGGCCTACCTAGATGCCGAATTTCTGCGGTTTCTCCAGAAATTGAGGCATCCTTCCAGCCGCCGGAGCTAGACGTTTCCTATTCAGGTTTCGTAACAGATTCCAAAGTTGAAGTGACAATGTATTCCTCATCAACGGTTTCCATAATCGACTCGCGTTTCACTTCTCCGAAGCCTTCCACAAAATATTTACGGTTGACGAAATCATCGCCTTTTTCTTCAATGACAAAAGCATGATCGAATGTCTGATAAGGTGTTTCAACCGTTACATCCTTCTCGACAATCTTCCAATTGCCGAATTCCGTGCCGACATTCAAAGGCTTCTTGAGGTAAATGCCGATTGGTTCCATCGCATTGATGTCTTGCAGGGAAGGGAAGTCCTCATGTAAATCCACTGGCTTTTCTTCCATTTTCAAGATCTGCTCTTTCTCAATTTTGTAAATGCGCCTGATTACTGCGCCACCATTATTTTCATGAAGAATTACATAATCTTCATACGGATGGGCAAAATCAATATCCAACTTTGCAAATTCATTTCCTTCTCCTTGATACCGCGCAGTTGATCCTGCCGGAAGGAAGAATTCAAGTAATGATTGGTCGTTTTGATTTGGTTTTGTGTTCGAGCCGTTGGAATTCCCTTGTTGTTCGTTCGGTTTTGTTGTTTCCCCGCTATTTCCCGAATTGTTCAGGCTAGTAGTTTTGTTCGTACAACCGGAAGCGATCAACGCAAAAAGTAAGACGTGTAATATTATGGATTTTCTCTTCATCTGCTGCACACTCCTTTCCGGTAGTATTGCCGATAAGATGATGAATATCCTTATATATATCCATTACCGATGTCAGATTTTCAAAACCAAAAAACCGTTTTCCATTAAAGGAAAACGGTTTACGTATTAATTGGAGACAGATTGCTGGTCTCTCCATTCCAAATATTCATCATACTGCATCATTTTATCGAGAATCGTTCCGTCTTCACGGATTTCAATAATTCGATTAGCTACCGTCTGAATGAATTGCTGGTCATGGGAAGTAAAGATCATAGCGCCTTTAAAAGCGATCAAGCCGTTATTCAATGCCTGAATCGACTCCAAATCCAAGTGGTTCATCGGCTCATCTAGCAGAAGGACGTTAGCATTATTCAACATCATTTTGGAAAGCATGCAACGTACTTTTTCTCCCCCTGATAATACGGATGGTTTCTTTTTAACTTCTTCACCGGAGAAAAGCATCCGGCCAAGGAAACCGCGTAAAAACGTTTCCGTCTGATCTTCAGGTGAATATTGGCGCAGCCATTCAACTAATGATGTTTCAGATCCTTGGAAGTACTCGTTATTATCAAGAGGGAAGTAGGAACGGGAAGTCGTTACGCCCCATTTGAATGTCCCTGCGTCCGGTTCAGCTTCTTCGGCAAGGATTTCCAACAATGCTGTTTTAGCTAGCGGGTTGCCTAACAGGATGATCTTGTCCTCTTTATTCATCGTAAATGTAACATCTTTTAGCATGACTTTGCCGTCTTGTGTTTTGGACAGGTCTTTAACGCTTAGCACATCATTACCGATTTCACGTCCGATTTGGAAGTTGACGAATGGATATCTGCGTGATGAAGGTTTAATGTCATCTAATTCAATCTTTTCAAGTGCTTTTTTACGGGATGTAGCTTGTTTCGATTTTGACGCGTTTGCACTGAAACGGGCGACGAAAGCTTGTAATTCTTTAATCTTTTCTTCTTTTTTCTTGTTCTGGTCTTGTGCCATTCTTAATGCCAATTGGCTGGATTCGTACCAGAAATCATAGTTTCCTGGATACAGTTGGATTTTTGAGAAGTCGAGGTCCGCGATTTGAGTACAAACCTTATTAAGGAAATGACGGTCATGGGAAACAACGATGACAGTGTTCTCAAAGTTAATTAGGAATTCTTCCAGCCATTGGATGGCTTTCAAGTCCAAGTGGTTCGTTGGCTCATCCAGCAGCAAGACATCCGGTTTACCGAATAACGCTTGTGCAAGAAGTACTTTAACCTTTTCCGAACCGCTCAGCTCAGCCAATTTAACATGATGGAGACTTTCAGGAATGCCCAAACCTTGAAGAAGGATTGCGGCTTCCGATTCAGCCTCCCAACCATTCAATTCAGCGAATTCACCTTCAAGTTCAGCTGCGCGCATGCCATCTTCATCTGAAAAATCTTCTTTCATGTAAATAGCATTTTTCTCGGTCATAATATCATAAAGACGTTGATGTCCTCTGATGACCGTATCAAGCACTTCGTTTTCCTCATATTCGAAATGGTTCTGCTTAAGGACTGCCAAACGCTCATCCTTGTTCATGATGACGTTGCCTGTTTGAGGTTCAAGTTCGCCTGATAAAATTTTAAGGAATGTTGATTTTCCGGCTCCGTTTGCACCGATCAATCCATAACAATGACCAGGGTTGAACTGTATATTCACATCTTCAAACAGTTTACGGTCACCGAATTGAAGACTAACATTACTAACTGCTATCATAAAAATCCTCCTAAATTCACAATGCTCCTATTATAACACGGATTCTGCATCGAGTGGTATGGGTTCGATCCGCTTTTCATACTTTTTCAGTTCATATCGTGTATGATTGTAATGTACATTTTCCTGCATGAGTGTTTTTCCCTTCTACCTCCGATTCATTTCCACAAAAAAACCCCCGTATTGGGGGGATCAACATTTGAATACGCTTCGTTGCCGATACGCGTCCAATAGACATAGCTCTTTATTCAATAAATATTCCATTCGCACATAATCCTTTTTTGTTGCAACGGCATGCTTATCCAATCCGGACATGGAGAACAGAAAATAATAGTCCTTCACTTTGCGGAAAATAAAAACAGTATGGGGGAACTCATCAAATCTACATTTTACTTGATACTTACGAGTATATTCCCAATGGAGAAGTTTCATGGTACATCTTTCCTTTCACTACTTAGTATAGTTGAAAAAGGGAAGGAACACAAGTTCGCAATCAACATAGTATAAGGAGTTTTGTAATGTCACAACGTTCTTTGAAACATAACACCATCTTACTTATCATTACGATTTTTATCGTTGCGGTCAATATGAGGCCAGCCATAACATCAATTGGTCCGATGCTCGATATCATTCGGGATGATCTATCTTTGACAAACGCAAAAGTGAGTCTCTTGACGGCTTTACCGGTATTTTGCATGGGCCTGTTTGCGTCTTTGGCACCTCTTCTGAATCGCAAGCTGGGATTGACACGTTCAATGTATCTCATGCTGTTTGTCATTGGTTTAATGACGGCGATGAGGGGATTATATTCTAATTATGCTTCGTTGCTCCTATCTGCAATAATTATAGGGATTGCAATTGCCGTCATGGGCCCACTTCTCTCTGCGATGATCAAACAGAGTTTTCCGGAACGGGCGACGAGTGTAATCGGTGTCTATTCATTCGGTATGGGAGTTGGCTCTTCATTAGGAGCAGGACTTACCGCCATTTTCTTCGAATCCACCGGCTCATACCCGTTTGCACTCGGCATCTGGGCTGTTCTATCGGTTGCGGCAATTTTCTTCTGGAGACTTTCAGTAAAAGGGGATAGTAGTCTTATGGAGGAGGTAAGGGAGAAGGGGGAAAAGAGGAAAGTGGACGCCTTGTCACCATGGCGACAGAGAAAAGCATGGCTATACTTGCTCTTTTTCGGCTTACAAGCGTCAAGTTTCTTTGGTATCATTACGTGGATTGTTCCACTAGCAACAGATGCCGGAATGTCACTCGTGCAAGCGAGCACTCTATTAAGTGTAATGATGACGTTGCAAATCTTTTTGAATCTCCTCTTTCCAATCGTTTATGAACGTTTTCCGAAAAGGAGATTCTGGCTGTTTGTGTTTTTAACAATGGGATTACTTGCATTCGTTTTGTTTTGGACGGGAGATCGCACGCTTATGTGGGTGAGTTCCATTCTCATGGCGATTCCTCTGGCTGGTCTATTCCCAATTGCGTTATTATTTCCATTGGATGCGACCGAAACAGCGGAGGATACAAATGAATGGACCGCAATGATGCAGACGGGCGGCTATCTAATCGCAGGGTTTTTGCCGTTATTGATTGCATTGATATACGATTGGACTGGCGAGCATCAATATACATTGATGATTTTCATGGGCTTGTTTGTAACTATGATGATCTTGACGTTTATGATTGGTGACCGTGAGCAGAAAGTGGAGTAGGGATTGAAAACAGGTGAAGGATTAAATCCTTCACCAGTCAGACTGTAGACAAACATCAAAAATTTCGGTGTTTGCCTTCGGTCTTTTTTCTTTTAAAATAGAGATAAAGCTAACAATGTTGATTTCCGCTGCGAGCGGACGCTTTCCGCGGGCACGGCTTCAGCCGCTTCCCTCGCTGCGCTCAGTCCAGGGTCTTCAGCTCGCGCTGTTCCCGCTGGAGTCGCCGCTCTCCGCTCCAATCAACGGTGTTTCCTATTAAATGAATGAAGTGATGGATATGATGACGAAGAATCAAATTAATGAACGCGAACAGTTGGAAATGCTGACCATAGAGCAGTTGGTTCCTCAAGACCATCTGGTGCGTAAACTGGATGCGGCCATTGATTCTTCCTTCATCTATCAATTAGTTGAAGACCTTTACTCAACAATTGGAAGACCTAGCATAGATCCTGTAGTACTCATCTAGATGACATTCATTCAATATACCTTTGGTATCCGCTCCATGCGTCAGACAATCAAGGAAATAGAAACGAACGTGGCATATCGCTGGTTCCAAGGCTTCGGCTTTCATACTGAGGTTCCTCACATCTCCACGTTCAGGAAGAAATATGCCCGTCGTTTTGCAGATACTGATCTGTTCGAGCGGATCTTCTATAATGTTCTAAACGAGGTGGCAAACCGTGGGCTTCTCAGCCGTATCATATTTCATTGATTCTACCCATGTGAAAGCCAGTGCGAATAAGAGTAAGTTTGAGAAGAAGGATCTTCGTAAAAAGACGCGGGCTTATGAGAAGAGGCTACAGGCTATCGAACAACCACGAAGGAAGGATACCGTCAGTATGCCTCGTCACAATCATGAAATCAAAGAAATATACGGGAAGCGTAAAGAGACGATTGAACGTGTCTTTGCCAATGCCAAAAAGAATCATGGCACGCGATGGATAACCCTAAGGGGACTTTAAAAAAATGTCAATGCAGGCGATGCTGACTTTTCCGCCTTAAATCTTAAGAAGCTGGCTAGTTGGACATGGGGAGCGCCGGCTATGGAGACTGAAATGATACCCCTGTCTTAAAGGATTTCCAGTTGATTGGAGTGCAGGGCGGCGACTCCTGGGGAATCAGCGCAGCGTGAAGACCCGCAGGAAAAGCCGTAATGAAGAACGGCTTTTGCGACCAAAAGCGATAGCGTTGGGAGCACATCCGAGGAGGCTGAGGGCAAGCCCCCGGAAAGCGTCCGCCCGGAACGGAAATCAACGTCGCGTCAATCTAACGTTTTTGCATTAATGCGTCTAAGAAGACAAAAGGAATGGAAATCAATTCGATTTCCATCCTGTTCCCTACAGTCTGAGGTGAAGGATTAAAATCCTTTACCTGTTTTTTGAATCACTCATTTCCAGTATTCTGATATGAAATCGTCCCGTCCTGATTTAGCACGGTCCTCTTCATAATGTTGCTGCTCTTTCTCATGGTAGTCCTGGTGATATTCTTCTGCACGGTAGAATGTCTCCGCTGGACGAATATCTGTCACGATTGGCTTCGCGAACCTGCCGCTATTGGCGAGCTCTTTTTTCGACTTCTCCGCAGCTTTCCTTTGTTCCTCGTTGTAATAAAAGATGGCTGTCGTATACGAATGTCCACGGTCGTGGAACTGTCCGCCCGCGTCTGTCGGATCGATTTGGGGCCAATACAATTCAAGAAGTTTTTCATATGTAAATATAGAAGGATCATAAGTGATCTCGACGACTTCCAAGTGTCCCGAGTCCCCTTTTTTCACGTCTTCATAAGTAGGGTTTTCAACGTGCCCACCCATATAGCCCGAAACGACGTCAACAATGCCATCCCATTCCTTAAATGGCTTCACCATGCACCAAAAACAACCTCCGGCGAATACCGCTTTTTCGATTCCTTCACATGTCATCGTCTACAACCCCTTTCAATGTATAATCTAAATTGTAGCACACGAAAGAAAGGCTGCATACGGGTCATCCAAGACCGGAATGCAACCTTCTCTCGAAGTGCCAATGAGTGGTTGTGCTTTATTGTATTATGAATTAATAGACAAAGCTTGCGCCAATAATGATTAACAGGATAAAAAGCACAACAATCAAAGCAAAGGAAGAACCGTAACTGTTTCCGCCCCCGCCACCGTATTCACGACCCATTTATACCACCACCTTCAATATAGATTATGCTTCGCTTCACTACTTGCATGGGGAAATGACCAGATTCCGTGGCATTATCTTATAGCCCTCACATGGTATACTATCCATATACATACGCAACCATTGGCACTCACCAATCGTCCCATACGTGACTTTACAATTTGGAGGAATTAAACTTGAACGAAGACCAGTACGAAGGCCCGGTGCCAAGAAGAAGAAGGAGAAGAAAGCTACGGATAGGCAGGTTATTCTTCACGATCCTGTTCATCGCTTTCATCGTGACAGGGCTTTATTCATACTTTCAATATAAGGAAGGGAAGTCATTGGCGAAAGGGAATATCATTGACCCAGGCCCTTTCCGTGGTGATGTTATCGATCCACAGAACCCCTCCGTCGAGAATTACCTGTTGTTAGGCATTGACGATGATGGGAGCGGAAAGTCGCGCACGGACACGATGATGGTCCTTTCTTGGAATAAACAAGAAGGGTCGATCCGCATCGTTTCATTCATGCGGGATATTTATGCAGATATTCCTGGATATCAATCCTATAAACTTAATACGGCCTATTACTTGAACGGGGTACAGACCGTTAAGGATACAATTACAGGCATGTTCGGCATCCCGATTCATCATTATGCCATTGTGGATTTTGACAATTTCGAGTCGATCATCGATATTGCGTTTCCAAGTGGAATAAAAATTAATGTCCAAAAAGAGATGTCCGAAAAGATCGGAGTCACACTCATGCCCGGCGAACAGCGCTTGAATGGCAAGGAACTGCTTGGATATGCCCGCTTCCGCGCCGATGCACAGGGGGATTTCGGCAGGGTGACAAGGCAGCAGGAAGTAATGAACGCAGTTAAAGATGAGGCGATGAGTCCTGGAATGCTTCTTCATGTTCCGAAATTATCCGGTGCATTATCCGGCTTCATTGAGACCGATTTAACGACAAAGGACGAAATTTCAAAAGCATTCACCCTTTTGGTGAAGGGCAAAGCCGATTTGGAAACGATGACGATTCCTGTTGAAGGCACGTATCGGTTCAACTCATATGCACATGCTGGATCGGTTATCGAGCTTGATGTTGAAAAGAATAAAGAGGCACTTGCAGCCTTTCTTGATTTAGAACTTGAGTGATGGAAAGTGGGGGAGTCAATGGATTACGAAGAAATTAGGTCGACAGCGCGCAAAGAACTGAATGATGGAACACCGCGGATTATTCGTTTCCTAGGAGGACGAGCCACAATGTTCGTGCTCCTATCAATCTTGTTGATTGGCCTGATTATTTTAGTATTCAGCAAAGTGGATTTCGTCTTTTACCCGATAAGAGTATTCTTTTCAACTGTCGTACTGCCAATAATCCTTGCAACAATTGCCTATTATTTGCTGCGACCTATACTCCGTTTTTTTGAACGGATAAAGATTCCGAGAGTTTGGGGGATATTCATCATATTCGTCGGTCTTATCGGTTTGATTACTTTATTGGTTTTTCTAGTTTTTCCTTTTCTAAAGATGCAATTCGCTAACTTGATTGAAGAGTTTCCTACGTATTTCAATCAAATGCTCATCAATGTTGACACATTTTTGCGGACCTCCATTTTTTCAGCGTATTATAAAGAAATGGATATAAACATCAACAGTTTTCTCGACAACGGGAAAGGGAACATTGGTGAATTCATTACAGATGCAGTTGGCGGAATCGCTTCCGGGATCACCTCATTCATTTCAGCATTGACCGGTTTCATTCTTGCGATTGTGACTGTTCCATTCATCCTTTTCTATCTTTTGAAGGATGGGGATAAGCTTCCACAGATGATTAAGAAAATGTTGCCGCCACGCCTCCGGGATGATGCGGAAGTGATTCTCAATGATGCAGATCATCAGATCAGTGCTTATATCCAAGGTCAAATCCTTGTCGCCATAAGCATCGGAATTATGGTATCGATCGGTTTTCAAATCATTGGCATGAAATATGCACTATTATTAGGCGCACTCGCGATGTTCACGAGCGTCGTTCCGTACTTGGGTCCACTTATTGCAATTACGCCAGCAGTCATCATTGCCATCGTCACATCGCCTTTAATGCTTGTGAAGCTTGCCGCCGTCTGGACGATTGTTCAATTGGTCGATGGGAAATTCATATCCCCGCAAATAATGGGGAAGTCATTAAAAATCCATCCGATTACAATCATTTTTGTTTTACTGACTGCAGGATCTCTATTCGGGGTGGCAGGGGTCGTTCTAGGCATACCTGGTTACGCCTTATTGAAGGTGGTTTTAACGCATATGTTCAAGTTGCTGAAGATCAGGTATAACAAGTACGAACCGGATCGCGCTATGCATTATGAAGATGTACAAGTATAAATGAAATGAACGTCCGATATGGGCGTTCATTTTTTGTTTGATAATATTATTATGTAAACTTATATTTTATTGAAAAAGGCACCCGATTCTATATCGATGTGCCCTTAACCTAATCCGTCTCATACATGATTGTCCCAGTTAATGAAAGATCGTAGCCTCCTAACGCTCCGATTTCATTTTGAAATGCGGGTGAGCGAAGGATGGATAAGATAGAATCACGTAAGAATTCATTCTCGGGAGCCTTGTACATAACGAGGTCGTACCGTTCCTGGACGAGCGGGATGAAGTCTACGCCTACCATTGCCGCAGCTTTTTCAATACCGACACCGACATCCGCAAATCCGGATGCCACTTTGCTGGCGACGGAGATATGGTTCAGTTCCTCTATATGATAACCTTCGACGTATCGGGGAAGTATGCCTTCCAACCGCAACTTTTCATCTAACAACACTCTCGCGCCTGACCCTATTTCCCGATTGACCATTTTGATGGAGGGATTGCTGAAATCCGCCCACGTCCGTATATTTTTCGGATTGTTCTTTTGTACGAATAGGCCAGCCGACCTCGATAGCAAATTGATGACTACGAATTCATGACCGGTAAGAATCCTTTTAATATAGGGGATATTGTACATTCCCGTATCCCCATCGAATAGATGGGTACTGACAATGTCTGCTTCCCCTTCATACATTGCAATCAAGCTGTTCAAACTGCCTGTGTACGAACGTAGTGGACGGTAACTAGCACCGCTTCTTCCAATTGCATTTGCAAGCAGGTCCAGGCTGATGTCCTGTCCACTTATGATCAGTTTCCTTTGTGATGCTGGCTGATACGGTTGAGGTGGTGGAGTTGGTTCAGTCCTTTGAATCGGTAGTTCAGGTGTTGTCTCTGAAGCCGTTTTTTCCTGTTTGACAAGATTCCCGCAACTTTTCGATTTATCCTTGTAAGCTTCCAGGTCTTCTGAATCGACACGCATTTGCCGTCCTACCCGGTATGCACGAATATCTCCTTTTTTTATAAGATCATAGACGGTCAGTTTGGAGACTTTCAAAAGATCCGCGATTTCCTCGGTCGTATACGACGATTCCTTATTTCCGGTCATAAGTAACCTCCTGTCAGATTCTTATTTCTATTTTCTCTTAAATTGAAGTAAAAAGCAATATATTCAGATATAACTAGATATAATCAATAATAGGAAAGTATAATTAGTTATAAGTAGATATATCCTGTTATATTGTGTTATATATGAATATATCTAATAGTAACGAGTGAAAGGAGGAGTAATTTGAAAAAGTTTATAAAAACGATGCTACTTCTCGCCATTGCTGCCATTCCGTTAGGGTGTGCAAATAAAGGAGAGGAGGGTATGGAGAAAAAGGAGATTGCAATTTCAGCAGCCGCCAGTTTGACAGATGCTTTGACCGAATTGAAAAATGTATATGAAGATGAGCACGATGACGTTTTCATCACTTTGAATTTCGGAAGTTCTCGAAAGCTTGCAACTCAGATTGAGCAAGGCGCCCCCGCTGATATTTTTCTTTCAGCAAGTTCGGATGACATGGAAAGGTTGAAGGAGCAGGGGCTAATCAATGAGTCGACAATCGTGGATTTCACAGAAAACTCTCTTGTGTTAATTACGAATAATGTAGTTCAGAATCCCGTTTCATCATACGAACAGCTTGGTACCGATAAGTCAGATCATATTTCCATGGGAGAGCCGGATACTGTCCCGGCAGGAAGATATGCGAAAGAAGTTCTGGAGAATCTGCAATTATGGACACCTCTACAAGACAAACTTGTCATGGGGTCGGACGTAAGGCAAGTGTTGACGCATGTTGAAATGGGGAATGCAGATTATGGCATTGTATATGCAAGTGATGCATGGACCTCAGATAAAGTGACTGTCGTGGCAGTAGCCGATCCCACTTGGCATTCAAACATCATCTATCCGGGAGCAGTTGTGAGCGATTCCGATCACCCATCCGAATCACAGGAATTCCTAGAACTCCTATCAGGGGAAAAGGGAAGAGCGGTATTGCAGAAGTATGGCTTCAAATAAGCAGAAGAGGAGGGAGCGACGGACATGGATTATTCACCCTTATTGCTTTCCTTAAAAGTGGCGGCCATTTCCACTATGGTCGTATTCATTTTCGGTGTCTTTTTTGCACGCGTTTTTGCAAGAAAACAATTCTTCGGTAAATCGGTGATCGAGGCCATCTTCATGTTGCCTCTCGTCTTGCCGCCTACTGTAGTTGGCTTCGCCTTGCTGCTTCTATTCGGCAAACATGGTTGGATCGGAAAGTGGCTGCTCGAGTGGTTCGATGTCCAAATTGTTTTCACTTGGCTCGGCGCAGTCATCGCTTCCATTGTCGTCTCCTTCCCACTGATGTACCAAAGTGCTGCAGCGGCATTCAACAGCATGGACGACCGGATCGAAAATGCCGCCCGAACATTGGGAGCATCAGAATGGCGTGTATTCAGGACCATTAGTTTCCCGCTGGCATGGCCAGGTCTGCTCGCCGGTCTCGTCTTATCATTTGCAAGAGGGCTCGGAGAATTCGGAGCCACCCTTATGATTGCAGGCTATATACCTGGAAAGACCGATACGATTCCGATGTCTATCTATTTCGCTGTTGAATCGGGACAAATGGAGAAAGCTGTGTTTTGGGTTGTCATCATCGTCGCATTGGGCTTCAGTACAATCTTGTGGCTCAATTGGTGGAGCCGACGAAACATGCTGCGCTATACGAATGAAAACCGAAGTAGGTGATTTTATGTTGGAAGTGGATATAAAAAAGCGGTTATCCCATTATGATCTTGAAGTCGATTTCAGTATGGGAGATGAAATCCTTGTCTTGTTCGGGCCATCCGGTTCCGGCAAAACGACGATTTTACATACGATTGCTGGATTGACAACGCCAGACGAAGGATCGATCAAATTGGGGGAAAAGGAGTTTTACAGTGGCAAAAAAGAATCCATGTCAGTCCAGGCAAGGAATGTAGGCATGTTATTCCAAGAGTATGCTTTGTTCCCGCATATGACGGTTGAGCAGAACATCCAGTACGGCATGAAGAGGAAGGACGAGCACCGTTCCTTTGTCATTGGTCAACTCCTGCAAGTGTTAGGTATCCAGCAACTTTTAGTGAAATATCCACACCAAATATCCGGCGGTGAAAAACAACGAGTTGCTCTTGCGCGAGCATTGGCATCGGAGCCATCCATCCTGTTATTGGATGAGCCTCTTTCCGCTTTGGATAAACAAACGCGCATCGATTGCCAAAATGAACTGATCCGCCTTCATGAAATGTGGAAGATTCCGTTCATCGTTGTGACGCATGATAGGGAAGAAGCTGAAAAATTAGGGGATCGTATTTTATTTCTCAATCAAGGAAAAATCATCGATGAGATGGAAGCTCCGTATACCAGAACACCGCATTCTTCTTATTCTAACTAACCAATGTTATAATTCGAGGTAATCATTGTACGTAGGAATGGGGAATGGCAATGGAGGCCGGCAGAACAGATTCTCAGTTCGTTATGTTTTCGTTAGTACATCTTTCTGTTCTTTCATTCATCGTTATTATCGTTATTCTTCTTTTTATGCAACGGAAGAGATTGCGAGAGTGTGTTCATAGATTGAATATGGCTGAACGTTATTTTGCGCTCTCTTTATTGGCGATGGATATCTCGTATCATATATGGCTCATTTCGACTGGACGTTGGGGATTGGATGACTCACTGCCGCTAGAATTATGTAGCATCTCTCTATTTGTCTCAATTGTGCTGCTATTGACCGGTAATCGGCACTTGATCGATTTTGTCATTTTCGCTGGCATCGGTGGCGCTCTCCAAGCAATGGCAACACCTGTTCTTGACATGAGTTTTCCTCATTTCCGCTTTTTCCATTTTTTCTATACACATGCGGGAATTATAGTAACGGGGCTTTATTTCGTATGGGTGAAAGGGTATGAACCTACGTTTAAAGGTGTCATGAAAACAATGTTGATCATCAATGCGATTGTACCGTTTATTCTAGCTGTAAACTGGCTCTTTGATGGGAATTATATGTTTCTTCGAATGAAACCCCACAATGGCAGCTTGCTTGATTTTTTAGGTCCTTACCCATGGTATATATTGTCACTGGAAGCGGTGGCTTTCATCATATTTTCGGTCATTTGGCTAGTACTGCGAAGAAGGGGAAGCAAGGCAGTACTTTAACTTTGCCGATTCAGCGTATTTTCTATATAGACAATCATTCATCAGGAGTGCTAAAATTTACTAACGGACAATAGGGGAGGGAGATGACCAAAATGGAAACGAACAAACAATCAGGGGATAAAGGGAAAATCAGCTTGAAAGATGCAGTCAAACAACAGCTAGAAGCAAAGAAAAATAAGACGCAGTCAGCAAAAACAAATGGTAATCCAATTCAACAAACTCCGAAAATGAAGAGCCAACAGTCGAAGAAAGTAACACAATCGAGCCGGAAAATGGGTGTTTAATCAGTACGATAAAAAAAGCAAATCCCAACAAGGGACTTGCTTTTTTCTTTCCTTATAACTGTTTCATGAGATTTGCCATTTCAATCGCGGAGACTCCTACGTCCCATCCTTTATTTCCTGCTTTCGTCCCGGCACGTTCAATCGCTTGTTCAATTGAGTCTGTCGTCAATACGCCAAAAATGACTGGTATCCCTTCTGTCATATTGATGGCGGCAACTCCTTTTGCGACTTCATTACATACATAGTCGAAGTGGGGGGTAGACCCTCTAATGACAGTGCCTAATGTAATGACGGCATCATATTTCTTTGAAGCCGCCATCCGTTTTGCGATGATCGGAATTTCAAAAGCGCCGGGGACCCATGCGATTTCGATATCATCGGTGTCAACTCCGTGGCGGCGCAATGCATCCTCAGCTCCACCGAGTAGCTTCCCTGAAATGAAATCATTGAACCGGGAAACGACGATGCCGATTTTAAGTCCTGTACCAATTAAATGTCCTTCGTATGTCATACTCATTCGTATTTCCTCCTCAGTTATGCAATAGATGCCCTAGTTTCGTCCTTTTCGTCTCCATATAGAATCGATTGCCATCTTTAGCAGGAAGTTCGATAGGGATCCGATTCTCTATCGTAATGCCATGTTCTGATAGGCCTTCGATTTTACGTGGATTATTCGTCAGCAATTGTATTCGGGTGCATCCTAGATCAGAAAGGATTTGTGCGCTAATGAAATACTCCCGTAAATCATCCCCGAAACCTAAGCGGGTATTTGCCTCGACTGTATCATATCCTTGTTCCTGAAGTTTATAAGCTTTCATTTTATTGACAAGACCGATTCCGCGGCCCTCCTGGCGCATATAGACAAGGACCCCTGTCCCGGCTTCCTCAATCTGGGCAAGCGCTGCCTGCAGCTGTGGTCCACAGTCACACCGGCAGGATCCGAATACGTCACCTGTCAGGCATTCCGAATGAATCCTGACGATAGGAGACTCGGTTTCACTGATTTGACCTTTCACTAAAGCGATATGTTCCTGTCCAGTCAATTTTTCTACATATGTTGTCGCTGTGAAATCTCCATACGAAGTAGGTAAATGAATTGTGACAACCTTTTCAACAAGCGTTTCAATTCGCTTGCGGTATGCAATCAACTGTTTGATTGTTAAAATGACGAGTTCGTGTTGCTTTGCAATTTCCAGTAGCTTTTGTCCTCGGGCCATTGTTCCATCATCATTCATGATTTCACAAATGACACCCGCTGGAGTCATCCCTGCAAGACGGGCAAGGTCGACTGCAGCTTCCGTATGTCCTGGGCGCTCCAATACGCCGCCCGATTTCGCGACTAACGGGAAAATATGGCCAGGCCTTCTGAAGTCAGAAGACTTTGAGTCTCTATCTATCATTTTTAAGATCGTTTCCGAGCGTTCAAATGCTGAAATACCTGTATGGCAAGATGAATGGTCAATACTGACCGTGAATGCTGTCCCATGGACATCGGTATTCGTATTTGTCATTGGCGCTAATCCTAATCGGTCCGCCATCTGTTGTTCAATGGGGGTGCAAATTAAGCCGCGGCCTTCTTTAGCCATGAAATTGATCATATCCGGAGTCGCATAATCAGCGAGTGCAACAAAGTCACCTTCATTTTCACGACTTTCATCATCCACGACAATGATCGCTTTCCCTTTCTTCAATTCTTCGAGTGCTATTTCAACCGTTGTAAACATGTCTTCACCCCTCATTCTAAAAATCCGCTTCTGGCGAGTGCATCCAGCGTCAACCCGCCGGACGGTTCGGTTTTTTTCCTGGATACAATTCGCTCTAAATACTTTGCAAGGATGTCACATTCCACGTTGACTAAATCCCCGACACGCTTATAACCAACTATCGAATCAGCTTGAGTTACTGGAATAAGGGATATCGTAAACCCTTGATCCGAAATGCCGAAAACGGTCAAAGAGGTGCCGTCAACCGTTATGGAACCTTTCGGGACAAGATGCGACTGGAATTCTGAAGCTAATTGAATGTCCATATAAATTGCATTTTCGACCGTTCTGACTGCAACAATTTCACCGATGCCATCGACATGACCCGTCACAAAATGGCCGCCAAAACGACCATTTGCGGACATGGCACGTTCCAGATTTACACGGTTCCCGGATTTCAAAGTGTAAAGCGTAGTCGCCATGAAAGTCTCAGGCATTACGTCTGCTGCAAATTGCGTTGTTGAGAAATCCGAGACGGTAAGACATACTCCATTAACGGAAATACTGTCTCCTTTTTTCACGTCCGAAAGTATATGGGTGCACTTAATTACCAATTGCATTGAAGAAGAACCTTTCTTTATCGCTTGAACGGTTCCAATTTCTTCAACAATTCCTGTAAACAATCAGCTTACACCTCCATTTTGAAAAGTGCATGAAGCTTAAGATGTCTTAGACATCTGTCTAAAATATTTCGTATAGGGTTCTTTCCACCATGGGGCAAACGGGTGGTGAGGAAAGGGTTGTCTAGAAGAAAAACGACGTAGATTTTTGATGTCTCAAAAATAGTGAAAATGCCCTGTTGCTAAAATCCGCCTCTTTTTTACATAAATTCACGATCGCTTCAATTCCAGCATCCCGAAGAAACCTAATCCTGTTACCATTAACGGAAGGATTGGGATTTTTAGATGCGACGAAAAAACGCCGCTTGCGATGATTGTCTCAGTACACACACCTACTTCAAGTTTCGCAAGAGCGAGATCTAGCTCCAAATAATCGGCGTGGTCCATTGAATTCCCCCTCTCAATTTTAGAAAGGGCGGATAGAGTTGGGCATGGTCATCAAACACGAGCAACTTCTCCCATCCAGACTTTAACTGTCGGTGCCGGAGTTTCACCAGCTCCACCGTCTTCCTTAGGGAAGAACGGGTCACGGACTGACAAGCATAGCGCTTGATCACCGCCGGTAAGGAATTTCACCTTGCCCCGAAGTTTCGTTTTGATTTGACCGATTCAAATTTAACACATATTTGAAACAGTTGCCAAGTTACTGAGCGTACAATGCACACGGGATTATTCGTCATCTGCGTGATTCAATGATAAGATAAATAGGGATTCCATGAGGAAGAGCATAGGTTTCTATGAACTTTTTTGAAAAGATGGGTCAAAATCCTTTATTGAAAAATGAACCTTAAGAATGGCGTGAATTAGTAACTGAAAATGGTTTATAATTGAGTGAGTTATGTATTTTAATGTTAAGGGAAGAGGGATGTTGGATAATGACTGGTTCGATTCATCAACGGAAAGCGGAGCATATCGACATCACGCTCAATGAAAAAGTGACAGGGAACCATATTACGACCGGATTGGAAAGGGTTCACTTCATTCATTGCGCACTACCTGAAATTGACTTTAGTGATATCTCCATCGAGAGTAAATTTGTGGACCAAATGCGCCCAACGCCTTTTATGATCAGCTCCATGACTGGCGGGGCTGCATTCGCTGAAACAATCAACCGTAATTTGGCGCTTGCCGCAGAAGAAAGAGGTTGGATTTTGGCATTGGGATCCATGCGCGCACTTATTGAGAGTAAGGAACACCGGGCATCCTTCCAAGTAAGGCAATATGCTCCATCCGTACCGATCATTGCAAATTTGGGTGCGGTTCAATTGAATTACGGATTTGGCGTTGATCAATGCCGACAAATAATTGAAATGACAGATGCAGATGCTTTGGTATTGCATCTGAACAGTCTTCAGGAAGTTATTCAACCGAACGGAGATCTGAATTTCAAGGATTTATTAGTGAAAATCGAAGAATTGACGAATGCATTGGAAGTTCCTATAGGCGTGAAAGAAGTCGGTTGGGGAATCGACGGGGAGACAGCCAAAAAGCTATGTGATATCGGTGTATCTTTTATTGACGTAGCGGGTGCAGGCGGGACATCTTGGAGCCAAGTGGAAAAATACCGTTCAACCGATCCAGTAAAGCAAGCCGCTGCTGAAACGTTCAGCGTATGGGGCATTCCGACGGTCGATTGTGTTGTGTCTGTCCGTGAAAAGATCGATACGCAAACAATTGTTGCAAGTGGCGGCATGTCGACTGGACTGGACGCTGCGAAAACAATAGCATTAGGCGCAGATGTCGTCGGTTTCGGAAGATCTATCCTTAAAGAAGCGACACAGTCTCCGGAAGATGTCTTACGAGTGATGGAAACGAAAGAACTCGAGCTGCGAATGGCTATGTTCGGGGTCGGCGCATCTACATTGGCGGAATTGCAAGCGAGCGACAG
Source organism: Saccharococcus sp. Marseille-Q5394 (assembly GCF_946901335.1). NCBI lineage: Bacteria > Bacillati > Bacillota > Bacilli > Caryophanales > Anoxybacillaceae > Saccharococcus > Saccharococcus sp. Marseille-Q5394. The sequence continues at coordinate 458,614 of NZ_CAMPPQ010000001.1, read as the reverse complement.
AGTACGCTATGTGAGATAGTATTTTTTTGAGATGGCCACTTGCAAACGCGGGTGGCTGACTTTCATTTATATTCAGTCAATTAGTTGAAAATAAGAACATAAGTTTGTATAATGGATTAAAAGGGGAAGTGGAAGAAATGCCTCGTAATCCAGGAATGACAGACGAAAAGATCACTGAATTGTATAAAAGCGGATTGAGCTATGACAAACTTTGTGCCATTATTGGGTTGTCGGACCGTGCTATCCGTAATGTATTGATGAAGCATGGAGTTGCATTGAATCCAATTGGCCGTCGGAGAATCCATGAAGTGAACGAAGACTTCTTTAAAACATGGTCTCATGAGATGGCTTGGGTATTGGGATTATTCATTACGGATGGCCATGTGAATAAGAAAGTCCATTCTGTATATTTAGCCCAAAAAGACGAAGATTTATTGAGAAAAGTAGCCAAGCTTATGGATGCGAATCCGACAATTGCACAAGGTACCGGTACGAGAACAACGCCCATGTTAATTATTAACTCGAAAATCATTAAGCAGGATCTAGAGCGGCTTGGTGTCAAACCGAACAAATCATATTCAGTGGCTTTTCCGGAGGAAGCTGGTGAACTGTTTAACGAAAATAAAAGGTTAAGAATGATTCAACATGCCATTATATCGGAACAAACAATTTTGCAATTGGAGTGATGAGAATGTGGAAAATAGTAAATGGTAAACTACAACATACAACTGATAAGAGTCGAATTGTATTCAGAACAACAATAAGCAAAGACCTAATAGCTAAGTTAACCAAAGTAGCAGATAGCAATAATACACATATTAACTATTTGTTAGAAACGGGATTCATTAATTTATTGACACTAGAAGATGGAATCTCGTTTAATAAAGAGCAACGTCCGAAAGACCGAGAGCATTATAAAACCACTTATGATAAAGAGCTGTTTGAAGAGATAAAAGCTCTTGCTAAAAGTAATGATCTATTTATTAATGACGTTATTGAGTATAGTGCACAGTTTATTGATGTTGAAAACAGTAAAAATAAGAATCATCGGTATAGGATAGAGGTGTAAGGAGGGATATAAATAAGAATACTTTTCAGTGCCATGGTCATAATATATATTAGCAGAAGCTGAATATCACATTAAAGTATACTTGAAACAGTGAGACAGAACTGAATTTTTCAGATGAAAAACCTGCAACGGATCATAAAATGATTTCCGCTGCAGGTTCTGATAGTTTCTCTTCTAATACGATATTCCTTCGTTTCATTTGAATAAAAAATAATAACGTCAAACTTAGACTTACCATCCCGAAAATAATCACCATCGTCTGTAGTCCGACAATATCTAAAAATGCTCCAGCGCTCAATAATACTACTTGGAACATGACCCGCTCTAACATATTGCGGAAAGAGAAAAATCGGCCATGGTACGCTTTCGGCATCTGTTTCTGAAAAATAACCATTGCTGTCGGAAAAAAACAACCTAATGCAAATCCCAATACAGCAAATGCAGCCAATGTCACAACTATATTATGTGCAAAATATAGCATGAACTCAGCAACTGCCACCATAGTTGCAAAGAAGAATAAAATCACCGTGGTCTTCCATTTTCTTGTTATGAGCTTTACTGCAAATGATCCAATCATGAAGGCAATCCCTTCAAAAGTATAAATCAATCCTTTAATCGATGCAGAATCCTGAATCTCACTAATATTGATGACAATGAGATTGAAAGACCCGATAAACAATAAAGGGATCATCGTCATAATTAGTGTCATGCCGACTGCGGGAAACTCTTTTAAGACAGGAAATACTTCCAAAAAACCGCCTTTGTCCCCATCTTTCCTATGGGAGCGTTCACTCCCCTTCCCTTCATCGATTTTGAGCATCATTGTGAAGCCCAACAATCCTGCATACGCAATCATTGAAACCCAATACAATGATGATAACGACCAGTACACCAGCATAACACCTGCGAGAGCAGTACCGAGGACACGCGATATCGTGGCGACGTTCATATGCATTCCGTTCATCGTCAGCAAATCCTCATCTTTTACGACAAGAGGGATTGTTGACTGCAACGCAGGAAAATAGAACGTTGCCGATAATTGAATGGATATGATGAATGCAACCATCCACCAGACAGAACCTGTTGCAATGGCGAGTAACATGAATACGACACTGATCAGCCTTCCCAGCCCTGCGACAATTAAAACGGTCTTCTTTCTCGACTGATCAATGATCCGCCCGGCTGTAGGACCAGCTATGATACCTGCCAATAATCCGATTGATAAGATCATTGCCTTTACGAAGTCCGATGGGATCTTTTCTTGTAAGAATTCCAGATTTCCAATAATTCCAGTCCATAAACCGAGCCCGGCAATCATTTCACCAGATAAAATGATCCAAACATTACGGTTTTTCCACATTCACGTTCACCAATCCCCATTAGTAATTAATTATTATATATTTCGACTTTCGAATTATTATACGTCAAAATCTTCCTATTGTCACGAATATTTTATATTTCAGGTGCAATGCAAAAAAACGTCCACTGGCAGGAATTCATCCTTGCCAGTGGACGCTTTTCATCATGCTTTCGTTTCAGCTTTCAGTTCTTTATAGATTGCAGTTATTCTTCCATTTTTGTTTTCGTCCACCAGTGAGCTCCCATTCGAGTAGCGATCGACAAGCCTCAATGATCCCGACTCGAGAGCGATTTTATTATCTTTGCTAGTCGAAAGGATAACAATTTCGCTTGGTTTCACTAATTGCGTGCCAACGATCCGGTGCGGGTTTGTTTTCAATTCTTTCAACACAACAACACCACGTTGCGCCCTAGCCGCACTCTCCAGTTCCTTCAAAGCCATTCTCTTGACGGATCCTCTTTGCGTGGCAATCAATACTGATTCCGCTTCATCGTGGACAACTAGTATTGATACAAGTTTATCTTCTGTCCTTAGATTGATACCTCGGACTCCGGCTGTTCGTACGCCTGTAACCGACAATTCAGTGAGCGAGAATCGAAGTGCGTACGCCTGTTCGCTGAATAGGATTATATCTTCATCCCCCGCCACGAGTTGCACATCAACCATACGGTCGCCTTTTTTAAAGTTCATCGCCTTGAACGTCCGGGAATAGCGTTGTACTTGGAAATCGGAGAGCTTGGATATCTTGACATTCCCGTTATCTGCAGCGGTCAGAACGGATGTTTGGTCATCGAAGCTTTCGATACCAACTGCTGATATGATCTCCTCATTCGGTTCCAATGAGACGATGCTTGATATATGTTGACCTAGATCACGCCAACGAATGTCAGGCAACTCATGCACTGGTTGATACAAGTAGTTGCCAAGCGATGTGAACAACAGGAGATGATGCTGTGTATTCATGACTGTCTCCATGAGACTGTAATCAGATTCCTTCATCTCTTGTCCGGTGCCGTTTGACGCACTATACGAACGCATGCTCGTACGCTTCACGTAGCCGTCTTTTGTAACCGATACGACGACTTCCTCGCTCGGTACAAGGATATCGAGATCAACTTTGATGTTTTCAATCTTCTCCTCGATGACTGATCTTCTTTGTTCGGAAAACTGCTTGCGGATCTCCAATAATTCCTTCTTAATGACCGCCGAAAGTTTTTTGTCGCTCTTAAGAATGGCGTCCAACTGTTCGATCAGCTTTCGTAGATCAGCATCCTCTTTTTTAAGCTCGGTAATATCCGTATTCGTCAATCTGTATAATTGAAGGGAGACGATCGCTTCTGCTTGAACTTCTGTAAATCCAAATTTTGAAATGATATTATTTTTCGCATCGCGTTTATCTTTCGATGCTCTGATCGCCTTAATTACTTCGTCGAGAATTGATAAAGCTTTCATAAGACCCTCCACGATATGAAGCCGGTCTTTCGCTTTCTGGATATCATACTTCGACCTTCTCGTGACGACATCCTTTTGATGGTCGATGTAAGCATCCAATAACATCGGCAACGACATGAGCGTCGGTCTTCTATTCGAAATGGCTACCATATTGAAATTATACGTCACTTGAAGATCGGTATTTTTCAATAAATATTGCAAAATGGCATTGCCATCCATATCTTTCTTCAACTCAACGACAATCCGAAGCCCTGTACGGTCAGATTCATCACGCACATCTGCAATTCCATCGAGCTTTCTATCCAACCGCAGTTCATCCATCTTCTTCACTAAATTCGCCTTGTTTACATCATATGGAATTTCGGTGATGACAATTTGCGATTTACCGGCTTTTAACGATTCGATTTCCGATTTAGCGCGGATGATGAAGCGGCCTCTCCCCGTTTCGTAGGCCGTTTTGATTCCATCCGTCCCTTGAATGATTGCACCCGTAGGAAAATCTGGCCCTTTCAAGACCGTCATCAATTGTTCGACTGACACGTCCGGCTCGTCCATTCTCATCAGGACTGCATCGATGACTTCATGTAAAGCGTGCGGTGGAATATCCGTCGCGTAGCCCGCGGAAATCCCTGTTGACCCGTTGACGAGTAAATTCGGGAATCGGGAAGGCAATACGGTCGGCTCGGGTTCGGTGTCATCGAAGTTCGGAATGAATTCTACCGTGTCTTTTCCGATGTCACGGAGCATTTCAGATGCGATTGCAGAAAGCCTCGCTTCCGTATACCGCATTGCAGCTGCCGGGTCCCCGTCGACCGATCCATTATTCCCATGCATTTCAATCATTAGATGGCGAAGTTTCCATTCTTGGCTCATCCGCACCATCGCATCGTAAACGGAAGTATCACCATGAGGATGATAGTTACCAATAACGTTTCCGACTGTCTTTGCGGATTTCCTGAATGCTTTATCATGAGTGTTCCCTTCATGGAACATGGCGTAAAGAATCCTTCTTTGAACAGGTTTCAATCCATCCCTTGCGTCTGGAAGCGCCCTGTCCTGAATGATGTATTTACTATAACGTCCAAAACGGTCGCCAATCACTTCTTCCAAAGGCAAGTCTTGGAATCGCTCAGTTGAAGTCATTCAAAGTCCCCCTCAACATGCAAAAATTCATTTTCTAAAATATTATGGTCTTCAGTACCAAAATCGACGTTTGACTCAATCCATTTTCTTCGCGGCTCGACCTTGTCCCCCATAAGCGTGGTGACACGTCTTTCCGATTGCGCCCCATCCTCGATGGTCACGCGGATGAGTGTACGGGTTTCCGGATTCATCGTCGTATCCCATAATTGATCGGCATTCATCTCACCGAGTCCTTTGTATCGCTGCAACATATAGCCTCGGCCGATTTTTTTGATCGCATCGTCAAGATTGGCTTCCGTCCACGCGTACTCGACTTGCTCCTTCTTGCCAGCCCCTTTTGAGACTTTGTAAAGCGGCGGTAGTGCAATAAACACTTTCCCTGCCTCAATCAATGGCTTCATATATCGATAGAAGAACGTCAGGAGAAGCACTTGGATATGCGCCCCATCGGTATCTGCGTCTGTCATGATGATTACTTTGTCGTAAGCGATATCATCGATTTGAAAATCAGCGCCGACTCCTCCGCCGATTGCATGAATGATTGTATTGATCTCTTCGTTTTTCATTATATCTTCCAATTTGGCTTTTTCGGTATTGATAACTTTACCGCGCAGAGGCAAGATTGCCTGAAACGTCCTGTCTCGACCTTGCTTGGCTGAACCACCGGCGGAATCCCCTTCGACAAGGTACAGCTCATTTTTCGCAGCATTCCTCGACTGTGCCGGTGTCAGCTTTCCTGTAAGCAGAGTATCCGAACGGCGTCGTTTTTTTCCAGAACGCGCATCTTCACGGGCCTTCCGGGCAGCCTCCCTTGCCTGTTGAGCACGGATTGCTTTTCGGATCAGGTTACCGCTGAGCTCCGCATTCTCCTCCAAAAAGTACAGGAGTTGCTGGGAGATGATTGCATCAGTTGCCGCCCTTGCTTCACTCGTCCCCAATTTCCCCTTTGTCTGACCTTCAAATTGGAGAATCTCTTCAGGAATCCTGACCGATATGATTGCGGATATCCCTTCCCGAATATCGGAGCCATCGAGGTTTTTATCTTTTTCCTTCAATATGCCGGTTTTCCTCGCATACTCATTAAATACACGGGTCATTGCGGTTTTTGCACCTGTTTCATGTGTACCGCCATCTTTTGTCCGTACATTATTGACGAAAGAAAGTATCGTTTCAGAATAGCCATCGCTGAATTGAAATGCAAATTCCACTTCAATCTCTTCAGACACCCCTTCAAGGTATGCGACATCATGAAGAACATCCTTCTCTTCATTCAAATAGGAGATGAATGCTTCGATGCCTGTTTCGTAATGGAAGACATCATGCTTTTCAGTTCCTTCTTCCTTTAGGTCGATTTTTAAGCCTTTCAGGAGGAAGGCGGATTCCCGTAGACGTTCCGACAATAATTCATATTGATATTTGATTGTTGAGAAAATCGTCGGATCGGGTTTGAAATGGATCAATGTCCCTTTCTCACGTGACGAACCGATTTCTTCTAGTGTAGTGACAGGCTTTCCGCCATTTTCAAACCGTTGCCTGAATTTTTTTCCATCACGAAAAATCGTCACTTCCAGCCACTCGGAGAGGGCATTGACGACAGAAGCGCCTACGCCATGTAGACCGCCACTTGTCTTATAACCACCTTGCCCAAACTTTCCGCCAGCGTGAAGGACGGTCAAAATTACTTCCGTCGTCGGCTTTCCCGTCTTATGCATCCCTGTCGGCATTCCGCGTCCGTAGTCGCGTACACCTATGCTGCCATCTTTGTGTATCGTAACGTCAATTTCCGAACCGTGTCCGGCTAGTGCTTCATCAACTGCGTTATCGACGATCTCATAGACTAGATGATGAAGTCCCCTGGAATCTGTGGAACCGATATACATTCCCGGACGTTTCCGTACTGCATCAAGGCCTTCCAGCACTTGAATCGAATCATCATCATATGTGTAAATTTCTTCTTTCTTCGTCAAATCGCAACCCCCATCAAACGAATGTTCTCTTTCTCTTTGTATACTATCGTATCGCTTCCTGTAAAGCTTGTCAAATCAACGTTTCAGGAAGCTTGCTCAATTAATTGTATAGAATAAACCGGCTGATTGCAATGAGATGAGGAAAATCTAGACAATCGGCTGACTTTCAGAACTTCATACATTCCATTGTCGGCATTCATCTGTTCTGCTAAACTTGAAACACATAACTATTCAATAATGGTAAAGGGGAGCGTCATGGAAATTATCATTCTTATACTAATCGCTTATGTACTCGGCTCCATCCCATCTGCATTATGGATCGGCAAATTGTTCTACAATACGGATGTGAGGCAGCATGGCAGCGGAAACCTCGGTGCCACGAATACGTTCAGGGTTCTAGGAAAAACTGCGGGAATGCTCGTCACAATTATTGATATTTTGAAGGGGACGGCTGCTGTGTTGCTTCCCCTACTACCTTATTTCAGTTCAGCAGGTATTCATCCACTTCTTCTTGGGGTTTTCGCTGTTATCGGCCATATGTTCCCTGTCTTTGCGAAATTCAAAGGAGGCAAGGCCGTTGCCACTTCGGGCGGTGTTTTGCTGGGCTATAACTGGCCGATTTTCATCATCGTCCTTCTTACATTCCTCATCGCTTTGAAGATAACGAAAATGGTATCTCTATCGTCCATGATCGTGGCGGTTGTCGGTTTCATTTACTGTATTGCCTTCTATTTATGGTCTGGCGATTTCTATTTAATGATCATTGTCGGTTTAATGGGGGTATTCATCTTCTACAGGCACCGGGCGAACATCGCCAGGATCAAAGCGGGAACCGAGTCTAAAGTGAAGTGGTTGTAATACAATGGAAGCAGCAACCGAAAGGCGGGATACTGAAATGAAAATCGTTTTGTCGGATGATGCGCGAAAATGGTTTGAAGAAGAGATGGTAGCTCAAACAGGCGATTATATAAAATTTTTCGCTCGTTATGGCGGGTCCAGTTCGTTGCATGAAGGTTTTTCGCTCGGAGTTATGAAAGAAGTGCCTGACGAATTGGCGGTCGAGACGGAAAGAGACGGAGTGCATTTTTATATTGAACAAAGGGACTACTGGTTTTTCGATGAACATGACCTTCATGTAGATGTTGATTCGCATTTGAATGAGCTCGTTTATACGTATGAAAAAGCGTGATGGCACTAGCCGCACGCTTTTTTTATTCCTCGAATTCCCAATTTCGGGCTGTAATCTATTTGTAAAGAAACCCGTTCAGTCTTCTGCTGGCTTGCAATCTCGCAAACCTCCAATTCTAAAGGTAAATATTGCCTCAAATCTACCCCGTTATTCCATGCTACGATCATTCTCAGGTAAGACATTACTAATCTCAGGAGGCAAAACATGAAACGCAAACTACTTTCAGCAGCATTAATCACGTGCGTCAGCGTCAGCTCTTTGGCAATTCCCTCATACGATCAATCTCAAACAGTCTCTGCCGCCACGGTAACTTCTCAAACATCGCAACAGGCTGTGGCAGCCAAAGCGGAGCAATTGATACAAACCGCAAAAAGCTTAATCGGAAAATCGACATACAGTACGGCAGTCTATAAGCCTACTTATCCGTACAAGTTTTCTTGCGCCACTTTCCTCATGTACATATTTGAGAAAAACGGTGTCGACTTGGCGACATACAATGAAGATTATATGATGCAGCAAGGCACTCCGGTTGCAAAAGGGCAATGGCAAAAAGGTGATCTCCTCTTCTTCAGTAGTAAGGCATCGAAGATCCCAGATCATGTCGCTATGTATATCGGAAATAACAAGGTCATCCACATGGCGGATTCCAAACAGAATATAATCATTTCCGACTTGACTGACAAGCCTTACTATACGGAAAACTATATCGGTGCACGCCGCGTGCTCCCTAGTTTGATGTCAGCCAATCCTGCAACGAAAGGCGATAAAATCGTCAGCTTTGCCTATGATTTGAAAGATACGGCGACAATAGGTTCCGTGAACAACGAAAGCACTAAAAAGTTCACAAGCACAGGTTTCGTCAACCATGTATACAAAAACAACGGCATCACATTGAATGCTTCCAATTTAAAAAACCTTCAAAGCAAGGGGGCAACCGTTTCCAAAGCCAACTTGAAGAAAGGCGATCTTGTTTTCTTCAATAGCGTGAAAGGATCAACGAATCCTAGCCTGGTTGCCATTTATGCAGGCGATCATCGTCTCATCCTCCCGAATTCGGGCGGTGTTGTTACAAGGGTTATGCTCGTGGATTATTATAAAGATCATTATATTACGGCAAAAAGGGTCTTCACGGACAATACGACTGTGGCGCCTTCCGTATCCAAGCAGTCAACCACAACTACTACAACATCTGCGGACAAGCTTGTCAACTTCGCACAAAGCCTTACGAATAAAGCGAAATTCGGTTATGGATATAATGAGAGTACATTGACATTCACAGGAGCCGGTTTCACTTATTATGTATATAAAAAGCAAGGAATTGATTTGAAAAGCAAGATGGCCAGCCAGCAATCCCAAATCGGGACTGCGGTACTGAAATCCAATCTTAAAAAAGGAGATCTTCTCTTTTTCTCTTTGGATAATAAAAGAACTCGTATTAACCAAACGGGCATTTATATTGGAGGAAATCAATTTATCAGCCTATCCACTTCTGGAAATGTTGTAAAACAAAGCCTTTCCTCCACATGGGCAACGCAAAACTTCATGAAAGCCCGACGTGTTCTTAACTAAATACATGAAAAGAAGCATCTTAACGTCTAAACGTTGGATGCTTCTTTTTCATTCACCGCTTCAACGACTCTGCAAACTCAATCATGCCTCTACTGGACATCGGTCCTTTGATAAGCACAATCGACTGATCATCAAATAAATGATCCAACCGATTTCCGATTTCACTCACATCTTTGAAAATCCTTATATTTGCGCTGCTTCCATCCCGCATTGCTTGCCTCGCAATTTCTTCCGCCTTTATACCGATTGTAATTAGTGCATGGATATTCCGCTCCGCAACCATACTTCCGATTTCACGGTGGTATTTCTTTTCGAAATTCCCAAGCCGGTTTATATCCCCTAATATGAGGATGACCTTTTTCCCTTTTCCAATTGAGTCAAGCACCTTCAGTGCCGCTTCAACAGATGTGGGATTGTTCGTCCATGTATCGTCGATGATTGTGCAGCCGTTTTTGCCACTAGAGAATTCCAAATGCCTGCTCATGTTCTTATACGTTTTCAAACGGGAGAGCGCGGCTTTCAAATCCATTCCCATTTCACGGACAGCAGCCAACGCAGCAAGCGCATTGCTCACTTGGTGTTCCCCATACCCGGGAACAAAGGCGTTATATTCCAAACGATCGACATGCAGCATGAAATCCATTCCGCCCTCTCCATAAGTGATCCGGGAAGCTCTGAAATCCGACTTTTCATCCATTCCAAAATAAATGATTTTCCCTTTGAAGCGGTGGATTCTCAGCTTTTTACTATTCTGATCATCTGCATTTAAGATAAGTGTGCCGCCATCCTTGATGCCGCCGATGATCTCTTCTTTCGCTTTTATATAGCCTTCCAGATTTACACACCCGTCCAAATGATGAACCCCAATATTTGTGATGATCCCAATCGTCGGCTGATAAATCATGCACTGGTGCTTAATATTGCCTGAATTGCCGAGGCCGTGTTCGAAAACTGCCGCATCCGTTTGTTCATCGATCCCCATCAAATAAGGAAATGAACGTCTCGGTTCATTTTGGCTGCTGACCGATGCATGCACATTCCATTTTTCAGAGAGCATATGTTTGATCATATCTTTCGTTGTTGTCTTGCCGCACGTTCCTGTTATCGTCACAACTGGTAGTCGAAACTGATTCCGATAATAATCGATGAACTTCCAATAGGACTGGACGAGGCTCGTCACTTGCATGACCGTCGTATTCGGCAATACATCTTTAACGTTAATTGAGGACTTATCGGTTATGACAAGGGAAGGACCTTTCCTATCGATTTCCATCCAATTAATCGCTTCCCCCCTGCTTGCAAAAAGAAGGGAATTTCGCCTCGTATAATCATGTCGATTGTAGTAGATGGCATCTTCCACATTCCAATCTACCGGTCCCGTAATGATTTTTCCTTTGAGTATTTTCCTGATGTCATTGACAGCTATCGGCTTCATTGCATTTCCTCCCTTCCAACGTACTTCGATCAGTCACTCTTTTTATTTTTCTTTATATAATAAGAAATCCTCTCGTGGATTTCATTGTTGTCATACATGTAAAACATCGAAAGAGACGGGGCATAATTCCCTTCGATCAACCATACCGCCCCTTTATCATCGATTCCTATATCAAATCCGATAATCGAAAGATCCCCATTGTTTTTCAATAGTCTTTTTGAAGATTTTTTGCATACCATTTCAATCCATTTTGCACAACGCTCAAATGAAATTTCATTATTTTGACGTGATAGGGCATTTTCCAATGTGAGTAATTTACTAGCCCTGTTTGAAACGAAATAATCCTTCGCAGCGACTTTAACGACCTGCCCTGTTAAGATCCAACTACCTTCATCGAACTGGGTGATGACCCGCACATCGCAAGGTTTCCCATCGATCTCCATTAGAGATATCCTTTGCTGAACAATATAGTCTCTCTGCGAAAGATAATGGTTATGAACATAACTGAACAGCTGCTCAAAATCATCTACGACCTGTCTGTTTTGCTTTTCATGCACTTCAAAAGCCAAATCACCAGTTAGAGATATTTTTACGATTCCTCTACCCTGTTGCCCTACACATGGCTTGATGATCACCTCTGGATAGGTATTCAAAAATGCAAGCAATGTCTTTTTTGTACACAAATCCGTAGCTGGCAGGAATGAACGTAAAGACCTCTCTTGATGAAGTGAATGATACTGACTCCATTTACTATTGCGGTCATGTAAAATTGTGTCAGCGAGCCAGAAACTTCCGAATCCGTCTTTGACGATATCCACTACGATTGTATGGCAGTCTGGAAAAGCGGTACCCAACATTTTAGCTGCTGTTACTGAACTGTTGAGCATCCTTATATTGTATAGATTGTAATGAGGAACGCTGTTTTTGTCTTCAGTTGCACTATGGACGATTTTCCAATGTGCTGTAGGAGATTTTCTATGAAGGGTGAAACTGCACTGGTAGAGAGTTGACGGATTTGCTGGGCAAGCTTGAATAACGTAATACTTTTTAGTGAAAATTCGTTTTGTTAAATAATCGTATATTTGCTCTTTGTTTGAAAAACGTAAGGCTTGATTCCCTGTTAGCGATTCAATACCATCATTAGTAACTGAAATATGGACTTCTTGCGGTCCTACTAGCGGTTTGATGATGAAGTATTTGTATTTCACGACAAAACTGTAGAATGTCCCTTCAGATAATAATTTTGTTTCCAACAGATTCACTGATAAACCGGAATCCGTCTCCAATATCCTTTGTTGACCATAACGTCCTCGAATACCCTTCACAGACTACCCTCCTTCAGCTTTTATCCAATAAATCTAGAACCCCCGACCCGATATCGGGAGTTCACGAACCGTTAATCATCATCGCAACCGAGTGCTATGATAGAACCTTGCGCAACCGGTGCTGCACCATTTTGATTGAAGAAACCGGTTATGACAAAGCTTTGTACAATATCTACGTTCGCCGGGGCAACCTGGTCTCTGAAGACGGCTACAAATGGAAACTGATCGTCATCCACGAGTCCGGTGCCGGTAACGGTCACTTCACAGTTTTGACCCTCTCTTCTACAAACGACAGAAGTGAAAGAATTTGCAACAAACATGAAGCTGTTCACACCACCCATTGTCTCTGTGTCTACAAATTCCAAAGACAATGATGAAGCAGCCAATGTTGTGACACATACATTTGCCATGTACGTCAAGTCACCTCTGACTGTCCCCATCTGTCCATTGAAGCGGACATTGTTCCTTCTTGAAACGGCATTGACCAACACGCCACAAGGACATTCCATACCCATAATGATATCCCCCCTTTCTATTTGAACTACTTCTACTATATTGATAAATGCAAGTAGACAACTTGGTGTTTGTCCCAATTCAGGTAGTAAAAATATTACCATATGGGTGTTTCACACATGAAACTCATTCAAATGCCTGTCGTTTATCCTACCTGTCAATCAGCCTCTCCCTCTCAATAGGTTTGAGAGCTTTTTAATTGCTTCACTAAACATGTCACCTTTGATAAGCATGATAGAATCTTCTGTTGCAATCTTTTTCAGCAATTCATAGGCAAGAATATGATTATTGAATGAGTGAACTTCCATTGAAGAACCTTTTTTAGAAACAGTATCTGCCATTATTTTTGCATGTTTTCCGACAGTGAATAGTACATCGATTTTACTTTCCGCAATGATTTCTCCCGCCCGTTCATGAATGACATAACCCCAAGATCCAAGGTCGGTTATCGTGCCGACAACTGCTATTTTCTTTTTGGCAGATCCGATATTCTCCAACACCCGCAATGCCGCTTCCAATGAAGTCGTCGTAATGCTCCATGTGTCATCAATGATTGTTGCTCCGTTCAACCCCTTCACTAGCTGCAGTTGCTTATTGAGCGTTGGGAAAGACCTGAATTGAACAGCAATATCAGCAAGTCCCATGCCAATCCGATGAGCTGCTGCAATGGCCGCGAGCGCATTGTATATTTGGTGTTCTCCGTGACCAGGAACAAGCATTCTGTATCTCTTTTTCTGATATTCGACAGTCATATACATACCTTCAGGAGAAAAGCAGACATCACTTGCTTTGAAATCACTTTTCGAATGGATGCCGACTGTTACAATTGTTCCAGTAAAACTTTTTAAATCCAGTTTTTTCGTGTTCCGATCATCTGCATTAATGATTAAAACACCGTTTGGTTGAAGAGCGCTGCACATTTCCCCTTTCGCAGAGATATAGCCTTCCAATGTCTTGCAGTAATTGAGGTGATGTTCCCCTATGTTCGTAATGATGCCAATCGTCGGTTTCAAATAGGCAGCGGCATTCGAAATATCGCCGGGCGCACCGACCGCTGTTTCGAATACAGCTGCCTCTGTCGTATCATCCATCCCCAGCAGGTAAGTCAAATGTGCGGTTCTTGAATTATTTGTACTGTTTGTGTGCGCGACTTTCCTACTGAATGAAAGCAGATGACGAATCATCTCCTTAGTCGTCGTTTTACCGGACGTACCTGTCACTGCGATTACAGGGATATCAATGGAAGCCCGATAGTTGTTGACGAATTTCCAGTACGATTCCTGTAGATTTTCAACTTTTATAATTGTCAAATCCTCTGTTTCTGCCCTTACTCCCATTTCCCGGTCCGTCACGATCGCAAGCGGGAAAAAGGGCTTCAAGATCTCCCATCTGATCATCTTCCGATTCAAAAATAATATCGTATGATGATGCCTTACTTGTTTAAGTCGATAAGCACCGTGATGTATAATCAGATCGTCATTTCCTTGGATCAATTTTCCAGATATGATTTTCCGGATATATCCTGTCGTTAGAGGTTTCATTTGGTTCACTCCCTTCCCCTTTCCTATCGTATGCTTCCCACTTTAAAAGAGCCTGTACGAAAAACCTGTGTACATCAAATCGGTAATAGTTACTGGCATATAGGATGAATAATCATGTCGATTAACGATTACTTCATAACATATTAAGAGGGATTTTACACAAAGGAGTTGAATTTGTTGAAAAAGATCATATTTACCGGAACAAATGATTCGGATTCGCATAGGCAGGTACCGCAACAGGCTATTGAAGCAAAAGCGGAGAAATTGATCCAAACGGCAAAAAGCTTGATTGGAAAATCGATATATAGTACGGCAGTGTACAAGCCTACATACCCGTATAAATTTTCTTGCGCAACTTTCCTGATGTACATTTTCGGGATAAATGGAGCCGACCTTGCGACGTACAATGAAGACTTCATGATACAGCAAGGAGCTCGAGTTGCTAGAGGAAAATGGCAAAAAGGCGATCTTCTCTTCTTCAGAAGTAAAACGACAGCGAAAGACCCGGATCATGTCGCTATGTATATTGGTGATAACAAGATCATCCATATGGCTAACCCAAAACTGGATATCGTCATTTCCGAATTGAACAGTAAATCGTATTATACGGAAAAATATATAGGTGCACGCCGTGTGCTCCCAAGTTTGATGTCACCCAATCCGCCTACGAAAGGAGACAATATTGTCGATTTTGCTTACTATTTGAAAGACCAGGCGACGATTGGACCTGTAAACAATGAAAGTACTAAGAAGTTTACGAGCACCGGTTTTGTCAACTATGTATATAGAACCAATGGGATCACATTGAATGCATCCAGCTTAAAAGACCTTCAAAGCAAGGGTACGCCCGTCTCCTGTTTCAGCCTGAAGAAAGGGGATCTTGTTTTCTTCAATAGCAAGAAAGGATCATCGAATTCTAGCCTTGTTGCCATTTATGCTGGAAATCATCGTCTCATC
Source organism: Saccharococcus sp. Marseille-Q5394 (assembly GCF_946901335.1). Classification (NCBI taxonomy): domain Bacteria; kingdom Bacillati; phylum Bacillota; class Bacilli; order Caryophanales; family Anoxybacillaceae; genus Saccharococcus; species Saccharococcus sp. Marseille-Q5394. The sequence continues at coordinate 443,094 of NZ_CAMPPQ010000001.1, read as the reverse complement.
ATCCCTTATTCGGGAGGCGTCATTACAAGGGTTCTGCTCGCAGGTTACTATAGCGATCATTATATTACGGCAAGAAGGGTCTTCACTGATGACACTCCCCACTATCCTATCGAATACCCTTCGTATTAAAGAGCCTGTATGAAAAACCTGAGTACACCAAATCGCGATAGTTACTGAACTATATGATGTATAACCATGTCGATAAACGAATCCTTCATAACCTATATAGAGTGTCTAAATGAAGGAGTTGGACTTATTGAAAACAATCATCTTTATCGGAACAAATAAATCAGGTTCAAGTAGGGATGCAATCAGAGCTGCCGAACGGCTCGGTTACTTCACCGTATTATTTACTAGCAATGAAAAACAGATCAAGCAACGGAAGGAATATGTAGATGTCCACGAAATGATATTCGTTGACACGACTAATTACGATTCAATGCGGAAAGAAATCCATTCTCTGCTATCCAAAGGAAACGTAATTATGACAATTATCAGTTTTGTCGACTCGAATGTCGCCCGTGCCTTAAAACTGTGTGAGGAATTCTGTCCGAACGGCACCTCCTTTAAAGCTGTCGATATTATGGAGAACAAAGCAGGGACAAGGGCTTCCCTAAAGGGACTTCCGTACTCACCCAAGTTTTTGACTATATCCCCTAAAGCGAAGTTGGGATTGATGACACTTGAGGCATTGCCTAATTTCCCCCTAATTATAAAGTCAGCATCCTCTACAGGTTCGAAGGATGTTCTGCAGGCTTCCAACTTTGAGCAACTGATGCGACATGTAAGGAAGCTGAATGAGAAAGATCCCGAAGAATCGATCATTATCGAGGAATACATCGAGGGGGACCAATACTTGATAGAGGCGATTGTCCATGAGAGGAAAATTCAAATCGCCGGTGTCATCCAACAGGAAATCACTTATGGCAAACGCTTCATCATCACCGGGTATGGCGTGCTTGCAACTGTGCCAAAACAGCTGAATGACAGCATCATGGAAGTGCTAGAATCCATCGTTGAAAAACTCGACATCCGAAACGGAGCGCTGCATATCGAAATGCGTCTGACGAAAAACGGTTGGCGGCTGATTGAAATCAATCCTCGAATTTCTGGTGGAGCAATGAATAGTATGTTGAAAGCCGCTTTTGGTTTTGATTTGGCAGAGGAAACAGTAAAATTATACTTAGGTGAAAAACCGCTTTTAGTTAAGAAGCAGCGGCATTTCGTCTTCACCCAATATGTCATCATCGAGCAAAAAGGGATTTTGGAAAGAGTGACAGGCAAAAAGAGAGCTAGAAATTCGCCAGGGGTCGTCGAAGTGTATGTGAAGCCTCGAAAAGGGACGCTCCTGACACCGCCACTGTCGATGGGTCATCGGTATGCATATGTCATCGCCCAAGGAACAACGTTGGAAATGGCAAAGTCATTGGCGAAAAAGGCCGCTGAAGAAATCCAATTTCACCTTAAACAATAAAAATGAGGACTCCCGAATAATGGAGTCCTCATTTTTATTCAACTATAGTTTTGGTCGATATATTTGACGGTTTCAAACATATTTGTTTTACTTGCTCCCTTAATAAGGATTGTATCGTCTTTACGTATTAGTTTTGACAGCAATGCATGTAATTTCTCCCGATCTGTGAAATGATGGATTCTGTTGGCAGACATGCCTCTTTTTTTCGCTTGTGCGCCGATTTCCTCAGTCCGGAACCCATAGGTAATTAATAAATCAATCCCTTGCTGCTGGATGTAGTCCCCTACTTTTCGGTATTCCTTCTCGCGAAGATCACCAAGTTCCCTCATTTGTCCGATGATAGCAATTTTCCGATGCTTTGCCAGATTTACGAGAACATCAATCGCTGCACGCACACCTTCCGGATGGGAGTGTACGGTATCGTCAATCATTGTGATATTATCTTTGCAATTGTAGATCGTCAAACGCCGCGGTGGTTTCTTGAAGAGAAGACCCGTCTTGATTTCCATCGGTGAGAATCCTAGCTGATCCGCGATTGCAATTGCCGACAATGCATTATACACATGATGCTCCCCGAAAATCGGGATGAACAGTTCGATTTCTTCATTTTGCAGCTTCAGTTTAAAGCTCATGCCCTGATCCGCATATTGAACATCATAAGCTCGATAATCAGCAGGTTTCTGAATACCTATTGTTATCTTTTTCCCTTTGAAATCTCTCGTCTCCAAAAATCGTGAATTGTCATTATCCCGATTAAGACATAGTACTCCAAATTGATCCATCCCATGAATCAATTCCGATTTAGCTTTCGCTACACCCCTCGGATCACCGTTGAAATTCCCGACATGTGCCAACCCGACATTTGTAACAATGGACATATTCGGCTGGATGATCTGGCAATGCTCTGTGATTACGCCTGGATAGGCCATGCCATATTCAAGGACAACAGCCTGATGGGATGAATTGATTTCAGCTGCATGCTTTTTCGTATGTTCCGTCGTATTCCAGTAGTCCTTCGATTCGAAGACATTCCACTTCTTAGATAGGATGGAAGAGAGAAAAGCTTTCGTCGTTGTTTTGCCGGCACTTCCTGTAATGGCGATAATCGGCGTTGCTTGCTTTCCATCTGATTTATTGCGCTTCTTTTCCTTGATTTTCATTTGAATAGCCTTTTGATTTTTCGCTACATACATGGCGTACTTGATTGTGTTTTTAACGACATCCAATTCGAGATAAAACGCCGGAGGACAGCCTGGGCGCCAGTTTACTTCATAGATCCATAATTTCAATTGATCATCCATTCCGACGTCTACTCCGATTTCATCAATAACTTCGCCGAATTTTTCCATTTGGAGCTCATCTAAATGCTTGGCGAGTGATAATGAAAAGAACTCCAGCTTCTTTCGGATATTGAATGCTTCTTCCTTGAATTCATGTTCCAAAAATGGGTCCAAATAATTCGTATAGCCGCCACTATTGATATTTGCAATGATGGATCCCTGCGGTGCAATCCGAGGGTAAATTGTCGTAATAACCCACTCGCCATCCCCGTTTTTTTGGACGTGCAGCCTGAAATCGAAAACTTGCCCTGTCTTCGTCACTGATTGAATGTACGGTTGGACGATGAATGTCTCTTTCGATAATTTTTGTTTGATAAAGCCATTTAACTGGGATTGCCCATAGATCTTATTCGTCCCTTCACCTTTCACAGTGAATCGGTCGCCTTCTTGCACAATAAAAAAAATCCCTTTTCCTTTTCGGCCATCAATCGGTTTGAAGACCACTTTCTCAAAAGCAGTAAGGAATTTGAAAAAATGATCCGCACTCTTGACAACTTCAGTAGGTATTAAATAGTTCGCAAAATCTTTTGCTTCTTTCAATCGACGGTTCACACTCCACTTATTGCCGATTGAGTATGTCGTAAAAGGAATCTCTTTTTTCAACTTCTCGATAGTCTCTTTTGACTTCGATAACTTCTCCGGACTCCCTGCATTATAGATGACATTTGGAAAGGGCATGATTTTTGTCTTCCATTCCCCTTTTTCGTACACTTGTCCCTTGATAGTACGATTCAAAAAATTCACTTCTCCAGGCGAGAAATAGAAAAACTTCGCACCTTCCGCTTCCGCGACAGCCGCAAATGCATAAGCTTTCATGACAGTATCCGGATCTTTCCGATGATGCAACATGCCTATAATCGTCATGAACATTCTCCTTTACTCTTTTTGACGGTTCTCTCTAGTACATTCATGCGCATCTGAAATGATAAGGACAAGAGTTTACACGCGGGGTATTTAGTTTTCCAATTCTATGTTTTTGACACGATGACTGGCAATGGACGGTCGACAAGTTCGTGGGGAAGCGGGGTAATTGCTGAGAAGATGCAAAGTTTTACGATGATGCAATGGGATGTCTTTATCAACGTATAAAGGTCCCGGTGTGTTATTGCCGGCAGACCTTTTAAATCTACCGGTTGAAGCAAAGATAACTTCGCAATGCAGCTGTACTCATTGATTCTCTCCACTCTAAAATAAGGAGTGGCATTTCCATCTACTATTGCGGTGAAAGGGTCAGAATGGATTGTAGATTGCAGCATGAAGGGAATGGTGTCCTTAGTGTCTGGCAGATGAATGAAACGCATTCCCTTTCCAAACTCTGCGAGTAATTGCTGCTCCTTCCATAATTCCCTCATCTCTTCACATAGAATGCACTTCTTCAACTCTTTCCCCTCCCTTTTTATATGTTCTTCAATTTAAAACGGGTCGATGTAGAATTTTATCAATCTGGCAGCATTTTCTGCCCGTTCCTTAGCCACTTCCATTGCCTCACCGATCGCCATCACATATCCGTTCCGATGACCCATAGATAGTGGCGGCATGATCATTGCACCGATGGACGGCTTTACTTGTACGTCAACAACTCCTGTGCACAATACAGCCTGTTCAAGCCCGTCTATGTCCAGTAAATAACCGGGAATATTAATCGTTATATATGAGGTATGGACAGACTGCTGTCTTTTTCTGATCAAGTCAGGTTCTTCACCGAGGTAGAGCTTGATCGTCTCTTTAACAAGATTGATCCCGTACGCCTCTTCGATCATGCGGTTCATGGCTCCTCCGGAAATCCGAGGATTCAGCTCTATCAATTTCCACCCAGCAGAAGTGAGACGCATTTCAAAATGGCAAGCACCGTGATGAAGTCCTATTTCGTTAACGATTGTAGTGACCGTCTTCCATAAACTTCTGTAATCTGCTTCGTCCATTTTCGTAACTACACCGTATGCGGTAACAATGAAGGAGTAATCGAAAGTGATTTCCTGTTGGATGACTGCCACGATGATTGGGATTGTCTCTACGACAACAACTTCAATGACATATTGGGGACCTTCTATGAATTCTTCTATGAGAACTTGCTTTCCGACCAACCGTTTTGCAAGCCGCTTTACAGCAATCTCGAATTGTTCTTCATCTTCAATGTAATAGACATCTTTTGACCCGTGGGAAACCGGGTTTTTCACCATAACAGGATAGTTACTAGTTGATTGTTTCGATTCCCCTAAAGGAATTATTTCAAAACCGCAAGACGCCTTATTGTTTTCTAATGCAAGACGGGTCGCCATTTTATCCTCCATCAATCGCAAAGCTTCAGAGGAAATGGCGGATCCACAAAATTCATTGGATAGATTTGCAGCCATCGAGACATATGGATCGACAAAACTGATGATTGCTGTAATATGTTGACCTGATTGGAGAAGTTGAACAAGTTGCTTCCGTATAATTCCCTCTTCCATTGCCTTCAACAAAACGAGTTGAACATCTACAAGCTTCCTTCGCAGAAATGCTTTTCGATCCGTCAGCAAAATGGCAGTGTAGCCTAACCGGCCAGCAGCCGCCAATGCGTCCATGCTTGATCCAGACATTGATGAGCCGATAAACACAATTGCCCCCATTTCTCCATCCTTCCACGAAGACAATCCTCTTCTTTCAATTGTATGCCAATGAATATTGCTGCCTTAGGCAATTAAAATAAGCATGAAGGACTATCCCTCATGCTTACTTAGTAAGTTAAATCGATTTACTTGTTCCACTAGTCCGGCGTCCAGCAATGCTCGCAACTCTGTTTTACCGAACAGGTCGAAATGCGGATAATCTTCATGGTGGTCGACCCATTCAGGTTTCAACCCGTATCTTTTTCCCCATTCGATTAATTTATCAAGATCTGCACAGCCCGCCTTCGTTACCGTTTTACAGCCTGGGAAACGATCATCGAGCCAGTAATGGGTGAGAAATACAATTTCCCCGGCACGGACTGCTTCTTTCCACGCTTTTAATTCTGCCCGATTAATACCGAACGCCATCAGTCGGCCACCCTGCAGATTTCGGTATACTTGGCGTCCCAATCCGGATCAATTTTCCGTAACGAAACTGGACGGAAATTTTCACTTTTGACTAAGATATGTTCAGAAGTGGCGGTTGCTGCGACCGTTCCATCTTCATGTAGAATTTCGTAGCCGTACACTGTGCGAAGTTTCCCATGGGACTCGACCCAAGTCCGGACGGTTGCGGTCTGTCCGTATCTCATGGCTGCCTTGTATTGAATTGATAAGTCGATAACAGGGGACAGATAGCCTTCCGCCTCGAGACCCGCGTATGTAAAGCCTAAGTCTTGAATAAGGCTCGTTCGGCCAATTTCCATCCAGACTAAGTAATTGGCATGATAGACTACTCCCATCTGGTCCGTCTCCGCATACCTAATTTCCACTTCTTTTTCACTGACAAACACTATCATCACCTCTGTTGTCCATTATACAAAAGAGATGAAGATATTGCTGTTTGTGTATCTTAAGGGACAATGCTCTCAACGGGCTGTTGCTTCTTCATTTCCTCCACTTTAGCTCTTCCCGGATTTGAACCTGTTATGCTTCCTTTAATAACCGCTTCAATCTTATCGCCAATCTTGAACTCCTCGGTGTTAACACCTTCCAAGCTGATAAAGTCAAATACGTATGCGTCAAGTTCAGTATTTTGTATTTCATCTTTGAGCAATTCATAATCAAAGATGTTTAAATCTACTCCGACTAACAGAGTGTCATCTTTCACTTGAAGTATATACCCTTGAATTACGGTTTCGGGATTTTCAGTTTGCTCCATTTCAGATTGCATAATAACATATTCAGCGATCTCGGTAAATTTTACACCGTCCGAACCTTGATCGCAGCTAGACCAATGATATTCACGATCCCCGCCGTTAATATATACTTTTAAATAATAGTCTCTGGACTCTTCTGACTGACATGTAGTCTTTAAATCGAGGTCTCCTAAATAATTTGCCATTACTAGCCTTTTAAAGACCTCTTGTTTCACTTGCGTAGATAGTTGAAAATCACTAGTTGTTCTTGTTTCTTTTGAGTTAATAACTTTTGTAACTTCTTCTGTTTTCGTATTCACTTCATTTTCCAGCTTTTCTCCGTATTTCAATTCCAACTCGAATAGATCTTGTCGTGCCAAATTGTATTCTATTTCCAAAATCTCATCCATTCCGAAAAATCCATCTGAGCATCCTGTGGCGATATAGGAAGTATTCGTGGGATTGACTTCCTCCAACAAATTGTTGCATATAACGGTCGTTATTTTACCACTTCCAAATTTGTCACGCGTTGAATCATAGGTCACTTTTATAGTATCTTCTTTGTAATTCAGGTCTGTAACGATAGGATCCCCTTCAATTGTGTAATGGACAATTCGTAAATCAGATGAAATACCATTTTGCAAATTATCGTAGAAGTTCTTCATTCTTTCCACCCCTTCAATGCTTCCGTGGGTATTGAGAACATCTACATTTTTTACACCTTTCACAGACGGTTTTACGTTATCATTACTTGTTGCGTGGGACCCTTCCTTATCAATTGGATTTTTTCCTTCATCACTTGCATTGCAGGCGGTTAAGATGAAAAGAAATGTTAATAACAAAAATGAGCAGTACAATTTCTTCATCAACTTTTCACGTCCAATCTAATCATTTCTAGATCCCAAGTTTAACTTATGAAAAATCGTCAATGATTTCTACTACCTCAATTTCCCCATTAATCAATAGCTCAGTCAGCTCGCTTTTCGAGTTGCCCTTCCAGTACTCTTTTGCTTGTTCAATTTTTGTCGTGAAAGTTACGCCATCTTCTTTTGGGAGTAGTGCAGCATCTCCTTCGAAATGACTTCCTTTCACTCGTAATTTCACAATCTGTAATACCTTTCGATTATAGGAGTCAAACAATTCCTTCCATTTCAATGCGTCTTCATATGTCTTTGCCGCATATAAGCAAGATAACCTAGAAGGGTAATTAGGGTACTCCTTTACTCTCACCATTTCTGTTATGACTTCTCTTATAGCGCTGATGGTTTGGTCCATATACCTGCTAACCACTTCAGCATCTTCCTTATTCAAATGTAAGCCATCGCTCGTATGATGATCTTGTAAAATACGTAAAGAGTCCTCTCCCTTAGAATTCAATTGTTCTCTAAAAAGAAGCGATATAATGTGTTCTGTTGATTGTCGCCAAAGTTGATAATCTGTCCGATTTCCATTTTCTTATTCGTGACGATATGGTATGCAAACAGCTGATTATCTATAATTATTCGCCTCCCATTTCACTACAGTTGCAATTAAGCCATATAAAAGTTCAATCGTAAAATTCCATATGTGGTTTATCTTTTTTATAATAGTTTAATCTGTCTTGTAAAGTACCAGTATGAAATTCAAACTTATGTCCATCTGGATCAGTAAAATAAATCGACTTCATATCCCTTTTATCTCTTAGACGACCGCTTAAAATATTTACGCCTAATCTTTCTAACTGGTTATATATATTTTCAAAGTCTGCCTCTTCTACTGAAAAAGCAACGTGAGTGTATGATTGGCTAATTTCCTTACGGGGAATATCTTTTTCCAAATTAAGAGCTAACCAAATACCGTTCAAATCAAAATAAGCAGCGCTCCTCCCTTTAACCAACAAATCAGCCCCAAAAACATCTTGGTAGAATTTTATCGACTCTTCCAAATCGGAAACTGAAAATAATAAATGATTTAATCCTTCTATAAACATCATTTTCACCCCGGAATAATTGTTTCTACAACGCTCGTTTGCTTAATTAAATATAACCACATATTATGCATGACACTTTTCATTATGGCTGGCCGGGTGATATAACTTCTCCAATTGTGTTCAAAGTACTTCTAACGAACTCAGCAAATTCCGCCTCTTCTTCAAAAAACGGATAATGGTTGCTATATAGAAAGAAAGTGAATCTGGCGTTCGGAAGGTATTCCGCAATTTGAACACCGAATTTATGCGGACATTGTGCATCATGTTTACCTGCATATATATAAGACGGCAAGTCAATTTTCTTCAAATTATCTCTGACGTCATATGTCTTGCAGTCCACTTTTCTGAAATACGTCAATCGATCCCCGACCGTCTTGCCGCTATTCGGTTTCTGAAGAGCCAACTCCATTTTCTTCTCAGAATGAAAAGACATCAAATTCCATTCACGGCCTAGAGCCCGTCTTTCCTCCAAAGACAGATCCGGAGTATCAATTCAATTCATTATTTCCACAATCCGTTCAAAGTTCGGGTTTTCTTGACAATACATACTTCCTGGATCAGCACTGTACTCAATGCTTGCAGCAGCGCCCCCAGCGACAATCTTCGTTAAAGATTCTTCCCTCATTACAGCATACACAAGAGCTAACATGCCTCCTGTCGAATGTCCTGCAAATCCCCATTTCGTTAGTTGAATCGCTTCCCGGACTGCTTCCAAATCCAAAACGGATTTTTTCATGCTATATTGCTCTTCTGATTGCGCGCCTTCCGATTTCCCTGCTCCGCGTAAATTGATGAGGTAGACATGATAATGCTCCGTAAACGGATTTGCGAACGCATTTCCTCTTTCAGTGTATTCACTGTATAGATGAGTAACGGCTATCGGCTCTCCTTCTCCTTTTTCAAAAACCTCGAAAGTCCCTCTCTCAGTATCAACAAAACGTTGTACCCACATATCAATGCCCCTATATTTCTATATTTTCTAACTATAGTTAATTATATCTCTATTATTATTGAAATGAAATAAAGAAAAGACTAAGCGGTTTGCTTAGCCCTTCTTTAGTAAAGACGAGATTTTTAAAGAAACTTAACGTTGAAGCAATATAAGATGACATACTGCACATACTTTATTTCAAATTGTTTTAGGAGGCTATTGTCAATAATGCGAAGGATCTCGATATTATGTCTACTTATATTAATTACATTTCCATTTGGAACGGATGCTCACAAAAGTGAATTGGATAATGAAATCTCTAGGCAAAATCAATCTAATGAAAAAGTTGTTGGGAAATTACCAGAAGCGAAGATCGCTTTATTTGCAAATGAAAGTGAAGGATATCTACAGAAATTTCGATTGGAAGTAAATGGAGTTACTCAACATTTCCCATTTTGGATTAATGTTTCTAATGAAGCATATTGGCCCCAACTTATTTATAAAGACATTAATCAAGACGGTGAAAATGAACTAATTGTCATTCTGACAAGGGGATATGGGACTGGGGTTGTCAATCAAGAAGTCCATGTTCTCCATAAAACTGAAACTAATTTCGGCAATGTTTACCGAGAAATCCTCGTTGATAACCCCATGGCCATCCTTTTAAAAAACGTAAAGACAGAATTAACTAAGTCGCACGCTCTGATTACGATTGGGCATCATAAGACAGAAATTGAAATTGACAAGTTAGGTATTGAACCAAGAAAATTTTTTTCTGACATCACTACAGCTAATTTATTGCGCTTTGAAGTCATTGAGAATAAATTAATGGCTATTATCGGTGCCCAGGTCTCCCCAGTGGGCGGATATATAGGAAGCTTCCATATTACGTATGAATATAAAAATGATCTGTATGAGGCAAAGAAAATTGAATTCATTCAGGATTCAAATGTATAGAGAAGGGTGCCAGAAGGAGCACCCATTCTCACTGGCTATTATTTAAACAATCTGTTTGAAAATCCTCGATTTTCATTTGACCAAGGTCCCCTTCATTTCGCTTGCGAACGGATACCATTTTCTTTTCAACTTCCTGATCACCAACGATCATCATGTAGGGAATCTTCTGCTTCTCCGACTCCCTGATTTTCAATCCCATTTTTTCAGTGCGGCGATCCACTTTCACACGGCACCCTTTTGCAGCAAGCTGTACTTTAACTTCATTTGCATAGAAAACATGCTTATCGGCTATCGGAATGATTCTCACTTGTTCCGGTGAAAGCCATAACGGAAATTCTCCAGCATAATGTTCAACGAGAATAGCTAGGAATCTCTCGACTGAACCGAAAATCGCCCGATGGATTATAATCGGCAGTTCGAGTTCATTCTGCTCATTAATATACCGACAATTGAACTTCTCGGGCATTTGGAAATCCAATTGAACTGTGCCGCATTGCCAACTCCGTCCTAACGAGTCAAAAATGTGAAAATCAATTTTTGGTCCGTAGAACGCTCCATCCCCTTCGTTAATGCGATAGGCCATCCCCCGCTGTTTCAACACTTCTTCCAGCGATTGCTCCGCCTCGTTCCACAAGTCGACGGACCCCATATAATTCTCGGGCCTTGTCGATAATTCGACTTCATAACTGAAACCGAACTCCGAATAGATGTCGTCGATCAAATCCAATACACGATCGACTTCGTATTCAATTTGAGCATTACGAACGAATAGATGTGCATCGTCTTGTGTAAATGCACGGACGCGCAAAAGTCCATTCAATGATCCAGATAATTCATGACGATGTACCAAGCCTAATTCCGCATAACGGATCGGCAATTCCCGATAACTTCTTCGTTTATGATTAAAGATAAGCATCGCACCCGGACAATTCATCGGTTTCAACGCATAATGATGTTCATCCACATCGGAAAAATACATATTTTCATGATAGTGATCCCAATGACCGGATTGCTCCCAAAGTTCTTGCTTCATCATGATTGGAGTTTTGATCTCCTCATATCCCGCCTCCTGATGCTTCCGTTTCCAAAGTTGCTCCAACTCATTTCGTACAATCATCCCTTTCGGCAAATAAAACGGCATACCTGGGGCTTCATCTGACGACATGAACAATTCAAGCTCCTGGCCTAATTTCCGATGATTCCTTTTTTCAATTTCCATTTGTACTGACATTGTAATTCCTCCTATTTTATATATAAAATGACCGCACTCCTCCCTAGTAAAGGGACGAATGCGGTCGTGGTGCCACCCTGATTTCGCCATGTTTAATAAACGTAGCGCTCAAACGATATAACGGTCTCCCGATCATAGTTTTCTGCTCGTGCAGTCCTCTACAATAGCTCAAAGGCGGTAAATCAATTCTTCCACTACAGGACTTCCAGCCATGGTCCTGTTCTCTGGCGAAGCTTCCGAAATGAATCATGTCCTTTTCAACGCTTTGTATGAAATTAAAAAAAGACCGCATTCTTCCCTAGTAAAGGGACGAATGCGGTCGTGGTACCACCCTGATTTCGCCAGGCTTAAAAACGTGGCGCTCAATCGATAACGGTCTCCCGATCATAGTTTTCTGCTTAACGCATTCCTCTATGATAGCTCAAAGGTGGTTAATCATCTTTTCCGCTTCAGGACTTCCAGCCCATGGTCCTGTTCTCTGGTGTAGCATCCAAGATAATTCATGTCCTTTTCAACGCTTGTTTATTGATAATTAATTTTATTGTATTATATGCAACTATTTCATCTATGTCAATAAGGAATGATCAATAACGCAGACCTCTTCCATTTTCAGCAATTGCATGGGCCAAGCGAATCGTTGATACTGCCAACTCGGCATAGGACACTTCACGGTTAGGGTTGAACTGGTTTTTCTCTGCTTTTACTAAGCCCAACGAGTTTGCAATGGCTACATAACCCGTATTTGCGGATTGCACTTTATCGGCATCCGCAAAGCCAAGCTTATAGATGCTGTTATCTTTTGCAGCCTGCTCAAGTCCTAATACTCGAATCATCCAAACTGAAAGTTCTTCTCTTGTGACTGGTGCATCGACAGCGAAGTTCTTACCATCCACTTTAATGATACCCGCTTCGACTGCACGTTCAATCTCTTTATATAACGGATGTTTAGGGTCTATATTGTCAAACGTTTGGTTCATTTCTTCCTGCCCGTAGTAATAGCCGCCATAATAGAAATAAGTGAGTGAGTTCATGAGCACTTTTAATGCTTCCCCTTTTGAAATGGCAGCGTCCCCATTAAAGCTTTTCGCATCTTTAACGTCCAACACTTTGGCGTTAATGAGATAATTGAGCTCTTCTTCCGCCCATGGATGTGTTACGGTTATTGAATCTTTACCGTTCAGCAAGTTATTCCATTTTCCTGTATTGGCGTTCACATAACTAAAGGATTCGTCGTTGAATACAGGTAAATAGACGAGGTCATAATGGTTTTCCTTTACATTTTTAGCATGTTTCATATACGTAAGCTTTAGGCTAAGCGCCTCTTCAAAAATCGTTTTTACCTTTTTTTCGGAAATTACGTCTTTACTTGATGGCCAATTTTCGATTTCTTGATAATTGACATTAAGGCTGTTTAAGGAACCGTCAGCCGCTATCCCTACACTGATCTGATCACCACTGACGACAATTCCATTCACGATTCTCGGGAAGGTGAAGTTATACGAACCCAACCTATCGTCGACATAAGGTTCTTCAATAGGCATTGCATAGTTATGCAGATAGGAAGGGACCCATTCTTTAAGAGATTTCACAGCCTGGCTAAGCGCCTTTTGTTGGCTAAGTTTATTTTCTTTTTTTGAATTCTCCCCGATTTCCATCAGAAGATGGTCTTTCATATTGTAGTAGTGAATAATTTCACCTGTATTTTTATTAATTTCTAAACTTGATCCAGATCCACCATTTGCATATTGGTACATATATTGGACATAAATGACTGGTACTCCATTATAATTCTCCATTTCTTGAATTGACTCAATCCTTAACTTTACTTTATCAGAATCAATGGCAAGAAACCTTTCGGCAATCTTTTTCGCGTCTTCTACCGTAATGCCATCCTGCTTTGCAGGAAGCGGCTTTTCTGTAATCTTTTCAATTTTCGTCTTCCCTGGCAAGTTCGATGCATAGCCGTTTGCAGTCATCCACTTCCCTGTTGCCGCTTCAACACCCTGTATTTTTGCCGTTGGACGGTAGACGAGCTCTACAGTGCGGTCGCTCGTTTGGTAATCGTAGTTTATTTGATAATTCAATTCCACATAAAGATTTTCTTTCACTTTTTTCAGCATCTCATTTTTATCTTTAGTTTTTGTGACATCATCAAAAGTTGATGATGTCGCACTTTCACCAGGAAACATTTTGTAAAAATTAACGATTTCACCATTTCCTAATACAGAAACCTCCATTCTTTGATCAGCAATGGATACCTGATTTTTTGTACGTGCAAATGTAAACGAATAGCGTATCGGTTCTGTTAAGATTTGTTGCGGATAATAATTGAATGTATCTGCTTCTAATTGATAGTCTTTTCCATCAAGAAACTTCTTCATAAAATCTTCTGCGATTTTCCTTGCTTCCTCTTTTGAAACTTTTGCTGGGAACAAAGCATCCTTCACGTTAGGAGGCTGATAGGAAAAGTATTCAAGATCCAGATCCTTCCCGACAAAACCTATATTCCCATACACTCTCTTCCCATCAATCATTTTAGTGAAATAAAGATCATGCCGCACAGTTTCATCCTCAGGATAAATATGCGAACTGTTCACTTGAAAATCGGCATTTGTTAAGTAATCAAACTGATTGGGGAACACCTTCCGGAATTTCTTAATCAATTCCTCTTTCGAGATAACAGTATTTGTGGCAGCAACTTGGATACGTACTTCTGGTTGTCCCTTCAAAGTAGTTGAAGCATCGGCAATTGAAGAAAACATTCCTAGAGACAAAACGGAAGAGGTTACAATCATACTTAGTTTTTTCATTTTCACTAAAAAATCCTCCTTAGTACAATTCTTTTTGTGTTAGAAAGCAATCTTTAGATTGTATGATTGAGGGTTAGAGAAAAGAACGTAGTGAATTCAGCAAGTTCTATATAAGCAATATTTATTGATCAGTAAAAACTCATAAAGAAAAGGCGCCCGATTTTATCGGACGCCTTTGTTAAGCTTATTAGTTATTCTTCATTTTATCACGAAGAACCATTTGAAGGATTCCGCCGTGACGGTAGTAGTCTACTTCTACGTCAGAGTCGAAACGTGCTAATACGTCGAATTCTTTGACGGAGCCGTCCTTTGCAGTTGCTGTCACTTTCAGGATATCGCGAGGTTTTACACCTTCCGCGATGTTCACGCTGATTTCTTCTTCGCCAGTAAGACCAAGTGTTTCAGCGCTTTCCCCTTTCATGAATTGAAGAGGAAGTACACCCATCATGACTAGGTTCGAACGGTGGATACGCTCGTAACTTTCCGCGATGACTGTTTTGATACCTAGTAGTGAAGTACCTTTTGCAGCCCAGTCACGTGAAGAGCCCATTCCGTAGTCTTTCCCAGCGAGAATGACAAGGCCTGTTCCGTCCTCCTGATAACGCATAGCTGCGTCATAGATCGGGCAGATTTCTTTTGTCGGCCAATACGTTGTGTAGCCGCCTTCCGTGCCTTTTGCAATTTGGTTACGGATACGGATATTCGCGAATGTACCGCGCATCATAACCTCATGGTTACCACGTCGGGAACCGTATGAGTTGAAGTAACGTGGTTCTACTCCATGTTCGCGCAAGTATTTTCCAGCCGGTGTATCTTTACCGATTGCACCTGCAGGAGAAATATGGTCCGTTGTGATTGAATCACCGAATTTACCGATGACACGAAGTCCAGAAAGAGCTTCGATATCAGCAGGCTCTTTTGAAAGTCCTTCGAAGAACGGCGGGTTTTGGATATATGTTGAGTTTTCATCAAAATCGTACAAGGAATCGTCAGTTGTTTCGATAGCATTCCAAGCTTCGTTTTCAGTGAATACACGAGCATATTCTTTACGGAACAATTCAGGTGTTACTGTCGCTTTAACGACTTCCTTCACTTCTTCCGTTGTTGGCCAGATATCTTTGAAGTAAACATCTGTGCCGTCTTTTGCTTTACCGATCGGATCTTTTTCAAAATCGATATCGACAGTACCAGCAAGTGCATAAGCGACAACAAGTGGCGGTGAAGCCAAGTAGTTCGCTTTTACGAGTGGGTGGATACGTCCTTCAAAGTTACGGTTACCGGATAGAACAGATGAAACTAACAGGTCGTTTTCCGTAATCGTTTTCTCGATTTCCGGAAGAAGTGGACCGGAGTTTCCGATACAAGTCGTACACCCGTAACCGACTGTGTTGAATCCGATTTGATCCAAGTAATTGGAAAGACCGGATTCTTCGAGGTAGCCTGTAACGACTTTTGAACCTGGCGCAAGTGATGTTTTCACGTATGCAGGAGGTGTAAGTCCTTTTTCGACAGCCTTCTTCGCAACAAGTCCAGCACCTAACATTACGTATGGATTGGAAGTGTTCGTACAAGAAGTGATCGCTGCAATTGCAAGGTCTCCTGTTGTCATGCCGACAGTACGGCCGTCTGCGAACTCGACTGTAGCTTTCTTTTCGAATTCCTTCGGAGTAAGACCGAAGCCTTGGTTCCCTTCAGGAGCAACAACAGAATCTTTGAACGAACGTTGTAATCCGGAAAGCGGAATCAAGTCTTGTGGACGTTTTGGTCCAGCAAGGTTCGCTTCGATTTTCGTAAGATCAATTTCAATTACTTCCGTATATGTCGGCTCTTCTTTATCAGGAGTGAAGAACATGTCGTTCTCTTCAAGATATTTTTGTACGACTTGAATATGCTCTTCATCACGGCCTGTCAAACGCATGTAATCAAGAGATTCTTCGTCAACTGGGAAGAAACCGCAAGTTGCGCCGTATTCAGGAGCCATGTTAGCAATTGTCGCACGGTCTGCAAGTGGCAATTTGGATACGCCTGGTCCGAAGAACTCGACGAATTTACCAACAACGCCATGTGCACGTAGTGTTTGAGTCACTTTAAGCGCAAGGTCAGTCGCAGTTGTGCCGTTCGGAAGTTCGCCAACCAATTTCACACCGATAACTTCAGGGATTGGGAAGTATGAAGGCTGTCCAAGCATTCCTGCTTCAGCTTCAATTCCACCAACACCCCATCCGAGAACTCCGATACCGTTGATCATTGTTGTGTGGGAGTCTGTTCCGACAAGTGTGTCCGGATACGTTTCAAATGTGCCATCTTCGTTTTCCACTTCATGGACAACCGCAGCAAGGTACTCTAGGTTCACTTGGTGAACGATACCTGTTGCAGGAGGCACTGCACGATAGTTATCGTAAGCTTTTTGTGCCCAGCTCAAGAATTGATAACGTTCAGCGTTACGCTCGAACTCGAGTTCCATATTAAGGCGAAGTGCATCTGATGTGCCGTAGCGGTCAACTTGTACCGAGTGGTCGATAACAAGGTCAACCGGAATTTCAGGATTGATTTTGTTTGGATCTCCGCCCATTTCAGCCATAGCTGAACGCAGAGATGCTAGGTCAACGACAACTGGAACTCCAGTGAAGTCTTGTAGGATTACGCGGGAAGGTTTGAAAGGAACTTCTGCGTCCTTGTCTGCATCCTTGCCCCATTTTGCCAAGTTTTCAACGTGTTCGTCTTTGATCACATACCCGTCATGTTGGCGCAGGACGGACTCAAGTAGCACTTTTACTGAATAAGGTAGTCTGGAAATATTCGCAACGCCGGCATCTTCAAGTGCTTTAATATGGTAATAGTTATATGTTTTACCGTTCAACTCGAAAGATTTGCGGCTGTTGTGCAAATTACTTTTTGCCATTTGTGAATTCCTCCTTTATCTATTGAAAAGGTTTTGTGTAAGCGTTTCTCTACTCCATCATAGTACAGCTAAGTTCATAAGTAAAATACTTAAAAATTATAGTCTTTCATAAGAAAACCTGATGACCGTATGTATGAAGGCATAAAGAATCAGCTCACTGTCAAGTATATTCTGAAAAACTCGTTCGCGCAAAGTTTTGAATCTGTGTAATAGAAATCTACTGAGTTTTTATTATATATGTGGCATGATAGATAGGAAGATATGTAAAAGGGAGTGGGATTGTTGAAAAAAGCATTGTTGGTAATCGATTACACTTATGATTTCGTTGCAGAGGACGGAGCACTGTCATGCGGTCAGCCAGGCATTGACTTGGAAACGTATATTGTTGACCTGACAAAGGAGTTCTTGGCCGAAGGGGATCTTGTCATCATGCCCGTCGATCTTCACGAAGAAAATGACCCTTATCATCCCGAATCAAGGATGTTCCCTCCGCACAATATTAAAGGGACAGCGGGACGGAATCCATACGGTGCACTTCACGCTTTATATGAAGAGAATCAAGATCAGATTATCTGGATGGATAAAACGCGTTTTAGCGCTTTTGCAGGAACCGATCTCGAATTACAGCTTCGAGCACGCGGAATAACTGAATTGCATCTTGTCGGCGTTTGCACGGACATATGCATTCTTCATACGTCGGTCGATGCCTATAATCGGGGTTTTGATATCGTTATCCACGAAAGAGGGGTTGCGAGCTTCGATCCCGCTGGCCATGAATGGGCACTACGACATTTTGAAAAGACACTCGGAGCCAAAGTAATCCGCTAATCTCAATATTTTTTAGTGATTCTCTTATGTAGATGTTTAATGTATGGGAAAAACGGATATCCAAATACTACATAAGCAATTATGAATCACTAAAAAGGAGATGGATTAAATGAGCTTTATTTGGTTTCTAATTATTGGTGGAATTATCGGTTGGCTCGCAGGACTTATTTTAGGAAAAGACATTCCAGGTGGAGTCATCGGTAATATCATTGCCGGTATCATCGGTGCTTGGATTGGCGGTATGCTGCTTGGATCATGGGGTCCTAAAGTTTCGGACTTCTATATCCTACCTGCATTGCTCGGTGCGATCATCCTCGTGTTTATTGTGAGCTTAATCATGAAATCGATGCGCAGAGCTACTTGAATGAAAAAATGAAAAAGAGCGTCAAGAGATTTTTCTCTTGACGCTCTTTTTCATTTACTTTCCAATCTCTGGGTTTCAAATTCATTGAAGAACCATAAGACGTCTTCTACATATTTATCACTATGGTTGTAATGGAATACCGCCTTTTCAATCTCCCCATCGGCTGCCCCGCTCTTGGACAAATAATGTGCGGCGCTGAATATCGCATCTTCAATATCAAATGGATCTGCAATTCCATCCCCGTTAGCATCGACTCCGTACCCGCCATACTTTTTAATGACAGTAGGATCGGTCTTGTCCTTATCGGGTATATTCCCTTTTCCAAGGCCTCCGCATCCCGGATATCCCCACCCTACAAATGTGCAAGGCATGAACTGCATATGACCTTCAGCTCCGGCTGGAGATAATAAAGGATCCATCGTTGAAAAGCGTGTTTCAATCCGATGATGGGCAGCGAGAAGCGTCCAAGGAATGCCGTACTCCGTTGCAGCCGCTTGATAGACCGGAATATACTCTTCCGGTATGACCAATGCGGTATGCCGATCTTGGAATTCCAGCAACGTGCTTGCAGATTTCTTTATGAGCTCGGGATTTTGGATACCTGTCCAAATAATAGCCGATATGGTGAAGGTGGTTACAGCAACAGGGATAAGTAAAACGATCATAAAAATTTTCGTTTTAATGGATAACCCCTTTTTCTTCTTCTTCACTGTACCACCCTTTTCATTTCATTCTCGTTACGATTTAGGCTTTTCTTTAATGAGCGCTTTCATGTCTTTCACGATTTCCTCGTAAGGAACTTCTTCCGCCCCACTGTAAGTCTTTACAGACACTCCGTCTTTATTTACTAAGCTGAATGCCGTTCCATGGACAACTTGGTCTTCCCCTGGAGCTTTACTGACGAACGTCTTGAAAGATCCAATTGCCAAGTTTTCAATCGTTTCCTGGCTATATCCAGTCAACATTTCCCATTTGCTTTGATCGACAGGTTCGAATGCATCTACGTATTCCTGCAAAGCTTCAGGCGTATCATTTTTAGGGTCTATGCTGAAAGATACGATTTTATAATCTTCGACGCCTTCGTCATGCAGCATCTTCTGCAAATCTGTCATATTCGCCATCATTGGCAGACAGACAGTTTCACAGTTTGTGAAAACGAATTGGGCAATCCAGACAGTCCCCTTCAAATCGTCAAGAGATACTTGCTCATGATGTTGGTTCGTAAATTCAAACGGTTCAATCTTATATTTATGATCCGCCTTGAATCCACCCATTGAACATGCACTCATTACTAGCATAAGCATCGTAATGGACAATAAAAATATTTTTTTGCGCATATACAGACTCCTCCACTTTCAGTACTTACTTTATCATAGTGGATGCATACTTATCAAACAACCGCATGGGATCATCGTTCTTGTCCAATCTTTGACGTTTCCGTGAAGTTCATTTCACATTTAATGAAACAAGCGCAGGGTGCCTTTCGCTGGATTGAATTTAAAAAGGCCTCCAATGCGACCCGAAATGGAGGAAAGGATACTTTGTCCGTGTATTTTTTTGAAAAAGCTCTTATAATGGAGAATAGAATGGAAGAGGTGAAGACAGTTGCAAGATTTTTTTATGTGGTTCATCATTTTTTGGTGTGTCGTCCTGATTGGACTTTTTGGAATCGGTGGCTTTTTCATGTTCCGCAAATTCCTGAAAGTGTTTCCGAAGGCGGATGGTAAATCGACGCTTGATTGGGAAGAGCATTATGTGAATGAATCCCTTCATCTCTGGAATGAGGAAGCGAAAGATTTATTGAATGAACTCGTAAGCCCCGTTCCAGAATTATTCCGTGACGTCGCTAAACAGAAAATCGGCTCTAAAATCGGCCAAATTGCGTTGGAAGACCGTGCAAAGGCGGTAAGCTTCGATCATATTATCCGCGGCTACATTCTCGCCACTCCAAAACGCGATCATAAATTTTTACGCAGGAAATTGGATTCGATGGAAATCGATATCACTCCATACGAGCATTTATTTGATTAACAAAAGCAGAGTCACCGGAGTCTAGACGCGATACAAAAAACCTCCCTTACACTTGGGAGGTTTTTTCAATGGTGTTTTTTAGTTTGTAATATTTCACTAGCATCCCGATGCGCCAAGGAACAATCATGCCGAATGCCAATATCCAGAACATGCCGCCAAGCTCCCCGACGTCGATGGTGCTGCTTAAAATCAATTTCGCGACAAAACGTACAATTAAAAGCCCGAATAGGATGAACAGGAACGCTCTGGATTTTTTGACGTAAAGCTTTTCATCCTTTTCCTCAAAATTTGTCGTTTTGATCAACACAATCGAAAATAGCATTCCAACAAAGACCGATTCCAGAACTTGTGTCAAAGGCACCCTGAATTCTTCAAATAAAAACATAAGAGCCCCTGTCGACATGAACAGTGGCGGCAAGATGATCCGTTTCGGTGAAATCGGTCTTTTCGCCGCCTTTGTCCGGACGATGAACGCCATAGTTCCCATAAAGAGAAACAATAGCGTTGACCCGACAATCAAGTAGACGGATGGTATTTCATTGAAAATGAAATCAACGATTCTCTCAAGCTCAAGCATGGTCCTCCCCCCACTCCACCAACTCGTCCAAACGGTACTTCAACTGTTCCATCTGTACGAATCTGGCAAACCTGGCTGTTTCCTTGCCCCGATGGAACAGAAGGACAACCGGGGCGGTGAATAAGGCGAGCTGGCCCGCCATTTCAGGAACTTGTGCAGCATTCACTCTATAAAAAGGGAATGGATATTCCTCTTCCAGTTCGGCCACTTGCGGATATAGCCCTTCACAGACGGAGCAATGATCCGTTTTGACAAACAATAATAGCCGCGGCTCACTTACCGTGATGTCCAGCCATTGTTCAAAAGATCCGATCTCGTTCATCGGCAGTTCCTCCACTTCAAAAATCAATTACGCCTCCAAGCAAGATGCTCGGAGGCTATTATTGTTAAAAACCTTGGAAATCGCCGAATATCGGGCTAAGTAAGCTTGTTAGGAAAACAATGCCGTCAAAGAACAGCAATAGTCCGAAGGCAATCATAATATAACCGCCGACTTTCATTATTAGGTTGCTGTTTCTTCGGATCCAGCCAAGTCGTGTAATGAAGAACGACAAGACGAAAAACGGAATCGCAAAACCGAGTACATACATCATCATGTATAGCATACTGGAACCAGGATTTGCTGCCGCCAGTCCGATGATGGCTCCGATGATCGGTCCCATGCACGGTTGCCATCCCGCAGAAAAGGCGAGCCCGATCAATGCTGTCCCTAAATAACCGGCAGGACGGTTTTTGAATTGCAGCCGATGTTCTTTCATTAAAAACTTCGGTGTAAACAATCCAATGACCATGAGTCCGAATAAGACGATGAAAATGGCACCGATTTGTCTAAGCAGATCTTTATACTGGATGAAGAAAGTGCCGACAAATGATGTACTGAACCCTAAAAAGACGAAAACTACCGAAAATCCGAGTAAAAAGAAAATCGTATGGAGTATGCCGTTGCGGTTCATCCTTTTCGAATCCGCTTTCAAATCGTCGATCGACATGCCGGTAATATAAGATATGAATGCCGGATACAATGGCAGGACACAAGGCGAAATAAAACTGAGAAAACCCGCGCCGAATGCTAGGAATATATTTAAATCAGTTGCCATCATTCTCTCCCCTTCATTTTTCTTCTCCCATCGTATCAAATCTGAAGCCGAAATTCGCTTATTTTAACTGTGAATACTTTATGACATCGTAGAAAAGCGCAGGGCGCCCGGAGCTGGACATCTAAAGATAGCTGAGTCAAAGGTCCTGAAATGACCATATATATTGGGAAATGATCAATAAGTTTTGAATGGTACAGCTAGACACAGAAAAAACGGCTTGCATCGCATTGTGTTATTAATGCAAGCAAGCCGGTTCATCTATCACTTATATTGCGTCATCCATAATTCCATTTTGAAGCTGATACATCATATAATACAATCCTTTTTGCGTCAGCAATTGCTGGTGGTTTCCGCGTTCGACAATCTCACCTTGGTGGAGGACGAGGATCAGTTCGGCATCCTGGATTGTGCTCAACCGATGGGCGATGGCAATTGTGGTCCGGCCCTTCCGCATTTTTTCCAGGCTTGCTTGGATGGCGACTTCCGTTTCCGTATCGATATTAGCAGTCGCTTCATCCAACACAAGGATTTTCGGATTTGTCGCGATTGTCCGTGCGAACGCGACAAGTTGGCGCTGTCCGCTTGAGAACGTCGATCCCCGCTCCGTCACTTTCTGTGAATATTTATCCGGCAGCTTTTCAATAAATTCATTCGCCTGGACGAATTCGGCTGCGGCACGTACTTCCTCCGAGGACATCCCTTCATTATGAAGGCGTATATTGCTTTCGATATCCCCATAGAACAGGAATGGATCCTGTAGAACTAATCCAATTTTCTTCCTCAGTTCCGCTTTTGGCAAGTCCTTCAAGGAAACACCGTCAATGAGGATTTCTCCTTGGCCGTACTCATAGAACCTCATGAGCAAATTGATGATGGAGCTCTTTCCGCTTCCCGTATGACCGACCAACGCAACGGTTTCGCCGGCATTCGCAGTGAAAGAAATATTTTTCAATACATCGTTCTTGCCGTCGTAGGAAAACGTCACATTCCGGAATTCGATCGTTCCTTCCTGGATTTCCTTATGCTCGGTTTCCTGTTGCGCAGGCTCCATGTCAGGATCATCCATTAATTTAAATACACGTGACGCCGAAACGAGCGCCTGTTGGAAAATGGACATCCGCTGCATCACTTGTTGGACCGGTTGGAATAAACGGCCGATCAGCGTTGTGAACGCATAGATGATCCCTACTTCGACAGCACTATCCAGTGACATGAATCCGAAATAGCCAAGGACGCAAACGATTGCGAATGCATATAGCAAGTCGATGAATGGTCCTAACAGCACACTATCAAATTTGATGTTCCGCATGCCTGCGCGATAGTGTCCCTCGTTGATATCATCGAACTCCTTAGACAAACGCTCCTCTTGCCGGAAAGCCTGAATCATGCCCATGCCTGATAATGATTCGGCAATCTTGGCATTCAATTGGCTCAGTCTCTCCCGGATATCTTGATAGAAATCCGCACTGTATCGTCGGTAAACGATGATGATTGCCAAGAATAACGGCAAAAGCACCATGGATGCAAACGATAGTTTCACATCTAGTGAAAAGAGAGCGATATAGACACCGATAATGACGAAAATTGCTTGCAGGAACGTGACAACGACACTGACAAACATCTCTTTGATTGATTCCGTGTCGTTCGTCACTCGTGACACGATGCTTCCTGCAGGTGTCCTGTCAAAGTAACGCATACCTAGCCCTTGGACTTTCGAGAACACATCGATCCTCATTTGTTGAATGACCTTTAAGGCGATGTCCTGAAAACGGAGCGACTGAAAATAGGACACGACGACAATGAATATTTGCAACCCGATGTAGACGAGCGCAAGCGTCATCACTTCATTCTTCGGGAAGTTGAGCGGCGTCAAATAATTATCGATGAATGATTGGATGATGAGTGGGCCGATAATGCTTCCTGCTATTGTTAAAACAAGGAAGAATAATGCGATTGAGATGCTTACTTTATGTGGAATTGCATAGCGCATCAACCGCTTGAACACTTTCCATTGATCCTTCGCTGTCAATTTAGGCTGTTTTTCCAACTGCATCACTCTTCCCCTCCTTGCTCGACAAGTACTTCCAATTGCTGCAAGTCGTACATTTCCTTATATCTTCCGTCCAATGCAATCAATTCTTCATGTGTGCCCGCCTCGACAATCGTACCTTCATGCATGACGATTATTTTATGGGCATGCTGGATGGCGCTTAATCGGTGGGACGTAATGACTGTCGTCTCGCCTGTCCGTGTCCGCTTCAGTGACTCGAGGATCGCTTCTTCGGTTTTTGCGTCAACCGCTGACAGCGAATCATCCAAAATGAGCAATTCGGGTTGCATGATTAGTGCGCGTGCAATGGATACTCGTTGCTTCTGGCCTCCGGACAAGGAAACCCCACGTTCCCCAACGACTGTTTCATAGCCTTCTGCGAATCCTTCAATATCATCGTGGATATGAGCTAGCCTTGCTGCTTCATAAATCTTTTCCCGATCAATTTTCGGATTTGTGAACGCGATATTTTCCGCAATCGTCGTTGAGAATAGGAAATGATCCTGTGGCACGTAGCCGATTGACTCGCGTAAACGCTGTTGTTTGTATTGATTGATCGGGTGGCCGCCATATACGATGCTTCCTTTATACCCTTCAAATTCTCTCAACAATAATTTCAGGATTGCCGTTTTTCCGGAGCCGGTCTTTCCGACAATGCCTAGCGTCTCTCCGCGCTTCAAAGTGAAATGGACGTTATGGAGTGCCGCGCTTTCATCGTCTGGAAATTTGAATTCATCGACGTCGAAGTGAAGATCCCCTTCCGGCCGGCGATCGATGGCTCCTGTGACGTCCTTAATATCCGGATTGATGGACAATAGTTCCGTAATACGGCTGTACGAAGCATTTCCGCGTTCCACAATATTGAATAGAAACCCGAAAGCGAGCATTGGCCATACAAGCAGTCCCAGGTATGTACTGAACGCGACCATATCACCGATGGACATATCCCCTGAGATGATGAATTTTGTTCCGAAGTAGAAAGATAGGATGTAAGATACCGCAAATATGCCTGTGATGGTAGGATCGAATAGTGCATCGACTTTTGCCACTCTCATATTTTTCGCGACTACATCCGTTGAAAGATCCGTAAAATCTTCAATATCTTCCTTTTCCTGACCGAATGTTTTGATTACTTTTATGCCAGAAATGCTTTCTTGCGTCTTATCATTTAGATTGGAGAATGCCTCTTGTGCAAAGCGGAAACGCTTGCGCAGCAATCTACCGTAATAGCTTGTCAGGAAAATCATGAATGGAAACGGAATTAGTGCAATGACTGTCAATTTCCAGTTGATGGTCAATGCCATTGTCAAGATGACGAAACCGCCCGTGGAAATGGAGTCGACAAGCGTCAAAATTCCCATTCCTGCCGTCTGTTGAACGGCGTTGATGTCATTCGTCGCATGGGCCATCAAGTCCCCAACCCTTCTTTTTTGATAAAAGGAAGGTGACATTCTTGTAAAATGATTGAATAATTTCTCCCGCATCGTTCGCGATAAAAGAACCGCAGAGCCGAAGATCATCACGCGCCAGTAATAACGGGACACGTACATGAGAATTCCCGCGATTGCTAAGATGATGAGCCATTTCGTCAGCTCGGAAGCTGTCAATGTGGCTTCCGTAATATCATCGACAATCAAGCCGATGATTTTTGGAGGAAGCAATTGCAATAAGGAAACGAACACGAGCGCTGCGACGCCAAGTCCATATTGTTTCTTCCGTTGTTTGAAAAACCAGCCAAGCTGCAGTAAAACTTTCAAAGTAATCCCCCTTTTTCTCTATCTTTGAATAGTCTATCAAAAGTCCGAACAATAGAAAAGGTACGAAACTCAAATTATTCGGATTCTGAAATACTTTTCAGGTGGACAAAGGGGATGCGATGTGTTTCGCCGTTGTCGGAAATGAGGTGCAACGTTCCGTCCAGCGTGTTGATTTTTTGGATGTATCCTTTGCTTTCCGCTACTTTTTCGTGGTCCCAATAGTGTATGGAAATTTGCAAATTCCTTTCTGCAGCTTCGTGGATTTGATAGTTCCATTGTTCGAGTTGCTGTTCATCGGGCTGTTGCCTTAGTTGATGCTCGTCTTCTTTTTGCCATTCGCGCAGCTGTTCGAGATGTTCGGGCAGCATCATCGACGTCCATTTAATACGTCCTCGATCACGGATCATCTTATCATCTCCCTTGACTAATTAATAACCGGATTTCCGCTTCAGGCGGACGCTTTCCGCGGGCGTCGCCGCCTTCCGCTCCAATCCTAGAAGATACTTAATTTAAAAGTTCAATTGATAACTATAGGGAATTATTCCACGAATTTCCATAATACAAGAAATGACCAACAAAGATGAGGTGAAAAAATACCTGTTGACACGCAGAGAAACTTGAAGGTGAGTTGGCTGAATTAAAACGAAAACTAAATGATGTTGGCTAATAGACACCCGACTCCTGACCAAGTTGGATGGTCTTTTTTATATGCGTCTACTTGTAATGCCCGCCGATGAGTTTGGAGCGATGGACGGCGGTTCCTGCGTCTGTGTAGGAAACTGCTCGCAATATAGCTGTGGAGCCGTATTTTTTGCGCAATGAATCCATTGCTTCCCCGAGTTGGCGATTGCGCCATTTATGCTGATCGAAAAGGCTGAGCTGCATGGCATATTCGTTTTCAAGATTTGCCAAGCTGATGGCGATGCGCCGTACGGGACGGCCGTCGTGGAATTCGTCGAGCAGCTTTGTGCAAAGCCGGTAAATAGCCATCGTGTCATTTGTCGCCTCATGCATCGAACGGGAACGGCCGAAGCCTCCTCCAAGTGAATTCTTCGAATAGCCAATGGACAGATGGACCGTCCGACCCGCCTTGCCTGCCTGCCTCGCCCGCAATGCGACATCTTCACACATTTCGAGGATGACAGCGAGGATGTCTTCCCGCTTTGTGTAATCGCGGTATAGAATCTGCCCCTTTCCGTAGCTGATCTGTCCTTCAATGAGCGGCGCACCGAGATCGGACAAGTCGATGCCGTGCGCATGATGATACAATTGATTACCCATGATGCCAAATTTCGTTTCAAGCCGTTCGAGAGGCGTACGGGCTAAATCGCCTACTGAGAAGATCCCCATATTGTTCAACGTCTTTTCAAGTCGGCTGCCGATGCCCCACATTCGGCTGAGCGGGGCGACCGGCCATAACCTCTTCGGTACATCTTCATACGTCCAGCGGGCAAAGCCGGTCTTTTTCGCATCCAAGTCAAGGGCGAGCTTCGCCATCAGCATATTCGGACCCATTCCACAGGCGGATCGGAGCTGGTATTGGCTGACAAGCTCGTCTTGGATTCGCTCGACCGTTTCCTCAGGGTCACCCCATAGCCGCTCGGTCCCTCCCAAGTCAATGAAGCTTTCGTCGACGGAATAGACATGGATTGCCTCTTTCGGTACGTAGCGATTCAAATTTTTGGCGATTTCCATTGAAACATCAATGTAAAACTGCATTTTCGGCTCAATCAGCCGTATGGATGGGTCATCCGGGATTTCATAGAGCCGCATTCCGGTCTGCACACCGAATTCCTTCTTCAACGCGGGAGAAGCAGCCAGGACGATGCCCCCTTTCCGTTCTTTATTGCCGATAATCGCAATCGGCGTATCCATAACATCGAGCCCTTCGATTGCAGCCGCACAACTGGCATAGAAGCTTCGCATATCCAGACATACAATTTTCCGGTCCGGCAAATCTTCATACATGCATATCCCTCCCGAAAGTAAAAAGAACATCCGTTCTGTATAGTATACCCAGAACAGATGTTCATATTCAATGGTCCTTATTGCCAATTGGGAAAAATGGAAAGTAGATTATCGCTTAATAGTCCAATAGCCTTATATTCTGCAATAAAAAAAAGCATCTATCCCGTTTGGATAGATGCTTCTTCGTTTCATTCCGCTGTCATACTACTAACTTTCTCTGGAAGCTTGAAATCTTCGATATCATTAAAATAACTATACGTCGCGTTCAATTTCTGACGAGAACGATATGAATTACCATCACGATAATTCCTCATATCGGAAGACCATTTGAAACTCGTCACGTAAGATGTGCTTTTATTGAAAGTGATGACCAATTCAACTTTGTCAACGATGTTGAAGCCATCCTGAGATGGTCCGATATCCGGGAAAAGTTCTTTAATCCGCTTGTAATCGTTGCGGTCTAGTGACAATTTCAATGCATAACCATACTCGATCGGTTCGAGTACAAACTCATCTTCGAATTCTTTGAATTTGGACAGATCAAGCATTGGATGCGATTCGGCAGCCAGCGTTCCGAACAATTCTTCGATCGACCCAGATGGCAGCTCTTCCCAATCGCTTTCATTTTCAGGCTTTGCAAACGTCCGGTCGCCCACTTGATATAAATCTTGCTTCCAGCTTTTTACGCCGCGCGGGGAAATGATCGATTTTTGGCGTACTTTCATCGGATCAAGGAAAGCGTCAATCGTCATATCGAATTTTGCGCCTGCTTTTTCAGGATTTTCGATATCTCCGTCATATACAGTCACTGCGTAATCATCGTACACAATATGGGCTCGTACAGCTTTCAACGAATTTTCCATCGCTTCTTGTGATTTATCCAATAAATCTCCAGCCGTCATTTTCTTTTGAGCCGTTCCTGAACTGCTGCAAGCAGCCAGCAGAAGAACAAGCGAGCCGACAGCAAGGGCATTGATTATTTTTTTCACATGTAAACTTCCTCTCTACAAAACCTACATTCATTTTACTGGAATTTGCGCACTTCATCAATCCATTAGCCGGATATTTCGCTAGAGAAGTTGCATTTTCGTAAAATCATAGATGACAATCAATTTTCTTTAAAATGCCAAATGTCCGTCGTAAATTCCTCAATGGTGCGGAGATTTGGCGTAAAACCGATTCCCGGAGCGGTCGGCACAGTGATATAGCCATTCTCCACGATTACTTCAGGATCGATGATATCCTTTTCCCAATAACGGGACGAACCTGCCGTATCGCCTGGAAGAGTGAAATTCGGGAGTGATGTTAATGCAATATTATGGGCGCGCCCGATTCCCGCCTCCAGCATGCCGCCGCACCAGACGTGAATCCCTTTCTCCATGCAATAATCATGGATCCGCTTTGCTTCAGACAAGCCGCCGACTCTACCGATTTTCACATTGATGACTTTAGTGCTTCCAAGCTCGACCGCTTTCCTTGCGTCTTCAAATGAATTGATGCTTTCATCAAGACAGATCGGCGTCTTCAACTGTTTCTGCAAGACGGCGTGGTCGATAATATCATCGTGTGCGAGCGGCTGCTCAATCATCAGAAGGTTGAATTCATCCAACCGCTTCAACAGGTCGATATCATCTAATGAATAAGCCGAATTTGCATCCGCCATGAGCGGAACGTGAGGAAAAGCGGATCTCAATCCCCGGAGGACTTCAACATCAGCTCCAGGCTTGATTTTCACTTTGATCCGTTTATAGCCTTCCTCCAAATACCTTTGCACTTTATCAACCAAATCGGCTAAATCCTTTTGAATCCCAATGCTGATGCCGACTTCAATCCGCTCGCGTTGACCGCCTAACGCTTCTGCCAATGAAATGCCTTTCCGTTTCGCGTACAGATCCCAAATGGCGCACTCTAGAGAGGCCTTTGCCATATTGTTGCCACGGATCGGCGCAAAGAGGCTGCCGACGTCATCAGGATGGCTAATGTCCTTTCCAAGCAGAAGAGGGATAAGGAAATCGCGAAGCATATGCAAGCTCGTTTCCACAGTCTCCTCCGTATACCACGGGGCATCGAAGGCGACCGATTCTCCCCAGCCCGTGTTCCCCAGCTCATCATGCACTTCCAATAACAGAAAGTGCTTATCCTGCATCGTGCCGAAACTCGTTGAAAAAGGCTCTTTCATTCTCATTTTCATCTCGCGGATTGTCACTTGTGTAATTTGCAAAATCGATACCCCTTTCTTATAAATTCGTAAAAAACACCCTGCCGCTACGACAGGATGCTTGTACTTACTTTACTGTTTCAACGTCAACTGTCATCCGCCATCCGAACGGGTCTTCCGCTCTTCCGGTCTGGATGCCCGTCATCGTGTCATAGACTCTTTGTGCCAAGTCGCCGATCTCTCCGTTATTGACAGTGATTTTCTTTTCGTTCCAATAAAGCTCACCGATTGGAGAGATGACCGCCGCAGTTCCCGTGCCGAACGCTTCTTCCAAGATCCCCGACTGATATGCTTCGTAAAGCTCTTCCATGGAAATCTTACGTTCGGTAATAGGAATGTCCCAATGCTGCAGCAATTCGATGACGGATTTTCGTGTGATTCCTTCCAGAATGCTTCCATTGAGCTCAGGTGTGACCACTTCCCCGTTCAACTTGAAGAAGACGTTCATCGCACCGACTTCCTCGATGTATCGATGTTCCTTTCCATCGAGCCATAGCACTTGCGAATAGCCTTTAGCTTCCGCCACTTCCTGCGCTTTCATCGCGCCTGCGTAGTTACCTGCTGTTTTCGCACTGCCTGTCCCACCTGTTACCGCACGGACGAATTCGGATTCGACAGCAATCTTGACTGGGTTGATGCCTTCTTTATAATAGGCACCGACCGGCGAAAGAATGATCATGAAGCGGTACGTTTTCGATGGAGCGACACCAAGATACGGTTGCGTCGCAAAGATGAATGGCCGGATATAAAGAGATGTCCCTTCAATATTGGGAATCCAGTCTTTATCAACTTGGATCAGTTTTCGAAGACCGGAAAGAGCGAGTTCTTCATCGAAAGCCGGAATGCAAAGCCTTTCATTCGAACGGTTTAATCTTTTCATATTCTCTTCGGGTCGGAAAAGGAGCACTTCTTCATCATCCGTCACATATGCCTTCAGTCCTTCGAACACTGTTTGGCCGTAATGGAATACCATTGCCGCAGGATCGAGCAAGATCGGTTCATACGGAACAATTTTCGGATCGCGCCAGCCTTGCCCTTCCGAATAATCCATCGTAAACATATGGTCGGTAAATATCGTCCCGAAGGAAAGCTGATCGAATGCCGGCTTCGTTTTCGGATTCAAGGTATTTTCAACTTCGATTACTGAATTGGTCATCGTAAATCCCCCTTCTGCTATGTATTTTTTCATTATACACGAAACTGTGGCAACGGATATGGTAAAATGGTTGAAATGGAGGGATGACATTGACTGGAACTGAGAAAATGCCCGGAGAAGAACGCCGGCAATTGATTTTGGAAACTTTGCAGAAAGCCGAAAACCCGATGACAGGCAAAGAGCTTGGTGAACTGACAAATGTCAGCCGCCAAGTCATCGTCGGAGATATTACATTATTAAAAGCGAAGAAGGAACCGATCCTTGCTACGAGTCAAGGGTACATATATATGCACGCCTCTGTTGGACCGGAGAAAATTGAGAAAGTACTCGTCTGCCATCATACACCGGAACAGACCGAGGAGGAGTTGAACATCCTCGTCGATCACGGCTTGACTGTTAAAGATGTAAAAGTCGAGCACTCTGTCTATGGAGATTTGAGTGCTTCCATCATGGTGGCGAATCGGCTGGAAGTGAAGGAATTTATAAGGCGAGTCAACGAAGCCAATGCGGTATACCTTTCCAATCTAGCTGAGGGAGGCATCCATCTCCATACGGTTATCGCCGACGAACAACATCAAATCGATAATGCCGAAATCGAATTGAAAAAAGCGGGTATCCTCGTGGAATGATGAATAATTAACTCGTAACCAAAAAATCCCATAAAATCAAACCTTTGTACAACAAGGTTTAAGTAACTTACATCATCTTTTATAGATGATGTTTTTTATTGTTTATGTAATCATATGGCTTTCTAAACTTATCTCGAAGGTCAAATTGGGTGCTAATAGAAAAGTTCTAATCATATTCTTAAAAATAGAAAACAATAAGAAGGAGTGTAAAGTTTGATAAGAGAAGTTAAGGTTGGTTTACGGCCCCTAGTACAAAACATAAACTTACCTACTGTTTTGAAAACAACAGTACTTCCGGGTGACACAGTCGAAAGATTATTTATTGCAACCCAGATAGGAGAAATCTATTACATAGGAAACGGAGATATAAGAACTTTTTTAGATATTCGTCCGCGAGTCTTAAAACTAGGTGCTGCTGGTGGAGGTTATGACGAACGGGGATTGCTTGGTCTAGCGTTTCATCCCAGTTTTTATTATAACGGTTTGTTTTATCTTCATTATTCAGTAGCTGGAACACAAGGACCAGGTGCTCTACCTCAGTCAGAAGCTGCAAGACCTGCTCGTAATGCTCTTCCTGAATTTTTTAATCCTAATCCGTGTGACCCTAGTACCTTAAACCTTAGGTGGGTAAATAGAGAAACGCAATATGATCATATTGATACAGTTGAAGAATGGATTATACAACCAAATGGTCAACCTCAAAAACGGCGGACGTTACTTAATTTAAGAAGACCATTTTTTAATCATAACGGTGTCAACAGCTTAAACTTTTCACCTGAAACAGGAAAACTTGTGTTAACAACCGGAGATGGTGGATCTGGCTATGATCCATTTAACTTAAGTCAGAACGATATGGAAATAGCGGGTAAAATAATTGAAATTGATGTAACTAAGAATACATTTATCAATAATCCACCCGTAGTCACACGTTTTAATGAACTTCCAGTAAGCATTCAGGAAACACTAACTGTAATTGCTAAAGGGGTTCGAAATATACCAGGCATTTCATATCAAAGGTTTTACAATCAATATATCAAGTATGTGGGAAATGTCGGCCAGGATTTAGTAGAGTCAATTTTTTCATTCGTTCAATATAAACCAATACCGGTTACTCAGCTCATTCAAGCTTCTTTACTAAAATCTCAACCTGACCAGGAAGGATTTATTAACTTTGGCTGGCGTGGGTGGGAAGGTGCTTTTCCTACTTCAATAATAAGGGGTTGCTCTGCAAATCCGACTTTGGATGAAAAAACATTTGCTTATTACAATGATGCAGTAGAAACCTCATTCAAGCGTCTTCAGCCTTTAACTAGTTATTTTCATCAAGATCCCCGACCCGATAAGTTTGGAGGAACTGCGCTTACAGGAGTGCAAGCCTACACGGGGAATGGAATACCCGATTTAACAGGAAGTGTTGTGTTTACCGATATCGCCCGGGACGAGGCATCCCAACTTCCGGGGAGAGGGGTTTTAGCTTATACGAGGGTAAGAACAGATGGTAAACTAAATGATTTTAGTGTTGTACAAACTGATTATAATTTTGGTTCTCAATCAGCTTATTATGTTAGTTTAGGAACAAATCTAAATAAAACCAAGCTTTATTTAGGGGTTTATGGCTCTATGAATGTGACTGACTACAACAAAGGAACCATCTTTGAAATTGTTCCATGATTTTTAACTCTAATCTTTACTCAATACTAGATAAGTCGCATTCTCATATGATAAACGAAAAGTGACCGACAGTATCTGAAAAATACTTCGGTCCTTGTATTTAGAGAGTAGGCATCTTATCTATTAATAGCCGTAAGGACGGTTGTATGGTTGGTTGTAGTATGGATAGTATGGATAGCGAGAGTATGGTGGGTATGGTGGGTAGAATGGGTAGAATGGGTAAATCGGGAAAAATGGGTATTGAAAACGTGGGCGACGTCTTCTACGACGTCTTCCATAACTGTCGTATTCATAGTCATCATCATCGTATCTGTCGCGATCAAAATCAAATCGTGTCAATATTTCTCCTCCTTTTGATGTCAGTTTAGGTTATGTAATGTAAGGTATGACAGTCTGTGCATTCGCCTATAGTTAACATCGCTAAACTTCAATTGGTCCAACAAAAGATTTATGAATAGACGAATAAAATTAGATCTCCTATAAATCGCCTTATCGACAATAGTTTAACCTTTCTACCTTCCATACATATAGTATGAAAAAGGGAAAAGGAG
Source organism: Saccharococcus sp. Marseille-Q5394 (assembly GCF_946901335.1). Classification (NCBI taxonomy): domain Bacteria; kingdom Bacillati; phylum Bacillota; class Bacilli; order Caryophanales; family Anoxybacillaceae; genus Saccharococcus; species Saccharococcus sp. Marseille-Q5394. Next base: position 408,796 of record NZ_CAMPPQ010000001.1, on the reverse strand, counting down.
TTATATTTTTGGAAATACCGGTTTCTGGATTCATGTATCATTCAGATGATTCTGACCCTGTGCATTCCCATCAGCTTTTTATTACTCAATGGGATGGAAGACCCGTACCTGCGCATGTCCACGAATTTAGAGGTGTCACTTCTTTCGATGTAGGACATAATCACAGATATGCCGGAACTACTGAACCAGCCCCAAGTGGTGTACCACACACTCATAGATACTTTACTTTTACATCAGTCGATGATCGACATCGACATGAGATTCATGGAGTTACTGGTCCAGCTATTCCCCTACCTAACGGCGGTCATTATCATGAATTTAGTGGTTTTACTACTGTAAATGGTGCTAATCCCCATAGGCACAGTTATAGTGGAAGAACAAGTTTATAATGGCTTTTTCTTACTTGCAATATATATAACATTAATAAAACAACTTAAAACTCATTATCAAAAAAACCCTTGGACCTCCAAGGGGTTTTACTCTTCAACTCACTTTTTCATTTGAAAAATAATTGTTAACCAAACCACGAAACCATTATGGCAGCTTATTTGCCGTTTCCATCAAAACCGGTTTCCGCCTTCAATTGTTCCAAGAAATCAATCATGAAGGCGTGGCGCTCCTCGGCAAGACGCTTTCCTTCCTCGGTCACCATCAAATCTTTCAATAAAAGCAGCTTCTCATAAAAATGCGTGACGGAAGCCGTGTTCCTGGAACGGTAATCATCCTCGGACATTTCTGTCCTCGCGATTTCATCCGCATCGTATAATTTCCTTCCCCTCGCCCCTCCAAAAGCGAACGTCCGGGCAATACCTATTGCGCCGATTGCGTCGAGGCGATCCGCATCCCTAACAATCGCACCTTCAATTGAAACAATCTCTTCTTCGTTGCCGCCATTGAACGAAACGCTTCTGATCGTTTCAAGAACCTTCGCTGTCAATTTATCAGCTGCACCAGCAGACCGCAACAGCTCCAGTGGGGTCACGTTTCCGATCTCTTTATATTTCGGATCATCGATATCATGCAACAGGACAGCAAGCCTAATGACTGTCAAATTCGCTACAGGCATTGTCCGTGCAATAGCTTCAGCGCTTTTCATGACCCGTAAAATGTGATCATAATCATGGCTCGCATCAAACTGCCTATAGATATCAATCACTTGCTCTGTGCATCTTTCAATGATTTTTTCCATTTGAACACCTTCTCATTTTTATTTTCTATGTAAGGATTGGAGCGAACGCCGTTACGAAGAACGGCGTTTGCGAGCACAAGCGCAGCGTTGCGAGCAGGATCCCGCAGGCTGTCTTAATTTCTGCATCAGGCGTAGAAATACGGCACATCGAACCCTTCGCTGTTCGATTGGAAAGCGTCCGCCTGAAGCGGAAATCCCGTATATCATAAAATCTATATTTAGATTCGACTGAAAATTTCGGCGTGTCATTGACGTTAATTGTCGATTCATGTATAGTAAATGCATCCATGTTAATAATGGGAAAGACATTGAAATGCCGAGGGAGGAATAAGCATGTACCAAGGTAAAGTAAAATGGTTCAGCAATGAAAAAGGTTATGGCTTCATTGAAACGGATAACGGTGAAGACGTGTTTGTCCACTATACTGGCATTATGTCAGAAGGATTCAAGACATTGAATGAAGGCCAGACCGTATCCTTCGAAATCATAGAAGGTAACCGCGGACCCCAAGCGGCAAATGTCTTGACTATAACATGAATGATGAATATGTATATGTACAAATCCCGCCTAGTAAATCCAGGCGGGATATTATTTTGTCAATTTATTCATTTCATTCCCTAAAAATTGAAGTTGTTCCCCGATTGTGCACGTTTGGATGCAAAACTGATGCGCCCCTGTTTTCCCGATGTCCTTCGCTTGTTGCCTTTTGACAAAACATCCTTCACAATACGTATCAAGCACTTCATTGATTTCATTCATGACTGTCAATTTATCCATAGCAGCCTCCCGGTAAAGTCGTTCATTTATTCTAATATGCTTTTCAGCAGGTTGCAACAAAGAAAAGGAGAGATGAAGCATGATCGAATTGTACGTTGATGGCGCCAGTGCCGGAAATCCAGGCAAGAGCGGCATCGGGATATACATCAAAGGTGAAGGAAAGATTGTCAAATTCTCCGAACCAATCGAGCCGACGAACAATCATACAGCAGAGTTCATAGCCCTTCTTCGCGGAATAGAGGAGGCCGCAAAACTGACAACGGGAATCGTCTCGGCACGCTCTGATTCCAAAGCTGTCGTCTCGGCTGTGGAAAATGAGTTTGTGAAAAACGAATTACATAAGGACTATTTGAATAAAATCCTATCCATTGCCAAAACGTTCGATTACTTTTTCATCAAATGGATATCGGATACCGAAAATCGCGCCGCGGACGCACTTGCCCGGGAAGCGATCCATAAACAAGGGAAAAAGGACGGGGAAGAATAATACTGGGAAGCATTCCCCTTCCGGCTATTGTCCCCCTACCCTACCTCGCCTTCATGAATGTAACGGTGTCTTGCATGTTGTCGTAAAGCAACCATTCCTTATCGGAAACGACTGCACCGACATTGACGAGCGTTTGGCCATCGTTCACGTCATATGGATGATCGAAAAGGATGGCCTCTTCCTCAGTTCCATTGCGCAGCAATCCTGAACGGTGGCTATGACCGTAGAACGTAAGGTTTTTCGACACTTCCGCTTCCAATAACGACCACGGTTCACCGCCCCACTTCCATTGATGGCCGTGGATCACTTCCGCCTCGCCAAGTTCGATTCTGTCAGGCATTGCCGACAACATTCCAAGTAAAGGGTCATCCGTTTCCGTTATGAACAAAATTCGTTCTTCCTGATTCCCTTTTACTGATGGGAAAGTTAGCAGCTCTACAAAACCTTTGGGTATAAGCATTACTTCTTCAAGGCTTGCAAACGTGCGTTCATTCACAAAGCGCTTGCTGATCGTACATTCGAACAGATCCCCGGTGCCGATCAAAACAGCTCCGGGTGCCCGTTCTTTAATATGGGACAGGACGTCCGATAAATCCTCTTTTGAGGAATGAACATCCCCTATAATTGCATATTGCATTTTCATGGTCCACCGCCTTCATTTACCCCTTTGCCACTTCTACGAATTCCCTTGAAATCCAGTCGCTATAACTTCCTACATACAACTTGACGTGCTCATAGCCAGTTTGTTTCAGCATCGCAAATAACGGAGCGGCTGTTACACCGCTTCCACAGTATACGACGATTCCTTCATCATGCTTCACGATTTCGGCAAGCTGCTCACCCACAGTATCACTCAAGTTAAAAGAACCGTCTTTTTTCAACTGCTCCCAGTCGAAATTCAATGCCCCGGGAATACGTCCGGCAATCGGGTCGATCGGTTCGACTTCTCCGCGATACCGTTCAGCGGAACGTGCATCAAGCAGCACATTGCCTGTTTTCCCTTCTACCGTCTTTTCGACGAATTCACGTGTGGCAAAGATACTGTCATCCCAGACAGGGACGACATTGGAAGGTACAGACGGATCCGTACTTTTGGATACAGGAACCCCCATTGCCGCTAATTCCTCGAAACCTTCCTGTAAAATGAAGGAGTTTTTGAATCCCCCGTATTGAAGAATCCACCAAGCCCTTGCCGCAAAAGGGCTGCCGCCGTCATCATATATAAATATTTGGTCATCGAGTTCTAGACCGCTCTTCCTGAATAATAATGTCAAAGACTCCTTGGCGGGCAATGGATGCCTTCCCGCTTTCTTCGTCATATCGGATAGGTCATTCTCGAGATGCCAGTAGAGCGCCTCTTTAATATGCCCCTCTTCAAACTTTTTTCTCCCCAATTCACTGTCCTGCAATGAAAAACGTGCATCAATCCATTTTACATCTTTAGTATCCAATTCATTGACCGACTTGAAAACGTCACTCATTTCAACCCATCCCCTTCAGTTGAATTTTCTTATGGATTGCTCTCCATTCTTCCAATTGCTCGGTATCCTGCAAGAGGGAGCGCTCGGATTCAATCTGCTTGATGCTCTGATTTAGTAAATGAAGCCGCAACCCTTCCGCTTCAGCCTCGATCCACTGCTCTGACCAAAACTCTATCCGTTCTTTTTCCTTACCTAAATAGATAGCGGCATCTTGTTTCAACCGTTCTTCCAGATGGTTTTTCAATACGAGCCGTTCGCCTCTTTCGAAAAATGACTTCTGATTTTTAAATGAACGGTTGACATCTTTATAGATGGCAGGATTTTCGAAAGGCGTGGTGAACGACAGCATTTCGGACTCTTCCGTTTCATACGGCGAAGGGGAAATGGAACTGTCCTGACCGTTAAGGAACCGCACTTCGGAACGCTCCCGCTCCTTCAATAACTTATTCATAAAATTGAGCATGCGTAAATTGGTCACTTTCAACTCTTGTGTCAAATCAAAACCGACCATGTGTACCGTTTCGGAAAGTGCCATCGTTAGTGCTTTTTCCGCCGTATGATTGGCGAATGTGGAAGGACTATAGCCTTCCTTGAAGAAGTCTCCAAACCGAAGAAATACCCGCTGTAAAATATAGTAAACCAATTCATTCAATTCATTGCTGGAAGCTTTGCGGAACACTTCTGCAAAACCATGTGCATAACGTGCCCGCACCTCCTGTTCAAATCGGTCGAGTTCCACCAAGCGCTCGGCCTTACGAGATTTATTTGCTTTCGCACGTTCAATTAATATTGCAAGCCTGTTGACGGCTTTAGCAGCTTCTTCGTCCAATGCCTGAACGGCAAGCCCTTTCAGGTCATCCTTCAAGAAATGGTTGAAATGCTGTTCAAAGACTTCCATGGAGCTATCCATACGACCGTCGATCTTCGCTTCCAATGCCTGCAAGCTGGAAATGCCGTGAACTCGTGGATGACGGATCCCGAAAGCAGCCAATTCCTGTTCAACGAATGAAAGGACGGTCTCCGCTTCCTCCGCATCATTCGCCAAGTCAATCGCATTAACGATGAAGAACATCTTATCCAATTCAAATGCATCTTTCACTCGTCCTAGCTGGATTAGGAATTCACGGTCGGCTCGCGCAAAGGCATGATTATAATAAGTGATGAAAAGAATTGCGTCAGCATTCCTTATATATTCGAAAGCGACGTCAGTATGCCGCGCATTGATGGAGTCTGCTCCCGGTGTATCGACGAGGGTGATGCCTTGCCTAGTCAAAGGACAGTCAATATACAAGTCAATTGAGTCGACGAAGCAGCTCCGTTCCTCCTCCGCGACGAATCGGGTAAATTCGGTTTGATGGACATTCATGACAGTCCCGAGTTTATCCTTATATACCGGGTAGCCGGTCTGAAATGCACGAATGAATGTTTTGTGAATGTGCAAGCTTTCGTTTTCCAGCTCTTTCCCTAAGACGACACCGGCTTTTTGGAACGCGTCTTCCAATGTTGAGATCGGCATCCCGATCGCTTCAAATGAAACTGCCACATCTTCGGTCATCTGGCTATTCGTTTTTAAATGAACATCCGCTGTCCGATCCTTTTTCCCTGCTGCAATTGGTCTGATCCTGTTAATCGCGGCTGTTGTCGGGTTAGGAGAAACCGGCAGCACACGGTCGCCGATCAAAGCATTGGAAAAGGAAGATTTCCCGGCGCTGAACGCACCGAATAAAGCGACAGTGAACTCCTGATTAGAAAGCCGATCCGCTTTATTCCGCAAATACTCGGCGGTCTCCGAAAATCCGGGAATATTCATCACCGAATGAGCGATATGAAGCGCCTGATCAATGATACTATCCGCGTCAGGACCTTTAGAATGAACTTCCATTGTTCTTGCTTGGCTATGCTCGACCGATTCAGTTTCCGTCAATTTTGCCGCCGCTGTTTCCAATTCATCGGGTTCAATCGTTTCAATGTCCGGCCTCTTTTCCCACTTCTTGAGTAAAGAATCACCGGAAGCCTGTAAGGCTGCAGTCGGTGCTGCTAGACTAGCAGTGAACTCGGCCTGTTGATGTTCGATTTCGTTCACTTGTGCAATGGCCGCAAGCTTTCGCTCAAGCGTTTGGATTGTTTGAAGGAGCGCTTCCAATTGTTCATTACCTGCGGATGCGGCAATTGCGGACATTTCTTGTTTCCAGTCTTCTGTACGTCTTCGGAAAACCTGCTGGATGGCAGTCTTCATCTGCTCCGCCATATTCAGTACAGTATCTCCGGTAACGACATCAGAAACATTCAAAGTTATGTCAATCTCCTCGAAAGGCACCGACATATCCATTTCGTCAATAGTAATGGACCGCCCATCCGTCATTAACCCTGCGTCTTTGAGCGTCTTTTTCATAAGTGCTTTCAAATGCACTTCAATTTGTGTATGTATCAGCTTTGATAGGTTGGAAGCTAAGTGATCCTTCCTCCTCGCCCTTTCCTCTGCTGTTTTTTTCGCACCGAATAATAAGCCTACCTTGAATCGAGGGGATTTCGACTCCAAATAATCCTTCAATAGCTCGCGCGTTTCAAAAGGGCTGATCGATGCGTTTCTAAGTAATTCGTTCCGTTCCCTTTCAAATGTTGCGTACAACTCATCCCCGGACAGAAGGGAAGCACGTTTCTTCAACCCAGTCAATTCTGCCGATAGCTCTTCGTACTCATTCCACTCTTCATCGGAAACGATATCCGCATATGCCGCTCTGCACTCGGATTTCTCATCTTCAAGAAATTCGAGGTGCTCCTCTTTCAATTTCAAAAGCGATTGTTCAGCATTCTCCAAGAAATGATCTTTCCAATTGACAATCGAGCCTTCAACGATGTCTTTCACTTTTTCAAAATCGTTGAAAGGAAGATTATCGGATTTCAAGGATGTATAGAAGATCCCTTTCGGTTCCACACCCCATAGTTTGAAAGAATCTTCAACGGACGTTTTGAAGTCCTCAAAAGGCAGTTCACTTTCCCGATGCTTGTCAATTTGGTTAATAATCAGATAGACATTGGTGTTATACCGCAATAATTCTTTTGTGAACTTGAAATTCAGTTCCGACTGGACATGATTGTAGTCCATCGTGTAGAACACAAGATCTGCAAGGTGAAGTGCCGATTCTGTAGACAACCGATGTGCGTCATCTGTCGAGTCAACTCCTGGCGTATCCATAACTGTTATCGCTTCTGGTAACTTGGATCCCGGATGCCCGATTTCGATAAGAGATATTTCAGCTCCGTCTTTACTGAAGGATTTGATCGCATCAAAGAAACGATGACCTTTGTACTTCACGAGCGAGCCATCCGTCCGATGGATGATTGCAAATTCTTCATCGGCCTTCTTCACTTTGACGATATTTGCGCTCGTCGGGATTGGACTGGTCGGCAAAAAATCCTCGCCTGTCAATGCATTGATCATGGAGGATTTACCTGCAGAGAAATGACCTGCAAATCCGATGACAAATTCTTCATCCATTACTTTTCGTGCTAAAGAAGCTACTTTCTTTACACGATCCTCGTCATGATTCTTGTTAAATAAATGACCGTAAATAGCTGTTTTTTCTAAAATATCATTAGTAAACATAATATTCGATCCTTCCTAACATTCTCTATCTACTATACCATTTTTCTTTATGTGATCGTTTTGATTGAGTATTCGGAGTTATGTATAAGAAAAGCTGCCTTTATCGAGCACCCTCGATGAGACAGCTTTTATTCATTCCTTATTTCTTGACGAACGTTTGGAGCTCCACCGGAAAAATGCCGGCAATCAGTTCTTTCATTTCCTGTTCACTATTCTCCAACAGTATATGCACCGTTCCGGAATCTTCCGATGTCCGAATAAGGCGACCTGCACCTTGCCTTAAACGGAGAAGCATGAATGGCAGATCCACTTCTGCAAACGGGTTTTCAGCATGCTTCCTGCGTGCATCAAAGAGAGGATCGTGAGGAGGAAACGGCAGGTCGTAAATAATGACCCGGGTAAGGGCATCTTGCGGGATATCAAGACCTTCCCATAAATGATACGAACATAGTACGGAAATTTCCTTCTGCTGGAAGTCGCGGATAATGGATGATAATTCCCGTTCCCCTTCGAAAGCGATTCCGGTTCTTTGTTCTTCATTTAATTCTGCCTGAAATCTTTTCATCGATTGTTCCGATTTGAACAGCAACAATGTTTGCTGTCCATCCTTCAACAAGTCCATCACATATTCGGGCTTTTCCCCAATGTTGAGATCAGCTGCAATGACTTCCATCTTCTCTTCATAGTCGAAAGGAGACTCCACTGAAAATGAAAGGAAATCATCGATGCCAAGACTATCTAATATATACCTGAAATCCTGTCCGACTGAAAGCGTCGCGGATGAAAAGATAATTGGAACATTGGATGAAAACAGCTTTTCTTTTAATATATCTGTGACTAGTCGCGGCATGATGATGAGCGTCATCCCATTTTCATTCAGTTCTAACCAATCGACCGCATCATTTTCGGAGACGAATAATTCCATAGAGTAAATATATTGCTCCAAGTATTCCTCGACCATTTTCAAATCATACTCCGGAATGATATATAACTCACCTTCAAAGACGAACTCTTCGAGCAGTGCCGTTGAGATGGAGATCGCTTCCTTACCGGCCGAGTGAATTTCACCGGTTTTTCGGATCGCTTTCCGTTCATCCCCGTTCTCTTCCGTTGCGGACTGTAATAGACGGAAGAAATGTTCATGGACATCAATTAAACGTTCCATCAATTGGAGTGTCTCTTCCCGCACTCCGTCAACCATTACACGTTCCAACAGATTGAGTAACGTATGATTTTGAACCTCATACGTGAGTGCGCGTTGAGCGGAATATTCAAGTAGATGCCCTTCATCGAAAACAATCATCGATACATCAGGCAACAATGGCATTTGGCCTTGGCGCTTTCTCGATTCTTGTGTCCAAATATGCTCCATATAGAAGTCATGCGAACAAATGATCAAGTCCGCCGCTTCACGATAATGATTCCGGTGGATTGTCTGTCCGCAGCGATTTCGGACATCACAGGCTGCACATTGTTGGATAGGATGAAAATTCATTGTTTTCCATTGCTCGTCATTCAAATGAGGATATTCAGATCGCTCCCCATAAGGAAAAATCGATTGCAAAGAAACATTGCCGTTTACGAAGTCCGGCAATCCGCTATACACATTCTCCGCAAATTCTTCCGTCGATGCGTCTACTGCTTCATCCAATCTCTTCAGACATAAATACTGATCTCTTGCTTTTGCAAGACGGACGTCAATATCGATTTTCAACGCATCGCTTATTTTGCGGATGTCTCCCTCTTCTTTCACAAGCTGATCAATCAATGTTTCATCCGCACAGGAAATCAGAGCGGGTTTGCCCGTATATCGCGCATAGGCGATAGCCGGCAATAAATAGGCGATTGTTTTCCCCGTTCCGACACCGGCTTCTGCCAGAAGGACTTTTTTCTCTTTCAGCGCTTGTTCAATTTGAAATGCCATATAGATTTGTTCATCTCTGCATTCGAATCCCTTTTCGGTCAAATCATCATACAATGTATCGCCAATCCAGTCATTCAAGGATTCATAGAATGATTTTTCTTTTGTTAATGAAAATGGCATTTTTCTTTTCATTTGCGCTCCCCTTTCCTTTTCACACATGGAAACGGAAGAGGCATGACCTCTTCCGTTTTCTCTGCTTGCTTATTTTCGTTGGCCCCAGTATTGGTAAAAGTCTGTCCGGATGAATCCATTGAATAGCTTTCGTTTCTTCGTAGCTTTTTTTCCGTACATCGTTTCAAAGTTTTCCAATGAGGACAACATGTATACGGACCAAGAAGGATACCTATCCATTATATGACCGAGGATCTGGGCAAGATCCTCAGCTTCCTCGATTTCACCTAATCGTTCTCCATAAGGAGGATTGCCGACAAGCACGCCATTCAACCCTTCAACGGTCAAATCCTTGACGTCACGCTGCTCAAAGCGGATTATGTCCATGAAGCCTGCTTCAACTGCATTTTGCTGTGCTACTTTGATCATTCGGGGATCTACGTCGAAACCTGTAATATCCAACGGCTGGTCATACTTCGCAATATCTTCCGCTTCTTCCCTGACACGGTCCCAAATTGCCTGATCCATCCACGGCCATTCCTCACTGCTGAAGTCACGGTTATATCCTGGTGCGATCTGCTGCCCGATCATTGCCGCTTCGATTGCAATCGTTCCAGATCCGCAAAACGGGTCAACGAACGGTCTGTCCGGATTCCAACGCGTCAATTTGACGAGGGCCGCCGCCATTGTCTCTTTAAGCGGAGCATCCCCCTGTCCGACACGATATCCGCGTTTATGCAAGCCGGCCCCGCTTGAGTCGATTGTCAATGTAACTTTATCTTTCAAAATGGATACTTCAAGTTTAAATAATGGACCTGTCTCGTCTAAAAAACCGACCCGATTATATGCAGTCTTCAAACGTTCAACAATAGCTTTTTTCACGATTGCCTGGCAGTCAGGTGTACTGTACAATGTCGATTTCACCGATTTTCCAGCGACAGGGAATTTTGCGTCTACAGGCAAATATTGTTCCCAAGGAAGGGATTTCGTCTGTTCAAAAAGGTCATCGAACGTCGTTGCAGTAAATTCACCGACGATGATGCGGACACGATCCGCGACACGAAGCCACATGTTTGTTTTGGCAATTGCTGTTTCATCGCCTTCGAAATAGATTTTGCCGTTCTCGGTTTGTGTGTGGAAGCCTAATTCCTTCACTTCATCTGCAACAATCGATTCAAGCCCCATGGCGGATGTAGCGACCAATTTATAGTTTGTCATGCATTTTCAACTCCAATTCCAATTCTAGTCTTATCTATATGTAGTCTGCCTACTATTGTCATTTACATCAATTTTTATCCCCAATAACAAAGAAATGCTCTCCAATCGATAAGGAGAGCATTGATTGTTATGTTGAACCATCGTAAATTCGATAAGCCATGTTTTGTTCCCGTGTACTCAAACGGCTTGCGCCTCGTACTTAGGGTGGTAATCATCTATCTACAGACTCATCTAAAGAAGTGTCTGTCCCTTCATCCGTTAAATTCCTTCAGAAGAGCGCCCCTACCATAATTTGGGTTTCTCGCTCGTGGGGTTTACCGCGTTCCATCCTACCCGTTTCCGAGTCGGCTACGTCACTGTGGCACTTTTCAGGAGACCTCATCCATATGTGCAAGCACACTTAGGACTTATCCCCGCCGTCAATGCGCATTGCGCAAAGCCCCGGCTTATCTTTTCGCCGAGCACGAACACTACGGTCATCTCAGAACCGTGCGAGCATGGACTTTCCTCTACAACTGATGTTGCAGCGATTACCTGAATTCACACTATGGTTACAATAGTATACTGCAATTTTCGACAAATATCAACGTTTTTCTTCTACGCCAATCACTTGCTTATTCGTGATCGTACAATTTGCTGCCGAATACGTGCTTCTCCAAATTTGAAATCCGTTTCAACAGATCGAAGTTCGTTGTATTGGCATTCGTTGCCGCTGGACGTTTGACTGCTGAAGCAAGTTCATCCTTCAGCTTTTCATTTTCCATACGTAATTCCGAAATTGTTTTTTTAAAAGCTTCATAGTCCTGAATCACTGTGTCCAGGAATAAATCCACATCTTCTTGATTATATCCACGTAAACCTGTTTTAAATTCTTTTTCAAGTATTGATTTAGAATCAAGTTTTATTTCCATAAAATGACGCCCTTCCATCAATGTTTACATGTCGCAAGTATAGCATATTTTGTACAACTTTGTCTTTCTATTTCCGGTTGAGAGCAGTATTTTGTCGGTTACTGCGCTTCCCCGGGAAATAGCTTTCTTTTCAATCTTATTTCCCTGTGCCTTAATCCATTTCCCATCCTCACTCTAAACCGTTCCGTGACGTCCTGATCTTCATTCAAAGTATGGATTGCTTCCTTCGTATAATAGAGAGCCTTTTCCAGCTCCTTCACTTTATGTTCGAAGAGCTTCGCTAATTCCTCAAAAGCAATGACTTTTTCCCTTCCTGCCAATCCGGAGGCGGCAGTTGCAAAGGATTCAATGGCCTCTGAATAGAGTCCTTCCTTTTTTAAGAGGAATCCAATATGAAAATGCGCCTTTGGTTCATCCGCCCCGTATTCTGCAATGACATCCATAAGGATATCTTTGCTTCGACTAAACGATTTAAGATCGGTATACCATTTACCGATATTCGTTTTTGCATTCGCGGATGAGTCCGCGTCGCCATGCAATAGGAGGTCGGTTGAACGGATATATAAGGTGACGAGGGAAAGGATATCCCATTCATTATGAAGAAGGACTTTCATAAGCAATTCGGCTCGGCCATTTTTCACTGCATCCTGGTAGATGATCGGCGCCATATGGCCGGGAATATCGCCTTCCCGGAAGAAGCCGAGCTGTTCTTCCTCAACTGAGGTCAATTTGAACGTGTCCATTTCATTTTTCCAGATCCTTTTCGATCCATGGAGCAAATCAATTTCGGTATGCTTAAGCAACTGTGGCAACACATTTCTATTCATTGTCCATCTCGTCTGCACTTGGGGCATATCGAAGCTTTTTCCGTTATACATGACGATTGACATAGGCGTTTTCCAAAGGTTAGAAGCATATAGGAATGCAGCTTCATGATCGGGGCCCGGCAGCACATATTGCGTCAATGTGAACGCTTCGTCTGTATATTCGATAAAGCCCATAAGGAAGATGAGCGTTCCGGCGCCTTTCAAACCAGTCGTCTCCGTATCAAAAAATACGAGCGGCTGTGCAAAGTCAGGTGCCAGAGGATGTATCTCCTCTGCTTCACGCCATCTTTCCACGGTGTTCAATAAACCTGAGAGTTCGTATTTTCCATGCTGATGATGCAGATCATAAACGACAGTTTTCTTGTACACGATGCCGAATTCGTTTTCTTCTTTTGTCAATCCTGCCGCGAGCCACCTCTTCTCATAAGGAGGCGGCGGAGGCGTTACACGTTTCTGTGTTTGGGGCTTTTCGTCAGTTTTAGGAGCTTTCTTTTTAAGAAGCTTCTTCATTTCCATCATTTTTGCTTCATATGACATTTGTCTTTCCTCCAACGAGGGCTTGCAGAAGAGCGATGACGTCCTGTTTCACCCGGATTCCCTCTTCTTGTGCACCGATACAGACAGGGCAACCATTGTCGCAATGACATCCTCGCACATGGTCCGTCGCCTTTTTCAGTAATTCATCCCAACGGCCAAAGATCTTTTCGCTTAACCCGATGCCTCCCGGATAACTATCGTAAATGAAAATTGTCGGTTTTCCGGTGTGAATCGCCTTCACTTGTGGGACGACATGGATGTCGGACCGATCACAACGTACGAATAACGGAATGAAAGATTGGATCGCGTATGCGGCACCTGTCAGTGCGTCTGTCAATTCGGATTCTTTCCAACCGTCCGGAGTGTCGAATGCATACCAAGTGGATGATGTATGCAGCTCCTCGGCAGGCAGCGAAATCGGACCGGAACCGATATTGTCGTGTGTGTCGAAGCGTATCTTTTTAAATATAGTAGGTATCGCCAAAACAGCAATATCTCCGTACGCCACTTCCGCTTCTCCCAGTTGCTCGCTTTCATCTTCATTGATCACTTTTAGTTCCACAGCTAAATTAGCATCCGTATAATAATCGACATCGACTTCTGTCACGTATGCCTTCTTTTCCTCCCAATCTAGCATTTCGACTTGGTATTGCTTTCCTTGATGCATATAGATCGCCTCTTCGTGCAACAAGGTCATTGCGCTGTAGCGGTCCATCTCTCCGATCACGACAGTCCCTTTAGGAATCGTTTTGTCGATGATGACAACATTTTCTTGGGAGGCGGAGCGTAGACTGACTTCACTTGCCGGGAACCGGTCTGTCATCCAATGCCATTTATCGGATGTTTTGACGAGCACCCCTTCGCTTTCCAGAAAGGCGAGAAGTTCCTGAACTTCGAATTCCCCGTATGTTTCCGTCATTGTAAACGGCAATTCAAATGATGCACATTTCAAATGATCCATGAGGATAAGCATATTATCGGGATGGATCCTCGCTTCTTCCGGCGTTTGGCCAAGCAAGTATTCAGGATGCTGAATGATGTATTGGTCAAGCGCCATCGATTGGGCAACATAGATGATCAACGCATCATCCTGCCTCCTCCCTGCTCTGCCGGCCTGTTGGTAGGCGCTCGCAATGTTTCCCGGGTAGCCGGTCATGATGCATGCTTGCAATTGCCCGATATCAATGCCGAGCTCGAGCGCATTCGTACTGACAACCGTCTTGATATCTCCGTCGCGCAGCCTTTTTTCAATTTTTCTGCGCTCAGATGGCAAATAGCCGCCACGATACCCCATGATTGTCTGATCAAACAGTTTTTTCTTCGTCAATTCCTTCATATACGTTACAAGCATTTCAACGCGCACCCGGCTCTTTGCGAAGATGATCGTCTGGACACCTTCCCTGTACAAAAACGATGCAATATCGCGAACTTCTAGGATGGCACTTCGCCGGATGCCGAATGTTTTATGGACGATCGGAGGGTTGTAGAAGATGAAATGCTTAACGCCTGAAGGGGCTCCGTTTTTGGATATGAGACGCATCGGCGTATTGGTCAATGCCTCGGCAAGCTCTTTCGGATTGGCAATTGTCGCTGATGTACAGATGAACGTCGGGTTGCATCCGTAATAATTGCAAATGCGTTTCAATCTTCTCAATACATGTGCGACATGGCTCCCGAATACCCCTTTATACGTATGCAATTCGTCTATGATGATATACTTCAGATTTTCGAAAAGGGATACCCACTTTGTATGGTGTGGCAAAATGCCAGAGTGCAGCATATCGGGGTTCGTCAAAACGATATGGCCCGACTTACGAACTTTAGTTCGCAATCCCGGCGCTGTATCCCCATCATACGTGTAACTGAGGATCGTCTCTCCGCTCGCCTCAATCAATTCATGCAAATCCGCTAACTGGTCTTGTGCAAGCGCCTTTGTCGGAAACAGATAAAGCGCACGGGACGAATCATCCTCCAAAATGCTTTGCAAGACTGGCAGATGATAGCATAGTGATTTCCCTGAAGCAGTCGGCGTCACAGCAGTTATCGAGTCGCCTGACGTCGCAATATCGAACGCTTCGCGTTGATGACTGTATAGACGCTCTATCCCTTTCTCGGCCAACGCTTTCACTATGGACGGATGAAGCTGTTTTGGAAATGCAGCGTATTCTGCAGGTTTTCCATCAATCTTTTCATAATGGCGAACATTGGACGATAATTCAGGGTCGGATAAGAAGTGTTCGACCGTTTCCCGGACGCTTGTCTTCTTCATCCTTGCTCTCTCCCTTTTTGTTGCAATTCATCTAAGACCGTTCTTAATGTGTACGTCGCTGAATTAATGGAAAGGACAAAACGTTTCTTTCCCGTCTTCGCATAAAAAGATTGAACGATGAATTGCTTCATTGATTCATTCAACGATTCAATTTGATGAAGATGAATGTATTTCGGTCTCTCTTCACGAATCAACGTTCTGATTTCTTCGGTCCATTCGTCCAACAATCTATGGTTTGTATCTGCATATGGTTTTACTTCTGTAAAAAAGTCAGGCTCCCGATCCAATTCCCGCATCGCTGGGAGTCTTTCCAAGCACTCTTCACAAACAGAAAGGAGCCGTTCCGTTTTCTCTAGTAAAGTTAACAAGTGAACCATCCTCTCCAAAGTCTTTCCTATAGTCTATCAAAAACTTCGTGGGGACACCAAACCTAAACGAACGTGTATTCTTCGAAACCTGCAGAACAATACTTTTGCGGAACTTTTAGAGCGATAATCCGTCCAATCATTATGGTATGATAGGAAATGCGAGGTGGTAGGAATGACAATTCGATATCCGAACGGGAAAAAATATATTCCGGTACAACGCTCTACCCGAGTGGATAATAAAAATCTATCGTTCAGCAACCGGGGGAAAACATTAGAGGACGAGTTGAACGAAACGAATGAATATTATTTAGCCAACAATAAAGCCGTCATCCATAAGAAGCCGGTCCCTATCCAAATTGTACACGTGAAATATCCTGCCAGAAGCGCGGCTGTCATTACCGAAGCATATTTCAGATCTCCATCCACTACAGACTTTAATGGAGTTTGGAACGGGAAATATATTGATTTTGAAGCGAAGGAGACAAAGAGTACGTCCTCTTTTCCATTGCAAAATATCCATGAGCATCAGGTCGAGCATATGAAAAGAGTGACCGAGCAAGCAGGCATCGCGTTTTTGTTAGTAAAATTCACTGTTCTCGACCGCTATTTTATCGTCCCGTACGAGTACTTCGAAAAAAAGTGGGAAAGAATGATAGCAGGAGGAAGGAAATCTATTACACTCTCCGAAATGGAAGAGATATCCATAGAAATACATGCAGGTTTCAACCCACGGCTAGACTATTTGTCTGCTATGGATTCACTTTTGCAGAAACCTGGAACAGAAACAATTGAAAGGCAGGAAAACTTATGAGTGATCAAACAAAATCTCGATCAGCCAGACGTCAGCAGATGGAAGCGGAAAAAAGGCGCGGGAAGAATAATAAGAAGAAAAATGGCAGCTATCTAGTAAAGAAAATCTTTTTCAGCATCATCGCACTTGGTGTAGCTGTTCTGATCGGTGGAGCTGGATTATTCGCATTTTACGCAAGCAGCGCACCGGATCTTGATGAAAATCTATTGAAAGATCCACTTACATCCGATATTGTCGATCGCAATGGAAATGTGTTTATGAAATTTGGTGCAGAAAAGCGGGAGTTCGTTCCATACAAGGATATACCGAAAGAGATGGAAGATGCCGTCCTTGCGACAGAGGACGTCCGATTCTACAAACACCATGGTATGGACTTCTGGAGACTGGGCGGTGCTGTTCTAGCTAACTTCCAAAGCGGCTTCGGATCGCAAGGAGCGTCTACGCTAACCCAGCAAGTCATTAAGAACTCCTTCCTCTCAGATGAAAAGACATTGAAGAGGAAAGCGCAGGAAGCGTGGCTCGCCTTCAAGCTTGAAAGGGAATATTCTAAAGAACAGATTTTTGAAATGTACTTCAATAAAATCCTCATGTCAGGCAACATTTACGGAATTGGGACGGCTGCAAAAGATTTTTACGGGAAAGATCTGAAAGAGCTTGAATTGCATGAAATGGCACTATTGGCGGGGATGCCTCAATCCCCTAACGGCTATAATCCGTTTAAGAATCCAGAGCGGGCAGAAAAACGCCGGAATACTGTCCTCGGCCTTATGTACAAACATGGTAAAATAACGAAGGACGAAATGGAGAAGGCGAAAGCCATCTCTGTAACGGAAACACTTCTTCCGGATGATCAACGTCAACAGAAAAAAGATTCTAAGTATCTTGCATATGTTGACATCGTCTTGGATGAATTGGAAGCAGCGGGCATGATGGATATCCTCGCAGAAGGGGTAACCATTCAAACGGCCCTTGACCCGGCAGCTCAACAATCTGTAGAAAAGGCAATCAATTCGCCGATCTATGAGTCGGATGAGATGCAAGCCGGGATGACCGTTCTGAATACGAAAACCGGCGAAATCGCCGCAATCGGCGGTGGGCGGAATTTCACCGGACGGAACTTAAACTTTGCTTCGGGTGACAACCCTAGGATGCCCGGTTCGGTTATTAAACCGATCCTTTCCTATGGTCCAGCAATTGAATACAAAAGCTGGTCAACTGCCCATATCGTTAATGACGAGCCATATAAATACAAAGGCACCGACATATCGATCCGAAACGTGGATGGGAAATACATGGGCCCAATAACTGCGAGAGAAGCATTATACCGCTCAAGAAATATACCAGCCATCAAAGTATTTGAAGAAGTCGGAACGAAACGAGCTCGCGAATTTGCAGGCAAGCTTGGACTGAAATACGAGGATATGACTTCCACGCTTGCTATCGGCGGAGGAGAATATGAATTTTCGACAATTCAAATGGCAGGTGCCTATGCCCCATTCGGCAACGGCGGCATTTATATAAAGCCCCACGCAGTCAAGGAAATCATTTTCCGTAATGGCTCCAAGCGTAACTTGGCACCGGACCCTGTCACTGTCATGAAAGATTCAACCGCCTATATGGTGACTGATATTTTACGGGATGTCATCACCTATGGAACCGGTAAGACGGCTAACGTCTCTGGATTGGATATGGCCGGTAAGACAGGGACGACGAACTATGATGCTGCAACGATGAAGAAAAACGGAATGAAAAACACTGATGTACCAGATAGCTGGTTCACCGGTTATACGACGGAGTACACGATATCCGTTTGGGGCGGTTACAAAAATCGTAATACACCCATTACAACGTACGATCGAGGCCGCTATGTGCCGCAAATCCTTTTCAGGAATGTAATGACTGATCTCGTGTCAGGAAAAACTACACCGAGGTTCAAGCAGCCAAGTTCTGTTGAAGAAGCGGTCATCGTCAAGGGATCTAATCCGCCAATTCTTGCAAGCAATTCGACACCGGATGCTTTGAAGAGTACAGAGCTGTTCGTTAGAGGAACGGTGCCGACTGAAATGGATGAAGAGGTGATTACTGAACTGGAAGCGCCAAGCGGCTTGTCTGCGCAATATGTTGCAGAGTCGAACTCTGTCTCATTAAATTGGTCGTACGACAATCCAGATGCACTTATGCTTCCGGAACCAGTACAATTCAGCGTCTCCGTTTCAGTAGATGGCAGTGAGCCGCAGCACATGACGACGACTTCGGTAAATGATGTAACATTCTCCGGAGTTGAAATGGGCCGCACATACACCTTCTACGTTAAGGCGATTTCAGGGGAAATTGAAAGTAGTCCAGCTTCCACTTCCCTTCTAATAGAGGGACAGAATGAAGAAGACCCTTCGATAGATGACGGAGAAGATGATGAAAACAACAGTGAAAACGATGGCCAAAATAATTACGGTAATAACGGAAACAATGGAAACAACAATGGCAGTGGTAACAATGGCAGTGGTAACAATGGAAATAATAGCAACACCGGAAGCAATGGTAACAGCGAAAACGATGGAGACGCTGACAATACGACCGACGGTTCCGGCTCATCGGGTGATGCGACAACCGATCCAGGAACGGGCGGAAATGATGGCTCCGGCGACGGAACCGATGATGGCAGTGGAGGATAACTAAAAAAAGCCTGAAGTGATGGAAATCATCACTTCAGGCTTTTTTATTTTATCATTGCCAATCGGCTAACCGCTTTTTTCATCGCCTCGGAATATAGTGCATCCAACTGCACGTATGCAAAATGCCCCGCTCTTTTCGTACGGATGTATTGCAATCGTTCTATTCCATTCAACGGTTCAATCAGTGACACATCAATTGAAGAAGATTCGGTGTTCATAAACAACCCTAGCATTTCCATATAATTTCCGATTGCTATATCAATCAAGTTGGCAGCTTCGGGACTCTTTTGCTTATAAGCTTCCTCGATTCTTTCTTTCATGTCCAGCCAATTGTTCCAACAGGAATATAGCAGTGCCTTCCTGTCCATTCCAGGCTTATGCAATGCCTCTCATCCGTTTCTTCCCTTCCCTGCACAATGGAAGGAGCGGACATTCACCGCAAGCCGGATTTTGGGCTTTGCAGTGATATCGTCCAAAGAAGATGATCTGATGGTGTGTATCCGTCCATTTTTCCATAGGCGTCCATCGCATGATCTTTTCTTCCACCATGAGAGGTGAATCTTTCCAACGATTCATGCCAAGACGCTTGGCTACACGCTCAACATGTGTGTCAACTGCCAATGCCGGGATGCCGAACGCATTGGAAACAACGACATTCGCCGTTTTCCTGCCTACGCCAGGGAAAGTCGTAAGTACATCCCTATCGCCCGGTACCTCACCATTAAATTTCTCGATCAGAATGGCACTCAACGCTTGAATGTTTTTTGCTTTATTCCGATAGAGGCCGATCGAGCGGATATCATTTTGAAGCTCCTCTATTTCTACCGCCAAATAATCTTCAGGTTTCTTATATTTTTTGAATAAATCCGCAGTAACGCGGTTCACAAGAACATCCGTACATTGAGCGGAGAGCAATGTGGCGACGAGTAGCTCAAATGCATTTTCGTGTACCAGCTCACAATGAGCATCGGGAAACATTCTACTAAACTCTTCCAGGCAGATTTCCCATTGTTTCTTCGTCAACATATTCCATCACCTATTCCCGTTCTTCCAACCAATTATAAAAAGGAACCTTTTTTACGACGGTTTCCCGATTTTGAACTGGACGTATCATTGCCGTCCTGAATGATCTGGATTGTTTTTCCACGTCATTCAACGTTCTCACCCTTTTCTTCTTCCATTCGAACAGAATCCGGTCAATGTAGCGCAAGCTGAGTTTTTGGGCTAGAACAGCTTCTTTCAACGCCGCCTTTATTATCTGGACAGCATGACCATCTTCATCCAGCCACATTGTAATCGTTTCGCATTCCATTGGAGATAGAAGACGTCCGAACTCCTGCTCGAACAATGTGAAGATTTCTCCTTCATCCTCTTTATCCTTCTGTTCTTCTAGTACGGTCTTTTCTGTAAGCACAATGTTAACAAGCCTGTTCCATAAGGGTTGCATTGAAAACTGCTCGTATAACACTCCGTTTTCATCCTGCCCCTGCCGGATTTCCAACAATCCTCGTTGCATAAGGCGTTGGAGGATTTCGGACACCTGATTCTCTGTAAGATGCATGCGTCCTGCAAGATCGGTTGGCGTAGGGAATTGCGAACCATCCGCCTGAAACGCACACATATGCAAAAGAAGCATTGCATCGATATCCTTTATATCCAATGCTTTATAGTGCTGAAAAAAGAGCTGGGGAATAGTGACATTCCCCTGCTCAATCCAAATACGGAGCCGTTCTTCATCTTTCATGCCGAACACCTCACTATTAGTAAATCTGCGTCAATTAAGGGTAAAGACGATTCAACAGACGTGGGAACGGAATTGTTTCCCGAACGTGTTCAACACCTGAAATCCACGCAACTGTCCGTTCCAATCCAAGCCCGAAACCAGAATGTGGAACTGCGCCGTATTTGCTTAACTCCAAATACCATTCGTAGGCGGACTCATCCAAATTATGCTCCTGGATGCGTTGCTTCATCAATTCATAGTCATAAATACGCTCTGAACCGCCGATGATTTCCCCATATCCTTCCGGAGCGATCAAATCTGCGCATAAAACGACATCGTCGCGATCTGGGTGCGGTTGCATATAGAATGACTTAATATCTTTTGGATAATTTGTAATGAAGACAGGCATGTCAAAGCTTTCTGCAATCGCAGTCTCATGCGGTGCACCGAAGTCATCACCCCATTCGATGTCATCAAAGCCTTTTTCATGAAGGAACGTAATTGCATCGTCATAAGAGATCCTTGGGAACGGAGCCTGTACTTTTTCAAGTTTTGAAAGATCCCTTCCAAGCCGCTCAAGTTCCAATGGGCAGTTTTGCAATACGGACTGGACGATATGCGAAACATATTGCTCTTGGACTTCTAAGCTTTCCTCATGTTGCACGAATGCCATTTCAGGTTCAATCATCCAGAATTCAATCAAATGACGTCGTGTTTTCGATTTCTCTGCACGGAAAGTCGGTCCGAATGAAAACACTTTTCCGAGAGCCATCGCTGCAGCTTCTAGATAGAGCTGTCCTGATTGTGATAAATAAGCGTCTTCATCAAAGTATTTCGTATGGAAAAGTTCCGTAGTTCCTTCAGGCGAAGAACCCGTCAAAATAGGTGGATCCACTTTCACAAATCCATTCAAATGGAAAAACTCATATGTGGAGCGGATGATTTCATTCCGGATTTTCATGATGGCATGTTGTTTGCGAGAGCGCAGCCATAAATGACGATTATCCATCAAGAATTCAGTTCCGTGTTCTTTCGGAGTAATTGGATAATCAATTGCTTCATGAATGATTTCAATATCTTTCACTTGCAGTTCAACGCCGAATGAAGAACGTTCGTCCTCCGTCACTTCTGCTGTCACATAAAGCGAAGATTCCTGGTGGATGGATTTTGCTTTCGCAAAAATATCCTCCCCTACAACTTCTTTGACGACAACGCCTTGAACAAAACCTGATCCATCGCGAAGTTGCAGAAACGCGATTTTACCGCTCGATCTTTTATTTGCTAGCCATGCTCCGATCCGGACTGTTTCTCCTACGTGATCTGGCATTTCGTGAATCATGATTGTTTTCATAAGTACCTCCGTGAGTATGAACTTTTATTCTTTCCAGTTTGCTTCAACATATGAACGGATTCGTTTTACCGCTTCCTCCAGCAGATCAATAGATGTCGCATAGGACAAGCGGATCGTTTCAGGGGAACCGAAACCGGATCCGGGGATGACTGCCACTTTCGCTTCCGTCAGAAGCGCTGATGCAAACTCATCTACATTTGAGAAGCCTGTTTTTTTCATTGCTTCAGTAACTTCCGGCAACAAATAAAAAGCACCTTGAGGTTTGACGACTGTAAAGCCGGGAATAGCCGCCAACTGAGGGTAGATACGTTCCAACCTCGATTCAAAATCCTTCCGCATGCTTTCCACTGCTTCCTGAGGACCATTATACGCTTCAATCGCAGCGTATTGGGAAGTCGTTGTCGGATTGGATGTCGAATGGCTGGCCAAGTTCGTCATTGCACTCACCACTTCTGCATCTCCCGCAATATATCCAATTCTCCAACCTGTCATTGAATGGGATTTGGATACTCCGTTAATGATGAATGTCCGCGCTTTCGCATCATCTGATAGCTGAGCAATCGAAACATGCTTCTCATTTCCATAAATCAACTTTTCGTAGATTTCATCCGAAATGATCCATATATCCTTTTCTAGACAAACTTCTGCAATTTGGCGGAGTTCCTCTTGCGAATAGATCATACCAGTCGGATTTCCTGGAGAGTTGATAATGACAGCTTTCGTTTTAGATGTAATTGCATTGCTAATCTGTTCTGCCGTTACCTTGAACTGGGATTCCGATGTAGCTTCAACGAAAACTGGTACGCCTTCAGCGAGCTTCACTTGTTCGGGATAGCTGACCCAATAAGGTGTCGGGATGATTACTTCATCACCCGGATCTAATAGGACCTGGAACAATGTGTAAAGAACATGCTTCGCACCGATGCCGATCATAATTTCCTGTCTTGAGTAATCCAACTGCTGATCCGTCTTCAGTTTGGCGATGACGGCATCCTTCAGTGCAGGAAGGCCTCCGGAAGGCGTATATTTTGTCTTGCCTTCTTTCATGGATTGAAAAGCCGCTTCCAAAATGTTTTCGGGAGTATTATAATCCGGCTCCCCAGCCCCTAGTCCGATGATGTCGATGCCCGACTCCTTCATCTCTTTAGCTTTCGCCGTAATGGCAAGGGTTGTGGATGGTGATAACGTACTTACTCTCGCTGCTAACTTCTTTGTCAATTGAATCGCTCCCTTTTGTCCCTTCATCTTATCGAATGTAAACGGATCAATCTTATAGATTTAATATCCGTTTCCACCATTCTCCGTTCTCAAAAAAGACATATACATAATTCAATTTGCCATTTTCGCCTTTAAATGCGACTTCCCATACAGGATGGCCTTCCTCCAAGCCAAGTACTACGTGGAGGATCTTTTCCACTGGCAACTCCGCCTTCACCGTTTCAATTGCGGCTTGCGAATCGATACCATCTTTCAAAACTACTTCATCAAGGATTTCTCCTGTTTTCCCTTTAATGAAAACCGCTTTCTCATTGCCTTTGTCATCTTTGCCGAATACAGTCACCATCGAAACGGTGCCATTATAGATGGAAGTGCGTTCGACAGAATTCAAAGCTCCATACTTCAATGCATCTTCTTCCGCCTTTTCTTGGGCGTTTGAAAAAGGTGTATTGGCATTATAAAAAACAATGACAATAATGATAAGTGATAACGCCAAAAGGAAAGCTGCGATGAACTTGATCCAATTCATCATTAGTATCACTTCCTACTGCAAATTGGAAATCTTTTCGCATTTCGTCTTCTACTGTATCCCTATTTATTATAACAATCTTCGAGCTCATTCACCATATGTTCTAATGACACTTTGTGAACGGGAACAGACGGCAGCGCATTCAAAAAGCGCTTCCCATATGATTTTGTATAGATACGTCTATCCAAAATGATGAAAAAGCCCCTATCTCCAGACGAGCGGATCAATCGTCCAAATCCCTGCCTGAACCTCAATATCGCTTCTGGCAATGACAAATCTGTAAATGGATTGGATCCGCCTGCAGCTAGCTTTGCCGCCCTCGCTTTAAAGACGACCTCATCCGGAGATGAAAACGGAAGCCGGACAATGATGACCGCAGACAATGCCTCACCGGGAACATCGACACCTTCCCAAAAACTGTTCGTGCCGAATAGAATCGATTTCTCGAACTGACGGAACGATTTCAACAGTTTCATTCGGCTCCCAGAGCTCACTCCTTGCGCAATGAGAGCGTAATCTTTCAATAGTTCACTCTCCAAAATCAATTCATACGTTTTTCGAAGCATATCCTGCGAGGTGAACAGGACGAACAATCTTCCGCCAGTTGCGAACACTGTTTGGACGACTGCATCCGCTACTGCTTCAATATAGTCGCTCTGGGACACATGTTGGATGGACGGCATATCATCGACGATGAATATTCCTGCGTTATCATAGAAATGTGCAGGAGCGTCAAATGTTAAAACGGGTACACTTTCAGCAATTCCTAGCTGCCTGGAAACAAAACGCTCATCCTGGTTGATTGTCATTGTTGCAGATGTCCATATGATTCCAATCTCTTCATCTTTAAGGCCCTGCATGAATTCCTTTGTAATCGCCGACCCTTCTACGGGGCTTTTGACGACAGTAAGACTACCAGGCAAACTCCGTTTATCTTTTTCAATCCAAATGGTGAAATTCTCCTTTTCGTCATCCAGGAAAATTTCCACCCATTCTCCAGCCTTGATTTTCAATTCCCTTACCCAATACTCCCATTCTGATAAAAATGCCTGTTCTTTCGGCGACATTCTCTCTATATGCACTTCCAGGCGAGAACTAATTATTTCTACAACCTCAATATAATCATTCATCTTTTCGGCCATTTTGGAAAAGAGGGGATCGTTCCCGACTAATTCCTCGAGACCGAAAACGACTCTCTTCCCTTGTTGGCTTCCTTTCACCTGAGGGCGGTGTTTCGACAACAACGCAGCGACATCATCAAATATGGTTGTGAATTGTTCATAGGAGAACGCCAGCTTTTCAAACACCTGATTTCCATAATTGCCATATTTCCTATGAAGTTTCATAATCTGATGAAGAAGCTGGCCAACCGCGTCCGAGCCTAGCTGCCCCATGACATACTTCCAGTTCATATAGGAAAAGACTGTCTCATTGGAATTGGCAGCTGTATGAATAAATTGATGGGCTTCATCGATGATCAGGCCTGAAAAGTCCTGGAAAATCTTTTGTTCACGATTGCTATCCGATAGGAGCATCGAATGGTTCGTAATGATGAGATTGGAAAGGCTGCAGGCGTCCTTCATCCTTTGGTGGTAATCCGCCGATCTTTCATCCGCCTTCAGCCAATTATTCCGTTTACGGATCCGATCGACAAACAATTGTCCCCCGCCGGACACATTCAATTCATTGACATCTCCGGTTTCCGTGTCTGTCAGCCAGACGAGGATTTGCATGATTGTAAATGTTTCATCATACGATTCATCCGTTATCCTCAACAATTCTTCGAACTTTCCGAGGGAAATATACTGCTCCTTGCCCTTTAGGACTGTTGCAGTGCATTTGATGTCAAGGATTTTCTGGATGCGCTTCACTTCATCCTCGAGGATTTTATCGACAAGATGGTTTGTGAACGTGCTAATCACCACAGGTTTCCCGGTCAGAAGGGAATAAATTGCTGCAGGCAACAAATAGCCGACCGTTTTTCCGACTCCTGTTGGGACCTCGACAACAATTTCGGAATGCGTGGAGAGCGTTTCCCATATGGAATCCATGAATGACAATTGGGATTTCCGGTATTCGAAAAAAGGATAGCCTTTCTTCAACAGATCGACTTTCTCCTCTTCCTTCTTCGGATAGGTACAACGTGCACTCAAAACACCCGCGGGATTCTCAGGGTTATTGTACGGAATTCCCCTGAATAAAGGGAGCTTTCTACCGCCTGTAGAAGTCCGTACATGCTTTAACGTTTCATAAATTAGTGTCGAAATATCCGAGCGCAATGAAAAGGAGCGCCTATGCAATAAGTTCAATGTTTCTTCCGGCAAAGTCCGAAGCTTAGACAATGCTGTCAATAACAAATTGGCAGTCGCTTTGGCATCATCATCTGCCCTATGTGCGGCAGGCAGCTCAATATCCAAATCCTCTGCCAAATCCTGCAAACGATAGCTTGAGGAGGATGGGAATAGGATTTTGGATAACTCAACAGTATCAATTTTCTTTCCGGACCAACCGGCCACATTGCATCGTTTAAATTCGCTTTGCAAAAATGACAGATCGAAATCGGTATTATGCGCGACAAATACCGTCCCCTGCAACATATCGGATACATCTTGTGCAATCTCTTCAAATGAAGGAGCAGAAAGCACTTCTTTATCCGTAATCGCGGTCAATTGTTGGATGAACGGAGGTATTTCACGTTCCGGATTGACAAATCGGGCATACTGGCGCGTTATCGTCCCATTTTCGATGAAAACGATTGCAATTTGTATGATCCTATCCCCTCTAGAAGGGGAATGTCCAGTCGTTTCCAAGTCAACGACTGCATATGTACGATTATCCATTCAATCATCAACTTCCTGTAGTGAATACTACAGCAGATTGTATCATATTTGGCGGTCCGATTGCGCAATTAGGTATCCAACCAATTAAAAAATACCGATGAAGGAAAATTTCAATCCTTCATCGGCGTCTACTTCCATTAGGCAATTACGCCGGGCGTTTCTTTGATCACTTCTTTAACCCCATTCGTTTCATTCATGAGAAGGACTGTCGGTTGATGGGTGTTAGCCTCCTCATCCGTTACATAGACATATGAAATGATGATGACTATGTCACCTTTCTGGACTAATCTGGCTGCAGCGCCGTTGACGCAAATAACACCACTTCCACGCTCACCCGCTATAATATACGTTTCAAATCGAGCTCCATTATTATTGTTGACAATATGGACCTTCTCATTCGGAAGCATACCCGCTGCATCCAACAAGTCACTATCAATCGTAATACTTCCAACGTAATCCAAGTTTGCTTCTGTCACGGTAGCGCGATGCAATTTACTGTTCATCATCATTCGGAACATGGGTACCATCCTTTGTTGACATAATAATATTATCTATTAACCTAGTTGACGAAAACTTCACTGCGCAAGCCAAGATTACTTCCTGTGCCGCGTCCGTTACAGGACCTAATTCAGGGTATGCCAGCATTTTCACATAATCGATCTTGCCAGAACTATTTGAAATGATGTATTCTGACACATGCTGCTCAATAGCGTTCGGATTGTCTCCCGTCGCGAACATCTTTGCACCGATTTGTAGTGCCCGATAGATCACAGTCGCTTCCGATCGTTCCAAAGATGTCAATTTCACATTGCGCGAGCTTTTCGCCAATCCATCCTCTTCCCGTACAGTCGGAACCCGCATGATTGCTGTCCGTAGATTGAAGTCCCGTACAAACGTTTCAATTACTGCCAGTTGTTGCGCATCTTTCATGCCGAAATACGAACGGTCCGGATCGACAATATTGAACAGTTTCAATACAACTTTGAGAACACCGTCAAAATGTCCAGGCCTTGAAGCGCCGCAAAGCTCATGCGCCTGCCTGCCCGGCAGTATACGGATGCCACCGTCAGACGGATACATTTTATCGACTGCCGGAATGAATACAATATCGACGCCGGCTTCACATGCGAGACGAATATCCCTTTCCCGATCACGCGGATACGAGTCGAAATCCTCGCCGGGTCCGAACTGTGCCGGATTAACAAAAATGCTCATGACAACAATGTCGTTTTGTTCTTTTGCATGCTTCACAAGAGATAAGTGCCCTTCGTGTAAATAGCCCATAGTAGGGACGAAGCCGACTGTTGCATTTTGTCGTTCATTCCGGTTCAGTTTCATCTGGAGTTCTTCAATGGTTTCTACCACTTGGATGGCAGTACTATCAACGTACATCGTTCAATCCCCCGTATAATGCAACCAGTTCTTCCTCCTTCATCGTAAAACGATGTGCCTCAGAAGGAAATTCTCCTGTCTTGACGGCTGAGGCATATCTCTTTAAACCATTTTTGATATCGCTTCCAATATCTGCGTATGCTTCGACGAATTTAGGGATATGGTGACTTCCGTATTTAACCGTGTCATGGAAAACAAGCACTTGACCATCCGTCTCTGCGCCAGCTCCTATCCCGATTGTAGGAATTGCGACCGCTTTTGATACCTGGTCCGCCAATTGATAAGGAATGCACTCCAAAACAATCATACATGCGCCTGCAGCTTCACAAGCGATTGCATCCTGAATAAGTTTTTCTGCAGCTTCCGCAGTCTTCCCTTGCACTTTGTAACCCCCAGCTACAGCAGCTGATTGAGGAAGAAGACCGAGATGTGCAACGACTGGAATCCCTGTTTCCGTCAAAAGATGGATGGTGTCAATCACCTTTCCTCCGCCTTCCAGTTTCAAAGCGTTTGCTCCCGTCTCCTGGAAGATGCGGACTGCGGCTTCCAACGTCCTATCAGCTGAACCATGGTAGGAAGCGAAAGGCATGTCAACGACGACGAACGTGTCCTTTGCTCCCCTCCTGACCGCTTTTCCGTGATGAATCATATCGTCGGTTGTCACAGAAGCAGTCGATTCATAACCTAAAACGACCATGCCTAGCGAATCGCCTACAAGGATGACGTCGATGCCAGCCTCCTCCGCCAATTGTGCAGACGGATGGTCGTACGCAGTCAACATGACAATTTTTTCCCCATTACGTTTCATCTTCGTGAAATCAGTAGTGCTTTTCATCCGTATCCTCTCCTTTTCTGGTCAAAGTAGAGAAAACCGAAAATTAAAAATCCTTCTGGCCTAAAAAGGGCAGAAGGATTGTGAACTAACGATTTTTGGTTTCCTCCGTCCCTGTCTTTTACAAGATCAAGGCAGATCTTATTGGGTTTTCTGACAAGCATATAGCCCTGAAGGTGCAATTCCGATTGATACTGCCCTTCGCCATTACTATAGCAAATCAAGGAAGATTTGTATAGTTCAATCTTTAATAAAGACATCCGCAGAATAGATGCCCCTGACTGTGCCGTCGTCGAGCTGAAGCTCTAATAGCCCTTCTTCTGAGATGCCTAAGGCTGTGCCTTCAACCGTTTCATTTAACATGACAGCTTGGATTCGCTTGCCCGCTATATTCGAATAGCCCTCCCAAAGCAATTTGATCGGTCCGAAGCCGTGTTTCTCATACATTTTCGTATATGATTCAATAAAGAAGAGGATTTCGGCGATCAGCTTAGCGCGATCAATATGCTTTCCGCCGGCAATCTTCAAGGAAGTGGCTATCTCTTTCAATTCCAATGGAAAATCGTCTTCATCCTGATTGACGTTCATTCCGATTCCGAGAATAATCGCTTTCACTCGATCCGGTTCCGATTGAAGTTCAGTCAGTATGCCCGTCACCTTCCTGTTGTTGATCAAAATATCATTCGGCCATTTGATCGTTGCTTCAATGCCAGCGATATTTTCAATCGCTCTTACAATCGCGACTGCAGCCACGAGTGTCATTTGCGGAGCTTGCTGGGGCATGAGGGATGGCCTGATGATCAAACTCATCCAAATCCCTTTTTGGGCTGCTGAATCCCAAGGGCGGGACAACCTTCCCTTGCCCGCCGTCTGCTCCTCGGAAACGACGAGGGTTCCATCGGGTACACCAGCTTGTGCAGCGTCGTGCGCGAGTATTTGGGTCGATCCGCAACTGACATGATAATCGATTTTCCTGCCATAGGCTGCGGTCTGTAAGTACTTCTTGATGTTTGCCGCGTTCACAAGATCCGGCGAAGCGATAAGCACATACCCCTTTTTACGGATCGATGCGATTTCATAGCCTTCCTCTTCAAACTCTCTAATATATTTCCAAATTGCCGTTCTGGACAAACCGAATTCGTCCGCAAACTCCTGTCCGGAAATCGGATTTCCTTTAGCTTCAAAAAGTCTTTTCAGCAATTCACTCTTGATGTTCGTATTCATTCAGAAACCATTCCTTTATCTTTTCCGAATCGTTCGGGCAAATTTGATGGAGCACCGCATATTCGATTTTCTGCATCCATTCACCAACCCATCTGCCGCCTCTTTGGCTTGTCCACTCCATTAGGTCTTTCCCATCAACTAGCAGGTCAGCCTTTGAACGGATTGGCAAACTATCTTGCATCTGTTTCATTTCCTCGAAATGAATTCCAGGTTCTGAAGGATGTAGGGCTTGCCAAATCTTTTCTGTTGCAATCAACACGTCCAATGTAAAGCGGTAATAATCATCAACCGTAAACCGACTGGACTGCCTGTTATCAAGCGCATCTTGGACGTTTGACAGAAAGTCCTTCTCGCGGTTGGAAAGTTTATATGCCTTCGCAATCTCTCCAGCCGAAAAATGACCTGCCAACATCAATGCGGACCACCCTTGCTCTGCTGTCGAATAAGGGGCGCATTTAGATAATAGACGTGCATCATCAGGAAATAGGGGCAAATGCTCCGCCAGGCGGGTATTCACGATCATTGCAAGTGCCTTGCCGGAATCTACGCCATTCCATAATTTATCCATCTCCACTTTGATCCGTTCTACAGAAACATGAACGACACTAGCAGCGTTTTCTTCAATTGCCTGTAAGGTATGTTCCTCGATTGCAAACCCTAAAACGGCAGAAAAACGAACCGCGCGGATCATGCGCAACGCATCCTCATGAAATCTGTCCGCTGCGTTGCCGACTGCCCGGATTTGACGATTCTGAAGATCCTTGATGCCATCGAAAAGATCAATCAGATCACCAGTCAGCGTCAAAGCCAAAGCATTCATAGTGAAATCCCTGCGTTGTAAATCCTCTTTCAAAGACCTGACGAATTTCACTTCATCGGGCCTTCTATGATCCGTATATGTACTTTCCGTACGGTACGTCGTCACTTCGATCGGTTCGTCATCTAAAATTACCAGTACAGTCCCGTGTGCAAGCCCTACATCAATTGTATGGGTGAAAACCTGCTTCACTTCTTCCGGAGTCGCAGACGTGGCGATATCGAAATCAGACGCCTCTTTGCCAAGCAAATGGTCCCGGACCGCTCCGCCAACAAATACCGCTTCGTATCCTGCATCCTCCAATTGGCAGACGACTTTTCGACTCGGTGCCGTTCCAAATTCAGATGTCATGTTAAACCCGCCACCCTGTAGTACAGCTTTTCATATTCAAGAACAATGGAAGCAGAATTGAATTTATCGCGGACTGTCCTGAGCGCACTTTCGCGGAAGTTTCCATGCATGAATGGATCTTCGAGAAGCAGTTTCGCTTTCATTGCCGCAGCTTCCACGTCTCCCAACTCGACAAGGAATCCATTTGTCCCGTCCTCGACCACTTCGGGGATACCGCCAATATTTGTTGCGATCGCAGGCACGCCGCAAGCAAATCCTTCAAGAAGCACGAGGCCAAATGCCTCTTTTTCAGATAATAGGAACATGACATCACTGATTGCTAAAAGTTCCGGTAAGTCATCCCGTTTCCCTGTGAAGATGATATCCTTTACCAATCCCTCTTTTCTTGCCTTCTCCATCATTTCAAGCTTTTCAGGACCCGTGCCTACCAATACTAATTTCGCATCGACTTCCTTGCGGATAAGTTTGAAACTATCAATAATATCCCCTATCCTTTTGACACTGCGGAAATTTGAAATATGGATGATGACCTTTTCATCTTCCCGGATTCCCATATCGTTTTTTAATGAACCAGGATTGACCGGCCGGTATTTCTCTTCATCGATGAAATTATAGATTGTCTTTATTTCATTTTGCGGTTCAATTAATGATAGCGTATCCTGTCGCAGGGATTCCGAAACGGCTGTCGTCATGTCAGATTTGTCGATTCCATAACGGACCGTGTTTTTTAAAGCAGGATCATGACCTAGAATCGTCACGTCCGTCCCATGCAATGTTGTAATGACACCTATGTCGGAATTCGCCATATCCTTACCGAGAGCTGCCGAAATGGCATGAGGGACTGCGTAATGGACGTGCAAAAGATCTAGTCCTTCCTCTTCAATCACCCGTGCAATCCGATTCGCTAAAGCGATATCGTAAGGCGGATATTTGAAAACGGCATAACCGTCAATCTTAACTTCGTGGAAATAAATATTAGGTTGGACATCCGGGACACGGAAAGGCCGACTCGAAGTGATAAAATGCATTTCATGTCCCCTTTCCGCCATTTTCAATCCGAGCTCTGTTGCGACAACCCCGGACCCCCCCACTGTTGGATAACATATTATACCGACTTTCAATTTTTTCATATACTGCACCTCTTCCGCCAAACGTTAATCGATAATATTCTCCAAGCCATACACAAGATCTTTCCGACCGATCACTTCCCGGATCGCCATCATGATGCCTGGCATAAAGCTCTTCCTGTCAAATGAATCATGTCGTAGTGTTAATAATTCCCCTTCTCCCCCGAGAAGCACTTGTTGGTGGGCTAGCAGACCAGGCAACCGGACGCTGTGGATTTTCATCCCTTCCACATCGGCTCCGCGAGCCCCTTCCAAATGGACCTGCTCTTCAGGATGTCCTTGGATATGAGCCGGCCTATTTTCTTTAATCATTTCCGCTGTTTTTACAGCCGTTCCTGAAGGAGCATCCAATTTCCGATCATGATGCATTTCCAGAATCTCGACATCCCCCAAATAGCGGGCCGCCTGCGCTGCGAATTTCATCATGAGTACTGCGCCGATTGAAAAGTTCGGTGCGATGATTCCTCCGATTTGTGTTGATTCCACCATCTCGAAAATCGTTTCCAACTCTTGCTTTGTCAGACCGGACGTCCCAACAACCGGATGGACGCCAAGCGTCAAAGCATCTTTAACATTTCTAAATACGGCATCTGGATCAGTCACATCCAACAGTACTGCTGGTTGAAGCTCTGCATAAAGCTGTGAAAGCGATGTGTAAATTGGAATACCTTTTTTCTCTTCATTTATAACACCGTTATGTAAATGCAAACCATCGAATTTATAATCAAGTGCAGCTACCACTTCTGCATCTTTAGCTGCTTCTATCGCTTCTATCGCCGTAGTTCCCATTCTTCCCCGAGCTCCGGCGATGGCCACTTTTATTTTCATCAAAAATCCTCCTTTTTTGTCCATCGGTCTGCATCGCGCTTTTTAAATTTATTTAATACGCCCATCAGTGCGTCTTCCAAGCTGATGCCTTGTGAATTTGCAAAACAGACGAGAACAAACAGCAAGTCACCTGTTTCTTCTTCCAACGATTTGATTTCTTCACTATCCTTTTTCTTCTTCATACCGTAAACATGCTGCACTTCCCGAGAGAGTTCACCAAGCTCTTCTGTGAGCCTGGCCAGCATTTCCATCGGAGGGAAATAACCTTCTTCAAAGCCCGATATGTATGAATGGACTTCTTCCTGCATGTTTTTCATCGTTTTAGCTTGTTCCAATTTGCTTCCGTCTCCTTCATTTGTTATCGTATTCATTCATAGGAGTATTGTCAAAATTTCTGTGATAAACGACAATGTAAATGCGCACCAAGGAAAGGTGGTCATCTTTTGCTTAGTGGAATAAAATTTAAAAACATCTTTTTTATCATTCTGGGAGCCGCCATTTTCAGTTTCGGCCTTGTACATTTCAATATCCAGCACGAACTTGCAGAAGGCGGATTTACAGGAATCACCCTTATCCTCCTGTTTGCCTTCAACTGGGATCCTGCTATTATGAACCTTCTGTTGAACATTCCGATGTTCATCATCGGTTGGAAACTGCTCGGTAGGAAAGTTTTCATTTACACAATTATCGGCACAGTTGCGGTTTCGGTGTTCTTGAAAATCTTCATGAAATACCAGTTCAACATCCACTTGGAGGGGGACATGTTCCTCGTCGCACTGTTTGCAGGAGTTTTCATCGGAGTTGGGCTCGGCATCATTTTCCGGTATGGCGGAACAACTGGCGGTGTAGATATTATCGCACGTTTGGCGCATAAGTACATAGGCTGGAGCATGGGAAAAACAATGTTTATGTTTGACGCGTTCGTTATTTTGCTATCTTGGGCGGTCTACTTGGATCATCGGTCCATGATGTATACACTTGTCGCGTTATTTGTGGGCGCAAGGGTCATCGACTTTGTACAGGAAGGTGCATACGCCGCTAGAGGGGCTTTCATCATATCGGAGGCCCAGGACGAGATTGCTTCCACGATAACGCTTGAAATGGATCGGGGCGTTACTGTTTTCAGGGGTTATGGCCATTTCACGAAATCTGACCGTGAGATATTATATTGCGTTGTTGGCAGAAATGAAATGATGCGTTTGAAAAATATTGTTACGTCGATTGATCCGCATGCTTTTGTGTCTGTTACTGATGTGCATGATGTGTTGGGCGAAGGCTTTACACTTGATGACCAGAAACGGCCTTTGGATCATTGACAAACACCCTTTGTATAACCGGATTTCCGCTTCAGGCGGACGCTTTCCGGGGGTACGGCTTCAATCCTGAAGTAACACATATACTTCATCTACAGATAAGAAAAATATAGAAAAACCCGACCAGAAGCGGTCGGGTTTTAGTTTTAGTCTCTGCTTTGAAAAATAAGAATGAGGCGGAGCAATTCCATTACGGCAACTGCAGTAGCAGCGACGTATGTCATTGCAGCGGCGCTTAGTACCTTCTTCGCATGGGGCTCTTCTTCATTCCGGATGATTCCGAGTTCAACAATTTGGTTCATCGCACGGCTCGATGCATTAAATTCCACAGGTAGTGTAACAATCTGGAACAAAACACCCACTGCCATTAAGAGAATCCCGATGCCGAGCAAAGAGTTCATACTTGAGAAGATTATTCCAATCATGATGAATCCCCAAGATGCATTTGACGTGATGTTGGCTACCGGTGCCAATCGATGGCGGAAACGCAAAAATGCATAAGCTTCAGCGTCTTGGATTGCGTGTCCAACTTCATGGGCTGCAATCGCTGTACCTGCAACTGAAGCTTCATGGAAGTTTTGGGATGATAAGGCAACCGTTTTAGTTAATGGGTTATAATGGTCGGTCAAAATACCTTTGCTTTCAACGACTTTTACATCTTGTAAACCATTGCGATCAAGGATGAGACGTGCAACTTGTGCTCCATTCATACCAGATGTTGAGCGTACTTTCGCATATTTATTATACGTACTTTTCACTTTGAATTGGGCATACAACGGAAGCAAAATGATAATACCCAGGTAAACCAAAAATGACATTTATGTTTCCCCTCCCTTTCTATCTACTTCTATTTTATAATGCGCCTGAACTAACCGCAACTTTTTGCTATCACACTATAGCTATTACCCCTTTTTTCCTGTTTTTCCATAGAGTATATGCTAAGGCGATACATGCAATGGAGAGCCAGAATGTAAAGTAGCCGATTTGCTGCATATGTTTCATCAAGTCATGGTAAATCGGCATTTGGCCGAATACATAATCGATGACATCATTATGCAATGTCCAAATTGCCGCGATAACGATATGTTTGAACTCGAATCGGTACAGAGGACTATAGAGGACTGCCTGTACGGCCATTGCGAAATGGGAACCGATAAGCATCCAACCGACAGGATCTAAGGAGCCAATTTCCAGCATAGTAAGCAGATTCATGACAACAGCCCATAAGCCGTATTTGACAAGTGTAATAAGTGCCAGCGCTTCAATGAGTTTGAAATTCCTGCCAATCAACCAACCGATGATTGCAAGTGTAAAGAACAGGCTTGCCGTAGGGCTATCCGGTACAAAAATCCAGAATTTCGGTTCTGTTATTTCCAATTGCCACATATACCAATCGTAGCCGTATACCGTGCCGAGCAGATTGATGAATAGTAAAATCCACAGGAATGATTTATGAGTTAACAAGAACCAAATTCGATCGACTAAAGAAATCATGTCCATCTCCCCAAACACAAGTATGTAATGAATTATGTATAATAATTTGTAAAAAAAAAGAGTCAGTCACCTGACTCTTTTTTCGTGTTGAGTTACTCTGCTGTTTTCAAGCCTTCTAGGAACTCTGCTAGTTTTTGCAAGTCTTCCTCTGAGCCATCCCACTGATTCGGAGGCATTGTACCAATACCATTATGCGCGATATCTACAATCTCATCTGCTGAAAGGCCAGTGTTGCTTAGCGCTGGTCCTAATCCACCCTGGAAGGCGTCACCATGACAGCCGATACATGTGGATCCAGCATAGATTTGATAACCTTCAGACTCTGGATCGAATTGAACCTCTTCAACAATTGCACCTTGTGCTTTCGCTTTTTCCCAGTCATGGTTCACAACGGATTCCCATGTCAAATAGAATAGAGCTGCGAAAGAAAGGAGCATGAAAGCAGTTGGAAGAGGGCGTTTGAATGGACGGCGCTCTTTCGATGTATCCATGAACGGAACTAGCATTAAAGCTCCGATAGCCAAGCCTGGCATGATGATCGCTCCGATGACGTTATATGGTCCGGAAGCGAATTCATACTTAAGCAATTGGTACATGGATAGGAAATACCAGTCTGGAACCGGTATGTATGTTGTATCCGTAGGGTCTGCTTGACGTTCAAGCGGAGACGGATGGGCAACTGTCAGGATTAAATATCCGATTAGGAAGATGGCACCGATA
This sequence comes from Saccharococcus sp. Marseille-Q5394, assembly GCF_946901335.1. NCBI lineage: Bacteria > Bacillati > Bacillota > Bacilli > Caryophanales > Anoxybacillaceae > Saccharococcus > Saccharococcus sp. Marseille-Q5394. Next base: position 371,848 of record NZ_CAMPPQ010000001.1, on the reverse strand, counting down.
ATCCACTCTTTCAAGAGGAAGTTCGGCCAGAAAGCTTCTGTTTTACCCGGATATTCCGAGTAGTCTTTAGGGACATTCGGCATCTTGCCTTCAGCTTTGATGCGCGAGTCACCAACAAATTTCATACCTTTTCCGCGTTGCATTTTGTCCCCTCCTTATTCTAGTTTCAGACAATCAACATCGTTTCCGATGTGAATCTTATAGCGGACCGGAGATTCCTTGTCTTCTGATCATGATAAAGTGTGCCGCAAGCAACCCAAGCAAAGCAGCAGGTAGGAAAAATACATGAATCGCAAAGAATCGTGTCAATGTTTGAGCTCCAAGGATAGTGGAGTCGCCGGCTAGAAGGATTTTAATCTGCTCACCGATGAATGGCACCGATGCTGCAATTTCAATACCTACTTTAGTCGCGAACAACGCTTTCATATCCCAAGGCAGTAAATAACCAGTGAATCCTAGACCTAACATCGTGACGAAGATCAATACGCCTACGATCCAGTTCAGTTCTCGAGGCTTTTTATACGAGCCTGTAAAGAATACACGCAGTGTATGCAAGAACATCATAACGATAACAAGCGATGCTCCCCAGTGGTGCATCCCACGCACAATCTCACCGAATGCAACTTCATTTTGAAGATAGTAAACGGATTTCCATGCATTTTCAATATCCGGGGTATAGTACATTGTAAGGAACATACCTGATAGAATCTGGATGACCGTTACGAAAAACGTCAAACCTCCGAAACAATAAATGAATGCAGAAAAATGATGTGCAGGGTTTACGTGCTCAGGTACTTCGTGGTCAGCGATATCACGCCAAATCGGGGTGATATCCAACCGTTCGTCAACCCAATCATAAATTTTATTCAGCACTTCGGTCGTACCCCCTTACATATTAAACTAATGTGTTTGGAACCGTCTTTCCAAGATGTACATAGCCATCCACGACTTCTACCACATATTCATCAAGTGGTCCGAGTGGTGGAGATCCCGGTATGTTTTTACCGTTTTTCTCATAACGTCCATTATGGCAAGGGCAGAAGAATTCGTTCTTATGCTTCTCGTCGCCTTCCCAGTTCACCGTGCATCCAAGGTGCTTACAGACAGGAGAAAGTGCGATGACCGTATCGCCTTCTTTATAGACCCAAGCTGTGTTCGATACGTCGGACTTGTACCATCCATCCTTACGATCTTTAATAGTAAAGTCAACACGTACAGGAGTTTCAGACAACTCGTCCACTTTTTGTGGAGTCGGAATGAAATCACCTTCACCTTTTGGTTGCAATACTGGATCGACCGCAAAGCGGACCATCGGCATCAACGTAGCTGAAACCATGAATCCACCGACACCCATTAATGTATAACTTAGGAATTGGCGTCTAGACACTTTGCTGCTCATCAGTTTCCCTCCTCTTACTCCAAGTTCCGTCCAACGGACATACTTTTACTAATTGTAATACTAGGACATATCTATGATATATCAATATTAATGTAAATTCAATCATGCTTTCAGCTGTATGTACAGATTGTGAACATTTCATGAATTTTACACATGTCCCATTCATATCCACCCGATGATCATTATTCCAACGTGCAGAAATCATTCCCTCGGAAACCGATTATTGTTTCGCCCATTCCTCGGTAAATTTCGGGAGTGCTTGGCGCAGTTGATCTTCAAGAATTGATTGCCGTAAAGAAGCATCCATATTTTCAAGCGGGATGGATGGCAACCAAATGACTTGTCCTGGCAACTCCATTGATGTCCAAGTGTGATCCGTCGTCAAGAAAAAAACATGTTTGAAAGTAGTAGTGGAAAATTCCTGCAATGTCGTTTGCGCCATATGTTGTTGATCCGTTTCCGGTGTATAAGCGAAAGGCGGAGCAAACATCATTCTCCCTTTGAATTGAGTTTCAATGAGGGAAGCCAAATGCATGACGAATTCTGTCGATGAAGCGCTATTCTTCATATTATCCATCTTCGTTTCAACTTTTACAAGCGGTATCACCAATGTATCGATATATTCTTTTTGAAGCAAATATGTATCCATGTCCTTGCCTGTCCAATTCATATATAAACAGCCTCCTAATAATATTCATACAAATGACTCCGTCAGAAAGACGGAGTCATTACTCTTTTGTGATTTTCATATCGTTCAGCATTGCCGATAGAATGAGGAACCGTTCCCGGTCATTGGCGTCAAGTGCTTCATCGACTCTCCTCATAAGCAAATCCAGGGACATAGAGGCAGCACTTTCTTCGAGCAGCTGCTCGGCAATCTTACGATCTCGTGCACTCACCTGAAGCTCAGCCGGAAGGAATGGATTTTCCTCTCGTACACTCGCATATTGAGGACAAGCATGGCTGTTTGGAAAATTCAGCTGAATGTACATTTTTTCATCAGGATGGAGTCGGAGATCATGGAATGATTTTTCCGCATCTGCCGTCATGAGATTGCCTTTGTAAAATCGGAAAGGGATGCTTTCTGAGTTTATTGTAGAAATCACCATCGCCCGCGGACAATAATGTGCCTCATCCGTAAAGTGGACGTTTTGAAGTAGTTGTTCATGGCTTAGAAGATAATTCAGAATCCACACACATTCCCGACGCTTCAATTTATAGCGCTTTAAAAACCACCGTACGAAGTCTTTTTTGGCAGCGACAGGAATCATGGCTGTCATATCACACCTCCTCGTCATTCAACGTTTCAAGAAAAGCGGTCCATTCCTCAGGTTGTTCTAGCATTACCAACGTCTTAACTACTTCGATAGCTTCATCACGTTTTCCTTCATCCAAAAGGAATCTTGCGTATTTATCCAGAAAAGATGGATCATCCTTCATTCCAACATATGCCTTACTGTAAGATACGTATGCATGTGCATATTGTTCCTCTCTTTCCAGTGCATATGCTTTGAAAGCCGACAATAGTGGAATGTCCATCTGCTCTTCATTCATTTCGGTCAGCAATGATAATAATTTTTCGTCTTCTTCCTGCTGATTATAGAGGGATGCGAGTGTGACAATCGCATCTATATATTCGGGATCCAGAGCAATCGCTTGCTGTAAATGTTCTTCCGCTTCGAGGGGGATTCCGAGCTTCAACGCCGATTTGCCCGCGGACAGGCGGAGTTCTTTATCAAATTCGTCACGCTTGATACCCTGCTCGAAAAAGCCATAGGCCTGTTCATCATTGCCCAATTGGGATTGCGCCTGACCTGCGAGCATATATGCAGAGAAGTAATCAGGATCCATTTCAATCAATTGTTCAAGCAACTGGACCGACTTTTCCGGCTGTCTACTCTGGTAATAGGCAAACGCTGCACCAAATAGCGTATCGGGAAGCTGCTCATCTTTCAAAAGTTCCTCATAATAAGGCAATGCTTCCTCGTATGCAGCTCCAGCGCTATACGTTTCAGCCAGTCTGAGCGGAATCATTATACTAGCAATTTCATTATGGCCTTCATTGTAAAGTTCGGTGTAAAGTTTTGCGGATTCGAGATATCTTCCTGCATCTAGCAGCAGTTCAGCATACGCAAAACGGATGACAGGCTCATGAGGTGATCGCGATAAGGCTTCTTTCACCTTTCCGATAGCCGCCTCCGCCATTCCGATCATTTGATAATAATCGGCTAGAGCTAACAGCGCCTGGGTATACTCCTCCTGATCTTGCGTCACCTCCGAAAGCAACAGCAATGCATCATCTTCATCCCCGAGTTCCATCAATGTGTTGGCCCGGTCAATCTTCAATTGGGGCTCATCAGGCATATAGGACAGCAACATTTCGTAAATATGGTCAGCTTGTCCGACATATCCGTAATCGACCAATAAACCTGATGCTTCATAAAGCAGATCAAAATCCCCGGACTTTTCCACACGGTCAATCAATTCATTTATTTGCCCGATATCTCCATCGAGTACCGCTTTTTCAAAATCATGTAACTGCATCATATTTTCACCTGTTCCTTCATGTTGTATACATTAGGAAAATTATTCTTCACTACGCGCTATCACGAGTTGAGATAAATGATCAAAGAAGTTCGGATAAGAAATGGCGATGCAAGATGGGTCTTCAATGTGGATTGGACCAACTGACACCAAAGCGGCAATGGCAGCCATCATCCCTATTCTGTGATCGCCGTAGGATCTCAGTTCCCCTCCTAGTAAGGCTGTAGGTCCTTCAATAATCATCCCATCCTCCGTTGCTACCACTTTCGCGCCGAGTTTCGTCAGTTCATCCGTGACGGCGGCAATGCGGTCCGTCTCCTTGACACGCAGTTCCGCAGCATCTTTGATGACTGTTGTACCCGTCGCCTGGGTTGCAAGCAGCGCAATAATCGGCAATTCATCGATAAGTGTCGGTATGATATCTCCACTTATCTCAATCCCTTCCAATCGGGAATGCGCCACTTTAACTACTCCGTAATATTCCCCTTTTTCACCGTTATGTTCAAGTATTTCCACTTCGGCACCCATTTGCCTCAGTACTTCAATGATTCCTGTTCTCGTCGGATTCAGACCGACATTAGTAAATACCACTTCACTGTCTTTGATCATAGCAGCAGCCGCCATGAAAAATGCCGCGGATGAAATATCACCGGGAACAATCACGTCCGTCCCCGATAAAGCTTGTCCTCCTTGGATGCGTACCGTATTTCCATCCTTGAGAAGCTCAGCTCCGAACTGCTGAAGCATCCTTTCCGTATGATCCCTTGAAACGTCAGTTTCTCTGACGACTGTTTCTCCTTTTGCGTTCAATCCGGCAAAAAGGATCGCAGACTTCACTTGTGCACTTGCCACAGGCATCTTATAGTCAATTCCTTCAAGCGTTGATCCAACGATTGTAAGTGGAAGGAAATCACCTTCTTCATCGCCTGAAATCATTGCTCCCATTGATTGCAGTGGGGTGGTCACTCTTTTCATCGGTCGCTTGGATAAGGAAGCGTCGCCTGTCAATGTGGAAGTAACCGCCGAGCCCGACAATATTCCGAGCATCAGTCTAGCCGTTGTGCCTGAATTCCCGGCATATAGCTCTTCAGTAGGAGTGACCCATTTCTTAATCCCGGGACTCGTAATCAAGACGTCTGTTCCACTACGCTCAATGGAGACGCCTAATCGCTTGAAAATCTCGATTGTACGTAAGCAATCCTCCCCATCGAGGAATCCTTTTATCCTCGTGCGGCCTTCAGCTATCGACCCTAACATGATAGCACGATGCGAAATGGATTTATCCCCCGGCACTTTTACAGAACCTTTTACTATCGGCTTGTTGAATGTCACTGTTTTTGTTTCCACCATGAAGAGCCCTCCCTTTTTAGAGAATATGCATGCTATAATCCGTTTTTTTCGCAAGGACCGACCTTGCAGCCTTCCGATCATCCGCCGTCTGAAAACTGATGACGAGGATTCCATATACATCTGTTCGTGTTTCTACAATCCGGATATTCGTGATGCTGATTTGCTCATCAGCAAGTATTTTTGTGATTTCGGATATGACACCAGGATGATCCGGTATATCGATATGCAAATCGAATGTCATATACAAAGCTCCTTGCACTGCCCCTTTGAAAGTGGAAGGTAATTGATCCCGGAACTCCTTCGCATCAGAAAAGAAATCATATATTCGATCGGGATCGTTTTCAAGGATCATCGAGCGGATTGAATTCATTTCCTGTAACCAGCCATCCAGTTGCCCAAGTAATTCTTCCCGATTCTGAATTGTAATATCGCGCCACATCGTCGGATCCGCTGAGGCGATTCGGGTAAGGTCACGGAAGCCGCCGGCAGCTAGATCCTTCACGAATGGCTGCTCTTTTTCCTGGTCAGCCAACCTGCCAACGAGGGAGGAAGCGATAATGTGAGGGAAATGGCTGACAATCGCCGTCATTCGATCATGCTCAGCCGCATCCAAGATGACGATTTTACCTTTTGTAGGCGCCAATAAATTGGATAGGCTATCAACTTGTTCAGAACTCGTCCAATTGCTAGGTGTCAACACATAATAAGCATTTTCAAACAGATGTCCTTTCGCTGCCGCGATGCCGCTTTTATGGGAACCTGCCATCGGATGCCCGCCGATAAATGTCAATCCTCGGTCTTGAAGTCTAACGGCCGCCTGCATGATCGGATTTTTTGTACTTCCCGTATCCGACAGGATGACATTCTCTTTGAGCGTCCATTGTGAAGCTTCTTCCATCAATGCAATTGTCGTATTCACAGGGGTCGCAAAAATGATGTAATCGGCTTTTTCGCATGCCGCTCTTGCGGATGGTGCAATTGTATCGATGATGCCACGGCGGTAAGCTTCATCCGCGGTTGAATATGATCGGTCAAATCCTGATATATGCAAATTGCGGCCGCCGCGCTTCAATGCAAGCGCCAAGGAACCGCCAATAAGACCTAAGCCAATAATTGCTATATTTTCATTCATTGTTATCTACCTTTTTCTTGTAACAAAAGAGTGAACGCCTGTAGTAATCCCGTATTCTGCTCTTCTGTTCCGATTGTGATCCTAACGTACCCTGGTGTCCCGAGTGCATTGCCGCTTCTGATGATATAGCCGTGTTTCAAAAGAAATTCCGAAGCTTCGTCCGCATCTCCCGGTACTTCCATCAATACAAAGTTCGTTTCGGAATCATACATATGGATTCCTTTTTCATTAGCGAAAGACTTGTAACGCTTCCTCTGTTTTGCATTTAATTCCCGGCACATGTCGATGAATGCATCGTCTTCCAGAGCCTTGGTTGCAACTGCTACAGCTAACGTATTGGTGTTAAATGGATTACGCACTTTATTCAGCTCGGTAATAATATCGGATGAGCCGACCGCATACCCTATTCTAAAGGATGCAAGGCCATACGCTTTCGAGAATGTACGCAACACAATAATGTTAGGAAACCGATCTATCAGTCCAATCGAATCGATATGATCAGAAACCGTTACGTATTCAAAGTAAGCTTCATCCAGTACGACTAAGATGTTTTCAGGAACCTGCTCCAAAAAGCTTTCCAGCTCGGCTTTTGGAATAAGACTTCCGGTCGGATTATTCGGATTGCACACCCAGATGATTGCTGTACGATCATTTATCGCATTGATAAAATCGTTCAGATCATGATGTTCATTCTTTAATGGAATCTCCGTTATATCCGCACCTTCAATTTTAGCATTATGGGCGTATTGTGGAAAAGACGGAGTCGGTATAATCGTATGCACTTTTTCATCAAGCAATGCACGTGTAATGATTGAAACAAGTTCATCCGAACCATTTCCGAAAAGGATTGAGGATTCCTCCACGCCATGCTTTTCTGCCAGTTTTGCACGAAGGGTTGTCCCATTTCCGTCTGGATAAATTTCATACGGCATCGATGTGTTGCTTAAAAACTCAGCTACTGTAGACGCGCAGCCGTAAGGATTTTCATTTGAAGCCAATTTTACGACACTATCCAAGCGATAAGCCTTTTTCACTTCTTCAGTCGATCTGCCCGGTTTATAAGGTCTCATAGTAGATAAAACTTGTTTCCACTGCATATGTACTCCTCCGGTCTGCATGTATTTTAGTTTTGCAAGTCTGGCCGCAGCTTCACTGCTTCGTTTTGATAGATATGCTTGACGTCCTCTTGATGGGTCTCAGAATTGACGTGCATGAGAATCCGGATACATAGCGGCATTGATCCCGGAACATCCATTTCATGCGTACACATGACCGGTACATACTTCCATCCATCCAGTGTTCTGACAGCTTTTGCAGGGAATGCCGACTCAATGTCTCGTGTAGTTGAAACAATGACTGAAACAATATCGGTTGGAGAAATGCCATTTTGCTCAGCCATTTCCAACACCAATGTTCTTGTAGCTTCAAGTACTCCGTCAGTTTGATCTGAGACAACGGTAGTTGCCCCTCTTATACCTCTAACCGTCATGACCGCTCCCCCATTCCGATTCTTTTCTGCAATTCGAAAAAAGCCTGTTCACATTCAACCGCTGAAACTTTTTTCACAAAAGGTGTACCCAACTTCTCCAACATGACGAAATTCATTTCGCCGAATGCGGCTTTTTTATCTTTTTCCATGAAAACAAGGAAACTGCCAAATGAATTCTCTAATACAGGATCGAACGAGTAGCCATTGTATTTGGCGAAGCGAATGAACCGGTTCGTAAAAGCTGCGTCAATCGTTCCGTGACGTTCACTGAGGATGAAACTGTAAGCCATGCCAATCATGACGCATTCCCCATGACTCAACCCTCCGAAACCGCATACGGCTTCCACAGCATGGCCGAATGTATGGCCGAAGTTCAAGTATTTCCTTGTGGAATGCTCGAATTCATCTTCCACAACGATATCCGCCTTCACTTGAATTCCTTTTAAAAGCTCTGCTGCAAACCACTCTTCCGTCGGATTGGAAAAAGTCTCTTCTTCCAACAATGATTCTGACCAATTCCCATCGGAAATGAATGCATGTTTGATCAATTCCGCCATTCCAGAACGGACTTCACGCGGCGGCAACGTCGTTAACAACATAGTATTGAAAAGCACCGCTGCCGGCTGATGGAAAGAACCGACCATATTTTTCCCTTCCGGCAAATTGATGGCGGTCTTGCCGCCTACTGCACTGTCGTGGGCCAGGATGGTCGTAGGGCATTGAACAAACTTGATCCCCCTCATGTATGTAGCGGCGACGAATCCCGTCAAATCCCCGCAAGCCCCTCCCCCGAACGCAATAAGCAAGGAATTCCGAGTGAAATTCTTGTTCACTAAATAGGATTGGCACTCGAAATAGACTTCCTGTGTTTTGCATTCTTCCCCAGGAGGGACGATTTTTACTAAAGGCGCAATATCTGCTTTTTGTAAAGCGTCGAGTAGAATGGGCAAGTGCAGGTCAGCGGCATTTTCGTCAGCGATGATGCCTACCCGATCTGCGCTATGCAACAATTCTTTATAATCGGATGAAAACAAGTCGTATATATATTCACCGATATGCACGTCATATTTCGCATCGGGCAATTGAACGGTCAATTTCCCCATATCAAAACCCCTTTACATAGTGTCTGTATCGCTCAATTTCTTCCTTCAAGCCTTTTATCGTATCCGAACGGAATTCCTCCATGATCGCTTTAGCCATTTCAGTTGCAATGACATGCTCTGCAACGACAGAAGCCGCCGGCACCGCACAAGGGTCCGATCTTTCGATTGTTGCTACGAACGGCTCTTTCGTATCGATATCCACGCTTTCAAGTGGCTTATACAATGTCGGGATCGGTTTCATGACGCCACGGATGACAATAGGCATGCCTGTCGTCATACCGCCTTCCAGTCCACCGAGCCGATTGGACTTGCGGTAGTAGCCGAGTTCTTCTGACCAGGCAATTTCATCATGAACCTCACTGCCAGGTTTTTGTGCCATTTTAAAACCCAATCCGAATTCAACACCTTTGAACGCATTGATGCTCATCATGGCTCCGGCAAGCTTCCCATCCATTTTACGATCGAACTGTACGTAGCTTCCTATACCGGGCGGGCACCCCTCAATAATGACCTCCACGACTCCTCCGAGCGTGTCTCCACGTCCTTTAATGTCATCGATGGCTGCAACCATCCGGACTGATGCTTCTTGGTCCGCACAGTAGACAGGATCGTTTTCGACAATCGCTCGCAGTTCATCCAACGGCAATCCGGAATAAGTGTCTGGATTGGTCGTGATCCCACCAATTTCTGTTACATGAGCGACGGTCTCGATGCCTAATAGACGAAGAAACTGTTTAGCTACAGCGCCAACTGCCACACGCATCGTCGTCTCTCTCGCAGAGGATCGTTCCAAAACATTACGCAGATCGCGGTGTCCGTACTTCATGCCACCGACTAGATCCGCATGTCCTGGCCGAGGTCTTGTGATCTGTCTTTTGATGTCTTCGGGATTCACATCATCCGCCAACGGTTCGACTCCCATAATGCTTGTCCAATGCTTCCAGTCATCATTGACGACCGTCAGCGTCACAGGCGACCCGAGCGTCTTCCCATGGCGCACACCGGACGTGATAAGGACCTGATCCTTTTCTATTTGCATCCGACGGCCACGCCCATGTCCGCCTTGACGCCTTTTCAATTCATTGTTAATCATTTCTGCCGTTAAAGGCATTTGAGCGGGTAACCCTTCAATAATGGCTGTCAATTGTGGTCCATGTGACTCGCCAGCTGTAAAAAACCTCATTTCATTTCCTCCTTTATCTCTATTCTTAAGGATGGAGTAAACATCCGTTTCATAGCACTTTATCAAACTAAAACAATTTTGACTATAGGTATTAATGAAAAAATCCGGATATTTTCCGGATTTAAAGGATAATTGCAATAAACTGCTAATCATTAAAGCTTTCTGTAAAAGAATGTCTCCACCGATTCAAAGCCATATTTGGATGGATTGAATATCTGTTCGGTGCTACCGACGAACAAGATTCCACCGGGAGCCAGCGCTTTTGAAAAGTCAGTGTAAATCTGGTCCTTTGCCTCTTCCGTGAAGTAGATCATTACATTCCTGCAGACAATAAGATCGAAACCCGAACCGTAGGGATCCCCTAACAGGTTTTGCTGTTTAAATTGTACTGTCTGTTTTATTTCATCTTTCACTTGGTAGTGCTGTCCTTCGTTAACGAAATATTTGTCCAAGATAGGTTTGGGAACTTCTTTCAATGACCGTTCCTGATAAAGGCCGACCTTTGCGCGTTCCAATACCCCGGCATCGAGGTCTGTCGCTAAAATTGAAATATCCCGTAACGGCAAGTGAGATGATAGGACCATGGCGAGGGAATATGGTTCTTCCCCTGTGGAACAGGCCGCGCTCCATATTTTCAGTTTTTTGTTTTGGGCTAACAACATGGGGAAGATTTTCTTGTCGAGGACATCCCAACGCTGGGCGTTCCGATAGAATTCCGAGACATTGATCGTCATTCTATCGAGGAATTCGTTCAGAAGCTGTTTGTCATTATGTATGGCTAAATAATAGTCAGAGAAATTGCGGAATCCCTTTTTTTCATATAGGGATGTGAGCCTTCTTTTCATTTGAGCTTCTTTGTATAGTGATAAGTCTATTCCGGTCTTATTCTTTATTTTTGATATGAAATCGATGTAATCTGACATGAATAGTCCCCCTGGTTCTCTTTTTCCCTATTATACCGGAAAGAACATGCAAAATGTGGCACTTTCCAAATGGACTTCAATTTGACGAAATTTAGGGCAATAATAAAACAGCCCCGCATTTGACCGCGAGGCTGTCTGTAATTGAATTAGTTGATCCAGCTTACCATTGATTTGTCATAGCTGACGAGTTCTTCTTCTTTGAAGAAAAGACCGATTTCACGAACGGCAGATTCCGGTGAATCGGAACCGTGGATGATGTTTTTGCCGACAGTGACAGCGAAGTCGCCACGGATTGTGCCTGGTGCAGATTCTTTTGGATTTGTCGCACCCATCATCAAGCGTGCAGTCGAGATTACATTCTCACCTTCCCAAACCATTGCGAAAACTGGTCCGGAAGTGATGAAGTCTACAAGCTCTCCAAAGAAAGGACGCTCCTTATGTTCGCCATAATGCTGTTCAGCAAGGTCCTGGCTGATTTGCATCAATTTAGCGCCAACCAATGTGAACCCTTTGCTTTCGAAACGGTTTACGATTTCACCGATTAAATTACGTTGAACGCCATCAGGTTTAACCATTAAAAATGTTTTTTCCATTTATAAACACTCCTTCACGTATGTATGGAATTTTATCCTTACTGATCGTACCACTCGGGCAACGATCTTTCAACTAGTAGGCTGTTGCTCAGAACTTTCTTTTTCCTAGGAAGTCCGCAATTTGCAAAAGTGACTTCTTCGCTTCATTATCCGGCAATGATTCCACTTCCGCGATCGCTTTCCTCAAGTACATATCGCTCACTTGCTGTGATTTCTCTATTGCGCCGGAATTACGGATATAGGCAAGCATTCGGCTCCGCTCATCTTCCGTCAATGAACCATCAAATGAACGGTACAGGAATGGTTGAAATTCGGGTTCATCTTTTATGTATAGTGTAGGCAACGTCAAATGTCCATTTAACAGATCACTGCCGGCAGGCTTGCCGAGTTTTTCATCTGTTGATGTGATATCGAGTATGTCATCTACTATTTGGAAAGCCATTCCCGCAAAATAGCCGAATCGTTTCAGCTTACCGACAACATCCGGGCTTGCATCGGAGACGAGCGCTCCCAATTCACAGCTGGAAGATAGCAATAATGCCGTTTTTCTTTTGATGCGACGCAAATAGTCGCGGAATGTCTGGTCCGTTTTTTGTTGGTATTCAAATTGAATGATTTCACCTTTACAAATCTCCAGCATCGTTTCAGCAAGCAGTTGATGAACAGCAGGCATTTCGATTTCTCCGATAGAGACAAGTGCACGTGAAAAGATGTAGTCGCCGGTGTACATAGCAATCCTGTTATTCCACCTAGCCTTCACCGTCTCAAAGCCTCTGCGGAAATCGGAATTGTCGATGACATCGTCATGAACAAGGGAGGCCATATGGATCAATTCCAAGGATACTGCCACTTTCGCCACATTTTCCATCGAATATTCACCGAACTTGGACGAAAGGATGACAAATATCGGACGTATCCTTTTTCCGCCTGCCCGCAATAGTAGTAGGGAGGCTTGCCGAATGACCGGGGAAGAGGAATCGACGGATCGTTCAAGTTCCTTTTCGATGAATGAAAGATCCTTTCGGAAATCTGCGTAAAGCGACATTAACTTCAATTTCTCCAAGACGATTACCTTCCCCTACATGCAATTATTTGAACGCGATGTGCCCGGCTGCAGCCCCACCGCTATACTTCTTATATGATACTCCATGAAAACCGGCATCTACGAACATTTGGGCAAGTTGCTTTGATCCCGGAAAATCGTCCGCCGATTCTTGGAGCCATGAATACTCTTTGTAGCTCTTCGCAAAAAGCTTTCCAAATATCGGCATTATGTACTTAAAATAAAAGCGGAATAATTGCCGGTAAACTGGGATCTCCGTTTGCGAAGTCTCCAAGCACGCAGCCATGCCGCCCGGCTTCAATACTCGATTCATTTCCTTCAGCACTTGTCCATAATCAGGTACGTTCCGTAGCCCGAATCCAATCGTCACATAGTCGAAGCTATTATCCGGGAATGGCAACTCCATTGCGTTCCCTTGAACTAAATCGACGTTTTTGTAATTGGCAACTTTTGGCCTTCCGGACGCAAGCATTCTTTCACTGAAGTCGAGACCAGTCACTTTTCCATCCGGTCCGACAGCCTCGGCCAAGGAAATTGTCCAATCTGCAGTGCCGCAGCAAACATCCAATGCACTGGATCCTTTTTGGACATTCATTCGTTCCATAATATCATTTCGCCATTTTATATGTTGGTTAAAACTTATGACGGAATTCATCTTATCGTAATCAACAGCGATCTTCTCAAAGACGTGATGGACTTTCTCTTCTTTGGACGTCCCCATATGTCTTCCCTTCTTTCTCTAAATAGGCTTGCCTAAGAGCGGTGTTGCAAACCTATGGATTTCCTGTCTTAAAAACGGGCTCAAAAATCCGGCTTCGGTAAGCTGGTTTTGCAACCTCGAAGTTAAAATGGAAATCGCATCTTCTACATCAGTCTTTTTGATCCTATTTCCTGACCACACTTGCTCGACGGTAGGATCTTTCATCAATTTCTTGAAAAACCAGATGAGACCCAATGCCGTTTCAGCGATTTCCGAATATCTAGTTAAGCCATACCTGCTCTGAAAGTCGACGATACATCCAGATTCTATGCTGATCATCGAGTCGATAAGAAACTCAATCCCATCAGAGTCTTCCATTAACAGATTCGTCTTCGTCTCATTAATATGCCCGATCATTTCCGACATGGAAGTGATGAGCCTGAAGTCTGGAAGCGATGACAATAAACGATAGTGGATGCCGCTGAAATGATCTCCAGAGAGGACCATTAGTTGCTGCACCTTTGAAGTTGCGTCCAGGATGTCCACTCTGTCATGCATGTCGAAGGCCGCATGTACAGCGCCCACCGCAATCGCAGATATATTCATCTCAGAGGTCCACTCCTCGTTGTTCAACATAGGTAAGAGGAGGAAAAACGCCTTCGCTTCATCAAGTGGCACCTTCCCAAGATCCCTGTTCAATATGGGCTCTTGTATGGAACGTTCGACTTCGCTTATATAATTTTGAATATATCGATTGATAGTTTGTCTGTCCATCTTCGGTTCTCCATTCAAAGACCATATGAGTAGGGTCCCGTATGTCTATTCTTTTCCATCGCTGTAGACAATACCATGCGCCGAGTGGATTTCGGCTTTGCCACGGATTTTCATGGCGGACGTATGCTCAGTGAACTGGGCAATCATCACTTCCCCACGATCCAACTTTTCGGTGTGATGGAATTTCGTATCATTGCCCCTAGTGAGTCCGATGACATTCACTCCATCTTCTTGCGCCTTGATCATGATAAAATCAGGTTGTGACATGTTCTCATCTCCTGTCATCCATATACATTCCATCATATCATAGAAATGAATTGATCCGCAAAGGCATCAGATCACTTCAGAAGAGACAGAATTTCTGCTCTTTTCACATCATCGTGTTCGTAAATCCCTCGTGCGACAGTCGTTACTGTTTTCGCACCAGGCTTTTTAATCCCTCTCATTGTCATGCACATATGTTCCGCTTCAATAATGACATAGACGCCAATCGGATTTAGCATATCCATCATCGCGTTTGCAACAGTGGATGTAATCCTTTCCTGCAACTGAGGCCGCTTGGCAGTCGTTTCGACAGCCCTTGCCAATTTGCTAAGTCCTGCAACGACTCCGTTGCGCGGTATGTATGCGATATGAGCGTGACCGAAGAACGGGACTAGGTGATGTTCACACATCGAATGGAATGGGATGTCTTTCACAAGCACCACTTCATCATGATTCTCATGGAACACCGTTTCGAAATATTGTTTTGGATCTATATGTAGTCCTTCAAAAACTTCTGCGTACATTTTCGCGACCCTTTTCGGGGTGT
The DNA here is from genome assembly GCF_946901335.1 of Saccharococcus sp. Marseille-Q5394. Taxonomy (NCBI): domain Bacteria; kingdom Bacillati; phylum Bacillota; class Bacilli; order Caryophanales; family Anoxybacillaceae; genus Saccharococcus; species Saccharococcus sp. Marseille-Q5394. The sequence continues at coordinate 356,784 of NZ_CAMPPQ010000001.1, read as the reverse complement.
CGAGTAAACCTTCCCGTTCGGCGTCCTCACCTATTGCTTCAAGGATCATCGAAACTGCTTTCTCTATCTTACCGAGATCCACTTCTCTCATACAGACTTCCTCCTCATCCCAATCTAATGCTATTCCTTCAAAGATAGTAGCATACTCGCAAAGATACGTACAGTAAGCGGATTATCGATTTAGGAAGCGAATATAAAAGGAGCCCGTCCACGTTTATGTCATAAGACATTGCGGAGGGGCTCCTATGTAAACTTAAAGATTACTTAACAGCATCTTTAAGCGCTTTACCTGCTTTGAAAGCAGGAACTTTGCTTGCTGCGATTTCGATTTCTTCACCTGATTGTGGGTTGCGACCTTTACGGGCAGCACGCTCACGCACCTCGAAGTTACCGAATCCGATCAATTGTACTTTATCACCATTTGCAAGTGTTGATTGGATTGTATCGAATACAGCTTCAACCGCTTTAGTAGCATCTTTTTTCGTCAGACCTGCCGCTTCGGCAACTGAGTTGATCAATTCTGTTTTGTTCACACCATTCACCTCCTCTCAAAGGTTATAGCATAAATGCTTTAAACACTGTAAAAAGAGTAACATACTAAAAACCGCGACGCAACAATATTAACAACGTTTATACGGCTTTTCCGGATTATTTCAGAAAAAAAATAAAAGATCCGTCAAAAACGGATCTTTTTTCTGAAAAACCGCTATATCACTTGACATGTCAGGCTTTATCCCGCCTTGAGAAGTCGTAATAAACTGAATCACCTAACGTACAATTTCTTGTCTATACGATGAACGTAATCATACCTTTATTTCCATCATTGACCATCTGCTCGATTGTTTCTCTGAGCCTTTTTCTAGCGTTCGGCGGCACGGAGGACGTTTTGAAACGGATGCTCTCCTTCATCACTTCATGTAATGGTGTACCAAAGAGCTGTGTCTGCCAAAGCGCATCTCGATCGTGAAGATAGGCATTCTTTAATTCCTTCAGCAAGTGATGGCTATGGAATTCTGAGCCGATCAACGGCGAGAATTCAGCATCCATATCAATCCGGATGATGTGAAGGGACGGCGCTGCCGCTTTCATGCGCACTCCATAGAAATTATCTTGCTTGATGAGCTCTGGAGGAGATGGCTGAAAATCATCGATTGTTGGCAATGCGACGCCATAACCGGTCTTTTTGGCGGTTTCAATAGCTTCAGCATACATATCATACGATTTTTTCGCTTTGACAGCATCTTTGACAAAAAGAAGCCAATCTTTTTTCGTTTTCATTTCTTGTTGCATGAGGCTTTCGCAAACTTCACGGAATGCCTGCTCATCCATCTCAATATTGACGGTCGCCTTTCCTTTCCCAGCATCTACATCGACAACTTCGGCATTTCTAACGTACTTTTCATCCTTCAGCCGCTCTGCCAGTTCTTGTACTTTTCGGATTTTCGACGCTTCGAGGAATCCTTCATTGATGACATTGTCAATCGCTGCATTCATCTCATGTTCGGACCCGAGCACATCCATCCAGTCCGGCTTTTGCAATTCGATGTCCGTAATCGGGAATTCGTACAAAGCTTCCTTCAGAATTAGTTGGATCTCCTGCGCGTTCAATTGGTCGGCACTGATCGCGATGACAGGTACTCCATGTTTTTCGTGCAGCTTTTCCTTTAGTGCAACTGTTTTTTCATGCGCCGGCATCTTGGAATTCAGGACAATGACAAACGGTTTGCCGATTTCTTTCAGCTTTCCGACAATCTCATCTTCGGCTACCTCCGCGGCAGCTCTTGGAATATTGTTTACTGTCCCATCCGTCGTCACAAGAATCCCGATTGTAGAATGATCCCTAATTACTTTGTCCGTGCCGATGCGTGCAGCTTCCTCGAACGGGATCGGTTCATTATGCCATGGTGTATGGACATATTTCGGACCATCTTCATCCTCATATCCTTTCACTCCGTCAATCACATAACCGACACAGTCCGCAAGTCTAATTTGAAAGGATAGCTCCCCCTCCCCGATCGAGACTTGGGTGCCTTGCGCTGGAACGAATTTCGGTTCAGACGTCATGATGATCGGACCTGGCGAGCTTTGAGGCAATTCGTCCTGTGCCCTTGCCCTATCGCCTGCATCCGTCATATTCGGTATGACGACCTCCTCCATCACCCTTTTGACAAAAGTCGATTTTCCTACACGAACAGGGCCGACCACACCTATATAAATATCCCCGTCCGTTCTTCTAGCCAGATTTTCATATAATTCCTCTTTCATACTAAGCCCTCCTTTTTTCGCGCATATTAGTTTATGTAAATGAAAAACGTTTCATGCTAAAAATGCATGAAACGTTTTGAGAGACTCATATGAAGTTAGTCACTTCTTCAAGAAAACAGGTTCGTTTTTTTCATTCACCGTATACGGCAAGGAATAAGCCGGCAAAATCGGGTAAGAATCGGACAGAAGATAACGGATATCTTCCCCCTCTTTCACGTCAGGCTTTTCCTCCTGAAGAACTCTGTTCAAGTCGATGGAATAATCGACATAAAAATGACCGTCCCCTCCGACCACAATAGGCAGCAAGGCGTCAGAATAGGGGCTTTCAACCTTTAATGGCTCCTTGAACCCCATAGCTGCATAATCAATTTCGTACACATTCTCCCCTACAGGATCTTTGAAGGGAAGCTTTCCATTGATATGCCTTCTAAGATTCAAATCTCGGATTCGCTCGGCAATTCGCAAATCGACTAGCTTAACAGTCGGATTTTCCTCGACATCCATGAGGACATATTGATAAATTCCTCCGGTTTCGTAAGCATTGGAAGGGATTTTTTCAGTGTATGCAGGGACTATCTTGGAAAATTCAATAGGATATTTTATGTACATATCTGTTTCCTGCTCCTTCGTTTTAATCGGGAGCAGTCCTCCGTTGTTTTCCTTGTAAGCATTGACGGCTTTTTGGATCAAATCTAATTGATCTTCATAAGGATTTTCTCTGACAGCCTTATCTTCACCCTTGTACATGCATCCAGATAATAGAAGCAAAGTGGCAACAACGGACAGAAGCAAAACGGATGTTTTTCGCATCATCTTCATCTTCCCCCTCCAGTAGGCCCACTGAACACTAGGTATACCATCGCTAAAAATGAAAATATCAATAACGAATAAGCGATAAGGGCAAAAATGAATTTCAATAATCTATTCGATAGCTTATGTCTGCTTACGTAGATGAGTCCCATGGAGATAGCCATGAAACCCATTGCGTAAAACGACAGCCACATTTTATCCAGTGAGGACAAGTGAATCATCCTTTCGTATCTCAAAACAGCTTATTTGAAATAAATATCTTCTATTTCCTGCTTTTTCATTCGATTCATGAGCTGATCGACAGCTTCCTTCGGCGGGACATTATCGAAGAGGACCGAATATAACGCCTCAGTCAATGGCATCGATACATCGTATCGCTTCGATAGTTGATAGGCTGCCTTTGTAGTACGTACCCCTTCAATGACCATCCCCATGCCCGAGACGACTTCATCCAATGACTTCCCTTGGCCCAATAGATTGCCGGCCTTCCAATTCCGCGAATGGACGCTTGTGCAAGTCACAATCAAGTCGCCAAGACCCGTCAAGCCTGAAAAGGTCAGCGGATTCGCACCCATCTTCACGCCGAGCCTTGTGATCTCTGCCAAACCGCGCGTAATGAGCGCCGCCTTGGCATTATCCCCATAACCGATGCCATCCGTGATTCCGGCTGCTAGGGCAATGACATTTTTCAATGCAGCCCCGAGTTCCACACCAATCAGATCATCGTTTGTGTATACCCGGAAATATTGATTCATGAAAAGGTCCTGCACGTGCTCTGCGGCCTCATTGTCGAAGGAAGCCGCTGTAATCGTCGTCGGATGCCGAAGAACGACCTCCTCTGCGTGGCTTGGGCCGGAAAGTGCAACAATTGCCTTTCGTTTGTCCGGAGACATTTCCTCCTCGATCACTTCGGAGATCCGCTTCAATGTATCCGGCTCGATGCCTTTGGAGACGTGGATGATCAACTTAGATTTGTCGGCAAGCTGATTGATTTCGGCACTTAGAGCCCGAATCGCTTTCGTTGGAACTGCAATGACAATAATATCAGCATGCTGTACGGCCGCTTCCAGATCGGATTTCGCCTTAAGATTTTCAGGCAAGGTAATGCCCGGCAAATACGAAGCATTTGTATGTTTTTCATTAATTTCGGCGCTCTGTTCCGCCCTTCTCGTCCATAGCAGGCAATCATGGCCGTTTTCAGCGAGGACGAATGCGATTGCAGTCCCCCAGCTACCTGCCCCGATCACTGATACTTTTTCCAATACATTCACCTCATTAGTAATTACGAAACTGTATCTGTATTAAGTTCGTCGTCAGCTTCTCGCCCGTGTAATCAGTCGGATCGGCGTCCCTTCAAATCCAAAAGATTCTCTTAGGCGGTTTTGCAGAAATCGTTCATACGAAAAGTGCATCAATTCCGGTTCATTGACAAACACAATGAAGACCGGTGGCTTGACAGCAACTTGGGTCGCATAATAAATGCGCAGTCTGCGACCTTTATCGGACGGGGCAGGATTACGTGCGACAGCATCCTCGATCACTTCATTCAATACGCTTGATTGGATACGCAAAGCGTGATTTTCGCTTATCATTTTTATTTGGTCGAATAATGTCGTGACTCGTTGCTTCGTCTTTGCTGAAACATAGGCAATCGGCGCGTAGTCAAGGAAGAGGAAATTTTTGCGAATATCCTCATTGAAACGATTCATTGTTTTATCGTCCTTTTCGATAGCGTCCCATTTATTCACAACAAACATGACGCCTTTCCCGGCTTCTTCCGCATAACCCGCAATCCGCTTATCCTGTTCACGGATTCCTTCTTCGCCGTTGAGGACAATCAGGACGACATCCGATCGGTCGATTGCTTTTAATGCCCGTAAAACACTGTATTTCTCCATATTCTCATACACTTTACCTTTTTTGCGCATACCTGCAGTATCGATGATCTTGTATTTCTGACCTTCGTACTCATACGGTGTATCGGTTGCATCCGTTGTCGTTCCGGCTACATCGCTGACGATGACACGATCTTCTCCAAGCAATGCGTTTACGAGTGATGATTTACCGACATTCGGTCTTCCAATTAATGAAAAGCGGATAACGTCATCCTCTTCGACTTCTTCCCCTGCTTCGGGAAAGCTTGCTGCAACAGCATCCAGCAAATCACCAAGCCCAAGTCCATGGGATCCGGAAATAGGATATGGATCGCCAAAACCGAGCGAATAAAAATCATAGATCATATCACGCATATCCGGATTATCAACTTTATTCACTGCCAAAACTATCGGCTTCTTAGTTTTATAAAGGATCTTGGCAACATGCTCGTCCGCGTCAGTTACGCCTTCTCGACCATTTGTCAAAAAGATGATGACATCAGCTTCTTCGATGGCAATCTCCGCCTGCATCCGGATCTGTTCCAGGATTGGCTCATCTCCGATGTCAATGCCGCCTGTATCAATCAGATTAAAATCATGCGATAGCCAATCAGCCGAGCTATATATCCGGTCCCTAGTTACCCCGGGTACGTCCTCTACAATCGAAATACGTTCTCCAACGATACGGTTGAAGATTGTCGACTTCCCTACGTTCGGTCTTCCGACAATCGCTACGGTTGGTTTATTCATTAATTAAACACCCTTCCAATATATCTCTTGTGTATTATACAGAACAAAAGCGCAGGGCGCCAGCCTAGTCCCGACAAGCGCTGAAAGACCTGCCGGAAAGGCGCACTTTGCCTTTTCGACAGGTCTGAAGCGACTCGAGGGACTGGCGCCCGGAGTCTAGACGCAAAAAAAGATGATGATGCCTATGTAAGCACCATCACCCATACAGTTGCGTTTCATTCGTTTGTTCGATAATTTGTCAAATATCACTCAGTGAATTTCTTCAATTGATCACCGATGACATCACTTAAGGAGAAGCCCGACTCTTCTTTCATTTCATAATCACCGTATGACTCGACCTCTTCCTTCTCAAGAAGGTCTTTGATGCTGAGGGAAAGCCGCCTCTCATCTGCATTCACATCGACAACCTTCACATCGATTTTTTGCCCTTCCTCAAGTACCTCATGAGGGGTTCCGATATGTTGGTGGGAAATCCGGGAAATGTGGACTAGCCCTTCCACGCCTGGGAATACCTCAACGAATGCGCCATACGATACGAGGCGCTTTACAGTGCCTTCCAAGACGGATCCTTTCGGCGCTCTTTCCTCGATGTTTTCCCATGGTCCTGGCAATGTCTCTTTGATGGATAATGAAATACGTTCCGAATCCCTGTCGACCGAGAGGACTTTCACGTTAACTTTCTCCCCTTCTTTCAACACGTCGGACACTTTTTCCACATGCTCATGTGAAAGCTGTGAAATATGGACCAAACCGTCCACACCACCGATGTCAACGAAAGCTCCAAACGAAGCGATGCGTTGTACAGTCCCTTCCAGCACTTGCCCTTCTTTCAGATCTTCAAGGATTTCTTCTTTCTTGCTCGCTTTCTCCTCTTGAAGGACGGCGCGGTGGGAAAGGATAAGACGGTTTTTCTCCTTGTCCATTTCGACAATTTTGAATTCCATCATACGCCCTTTGTAATCTTCGAATGATTCGACGAAATGATCTTCTACAAGGGATGCCGGGATAAAACCACGGACACCAAGATCGACGACAAGGCCGCCTTTCACGACATCCTTCACTTCAGTTTCGATTGTTTCCTGGTTATTGAATTTCTCTTCAAGGGAATCCCATGCGTTTTCCGCATCGACTTTCCGCTTGGAAAGGACATAATTTTCATCTTCCACTTTCGTGATGATCAATTCGAGTTCATCTCCGACTTGTACTGCATCGGAAGCCTTTTCAACGTGGAGACTGGATAGTTCACTGATGGGGATGACACCATCAAAAGGCGCTCCTGTAATTTCGACCAATACGGATTTGTCTTCGATCTTTGTCACTTTACCAGTGACACGGTCACCTTCTTTATATCCGTTCATTTCATCCAAATTCATTTCTTCAGTCATATGTAGTCCTCCTCCATAATGAATCCTATCTCTATATTATTCGAATCGATGCATAAAAACAAAAAATTAACCTTATTAATTTATTTATGCTGTTCCAAAAGGATGCGGATTTCATTCATGATGACTTCTGTCACTTCTTCCGCTGACGCCTTGCTTTCGCGGTAGGGTGTCATATCTATCGGCTTACCATAGACGACCCGCAAAGTACGGAATGGTTTATAAGGTCCTATGATTGCACATGGCATTACAACCGCTTCTCCTTTTAAAGCAAAGAAACCTGCACCCGCAAGCCCTTTTCCTAGTTCTCCGGTTTTGCTTCTTGTCCCTTCCGGAAACATTCCGACTACATGGCCGCCCCGCAATAGTTTCAAAGCCTTCCGGAAAGCTTCACGGTCGCTCATGCCCCGTTTAACCGGAAAGGCGTTCACTTTCGGTAGAATGGTTTTCAAGATCGGAGCATTGAACAGTTCCTCCTTCGCCATGAAGTGAACGGTTCGTGGGCAAGTCATGCCAACGACAGGCGGATCCAGATTATCAATATGGTTCGTACACAAAAGTACTCCGCCTTCAGCAGGGAAATTCTCCGCACCAATCACTTTAACTCGATAAAGAGGATAGAATATCGTACTGACAAGAAATTTTCCAAAAGGATATAGATTCATCGTTCCAGCCTCGCTTCCGCAAGTTCAATCACTTTATCGACTACATCATCTATGGACATAGAAGTCGTATCGACCAGAATGGCATCCTCCGCCTTCTTCAAAGGTGATACTTCCCGTTCACTGTCAGCACGATCGCGCTTTTCGATATCCTTTTTCAGCTGTTCAAGCGAAGAATGAATCCCGCGCTGCTCATTTTCCTGAAAGCGCCTTTCTGCCCTTTCTTCCACAGAAGCAGTCATGAAGATTTTCAAGCCCGCATTCGGAAGAACTTCCGTACCGATATCGCGCCCATCCATTACAACACCGGAGTCGTTTGCAAGTACCCGTTGCTTTTCCACCATCATTTTCCGGACTGTCGGATGTGAAGCCACTTTGGAAACAGCTCCAGTCACTTGCTGAGACCGGATTACGTCTGAACAATCGACTCCATCGATCCATACAGCTTGACCGCCTTTTTCAGGAATCAGTAATATCTCCGTGTTCATTAGTAAATCAGCCAAATCGTTATCACTATCCATATCTATGTCCGAAAGGATCGCTTTATGCGTCAAAGCGCGGTACATCGCACCTGTGTCAATATACGTGTAATGCAATTTCTGTGCAATCCTTTTTGCAATCGTACTTTTACCCGCTGCTGCAGGTCCATCAATAGCAATGCTAATTCCTTTTAACATATCATCTACCCCCGAATTCAATTCGAAAACATTGTAACACAATCTAGCTTCAGGTGGCAGGTGCTCGGGTCACAAGTTTAAGCTGCTGCGTGGCAAAGAACACCACTCCGCATCTTCTCCTTATGCCTGTCGCACCTAACCGCCACCTTCCGCTTTTTAAACAGAAAAGGGAAAAGTCCTGAACAACTAGGACTTTCCCCTGCATAACACTTCACAATTCATTCCTAGCAAGCAATTGTCTCTCAAAGCAGAAGCGAATAATGTTCTGCCTATCAGTCGTGCTGATCTTGGCAAACTCCAGAGAGGCGATAAGGCGGTCATCCTTTTCCCAAACCCGTACCACTTTTGCCTCAGTCCTAATGTATTTAATGTCATCATTTACATAAGGAAGTGCGATTGTCAACGAAACGAAATCCGTTCCTTCGAATAGATCATCTTGACCGATATTGAGAGCTATTCCTCCTGCGCTGATGTCCTCCGCAACGAACTGCTGGAAAATACCTTCAATAGCAACAGCTACATCAATCACAGTCTCGACTCGAACAAATTCGCGTCTTTGTATTTTAATCAGCTGATCATCCCCGGGATAGGTCAACTTCAACATAGGTATTCCTCTATTTACCCTTCCAGCCACTTCAGTACGGAATGCATAGGACATTTTGTTTTCCACAAAGGAAATGAGTAACTGCGTCCCATCCATAAAGAAGGCTGTCTTACCGGTATCGATATGAGCAGGATAATCGATCAATACAAATCCATCGTTCAAGTCGACTACTTTACTTTTATACTTATCACCGGTTTCGGTGAAATCCTTATCGATCATTACACTCGTACCAATTGAAAGACGCATTGCAACACACCCACCTTTTATAGATACATCTATTATGTCACGGGTAGGTGTAAATTCCAATGTAAAATTTCAGTCCGTTAGAACTATACATGCTATCATTCGAGCTTTTCTGTTTTGATTACTTCGGAAGTTTCAGTATCTACAAGTACATTATACGTTCCAATATGCCCATTCTCGTCACGAGTCACCTTTAAATAGTGTGCAAGCCTTTGTTCCATTCTTTCATTCTCCACGTAAGCAAGTTCATTCTCCATTAGCTGAACATCTTTGTGGAAGTATTGTTTCCAATCCACTTTCTTGATGGACTGTCGATGAAGTTTTTCTTTTTGGATATACTCCATGGCATTTAACCCGATGATATCACCCGTGTCCTTAGCGATTTTTAAATGGATGACATCGGAGAACACTTTTGCCCCATAGAATGGTTCTTCCCTCACGAATACGAAATGCCATGCAGTATTATTTTCCCGTGCTTCTTCATAGACAAGGTCTTTATACCCTGCAGCCTTGAGGAATTCTTCCGCATACTTTTTCAAGTCATTAAAAGGAACGGAATTCTTGCCAAATGGTCTTTCCGCCAGATAGGAAAGTACATGTCCACCTTTTTCAGTAATATCGATGTAGCCAATGGATTCCCCATCAGTAAAACGGATGTGATAGAAAGGGTAGGGCGCACCTGGCTTGCTCATGTCCACCCCGACGACATCGTTCGATACTTGCGGAAAGAGCGTCTTGAATCGTTCCACTGCCTCTGCCTGTGTCACTTTAGCCTCGTCAATGTTTTTCAATTCCTTCTTCTTCATGGCATCCGACTCGCTGGCAGTCAAAGGAAAGTCGGCTTCTGTGTATTGTTTAATGCTTGTACCTAGATTGGACCAATCAAAATCAGGATTCGAGGCATTCAGCTTATTATTCCATTCATCCATTGAATATCGACCATTGATGAGCCCTGCTGTAGCAAGCCTCCAATCATCATGCATGACGCCCAAGTTTTTAGAAGCCTGGGACATCACTTGATGATATTCCCCTGGATCGCTTGATGCATCTGCCACTTTGGCATAATTGCCAATTCTCCCCAAATAATTCATCCATGAGGTCGAAAAAGCTGTGTCTAATGGCAATGAAGCGACAGATCGCTTAATATCCGAAGACAGTCTCCAAATATCCTCCCTTGCTTTTTTTGAGCCTTCGGAATGGTTGAAGAGGAGCGTCTGTTTTACAGCAGTATCAAGCTCCTCCATTTTGTCCGAGGCGTCCGCCATTTGCTGGGCATATTGATTACTTAATAAAATCGCCAATTTATTATTCTCAGTTGCCTTCGTAAAGGCGAAAACCGAAACTACGACTAACGCATACGCAAGCACAAATATCATTTTTTTCATAGTCAATGTAAATAGCCCTTCCTGTCAGAGCCATTCGCAATCCACCTTTCACGTAGCCATCAATGGCAAAAGATATGCAAGCCGATTTTCTTAACTTGCGGTCTGGACCAAATCCATTTACTTGTAGCGGTGATTGGATTGAAATAATAGATCGAGTTTTCGGAAGGATCCCATCCGTTCAATGCATCAAGGACCGCTTCTTTCGCCCGTTCATTCGGCGTCAACCAAATTTGTCCGTCAGCCACAGCTGTGAAGGCTAACGGTTGGAAGATGACTCCTGAGACGGTATCTGGAAAATCGGGATGTTCCACTCGGTTCAATATGACGGCTGCAACAGCAACCTGCCCCTCATACGGCTCTCCCCTAGCTTCCCCATAAACGGCATTTGCCATGAGATTCAAGTCTTGTTGTGAGTATTTTGATGGCAAATTCATATTCTCATTGCCGCCGCCGCCGCCTCCGCCTCCGCCTTTCTTCACTTGAGCGGATAGAGGGGTTCCACCGTAATGGGTGAACTGATTTCCTTTCTTTAAATTGTCCATTACAAATTTCTCATCGTACTTGGAAGCTGACGTCAACTTCTTTTTCGTTTGGGAGCCGGCAATACCATCTATCGGCAAACCATATTTGTCTTGGAAATTCCGAAGCGCCCAATAGGTGCCATACCCGAACTTCCCATCGATTTTACCGTTATAGAATCCCGCGTATTGAAGTCTTGCCTGGAGCTCGATTACATCATCTCCTGTAGCCCCTCTTGCAATTTCGCGTGAGCTGAACGCATCGATTTCAATCGGGGAAGTTGCATAAGCCGTTCCAAGCAATAATGCAACAGTCATTATACGTAATAGTAATTTCTTCACATTCATGCCCTCCTTTCTCTCAGTTTGTCCAAACAAATTCTTTTTATTATCCTCACAACATAAAAAAAGATCTGGCTTCTTTAGCCAGACCTTCTCTTGACAATCATATGCTATTATCCTTAACTTTCATTTCGTTATCAGCTTTACTCCGGAATTGCTGCATCGCGAAAGTATGGGCGAATTTCACCCGTGTCAATCCGAACCACCAGAGACAGAGCATAAATGGAATGATTAAGTACAATGAGAAATCATTCACTCCCAAGATCCCATTGTATATGAGATGGAGGATGAAGGGTGCGAAGAAGGCGAAGAACAACATGCCTTTACGGTTTGAGACGGTCGTAAACTTCGCCCTCCCTAAGTAATACCCCATTACGACACCGAACAGCGCATGGCTTGATACAGGCAAGAGGGCCCTTAGAAAAGCCGTGTCCATACCGAAAATGAATAAATAAAGGATATTTTCGACAGTCGCGAAACCGAGCGACACACTGGCACCATATAGAATTCCATCATATGCGTCTTCAAATTCGACATGCTTAAATATTGCTATTAACAGGATAAGCCATTTAAAGAACTCTTCAATCCAACTCGTAAAAATCGCATTCCTGAAAAAATCATTCGGTATGATGTTCTCCTCTTCGAAAACGTGCTGTATGAACATGATCGGAAAAGTCATCATCGCTCCATATATGAATGTATGAAACAATGTACGAGAAGGCTCTTTTGCAATCTGCTTCCTCAAATAGAAATAGCTGAAAAGCGCCAGTCCCGGCGCAATCGCGACTGTCAGCAATATGATCATTACCAGGAGGCCCCCTTCCCTGCCATTCTAACGTACTGCCATCATTTACGGTCGCTTAAAATCAACTCAATATGTTCTGCAATCAAACCGCCATGCCAACGTCCATTTTCTATGAAAATTTCGTTTGCATTATTCCCTGCAGCAATCACTCCTGCTATATATAAACCTTCCACATTGGACTCCATCGTATTTTCATTGAAAGCAGGTCGGCCGCTCTCCTCGTCGACTTTGATTCCCATCCTTTTCAGAAACTCGTGGTCAGGGTGATAACCGATCATCGCAAAAACAGCATCGTTTTCAATCGTCTTGCGCACGCCATCCGTTTCAAAACTAATGGAATCAGTTGTTATTTCGACAACATTCGCATTAAAGTACATATCAATTTCACCGCTGCGAACCAAACTATCGAAACCGGGTAAGATCCATGGCTTGACGCTAGGTGAATAATTGGATCCCCTATATATGACTGTCACAGCAGCGCCAGCTCGTGCCAATTCGATGGCAGCATCCACTGCTGAGTTTTTGCCGCCTATGACTGCTACTCTTCTCCTATAAAACGGGTGTGCTTCCTTGAAGTAATGGTACACTTTCGGTAATGAATCGCCGGGTACGTCCAACGAATTAGGGTTGTCATAATAACCTGTCGCGACGATGACGAACCTCGCATTGTAGGTCGCGACATCTGTTTTCACCGTAAAAAGACCATTTGCTTTCTCGACTGTTTCAACCGTTTCAAAACTATTGACAGAAAGGTCTTTTAGTTCTGCCACTGTCCGGTAATAGACGAGCGCGTCATTCCGTTTGGGTTTTTCTTTCGCAGTAATAAAAGGGATATTTCCAATGGATAACTTAATACTCGAACTGAAAAAAGTTTGATGAGTCGGATAACGATAAATCGAGTTGACGATATTCCCTTTCTCGATTATTAATACGTCCAACCCGATATTCTTCAATTCGATGGCGGCAGATAGACCACACGGCCCTCCACCGATCACAATTGCATCTTTATAAATCAATTTTCATCATTCTCCTTACAATCGTTCGCAACTTGCTTAGTATTCAATATTTTATCGTTATGACATGGCTTTCCGGAGCAGCCCCAAAACGAAGCGGGACTAGAGAGGTGCCATATCCATTACTGATCAATCTCGCTTTTCCGTTCACTTCGTTGAACTGTCCTAAAGGATGTAATGCAAATCTACCAAATCTGATTTGACCTCCGTGCATATGTCCAGCCACCATCAGCTCGGGTTTGCAAACCTTCTCCACTTTACGGAATAAGGATGGGGTATGAGTCGCGACAATCAAATAATCGTATGAATCTGCATTTTTCAATGCAGCGTCTATGTCCACATTACCGCTTGATGGGTCATCCGTTCCACAAATTCCCCAATGCGGATGACTTTCGATAATCGCGTCCGAATTTTCCAATATTATACCGCCATGCTTTTCAATAATACTTCGTATCTCCAGTTCCCCGACTTCCCGGTCATTATTGCCCCATATGAAAAATAATGGAGCAAGCTGTGAGAGCTGTTTCACATTCCAATCAATGCGTGAAAGAGGGACGCCGCCTTCTGCAAGATCTCCACCTATGATGATGATATCAATCTTTCCAAAAGACTTTACTCTACTCATCAGTTGTCCATCAATCCTTCTTCGGTGAATGTCCGAAATAAAAAAAACGGACAACTCCTTATCACTCAAGCCATCTTTTCGAACGGAAAATGAATGGTGAATGATATTCTTCTGACGTGCATAAATGAACATATATGCAAGAATACCAGAAATCATTCCTGCAAAGCACGCTAAACCAGTCAATACACTTTTCATTTTACACCTGCCATAAAGTGAAACTACAATCAGTGATGTTATCCACTGATTGTGTAGTTGAAACAAACGGGCATTTACTGGCTGTTGATCCCTACCTCTCATTTTATTTCTAGCTCCAACCTGAAGCGGTGATCTTACAGCCCGTTAATGCGGGATAAAAAGAAAAAGGCAAAGAGCCGACTTTGCCTTGTCTTCCATTTCTTTAGTGTCCATCAGGGAATAATCAGCTTTTGCCCCGCCATAATATCGTTTGATGAGAGGCCGTTCGCTTTTTTAATTTTATCGATTCCGGAGTCAGATCCGTAGTAATTCATAGAAATCCGGTAAAGCGTTTCATTAGCCGCGACAATATGTGTCCTAGCTTTTGTGTTATCCTCGGTCTTCTTTTCAGTCTTCGGTTTTTCTTCTGCTTTCGGAGCTTCTGTCTGCTTAGGTGTTTCTGTCTGCTTCGGAGTTTCCTTCTCAACTGCCGGTGGATTTACGCTTACAGGCGGTTTAGTGGATTCTTTCTCCGGAACTGCTGCCGTTCCCTTGTCAGCATCCCCACTCGATTGCTCTTCATCCTTATTTTCCTTATTGGAATCAACACCAACCGATCCAGGACCATCACCTTTTCCAGGTGATGCATTCGTTCCGTACTCTACAGGTGTTTGTAAATTGTCGACCTTAGCGGATCCGCTATCCGACCCAAAGTAGAAATTATAAATGACATAGACAAATATTAAGATCGGAATGAATGTAAAAATGCCTAGGATTAAATTGATCGTCGTATAGCGTGAATTTTTCTTCCTCTTCCGTCGTGTGCCATAGCGTTCCGCACGCGACGGCAGGACTACATCATCAGTACGTTCAATACCGATCTCTCTGCGATGCTCTTCGAATTCAACTTTGTAATCATTATTTTTCATCGACATATTCTCCTATTCAGTGGTGCTCTTCTTTATATTATGACGAATATTGTCGTAAAAGTAAACGGACATCAGAACTGTTATCCAAGTAGATTGGTAATTCTTTCATCCCAACTGACTTTTTTCACAGCACTTTGCTTAGTCGCTTTTTCATAAAGCCAATTTACGTGACCGAGACCGCATATTGAACAACACTCCACAGGCTTGTTCCTACCCGTTTCTCCAAAATACGACAATGCTCGTTGACGGATGCACGTTCCGCCTGTGACAAGTTGAACCATTTGCAAAAGCTGTTCGTTCTTTTCATTGGAAAGCGCATGTAACCGAAGCACAATTTCTTCAAGCGGATAATGCTCCATATAATAATCAAGTACCCGTTTGCCTGTCTCTGTCAAACTAGCAAGCTCTGAAGCTGATCCAGGAGAATGCCCCTCTAAAATCATCCTATGGTAATGGCGTATCTCCTCTTCTCGAGGCATATCCGATTGGATGATGAAACTAGTCGTCTGCTCATCAGTCGGCATATAAAGCAGCGAGGCGGCAGCAGGATGTCCGTCCCTCCCCGCCCTTCCGACTTCTTGGATATACGCAGCTATCGTCGAAGGGAGGTGGTCATGTATTACTTGACGAATATCGTCTTTATGAACGCCCATTCCGAATGCATTTGTTGCACATATCCATTCTAGGTCGCCGTTTAGGAACTGTTCCTGGATGATGGAACGGTCATCCTGTTCCTTTCCTGCATGATACGATTGTACGGCAATCCCAGCCAGTTGAAGTTCGAACGCCAATTCGTCCGCCCGCTTTCTGGAAGATGCATATATGATTCCCGGACCAACTGTTTGAGCGACCCTGTCCTTGATCCATTCTGTTTTTTCAAGCGATGAGTTCACTTCCACTATAGAATAGGAGATATTCGGCCGATCCAAGGAATGTCTTTGGACAATCGGTTTTTCCATTTGCAGATATTGCTGGATATCGTTCAATACTTTTTCATCCGCCGTAGCGGTTAATGCCAATAGAGGAGGACGCCCCTTCAGTTTCAGGAAATCACCAATCCGTAAATAATCCGGCCTGAAATCAAACCCCCATTGGGAAATGCAGTGAGCTTCATCTACGACAACGAGCGAAATCCGTATCCGGTTCAATTGACGGCCAAATGACTCCTGTGACAGCATCTCCGGAGAAATGAAGATGAATTTGTAGTTTTGAAGCTGCCCAAGAATCCTCTGCCGCTCACTATATGGCAAAAAGGAATTCAACGCGATGACCCTCTTTTCACCGCTCTGCCGCATTCGCATCGCTTGGTCTTCCATCAAGGAAACGAGCGGGGAAATAATTATAACTGATCCATCCATCACAGAACCTGGCAGCTGATAGCAAAGCGACTTACCCATTCCGGTCGGTAAAATGGCAATTGTATCCCGCTTGTCCAATAGATGACGAATCACTTCTTCTTGCCCAGGCCGGAAGTTCTCATATCCGAATCGATCCAGCAGAATTCTTTTCAAATCCATCTACTCCACTTCCTTATAAGCAGTCAAAATAAGCCTCAGCTCAAAATAGGATAATGTTTCAAACTCATCTTTCAATAGCTTAAGGCGCTTCGTTCCCAACTCTAGCGATTTTGAAACGACAGCATGGATGAGCTCTTCTGAAACGAAATGAGTAACCGGGAATCGTTTATCATTCATCGCCATCTCTATGATATGGTCTTCAATTGTACTCATCTTCAATTTTCGAATCGAAGCGATGCTTGCCATTGAATGTCCTTGGTCAAAAAGCCTTTTCGTATGCATCGCTGAATCAGTCAAATAGGAATGCACTTTTATACCGAAAGCGATTTTGTTTAGAAAAGAAAATTCATCCGAGTCTTCTACGATTGGCAAAAGTCTATGCAGGCTTTCAATGTACTGCAGACGCAGGGCATCAGTGCCCATCTCCAATTCAGAACTCAATTGATCCCATGTCTTCGCCGTTTCGGTTTTGCCAGTCAACCGGCAAACGAATATGTATTTCTGGATATCGTTCATTCCACTTTTCAAAACTGCCTTTTTCAACTCGTCGCCTATTTGCTTGGCAAATCCGGGATCGGTAATTGGTTGGCGTTCAAGAAATCTTTTAACGAAAATCTGGATATCCCGATCTTTTTGAATCGGATTGAATGAGAATTCCCCTTTCCGCACGTAGGATAGGGTTTGGACCAGTAAAGCAATTCTGCCAAAGAATATCATTTCACGTCCTCGATAGTCCCATCCTCTGAAATGAAAGTCGGGCAAATCTTTAATGCTTTTACTCCCTTCTTCAGTCAGTTTGATGAATTTCTCGTCTTGGATAATTAATCCCGAGTCGAGTAATTTGTCAATTGCTTTTGTGTAAGTCGTTTCTTCCAATTTCGGAAGAATGGCGAAGAAAGGCTTGACATTAAAATATTCCACGTCTGTCAATGTTTGGCCTGATTTTTTTCCGCGTAATAGATGGAGTCCGGCATTCAAAGTCCGTTGGCCATTCATTTTACTTATGACAAATAGAAGAATGGAAGACAAATTCATGGTTGGCCCCCCTTAAAATTAATGTTTTATTGTTGAAAACAAATGAAAACAGCTTTAGAATGGTAAGGGAACTAAATAGATAGTGCGGAGAAAAGAGGAGAGAACGTCAATGTCTACTAGCAAAAAATACACCATCGTTGACCAAGATACATGTATTGCATGTGGTGCTTGTGGCGCTGCTGCACCTGACATCTATGATTATGACGATGAGGGGATTGCCTACGTTATTCTTGATGATAACACGGGCGTTACAGAAGTTCCAGAAGAACTATTGGAAGATATGGAAGACGCTTTTGACGGTTGTCCGACGGATTCGATCAAAGTCGCTGATGCACCGTTCGACGGCGATCCGTTAAAATATGAGGACTGAAACAAAAGCGTAGGACGCTCTAACACTGCTCGTAACACTACGCTTTTACTCGCAAAAGCTGTTCTACGTTACAGCTTTAGCTGCGACAGGCATAAGACGGACATGCGAACCGGCGCTTTTTGCCGTACAGTAGGGCTGGCTTATGACCCGAGCAGCTAGCGCCCGGAGCTGGACGTAAACGCACTAACCAAGAGGCTGCCCGGAATAAAATCCGGACAGCCTTTTGGTTTTTTATTACGGATTTCCGCTTCAGACGGACGCTTTCCGCGGGCACGGCTTCAAGCTCCTCGCCACTGCGTGTCTGCGGGGCTTTCAGCTCGCGCTGTTCCCGCTGGAGTCGCCGTCTTCCGCTCCACTCCTTAGTATGTCCATATCAACAAAAGCAGCGGAAATTTTGAAGGATAAAAACCCTTACTCCTCCTCGAAGTATTAATGAATTCTAGAAAGCGCCAGATTACCAACTTAAATACTCGCTCCGTTTGCGAAATGGAATTAATATTATTTTGAGTTTATAATTTCAATATTTAATGCTTTTGCAGATGCAGGTGAAGAGGTATCTATTCCACCATCTACGCCTTTAGTGAGTCTTATTTAATCGTTTTATCTTGCTCTAACAATTCAATTATTCTATCTAGTTTTTGCTCCACTTTGATATTGTTGTCGGCTTTATTTCTTTGAGTAAACGACAATCTTCTGATGAAAACCGTAAATGAAACAAAAAATAGGATTATTAGCAGAATAAAAATCGTCGTAGATATTATATCACCAATGTTAACTGAGCTATTTATTAATTCCAAAGTAATCTCCCTCTCCACTTTACACCTTCTGCTAAATGGCTCCGATTGCATAACGGACGCAGATTGCTTCTTACGTAATCGCGCCCGTTTGCTTAAATTGATTAATGCTTTGCTTCTTAGAGAACAGGGCTTATTAATTTCGACATGTAATATTCATCAACAAACTCATCATTGATGAGTAGAGAATGTCTTTTTGTTCCCTCGACTTCGAAGCCCATTTTCTTATATAAAGACAGACCAACTTGGTTCCGAGTAACGACTGTTAGTTCCAAACGATGAATATCGTGTTGTGCAGCCCATTGTTCCAACTCTTTAAATAGTTTTGTCCCTACACCTTGTCCTCGATAATTTTCGGATATACCAATAACAATATAAGCCGAGTGCTTGCTTCTTTTCGCATTGCCCCCGATTGCAAATAAGTATCCCACAAGTTCATTATTTTTGTTTTCTGCTACTAAAATAGTTGAATTATTACTATCCTTCATACTCTCTATCATCTTTTTTTGACGTTCGCCTTCAACTTCCCTTTCCCCAGCTTCCCAAAGCATATATTCAGAACTTGCTTCTACTAGTTGAATTAGGAGGGAAAGTTTTTCGGCATCTGTAATTTCTATTTCCCTTGCTATCAAATTACTTCTCTCTCCCATCATAATTATCCAACAATCTGTCCGATTAAAGAAAAGGCGTTGTGAAGCACATTTAATTGCGAAGTATTTTATCAACACATTTGGTACCACAAGCAAGAGGCTGTTCAAAACGGTTTCCTATTTTGAACAACTCTCATCTTATTCACTAAGCCACTTATGCTTTACATCATCCTCTAAACAACCAAGTTGATCGAAATGGCTTGCTAAAATGCCAAAATACATATCTTCCTCTTCGTTTACATTGGCTTTACGTAGCGCAGCATTAACGATATATGCTACATCCTCACCCAGTGCGAAAATTGTATTGAAGGCACGTACTCGTATAGTAGGGTCTATATCAAACATAGCAAAACTCAACTCATCAGTTGGAATCGGCTCACTAAAATGAGCGTATGGATCTTCATAAGTAGCGCAATATATCCTCTCTCTCGCCTCCTCAAAATGATCACCAAGTGATATCCCACCGGCGGAAATACCATTCTCGGTTTGCGAAAGACTAGCCAAATCAACCTCTACAAAGCGCATGTCTTTTACAATATAGTATTTGTCCTCCGGATTGAGCGCAGAAACGTACTCACCCCACGTAGCGACCTCTCCCGGTTCAATATACACTGCAGGGCGATACAAGCAACTCGCTTTGACTTCTTTGAAAAAAATCGTCCATTCCCTATATGGGCTACCAAAACTAGATAAAACGCGTAATACAAATCCTTCTGCGATTTCTATTAGCTCGTCATACACGTAATTGCCTTCAAGCTTACCCTCTGTTTGTACATCATGAAAAACTAACTGCACAATCGACTCGACTGTAAACCCGCCACTCATATCTAATAGGAGTGTAAATGTATCCCCTTGTTGCTTGGCATGAATAATTTTACCGTCATGAAATGATTGGGAAAAAACAGTTTGTGCTGACGGATTAAAGCGTGTGACAATCGCTTCACGTTTTTCATAAATAGCATTGCCCTTCGTTGTGAACTGCTCAATTGTCACATTGCACCATTCTTCAAATTCATCCATTAACGTGTCATTTCGAAATAATGTACGTTCAATAATCCCCAATTGAAATTTTTGTGGTAAGACATCTATATACTGGGCTAAGTGTAAATATAAATGTTCTTCAAATTCACTATCGATCTCTTCCTCAAATGGATATGTATGTGCTGCGTCGAATACTTCCTGTCGTTCACGTGTTAGGAAAAACATCGTTTCACTCCTTCTTAGCTCTATAAGTTCTGAAATTTAATTTACTACAACCCCTTTTAATCTATGAAAAGGATTCAGATTTCTACAGCAAGTATAACACTTTACTTTCAAATTTATTAGTGCTTGCCAGTGAATTGGAGAAGAAGACGGCGACTCCTGGGGGATCAGCGGGACAGGTGAGACCCCGCAGTGGAGCGTAGCGACCGAGGAGGCTCACCGCCCGCCCCCCCGGAAAGCGTCCGTCTAGAACGGAAATTCACAGGATTAAAAAACGAGTATATGAACAATTATCTGTTCACATACTCGCATAGTTTATATTTATTACATCGTCAACTGACGGTTTTGTTGGTCAATCCATTTGCTCATGCTCTTATACAACAACAATGAAATGACCATCAGCATGATGCCTTTTATCAAGTTGAATGGAAGAATCCCTAGTACAATCACATTGAACATAGCATCGCCCGTATAGGCAGGCATATTCATGAAGTATACATACATCGGCAGGAATACGAAATAATTCAATGCGCTCATTCCGACAGCCATGGAAACCGTGCCGGCAAACAAGCCAGCAGTCAGGCCTTTTGTCGAACGGATTTTCTTAAAGATTAAATAGATCGGCATAATGAATAGGACGCCTGTTGCAAAGTTCGCAATCTCTCCTACTGGAACACCAGTCGGGCTTCCTGATAAAAACCAATGCAATACGTTCTTTAGCAGTTCTACAGCGATTCCTGCGACCGGTCCCATTGTCATGATTGCTAAGACGGCCGGAATTTCACTGAAATCAATTTTCAGGAATGCAGGCAATGCAGGCAGTGGGAAATTCAACTGCATCAATACCGTTGAAATACTTCCCAGTATTGCGATTAGAATCATCCTTCGTAATTTCTTGTTGTTCATGTTAACCCTCTCTCCTTTTGCGATTCACTTCAAAAGAGGAAAGGTCTGACCGCTATTTGTTAATTGTCCAAATTAAAATCCCTAAAGCAAATAAGCTTTAGGGAGAGTTTAAAAGGCATCACTAAATAAGGGTATGCGTGAAAGGCGGTTTCCTTTTGCACGTTCCCATACTTAAATAAGCACCCTTTTTGTGGACAACACAAAAAGACGGCTGCACCTTCACCTTCTCCCATCCAGACTATACTGTCGGCTCCGGAATCACACCGGTATCAGCTGTTAAGCTCGCGGGCTAAGAAGTGGAACTTCCATTACCGCCGGTCGGGAATTACACCCTGCCCCGAAGATGAATCAATATTATGTTACAAATCTATTGTACCGAAAAAAAAGCGCCTTGTAAACTCTACTGTTTACAAGACGCTTCTTCTATGATTATGGAGTGAACCAAGTTGGATTGCTGCCAACCGGCATTGGCAAGGGCTTTGATAGATCATACTTGCCAAAGCTCTCTTGAACTACGTTTTCAAGCCGAACTTGTATGTCATAACCTTTAGCAGTTAGCATGAATCCTTCAATCATTTGATTTACTGCGTTTTGCTCAAATGCATTGACATCCAATTGCTCTTTGAACGTAATGACAGCAATATTATCTTCTACCCGGACTTCATATTCCACATTGTCCGGAACCAATGATTCGAAAATATCACCAGTCACATTTTTCATCGCCGAGAGCCCTTGGGTTACTGTAGCTACAGACTCAATAGACTCTGCAGGAATCAAATAAACCTTACCCGAAGGTGTCGTGTATCTATAATAAGGGAACGGCCTGTTTAATTCTACTGCTTTTGAATCTCCGACACTTGGAAATGAGGTTGGTTTGCCCGTTTCATCAACAAGCTGCAGCTTTTCATATCCCGAAAAAGTTTCTCTCATCGAAGAGAAATAATTATAAACAGTCGAGCTCGACATATCATAATTATGCTCATCCGGAAGTTGATGATGGAGTATGCCATTTCCCTCATATAACCTGCCTTTATACGGATGGTAGTCATCGAAACCAAGTTCCTCTTCCGGAAACTCAGCGGCATATTTATTGTATAGTTCAACCGTTGTCGGGTTTCCTTTTGGAAAATCGGATTGAATCAGAGAATCAGGAATCAAAAATGTGATCGGAACGACATATGCAGATTGCTCCAATCCGATTTGAAAAGCTGCAGCGTCATATAACTCGTCTGCTAGTACTACATGGCTTTCAATAGTTTCAAACGACAAAGCTGCTGACTCCTTCGCTTCTGTCGCGCTAAATGTATCCGCTGATTCCTCGGCTGCTTCATTTTCACTGTCAATTGCCCGCTTCATTTCGAAAGAAATAGACTCTGCATCCTCGATCGCCCCTTCATTGTTTTTGAGCATCGAAGGGACAAGCAAACTGAGCAGGAGCAGCGCAGCCGCCGCCACAATAATAGGCATCCATTTCCTCGGTTTCATCCTGCGCGATTTTTTAAGGCGCTGATCCTGTATAAGGCGTTCCATAATTTGTTCCTTTGAACGGTTATCTTCAATTTTCGGCATTGAATGAAGAAGGCTTTCCAGCTTGTTGTCATCCCATTGATTGTTGGTCATTCATCTTTCCTCCTCTGCCGAAAGAGCATTCAATTTCTTTTGTAGTGCTTTAATTGCACGGTGTTGGGTTGTTTTCACCTTTCCCTCCGTCCAGCCGAGGGTGTCGGCGGTTTCCGCTATGGAGAGCTCTTGGAAAAACCGCAAGATTATTACCATCTTTTGATCGCCGGTGCATGTATCTAAAACTCGCAGCAACTGCCTCATCTCTTCATTTAACGATGCAATTTCTTCAGGAGTGCTTACTAGTGAGGGCAATTCGCTCTGCTCCCAGTCAAATTTATCGAAATTATGCTTCTGCCGCACATTCTTCTTTCTAAAGTGATCTATCGCAACATTTTTTGCGATGGAGAAGAGCCAGGTCTTTTCAGAGCTCTTCCCTTCAAAACCCGCATATGCCTTCAACACTCTGACGTACACTTCATGCATTAGATCCTCGGACGAATGTCGGTCCCTAGTCAAATAGATGAGGAAATTGAACACGTCCTGATGATATTGCTCGTATAGCCTGTGGAAAACGGAGTCATCCACGAAATCCCCCCGTTCATTACATTAGTCGTAATTCAAGATGAAAAGTTTCATCCCACACATTTTTCTTCAAAGCATGTTTATAGCTTTTCCTCATTGAAATCTGCAGGTCCGGCAGGCAATACGCATTTGAAGATCGTTCCGGACGTTTTGCCAAGCTCTGCGGTGATCCTGCCTCCGTGTGAGTCGATAATATTCTTCGCGATTGCAAGACCGAGTCCAGTGCCGCCTTTCCCCCTCGTCCTCGCCTTGTCGGCTTTGTAAAAACGTTCGAAAATGAAAGGCAGATCCTCTTGCGGTATGCCGCTCCCCGTATCAGAGACGGAAATTCCAACCATATCTCCTTTCTTTTCGACACCGACTGTCACTTTTCCTCCATCAGGCGTATGACGGATTGCATTATCGATTAAGTTTGTAAATACTTGCTCCAGGCGATCGTCATCTGCAAAGAGAATTATCTCTTTATCATCATCGTTAACGTCCAACGTCAGTGCAACATTCGAATCTCGGGCAATTTGCATAAATTTGTTTTGAACTCTATCTAAAAAAGGAATTAAGGGGAAATTCAACTTGTATAAGCGCATATGCCCCGACTCCATACGTGCCAGGTCAAGCAAATCTGTTACGAGACGGCTCATACGCTTCGATTCATCGTGGATAATCTGCACCATTTCATTTCGTTCCTCATCACTCGTCATTACATCATCGATAATCGCCTCACTATATCCTTGCAGTAAGGAAATAGGCGTCCTCAGTTCATGTGATACATTTGCTATGAAATCGGATCTGAGCTTTTCAAGCTTATGCTGTTCGGTCATATCACGCAATACAGCTACTGCTCCACGAATACTGTTTTCACTGTAAAGCGGGCTGATGGAAATGCCATAAAACTGGCCTCCGATTTCAAGTTCATCCTCCACTTCCTCTGCAAACGTTATGGTGTGTTCAAGCATATGAAAAATTTCTTTCGGCAACACTTTGTCATCTGCCCCATTGGCAAAATACCACTTCTGCAATAATCGCTCAGCTTGGGGATTGCTTAGCAGAATCGAATAATCACGATTGAAGGTGATGACCGCATCCGTCATTGATGTGAGAATGCTGGATAACTGTTCCTTTTCTTGTTTAATCAATTCCATCTGGTATTTCAGCTGTCGGCCCATCTGATTAAAAGCGGTCGCAAGTTGACCGATTTCATCATTTTGCATAACGGGAAGACGTGTTTCAAAATTCCCTTTCGACAATTCAAAGGCTGCTTGCTTCATTCCGCGCAATGGCGAAGTGATTTTCGTGGAAAGGAAGAAGGCGAAAATGGTCGTCAATACGAAAGCGATGAAGGCGGATAAGAATACGATATGTGTCGTCCTTTTCGTGGTGCGATGAATAGCATCAAGACTTTGGTACATAACGATGGAGTGCATGTTACCATTAACTTCAGCATACGGATACATGAGGACTAAAAATTTTTCCATGGCGTTCTCTTCAGTAAGAGAAGGAAGAATCTGTTCCTTCACGACCTTTTGATTGATTTCAATATTTGAGAAGAACTTCGGCTCGGATAAGATCTTTTGCTCTATCTTTTCCTGATTCAGCCCCCTATGGAATGAATAATAGACCTTTTTATCCGAGTCAATGATCATCGCATTCGTTTCGTTATCCAATATGTCCTGGATAATGAGTTGCATTGCGGATTCACTTTCGTGGTCTAGAACTATTTTACCGATTGTCGTTGCTTCTCTCCGGAGCGAATCCTCTGCTTGCGTCGTATGAAAATTATCAAGGAATTCAAGCAGAAAAACGGTGACGATAAAAAGGACAAAGGAAACGAGAAGCAATATGGTTGCCCATAGCTTCCCGACGATTGAATGCCATATTCTATTCATTCGGAACCTCGAATTTATAGCCGACGCCCCAAACAGTAACAATCATTTTAGCTGCACTTTCCGAAACACGGCTCAGCTTCTCCCGTAGTCTTTTCACATGTGTATCGACTGTCCGTAAATCTCCGAAGAATTCATAGTGCCAAACTTCCTTCAATAACTGCTCGCGGTCGAACACCTTATCCGGCGATTTCGCAAGGAAATAAAGCAATTCGTACTCTTTAGGTGTCAAGTTCACTTCTTTTCCTTCAGCTGTCACCCGGTGTGCATCATGATCAATTGTCAATTGCGGGAAGACGACAAGATCTTTCGAACTGTTCGTGGCCGTTGCGTCGGGGAAAGTTACCGATCTTCTCAGAATGGCTTTCACACGCAGCACAACCTCACGCGGACTGAACGGTTTGACAATGTAATCGTCTGCGCCTGTTTCAAATCCAACTACCCGGTCGGATTCCTCTCCCTTCGCTGTCAAAAGGATGACAGGTGTCATTTTCTTTTCGTCACGAAGTTCCTGCAACACTTCGAGGCCATCTTTTTCAGGCATCATCAAATCGAGTAAAATACAGTCATATTGATTAGCAAGCGCCTTTTCGATCGCTTCGGCGCCATCTACCGCCTCATCGATTTCAAAGCCTTCGCGGGATAAATACATATTCAAAAGTCGGCGAATCCGATCCTCATCGTCCACCACTAATAGCCTAACATTCTCTTCCATATTCAATGTCCCCTTTCAACAACGCTTCTGTTCCCATTGTACAAGCTGTACATAAAAAAAGAAACTGCACAGCTCCTTTTCGGCTCTGTGCAGTCCAATCGGTTCACGCGTATGAATGCAAACCGGCAATGATTAAATTCACGGCAATCAGATTGAACATGATAATGACAAATCCGATAACCGCAAGCCATGCTGATTTTTTCCCTTCCCATCCTTTTGACAATCGGAGATGGAGGAATGCCGCGTAAAATAGCCATGTAATAAGTGCCCATACTTCTTTCGGATCCCACCCCCAGAACCTGGACCAGGCTTCATGCGCCCAAATCATCGCAAAGATTAAGGCCCCTAAGGTGAAGACAGGGAAACCGATGAGAACGGAACGATAGCCGATTTCATCCATTAGCTGCGAACTGGCTTTCTTCGCGAAAGGTTGGAAAACAGCCGCAATTGGTTTACGGAATATAATCCGTAATAGAAGATAGAGAATTGCTCCCGTAGTCACTGACCAAACGAATGTCGTCAATGTTTTTGCGTTGACGATAGCTGGCATTTCGGCCCACGGAGTCATCGCTTCAGGAGTTTGGGCTTCATATTCATGCATGCCGAATAACGGCGGGTAATTATACTCGATTTTTGCAGGCGCCTGGTTTTTATCGATATACGTAAAGTGCGCTTCATAGCCCGTCAACTTGAATGTTGTCGAAGATAGGACGAATCCGAGGACAAGGACTAGTGTGAACATAACCGCTTCGAGCCAAAACCGCTGTTTTGAAGGCTTTGTCAAATCGACATTCTTCAATAAGTAAATAAGTCCCGCCACCGCACTGATTGCGAGGATTGACTCACCAAGCGCAGCAGTTATGACATGGATAGTTAGCCAGTAACTTTGGAGCGCGGGTATGAGCGGTGTAATTTCCCGTGGGAACATGCTTGCGTAACCGATAATAATGATTGCAATCGGTAATGCAAACAATCCAAGGGATGGTGTTCTATACAAGAAAAACAGTAGAATGAAAGACCCTACAAGCATCATGCCGAACGCAGTTGTAAATTCAAACATATTACTAACAGGAGCGTGGCCTGAAGCTATCCATCTTGTTATGAAATATCCGAGATGGGTGATGAAGCCGATGATAGTGATTGTAATCCCTACATTTCCCCATCTATGATTTCTATAGGATGCTTCCGATTTAGCGCCTTTCACTGCTCCACCAAAAAACAAGGTGGCTACCAAATAGGCAATGAAAGAGACTAAAAGCAGATTCGCGCTTAACGATGCTAATCCCATAATTATTTTTCTCCTTCCTCTTCCTCAGTTGACGACTCATTATCCTGCCTGTCTTCATAGTTCGGCAAGCCGGCAACATCTTTAACGGCATTCAAATCCTTTTTCAATGAGAACCAATTTTTATTCGTATGGGCGGCTACCAATAGCTCTTCGCCTTCCCCTTTCTGAATCCAAATACGTCTATGATTCCAATAGGAACCTTGGATGACGCCGATCATGAAGATGAGTCCGCCAAGTAAAAGAACATATAATGTCTTGTCTTTTCGTATCGTCAAGCCGGAAATATCCCGGGTATCTGCTCTGACGAATTTTACCTTATACGCATTTTCTTGCGTTTCAAGCGTTTGCCGTATTGCGACAAAGCTTTTTTCGCCTTGCGGTTTCTCAGGAGTTATCATATTAAAGATGAAAGCCGGGTTGTTCGGAATTGGCGACTTGGAAACCGGTTCGCCATTTTCAACACCATCGTAATCTGCATAATAGCCGATCAAATCGACACGTGCCCCATCGTTCAGTTCATAAATCCCTTCCGGATCGTCAAGGTCGATAGTGAATTCACCAAATGATTTTCCTGTTTCCTTCTCAATCAGTTCCATTGTCATCGCCTTCAACTCATCTTGACGGTAATCCATCTGGAAGATGTTGTACCCATCAAATTTCAAAGGCTTATTGACGATAATCGGATAGTCTTTGATGTGTTCCAGATCAGTCGAACCTGGTAGGTTGTTCTCTTTCGTTTTGTATAACGAGACTTCCGTCTGATATGATTTCACAATTGTGCCAACACGATCGATTGCTGTTCCGAAAACTTCATC
Source organism: Saccharococcus sp. Marseille-Q5394 (assembly GCF_946901335.1). Taxonomy (NCBI): domain Bacteria; kingdom Bacillati; phylum Bacillota; class Bacilli; order Caryophanales; family Anoxybacillaceae; genus Saccharococcus; species Saccharococcus sp. Marseille-Q5394. Next base: position 328,408 of record NZ_CAMPPQ010000001.1, on the reverse strand, counting down.
GGCCTCTTCCTTTGAATACAGCTCCATGCTGAAATCCTTGTTCTCCAAATAATAGCCCGGAGCACCAGGTATTGATCGCAATTCACCTTCCCGTATCCACATTGTCTGGTCAACATAGAAGCCGGGGATGCCGCGCAATAAGATACCGAATAGGAAAATGATCAGTCCTGTATGATTTATATATGGACCCCAACGAGAAAAACGGTTCTTTTCGGCCAAAATCGCGCCATTTTCCGTCTTTACGTTGTATTTCATTCCCTTCAATTTCTCTTCCGCTTTCGCAAGTGACTCATCGACATTTGGAGAATGGCCAACACCGTAAATACGTTGCCGTTTCATGAATGACGGATGCCGCTTTGTCCGTTGCTTCTTCAATGATTTATAAAGTGGAATCACCCTGTCGACACTCGCAATGATAATGGAAGTTCCAAGCATGCCGATCAGTATTTTAAACCACCAGCTATTATACATATCATAGAAGCCTAATTTGTAATAGAGTGTACCTACAAATCCATACAGACGTTCATAATATGCTAATAATTCCGCCGGTGAATTCTGATTCACCGGTACATAAAACTTCTGTGGAAAAAGCGTACCGATCGCTGATGTGGTAAGAACAGCGATGATAATGCTTACCCCAATTTTGACACTGGAGAAGAAATTCCATATTTTATCGATGATTGACCGTTTATACGTCTGGGATCTGCGCGCAGACCCTTCATAACGCATATCTACGACTTCACTGTTTTTCGCTTCCTCGGTCATCGGACGGCCGCATTTTTCACAAAGCACTGTTCCAAATGGGTTGTCATGACCGCATTGGCATTTGATTTTACTCATGTGTACGAACTCCTTATCAAGGTTGGATGCTTTCCATGTACGAAATGATTTCCTTCTCCGTCATTTCCGCAGTGATGATTTTCGTGATTCGCCCGTCTTTATCGATCAGCAGAGTCGTTGGAAGCGGTAAAATGTTATATAGCTCCTTGACATCCTTGTTTTTATCGATGACGATCGGAAACGTCAGTTCATATTGGTCACGGAACGTATCCACTTTCAGGTTGGATTCGGCGATATTCACTGACAATACATGGACACCTTTTTCCTTGAAAGCTTGGTATTGATTTTCAATGTATGGCATTTCCCGTTTACAAGGTGGACACCACGTTCCCCAAAAGTTCAGGAAGACACCTTCTCCTGCATAGTCGGATAACCGATGCTTATTCCCATCCAGATCGACAAGCTCAAAATCCGGGGCTTTGTCACCTACTGCCAGGACTTTGACTTTGTCTTTTGAGAAAATGGAAAATAAAATGGCTGATGCAAGCAATAGTAAAACAACACCCCGGAAAATGAGGCGTGTACGCTTTTTATTCGCCTTTGACAATTGACAGCCCCCTATCGTAATAAGATTCCTATACCAAGTATAGCAAAACAATTATCGTAATTTTGATGGAGTCGTGATAGGTTTGTGAACTTTTCAAAAGCGCAGGGTGGCGCTTAACTACGAAAGGCATAAGTTTGATCTGCGAAACGGCGCTCTTTGCCGTGCAGCGGAGCTGACTTATGACCCGAGCAGTTGCCACCCGGAGTCTAGACGGAACAAACGTGCAATGCACGTTTATCCGATTTTCCCGGTTTCAGCAAGAACGCGCAATTGCTTTACTTCATGGGTTGTCAATTCACGCGCCTCTCCCGCATTCAATCCGTGCGTCGTCAACATCGCGAAAGACTCCCGTCTCAGTTTTTGAACCGGGCACCCGATCGCGTCGAACATTCTCCGGACTTGGCGGTTTCGCCCTTCATGGATGGTGATCTCAACAAGTGCAGTTCCTGTCTTCTTGTCGAATGACTGCATTTTCACTCGGGCAGGGGCAGTCATGCCATCCTCAAGTTCGATGCCGCGTTCTAATCTCTTTAATGCATCCCGTTCAGGTATTCCTTTCACTTTTGCAACGTACTTCTTTTGGATACCGAACTTCGGATGAGTCATCAGATAGGAGAAGTCACCATCATTTGTCATGATGATAATTCCTGACGTATCAAAATCCAATCTTCCTACAGGGAAAATTCTTTCTTCCACCATCGGAAGCAGGTCGAGAACCGTTTTTCTCCCTTTTTCATCACTGACCGTCGAAATATAGCCTCTAGGTTTGTATAGCAAATAATAGACGAATTGCTCTTTGACCAACTCCACACCTTCGACTTCCACACGGTCTGCGCGTGTAACTTTTGTACCCAATTCAGTTACAACCTTGCCATTCACTTTCACTTTTCCCTCAACGATGAGTGTTTCCGCTTTTCTTCGGGATGCAACTCCCGCCTGTGCTAATACTTTTTGTAATCTTTCCAACTCGTCACCTTCTTTCTACCTCAAAAAATTATGTCACATTTCAATGCAAATGAAAAGAAGACCGACCTAATTACAGTCAGTCTTCCCTAATTACTTCATGTTCAAATGCTGAATAATTCATTTCCGAATCTCAATTTCAGCTGTAACCAGCAATTCATTATCTAGTGATACAGCCCATGTCCCTTTTACTGTCCGATCATTCTTCCGCGGAATATAGACGACATGGGATACTTTTTCTAATTCATCCTCATTCAATAAAAGGACAATCGGCTTCTTCAATTCTCCATTCACCCCTGGAAGAATACGGTATTTACCTTTCTTCGCAACAGTGACGTTCTCGAATTTCCGGAATGTCTCATTGGCCAATTGCTCATGTGTGTTCCAGTCGTTCCCATTATTCAACGTGACGACGATTAGTTTCTTACCATCCTTTTCGAAGTAAGTTGCAAGAGTCCTGCCCGCTGCTTTCGTGAATCCAGTCTTGCCAGCGATGACATAGTCATTTGTATGGATTAAACGATGTTTATTCCGCCAGCTTCTTACCTCGTCACCTTTTCGATAGATGAAGTTTTCCGATGAAGCAATTTTATGGAACTTATCATTCTTCATAGCAAAATAAAGCATTAATGCCGTCTCATATGCAGTTGACAAATGCCGATCATCATGAAGGCCTGACGGGTTCATGAATGTAGTATGTTCTAAGCCATACAATTCAGCTTTACTATTCATCAAGTCGACAAATCCGTCTACCGAGCCGCCAGCATGTTCAGCAAGTGCATATGCAGCATCATTTCCGGATCGCAGCATAAGTCCATATAACAATGCATCTGCATCTATTCGCGTGCCATGTTCCAAGTAAATGGAAGAACCCTCAGCAGAGGCAGCCGCAGGTGATATGACAATTTCACCTTCCTCGGCTCCGCTTTCAATGAATGTCAAGGCTGTCCAGATTTTCGTCAGACTTGCTATCGGCAATTGAAGATTTTCATTTGACCCGCTTAATAGACGTCCTGTCTCTGCGTCGATAACAACCCATGCACTTCCAGACGCCGCTTCTTTCGGTACTGCAGTCAATAAGACCGATAAGAATAGTACAATGGCTACTGCATGCCTCAATCACTGTTTCCTCCTTCTTCTGTCATCTCAAATGCTTCTTGGAATTTCGTCATGAATAGATCTGTATCTCCGAATGATTCTTCATCTTCCCCCTCAACTAATGGAGGAAGCATATCGATCGACTCCAGACCGAATCTGTCCAAAAATAAATCAGTCGTCCCGTAAAGTATTGGCCTTCCGCTGCCTTCCATACGTCCTTTTTCCATAATGAAACCTTTTGCAACGAGAGTCTGGATCGGACCGTCAGACTTCACACCACGCAAATCGTCAATTTCTATACGTGTAACAGGCTGCTTGTAAGCAATGATTGCCAACACTTCCATTGAGGCTTGTGTAATCGAATTGCGTGCCGGATTTTCGAGCATCCTAAGAATATCATCAGCGAACTCGGCTTTCGTCACTAGCCTGTAGTGACCTCCGTATAGCCTGAGTGTAATTCCCGAGTCTGGTCTATCCTCATAATTCACACGCAGTCTTTCAGTGATTTCAGCCGCCACATCAGTTTCTATTTGAAGCAGTGAGGCGATCTGACTTAATGTCAACCCATCATCTCCCGCTATGAATAAAAAGCTTTCCAACATTCCAATGAGCCGTTCATCGTTTTTTTCCATCATTCTCTTCCCCTCCAACCATGACTGTCATTTTACCGAAATTATTTTCTTGCCTAACGATAATATCTAGCCGTTTCATCAATTCCAATAACGAGAGGAATGTCACGACTAAATCTTCTATGTCTTCTTGTTCAAATAAACTTTCAAAATCGCAGCTTCCGCCAAGCCTTTCAAGCGATATCATGATGTTGTCCATTTTTTCACTTACCGAAAGCTCTGTTTTTGCAATATTTGCGGTCAATGGTGCACGCAGTTTCTTTCTCTCGAGCATTTTCTGGAATGCACCGATCAAATCGAAAACATTCATCTTTTCTTCCGGAACCGTTGCAGTTACCTCACCATATTCCGATAAGTCTCCTGGCAGTTTCGTGAAATGATCCGCCCGATCTTCTGCTGATTCGAGTAAGGAATTGGCTGCTTCTTTGTACTTTTTGTATTCTATGAGACGGGCGACTAATTCATCCCGCGGATCTTCCTCGAAATCGAATTCCGAGTCTTCATCCAATGCTTCGCCCTCATGTACAGGCAATAGCATTTTACTTTTGATCTCAAGTAAAGTGGCCGCAAGTACCAAGTACTCACTTAGTTCGTCAAGTTCCAAAACACGCATTGCGTGAAGATGCTCTATGTACTGATTTGTCAGCTCTGCCATCGGGATATCATAGATATCGATTTCAAGTCGGTTGATTAAATGTAATAATAGATCTAGAGGCCCTTCAAATGCCTCCAATTTCACTTTATAAGTCAATGGGACTCCTCCTGTACGCATTATTGCTTCACCATATAGAAAGGAATGATTTGTATGAATCCATATCATCATCCGCTATTCTTGAATTTTATTGTTTATTTCAATAGGAATCAAGATTACTTCGAATGTCACGAAGTGCTTGAAGAGTATTGGAAATCCATACCTGGATATACGAAAGACCATCCGCTTACCGCTTTAATCCTTTTATCGACAGGGCTCTACCATTGGAGAAGGGGGAATGTAGAGGGAGCATACCGCACCCTTGTAAAAGCTGAAAACAAAATGCTCGACTTCCATAAGTTTGACAGTCGATATACTGAAGATATCGATTATGAACGGCTTGTACAAGATACGGCCAGGTCTGTTAATAAATTGAAAAATGGTGAGCCGTTTTCCCCGTTCCAAATATATTTGAAATCAGAAACCCTTCAACAGTCAGTTGATAAGAACGCTTCTACTATGGAGCTTCTTCCGTTTGGAAGCGATACTGTCATTCATAAACATATGCTACGGGATCGTTCCGATATTCTTGAGGAACGCGAAAAGAAAAGGCGCAGACCACATTGATCTGCGCCTTTTCCTCATTCGTCTAGTTGTGTTTCTTCCTTTTGACGGCATTTTCTCAAGAACGATTCTGTTTCCTCATTGCTCTTACATTCCAAGTCAGGAAAAAGATCTCCGAGCTTCGTGATTATTTCGCTGCCGATCCCTTCTCCCCGGAACGAAGGGTTGACAGAAAGGTGCATTACGGTATACGAATCTGCGTCCAAGATGATTCCGACGAGGCCGATGATATCTTCCTCTTGCTTCAAAAGGAATAACTGCCAATTTTCCTCATTTTCGTACTGATGAATCGTTTCTTGCAATTTTTTCACAGACTTTTCTCCGGGCATATAAGAAAGCAAGCCCATGGCGATTTTCTCATACGCCTTTTTGTATCGTAAAAGCATCATTGAAATCCCTTCTTTTCAAAAAATCCTCAGGCTTCGGCAATAAGGCTGTCCTTCATTTTTCAGAAGACCTATGCCGGATTATGATTATCCCGCATTAACTGGCAGTAAGACTCCCACCAGAGTGGGAGTTCAACTGCCAGTATATGCCCGATCGGTTCAACTAACACTCAGTGGTGGATGAAAGGAACCACCACTGAGTGAAGTTTCCCTTATCGTACATGATACCTAAGGCTTTTTCAATGATCGAGAAAGTTCATTTATTCGGTCCGGCAAAGGGGGCAATAAAGTACCAGTATACTACTCCCCAAATGGCTGCAGCAATGACTATGAGCAGGAAAAGCATCATATTGCGCTTTTTCATGTTGGGATTTCCTGCTCTGTCCTCTGTAGAGGAATGTCCAACCTGATAACATCTTCATATGTTTCCCTGCGGACTACCAATTGATGCTGGCCGTTTTCGCAAAATACGATTGCAGGCTTTGGAAGTCGATTATAATTGCTTGCCATGGAGTACGTGTAAGCCCCTGTACAGAAAACGGCAATGAGATCCCCTTCTGCAGGTTCGGCAATATACGCATCTTCAATCAATTTATCTCCTGATTCACAGCACTTCCCAGCGATTGTCACTTTGTCGGCATGAGGATCCAACATTCTGTTCGCCGTAGCAGCTGTATACTTCGCCTGGTATAGAGCTGGACGGATATTATCAGACATGCCTCCATCGACTGCCACATAAGTCCTTATACCTGGAACTTCCTTGCTACTGCCTGCCGTATATAGTGTCGTGCCTGCGTCTCCAACAAGCGATCTACCAGGCTCAATCCAAATTTCCGGTAATGGATAATTTGCTTTTCGTGACATCGATAGCACAACATCCTCCATTTCCTCAACATAGGCGGAAGGATGAAGCGGTGTATCCTCGACCGTATACTTGATGCCGAAACCCCCACCTAAATTGAGCACTGTACATACGAATTTAAATTTCTCCCGCCACTCAATCATTTTCACCATCAGCGCTTCCGCTGCGAAACGGAATGCTTCTGTTTCAAAAATTTGGGAACCGATATGGCAATGTAATCCGAGTACAGTAATATATGGATGATTAAAAAGCTTGAGGAAAGCATCATCCGCTTGGCCATTCTTTAAATCAAAGCCGAATTTCGAATCCTCTTGACCAGTTGTAATATAGTCATGGGTTGAAGCATCAACACCTGGAGTGACACGCAGCAGAACATTCATCTTCTCCTTGCGCGATTCTGAAATCTCCTTAAGCATTTCGATTTCCAGGAAGTTATCGACTACGATGCATCCGATTTTTTCATCAAAAGCGAATTGCAGTTCTGTATAACTTTTGTTATTTCCGTGAAAATGAATCTTTTCTCGCGGGAAATCTGCAGCTGCCGCCGTATAAAGCTCTCCGCCTGATACAACATCCAGTGATAGCCCCATTTGCTTAGCAAGTTCATAGATGGCTATAGAAGAAAATGCTTTACTTGCATATGCTACCTGCGCAACGATTCCAGCCTTTGCAAATGTTTCCTGGAATGCAATCGCACGTTCCTTGAATAGAGCAACATCATAAACGAGCAATGGTGTGCCATACATATGTGCAAGATCTACTGTATCTACTCCGCCTATCGTCAAGTGGCCCAGATTGTTCACCGATTGAGTTCCATATAGATGCATATTCATTCCTCCAAGTCATGTTGTTAAAACTTTATCATAACTGGAAGGCAGGAATCAATCTACGAAAGCCTATTCCGGTCAGGAGCTTTCGTAATATAAGGCCTCGGCGCATCCATCGTCATAGGATAACGGATCAATACACGCTTCATTGCCTCAGGGAAAAACGGAACCGCTGGCCATAAGTATGGTGTTCCCATTGGCTTGAGGGATGCCAAATAATAAAACAGAATAGCGATGCTCAAGAAAAACCCAGGAGCTCCAAGAATTCCCGTCAAAATAAGTATGAAGATCCTGAACACTTTCGTTGTAATGCTCAATTCGAACGATGGAATCGCAAATGTGAAGATAGCGCTCACAGCAACGTACAGTATGACTTCTCCAGTAAATAGACCGACATCTATCGCCACTTGGCCGATTACAATTGCTGCAACGAGTCCCATGGCAGTCGTCATCGGAGAAGGGGTGTGTATAGCGGCCATCCGTAAGACTTCTATGCCGATGTCTGCAATTAATAATTGTACGAGAAGAGGGACGGATCCCGGATCATTCGGACCGATATAACTAAGTGAAATCGGTAAGTATTGTTGATATGTAGCAAGTAAATACCAAAACGGAAGCAATAATAGACTGAGCGACGCACCAATCAGACGGACCCATCTCACAAACGTACCGATGAACGGTGCTTGCCGATATTCCTCAGCATGTTGCAAATGATGAAATATGGTCGTTGGTACCAAAATGACTGAAGGGGATGTATCGACTATAATTGCGATATGGCCTTCAAGAAGATGCGCGGCGCAAATATCCGGCCGTTCAGTGAAGCGGACGAATGGCATCGGGTGGAATCGTTGCTTAAATAGGAATTCTTCCAATGATTTATCTGTCATTGTCAATCCATCATGTTTAATTTCATCCAGTCTTTTCCGGATGTAGGAGAGGTGCTCCTCACTGGCAGCCCCTTTCATGAATGTGATGGCGACATCGGTCTTGCCATTCACAGTCGTTTGGTGCATTTCAAAACGGAGATTTTCCGTCTTTAGTCGCCTTCTGACAAGAGCTGTATTTGTAATGATGTTTTCTGTAAAGCCATCTCTAGATCCGCGGATGACTTTTTCAGTGTCCGGCTCTTCAGGTGACCTTCCAGGATAACTTCGGATATCCCCGATGAATACAAAACCATCGGGGAGCACGAAGCCTACCTGTCCACTTAATACATTATTGAGCAGTTTCTCTTTCTCATCGACATCCGACAAGGCATAGTAAGGGAAATACGTAAGAAACCACGCTGGATCATCCCTGTTTTCCTCTTCGGGTTTTAAGCCTTCTTGCATTTCCGTTAGCAACGTCGTCAAAATGTTTCCATCGACAAGTCCGTTAATGTAAAGCAATAATGCAGGCATCCCCCATAAATGGACGGTTTTCGCCGTAGCATCGAATGTTTCATTTTCACCGAATTTACTATGGAACCACTCTTCTCCGTCTTTCAAAGATGTAAATAACTTGGCCATGTATTATTCCGTCCTCACTTTGCTTCACTTTCCTCTGGTTGTGAACTCATCCATGTCTTCAACTGGGCTAATATCTTCTTCTCCAACCTGGAAACTTGCACTTGCGAAATGCCGATGCGTTCAGCGATGTCACTTTGCGTATAGTCCAAGTAATACCGCATATAAATGATTGTCTGGTCCCGTTTATTGAGCTTGGATACAACGTCCCGGAGCGGTATATGATCGAAGAACCTCTCTGAACGGTCATCCCTCAACTGGTCCATCAATGTTAAACTGTCACCTTCATTTTCGTATAGCTGCTCATGAAGGGATGCGGGATCTCGCAATGCATCCGATGCGAGAATGACTTCATCGATCGATACATCTAACACTTCGGCGATCTCAGAAACGGAAGGCGATCTTCCGTGGTTTTTAACGTAGTCGTCCGTCGCGTGACGTATTTTAAAACTCAATTCACGAATCGACCTGCTCACTTTCACCATGCCATCGTCCCGAAGGAAACGTTGTATTTCCCCTACAATCATCGGTACGGCATACGTGGAAAACTTCACCTCATAGGATAGATCGAATTTATCAATCGATTTCATAAGGCCTATGCATCCGATTTGGAATAGATCTTCCAGGTCGGCTCCCCGGGATGCAAATCGTTGAACGATTGACCAGACGAGCCTCGTATTCCCTTCAACCATCATTCTTCTCGCATCTTTATCGCCATCCTGAGATTGCTGGATGAGCACTCTCATTTTCTCCTGTGACAATAGGGCATCTTGTCGCTCAACTGATGTATCCATCGGTCACCTCATTCTGCTTGCTTCCGTGACCGGAGAAAACGTTTTCTCGAACCGCACTACCGTTCCATTTCCAAAGGACGATTCTACTGAGAGATTGTCCGAAAAGCTTTCCATGATCGTAAATCCCATTCCTGATCGTTCCATGAGTGGTTTTGTCGTAAACATTGGCTCCATCGCCTGTTGAACGTCAAAAATTCCTCCACCCTTATCTTCGACTGTCATCGTCACCTTATTTTCATCAATTACTGCATGGATCGTAACCATGCTTTTTCCATCATTTTCATAACCGTGGATGATGGCATTGGTGACGGCTTCCGATACGATTGTCTTGAATTCCGATATTTCTTCAAGGGTCGGGTCCAATGGCGTGATAAAACAAGTCATCGCCATCCTCGCCAGCGCTTCATTTTCTTCGATTGCAACAAATGATAATGTCATTTCATTTCTCATGTAAGACCCCTCCGATTTCACCAATTACACTGTCGACCGAGCCATGTCTGATGTTGGAACCTAAGCCGGAAAAATTGAAGATTTTCTCCATTGTCGGAGACGGGTTCAAGATTAGAGTCTCTCCATTGAACGGTGCCAAATCACGCATCCTGCCAAGTATAAGCCCGATGCCTGCGCTATCCATGAATCCGAGTCGGCTCAAGTCCCAGATGACCCCTTTCACTTTCCCTGTGAAGATTGAAGATGTGATAGTGGAACGGATCCTGTTTGCTTCAAGATTGTCCAACTCCCCTGCTAATGTTACGACCACAATGCTATCAATTTGTTTAATATCAGCCATGCTGAATCCCTCCTTCATGCAGATTAATTCAACATTGGGCAAGGGAATTCCTTTCACCTGACATAACTAGTCAGTAACTTTGTGTTTTTCCTATCTTTCGACAAAGCATTCTACCTGAAAAAGTCTATCCATTTTTAGGACGGTTTACACATGTTAGGAATAAATAGCTCACTTCTCTTTTGAATTGTAGCAATGTTGATTTTCGCTTCGGGCGGACGCTTTCTTACCTGTAGTCAAGTGTTTTACTAGTACTTTTCTACTTGAATGAAATAAAAGTGCAGAGTCTTGTCTATATACTGTTGCTTTCCGTTCCAGCGCTCGCTTTCCGCGGGCATGGCTTGAGCCAATCGAACAGCGAAGGGTTCGATTTGCCGTATTTCTGCGCTTTTGCAGAAATTAAGGCATTCTTATTCTGCTCCTTTAGGGTCGCGAAAGGCATGCGCCCTGCGGGGTCTCAAGGCTCATGCTATTCCCGCAGGAGTCGAGCACCTGCACTACAAGCAACTGGTGCCCCTACATAAATAAAAATGAATATGCCAAATAGACCCGACAAACAGTTTTTTCGCAAGGTCATATGTGCCAAGGGGCGGCCGGTGAGCCAAACGAATAGAGTAGTGTTCCATTTGCCTTAATTTGTGCGTACTTCGCAGAAATTAAGGCATCCTGGACCTTCTACTCACAGTGCTGCGTTTGCTCCCCCCCCAGATGCGCCGCCTTACGCTTCAATCAACGGAAATTCCTATTAGTCAGGAATCCTCTACAGTGATCGTAAAACGCAATCTCACATAAAAAAACTGCCTCGGAAAGTCGATTTATCGATCTTTCCGAGGCAGTCCTATGTTAAATAAGCATCAACCTGTAATCATTTCGTGGATCAAGGTTGGTTTTGCTTGTGCTTGATCTGAAATGTGGATGTGTTCTTGAATTAGTTCTATGGATTTTGCAACGTCTTCCCGGTTTGTGTGGATAATGGCAAGCGGTTCGCCAGCTGTTACTTTGTCCCCGATTTTTTTCTTCAGGACGATGCCGACAGCTAGATCGATGACGTCGTCTTTTGTTGCTCTTCCAGCTCCTAGAAGCATAGCTGCGACTCCGATTTCGTCCGCTTCCATCTTGGATATCGTTCCTGATTTTGAAGCAGGGACTTCGATTTGGAATTTTGCTGAAGGGAGCAATGATGGATCGTGGACAATCCGGGCGTCTCCGCCTTGTGCTTCGATCAATTTACCGAATAGATTCAGCGCGGAACCGTCTTTGATGACTGCTTCGAGCATTGCGCGTGCTTCTTCTACGGTTTTCGCCTTCTCGCCGGCAACGATCATTTTGCTTCCTAGGACGAGGCAAAGCTCTGTTAAGTCTTCAGGACCCTCGCCTTTCAGTGTATCGATGGCTTCTTTTACTTCAAGCGAGTTTCCAATTGCATAACCTAGAGGCTGGCTCATGTCTGAAATGACTGCCATTGTGTTTCTTCCGACTTGGCGGCCGATTGCTACCATGGAATGTGCAAGAGCTTCGGCATCTTCCAATGTCTTCATGAATGCACCATCGCCTGTTTTTACGTCCAACACGATTGCGTCCGCTCCCGCTGCTATCTTCTTGCTCATGATGGAGCTGGCAATAAGCGGTATGCTGCTGACCGTTGCTGTTACGTCCCGTAAGGAATACAAGTTTTTGTCAGCAGGCGTCAAATTGCCACTTTGTCCGATGACAGCGACCTTCAACTCATTCACTTGTTTGACGAACTGCTCCTCTGAAAGCTCGATATGGAATCCTTCGATCGCTTCAAGCTTATCAAGCGTGCCTCCTGTATGTCCAAGGCCGCGGCCGCTCATTTTTGCAACTGGCACGCCACAAGCTGCCACTAAAGGTGCCAGGATCAATGTAGTCGTATCGCCGACGCCGCCGGTTGAATGTTTGTCGACCTTCAACCCTTCAATCGCCGACAGATCAATCTGGTCGCCCGATTCAGCCATCGCAATCGTCAGGTGGCCCTGTTCCTCAGGCGTCATGCCTTGAAAATAGATCGCCATCAATAGGGCGCTCGCTTGATAATCCGGAATGGATCCGTCTGTATAGCCGTTGATGAAAAAAGTGATTTCCTCCTTGGAAAGCATTTCCCCATCTCTTTTTTTCTCGATGATATCAACCATCCTGAACACAATCATCACACCTTTTCCGTTAATGAACTTAAAAAGCTTTCTCCGAACTCTGGAGCTTTCACGTTGAAGTTATCGGCAATCGTTGCACCAATATCTGAAAATGTCTTCCGCAATGGCAATTCGCCTCCACCTTTGATAGCTGGTGAGTACATAAGCAATGGAACATACTCTCTTGTATGGTCAGTTCCGCTATGCACTGGATCATTACCATGATCTGCTGTGATGATTAACAAATCATCCTGTTTCAATGACTTGATAATTTCCGGTAAGCGCGCATCGAATTCCTGCAATGCGTTACCATAACCGATCGGATCTCTCCGATGCCCAAATAACGCATCAAAATCGACGAGATTTGTAAAGCTCAAGCCAGTAAATTCGGAATTCATAACCTCGACCAATTTGTCGACGCCGTCCATATTGCTTATCGTCCGAACTGCTTCTGTTACACCATCGCCATTGAAGATATCGGAAATTTTTCCGACGGCAATGACTGCTTTCCCAGCGTCCTTCAGTTCAGTCATGACCGTTCTTCCGAATGGCTTCAATGCATAGTCATGACGATTTGTCGTACGGGTGAAATTTCCAGGTTCTCCGACAAACGGTCTTGCGATGACGCGGCCAACTAGGAATTCAGGATCCAACGTTAGTTCACGGGCAATTTCACAAATGCGATACTGCTCTTCAATCGGAATGATCCCTTCATGAGCTGCAATTTGCAATACTGGATCTGCGGATGTATAGACGATGATCGCGCCTGTTTCCATATGTTCCGGACCTAGCTCATCAATGATTCCCGTGCCGCTCGCCGGTTTATTGCCAATCACTTTTCTCCCTGTCCGTTTTTCGAGCTCATCGATAAGCTCTTGAGGGAATCCATTCGGGTAGACTTTGAAAGGCTTAGTTATGTTCAAGCCCATCATTTCCCAATGGCCTGTCATCGTGTCTTTACCTACGGACGCTTCCTGCATCATTCCATAAATGCCGACCGGATTAGCTTCAACCGCAATGCCTTTGATTTCCTTGATGTTCGAAAGGCCAAGCCGCCCCATATTCGGCATTTTCAATCCGCCCATTTCTTCACCAATATGGCCAAGCGTATCTGCGCCTTGATCTCCGAATAAATGAGCGTCTGGCGATTCACCAATTCCAACAGAATCCAGAACGATCAAATGTATGCGTTTAAATTTCGTTTCTTCCATATCCAAACCTCCAGTAGTCATATTTCCCAAAAAGTCCACCATGTTTTCAAGCACGCGGATGGAACTTCACATAAACATCTTTTAATCTCGCTTTGCTGACGTGCGTATAAATCTGTGTCGTTGAGATGTCGGCATGTCCCAGCATTTCTTGGACAGCACGTATATCCGCCCCATTCTCAATGAGATGGGTCGCAAAAGAATGACGCAAAATATGAGGAGTCAGTACTTTTTGTATACCTGCTTCCATTGCATATCCTTTAATTATTTTCCAACATCCTTGCCGAGTCAAGCGACTCCCTCTCATGTTGACAAAAAGTGCATCTGTCCCTTTCGTTTTGGCGATGAATATAGGACGTGCTTCATGTATGTAAGTTGTACAGGCTTTCATCGCACCGCCGCCCAGCGGGATAATCCTTTCCTTTCCGCCTTTTCCGAAAACACGTACAAATCCCATGGAAATGTGAATATCGTCCACGTCCAAACCGATCAGCTCACTGACACGCATTCCGGATCCATAAAGCAATTCAAGTAGTGCAATGTCCCTTATCCCTTGTGGCTTGCTGCTTTCCGGCATGGAAATCAGTTTGTCCACTTCTTTCACGGAAAGGACTGAGGGTAGCTTTTGTTCAAGCTTTGGCATTTCCAAATGGACTGTCGGGTCTTTCGTTGTTACTTTCTCCCGTAAAAGGAACTGATGAAACGAACGAATTGAAGAGATATGCCTCGCAACGGTCCTTGACGATTTCCCTAGCTCTTTCATGCTATTCAAATAGTGCAGAATCGCGGAACGGTCAATGTCATCAACCGAGCCGACACCTGCCTTTTCCAGTTGAAGGAGATAATCGGAAAGGTCTCTTTTATAGGAAGTGACCGTGTTTTGAGACAGCTGCCGTTCCACTTTTAGAAAATGGATGTAATCTTCCAATCCAAACTTAGCATCCTCCATGCAAATCACTCCTCCAATGACAAAAAGGGACAGCTTCGCGCCATCCCCATTTCACTTTTTACTGTCATTTCCCGCGGATTTGCAACTTTCGCAAACTCCGTGGAAGGTCAACCAATGGTCTTTTACATTAAATCCATATCGGCTTTCGACAATCTTCTCGACATCGCCTAATAGATCTTCCTGTATTTCAGCGACTTTTCCACATTCAATGCAAATGAGATGATGGTGAAAACGTGATGCCCCTTCCTGACGTAAATCATAACGGGAGACGCCATCACCAAAATTAATCTTGTCGACAATCTTCAGCTCCGTCAGCAGCTCCAATGTCCGGTAGACAGTGGCAAGGCCGATTTCCGGTGCCTTCTCTTTGACAAGTAAAAAAACATCTTCAGCACTTAAATGATCTTCTTCATTCTCAAGAAGGACCAAGACCGTAGCTTCCCGCTGAGGCGTCAACTTATAGCTGGCCCCATGCAATTGCTTTTTGATCCGTTCAATCCGGCTCTCCATATGACGCCCCCCTCAACACTGAGACCATTATATCAAAGAGGCGATCTTTGTTACAACAGAAAGGAAATAGTAGACTTCCAATCGGTTAGCGAACTAGAAAATGAAAGATCGTAATCTCTACTAAAAAAATGAAGAATGCCATTCCCGCCAACACGGGAACCCCTTGTAAATTCCGCGCTTTCCTCGATACTCTGTTGAAATAAGGAGGGCTCAAAACAACACAATAAATCAGGAATAGCAGACAAGAAATAAATTGGAAAGGGAACCACCAAATTGTGTATTGCCATATTTTCATTCCCGAATAAAGGAGAAAGGACGATGACAATCCGAATATAACACATTTGATTGCACCAAAAAATAATATGGCATGTCTTGTTTTGCTATTCACAGATAGAAGGAATGTCACTACAAAAAATAACAGCAATGTTATAAAGGGTCTCCATGCGGACCCATCGGAAGTTGAAATAACTCGTGGATCGAAAAAGCCGATCCATCTTTCGGATGCTTCTATTGGGATTTCCCTGAACAACAATGCCCCGCCGATATATCCGACGGCTAGTATGATAAATAGATGGATAAAAGATAAGGAACGGACCATAGGCTTCACCTCCGCATCGTTTCTATAACGTATGCTTGTCCGTTCCAAAATAGCTCAATTATTTAAAAGTCTTTTTGCGTGAAGGATCGCGAAAGCTGTTTTGGCGTCGAAAATCCGTTGATCCAGCACCATCTCTTCCGCTTCTTCGATCGTACATTCTATTAGCTCAATGAACTCGTCTTCATCCCCTGCAGCAGGCTTGTCTATTGTATATAGTTCTTGCGCTACGAAAATATGAATGATTTCGTTTGCAAATCCGGGAGATGTTGCGAATGATTGTAGGTATTCAAATTGATTAGCTCCGTAGCCGGTCTCTTCTTCCAATTCACGAAGCGCTGTGACCCTGATATCTTCTCCAGGCTCGATCTTTCCGGCTGGAATTTCAATGATGGATCGATTTAATGCCTTTCGATATTGCTCGACAAGAACCATTTTTTCCTCATCGGTGATGGCGATGATGGCAACGGCACCTGGATGATCGATGAGCTCCCTTTTCGCCCGCTTGCCGTCGGGTAGTTCGACTTCGTCTACACGAAGGGAAATGATTTTTCCTTCAAATATTCTTTCGGATGCAACAGTCTTTTCTTCAAAACGATTCATTACGTCACTCTCCTTTTATCAACTTAAGCAACAAACTTTCCCTATTAACTTCTACATTGTACAGTTTATTTAAAGTAGATGAAAACAATTACGGAGGTGCGCCAATGAAAAAACGAGAGATTGGAAATAGCGGGATTTATGTATCTGAATTAGGACTCGGGTGCATGTCATTCCCAGACGACTTGGAAGAAGTGAAAAGCATAGTTGACATGGCGATACACGCCGGTATCAACTTCTTTGACACAGCAGACTTATATGCTGCCGGCAAAAATGAATCGCTTCTCGGCGAGGCGTTGAAAGGCAGACGTGACGATATCATTTTAGCGACTAAGGTCGGTAACCGGATGATCCCAGGTGAAGAAGGATGGCGCTGGGATGCTTCGAAAGCTTATATAATGGAAGAAGTGAAAGACAGCCTTAGACGTCTTGGCACTGACTACATCGACCTTTATCAATTGCATGGCGGTACGATGGAGGATGATGCAACGGAAACGATTGAAGCGTTTGAAGCATTGAAAAAGGAAGGGGTCATCCGGCAGTACGGCATTTCGTCCATTCGACCGAATGTCATCGAGCGCTTTTTAACGAACAGCTCTGCCGTTTCCGTCATGATGCAATATAGCCTGCTGGACCGGCGTCCGGAGGAGTGGTTCCCTATGATCCGTGAAGCGGGAGCATCTGTCATCACAAGGGGGACATTGGCAAAAGGGCTTTTGACGGATGAAGCCCCTTCTCGGGTTAGTAAGATGGACGGCTTTGTTGCGTATGATGCTGAAGACTTGAAGAGGACAGTCGGCGAATTGCATGAAACTGCCAACGATCTGCATGCGCTCGCCCTAGCATTCAACCTAAAAGAAAATGTAGTAGCTTCCGCGTTGATCGGTGCCAGCTCCAAGGATCAGCTTCTCGATTCAATCTTAGCGTATGAGAAGAAAGCCGAGCAATCCGAAATAGCCTCCATTGCGCAACTAACTGAAGTACATCAATACGAACAGCACCGGTTATGAGTTTGTAATATTGTTGTAATAAATCTGTAATGATTAGGAAACCCCTTCACGGGTATCTAACAAGTAGGCAACAATTAATGATTACACCTTGGAGGAGATTTCATTGAAACTACTTACAGAAGACAAAAAATGGTTGAAGCTTGGAGCAGCAACATTCCTTTCCGTCGGACTACTCGCAGCATGCGGTGATGGCGACGATGATACGGACGTAGATGTGAATAATCCACCAGCTGAAGTAGATGACGGCGTTAACGACGGAACAGATACAAATGTCGACCTTGACGTAGATGACGATGCTGACTTGGATACTGATACGGATGGTGACGATAGCAAATAAGCGGATGAAAAAACGAGACTCTGAATTGGAGTCTCGTTTTTTTGTTATATACTAGCTCATACTTCTTGCTCTGTTAACTGTACCTGTGCTACTTTCTTGCGCTTTTTCGAAGGAAGCATATTAAACATGATATTTAACACAATTGCTGTCAAGCTTCCGGCTACGATGCCATTGCTCGTTAACATTTGGATGCTTGCAGGAAGACTAGCGAAAATGTCTGGAACGACGGAAACGCCAAGGCCTAGGCCTACTGAACAAGCGATGATCATAGCGTTTTCCTGAGATTCGCCTACTACTTTGCTTAACATTTTAATCCCTTGTGAAATGACCATGCCGAACATTGCGACCATTGCGCCGCCCAATACGGATGTCGGGATGACGGTTGCCATCGCAGCGATTTTCGGCATAAAGCCCAATGAGACGAGCATGATGGCTGTGATTAAAATGACTTTGCGTGATTTGACACCGGACATTTGCACTAAACCGACGTTTTGTGAAAATGTCGTATATGGGAAGGCGTTGAAAATCCCACCGATCAATGAAGCCAATCCTTCGGAGCGATACCCCTTCTCCAAGTCTTTCTCAGTGATTTCCTTCTCAGTAATATCGCTTAATGCAAAATATACGCCAGTGGATTCTACCAATGAAACCATTGCGACCAACGTCATCGTTAAGATTGGAACGAGATGGAATGTCGGTGTTGCAAGATAAAAAGGAGTTAGTAAATGGAAGGCTGAAGCCTCTTTCACTGCACCGAAATCTACAATGCCAAACATCATTGCCGCTACTGTGCCTGCAGCCATTCCGAGCAGAATCGAAATGGATCGAAGGAAACCGGTTGTAAAACGGTATAGAAGAATGATGCTTAGAAGCGTTCCAAAGGAAAGAAGGATGTTCGTGCTTGAGCCGAAATCCGGAACGCCGAATCCCCCACCCATATTATTCAAAGCAACGGGTATTAACGTGATTCCGATAATCGTTACGACTGAACCCGTCACGACTGGTGGGAAGAACTTGATCAGCTTGCCGAAAAACGTACTGATAAGAACGATGATTAATCCAGAAGCGATGACCGCCCCATAAATCGCTGAAATTCCATAGTTGCCGCCGATGGAAATCATCGGACCGACCGCCGTGAACGTACATCCGAGCACGACAGGCAACCCAATTCCGAAAAATTTATTGTTCATGATTTGCAGAATTGTCGCGATTCCGCACATGAGAATATCGATGGATACAAGGTATGTCAATTGAGTAGAAGTTAAGCCGATTGCCTGTCCTACAATTAGCGGGACAAGAATCGCACCCGCATACATGGCAAGTAAATGTTGAAAACCTAATACGACCGATTTCATAATGAAGTACCTTCTTCCCTGAATTCGACTTTTCCATCTTCAAGCGATTCGAGAATTGCCAATGATTCAACCCGAATCCCTTTTTCCCGGATCATTGCGCCCCCGGGCTGGAAGCCTTTTTCGATTACGATGCCGACACCGACGAGTTCCGCTTCCGCCTGCTCTACGATATCGAGAAGCCCGAGGACTGCTTGTCCATTGGCAAGAAAATCATCTAAGACTAAAACCTTGTCCCCTTTTTTCAAGAAGTCCTTAGAAACGGAGATTTCATTCGTTTCATTTTTCGTGAAAGAATGAACGTCAGCTGTATATAAATTTTCGCTCATCGTCAATGATTTGCGTTTACGGGCAAAAATCGCAGGTACCCCGAGTACTAAGCCTGTCATCATTGCAGGGGCAATTCCCGATGATTCAATGGAAAGCACTTTTGTCACTCCGTCCACTTTGAACCGTTCTGCGAATTCCTCTCCGACCGCTTTCATAAGCGGAGGATCGATTTGATGATTCAAAAACGAATCCACTTTTAATACTTGATCGGAAAGCACTTTCCCATCCTGCATGATTTTCTCCTGTAGCTGCTTCAACATGATGCTCCTCCTTTTTCATTCACGATCAGAAGGAATTAAAAAACCCCCAATGACCGTGCATCCATTCAATACATGAGTGGAGCAAGGTCATCCGGGGTTTGAGTTAACCGAATGAATAAAAAAGCCGCATGCATAAATGCATGTTACTTTTTCTACTTTGCTTCTCATAGTCGATCCATTTACGGTGGAACGGTAGAAACTTGCAGGCCATATCCCTGCGATTATATGAGTGGATGTTATAGTAATTAGGTTTTAATTATATCATGCATAGGACAGGTTACAATGGTTTTTTATCGTTAAAATATGTTAAATCTATGAACGAAAATACTTTAAAGGATACAAAGAAGGATAATCTACTTAAATATTGATTTATCTGGTAGTTAATTCACAATTCATATTATTTATTTTACTTATTTATAACGATTATTTCAACATAATTAACAATATTTCAGTAATATTAATTACCTCGCAATCTAGTTTATCATTCAACTTTCAGGGTTATAGATGGACTGTAGGCCACTACAAATATATCAACGAATAGGAGAGATATTTATTATGGCTAAAAACAACAATAACAACTCTAACAACAATCGCGCGAAAATGTCTTTGGAAGAAGCTGGACGTAAAGGCGGAGAAGCTACTGCAAGAAACCATGACAGAGATTTCTATGAAAAAATTGGACGTAAAGGCGGAGAAGCCACAGCACAAAATCATGACAGAGATTTCTATGAGGAAATCGGACGCAAAGGCGGAGAAGCTACTGCGAAAAATCATGATAGAGATTTCTATGAAGAGATCGGCAGAAAAGGCGGAGAAGCCCGCGCTCAACAAAACGATAACAACAATAGCAACCGTTAATGGATGATTAGCTCTCCAATAACAATATGAACAAAGCAGCTGGATGCGGTTTTTCATCAACCGCTTCCAGCTGCTTTGTCGATTTTTACATAATATCCATCTCTAGAACGATCGGACAATGGTCACTTCCCATCACCTCGGCATGAATATCCGCTGTTTTCAAAGACGGCAGCAGACAATCCGATATGAGGAAATAGTCGATCCGCCAACCGATATTCCTAGCTCTCACATCTCGCATATAGGACCACCATGTGTAAGCGCCTTCGACTTCGGGGTTCAATTGACGGTATGTATCAATGAACCCTTTATCTAGTAATGCCGTAAATTCTCCTCTTTCCTCAATTGTGAAGCCTGAATTTCCGACGTTCGATTTGAAGTTACGTATATCAATATCTTGATGGGCAACATTTAAATCTCCACAAAGGATGACAGATTTTTTGTTTTTCAATTGAATCAGGTACTCCCTCATTCTACTTTCCCAATCCAACCGTACAGGAAGGCGGGCCAAATCCCGTTGCGCATTTGGCGCGTACACATTCACCAAGTAAAATTGAGGGAATTCCAGCGTTAAAATCCGGCCTTCATCTTCAGTTTCTGAATCCCCTACTCCATATGTTACGGCAATCGGCTCTTCTTTCGTGAAGACGGCGGTACCCGAATAGCCTTTTTTCAATGCATAGTTCCAGTATTGATGGTAACCCCCAAGTTCGAGCTCAATTTGACCACTTTGCAGCTTCGTCTCCTGGATGCAGAAGATATCGGCATCCTGTTCTTTGAAATAGTCCAGGAACCCTTTCCGGACGCAAGCTCGTAACCCATTGACATTCCATGAGATCAGTTTCATGCTAAAAACTCCTTCATCACACAATACTTTTCATTGTACTAAAAAAGGGAGTATCCTCAAAGAATAATAGCTGCAGGATACGCGAGGAGTTCTCGTTAAGTCTTTTGGAGTGCTCGTTTTTCCATGAAAAGTTCTCGTTCAACCTTGAATAGTTCTCGTTAAGTCGCTCAGAGTTCTCGTTAACGTATCAAAAGTTCTCATTCTTGTTGGAAGAGTTCTCGTTATGGCCGCCCGTGACAAAAAAAGCTGTCCGGACGACTTCCCGGACAGCTTCTATACAAGATTATATTATTATGCGTTCAATGCAACTGCAATTTGTGCACCGATAACTGCATTGTTTTTCACTAATGCGATATTCGCATCTAGGCTGCGGCCTTCTGTCAGGTCTTTCACTTTGCCTAACATGAATGGTGTAACGTCTTTCCCAGCGATGTGAAGCTCTTCCGCTTCTTTAAGCGCAGCTTCGATGATGCCGTCAATAAACGACTTGTCCATTGCATCAGCTTCCGGAATTGGGTTAGCGATGACTGCGCCGCCTTTCAATCCGAGGTCCCATTTTACGCGAAGCATGTCAGCGACCGTCTCCGGTTTGTCCGCACGGATATTCAGTCCGAAATCACTCTCGCGTGTAAAGAATGCTGGAAGGACATCTGTGCCGTAACCGACAACTGGAACGCCGTTCGTTTCCAAATACTCAAGCGTCAAGCCAAGGTCAAGGATGGATTTTGCACCAGCACAAATGACAGCAACATCTGTTTGCGCAAGCTCTTCCAAATCTGCAGAAATATCCATTGTCGTTTCAGCACCTCGATGGACGCCACCGATTCCGCCAGTTACGAAAATCTTGATGTCTGCAAGTGCTGCACAGATCATCGTAGCGGCAACTGTAGTCGCTCCTAGCTGCTTCGTAGCGATTAAGTACGCAAGATCCCTTCTCGATGCTTTTGCGACGCCTTGGCTATTTCCGAACATCTCAAGCTCTTCGTCAGAAAGGCCGATTTTAATTTTCCCATCGATGATGGCGATTGTCGCAGGAACAGCCCCGTTATCGCGGATGATTTGCTCTACTTCGCGGGCAGTTTTCACGTTTTGTGGATACGGCATTCCGTGTGAAATGATTGTGGATTCCAAAGCGACAATCGGTTTTCCTGCCGCCATAGCTTCTTGCACTTCGTTTGAATACGTTAGATATTGTTTCATTGTAATTCCTCCAATTCTTTTTTGAGAAGTTCTTTTGTCAGTTCAGGTCTTACTGTAAAGGAGCTTTCCAACGTTTTGGCCGCATTTAACAATCCCATGCGGACATTTTCGTTTAATGTTTCCCCTATCAAATGTCCATGAAGCAATCCAGATACGAATGCATCCCCTGCACCAGTTACATCCTCAACATGCACGTCTTCCACTGCAGGGAAGTGAATCGGTTCTTCGCCCGCACTCGCAGCCATGATTCCTCTCGACCCAGAAGTGACGACGACATTTTCAGCGCCAAACGCAAGCAACTCCTGGACAGCTTTCTTCCAATCCCCGTCATTGTCAATCGACCGGCCTGTGTACGTCTCCGCTTCATCCTGATTGCAGATGAACCATGTGACACCTTTCAGATCACTCGGCATCCTGTTCATTTTCGGTGAAGAGACAGGAATGATAACGAGTGGATTTCCTTTTTGGCTCGCGAGTTTTTTTATATAATCGACGGATTCCTTCGGACAGTTCAAATCGATAATAATCATCGCAGCGTTTGAGATCACTCTCGATTTTTCTTCAAAGTAGACTGGGGTCAAATAATCATAGATTTCCATATTCGCCATAGCTATGACAAGCTCTCCGTCGTGATCCAATACAGCCGAATAGGAACCAGTCGATTTCCCGATCAATTGACCAACGTCCGTTACATCCATATGCGAAGATGATTCCCGTACAATCACGTCCCAGTCACTATCATTTCCTGCAACCGTTAGAAGCCGGACATTGTGGTCGAGCCGACCTAAATTCTCCGCAATATTTCGGGCAACGCCCCCAACTGAAACTGTCATGGTGGCCGGATTGGAAGTTCCAAGTTGTGTTTCTTCATTTATATGGAATTTCCGGTCTATGTTCGCTCCACCAATGCAAATGATTTCCTTTTCTTCGGGAAGAATATATGCCCGTCCTGAAATCCTTCCCTGTTTAATTAAACCGGAAATGATATTCGCCAAGGACGGTCTGGAAACTCGGAGGGCATCCGCCATTTCCTGTTGTGATAAATAAGGGTTGGCTCGAATTAAGTCAAGAACAGCCCTTTCCTTTTCATTCAATTCCATCACCCTTTAAACATTTGTTTTAATTGTAAACTTTTGTTTGGCCGATTGCAACAAAAAAATAGTACTTGTTCAGTTACATTTCCAACTCGTCATCATCTTGCACACTTATTGCTTTTTCGACTTCATACAAAGATAGGTCGATATCGACTTTATTCCCAATAGCAATACTCGCCAGCTGCTTTCCGAGATACGGACCGACCGTTAGTCCTGAAGCACCTAATCCGTTTGCAAAAAGCAGCTCAGGATAGCCCGGCACCGCCCCGATGACAGGCAGGAAACCAGGTGTGAACGGCCGAACACCGACACGTACTTCTTCAAATATCGCTTCCTTCAAACCAGGTGCCACTTTCAAAGCCTTATCCAGTACCTCATGAATACCACCAGCTGTCGGGTTACCCATTATGTCCGCTTCCACCTCATCTTCATGAGTTGCCCCAACGATCACTTTCCCATTATCTGACGGCAAAATATATTGATCGGTTGGAGGCATGATGACCGGCCAACGGGATGTGTCACGCCCGCACATATGTAAATGGACGATTTGCGCCTTTTGCCCGGTAACCTGTACATTCAACTTGAGCGGTTTCAATAATTCACCAGCCCACGCACCAGCCGCAATAATCACTTTCGATGCCAATATCAATTCCCCGTTGACATAGATGCCTGCAACCTTTCCTTCTTCTACAGCAAGCGTTGCGGAGCCATGTATAAGAGTGGCTCCATTTTTTTCAGAAGCATTGAGCAGTGCCTTTCTCAGCGCCCTGCCATCGACCCGAGCAGCTCCTTCTACGTGTACAGATGAGAAACCTTCTTCTAATAGAGGGAACAGAGTTGATGTTGCACGTTCATGCAACAGTGTTACTTCCCCTATTTCAGGAGCTTCTTCCCTTCTCTCCAAAGCGCGTGCTTCCATCTTCTCAAGCTTAGCCCATTCCGTATGCAAACTGATCGCACCGACTTTCCGATAACCAGTTTCGCCCTCGCCATCTTCTTTCAACCGTAGAATCATTTCAGGATAATAGGATGCTCCTCCTTTTGCCAAAGCATACCAAGCTTTATTTCTACGCTGCGATAACCACGGGCAAATGATTCCGGCAGCCGCATCCGTCGCCTGTCCTTTGTCAATTCGGTCGACGAGAACCACTTCCGCTCCCTGCTTTGCCAAGTGATAAGCTGTGGATGCGCCAAGAATTCCTCCACCGATAACAATGATCCGTTCCATGTCAAACACCTTTTTCTATTTTAGTTCTATTGTACAAGCGGGAAAACATACATACAATCAAGCCAACTTGTAACCGTTTTCAAAATCGTAACAATAATATAATAACTCGACTCTTCCATTTTTCTAAAAATGCAGTATACTTATTCTATTCAATAATAAATGGTCTTTAAGACTATTCATAAGGAGATTTGATCCGAATGACAAGAACACCCATCCAGATTAAACTAAGCGATTCTAAAAAAGAAAAGCCAAATCCCGAGCATCTCGTATTCGGCAGAAGTTTCACCGACCATATGTTTGTTGCGGATTTTGATGAAGGAAGAGGTTGGCATAGCCACCGAATAGTCCCTTACGCTCCGGTCACATTAGATCCTGCTTCCATCGTCTTGCATTACGGGCAAACGGTATTCGAAGGCATGAAAGCATATCGCTCAGCAGAAGATGGTACTGTGCGGTTATTCCGTCCTGAGGAGAATATGAAAAGGCTTAATCTTTCATTGGATCGGCTTTGTATGCCCCGAATCGATGAAGATGCAGCATTAAATGCATTGACACAGCTCATTCATATTGAAAAGGACTGGATACCGACGTTGGAAGGCACCTCTTTGTACATACGACCTTTCGTCATAGCAAATGAAGCATTCCTAGGTGTTGCTCCTGCGAGAAAATATCAGTTCTTCATCATCCTATCTCCAGTAGGTTCCTATTATAAAGAAGGCATTCATCCGGTAAAAATCCTTGTAGAAAACGAATTTGTCAGAGCAGTGAAAGGCGGTACAGGCGGCGCGAAAACTGCAGGCAATTATGCGGCAGGCCTAAAAGCCCAGCAAGTTGCAGATCAGCGGGGCTATTCACAAGTGCTCTGGTTGGACGGCGTCGAACGGAAATATGTCGAAGAAGTGGGAAGCATGAATATCTTCTTCAAAATTGATGGCGAAATCATTACCCCTGCTATCAACGGAAGTATTTTGGAAGGAATTACGCGGAAATCGATTTTGCAGCTTTTGCGGCATTGGGATATTCCTGTTTCAGAACGAAAAATAGGAATGGATGAAATTAGGGCAGCCTATAATGAAGGAAAGCTTGAGGAAGTCTTCGGAACAGGAACGGCGGCTGTCATCTCTCCTGTCGGTGAATTGAATTGGGATGGCTACAAGATGGTCGTTAACAACTGTGAAACAGGTCCATTGGCGAAGCGTCTATTCGACACCCTTTCCAACATTCAGGCTGGACATGAAGCTGATCCATTCAATTGGATAGTGGAATTGAAAAGCCAACTTGTAAAATTGGCGTAACAAGAAAAGACATACCACAAATCGCGGTATGTCTTTTTTTACGCTATATTTTGATAACGATTCAGTAAAGAATCCAATTCTTGGCTGCATGCTACAACTGCTGGATGAGTAAATCCACGGTCTTTTGCTATCTTGACCATCTTCGATCTTTTCATGTGGATCTTAAAAGATAAAAGCTGTTTTCCTATCAATCGCATCGCGCATTTCCTCCGTCAATTTTTTTACCTTTGCCTATCATAATGTAGACCGTTAAAAAAAAATGTCGAATTGTGTGTTAAATTCTTGAAATAAAACACTTGTCACAGATTTGTCACAATAGAAAGGAAGAGGTATGCATAAACTACCCCTTCCTGTCGTCCTCTAAACCTTTAAATGGTAATCAAACGATTATTTAATTTTTATTTAGCTTCTGGGAACATCCGATTAATACTCGTTGTAAATTCTTCAAAGAACCCTTCGGCCGGTTCTCCTGCACGGAGCTGATTTCCATATTCAGTGAAACGCTTGGCGACATCGGGGTTGAACGACACGTATACATTGTTGAAATCGTTATGCATGCGTCGGACCTCATCGGCTACCTTCTTTTTTAAATCTTCATTCTCGTTAACGCCTTCCTTTAAAGCGACACCGACATAAGCATTTTGGTCAGTTACAAGAACGTTTGCAGCTGACACTTCTTCCATCGCTGTAATCTTTTCCGCTGCGTCATCTGCCACTTCCACTTTTGATTGGCCGTTGTTAGTGGTCGTATTATCATTGTTTCCTTGAGCAGATTCTCCAACACCGGTATTTTCCGTAGCATTGTTATTGCCGTTTGTCGTATTTCCATTCGTGTTGTTATTGTCCTTGTTGTTAGCACACCCAACTATAGCAAGCATGAGTAGCAACGAGAGAGAAATCGCTAATTTTTTCATCCTTTTCACTCCTTGTCATATGGTCAGCAATAGAGTGTGTAAGATTCGCTCTTCTATTCGTCACTTTTCTTTTAGATAAAGAAAAACCGGATGGACAAAACCACCCGGCAATCAAAATTTCAATATTTTGTGCCGTTATCCCCAAATTCATCGAGCAACTCGGCAAAGCTTTTGTTCTTCTCACGTTCGATACGTTCGCGTCGAATCATCTCTTGACGCTCCGCTTCTTCCGCCTCAGCTTTTGCCGTCATTTCCTTCTTGGCGGCTTTCAATTTTACTAATATATCATTATCAAGCGTCTCAGAGAGCGTCGCTTTTTCATCTTCGCGTTTTATTGGAGTTGCTGGCCTTGATTTTTTCTTTGCCATTCAGTACACCTTCTTTCCTTAAGGACGTCGAACGATTGTGGCGACGCCTTGTCCGCCCCCGATGCACAATGTAGCAAGACCCGTTTTGGCATCGCGACGCTTCATTTCATGCAACAACGTGACAAGTATCCGCGCACCGCTTGCGCCGATCGGATGGCCCAGAGCGATTGCGCCTCCGTTGACATTCAATTTTTCCTTATCGAACTTCAGCTCGCGATCAACTGCAAGTGATTGTGCCGCAAATGCTTCATTTGCTTCAATCAAGTCGATATCAGCCAGATTCATTCCTGATTTTTTGAGTACATTTTTTACTGCTTGCACAGGTCCGATGCCCATGACTGACGGATCGACTCCTGCATTTGCGTTAGCGGTCAAGATTGCTAACGGTTCAATGCCGAGTTCTTCCGCCTTCACTCGTGACATAATGACAAACGCAGCTGCTCCATCATTAATGCCTGAAGCATTGCCTGCTGTTACACTGCCGTCCTTTTTAAATGCTGGACGTAATTTCCCTAATTTATCGGTTGTCGTTCCTGCTTTTACATATTCGTCTGTATCAAACACGATCGGATCGCCTTTACGTTGAGGAATTTCCACAGGAATTATTTCATCTTTGAATTTGCCGTTTTCAATCGCAGCTGCTGCCTTCTCTTGAGAAGCAGCCGAAAATGCATCTTGTTCTTCCCTTGTAATCGAATAGCGGTCACAAAGATTTTCCGCCGTGATTCCCATATGATAGTCATTGAATGCGCACCAAAGTCCGTCAGAAATCATACTGTCGACGAGTTTCTGATCACCCATCTTGAAGCCTTCCCTTGGATTGCGAAGTAAGAATGGTGCTTGGCTCATATTTTCCATCCCGCCTGCGACGACGATATCCGCATCACCTGCAAGTATCGCTTGTCTAGCCAAATGAACCGCTTTCAAGCCGGAACCGCATACTTTATTGATCGTCATGGCAGGGACCGTTTCAGGAAGTCCGCCTTTAATTGCCGCTTGCCGGGCCGGATTTTGACCTAGACCTGCTTGCAGTACATTCCCCATAATTACTTCATCCACATCTTCCGCCTTCACTCCCGAACGCGAAAGTGCTTCCTTAATGACAATTCCGCCGAGCTCTGAGGCGGAGACGTCCTTCAAAGATCCTAAAAAAGACCCGATTGCCGTACGTACGGCGCTTACAATCACTACTTCGTTTGACATAATGTTTCCCCCTATCCCTTGTTTGCATTTTCATAAATTCAGAGATTTCTTCATTCTTCGTTTCCATTCAACGCATCCCTTCAGTACAATATAAAGAGGAGGGATGATATGTTCATTTTACCAAAGAACGTTACAATTATCGAGGTCGGGCCAAGAGATGGCCTACAAAATGAAAAGAATCATGTAGATGAAAAAAACAAATTGGATTTCATCCATTCATTGCAAGCTGCAGGAATCCAGGAAATGGAGCTAACATCCTTTGTTTCACCAAAATGGGTACCACAAATGGCTGACGCAAAAAACATTGTAGCAAAAACAGAGAAGATTGGACGCCAATTTGTATTGGCACCAAATGAAAAAGGGGCTGATCTTGCTATTGAAGCAGGTGCGGAAAGTATCGCCGTCTTTGTCGGTGTCAGCAATACTTTCAATAAAAAGAACATTAACCGGACGACAGCTGAGAGTATGGACGCACTTGAACCTGTCATCGCAAAATTGAAAAGAGATGGCCTTTTCGTGAGGGCATGCATTTCAACCGCGTTTTATTGTCCGTATGAAGGGAAGATAGAGAGAGAGGAAGTTAGTAACCTGTGCAGACGATTCGTTTCGATCGGAGTGGATGAACTGAGCGTAGCAGATACGATCGGGATGGCAAATCCGGTTGAAAGCTACGAGCTGTTCACATTGTTAAGAGAGCAATTTCCGGAAGTTCTTTTGACAGCTCATTTTCACGATACACGGAAAATGGCAATCGCAAATATTTTTTCTGCATTACAGGCAGGAATCGACCGTTTTGATACTTCCGCTGGCGGCCTGGGTGGTTGTCCTTTCGCACCCGGCGCAACAGGCAATGTAGCGACAGAAGATGTTGTCCATATGCTTGATTCCTTAGGGATTGAAACGGGGGTCAATGTTGAAAAGATTTGTGAAGCTGTCGGAATGATTGCTCCTCTTGTTTCGCATCCTATCGTCACAGGAATGTACAAAATGTACAAAAATCGCAGCTGCTGAAGGAGTTGAAGTTAATTGAAACGGCGCTTCCTATATATAACAGGCATTATTGGAAGCATATACACCGCCATTCTGACAATTCTTGGTTTTTACGCGGCAAATCGTTTGATGTTCATGAAACTGAAAGATCATGATTTGATTGTAAAACGAGAAATTATTGCCAAAAGGTTTGATGAACATTGGTATGGAACGGTGCGGAAAGAGGATTTTTGGGTGGACTCCCCGAATGGTTACCCGTTGCGTGCGGTTTTTTTACAACCGCTTGATACGACAAGGACAGTTATCATTTGCCATGGCGTGACGGAAAATAAGATCAACTCGATTAAATATGCACGATTATTTGAACGGCTGGGATTCAATTCAGTCATTTACGATCACCGCCGCCATGGGGATTCGGGGGGAAAGACGACAAGCTTCGGTTTTTATGAAAAGGTCGACTTGAATGCACTAGTCTCCGCTGTACGCGACCGGATTGGCAGCCGGGCATTGCTCGGCGTCCACGGTGAATCGATGGGAGCTGCGACGACGATCCTATATGCGGGAGAGTATGAAGATGAAGCAGACTTTTACATTGTCGATTGTCCATTCTCCGATTTCACCGAGCAGATCCTTCATATCATGCGTACGAGCACACCTCTTCGGTCGTCAATGACATTGCGGGCCGCCAATCTGTTCCTGAAGATCAGAGACGGCTACACGACAGGTCTCATTTCGCCGAGGGAAGCGATTGTAAACATTAAAAAACCGATGCTGTTCATCCATAGTATGGAAGATGATTTCATTCTGCCGGAAATGACGAAGGAACTGTACGAGTTGAAGGATGACAAGAAGATGATAAAGCTATTCGATAAGGGTGCCCATGCGAAGTCATTCAATGAGAATCCAGAGGAATACGAACAGGAAGTCTTGCACTTCCTACATAATTTCGGTTTTCAGACTTCATGACATGACAAAAAAACCTCTTTCCAGTATATCGGAAAGAGGGTTTCTTTTAGCTATAATTAAGCTTTTTGAACGTTTGTAGCTTGTAGGCCACGTTGTCCTTGCTCAATTTCAAATGTTACGCTTTGACCTTCGTCTAAAGATTTGAAACCGTCGCTTTGGATTGCTGAGAAGTGTACGAATACGTCTTCTCCACCTTCACGCTCGATAAATCCAAAACCTTTTTCTGCATTAAACCACTTAACTGTACCTTGTTCCATAATTGTTGCCTCCTAGTGCGGTTATCCACACAATGTGTTATTATCCTTGCTCAAATACTTTAGACGAAAAACAAAATCTAATCTCGATCTGAAACAGAACAAAAATAATTCTTCTTAAGAATAACAGATGCACAAGGAAATAGCAAATGATATGTGGCAAGTTTATTTGGACAATGCAATTTTTATATGCGCCAAGTGATGATTTTCATGCCAAGCTAATTTTGCAACTTTTGTTCCAACTGTTATTTCACCGTTTTTCTGGTGAGTAAAAACTCGATCCAGCTGTTCTTCAGATAAACTCTTTCCTAATGCTACGATTCGCTCATTAATCCCTTCAAGCATTTTAATGGAGCTTTCCACTGGAAGCTGTGTATCCGGTTGAATCGCCCACTTTTCTTCATCAAACGCCGGTACTGTTGAATTTTCATCAGTTAATGCAAGTTTTAACCGTTGATACATGTTCAACTGAGAATCTGCAATATGATGAACGAGCTGACGTACTGTCCAGGCACCATCCCGATAAGTTTTTCTTAATTCCTCTTCATTTAATGAATCAACAACTTCTCGTAATCGAATCGTGTACGTTTCGATGTCCTTTAGCCATTCTTGCACATTTGCTAGTGTTGCTTTTTCAGGAACTTGTAATGCCCCTATTGGATATTTAACGTCCATTTTTCATTCCCCTTTTCCTTATTAAAATTATGCGTTATGTACTAAATCTGCAATCATAGTTGGTTTTACGATCTCGATGTAATGCTTTTCAGCTAACCAGTATCTACTTTGATACTTAGTAAGTCGTTCTTCATACTTCCCGATATACAAATCACGATTTAATACTCTCTCATACCTCAGTTCCCATGGGCAATCTAGATATATGACAAAATTGTAGAACCCTTTCCATTCTTGTCTTTGTAGGAATATACCTTCAATGAGAACTACACTGGCGGATGGTACATTAATATAATTGGTTGTAGTTGTGTCAGTAAATTTGTCATAAAAATCAAGCTGAATATTGTCACAACCACTAGACAGCGGTTCAAATAAAGTAGCCCTCAACTTAGTAACATCCCATTGTAAGTAATAATATTCATACCACTCTTCATGTCCTGTTTGATATCGGTTTTTCCTTTCAACAATGTGGTCATCTAGATGAAAAGAGACAGCTTGGCAATTGTGATAACTTAATTCCTGTTCAATTTCTTTAACTAATGTAGTTTTTCCAGAGCCGCCTAAACCATCTATTCCAATTATTAAGGGACATGCTTGATTTGGACGTATTGAGAATTGAAAGAGAATCCTTTCAACCATATCTTTAATAGATATTAACATCGCCCCCAATTTATTCTCCTTCATACACCGGGATTACAAAGTTAACTAATCACAGGCAAAGTTTTATTCTCAGCCCAATGGCGTATAAGCTGTTCTTGGCGCGGGTTCAAGTTAGCAGGTAATTCATTTTTCCTGAAAAACAGATGCTCTTTACTTTCAATTCCTTGCTGCTTTAGTTCACCGCTAAATGTAGTTGTCGTAAAGATGATTTGAACACTGTATACTTGATCTTTATTTGGATATTGTACAAAACAACTCTCTCCTGAGTATATACCGAACAACTTCAACTCACCAATATCCAATCCTGTTTCCTCGTAAGTTTCTCTTTTGGCTGTTTGCTCGAATGTTTCCCCGATCTCCATTACTCCTCCTGGAATACACCAATTTTCTTCATCAGTACGATGCTGCAGTAATATACAGCCTTCATTTTCTATTATTACACCACAACCAACCGTGAAGAGGGTTTCGTGACCAATCAGTTCTCTCATATTTCTAATATAGTTCATACAATTCCTCCTCATATTTCTACTCTTACTCCAATGAATCTTTAATCTGTCTTCTCTTATAAATAAATCGCCAAATGAAAAAAGAAATCCAAGAAACAATGGGAATCGCGGACGTGGCATACCAAGAAGGGATGTCAGTCAAAAATAAGAATAAGCTAGCTATTATGAAAGAAGGCAACATGATTGCGATCCATACACGGACTTCTGGATTTCTAAAACTTAAGTCAAACCCATCCATTTGTTTGCTCTCTGTCTCTTTATATTCGTTATTCATAAAAGTTCCTCCTTTAAGACTTCAAGAAACGTCGATTAAATTACTTGTTATCTTTACCTTTTGTTTTTTTACTCGCACCCCAAAATGCCAGTCCAATTAGTGGAATGGCAATGATCCACGGTATGTCAATTTGGCTTTGCAGCATGAATGACATAAGCATCAAGACTACTACGCCAACAATAATATAAAAGCACCCTCTCCCAAATGTTTCCATAAAGTTCACTCCCCTACCTGTTGGTTTTCCATATAGCTAGTTTCCCTTGCCTATCAATTATACGGATTACAATTCAAATCGTTTCATTATTCTTGATTTTCTTTTAGTACGTAACCAACCCGATTTAAGGACAATAAAACCTTCCACCGGCTTATCAAACAGCATAAACATGTCTTTAAAATACGTTTCATCGACCAACTTGTACAGGATCAGAAAGGATACTCAAAGTTGAAATTTATTCAAAATACCCCTTAATACCATGAGTGATTGCATAAAAAAACCACTTTCCTGATTTTATCATCAGTAAAAAGTGGTTTTTGTCGATTGTATCATTATGATAGCTTGTACAAATAACTCAAATGAAAATAACATTTATAGAAGGAAAATAAGCTAGCTTATTTTTTCTTACCCGCATTGTCACTAACTTTGTTCATTTGTGCCATCATTTGATTAATCTTC
Organism: Saccharococcus sp. Marseille-Q5394; assembly: GCF_946901335.1. NCBI lineage: Bacteria > Bacillati > Bacillota > Bacilli > Caryophanales > Anoxybacillaceae > Saccharococcus > Saccharococcus sp. Marseille-Q5394. The sequence continues at coordinate 294,555 of NZ_CAMPPQ010000001.1, read as the reverse complement.
TTTTGTGAAGGTTTTTGTCCCATTTGCATCATCATCATACGTAACATTTGCTCATTGATCGGCGGGTTTTCCTTCAAATATTTCATCATATATTGACGTGCAATGAAAAATCCGAGGGCCACACCTGCGATTAACGCGACGACGGCAATGAGGATTACCCAAATCGTGCTCATCCGCTATACCTCCTTCACTACCGTGATTCGAGAATACTCTACCATGATGGATTATACAACAAAGAGGCCGCGGATAGCAATGACCGGCTGTGAATATTTCTATATTATACCGAATTAAAATTTAAAATAAGAAAGTATGATCATTTCCGAGATGATTTTCCTGTTTGACAGGTTTCAGCCATCCCCACTCGCCATGCTTGTCCATCACAGCAAAAAAACGATCATCCGATCCGGATAATGCGACAAATAAATCTAGATCCAACATCCGTGAACCATCGCAATAAGCTTGAAGGGAATATGGGTTAAGTGAAATGTGAATGGATCCTTTCACTGGATGAGATAATTTATATTCTCCATCATCGCTTTCGACCGTCGTAAAACTTTTCCCCAAATTGCTGAGGATCGCTTGGTCAATCGCTGATTCTTCAATTTCATCACATAAATAACGGACTTCTTGTAAAGGTTGCTCCTGTGCATGATCTTTGAGCAAATCATAGAGAAGCCCTTCCCTTCCAAGAATGAACGATTGGTATCTCTTTTTCACTTTATAAATATCATAAGTTCTCATGACCGTCACTCCTTTTTACATAGTCTATCCCAATAGAAGTAAAAAGTTTGTCAAAACACGGTAAAGAAAGGCACTATTGTTGTCGAAAACTTTCCAATAGTGTATCAATAAAGCAGCGAAAAATACCGCTCCGGAATAAGTAGTCTTATGACATTCCGAAGCGGTATAGATTAATTACGACCGAGGATCGTTTTCATCTCACGAACGACATTTTCTTCAGTGAAGCCATATTCTGCAATAACCTTTTCCCCTGGAGCGCTTGCTCCAAACGTGTCAATTGCAATGACTCCGCCTTCGTCACCAACATATTTATGCCACCCGAGGGAAGCACCCATTTCAATGGATAGGCGTTTTTTGACTGCTTTCGGCAGTACGCTTTCTTTGTATTGCTCATCCTGCTGCTCGAACAAGTCCCAAGAAGGCATGGATACGACGGCAACGTCAATTCCCTCTTCCCGGAGTTTCGCTTGAGCTGCAACAGCAAGGTTTACTTCAGAGCCTGTCGCAATGAGGATTCCGTCTGCCACATCTTTTTCGGCAGGAGAAATCGTGTACGCTCCACGTTTCACGCCATCCATTGCAAGTTCACCGGATTTCGGCAACACTTGCAAATTTTGACGCGATAATACAAGTACTGTCGGTCTGTTTTTCGATGATACCGCAATATTCCATGCAGCCGAAGTTTCATTGCCATCCGCAGGGCGGATGACCGTTAATCCAGGCATTGAGCGAAGGGATGACAGATGTTCCACAGGCTCATGTGTTGGACCATCTTCACCTACTGCGACGCTGTCATGCGTAAATACATATGTGACAGGCATTCCCATTAGGGCAGACAATCTGATGGCCGGTCGTACATAGTCGCTGAATACGAAGAATGTACCGCCGAACACATGCAAGCCACCGTGAAGTGCCATTCCGTTCAATGCAGTACCCATCGCGAATTCACGGACGCCGAACCAGATATTGCGGCCGCTGTAATCGCTTGGAAGGAAGTCTCCCGCACCTTTGATTGTCGTCTTATTTGAACCTGCAAGGTCTGCACTTCCTCCGAAGAAAGAAGGTAGTACATTTGCAATGGCGTTGATGGCATCTCCTGAAGCGGAGCGAGTAGCATGTGAAGAACCTGCCTCGTAAGTTGGAAGCGCTTCTTGAAGTCCTTCAGGCATTTCACCTTTGATTGCCGCTTTCAATTGTTTGGCCAAGTCAGCATGTTTGCTCTCGTATTGTGCAAACAGTTCGTTCCATTGCTGTTCCTTTTTGACGCCTAATTCATCGGTCGCCTCTTTGAATGCCTCGTAGACGCCTTCAGGGACACAGAAATCCTCTTCATATGTCCACTGGTAGTATTCCTTCGTAAGCTTCATTTCATCTTCGCCTAGTGGTGCACCATGGACGTCAGCTTTTCCGGATTTATTCGGCGAACCGTAGCCGATGACCGTCTTCACTTCGATCATTGTCGGGCCGCCTGAATTGCCTTTCGCCTCTTCAATCGCTTTTGAAACTAGTTCAACATCATTGCCATCTTCCACACGGATATAGTTCCATCCGTATGATTCAAAACGTTTTCGGATGTTTTCTGTGAATGACATATCTAGTTCTCCATCCAGGGAGATGTCATTGCTGTCATAGAGGACGATCAATTTTTCCAATTGGAGATGACCTGCAAGGGAAATCGCTTCTGCTGCAACGCCTTCCATAAGGTCGCCGTCGCCGCAAAGTGCAAAGGTATGATGATCGACTATGTCGAACCCCGGGCGGTTATAAAGTGCAGCCAAATGCTTTTCAGCCATGGCCATTCCGACTGCCATTCCGATTCCCTGTCCGAGTGGACCTGTCGTTGCTTCGACACCGACTGTATGGCCGTATTCCGGATGACCAGGTGTTTTCGATCCCCATTGCCTGAAGTTTTTCAATTCCTCCATTGGCAAACCGTAGCCGCTCAAGTGAAGCAGGCTATATAACAGCATGGAGCCGTGACCTGCAGAGAGGACAAACCGATCGCGGTTGAACCATTCAGGATTGGAAGGATTATGATGCATATGCTTCGTCCATAGGGTGTAAGCCATCGGAGCTGCTCCCATTGGCAATCCCGGGTGGCCGGAATTCGCCTTTTCGATTGCATCGATAGATAACGTCCTAATCGTATTAATTGCTAATTGGTCAATCTTTTCGGTCATTCAGAACATCCTTTCCCGTGCTTTATCTTGTAGTTGCAATTGTTATAGCATCTATAGTGTAGTCAATAAATAGATGAAATACAATCCATCCTATGTTTGGTTATTCAGTTCAGGAACTTCTTGTTTCGAGCATCTTTCACTTTTTCCGGGGTGACGTCGTTACCTTCGGGATCGATCACTTTGACGTTTTCGATTGTGTCGCGCATGGACGAACGGAATGTTTCCAGGTATTCTTTGCGTAGTTGTGTTTGTTCTTTTGCTTCTTCGATTGATAGGCCGATTGTTTTTGACTTTTTGGATAGTTCGTTGATACGTTTAATTTTATCTTGGGATAACATAAAATTCCTCCAGTTGTATTGTCCATCACTCAATTGTACAATGGATTTCCGTTTTTCCAGGCGGACGCTTTCCAATCGAACAGCGAAGTGTTCGATTTGCCGTATTTCTGCACTTTTTGCAGAAATTAAGGCAGCCTAGCACTTCAATCCTTATAGCCATAATACTAATAACAATATTACCATTAACAATTGAAGTGGAACTCATTAAAACTCTACTTTGAAGGTATACAAAAAGAGCAGGAAGTGCAACTAATCACCCTTCCTGCTCTGTTTCATATTCTTTATATCTGCGATGGACCGTTGCTTTGCTTACGTTATGGCCGAGGCCTTTCAATATGCCGGCGATTTCTTCGAAGGTCAGGCCTTTTTGGCGTAAGGACACGATTTCACTGATTGGGACTTCAATCCGTTCGCGTCCTTCTAGATTCCCTTTGTTTTTCAAGTTCCGTTCTGGTTTGTAACCGTCGCGGACTGCCCGCTTCATGCCTCTACGGATTTTGGCGTTGTGCAATTTGCGTTGGTACTCTTCTACAATTGCCAGTATTTCCAGCAGCATTGTGTCCATCTCATTTAACTTCAACGCGCCGCTATCGTGGTTTGTAATGACTGCAGTATTCGTTTTGGCAAGAAGGTGAAGGATAGCGACCCTTGCGTTCCCCCTCCCTAGTCTTGTTTCATCTTGTACGAGTACCGCGTCTATCTTTTCATCACGGACGCAGTCCAGTAAGTCGAGCAATCCCTCTCGATCCATATCGTAGCCGCTATGTTTTTCCTTGAATATATGTATAGGCTTCAGCCCTAGCTCGTCCGCAAGCCGCTTCAGTTCTTCTTCCTGCCTGGACAAGGAGGCGACTTGAGAGTCTTTTTCCGTACTGACACGGCAATATAAGACACAGGTCTGCATTTTCTCTGTCATCATTAGTCTCCTGCCAATTCTGTCATCATTGGATCAGGTATTGCTGAATCAACTTTAGGCAATTTCAATATTTCTCCTGATTTGATCATAGTGGATTGCATGCCATTCAATTCCATTACTTTCGCTATCCATTTCTCCGAATGTTCATCGGAAGAATAGTCTATCGCCAATCCCCAAAGTGTATCGCCTTCTGTTATTGTTACTTCAACGAATGAAGTAGAGGCTGATTTAACTTCTTTCAAGACACCTACGAGTGTAAATGCAGTGCAAAGGAAAATAATTAATAGAATGAAGCCATATTTTTGAATGAAAGTCATTAAAAACCCCTCCAAGAATGTTTGTTCGGAATACCTGTTCCCATTATAGGACAGGTTTTTTTAGAAGTCAATCAAATCTTCGAACCTTTGTTTGCCAATCACCCGAACACCTGTTATACTCTCTTTAAGAAACAATTGTGGTGGCGGACCTTTGTTCGCACAATTGCTTATCATTGATTCTATTAATTGGAGGGGTGGAATAATGAAGAAAATTTCAAAGAGACAGCAGGATATCCTTACGTTTATCAAAGATGAAGTGAAGCTGAAAGGGTACCCGCCTTCCGTTCGTGAAATCGGAGAAGCTGTTGGACTAGCATCCAGTTCTACCGTGCATGGTCATCTGGCCAGATTGGAAAGTAAAGGTTACATTCGGAGGGATCCGACAAAACCGAGAGCAATCGAGGTGCTGGATCCCGAGGGTCTGACTGCACTGAAATCGGGAGTTGTCCACGTTCCGCTTGTCGGAAAGGTAACCGCCGGCTTGCCGATCACTGCAATTGAAAATATTGAAGAATACTTTCCTTTGCCGGATACGTACGGCACATCTGACGATAAATTGTTCATGCTTGAGATTGTCGGAGATAGTATGATAGAAGCCGGAATTCTGAATGGGGATTATGTTGTCGTCAAACAGCAGCACACTGCCCATAATGGTGAAATTGTCGTTGCCATGACAGAAGAGGATGAAGCAACAGTGAAACGCTTCTTTAAAGAGAAGGATTATTTCCGTTTGCAACCGGAAAACGAGTCGATGGAGCCAATCATCGTCAATTCTGTTTCCATCCTTGGAAAAGTAGTCGGCGTTTATCGCCAGATTCATTAATTACCATTCAGCAATTAAAAATAGAGGATGACCCTGTCGACCTGAATCGACTAGGATCATCCTCTTTTCATTTTAATTTTCCACCCTATAGTCTTTCAGCAGGTTATCCATGGAGGACATAACTGCCGCCTTAACATGTTCATATGTCAATCCGCCTTGTACATAAGCCGTATACGGCGGACGAATCGGACCGTCTGCTGTTAGTTCGATGCTAGAACCCTGTATGAATGTCCCGGCAGCCATTATCACATCATCCGAATAGCCCGGCATATACGATGGTTCTGGCGCATAATGCGCATTTATCGGCGAGTTCTCCTGGATGGTCCTACAAAATGCGATCATCTGCTCAGCATTGCTGAAATTGACGGATTGTATCAAATCGGTCCGCGCAGCTGAATAATGCGGAGTCGTATCAAATCCGAAGCTTTCCAAGAATGCCGCTGTGAAGAGAGCGCCTTTCACAGCTTGGCTGACGACGTGTGGCGCAATGAAAAAGCCTTGGTACATTTCCAATAGCGTATCAAGGGAGGCACCCGCTTCTGCACCGATGCCAGGAGATGTCATGCGATAAGCGCATTTTTTCACAAGATCGGCACGTCCTGCGATATATCCTCCGGTCCTTGCAAGTCCCCCGCCGGGATTTTTTATGAGTGAGCCCGCCATCAGATCGGCCCCAACTTCAACCGGCTCTTTCGTTTCCACGAATTCCCCGTAGCAATTATCGACAAATACGATAAGGTCCGGGTTAATCGATTTGACAAAGCGTACCATTTCCCCGATTTGTTCAATTTGGAAGGAAGGACGGTCCGAATATCCTTTTGAACGCTGTATGCCAATCATTTTCGTCTTGTTATGGATATTCTTCCTCACTTCTTCAAAATCGACTGCGCCATCTTCCTTCAAATCAACGTGCTTGTAAGTGATTCCATAATCTATAAGTGATCCTGTATCCTCTCCGTTTCCGGACACTATTGATTCCAGTGTGTCATAAGGTTTGCCTGTAATATAAAGGAGTTCATCCCCCGGTCGAAGTACTCCGAACAGGCTCAGTGAGATGGCATGGGTGCCGGAGATGATCTGGTTACGTACGAGACATGCTTCCGCGCCAAAAGTGTCTGCATAGACTTGTTCCAGTACATCCCGGCCGCTATCGTCATATCCGTATCCAGTCGAGCCGGTTAGATGAAAGTCGCTCACCATGTTTTTCCGGAAAGCTGCCAGCACCTTCCGTTGATTGTAAAATGCCGCCTTTTCAACTTCTTTAAAATATGGGGCAAGTTTTTGTTCAGCGGCTTCTGCCTTAGTTTCGATTTCCGAAGCAAATTCATGTATCATCATTTCATTTCCTCATTCCTACAAATAGTCACTATAATATCTTATCAGTCTGTCTGGATTGGTCAATGGAAAATGACCGGAATTGGCAAAGCCTCTATTTTGATATACTATATGAAGTGTTTGGAGCAAGGAGGAACATCATTGGCTTGGGAAGTATTCAGTTTTATCGGCACTGCGGCTTTTGCCATTTCGGGAGCTCTAATTGCACAGGAAGAGAAATATGATATTTTCGGAGTCTATATATTAGGGATGGTAACAGCGTTCGGCGGAGGGGCTATCCGGAATGTACTTCTTGGGTTGCCTGCTTCTGTTCTATGGAGTCAAAATTTCCTCTTCATCGTCGCATCGGTTTTAATAACGTTCATTTTCTTTTTTTCAAAGACGATCATTAATCATTGGAATCGGTGGGGCACTTATTTTGACGCCATTGGATTGGCGGCATTCGCGATTCAAGGGGCTATGCTTGCGGTCAATATGAATATGTCATTATTCGCAGTAATGGTTGCTGCCGTGTTGACAGGTGCAGGGGGAGGAGTCATCCGGGATCTGCTCGCTGGAAGGCGCCCTCTCGTCTTTAAAAGGGATATTTATGCCGTTTGGGCAGCAGGGGCCGGGTTTTTCGTCGGTATCGGTCTTTACAGTTATGATTGGGCGTTGTACGCATTGCTAGTAGTTGTCGCTGCCTTACGAATCCTTTCATATCAATATCACTGGGAGTTGCCTCGCAGTAATTCTTGATATTCCAAATGGAAAAAGGAACAGGTTAATTGAACCTGTTCCTTCATTGGGACATATGTTTTTATTCCTCGTCCTTCAAAACTACAGGCTTAGCAGGTACATACGTCGATATTGCATGCTTGTAGATCAATTGCTGCTTGCCGTCTGATTCCAAAAGTACGGTGTAATTATCATATGATTTGATAAGGCCTTTCAACTGAAAACCATTTAGTAGGAATACAGTGACAAACGTGTTGTTTTTCCGTAGTGAGTTCAAAAATGTTTCTTGCATATTACCTTGTGACATACACCCCAGCCTCCAATTACTTCTATATTTCTCTTGCCTTTTTACTTATTCGATTCCGCCTCTTCAAAACCCTTCAAAATTGATATAATTTCATCGACAATCTTTTCTTTATCCGAATTTGCATCGAACCAGCTGATTTTCACTTTGTTCCTAAAATATGTCATTTGACGTTTCGCATAATGACGAGTATTTTTCTTTATTAACTCTATTGCATCATCTAGTGAGATGACGCCTTCAAAATATTGATACAGCTCCTTATATCCAATCGCCTGGACCGACTGGACATTTCGGATGCCCTTTTCCCATAAACCTCTAGCTTCTTCCAGCAGCCCATCTTCCATCATTTGATCGACCCTTACATCGATTCGCTTGTAGAGAATTTCCCGGTCCAATGTAAGGCCGACGATTAAATGATCAAAAAAGAGCGCCTCACCTGCCCCTTGTTCATGCTCATTCTTCGTTTTTCCAGTCACTTGGATGATTTCGAGCGCACGTATCAAACGGCGGTGATTATTCGGATGGATTTTTTCTGCACTAGCAGGATCCATTTTTTGAAGCCGCTGATACAGACGTTCCGCGCCGCCTTCCGACTCGAGTTCTTTTTCCAATTCAGCCCTGACGTTATCGTCTCCCGCCTCTTCGGTAAATCTGAAATCGAAGAGGACCGACTGGATGTACAAGCCCGTTCCGCCGACAATGATCGGCTGTTTGCCTCGGCTTCGGATCTCTTCAATACAGTTACGCACAGTCGACTGATATTCCGCTACGGAAAACGAATCAGAAGGCTCCTTAATGTCGAAGAGATGATGGGGAATCCCTTCCTTTTCTTCTTCTGTTATTTTTGCAGTGCCGATAGATAACTCTTTATATACTTGCATCGCGTCCCCATTGATAATTTCCCCATCCAGCCTTTTGGCAAGCTCGATGCTTAAAGACGTTTTGCCCGATGCAGTCGGTCCTACAATTGCGATGACTCTATCTGATTGACTCATTCTTTTATTATCCAATCCTTTATGAAATTAAATACTTGTTCCCGATTCACTTCATTCAACATTTCATGGCGACCGCCTTCATATAACATGACTGTTATATTCTCATTTCCGGCATCAGTAAATTGTTGTGCTGCCTGCCAGACTCCCTTACCAGTATTGCCGACAGGATCGTCTAAACCAGAGAGGAGAAGGATTGGCAATCTGTTCGGAACTTTTCTTATGCAGTCCAAGTCATTGATTTTCGCAAGTCCATCAAAGAGATCGATGAAAAAACGGGTTGTCGGTACGAAACCGCATAACGGATCATTAATGTATTGCTCCACTTTTTCATTGTCTCTCGATAGCCAATCAAAAGGTGTTTTTGGTGTTCTGGCTATTTTATTAAACCCTCCGAATACCAATTTATTAATGAAATAGTCCGGTTCATCAAACTTTGTTGCCTTGCCTTTCATTGACGCTAGAGCTTTTCCACCGATACGGCTTACACCAGGGTTGCCGGCAGTTCCTGAACAAATAAGCTTGTCTAGTTCCCTGCCGAATCTTTGGGCGTATCTCCTTGCTACAAATGACCCCATACTATGCCCGAAAAGGATTACACGAGGCGCTTGGAACCTGTTGCGGTAAAAGCTGATGATTTCATACGTGTCTTCAACGATCCGATCGAAGCCGACCGTATCTCCGAAATGGCCCAACTTCCCATTTAACGTGGCTGTATGACCGTGTCCCCGATGATCATGACCCGATACAGCAAATCCTTTGTCAGTGAGAAAAGTGATGAACTCTTCATATCGACCGATATGCTCCGCCATCCCGTGAAGTAGATGGATATGTGCGATAGGAGGATTGGCAGGTTGCGCATACACCGAATGGATGGAAAAACCGTCTGACATCGTCAACACCTGTTCATTCACACACGTTCACCGACCTTTCCTTCAGCTTCTTTTATATGCTGCTCCAATTGGGAGAGATAGAGCTCTTTCGTTTCTTCGGAATAGGAAAGGATAGCTCCCATATAGTCCGTTGCCGCCTCTTTATACAGTTTGACAAACGCGATGTTGAAATAGAGATCCCCCTTCCTTCTAATGAAAAAGTCAGAAGGCGTCATTGCCATTTCATTATGGATCGAGTAGAGGATTTCCGCTTTCCATATAGCAGGTAAAACTGTTTTCTCTGTTGATACCGCACTTACATAGGTATAGACCTGATCGACATTCGATCCATACAAGGAGGCAAGTGCTCGGCCTTCTTCCTTAGTAAGTCCATATAATTCAGCTTCATTCGATTTGCTCTCGATAAAGTTTGCGAACTGTTCTTCACTCTCGAAGTCTCCCCCGGCCAACGGGAGATATTCCGTTACGCATGGGCCGAACGAAGTTGTCGGAAACCTCTTTATGACTTGGTCTACGACGGTTTCAGCCATTTTGCGATAGCCGGTCAATTTGCCGCCAGCAATCGTTATCAATCCCGTTCCTGCTTCCCAAATTTCATCTTTCCTTGAAATTTCGGATGCATCCTTCCCTTCTTCGTAAATTAGCGGTCGAACACCTGCCCAAGTCGACTCGACATCATTGCGATCCGCTTTGACTGAAGGGAACATGTAATGAAGTGCATCAAGAAGATATGCGATGTCTTCTTCGGTTGCAACCGGATTAGCCCGATCACCATCGAAGAAGGTATCTGTCGTTCCGATATAGGCTTTATTGCCCCTTGGGACTGCAAAAATCATCCTGCCGTCAGGCGAATCAAAATAGATTGCTTGCTGCAGAGGAAATATCGACTTATCGATTACAATATGGGTTCCTTTTGTCAATCGTAGCCGTTTGTCATTAGACACTTCGTCCTTCCCACGCACTTCATCCACCCAAGGGCCTGTCGCATTGACGACTACGGAAGCGCTTATGTCTATTACTTCTCCAGTGAGCATATCCCGGGCAGAGACACCTGCCACTTTTTTGTCTTGATACGTAAATTGCTCGACTTTCAAATAATTGAGGCAAAGAGCACCTTTTTGGGCAGCTTTCTTCAATACTTCGATTGTCAACCGTGCATCGTCAGTACGGTATTCCACATAATGTCCACCGCCAAGCAAACCGTCTTCCCTTACTAACGGCTCCATTTCAAGCGTCTCTTCAGGTGACAGCATTTCACGGCGCTCCTCTTTTTTCACACCCGCCAATTTATCATAGACGAATAGTCCAGCAGAAGTTGTCAGCTTTCCGAATGAGCCGCCTTTATGAAAGGGAAGAAGCATCCGCTCAGGCTCCGTCACATGAAGGGCATTCCGATAGACAACATCCCTTTCCTTCCCGGTTTCGGAAACGATTTTTAACTCCATCTGCTTTAAATAACGCAGGCCGCCATGGATGAGTTTCGTCGATCGGCTTGAAGTACCCGCCGCAAAATCCTGCATGTCGAGTAGTGCGACGGACAATCCCCTCGTCACTGCGTCAAGAGCAATGCCGGCACCGGTGATTCCACCGCCAATGATAAGCAGGTCAAACTGATAGTCGCGCATGAACTGCTTCACTTTCGGTCTTGTGATCGATGATAACATCATTCGCTCTCCTCCAGTCAAAGTTTGAATAGCCGCGCCGCCTCAACGGCCTTTTTCCACCCTCCGTACAAGGCGTCCCGCTCTTCCACTGCCATCTTCGGCGAATATGTCCGTTCCTTCGCCCATAAAGCTTCCACTGACTCACAAGATTTGAAAAAACCTGTCGCAAGCCCGGCAAGATATGCCGCCCCGAGTGCGGTCGTCTCCATATATGCTGACTGTTCCACCTCGATCTGCAGCATATCGCTTTGGAATTGCATGAGGAATGTGTTCCCGACAGCCCCTCCATCAACACGCAAAATATCAATGTCGATGCCAGCATCCTTTTCCATCGTCAACAGTACATCTTTTGTCTGATAGGCTAGCGCTTCGACTGTTGCACGGATGAAGTGCTCTTTTTCGGTTCCTCGGGTCAATCCGAATACTGCCCCTCTTGTATCCGAATCCCAATAGGGTGTACCGAGTCCAACGAATGCGGGCACGACATACACACCTTCCGTAGAAGCGATCCGCGTCGAGTACATTTCCGAATCCGAGGCTTTCTGGATCATTCGCATCCCGTCCCTGAGCCATTGGATAGCAGAGCCTGCGACGAATACACTGCCTTCAAGTGCATATGTAATCTTGCCGTCCAACCCCCAGGCTATCGTGGTCAGCAGGCCATTTTCGGAAGTCACAGGCTGTTCACCCGTATTCAACAACATGAAACAACCTGTACCGTACGTATTTTTGGCCATGCCAACGTGAAAACAGGCTTGCCCGAATAAAGCACATTGCTGATCGCCCGCGGCACCGGCAATTGGAACATATGCTCCAAAAAATACGGAAGGGTCTGTATGGGCATAGATTTCCGAAGACATCCTTACTTCAGGCAGCATGCCCATCGGGATATCAAACATTGCGCAAAGCTCCTTATCCCACTCGAGTTCGTGAATATTGAAAAGCATTGTCCTCGAAGCATTCGAATAATCGGTGACATGGACGGCTCCTTCTGACAGCTTCCAAATGAGGAACGAATCGATCGTACCGAAAAGCAGTTCCCCTCTTTCCGCACGTTCACGTACACCTTCTACTTCGTCAAGGATCCATTTCACTTTCGAAGCAGAAAAATATGGATCAAGCTGCAAACCCGTCTTTTGACGGATGCTCTCTTCCCTGCCAGCTTCTCTTAATTCATTAATAATTAGCTGTGTCTGTCTGGACTGCCAAACAATTGCATGATAGACGGGTTGTCCAGTGTGCTTGTCCCAAACAACAGTCGTCTCCCGCTGATTTGTAATGCCGATTCCATCGATATCCTCCGGCTGAAGTCCACTCTCGGTCAGAACCGAAGCGATGACGGATAAAACTGAACCCCAAATTTCGCTCGCATTATGCTCCACCCAACCTGGTTTCGGGAAAATCTGCCTGAATTCCCGTTGCGCCGTATGGACAATCTCACCTTTTCGGTTGAAAAGAATTGCCCTCGTGCTAGTTGTCCCTTGGTCGATTGTTAATATGAACTCACCCATTGGTAACCCGCCCCCCTCGTTCAACTATAGGTTTTCTTCTACAGAGTTACATTACCCTCTTAAACATCTTTTCAATTTCATAAGTTGAAAAATGGATTAGGACTGGACGTCCATGCGGGCATGTATACGGATTCTCCGCAATCGACAAATCGTTCAGAAGCCTTTCCATGTCTGCAATCGACAAATGATGATTAGCTTTGATGGAACGTTTGCAGCTCATCATGATTGCCGTCTCCTCCCGTAATTTTCCGATATCGGTTTTCCGATTCGATAGAACCTGCTCTATCAGTTCTTCGATAAGAGTCGACGCTTCTCCTGCTGGAAACCATGCCGGATATTCTTTTACTGTATATGAAGACGGTCCGAATTCCTCCAGAAAGACACCGACTTCATTCAACGCTTCCAGGTTCTCCTCTATTTTCACCATTTCGTCCCCGGAATAATGGAAGATGAGTGGCATTAGCAACATTTGCCTTTCATCCTCTTCCACTTTACTTAATTTATCCCTGAAGAATTCGTATTTGATCCGCTCTTGGGCAGCATGCTGATCGATCATATAAAATCCATCTTCGTTTTGAGCGACGATATACGTGCCATGGACTTGCCCGACTGGTACGAGTGGCGGGAATCTTTTTTCCTTTGTTTCAGTTGTGGTATTTATTTCCGGAACAGGTACTTCCTGATCATTTACTATTTCCTGTACTTCCATTACCTGTTCGGGCTGATCCGCTTGCCCAGGTTCTTGCTTGACAGGTTCGTAAACAGCTTGGAGCGGCTTCTTCTCAAACAGATTCGTTTCAAGTATCGACTCTTCCTGCTCAATCGGAGACTCTTTCTGATCAACTGCGGTTTTCTCTTGTTCAACTTCTCTATCTTTCCAAGTAGGTGCCGGCCTGAAGTCACTCCAAATTGTCACTTGCTCCGAAGGCATTTTCTTGAAGGGTTCCCGTTTCACGGCATCAGGAACGATAATTGACCGTTTCACCGCATCTCGGACAGACGATTTGATGAGGTCAAACAGTTCGCCCTCTTTGCTCATGCGAATATGCTGTTTGGAAGGATGCACGTTGACATCCGTCAAAAAAGGGTCAGTTTCTACGTTGATGACTGCAATCGGGTACCTTCCGATTGGCAAATAGGTATGAAGGCCATCGATTACAGCCTGGTTTGCAGGATAACTCTTTACCCATCTTCCATTTACGATGAGTGTCATATAGTTTTTGGATGCTCTTGTCATCTCAGGCAACGTGACGTATCCATCTACTTTGAAATCGGCGTTTCCACCTGAAAATGGCACCATCTTTCGCGCTACTGCCATTCCATAAATATCAGTGAGTACTCTCCTGCGATCCCCGCTGCCTGATGTATGCAGGACAGTTTGGCTGTGATGGGAGAGTTTAAAAGCGATTTGAGGATGACTGAGCGCTAGTCTGTTGACGAGATCTATCGTATGTCCAAGCTCTGTCTGGATCGTCTTCATATATTTCAACCTGGCGGGCGTGTTGTAAAAAAGTTGGGAAACGGTCATGTCGGTCCCTTTTCTGAACGCTGCGTTGGACTGCTTGAGAAGAAGCCCGCCGTCAATTTGCACTTCGGTCCCTTCAGTTTCACCGTCTGACGTAAAGAGGCTGACCTTAGATACGGAAGCAATACTGGCGAGCGCCTCACCTCTGAATCCTAACGTCCTGATCCGGAACAAATCATGTTCATTCGATATTTTGCTCGTTGCGTGGCGCTCAAATGCAAGGACGGCATCGTGACGTGACATCCCTTTTCCATTATCGGTCACCCGAATAGAAGTGAGCCCAGCTTCCTCAAGTGCGATCTCAATCGAAGTGCTGCCCGCATCAATCGAGTTCTCCACCAATTCCTTCACAATCGAAGCCGGTCTCTCGACGACTTCCCCTGCGGCAATTTTATTGGACAATGAATCGTCCATGACTGAAATGATATCCACTGGATCCCTCCTTTTGTCATCTGGTCGTAGTAATGAATATCAATAGGCTAGCGGGATGTAAATGATTAGTCTGCTCGCGTGGCCTCAGTTAATTGCTTCTGCCAATCTAGGATCAAGTTCATTGCTTGCATTGGCGTCAAGTTCAGCAAGTCTGCCTGTTCCATCTGTTCCAACACGGACTTGTCCACTTCCGATAGCGGATCGGCTTCTTCCTGTAAATCGAAGAATGTCAATTGTTCGGATGGTGAAGTCACGGCACTGGACTGTTCTGCGCTTTCAAAAGCATCAAGCAGCTTTTTCGCACGGACTACAATCGTTTCCGGAAGGCCTGCCAGTTGGGCAACATGAATCCCGTAGCTCTTATCCGCCGGCCCCGCCATCACTTTGTGGAGGAAGACGACTCTCCCTTCCTGCTCCATAGCGGCGACATGGACATTCGAAAGCCTTTCCAATTCCATGTCAAGCTTTGTGAGCTCATGATAATGTGTCGAAAACAAAGTATTTGCACCAATTTCATCATGGATGAATTCCATCATCGCCTGAGCAAGAGACATTCCGTCGTACGTAGATGTTCCTCTCCCGATTTCATCGAAGAGAAGCAAACTGTTTCCAGTTGCATTTGCAATCGCGTATTTAGACTCCATCATTTCCATCATGAATGTGCTTTGGCCTGATGCAAGATCATCCGCCGCGCCAATTCTTGTGAAAATCTGGTCTGTTACGGGAAGAGTGGCGGATTCGCATGGTACATAGCAGCCTATTTGAGCCATGATGACCGTCAAAGCGACTTGCCGCATGAATGTACTTTTACCGGACATGTTCGGTCCGGTGATGAGCAGCATGTTTGCCTCTTCAGTCAATGTGCAGCTGTTCGGCACGTATAATGAATGATCCATCATTTTCTCTACGACCGGGTGTCTTCCGTTTTTTATTTCTAATGCCCGTCCGTCATGGAATTGCGGTCTGACGAATCGTTGTTTTTCGGACACCTCAGCGAATGATAGCAGGACGTCCAACTCAGATAGGACACTTGCCAATTGTTGGACTCTGCGAATATGATTTTTCATTTCATCACGCACAGCGCAGAATAGGCTATATTCAAGCTCCTGACCTTCCGCTTCAGCGTTCAGAATCAAGTCTTCCTTTTCCTTCAACTCGGACGTAATATAACGCTCCGCATTGGCAAGGGTCTGCTTACGTTCATAACGGGTCAAATCCGCCAGATGGATATTAGATTTCGTAATTTCAATGAAATAGCCGAAAATGCGGTTGTATCCGATTTTCAAATTTTTAATACCTGTACGTTCACGCTCATCGCGTTCAAGCCCTGCAAGCCATTCTTTACCGTTTCTCGACGCATCCCTGTATTGATCAAGCTTTTCGTGATAACCGTCTTTTATGATGCCGCCTTCTTTTACAGAAAGAGGCGGATTTTCCGCAATCGATTTCTCCAACAGTTCGAGTGCTTCTGAACATGGGTCAATCTGCTCGGAAAATTGTTGCAGACGCTCGTGACCGGACTGCTGAAGCGCGTTTTTTAAATGAGGCACACGTCGAAGGGAATTTCGGAGCTGTGCAAGATCCCTGCCGCTTGCACTTCCCATGGAAATCCTTCCCGTCAAACGTTCAAGGTCATATACTTCTTTCAAGGATGTT
The DNA here is from genome assembly GCF_946901335.1 of Saccharococcus sp. Marseille-Q5394. NCBI lineage: Bacteria > Bacillati > Bacillota > Bacilli > Caryophanales > Anoxybacillaceae > Saccharococcus > Saccharococcus sp. Marseille-Q5394. The sequence goes on along the minus strand of NZ_CAMPPQ010000001.1, from coordinate 278,211 downwards.
TTCAAATCGTCACGAAGAAAGTAATCCTCAATCAAGTCCGACACGATTGTAAGTCTATCTTCAATAGCATTCCTGTTGGCAAGAGGCTGATGAATCCATATTCTCAGTTTCCTAGCCCCCATCGCTGTTGATGTCTCATCTAGTAGCCAGAATAGAGTTCCTTCCTTGCTTCCGCTCCGGATTGATTGGACTAGCTCTAAATTGCGCATCGAATTGGCATCGATAGAAAGTTTGCCTGATTTCTGTATGTATTCAAAAGGACGTAAATGCTCCAAAGAAGACTTTTGAGTACGTTTCAAATAAGAAATCAGAATGTCGCACGCCTCACCCAACTCAAGTGGAACTTGCGATCGGATGTCTGTGGAGCTATCATCACTCTCCCCATTTTCCATCGAGAGGACAATATCTCTTTTGGCCATCCATTCATTTAGGGTGATATGCAATCGTTCCCGGACAACGATTTCCTTCATTCCAAGTGCCTCAATCTCGGCTATCAATGTTCGCTCATCGCCTGAAACGATTTCAGTTTTCCCCTCACCTGTGGCAAGATCGACATACGCTAGTGCATAACGTCTTTCATCAAGCTGGTCAGCAGCCCCGATAAAATGGTTTGCATTGGCATCCAAGGATTTCCCTTCTGTTATTGTGCCCGGCGTAACGACTTTCACGACTTCCCTTTTCACAATTCCTTTCGCCGCTCTAGGGTCCTCCGTCTGTTCACAGATTGCGACTTTATGGCCTTTTGAGACCAAGGTCTCGATATAGCCTTCAGCTGAATGGTAAGGCACTCCGCACATCGGAATTTTATCCGTGCTTCCGCCATCCCTGCTCGTCAATGTAATTTCCAGGATATTGGATGCTTCTATCGCATCGTTGAAAAATAATTCATAGAAGTCGCCCAACCGGAAAAAGAGGAACGCATCTTCATGTTCCGATTTCACTTGTAAGTATTGTTGAATCATTGGTGTGTATGTAGTCATTCCAGAACCTCGCTAATCTCGCATTTTCTTATATTATATCAAAACATGCTGCTCCAAAGTAACAAAGAGAAAAAGCCGGAGTTATCACAATAAAAAAAAGCCGGATGCTCCTTCCGGCTTAAAACGGGCGTGAATCTTTTCCTCTGTCCTCATGGCGCTTCTCTTCGTCTACTTTGTGGTGGTCATGTTCATGGCTATGGCCATGATGAGAAGATGATTCATCCTTGAATGACCATTCCTCTTCAAACTGATGCGGATGGACAGTGATACACACTTTTGTTTCTCCAACGACTTCCGCTACCAATTCCCTTTCCACTTTAATGATGAACTTTTCCCCGCACTCCGAGATGAGCGCCTCTGTGCAATTAGGATGTTGGACAACATTGACAATGATCTCTTCTTGGCCGGATACCGGTTCGTCCCGATAGTGGAGCCTGATCTTATCCTTATACGGCACCGATTCCGAAAAGACGGATGTTTTTGAGTGGTCATGGTGCGAATACCATACATTCACATCAAATTTACCTGTCACTTCGATGTATCGCCCCACTTTTTTTGCATGATGCGTGTGGTTGATCACCCAACAGCCCAATATGCTTGATGGATTATTCGGCGGCTTCAGAGAGACATTCGATTCCGTCCGCAGCTTCCCTTTTGCAATGACTGCCTTCGTCACAATTTGCCGTAAATTCTTCAGTTCGTTTCCTCCTTCGTTAACGTCTATTTATCCTATGCACCAGAAGCCCAGAAAGTGAAAAAAACCGACGAGGAAATTATCCTCATCGGTTTACATTATGATAACGGTTTATGCTGCGTACTTCTGACGTATGATCCGGTTTCTCCGCGACGTACATCTCCGCCTGTGGATTCAATGATTTCATCCGTCACACTATTGGCGATCGTGTTCGACACCAACTGGAGAAGTTGGTTCACGTCAAGCTGAGATTGCTTGAATTCCTGTACAATCGGAACTTCGTCGATTTCCGCTTGAATCGTCTCGATTTTTCCCTCGATGATTGCAAGGGCCCTCTCTTTTTCGTACATTTGGAAGTTAACCGCTTGCGTTTGTAATGATTTCAAGCTCGCAATTTTTTCGCGGATTTTTTGGTTTTCATTAATTTGTGCTTCTGCACGTTTGAAGAATTCGACTTGCTCTGTATTAGCGATCATATGCGCAATTTCCCGGGCCTTTTCGATTATCTCTTCTTTTGAATAACGTTTTTCCATTATGACATCACCTTTTCCTCTTTTACGACACCAATGAATTCGCCGTCGAGCGACCATGTTTTGGCCTCGATTATTTTTACATTGACAATTTCTCCGATCACCGAACGTGGCGCCTTGAAATTGACAAGTTTATTCTTCTCTGTATAACCGGCAAGCACATCGGGGTTCCTTTTACTTTCTCCCTCGACAAGTACCTTGACTGTTTTACCTTGATATGGCTTCATCGCTTCCGCCGACATATCATTGACGAGTTTGTTCAGCCGTTGCAGGCGTTCCTTTTTCACTTCCATCGGAATATTATCCACCATCTTGGCAGCAGGCGTTCCTTCGCGTGGAGAATAAATATACGTATACGCCATTTCGAATCCTACTTCTTTATACAAAGATAGCGTTTCCTCAAACTGCTCGTCCGTCTCGTTCGGGAAGCCGACAATGATATCCGTTGTCAATGTAACATTCGGAATAGCCGCCTTAATTTTAGCGACAAGTTCCAAAAATTGTTCCCTTGAATACTTCCTTGCCATGATTTTTAAAATATCGCTAGAACCCGATTGGACAGGTAAATGGATATGATCAAGCAGGTTACCGCCTTTGGCAAGCACCTCGATGAGATGATCGTCGAAATCCCTCGGGTGGCTTGTTGTAAAACGGATCCGCGGAATATCAATCTGGCGAAGGTCATCCATCAAATCACCTAGACGGTAATCGATATCCTCGAAATCTTTACCGTACGCATTGACGTTTTGCCCAAGGAGCATGATTTCCTTATATCCATTGGCGGCGAGTTGCCTCACTTCCTGGATGATATCTTGCGGACGTCTGCTGCGCTCTTTCCCGCGTGTATACGGTACGATGCAATACGTACAAAACTTATCACAGCCGTACATGATGTTAACCCATGCTTTTATATTGCCATGGCGCACTTTTGGAAGGTTTTCAATGATGTCGCCTTCCTTCGACCATACTTCGATGACCATTTCCTTCGACATATATGCTTCGTGAAGGATATTCGGCAATCTATGGATATTATGTGTGCCGAAAATCATATCGACTTGATCGTATGTCTTCAAGATTTTATTGACGACCGACTCTTCTTGTGACATGCAGCCGCAGACGCCGATAAGCAAATCCGGCTTTTCAAGCTTCAACGGCTTCAGATGTCCCAATTCACCGAACACCTTGTTTTCTGCATTTTCACGAATCGCACATGTATTCAAAAGAATGACATCCGCATCGTTCACCGTGTCCGTCGCTTCGTAACCCAAACCTGTGAAGATGCCCGCCATCACCTCGGTATCGTGTTCGTTCATTTGACAGCCGTATGTACGGATATAAAACTTGCGTCCAGCACCCATGCCAAGAAAGCGCTCTTCAATTTGGAAATCGTCATGGTAGGAGATTTCTTCTTTCCCACGCTTTTTAGCATCCTTTAAAGATGGAGGTGTATAGACAGTTTCAAAATATTTACTATAGTCCTTTTCCGGTGCAGATGCAGTTTTCACTGTATCTGGTTTGACAAGCCCGGCTTCCAGGCGTTGTTCTTCATTCATGCAAAACTTCCCCTTTCTTCAAACCTTGTGGGAATTGAACAGATTGACTTCATTATACATGAACATCTTTCCACTTTGAAGTGGCTAGATTTCTTGATTCATGAAATAACGGGTGTTTTGGGCAACTGTGTGACAGCTGCGGATTATTTTGGGCGCCAGGGAAGGTTTATTGGGCGCTGGGCGGCTTGCTATGGACGTAGGATTGCTGCCTTTGGACACGGGATGGCTGACTTTGGACGCGGAATGGCTGGCTTTGGACGCGGAATGGCTGGCTTTGGACGCGATTATAAAAAGCTGTCGAGAAAGTCATTTTTAGACTTTCTCGGCAGCTCTTGTTTTATTGCATTTAATTTCTTTTTCTTTTTTCAACTAACAGCTTCAATGCTGTTCTGCCTTCGCCGTTAATTTCAATATCGGTAAATGCCGGTGCGCAAACGAGGTCGCTTCCGCTTGGGGCGACGAATCCCCGTGCGATTGCGACTGCTTTGATGGCCTGATTCAATGCGCCGGCACCGACAGCCTGCATTTCTGCATACCCTTGATCCCTGATCACCGCTACGAGTGCTCCTGCGACAGAATTCGGATTAGAGCGGGATGATACCTTCAATGGACTCACCATGTTTCCTCCTTGTTTTCACGATGTCTATGGAATATATTTCTCCATAAGTCATCTTATGAAAAGAAAGAGATGATTAGACGCACATCATGCTTCGAATCGATGATCCTCATTGATCATAATGCGCTCGATTGCGACCGCTTTCCCGGTTTGGTCATTAAGCTCAACAAACAACCCGTTCAATTGGGCGCGCCCTCTCTTCGGAACTTCAAATCGGACAGGCAAATTCGTACGGAAACGGTAAATGACATCCTCTTTCTTCATCCCTAATATTTCATCATACGGTCCAGTCATTCCGGCATCCGTCAAATAGGCCGTACCCCCTGGCAAAATGCGGTCATCTGCCGTTTGAACATGTGTATGTGTACCGACGACAACGGATGCTTTTCCATCCAGATGCCACCCCATTGCAATTTTTTCACTCGTCGCTTCTGCATGGAAATCAACGAAGATGAGCGGGGATAGTTGGCTGGCCTCTTCTATCAATCCCTCCGCCTTGTCAAACGGATCACCATGAGGTGGAAGGAATGTGCGTCCATGCAGATTGATCACCGATAATGTCACTCCATTTTTTGTAATCGTCGTCATTCCTCTTCCTGGAGCGTCATCTGAAAAATTCGCTGGACGTATCAAGTAGTCTGTCTCATCGATGAAATCGTATATTTCTTTTTGGTCCCACGTATGATTACCCATCGTCACGACATCGACTCCCGAACGGAGTAGATCGTCGAAAATCGCTTTTGTAATGCCTCTACCGGATGCGGCATTTTCGCCGTTGGCAATGACTACATCCGCTTTGTATTTTCGTTTCAATCGCGCGATGTGATCAAAGACCATATCCCTTCCGATTGATCCTACGATATCACCTATAAATATTACTTTCATTATTTGCAACCTCTTTCTACTATTAAGAACCTAATTTGAAATGATAATAAAATGACTCCTGAACCATGGCTGGACAGGAGTCATTTTCATCATTTTGCATATTCGACTGCACGCGTTTCACGAATGACTGTCACTTTGATGTGACCCGGGTAATCAAGTTCCTCCTCGATCCGTTTCCGAATATCCCTAGCCAGGCGATGTGCTGTAATATCATCGATCTGGTCTGGTCGTACAATGATCCGCACTTCGCGGCCCGCTTGAATGGCGAATGATTTTTCCACGCCTTCGTATGATTCCGAAATCTCTTCGAGTTTTTGCAGCCTACGAATGTAATTCTCCAGCGTTTCACTTCGTGCACCCGGCCTCGCTGCTGATAATGCGTCAGCTGCAGCTACCAATACTGCGATGACCGATGTTGCTTCCTCATCGCCGTGATGGGATGCGATACTGTTGATGACAACTGGGTGCTCTTTGTACTTCGTTGCAAGTTCTACTCCGATTTGGACATGGCTTCCTTCGACTTCATGGTCGATCGCCTTTCCGATATCATGGAGAAGTCCTGCACGCCTTGCAAGAGTGACGTCTTCGCCAACTTCGGCTGCCAACAATCCCGCAAGATAAGCGACTTCAACTGAGTGCTTTAGGACGTTTTGACCATAGCTTGTACGGAAATGCAATCTTCCAAGGATTTTGATCAGATCCGGATGCAGATTATGAACGCCTACATCAAATGTAGTCTGTTCCCCTTTTTCACGGATCAATTCATCTACTTCCCTACGCGCCTTATCCACCATCTCTTCAATCCGCGCTGGGTGAATCCTGCCATCTTGCACGAGTTTCTCGAGTGCGAGGCGGGCAGTTTCACGACGTACGGGATCGAACCCGGAAAGGATTACAGCTTCCGGCGTATCGTCTATGATCAGGTCGATACCAGTCAGTGTTTCTAATGTCCTGATATTTCGACCTTCCCTTCCGATGATACGGCCTTTCATTTCATCGTTCGGCAAGTTCACGACAGATACGGTTGTTTCTGCAACATGGTCTGCTGCAAAACGTTGCAATGCAAGGGAAAGGATTTCACGGGCTTTCTTTTCGGACTCCTCTTTTGCACGTTGCTCCGACTCTTTCGTCATTACTGCGATATCTGTGGAAAGTTCCTTCTCGACGTCATCCAGGATGATCCGTTTCGCTTCATCCCGTGTAAGGGCCGAGATTCTTTCAAGTTCCGTCTGTTGTGTCGCAACAAGATCTTCCGCCTTGCGTTCCATTTGTTCAATATGCTGTTGTCTACTGGATAGCGCATCATCTTTGCGCTCCAGCCCTGCTTCTCTTTTATTGAGAGCATCATCTTTGCGGTCTAGATTTTCTTCCCGTTGCAGAAGACGGTTTTCCTGCTTTTGCAGTTCCGCTCTTCGTTCACGGATTTCTGATTCCGCTTCAATTCTCAGTTTGTGATTTTCATCTTTCGCTTCTAACAGTGCCTCTTTTTTCATAGCCTCCGCTTCACGTTTCGCATCTTCCACGATTTGTTCGGCAGAGTTTTTGGCACCCGTCACTCTTGAATCATTCACTTTTTTGATAACTAAATAGATAACAAAAGCACCGACGAACAGACCGAGCAAAGCGGAGATGATGTTTCCGATGATTCCATCTGGCATCCAGGTCACCTCCTCCTGCTATTCTTTTCGTTTTCAGTCGGCTCGTATATTAACATTCAACATACTGCCATTATGATTTCATTGATGTGAAATTATACAATTCTAATTGTATCTATGAAATTTTGACATGTCAAGGATTGTAAAGCTTGAGACTATGTTTTCCGAAGCTTTCCCGCAGGAGTCGAGCGGACGCTTCTTCAAACCGAATAGCTTTTAAAACTTTAAATACAAAACGGACCGCCCATTGAAGGCAGTCCGCAGGTAATCAATTATTTCTCTTCTTCTAGAAGTAATAGATCTAGTTCTTCTTCGTCCTCGCTATGCGCTGCAATAACGTAGTTGGCGGCAGCCATCCCATAAGAAGCTCGGATTTTGTTTGCGATTTCCGAACGGATATCCGGGTTTTCCTTCAGGAATGTCTTCGCATTTTCACGTCCTTGGCCAAGGCGCTCTCCTTCATAGGAATACCATGCGCCGCTCTTTTGTACAATTTCAAGCTCGGCACCAAGGTCGACGATTTCCCCTTCTCTGGAAATCCCTTCCCCATACATGATATCTACTTCTGCAGTACGGAACGGAGGTGCTACTTTGTTTTTCACGACACGGATACGTGTTTTGTTACCCATGATGTCGTTTCCTTGTTTAATAGCTTCACCGCGACGTACTTCCAAACGGACCGATGAATAGAATTTCAATGCACGGCCGCCAGGTGTCACTTCAGGGTTCCCGAACATGACGCCTACTTTTTCACGGATTTGGTTGATGAATACTGCAATAGTCTTCGATTTATTGATAGCGCCGGACAGTTTACGAAGAGCTTGGGACATGAGACGGGCTTGCAAGCCGACGTGAGAGTCGCCCATTTCCCCTTCGATTTCCGCTTTTGGCACCAATGCTGCAACGGAGTCAATAACGACGATATCGATTGCACCGCTTCGAACGAGTGCTTCTGCAATTTCAAGCGCTTGTTCGCCTGTATCTGGTTGCGATAATAGCAATTCGTCAATATTCACGCCAAGCTTTTGTGCATAAACCGGATCCAATGCATGCTCAGCATCGATAAACGCTGCTTGTCCGCCTGAAGCTTGTACTTCCGCAATTGCATGCAATGCAACAGTTGTCTTACCGGAGCTCTCTGGTCCATAGATTTCAATGACGCGTCCTCTTGGATAGCCGCCAACCCCAAGTGCTGCATCCAGAGCAAGCGATCCGGTTGAAGACGTTGAAATCTCCCGATCGGTCTTTTCCCCCAATTTCATGACGGAACCTTTCCCGAATTGTTTTTCAATTTGTTTCAAAGCTTGGTCCAAAGCTGCTTTACGATCGCTCAAAAACGATTCCTCCCTTAAAAGGCGTTATTCTTTTCTTCCTGTCTCTACTATACTCCTTTTATGAGAAATACTCAAACAAAAAACGAACGCTTATTCGATTTATTTTATCAAAATCAATTTTTAAATGAGAATGAGGCTTAAAATTTGATTTTAAATGAGAATAGGGGGCAAAAATCAAATTCCGGATTATCCATTCTTCATTTCTTGAATGAGATAATAGAGAGCGAATCTGGCTGCACGTTTCCGGTTGGCATTTCTGGATCCTGAAAGGTTCAGTTTATATGTTTCCACTTTTCCATCCTGCAAAGCAATCCCGATCCAAACGGTCCCCATCGGTTTTCCATCATGCGGATCCGGTCCAGCCGCACCCGTCAATCCGATGCCGATGTCCGAACCGAATTTCCGTTTAACATTCCGCGCTAGTGCCGCTGCACATTCAGGACTGACAACGCCGAACTCATCCAGCAAGGAAGCAGGAATATCCAGCTGGACCTTCTTCGCTTCCTCATCATAGACGACCACCCCGCCTTTTAGGGAGGAACTGATGCCTGGTACATCAGCCAATTCCGCCATAAAGAGACCTGCAGTCAAGCTTTCAGCAGCGGCGATTGTCAACTGGCTTCTTATTAATAATTCAGCCGCTTTCGATGACAACGTATCATCGTCTGTGCCGTAGATGAATTGACCGACCAATGATCGGATTTCTGCTTCCACAGGCGCTATCAAGTTTTTCGCCGCCTCAATCGATTCAGCTTTTGCAGTTAACCGCAAAATGACTGAATCGGGTGATGCCAAAGGGGCGACTGTCGGATTTGTCTGCTTCTCCAAAATGGATTGGATCCGATGCTCAAGCTCTGCTTCGCCGATTCCGTAAAATTTCAATACGCGGGAGACGATGACTTCACGTTTCCCTAAAGTCCCGAGTAAATAGGGAATCGCTTCTTTTTCAAACATCGGTTCCATCTCATGAGGCGGTCCAGGTACTAAAATATAACTTCTACCATTCTTTTCGATAGCCATTCCGGGTGCCATCCCGTGATTATTTATTAAAACAGTTGAACCGGAGAGCACGAGTGCTTGTTTCTTGTTATTTTCAGTCATTGTCCTGCCTGTCCGATTGAAATACGCTTCAATGGATGATAATGCTGACTGATCGATTTCAAGGTCGGCCCCAAGCATCTTGGCAATCGTTTCTTTCGTCAAATCATCCTTTGTCGGGCCTAGCCCTCCTGAAAAGACGATAAGATCGACACGGTTTTGCGCAATCATTATCGCTTCCTCTAACCTTTTGGGATTGTCCCCGACGACAGTATGGTAGTACACATCGATGCCGGCTTCTGCAAGACGCGAAGAGATGAAGGCTGCATTCGTATTTGTAATTTGGCCTAATAGAAGCTCAGATCCTACTGCAATGATTTCCGCTTTCATTCCGCATCTCCTTACATGGAGTCAAGTAAGACCCGCCGGTTTTTGTAAAAATAATCAGCGCCTGACCAAATTGTAAAGAACAGGGCAATATAAAGCATGATCGAACCGAACGGAAAGTTGATTGCTTCAAAGAAAATGTTATTAAGCAATAACGAAGCGATGGCAACCAATTGAGTCGCTGTTTTGATTTTCCCCAATTGGTTTGCAGCCACGACTTCACCGCCACCCGCAAGGATAAGCCTCAATCCGGTAACGGCGAACTCCCTGCTGATGATAATGATGACGATCCATGAAGCGGCAGATCCCAATTCCACTAAAATAATGAGAGCAGCTGAAACGAGAAGTTTATCTGCTAGCGGATCAAGGAATTTCCCCATGTTGGTGACAAGATTATGCTTTCTCGCCAAATGACCATCAAACCAGTCCGTTGCTGCTGCGATGATGAACAACAACGCACCGATCAGTTGTTCAACAGAGAGAATGGTGCCTCCGATTGCAAATGATCCTAATCCAAAATCGACAACCATGAAAATAATAAATATCGGAATCAGCACTATTCGGGAAACTGTAATTTTGTTTGGTAAATTCAATAGTCTCACCTATCCTTCTGTAATGAAAAAAGTCATCTTTGTAGATGACTATTTTTCATTTCTCATATTCTATAAAAATGTTTTGCGTCGACTTATCAGATACGTACTCCAGCTTTTCCCCATTTACATAGATATCCGCAAATGAAGTTACCGCAACACGAATACGTACAAATTCAACATCCGAAACATCCAACTCAATTGTTTCGCCGTTTTTCATAACCCTTGCCTGCGGTGTGAGTTCTTCTTTGTTCTCGTTCTGCACACCTATCCAAGTATCTCCAAATGTATCGATTTTCAGCTTGAATTCATCAGCATCCGTCAATGTATACGTAGAATCTTCCCCACTTGTGCCTACATACGTGAGAGCCTGTTCCTTCACTACATCCTCAGGTTCTGGATCGGTCTCAGTCGTCTCTTCCTTGTCGGATTCGTCACCGGACGCACCGCCGTCTGTATTCGTATTGCCTGACGGCGGCTGATTGCTATCCATCGTTACCCCTTGCTCCGGCTCAACATCGAGTCCGGTCTTATTGGATGCGCCCTTCTGGAAGAAAAAGAATGTCCAAATGACGACAATGATGACGATAATGAATAATGCCGCTATGATTTTCGGGATCATCTCATTCAGTCGGCTGTTGCCTAGTCCGCGGCTTCTTGTCATAGGAGGAGTAAGCTGTGCATTCTCTTCTTCGAGTTTTTCATGCATGGCCGATTCTTTATATAAAGATAACATTTCATCTGAATCCAAACCGACAGCTTCCGAATACTGTTTAATGAACGCACGTACATAGAAAGCGCCGGGCATCATGCTGTAATCTTCATTTTCAATACCGGAAAGGTACCGTTTTTGAATTTTAGTTATTGATTGCAAATCATCCAGTGAATATCCTTTAGCTGTTCTCGCCTCTTTAAGACGATCACCTAATCCGGTCAATTTTATCACCTGCCTGTTTAAAAGTTGAACGTACCAAACCCACCCATCGGTCCGACATCGGACATCATATGGTTTTTCTCCATCATTTCATATGTAATTTCCTGGTCGGGGTCTGTCCGTAATTCAATTATATAATCAAAATCTTCCATGTCGTATTCAGAATGCTGAACGAACATGTCCGGGTGCTCGACCACTTTGATGGTAGGCATGCTCATCATTTCACGGACAAGCTGCATATGCCTTTCATCGCCGGATTTACGCGTGACAATGCCATCGAGGATAAATATATTATCCTTCGAAAACTCATCTCCCGCCAAAGTGTTCCGTACGGTTTGTTTGATCATCGTGGAAGAAAGGAAAATCCATTTCTTATTCGCACACACGCTTGCAGCTACGACAGATTCCGTCTTCCCGACCCTAGGCATACCCCGGATACCGATCAATTTATGGCCTTCCTGCTTAAACAATTCAGCCATGAAATCTACTAGGACACCCAATTCGCTTCGAATAAATCTGAAGGTCTTCCGGTCGTCGACATCCCGTTGAATATAACGTCCATGCCTCACTGCCAGGATATCGCGTAATTTCGGTTCACGGATCTTTTTCACCTGAATGGTTTCCATCGTCGATGCAATCAATTCGAAACGCTTGATCTGATCATCATTTTCAGTCCGGACTAGCATGCCGCGATGTCCGCCGTCCACACCGTTAATCGTTACGATGTTGACGCGCAGCATCCCTAATAGGGAAGCAATGTCTCCGAGCAAGCCTGGCCGATTCACCTGTATCTCATATTCGACATACCATTCACCCATTCGACACACCCTTTCGAACCATATTCACCATAGCGATTTTGATTATACTGCCCCTCAAGAGCGCTTCAACTAGTAGGACGCACAAGACGCAACTTAGTTCTATAATAGCGGATTCGAGAGCTGAAGAAAAGGAAAAACGAAAAAGAGGATAATTGTCTCCCCCGTCTCGGTGGAATCGCGTCTGGTTTTTAAGTTTAGATGTACCATCCGCCATTCAGCTTTACAATTTCCCCAGTCATATAATCCGCTCTGCCGCTAAGAAGGAAACTTGTAAGATCAGCCACTTGCTCGGGTTGGCCGGTTGACTGCAGAGGAATTTGATCCATGACGAGCTGTTTATCATTGAATGATAATTCGGCATTCATTTCAGTTTCTATCCAACCGGGCGCAATGGCATTCACGCGAGTTCCCGTATAAGCTGCCTCTTTTGCATACGCTTTGACGAATGCATGCTGTGCTCCCTTCACGGCGGAATACATCACTTCCCCTGCTGCACCCGTATTCCCCCAAATTGATCCAATGAATAGGACGTATGAAACTGGGTTGCTACGCAACTGAGGGGATGTGAGGCTTATGAACAATGCAGGATTCCGCATATGCACAAGCCATAAAGCATCCATATCATCGCTATTCGTGTCGGTCAATAATTTCAACATCGACTGTCCGAGAGCGACGACAATCGCTTGGACTTGTCCGATTTGTTCTGCAAGCCTTCGGGCGCCATCCTCCTTCGAAAAATCCGAATGGACAATGCGGAAGTCTCCTTCAGGATGTTTTTCTGTCAATCTCCTCTGCAAGTCAAGCGCCAGCTCTTCGTTTCGGTTGTAATGAAGATACAAGGACCACCCGTCGGCGGCAAGTTTGCGGCTTACCGCCTCCCCAATTCCTCCGGATGAACCTAGAATTACTGCACGTTTAGTCATTTCAGTCTTCTTTTGAACCGGGAATGATAGTCATGACGGTATGACTATCTTCATTGGAAATAGTAGCGAATGCGTCCTTTAAATGCTCAATTTCAATATTTTCAAGTGTCGGCACAACATCGAATAAATTCATATCATTGAAATTGTATTGGGTGAACTGATTGGAAATGAATTCAATGGAGTTCAACGAACGCATAAATTGACCGATTCTCCGTTTTCTTGCACGATTTAGATCATCATCAGTAATCGTCCATTTTTCAGTCAATGATTTCAACGTACTACGGACGGCCGCTTCTAACTCTTCCGGTTTATCCGTATCCGATTCAACCATTGCGAATCCGAAACCTTTCTCGAACACGAAATCATAGTGGTATGTTTCATCGATTAAATGATCATTATACGCTTTTGTGTAGAATTCGGAAGTTCTGCCAAACAAAATATCTAGGAGAAGATTAACCGACAAATCCTGGCGAAGCATTTCATCCCCGTTCAAAATTGTATGATTGCACTTCATACCGTAATTGAATTTCGGTCTGAGAACATCCATTTCAAGCACTGTTTTCTTCCTGTTCGCTTCTTTTGGCTCTTCCGGATATTTGCGTTTTATTTCTTCGGGTTCCGAAAATTCCTTGCTGTTTTGGTCTTCCCGAATAAAATTTATCATTTCATCTGGATCTACAGCGCCTATGACGAACACAGTCATATTCGATGGATGATAAAATGTCTCATAACATTCGTAAAGATGCTCTGCAGTTATCTCTTGGATCGTATCGACAGTTCCTGCAATATCAATGTTGACCGGATATTCTTTGTATAAGCTTTGGATCGTCCCAAAATAATTACGCCAATCAGGATTGTCATCATACATCGTAATCTCTTGTGCGATAATGCCTTTTTCTTTCTCCACTTTTTCTTTTGTGAAATAAGGTTCCTGGACGAAATCGAGCAACACTTTCGTGTTTTCATATAAATTTTCGGTTGTGGAGAACAAGTAAGATGTGCGCGTGAATGAAGTGAATGCATTCGCGGAAGCTCCAAGGACGCCGAACTTCTGGAATACGTCCTCTTCCTTCTTGTCAAACATTTTATGTTCCAAGAAGTGGGCAATCCCGTCAGGCACGGTAACATATTCCTCCTTGCCCCTCGGAATGAACGTGCTGTCGATCGAACCATACTTCGTAGTAAACGTCACATATGTCTTCGAAAATCCGCGTTTAGGCAAAATATATACGTGCAGGCCATTGTCGAGCCTTTCGTGGAATAGGGTTTCCTGTAAGTTGTCAAAAGTGATTTTATCCATCATTACGCCTCTCTTCCCGATAACAAGTAGATGAGTTCCAAGTGGATCTGAGATGCCATCTGTTGAACATCTTCGATTGAGACCGCCTCCCATTTAGCGATCCATTTATCGGCTGTGAAATCCTCATCCAATTGTTTGTATTGATCGTACAATTCGATTTGGCCTCTTGCAGAATCAAATGCACTGCGGATACTGTTCGTCAATAAGGCGATAGTCTGGTCAAGCTCCAAATCGGATATGTTACCGTTTTGTAGAGCGTCAATCTGCTCACCGATCAACTTCACGGCTTTCTCCTCAAGGTCAGCGTCAATTCCCGCCATGACATATACAATGCCGTAATATGCCGCGTACGCACTGTTTACAGTGTATGCCATACTTTCTTTTTCCCGCACATTCATGAACAATTTGCTATGAGCAAACCCGCCCAGTACACCATTGGTCACTTGCATTTTAGGGTATTCTGGATGGAAGAAGGAAACAGGGGTGCTGTATCCGACTTGCAGCTTACCTTGCTTCATGTCCTGTCTTTCAAATACTTGGCGGGCCTCTGTATTTTTCGTGTCAGGCTGTTCATATTGTTTCCTCGTAGTTTCTCTTGCCGGGAAACCGAACATTGTTTTTATTTTCTCAGCCAGCTCATCCACATTGACATTCCCAACGACATAAATGTCTATTTCATCTTCATCCAACATTCTCTTGTATGTATCCAGGAGTGACGCATTTGTGATGCTTTCAACGTCTTTTTCCGTCCCACTTGCAGACATTGAAGCGGGATCGTTCGGACGCATCAGTTCAAGCATGCGTTTATGCGCATACCTTCCTTTATCGTCATATATAGATCTTATTCTTTCTATCACAGTCCGTTTTTCCCTGTTAACGACGGACTCATCGAATGTTCCATTCTTTAAATTCGGATTAAAGATGACTGAATACATCATTTTTAACGCTTCATCGAAGGCACCGGATGTCGATAGGTATTCGTCGTTTACGCATTCCATATTCAATGAGACGATATGTGATCTGCCGCGCTTACCTGCATCCATGTAGAATACGGTACCATATAATTCATCCAATGCTTTCCGTAAATCGCTCTGTTTTGGATAATCAGCGTTCGAATCTTGGAGTACATTTGATAGGACCGCACGGAATGCTGCCTGCTTCTCATTAAGTTCTGAGAGCCATTTGATGGACATCGTTATCGTTTTAAATTGCTCCGTCCTGCGGATATATAAATTGACTCCCTTTTGAAGCTCGACTTTTGTAAACATATGAACACCTCGTTTTTTCTTTATTATACGAATACCCTTCTACAATATACATTTCATCATATCTGTATAGCAAAATAAACGCATTTTTCCAAAACGGAAAACCGCCTGGTATCCAATAAATTCGGAACCAAGCGGTAGTTAGTCGTTTATCGGCTGCCTTTGATGTAAGGAATACCATTCGCTTTTGGAGCATTTGCTTTTCCGATAAACCCTGCAAGGGCAAGAATCGTCAGAACATACGGCAAGATATGGAAGTAGACCGTCGGGATATTCTTAATAAGATCAATCGAACCCGCACTGATTGCAAGCGCTTGGGCAAACCCAAAGAATAATGCTGCGCCCATCGCACCGATCGGATGCCACTTACCGAAAATCATCGCTGCCAATGCCATAAATCCTTGGCCGTTGATCGTCGCATGACCGAAGTCTCCAGTCATTGTTTGAGAGTAGATTGCACCACCTATACCAGCTAACCCACCTGATAAAATAACAGCTGTATAACGGATTTTCGTAACATTGATGCCCATCGTGTCTGCTGCCATCGGATGCTCTCCTACTGAACGAAGACGGAGTCCGAATGGAGTCTTATAGATAACGAACCAGGCAATTACAGCAACGACTATCGCCAATACCGAAGTGCCGTATACCGATTTAAAAAACATCGGTCCGATGACAGGGATATCCTGCAGTATCGGTATATTGATACGCGGAATTTTTTTCTGGATGAAATCTGTCTGCCCTTTTCCGAACATCATTTTCACAGAAAACAAGGCGATCGCTATACCGAGCATATTAATGGCCACACCGGAAACGACTTGGTCCGCTCGGAATGAGACAGATGCAATGGCGTGCAAAATTGAAAAGATGGCTGAAACTAGCATAGCAACCAACAAAGCAATCCATGGCGTCCATGAACCGAAGACGTCTGCATAAGCCAAATTAAAGACAATCCCTATGAACGCGCCCATGACCATAAGGCCTTCAAGTCCAATATTGACCACACCGGATCGTTCAGAGAACACGCCTCCGATGGCAGTGAGAATGAGAGGGGCGGCATAAGCGATCGAAGTCGGCACGATAAAATATAGCACTTCCAAAAAGCTCATGTCATTTCGCCTCCTTTTTCTTATTCAATCGTTCGAGCGCTACCCGGATAATATATCCGCACGCAACGAAGAAGATGATAAGTGCAATGACGATTGAAACGATTTCTAGTGGAATGCTAGCCGCATTCGGCATATTATTCGCTCCGTATTTCAATGAACCGAACAATGATGCACCGAAGATGACGCCGAGTGGGGAGTTGGCACCGAGTAAAGCTACGGCGATCCCGTCAAACCCGATTCCAGTGAACCCGCCTTGGTTCGTCATGCTTCCAAAAGTGCCTAGGCCTTCCATGGCGCCTCCAAGTCCTGCAAAAGCACCTGAGATGACCATGGACAAAATGATGTTTTTATTTACGTTCATCCCGGAATAATGGGATGCGTTCTGGTTAAATCCTACCGACTTCAATTCGAAACCGGTTTTTGTCTTCTCAAGAATAAACCACATGACGATTACCATGGCAAGTGCCACGAAAATTCCAAAATGGAGAGTAGAGTAATCGGTCAAGTTAGAAAGGAATTCCGAGCGCAAAGAAGCCGTCGGTTGTATTTTATCCGTCTTGTAGCTTCCGCCGGATACTGTTTTGATTAATGCGTTCACGACATGAAGTGCAACATAGTTCATCATGATTGTGACAATTACTTCATGGACACGTAATGTCGCTTTCAATATGCCGGGCACCAAGCCCCATAGCGCGCCCGCCAAGGCAGCAGCCAATAGGGCGAAAGGCAAATGAATGTACATCGGCAATTCAAACGCAGCACCGACATATGCGGAGGCAAACCATCCGACCATAAGCTGCCCTTCGACACCAATGTTAAAAAGCCCTGTTCGGAAAGCGAATGCGACTGCCAGCCCCGCAAGGATATACGGACTGATCTGCCGGATTGTTTCACCGATAGCATAGCTATCTCCGAAAATACCATTCCATAATGCTATATATCCGGCCACAGGGTCGTAGCCGCTGAATAGCATGACGACTGCTCCTACGAGTAAACCTAGGATGATCGAAATGGCCGGTACTAAAATTTTGATCACTCTATTAGACATCTCGATCCGCACCTACTTTCGCTTCCTTTGAATGCCCAGCCATTAATAGACCTAGCTCCTTTTCGGTCGTTTCCGAAGGGATGACCGTATCGACGATTTGGCCATCATGGATGACTGCAATCCGGTCAGATACGTTCATGACTTCATCAAGCTCAAAGGAAATGAGGAAAACCGCCTTCCCTTTATCACGCTGTTCAATTAACCTTTTATGGATAAATTCAATTGCCCCGACATCTAAACCTCTTGTCGGCAATGCCGCAATAAGCAAGTCAGGGTCACGTGAAACTTCACGTCCGATAATCAGCTTCTGCTGATTCCCTCCCGACAACGCCCGGGCAAGCTCGTGTTCACCTTGTGTTCTTACGTCATACTCCTCAATGATTTTCTTTGCCTTTTCTGACACTACGTCATAATGCATGAGGCCATTTTTTGAATAGGGTGGGTGGTAATATTCCTGTAATGCAGCATTGTAGCCGACAGAAAAGTCAAGTACAAGCCCATGTTTATGACGATCTTGCGGGATATGGCCTAAACCCGATTCCGTTATTTTTCTCGTTTTCAAAGAGGTAATATCTTTGGAATTGATGGTGATCTTTCCACTCTTCACTTTCCGCAGGCCGGCAATCGCTTCAATTAATTCAGACTGTCCATTTCCATCGATTCCGGCCAGGCCGACAATCTCGCCTTTTCGGACTGATAGATTCAACCCTTTAACTTTTTCGATCCCTCTATAATCCAAGACAACAAGATTTTCAATGTTCAATACATCTTCCTGCGGATTTGCAGGACCTTTTTCCGTCTTGAATGTAACTTGCCTTCCTACCATTAACGTTGCAAGTTCTTCAGGATTCGTTTCAGATGTGACAACCGTACCTATCCCCTGCCCTTTACGGATTACAGTAACCCGGTCGGATACATCCATGATCTCTTGAAGTTTATGGGTGATCAGGATAATTGACTTACCTTCAGTAATTAGTTTCTTCATAATTCCAATTAATTCCTGTATTTCCTGAGGAGTTAAAGAAGCCGTCGGTTCATCAAAGATTAGTATATTTGCACCACGATATAATGTTTTCAGAATTTCCACTCGTTGTTGCATTCCGACCGAAATATCTTCAATTTTTGCGTAGGGATCGACATTCAATCCGTACGTTTTGGAAATCTCCGCAACTTTCTTTGCTGCGCCTTTACTATCGACGATACCCATCTTTTTCGGTTCATTGCCTAAAATGATATTTTCAGTAACCGTCAAATTCTCGACAAGCATGAAATGTTGATGAACCATTCCAATTCCAAGGTCGTTTGCAACATTCGGACTTGTAATATTGACCTTTTCCCCATTGACGCGTATTTCTCCCTCTTCGGGTTGATACAGCCCGAACAACACATTCATCAAAGTGGTTTTCCCTGCTCCATTTTCACCTAGAAGCGCATGGATCTCCCCTTTCCCCAATTGCAGGGTGATGTTGTCATTCGCCCGGAAATTACCGAATTGCTTTGTAATGTTCAACATCTCAATGACATATTCCAATGGTTTCACTTCCTCGTATAATAGTTTCTCTTTATATTTGGCTATTAAAATGAACACAATAAAAGGTTCTTTTGTGTAAAAACCTTTTAGTCTGTCATTTTCCTCCGTGCTTTTGTCACAACAAAGGCCGGAATGATCCGGCCTTTGTCGCATTTTTAATTATTCAACGAACTCAGGTACTTCAATTTCACCAGAAGCAATTTTCTTCTTGAAATCTTCCACTTTATCCATTACATCTTGAGGAATCGCACCTCGGGAATCCGCCAATGTAACACCGTCATCTTCAAGACCGTATACTTTCGTTTCACCGCCTGGGAATTTGCCTTCCTGGGCAAGCTTCGCAATGTCTTGAACCGCTACATCAACGCGTTTAAGCATTGAAGTTAACGTAATATTGTCATCGCCGACTTGACCTTCGTCATATTGATCGGAGTCAACACCGATTACCCATACGTAAGCATCTTTGTCAGCAGCTTTACGCTCTTTCGCTTCCGTGAAGACACCGTTTCCTGTACCACCAGCTGCGTGGAAGATAATATCTACGCCAGATGAATACATACGGCCAGCTTCCGCTTTCCCAAGCTCAGCTTTGTCAAATGCTCCAGTATATTTCACATCTACTTTGATATCCGGTTTTACTGCTGCAACGCCCGCAACAAATCCAGCTTCAAAGCGCTCAATAACAGGAATTTCCATACCGCCGACGAAACCGATTTTATCCGATTTTGTCATCAATGCAGCAGCAACACCAGCAAGGAATGCACCTTCTTGTTCTTTGAACAGAATGCTTGCCACGTTCGGCTGATCAACAACACCATCGATGATTCCAAAGTTTGTATCAGCTTGTTGTCCAGCAATTGTATTGATAGCTTCTTCCATCATGAATCCGACACCGAAAACAAGATCGAAGTCACGGCGGGTAAGCGCATTCAAGTTGGACGTGTAATCTGCTTCACCTTTTGATTGAAGGTATGCGTATCCGCCGTCTCCTTCACTCAAACCATTAGCCTCACCGAAATCTTTGATACCTTTCCAAGCGGATTGGTTGAACGATTTGTCGTCAATCCCGCCGACATCCGTGACCATTGCTAGTGAAAACTCTGATTCGTTTCCACCCTTAGAAGTTGTTTTTTCTTTTTCTGTGCCGCATGCACCAAGTAATGTGCCGGCTGCTAGTACCAATGATAATGCAAGACCGTATTTACGTTTGCTCACCGATTGGACCTCCCTGTTTTTTATTTTGGTATTAAAATATGACGTGTGAACGTCTTAAATGCACACTTGAAAAGCACTCCGTCGGCAGTCAAAATGACAGGCGGTCGTTGCATTTACACTTGTTGCCCGTCATTGTCAGCTTGCTTCCCGACTGCTTCAAAAATGTGCCTTATACCCTTTTTCGTACGACATGGAAGCTGAACTTATCAGCTCTGAAATAGTTTTTGGAGTAAAGGACCATTTCGCCTTCCTCACTATAATGATGTTGAAGCAATACAAGGAGGGGGATGTCCACTCCACATCTAAGTATGGACGATGCTTCATCATCATAGCCGACAGGTTCGATGTTCGCCACAGCCTGTGCAATCCTGATCTGGCCGGATTTCTCAATCAAATCAAAAATCGATTCGTTCAGTACGACATCCGAACCTCCGTCTAGATTTTTCGCTAGTACATGATCAATGCAATAAACGACTGGCTCGCCGTCTGCAGTCCTAACTCTTTTAATTGTAACTAGACTATCATTTTCATCGCATTCGAACTTTCCAATCATTTCATCATTTGGGAGATCCTCTTGCACCTCCATAAAAATCGTGCCAGGAACCATTCCTGCATCACATATCATGGAAGAGACGCTTGACAGCTGCTCAATTCCGGATGAAAATAATGGCCGCGGATTCACAAAAGTACCGACACCGTGTTTTCTGACGATGACTTTCTCTTCTTCAAGGACACGGAGCGCTTCCCGAAGCGTCGCCCTGCTTACGCCAAGCGTTCTGGCAAGTTCAAATTCGGAGGGAAACCTCTCGTTCTCCTTGAAGACCCCGGAATCGATATCTTCTTTCAGCCGCTCGATCACTTGAACATACAAATGCCTATGATCCGTTTTCACCACCATTAATATCCCCCCTCCCGATGAGGTAAGACCTCAGATGTGTTACCTCATTTCTCAATCATCCATACTATATCATTTTACTACTCCAAAATAAACATCTGTTTTTCAAAAAAACTTGAAACTGTATGAATTCCTTTTGAATTGTCCATCTTTTGTCATGTTTTTCATGCATGATAGTCCGAGTCGACGGTAGATGTCAGGACTTGTCTCGGCTTGCTGCCCTCCGGAGGACCTACGATGCCCCTCATCTCCATTTGGTCAACTATTCTTGCCGCCCTAGAATAGCCGATCCGGAAACGGCGCTGCAGCATTGAAACGGATGCAGTCTGCATTTCCGTGACGAGTTGGACGGCATCATCATAGAGTTCATCCGTCTCCTCATATGGCTGGACCTCTTCCACCTCTGTCGGTATCATTTCCTCTTGGTATTGCGCCTTTTGCTGCTCAATAACAAAATCAACGACAGCCTCAACTTCCTGATCTGATACGAAAGCTCCCTGGACTCTGACAGGCTTGGATGCGCCTGCAGGCAGAAACAGCATATCCCCGCGTCCTAACAGTTTTTCTGCTCCACCCCCGTCCAAAATCGTCCTTGAATCGACGGCAGAAGATACAGCAAAAGCGATTCGTGAAGGGATATTCGCTTTAATGATACCTGTTATGACATCGACGCTTGGGCGTTGTGTAGCGATGATCAAATGTATTCCGGCAGCACGTGCCATTTGGGCGAGGCGCGTAATGGAATCTTCCACATCGCTTGAAGCGACCATCATCAAGTCGGCTAGCTCATCGACAATGACCACAATATATGGCATACGTGGATGCTTTTCTTCATTTTCCTCATTCCACTGTTCGATATGTTCATTATATCCTTCAATATTCCGAGTGCCTGTATGGGAAAATAGCTCGTACCTTCTTTCCATTTCAGAAACGACCTTCTTCAATGCCTGGGAGGCTTTCCGAGGATCGGTCACGACAGGCGCCAACAAATGCGGAACTCCGTTGTAGACATTCAATTCAACCATTTTCGGGTCGATCATCATCATCTTCACTTCATGCGGCTTGGCGCGCATTAAGATACTAATGA
The DNA here is from genome assembly GCF_946901335.1 of Saccharococcus sp. Marseille-Q5394. NCBI lineage: Bacteria > Bacillati > Bacillota > Bacilli > Caryophanales > Anoxybacillaceae > Saccharococcus > Saccharococcus sp. Marseille-Q5394. Next base: position 255,824 of record NZ_CAMPPQ010000001.1, on the reverse strand, counting down.
TGATTCCATTGATGCACACGCTTTTCCCGCTTCCTGTCGATCCTGCAACGAGGACGTGCGGCATTTTGTTCAATTCGGCCATCATTGCCTGGCCTGTCACATCTCTGCCGAGGACGATGCTCAGCTTCGAATCAGGTCGATTATTTTCCTTCGAATCGATCACTTCCCGTAAACTGACAATTGCAACCGATTTATTTGGCACTTCTATTCCCACCGCCGATTTTCCAGGAATCGGTGCTTCTATTCTTATATCGCTAGCCGCGAGAGCAAGCGCGATATCATCTGCCAGGCTGACGATCCTGCTCACCTTAACGCCTGTGTCAGGAAGCACTTCATATTTCGTCACAGCTGGCCCTAAATGAACCTGGGTTACTTTCGCTTTCACGCCAAAGCTTAAAAATGTCCGTTCTAGTTTTTGCGCATTTGCGTGAATGGAGTCGTATTCTGCAGATTGATCATTAGCAGGCGTTTGTTTAAGTAATGACGGCGGGGGCAGAATGTAAGAAACATTTTCCTCCTCGCCGGATATGATCGAAATAGCCGGAACGTCACCGCTATCCGGTTCAGTAGCTGGCAGTGCCTCTGCTTCCTTTTCGATAACCGCTGCATGCTCATCATTGGTCGATGCCGGCTCTATCCGTTCATTGAAGGCGGAAATGATCGGTTTCGACTGGATTTCTTCCTGTTCCTCAATAGTGGCAACGGTTCCAGTATCCAGCTGCTCATCCACAACGGCAGACGGCCTTTTAGAACGCTTCGCCGTCCTTGAGAGTGCAGTTTGATTTCCTTTTTTAGGTGTTTTTATTTCTTTCCGTTCTGTTTTGGATTTTAATGAAGCGAGTAACTTCGGATAAAGTTCCGCAATATATGGAACGAGTGCCTTTCCAGTGAGTAGAACAATACCTATCAATAACAGGAGTACTCCTGCTACTGTCGCTCCAGCCGAATCGAATAACGAATGGAAGAGCGCAAAAAGCATCGCTCCCGCCAATCCTCCACCGAGGGTTCCGCTTCTTGACACGATCCCTTCGTTCGTAACAAGTACTTTCCACGTCTCTTTAAAAGCCGAATTCGACATAAGCACTTTGCTCTCATATAATCCCTTGAACAAATAGATGTGGCTGAATAATAGCAAACTTGCCAGTATGAATAAGCTTCCTCCGACAATCCGGTTTTTCCATCCGACCGTCTTCCGTTTCACCATGAACAACAACGCCTGTACGATCAACAGAAGGGGAATAGCTCCATGCCAATTCCCGAATAGCAGTCTTGTAAAAGAGGATAGACCTCTCCCGACGATGCCAAATTCAAAAATGATCATAATTGCAAAGCCGATCATCGTCAAACCGGCTACTTCGTAGAGTAATGGGTGGAGGCCTTCATTTTTCTTTTTTAATGCGGCCGCCTTTCTTTTTTTCTTCGTTTTTTTAGACATGTCATTCCTCCTTTTGAAAAAAGGATTTCCCGCCGTCCGGTCGGCATGGAAATCCTTTTCTCAAGTTCTGTCATTGTCCGTGCCGTGGAGTCTCCGTCTAGACTCCGGCGACCAGTCCCTCGAGTCGCTTCAATTCTGAAGCATAAGGCAAAGTACGCCTTATGTTTCAGGATTTCCAGTGCTTGTCGGGACTAAACGGTCGCCTCCGCTTTTGAATTAATACTCCATGATGATTGGAATGATCATCGGTCTTCTTTTCGTCTGTTGGAATAAATAGGAGCTTAATGTATCACGGATCTCTTGCTTTATGTTTGTCCATTCGAACGTATCTTTATTCACATACTTTTCCACGATTTTCCTCACGAGGTTCCTCGACTCTTCGAGCAGTTCCTCGGACTCTCTTACATAGACGAAGCCGCGGGAGACGATTTCGGGACCTGCAGCAATTCTTTTCTGTCTCCGGCTTAACGTAATGACGACAGTGAAAATGCCATCTTGTGACAACAGCTTCCTGTCCCGCAAGACGATATTGCCGACATCTCCCACTCCAATTCCGTCAATGAGGATATTCCCTGCTTGTACACGGCCGCTCATTCTCATCTTGTCGTTTTTATATTCGACGATGTCCCCTTTATCCGCAATGAAGATCTGGGACTTTTGCAATCCAACCTGCTGTGCGAGCTTTGAATGTGCAATCAGCATTTTATACTCACCTTGTATTGGAATGAAATACTTCGGTTGCATAAGATTTAACATCATTTTCAAATCTTCCTGGCTGCCGTGTCCGGACACATGGACATTCTTCGAAGCAGTGAGGACGTTTGCCCCGGCTTTCGCCAGCTCATTCGCCATCTGATACATGGATACTTCCATGCTCGGAGATGGTGTGAAGGTAATCAGGACTGTGTCAGTCTCTTTAATTTTAATATCCTTATGATGTTTGCGGACGATTTTTTCGAGCGCCTCGAGTGGTTCACCTTGATTGCCCGTTACGATGATGACGATTTGATCATCGGAATACTTCCCGATATCTTTTACGGAAATGACCGTTTCTTCGTCAATTTGCAAATACCCTAAACGCATACCGACTTCGAAATAGCTTTCCAAGCTCTTGCCTACGACAGCGACTTTCTTGCCTGTTTCGAGTGCTTTATCGAAAACCTGTTGAATTCGAATGAAATTGGATGCATACAGCGCAACGAGAATACGCCCTTCCGCGCCATGGAATGTAGTTGACAACCGATCCTCAATGACGGTTTCGGATGTTGTATAGCCCGGACGTTCAGCTTCATTCGAATCGGACATCAAAATGAAGACTCCTTCTTCGCCAAGAGCTGCCATTTTTGCGAAATCGGGACGATATTTCCCTTTTGCTGATTGATCGAATTTGAACTCGCCCGTATGGACAATTGCGCCCTCACTCGTATGGAAGACGATGCCAAGGGAATCTGGAATGCTATGTGTCGTATGGAAGAACGTCACATAGGTCTTTTTGAAATTCATCCTGCTTTTATTCGTCACTTCAAAAAATTTAACGCCTGCTGGTGCCGGCATCTCTTTCAAATGCTCTTTGGCGAGTGCGAGTGTCAGTTTGGAACCATATACTGGAGCCTGCACTTTTTGTAGAAGATAGGCGATAGATCCGATTGCATCTTCGTGTCCATGCGTCAAGAAGATCCCTTTAACCCGATCTTTATTTTCCTCGATATAAGTCAGGTCCGGAATGACGATGTCAATTCCAAGCATTTCCCCTTCAGGGAACATGAGTCCCGCATCGACAATGAATAGTTCGTCGTCGATTTCGATGACATACATCGCTTTTCCGATTTCCCCGACCCCTCCTAACGGAATTACTTTTATTACTTCATTTTTGGTTTTTGCCACATTGTTTCCTCCTATACATTGTTTGAAAAAGACTGGTGTTGGATCATGAACCGTCTATGTATGTTATTCTGGCGATTTTGCTATCGTCGCCTATACTTCTTGTGTAACTCCAACTGTCCATTTTCAATTGATAACTGTTGTTTCTTGTTTGATGGTAACCCGTCCACAACGACTAAGTTTCATTATACGTGAGAATGACCCTACTACACAAACAAAAAAAGCCGGTGAATGCTACCGGCTTTGATTTAGCGAAAAACATGCTCGTTATTTATGAACTTATTCCATACTTCGTCGAAGGCGGTGGAGTCTTTTCCGAAAGCTGTCAACGGCATTCTGACGCCACCCGTTTCAATCCCCAACTTGTTAAGGGCATATTTGACAGGGACGGGATTCGGTGCGGAAAATACGGCATGGAATAATGGCAGCAATGTTCTGTGCATCGTTGCAGCCTTTGCCGTATTACCAGCTTTGAAGGCATTGATCATTTGCTGCATTTCGACACCCACGAGATGGGAAGCGACTGAAATGACTCCGTCCCCGCCTATGGATAATAACGGCAATGTCAATGCATCGTCTCCGCTGTACACTTTGAACGTTTTGTCCGTTCCAGATATGATATCTGACATTTGATCGAGGCTGCCGCTCGCTTCCTTGACAGCCCGGATATTCTTGATTTTCGATAATTCAATGACGGTTTCTGCCTCCATATTGACCGCGGCTCTGCCGGGGATGTTATAGAGAAGAATAGGCAGGTCCGTCTCTTTTGCAATATGGGTAAAATGCGTGATTATCCCTTTTTGGTCCGGCTTATTGTAATAGGGAGTCACTAGCATGATTCCGTCTGCACCAAGCTCATCTGCCTGTTTTGTCAATTTGATTGTTTCCGCGGTATTGAAGGTTCCAGTTCCTGCAATGACGGGAATCCTTTTCCTGACGATTTCAATTGCATATTTGAATAGTTCCGATTTCTCTTGATGATTTAACGTGGGTGATTCCCCCGTTGTACCACAGACGATTAAGGAATCCGTCCCCGTTGCGATCAAATGCTCGATCAGCTGTTCCGTCAAGTCAAAATCGATTGCTCCAGACTTAGAAAAAGGAGTGACCATCGCTGTGCCTATTTGTCCAAGTTCCAATCTGACCATTCCTTTTCATGGCTTTATGGTGAAGCAATTGCTTGGGTCTCCCATGCCTGCTGATGGCGTGGACCAACCGTTTCAATCAGCTTTTAATCAATTCCTCAGCGATTTGAACCGAATTCAGCGCCGCGCCTTTCAACAAGTTATCTGAAACGATCCACATATGGAAACCGGCAGGATGTTTCGGATCTTTGCGGATGCGGCCGACGAAAATCTCATCTTTCCCTTCAGCGAATAACGGCATCGGATACAATTGTGAAGAGGGGTCATCCTGGACGATAACACCCGGTGCATTTTCCATTGCGGAACGGATATCGGCAACGGTTGCATTTTCATCATCCGTTTCGATATACACGGATTCCGAATGCCCTGTGACGACAGGCAACCGGACGCATGTGGCAGTGACAGCCATCTGCTGATCGCCGAATATCTTTTTCGTTTCGTTCATCATTTTCAGTTCCTCTAAAGTGTACCCCGATTCATCGAAAACATCGATTTGTGGAATGACGTTGAACGCGATCGGATAATGGCGTTCTGCAGAAGCGCTTGGAAGCAATTCTGCTTTAATGTTTGCACGGTCCGCAAATTGCGTACTCTGCTGGTCTAGTTCATCAATCGCTTCAGCACCCGCTCCTGAAACCGCTTGATACGTCGATACGATGATTCGGTTGAGGCCAAATTTCTCTTTGACCGGCTGAAGCGCTGCAACCATTTGAATCGTGGAACAGTTCGGGTTCGCGATGATTCCTGAATGACTCTTCAATGTATGTGGATTCACTTCAGGAACGACGAGCGGAATGTTTTCATCCATCCTGAATGCACTAGTATTATCAATGACAACCGCACCGCGTTTTACCGCTTCGTGCGCAAACTTTTGAGAGATGGAACCTCCTGCACTGAAAAATGCGATGTCGACGCCCTCAAAAGATTCGGGAACCGTTTCTTCGACAATATATGTTTGAGCTCCGGCAGTAATTTCCATTCCTGCCGAACGCTTCGAAGCTAGCAATTTAATCGACTTAGCAGGGAAATTCCGTTCTAAAAGCTTTTCAAGGATTTTAGTTCCAACCGCTCCAGTTGCTCCAACGATTGCTACATTCAAATTTTCTCTATTCATCTCAATCTCCCTTTCATTTTACGGACCGGCGGATATATATACAGCTCCTTGTTTATTGATGCAACTGGTTGAATTCCAGTTTTAATCATCAACAAAACCATATCCTGCGTCCTATAAGTGTTTATTGGAGAAAGTATATCATATTAGGAAGTTTTCTGCTTTGTATCTTTAGTTTTATTTATGAATAATTAAAAGTGGTTGTAGTTGTCGGCGTTCGAGGGCTGCCGCCGCGGCTGGTACCATCAATGTAAAATCGGAGATTAATGAGTTCGGCTTTTTAAAAGGATCATCTTGACCGAATGGAATGAAATATACATTCTTCATGTTTAATAACTTCATGATGTTTGGCCCATTCAATCCTAATGCGTCATTTGTTGAAATGCCGAGCAGCACCGGACTGCCATTCCGTAAAGTGGCTTTTGCTGCCATCAATACAGGTGAATCCGTAGCAGCATTAGCGAATTTGCTGATTGAATTTCCAGTCATCGGCGCAATGATCATGCAATCGACTGGGGAACTTGGACCGAACGGCTCAGCTCCTACTATTGTGGAGATGACTTTTTCGCCTGTTGCTTCTTCAATTCTTGCGATCCATTCATCGCCTGTACCGAACCGCGTCGCAGCAGTGAGCACGGAATGCGTAATGACAGGAACGACGGTCGCCCCGTTTTCTTGCAAATTGCTAATGACGGGTAATATTTGGTCATACGTACAATGGGAGGCCGTAATTCCAAGACCGATTCTTTTCCCCTGTAGCATTTTTTTCCCCTTTCATCTACTATTCATCCTCAGTAATGCTTCGGACAAAGCCTTAGCTGCGTCCGCTGGAAAGTGTTTTCCCGGCAATCCGAGGTGTATTGTATAGTATTCATCAGGGGAATTGCCCTTTAGGCAACCGGGCGCAGATGCCAAATCAAAAATGCGCAATGTGGAGTCTGTTTCGACTTCCAGCCACTTCGCAGGTATCGTATTTACGAGTATACCTTCTACATCCACCAATCCGGTCGGCAAGTGCAATGTTTTGTAGCCGATTGCAGCCGCTTCGCCAAGCTGCTCCGGGGAACGCGCTACTATGGTTATAGAGGCTCCAAGCGATGCAAGGACTGCTGCAGTCATTTTTCCGACTTTGCCGAACCCGGCGATATAGAAGTGTTCACCTGAAATACGTCGTTTTGCTGAAGAATAGTATTCAAGCAGAAATCCCTCGGCTGTCAAAACTGCATTTTCCCAGACGAATTCCACTTCCTTCAAATACGGCCGGATGGTGAAGCCCGCTTCCGAAAAAGGAGCGAGCCAATCACTAGCAGCTACTCCCGGATAAAGGATTGCCGATTTATTAATTTTATCAACCGGAATGGCACCTTCCATTTGCAGAATTGGAAAAACGATATGATCGGGCGAGAATTCATCAAGGATGCCAGCTAACTGTGCCGAATAACCGTTTCCGTCATAATGGAACACATTAAAGCCGTTCTCCCCCATTATTCGGCTGCATTCAGATAATCTGAGGTCTGTTCCAATGAACAACCACCTTCCGTCAATTATCGTCAATGTCAAATTCCCCCAGACTATATGTTTTTCCAAATAGGATGCGATGTTCTCCTATCAATACGATTTCACTCCAAGGGATGAATTCCGAAGTCTCCTGCTCTTTGTTGCGGAATGGGAATCGTCCATATTTCTTTTTCACTTCGAAGCCGATGATCTCTCCCGTTTTTCGATTGAAGATTAAATCCGTATCTGCAAGAAATCCATAGCGAATTCCTTCCTCTACTTGAATTAGCTCTTTTTGCGCCATTTCAGATAGCAGCATATCCTTGCCCCCTTCTAATTGTCCTGACTTATCATATGATTCAAGGGAGGCAAAGCTGCACATTTCTACAGTCAGATTCTATCACCGTTTTTTGGGCGCGATGATTGAAATTGCACGGTCACGGGCAAACGTTTCACATGCAATCTTATTGACATTGTCCAGCTGCACATTATCAATCTGTTCGACAACTTCCTCAATCGACTTATGCTCTACTAGAATCAGTTCGTTCTTTCCGTTCCGGTGCATTCTCGATTCCGAACTTTCAAGGCCAAGCAAGAAACTTCCTTTCAATTGCTCTTTCGCATTATGCAATTCCTTCGCAGTAACCCCATCCGAGACGATTTCACCTATGAGCTGATCCATCGTCGATACCATCTCTTCTAAATGTTCCGGTCCGGTACCCCCGTAAATGACGAATGATCCCGTTGCCAAATAGGATGAATAATAGGAGAACACGGAATAAGCAAGCCCCTTCTCCTCCCGAATCTTTTGGAACATCCGTGACGACATCGTGCCACCGACGATGCTATCCAGCAGAATTAGATCATGGAGCCTATCATCAGTAAGGGCCAAGCCGGGGTACCCGATGCTAATATGCGCCTGTTCAATATCTTTATATTTTGTTGAGTTTCCACTATGAAAAACAGGATGGGATCCTGCATTCGTTTCCGTCATGTTCTCACGGGCTACATATGAATTAAACAGGTTTTCGATGAAGCCGATTAATTTATCATCATAATTTCCCGCAACTGAAATGACGATGTTACCAGCTGTGTAATGCTTTGAAATATAATGTTCGATCATTTCCTTATCAAAACGTTTAATCGTTTCCTTTACGCCACCGATAGATCTTCCTATCGGATGCTTCGGATACATGACCGACCAAAGGCGTTCATCGACATCATCATCGGGTGTATCTTCCACTGATGCAATTTCATCCAAGATGACGGATTTCTCCCTTTGCATGTCTACTTCGTCGAACTGCGAATTAAAAAACATATCCGCCAAAATTGTCAGGGCTTCTTCCGCATGATGATCAAGCACCGTTGTATAATAGCAAGTCATCTCTTTGGACGTGTAAGCGTTTATATCCCCGCCCATCCCGTCGAATTGTTCCGCTATCATTTTTGCGGTGCGCGTTTTCGTTCCTTTGAAAAGCATATGTTCGATGAAGTGGGAGAGCCCCCATTCCTTTTCCGTCTCATTGATGGAACCGGCCTTTATAAATAGGCCGATTGCCAATGAGCGAACATAAGGCATCTTTTCATGGATGATTCTAATGCCGTTATGACTGATTTCTTTTTGTATCAATTTTTTACCCCCGTTTAAAAGAATAAAAAGCCTCCATCTTCACGCCATCGTAAAGAGGGGCTTTCCATTATAGTATGCTAATCAGTTATTCGCTCTTCCCTTTTTCAGCCGCTTCTTTCTCTTCTTTCAAAACGACTTTGCGGGAAAGGTTCACACGTCCTTGATTGTCGATCTCGATGACTTTTACAAGTAGTTCATCGCCCATCTTCAATACATCCTCCACGGCCTTCGTACGCTCTTCCTGAATTTCAGAAATATGGAGAAGTCCATCTTTACCAGGGAAGATCTCTAGGAATGCACCGAATTTCTCAATCCGTTTCACTTTTCCTAAATGGTATTCTCCGACTTTTGCTTCACGGACGATGTTTTCAATCATCGCCTTCGCTTTCTCATTCATGTTCGAATCAGGAGAAGAGATGTAAATCGTCCCATCTTGTTCAGTGTCGATTTTAACATTCGTTTCCTCAATGATTTTATTGATCACTTTCCCGCCAGGTCCGATGACATCACGGATCTTGTCAGGATTGATACGAATCATGATGATCTTCGGAGCATATTGTGATAGTTCTTCACGCGGCGTAGAAATTGTCGATATCATATGTTCAAGGATGTGCATCCGTCCGATTTTCGCTTGAGCTAATGACTCTTCTAAAATTTGACGGGATAGTCCTTCGATTTTAATATCCATTTGCAAAGCTGTAATTCCTTTTTCAGTTCCAGCCACTTTGAAGTCCATATCGCCGAGATGGTCTTCCATTCCTTGGATATCGGAAAGGACGGAATAGTTGTCCCCTTTTTTCACAAGTCCCATTGCGATTCCCGCGACTGGAGCTTTGATCGGGATGCCCGCATCCATCATCGCCATTGTAGAAGCGCAGATTGATGCTTGGGAGGATGAACCATTTGACTCCAATACTTCCGCTACAAGACGGATCGTGTATGGGAACTCCTTCTCGTCGGGAATGATTGCCTCGAGTGCTCGTTCACCTAAAGCGCCGTGACCGATTTCACGACGGCCTGGTCCACGAATCGGGCCAGTTTCCCCTACGCTGAAATTCGGGAAGTTGTAGTGATGCATGAATCGCTTCGACTCTTCAAGTCCGAGACCGTCGATAATTTGAACTTCACCAAGAGCCCCTAATGTACAAACGCTTAGCGCCTGAGTTTGTCCACGTGTGAACAGACCAGAACCGTGTGTACGTGGCAAAATGCCTACTTCAGTGGACAGTGGACGAATTTCATCCAAACCACGGCCATCAGGACGGACTTTTTCGTCAGTGATGAGTCGGCGGACTTCTTCTTTCACAAGATGATCCAAGATATTCTTAACTTGCTTCATCGTTTCTTCGTCCGACTCTTCATTTGTGTAGTGTTCCATTACTTCATTTTTCACAGCATTAATCGCATCTTCACGAGCGTGCTTCTCTTCTGTCTGGATCGCATTGATCAGATCGTTCTCACACTTGGCCTTCACTTCAGCCAACAGATCTTCGTCAAGTTGGAATAAAGTGATTTCCATCTTTTCCTTGCCTACTTCAGCAATGATTTTCTCTTGGAGTTCAACCAGCTGAATGATCTGCTCATGACCGAACATGATTGCTTCGAGAATGATATCCTCGGCAACTTCCTTCGCGCCTGCTTCAACCATGTTGATGGCATCTTTTGTCCCAGCCACTACAAGGTCAAGTTCACTTACTTCCAATTGTTCAGGAGTCGGATTCACGATGAATTGTCCATCGATACGGCCGACTTGTACGCCTGCAATCGGTCCTTCAAACGGAATGTCGGAAATCGACAATGCGAGTGATGATCCGAGCATAGCTGCCATTTCAGAAGAACAATTCTGATCGACTGACATGACGAGTGAAATGACTTGCACGTCATTTCGGAATCCATCCGCGAACAATGGGCGGATCGGGCGGTCAATGAGACGACTTGTCAATACAGCCTTCTCTGAAGGACGTCCTTCACGTTTGATGAATCCGCCAGGGATCTTCCCTACAGCATAGAGTCTTTCCTCATAGTTAACTGTCAGCGGGAAGAAATCAAGCGGTTTCGGTTTCTTCGAAGCGGTCGCTGTAGATAGGACTGTTGTATCTCCGTATCTGATAAGCACAGCGCCGTTCGCTTGTTTCGCAAGCTGGCCCGTTTCAATCGTTAACGGTCTCCCAGCCCATTCAAATGAATAAACCTTTTTTTGTTCTGTCATTATGGTACCCCTCTCTAATTTCAAACATGGATAGCATACGAAGTATGTATTACGTAGTAGTGTATCAAAAAAGAAGGACATATGCGAAAAATATCATTCAATAAAAAAAAGCGGGCAAGGCCCGCTTTTCGTATACATCTTATTAACGGCGAAGGCCGAGTTTAGCAATAAGATCACGGTAACTTTGAACTTCAGTTTCGCGTAGGTATTTAAGCAACTTACGACGACGACCGATCATTTTTAAAAGTCCACGACGTGAGTGGTGGTCTTTCTTATGAGTGCCCAAGTGAGCGTTCAAATTGTTGATCTCTTCAGTAAGGATAGCGATCTGAACATTAGCAGATCCAGTATCGTTTTCATGAGTTTTGAATTCGTTGATCAATTCATGTTTACGTTCTTGTGTAATAGCCATCCTTTTCACCTCCTAATAATTAAATATCCCCAAATCCCGAGCAAACGTTGGTGATTCGAATTGCCAAGGAAAGGTTAGTGCTGTTGCACTGATTTATCATAACATGAGCGGATTATGGATGCAACTAAGAAGTCCATTTTCAAACTGCTACTTTCCGTTCCAGGCGGACGCTTTCCAATCGAACAGCGAAGGGTTCGATTTGCCGTATTTCTGCGCCTTTTGCAGAAATTAAGGCAGCCTCATCCTGCTCCCTTAATGTCGCAGAAAACATTGCTCGCAACGCTACGCTTGTGCTCGCAAACGCCGTTCTACGTTACGGCGTTCGCTAATCCCCCAGGAGTCGCCGCCTTGCACTCCAAGTAGCAAGAATCACCGTTAACGGATTATTAGTTCATTTTGTTCAACAATAGTCTTGCGGTTTCCTTGTCCTTCCCTATTTGTTCAATCAGTTCGTCAACTGAATTGAATTTCTGTTCTGGGCGGATGCGGGCGATCCAGTCGACTGTTGCTTCTTTTCCGTACAAGTCTGCATTGAAGTCAAGCACATGGACTTCTACGCTTGGTTTCACTTTAGCGGGGTCGTGGAAGGTAGGTTTCACCCCGACATTGCATACGCCTTTATATGATTGTCCATTAATGGTGAATAGGACTGCGTAAACCCCGTTTGCAGGCAGGATGGTATCTTCGTCAATGGATACGTTTGCCGTCGGAAAGCCGAGCAGCCTGCCTCTCTTTTCGCCGTCGATGACAGTTCCGACCGTTCTGAACGGTCTTCCAAGCAATGAAGCGGTCTTCTCAACGCCCCCTTCGGAAAGAAGCTTACGAATCCGGGTTGATGAGATCTTATCTTCAGAATCCGTAACTTTTTCGATGACCGTCGTTCCGTATTCTTCATTGGAAAGCGAAGCCATCTGTTCCATCGTGCCAGCACCTTTCGAGCCGAACGTGAAGTCGAAGCCGGCGGTGACATGCTTGATCCCTAGGCCTTTAATAAAAATTTCAATGAATCGCTCCGGCGAAAGGGAAGCAAGGTCCCAGTCAAATGTAACAATGAAAAGGACATCTATCCCCATTTCTTCCAGGAGACGTGACTTTTCCGGGTACTTGGTAATGTAACCGATTTTTTCTCTACCCTTGCCAAACAGGTGTGATGGATGAGGGTCGAACGTCATGACGGCGGAACGGATTCCTAATTGCTCCGCTTTAGCTTTTGCTTCTTTTATCACTGTTTGATGTCCTTTATGCAACCCGTCGAAAAAACCGATGGCTAGCGAAAAAGGGCCTTTGTCATCGATAGTTGTTTGAGATGGATAGTGCAAATGGTAAATTTCCATGAGATTCTCTCCTACTGATTGAATGGAAACATCTTATCAGGTTTCATCAATCCTTCTTTTGTCGGATGCTTGCAATAGATCGCAATCGCCTTTTCCATTTTCGTAAAAACGATGGCCTCCCTATCATCTAGTGAAGGATGCTGCGGTAAAACTTGTCCGTTTATTATCTTACCATATAAATCATCATCTATTTCGACAAGTTCAAACTCGCCAAGTGCCTCTTCAAGCGGTCGGATTTGTTGTCCAAGAGTGTTTTGAACTTTCTGCTCTGCCACTTCCTCAAGCGTCAAACAATCATCTTTACGGAAGTTTCCGGAAGCTGTCCGGACTAAATTTGCCATATGGGCGGGATACCCAAGCTTTTCACCGATTTGTACGGATAATGTTCTGATATATGTTCCTTTTCCGCATGCAATCCGGATTACGAACTGAATCTCTTCCCCTTCGAACGACTCCCGTTCGTCGAGCAATTCGATTTCGTATATATGTACTGTTCGTTCGGGTCTTTCAACTTCAATTCCTTTTCTTGCGTATTCGTACAGCCTTTTGCCATTCACTTTTACAGCGGAATACATTGGCGGTATTTGAACAATCTCACCGGTAAGCTGCTCAAGTACTTGAAGAATAGCTTCCCGGCTAAGTTTTTTGTAGGAATCATCTGCTGAGACGATCGCGCCATCTGCATCCTCAGTTTCAGTTGAAGTACCGATTGAGACGGTGGCAATATACTCCTTACCTGAGTCAGTGATGTATTCCGCAACTTTTGTAGCTTGTCCAAGACAAATCGGCAGGACGCCTTCCACGTTTGGATCAAGTGTCCCAGTATGCCCAACTCTTTTCATACCTAAGATTTTTCTCAGCTTGAATACGCAATCATGCGAAGTCATCCCTTTTTGTTTCCATAAAGGTAGAATCCCATCCATATACATCCTCCTCATTTACCTTTAGTAAGCAAAATGGAGGAAGCCGGAAAGTCCATTTGGACGCCGACTTCCTCCAATCATTCATTCATTCTTCTTCTTCACTGTTCACTTGACGAAGCAGTGATTCGATACGATTTCCGTATTCGACGGAATCATCAAATGCAAATTCGATTTCCGGTGTCTTCCTGAGTCTTATCCGCTGCCCGATCTCCGTACGGATAAACCCTTTTGCCTTCGTCAGGCCGGCAAGAGTTCCCTCTTTTTCCGCTTCATTTCCAAGTACTGAAATGAATATAGTTGCCTGTTGCAGATCCCCCGTCACTTCAACGTCCGTCACAGTGACAAAGCCGATGCGAGGGTCTTTCAATTTTTGGCCAATGATTCCGCCTAATTCTTTCTTCATCTGTTCAGCAACACGATTCGCACGCATAGACATGGATGGTCACCCCGATTCCGTATCAATAGTAGTCAAGTATCATTTCTGTCATTTCCCATTCCGGATTCGATTCCAAAAAACGGATGGCTCTTCTCGTCTCCCCTTCGGCAGCGTCTTTTAAGGACGCGACCGAAACGAGAGCAATTGTAGTTCTTTGCCATAAGTCTTGATGATCGATTTCGGCGATGGAAACGTTAAATTCATTTTTTACACGATCTGTCATTCTTTTCAAGACGGATCGTTTGCCTTTCAACGAATGGACGTCAGGGATGAAGAATGTGCATTCCGCATAGACGATCATGCCCGCTTGATTTCCTCCATGATGAAGGCTTCAAAGATGTCGCCTTCTTTAATATCATTGAAGTTTTTCACGGTAATTCCGCACTCATAGCCTCTAGCAACTTCTTTCACATCGTCCTTGAATCTTTTCAATGTGTCGAGTTCGCCTTCGAAGATCACGATATTATCCCGTAGGACACGTACGCCTGCGTCACGGGTGATTTTTCCTTCCGTTACGTAGCTTCCCGCAATCGTTCCGATTTTCGAAACTTTGAATGTTTCACGTACTTCTGCTTGGCCGATCACTTTTTCTTCATACTCAGGATCTAACAAGCCTTTCATAGCGGATTCGATTTCCTCGATCACCTTATAGATGACGCGGTGCAATCGGATATCGACGCCTTCTGCTTCAGCTGCACGTTTAGCATTGACATCTGGACGGACGTTGAAACCGATGACGATAGCATTGGATGCTGCCGCTAGGGAGATATCCGATTCGTTAATGGCGCCTGCTCCAGTATGGATGATCCGGACATTGACACCTTCAACTTCGATTTTCATAAGGGAAGCTGCCATGGCTTCGACTGTTCCTTGTACGTCAGCTTTGACGATAAGGTTCAATTCCTTCATTTCCCCTTGTTTCATCTGATCGAATAGGTTATCAAGCGTTACACGTGTTTTCTCGCCGCGTTGCTCCTGCAATGCGTCACCTGCTCTTGATTCAGCGATTTGACGAGCTGTCTTTTCATCTTCGAAGACGACAAAACGATCGCCCGCTTGCGGTACATCGCTAAGACCAGTAATTTCAACCGGCGTAGATGGACCTGCTTCCTTCACCCGGCGGCCAAGGTCGTTAATCATAGCACGTACTTTCCCGAATGTGTTTCCAACGACAATTGGATCACCTACACGAAGCGTTCCATCCTGGACGAGAAGCGTTGCGACCGATCCTTTTCCACGATCCAATTGTGCTTCAATGACAGAACCTTTTGCACGGATATTCTTGCTTGCTTTCAATTCCGCGACTTCTGCCACCAACAAGACCATTTCTAATAGCTGATCGATTCCCTCACCTTTTAAAGCTGAAATCGGTACGAAGATCGTATCCCCACCCCATGCCTCAGCCAATAAGCCATGCTCTGTCAGCTCCTGCATGACTCGGTCAGGGTTCGCAGTTGGTTTATCCATTTTGTTTACAGCTACGATTATCGGCACTTCAGCAGCTTTCGCGTGGTTGATCGCTTCAACTGTTTGAGGCATGACACCGTCATCAGCTGCCACGACAAGAATCGTGATGTCTGTTACTTTTGCTCCACGCGCCCGCATTGTTGTAAATGCTGCGTGGCCAGGTGTATCCAGGAACGTGATCTTCTTGCCATCAGCGTTGATCTGATATGCGCCGATATGCTGTGTGATACCACCAGCTTCCCCTTGTGTAACCTTCGTATCACGGATCGAATCGAGAAGCGTCGTTTTACCGTGGTCAACGTGACCCATAATTGTTACGACAGGAGGACGCTCTGTCAATTCCGCTTCAGTCTCTTCAGGTTCCTCGAAGTAAATTTCAAGATCCGTCACATCGATACGGATTTCTTCTTCCACTTCCACTTCATATTCCGCACAAATCAACTCGATAGCATCTTTATCCAGCTCTTGGTTGATCGTCGCCATGACGCCAAGCATAAATAGCTTTTTGATGATTTCGGATGGTTCCCTGCCGAGTTTGTTCGCAAGTTCACCGACTGTAAGCGATTCATAGAATGTGATCTTTTCCGGCAATGGTTTTTCCACTTTCGGCATTGGTGCAGGACGATGTCTTCTCCGTCCTTGGTTAATACCCCGTGCAGGTGGTCTTCCGCCGCGTCCAGCAGGTCGATTTCCGCCTGGAGCCCCTTGTCCTGGACGTTGGCCGCCCTGAGTTGCCGGACGGTTTCCTGTTTGCGCCCCTTGGCCAGTGCGTTGACCGCCTTGAGATGCAGGACGGTTGCCGCCTTGCGCGCCTTGACCTGGACGTTGACCGCCTTGAGATGCAGGGCGGTTGCCGCCTTGAGCGCCTTGACCTGGACGTTGGCCGCCTTGAGATGCAGGACGGTTGCCGCCTTGCGCGCCTTGACCTGGACGTTGACCGCCTTGAGATGCAGGGCGGTTGCCGCCTTGAGCACCTTGCCCTGGACGTTGGCCGCCTTGAGATGCAGGACGGTTGCCGCCTTGCGTGCCTTGACCTGGACGTTGGCCGCCTTGAGATGCAGGACGGTTGCCGCCTTGAGCGCCTTGTCCTTGACGTTGACCGCCTTGAGCGCTTTGTCCTGGACGTTGACCGCCTTGAGATGTAGGACGGTTACCGCCTTGGGTGCCTTGTCCTTGACGCTGGCCGCTCGGTTGCTTGTTGTCCTGGCCATTGCCTGTTGGACGTGATGCATTTGAAACTGGTTTCCGGTCATTGTTTCCACTTCGAGGCTCGTCAGATGGAGTAGAACCGCCTTTACCGAAACGTTGATCCAATTTTGATGTCGCCTCTCTATCAAGCATCGACATATGGTTCGTTACATTCACATTTATTTTCCCAAGCTCCTCGATGACTTCTTTACTCGTCCGATTCACTTGCTTCGCGTATTCGTGTACACGTATCTTCGTCATTAGCCCACCCCCGGTTATATTCGTTGAGGAGCCCGGATAATTTTCCGGCAAAGCCGGCATCCGTTAACGCGAGTACGACCCGCGACTCTTTTCCGATTGCATGGCCGAGAGCTTCCCGGCTCCCGAACACATGCTTCTCAACGTTGTAAAAACTACATTTGTCATTTACTTTTTTCTGTGTGTTTTTTGAAGCATCCTCAGAAACGATGACCAAGCGAGCATTACCCGATCGCACTTCTTTGACGACCAGCTCTTCACCGGTAATCAGTTTCCGGGCCCTCGCAGCCATTCCTAACAATTGAAAGATCGCTGTAGGATTCATTTCAATGCCTCACGACGGATTGCATGTAGAAGATCATCATAGACTTCCTCAGGCACCGATGTTCCAAGCTGGCTTTCAATCGATCTATTGCGTTTTGCAGTTTCAACAGCCTTTTCAGTTTTAGATACATATGTACCACGTCCTGATTTTTTGCCTGTCAGATCGACCGAAACTTCACCTTCTTTTGTGCGGACAATGCGGATCATTTCCTTCTTTGGCAACATCTCGCCTGTCGCCGCACATTTACGCAAAGGTATTTTCTTTTTGCTTGTCATGGGCAGTCATCCTTTCAACTCAATTGTCTTCGTCGGTTTCTGAATATAAGTCGATTGTTTCGATATCGGATTCATCATCCGGTTCATTATCTAAATACGGATCCTCATTATATTCATCATTTCCATTTTCGGTAACGGCATATACATCCTCTTCAAATAGCCGTTCTCCGCTCGATTGATCGGAGATAGGCGGATAAATGCCTAGCTCACGAGCATCCGTTTCGCTTTTAATGTCGATTTTCCATCCAGTCAATTTGGCGGCCAAACGGGCATTCTGCCCACGTTTGCCAATCGCCAGCGATAACTGGTAATCTGGCACTACGACTGTTGTGGATCTGTCTTCTTCATTCACTTGCACGTCCAACACTTTGGATGGACTCAATGCATTTGCGACAAAGATTACAGGATCCTCGGACCATTCTACGATATCAACCTTTTCTCCATTCAATTCATTGGATATGGATTGGACGCGCGCACCTCTGGATCCGACGCATGAACCAACTGGATCGACTTCCTCATTGTTCGTATGAACTGAAATCTTCGATCGGTCCCCCGCTTCACGGGCAATCGATTTGATTTCAACTGTTCCGTCATAGATTTCCGGAACTTCCATTTCAAACAGCCGACGCAAAAGTCCTGGATGCGTACGGGAAACAAAAACTTGAGGCCCTCTCGAAGTGCGCTCAACTTTCGTAATATATACTTTGATGCGGTCATGAGGCTTGTAGGACTCTGTAGTGATCTGTTCACTCGAAGGCAGCACGGCCTCCACTTTCCCAAGCCCAACATATAGATTCCTTGCGTCCAGGCGCTCTACGATCCCATTGACGATGTCGTCTTCCCGATCTACATACTCATCATAGATCAGACCACGTTCAGCTTCACGAACACGCTGCGTAACAACTTGCTTGGCAGTTTGTGCTGCAATCCGGCCGAAATCACGTGGCGTCACTTCTTCTTCGACGATATCTCCGAGTTCATAGGCCGGGTTGATGGCTAACGCGTCTTCGAGTGCGATTTGAAGTCTTTCGTCTTCCACTTCTTCCACGACGTCTTTACGGGAATATACTTTCATCGTCCCTTTTTCCAAATTCAAATCGACGCGCACGTTTTGCGCCTGGTTGAAGTTTCTTTTATATGCGGTAACAAGTGCCGCCTCAATTGCTTCAACAATGACATCCCTTGAAATACCTTTCTGCTTTTCAAGGGCTGTCAATGCATCGAGTAGATCACTACTCATAATTAATCACTCCTATATTCAATTATGCGGAAAAATCGATTGCTAGTCGTGCAAATGCAATTTTTTCCTTGTCGATGATGACTTGCAATTTCCGTGTCTTGATGCGGATTTCAACTTCTGCAGCATCAGGACCGTAAGAAAGCAAGTATCCTTCAAACTCTTTCATGCCGTTGATCGGTTCGTACGTTTTAATGAATACATATTGCCCGACCGCTTTTACGAAGTCCTCTTCTTTTTTGAGCGGACGTTCGGCGCCGGGTGAGGAAACCTCAAGGAAATAGTTTTGAGGGATTGGATCAGTACGGTCCAGTTCTTCGCTCAGCCTTTCGCTGACGAGTGCACACTGCTCAATATCGATATTCCCTTCCGGCGTATCGATATAAACGCGTAAAAACCAGTCCCTTCCTTCTTTTACAAATTCAACATCAACTAATTCCAACTTAAGGTCATTCACTATCGGACTGACGAGCTTTTCAACTTCTTCTGTAATTTTACTCATCATAACCCTCCCGAGATTTGATTGAAACTTGTCTTATGCGAATAAACAACAGAAAAGAGCGGGAAATCCCACTCTTTTTTCGCAAGACATATAGCAAAAGTTGCTCCAATTGTACCATCTACTAGGTGTCAATGCAAACAATGTGCCAAAGCGGAGGCCACCCCGGAGTCTAGATGATGCTATGTGCTTGCCGTTGCCAAATGAAAGTTGTTTCAGAAAAGGGAAAGTTGGTTCGAATCGGGCATACCTTCCAGACAGCCTAATGAATCCATATATTCAATGACCGTTTTCGATACTCTCCCCCGTTGCTGCAGATCTTCCTTAGATAAGAAGATGCCATCCTTGCGAGCTTCGACAATCGCTTTGGCAACGTTCGTCCCTAGGGATGGAATCGCGTCGAAAGGCGGTATCAATTGATTGCCATCGATAAGAAATTCTGTGGAGTCGGATTTATATAGATCCGGTTTAGCGAATGAAAAGCCACGTTCGCACATTTCCAATGAAATCTCCAATACCGTGAGCAAGTTCTTTTCTTTAGGCGATGCTTCTAAGCCTTTATCATTAATTTCTTTGATTTTCGCCCGGATGGAAGCATTGCCTTTCGTCATTGTCGCTAGATCGTAATCGGTCGCGCGGACAGTGAAATACGCAGCGTAATACATGATCGGATAGTGCACTTTGAAATAAGCAATACGAAGCGCCATCAGAACATACGCGGCGGCGTGCGCCTTCGGGAACATGTATTTTATCTTTTTACATGAATCGATATACCAGCCGGGAACTTGGTTCGCCTTCATTGCCTCTTCGAATTCAGGCGTCAGCCCTTTCCCTTTCCGCACCGATTCCATTATCTTGAACGCCATCGCCGGCTCTAGCCCTTGGTAAATCAAGTAGACCATAATATCATCACGGCAGCCAATCACATCGGACAATTGGCAGATCTTATTTTGAATCAGCTCTTGGGCATTGCCTAGCCACACGTCGGTTCCGTGGGAAAGCCCGGAAATCTGAATAAGCTCCGAAAATGTTGACGGTTTTGTTTCCTCAAGCATTTGCCTTACGAAGCGCGTACCGAATTCCGGCACACCCAAAGTTCCAGTTTTGCAATCGATCTGCTCTTCTGTGACGCCTAATGAGGATGTCCCACTAAACAGAGCCATGACCCCTTCATCATCCGGCGGAATCGTTTTCGGATCGATGCCTGATAGGTCCTCAAGCATTTTAATCATCGTCGGATCATCATGTCCCAGAATATCCAACTTCAAAAGATTATTATCGATTGAATGGAAGTCGAAATGCGTTGTACGCCAACTTGACCCAGCATCGTCTGCCGGGAATTGGATCGGCGTGAAGTCGAAAATCTCCATATTATCCGGGACGACGATGATTCCGCCCGGATGCTGCCCTGTATTCCGTTTAACGCCTGTACAGCCTTGCACGAGCCTGTCAATTTCCGCGCCGCGCAAATGAAGGTTATTGTCATTCATATAACCCCTGACATAGCCGTACGCCGTTTTTTCGGCAACAGTTCCAATTGTTCCCGCACGATACACATAGTCTTCTCCGAAAAGTTCTTTTGTATAATTATGTGCATGTGCCTGGTATTCTCCACTGAAGTTCAAATCGATGTCCGGTACTTTATCTCCATTGAAACCAAGGAATGTTTCAAACGGGATGTCCTGGCCGTCTTTTCTTAACATCGCCCCGCATGACGGACATGCTTTGTCCGGCAAATCGAATCCGGATCCGACAGAACCATCATCGAAGAACTCCGATAGCTTGCAAGATGGGCATACGTAATGTGGTGGCATCGGATTCACTTCCGTGATTTCCATCATCGTTGCGACGAGGGACGATCCGACCGACCCACGGGATCCGACGAGATATCCATCATTCAAGGATTTCTTGACGAGCTTATGTGATATGAGATAAA
This sequence comes from Saccharococcus sp. Marseille-Q5394, assembly GCF_946901335.1. Taxonomy (NCBI): domain Bacteria; kingdom Bacillati; phylum Bacillota; class Bacilli; order Caryophanales; family Anoxybacillaceae; genus Saccharococcus; species Saccharococcus sp. Marseille-Q5394. Next base: position 234,626 of record NZ_CAMPPQ010000001.1, on the reverse strand, counting down.
TGACCGCGAAGCCGTTGTCGATGATTGATTTCAATTCTTTCTCGATTCGCGCTTCGACTAATTCAGGCAATTGCTCCCCGTAAATATCGCGTGCCATCGAATAGGTCAATTCCCGAACATCGTCGTCCGCACCGACGATTGTCGGTGTATACAAATCATCTTTAATCACTTTCACATCTCCGATGCGGTCGGCCACTGCCTGCGGATTATCAATGACAATTTCTTCAGCGACTTCCTTGCCTAAAAACGAGAAGTGCTCGAGCATTTCATCAGTCGTCCGGAAATGGACTTCAGGCAATGAGTGACGGTTCATCGGATTTGCTCCGCCTTGGGAACGGACAAGAACTTGACGATACGTCGCGTCCGTTTCGTCAATATAGTGGACATTCCCCGTAGCACATACAGGAAGCCCCACCTTTTTCCCAAGCTTGATCATCTTTCGCATTATATCTTCAAGATTCCATTCATCCCTGATCAATTCCAATTCAATCAAATGGGAATAGGCAGGTTTCGGATGCAACTCCAGATAGTCATAGAAGCCTGCGATTTCTTCAACCTCTTCCATCGATTTCTGCATCAAACCTTCGAAGACTTCACCTTTGTCGCATCCCGAACCGACAAGGAGTCCCTTGCGGTATTTCATCAATAATGAACGAGGGATGCGCGGTACTCTGTAAAAGTAGTTCATATGGGAAATGGAAACGAGTTTGAATAGATTCTTCAAGCCTTCGTCATCCGTTGCAAGCAAAGTACAGTGGGATGGCCTTGAACGTTTGTAGGCATCCCCTTCCCCTATATGTTTATTGAAGTCATCCAAGTAAACGATTCCTTTTTCCGTCGCTGCCTCTTTCATAAGACGGATGAACAGATAGGCTGTCGCTTCGGTATCATAGATCGCGCGGTGATGCTGCGTCAGTTCAATATCGAACTTCTTCGCCAAGGTGTTCAATCTGTGATTCCGCATTTCCGGATAGAGGAAACGTGCCAATTCGAGTGTATCAATGACAGGATAGTTCTTGTCATGCAAACCCGCCTTTTTGCTCGCTTCATAAAAGAAGCCCATATCAAATGATGCGTTATGAGCGACAAGGATTGCATCCCCGATGAACTCCTTGAAGTCCTTTATGACTTCTGAAACTTCGGGAGCGTCTTTCACCATATCATCTGTTATGCCAGTAAGTTCAATCGTTGTGGAAGATAAGGGATGATGGGGGTTCGCGAACCTTTCAAATCGTTCCTTAAGCTCACCATTTACGACTTTGACTGCAGCCAACTCGATTATTGTGTCGTACACCGCAGATAGACCTGTCGTCTCCACGTCAAATACGACAAATGTTTCATTTTCGAGCTCACGATGCTGCTCGTCAAAGACAATCGGCACACCATCATCCACCAAGTTCGCTTCTAAACCGAATAACACTTTTATGCCATGTTTCTTGCCCGCAGAATAAGCTTCAGGAAACGATTGGACATTTGCATGATCGGTGATAGCAACTGCAGGATGCCCCCATTTCGCCGCCTGAGCGACTAATGCCGATGCCGATGTTACTGCATCCATTTGACTCATTGTCGTATGTGCATGCAATTCAATCCGTTTCCGGTCTTCAGGTGCGCTGTCTTTTCTGATGACAGGAGTGACCTCCATGATGTCCTGGGCCATCATGATGAGGTCCCGTACGAATGTATCGTTCTGGATGCTACCCCTCGCACGTACCCATGCTCCTTTTTTCAACGTTTTCATGAGCTCTGCATCTTCGTTATCCCGAGAAAACATTTTTACAAGAATTGAGTCTGTGTAATCCGTCACTTTTATTGTGAGCAATGATCGGCCGCTTCTTAATTCTCTAACCTCTGCATCAAAGACGTAGCCTTCGATTGTTAGGCGTCTTTCTTCATCCTGTATCGCCTGGATGCCAATGATCGGTTCATCGGGTTTGATCGGGACTCCCAATACGAATGGTCTGTTCCCGAAATCGCCGTTCTCCTTCTTCATCGCCTCCATTTTTTGAAGGTTGGCTAAGGCATTCTTGGCATACGCTTCTTCTTCCGCCTGTTTCTGCGCCATGAAAGCAAGTATTTCCGCTTCATTATTTTCCGCTTCCTCAGATATCGTGAATTCGATTGCCATCGATGGAAATCCGAAAGATTCATAAACCTCTGCGATAATGCGGCCATATTTATTTTTCATCGTTTGTTGTTCGAAATCATTTACGCAAGTCAATGTCATTTTCTCGCCAACGAGTACTGGCTTTTGTCCGGCAAGCCTCTCGCGGATCGGAGGCGACATATCCCGCATCTCCTGTAAGACAAATGGCCAATAGCCGACAATCAGTTCAGGATCCCCTTCTTTCGTCCGCACAGTAATTTGAAGGCGTACCGCGGCGATGGACGTAAAGGCTTCCGTCATCCTTTGTTGGAACAACTGAAAGACTTGGACAGGTAATGTTTTTTCCAATTCCACATTAAATTGCCACATTCTTGATTTACGGTGAATATCGACCCGTTCTAACGTTCCATGCTCGAAATGAACGATCATTTGATCATCTGCCATTCCGATTTGCTGCAGCAATGTCAGCAACTTCAATTTTGCATCCATATGTATCCCCCCGCTTCGTACAGTGAAAAGAAGGGAAGTACCGGTATCCGGCCTCCCCTCCCTACCTTTTATTTTTCATCCAAAATAGGCTTGCAGCTTTTCTGTTACTTCTTCTTTTTGCCACTCGACGGTTTCTCCAGTGCCCCTGAATTTCACTTCGATTATTCCATCCTGCGCTTTCTTGCCGATTGTCAGACGTACTGGCAACCCGATAAGATCTGCATCCGTGAACTTAACACCCGGCCGCACGTCACGATCGTCATGTAAAATGTCATATCGGTATGATTTTAGCAGATGATAAAGCTCATCCGACAGTTTTGATTGCGCTTCATCCTTACTGTTGATCGTAACGAGGTGAATATCATACGGGGAAATATGCTTCGGCCATTTTAACCCATTTGCATCATGATGCTGCTCAGCGACAGCCGCCAAAATCCTTGAAACGCCAATGCCATAGCACCCCATAATATAAGGTTGAGCTTTGCCGTTTTCATCGAGGTACGTCGCTTTCATCGGTCCGCTATAAGCGGTTCCCAATTTAAAGATATGGCCAAGTTCAATTCCTTTGGCAAATCGAATTGTTCCAATACCGTCCGGTGAAGGATCCCCTTCCCTGATGTATCTTAGATCTAAATAGCGCTCAATAGCAAAATCACGCTCAGGATTAACATTCATCAAATGGCATCCATCTTCGTTTGCCCCACAAACGCCATTTACGATCTTTTCGACCGCGAAATCTGCATACACTTTCAAATCCAGAGGCAGTTTGACAGGACCGATGGAGCCAGCTTTGCAAGCTAGCATTTCTTCAATCTCGCTCTCTGTAGCAAGGTTAATATCCTTTGCTTGCAATGCATTTTTCAACTTGATTTCGTTGATATCATAATCACCGCGTGACAACACGACAACTAGCTTTCCATCAGCTTTGAAGAGGAGCGTTTTAATCACTTTAGAAGGATCTACGTTTAAGAAGTCCGCTACATCCGCAATCGTCCTCTGTCCCGGCGTATCGACCTTCACGAGCTCTTTCAACGTTTCTTTGGATTTTACATATTCCGTATTGACTTCGGCCATTTCAATATTTGCGGCGTATGGGGAAGCGTCGCTGTAAGCAATCGTATCTTCCCCGATATCGGACAAGGCCATGAACTCGTGAGTTCCATCACCGCCGATTGTACCACCATCTGCAATGACAGTCCGGAAATCCAAGCCGAGTCTCGAAAAGATATTCGAGTAAGCTTGCATCATTTCATTATACTTCTCTTCTAGACTTTCTTTTGATGAATGGAACGAATAAGCATCCTTCATGATGAATTCCCTGCCGCGAAGCAGTCCGAAGCGCGGCCGTTTTTCATCCCTGAACTTCGTCTGGATCTGAAAGACCGTCAGCGGAAGTTTCTTATAGGATTTCACTTCATCCCGGATGAGTGAGGTAACCACTTCTTCATGAGTTGGGCCTAGAGCCAATTGACGATCATGTCGATCCTTAAGCCTGAAAAGTTCAGCTCCGTACGAAGACCATCGCCCTGACTCTTCCCAAAGCCCGGACGGCTGCAACGTCGGCATGAATATTTCAACTGCATCAATTGCCTCCATCTCTTCCCTTATGATGCTTTCAATCTTCCGAATCACTTTTTTTGCGAGCGGAAGAAAAGAATAAACACCACTCATATGTTGGCGGATATATCCTGCCCGGAGCAGAAGTTGATGGGAAATGATATCCGCATCCGTCGGTATTTCACGCATAGTCGGGATGAATGTCCGTGATTGTTTCATGAAGATTTCACCTCGAATTTCTATAATGAACTATATTATTAAAAAAAGAATCGTTGTATGTCATTCCAAGTAACGACGAGCATAAGAACCATCAGTAACATGATGCCAACAAAATGAACCATGCCCTCTTTCTGTTTGTCGATAGGTTTCCCTCGGACTCCTTCAAATAGGAAGAAGAGCAATCTTCCGCCGTCCAATGCAGGCAGCGGCAACAGATTCATGATTCCCAAGTTAATGCTTAACACGGCGGCCCAGTTCATAAGGGAAAACACACCCCATTGAGCGACCTCCTCTGTCGCTTTGTAAATGCCGACAGGTCCGCTTAATGCATCAATTGTAAACTTACCGGTGACGAGCATGCCGAGAAGTTCGAATATCCTTTTCATCCAGCTAAAGGTCTGCTCCGCGCCAAAAGCAAATGCTTTCAATGCATTCTTTTCAACTGGACTTTCATACATGACACCAATCTGACCGAATTCATCTCCATCTTTGACCACTTTCTCAGGAACGACCGCCATTGTCACCATTTCTCCGTTCCTCTCAACCTTCATTTGAAGGTTTTTGCCAGGATTTTTCTGAATGGTCTCGGTAAATTCCTGCCAGCTTTCAATCGATTTACCGTCCACTTCCTTGACGAAATCTCCAGCTTCCATACCCGCTGCGTAAGCAGCGCTATTACTGATAACTTCCTTAATGATCGGCTCATTTGTAGGGATGCCATGCAAAAGACCAATTGCCAAAAAGATGAAGAAAGCGAGGATGAAATTGAATAGAGGTCCTGCAAAAATAGCCATCGCCCGGCTGCCCAACGACTTCGAATCGAATTGGCGATCATAAGGCGCAATTAGCGTCTCCTGACCTTTTTCATAGATGACAGCATTTCGGGAAATTCTATATTTCACAAGATTCCCGTCCTCATCATATCCTTCGATGAAAAGTTCCTTACTTAAATCGGCAGCTTCCGTTTCCAAAAACAAGACATTCGGATTGGATACATCGCGGTTTAAATAAATCTTTTCGATTTCATCGTCATTATTCAGAATGACGCCTACCCGGTATCCGGGCTGTAATTCGACAGTGTCGAAATCCTCGCCAGCCATTCTTACATACCCGCCAAGCGGAAGGATACGGATCGTATAAAGAGTCTCCTTTTTCCGTATGGCAAGTATTTTCGGACCGAACCCAATTGCAAATTCACGTACCATGATGCCGGCTTTTTTCGCGAAAAGGAAATGCCCTAATTCATGAAAAAAAACAAGAGAGCCGAATATGATAATAAAAGCTATAACGGTTTCCATTAAAAACCACCTTAACTGGCCTCACCGGCCGATTTATGAAATACTTATTTCACCATATCATACACCATTTTACGGGTGCTTGAATCAGTTTCTAAAATCGTTTCCAAATCCGGAGATGAAATCGATTGATGATTGTCCATCATCCGTTCAACAATTTCCTCGATTTGAAGGAAAGGTATTCTGCCTTGCATGAACAGTTGGACAGCCACTTCATTTGCGGCATTCATCACTGTCGGCATCGTTCCGCCTTGCCTGCCTGCTTCGTAGGCGAGGGCGAGGGCTTTGAAACGGTTGAAATCCATCTTCTCAAAATGGAGTGTTCCAATTTCCTCTAGACGGAGCGGCTTGGCGTTTTGCATCGGAATCCGATCCGGATACGTCATCGCGTATTGGATCGGCACCCTCATGTCAGGAGAGCCGAGCTGTGCCATGACACTCGTGTCTTCGAATTCAACCATTGAATGGATAATGCTTTCCTTGTGTAATAAACATTCAATCCTGTCATACGGCATATTGAATAAATGATGAGCTTCAATCACTTCAAGCCCTTTGTTCATCATTGTAGCGGAATCGATCGTCAACTTATTGCCCATGGACCAATTCGGATGAGCCAACGCCTGCTGTACAGTAACGCCTTGCAATTGATCCCTTGACAGATCTCTGAAACTTCCGCCGGAAGCCGTCAGAATAAGCCGGGAAACCCGTTTGGGATTCTCGCCATTCATGGATTGGAATAGCGCTGAATGTTCACTGTCAACAGGTAGAAGCGCAACGTTCCTCTTTCTGGCTTCTTCCATGACAATGTCTCCCGCGGCTACGAGCGTCTCTTTGTTTGAAATGGCAATCGTGATGCCTTGCCGGATGGCTTCCATAGTCGGTTCCAGACCTACGCTCCCGATAACTGCATTGACGAGCATGTCTGCGCCAGTCTGCGCTGCTACAGCAACTAGACCTTCCTTGCCATGCACAAAACGCGTTTCCGGAAATTCCGATTGCAATGATTCTGCATCTTCTTTCCGCATCACAGATACGAGTTCCGGGCGGAATTGTGCCGTGATTTCCCTTACTTTCGGTATATTCATCCCGGCTGAAAAAGATACGAGTTTAAATTGCTCTTTGTTTGATTGAATAATATCGAGAGTCTGAGTGCCGATTGATCCCGTCGCACCGAGCAGACTAATTTTCTTCGTCATAATATGAATAACTTCCTTTCCATCAACCGACTAGGTGTAAAAAATGAATGAGCGGCAACACGAAAAGGAGACTATCGAAACGATCAAGAATTCCTCCATGTCCCGGCAACAGATTCCCGGAATCTTTCACATTGAAATGCCTCTTCAACGCTGACTCGACCAAATCCCCTAACTGTCCGACAATCGAAGCGATGATCGTTACGATGACCAACATTAAGAATGATGGCGCTAATGGATAAAAGATTTGGAAGACGCAAGCAAACAAGACGGCAAATGCGATGCCTCCGATAAACCCTTCAACTGTCTTATTCGGAGAGATATCCGGCCATAGTTTCCGTTTACCAATCTTCCTGCCAATAAAATATGCACCTGAGTCAGTTGTCCAAATTACTAGAAGTGCATAAAAAACATACTCAAACCCATAAAAACGGGTTTCAATCAAATAATAAAATCCGATGCCAACGTATAATGCACTAAATGCTGTAAACGCTGCATGATCGAATGTAAATCTATTTTTAGAGATGACTGTATAAATCAATAAAATAAGAATGAGTGCAAACATCATTTCAATTTTCGAATAGCCGATCCACTGCTCTACTTCAGCAGTCCATTTTGATGGCAGTAATAATATCGCGAGTGCAATCCAGACGGTAATACCTTCGAAAGAAAATATCCGAATATCTTTCATGCGCAGCAATTCATATAACCCGATTGAGGCAATAATATAAATGGCGATAGTAAATGGGAGCCCACCGATGATAACGAGCGGGAAAAATATGGCCAATGCGGCGATCGCTGTAATAATTCTCTGTTTCAATCTCCTTTATCCCCTTCCACACTTCCAAATCTTCGATTGCGCATTTGGAATTCTTCGATTGCGCTTAACATGCACGACTCATCGAAGTCCGGCCAGAGAACCTCTGTAAAGGAAAATTCCGAATAAGCTAGCTGCCAAAGCATGAAATTCGACAATCGCACTTCTCCACTCGTCCTGATGAGCAAGTCAGGTTCGGGCAAGTGTGATGTCATGAGATGTGATCCGATCAGTGATTCGTCAATCTCATTGACTGTTATTTGATTGTCGACAGCCATTTTGGCGATTTCTTTCACTGCCTCCACCATTTCCAGACGGCTGCCATAATTCATTGCGAAATTCAGGACAAGTCCATCATTGCTTGAAGTGGCTTCTATCGCTTTTACGATTGCCTCTTTGGTATGTGGCGGAAGGGCATCGAAATTCCCGATCATTTCAACCTTTACGTTCTGTTCGATCAGTTCAGGCAAGTACGTTGTCAGGAACTCACCGGGCAGTTTCATCAAAAAGTCGATCTCCATTTTTGGTCGCTTCCAGTTTTCAGTCGAAAATGCGTACAATGTCAAGACTTCGATACCAATTTCATTTGCAATCCGGGTAATTTTCCGGACGGTCTTCATTCCTTCATGATGGCCCGCAATCCGCGGTAAACTGCGTCGTCTTGCCCATCTGCCGTTTCCATCCATTATGATGGCGACGTGTGAAGGTATTGTTCTACTTTTGACTTTCGTAAGCCTGTCGGAAATTGATGGTTGGTTTTCTACAGTTTTTTTCCGTAACAGTTTATCTAGCATTCCGTTTCCTCCACTCGCCTGCTATTTGAGCAAGTACCTAGTCTATCGTATCAAATCGGCCGATAAATTTCATTTAAAACAGTTAAAAATTAGAGTTTGTGCTCTTTTAGATTATGCTTGTTGTGTAGTGAATTATTTATCATTCTGGAAAGTGAATGAAATACGGTCAGAAAAAAAGACGTCCTGAAAGTAGGACGCCCCAATGTATAGAAAGTTCTTCGATCAGATTTCCATGATTTCATTTTCTTTATCTTTTGCAAGCTCATCAATTTTAACGATGTAGGAATCAGTCAACTTCTGGATTTCTTCACCTTCACGGCGTAGTTCGTCCTCAGTGATGTCCCCATCTTTTTCAAGCTTTTTCAACTCATCATTAGCATCCCGGCGTACGTTGCGGATTGCAATCTTAGAGTCTTCTGCTTCTTTTTTGACTTCCTTCACCAATTCCTTGCGTCGCTCTTCCGTCAAAGCAGGTACTGCCAAACGGATGACAGATCCATCATTGGAAGGAGTGATACCGATATCCGATTTCAATATCGCCTTTTCAATATCACCTAAAGTCGTCTTATCATACGGCTGGATGACCATCAGTCTCGCCTCTGGCACAGAGATGCCTGCCATTTGGTTCAATGGCGTCGGAGCTCCGTAATAAAGTACTGAAATCCGATCAAGCAATGAAGCATTTGCACGTCCTGCCCGGATGGAAGCAAGCTGTCTCGAGAAAGACCCGATCGCTTTGTCCATTCTTTCCTTCGTTTGATCCATTACCGCTTTCGGCATTTACCCATTCCTCCTGACAACCGTACCGATTGGTTCACCAAGCACGGCCTTTTTAATATTTCCATTATCCATAATTGAGAATACTACGAGAGGGATATCATTGTCCATACATAGGGTTGAAGCAGTGGAATCCATGACTTCAAGGCCTTGGCTGATAACTTCCAAGTACGTCAATTCCGTGTATTTAACTGCGGTCTCATCTTTTAATGGATCCGCTGAATAGACGCCGTCAACATTGTTTTTCGCCATCAAGATGACGTCCGCTTCGATTTCAGCCGCTCTAAGTGCAGCTGTCGTATCCGTTGAGAAATAAGGATTCCCTGTTCCAGCGGCAAAAATGACGACCCGCTTTTTCTCAAGATGGCGAATCGCTTTCCTACGGATATATGGCTCAGCCACTTGCCGCATATCGATCGATGACGATACACGTGTTTCTACGTCTAACTTTTCAAGAGCGTCTTGAAGAGCCAATGAATTCATGACCGTGGCAAGCATACCCATATAATCCGCAGTTGTCCGGTCCATCCCCATCTCACTGCCAATTTTACCACGCCATATGTTTCCTCCACCAACTACGACCGCAACTTCCACACCAAGGTCAACAACTTCTTTCACTTGTACTGCGACTGTCTTGATGATTTCCGGTGATAGACCATAGCCTTTTTCACCCGCAAGTGCCTCGCCGCTAAGCTTCAAAACAATTCTTTTATATTTTGGGACGCCCATATGTACCCTCCGTCTACTGTGTTTTCTCGAAAAATAGGGAACACAATGTTGTGTCCCCTAATTGTTCTTTTATCTGATCAGTTGCCTTTTACTTGGCTCATGACTTCATCAGCAAAGTTGTCTTCGCGTTTTTCAATTCCTTCACCGACAGCATAACGGACGAATTCTTTCAGAGTTCCGCCAGTCGACTTAACGAAATCACGTACTTTTTGATCGGAGTTTTTAACGAATGCTTGGTCAAGAACACAAATATCTTCGAAATATTTTCCAAGACGTCCTTCAACCATTTTCGCAACGATGTTTTCTGGCTTGCCTTCATTCAATGCTTGTTCAGTAAGGACTTTACGCTCGCGCTCAACTTCGTCTTCTGAAACCTCATCACGTGAGATGTATTGTGGATTCATAGCTGCGATGTGCATTGCAACATCTTTAGCAGCTTCGGAGTCAGTAGTGCCTTCAAGGATTGTAAGAACCGCAATGCGGCCGCCCATATGAAGATAAGGACCGAATGCATCGTTGTCTGTTTTTGTTTTCAATTCAAAGCGGCGGAGAGTGATTTTCTCACCGATTTTAGCAACTGCATTGGAAATGTGGTCAGCGACTGAAAGGCCGTTTTCCATTTTCGATTCAGATGCTTCTTCTACAGTTGCCGGTTTTGTTGCTAAAAGGTGTTCGCCAAGTTCTTTTACAAGAGCTTGGAACGCTTCGTTTTTCGCAACGAAGTCCGTTTCAGCGTTCACTTCGAAAATGACAGCGTCGTTACCTTTCACGATGATGTCTGTTGTACCTTCAGCAGCGATGCGGTCAGCTTTTTTAGCTGCGCTTGATAGACCTTTTTCACGAAGGAAGTCTACCGCCGCGTCCATATCACCATTTACTTCAGTAAGTGCTTTTTTGCAGTCCATCATACCTGCGCCTGTTTTTTCGCGCAGTTCTTTTACCATTTGTGCTGTAATTGCCATTGTTAGTTCCTCCTGTATGAGTGATTTGAGACGACACCTTTAAAAAAGACGATAAGGGGTTGGCCGCTTATCGTCTGTTCTATTACTACTATTACTCTGCAGCTGCCGTTTCAGTCGCTTCTTCAGATACTTCTTCATCAGCGCCTTGTCTTGATTCGATCAATGCATCTGCCATTTTGCTAGTAAGTAGACGAACCGCACGGATTGCATCGTCATTCGCAGGAATGACATAGTCGATTTCGTCCGGATCACAGTTCGTATCAACAATACCGACGAGTGGAATGTTCAATTTGATTGCTTCCGCCACAGCGATGCGCTCTTTACGAGGGTCAACAACGAAGATGACGTCTGGCAATGATTTCATATCACGGATACCGCCTAGGAATTTCACAAGACGATCGTGTTCTTTTCGTAGTTCAGATACTTCTTTCTTAGGAAGTACATCGAATGTACCGTCTTCTTCCATCGTTTCGATCTTTTTCATACGTGCAACACGTTTTTGGATCGTACCGAAGTTTGTAAGTGTACCACCAAGCCAACGTTGGTTGATGTAGTACATTCCTGCGCGCTCAGCTTCTTCTTTGATTGCATCTTGTGCTTGCTTCTTAGTTCCAACGAAAAGAACTTTCCCGCCATCTGCACCTACTTGACGCATGAAGTCATAAGCTTCTTCAAGTTTTTTCACCGTCTTTTGAAGATCGATGATGTATATTCCGTTACGCTCTACGAAAATATACTTTTTCATTTTCGGGTTCCAACGACGAGTTTGGTGTCCGAAATGTACACCTGCTTCAAGCAGTTGTTTCATTGAGATTACTGACATTTGTTTTTCCTCCAATTTGGTTATATTCCTCCGTATGTCTCATGTGATGGAATGACCTGTCGGCACCTGTTCCCATCATCCACATACGTGTGTAGTAACACCATTTGATAATATACCATACTGATAATTCGATTGCAACTCACTTCACCTGAATTTAAGAAGCAATTCCACTTCAGTCTTCCCTTTGCCAAGCCTTTTTGCGATTTCCTCGATCGACTTTCCGTTATCATGCATACGGATCGCAAGCGTCCGATCATCCAATCCGGATTCTTCTATTACCTGTACGGCAAGACTGTCCTTGTTCAAAGTTGGCGCTGCCTGATAGGATTTCAACGCGGCTTTCAATGGGTAGCCCGGCGTCTTAATGGGAAACGTCTTCATATCAGGCGACTGGGTGGGATCTTCTGTTGGACGATCTACACGTGCAGTCTCCCTAAGACTCCTGCCTTCCTCCTGCTTGTCGATGATGTTGATGAGGCGATCATTTTCCTCTTTCAATTCGGATAAGTAAGCACCGATCGCATCGTCCATTTCCGCCATCAGTTTATGCTGTTTCTTTTCCAAGTTGTTGAATTTGGAAACTTTCATGTACAGCAACGCTATGAAATAAAAGCCAATCACTTGTAAGATGAATAAAAATAATAAAAATACCGTTTGCATACTAGTTATCCTGTAAAGTCGACAAACGAACCTTTATAAGGATGCGTAGTCTTCTTTTCCTCTGCATTATGTTGTTGTTCCTTATCAGTACGGTCATGCTCCTGATTTTTCCCTTTTGCGTCTTTATCCGCTTTGGCATACTTCTCGGAATGACGGACACTTTCCCTGTTCTTCAATGTCTCTTTTTCAGTTTGAAGCTGTGCCTGTTCCTGGTTAAGCTGTGATTGTTGCTGTTTTTGTTCTGCCATCTTTCCCGCATCGAACGTTTTAGGGATTGCTATTTGGAGTTCGATTCCTTTTAGGCTCATAAAATCCCTCCATCGACAATTTCCGGCAACAGCAATTTCCGTAGTTTGAAAAGTGCTTTTGAATGGATTTGCGAAATTCTTGATGTTGATAAGCTGAGGATTTCCCCAATTTCCGTCAACGTCATTTCATCTGTGTAAAACAGATTCAAAACCAGCTGTTCGTTATGATTGAGTTCTTTTATTTTCAATGCCAAATCACCGACAAGCTCTCCCATGACAATCTGCTGTTCAGGAGTACGTTCATGATCGTCCTTTATAATAAAGGATTTCTGTCCTTCCTCTTCATCATCATTCATACGCTCATCTATGGATAAAACATTAGAAAAATAGTGTTCCTGCACAGTCTGATAGACTTCATCGACAGAAACCCCTAGATGGTCCGCTATCTCTTCAGGCGTAGCATGGCGCTGCAGGTTCTGCTCCAATTTCGAGATCTCTTCCTCAAGCTTCTTCGATCTCTCACGGGAAGAACGCGGCAACCAGTCTTCTTTCCGCAAACCGTCGATGATCGATCCGCGGATCCTGAACGAAGCATACGTATCAAATTTCAAGTCCCTGCCCGGATCGAATTTCGTCAAAGCGTCAAATAGCCCTTGAAGTCCCAGGCTCATGATTTCATCCCGCGAAACATTGCGTGGCAAACCTGAGCCGATTCGCTGTACATGGTAATTTACGAGAGGCGTATACTTTCTGACCAGTTTGTCACCGGCATCGGGATCCCGATCATTCAACCATAGTTTCCAACATGCATCTTCTTCCGTCAGACCCTCTTTTGACATCGAATCCCTCACTTTCCATGATGTTTCCGTTAAAAATAAAGAATTTGTATGATTTCTATTATAGCAAATTTCGACAAAAAATAGCGACTGAATCGTTCAGTCGCCTCGCTGCCTCTATTCCCTTGAATAACATTTTAAATTTCTTTCGTTCCCAAATTGACTGTCCGGATGCTCAATGCGCTAGTCATCGGGTCGAACTCGATTGTCCGCCCGCTGGAACCGCCTGTATCCTCCGCTATGATCGGAATGGAAAGTCGGGCAAGCTCCTTTTTGACAGCTTCGACGTTCCGGGGACCGATGCGGATGGAATCACTGGAGCCGAACTGAAACATTTGGGAGCCTCCCGCAATTTTAGCCTTTAAGGATAGCGGGCGAACCCCTTCCGCTTTTAACAGTTCCATTAATGAATAAATGCCTGTGTCTGCAAACTTTGCCGCATTTAATCGGTCAGACCTTCCTAGACTCGAATCGGGAAGCATTACATGAAGTAGTCCTGCAATCTTCTTCGTTTCGTCATAAAGCACGACTCCGACGCACGATCCTAAACCGGATGTCCGGATTGAATTTGGCGCATGCACCAAATTCATATCGGCGATTCCGACCCTGATAATCGTTTTGCCTATGCCCATCTTACAGCACACCCAACGACCGGAAAATCGTTATATATGATTCTGGATCGGGAAGTAGAAAGAAATGTCCATCCACGCTCGAATTTCCGTTATCGCCTTGCTCTTCAATGCGCGTATCGATGACGATGACCTCATCGCTATAATGGGACACTTCAATAAGACCAAAGCTGACAATGGCTCCAACCATATCTACACTTAATGACGGAACTGTCGGATGGACTTTCAATCCTGTGAAATCCGATAATGCCGCTAAATAGGAACCTGATAAAATATTCCCAAGCTCTTGCATTGCCGATATGCCCATCTCAGGAATCGGTGTCTTAGAGAAGTCGAAATCTTCATCGCCGATCAATCTACGGATGAACTGGTTTGCGGAATCGATCGGCAGGACGAAGAACATGCTGCCGGATAGGTCACCTTGAATTCTGAGGTAGATGCCTGCCACGATTCGTTCGGCTCCGCCTGCCAAATCAAACATTTCATCAAAGGAGACGAGTGAAACTTTAGGAACATGCATTTCAATCTTCCTGCTGAGCAATTGCGAAAGGGAGGTTGCTGCATGAGCTGCACCAATATTGCCTATTTCCTTCAAGACGTCGAGATGCATATCTGTAATCTCGTGATCAGATTTCATCAGTAGTCACTCTTTTCACAGGATGGAGCACTTTTTCGAGATTCAGCATGACCAGTAGCCGCTTATCCATTTTGGCCACTCCCGAAATGAATTCCGATTCGATCGATCCGACGACATCGGGCTGAGGCTCAATCGAATTGACCGGAATATCGATCACATCGTTCGCAGCATCAACGATAAGCCCAACTTCAAATTCCTCTAATGAAACAATGATAATCCTGCTAGTGTCATCAAGTGGCTTCACTTCCATGCCGAAACGTTCCCGCAGATCGACAATCGGAGTGACAACTCCTCTTAAGTTAATGACGCCTTTAATATAGGATGGTGTTTTCGGAACTCTCGTAATCGATATAAGTTTCTCAATCGACTCGACAACGTCTACTCCAACGGCATATTCCTTATCCATCAACTGGAACACGATCACTTTCATTTCTTTAGTACTTTCACTTACTTCAGCCATTGCTTTCCCCTCCAGCCTACTTGATCAATGCATTGCAATCCACGATAAGCGCAACTTGTCCGTTCCCTAATATTGTAGCTCCAGAAATAGCGAATACGCTCTGAAGATAATTGCCAAGTGATTTCAATACGATCTCTTGCTGCCCGATAAATGAATCTACGACGAGGCCAGCCATCTTATCGCCTTTACGGACAATAACTACAGATTGGTATTCTTCCTTCTCCTGCGAACCATCCATTTCGAAAATCCCTTTTAAGTTGACGAGCGGAACGATGCTTCCCCTGAAATCAATCACTTTCTGATTATGCGCATTCAAGATGTCGGAAGTTTGAATGATCGCAGTTTCGATGATCGAGGAGAGCGGGATTGCATAAATATCCTTGTCCAAGTTGACAAGCATTACCGAAATAATGGACAACGTTAGTGGCAGCTGCACTTGGAAAAGAGAGCCTTGCCCTTCCTTGGAGTCGATCGTTATATAGCCGCCAAGTGATTCAATTGTACTTTTCACGACATCGAGACCGACACCGCGGCCAGATACATCGGTAATTTTTTCTGCAGTGGAAAACCCGGATGCCAAAACGAGTTCAGCAATCTGCCGATCCGTCAGCGTGGCAGCTATTTCTTCAGTTACAACGCCTCTTTCAAGTGCCTTTTGCAGAACCCGTTCCTTGTTGATGCCTGCACCATCATCTTCCAGCTCAATGAATACATGATTACCGGAATGATACGCCCTCAATGTGACAGTGCCTTCCTCAGGCTTGCCTTTAGCAAGTCGTTCTGCCGGACTCTCTATACCGTGATCCAATGCATTTCGGATCAAATGGACGAGAGGATCCCCGATTTCATCGATTACCGTTCTGTCCAGTTCAGTTTCGGCTCCGATGATTTCAAGATTAATCTTTTTATCTAGATCCCGTGCCAGCTGACGTACCATTTTCGGGAAGCGGTTGAATACAGTCTCTACGGGAATCATACGCATGTTCAGGATTATATTTTGAAGATCTCCGGAAACTCGGGTCATCCTCTCGACAGTTTCATTCAAGTCGGGATTATGTAATTCACTTGCAATCGATTGCAAACGTCCCCTGTCAATAACCAGCTCTTCGAAAAGATTCATGAGAATGTCCAACCGGTCAATATTGACCCGGATTGTCTTGTTCGCATTATGTGCATTCGTTGCTCGTCGTCCTTTTTGAGGGACGGCAATAGCTTTCCCAGTTTCCTTCGCGGTTTTCGCAACAGAAACGGCCTCAGTCTCAACAGGTGTCTCCTTAAGCAGGGATACGCCCATAACCGGATGGATATCGACCCGATCCACTTCAGAAACTTTCATCACTTTTGCTTCTAGTGAACTTGCTTCTTCTTTAGAGATTAGAACTATAGTGAATACTTCATCAAAATCCTCATTTTCCAACTGTTCAACAGAAGGTTTTGACTTAACGATTTCTCCTGATTTTTCAAGGATCTCGAAAACCATGAATACTCTTGCTGCCTTAAGTAAGCAGTCTTCCCGCAGTGTAACGGATATTTCATATGCATGGAAACCTTGTTCCTGCGATTGGCCGATCACCGTCATTTCATAATCATCGTAGTGAAGCGCCGGAGTATATTGTTGCAACGGCTCGATCGCCATTGTGGAGGCAGCCGTCTCCATTTCCGGTGCAATAACGGCTGATTGTCCAGTCTCTATGCGGTTCAATGCAGTGACAAGCTCTAGTACATCCTTCTTCCCTGTACCGCCTGCTTCTATATCCATCACCATTTCTTCCAAATAATCGACAGCTTTAAAAACGATGTCGAGAATTTCGGTCGAAACGCTGATTTTCGAGTTTCGGATTGCATCCAGAACATTTTCCATTTTATGTGTCAAGTCAGCGATGTCTTCGTATCCCATCGTTGCAGACATTCCTTTCAACGTATGTGCTGAACGGAATACTTCATTGACAATAGCCAGATCGTCGGGATTTTTTTCAAGTTCCAATAAGTGTTCATTGCAAGCTTGAAGATGTTCTTTACTCTCTTCAAGAAACATTTCAAGGTATTGATTTGTATCCATCATGACGCCCCCTCAAGAATGTAAGATTTCCGTAATTGCTGCCGCAATGCTCTGCACATCAACGATGCGATCGGCGAGACCGGCTTCTTTAATCGCTTTCGGCATTCCATAGACGACAGACGTCTTTTCGGATTCAGCAATCGTAATCGTAAAACAAGCCGATTTCAGTTGTTTCATCCCTTCCGTACCGTCTTGCCCCATCCCCGTCATGATGGCCGTTACATATTGCAGCTCCTGCATGGATGCAGCAGACTCCAACAGTATGTCTACAGACGGCCGATGACCCATTCGGGGTGAATCCGCGGCGTCGAGCCGGACGCAAAAACCAGCAGGGCACCTTTCAAATTTCAAATGCTTTCCGCCAGGTGCAATATAAGCAACACCTTTAAGAAGAGCTTCTCCATCCTCGGCTTCCTTCACCCTTATTTCGCTTAAGCCGTCCAATCGCTGGGCCAATGATTTCGTAAATCCAGGCGGCATATGCTGAACGACCAAAATTGGTGCATTTATATCAGACGGCAGTCGTGTAAGCACTTCCTGCAGTGCCCGTGGACCCCCTGTCGATGTACCTATTATAACAAAAGTCTCCATCCCTTTGTGAATCTTTTTGGCATGCAATGAATCTATTTGAGAGAGCATTGAATCAGAAGACCCGATTTTCTTTTCATTGATAGATTGTTTTTTCTTAAAATGCTTCTCGGCCTGTGGTACTGGTTGTTTTAGGAGATTGGAAATTCTGACTTTTGCAGCTGCAAATACTTTTTCGACAATCTCCTGTTCCACTTCATGCAAATTAAGTGAAATGGGTCCGCCAGGCTTGGCGACAAAATCCACGGCACCATAATCCATGGCGATCATCGTATTTTCTGCCCCAATTTCAGTCGTGCTTGAGAGCATTACAACGGGGGTAGGATGCTGTTCCATGATTTGCCTCAATGCCTCTAGCCCGTTCATGACCGGCATCTCAATATCCATCGTGATGACATCCGGTTGAAGTTCCACAGCTTTGGCAACGGCATCTTTCCCGTTGCGCGCTATTCCTATCACTTCAAGCAACGGATGCTTTGAAAGCATGTCTGTAATCAATTTTCGCATAAACGCGGAATCATCAACGACAAGCACTTTTTTCACAGTGCCGAATCCCAAATCATTCACGCCCTTTCAAGAAAATCCCCTTCAACTTTTGAAGGAATCCGGTTCCTTGTTTTTCCTCAGCCTGATCCACTTTTACAAATTCGTCGGCAATTGCTGCCATTCGCTTTGAAATAAGAGCATTGGGATAGAGCAATATAAAGGGTTTTTGCGCGACCACCGCTTTATGAACAGCCGCGTCTTCCGGTAAAAACCCTAAAATGAATGTGTCTTTATCAAGGAATTTCCTCATTGCATATTGCAGTCGTGTCACCGCGTCATTGCCGTCATCGAGCTTTGACACCCGATTACTAACAATGCTGAATTTCTTATCCGGGTCCTGTAGACAGATGAACTTCATCATCGAATAGGCATCAGTAATTGAAGTGGGTTCTGTTGTGGAAATGACGATCACTTCATCCACCGCAATGATCAGTTCGATTGAGCGCTGTGTCGCACCCGCCCCCATATCAAAAAGGATGAAGTCATACTCTTTTTGAAGCTGTTCGAAAGCGGCCAGCAATCGTTCAAACATATCCTCGGACCAATCGAGAACAGAATCCAATCCCGATCCTCCTGAAATGAATGTAAGCCCATCCTCATCTGAGTTTATGACATTTTCCAATCGTTGTTGGCCCGTCAAATAATCCTTCAAACTGTGTTGGGGAGCAGCGCCGAGTAAAATATGGATGTTTCCCATGCCGATATCCATATCGACGACGATGACTTTCTTTCCTTTCAAACGTAAAGAATGGGCGAAATTCGTGGAGAAGTTCGACTTGCCCACCCCACCTTTTCCACTGACAATCGCAACCGATTTTGCCAATTCACCCTGCACCTTCAACATCTTCATTCGAAGTGCTTCCGCTTGGTCACGCATGTTCAGCACCTGCCAATAACAATGTGAGCATTCTTTCGAGATCTGCCTCAGTAAGATCTTCCGGCACTTCCTGTCCATCTGTGTAATAAGCAGTGCCGATGCCGTATTCTTTCATTAGATTGAACATCGGGCCAATCGATCCCGTTTCATCCACTTTCGTAAAGATGAATTTCTTAATCGGAAAAGAAGTAAATTTGTCGATAATTGTCCTCATATCCTCTTCCTTTGAAGTCACAGACAAGACGAGGAATGATTCCATGTCCAACGTGAAATCGATCAGACGTTTCAAATCATCTACAAATTTGATTTCTTTATAATTACGGCCAGCTGTATCGATAAAGATCAAGTCACGATCTTGCATTTTTCTGATGGCTTCTTCAAAGTCCTTGCTATTATAGGCGATTTCAACTGGCGCCTGTAATAGATTCGCATACGTGCGCAATTGTTCTATTGCAGCAATCCGATAGGTGTCAGTTGTTATGAAGCCAATCTTCTTTTTATCTTCCAAAAGGGCCCTAGCCGCAATCTTAGCAATCGTTGTCGTCTTTCCAACCCCGGTCGGACCAAGTACATTAATATATTTTTTGGTAGTTGAAATGCCGCCGAAAGGTAAGTCTGAGAATTCTTTCGTTAAGAACGTCTTTGCTAGTTCCACTTGTTCCTCTGTTGAAAAATCTTTCTTTTCCTCTTTCATCAACGTGAAAATTTCATTTCCAATTTGAAGAGTCAGCTGTTCCGACAACTCCTGTTTCTCTAAAAAAGTGAGCAACGGTTTGAGCTCATCCGGGAAATTGGCGAATGAAGCAGACTGTTTCATTTCCTGAAGAAGTCTTTTCATCTCATTCATTTCTTTCCTTATTTCTGCGTCCTGCTTGAGGTCTACAACCTCGGCAGTCTGTTTCGGTATAAATGATGTTGTTGACTGAGTGAAGGAAGGTTCATCAAAACCGGCAACGACTTCAACCGACTTCTTTTGAAAAAAGCCGAGAAACCCTTTGGAGGTGACGACATTTGAGCTAAGGATGACAGCTTCATCCCCGAAATCAGCTCTCACCTTCTTCATCGCCTCCACCATCGTATCGGCTGTATATTTCTTCATTTTCATCAGATTTCCACCACCCCGACACTTTGGACTTCAATTGAAGCTTCAAGCTCATTGTAAGATAATACAGGTATTTGCGGGAAGTACCGCTCCGTAATTTGCCTTAAGTACATCCTGATTGCCGGCGAGCAGAGAATGACAGGTGATTGGTCCATCAGCGCCACCCTTTCGACCTCTCTTGCGATCGATTCCAATATTTCTTGGGAATGGGACGGGTCAATCGACAAATAATTGCCTTGCTCGGTCTGCTGGATATGATCCGCTATCAATTTCTCGACTTTACCTGATACGGTCAATACTTTCAAAGCTTCTACCCCGGTCGAGTATTGACCGGTGATTTGTCTTGCAAGCGATTGCCTTACATATTCCGTCAGCAAATCGACATCCGATGAGTACTTCGAATAATCGGCAAGCGTCTCGAAAATAATCGGCAAGTTGCGGATCGAGACATTTTCATTCAATAATTTCGCCAACACTTTTTGGATTTCACCTATTGAGAGAGGCGTAGGTGTAAGTTCATCGACCAGGATTGGATACGTCTCACGAACATGATCGACGAGCTGTTTCGTTTCTTGGCGTCCAATCAGGTCGGCTGCATTCGCACGGATCACTTCAGTGAGATGGGTCGAGACAACGCTTGGTGGATCGACGACTGTATAGCCCATAATTTCGGCATCTTCTTTAACGTCTTCAGTAATCCACTTCGCGGGAAGGCCGAATGACGGCTCAATCGTATCGATTCCAACAATCGAATCATCACCCCCCGGACTCATTGCGAGATAATGGTCAAGAAGCAGTTCGCCTCTTGCCAGCTCATTTCCCTTTATCTTGATACGATATTCATTCGGTTGCAGCTGGATATTGTCCCGGATCCGGACGACCGGAATGACGAGCCCCAACTCAAGTGCAAGCTGCCTTCTGATCATGACGACCCTGTCCAGTAAATCCCCGCCTTGCTGGGCGTCGACTAAAGGGATGAGCCCGTAGCCGAATTCGAACTCGATCGGATCGACATTCAATAGGTTGACTACATTTTCCGGACTCTTCATCCCTTCCGTTTCAACTTCTTCTTCCATTTCCAGCAATTCGGTAGGGTCTTCCTCAGGTTGACGTGACATGATGTATGCACCTAAAACCAGAAGTGCTGCAATTGGAATCGTAAGGATGTCATTGATTGGCGTAAACAGCCCTAACAGGAAGACGGTTATTGCTGCAATATAGAGCAACTTCGGTTGGCCTAACAGCTGTCTCGTTATATCCGTACCAAGATTCCCTTCGGATGCTGCACGCGTTACGACAATCCCTGTAGCTGTCGAGATGAGTAAAGCCGGTATTTGGGAAACGATTCCATCTCCGACGGTCAATTTGGAGAATTTCGTCGCAGCCTCGGCAAATGGCAAATCCATCTGTGCGACACCGATAATCATCCCTACAAGTAGGTTGATGATGACGATGATGATTCCGGCGATGGCATCTCCTTTAACAAATTTCGTTGCTCCATCCATCGCGCCATAGAAGTCAGCTTCATTGCTCACCTTTTCACGGCGCATCCTTGCTTCTGTCTCAGAAATCATTCCTGCGTTCAAATCGGCATCGATACTCATCTGCTTACCTGGCATTGCATCTAACGTAAAACGGGCTGCCACTTCAGAAACCCGCTCCGATCCCTTCGTTATGACGATGAACTGGATGATGATTAAAATGACAAAGACAACAAGACCGACGACGATATTTCCGCCGGTTACAAATGTACCGAATGTGTCGACAACCCCGCCTGCATCCCCTTGTGAAAGAATTGCACGGGTCGTTGAAACGTTCAAACCTAGACGGAAAAGCGTCAGTAATAAAAGCAACGAAGGAAATATCGAAAATTGCAATGCTTCCTGCATATTCATCGATGTCAAAAGGACCATTAATGCAAGTGTTATATTGATAATGATAAGAAAGCTTAAAAGCCAAGGCGGTAATGGGATGACGAGCATGGCAACAATCATAATGACCGCTGCCAATACTCCGATATCTCTAAATTGCATGCCATCCCCTCTTTCTCTAATTGTAATCATGCCAAGGCGTGGGTACGCCCGCAGATTTACCTTGCATTAGCAAGTTATATTTTCCGTTGTATTCGATAAACGTATGCCAATATTTCAGCGACCGTCTTAAAGAACTGATCAGGAATACGATCCCCGATCTCTACATCGTCGTACAGTGACCTTGCCAATGGACGATTTTCAACCATGACAATATTGTGCTCCTTCGCAATCAGCTTTATCTTTTGTGCGATGAAGTCTGCCCCCTTCGCAATAACGACGGGTGCGTCCATCTTTTCATCGTCATATTTCAAGGCGATGGCAAAGTGGGTCGGATTCGTGATAACGACATCCGCCTGCGGCACTTCCTGCATCATCCTTCGCATCGCCATTTCTCTTTGGCGCTGTTTGATGCGCGACTTGATGATCGGATCACCTTCCGTATTTTTATATTCATCTTTAATATCCTGTTTGGACATCCGCAAGTTTTTCTCGTAATCAAACTTTTGATAAAAATAGTCCAATACCGAAATGAATAACAGAACGAAGGAGGCGACGATGCCCATTAAAGCTACCAATTGTCCGACTGTCACCAATGTGTCATGGGGTGTCTTGAAAGCTAGACCTAACACTTTTTCGATGTTCGTCATGAGAAGGAATGTCGTCACTGAACCGATAAAAGATATTTTCAACAAAGATTTCAATAATTCAACGATTGCACGAATGGAGAATATCCTTTTCAACCCTTTAATTGGATCTATCTTTTTCAAGTCGAATTTCAAAGGTTCCGCAGTAAACAGCAATCCGAACTGCATCAGGTTTCCCACTATACCCGCAATGACTGCAACGGCCATTATCGGCAAGAGGATATATGCCATTTGAACAATCATATTTATGTAAAGAATCATCGTTTGATCGATATCCAATGCCTTGATTGAAACGGATTCTGTAAATGAATGTGTAAAGAACACAAAAAATCGATCACGCATGAAGCCGGCTGCGACAAAAAGGAACAGGAATACGAAGAGAAGGACAACTGCAGTTGTAACATCCTGGCTCTTTAATACCTGTCCTTTCTTGCGGGAGTCGAGTCGTTTCTTCGGAGTGGCCTTTTCTGTCTTTTCGCCTGCAAAGAACTGTAAATCTAAACGAATCATCCGTCAGCCACCTCCTAAGATGATCATCAAATCCCTCATTGCCGACATCATCAGTTCAAACAATTTTCTCATCATCGCAATCATGACCGTGAACATCGTCACAAGGACGAGGAAACTGACACCGATTTTAATGGGAAATCCGACAACGAAAATATTTAGTTGCGGAACCGTCCTCGCTGTTATACCTAAAGCTAGATCAACAAGAAACAAGGTTGCTACAATCGGTACGGACATTTGGAATGCAATGGCAAACGTCATTGCAAATGTCCTTATGACGAAATCGATTAGCCGTTCATCACCAAATGCCGGCCAAAGCATGTCAAGCGGTATGAAGCGATAACTGTAAAAGATGCCGTCAAGGAGCATATGATGGCCATTCAATGTCAATAACAGTAAAATGGCGAGGGCATTAAAAAATTGACCTAGCAAAGGCGACTGGGCCCCAGTTTGCGGGTCGATGACGTTTGCAATGGCAAAGCCCATCTGGAAATCGATAAAGCCGCCGGCAATCTGGATTGCCGACATGACGATATAGGCGATGATACCGATGAAGATGCCTGTAAGAGCTTCCTTTATCACAAGAAGTATGTATGTGCCATCAATTTCAATTCCTGGAGCATCGACTGTATACACCATCATCCATGCCAATAATGCGGCAAAGACAATCCTATGCGTTGTCGGGATCGCACGGTAAGAAAACAAAGGGACAGTTACGATAAAGGCGGTCACTCTTGTCAAAATGAGCAAGTACGCAGCCAAGGAAGGAATCAGTTCTTCCATTCCATCACCCTATATACCGAACTAGATTATCGAAAATGTCTGTCGCGAACGCCGTGACCCTGGCCAACATCCAAGGACCGAAAAAGATAAGCGCTACAAGGACGGCAATAATTTTCGGCACAAATGCCAATGTCTGCTCCTGGATTTGTGTCGTCGCCTGGAAAATACTGACGACCAAGCCGGAAACCAATGCTACAATCAACAGCGGACCGGAAGTTAATAAAATGACCCAAACCGCCCGCTCAGCTATCGCTATGACTACTTCGCCTGTCATTACTTATCACTCCTAAACTGTTAAATTGCCGATTTCCGAAAGGGAGATGACAGGTTACGTTTATTACTTACTAGCTAAAAACTCTGCAATAATGACTTGACGATAAGATACCATCCATCGACTAGGACGAATAATAGAATCTTAAATGGCAGAGAAATCATGACCGGCGGCAACATCATCATCCCCATGGACATGAGAATACTCGCAACGATCATGTCAATGACAAGAAACGGGATGAAAATCATGAAACCCATTTGGAATGCGGTCTTAATCTCACTTAACGCGAAAGCCGGCACTAACATTGTCAACGGAATATCTTCCAACGTTTCAGGACGCTCCGCTTGGTTGTACCGCAGGAATAACTCCAAATCTTTCTGCCGTGTGTGTTTGCTCATGAACTCTTTGAATGGCAAACTTGCCTGTTCATATGCTTCCTCGAGTGTAATTTCTTCAGCAAATAGAGGTGTAAGGGCTGTTTCATTCACCTGTTGGAAAGTAGGTGCCATGACAAAGAATGTCAAAAACAGAGCAAGCCCGACAATAACCTGGTTTGGTGGCATTTGCTGCGTTGCTAGTGCAGTCCTGACAAAAGATAAAACAATGACAATCCGGGCAAATGACGTCATAAGAATGAGGATTGCCGGTGCTAGCGATAGGACTGTTAGGAGGAGAAGCATTTTGATGGATGTCGATACATTTGTCGGGTTGCTGTCCGAAAAAAACTGGACGAAATCATTCATCTTTTCTGCTCTCCTTTTCTGCCAATCGGTTCAAATGCTTTTTCCTCTCCGCCTTCAATTCATCTAATCTGGAAGTGAACATTTTTTTAAAATCGGCGGGTTGCTCGCTATCTTCCGATGAGTCCCCTTTGCCTAGAGGAAGCATCGTCAGCAATTTATTCAAAGCGCTTGGAGGTGAAGGATGATCATCATCATCGAAATAACTTTCCAATGCTGCGATCTCTTCCGGGTCTGTAATCTCTTTCAGCAGCCTAACTTCGTCCCCTACGCCTATTAAATAATAAGATTCTCCGATAACGACCAATTGAATGGATTTCTGCTGTCCTAACGAAAGACCCCCGACATTTTTCATTAATCGATGCTGGTTAAACATTCGGTTCTTCCGGTTAATGAACTTTAATAAGGCGAGTAGAAGGCCGGCTACAAAGAGCAACGCCAAAAGTGTTTTTACATAATCCCACCAAGACAAGCCGACAGCTGCCCCGTCTTGCGTACGGTCGGCAGCTGGCTCGTCTTCCTCAATTACATTTGTAATCTCTTCACCACTGTCCTTATCTTTTCCATACCAATCAGATACAGATTTGGTTGGATTGTCTTCTGCATACGTCACTATAGGCAAAGAGCTGATAAGGACGACTGCC
This sequence comes from Saccharococcus sp. Marseille-Q5394, assembly GCF_946901335.1. Taxonomy (NCBI): domain Bacteria; kingdom Bacillati; phylum Bacillota; class Bacilli; order Caryophanales; family Anoxybacillaceae; genus Saccharococcus; species Saccharococcus sp. Marseille-Q5394. The sequence continues at coordinate 208,600 of NZ_CAMPPQ010000001.1, read as the reverse complement.
AGCAGGAAAATTGATGAAAACTTTTGCAAAACTGATAAATTCATAAGTCAACCTATTGCTTTTGTGATCGCTTCAACAACACGATCAGCCTGGAACGGCTTCACAATGAAGTCCTTTGCTCCAGCTTGAATTGCATCGATGACCATCGCTTGCTGTCCCATTGCCGAGCACATAATGATTGTAGCTGACGGGTCCTTTTCTTTAATGGCTTTCAACGCCGCAATACCGTCCATTTCTGGCATCGTAATATCCATCGTTACGAGATCCGGTTTTAATTCCATATACTTTTCAACAGCTTGCGCACCATCGGCAGCTTCACCGACTACTTCAAAATTGTTCTTTGTCAAAATATCTTTGATCATCATGCGCATGAAAGCTGCATCATCCACTATTAAAATACGTTTACCCATTCTCATGACCTCCCGGATCTTATCTTAAATTATTCAATCGTTCTGTCTGGCTCAAAATATCCGTTATCCGTACGCCGAAGTTCTCATCAATTACGACGACTTCCCCTTTAGCGATATGGCGGTTATTTACTAAAATATCGACCGGCTCTCCCGCCAGCTTATCCAATTCTATGATGGACCCGCTAGACATTTCAAGGATTTCTTTAACCGAACGTTTCGTCCTTCCAAGTTCCACAGTCACTTGCAAAGGGATATCCAGCAACATATTCAAGTTGTTCGTCTCGGCTTGATTTAAGGAAGGACCTTCAAAGTTCGCGAAACGGGCTTGCTGTACGTGTACAGGTGGTTGTTGCTGCCTTTGTGGCATCTGCTGCTGAACCGGCTGTTCGTAATGAGGCTGTTCATAAGCAGGAGGGGCAAACTGTTGGGATGCACTATCCCCATAGCTGTAACTAGAATGGTCCTCTTGCGGAAATTCAGGCTGCCGCATTTCCTGTTTGGATGGTGCCGGTCTGGCCGGCGCTTCCATTGTAACAGCAGCTTCCTCCTCTGCCCCCATGCCCATAAGCGACGCAACAAGGTTTTTTCCGAATTGAAGCGGGAACAACTGCATAATGTTTGAATCGATTAAATTTCCTACTTTTAACTCAAAGGAAACTTTAATCATCATTTCATCTTTCGGAATCTTATCGATGCTTTCCTCATTTTCCATATTCATCAAGTCTATTGATGGAGGGGAGATATCGACTTTCTTATTGAAAACAGTGGACATCGACGTAGCCGCCGATCCCATCATTTGATTCATCGCTTCCTGTACAGCACTTAGATGGATCTCATTCAATTCTTCATTTGGGGCCATTCCATCCCCGCCCAACATAAGATCAGCGATGATTGCGGCATCACTTTGTTTAATGACGAGGAGATTGGTGCCATTTAAGCCTTCCGTATATTCCACTTGGATTGCTACATACGGATGAACGAATTCTGTCTCCAGCATACTACGGTCCACTACAGAGATTGCGGGAGTGGTAATTTCCACTTTCTGTCCAAGCAATGAGGAGAGGGCTGTTGCAGAGCTGCCGAAGGAAATGTTCCCGACTTCTCCTAATGCATCTTTTTCCATTTCACTTAATTGGTCGTCAAAATTCTGATGTTCAGAGGACGATGTTGCTGTTTCTTCCGTACGAATCGGTTCTCCGCGCAGCAACGCTTCGATTTCTTCCTGTGAAAGCACATTATCACTCATCATCTTCATCCCCTCCGTTCAATATATCGATTATTTGTACAGCCATCCTGTTTCGAAGATGACCAGGCTGTGCTGTGAATTTTGGTATGTCTCCCACTTTGACAATCAATGGGTCTTCGATTTTCCGGTCAAGGGAAATGACATCCCCTACTTGAAGATACAAGAAATCCTCGACCGACATGGAACCTTTCCCCAACTCAGTTGTAAGCGGCAAACTTGCTTGTTTCAGCCGCTTTTCCAAAATGATGCTTTGTTCAGGCGTCGGCTCCTTTTTATTGGTCTGCATCCAATAACGGACCGATAAATTCGGAACAATCGGCTCCAGAACGACATGCGGAATGCATATGTTGATCATGCCGCTGGATTCCCCGATCACGATGTTGAATGAAATGACGACGACTGTCTCATTCGGTGAAATCATTTGAAGGAATTGCGGGTTCACTTCCATTTCTGATAGGAACGGATCGATTTCAATGATCCCCGACCAAGCCTCCCGTAGATTATCAAATGACCGTTCGAATAGATTCGTCAATATCTTCGTTTCGATTTCGGTCATATTATCCACTTTTCCGGGACCTTCACCTACTCCGCCCATCATTCGGTCAAGCATTGAATACGCGACGTTCGGATTGACTTCCATAATGATATTCCCTTCAAGCGGCGGCACTTCGAAAATATTTAGCAATGTCATATTCGGAATGGATCTGATGAACTCCTCGAATGGGATTTGATCGACCGAAGCGACATTTATGTGGATGTACGTGCGCAATTGTGCGGAAAAATAAGTCGTCAATAATCTCGCAAAATTTTCATGGATCCGCGTCAAGCTACGGATCTGATCTTTTGAGAAGCGGAGAGCACGTTTGAAGTCATATACTTTGACCTTCCGGGTCTCGTCTTCCTTCTTCATCTCTTCCGCCGACATTTCACCTGTCGATAATGCCGATAATAAAGCATCAATTTCATTTTGGGATAAAATATCTCCCGGCATAAGGCCACCTCCCGGCATTGTATATGTCCATCAATTTGTTATTGGATAATGTATGAAACGATGTAAACTTTTTCGATTTCACCCTCTTGCATAAGTGGATTCAATTGTGATTTGATGGAATCCTCGAATGCCTGCTTTCCTGCTTTTCCTTCAAAATCCTTTGATGTCATTTCTGAAAGTTCCTGTATGACGATGTTCTGGATTTGAAAGTCCCTTTTCGCCAGTTCAGCAGCTGCTTTTTTATCTGTCGTTTGGATTTTTAATGAAATCCGGATAAATTGGCGGCCGGATAAATTTGTCATGATTTCAGGCACGTCCACGGATGCTTCGATGATGTCATCGATTGTGGGCTCTTTTGGAGCGGAATCCCCTTTTAGTTGCAAGGTGAGGATTAGGCCGATGATCCCGACAAGCGTCAAGGTTACTACAATGATAAGTGCGATTGTCAATGCTTTATTTTTCATCTTCTTCACCCCGGATATGCGGATTCGCTAGTAGTTGGACCGATTGATAAAATTCGATGATGCGGCGATTTACTTCGTCGATCGGGTCCAGGACGACGTATTTGGTGCCGGTTGTTAATGTGATGGTTGTGTCGGGAAACGATTCGATTGTTTCTATGTATAAAGCGTTCAGTGTGAACGCTTTGCCATTGAGGCGAGTTACCTTGATCATATGTAAGGGGCCGGGCACAGGGCCGGCCCGACCCTCCTTTGCTAATAACGCATAAAGTTGTGCAAACACGCATAAACTCGTCGAATTACGCATAATTCTTTTGAAAAGCTCATAAATGTGTGTAGAAACGCATAAAGCAGTGTACTGTACCGGATTTCCGCTGCAGGCGGACGCTTTCCGCGGGCACGGCTTCAGCCGCTTCCCTCGCTGTGCTCAGTCCAGGGTCTTCAGCTCGCGCTGTTCCCGCTGGAGTCGCCGCCTTTCGCTTCAATCCTACAAATGTAACACTACTAGGCTAGATTAGTAGACTTATCGTTTCAAGTTAACGAGCTCTTGAAGGATTTCATCAGAAGTTGTGATGATACGAGTATTCGCTTGGAAACCACGTTGTGCGACGATCATTTCAGTGAATTCCTCAGCAAGGTCTACGTTGGACATTTCCAAGAAACCAGATTGTATCTCACCTAATCCGTTTGTAGTTCCAGTACCTAAATGTGGTTCACCCGAATTGGAAGTCACTTCAAAGGTATTACCGCCTAATTTATTTAACCCACCTGGATTCGAAAACTTTGCCATCTCCAGTTGACCAGCCCATCGCAGCTTGCCATCAGCAGCAACAAATGTTACAACTCCGTCTTGGCTAACTGACATACTTTGAGCATCTGTCGGTATTTGAATTGGTTGGAAAGCTGTGTTTGTTGGTAACGTTCCAGTTGGACGATTTCCAGCTGCAGTATAAGGTGGAATTGTTTGTGGAGCCTCAGGATATACCGCTGGTGTACCTGACGCACGTGCACCAATTCCTACTAGATACTTTCCATCTGAATTTACTAAAAAGCCTTTGCTGTCCATATAGAAATTTCCGGCCCTAGTGTATTGTATTGATCCGCTGAAACCAGTTGGATTTGCATTATTTCCATCTTGTACTTGGAAGAAGCCATCTCCTGAAATAGCTAGGTCCAAAGTGTTTCCTGTAAATTGCGTCGAACCGCCAGTATGCATCGTGTCAATTGCCGCAATTTGAGAACCAAGTCCAACTTGTTTTGGATTGACACCTCCACGTGCTGCACTTCCACCTGAAGCACCAGCAACCGTCTGCGAAATCAAATCCTTAAAAATTGTTCTACCCTTCTTAAACCCATAAGTATTAACATTCGATATATTATTCCCGATAACGTCTAATTTTGTTTGGAAGTTCCGTAAACCTGAGATTCCTGAGTACATTGATCGTAACATATTAATTTTTCCCCTCTCGGATTGTGAGTGTACTTGCCTCTGTCAGTCGGCAGTACGTTGGCATCCTCTGTCTGAGGTCCTGCCAAGTGTTAGCTGAGCACGATTGTGCCGTCGATGTTTGTAAATAGTTGATCTTTCGCTTCCTTGCGATCCATCGCTGTAATGACTGTGGAATTTTTCGCGCTGATGATCAGTGCTGCTTGATCCATCAGTACAAGGGATTCTTTGATTCCTTTCACTTTTGCTTCATTCACCTTGTCTGTGATGTGCGCCCATTCAGTTTCTGTAATATGAATGTTCCGCTCTTTCAGCCTGTCATTTGCGTGTTTGCTGATTTTTAAAGCTTGCGGCTGGATTGCCTTATTCAGCTGTTCGATAAATGACTGTTTCGGCTGTTGGGGTGCTTTCATAGGTTGTCCATGGCGTATGAGTGGCTGCGATGGAACGTGGTGGATGTTCAACTTGTCCATACACTCGCTCCTTTTTTGTTATTGACTGATGGATGTGAATGAATTGCCATCGATTCTTGTACCGTCGCCCAATATATATTGGAGTTTTCCTTCCTTATTGGATACGGATACGACTAGACCTGACTTTCCCTCTTCACCGTCCATGTAGCCGACTGTTTTCCCGATTAAAAGACTAGCTTCTACTAAACTATTCGTATTTCCTGAGCCTGCTAGTACTTCAGAAATATTGCCGGGTGTCAGTTCTTTTCCGTCCGCCATTGTGAATACGACAGATCCGTTTACGAATTTAGCGGATTGGATTATACCCGTCCCTTCATTGACTATCGGTTTGCCTGCTTCGTCCTTCTTATCCGTCATTTCATGCCAACGAACATTCTTTCCGACGAATTGATTGTATTGGATCAATTGGGATTGGTTTTGTGCCTCAGCGAACTTTTCAAATGCACTTGCCAAGTTCATCGTTTGTTCTAATGATGAAAACTGTGCCATCTGTGCGATGAATTCATTGTCTTTCATCGGGTTTGTCGGATCCTGGTTTTGCAGCTGTGCAATAAGGATTTTCATAAATGCATCCTTGCCCATCGTATCCGGTCCCGTTTTTCGTTGATCCCGCTGATTGTTTATAAGAAACATCGATTCTGTTATCGATTTTTGTCCCTCTATCATTCACTACACCTCCAGTTCAATCATATATTCTTCAAACGAAAGTTCATCTTCGGGTGATTGGTTCTGTTTGTTATCATCCTTCTGTTGCTCACGCTTGAATTGTTCATTAAAAGATTGTTCACGTTCATTTCTATGCGATTCTTGGATTGTTTGCGCAATGTCAACACGGTCGACTTGCAAGTTCTGCTGATTAAATGCGTGTTTCAGTTGATGCAACTGACTATCAAGCATTCCTTTGGCAAGTGCCGTTGATGCAAGAATTCTTGCTGTCATGACTCCATTCGTTTCAAGCAGCTCGATACGGATTTGGCCGAGATGTTCAGGATATAACTTGATGAGCATCCGATTGGTTCCGCCGACTTGTCCGAAATTGGAACGTTTCATTAGCGCCTGCATTTCCCTAAGTAGTGTTTCGCTTCGGTTCGCAGGATTCGATTCAGCCTGCTGTAATGGCATTTCCGATCTGACTACCGTTGTAGTTGCATGAACAGCACCAGATTGCGGTGTTGGATCGGCTTGTTTCTGCCCAGAACCTTCTGCATTTGCAGAAGTTGAAGAATTCGTTTCAAGGACGATTCTGAATTCATTTTTCTGATTGAGAAACGGCAATTGTTCCTGCCTCCCTGCCGTTGCCATCCGCTGTTCGAATTGGCCAGCAGCCGCGGTGATCATTTGACGGAAACTATCGACCTTCTGCTCCATCCACAAATCCATATCTGATTTTGGAGCCAACAATTCTATCGTTTTTAGTAAGGATAGAAGTTGGGTAGCCTCATTCCTTGTTCCAGGCTTTTGAAGTTCCTCATTCAAATTTTTGAAAAATCGGATTCCAGCTTCATCGATCATGTTCAACAATGTCCACATATCGGCGGAGATGTTCAATTCCTCAGTTTCGCCTTTAGATATGCCGGCTTCCTCCAATAATTGTTGTAGCTTTTTGAGCATTTCTTCAGGATTGATTGATAACCAACTTGCTATTTCTTCTAAGCTTTCAGTGCTTCCAATAGCAACAATCTCGTTACCTTGAATCGTTTTTACAGCACTCTCCAAACCTTCGACAGTTGAAGCATTAAATAGATTTGGAATCGATTCAATTGGAATTTCTCCGTTAGTCGGACTCTCCGCTTTAGGCGTTTTTGAAGAAACGCCGGCGAATATCGCGCCGAACTTGGAATTGGCCTGACTGCCATTTTGCATGTTTGTTGACGACACTTGATGCATGCCCATCATGGATTGCAATGCTCCGATGTTCACTCTAATTTTCACCTCCCCTCAACGTTTGCCACCTTCAGCTTCCGCTTACTTTGTCATTAGACTCGTGTACTTTGCGGCATCTTCAGGCGACATCTTTTCTAATATCGGTGCGAGAACTTCAGGTTTTAGGTTGCTAAGTAATTGGATTGCTTCCGCATCGCTCATTTTTGTTATGACGGGGGCTGCGGACTTTGCCGACATTTTCTCGAATGTTGAAATGATCTCTTTCATGTCGCGTTTATAATCATCTTTCTCCGTTTTCAACGCTTCAATTTGACCCAACAAGCTTTTTTGTTCATCGAGCAAGGACTTTTTTTCGTCTGCTGATTTCGAAAGATCTTCTTGGAGTTTGAACAGTTGGGCTTCCTTCTCTTGGATTTCCGCCTGCAATTCGACGACACGCTCTTCGATAATCAAGTCGCTGCCTTTTTCATCATCAACCTGCTTTTCTTCTGTGAATGGAAGGGATTGTGTCCATTCCTTCGCTTTGTCAAAAACGTTCACATCGGCGACATATGCGATGATCAATAGCACCATCGTCGTGAAAAGAAGCGGAATGAGAGTCCAAAGCAACACTTCCTGGAAGAGGCGGGTGCCTTTTTTCTTTTCAACGATTTTCTCGTCAGTTTGCAGTTTTGAGTTCCTTGTCAAATTACCACCCTGTTTCTCTTCTATGGAACTTCAATGTTGATAATTCATCCAACAGACTTGCTTCCGCTTGTTCCATTTCAGTACGATAATGTTCTTTATCTTTTTCCTTCATCTTTTCAAACTTTTTCACTTCGATCGTCTTCTCCAACAATTTATCTTCGAACCAATTCATTTTGGAACGGGCTTTAAAGACCGATTGCTGCAGACCCTCGATCCGTTTATCGAGGCTATCGATAAATCGTGCATAGTGATGGATTTCATTAATGGAAAAGCCTGTCGTCATTTTTTCCTGGTGTTCGGCAATGACGGCTTCCTTCCGTTTCAATACCTCATATAATTCGGTTGCGACCGTTTCGAAAGACTCGACTGCTTTCTTGAACTCTATCTCGGTCTCCGTTTTTTCCTGTTCCCGGTATGTGAGCACCTTTTCAAATCGGTATTCATAAGGTTTCATCGTGTACCTCCTCCTGGAGCAAGCGATATCAATTCTTCAATGCTGTCTTCCATCTTCACATTCTCTTGATAACTTTGCTTCAAAAAGTTGGTGATATGCGCTTCGTATTCGATGGCTTCATCGATTTCCCTTGAAGTGCCCCGTTTATACGCTCCAATATTGATAAGATCTTCCGACTTGTCATATGTGTAATACAATTCACGGAGCTTTTCAGCGGCTTTAACATGTTCCGGACTAGCAATATGATTCATGAGACGGCTTACGCTTTTCAAGACATTTATGGCTGGGTATTGCCCTTTATTGGCAAGTGTCCTATCCAAGACAATATGGCCATCAAGTATACCTCGCACCGCGTCCGCAATCGGTTCGTTCATGTCATCGCCATCGACAAGCACTGTGTAAAATGCCGTAATCGCGCCGACATCGTTCGTACCGGTCCGTTCCAAAAGCTTCGGTAAAATCGAAAATACGGATGGCGTGTAGCCGCGCGTTGCCGGGGGCTCTCCTACCGCGAGCCCGATTTCCCTTTGCGCCATTGCGACGCGAGTGACGGAATCCATCATGAGCATCACGTTCAGCCCTTTATCCCGGAAATACTCTGCAATCGCCGTTGCTGTGAAGGCGCCTTTAATCCTCATAAGGGCAGGTTGGTCGGAAGTTGCTGCAACAACGATTGTCTTGCTTAATCCTTCAGGGCCTAAATCCCGCTCGATGAACTCCCGGACTTCACGGCCACGTTCTCCGATCAGACCGATGACGTTCAAATCAGCCGTTGTATTTCTAGCAATCATCCCGAGCAAAGTACTTTTCCCAACGCCGGACCCCGCGAAAATTCCGACCCTTTGGCCATTTCCGACGGTCAACATACCATCAATAGCTTTGACACCGACAGCCAGTTTTTCACTAATAGGCATTCTTGTCATGACGTTCGGCGGATCCTGTTCCGTTCGCACTGTCGACAAACCTTTCGGAAGTGGACTGCCGTCAATCGGGTTCCCCATGGAATCAAGGACTTTTCCGATCAGGTTCATTCCGATTTTCACCTCAAGCGGCTTCCCTGTACATTCGACAAGGCAACCACTCGAAATATCAGTGATATTCGAGTAAGGCATCAAGATGACAACTTCTTCTCTGAAGCCAACAACTTCCGCCAAAATGACAGAGTCTACTTTGCCTCCATTATTTAGATGTATACGGCATACATCCCCCACTGAGCTTTCAGGACCTTGTGATTCAATCATGAGACCGACTACCCGTACGACCCGTCCAAACTTCGGAAATGAATTCATTTTTGGAATGATTTCAACCAGTTCCTTCGCTTTCTTCATCGTTAGTCACCACTCTCTAACAGTTCAACGAGTTTCTCTTTGAGTTCGTTCAATTGTTCATCGACGCTGACAACTATACGGCCCTGGTTCGTTTCGATAATGCAATCGTTCGTGTCGAAGTCGTCATTTGCAAAAATGAGGAATGGGACATCAGGCGGGAAGATGGAAGCAAGTTCAGCGCGATTCGACGAGACAAGTTCAAATTGGAAGACCGATACGTATAGTTTGATCTCCTTCATTTCCCTCGCTTCCTTCAATCCTCTTTTCACGATTGAAAGGAAAACCTCCTCATCCTCTTCTAATTTCTTCCCAAGAATGCGTTCCGCCGTCCTCATCGCAATTTCTAATATGATTCTTTCTTGTTCTTCCAGATATTTCAGCGCATTTTCCTTCGAATGAAGAGTGACTTCATTTGCCACTTTCAAAGATTCGCTCATATCGGATATCGACTTGCTCCTGCCTTCTTCGTATCCGACTTGGAACCCCTCTTCGTATGCTTGCTGCTGCAACGCCGTCTTCTCCTGCTCCCAAGCAGCTTGCATAGCAGCAATATCCTCTTGCGCCATTTGTCTCATATGCTCTGCATCCGCTTTTTCCAGTTCAATCTGCCGTCTCGCATCGTTCAGCATTCGGTCACGTTCTAAATAGAGGGATTCTTTTGAAATCACTTCCTCTTTTCCGTCAACCGTCGGCATATGCAAATTCCGGATTGTTATTTCCTTGATGTTGCCTTCTTCAGATATCGTTCGGGAAGAACGAAAAATGTTAGACAATGATGTCATCCCCTCCACCGCGGGCTATGATGATCTCCCCTGAATCTTCCAACCTTCGGATGATGGATACAATTCGTGCCTGCGCTTCTTCAACATCCCGCAAACGAACTGGCCCCATGACTTCCATCTCTTCCTGGAATGATTCAGCCATCCGTTGAGACATGTTTTTAAAGAGGATTTCCCTCACTTCTTCACTGGACACCTTCATTGACAAGATGAGATCCTCATTTTCACATTCACGCACAATGCGCTGAATGGAACGATTGTCCAATGTAACGATGTCCTCGAAAACGAACATCCTTTTCCGAATTTCCTCCGCAAGCTCCGGATCCTGGATTTCGAGCGCATCCAAAATGGTCTTTTCAGTAGCTCTGTCGACTCCGTTCAACACTTGTACAACCGCGTCGACTCCGCCCGTCTCCGTGAAATCCTGTGTGACTGTGGAAGATAGCTTCCTCTCCAAAACAGCTTCGATCTCGCTGATGACTTCGGGGGAAGTGGAATCCATGGTCGCTATTCGTTTTGCGATATCCGCTTGCATTTCCTGTGGTAGAGATGACAGGATCATTCCCGCCTGCTCTGCCTCGAGATATGACAAAATCAATGCAATTGTCTGCGGATGTTCATTTTGAATGAAATTCAGAATTTGACCAGGCTCTGCCCTTCTTGCAAAATCGAATGGTCTCACTTGTAAAGAAGATGTCAGGCGATTAATGATTGCTTGAGCGTGTTCTTTCCCAAGTGCTTTTTCCAATACGGTTTTCGCATATCCGATTCCGCCTTGGGATATATAATCCTGTGCAAGTGCAATATTATGAAATTCCTCGATGATTTCCTCCTTGACGTTGGAGTCGACTTTCTTTACACCGGAAATTTCAAGCGTCAACCGTTCGATTTCCTCTTCTGTTAAATGCTTATAGACAGCTGCCGAAACCTCCGGACCGAGCGATATGAGCAGAAGTGCGGCCTTTTGCTTACCCGTCATTCCTTTATCCTTCTTTACCACTGTTCATCCCTCCGTCAATCTTCGGCAATCCATGTTCTCAGCAACTTGGCAAATTCTTCAGGCTTATCCTTCGCCATCTTTTCAAGTTGCTTTTTGCGAAGGGTCGCTTCCGTTTCGTTTTGTTCCATATTGATATCTTCGACATGCAATGCTTCGCGCTGCTCTTCGAGTATCATCGCTTCTTCCAATTCGCTTTCCTGTCTGCGTTTTCGGAAGTAGGCAACGACCAGGATGGCTATGACTGCTAGTAAAGCTGCACCAATTGCATATACCCACCATGGAATCGCACCTTTTGAAGATTGAGGTACGGTAACGAGCTTGCCATCAAAGTTTTGAGTAGTGATCGCGATCTTACTTCCCCAGTAATCTCCAGGAAGTTCTGCTGGCAAGTAGGTTTTATCAATGGAAGTACTGATAATCGTCTCTAGAATATTCCTAATATCACCTTCCACGTTATTCCCTTCCGAGGGCTCCATCATAACTTGAATACCGATATCGCGAATTTTATAAGGGCTTTCTACAATATCTTTCCTGATCCGGTTCACTTCATTGTTAATTGTCTCTTCCAAGCGCTCATAATCACCGTTAGCGTTGTTGCCTTCGACAAAGTTAGTCCGGTTATCTGTTGGATCTTCGCCTTCAGGAACGCCCCCTGCAAGAGCACCATCCCCTGAGAATGACTCTGTGATTCTTTGGACACTGATTGCTAGGCTATCAAGATCCTCATCTATACGATCAACAAGATTTTCTTGTCTGTTCTCCTGTTTGAAGTCAATATCTGTAGTTACGGAGACGACGACCTTATCCTGTCCTAACATCGTGCCAAGCATCATCTGCACTTTTCGTTGCAGATCGCGTTCAATTGTCTTTTTCAAATCCATTTGATTTACAACATTCGTGCCAATTGATTGATCGGATGATTTCAAATCAAAGTATTCGGAATACTGGTTCATGATAACGATATCGTCTGTAGATAAATTCGGTAAACTTTTTGATACTAAATTATATAAGGCCTTAATTTGAGGTTCCGTAAACTGATGCCCAGGTTCCGTCTTCAACATGATTGCAGCACTTGCACTTTGTACAGTTTCATTTAAAAAGACACTTTGTGTAGGCAATGTGAGCATTACATTTGCATCTTGCACACCTTGGATCCCTTTAATAAGATTCGCCAACTCGGTTTGCATAGATGCAAGCTTGATCATATTGAATTCATTGTCTGTCGTTCCAAAACCGGCATTCTGAGAGAAGAACGAATAATCGATAGTTCCTGTATTCGGGTACCCTTCCGCAGCCAGGGTGACGAGGAGGTCATCAACCCGTTCTTTCGGAACGAGGATTGAAGTGCCACCTGGTGCAATTTGGCTCGGGATGCCCTGCACATCGAGCTCTTCTTTGATTCTGCCAATTTCCGCGCGCGAGACGTCACTGTAAAGAGGGACGAATTCCGTCCTCGACAAGAAGTAAGTCAGAAATGCAGCAAGAACAATAACAGCAGCCGCGGACCCTATATATGTTGTTTTTTGTCGTTTTGTGCGACTCGACCAGAACTGCTTCAAGTCAGTCCCAATTTTCGTCAATCTTTCTTTCATTCTGATCCCCCGGTCTGCTTACATAGTCAACGCCGTCACGAAGAACGGCGTTTGCGAGTAAAAGCAAAGCGTTACGAGCACATCTTTGCTCTGCCGTCACGAATTTTAAACTGGCATTCTTATTATTTCCTGATACGCTTCAATTACCTTATTTCGCACTTCCATCGTCGCACTCAATGCTATTGATGCTTTTTGAGCGGTGATCATGACGTTATGCAAATCGACATCTTCCCCTAAAACTAGTTTTTGGGTCATTTTATCTGATTCGATCTGTTTGACGTTCACATCCTGTATGGCATCCTTTAAAAACGTACCGAAGTTCTTCTGCGATTCAAATGGCGTGGGCTTGAGAGCATCATTTATTTTCAACAGTCCCGGCATATTTCCCGCGCCTTGAATAGATTGTATAGGCATTAGTCATCTCCTCCATTTCCGGTTATTATTTCCCTATCTCGAGTGCTTTCATTAACATCGCTTTATTTGCGTTCAACACTGTCACATTCGCTTCATAGGATCTTGTTGCGGACATGAGGTCAATCATTTCTCTTAGCGGATCCACATTCGGCATTTGAACATACCCTTCGTCATTAGCATCCGGATGGCTTGGATCATAGACAAGCTTGAAGGGTGTTTCCCTATCTTCTTGAATTCGGGAAACCGTCACGCCGTACCCCGCCGCCCCTCTATCTTTGCTTCCCATTGCAGCTTGCAGCATCGAAGAGAAGCGTCCTTCCATCGGTTGGAAGCTGACGCTCTTTCGGCGATACGGCTGCCATTCGCCGTTTACCATCTTTCCTCTCGTCGTTTCAACATTCGCCATATTGGACGAGATGACATCCATCCTTAGCCGTTGGGCAGTGAGAGCCGAGGCGGAAGTGTTGAGACTATGGAAAATAGACATGATTATCTGCCTCCTTTAATGACATTTTGAAGGGAGTTGAATTTGCTGTTCAGACGATCGACTAATGCATTATAGTAAATCTGGTTTGCCGCAAGATCTGCCTGCTCCTTATCCATATCCACTCCATTTCCATCCTGCCGATAATTATAATCCGCATATTTGGCTATACCCGGTTTTGATACTTTCGAAGAAAAATCAAAATGCAGTTCGTTCGTCCGATATGCATTGATAGGTTTACTTTGGGCTTCTTGCATCATTTGCTTGAAGTCGACATGTTTCGACTTGTAATTCGGCGTGTCGACATTTGCAATATTTTGCGAAATAACTTTCCCTTTGGAAGAAGAAAAGTTCAAACCTTGCTCCAACAGTGAAATTGTTGATCCATAAATGTTCATTAATCTATTTCACCTCTAGTTGTTTTATCGTTATATATGAAAGATAATCTTTTCTATTAAACTTTCAATTAAAACACATATCTTATTGTATCGGATTTTGGCGAACTTTGTCCATCAAATTAATCAAAATAGATTAGGTCGAAACAACCCTTTTAAATCACTCTACTCGCATCATTTGTAGTTCTTAGGACTAATATCATAACCCGGAAGTATAGTCGCACTTCCTATTTCTTTCTCCTTCAAGTTCTTCACAAAAAAATAACACTCCGGGATGTTCACCCGGAGTGTAATAATTTGTTAATTTTTTTGGTTTTCGAGTTCTTCAAGGAATTTGTTGTTCAATACTTTAATGTAAGTTCCTTTCATACCAAGTGAACGAGATTCGATTACACCAGCACTTTCAAGTTTACGCAAAGCATTGACGATAACGGATCGTGTAATCCCTACACGGTCTGCAATTTTAGAAGCGACAAGAAGGCCTTCATTGCCATTCAGTTCTTTAAAGATATGTTCAATCGCTTCGTGTTCACTGTAAGACAATGAGTTGATAGCCATTTGAACGACAGCTTTGCTGCGAGCTTCAATTTCAATTTCCTCGGATTTCTCACGTAAGATTTCCATACCGACTACTGTTGCGCCATATTCAGCAAGAATTAGGTCATCTTCAGTAAATTTCTCTTTCAGACGCGCAAGGATAAGTGTTCCAAGACGCTCGCCGCCACCGATGATCGGAACAACAGTCGTCAAGCCATCCTTGAATAATTCGCGCTCCTCTTCCGGGAAGACCGAGTAATCGCTATACACATCAATATTCGAAGACGTTTCATTTACTTCGAAAAGTTTTTGCGTATACTCTTCAGGGAATTTACGTTCTTGGAACATTTGCTTCATACGTTCATTGTCGATTTGGTGGTGAATTTCCAGACCAAGTAATTTTCCTTTTCTGCTGACGATGAACGCATTGCATTCGATGACAACGCTTAATTTCTCAGCCATTTCTTTGAAGTTTACAGGTTTTCCAGCTGTTTCCTGAAGCATTGCGTTGATGTTTCTTGTTTTTGTTAGTAAAGACATAATTATTTTTCCTCCTATTAGTACCTTTTGGGGTTTAAGAATATTCTAAAGCTTTTCAATCATTAAATAAACTAAAACGTTTCATTATAAGATGAAATGTGACAAATCTTTATTTTTTACGATATCTTTCAGCTTTTCATCGACATATGCCACAGTAATCTTGATTGAAGATGGTCCGATTTCCGCAGCTTCATACGATAACTCTTCAAGCAATTTTTCCAATATCGTATGCAGCCTTCTTGCACCGATGTTTTCTGTATTATCATTCACATCAAACGCAATTTCAGCAACCCTCTCGACGGCATCTTCCGAGAACTCGATTTCGACATTTTCCGTCGCC
Source organism: Saccharococcus sp. Marseille-Q5394 (assembly GCF_946901335.1). Lineage (NCBI taxonomy): Bacteria > Bacillati > Bacillota > Bacilli > Caryophanales > Anoxybacillaceae > Saccharococcus > Saccharococcus sp. Marseille-Q5394. Next base: position 193,138 of record NZ_CAMPPQ010000001.1, on the reverse strand, counting down.
AAGAGTTTTTCGTATTGCTTGATCAATGAAAAGTCAGGTTCTTTTAAGATCCGGACAAAATCCTCTTTTGTGAGCTTTTCAAGTTCCACGCGAATTGGAAAACGACCTTGGAGTTCCGGAATGATATCCGAAGGCTTCGACATATGGAATGCACCAGCAGCGATGAAAAGTATGAAGTCCGTTTTTACCGGCCCATATTTAGTGGTGACTGTCGAGCCTTCCACAATGGGTAGTATATCCCTTTGGACACCTTCCCTTGATACATCTGCAGATGACCCGCCGCCGTTGCCGCGACTTGCGATCTTATCCATTTCGTCGATGAAAATAATGCCGGATTGCTCAGTGAGCTCAACCGACCTTCTTGCAATCTCATCATGATCGATCAATTTATCCGCTTCTTCGGCTTGAAGGATTTTTCTTGCGTCCTTCACCTTCATTTTGCGTTTCGTCATCTTTTTTGGCATTAAAGACGATAAAGCATCTTGCATGCTTGCACCCATTTGCTCCATTCCCGAACCTTGGAGTGCATCAAACATGGAAGGTTGTTGGGAGGAGACTTCGACAGTAATCGATTGATCTTCCATTTCACCAGCGGCAAGACGACGGGCGATTTCTGACCGCTTCCTGCTTATATCATCCGCTTCCTCGTGATTCTTCTCATCCTCATCGTCCTTTTGTCCAAAAAGCATTTCAAAAGGGTTCTGCATATTGACTTTGCGCTTTTTTTCCGGTACGAGCAATTCGACGAGTCGTTCTTCAGCAAGCTTTTCCGCCTGACCTTTAACGGACTCCCGCATTTCCTCCCGGACGATGCGGACGGCCGACTCGGTCAAGTCCCTTACCATCGATTCGACATCTCTTCCTACATATCCGACTTCCGTGAACTTCGTCGCTTCCACTTTAACGAACGGGGCATTCACGAGCCGCGCAATCCTTCTCGCTATTTCCGTCTTTCCGACGCCTGTCGGTCCGATCATTAAAATATTCTTAGGGATGATTTCCCTTTTTTCCTCATCTGACAAAAGGCTTCTTCTATACCTGTTCCGGATTGCGACGGAAACCGCTTTCTTCGCAGCATCCTGTCCTACAATATATCGATCCAGATACGCAGTAAGCTCCCGTGGGGTCAATTCCTGCTTTGTATTCATTTGAGTACCTCCACAATAATCCGATCATTTGTGTAGACACATATTTCGGCAGCCGTCTCAAGTGCAGCCTTGGCTATTTGCTCAGCGTCGAGTGTATCACCGCTATATTTTTTCAGAGCGCGTCCGGCCGCCAATGCATAATTCCCACCCGATCCGATTGCAAGCACACCATCATCCGGTTCGATTACTTCACCGGTTCCCGAAACGAGCAGAAGCTTGTCTTTGTCAGCGACGAGCAGCATCGCCTCCAACTTCCTCAAGACGCGATCACCCCGCCACTCTTTCGCCAATTCGACAGAGGCACGCTCCAAATTGCCATTGAATTCGCCAAGCTTGCCTTCAAACAATTCGAAGAGGGTGAAAGCATCAGCGACAGAACCTGCAAATCCTGCAATTATTTTACCGCCAAAAAGCCTTCTCACCTTTTTAGCAGTATTTTTCATGACAACGGATTCTCCCATCGTCACTTGTCCGTCACCTGACATCGCACAAACACCTTTGTGCCGGACGGCAAAGATTGTTGTAGAATGAAATTCCATCAGCTCATCCTCCTAAGCCCGCGGATGTGTTTTCATATACGTTTTCCGCAGATGCTCTTTCGTGATATGCGTATATACCTGAGTTGAAGATAAATGACTATGACCGAGCAATTCCTGTACTGTTCTCATGTCTGCACCATTTGACAGCAAATGCGTCGCAAAGGAATGGCGAATCATATGCGGATAAATCTTTCCGGGAATGGATGCCTTTTCCATCATTGCATTCAGTACATGGCGTACGCCCCTGTCCGTAATCGGGTCACCACGCAAATTGACAAACAACGAATGATGACTTTTCTTCTTCATAAGCATAGGACGACTTTTTTCCATATAGGATTCAAGAGAGTCTTGAGCGAAGCTTCCAAATGGGACGTAACGCTCTTTCCTGCCTTTTCCCATCACTTTGACGATGCCGAGAGAATTATCGATATCGCCCAATTCGATGGATGTGAGCTCACTAACCCGGATTCCGGTAGCATAAAGCAGTTCTAGAAGCGCGCTATTGCGTAATGATTTCGGATCTTCACCAACACATGTTTCAAAGAGTGATTCCAATTCCTTTTCATAAAAAAAAGCCGGAAGCCGCTCTTCCTTCTTTGGATGGTGCAATAAACGGAATGCATTATCATTTATCCCGAATCGAGCATTGCCAAACTTATAAAAAGAACGAATCGATGAAATCTTCCTTGAGATCGTTTTCCTTGCGAAACCTTTGTCATACAAAGTTGTTATATACAATCTTGCTTCAGGATATTCGACATTGTCCAGATCAGAAATTCCTTCTTGGGATAAAAAGGAGAGGAACTCGTGAATATCATTGCTATATTCCGAAACTGTCCGTGATGAATAGTTCTTTTCGAGGCGTATATAGGATATGTAATCGTCAAGAACAGCCTTTGGACTATTTCGTTGCAAGTGTTTCACCCCCATATGAATCACTCTGTCAATTATAACAAAATTGGAACATGTTTGAATAGTGGTTATTTTTTCTTTTTTAGACCCGTTCGTTTTGCACTATTAACCAAATAGGAGAACTAATTCGGAAATTCAAAAGTCATCCACGATTCACTATAACGTAAACTATATTGTTCCGGCAACATAATCGTCTTAGGTTGTCTGACATCTACTGTATTTTTAGACACAGTTTGTTCAATTTTTAGGTGATATACACATTAAAAAGCTGCACTAGGCGGATTTTTTCCGTCATGTGCAGCTTGCACTCGCTCAAACATCTCTGGCTTATTCTTGTGCATCCTCTTTATAATCACATTCCGTACATTGGATTTGCACACCTTTTTTAAGCCTTTTCTCAACTAATGTGTTTTGACATTTCGGGCACGGCCTGGCAATAGGTTTATCCCATGATACATATTCACATTCAGGATATCGATCGCAGCCGAAGAAAATCCTTTTCGTTTTGCTCTTCCTCTCGACAACTTGCCCTTCTTTACATGACGGGCATGTGACACCGATCGGTTTGATGATCGCTTTTGTATTTCTGCAATCGGGGAAATTCGAGCAAGCCATGAATTTTCCATATCGGCCCATTTTGAATACCATTGGAGAACCGCATTTCTCGCAATCCTCACCGGCGGGCTCGTCTTTGATTTCAATTTTCTCCATTTCTTCGTCGGCAACTTTGACGTGCTTCTCGAATTCTTTGTAAAATTCATCAATGACTTGCTTCCATTGGATTTCTCCATCTTCAACATCATCGAGGTTCTTCTCCATATCGGCAGTGAACTTGATGTTAATAATATCAGGGAAATATTGATTCACCGCTTGGTGGACGATTTCTCCAAGTTCTGTCGGAACGAACCGTTTGGCGTCCAACGTTACGTAGCCCCGTTTCTGGATTGTATCGAGTGTAGGCGCATAAGTCGATGGCCGGCCTATTCCAAGCTCCTCCAACGTCTTGACGAGACGTGCTTCCGAAAATCTCGGAGGTGGCTGCGTGAAATGCTGCTTCGGATCGATTTCGCTACCCTTCACGCGTTCCCCTTTTTCAAGCGGAGGCAGTATGCGGTCCTTTTCCTCTTCCTGATCGTCTTCCCCTTCAATATAAACCTTCATAAAGCCTGGGAACTTCACTTCCGAACCTGTCGCCCTAAATTTAACATCGCCATTCATCAGATCCGCAGTGACCGTGTCAAGCACGGCTGGCGCCATCTGACTAGCCACGAAGCGTTCCCAGATCAATTTATAAAGCCTGTGCTGATCTCGGGATAAATACTGTTTCATCGCTTCAGGCGGCCTCATGACCGAGGTCGGTCGTACAGCTTCATGTGCATCTTGTGTGTTGGCTGATTCTTTAGCCTTCGCTTTCGACGTGGCGACGAAATCCTTGCCGTACATCGTCTCGATGAAGGAGATTGCTTCTCCTTTTGCACTTTCTGATATTCGAGTGGAGTCCGTTCTCATATACGTAATGAGACCGACGATGCCTTCTTTGCCGGTATTGATCCCTTCATAGAGCTGTTGGGCAAGCATCATTGTTTTTCTTGCTCTGAAATTCAATTTACGTGCCGCTTCCTGTTGCAAGGAAGATGTTGTGAATGGAGGAGCTGGATTCCTTTTTCTCTCCTTTTTGACAACGTTGACAATCTCGAATTCATCGCCAGACATTCTGGAAAAAACTTCATCGACTTGCTTTTTATTTTCCAACTTCATTTTCTTCTGCGCATCACCGTAGAAGGAAGCCTCGAACGTTTTTCCATCTTTACTGAACTTCCCGCTGATGCTCCAGTATTCTTCAGGGATGAATGCCTTTATTTCATTCTCCCGGTCGATAATCAATCGTAATGCGACCGATTGCACACGCCCAGCTGACAATCCCTTCTTCACTTTCTTCCAAAGGATCGGGCTAATATTATAGCCTACTAGTCTATCCAATATCCTTCTGGCCTGTTGGGCATCCACCCGGTTCATATCAATTGGGCGAGGACTTTTGAAAGACTCCTTTATGGCATCTTTTGTGATTTCATTGAATACTACGCGGCAATCCGAGTTGATATCCACACCTAGTTGGTGTGCCAAATGCCATGCAATCGCTTCCCCTTCCCTGTCGGGGTCAGCCGCGAGAAATATTTTCTTCGCTTTTTTAGCATCTTTTTTCAACTCTTGCAATATAGGGCCTTTCCCGCGAATCGTGATGTATTTCGGTTCATAATTATTTTCAGTATCCACGCCCATCTGACTGCGGGGCAAATCCCGCAAATGCCCGATGGAAGCACGAACCTTATACTTCTTGCCTAAGTAACGTTCAATTGTTTTCGCCTTGGCGGGCGACTCAACAATTACTAAGTAATCTGCCATTTATCATGTTCCTCCTCATAGAGGTTCCCTTTTTGTACATCCGCAGGGCTGTCTATTTATTCCTGCCCATTCCGGTTCTCGGTGATTCCGGATGTAAAAGAATATCTGTTGCAAAATGTATAACAGATTTGAATTAAAATCAACCTTTTCAATAAAAGGAATGTTTTACCCGTCATTGATAAGAGCAGCTCTCAAGCGCTTGAAAGCCGTTCCATATAGGCTTTGCACCTTGTTCAATCAATTTATTCGGCCCAAGAGATAAAGCAGAGGTAATTGGCCCGGGAACCGCGTAAATAGCCTTCCCGTGCTCTAGCGCATGATCTACGGTGCTCATCGTTCCGCTCTTTTCCTCAGATTCAGTGATGATGACGGACTCTGATAAGCCGCTGATAATTCTGTTTCTCATCGGAAATGTCCATTTTGCAGGTCTCATATAAGGAGGATATTCCGTCAGCAGTAAATGGCGTTCAGCAAGCAATTCTGCAAGCTCCTTGTTTTCACGAGGATACAGGTGGAATAATCCATGTCCTAGTACCGCAATTGTCTTTCCGCCGAATTGTATTGCAGATTTATGCGCCATTGTATCCGCCCCTTTAGCTAGGCCGGAAACGATGACGGCTCCACGATCGACAAGCGGAGGAACAATGAATGAGAGCGCTTTCATCGAGTAGTCGGTTGCTTTACGTGATCCGATGATTGCCACTTTCATAGATGCTTCCAAAATCGTTGGATCACCTTTCACATAGAGGACTGTTGGAGGGTCGACAAGCCACTTCAACGGCTTCGGATACGCCAGATTCGTAATTGGAATAGGGATGATTTTCTCTTGTTGATAAAGAAGGGGGAAAGGAGTTTGCTCATGCCGTTTCAACTGTTCATTCAGCTGGACTGCTTTTGCTTTGGGGATTTTCAGCAATGTCGCGAGTTCGTCAGTGCGATATGTGAACAGATGACGAAGATCGGGGTCCATCTTCAAGATTTCCGCTACTTTGTTAAGTGGGACGGGGTAGACATAATGCAAAGCAAGCAACTTACGGTCGACGTCTGTGAGTAACACACAATTCCTCCTTCAGATTCCGGATATGTAAAAGAACAGCATGCAGTTATCCTGCATGCCGTACTGTCCATCAATGTGTTTTACATTTTTCGTAAAGCCCTTTTTCTTTAAGTACTTTAATTAATGTTTCTCCGATCACGGAAGGCGTGTCAGCCGTTTCAACTCCAGCAGCGTTAAGTGCTTTAATTTTCTCTGCAGCTGTTCCTTTACCACCGGAAATGATCGCCCCAGCATGACCCATACGCTTACCTTCTGGCGCTGTTTGTCCGCCGATGAAGCCGACAACAGGTTTTGTCATGTTCGCTTTCACCCACTCTGCAGCTTCTTCTTCAGCTGTACCGCCGATTTCACCGATCATGACGACCGCGTATGTTTCTGGGTCTTCGTTGAACTCTTTCAGTACGTCGATGAAGTTTGTGCCGTTTACAGGGTCTCCGCCGATACCGACAGCAGTTGTCTGGCCAATGCCTGCTTGCGAAAGCTGATGAACAGCTTCGTACGTCAATGTCCCAGAGCGGGATACGACGCCAACGTGGCCTTTCGTATGGATGTAGCCTGGCATGATACCAATCTTACACTCATCGGATGTAATGACACCCGGGCAGTTCGGTCCGACAAGACGTGTTTTCTTGCCTTCCATGTAACGCTTCACTTTTACCATATCAAGAACCGGGATATGTTCTGTAATACAGATGGCCATATCCAATTCTGCGTCAACAGCTTCAAGAATCGCGTCTGCCGCAAACGGAGCCGGAACGTAAATGACAGATACATTGGCACCTGTAGCTTTGACAGCTTCTTCAACTGTATTGAAGACAGGTACTCCTTCAACTTCCGTTCCGCCTTTGCCCGGTGTTACACCGCCGACGATTTTCGTACCATACTCGAGCATCTGCTTCGTATGGAAAAGTGCTGTTGAGCCTGTAATACCTTGTACAATCACTTTTGTATCTTTATTAATATAAATTGCCATCGTTTGTCCCTGCCTTTCTTAGCCTACGAGTTCAACAATCTTTTGTGCACCGTCCGCCATTGTGTCAGCAGCGATGATATTTAATCCTGATTCATTCAATAGCGCTTTACCTTTGTCAACGTTCGTACCTTCCAAACGTACAACAAGCGGCACTTCAAGGCCGACTTCTTTCGCAGCCGTAATAACACCTTCCGCGATTACGTCACATTTCATGATGCCTCCGAAAATATTGACGAAGATTCCTTTGACATGTTTGTCAGAAAGGATGATTTTGAATGCTTCCGTAACTTTTTCAGCTGTAGCGCCGCCCCCAACGTCAAGGAAGTTGGCCGGTGATCCGCCGTAGTAATTGATTGTATCCATCGTAGCCATCGCAAGACCTGCACCGTTTACCATGCAGCCGATGTTGCCATCTAGGGATATGTAGCTAAGGTCGTACTTGGAAGCTTCGATTTCTTTCGGATCTTCCTCGTCGAAATCGCGTAATTCGACAATATCTTTATGACGGTATAATGCATTGTCATCGAAATTGAATTTTGCATCCAATGCCAATACATTGTCATCGCCTGTAACGACAAGTGGATTGATTTCAACGATCGATGCATCTTTTTCTTCAAATACTTGGTAGAGTCCTAGCATGAATTTCGCAGCTTTGTTGACAAGATGTGTAGGGATGTTCATATTGAATGCCATGCGGCGCGCTTGGAACCCTGTAAGGCCGACGACTGGATCAATGACTTCTTTGAAGATTTTTTCAGGAGTCTCTTCAGCGACTTCTTCAATGTCCATTCCGCCTTCTTCAGAGCCCATGAGAGTAACGCGATCTGTAGCGCGGTCAAGTACAAGACCTAAATAATATTCTTTTTTGATATCTGATCCTTCTTCGACAAGAAGTCGTTTAACTTCTTTTCCTTCAGGGCCTGTTTGATGGGTTACAAGGGTTTTGCCGAGAAGCTCTTTTGCATACTCGCGCACTTCATCAAGATTTTTGGCGATCTTAACGCCACCCGCCTTACCACGCCCGCCGGCATGGATTTGCGCCTTGACTACGATTACGTCCGTACCGAGTTCCTTTGCCGCCTTTACAGCTTCATCGGGAGAAAAAGCTACCCGACCACTTGAAACAGCAACGCCATAATCTCTGAGCAGCTGCTTACCTTGATATTCATGGATATTCATCTTACATCCTCCATTCGAACTTGTAGCTCATAATTTACTGCCGTATCCATTGTAGTAAAGATGTAAAATAATGTCCACACTTGTTGTTGCCATATAAGCATTTTTTGATATCTTTTGATAGTTTCCGTCATTTTACCCTATTATTCTTCCGTGAACCATGCTCCCGGTCCACCTGGTAGATATATGCAAACACCTCTGCTACCGCTTGGTACAGTTGTTCAGGAATCGTTTCATCCACTTCGAGCTGCCCTAGCAATTCTACAAGAGTCGGATCTTCCTGGATCGGAACATCGTGTTCTTTCGCCTTCTCCAAAATGTTTTCGGCAATCTTCCCTTTACCTTTGGCGACAACCTTCGGGGCATCTCCTGCCTTTGGATCATAGGAAAGCGCAATTGCCTCTTTACGGGAATGTTTCTGTTCTGTCATATCCGGAAGTCAACTCCACCCTGTTCCGACATTTTATCATTCCGCCTTTTGGTTTCCCTGTTTCCTTCTTCTTCAAATTGTTTAAAGGTAACTCCTGACAATCTATAATCTACCGATTCAAGGCCATCTTTCAATTTCATTTGCAATAGACCGCCAATTTCCCGCAGTTGATAATTCTCGTTGAAAACCGTTATCGCGACGACCCGGTTTTGAACTTGCATATCCACGACCGTCTTGTCGATCGATTCCAATTCCAAGTAAAACAGGATCCTGGCGAAATCCGCATCGATTTTTCCATCCGCCTTCTTCCTCCCATTCCACTGAATTGTTGCATCGACCCGTTTACCGAGGAATTCCAGGGGCAGCTGCATGACAATCTGTTGGTTTACCCCCGTGTCACCGGACTGTATGAGCGAGCCATTCATTCTCGCAACCATTGTTTCTGCCGCATCACGCAATGCAGGAGATACTGCACTGTCATGTAACAGCGCCACCAATTGAGGTTTCAACATATCCATCGTCTTTGCGATATCATGATTCCCGCTCAACAGTCCCGCTTCATAATTGAAGCCCAGGGATTTAAAAAGGCTTTGCATTGCTTCTTTCATAACCTTTCCGTCAATCGCTTGTTCAACTATAGTTTGAGCTCCTTGCATTAACTCCTTCGCTACTGGCATCGATGATTGCTCCATCATACGGTACAGTTCCGGAATTCTCGCGCGAGCATTATCGGGCAACAATAACTTGAGGACAGCTGAGGCTTCGTCATCCGAAAAAAAAGGCATGGATTGGATATGTTCAGCAACTAGACGCATGATTTTTCCGGCTTGTTCACCCGCTTGAAAGCTCCTTGTTTCGACCGATCGATTAGGTTCCATTTCGTCTAGTAAGCCGATCAACTGCAACTTATACGCCTGTTGTAAGACAGGGTCGTTTTGAATCAAATCTTTTATTTGTCCTGCTCCTGCCACCCGCTCCGCCATTGTCGTATCAATTATTGTTTGTAAATTGTCAAGTGTCGTGCTTGCAGGCATGATTCCGGAGCTTTTTAGCAATTGCAATACTTGGAATCGTTCCTCACGGGGGATACTTTCGTCTAGCAATTTTAGCACAGCCCCGCTTACCAATGCCTTTTCCGCAGCAGAAACGGCAATCCTGCCTGCATCACCCACCGTTGCAAGAATTCTTTCCTTTGATTGCATTGGTATGCCTGTATCAGTGAGTAGCGCATTTCTTAAAGCAGTCAAGCCATCGTGCAAGCCTTCCTTTTTCTCCACCCCTAAAAGTGAATTGAAGTTAAACTCATTTAACGGAAGTTTCAACTCCACCAATTTCTGGATAGCATCAAGAGCCTCATTTTGCAATGATGGTGGGACGGTTTTCAAAAGTTCTACAGCATTCAACAAAATATCCTTGGAAACAGGAAGTCTATCCTTCAAAAAATGGTTCAATACAGTAACCATTTCCGGTGATTTCGGAAGTTGCATCGAGTCTATCAAGTTGGTCATTTGCTTCGCTTGTCCTTCCGTTGCTTGTAAAGGGCCGGATACGACTATGATTTGCAGTTCAGGGGTGACCGATTTCACTTGAAAATAATAGGCGTCGCCCGCCTTCATGGGAACTTCCAGTTTGGCCATCAATTTTTGGCCTCCGATTTGCACTTCAGCCATCTGTCCCGGGAAAAGCTGTTTTATCTGCCCGTGGAACATTTGGCCTTCCCGCATTGTCAACGGCAGTTGTGAGACAGGGATGGACTGGTTGCTCAAGCGAGGAATCGATGAATTGTTCAACACACGTCACCTTCCTTCCAAAATCGATTTGACAGGCTCGAACGTTTTTCTATGGTGGTGGCACGGTCCATGGAGATGGAGGGCTTCCACGTGCTCCGCAGTGCCGTAGCCGACGTTCTTGTTGAAGTTGTACACCGGGAACTCCTCATGAATTAGATTCATCAATTGATCCCGCGTCGTCTTCGCGAGGATGGAGGCTGCGGCTATCGCAAGACTTTGAGCATCCCCTTTGATAATGGATTCAGACCTGCAGACCACTTGAAGCTTCATGGCATCCGCCAAGACGATTTCCGGACGGGTTTCTAATGCGCTTACTGCCTTTTCCATTGATTCCCGAGTTGCGGCATAAATGTTCATTTCATCGATTCTTTCTGCTGATTGAATATGTATTGAATAGCTGATTGCGACCTCTTTAATAATCGCAGATAATCGATCTCTTTCTTGGATGGATATTTTTTTTGAATCATTGAGTCCTAGCAGACCAGGTACTTCTTCAGGTAATATGACGGCGGCACAAACAACAGGTCCTGCCAATGGGCCTCTTCCTGCTTCATCTACTCCTGCGACGAGTGCTCCATCGTATGTTTTAAAACTGTTGTCGAACTGGATTTTGTCTTGCAGCATTTGTTCCAACAGCTGTTTCTTTTCGTACTGGCGATACCATTTTCGCAGTTCTGTTTTGACGCCTGCGCGATGATCGTCCTCTAGTTTATTCATCCACGGCTCTGGATCGGAAGTCTGTTGCAGCAGATTAGAGATTTCTTTGATTGTTTTCATCTTTTCACCTTCTATTATGTATAACATATTTTGCAGTTTCTTTTTATATCGGACAGTATTCCTGATTGTGATTGCTATTCAATAAGAAAAGGCCGATTGTCACGGGATTATTCCGTGACTTCATCGACCTGTTTTAATAAATCAGACGTAAAATCGAAAGTCAGCTTGCCAAGCAGCTCACTGCGGATGTCTTGGATAATCAGTTCAGCCACTTTGTCATAATCGATTTCGCCACCTTGTGTATACGCCTTTCGGGACTCCCCGATCACATCAAAGACCTTTTGTATATCTTCACCTACAGAGGTGATGCCATAACGCTTTTCAAGACGCTCAGGATAATGCTCCTCCAGAAAGCGGAGTCCATAGACTGCCAGGTTTTCCATATTGACGATCGTGTCCTTGATTGCACCTGTCAACGCAAGTTTATACCCTACGGCTTGGTCTTCAAATTTCGGCCAAAGGATTCCCGGCGTATCAAGCAATTCAAGTTCCTTCTCGAATTTGATCCATTGCTGGGCTTTCGTGACACCCGGCTTATTACCTGTTTTTGCAATATTTTTCTTTGCGAGCCGGTTGATCAACGTCGACTTCCCGACGTTAGGAATTCCAACAATCATGGCGCGGATCGCCCCAGGTCGAATACCCCTCTTTTTCAAGCGTTCAATTTTCGGTGCCAGTATTTCCTTTGCTGCCTTTGTTACGGTTTGCAGCCCTTTTCCTTCAAAGGAATTTATGGCGACTGCCCGGATACCTTCTGATTCGAAGTGTCTGATCCATCGCTCCGTCTCCTTCTCATCAGCTAGGTCCATCTTATTCAAAATAAGCAGTCTCGGTTTTTGCTGGATGACTTCATCAATCATCGGGTTTCTCGATGAAAGGGGCAATCGGGCGTCGATTAACTCGAATACGATGTCGACGAGTTTCAATTGTTCCGTCACTTCACGTCTAGCTTTGGCCATATGGCCCGGAAACCATTGTATGGTCATAGTTTCATCCCCTTCCTTCAGTCCACCTTGCCGAAATCACTGATCGGCCAGAATATGAATTTTGTGCTTCCTATGATTTCATCAATCGGCACTGCTCCGATATGTCTTGAATCTTTACTCTTTCGGCGATTATCGCCCATAACGAAGACATGGCCTTCAGGGACCGTCTGCATACCGATCTTCTCTTCCAGCGTGAAATCTTCGGTCAAAGTTCCATCGGGAATTTCTTCTTTATATTGATCAAGATAGGTTTCTTCGTACGGTTGATCATTAATGTATAGAATATCGTCCTTATATTCCACTTTATCGCCCGGAAGACCGATGACCCTCTTAATATAATCCTTCTTTTCGGGTGCATGGAAGACGACAATATCAAAACGATCTGGTTTTCCGAGTGTGTAACCGATTTTATTGACAATCATTTTATCGCCGTGTTCAAGTGTGGGCATCATTGAAATACCATCCACAACAATCGGTGTGAATAAAAATATACGGATGATTGCCGCCAGTCCAAACGCAATTAAAAGCGCTTTGATCCATTCCCAAGTTTCATTTTTCTTCTTCTCTTCATTCATCACAAAGCCTCCCGCCAAGTCACTATCCTTATTGTACAGTCTATTCATTTTTGAGGCAAAAACAAAAGCGCAGTGCGCCTGAATAGAGACGATAGGCATAAGGCAGATCTGCGAAACGGCGCACTTTGCCGTGTAGCAGAGCTGACTTATGACCGAGTCTCTGGCGCACGGAGCTGGAGGAAAAAAGAAAGGAGACCAACTTTTTGGTCTCCTCATGAATAGGAAACAGCGGAGATGCAATCCCCGCTGTTTGAATTTTATCGGATTTCTTTGATACGTGCAGCTTTTCCGCGAAGGTTGCGAAGGTAGTACAATTTCGCACGACGGACTTTACCGCGACGAGTAACTTCAAGTTTAGCGATTTTCGGTGTGTGTACAGGGAATGTACGCTCAACACCTACACCGTTGGAGATTTTACGGACTGTGAAAGTTTCACTGATTCCGCCTCCACGACGCTTGATGACAACTCCTTCGAAGAGCTGGATACGCTCGCGCGTGCCCTCAACGATTTTCACGTGCAAGCGGACAGTGTCCCCAGGACGGAAATCAGGATGGTCTGAACGAAGTTGGTCTTTTGTTACTTCTGCAATAATGTTTTGCATTTTTTTCTCTCCTTATCCACAGATGCTCTTGCACCTCTTGCGTTTGCAGCGGAACACCAGTCAGTATGTACTCCCTATAGAAGTACAAAGTAGATATTATCATAAAGCGACAGTGTGTGCAAGTGTGAAAAGTTGATTTCCGCTGCAGGCGGACGCTTTCCGCGGGCACGGCTTCAGCCGCTTCCCTCGCTTCCCTCGCTTCGCTCAGTCCAGGGTCTTCAGCTCGCGCTGTTCCCGCTGGAGTCGCCGCCTTTCGCTACAATCAACGGAGCTTCCTATCAATTGGACTCCTCACTTATTAGCTGCTTTAACACTTTCTGTTGATGTTCTGTTAATGGAGCGTCTTCCAGTAGGTCTCTTCTGCGTTCGAATGTGCGTCTTAGTGATTGTTCTTGACGCCATTTTTCGATTTCGCCGTGGTTTCCTGATAATAGGACATCAGGAACTTTCATTCCATTGAATTCAGCAGGTCTTGTGTATTGGGGATGCTCGAGGAGACCTGTCGAGAATGAATCATGGACAGGGGAATCTGTATTACCCAAAACATTCGGCAAGAGTCTGACGACGCTGTCGATGATGGCCATGGATGCTATCTCCCCGCCGGTCAGAACGAAGTCGCCGAGGGATATCTCATCTGTTACGAGATGTTCACGTATACGCTCGTCATAGCCCTCATAATGCCCGCAAAGGAATACAAGATGTTCTTCCTTGGAAAGTTCTTCTGCCTGTTTCTGATTGAATCTGACGCCTTGTGGGCACATGAGGATGACTCGCGGTTTCTTCGACGTATCGAGGGCGAGCGATTCGACCGCTGCAAATAGCGGTTCGGGCTTCAAAACCATCCCCGCGCCGCCACCATATGGATAGTCGTCCACTTTATGATGCTTGTTCCCAGAGAAGTCCCTGAAATCCGTCACTTTAAAAGAAACGGCTTCATTCTCCTGTGCCTTCTTCATGATGGAGGAGTGGAGAACTCCTTCGAACATTTCGGGAAACAACGAGAGAACGTCTATTTTCATCATGACAGTAGTCCTTCCATCGGTTCGATGATGATTTGTTTCTTCTCAATATCAATTTCTTTGACGACATCTTCAATATAAGGGATGTAATGCGGTTTTCCAGTCTTCGGTGTGACAGTCCATACATCATTGGCGCCTGTCGCCAGTATATCCGTCACTTCACCGAGCTCTTCACCAACATCCGTATAAACAGTACATCCGATGATTTCGTGGTAGTAAAACTCCCCTTCATCAAGATCACCAAGTTGCTTCTCGGACACCTTTAATAATCCGTCCCGATATTTCTCAACATCGTTGATATTGATATGGCCTTCAAAAGTGAGAAGGTCGAAGTTCTTATGGCGGCGGTGGCTTGCTACAATCAACTTAATCGGCTTTTTTTCATTCGGCATGAATAAAGTGAGTTCATTTCCGACCGCATACCTTTCATCCGGGAAATCAGTACGCGAGATGACACGCACTTCCCCTTGTATTCCATGTGTGTTGACAATTTTACCAACGTTGAACCATTGCATACAATACACCTTCCTTTTCATTAGGGACATGGATGCATTCCTTAAGCTTAAGTAGACAAAAAAGGAAGGAACATGAGCTCCCTCCTTTTTTGTGTTGGTTTCCCGGGTACGGCATTAGCCAATCCGCGTAAACCTGTTGTTCAAGACTGATTTCCATCATTCGATGATATCAAGGTAAACTTTCTTACCGTGGCGACTTCCTGCTGCTGAATAAACAATAGTTCGTATCGCCTTGGCGACACGCCCCTGCTTTCCGATCACTTTCCCCATATCTTCGGGATTAACGGAAAGTTTGTAAGTGACACGATGATGTTGCTCATCTTTGTCGACCTGAACATCTCCGGGATGATCGACCAAAGGTTTGACAATCGTTTCAATCAGCTGCTTCATGTCCACCCCTCCTGATTACTTACCGTATTTAGCGTTGTGGAATTTCTCCATGATGCCTTGTTCTGAGAACAGGTTACGAACTGTATCAGATGGTTTAGCACCGTTTTGAAGCCATTTAAGAGCCAATTCTTCATCGATTTTCACTTCAGCAGGTTTTGTAAGCGGGTTGTAAGTACCTACTGTTTCGATTTGACGGCCATCACGTGGTGAACGTGAATCTGCTACAACAATACGATAGAAAGGAGTTTTCTTTGCTCCCATACGTTTAAGACGAATTTTTACTGACATTTTTTCTTGCACCTCCGAATAGTTTCACACAAGATAGTATATTATCAAGGTTTTTCATGTTTGTAAAGTGTTTTTTCTTAACACCTTAAAATTACGCTGAAGTTCAGCATTTTCACCTGAATAAAGAGTCGAATCCAGGCATTTTCATCTTCTTTTTACCCTTTTGTTGCATGTTGGTCATCTGCTTGACCATCTTCTTCATATCTTCAAATTGCTTTAGGAGTCGGTTCACTTCCTGTATTGAAGTACCGGAACCCTTCGCAATCCTCTTACGTCTGCTCGCATTGATAATTTCAGGTGTCGTGCGTTCTGCTGTTGTCATCGATCGGATGACCGCTTCGACGCGGCCCATCTGACTCTCGTCAACTTGAGCGTTTTCAAGCCCTTTAATTTTATTCATACCAGGCATCATCTTCAAGATTTCATCCAAAGGGCCCATCTTTTTCACTTGCTGAAGTTGATCCAAAAAGTCGTCGAGCGTGAATGTTTGCGTACGGAATTTCTGTTCAAGCTCTTTCGCCTTTTCTTCGTCGACATTTTCCTGCGCTTTTTCGATAAGTGACATGACATCGCCCATCCCTAAAATCCGGGAGGCCATACGTTCTGGATGGAACGGCTCCAAGGCATCCATCTTTTCACCCATACCGACGAACTTGATCGGCTTTTGAGTAACAGAGCGGATAGATAATGCAGCACCGCCTCGTGTGTCACCGTCCAGTTTCGTCAAAACGACTCCTGTTATACCGATCGCTTCGTCAAATGACTTTGCTACATTGACGGCATCCTGTCCCGTCATTGCATCCACTACAAGGAATACTTCATCTGGCTTGCTTAATTCCCTGATATCCTTCAATTCCTGCATTAGATTTTCATCGACATGCAAACGTCCCGCCGTATCGATGATGACGACGTCGTGATGTTCCTTTTCCGCTTCTGCAATCGCTTGGCGTGCAATTTCAACCGGGGAGACATCCGTGCCCAACGAAAAGACAGGCAACGTCAATTGTTTTCCGAGCGTCTCCAATTGCTGGATTGCTGCCGGACGATACACGTCTGCTGCCACCAGTAACGGCTTTTTATTATGGCGTTTACGAAGGACTGTCGCGAGCTTTCCTGTCGTAGTCGTTTTCCCCGCCCCTTGCAAGCCGACCATCATAATGACAGTTGGTGCTTTCCTTGCGAATTGGATCGGATTCTGCTCTCCGCCCATCAAGTTCGTCAATTCGTCCTTGACAATTTTCACGACTTGTTGGCCGGGTGTCAGGCTCTTCATGACGTCCTGGCCGACAGCCCGCTCACTGACCGTCTTGACGAATTCTTTTACGACCTTCAAGTTGACGTCTGCTTCAATAAGCGCAAATCGCACTTCGCGCATCATTTCCTTGACGTCGACTTCACTAATCTTACCTTTGCCCTTTATTTTCTGAAGCGTCCCTTGCAGGCGCTGGGCCAAACCTTCAAATGCCATGCATAGACCCCCTATTCATGATCTTTCAATGTGTTCAACAGCATCCGTACTTCCTTGGATGCATCATCATTCCCGAGCACAAGCTGTTCAAGCCTCTCGATGATCTCCATCCGGTTCCGGAACTTGGAGAAAAGTTTCAATTTTTCTTCGTAGTCTTCCAGCATCGCTTCTGTTCTTCGGACATTGTCGTAGACAGCTTGTCTCGACACTCCGTATTCTTCGGCAATTTCACCGAGTGACAGGTCGTCGAGGTAATAGAGTTGCATGTAAATCCGTTGTTTTTCGGTCAACAGTGTCTGATAGAAGTCATAGAGGAAGTTGACGCGTGTCGTTTTTTCAAGCATAGCGCTTCGCCCCCTCTGCTAATCTTAGTATGCCGGAATTGAACTGTCAAGTAAATTTACTTGATGCAAAAGGAGAGCGCTTAGCTAAAACGCCTTATTCTTCAGCTTCTTTTTCAAGTCCATCTGCAAAGAGTCCATATACGTATTTTTCCGGATCGAATGGTTGCAGGTCATCCATACCTTCTCCAAGACCAACAAATTTTACCGGGATATTAAGTTTATTGCGGATCGCTAAAACAATTCCGCCTTTAGCAGTCCCGTCAAGCTTCGTAAGGACGATACCAGTGACATTCGTCGCCTCTTTGAACGTCTGCGCCTGGATTAAGGCATTTTGGCCCGTCGTAGCGTCAAGTGCAAGAAGGACTTCATGCGGGGCCCCTTCAATTTCCTTGCCGATTACACGGTGGACTTTCTCGAGTTCATTCATCAAGTTCACTTTGTTTTGCAATCTGCCAGCAGTATCGCAGATCAATACATCCACCTTTCGGCTTTTCGCAGCGTGAATCGCGTCATACATGACTGCAGCGGGATCTGAGCCTTCCGACTGTCTGATTACTTCGACGCCGACACGCTCGCCCCAAACGACTAGCTGATCGATCGCTCCTGCTCGGAATGTATCTCCGGCCGCAAGCATGACGGTCTTTCCTTCTTCTTTGAGACGTGCTGCAAGCTTCCCAATTGTCGTCGTCTTTCCTACCCCGTTGACACCTACCATCAAAATGACAGTCAAATCCTCTTGCATATTCAGATCGGTGTCCAGTTCCTCACCAGCCTTATATATTTCCACGAGTTTTTCGGAAATGACCGATTGGATTCCTTCTGTGTTTTTGATGTTTTTCCTTTGAACTTCCCATCGTAATTGATCGACAAGTTCCATGACCGTTTCGACGCCTACATCCGCCTGCAATAGCAGTTCCTCGAGTTCTTCGAAAAACTCTTCATCGACTTCACGGAAACGTGCTACAAGGTCATTCACTTTAGAGGTGAATGAATTCCTGGTCTTTGAAAGACCGTCCTTGAATTTCTCAGTTACCGTTTCATTAGTGCCTGTAATTTTCTCTTTCAGTTTCTTAAAAAAAGTCAATCCGACTCTCTCCTTTTCCTATTCCTGTCAATGATTATCCCAACACTTCAGCGGGAACTTCGGAGAGCTTCACGGAAATCAGCTTCGATACTCCCGATTCCTGCATTGTAATTCCATACAAAACATCGGCCCCTTCCATCGTCCCTTTCCGATGGGTGATGACGATGAATTGGGTGTCGTCCGAAAACTTCTTTAAATATTTACTGTAACGGATGACATTCGCTTCGTCGAGCGCCGCTTCGACTTCATCCAAAATGCAGAATGGTACCGGCCGCACTTCGATGATTGAAAACAGCAATGTAATCGCCGTGAGCGCCCTCTCACCGCCGGATAACAGGCTCAAGTTCTGCAACTTTTTGCCTGGAGGCCTTGCGACGATTTCAACCCCCGTTTCCAGCAAGTTGTCAGGCTGTGTAAGGATCAAATCCGCATCCCCGCCGCCGAACATTTCTTTAAAGACGACATGGAATCGATTTCTTACCGCATTGAATGTCGTACCGAATCGCATTTCCATTTCACGGTCCATTTCGGACATCGCTTCATTGAGTGTGCTTTTCGCTTCCAGTAAATCGTTCCGTTGTTCAGTTAAAAATGCATGGCGCTCAGACACTTCTTTGAATTCCTGGATTGCACTCGGATTGACGGAACCGAGCGACTCGATTTCGCTCTTTAATTCGTCGACCCTACTTCTTGTTGCTTCCACATCAAAATCGCTTCCTGCTTCGAAATCAGGATAAAGTCCATATTCATCCAAAAGGCGATCTGTGATGGATTCGTATTTCACTTCAAGACGTGAAACGGCAACATTGATTTCATTTAGAGAAGAAACTGCCTTCCCTTCATCGAGGCGAATACATTTTAATGATTCCGCCTGTTTTTCTAGGGCAGATGCAATTTGACTCCTACTGTTTCGTTCATCAGACAGGGATTGTTCAATCGTGGATTTCTCCGTCGCGGATCTATCTATATGAGCCGCGATTTCCTCCGGCGTTAGATCGATGCCCAATTCATGTTCGGTGTAAATATCCCGATCGACTTCCAGGGCAGACATTTTCTGCTCTAGTTGACTCAGTGTTTGCTCCATATCCGAAATTGTTGTCTGTTGGTGCCCTTTCTGTTCCCGTAGGATGGCCGCCTGCTCACGAAGCTCACTATTTTTGGTCATCAATGCCGCTTCCTCGTTCCGTCGATTCGCAGCCAACCGCTCCAGTGTTTCAACTTCTTTTTGAGTGGAATCCAGTGAGGATCTGATCCATTCATGCCGTTCGAGCAATGCCTTTTTCCTGTTCGAAAGTTCCGCGCCCACGTTTTCCGAGCCGGCGATCCCTCTTTCGGCTAATGAGATTTCAGATTCGATCGCCCTGATTTCCAAATCCAGTTCACGTAGAGCTGATTCTTTTGAAACCAATTCCTGCCTTACAGAATCCCGTAGTTGACGATATTTTTCCGTGTCATGCATATGCTGGGCGACGGACATTTTCGAATCACCGATTTTGCTGTTTGCAATCTCGATGGAAGCAGTCATTTTTGAAAGTTGTGCACTTAACGTCTCCAACTCCGCTTTTCTTGAAAATACGGTCGACTGCCCTTTCGCTCCACCCCCGGTAAGGGAACCACCGGCATTCACGACATCTCCGTCAAGTGTTACTATGCGGAATTTATATGCTAGCATCTTGGCAATTGCGGAAGCTCCGACCAGCGTTTTTGCAACGATAGTCATGCCAAGAAGATTTTCAGTGATGATTGAAAAGGCGGAATCTGTCTTCACAAGCTGATCGGCCGTTCCGATAAACTCCGGATGTTGTTGCACAATACGGAGTGACGCAATTGGAAGTTTCCTAGATTTAATAACGTCACGTGGCAAAAACGTCGCACGACCGGCATTTCTCTGTTTCAAATAGCCGATCGCATTCCGAGCTTCTGATTCCGTAGATGTGACGATATGCTGCATCGCGCCGCTCAAAGCTGTTTCAATCGCTTTAATATGGGGGTCATCCACAGTAATGAGTTCTGCAACAGCCCCATCGACACCACGCAACTTGCCTTCTTTTGCTGCTATGAGTACGGCTCTGACACCTGAATAGAATCCTGAAAAATCTGCTTCCAAACTTTGTAGCGCACGCAATCGTCCTTGCATTTCGGACTGCTTGTTCGTCGCATTTTGCATGAATTGCTGCTGGATTCCCAGTTCTTCTTCAGCCTCGCGGTAGAGTTTTTCGGATTTTACAAATGCCGACTCCGCTTTCTCCTTTTTTTCCTGCAAGGAAGAAAGCTCGGCAGTTTGGATAGACCTTTTTCCGTACAACTCTTGGAGCTTGCTCTTTAACATGGAAGTTTGTTCCGATATACGGACTGTCGAAGTCTTTTCTCCTTGCATCCGTTCCTCAATATGCTTTAAATCATTCCGGATCGTCGCTTCTTCGTTCAGCATTTCAATATAGGATGACTTCAGTTCATCAATTTCCTCTTCGGTCTCTTTTGCCGACCTTTTCAGGATTTGGGCAATTTCATTCATTTCCGAATTAATTTTGTCCAAGGAAGATCCTGTAATGGTCAATTTCTCTCTTGCTGCCGCTAATTTGACAACAAGATCTTCTTTACCCTTTTTCGCATCAGCCAACTCTTGTCGAATCCTATTTAGCTGTTGCTCCGAATTTTTCTGCTTTTCAAGCGATAATAGCCGGCGACCTTCCCACTTTTCAGCTTCAGCACTAATTTCCACCAACTGCTTTTGGAGCGATTCAATATTTTGATCGGATTGCGCTAAACGAATCTTGTACACATTTGATTCTTGTTCTACTTTGGCGATTTCTGCCACCAATTGTTCGCGGTGCAACCTTTTTTCTTCGATCAGCTCAGTTTTCGCAATGATTTCATCACGTAATTTCGCTCCATCAAAATTCAGAAGACGGACATCGGCTTCCCTGATTTCTGTAGAAAGTACCTGATGTCTTTCTGCTGCTTCCGCGTTCTTTTCAAGCGGACCGATTCTTGAATCTAGTTCTTTGAGGATATCGAGGACACGATCCAAATTGTCCTCCGTTTCGAAAAGCTTATGTTCCGCCTTCCTTTTGCGTGTTTTATATTTCAACACACCTGCGGCCTCATCGAAAATACTTCTCCTATCCTCCGGCCGACTGTTCAGGATTTCGTCGACACGCCCTTGGGATATAATTGAGAATGCTTCCTTTCCTAACCCAGAATCCATGAAGACATCATTAATATCCTTCAAACGGCATTGTTGCCCGTTTAATAAGTAATTGCTTTCTCCCGAACGGAAGACCCGGCGGCTGACGCTTATTTCCGTGTAATCGAGCGGGAATAACCCGTTCGTGTTATCCAGGATCAGTGTCACTTCCGCAAAATTCAGCGGCTTGCGGGAATCGCTGCCTGCGAATATCACATCCTCCATCTTTGCACCGCGAAGGGATTTGGCGGACTGTTCACCGAGCACCCATCGGATTGCATCGGTTATATTACTTTTCCCACTGCCGTTAGGTCCTACAATGGCTGTTACGCCTGGGACGAAATCGATTCCGATCCTATCGGCAAATGATTTGAATCCAATAATTTCAACTCTTTTTAGAAACACAATCAGTTCTCCCCTTCGGCCTCATTTCCTTTTAATACTTGGATGGCTTGACGGGCCGCTTCCTGCTCGGCTTCTTTTTTCGATCTTCCGATTCCGGTACCAAGTTCACGATTTTCCAATCTTACGACGGTGACAAACTTTTTCGCATGCGCAGGACCCTTCTCTTCGACAATTTCATAATTCAAGCTGCCACTGTTCGTCTGTTGTACGATTTCCTGCAAGCGGCTTTTATAATCCATCACATGCGAAAAAGCACCGTCCCCGATTTTCGGGAATACAACCTTTTCAAGAAATTTGGTGACAGGTTCCATTCCCTGATCCAAAAACAACGCGCCGATATACGCTTCAAATACGTCTGCAAGTAATGCCGGACGCAATCTCCCGCCGGTCTGCTCCTCGCCTTTGCCAAGCAAGATGAAATCACCGAAGTGCAGTTCATTCGAAAACTTGACGAGTGATGGCTCACATACAATGGCTGCCCGCAGTTTCGTCAACTCGCCTTCGCTCATATTCGGTTCAGTCGCGTATAGGAATCGAGAAACACCGAGCTCCAGAACGGCATCTCCAAGGAATTCAAGCCTTTCATTATCCGTGAAATTTTTCCGACGGTGTTCGTTGACGTAGGACGAATGGGTGAATGCATTATAAAGAAGCGTTTCGTCTTTAAAATGGATGTCTAGGCGCCCTTGCAAGTCTTCAAATTTCTTTCGTACCTCGCTTTGAAGTGGAGCTGTTGGATATTTACTTTTTACATTCCGTTTGTTAGTCATCAAGATTCTGCCTTTCACTTCGTAGTCCATTTAATTTTACATTGTTCACGTCGTACATGCAAAACCGAAAAGAGATACTTTCATC
This sequence comes from Saccharococcus sp. Marseille-Q5394, assembly GCF_946901335.1. Taxonomy (NCBI): domain Bacteria; kingdom Bacillati; phylum Bacillota; class Bacilli; order Caryophanales; family Anoxybacillaceae; genus Saccharococcus; species Saccharococcus sp. Marseille-Q5394. The sequence goes on along the minus strand of NZ_CAMPPQ010000001.1, from coordinate 170,215 downwards.
CTTTTCAAGTCGCAAGAAAGGTTGAAAGCATCTCATTGGAAGTGCATCATATAGTGATGCACACATTTTTTCGGATATCTAATCAATTATGCCTCGGCGTAATTGCGTCGAGATATTGAATTGCGCTTAGATAAAATTAGTTCACTTTTTCTTCGATATATTTCACTGCATCGCCTACAGTTCCGATTTTTTCTGCATCATCATCGGAAATTTCCATATCGAATTCATCTTCTAATTCCATAACTAGCTCAACGACATCCAAAGAGTCTGCGCCGAGATCGTCTTTGAAAGAAGCTTCAGGTTTTACTTCGCTTTCATCGACACCAAGTCGGTCGACAACCACTTTCGTTACACGTTCAAGTACTGACACTATAGTCACCTCCTCTCAATGAAAATTCAACAAGAAGTCGCTCTACGTTACAGGCGGACGCTTTCCAATCGAACCACGAAGAGTTCGATTTGCCGTATTTCTGCGCTTTTTGCAGAAATTAAGGCAGGGGCTCCCCCAGGAAAAGCCGTAACGAAGAACGGCTTTTGCGAACAAAAGCGAAGCGTTGAGAGCACATCTTTGCACTTCGCCGCCTTCCACTACAAGCAACGGAATTTCCAGGCAAAATTCATTAGTTAGACCTATACAGGTGATTACATCACCATACCGCCATCAACATTGATGGTTTGTCCGGTAATATAGTTTGCATCGTCGGATAGTAGGAACGCTACTGCGCCTGCGACATCTTCAGCTGATCCTAGCTTACCCAAAGGAATGGAGCCCAACATTTGTGCTTTAACTTCCTCTGGAAGAGCTTCAGTCATATCTGTTGTAATGAAACCTGGTGCAACTGCGTTCACAGTGATATTCCTCGTAGCAAGCTCTCTCGCAGTCGTCTTCGTTAAGCCTATCACACCGGCTTTTGCAGCGACATAATTTGCTTGTCCCGGATTACCGATGACGCCTACAATCGATGCAAGGTTGACGATCTTTCCTGCACGTTGCTTCATCATTTGACGTGTCACAGCTTTCGTACAGAGGAACACGCCTTTTAGATTGATGTTGATAACATCATCCCATTCGTCTTCCTTCATGCGCATCAACAAATTATCACGCGTAATTCCTGCATTATTTACGAGCATATCAATAGAACCAAACGTTTTCAATGTCTCATCGATCATTTGTTTCACTTGTTCGGCATCCGAAACGTTTGCTTGGATGGCAAAAGCATCTCCGCCGGATTGTTTGATCAATTCAACGACTTCTTCCGCTTTTTCTTTGCTGCCACTATAGTTGACCGCTACACGAGCGCCTTCTTTTCCTAGCAAAATTGCAATCTCGCGTCCAATTCCTCTTGAAGCGCCTGTAACGATCGCCGATTTTCTTTCAAATCTACCCATTATTCCCACCCTTTCGCTGCATCAATGACTGCTTGCATTGTCTCTTTGTCATAGACAGGAAGCACTGTAACAGATCTATCTATTTTCTTAACAAGGCCGCTGAGCACTTTTCCAGGGCCGCATTCAATGAAATGTGTAACACCAAGGTTGATCAATTTTCGAACGGAGTCTTCCCATCTAACCGGGGAATATAATTGTTCCACAAGGAGTTGCTTGATTTCCTCACGATCTGAAACCGTTTCCGCATTCACATTAGCGATGACAGGTATCAATGCGTCTTTCATTGCAACTTCATCCAACGCTTTTTTCAGACGATCCGCTGCAGGTTTCATAAGGGATGAGTGGAATGGTCCGCTCACATCCAAGGGAATCGCTCTTTTCGCTCCCGCTTCCTTAAGCTCGATACAAGCTTTTTCGACGCCTGCTTTCGTTCCCGATATGACAATTTGTCCAGGACAATTCAAATTGGCCGGTTGGACCGAATCGCCATTAGCTGTAATGGCATCCGTCACTTCTTGCAGCTTTTCGCTATCCAGTCCTAAAATGGCGGCCATCGCCCCTTCTCCGGCAGGAACCGCATCGTTCATGAATAGTCCACGCTTATGGACAACCGACACACCGTCCTCAAATGAAAGGACGCCTGAAGCGACGAGGGCAGTATACTCACCAAGACTATGTCCAGCTGTATAGTCAGGTGTAATTCCTTCCTCAACAAGCCTTGAAGCAATCATAGCGCCGACTGTCAACAATGCGGGCTGCGCATTATATGTCAATGTCAGTTCCTCTTGGGGGCCTTCTGTAATCAAACGGCTTAAGCCGAACTGCAATACTTCATCAGCCTGTTCTAGGAAACTCCCGCCACTATTGAATAGTTCTGCTCCCATTCCGACAGACTGTGAGCCTTGTCCCGGGAAAATAAACGCTATTTTCGTCATTCCGCATCCACCTTTCCAACTGTCTCTCTAATTGTTCCGCACACATCGAATTCGACCATTGTCCTCGCTTGTCTAATCGCATTTAAAATTGCATTGGCATTTGAGGAGCCATGTGCCTTGATGACTGGGGAATTCAACCCGAATAAACCCGCTCCGCCATACTCGGTGTAATCCATTTTCTTTTTTAAACCACGGAGGTCATCTTTCACCAATGCCGCTGACAGCTTGGACTTTAAAGAGGCTCCATATACTTCTTTTAGCATTGAAAAGAAACCCGCTGCAGTCCCTTCAATCGTCTTCAACACCATATTCCCTGTAAATCCATCCGTTACAATGACATCTGCCGCACCGCTTAAAATGTCCCTCGATTCGACGTTGCCGATAAAATGAATGGGCGCTTCTGTGAGAAGTTCGTATGCCGCTTTCGTCAGTTCGTTCCCTTTGCCTTCTTCAGTGCCGATATTCAAAAGTCCGACGCGGGGCTTTTGAATGCCGCGCACTTTTTCCGCATAAATGCTGCCCATGATCGCATATTGCTGCAAATGAGTAGGCTTTGCGTCAGAATTTGCGCCGACATCCAAGAAGACGAAACCTTGTCCATCGATTGTCGGTAAGGTTGGCGATAGCGCCGGGCGATCGATGCCTTCAATCCGTCCTACGATAAATAACCCGGCTGCCATTAGCGCTCCTGTATTCCCGGCAGATACGCACGCATCGGCTTTGCCGTCTTTTACAGCCTGCGCCATCCTTACCATGGAGGCATCCTTCTTCCTTCTGATTGCACGGACCGGCTCATCGTCCGCCTCGATTCTTTCTGTACAATGAATCACTTTCAAGCGTCCATGTTCTTTCAAATATGGTGCCATCTCTTCTTCATTTCCATAAATATGTATATGTATATCTTCAAATTCCGATAGGCTCAGAAGCGCGCCTTCAATAATTTCACCTGGTGCATGATCTCCGCCCATTCCATCCAATGCAATGATCATCATATTTCCCTCCTGCTGTGGTCCGTAGTTTGATACATCTGGAATTCACCGGTGAAAACCGTCTCGTTTTCGACAGTGGAGATGACATCGACAAAAGTTCTTTTATCATTTGAACGCTCTTTATCAACGATGGCACGTGCAATGACCCGATCACCTGATTTGACGGGCTTCAGGAAATGGAGGTTCGATGTGACAGTCAAAGCAAGATCATCATCGAGAACAGCAACTGCCAATGAATTTGCCTGTGCGAATAAATGGTGGCCACGAGTGATTCCACTTCTTCGGAAGACATGATCGTCCGTTACATCAAATATGGAAACAGCCCTCTTGTCCAACTCGATATCTATGATGTCACCAATCACCTCATCGGATTGGAGAGACTTCACTTCTGCATCCATTGTTCGCGCAGCAACGGTTTTCAGTCGTTCACGCAACTCTGGAATTCCACATTCCAATCGATCCAATCGTATCGTCTGAACGCTTACGTTAAATTGTTTGGATAACTCTTCGTCTGTCAGAAAAGGATTTTGTTCGAGGCTCATTTCAAGCTGGCGCTGCCTCTCCCTTTTTGGCACTCTCACTCGATTCACCCTTCCGGATTAGCACTTGGTACTAATACCAGTATATTATCATAGTTCCTCATTGATTTCTACAAAACATTGGATGAAATAAAAACAAACAACAGGCAAAGAAAAAAACTCAATTTCTTGACCTGTTGTTCAATTATGTTTTCAGTCCATACGTTCTTGTGAAAGCGCGCCTGATTGCTCCAAGTCTTCTCTTAGGAATTTATATTCCGGGTCAGTCCAGAAATCATCCGATGCCAGCATCTTCTCAGCATCTTGACGCGCAGTTTCCAACGCACGGTAGTCATGCACCAGATCAGCCATCTTGAATTCAGGCATTCCGCTTTGCTTCTTGCCGAAGAAGTCTCCTGCTCCTCTAAGCTCAAGGTCCTTTTCGGCTAATAGGAACCCGTCATTCGTCTCTGTCATGGACTGCATCCGTTCTTTCCCTTCCTCGTTCTTCGGATCAGCAAGAAGGACGCAATACGATTGGTCCGCCCCCCTGCCGACCCTCCCCCTTAATTGGTGGAGTTGGGCAAGACCGAAACGGGTGGCATCATAAATAAGCATAAAAGTGGCGTTAGGGACATTCACGCCTACTTCTACGACGGTTGTCGAAACGAGGCAATCAATTTTCCCCTCACTGAATTCCCTCATGATCGCATCTTTCTCATCGGAATGAAGTCTCCCGTGCATGAGGCCGACTGTGTACCGCCCGGCAAAATGGTGGGTGAGCTGGCCATGGACATCTACGGCATTCTGCACATCGATCTTATCTGATTCCTCAATGAGCGGACAAATGACATATGCTTGTCTGCCGGCTTGCAACTCCTTCTCCATCTTCCGTAACACAGGCAATAAAGATTCCTCTTTCAACCAGTATGTTTCAATTTTTTTCCGTCCTGCTGGCATTTCGTCTAAGATCGAGACATCCATTTCCCCGAAGGCAGTGATGGCCAGTGTACGTGGGATCGGTGTCGCCGTCATGAAAAGGACGTCGGGATTAAGTCCTTTCTCCCTTAACACACGCCGTTGTTCCACACCGAAACGATGCTGTTCATCCGTTATGACGAGTCCCAGTTTTGCGAAACCGACATCCGGCTGGATCAATGCGTGCGTCCCGATCAGCAGATCGATTTCTCCGCTTTGCAATTTCTCAATGATGATCCTTCTCGCTTTCCCTTTCGTGGATCCGGAGAGAAAGGCGACATTCACTCCAAACGGCTCAAGCCATGATGAAAGGGAATCGGCATGCTGTTCCGCAAGAATTTCCGTCGGTGCCATAAGCGCACCTTGAAACCCACCAGTAATCGCCGCAAATAGGGCAATAGCAGCTACGACCGTCTTTCCGGAACCTACATCCCCTTGCAGCAGACGATTCATCCTCATCGGGCTTTTCAATTCGGCACATAGCTCATTGACAACCTTTTTTTGTGCATTCGTCAGCTCGAAAGGCAATGAAGCAATGAACTCCTTGATACGATCCAGATCATAATGAATCGGAGTTCCTTTTTCGGTTTCTTTACGGATTTTTTTCATACCGATCATTTTCAATTGAAATTTCAAGAGTTCCTCATAGACAAAGCGTCTACGTGCCTGTTTCACGTCATTCGGCGATTTTGGAAAATGCACCATTTCAAGTGCTTCTCCGACCGACGGCAACAAATAAGCTTCCCGCAATGAATACGGAAGAACTTCGGCAATTTCACCGCTGCACAAATCTAGTGCCTGTCTCATATATTTGCGGAACGTCTTTTGGTGCATGACGTTTTTCAAACTATAGACAGGTTCAAAATCAGCTTGATCTGTTTTCGGCCCCTGACTGAAGTTGCTCACATTGATCACTTGCCTGCCACGATCCCATTTGCCTGTCACCGTAACGATCATTCCGATTGAAATTCGGTCTTTCAAGTAATGTTGATTGAAGAAAACCGCTTTAACGAGATGGTTTCCGGCCAGCAACCGTAATTGGAGTCGTGATTTATTTCTCCCCAAAAAAAGAACGGAAGGCTCACTTTCGACCCTTCCTTCAATGGTGACCCGTTCATTATGCGGCGTTTCAGCTAAATTTTTCAATCTGAAGTCTTCATGGCGGTACGGAAATGTATTGATTAACTCTTCAATCGTTTCAATGCCAAGTTTTTGAAGTTGTTCTGCAGATGCCTTGCCGACGCCTTTTAGCGTTGTGACAGAGTCAAGAATTGACGGCGTCACGAGACGTTTTGTCCTTTCCGAAAATCTCGGCTTCGAGCGCCTTTCCAGTAGGAGTGGCAGCTAAGCCCCCTTTTGCGGTTTCCCTTAACGCGGAAGGCATTGACTGTCCGATTCTATGCATCGCTTCAATCACTTCATCAGTCGGAATCCTGCTTACTACTCCTGCAAGAGCCATATCCGCTCCGACAAGGGCTTTTGCAGCTCCCATTGCATTACGCTTCACACATGGTACTTCTACTAGACCCGCCACCGGATCGCACACAAGTCCGAGCATGTTTTTCATGACGATTGAAAAAGCCTCTGCACTTTGCTGAGGAGTTCCTCCAGCCATTTCAACGATCGCAGCGGCAGCCATCGAAGCGGCTGATCCAGTTTCCGCTTGACATCCTCCTGCTGCTCCAGAGATGGATGCATTATTTGCCACGACAAAGCCGAAAGCGCCTGATGTAAATAAGTAATTCACCATCTGCTCTCTCGTTGGGTTCAATTTGTCTTTCACTGCGAAAAGCGTTCCTGGTACAATTCCGGCAGCCCCTGCAGTTGGAGTTGCACAGATCATTCCCATTGCTGCGTTTACTTCGTTTGTCGCAACCGCTTTACTGACAGCATCCAAAATAAGGTCCCCTGAAAGCGATTTCCCGGACTTAATATAGTTTTGAATAAGGACTGCATCGCCGCCTGTCAAACCGGAAGTCGATTTTACGCCTTGCAACCCTTGCTCGACAGCGCTTTCCATGACGGAAAGATTATTTTCCATTTGAGCGACAATCTCTTCACGTGAACGTCTTGTCATTTGCATTTCCTGTTCAATCATAATTTCCGAAATCGACTTATTTTGTGCTTCCGCGAGTGCTACTAATTCTTTTACAGTACCGAATAGAACTTCCATTGCTATTTCCCTCCTCAGTTCGCCAATGTTGAAACTTGCGTAACATTCGGCAACGATTTCAATTCATTTATGAGTGTTTCATCAAACATCTGGTCGACTTCGATAACCATCAGAGCCATTTTCCCTTTTTCCTTCCGGCCAACTTCCATATGCGCAATGTTCATGCCTTGCGAAGCGATAGCGTTGGAAACATTTGCAATGACGCCCGAACGATCGTCGTGTACAACGAGGAGCGCCGGGAAATGACCCGATAAGCGAAGTGGAAAGCCATTCAACTCAGTGACTTCCATTGTACCGCCACCGATTGAAATCCCGACAAGCTCCATTTCGCCTTGACTGTCGCCAATAACAATTTTTGCCGTATTCGGATGATCGGCTTCTTCCTCTTCGGGAATGAACTCGAAAGTCATGCCGAGTGCTGCGGCATCTTCAAAAGCCGTTTTTATTCTTTCATCAAACGTGTCGTAATCCAGCAACCCCCCGATAATCGCAACGTCAGTCCCATGCCCTTTATAAGTTTCTGCAAAAGAACCATAGAGATGAATTTTCGCCCACTCCGGCTGACGTCCGAACAAATCCCGGGCTACTCGTCCAATTCGAGCTGCTCCAGCGGTGTGCGAAGATGAAGGCCCGATCATGACGGGACCAATAATTTCAAAGACAGATCTATATTTCATTTAAACTACCCCCTTATTGAGAAGCAAACACTCTCTTCATTTTACCGTAGATTTCAAGTAAAGACAAAATAGAAAATCGGCATGCCCCAAAAGGCATGCCGTCGTTTTTTCCGTATTATTCCACGGAAAGGATATAAGGATAAAGCGGTTGTTTCCCGTTGTACAATTCGACTTCTGTATGATCATACGTGGATTCCACGTATTCAGCAATTTCAGCAGCTTCTTGCTCAGTTACATCCTCTCCATAGATGATTGTTACGATTTCATCATCTTCATTGATGAGTGATTCAAGCAACGTCTTCATAACATCATCTAAAGAAGGATTGGAGATAACAATTTTACTGCCTGCAAGTCCCATAAAATCATCTTTTTTAATATCAATGCCATCTATGGATGTATCCCGGATCGAATAAGTGACTTGGCCAGTTTTCACGCCGGCCGCCGCTTTGGACATGCTCTTTTCATTATCAGCCACTTCGGCTTCAGGATTGAATGCGAGAATTGCCGCCAGCCCTTCCGGAACGGATTTCGTTTCGACGACAGCTGCTTCGATGCCAATCACTTCTGCTGCCTGCTTTGCCGCCATGATGATATTTTTATTGTTCGGCAAAATGATGACCCGCTCCGCACCAACGTCTTTGATAGCCTTGACGATATCTTCGGTTGATGGATTCATCGTCTGTCCGCCTTCAATGACAGCAGAAGCTCCGATGCTCTTCAACAAGTCGGCAATTCCTGTCCCCATTGCCACTGTTACAATTGCGTATGGATGAGAAGCTGTCTCCGCCTTTTTAGTCGAATGGCTTTCCCCGACAATATCAATATGCTGCTGACGCATGTTTTCGATTTTAATATTAATGAGCGAACCGTATTGCTGTGCATAATTCAATGCATCTCCCGGCTCTTCAGTGTGAATATGTACTTTCGCAATCTCCTCATCTGAAATGACAAGCAATGAATCACCGAACTTGCTCAGGTCCTGGCGGAAATCGCCTTCCACGAAAGGATGCTTCTTCACTTTTTCATCCTCGAATTTCACCATGAATTCTGTACAATAGCCGTAAACAATATCTTCAGTGTTCATGAATCCTTGTACTCCACGATGATGCTCGGCGTTGACTAGATCCTCCATCAGATCCATATTCGTCCGCTCAGGAAGCTCTTCCCCTTTCAGACATGCCAAAAAGCCTTCATATACATAAACAAGGCCTTGTCCGCCACTATCGACGACACCAACTTCCTTCAAAACCGGAAGTAGATCTGGAGTCCGTTTCAAAGAAGCTTTCGATTCTTCAACGATTGCCTCCATCACTTTAATGATGTCTGTAGTCGACTTCGCCACTTCAACACCTTTGTTCGCTGCATCTTTGGCAACAGTAAGAATCGTACCTTCAACAGGCTTCATGACTGCTTTATATGCCGTCTGCACTCCATATTCCAGTGAATTTGCGAACTTCTTGCTATCCAGCTTCTCTTCCTCTTCCACAGCCTTGCCAAAACCACGGAACAATTGGGATAGGATGACCCCGGAGTTCCCGCGTGCTCCCATCAATAGGCCTTTAGACAATGCTTGGGCGGTCTTGCCCAGATGCGCAGAAACATTCGCTTCCGTTTCCTTTGCCCCGGACGTCATGGATAAATTCATATTTGTCCCTGTGTCCCCGTCAGGAACAGGAAACACGTTAAGTGAATCGACATAGTCTGCATTCTGATGAAGGTGATGCGCACCCATCCTCACCATGTCGGCAAATTTCACACCATCAATAAAATTCATTGAAATGTTTTCCTCCTTCTATCAGTTCGTCACCCGAACTCCTTGAACAAATATATTCACTGAATCCACTGTTAACGATAAGGTCTTTTTCAATGTATACATCACTTTGGATTGCACTTGGTATGCGACCTCAGAGATTTTTGTTCCATATCCGATAATGACATACATATCGATATGTGTTTCGTCTCCGATATTTCTAACAATGACTCCTTTTGCATAGTTCTCTTTTCCAAGGATGTCTGTAAGTCCATCCCGGATCTGATGACGCGAAGCCATGCCGACAATTCCGTAGCATTCGATTGCCGCCTCTCCCACCACTTGGGCAATGACGTCATTCGTAATATCTATCGTACCGTAATCGTTTTTCATCTCGATTGACATGAAAGCTTCCCCTCCTGCATCCATAATAACTACCCCCATTGTACTATACACGATAACAATATAAAAGCGTAGTAACTGTTGTAAAGGATTTTCACTTGAAAGCATCAGTAAAAAAGGTTGCATGCCCTTATTTCCTGTGATAAAGTATTATGGTATGCGAATTAGATAGTGAATCGCTTAATCAATATTAGCGAGGAGGTCATAAAAATGGCTAAAGAATGTGTAGTTACTGGCCGCAAAGCACGTACGGGGAATGCCCGTTCACACGCAATGAATGCCAACAGACGTACTTGGGGAGCTAATCTTCAAAAAGTCCGTATTCTTGTAAACGGTAAACCGAAACGTGTTTGGGTATCTGCGAGAGCGCTCAAATCAGGTAAAGTGCAAAGAGTATAATATCTTTATCCGCGTTCCGATTACTATAAGACAAAAAGAAATAAAACGCCAGGCCGATAAGTTCAGCCTGACGTTTTTTCTTTTTTCCGTTTTTTGTTTCGCTGGCTTGCAGTAGCTTGGGTTTTAACCTTATCTTCTTTTTGGAAGACGACCATGCATTTTCGTACAAAGCTACTTAGAAACTTCGGCATCGTAAAAGTATAAACTCGCAATTCCCTTCTCCTTTCAGGAATCTGAACTTCTTACCATTAAGCATATGCCCTGTCGGAATGAGATAGTACAAACTTCTGAAATTGGTTCATTGCTCGTGAATTTCGTCATGCCCATATCCATCCTTTCGTTAACCGTCTCATACTTGAAGCCGGTCAATGTCAGGCCTTCTACAGAACTGCCGAAGGGGAAAAATGAAATATAAGGGAACTGGGCAGCCCTTTTCACCCGATGGACTCCAGGACGAAGTAATGAAAGTTCATTATGAGCGTTGCGGATGCGGAATGAAACTTCTTTATGTTCCATCTGCATCCGAAGTAATAAATGCAATGCCGATTCGAAATGATCCAACCTGCCCCCAGTGACACCGGTCAAAATCACTTCTCCCGGACGATAGGAAATGGCGCGATCTACAGCCAGTTCCGTGTCCGTTTCGTCTTTTTCTGTCTGGAAGGGATAGACTCGTTCCACAGATTCTTTTATTCTGCTATACTCCTCTTCACTCACTGAATCAAAATCTCCGATTGCCTCTTCGGGAATAATCCCTTGATCCAGTAAATGAATTGCCCCGCGGTCTACGCCGATGAAAATTGTCCCTTCCGCCTCGTAAGCGGACAGGTCGGGCAACTCCCCGGTTGGCCCGCCTGCACAGATGATAATCCTATTCATCAATTCAGTACGCTTTCCCCAGCGGCTTTAATCCTTTGCAGTGCTTCCGTACGATCTTCCGCATTATAAACGGCCGAGCCAGCGACAAATATATTGGCGCCCGCCTCAACGCAAGGGATGATCGTTTCCTCATTGATGCCGCCATCGATTTCGATATCGATTGACAATCCTCTTTCCTTGATCAGATCGGACAATTGCTTCACTTTCGGAAGTACGGAATGGATGAACTTCTGTCCCCCGAATCCCGGATTGACCGTCATGAATAATACCATGTCGATATCTTCAAGGATATGGACGATATGCTCTACCGGCGTATGCGGGTTCAGTACGACACCCGGCTTCACTCCGAAAGAACGGATCAGCTGAATGGTGCGATGCAAGTGTCGGCACGCTTCCACATGGACAGTAATATAATCCGCTCCCGCTTTCGCGAACTGTTCAATATATGCATCAGGGTTCTCAATCATGAGATGGACATCGAGCGGAAGATCCGTAACTGGCCGCAACGCTTCCACAACAATCGGTCCCATCGTAATGTTCGGAACGAAATGGCCATCCATTACATCAATATGAATCAGTTCAGCTCCAGCTTTCTCAACTTCTTTCACTTCATCTGCCAACTTCGAAAAGTCCGCAGCTAAAATGGACGGTGCAATTTTAATCATTTTCAATACCTCGGCTTTCGGTCAGTAATCTCTTGCAGAAATTGCAAATAATTAGAGTAGCGGGATTGAAGGATTTCCCCGGTCTCCACTTTCTGTTTAACTGCGCAGCCAGGCTCCTTCAAATGCAAGCATCCCCTGAATTTGCATTCATGCGCCACGTTTTCCATTTCAACGAAAGTATCACGTAATTCCTCTTTCTCGATATGATCAAAATCAAGGGAGCTGAAGCCTGGCGTGTCAGCGACGAGCCCGCCAGCAACTTCCAAAAGTTCTACATGGCGCGTTGTATGTTTGCCTCTGCCAAGTGCTTCCGAAATCACTCCAGTCTTCAAAGAAAGCTCAGGAATCAACGTGTTGAGCAATGTTGATTTTCCGACGCCGGACTGACCGGCAAGAACCGTTGTTTTTCCATCCAAGAATGGTTCAAGCAAGAGGAATAGGTCTGGATCTCCGATAAAAGTAACGATGACATCGTAGCCGATACCGCGGTAGTACGCAGCTGCAGTTTCCGCTTGACGTAGATCCCCTTCCCCTGCGACGTCTTTCTTGGTCAGACAGATAACCGGTTTTATGCCGACTGATTCGATGACAGCAAGGAACCGATCTAATAGATGGAAACTGAAATCCGGTTCCACGATCGAAAATACGAGCAACGCCTGGTCAACGTTTGCAATCGGCGGTCTGACCAGCTCATTTTCCCGTTCATGAACTTCAGTGATGGTTGCATCATTATCACCTTCACGGACAATCGTGACAAAGTCTCCGACAAGGGGTGATATACCCCTAATTTTAAAGACCCCACGGCCTTTGCACTGGATAAGATCTCCGTCCTTTACCTTGACATAATAAAAACCGCTTATCGCTTTTCTAATTTGTCCTTCCGGCATCCAATCCCTCTTTCTCATTCGGCATCATTATAATTAATCGATTTTTCTGCAATAATTTCCGAATCTCTACGGACCTGATAATGGCCGCTTTGGCCTTCTTCCAATGTGAGTGTAATCTCTCTCTGCACATCTTCCGTTATCGTAAATTCAGCAACTGGTTCCGTCATGGAATGTTTGCTGTCCTGAATATAGATTTTGATCGTTTGCGGTTCAGGGTCTTTGTCTTCCTCATCGTCTTCAACATTCGATGGTTCATATGGAATCGTAACCTTGTACACAACATACTTAACCGGGGCCTTCGCCTTGCCTTTTGAAAGGACTACGTCAACTGTCGCACCTTTTTCAAGTTCGGCGTTCGCTGAAGGTTTTTGTGAAATGACATGACCTTCCTTCACACTATCAGATTCTATCCTATTAACGATTCGAACATTGAAGCCGGACGTATCAGCATAATCCTTCAATTTACTCTCAGAATAATTCGATAGATCAGCCAGTGTTTTCATTTCTTTCCCTAAACTGACTGTAAACACAATTTCAGTTTCTTCCGGAACTACTTTCTCGCCGGCTTCAGGCGACTGCTTCAGGATTTGTCCTTTTGGTGCATCACTGTGAACCCATTCTGGTCGAATATTACTAAATCCTCTACTATTTAGGAATTCAACAATTTCTTCATATTCCCTATCAACATAATTGGTCAGTTCTGTCGTTTCCTTGCCGATACTAACGTATAGGGTGACCGCTGATCCAATCTCTCGTTTTTTATTAGCCTCCGGATCTGTCCCGAAAACTTGTCCAGCTGGATATTCATCCGAATAATCCTCAACCTTATCTTCAACCACAAACCCATTTTCCTCAAGCGACGAAATCGCTTCCGCTTCCTCCAATCCCACCACCTCTGGTATCAAGGCAGTTTTCGGACCGAATAAGGTCGGCCAAAAATAAATCAGGAGGACTGCAATCGCCAATAGCAAAGCGGATAAGCCAACGATGATCGGCCACTTCTTCCGTTTCTTCTTCTGCTGCTGTTGCGGGGCAGGATCAGAACCAGGAACAGGACTGATGATTTTGGTCTTTTCTGAGTGGTCCGCTTTTGATGTGTCTGTAATGATAGGAATGACACGCGTCCGGTCATCATCGTAAGGGATGGTGAATTTCTCTTCATGCTGCCTCTCAGGTGATAAAACGGTGAGCAGGTCTTCATACATCTCATCCGCCGACTGGTATCTGTATGCAGCATTCTTCGCTGTCGCTTTTAAAATGACATTTTCGACACTTTGCGGAATGCCGGGAAATGAAAGTCTTACAGAAGGCGTCTCTTCCTGCAAATGTTTCAATGCGATTGCAACTGCAGTTTCCGCAGAAAAAGGCAGTTCACCTGTCAATAGTTCATAGAAGACAATCCCCAACGAATAAATATCCGACTTTTTCGTTGCCATTCCGCCCCTCGCCTGTTCGGGAGATAAATAATGGACAGTTCCGATAACAGAATTCGTTTTTGTATGTGACGTGGCGCTTAACGCCATTGCAATTCCGAAATCGGTTATTTTCACATTGCCTTCAGCGTCCATTAAAATATTCTGCGGTTTTATATCCCGATGGACAATCCCATTATGATGGGCATTGGCAATAGCCGAAACGAGCTGCCTCATGATTTTTACTGCTTGATGGACTTGCAAAGGACCATTCATTTGAATAAATTTCTTTAGTGTCTGGCCTTCAATATATTCCATAACGAGATAATGAAGTTCTTCATCCTCGCCAACGTCAAAAATATTGACGATATGCGGATGAGTCAAACTTGTGGCAGATAGGGCCTCCCGCTGGAATCTCTTTTTCAGATCCTGCTCATTTGCGAAATCATAGTTCAAGACTTTAATGGCAACATCGCGGTCCAAAATGATGTCATGTGCCAAATAGACTTTCGACATTCCGCCTTCTCCGATTCCTTTGAGCACTTCGTAACGGCCGCCGATTCGTTTGCCGATCATTGTGGGCTCACCTCCGATGTGGAAGGGCTTGCCAATATGACAGAAATATTGTCTTCTCCACCCAATTCGTTCGCCAACTCGACCAATTTAACTGCCTTGTCATGCAAATCTCCATGCGCAGTGACGATTGTATGAATCTGTTTATTGTCGAGCTTATTGCTTAAGCCATCCGTACATATCAACAAGTATGTCTGTCCGTCCAATTTGAGTTGATAGAAGTCGGGCATGATCGTTTTCTCGGATCCTATAGCTCTCATTATCCAATTTCTTTGGGGATGTTTTGCCGCTTCCTCTTCGGTAATTTCTCCGGAATCCAGCAATATATTTACGAAGGAATGATCCTTCGTAATTTGCAGAATCTCATTCCGATTTATCGTGTATACCCTGCTATCCCCGATGTGAGTGACAAGTCCTTTATTTCCGTATATGAGCACAGCATCTAATGTTGTTCCCATCCCTTTGTATTCATTGTCATTTTCTGCAATGTCGAATAGGGTGCGGTTTACATACATTACCGTCTCCTGAAGCCATTCTTTCCAATCATCCTCGTCCATAGTTGCAGCGCTATCCACTTTCACGAACTGTTCGCCAAGTATCCTTACCGCTGTCGAACTTGCATAGTCCCCGCCACGGTGGCCTCCCATGCCATCCGCGACAACCGCGAGCGTCGGCCCGTCCTGAATTGCAAAGACTGCTGCACTATCCTCATTCACTGTCCGCTTCTTACCAACGTCTGTCACTATTTCGAATCGCAACACTCGTCCCCCCTTTTTCAAAGACACTGATTTTCAATTTCCCCTTATTGATTTGCTAGAAGTCAGTCGTTGTTCTTTACTCCTTCTTTTTGTGAAAAGCAGCGACGAAAAAGCCATCGCTTCCAAAGTGCTGCGGCAACACTTGAAGAAGATTGTCTTTGATTGCCAATGAGTCAATGTCGGCAAGCGCATCGATCGAATACAAGGTCAGATCTGGATGTGTTTCCAGGAAACGGCGGACCATTCCTTCGTTTTCGTCGTACTCTATGGTGCATGTGCTATAAACGAGAATGCCGTCATCTTTTAGTAACCGGTAGGCAGTAGCAAGAAGCTGCTCCTGGATTTCTGTCAAACTTTTCAAGTCCTGCTCGGTTTTATTGTATTTTATCTCCGGCTTGCGACGGATGACTCCAAGACCGCTGCAAGGCGCATCGACAAGGATGCGGTCAAATGAGGCAGGTCCGTAAATGGACTCCAGTTCACGGCTATCCCCGCTTTTCGTTATGATGGATTGTATGCCGAGACGGTTAGCATTCGACTCAATTAAAGCAAGTTTATGTTCATGCAGATCATGTGCGTATATTTCTCCTATATCATTCATCTTTTCTGCAATGAATGTTGTCTTTCCGCCCGGAGCCGCGCACATGTCCAGCACTTTCATATCAGGCTTCACGTCAAGAGCCAGAACAGGCAACATGGAGCTTTCATCTTGGATTGTCAATAAACCTTCCGCGAATGCTGCTGTATTCGCTAAGCTCCCGCTAGATACTTGGATGCTCCCTGGAATCACTTCTCCCCTGGATGCTTCAATCCCTTCCTTAGCGAGCGCCGTAATCGCTTCTTCTACTGTCGCTTTCAATGAATTGACCCTCGCTGTCATGCGGGCTGGATGGTTGTTTTCATGAGCCATCGCCAAAGCTTCTTCTTTGCCGAACTGGTTAACCCACCGCTCAATCAACCATGCAGGATGACTTGTTTCAACTGACATCCTTTCGATATCATCTTGGATGTCCTCAATCGGGCGGACGCCTTTTCGTAATACGGAACGTAAAATGCCATTTACGGTTGCCGAGATGCCCTTATGCCCTCTTCTTTTGGCGATTTCCACCGCTTCATGAACGACTGCATGCGGAGGGATTTTCGTCAAATAGATTATTTGATAAATCGATAACCTCAGTAATTCCCGTACCCATGGATCTAGTTTCCCTTTGACGAAAGGCTCCAAGTAATAATCTAAGGTCAATCTGTGCTGTAAAGTGCCGTACGTCAGTTCAGTCAATAAACCCCTGTCCTTCGGATCGATATCATATTTCTTAATCGTCCTGTTGAGGAGAAGATTGCTGTAAGCCTGATTCTGATTTATTTCCATTAATATTGATAATGCCGCGTCGCGGACATTGCCGTTCCAAATCCTCTTTTTGGCATTTGTCATTCAAATTTATCCCCTTCATTCCATTTGGCACCTATGCCATTAAGGAACTCTTCCGCCGACAACCGTTTTTTCCCGGCAGGCTGCAATTCAGTGATGGCAATGGATGTTTCGTCGCCTGTTTTGACGATAAGCTTGTCCTTCAACAATTTTATTATCGTTCCAGGAAGGGCCTCAGCCGTAATATCGGATTTGTCTGCCGTCCAAATTTTAACGTTCTCTTCTTGAAATACGGAATAGGCACCCGGCCACGGATAGAGTCCGCGGATTTGGTTGAAAATAGCTGTGCCATCTTTGGACCAGTCGATTCTTTCCTGTTCACGGGTTATATTGCCTGCAAATGAAACATATTTTTCATCTTGGGGAATCCGTTCATTCGATCCGTCTATGATGGAAGGCAATGTATTTTTCAATAATTTTGTGCCTGCTACGGATAATTTCTCGAATAGGATGCCGGTATTATCTTCTTCGGTAATAGGTACAGTTATCTGTGAGATGATATCTCCCGCATCGAGCTTTTCAACCATATACATGATTGTTACTCCCGTTTCGGTCTCACCATCGATGACTGCTTGGTGGATCGGTGCGCCTCCCCGGTATTTCGGCAATAATGACGCATGGACATTGATGCAACCCAGTCGTGGGGCATCAAGTAGGGTTTTCGGCAGGATTTGTCCATATGCAGCGGTAACGATCAGATCCGGATTCATCTGGATAAGCTCCGCAAGTTCTTCGGATGTTCTCAGTTTTTCCGGTTGCAAGACCGGCAAGCCAAGTCGAAGAGCCTCTTCCTTTACAGGCGGAGGTGTTAATATCCTCTTTCTTCCGACAGGCCGATCGGGCTGGGTGACAACTGCAATGATGTCGTACCCTTCCTCGTGTAGCATTGTCAAGACAGGAACTGAAAAATCGGGAGTCCCCATGAATACGATTTTCGTCATTCGGTTTCAGCCTCCCCATCTACTTCTTCAAATTCCTCTGGGTCCACGATCCTTGTTATTTTTGAATCGAATAACACGCCATCCAAATGATCTATTTCATGCAGGATCGCCCGCGCTTCGTAGTCTTCCGCTTCCAGTTCGTACAAAGAACCGTCCCGTTCCTGTGCTTCTACACGAACGAAAAACGGTCGTTCCACTTCACCGTATAGACCCGGGAAGCTTAAGCAGCCCTCAACTTCTACGACAGACCCTCCGATTGCAGTGACGACAGGGTTGACCATTTCAATCACTTCGTCCCCTTCGCCCATATCGACGATGGCGACTCGGACCAATTCCCCTACTTGAGGAGCTGCGAGCCCTACACCATCTGCATCGATCATTGTGTCGTACATGTCATCGAGCAGCTTTGCCAATTTTTCATCAAATTTCTCCACTTCCTTACAACGCTGCGTCAGCATTGTTGAAGGGCTTTTAACGATTTCAAGTATTGCCAATTCTATTCCTCTTTTCCAACTCGTCCGTACTGATTAAAAAATTGAAGTCGGATCCACATCCACTGACATGAGCAGACCTTCCTTCATCCAGTTCGTCCGATACATTCTGATCAATTGCTGAAGCGTTTCAATCAACTTCGGCTCTTTTTTGTATTTTATCAAACATTGGTACCGATATCTATTGTTCACACGACTAATTGCAGCTGCCGCAGGTCCGATGATGACGGTATCAGGCGACAACGAACTTTTCAAATAGCGCGTCCCCTTTTCCGCAAAATCTGCAACTTTTAACAAATCCTCATGTGAAAACTGTACAAGCGTTATAAAAAAGAAAGGAGGATACCCGTATTGTTTGCGTGCCGACATCTCCAGATTGTAAAACGGCTCGTAATGTTGGGTCTTTGCGAGTTCAATCGCATAATGTTCCGGTGAATATGTCTGAATGAATACTTCACCGGCCAATTCATGCCTACCTGCTCGTCCACTAACTTGCGTCATCAATTGGAATGTTTTTTCCGCTGCCCGGAAATCCGCCAAATGCAAAGTCGTATCCGCTGCCAGCACTCCGACTAAGGTAATATTCGGGAAATCGAGCCCTTTTGCAATCATTTGGGTGCCAAGCAGGATATCCGCCTTCCCTTCGCTGAATTGGCGGAGTATGCGTTCGTGTGCTCCCTTTTGCCGTGTTGTGTCTACATCCATCCGCAATACTCGCGCTTCTGGGAATAGCTTTGAAATTTCTTCTTCGGCCTTTTGTGTGCCTGTTCCGAAAAACCGGATATGTTCACTTTCACATTCCGGACAAACGAGCGGAACTGGTTCCTCATGACCGCAATAATGACACTTCAGACTTTCATTTGCACGATGATAGGTCAATGAGATATCGCAGTTCGGGCATTGGACGACCGTCCCGCAATCCCTGCACAATACGAATGAAGAGAATCCTCTTTTATTGAGAAATAGGACCGTTTGCTCTTTCTTTTCCAAGCGAAGTCGAATGGCCTCCGCCAATTGTACGGAAAACATCGACCTGTTTCCTTCCTTCAATTCTTCCCTCATATCGACGACCGTGACGGTTGGTAATGGTTGGTTCTTCGCCCTCTTCGACAACTCCAAAAGTGTATAGACACCTTTCGATGCTCGGGCGTACGATTCGAGAGAGGGTGTCGCGCTGCCTAGGATGACGGGGCAACCGAAATACTCTGAACGCCAGATGGCAACGTCCCTTGCATGGTACCTCGGGGTATCCTCCTGTTTATAAGTCGATTCGTGCTCTTCATCCAGGATGATAATTCCTATGTTTTCAAATGGAGCGAAAATCGCAGATCTTGCCCCGACGACAACTTTCACTTCCCGTCGGTGGATTTTTCTCCATTCATCATATTTCTCACCTGCCGATAACCCGCTATGCATGACTGCAACTAGTTCGCCAAACCGCTCTTGGAATCGGGCGGTCATTTGAGGCGTCAATGAAATCTCAGGAACGAGGACGATCGCTTCCTTCCCTTTATCCAGTACGTGTTTGATCGCTTGTAAATAGACTTCGGTTTTTCCGCTTCCCGTTATGCCATGCAACAGGAATGTTTCAGCATTACCCGAATCTGCGGCCACTTTCACTTTCTCGAGTGCCGTGTGTTGTTCCTCTGTCAGCCGAAGGGGCATGGGCGTATCCTGAAGCTTCGGGGCATCCGGCTCACGATACGTTTCGACATACGCTTCTGTAGCACCGCCTTTTTCAATGACGGCTTTGAGAACCGAGTTTTGGATGCCAGATTCATTCATCAGTTTCGCAGCCTCAATCGACTTCCCTGCATGATTTAACATCCACCTGATCAATTCTGCTTGTTTCTTCGCATTCGGATGGATGGTGAGCAGTAATTCGGATAATGTGTCTGAATCCCCAATATGGATTACACGTACTTTTTTCACTCCCGTTTGCTGGCTAATCGCCGTGTCGACGGAAACGATTCCTTTTTCCGAATAATCTTTGACCAACTTCAATAGAGCGGAATCAGTAACCTGCTTCAAAGGAATGCGGGTACGTCCATTCAGTACTGATAAAACCCTTGCATCATCGATTTCATCTGGTCTTTCGATACTGATGAATTTTTCGTATTTCGCACGCATCGCTGCAGGCAGCATCACTTGCAGCGCATCGATTTCATAGGACAGTGTTTCTCTCGCCACTTTTTTAGCCAAGCCCAACAACTCCTGAGAAAGAACAGGATCCAAGTCGATCAGTTCGTCAATCTTCTTCAACTTATGCTCTTCGAGATCACTTTCTGATTTCAGGCCGGTGACATAGCCGATCACTTTCCTCGGTCCGAATGGGACTTTAACACGGGACCCGCATTCAATCACCGTCTCCAGATGTTCGGGCACGGCGTAGTCAAAGGGACGATCGATTGGATATGCCGATACATCGACGATGACTTCAGCTATCATTTACAACGTCACTCTCCAATTCCAGAATCGTCCTCAAGAGCACTTGTGCCAGTTCTTTTTTATGCATTGCTTCGAAAGGATATGTCTTCCCCTTTCTTGATAGTAATGTGACAACATTCGTATCGTTGCCGAAGCCGCCATCGGGATCTGTCACATCATTTACAATGATATAGTCCAAGTTTTTAGTGGACAGCTTTTTCATGCCATACTCGATTGCATCATTCGTCTCTGCCGCAAATCCGACAAGTACTTGTCCCGTTTTTCTTTCCCCGAGCGTCTTGAGAATATCGGTTGTACGTTCGAGTTCAATGGATGAATCGCCATCCTGCTTCTTCATCTTTTGTGTAAATTGCTCTTTTGGGCGATAATCTGCAACTGCTGCCGATTTTATAACCATATCCGCATCGTCGAATTTAGTTAACACAGCGTCAAGCATTTGTGCAGCACTTTCCACGTTGATGAGCTGCACGCCATTAGGCTTTGGCAACTCAACAGGACCTGAAACCAATATTGTTTCAGCACCTAACGACACAGCAGCTTCCGCTAGTGCATATCCCATCTTGCCGCTCGAAAAGTTCGAAATGTAACGCACAGGGTCAATCCGTTCCCGGGTCGGTCCCGCCGTAACAACCACCTTTTTCCCTGCAAGAGGCTGATTTTCAGGTTGCGAAAACCTCTCCTTGATCAGTTGGACAATTTTTTCAGGCTCCTCGAGTCTGCCTTTACCGACATAGCCGCATGCTAAGAATCCTTCTGAAGGTTCAATGAAACGGTAACCGTCCTCATGGAGCTGTCCGATGTTTCGGATGACCGACTTGTTTTCATACATATGTACATTCATCGCCGGAGCAATCCAAACTTCCGCAGTTGTCGCGAGAAGGGTTGTCGTGACCATATTATCCGCAATTCCGTTCGCGAGTTTGCCGATTACATTTGCAGTTGCCGGCGCAACTATGACAAGATCGGCCCAATCAGCCAGATCGATGTGAGCAATGACACTTGAGTCTTTTTCATCAAAGGTGTCAAAGTAAACATCATTCCGTGACAAAACCTGAAAAGAAAGCGGTGTCACGAATTCCATTGCCGAAGCAGTCATCATCACTTTCACTTCTGCCCCGGCTTGCGTTAATTTGCTTACAAAAGCGACTGCCTTATAAACGGCAATTCCACCAGTCACACAGACAAGTATTTTTTTAGTTACCAACAGCCCCACCCTTTCTCTACTTCTACGAGTATGTACAATTTGTCCATAAAAGGACAATCGACTTCTGAAAAATGCTAATTAAAAATGACAAACTCCCAAAGAAATTCTGTTTCTAAGGGAGTATGCAGACCTATTTAAATGCGTCAACTTAGTGAGCGTTGATCATACTTCGTCTTCGTATACAATGGAAGCGTCTTGAACTTGTTTTGATAATGCGCCTGCGGAAATCTCTTCCAAAGCTTTCCCTACATTCTTATATGAAGTATAGGATGGCAGCAACATATTCTTGGTCTCCTGCATTTCACGCGCACGCTTAGCGGCAAGTGTCACAAGTGTGTATTTTGAATCGATTTTACCCTTTAACGAGTCAACTGATGGATATAACATAAATTATTCCCCTTCCAACATAAGTAAGTATCTTTTTTCAACACGTTCCCGTCGGCAATGTTCAGCCGTCACGATGGCATTGATGCGATCGCATGCCTTCGACACTTCATCATTTTCAACTACATAGTCATACAAGTTCATCATTTCAAGCTCTTCACGCGCTTTCAATACTCTGCTTGCAATGACATCGGCCTGTTCCGTCCCTCTACCGATCAAACGATCTTCAAGCTCGGACAGACTCGGTGGGGCAAGGAAAATGAATAATCCATCGGGAACTAATTTACGGACTTGTGCCGCACCGACAACTTCAATTTCCAGGAATACATCCCTTCCGGCGTCAAGCGTTTCATTCACGTAATCCAGAGGGGTGCCGTAATAATTGCCTACATACTCGGCGTACTCCAATAATTTTCCTTCGTTTATCAATTGCTCGAACTCATTGCGTGATTTAAAAAAGTAATCGACGCCGTCCTGTTCGCCTTCTCGGGGGCTTCTCGTCGTCATCGATATCGAATATTCATAATTCGTGTCAGGTTGTTGAAATAGCTCTTTTCTGACCGTCCCTTTCCCGACACCGGATGGTCCGGACAGGACAATCAACAGTCCACGTTGTTTGTACATGCAATCCCTCTTCTTATGTATTCTCTACCTTCTATTGTTCCATTCATCATAGCAAACAATCTTCTCATATTATAACATATCGCACCCAGAGAGTGCTAAAATGGTACAAAACGTTTGAAAGAGGAATTATTATGGCATTTGACGGTTTATTCACCGCAGCGATTACTCAAGAGCTGCAACAAATTAAAGACGGACGGATTTCAAAAATACATCAGCCGAACACACAAGAAGTTGTCTTGATGGTTCGGGCAGGAAGAAGCAATTATAAACTTCTTATTTCTACTCATCCATCTTATTCCCGCGTTCAATTGACTGATGAAACGATTGTAAATCCTTCTGAGCCACCGATGTTTTGCATGGTATTGAGGAAGCATCTCGAAGGCGGCATGATCCAATCAATCCAGCAATCTGGAAATGACCGAATTATCTCATTTGACATCCGGGCGAAAAATGAAATAGGTGATGATATCCACCGCCGATTAATTGTAGAAATCATGGGCAGGCATAGCAATATGCTGTTAATTGACCCGGAGCGGAATATGATCATCGACAGCATGAAGCATTTGCCGCCTTCCGTGAACAGTTACCGGACGGTTATGCCGGGACAGCCATATGTTCCCGCACCTCCCCAAGAGAAATTAGATCCTTTTGATTTAGATGAAAAGGAGCTCCTAGCATTATTGCCAGAATGGGAGAATGCCAAACAGGTTGTTGGAAAACTATCGGGTTTTTCACCGATTCATGGAGAAGAACTTTTGTATCGATTGAAAGAAGCATTAGAAAGGGACGCATATAACATCTATAAAAATTTCCTATCTTCATTCAAAGGGGGAACTCAAACACCTACGATCGCTGAAGTCGGTGCGAAGACCATTTTTTCGGCAACTACATTGACATATGCGGATCGAACGGTCGCGACGTTTACTACACTCGGCGAACTGCTTGACAAGGTCTATTTTGCTCGGGCAGAACGGGAGCGGGTGAAATCCCAGGCAGCCGATTTGGAACGCTGGCTAGATAATGAAATCGCCAAGTTGAAATTGAAGATGAACAAGTTGGAAAAAGAGCAGAATGCGGCCGAGAAACTGGATACGTTCCAGTTATATGGTGAACTGCTCACAGCGAATAGTTATGCTATCAATAAAGGTGATACAGAAGCTGTCGTCGACAATTACTATGAGGAAGGAACGACTGTGACGATTCCGCTTGACCCGAGGAAGACGCCGATTGAAAATGCGCAGCGTTATTATTCCCGCTACACGAAGGCGAAAAATGCGTTGATCATGATTGCGGAACAGTTGGAGAAAGCGAAAGAAGACATCGATTATTTTGAGATGATTAAACAGCAGGTTATGCAAGCGTCTCCTGAGGATATCGATGAAATTCGTGAGGAATTGGCGGAGTTAGGTTTGATGCGCGCAAGAAGAGGCAAGAAAAAGCAGAAGCCGAAAAAGCCATCACCTGAGTCGTATATATCATCTTCCGGCATTCCGATTTCGGTCGGTAAGAATAACAAGCAAAATGATTATTTGACGTTCAAGATTGCTGCAAGGGATCATGTATGGCTTCATACGAAGGACATTCCCGGATCGCACGTCGTCATCCATGATTCGAATCCGGATGAGCAGACGATTGAAGAAGCAGCGATTCTTTCGGCTTATTTCAGTAAGGCGAGGGGTTCGTCGTCTGTTCCGGTAGATTTTACGGAAATCCGTCATGTTAAGAAACCAAATGGTTCGAAACCTGGATTTGTTATTTATTTTGAGCAGAAGACGTTGTTTGTCACACCTGATGAGGATGTTGTTAGGAAGTTGAGGAAGTGAAAAAAGGATTGCCATCCCAACGAGGATGGCAATCCTTTTTCGTTTTTACTATTTAGCTAATAATCCAGCTTTCAATTTCCCATGCCACTCCAGTAAACCAGCCATTGACTCTGTTGTAATTGCACCGCTTTCTTTCGCCATCTCAGAAAGTGCTCCGAAATCCGTCAAACTCTCATAAGATAAGTTTGCCTCTTTAAATGCTTTATCTGCACTTTCGAGTTCATATGTAAAAATGGAGACAACC
The DNA here is from genome assembly GCF_946901335.1 of Saccharococcus sp. Marseille-Q5394. NCBI lineage: Bacteria > Bacillati > Bacillota > Bacilli > Caryophanales > Anoxybacillaceae > Saccharococcus > Saccharococcus sp. Marseille-Q5394. Next base: position 145,243 of record NZ_CAMPPQ010000001.1, on the reverse strand, counting down.
CCTGCAACTTCGATTCCTTCAGATTGCAGCGCTTCAACAGCATTCAGACTGCTGCCTCCCGTGGAAATCAAGTCTTCAATGATGACTGCTTTATCCTTAGGTTCTACTTTCCCCTCGATTTGGCGGCTTCGACCATGCCCTTTCGCTTTTGAACGGATATACACCATCGGTAAGCCTAAAATATCAGCGACCCAGGCCGCATGTGGAATGCCGGCAGTTGCCGTTCCCGCAATAAGCGTCGTTTCAGGATAATTTGTTTTAATTAACCCGGCAAGCCCTTGTGCAATTTGTTTTCGTCCTACTGGATCGGACATCGTCAACCGGTTATCACAATAGATCGGTGATTGAATTCCCGATGCCCATGTGAATGGAACCTCCGGACTTAATTCCACCGCTCCTACATTCAATAAAATTTTCGCAATTTCCTTCTTATCCAACCCACTCTACCCCTCTCCATCTAGCATTAATTTGTTCGTATGCTACACGAGGATCCGATGCACCTGTAATCGCCCTACCGACTACGATATGAGTCGATCCTTCCTGCCTTGCTTCCTTTGGCGTAGCAATCCTTTTCTGGTCATGCGTTCCGCTTTCCGGAAGACGGATCCCAGGAGTGACTTTCAGGAATTCCGGTCCGCATACTTCTGAAATGATAGCAGCCTCTTGTACGGAGCAAACGACCCCATCCAATCCAGCATCCTTTGTAAGCTTCGCGTAATGAAGCACGGACTCTTGAAGTGAATCATGGATAAGTTGTTCTTCCCTCATTTGACGTTCATCTGTAGACGTCAATTGAGTCACACCGATAATAGAAGGGCGCTTCATTCCCGACAGAGTCCCTTTATCAAGCCCTTCCAATGCAGCTTCCATCATCGTCTTCCCGCCGGCAGCATGGACATTGACCAAGTCCACACCTAAGCTTGCCAATACTTCCATTGCAGATTTCACTGTATTTGGGATGTCATGCAATTTTAAGTCTAGGAATATATTGAACCCGCTCTCTTTCAATTTAGAAATGATTGCAGGGCCCTCTTTGTAGTAAAGCTGCATGCCGACTTTCACATTGATGTCGCTTTCGAATGGTTGTAGAAAGTCGAAAACCTTCTGTGATGAATCAAAGTCTAACGCAATGATCGGGGATCTTTTCATAACCGATGGCTCCTTCCTACAAGTTCAGAAATATGTTCAACACCGAGCTCATCCAATTTCGCTGGAAGCCCTTCAATGATTTTCGGACAAATGAATGGGTTTACGAAATTCGCCGTACCGACTGCCACTGCACTCGCACCTGCCGATAGAAAATCGATAACGTCGGCAGTTTCAGCGATCCCGCCCATGCCGATGATCGGGATCTGTACGACTTGGCTCACTTCGTACACCATTTTGATGGCGACCGGCTTTACAGCTGGTCCGGATAAACCACCTGTTAGATTAGCTATAATAGGTCTTCCCGTCTTTTGATCGAGCCTCATTCCGACAAGCGTATTGATCATCGTAATGCCATCTGCTCCGCCGGCCTCGACCGCTTTTGCAATTTCTTTGATGTCCGTGACATTTGGTGACAGCTTGACATACACCGGCACTTCGGACACTTCTTTCACGGCAGCCGTCAGATCATGTGCTTGCTGTGGATCCGTGCCAAAAGTGATGCCGCCGCATTTGACGTTGGGGCATGATATGTTCAATTCCAACGCTCTTACATTCGGAGCCGTTGAAATTGTTTTTGCCACCTCTACATAATCCGCAGTTTCTGTTCCTGCGACATTCGCAATGATCGGAACATCGTACTGTTCCAGCCAAGGCAGTTCATTTTCCATGACGCCCTGCAAACCGGGATTCTGCAAGCCGATAGCGTTCAACATGCCTGATGCCGTCTCCGCGACTCGTGGAGTCGGATTGCCGAATCTTTTATCAAGAGTCGTCGCTTTGATCATAATGGCGCCTAACATTGATAAGTCATACAGATTCCCATATTCCCTACCGAATCCGAAACAGCCGGATGCCGGCATGATTGGATTTTTCAACTGCAAACCAGGCAATTCCACTGCCAATCTATTCATATCGACACCACCCCTGCCGGAAATACTGGTCCATCAGAACAAACTTTGATGTACTCTTTATCCGTTTTATCAGTCGTTTCACATACACAAGCGAAGCAAGCTCCTATTCCGCATCCCATACGCTGTTCGAATGAAAGGAAACCTTTTTTGCCAGAGTAAGCGGTTTGAACCGCATTCAGCATCGGCATCGGTCCGCAGCTATAGTAGGTAGCGAATCCGTCTCCAATCGTCTCCATCACATTAGTTACAAAACCTGACATTCCTTTTGTTCCGTCCACCGTTGCGATATATGTCTCACCTAGGCGCATGAATTCCTCTTCATAAAAGGACACATCTGCCGTTTGGAAGCCTAGTACATGAATGCAATTAACTCCTTTGGCAGTCAGTTGCTTCGATAATTCGTATAAAGGGGGAACCCCAATTCCACCGCCAATGAGTACCGCGGTTTCACCAGGTGATGTTTCATCAACTGGAAAACCATTACCTAGCGGACCGAGCACATCTACTTCGTCGCCTTCTTTTTTCAAGGAAAGCAGCTGAGTGCCGCGACCTTCCGCGCGATAAATGATTGTCATTTCGCCTGCTTCATAATCGATGGAAGCGATAGAGATCGGTCTTCTTAACAAAGGTTCGAATGAATCAGAGACCCGGATATGGACAAACTGGCCAGGGGAATTGATTTCCCCTACCAGCTTGCCTGTCAGTTTCATTTCAAATATATTCTTAGCAATTTCTCTTTGACCCGTCACATTCATCCGATCTTGGATGATCATAGTATCACCTGCTGTTTTGCTATCACATCCATTTGATCCTGCCAGACGATATTGCCTCCGTAGATTGTCTTCACCGGCCAGCCAACACACCTCCAGCCATCAAATGGGGTGTTTTTCCCTTTGGATAAAAATGTCTCCCTATCAATTGCTTGTTCTTTATTCAAATCAAGAAGAACGAGATCCGCTAGCGCACCGACTTCTATTTTCCCGTATGGAAGACCGAATACATCAGCAGGCTTGATAGTCATCCAATCAATCAACTGCTTTAGTGACCATTTCCCTTCTTTTACAAAATGCGTGTAAAGAAGCGGGAATGCTGTTTCAAATCCTGTAATTCCGAAAGGCGCTTTTGCAAAACCGGCATTTTTCTCTTCTGCTGTGTGGGGTGCGTGATCGGTTGCTATGAAATCAAGAGTGCCATCCATCAACCCTTCTTGCAATGCATGTAAGTCCTCCACTCCGCGAAGTGGTGGGTTCATCTTCCAATCAGCATCGTCACAAGGGATATCATTCTCGCATAAAATCAGATGATGCGGACTCACTTCCGCAGTTACGTGGATTCCGGCTTCTTTCGCATCACGGATGACCCGTACAGATTCTTTCGTACTGACGTGGCAGACGTGATAGTGGGCGCCAGCTGCTTCAGCAAGCAGTATATCGCGCGCGATATGGACTGATTCAGCGATTGATGGGATACCCGGGAGTCCAAGCTCCTTGTTCTTCTTTCCTTCATGCATTGCTCCACCATATATCAGTGTATTGTCTTCGCAATGTGCGACAACCGGCATGTCTAGCTCAGCCGCATCTAACATTGCCTCGTACATCATGCCTGCTTCTTGGACGCCAACCCCGTCATCTGTGAAAGCGAAAGCTCCGTTCTGCTTCAATTCTTTTAAATTCGTCCGTTCTTTCCCGGCTTCCCTAATTGTGATGGAAGCGTAAGGGAGGACTCGAATATGCGCTTTTTCAGCAATCAAGCTGTTGACGAGGGACAAGTTTTCCTTCGTGTCAGGAACCGGTCTCGTATTCGGCATTGCGCAAATCGTCGTGTATCCGCCTTTAGCAGCGGCAAGCGTCCCTGTTTCAATCGTTTCTTTATGCTCTCCGCCTGGTTCCCGCAGATGGACGTGGACATCGATGAACCCCGGCGCCAACAGGAGTCCGTTTCCGTCAATGACCTCCGAATCCCCTGCATGTAAATCTTTTCCGATTTCGGTTATCTTCCCTCCAGCAATCCTAACATCTGTTAAAACCTTTTCTCCAATTTCATTTAAAACATATGCACTCTTGATGATCTTTCCCATGCCAATTCCTCCTTCTGTAAAATCGTTTCTAAGATAGCCGCACGTATATAGACGCCATTTTCAACTTGCTTGTAAATCATTGATCTGCTGCATTCGACAAGGCTTCCTGCTATTTCCACATCCCGGTTAACCGGTGCAGGATGCATGATAATTGATCCGGGCTTCATTTCCCTTTCCCGTTCAACTGTCAGTCCATATTTCGTATGGTATTCGTCCTTTGTGAATCTCATTTTGCCATCGTGCCTTTCATGCTGAACTCTTAGGAGCATGACCACATCGCTTGTGTAGACCACTTCTTCCCAGTCACTCACGTATGGAAAATCACCTGCCCACTCAGGGGGGCATAGAAATTTCACATTCGCACCAAGCATTGAAAGAGCATCCGCATTCGACTTTGCAACTCTACTATGGGAAATGTCACCGGCGATAAGCACATTAAGCCCTTTGAAACCGCCGAGCGTTTCTTTAATTGTGAACAAGTCAAGCAATGATTGTGTTGGATGTTGTCCTGAACCGTCTCCGCCGTTGATGATTGCCATATTCATTTTTCCAACGAGGTCTTCATAATAGCGCTCTTCAGGATGTCTGATGACGACTGCATCCAAGCCGATTTCTTCAAGGGTTCGAAGCGTGTCGTACAACGTCTCTCCCTTTACCGCACTTGAAGAACCGGCTTCAAAAGGAATCGTTTCAAGACCCAATTTCCGCTCCGCTACTTCAAAACTCATTTTTGTTCGAGTGCTCGGCTCAAAGAATAGATTGCTAACCATATATTTTTGAGGTAATGCGCGGATCCCATACCTTTTTAACATTGCAGCACGATCCAAAATAGCTGAAATTTCGTCGATTGATAGATCTTTCATTGATAATAGGTTTTTCATATAGAAAATCCCCTTCCGTTTTGGATAAAAAATGGCCTTTCCGTTAAATGGAAAGGCCAGTGGGCATGACTAAACAATCGTCATCCATCTTGAATGACTACTAGTCAACTGAACCTTTCCTTGTCTCTCAGTACAATGTTAAAAGGTCTTTCTATTTTGTTGAACTATCTGCCAAGCTAGCATTTTTCCTGCCCGGCAATAGCAAGTTAAGTATGACTCCGACGATTGCAGCCAGCGCCATTCCCCCTACTTGGAACGTTTCACTAATATGGATGGAGGCTCCCCCGATGCCAATTACTAGAATGACCGAGGCGATGACGAGATTCCGTTGCTGTCCAAAATCAACTTTATGATCAACGAGCATCCTTAGCCCGGACGAAGCAATGATTCCAAACAGCAATATTGAGATTCCGCCAAGCACCGCTTGAGGGATTGTTGCAATAATCGCCATCAATTTTCCGATGAAGGAAAACAATATCGCGAAGACTGCTGCTCCGATGATGACATAGACGCTATAGACACGTGTGATTGCCATGACGCCAATGTTTTCACCGTATGTTGTTTTCGGTGGACCACCAAGCAATCCACTAAGGAGTGTCCCGATCCCATCTCCTAAAAGCGACCGGTTTAAACCGGGATCTTTGATAAAATCTTTATTGACGACGCGGCCGAGTACAAGCTGGTGACCGATATGCTCCGAAATCGTAACGATTGATATCGGAACCATGATTGCTAGTAATGCCGGGGTAATGACAAACTCATAATCTATTCCGGGAATAAGGAATTCCGGTATTTCAAACCATGCAGCTTCATGTACTTTTGTGAAGTCCAATATTCCGATCGAAGCTGAGTATATGTAACCTACTATTATTCCGATCAGTACAGGCATCAGACTCACTACCCCTCTGAAGAACATGAGGCAGATGATTGCAGCTGCCAATGTGACAATTGCGGCTGAGAAATGCAGTAGATTGTATTGCGCTTCGCCATCCACTTGGATCGTACTCGCCATGCTCACTGCCGTCGGTGCCAATGCTAACCCGATAACCATAATGACAGGGCCGACAACGACTGGCGGAAGGAATCTCATAATCCATCCTGAGCCCGTCGTCCAGATCAGGAGTGATACAATTGCATATACGAGAGCGACAAACATGCTTCCGATCATTGCGCTTCCGATGCCGCCTGTGCTTGTCGCCACTTGGATCGGCGCAATGAATGCGAACGATGAACCTAAGTATGCGGGAACCTTGAATTGCGTAACAAGGACGAAGATGAGCGTCGCAAGCCCACTTGTTAATAAAGCGATTGCTGGGCTTAAGCCTACGAATTGCGGCACAAGGATTGTCGCTCCGAACATTGCAAACATATGTTGCAAACTGAGTGCAAGCCATCTTCCGGGAGCCGGCTTATCGAGTACGTCTAACACTTTGTTGTCATTCATCATTTCGCCTTCAATCCTTATCCTGTTTTTATTTTGTATGGATTGTCACGCCGTCTGTTCCATCCTCTTCGATGACGTTGACTACTACCCGCTCATCATTCGAGGTAGGAATATTTTTACCGACATAATCAGGGCGGATCGGCAATTCGCGATGACCTCTGTCAACGAGGACAGCAAGCTGTATCGCAGAAGGTCTTCCTAAATCGATGACTGCATCCATCGCCGCTCTGACTGTTCTTCCTGTGTAAAGAACATCATCGACAAGTATCACTTTCTTATCAGCGACGTCGTGCTTGATGTCAACTTGGTGGACAAGAGGTTCATGGTTTCCATGTTTATGTTGAAGATCATCTCTGTACAGCGTAATATCCAACTCACCAGTCAAGATCGGTTTTCCTTCGATTTGCTTGATCCTTTCCGAAAGCCGTTTTGCAAGCACAGCCCCTCTGGTTTTAATGCCTACAAGAATACAACCATCGATTCCTTTATTCTTTTCGATAATTTCATATGCGATTCTGGTCACCGCACGTGATATTGCCTGTTCGTCAAGAATGATTGCTTTTTCCGTCATAATAATTCCTCCTTATTAACATAAAAAAACCCTCCTGCCAGATGACAGGAGGGTACAGGTGCAGAAAGAAGTGTACCGAAGAATAGCGCGCAGCTATCCTACTGTACTTCCGTGCAACCTTCCCAGCCTCTCTGGACTGATCTTAAAGGTATCGCTATTCATTTCATTGATTAGTATAGTTGGCCAATTTCAGTTTGTCAACGCTTTTCTTTGCGCATTTTTTCAATCAATGCTTTAAACTCTTCCGGCAAAGGTTGTGTAAACTCCAAATATTCGCCGGTGCGAGGGTGCTTAAAGCCGATTGTGCCAGCATGCAATGCCTGTCCGTTGAAGTCGATTGTTTTTTTCGGACCATATTTCGGATCCCCGGCAAGCGGATAGCCGATATACTTCATATGAACACGTATTTGATGGGTCCTTCCGGTTTCCAGTCGGCATTCCACCAACGTAAAATCACCAAAGCGTTCTAATACTTTGAAGTGGGTGATGGCATGTTTTCCCTTATCCGTAACCGTCATGCTTTGACGATCTTTCTGGTCCCTTCCAATTGGGGCGTCAATTGTTCCTTGATCATGAGGAATATGGCCGTGAACGAGCGCCGTGTAAATACGCGTCACGGATTTATCGACGAGCTGATCGACAAGCGATACATGTGCCTGATCATTTTTAGCGACCATCAGCAAACCTGAAGTATCTTTATCGATTCTGTGGACAATCCCGGGACGCATAACGCCGTTAATCCCGGAAAGGTCTTTCACTTGGTGCATCAAGCCATTCACTAAAGTGCCCGTAGCATGCCCGGGTGCCGGGTGGACAACCATACCGCGGGGCTTATTTACGACGAGGACATCTGCATCCTCATAGACGATTTCCAAATCGAGGTCTTCCGCAACTATATCGAGTTCCACGGGTTCAGGCTCTGTCACTTCGATGATATCCCCAATTTTCACTTTGTAGTTCTGTTTTACAGTTCCATCATTGACAAGAACTGCCCCGTCCTTCACCCATTGCTGGATTTGTGTGCGGGACCACTCAGGGTTGATATCCGATAGGACTTTATCAATTCTGCCATTTCCGTGCTCTTCTGTTATTACAATTTCAAACGGTTCCATTATGCCACCTTTTTCTTGTTCTTTTTTTCATCAAGAATGACGTGAATAATAATAAGGACGACCCCTACCGTCAACGCAGCATCCGCTACGTTGAAGATTGGAAAGTCATAATTGATGACAGGGATGAGGACATCAATGAAATCAACAACTTCCTTCCGCCATAATCGGTCGATGAAATTTCCGATTGCTCCGCCTAATAAAAACATCAGACTGATTCCTAATAATTTGCTGCCTTTCGCTTCCTTGTGGAAAAAATAAATGATGCCACCGACAACTAGGATTGTAACAATATAAAATAACCACATCTGCCCTTCTAGCATTCCCCATGCCGCTCCTTTATTACGGTGTGACAGGAATGCCAAATAAGGTTCCGCTATCGGGATCCGCTCCCCAAGGTTCATGTTTTGTACGACAAGCCATTTTGTCAGTTGATCGAGCAATATTAAAAAAAGCGCCAATCCATAATATAGAATCAATCCAAAAACCCCCGTCCGACAGTATCTGCTTCATTTTACCACAAAGTCATCTTATTTATGAAATTAGCGTGTATTCAGTGGATAAGAAAAAGACTGTTGCAACTATGGATTAGCCACGGTTGCAAACAGCCTTTACCAAAATGTTTAAGAATAAAAGGATTTCCGCTTCAGGCGGACGCTTTCCAATCGAACAGCGAAGGGTTCGATTTGCCGTATTTATGCGTTCTTTGCAGAAATTAAGGTAGCCTTTCTGCTCGCAAAAGCCGTTCTTCGTAACGGCTTTCGCTGGAATCGCCGCCCTAAGCTCCCAATCCAATATTTATGAATAGTACTTCTTCACTACGCCAGCACAACGTGAGCAGAGCTCTGGGTGTTCTGCGTCTGAGCCGACCGATTCGGAAATCGTCCAGCAGCGGTCACATTTTTCCCCGTCCGCTTTTTCAACAAGGACTGTGGCAGCGTCAAGTTTTAGTGCTTCTTCCGGCATTTTGCCTTCTTCGTTCTCTTCAAATTTGGAAACAATGAAGAACTGTGCATAGTCGATATCGTCTGCTGCAAGAATGCCTGCCATCTTTTCTGGCAATGAGACCGTAATTTTCGCTTCGAGCGATTTACCGATCACTTTTGCATTTCGTGCTTCTTCAAGCGCCTTCAGTACATCGTCACGCACAACCATCAATCGACTGAAACGTTCGCGAAGTGCGTCCGCTTCCTCACCAAGGTCTTCTGCGTGAGGCATGTCTGTCAGTTGGACGCTTTCCTCTTCGACATGCTCTAGATATGCCCAAAGCTCATCCGTCGTATGCGGGATGATTGGCGTCAAAAGCTTCAATAGGGCAAGTAGTGAATCGTACATGACTGTTTGCATCGCACGGCGGTGCGGATGATCGACGCCTTCAATATAGACGACGTCTTTTGCAATATCAAGATAGAACGAGCTTAGTTCACCTGTACAGAAATTATTCACTGCGTGATACACGCCTGCAAACTCGTATTTCTCATAAGCTTCAAGGACATCCTTGATTAGATCCTGGAGCTTTACATAAACGTATTGATCGATTGGACGCATATCTTCAAATGCGACACGGTCTGCTGCCGGATTGAAATCTGCCACGTTCCCATGTAGGAAGCGGAGCGTATTACGAATCTTACGATAGACTTCTGATACTTGTTTGAAATTCGAATCGGATACACGTACATCAGCAGTATAGTCGACGGAAGAAACCCATAGACGAAGGATATCGGCACCCAGTTGATTCATCACTTTTGAAGGCACGATGACGTTGCCAAGGGATTTACTCATTTTGCGACCTTCTCCGTCCAATGTGAACCCGTGGCTTAATAATCCTTTGTATGGAGCAATCCCATTGATGGCGACACTTGTCGTCAATGATGAGTTGAACCATCCGCGGTATTGGTCAGAGCCCTCCAAATACAAATCAGCCGGATAGACGAGATCGTCTCTTTCCACTAGCACACCTTGATGTGTAGATCCTGAATCGAACCAGACATCCATAATATCCGTCTCTTTTGAGAATTGACCGTTCGGGCTGCCTTCATGCTTGAAGCCTTCCGGAAGCAGGTCTTTCGCTTCCCTTTCAAACCAGATATTTGAACCGTGTTCTCTGAATAGCTTTGCAACATGCGCAATCGTCTCATCAGTAAGGATAGCTTCTCCGTTTTCCGCGTAGAATACAGGAATCGGAACTCCCCACACACGTTGGCGTGAAATACACCAGTCACCACGGTCACGCACCATATTGTACAATCGTGTTTCTCCCCATGAAGGAGTGAACTTCGTATTTCGGATTGCTTCAAGCAATTCACTACGGAATGATTCGATGGACGCAAACCATTGAGCGGTCGCACGGAAAATGACCGGTTTCTTCGTACGCCAATCATGCGGATACGAGTGAGTGATGAAGGAGAGTTTCAACAGAGCTCCTTCTTCATCCAATCTCTTCGTCACTTCTTTATTTGCATCTTCATAGAATAATCCTTCAAAGCCTGGAGCCTCATCTGTCATGACGCCTCGGTCATTGATTGGGGACAAAGCGTCAATTCCATATTGCTTCGAAACGTAAAAGTCGTCTTCCCCGTGACCAGGAGCCGTATGGACGCAGCCGGTACCGGCCTCTGCAGTTACATGCTCCCCTAGCATGACAAGAGAATCACGATCGTATAATGGGTGCTGCGCAACCACTCGATCCAGATCCGAACCTTTTAACTCAGTAACAACTTCATATGATTCCCAACCGATCTCTTTCGCAACAAACTCGACGAGATCCTTCGCCAACAGAAACTTATTCCCATCCACTTTTACGACAGCATAAACGAATTCCGGGTGAACCGAAATTCCAAGGTTTGCAGGAATTGTCCAAGGAGTAGTCGTCCAGATGACGATACGGACATCCTCATCGACAACACCGAGACCGTCTTTGATCGGAAACGCCACGTAGATGGAAGGGGATTTTTTATCCTTATATTCAATTTCCGCCTCGGCAAGCGCCGACTCACTTGAAGGCGACCAGTAGACAGGCTTAAGGCCTTTGTAAATATAGCCTTTCTTGGCCATTTCACCGAACACCTGAATTTGTCTAGCTTCAAATTCAGGCTTCAATGTGATGTATGGATTTTCCCAATTGCCGCGTACACCAATCCGTTTGAATTGTGAACGTTGGCTATCGATTTGGCTGTATGCATATTCCTCGCACATTTTGCGGAACTCGGCGACAGAGTGCTCTTTTCGATTGACTCCTTTATTGACAAGAGCTTGCTCAATCGGAAGACCATGCGTATCCCAGCCCGGTACGTAAGGTGCATGAAAACCTGTCATTGATTTATGACGCACAATCATGTCTTTCAGCACTTTGTTAAGTGCGTGCCCCATGTGCAAATCTCCATTCGCATATGGCGGTCCGTCGTGAAGAACGAAGAAAGGACGTCCTTCCGTACGTTTTTGCACTTTTTCATAGATGTTCATTTCTTCCCATTTTGCTTGCATATCAGGTTCTTTGTTTGGCAAGTTGCCACGCATTGGAAATTCTGTTTTCGGCATGAGCAATGTGTCTTTGTAATCCATCCTGTTTCCTCCTTTGGAAATAAAAAAACCCCGTCCCTATGTAAGGGACGAGGGATTATTCTCGCGTTACCACCCTAGTTGCAGCATGATTAAACCATACTGCCTCTCAGAACACCATAACGGGGTGCTTCCGGGATTGATTTTCGTCAATCCGGCTCTAGAGTGATTTTCGTTTCCGTTTCAGGCCAGGCTTCCACCGCCCCCAGCTCGCTATACATGATTATCGGAAAGTACTCTCTCTTTCAACGCCTGTTCCTGCTTATAATGTCATTATTATATGTGTGAAGGGAATAGAATGTCAAGCATCCGCGTCATTCCATGTCCGCTGCGGATTCCAAATGCTCTGTGTCCGGCTCGTATTCAAGAAGTTTTTCCCAGTCGTCTGTCTTAATCATATCGAGTTGCGCTTCAATCAACATACGGAAACGGTTTCTGAACACTTTCGATTGTTTTTTCAAGTCCTCTATTTCCATCGCAATTTTTCGGGCACGTGACAGTGCTTCATTAACGATACGGTCAGCATTCTTCTCCGCCTCTTTAACAATCAATTTCGATTCCTGTTTAGAGTTCCGTCGAACATCTTCGGCTGCTTCCTGGGCGATTAATATCGATTTCTGCAAAGTCTCTTCGATTGAGTTGAAATGGGATATTTTATCTTTCGTATCATTTAAGCTGTTTTTCAACATCTTATTTTCTTCCAACACGTTTTCATAATCCTTCATGATTTGTTCTAGAAATTCGTTTACTTCATCTTCATCGTATCCGCGGAAGCCACGGCTGAACTCTTTATTATGTATATCGAGTGGTGACAATGCCATCTTTTGTTCCTCCCTTTCAAGTAAATCTTCTATTCTCTATTATACATGCCCTCAGCAGATAAGACAGCAGTTTTTCCACCGGTTGTCTGAAAAATCATTCTAACCTACCAATCAACAACCGTATTTTGTCTTTTCGTGTCCGTCCTTCTATCGACATGATTTTAAAACGGCCTGACCCCCTGATTGATAGAATGTCTGATTCATTCACCTCAAACGCTTGCTGATCGCGGACGACGTGATTCACTTTGACTTTATCATTCTGGATGAGCGAGACCGCTTTTTGACGCGGACAATTCACTAATGAAGCGACAATCGAGTCAAGGCGCAGTGAGCTGATCGTGTGGAGCTCTTCCTTCCATGATTCTGCCAGTACGATTAGTTCATCGGAAGAACCAAGCTCTTCCACTCGCACCTTGGATTTACCGATTGACGTCAAATTGGCGATTAGATAATCCTTCATTTCCTCTGCGACGGCGAATTGGGCGACATCTCCTTCCAAACGGATATCTCCGAATTTTGAACGGTCGATGCCCAGCGCCATAATGGAACCTAAAATATCTTTGTGCTCAAGTGTCATGAATTTCGCTGGATACCTTACCGTAAAAATAGACACCTGGAAATCATCGTTTTCCGGTTCGTAATAATCCGGGTAAATCAATGCCCGTTGTCTTTCCGGCTCTGGGAATGCACCATGGACCCCGAATTGCAGACCAGTGTTTCTGACGATGGTATTCAAAATGAAGATCTGCCTCGGATCGAGAAAGCCCGTGAGCTTCGGAGAGTATGTATCCTCTACTTCTCTCGTCCACCCGACGACCGTTTCAATGAACGGCTGCTCTTCTTTTCTGAAATGTTGTATGATCGAATCCATGTTGAACGTCTCCTTAGCGAACCTTATAGAAAAAACCTCACATGAGTGAGGCAATGATCAATCGATATACTTCTCGTACCCCGCTCGAAACCAAATAATTCAAAACGAATATTGCGACGATCGGTGAAATATCGATCATACCTAGAGGCGGGATGAACTTGCGGAAAAACCCTAAATAAGGTTCAGTGATTTTCCCCAAGAAAATGCCGAATTTCGTCTCACGTGATGCAGGCACCCATGACATCAATATATAAACAATGAGGAGTATCAAGTATATATCTATCGCCCGTAATATAATCGAAAAAAGCAAAGTAATTATTTCTATTAGTCCCATCTGTACACCTCATCCAATTCTATCTTTCAAAAAAATCCGAAATGGTACCAGCCACTTCTACGTTTTCAGGCACGCATAAGAAAATGTCAGTGCCGATCCGTTGAATATCCCCGCCAAGTGCGTAGACGGTTCCGCTCAGGAAATCGACGATGCGGATCCCTTGATCACGCTCGATCCTTTGCAAATTGACGACAACGGCTCTTTTATTCTTTAAATGCTCCGAAATGTCTTGTGCTTCTGCGTAGACACGCGGTTCAAAAAGAACAACCTTCGAAGATTTCTGGATGCTCTGTAAGCTGACGACCGTTCCTGGTTGCTGTGGCGTTTCCGCAACTTGCGGCTTCCGAGCAACCGCCCTTCTCGGCTGTTGTTCTTGCACGGGCTGTTGATCCCGGACAGGCTTCTCCTGCTGAAATTCCTCTTCTTCATCAAGATAGAACCATTTCTCAAATCGTCTTTTTATGCTCATTCGTCTCCCTCGCTCTCCGTTCCGACTAATGCGGTTCCGATTCTAACGTGAGTTGCACCTTCTTCGATAGCAACGGCATAATCATTTGACATTCCCATGGATAATAGTGTGCATGGTGCATGGTCCAATTCTTTCTCGGCAAGTTGGTCACGAAGGTCTCGCAACGAACGGAAAGTTGTTCGAATCCATTCCTCATCTTGCGTGAATGGTGCCATGGTCATCAAGCCAACAACACGGATTTTATCGTAATCGGCCAATTGAAGGACGAATTCTTCCAAGTCATCAGGCTGCAGACCTGATTTGGACTCTTCCCCGGATACATTCACTTGTACGAAGCAGTCAACCGGAGCAGATGCACGTTTTTGAATCTCTTTTGCGATGCTTAGTCGATCCAGTGAATGCAGATAATCGACTTGGTTAATAATATCTTTTACTTTCCTGCTTTGCACATTACCGATGAAGTGCCAGTTGTTCTTCTCGGATTGGATGCTTTCCTGCTTTGCTAGAAGTCCTTCCGGCCGATTTTCACCAAGATCCGTAATGCCGAGTTCGATGACTTCGCGTGCCCTGCTTGCAGATACTTGCTTTGTTACCGCCACGACTGTTACTTCTTGACGTTTTCTTCCCGAACGATCGCAGGCTGCTTGTATTCCTTGTTCTATTTTTTGCATACGCTGTTGAAGTGTGTCCAATAAAATCACTATCTTTCTGCTTACTTTGCTTTATTGTATCAATTGACCGGACACATATCAATGATAAGTCTTCATTTATCAGCCTTTTTCCCTACTAATACGATATCTTTGCCGATTGTAAGGACGTCGTCATACTTAATTTGCTTTAAATCCTTCATTTTCGATTCCAAGAATAGGGATCTTTCTGCTCCACCAATTTGCAGCACGTCAATTTTGCCGTTTTTCATATCAATTGTCGCGTCCTGTACAAATCCAAGGAACGAGCCCTTTTTCACTTCAATCACTTCTTTTTTCTGCAATTCCGAAAAACGCATTCTTATCCCTCCAATGTTAATAAATATTTCCCTATAAAAGGGGATATTGCCATCTGTTCCGGCACTCCAAACAACAGCTACAAAGTTATTGAATGTCCTTAAACAATGGGTATAGATAATAAATTTTATGTTTATATAGCTTATGCGCAACAACTTAAAAGTAGCTCCGTTGACTGTAGCGCAAGGCGGCGACTCCTTGGGGATAAGCGAACGCCGTTACGAAGAACGGCGTTTGCGAGCACAAGCGGAGCGTTGCTAGCAATGTTTTTTGCGACCCTAAGGGAGCAGGATATTGTAGAATGCCTTAATTTCTGCAAAGAGCGCAGAAATTAAGGCAAATCGAACTCTTCGTGGTTCGATTGGCTCAAGCCACGCCCCCAGGAAAGCGTCCGCCTGAAGCGGAAATCAACAGTAAAAGGGACTGCTAGTGTCAGTTTTTACTGAATTCTAGACAGTCCCTTTATTACTGATTATTTATTTTCCATGCCATCTCTAATAATTTGCATTGCATTTTTCTCAAGTCTTGAAATTTGGGCTTGGGAAATGCCTAGTTCTTTTGCAATTTCGGTTTGTGTCTGCCCTAAGTAGAATCGCTTGGACAGAATAAGCTGCTGCCTTTCCGTCATGCCCGACACAGTCTCCTTAACCGACACATACGTCAACCAACGCTCTTCCGACACTTTCTTATCCTGCAATTGATCCATAATATAAACAGGATCACCGCCGTCGCCATTCATCGGTTCATGGAGGGACATCGGATCTTGTATTGCGTCCAGAGCAAATAAAATATCATCCTCAGGAATGCCCGTCGCTTCTGCAAGATCGGATATTCTAGGCTCTTTCTGATGATCATTCACGAATTGTTCCTTTGCCCTGATTGCTTTATAAGCTATATCACGGAGCGATCTGGATACCCTAATGGCATGATGGTCTCTCAAATGTCTTTTGATCTCACCGATGATCATCGGGACGGCATATGTTGAAAATCGGACATTATGTTTCAAATCAAAATTGTCAATGGACTTCAATAATCCGATGCAGCCAACCTGAAATAGATCGTCTGCTTGCTCCCCCCTATAAGCAAACCTTTGAACAAGACTTAAAACTAACCGCAAATTTCCAATTACAAGCTCTTCTCTTGCCGATTCGTCACCACTTTGAAGCCGGATAAACGTTTCTTTCATCACTTCGTTCGACAGTAAGGGCAAATTGGACGTATCGATACCACAGATTTCAACTCTTGTACGCATCATTCGCTTTTCCTCCGCATTCTGTAGATGACTGTACAAAATAGTTTGTCCTCACACTTGCGGAATATGCGAAATCCAATTCGCCAATTTCAACCATCAGGCGATAGGGTGATTCAGTCTGTCACGTAAATCTGAGATGATTTTTTTTTCAAGACGGGATATATAAGATTGAGAAATACCAAGTAGTTCTGCAACTTCCTTTTGTGTCATTTCGAGTCTTCCTGTCAATCCGAAGCGGCATTCCATTATATATTTCTCCCGTTCATCCAAAGTGCTGATCGCTTCAATCATATGTTGCCGTTCTAATTTCTTTTCAACGTCGTCAATAATAATATGCTCATCTGTTCCCAGAATATCGGACAGCAAAAGCTCATTTCCATCTGCATCGGAATTTAACGGTTCATCAAAAGAAATTTCCGACCGGGTCCTATTCGTTTTTCTTAAATGCATAAGTATCTCATTTTCAATACATCTTGAAGCATATGTCGCCAGTTTAATATTGCGATCGCTTTTAAATGTTTCGATCGCTTTTATAAGTCCGATTGTCCCGATGCTAATTAAATCTTCAATATGTGTATTCGTGTTATCAAAACGACGGGCAATGTAAACAACAAGCCTAAGATTCTTTTCAATGAGCGTATCCCTCGCATCCATGTCCCCTTCCATGAAAGCCCGGATTGCAATTGCTTCTTCATCCCGTGTTAATGGCTTTGGAAGCGATTCATGGCCGCCGATGTAATACGTACCGCTCTTTTTTCTAGTGAAGAAGCTCTTGACAATCGCCAACCATTTTTTAAGTCCCTGCAACATGACTCGTTCCCCTTTCGGTTGTAATGGATTCCAATGCGGAGGCGTGCATTATGGCGCCTGCCCCTTCCGGATACCTGTTATCCTGCTTGGTAAAGACGATATAGCCTACTTGCAGCTCACTCCCTTCTCCGACGACCCATCTGTCAAACTTAAAACCGACCGCCCAGGAAGCACCTTGGACCGTCTGAAGACGGATCAACCGCAAACTTTTTTGAAATTTCTTTGGGAAAATTGAAAGTTGGGGCATGTCTTCTGTTTTCCATGTAAGCAAAGGCCCTTTCAACTCTTCGGGCATAAAGCGTTCCACTGATTTGAATGAAACAAAGTGCACCGGTTCTCCTGAAAGTGGCTCTGTGCATCGATTTCCTGTATCGATGAAACTCGGAATTGAAATCGTTTCATTCCAAATGGACAAAACCGACTCGACAGAATAGGAGGACAGCTGTCGAGCCATTCTTACATCCAACCACTTTGTCTTTAATAAATACAGAAGAACATAAGCTAAAAGTGCACTGATGAAAACTGTGGACTTAGAATCTGAAAACATGAACTTATCCATGAAAACCGTTAGCGCGCCACCAGCGAAAAGTGCACCGACCAATACAATGACAGCTGGGTTGCCGAGTGAGGTAATTGATATTCCGAATGCACAGACAATCATTACACCGAAAGCCACGAAGATGGCGATCCAGGAATCAGGGAATAGAACAACAGGAAATGCCCCAGCCAACGAAGCTAGCAATAGACGGAGCCTAGTAGCTTGTGCCTTGACCATCCGGTTTGCAAAGGACAAAATCACATAATTGAAGACCATGTTAATGCCGATAATGAGTTCTCCATACATCAGCTTGCCCTCCTTGTACGTAAGGATAACACCTCGTGACCGCAATGTTTGTCGGAACAAGGGATAATTTATAGTAAATATTCGACATGAACAGCGGAGATGGGCGGGTTACGTTGTGTTGCTAACGGTATATGTTTTGTTGCATTGGACTACAAACTAAAAAGCTCTCCGGCATGTCCTAATTGGACTGCCGGAGAGCTTCTACTATTTATTATCTTCTGCGGTTGCGTAAGAATGTCGGAATGTCCAAAGCATCCTCTTGCTGATGGCCTTGCTGTTGTCGTGTCGGCTCAGGCTGTTGGAAATGCTGTTGTGGCTCTTCCCGTCGCGTATGCGAAGGCTGTTGTTGCACAGGCTGAGGTTCACGTTGACGTGCAGCGCCGAATCCTGGATTCCTTGAAGGCTTTGAAGGACTCAATTGCTCTTCACTGAATCCTGTCGCGATGACTGTAACAAGGATTTCGTCCTTCAAGCCATCATTAATGACAGAACCGAAAATCATATTAACATCTTCATCGGAAGCGGAAGCAACAATATCTGCTGCTTCTTGAACTTCAAACAAGCTTAGATTGGACCCGCCTGTAATATTCATCAAGACACCTTTAGCTCCATCGATCGACGTTTCGAGAAGTGGGCTTGAAATGGCTTTTTTTGCAGCTTCTGCAGCGCGGTTTTCACCTGTCGACATACCGATTCCCATAAGTGCAGAACCTTTATTGGACATGATCGTCTTCACGTCTGCAAAGTCCAAGTTGATAAGTCCAGGGACAGCGATCAAGTCTGAAATCCCTTGCACCCCTTGACGGAGAACATTGTCAGCTTCACGGAATGCTTCAAGCATCGGCGTGTTTTTATCGACAATCTCCAACAATTTATCATTTGGAATGACGATCAGCGTATCTACCGATTCTTTCATCGCCGCGATTCCACCGATAGCTTGCGTTTGGCGTTTTCTTCCTTCGAAAGTGAATGGGCGTGTGACAACACCTACCGTAAGCGCTCCAAGATCCTTTGCCACTTGGGCGATCACTGGTGCGGCACCTGTTCCTGTACCTCCGCCCATACCGGCAGTTACGAACACCATATCAGCGCCGCGAAGCGCCTCTTCTATTTGTTCACGGCTTTCTTCAGCCGCTTTTTTCCCTACATCAGGGTTTGCCCCCGCACCTAGTCCACGAGTCAATTTGGCTCCGATTTGCAATTTCACTCCAGCTTCGGATAAATTAAGCGCTTGCGCATCCGTATTCACTGCAATGAATTCAACACCTTGCACTCCATGTTCAATCATGCGATTAACCGCGTTATTTCCGCCGCCACCGACTCCAATCACCTTAATGACTGCGAGTGCATCGACATTTGTATCAAAATCCAGCATGCTCTCTCCTCCTAATCCCTATATGACCACATTTACATCAGTCACTCAAAAAATCCATCAAAAAATCTCTTGGTTTTGTTCATGAAGCTTGTCCTTTTCTCTTTTGGTTGGACAGCGACCTTCTTTTTACTGGAAGATGGGTAATCCATCTCGCTATGTGTGGCAGCAGTTTGCGATTCAGCCGCTATTCCAAAATAGCTATCTTCCATACTAGCATAACGGATAAGTCCTACAGCAGTCGAATACATCGGTTCACGAACTCCGATATATTCAGGAGTATGGATTCGTACCCTCGTTCTCAATACATGTCTTGCAAGTTGCAAAATCCCGTCGAGCTTCGTCGTTCCGCCAGTCAAGACGACACCGCCCGGCAAATCATGGATACCCATACGGTACAGCTCTTCAAGAACCAAGTCGAATAACTCTTCCAATCGGACACCTATGATCTCCGATATGTATCTTTGACTATATTGATCTTTCGAATCGGCACCAATGACAGGGACTTCAAAAAGTTCATCATCCGATGCGTCATCGTAAAAGGCATGTCCATATTGATGTTTGATTTTTCTCGCTTGCTCTGTAGGTGTCTTAAGAATAATCGACAAGTCCTTTGTAATATGATCACCGCCAACTGGAATGACAGCAGTTGAAATAAAGCGGTTATCCCCAAAGATTGCGATTGTCGTTGAACCTCCGCCGATATCGATAAATGCCGTGCCATGGTTCATTTCATCCTCTGTCAAAGCAAACTGCCCGGCTGCGAGTGGCTGTAAGTAAATTTCACGGATTACGAGGCCAGCACGCTCGACGCATCGCAAGATATTGTGAACTAGCGTTTTGGAAGTCGTAATTAGAGTACCATCCATTTCAAGACGGACGCCGATCATTCCTCTTGGATCCTTTATCTCATCATAATCATCCACAATGAATTGTTTCGGTATGATATTGACGATTTCCCTCTCAGGAGGAACCGACATGACTTGTGCGGATTTCATAACCCGATCAAGGTCGTCATCCGTTATTTCCCTGTTCTCCGAATTGACGGCTACAACGCCTTTTACGTCTTGCAGCAGCACGCCATTGGAAGGGATGCCAAGAATGACGTCCCGGATTTGCATACCCGTCATTCGTTCAGCCTGTTCCACCGCTTTGCGGATGGATTGGACAGTCGCATCGATGTCGATAATCGTCCCTTTACGAATGCCTGCTGATTGGACGTTACCTACCCCGATTACATGGAGGGATCCGCCATCCACTTCACCGATCAGTACTTTGACTGACGAAGATCCTATATCAAGTGATACATAAATTGTAGATTGACTCAATTCCCGGCACCTCCCATTACAGTCCTTATCTTACATTCTATTGTATTAGAGTCGTATTGTCTAAATATTTTCTCCACCCGATGCTCAATTCCTTTCACTCCTGAACTTTTGTTTCAGAAACCTTACTTCGATCTGACCATTTTGTCAGCAAAATCCTTCGTATGACAGCGATATTCTGGAATAGCCTTACTCCGAATGCGAATACGGCGGCCAAATATAAATCCACACCGAGATGCACTCCAAGGAAAGCTAAACCGGCCGCAAGTGCGATATTGAAGAAAAAACCGGAAATGAACACCTTATCATCATAAATCTGTTGAAGATGAGCACGTATTCCCCCGAAAAGCGTATCTAGTGCAGCTAACACGGCGATGGACAAATAGTTGCTGTAAATTTGCGGGATCTGTAAATCTGTTAACAGGCCCAGCGAAATTCCTAGAAGTAATCCGAGCAGTGGCAACCACATTGTCATTCCCCTTTCGGAAGTTCTTTCAAATAAAGATTTTTGAATTTGTCGGGATATCCCCGGATCGTTATGTCCCTTTCCGGTTGATTGATTTCCAACACGAGATTATCAAGATAAAAATCGTCATGGATGGATGATGCTAACAAATAATTATATAGCTTTTCGCTATCGGACATCGTAGGAGATATGATTTTTATCGTAAAGGGCGGAGTCGAGACATTCAACCCATTTACAGTGGTGACGCCATTAATGACTCGAATCGAGCTCATCACCGTATATCGCTTGCCGTCGACTTCCATGTGAATGCCCTTAAATCGGTTCACCTCATTGACGAAACGGGTCAGTAGATCGGATGAAATACTCGTGATTGGTATTCCATATGCTACGCTCTCCACAGAGGGGCGAACTTCGATCGTAAAGCCAGGACCCGATATATCTGTTGTTCCCGCCTTTTTGTGCAGCTTGTCCACTGTATCCTTCAATGCCTGTCCCGTGCTAGATTCACTTAACGTCCTATATGAGGAGATCGTTCTATCCAAATCACGGATTTCGGTAAGAAGCTCTGAATGGATTTTCTTCTCTTCCGCCAACTCTTGGCGAATTGCCCAAATATCCCTCGTATCACGTTCCTTAGGATGTTCCATCGTATTATATTGGACAGCAATCATAAATCCGATCAGCAGGAGGACAATTGTGAATTTCCAATTGATAGCTTTTTTCAACGAACACCCTCCTTCTTACTGTTTACTCATGCCTCATCCCGTAAAGCGGGAAGCTTGATGTCTTTCATCTGCTCCAATGTGACGACTATATTGTCATGCACTAATCCATCAATGACTCCACCGCCCAAATTCAGAGCTGCCGACAAGACTTCAGAATCACCTACAGCTTCAATGACAAACGGAGCCGGAAGCGTCCTGCCGTCAATCGTGATGACGGGCCCTGTACATTTGATATACGAATTGGCTGAAATTCGCTGTCCATTGATTGCTATCCCTTGTGCGCCAGAAATCTTCAATTCATTTACAACACGGAGCACATGGCTTTCATGAACGATATAATCATTGGGATTCAGTACGACAGGATCATAATCGCCGTCCTTTAATGTAATACGCACTCCCGGACCGGAAGCCGGAATGACGCCTAGAAGCAACCTTAGATCTTTTGCTTCTTCGACGAGTACGGTATGATTGTCTTCGTTCTCTGAAAAGGATTGCTCAAAGTCCCGGATTTCAATTTGCTTCGCATGAATCTCATCAGCAAGTTCCTTATTCCGCTCCTTTTGAACGATCAATTCTTCCCGATACTGTTCTTCCTGTTGAAATGTCGGGGACTGGGCCAATTCGCTGCTATCCTTCCCTAATGTACGATAGGAGAATGCGAAGATGAAACCGAGTATGAGAAAGACGAAAGAGTATAATATGTATCTTCCTCTATTTTTGTAGTCCTCACTCATTTTCTTCGCCAACTTCATCACCTTCCCCTTCTTCTACACCGTCATTTCCGTAAACTTTGCTGAATGGTGTAAAGAAAATGCCCACTTCCATATTGACAATCCCCTTTTCAATCCCTCCCAGTTGGGAAATGATATCCGGATAATAATCCATCTTCTCCGCAAACGTCTGAAGAATCGCATGGACTTCATACCCATCGTCCATATACGCAATAATCGTATCGGGATTCTCCTCTGTCCCAGTATAGATGATTTCGGAAATCAATTGGAGAACATTTTTATCCATTTTCAGCAATTGATTTGTCAGTCTTTTTCGAAGTTCAGGGTTGTCCACATGATTCAAAATAGGCACGTTTGGATAATTTCCGTCACCTTCGAATAACGCACCATTTTCGAGCAATAAACTATATTCCCCGGCACTCTCCATATAAGCGACGGTTTTCCATTCTTCAATTGATATATCGATATCCCTCATCCATTTTCTTGTGACGGCAACACTACTGACGCCTTCCAGTTTCAAAAGTTCTTCTTCCACGTCTTTCGCTTTAAATCCCCAAAATGAAGTTCCTTCTAAAATCCCGCTTTTTTCATAATAATAGTGGTCATTTTGAAGGGAAGCCCCTTTAATTCTCACTTCACCAACCTTGCTAAGTGGAGATTGGAAGTATAAAAGTACAAGAAGGGCGATACAGAAAACGGCAATGATGAATAAAAACTTCTTATTCGTCTTTTTTCTCCGTTTTTCCCTCATGGAAGGAATCCGCTCTTCGATGTCTATCACTTTATCCATGTTCCGCCCTCCCTTCAACCTCGTTGTTTATAAAAAGCGAAATGTAAAATGGTTCCTGCTGCCATCCATGTCGTCAGCAAGGAAGAGCCGCCATAACTGATGAACGGCAATGTAACCCCCGTGACCGGCAACAACCCAGAGACAACCCCGACATTCAGGAACGTTTGAAAGATGATCATCGAAGCCATACTTGCTGTCATTAGAAATGACTTATAATCATTCGTCCGGATTGCAATTCCAAATGCGGACAAGAGGAGTATGGAAAAGAGGAGAAGAATGAATGTCGCTCCAATAAATCCCGTCTCCTCTGCAATGATAGAAAATATGAAGTCGTTTTGCGGCTCGGGTAAATACAAATATTTCTGCCTGCTATTTCCATAACCATGTCCGAACAATCCTCCCGGCGCAATCGCGAACAACGACTGAATACCCTGAAATCCAGCTCCGAGGGGATCGTTCCAAGGATCGATATACGATTTTATACGTTCCAATCGGTATGGCGCAGCTGCAATAAGAGCAACAAACGCCCCTATACCCGCAAAGCCGAGTATACCGAAAAACGACAGCGGATATCCTGCCAAAAACAAAATTACAAAAGCTGAGACAATCATGATCACTGCAGAACCCAAATCAGGCTGTAACATGATTAAAGCAGCCGGAAGTAAAATGAGAACAAAATGGCTTAGTCTGAACGGCCTCTTTCCAGCCGACTGCTTCATGTTGCAAGCAAGCTTTCCTATGAGTGCCACTTTAACGAATTCTGCAGGCTGGATGCTGAATGGACCGAGGGCAATCCAGCTCTGGGATCCGTTCCGTACTGCACCGATGCCGGGTATCATAACCGCAACTAACAAGATGATCGTTATGTAATAAAAGGCGGTCCAGAATGACTCACTGGATGTCCATGGCCCTTTCATCAACATAAATGCCACAACTATAGAAACAGCCATGTATATCCCTTGCTTAACGATGAAAGGGGATGAATCCGCATAGTGCACTTGCCCCCAATACGAGCCTGCCGAATGGACAAAAACCAATCCTATCAATGACAACGATACTGCCGAAATGACGAAGGCAGCTTTTAATTTCCGATCCAGTGAACGCATCCTTCCGTCTTATTGGTCAAGTGGTGAATGGCTGACTTAAAGCTTCATGACAGCTTCGATAAATGCATCTCCACGTTCTTCAAAACTCGGGTATTGATCCCAGCTTGCACAAGCGGGAGACAGTAGGATTTGATCACCCTCAAGTGATATTGCAAATGCTTCTTGCACAGCTTTTTCCATCGAGTCGGCTTTCAACGCATGTTGAACTCCACATGAAGATGCAAAATCGATAAGCCGGTCGGCTGTTTCGCCGAGTGCAAGTACCGCCTTCACCCTGCCCATATATGGCCTCAGTTCCTCGAATGAATGCCCCCTATCCAGACCTCCAGCAATCAATACAACGGGCGACTGGAAGGATGATAAGGCGCTTCTTGTCGCCAATGTGTTTGTCGCTTTCGAATCATTGTAAAATGTTCTGCCCTTCAATTCTTTAACGAACTGCATGCGGTGACGAACTCCTGTAAAAGAACTTAGCACATTTTCTATTGTTTCTTTGTCACAATCCATAAGAATGGCAGAAGCCGTAGCGGCTAAAATATTTTCCAAGTTATGCTGACCAAGCAATTTGATGATCGACCTTTTCACAAACGGTTCGCCTTG
The DNA here is from genome assembly GCF_946901335.1 of Saccharococcus sp. Marseille-Q5394. NCBI lineage: Bacteria > Bacillati > Bacillota > Bacilli > Caryophanales > Anoxybacillaceae > Saccharococcus > Saccharococcus sp. Marseille-Q5394. The sequence continues at coordinate 120,023 of NZ_CAMPPQ010000001.1, read as the reverse complement.
CCAGTAGATTAGCTCATCATCCGCCGATATTCCCTCTGCATGTCTCCCTTGTAAAGAAAAAGGGACTTTCCAGGCAGCAGACCGTTCGACGTACGGCCTCATTTCAGGTTGATCTGCATTATAAATAAAGAAATCCTCTTCGGTCTGATTAGCTGTAACTTTCGCTTTAGCCAAGGCATATTCTTCAGGTGTTCCATGATAATCAAGATGTGCATCGTATAAATTTGTCCAGACGGCGATCTTCGGGCGGAAGTATTCCGTTCCGGCCAACTGGAAAGAGGACACCTCCATGACAATAACTTCATCGGGCCTTGCATTTTCTGCCACTGTGCACGCTACAGTTCCAATATTTCCAGCAATCAAAGGCTTTTTGCCTCCGATATTCAAAATATGATATAGAAGCGTTGTCGTTGTCGTCTTTCCGTTCGATCCTGTGATGGCGATAATTGGTGCTTCACTTACCAAATATGAAAGCTCTATTTCAGTCCAGATTGGAATCCCTTTCTGTTCCGCCTGCTGAATGACTGGATTGTGATAAGGGATGCCTGGATTCTTAACGATAACATCAAAGTCATGATCCAATATATCTTCCGGGTGACCGCCACAAATGACTATAATCCCTTTTGATCGCAGCGCTTTTGCTTCTTCGCTTCCCGTCTCCGGGGAGGAATCGTTGACTATTACGAATGCCCCTAGTGAATGTAAGAGATCTGCTGCAGCATGGCCGCTTTTAGCAAGGCCAAGTACAAGGACTTTCTTGCCTTTGAGCTCATTTCGCTTTCCCATTTACATCACCTCCCACAATACGGGTATCATCGCGGCAATAAGTGCCACTCCCCAAAAAACAATAACGATTTTCCATTCGGACCATCCGGATAATTCAAAGTGATGATGAATCGGACTCATTTTAAATACCCTTTTTCCAGTCAACTTAAAGCTAGTTACTTGAATCATCACCGATAATGTTTCAATAACATAGACGATTCCAATGACGAGGAGAAGAAGTTCTTGCTTCACTAGGATTGATAGCATTGCAATCGCTCCGCCGAGCGCCAAGGAACCAGTATCCCCCATGAACACTTTGGCTGGTTTCATATTGAACAATAGGAAGCCAAGCATTGCACCTGAAACAACAAATGCGAACGTTGCGATATCAAATTGTTCATACACTAGCCCAAGTACACCAAATGCCGCAAAGGCAATTGTTGAAGTGCCTGCAACAAGCCCGTCTAGACCATCGGATAAGTTGACAGCATTCGAAAACCCGACGAGCCAAAAAATGAGGAAGGCGACGTAGAAAATTCCTAAGTCAATTGAAAAATTTGTAAAAGGAATTACCACTGTCGTTTCAAACGGACCCATTTTCAATAGGAAAAAGGCGATAACTGCAATAATGATTTGGCCAATAAGTTTTTGGATGGATGTCAATCCCAAATTCCTTTTCATGACGACGATGATGAAATCGTCAAAAAATCCGATAACACCGAAACCGGCAAGCACAATCATCAGTACAATGGACTGTGTAGTCAGTACATCTTCATATATGTATGAGAGGACAATCATCGTAATGATAATGGAGCTCAGGAAAATAAGGCCGCCCATTGTAGGCGTGCCCGCTTTTTTCTTATGTGCTTCGGGTCCCTCTTCCCTAATGCTCTGGCCGAATTTCAACCTTCTGAGCAATGGTATGATTGCGGTCCCGATTAATGCTGTTAATAGAAATGCTACGGTAATAACCGTTATTGTCGTGACGAGTGTCATAATATGTTCTCCTTACTTGTTTTGAAACTGTAATTGTATTTTATTGTTTAGTTCAAGGCGCTTTGGATACGCCTTGAGCTTTATCATTCTTCTGTGTAAACATGAATAACATCGTCCACCGTCATCAAGGAATCGGGGACTGGCATTTGGTATTTAATGACGTCGCCTTCTCCATGCCATTCTATACGATACGTGTGAAGCTGGCGGGCAACCATTCCTCTTGTCATGCCTGTCATATCCGGCACCCGGTGCGTAATCGCATCTCCCCATCGGTATTCTTTTTCAATCTGCCCTTCCCTCTTTTCGATGCCGGCTATCGGAGCAATCTCTTCGATGATTCTGCCGACGATCGGTGCCGCGATGACGCCCCCAAATTGAATCGAGTTTTTCGGACTGTCAACTGCTATATAGACAAGTAACTCGGGATCATCCGCCGGAGCGAACCCGACAAACGAAACGATATAGTCGCCATCGCTGTAATTGCCGTTGACAACCTTCTGGGCAGTGCCCGTCTTTCCGCCGACACGGAGTCCATCATTGAAAGCGTTTCGGCCGGAACCTTTTGCGACAACCGATTCCAACGCCTCTCTCACTTGGGCGGACGTCTCTTCGCTAATGACACGGCGTCTCATTTCGGGTTCAAACGATTGCAGCGTCTCTCCCTTATCATTCTTAATTTCCTTTACAATATACGGACGATACAGATAACCGCCGTTAATTGCAGCCGCTACAGCCTGCACTTGCTGGATTGGCGTTACGGAAATCCCCTGGCCGAAAGCTGTTGTTGCTTGTTCGACCGGACCAAATGCTTCTTTAGAAAACAGAATCCCTTTTGCTTCGCCCGCAATTCCTGATCCTGTCGTTTCACCGAAGCCGAAATCCCGAATATATTTATCAAGCTTTTCACCGCCCAAACGCTGGCCGATTTCTATGAAGCCCGGGTTGCAGGAATTCTCAACAACTTCTAAAAAAGACTGGTGCCCGTGCCCTTCCCTTTTCCAGCACCTTAACCTTGCATTGGCTACCATCGTGTAGCCAGGGTCATTAAAGTGATCATGATGAAGGTCGATAACTTTTTCTTCCAAGCCCGCGGCAAGCGTGAGGATTTTGAATGTCGATCCCGGTTCAAACGTCATCCAAACTGGCAAGTTCCGATTGTAGATCGTTTGATCGGCATCCTGGTATTCGGCAGGATTGAACGTCGGCATGGAAACCAATGAGAGGATTTCGCCAGTCTTCGGATTCATGATAATTCCAATCGCTTGGGTGGCATCGTATTTTTCCATTGCCTGAAGCAATTCCCGTTCCATGACCTTCTGCATTTCGATATCGATCGTCAGTTCAATGGTAGCCCCATTCTTCCCTGTCTGAAAACCATCGTCGACATGCGGCAGAGGAATCGCCTTCGCATCTGTATAGAGGCGTATTTTATCTCCAGTGCCTTGCAAGATCTCATCGTATGCATATTCAATGCCTGCAAGGCCCGTTCCATCAAACCCAGTAAACCCAATCAGCCTAGACAGCATTTCACCATACGGATAGTTCCTTACGAAATCCACCCCTGTATACAAGCCATCGATTTGCAACTTCGCAATCTCCGTCGCCTGTTCCTGGGTAATGTTTTTCCCTTCAGGCGCTAACTTGTTCATATACGTTTTTTTCGTCATCTTCTCCAGCAGTTTTTCTTTATCAACTTGCAAAATGTCCGCCAATAACGCGGCCGCCTTTTCCGGTTCCTTGTTTTGGGAGGGCATAAAATAAAGCGTCGGAGCCAGTTTGTTTCCAACAATCAACTGGCCATTGCGATCTTGGATCTCCCCCCGGATGGCTCCAAAAGGGATTTCCCGATCCCAATTCTCTTCCGCACGCGCTTTCAACCATTCATGTTTAATGATTTGGACGTGGAAGAGCTTTGCTATAACCATGGATATGGAAATGAGGAAAATGATGAAAATTGCCCGCAACCGCTTCTTCGATTGCAAATCAGCATATTTACGCAGAGCCCCACACCTTTCGTTTTTCTATCAACCTATGAAAGGGCGAGGACAGCTATACATCATCCACCAATTATCTCTTCCACGTCCTCCTCCTCTGCCTCTTCATTCTGCTCGATTGGTGTATGTTGATCTTCCGGTGATTTAAGCTGGAGCACTACAGGATCATCTTTGCTGATAACGGCCCCCGCGGAAAGACTTTGCTCTGTCACATATCCATCCCCGTTCAACCGGATATCAAGCCCAGATAACATTTTAAATGATAACGCCATTTTTTTCGACCACCCGGAAAAATTTGGAAGAGTGGTATCGCCTTCAGTTTCAAGGAGCACAATAGAACCTTCACTCAGCTTTGTACCTTTTTCAGGATATTGGCTTTTCACCTTTCCTCCCTCACCGATCAGTATCGGTGAAAAACCTTGTTGTTCAAGGTCTGCAATCGAGGATTCCGCAGCTTCTCCAATATGGTCTGATAATGACTTCGTCAAAGATGTTTCACTATTTTCAGGAAGTATATTCATATACTTCAAGCTGCTTTCCATTATGGAAGTGAATAACTCAGCAACCGGATCCGAACCGTATTGGCCTGGTTCAAGCTTCGGCTGCTGGACGATTACATACGTCAATAACTGCGGATCGTCGATAGGTGCCATTCCGAGGAATGAATAAAGATAATTGCCGTCACCGGCCAGATATCCTCTGCCATCTGTTCTCGGAATTTCCGCCGTTCCTGTCTTGCCGCCGACTGAGTATCCAGAAAGTGCGAATTTCCGGCCAGTACCAACATCTGATGTGACTGTGGAAGCTAATACCTCACGTGTTCGCTTGGCAGTTTCCGACGAAATAGGAGATTTCCGTTCTTCCTCCTTATGTTCTTCCACAACTTTCCCCGTATTCGGATCGACTATTTGATCGATAACATACGGTTTCATCATTTTACCGTCATTTGCAATGGCTGTCGCAGCCTGGATCATCTGGATTGGAGTGACTGTGGACCCTTGTCCATATGAAGTCGTCAGCCTTTCACTAGGATTTATGTCCAAAATGATGCCCGGAACTTCGTGCGGTAAATCGATTCCCACCTTTTCACCGAACCCGAATCCACGTAGGTATTCGATGAATGTCCGGTCGCCCATTCTTTCTAACAAATAAGCCATTGAAACGTTCGAGGATCTTTGGAATCCTTCCAAGAAAGTGATTCTCCCCCAGCCGGTCCGATTGACGTCTCGAATTGTTTTATCGTAGATCTTATATTGTCCAGACTGATACTCAGCGGAAGGGGCCCATTTATTTTCCTCAATCGCCGCGGCTAATGTAAAGATCTTCATCGTTGAGCCAGGTTCAATTGTGTTCTGGATGGCATCGTTCAGCCAGTTTTCCGTCAATCCCTCACGAGTGGATGGATGGAAGGATGGGCGCTGACTCATTGCATAAATTTCTCCAGTTTTCGGGTTTGTGACGATGACAAGCATTTTTTTAGGTGAATATTTCTCTTCAACTTTATTCATCGCATCTTCGACGAAGTTCTGAATTGTTTTATCAATTGTTAATTGAATGGTCAGTCCATCTTTAGCAGCGACGACCTTCTTCTCAGATTTCGGTAAGATGAATCCCCAAATATCAGTTTTATAATCCACTTTTCCGTCTATACCGGTAAGCTCCTTGTTATAGGTCTGTTCTAGTCCCATTTTACCGATCGTTGAAACTTTCTTGTTCTCATCTTCTTCTCTCATCGCAAATCCGATCAAATACGATGCGAAATTCCCGTTTGGATAAAAACGCTTCTTATCTTCGATGAACTGTAGACCTGTAACACCTTCTTTATCAGCAGCCTCTTTAATGGCCAGCATTGTTTCATGGCTAATATCCCGGCCCGCTTTTCCAAATTCGATTTGATACGTCTCGTACGTATCCGTATTCCTTTTCACTGCTGCATCCCTGATTTCAATCATCTTTTCTTTTTCCATCGGGATGAATCTGCTTAACAATTCGGCAGCCTTGTCAAAATCAGTGACATGCCTTTTCTTTTTCGCACCTTTTTCAGTCGCTTTTTCACTTAAAATTGCAATCAACCGGTAGCTCAGCGTATCGGAAGCGATCACTTCACCGTTCCGGTCGATGATTTTACCTCGTTCGGCTTTTAGAATCGACTCGCGCGCATATTTAGCTTCCGCCATTGCTGCCATTTGTCTTCCTTCGGCCTGTCCCGTAATTTGGATGCTTAACAATCTTCCAAACAAAAGAAAAAAGAGCCCTCCAAAAACCAGAAACATCAGGAAGGCTCCCCATTGAAATCGAAATTTCTTTTTCATCGTCCAGGCACGACCTTTACGTTTTTCTCATTCAGGTTCAAGCCGAGCTCCTTCGCTTTATTCCAAATAACTTCGTATGTAGATTTCTCGCTCACTTGTATGGACAATTCTGTATTTTGTTTTGCCGTTTCGTCGATTTCCTTGTTGATTAATTGCACTTCCTTGTTCGTATCATTGATTTTGGCTTGAGTATGCAAAATCATTGTAGAGAAAAGTACGAGAACTGCCGCGAACAGCACGAACAGAAATTTTTCTCCTGTAGAGAAAAGTTTTCGTGAACGCCTCGCCGGCTGTTGTGTTTCATTTGTCTTTGGTGATTGTGGTGCATGTACCTCATGGACCGTATTCATTTGAAAGCTTCTCTGTTCCAATGCCATTTACAAGTTCCCCCTTTATTTTTTCTCTATGATCCGCAGTTTTGCAGACCTGGATCTTTTATTCACTTCAATTTCATCTGTACTTGGAAGGATCGGTTTTCTCGTAACCAGTTTGAATTCGGGATCCATCCCTTCTGGAACAATCGGCAAATTCGGCGGTAGTTCCGGCATGGAAGACGCTTCTTTGAAGATTGTCTTGCAAAGTCTGTCTTCCAGTGAATGGAATGTGATGACACAAATGCGTCCACCGGGATTCAAGACAGTTAAAGCGTCGGTTAATGAATCCTCCGCTGCCCCTAGCTCATCATTCACCGCTATCCGTATTGCTTGGAAAACCCTTTTCGCCGGATGTCCACCGGTTCTGCGAGCGGCAGCTGGGATTCCTTCTTTGATTAACTCTGCAAGCTCGCCTGTCGTCTTGATCGGTGCATTATTCCGCGCTTCTTCGATCTTGCGGGCGACCCCTTTGGAAAACTTCTCTTCACCATACCTGAAAAAGATGCGCACCAGATCTTCATATCGCCATTCATTGACCACTTCATAAGCAGTCAATGCCGCCTCTGTATTCATGCGCATGTCAAGTAAGGCATCGTGATTGTAACTGAATCCACGTTCCGGCGTATCCAACTGCGGTGAGGAAACACCGAGGTCGTATAGAATTCCGTCCACTTTATGCACGTCTATCTTTGCCAGTTCGTCTTTCAAATACCGGAAGTTGGAGTGGATGAATGTGACTTGCTCCAAATAATCGTTTAACTTCAATTTGGCAGCATCAATTGCTGTCGTATCTTGATCAAAGCAGATGAGTCTGCCATTTGCCGACAACTTCTTCACGATTTCTAAACTGTGTCCCGCTCCGCCAAGTGTGCAATCGACATAAATGCCATCCGGTTTAATGTTGAGCCCATTGACGGCTTCATGAAGTAAAACTGTTATATGATCGAACATCGAAACCGCCTACTTTCCAATTGATAATTATCGTATTAAAAGTCAAAGTCGATGATGTTTTCCGCGATTTCATTGAATGATTGCTCTGACTCGTCGTAATAGGAATCCCAAGAAGATTTAGACCAGATTTCAATTCGGCTTGAAACGCCAATGACGACACAATCCTTTTCAACTTTCGCGTAGTCGAGTAATGAGGTTGGAATATTGACACGGCCCTGCTTGTCTATTTCAACTTCAGTGGCCCCTGAGAAGAAGAACCGGGCAAATGCGCGGGCATCTTTCTTCGTAACCGGCAGCGCCTTCAATTTTTCCTCCAGCCGTTTCCATTCCTCCATAGGGTAACCGAAGAGGCAGTTATCCAATCCACGAGTCAGCACAAAGCCATCCATCAGATATTCCCTGAATTTTGACGGGACTATCAAACGGCCTTTTGCATCTACAGTGTGCTGATATTCGCCCATGAACATACTCTTCACCCCACTATATGTTTTTAATGTACCACATCCCTCCACATTCCTCCACTCAAAAACTATTTTCATTGTAAAATATGTATATAGTACTTGTTTCATTGAGATATAGATTGCATTCAATCATAGTTTCCGAACGTCATAAACCCATAAAAAACGCCGATGCAGTCTGTAAATGCCTGCATCGGCGTTGTTTCATCATTTATAAATAGATGATCTGATGGGTTCCATCCATTTTGATCTGTTGGCGAAGCAAACCTTGAACCAAATCTGGGCCATATTGATTCATGAAGAGATAAGGCGTGAAAATCCGCTCTTGCAGTGATCCATCCGGCAACAGCTCATTCTCAAGGATGCTATATTTACGGAGAGCCGTTTGGTGTTGGATCAATAACTCCTCTTCTGCCTTCTTCCTTAGGTAATCCAATTGTTTTTCATGGAATTTCAAATTCTTCTCAAGCAACTGACGCATCGATGCACTTGAACCTTCTGTCAGTTCTTCATACTTTCCTTTCAGTTGCATCTCTGTTTCTGCAAGCAGTCTCTCAAACCGTTCATTTTGCAATGAATCGATGAACCGCTCCCGAACTTCGAAGACTTTTCCGGCAAGTACATCTTCCATCGTCAATGAAATTGACTCCATTGCCTGTTTCGCGCGCTTGGATACCAATGTCATTGAAACACGTGGAACAACGATCGGCATACGGATTCCGAAAAGCTGGAAAGCCTCTTTCAATAAAGCCCAGTAGGCAATTTCACCCGGCCCGCCAACGAAAGCGAGAACCGGGAAGACTAGGTCTTGCATGACAGGACGTGTTACGACATTGTTGCTCAACAGCCAGGGCTGTTCAACAGCGATCCTCATCATTTCCTCACTTGTGAACCGGATGCCTGTACTGTCATTTACAAAATGTCCATCCTTTTTCGATAAAAGGACTCGTCCAGTTTCATGCACATAAAACAGGTGCGCAGCATCCTCTTCAGCTTCAATCGGCTTACCGAGTCCCAGCTCTGCAAACTGCGCTTCTTTCTTAACGACCAATTTAGCGAGCTCATCGGATTCAGAAATGAATTGAGCGAAATAGCTTTTTTCGATTTCACGCAATGGTTTATACGCCGAGTCAATGAACAAAAGTCCTTGTTCATGGAAAAGTCCGTTCATCAGTCTGACGAAAAACCCGGTGAATGTCTCTTCCTTTTCGACCGCGGTCAAAACTTCCTCCATCAAAGTCCTCGTATGCTCCGTTTCACCGAACTGACGAAAAACATCTTCCACAAATGCCATCATTTCCTTTTGGGAATAAGTTGCGTCGGATGCCATCAATTTCAGGATGAATTTCTCGGGATACTTATGTTTCATAATCCCATAAGGATTTTCCGTATAGACGTGATTAATTTCATTCAGATCATGATCCTCGCCAGCAACCCAAAACACAGGTATGACCGGAACGGAAAGCTCTTTCCTTTTTTGCTCCGCGAGCAGGATGACCGTAATCGCTTTATGGACAGAGTAGAGAGGCCCTGTCAAAATGCCCGCTTGCTGGCCGCCGACGACAACAACTCCGTTTTCGGAAAGTTCATCTAGATATGTTGAAGCTTTCTTTGAAATTCCAAATGGTTCCATGAAGGAACGGATGACAGAAGAAAGTTCTTTCCTTAAGAATGGACGGCCGGATAGCTCCTTCAGCCTGTCAGGGTATGAACGGTTTTCATTTCTATAGTCAAAAAAATTATGTATGAATTGTTCGTCATGATTGTAAAACTGCATTACCTTGTTTTCATTATCCAATGCCATTGACTTGATTTCCATCATTGATGCCCCTTTTTACTGGTTTGAACAGAGTATATCATTCTCATTCATCGGAATGAAAAATATACGCTTGTCACCTGAATGAAATCCCTGTCATTTTACATATTCCAGTATGTTAAAGGTAATACCGATTACAAGAAGAATGATATAGGAAAGTGAGAGCAATAAAAAAAACAATCTCCATGTTTTCTGCATAACACGTCCTATTTTAAACTCTTTCTCCTTCACCCTTTCAACAACAGTAAGGATAATTGCGATGAGAATGGCGATCGAAGTAATATAAAAACCCATACCTTTACCAAAAATGGTCATTGATGTGATATATACTGACAAAAATAAAAAAGGGGTTGTAAAATCCGCAGCTTTCCCAATGACCGCAGCAGGAGCTTTCCCCATCCTCCTCATAAATATCAGGAATACGATTGTAATGACAAATGGAAATACAACAATGATCCCCGTAAGGATCGACAGGAGAACATTCACCATCGCCAATCAACTCCTATCTATCGCAAGCAGTAATTTCTCAAGCGTTGCCAATAGCGGCAAGCGGACGCCGCGGCGTTCACCCATTTGAAGGACAGATGATACCACTGTCTCTATCTCCATAGAATTCCTGTTCTCACGATCTGTCAACATGGAAGATCTGTTGTTCTCTGTTCTCCTACATATTCCTTCAACAGCGGTTTTCGGCAAATCATTTTTCATTTCCGGAAATGCAGCCATAAGTTCATCATATAACTGATCAAAAAGTAGTTTGGCATTAGGATTCCGGACTAATTCACCGTTCCTCACTTGCAAAATCGCTGTCAACGGATTGATCATGCAATTGATCAGCACTTTCCGGAAAATGATATGGTGGGCATCCTTCGTATATGCCACAGGAAATACAGCTGAGCTAACAGCTTGCATGAAATCAAAACTTGTCTCATCGCCCCGATAAGGAGCAATGTTTATCGTACCTACGCCGTTATGGGAAACAGTCCGGTCATCCAATCGGCCTGCGCCATGCTCGACAGTCGCAAAAAACACGTCCGACATTGAAGTTCCACGGATAAACTCGAAATGACCATACCCATTTTGAACGAACATTACCGGATTCATTATATTTCTATCGAGAATCACCTCAACGACTGGCGCTACCCCTTCATACTTCGTCGAGATTATCCAAGAGGCATTCTCCGGCAGTTTCCCGACATCTGTTTGTGCATCCACTTCTAATACTGTTTCTGACCGATCACCATTAATGCGACTGATTCCCTTTTGCCGAATGAGAGTTGCCTGCTCTTCCCTTCTTACAAAAAACACGACCTTCAAACCCGCTTCCGCCAAATAAGAGCCTATTAACAAACCGATAGAACCCGCTCCAGCGATCACAACATCCATGCAAATCCCCCTTTTTAAAAAGGGCGACCTTCGGAAAAGGCGCCCTTATTCTACCTTATATTCGATTATACAGGATACACGGGATGTTTTTTAGGTGGCAACGGAAGTTCTTTTGTCGAATAAAAACGGAATCGGTCGGCAAGCACACTCCGCAAGTCTGAAGGCGCGATGATTTCATCAATTATCAGCTCGGAAGCCATCTTGTAAATATCGATTTCCTCTTTATATTCTTTATGTTTCGCCTGCACAAAAGCAATTTTCTCTTTCGGATCCTCAATCGCTTCGATTTTATTCGAATATACCGCATTGACCGCAGCTTCCGGTCCCATCACTGCAATTTGCGCTGTCGGCAACGCAATACAAACATCTGGTTCAAATGCGGGACCCGCCATTGCATAAAGTCCAGCACCATAAGCTTTCCGGACAACAACGGATATTTTAGGGACCGTAGCCGAGCTCATTGCCATGATCAATTTAGCACCGTGACGGATAATGCCATCTCGTTCTACTTTGGTACCGATCATGAAGCCGGGGACATCCGCTAAAAACAGAAGCGGAATTGAGAATGCATCGCATAAAGTAATGAACTTGGCCGCCTTATCCGCCGAGTCGACGAACAGGACGCCCCCTTTCACTTTCGGTTGGTTTGCAATGATTCCAACAGGTTGACCCTCAATACGCGCAAGTCCGGTAATAAGTTCCGGAGCGAATAGTTTCTTAATATCAAAGAAACTGTCCTCATCGATCAACGCATTGATTGCTTCGTACATATCGAACGGCGCATTTTGGTTCTCGGGAATGATTTCTTCGAGTGATCTTCCCGTCTTGGCCGCGACTGCATCTATGACGGAAGGTTTCTCGGTGAAATTAGCCGGGAAAAAGCCTAGATAGCGACGTGCTTCACTGATTGCTTGCTCTTCGCTTTCAACAAGGACATCACCGCATCCACTGACGGAACAATGCATTCTCGCTCCGCCCATCTCCTCCAACGTCACTTTCTCGCCGATCACTTTTTCCGCCATCCGCGGGGATCCCAAATACATGGAAGCATTCCCCTCCACCATGATGACAATATCGCAAAATGCAGGGATGTACGCCCCCCCAGCCGCCGAAGGCCCGAACAATAGACAGATTTGAGGGATGAAGCCTGATAGCCTCACTTGGTTATGGAAGATCCTTCCCGCACCCCTACGATTCGGGAACATTTCAAGTTGATCCGTAATACGAGCCCCTGCAGAATCGACAAGATACAACATCGGCACTCTATTCTTTTCGGCAATCTCTTGGATGCGGATAATCTTCTCAACCGTTCTTGATCCCCATGAGCCGGCTTTCACTGTTGAATCATTCGCCATGACACAAACAGTTTGCCCATTCACTTGCCCCATGGCGGTAACGACGCCGTCCGCTGGCAAATCGTCAGCTTCACAGTTTGCGAAGCGGCCATCCTCCATATACTTACCTTCGTCGAAAAGGAGCTTGAGTCGATCACGCACGAACAGCTTATTCTGCTCCATCAATTTTTCGTGATATTTCGGATGACCTCCCGACAACACCTTCTCAAGTCTTTCATTCAGTTTTTCATTATAACCCGTCTGCTCTGTCATGTTCGTCATTGTTCTTCCCCTCCCGATCACATTCACCCTTCAGGCTGCCGATTTGTAGAACCAGCTGTCCTTATTCCCCGATAACCGCAAGTACATCTTCTTCATTCACGAAATCGCCGACTTGGACATTGATCGATGTCACTTTGCCTCCAATTTCTGTTTCTACTGGAATCTCCATTTTCATCGATTCAAGGACGATGATCACTTGGCCCGCCTGTACTTCATCACCTTCAGCAACGTTCACTGTAAATACTGTACCTGCCATTGCAGCTTTTACTTGTGTCATTTTTCCACTTCCTCCTTTTTGGTTTTCAACCATTCCGCTAAAACGTTTGTAGTATAATCGCCATGGTCGAATTCTTTTGATCCTATGAACTTCTGAAAGAGTGGAATATTTGTTTTAACTCCTTCAATCGTAAAGGAAGTGAAGAATTCTTCCGCTTTGTTTATTGCTTCTTGTCGACCTTCTGCATGGACGATCACTTTAGCAATCATCGGATCATAGAACGGCGTAACGCTTCCGCCCTCCTCGTAACCTGAATCGATGCGCACATTGGCTGAATCATTCCAGTCCATTTTGCGGATTATTCCTGGCGAGGGCATGAATGTTGCGGGATCTTCCGCATAAATACGGAATTCAATCGCATGGCCTGAACTTTTGATCTGTTGCTGATCCTTGACCGGCAATTCATTGCCGCTTGCCACTTCGATCTGCCATTCAACAAGGTCATAGCCGGTCACTTCTTCAGTAACTGGATGTTCCACTTGTAATCGGGTATTCATTTCAAGAAAATAAAAATCATCGTTTTCGGATAAAATAAATTCCACAGTTCCCGCGTTCCGATAGTTGACGGCTTTCCCAGCAGCAACAGCAGCTTCATACAGCCTCTCTGCCACTTCTTCTGACAATGATGGGGAAGGAGATTCTTCGATCACCTTCTGGTTGCGTCTTTGCACGGAACAATTCCGTTCAAACAGATGGACGATGTTCCCTTTATCATCACCGAATATCTGTACTTCGATATGACGAGCATTCTCGACGAACTTTTCGAGAAAAACAACATCATCTCCGAAATAGGATTTTGCACGGGTTTTGACGGATTGAAAATGTTGACTGAGCGCTTGCTCACTTTCACAACGCACCATTCCAATACCGCCACCGCCGGCACTCGCTTTCAACATGATTGGATAGCCGATCATATTTGCCGCATGTATCGCATCCTCCAAAGAGGCGACCCCTTCGTCGGTTCCCGGAACAACCGGTACACTAGCGGCTTTCATCTTCATTCGTGAAGCGATTTTATCACCCATCAATTCAATCGTTTCAGCGTCGGGGCCGATGAATGTCAAGCCTGCATCGCTTACTTTGCGGGCGAATGCAGCGTTTTCGGACATTAGCCCATAGCCTGGATGAATGGCATCCGCTCCCACCTTCAATGCGATTTCGATAATGTCATCCGCTTTCAAATAGGACTGGAGTACAGGACCAGGTCCGATAACATAGGCTTCGTCTGCGTATTTCACAAACGGCATATGTTCATCGGCTTCCGAATGCACAGCTACAGTCTTGATGCCGAGCCGCTTGCATGTCTTCATGATCCTCAATGCGATTTCCCCACGATTCGCAATAAGTATCTTATTCATATAGGCATCCCCCTTAGTTGCATTGTTTTAATTTCTCCCCATTACTAGTTTATACGATGAATGAAACCGTTTTCAACTATTTATCTGAATTCCTATCATTATCTGACCTTAAATGCCCGATATATTTGATTCCGGCTTCATTGCACTAGCTAAATCATTTTTTCTTCAGGAAGTTTGCGACGGCTTCGTGATGTGCATCGCTTTCCCATAGTTGAGCGCATTGGGCGGCTTCTTCGAGCATGCGTTCCTTGATTCCGGATTGATTCCAGTTTGCAATCGCTATCTTCTTATATGCTCTGTGTACGGATGGATGTATATTTTTCATATTGTAAATGAAATTGTCTAAACCATCTTGTGGATTTCCATCATAAACTTCCGTTGCCCATCCGATTGTTTGCAACTGTTGTGCTGTATGTACTTTCGCTTCAGACAATAATTTCAGCGTGGCAGCATGATTGTTCATTTTAGCAAACAGTTGCGACGCGCCTCCCCATCCGCTTGTTATAGCGAGTGTTCCTTGGATGAATCCTGCCTTTGCGTATGCAGAGACGAGTCTGTAATCGCATGCAGTCGCAATTTCACAACCTCCGCCAACAGCTGCTCCGTTGACGATTGCTATAACGGGAACCGGCAATGTCGACAGTCTATATAATAATCCTGCCATCCTGCTCAGCATCGGATAAGCTTCGTCTGCCGTGCGGAAACCGTGGAATTCCGACAGGTCGCCGCCTGAACAGAATGCTCGGTCGCCTTCTCCTGTTATGACTGCGTACGCTATGCTGTTATCAGTTTCTATTTTTGTTAAAAAGGTTTCGAGACCGTCCATGACTGCACCGTTAATTGCATTTCTCATTTCCGGACGATTGATAATGAAAGTGGCGATTCCATCAGTGATTTCAATTTTATAGGACATGCAAATCCCTCCTTTGGTAGTTGGATGAAAGATATCGATCACTTCCTGACGGATATCGGTCATTTCCCGAGAGTTTTCAATCAAGATCATCGAGTTATCGGTCACTTCTCAAAAGTTATCGTCCTTTCGGGACCTTTGACGCATCTGATTGCGGCCACCCTCCATTTTATAATATAAAAAGACCACCGGAGCCATGGCCTCACGGTGGTCTTTAAGCAGAGAATATTATTCCCCTACTACTTCTTTACCTTTGTAATGACCGCAAGATTTACAAATGCGGTGCGCAAGTTTCATATCGCCGCAATTGTCACAAGTTGTCATGCCTGGAACTTGTAGCTTAATATGCGTACGACGAAGTCTTTTAGATGTTTTTGAAGTTCTTCTTTTTGGTACTGCCATTTGAGGCACCTCCTTAGTATCGTCTATTCCTTGTCCGTGTTGAAAAAATCAGCTAAGCCCGCCAAACGCGGATCAACTTTCTTCTTCTCTTCACGGAGCCGCTCTTCATGTTCTTCATTGGTCGTGTAAGACCACCCTTTACCCTCAGCGCTTTTCATCTCATCAGCATTTTCGCTGAAAATCTGCAAAGGCACTTCCAGAAGTATCAACTCTTCAAAGATGGGGGTCGGATCAATAATTTCCCCGATTACCGGGTGTATATTATCATCCGTGGCAAGTGTGGCTTCGTCCCAACTGAACTGCTCGTCTGTTTCCACCGAAAATGGAAATTCGACATCTTCCCATGTTCGTGAACAGGGTAATGTCATTACACCTTCGAGGTGGAAATGGCAAGTCAGTTTTTTTGAACCGATTATACAGCTTCCCGTTACGTGGACAGGCTTAATATCCCGGATTTCCGGATTCCGTTTTTTGACGGAGTCAAGGTTGACCGCTTCGTCAAGCGGCAATGCTCCTTGTCTGTATTTCTGTAGTTGATGAATTGACCATTTCACGTCTATATCACCTCAAGACAACACTGTTGATTATATAATGGATAAAAAGGGATGTCAAGATATTTTCTTGTCACCTAAATCTCAACAACGTATAATTCAATTAGATTATATCGAAGGGGTGGACAAATTGAAAGCTACAGGCATCGTCGTTGAATATAATCCTTTGCATAATGGACATGTCTACCATGTTAAGGAGGCCAAATCAGAAACTGGCGTCGATGTCATCATCGCAGTTATGAGCGGCAATTTCCTGCAAAGGGGCGAACCGGCTTTTGTCGATAAATGGACACGTACGAAGATGGCGTTGGCTTCAGGCGTGGACATTGTATTCGAACTTCCTTACCGATTTGCAACAGGAAACGCGCAAGCATTTGCTCAAGGGGCCATCGAGTTGCTCGACGCGGCAGGATGCAGCGCTTTTTGTTTCGGAAGTGAAGACGGTACTATAGAGCCTTTTCAAAATAGCTTACAGTTGATTGAACGCCATACGGATGAATATGAAACAGCAGTAAAAGCTGCTGTTGTGGAAGGCGTAAGCTATCCAATGGCGTTGAATCAAGCGTACAAAACAATTCTCGCGGGACAATCTTCTATTCCCGTTGCCGACTTGACTATGCCGAATAACATTTTAGGGTTCCATTACATGGAAGCCGCGAAGTCGATCGGTTCATCAATGAAAGCCGTGACAATCAAACGGATGGGAGCCGGCTACCATGATGACTCATTGGATAGTCAAAAAATCGCAAGTGCGACAGGCATCCGGAAATCGTTCTTCGGCTCGGAAAGGCTAGATGAAGTTTCCAATTTCATTCCGCCTGTGACAAAACAATTGTTGCAAGAATGGCAATCGGAAAGAGCAGTATTCGGCAACTGGGAGAGCTTTTATCCATTCCTTCGTTTCATGATTTTACGGGATGGACCTGACCGGTTACGTACAATTGCAGATGTTTCGGAAGGAATTGAAAATCTCATCTTCCGTGCGGCGCAATCACAGGATTCCTTTCAATCATTCATGGATGCAGTGAAATCAAAGCGCTATACTTGGACTAGGATACAACGGATGCTAACACATATACTGACCGGCTTCACGAAAATTAGGCGGGCTGAAATGGAAAAGCCTACTTATTTGCGATTACTCGGGATGACCAATGAAGGACGTACCTACTTAAACGGCCGGAAAAAGGAATTATCTTTGCCCCTTATAAGCAAAGTCGCATCATTTTCCGATCCTTCATTGGCTATGGACATCACCGCATCCGATATTTATGCTTTAGCTCTAGGAAAAGGGACGAGTGCCTCCAAAATCGGCTTGGATTATCAAATATCGCCGATTATGGAAGATCACTTCTCTTTTAAGTCCTTCAAATAATCCAAGGCGTCATCTATCGTTGTTACAGGTACGATTTTCATTTTCGTACCTATTTTTTCTGCTGTTTTTACGGCTTCCTCATAGTTGGTCATAATGCCTGGATTCTTCTGCCGAACTTCATCCGGCAAATAATCGTTTGGGGCGAAAAAGATCTCCACTCCTTCACGATCAGCTGCCATGATTTTGAAATCTGCTCCGCCTATCCGGCCGACTGTTCCATCAGATAACATCTCACCGGTACCAGCGATGTTGTATCCTTTCGTTATGTCCTCGTCAAGCAGCTGATTCATAATTTCCAAAGTGAACATAAGCCCCGCAGACGGTCCGCCGATATCGGCTGTGTGGATATCCACTTTAGGATCAGTTGACAGCTCACGGTCCTCCTGGAATTCGATACCTAGACCGATACGACCTTCGGATTTGGGTATCGGGCGTAAAATGATTTCAACATCTATGAGCTTCTCATCCCGTTCTATGGTGACCATCACTTTATCGCCTTTGCTTTTTCCGGAAATCGACGATGCAAACTGTCCGGCCTCATTCAACTGCCTACCATCAACAAAGCGAATTTTATCTCCAGTTTGAAGCTTGCCATCAGACGCTCCGCCTTTCAGGACAGATACGACGAAGACACCATCATACGTAATATCGACTGGTATATTGGCTTTGCTGAATGCGATCGTAATTGCGTTGAATTGGGAATCTGACATGAGTTTTTTCTGACGTATGTTATATTCCTTGTCATTCTCCCCTTCCCTTCTCACTTTGTTGATGGGCAATACCTTCATCCGGTCGGAAAATTTAGAGGCAACGTAGGAAAATGGTGTTGCTTTCCCTATCGAAATTGTCATTAGGCTGAATGTGCCCACATCATCCTTGTCACCGCCCTCGACTTCTACAATTGGCTCCAAATCATAAGCTCCACCCGGTTTCGATATGTATGCATCGAGAGGATAAATGAATAAAAACAATAGAAAAAGCAATGCGACG
This sequence comes from Saccharococcus sp. Marseille-Q5394, assembly GCF_946901335.1. Classification (NCBI taxonomy): domain Bacteria; kingdom Bacillati; phylum Bacillota; class Bacilli; order Caryophanales; family Anoxybacillaceae; genus Saccharococcus; species Saccharococcus sp. Marseille-Q5394. Next base: position 101,495 of record NZ_CAMPPQ010000001.1, on the reverse strand, counting down.
GCATACAATCCAACCCTTTTCATCTTCATACCCACACACCTCCATTAATAGCCTGTACAGATGGGACATATATATAACAAGAAAAGCTGAGGGCGCTTCCCCAAACCCGAGTAGCTAGCATCCAAAGCTAGACATGAATAGCTGGCTGGTTACTAGTGTACCATCGAAAATATCCAGTATAAAGAAAAAAACGACAACGTTTTGCATCTAACATCGCTGAAGGAGGCACATGAATGAAGTACGTCTCAGATACACAGCAACAAATAAAGTTATGATCAGCATCGTGGTCATTTGGGGATTAATTATCCTCTTCATCTTGCAGCCCGGCACCGCACATGACGGTGCCGAAGCCGGTGCACAATTATTTGTTCACGCTTTGCTGCCTTATTTGCTTCCCTATATCATTTTGACGCAGTGGCTTTTGAAAGTACCTGTGGAAAATCCATCAAAGAATAATTGGAAACGATATATGAAGGCGTACGTCCTCGGTTCATTCGGAGGATTTCCAGTCGGAGCGGTCACTGTAACGGAAATGGTTAAAATCGGGGAGTTGAGCAGACGCGAAAGCGGCTACTTGCTAGCTGCCTGTCATGCGCCTGGTCCCATGTTCATACTCGGCTTTGTAGGGACTGAGCTATTTGGAGATACTACATCGGGATGGAAACTTTTGGCCGCTATTCATATTGCAAATATCCTTATTTTATTATTTACGCTCGTAGCCATGAAGAAGGGGCAGCAGGAATTGGATTCTTCACAACTTCCAGTGCCCAAAAAACGTGTAAGCTCTCCTTTTTTGGAGTCAATAAAGGAAAGCTCCACGGTCATCATACTCGTCGCCACTACCGTAATCTTTTTTTCCGCCCTTGGAAATGTATTGACGTCTGCCATATCGAAGGCCTTCACTATTGATTTGGGATTCACAAAAACATTCCTGCTGGCCATATTTGAGATGACTTCAGGTGTCCAATCGGCGACCGACCATTTTTTCACGAGTCCAGTATTCCCTTTTTTAATCGCTGCAATCATTTCACTGAACGGCTTAAGCATCCATATGCAAGTATTTGTCATTGCGAAAACCGCCGATATTCCCCTTCTTCCATATTTCCTTAGCAGAATATGGAGTGTCATCACTGTGCCAATCATTTTATATTTCTTATTATAAAAAATGGTTATGACAAAAATTCATGTCATAACCATTCCATTACCTTATTAACCTATGTACTTTTCACGCAATGCCTTTTCCACAACTGAAGGGACGAGGGCAGATATATCTCCTCCATACCGAGCAACCTCTTTAACGATGCTCGAACTGAGAAATGAATATTGATTTTTCGTCATGACGAAAAATGTCTCAATGCTTTCATCTAACATTCTATTCATAGATGTGATCTGCATTTCATATTCGAAATCGGATATCGCCCGCAAACCACGAACGATGACGGAAGCCCCTGCCTCACGGGCATAATCGATAAGAAGACCTGATGATGACTCAATGATGACATTCGGGAATTTCGATGTGACGACACTGATTAGCTCCATCCTCTCTTCCACTGTAAATAAAGGATTTTTGGATGAATTATTCATGACAGCCACTCTCACTTCAGGAAACACTTTGGCTGCACGTTCGATAATATCCAGATGACCATTCGTAATCGGATCGAAGCTGCCAGGCACAACTGCTATTTTTGTCATTGATGCTCCCTCATTTCATATAGATGGAAATTGCGCTGTTTCCATAGATCGGATTTTTCGTCTTTTGAAACTCCTGATAGGCATCCGGAAGTGTCAGTTGCTTATCATGTTCACAAATAATAATTGCCCCATCGGATAACATGCCGGCTTCCGCCATCAGATCCGCCAAATCATAGAATTTTATTTCGGCATACGGCGGGTCAATAAACAGCAAATCAATTTGAATATCGGCCGGCAATGCCCGAATAGCGTTTCTTGCATCATTTCTACTAATATGTACTTGGTCTGTGAATCTGCATTTTTCCACGTTATCACGGATGATGGAGCAGGCCTTTGGATTTTTTTCGAAAATGTAAGCTTGGTCTGCTCCTCTTGACAATGATTCGATCGATAGGGAACCACTTCCACCAAATAGCTCCACAGCGATTCCTCCGTCAAAATAAGGACCGATTATATTGAAAAGGGATTCTTTCACCTTATCAGAAGTCGGTCTCGTCAAATTGCCAGGCAATGATTTTAATGGTGTCCCTTTTCTGGATCCGGATACGACCCTCATTTCGATTCCCCTCCTGTCATAGACTTGACGATGATTGTCTCTTCGTTTTTTTGTATAGATAATTGGAACAGACGCCTTAACGCATCTTCCTCAAAATAATACTCAGTATCGATGAGGACAAACGGCTTCTCACGTAATTCATATCTTTTACCATTCAATACATAGAAAGGATCACGTAGTGAAAATCTGAAATTCTCGGTTTCACTTTCGATATAGATTGAATTTTCATTTGTCGATAGTGAATAGCCGAACCTTGTCAGAACCTTGTTTGCTGGATACAGTGTTTGCTTTTCCATAAGTACGGCCTGAATATCTTCTTGGGCTTCACCATTCATCGTAATCATCCGTGTATCCTCCAAAATGAACGGATAGTCTCCTATCGTGTTCTTTTGGACGAAAGAGGTTTTCCATCCGCAAACTTCGCCGATCAATTTATCCAACTCGACTGCATCCAATCGCTCACCTTGCTTCTCTGCCAAGCGGGACTTCAATCGATCATACTGATCTGCTGACAATGAACGCTTCAATACTTCAAATGCCTTTTTGGCCTCTTTTGTACCAGACGGCGAATCTATGGTTATCGAAGCGGCTAATCCGGCTACAAGTTGTTCCTTATCGGAAATGGCGAACTGCGAACGTACACCCCTGTCTAAAACCAAGTCGGATAGTTCCGTCTGCTCTAGCTGTGTAATTAAAAACCTTGACGTTTGAAGGGGTTTTCCTTTCGAATCCAACAAGATGACAATATGTCCGGCATTCAATTTCACTAAAGCGCTATTTAGTTGATCCGCTATAGCAGCATCAATCGAGTCGCCGAAAATAGAGAGCCGTCCTCCCTTATATGTTTGGGGCAATTCCTTTTCTTGCCAATAGAGGTCTGCTACCTTGCCTTTTCCCTTGAACAATGAATAATCGACCATATCCATTTTTTTAGATCCGATCAATTCCAGTCCGCTGACCCACATTCCACCGATTCCGCTTTCATCGGTGACATGTAGAATAGTAGAATCCGACCTCGCATTTCGTAAAGAGGCGAATGGTTCTCTGAAAAGCTTTCTACTGACCATTTTTTCGGCCTTTGGGATTTCGTAGGAGATGGATTGCCGGCTCTCCTTCCCTTCCAATATCGCAGTTGCATTTTCATTAATTCTCACACACGACGTTTCAATTTCCAAATAACAGGAAGCGTTTCGGCTTTCCATCGGCAAAAGGATTTCGTGACGTCCTCCGTCCAAGTTATGAAAGTGATGCCTGACGAAAAGAGCGTCCGTCCTGTTGATCACTTCGATTTCCTGGATGTACCGGGATTGCGTAGCCGGTGTCCCGCTTGCATCTGCCAATCGACTATAATGCATATAGAGTAAAACTGAATTTAGAACGACTAATAGACCGACTATGCGGAGTATGATCTTCAATTGCTGCACCTCAATCGCCAGGGATGTTTAAAGCGAGTAAAAAATGATAAGATGAACTATATTCAGATTGATGAAAGGTAGTGTCGTTCATGTTACAACAGTATTTTATTGAATTAGGTGAAGGGTATGGAGACGTCTACGAACTGATGGAACTAATCGAGACGAATCAACACCGGCTTCTAAGAACCTTCATTTTTTCTTCAAAAGCCAATGGCGGACAAGCGATTTCCCTGGCAGCCGCATTCCGCCCAGCCCGGAACAGTAATTTCATGCCGGTTTACATATGCAGGGAAGGTATTTCTCAAATAGGTGAATCCAAATCAAAGAGAAGGCTACTCTTCGAGGAAACTTCCTTGCAACAAGGACAGGAACCGATCTTCATCGGACTGAAGCATTCCTCTGAATTTGCCGACACCAAATTGTTCTATCAGTATATAACAGGAATACTGCGTCTTAATCATCTTGTCCCGCCTTTACAATAAGCGAATACATTGTGATTAAAGACCAATTTTATAATCGTATTCCTTCGCCTTGTCTGGTTTCACATTTTCATATTCCGTTTTAACGAATGGACGATAGGATGGCAACACCCTTTTAACGGACGGAAGGCGCTCAAGTTTACGGATTGTATCATCAACGTCCACTTGATCACAATATATGACAATGTATTTCATTTTTCTGGAAATGTAATGGACATGGCCATACTTGCGTAACGATTTGGCCTGTTTCAAATGATGGAGATATACAATTATCCCTTGTCGATCAATCATGGTTTTCCCCTCTTTTCCTACCCCATACAATACCATAGTAGAGAAATGGGCTGCAACCGAACATTGCTGACATCTTCCGTTTTTTCCATTATAATGAGGAAAGTATACGAATACGTAAGTAGAGGAGGATACGAAAATGGGAAGAAAAACGAAAGTGGCTCTCACAGTGGGAGCAGCCGGAGTAGCCGCTTGGGCTGCATCCAAAGTAGTTGCCAAGCCCCAACCACGCCCTCGGAAGGAAGCACTCGAATTCGAGGACCCTGTCGTCCTTTCGCATCGCGGTGGAATGTCAAGCACTCCTGAGCACACGATGGCAGCGTTTTCAAATTCAGCAGAGCTCGGAGTCCATGGATTCGCCGTCGACATCCGATTGACAAAAGACGAAGAAATCGTACTCTTCCATGATGAAACTGCAGATCGGACTACTGATTTTTCCGGCAGGATTTCCGATTATACAATAGACGAATTGAAAAAAGCCGATGCAGGTTATATGTTCGAAGATGACAATGGGCATTTTCCTTTTCGTGGCAAAGGCGAGAAAATCATTAGTTTACGTGAATTACTGACTGCCTACCCTCATATGCTGATTGCTATTAATCTCAAGGACTCGCCGGATACATACGAAGGCAGTCTAATGCCATCCAAGCTATGGCGCCTTTTAGAGGAAATGGAATCAGAGGAGCGCGTTATTGTCATGAGCGCATTTGACGAGCAAACGGACCGCTTCAATCTATATGCGCAAAATAGAGTGGTCATCGGAGCGGGTAATGACGAAGTGAAAAAGGCGTATGCATCCTTTTCAAGCAAATTCGGACATTTATACAACCCACGAGCCGACTTATTCTGCATTGCTGAAAAAATGGGTCCATTTCCAATGAACTCAGAAAACTTCATCAATTTTCTATCCAATTTGAATGTTGCAGTTTACTATACTCATATTAATGACAAGGATACATTTGAAAAGCTTTTAATCTCCGGAGCTGCGGGCTTCATCACGGACAAGCCGGCACTTGCAATGGAAGTCATCCAACAAAATTCATAATAAAAACGGTTGCCTGTTCAATGACAGACAACCGTTTTTTATCTTACTGGTACATAACTGCCTAAGCCGAGCAGGAACAGCTTCCGCCCGTACCACACCCGCCCCCGCAAGATGTATCCACAAAAAAACTATCCCCGGCGGGCACTTTGATGGAATCGGATACTGCTCCTGCAATGATTGCACTGACTTCATTCAACAGTCTTTGCACATCATTCTCCGCAAGACGCAAAGCCGCGACTTGCTCATTCATATCCAATTCCCTTTTTTGTATACGTATATCTTTCATGACTGTCTTATAGTCAGGATGGTATCTGCCGAAACGCTGCACTTCTTCGTAACGCTCCTTCATATTGGTAAAATCATAGATCGCTTTTGCCAACGTTTTGTCGGAATAAACGGCATGATTCGCTCTTCTGTATTCTTCAACGATTTCAGAAGAAAGCAACATGTCGGAGAGTGTTTCTGATTGCTCAATGATTGACATCCATTCATCCGTCATCATCATAGTGCTTTCCCTCCATTCCAACTAATCATACCAAATTAAGCGTCTCATGTGCATGCATTCCGACCTGTTTTACTAAATCTTCTTACGTAATGCCTCTTCCGCTACTTCATAATCTGAAAATGTGAGAAGTTCTTGCCCGATTTGCTGCGTTCTCTCATGCCCTTTCCCGGCGATCAAAACGATATCTCCGGCTTTGGCATATCGTATCGCTTTTTCGATTGCCGTTCTCCGATCCATCTCGACAATGACTTTTTCCTTTTCACAGTTAATTCCAGCCAGAATCTCCTCTATTATTGAAGACGGTTCTTCATTCCTCGGATTATCTGTTGTAATAATAACTTTCGTTGAATAGGTTGTTGCTACTTTTCCCATTTGCGGCCGCTTTCCTCGATCACGATTGCCTCCGCAGCCAAAAACGGTGATCAATTCGCCTGTAGACTCTTCGGTGAGAGAAGCCAATACCGTTTGAAGAGCATCTGGTGTGTGAGCATAATCGATATAGACATTCACTTCCTTTTCCCGCAAGCATTGCAAACGTCCTTCCGGCAATATGAGCTTATCACAAAGAGGCAATGTCACAGAAGGATCCCACTCTAGTATTTCCATGACAGTAACAGCGGCAAGGGCATTTAATCGATTATGCTTACCCGGTAAACAGGTTGGATACAAGTCGAAAGGAATCATCCTGCCCGCAACCATCAACTCATTGAAAAAATGGACCGGCCTATTTGCGTTTTCGACTAGCCTTATACATTGCCGATCATCGCCATTGACAACTAGATTCCTTGCCATCGTCGCAAGCCGCTTTTTTGCAGCTAAATAGGCTTCCTTGCTACCATGCTCTTCATAATGATCAACCCCGATGTTAAGGAAAACCCCGATATCAATCTTGCAGTGATCCAATCTGGATGTTGATAGCCCTAGGGAAGAAGCTTCCATCACTATATATTTCATGCCTGCTTCCAAGCATTTCTTCAACAGCGGATGAAGGAATTCCGCTTGCAATGTTGTCATTTCAGGAACATCAAAAATAACTTTCCTGCCATTCATGAAAATTCCCGTCGTTCCGATGACTGCCGCTTGCTCACCGAGCATCGTTAATAATTGGCCGATGAAATGCGTAACCGTCGTCTTGCCATTGGTCCCTGTCACCGCAATGATTTTCAGTGATTCGGACGGATTCCCGGCAAGCTTGGCACTGGCATGCGAAATGAACTTCCGCCCATCAGGCACTGTGATTAGCGTGATTTCCTGAATATCATCGAAAGCCGTGTTTTGATTGCGATCAAAGACGATTGCGACAGCACCGCGTTCAATCGCTTCTTGGACATGCAAAACCCCATCATCTCGAGCACCTTTCCTTGCGACGAAAATGAATCCTTCCTTCACATTTCCTGACCTCTCCGTAATGCCGCTAACCGGCACACCAACACTTCCCGAAACCATACAGGGCCAATCTTTCAGAATCTCAGATAGTAACAGAAGCCCCCTCCCCTTCCCGAACAATTTTCATGAATAGCGAATATATTGAGAGCGAACCATACTTTATCGTATGAAGGAAATGCAACGAACGACACGAAGAAAGTTGGGAGCTAGAATGATAGTTCAAAAATTTGGCGGAGTGGCCATGAAAGACAAACAAACACGAAAAAATTGCATCGGCCACATAAAATCCGGATTAGAAAACCATCAAAATGTCGTAGTGGTCGTTTCAGCAATTGGAAGAGGAGATGAACCATACTCCACAGATCGGTTATTACGCCTGACCGACGCATTCAACTATTCAAAAGCCGCAAGTGATCTTGCAGCTTCATGCGGAGAGCTCATCGCATCAGCAATTCTTTCAGCCGAATTGGAAGAAGCGGGCATCCCGAACAGAATCCTACATGGAATTCAAGCAGGCATTTGGACATCCGGTGATTTTGGGGATGGAACAATAAGTGATATCGATCCTACAATGATCGTTGACAGCTTACGGGAATCCGGTTGTGTCATCATCCCGGGTTTTCAAGGAATCAATGAATTTGGCCAGGTGATGACAATTGGCAGAGGGGGCAGCGATTTGACCGCCATTGCGTTAGGCGGTGCATTGCGTGCATCACATGTAGAATTTTTTAAAGATGTTCCCGGTGTCATGACAAGTGATCCGCGATTCGGGAAAAACGCCAAAAAATTAGATAGTATGAGCATCCATCAATTGTTACCGCTATTAGAAACAGATCATCCAGTCATTCAAAAACGTGCGGCCATTTACGCAATGAAAAAAGCGATACCTCTTTATGTAAGAGGCATCGCTACCGATGAAAAAGGGACTTGGATCTTACCGTGATTTACTTTTCCATACGACTCGGTTTCATGTTTTCTTTCTTGTCGGATTTTACGAGAACTTGCGTGTAGTATTTTCCGTACGCCCCAGTGCCGATATCAGTTGCCTCCGGATCCAACAATACACTACGGTGCGCGGGAGAATTCAGCCAACCATGGACAGCTTCGATAGCATCCACGTAATTGGCAGCGATATTCTCCCCGGCTTTTTTATGTTCGATTTCAAAACTTTTCAATCGCTCCGACAAGTTTCCCGCAGAAGGTGATTCATGAGAAAAGTAATTTTCAATTGCCATATCCTTACTATGGTTTTGGGCAAGTAAAGATAGCCAGTAATCATTATTCAACAAACTTACTCCATGACGCTCACGGTAACTATTCGTCAATTCGAATATTTGCCTTTCCATCGAACGGTCAACTTCCATTTGAACCGTCGATGATGGTCTGTTGGCTGTAACTAGTTCTCCCATGAATTCCATGTCATACGGCTGATGGATGACGAGTGTCTTCGGATCAATGAATCGGACGCCTTCAATAATCTCGTCTTCGGAATCTACATATACTTGCGCATACAAGTTCTCATATTTAAGCAGGATCCTATCCTTCAAGTCCTGACTATTCAATGTGAACGTATAAATATTTTCATTCAGTACCACATTAACTTCAGATTCAATAATTGAAAAGCGGAATACTTCATTAATATTCTGCCCAACCACGATTGGCGATAGATCTGAACCAGTATCTGCACTGAAAACCTGGTTGACAATACCCTCACCAACTCCCGCCATCATCCGGACATCGCTCGAATAGATCCACCAATCATAACCGTAAGCAGAAGGTTCAATCCTATCGGGTTCCCCCATTGCGTTCACTAACTTTTCCGAAGGTTTTCCGACAAATATGGACAACCCCGATTCGGGTCTCTTTGGACCAGCAGTCATTTCTACAATTTCCTTGTTGGGAGCCGGTATTGCAGTCCCATGTTTAACCGGAGACTCAAGAGGTTCATTTTCCTGGACCCTGCTTCCCATCAAATAAAACAGTGCGAGAAGGATAACTAGTAATAATGCAATCTTCCAAAATACCTTCAACTCTTCTCGCCACCCTCCAAAATAAATGAAATTCAAAAACTATCAATTCCTGAGTAATAGTATTAATTTGAGTATAAGTCAACTACAGCGGATTTCAAGTGCAAAAGGAATTCAACACTCCGGATTCAGCTTTCTTTTACCTAGATGAACAACTGCCAATGGGTTTAGGATGAAGCTTTTATGACACAATGTTGTCATTGCAACTAACTGTGATTTGTTCTATGATAAATAAGTATAGGCATTCGACTGGATGATCATGAAGGAGGACTTGAACGATGTATATTGAAAATACAGGTATTGAAGGCATTGTTGCCGAATTGTCACTACTAGACGAAATCATGCTGAAACACGATCTTGTACGTGCTGGACAATGGGACTATGAGCGTGTGACATATGATAAGAAATACGTGATCAAAGAAGGCACTTACTACTTGCGCGTATTCGGATTCACTCCCGACGGAGACGTTGACACCCGAGATGCCATCATGCATCTGAAAAAACCTGTTATCGGCAAGCACTATTATCCACATGGTGTAGAATATGGCGAGGGCGAGCATTTCCCCGCAGGACTTGTGAAAGATTGTGAAACAACTCTAAAAGCCGTCCTGGAAGATTTGAAACCATATATTATAACAAAATAAGCGATAATTATTAAAAGTCGGGGAACTAATTGTTCTGCGGCTTTTTTTACCTATTCATTCCTCAGAATTTTGGTTATAATGAGAGCAATGAACTATTTGGAGGAATGACCGTTGTCCCGTTGGCTTACAAAAAGAACTTTCATGTTAGTTACTTTACTGATCATTAGCATATTGCTTTTTATTTTTATTCTCCCTATTTCCATACCAATTATTTTAGCTCTTTTGACGGCTCTCCTCTTCGAGCCACTAGTAAAGCTTACCGAAACAAAGTTTAAATGGAAACGTAAAGTATCTGTCATATCCGTCTTCATTTTCATATTAGCGATTCTTGCAATCAGTATCTATTATACGGTCACTTCATTGATAGGTAGACTGATTCAATTTACGAAGGCTGCACCCGATTATTTAAACAAGCTTTCAGGAGTGTGGATTGATTTTCAAAGTAAATTACTTGTGTATACATCGGGCCTACCTGATGATGTCGTTAAATCAGCACAAGACGGGTTCAATGATATCTTGGAGTCCTTCCGCAAGTCGTTATTGGAACTATTCAATTCTGATAAGATCGTTGCACTTGCGTCTGAAATTCCGAATTTCTTAGTGAGTTTAATCGTTTATATGATTGCACTATTCCTTTTTATGCTAGAATTGCCTGATTTAAAAAAGATGGTGTTCAAACATTTCACAGATGAAACAGCAAAAAAAGTCCGCTATATGACAGTTAAATTGAACTCGGTCATTTTCGGCTTTATGAAAGCTCAATTGCTCGTCAGCTTTATCATCCTTGCTGTAGCATTCATAGGACTGCTGATTATTGCACCGAAATATGCATTGGTCATGGCCATCGTCATTTGGATCATTGATGTCATCCCGATTTTAGGTTCAATTATCATACTCGCTCCTTGGTCATTATATCAATTCGTCAGCGGAGATATCGGTATGGGAACAAAATTGGCCGTTTTGGCTGCGATTCTTCTGATCATCCGAAGAACTGTTGAACCAAAGGTGATGGGTAATCAGATAGGCTTATCCCCCCTACCGACGCTGATCGGCATGTTTATCGGGCTGAAACTTTTCGGGGTACTCGGTTTCTTTATCGGTCCGATGATTGTCATTCTATTCAACACAGCACGCGAAGCAGGAATCATCAAGCTGAATTTCAAATTATGAACGTAAAAACCGGCTAGGATAAATTTCCTTCGCCGGTTTTTATGTCTTAAATTCCTAATATGGCTTTGATCATCGATGTGGTTTCTCCGCCTTCGTAGAAGACATATAGTAATAAATAGACGGCTACGCCTGTAATTGCTGTAAAGAACCATACGATGCCAGTAATTGGACCGATCTTGCGATGTTTGTCCAACTTATCTTTCAAACCCCAATTAATAGTCATTATGCCCATCACAGCTCCGGTCGTAGAGAGTGCGATATGAAAAATAAGAAAGGCTGTATAATACACCTTGATATTTTCCGGTCCGCCGAATGCCGTGTTACCGACGAAAATCGTCCTGGACGCATAGATGATAAAAAACAGGACTGCCGCAACAGCGGCTGCTATCATCGTTTTCTTATGTGCGTCGATTTTTCGTAACAGAATCAGTTTCCATCCTATTGCAACAAGGATAGCGGATAGCACAATGAAAAAGGTACTCAAAGTCGGTAAAAAAGGAACATTCATCAGATAATACCCCTTTAGTAATCGGATAAGGTCAGCCGTGCATCGTCATGCTTTGTCTTTCCAATAGATCCTTCTTTGTAATCTCATCTGCGTTCAACTGTTCTTCACGGTACCATTTAATGAATATTTTACCGATAACAACAACGTAGATAATTTCCTGGATGACTTTCATAATAATGCCACCCAATTGTTGATCATACAATGTCGGCATATTTGTAAATAACTCAGGTCCTGAGATGGATAGACCTGCAAGTGTACCAGCAGGCACACAAAGAGCCATCGCTTGCAGCCAAGCTTCCCCGCTGCTGTACGTATTGTAGACGGGTACATCTACAAAAATGATCAACGAACAGGCTGGCGTAATGAGAATAGCGCTCAATATGACATAACCGATCTTCTTTAATCCATGAAGCTGAGGATGATCTTCCAACGTGTTCAGAAGTGGCCACCAAAGGAATATTGCCGATATGAATAAAGTAATCGAGAAAATGGCGTGTAAAAATACATCCAATTTAATAAAATCCAACACCATCGGATAGTGATTTAACGAGAACATGACCGTGAACACCATCAGACTGATCACCGGTTTCGTGAAGAGCCTTACGATTTTATCGATAATGTTAATGCTAAGGACTTTTTTCCAAATGAAGTGCGGTATGCCGATGATTAAAAACGGAGCTACCACCAATAATAGAAGCGCCATTTGCGTCATATGGACAGAGAACAGTATATGACCTAGAAGATCGACTGGCGAGCCCTTCAAGATATACAGCAAAATCATCGAAGCGAGAAAATAGCTGACTTCCCTTTTGGTGACGGGTTCGCTCCCCTCAAACCAATGTCTCCACTTTTTGGTCAACAGAAAATATACTACAATTAGTAATACGATCGATAAGAAAAAATAAGGACTCCATAATGCGCGAAATCCGAATATGCTTAAAGGCATCATTGCCATCGCTCCTTTAAATGTGTCTAATCCTATTATAAAACGAACATTGCCCGAACACAATGAACGAACTTTGACATTCCCCCATTTTTGGAGGGAATGTGGCGAATGGCTACAAAACCAACCCTATATATAAAAGAGCCTGTGGAATGAATCCACAGGCTCTTTTTAGTAATTACCACCAAACGATTGTAACGAATGTCAAAGGGATAAGGAAGCCTAAAAGAGCTCCTGTGTACATGAACATTTGAGGAATGCCATGTCCTTTTTCACTCATATGCATGAAGTAATACAGTTGCAAACCGACTTGGACTGCTGCAAACAGCATGACCATCGGAATGATTAAGTACTTCGAGAACCCTGCAACGCCAGCTTCATAAGCAACAACCATGGAGAATGATACAAGTGTCAGGAAGATCATAAGCGAAAACATCATAACCTGATCTCGCATGGCTTTTTTAGAACGACGCTGTGCGAGCTGTTGCTCTGCAGGTGTGCGTTTGTAAACTTGAACGTCTGCCATCTTAACCTATCACTCCCATCAAGTAGACTACAGTGAAGATGAATACCCAAACGACGTCGATGAAGTGCCAGTACAATGAGAACGTATAGTACTTCGTTGCGTTGTAAAGATTCAGACCGCGTTTCGCATTACGGAAAATCAACAATGTAATCCACACAAGGCCAACAGCCACGTGGAAACCGTGCGTTCCGACTAGCGTATAGAAAGCGGAACTGAAAGCACTGTTGTTGTATGTGAAGCCAAGCTTAACATAGTGCGTGAACTCATATACTTCAAGCATGAGGAACCCAAGTCCTAAAAATGCAGTAATAGCAAGCCATAGCTGCATTTTCTTGAAATTATAGTTACGCAGATGGTACATGGCGAACACACTCGTCAATGATGATGTCAATAATAGCATCGTCATGACAAAAACAAGTGGTAATTCATATAGCTCTTGAGTCGAGAAACCAAAACCGCTTGGCCCGGAGTTCTTCAACGCAATATATGTTGCGAACAACGTAGCGAAGAGGATTGTCTCTCCTCCAAGGAACAACCAGAAGCCGACAAATTTGTTTTTCGCTTCAAGTGTTGCTCTTTCCGGATGGTCGGGCCAAGTTTCTGGAGTGAATTTTTTATTCAAATCCATTATTTTTGACCCCCTTTGCGTTTTAGATCACGGAGAATTTCATCTTTTTTAACATAGTAGCCCGTGTCATCTTGCAACGAACGTGCCGCCATTGCAACAAACGTCCATAGTAGACCGAATATAAGGACAGGCAGCCCCCATGCTTCTTCAGTACGGTACATTGCTCCGAATCCGGCGATGAAAAGACCCAAGGACATAAGAAGCGGGATGATCGAACCGTTAGGCATATGAATGTCTTTAATAGGTTCAGCAGGTGTAAGACCTGTTTCGTTTCCTTCCATCTTCTCAATCCATACAGTATCCAGACCACGGACAAGCGGAGTTGCTGGGAAGTTATAATAGATCGGCGGAGATTCGATTGCCCATTCAAGCGTACGGCCGTCTCCCCAAGGATCGTTTGCAACTTTAACATTCTTAACTGATGTGATGATGACGTTGTATACAAGTACGATGATACCAATCGCCATTAAGAAAGCACCAATCGTACTGATAAAGTTCGCTGAGTTCCATCCTTGACCGTCCATAAATGTCCAAACACGGCGTGGCATTCCCCAGAAACCGAGCCAGTGCTGGATAAGGAATGTCGCATGGAAACCAATGAAGAAGAACCAGAATGTTACTTTACCAAGTGTTTCATTAAGCATTGTACCGAACATTTTTGGCCACCAATAATGTGTTGCAGCCAATATTCCAAGAACAACCCCACCTACGATTACGTAGTGGAAGTGAGCTACGATGAAATAGGTATCGTGCAATTGATAGTCAAGCGGAGCCGCACCTTGCATGACACCCGTTACCCCACCCATTACGAATGAAGGGATGAAACCGAGCGCGTATAGCATAGGTGTCGTAATCCTGATGCTTCCGCCCCACATTGTCAATAGCCAGTTAAAGATTTTAACCCCTGTCGGAACAGCGATTGCCATCGTTGCTACAGCAAAGATTGCGTTCGCAGTCGGTCCAAGACCAACTGTAAACATATGGTGGGCCCAAACCATGAATCCAAGGAATCCGATCAACACAGTCGCGAAGACCATTGATGGGTATCCGAAGAGTCGCTTCCGTGAGAATGTCGAGAAGATCTCAGAGAAAATACCGAAAGCAGGCAAAATAAGAATGTAAACTTCAGGGTGACCAAAAATCCAGAAAATATGCTCCCAGATGATTGTGTTACCACCCATTGTATGATCGAAGAAGTTCCCACCGAACATGCGGTCAAATGTCAGGAAGAATAGACCGACAGTCAATGGAGGGAATGCGAATAGGATCATTGCAGACGCCACGAATGTTGTCCATGTGAACAACGGCATACGCATGTAAGTCATTCCTGGCGCACGCATATTAATAATCGTGACTAGGAAGTTAATACCGGCCATTAGCGTACCGCCTCCGGCAATTTGCAGACCGATTGCATAGAAATCAACACCATGGCCTTCTGATGCAATGGACAGAGATGCATATGATGTCCATCCCGCATCAGGAACTTGCTGGAAGAACCAAGATAGATTCAGGAATAGCCCTCCGAAGAAGAACATCCAGAAACCTAAGGAGTTGATGAACGGGAACGCTACGTCACGTGCCCCGATCTGCAGGGGTACTATCGCGTTCATAAATCCGAATAAAATAGGCATGGCCGCTAGGAAAATCATCGTCGTTCCGTGCATCGTGATCAAATCATTGAACAGTCCCGCACTGACGAAATCGTTGTTCGGCTTATGAAGCTGCCAACGAATCAACATCGCTTCAATACCGCCGACTACGAAGAAGAATCCGCCACCAAGGAAGTAAAGGATTCCGATCTTCTTATGGTCGACTGTAGTCAGCCAGTCCCATAGCGTTGCGCCAAAACCCTTTTTTTGAGCAACTGAACTCACTTTGTTTACCTCCTCTTCAAAATCACAAAAGATTATTTTTCAACAGATAATCCCATTAAGTATTCTGCCAAGTCATCCAATTCCGAATCGGAAAGCTGACCGTCGAACCCTGGCATCTTATTGCCCGGTTTATGTTTCTGTGGATATTTGATCCAATCAATAAGATCTTCTTTTGTATGATCCATGAAACCAGCTACTCGGTTACGATCGCCAAATGTTGCCAAGTTCGGTCCAACTGCTCCCGTCTCACCAACACCGGAAGTCGCATGACATCCAATACAGCTTTGTTGGAATATTTCTTCACCAGCTGGATTGGCAACGACTTGATTTTCACCTGTCGCTTGCATAGCTGTTACCCATTGATCAAATTCTGCACGAGGCATCGTTTTCACTTTGAAATCCATCAGAGCATGGGAAGGACCGCATAGCTCAGCACATTTTCCATAGAATACGCCGTCTTTCAAATTCTTGGAGTCTTTTTCAAACACCAGATAGAATTTGTTGACGTTTTCTACGTTCGTATCAAGTTTCCCACCGACTGCCGGAATCCAGAAGGAGTGTTTCACATCTGCAGCAATCAAGTTGAAGTAAACTTTTTCATCCATCGGGACTACGAGCTCCTGTGCAGTTACGATACCAAGGTCAGGGTATTCAAACTCCCACCAGTAAAGTTTTGCCGTTACATCAACGACTAGGTTTTCAGCATTTCCATCCTCATCTACAGCGCCCATCGCCGCAACGTCCCCAAGTTTATACGTGTAGTACACTGTCGGGACAGCTAGTAGCAAGACCAATAGAATCGGGATGATCGTCCATACAAGCTCAAGCTTATGACTGCCTTCAACTTGTTCAGGAATATGGTCTTCACCTAATTTAGAACGTCTGAAACGCACTATCGCAATTAAGTAAATTACTACAACAACGAGAATGACGAACAACATGATTGCTGACGACAATAATAGCAAGTTGAACTGGTCTTGACCGACTTGTCCAGCAGGCAGTAGAGTTGAAAGTTCCTCTTGGCCACATCCTGCAAGGAAAACTGTCAGTACAGCCAAGAGAGAAAAGAGACGCCACTTTTTGAGTCCTTTCATCATCGCTAACTAATACCTCTCTTTCTAAAAAAATGTTTTCTTCAATGAGGACTGTTGACCTCTCTATAATGAATTCCTGTCAAAAGAAAGAATTCCAACGGTTAGATGAATATCGAAAAAATGATCATTGCGACAAATAGGATTGTCATGTAGTTCAAGGAGAAGATGAACATGGATGTCGCCCACTTCAAATCATCCTTCGCTTTGAATCCTTTAATCGAAAAATACAACCACCCGATATTCAAGGCTGTTGCCAGCACAATGAATCCGATTCCAAGTTCCATAAGAAGGAACGGCAATGGGAACAATAGGAGAATCCACCCTAAAATCGACTTCTTTGTTCGTTCAAAGCCTTTCACGACTGGAAGCATCGGAATGCCGGCTGCCCGGTATTCTTCCGTCCTGCGCATCGCCAACGCATAAAAATGCGGCGGTTGCCATGCAAACATGATTAAGAAAAGCGCCCATGCACCCATGCCTAATGTCGGTTCGACCGCTGCCCAACCGATCAATGGCGGTATGGCTCCAGAGATGCTTCCTACAACCGTATTGCTGACATACTTTCTTTTCGACCACATTGAATAGAGTACAACATAGCTGAACACACCTGCAAGTCCCCATAGTCCTGCCGCCGGTGATGCAGTGAATAACATCACTTCGCCCAACGCAATGAAAGTGAAAGCCAGTGCCAAGACAGCCGGTGCTTTAAATCTACCGGTGACCGTTGGACGTGACTTTGTTCTTGTCATTATGGGATCAATATCCCGATCAATGAGATTGTTCAAAGCCGCCGAGCCGGCGATAATCAATCCGGTACCGAAAAGCCCATACAGTAATAAATCAAGATTGCCGATAAAGCTTTTTCCAGTAAATTGGAACGCGAGAAACGAGCCAGTAAAAGCTGTAATCAAGTTTGAATTTACGATACCGATTTTAATAAGTGCTAAAAAATCCTTCAATATGGAAGTCGATTCGATATCCGGCTCAACGGATGAAGAAATCGCTCGACCGTTTGACATATGTACCCTCCTTTCAAAGATGTCGGCAAGGACCGCTATACTTAACTATATCGAATTCCGGTAATAATTTCTATACATAACCCGAAATTGCCCCGATATATGAAGTATACTGTCTTTATAAATTGTTTTGCCCTATCTATAGTAAATCATTTCCGTATGCCTTTTGTGAAGTTAAAGGGTCTATTTTATGAACAATTTGTGAAAAAGAGCTAGGACAAGCTCTATTTAGCCATTTTGCGTTGTTTTTTTACCTTTTTTTCGCTATCATCAACAAACGGGGCCTTGTTTCTCATGGGTCATCATTTCTTAAAGTAGGTGTCTTGTTTGCGATTTAATAGATATTTAAAATGGTTCGGAGTCGCGTCCACGGTCGGAATGCTTTTAATCCTGTTGGGCGGGGCTCTAGTTACGAAGACAGACAGCGGGATGGGATGTGGGAGGCATTGGCCAGGGTGTAACGGTCAATTGATTCCGGATGAAATCACGCCGGAAGTCCTAATTGAATTTTCGCATCGTGTCGTTACTGGTTCGGTTGGAATATTGATCGTTGTCCTGGCGATTTGGTCATGGAAGGCTATCGGACATAAAAGGGAAACAAAACTGCTTTCCTTTTTGGCAATATTCTTCCTGATTTTGCAGGCATTGATTGGAGCGGCGCAAGTTCTATGGGGACAAGGAGATTTTATCCTTGCACTGCATTTTGGCATCTCGCTCATTTCATTTGCTTCTGTTCTTCTTCTTACATTGCTAGTTTTTGAAGTTGATCAGAAATTCGACGCAGACAAGTTGACAATCGGAAAGACACTCAGATTCCACACGATAGGCGTCACCATCTATTCGTATTTCGTCGTTTACACAGGAGCGCTGGTACGCCATACCGAATCGGAATTGAGCTGTACGGATTGGCCGATGTGTAAAAATGGGGATTTCTCTTTACCGGCTAACTTCTGGGAATGGGTGCAGATGAGCCATCGGACAGCCGCCGCGTTGATTTTCATATGGCTCGGGATTATTGCCATCCATGCAATCCGCCACTATAAGAGTCAGCGAGTCATTTATTGGGGTTGGATGACTGCATTCATACTGGTATCACTGCAGGTGTTGGCGGGTGGAGCCGTCATTTTGACGCGTCTGAATCTTTATTTGGCTTTAGCCCACTCGTTGTTCGTGATTCTCCTGTTCGGCTTATTAACTTATATGGTGCTTCTTGTTTCGAGGAGCAGGCAGACAAAATAAAAGAAGCACCCGCGTGAGAATCCACGTCGGGTGCTTTTTTCATTTGTTAGTGTAAATAAAACTATTGACTTCCGCTTCAGGCGGACGCTTTCCGGGGGGCGGGCGGTAAGCCTCCTCAGTCGCTGCGCTCCCTGCGGGGTCTCACCTGTACCGCTAATCCCCCAGGAGTCGCCGCCTTTCGCTCCAATCAATGAATGCTACCTATTATCAAGAAAAAATTAATACATTACTAATTCCTTAATGTTCAAGTTCGAGAAGGAGGTCGCCTGTTGAGATGGCGTCGCCTGGGGAGACGAGGATCTCTTTGACAGTTCCATCAAATGGAGCTTGGATTGTCGTTTCCATCTTCATCGCTTCTGTAATGAGCAGATGCTCTCCTCTTCTTACTTTTGCTCCCTTGGAAACCGCCACTTTCAAGACAGTTCCCGGCATAGTGGCCGCAATGTGTGAGTCATTTGAAGGATCCGCTTTTTGCTTGCGGGCGACATCGGATTCCACATTAATATCTTGAATGATGACTTCCCTAGGCTGGCCGTTCAACTCGAAGTAAATGATTCGCGTGCCATCCGTCTGTGGTTCACCGATGGAAACAAGCTTGACAATAAGCGTCTTCCCTCTTTCGATTTCCACTTCAATTTCCTGGCCAAGCCTCATCCCGTATAGGAATTCCGGTGTGTTGATAACGGAAATGTTTCCAAATTCCTTTTTCATCACGGAATATTCTTCGAACACTTTCGGATAGAGTGCATATGCGAGAGCATCTTTCATCGTGGAAGGGTGACCTAGAAGCTCTTCAGTCTTCAACAGGAGCGCGTCAAAATCCACGTCTTCCAGAAGTTCCCCTGGACGAACAGTGATCGGCGTCCTCCCCTTCAGAACGACCTGTTGCAATTCTTTCGGAAATCCACCATACGGCTGGCCTATATAGCCTTCGAAAAATTCGATAACCGATTCCGGGAAGTCGATGGATTGCCCGCGTGAGATGACGGTTTCTTCATTCAAATCGTTTTGAACCATGAATAATGCCATATCTCCTACTACCTTGGAGGAAGGGGTCACTTTTACGACGTCTCCGAAAAGCATATTGACGCGCGAATACATCTCTTTGACTTCTTCCCATCTTTCTCCAAGACCGACAGCCTTGGCCTGCTGCTGCAAGTTAGAATATTGGCCTCCCGGCATTTCGTGAACATATACTTCGGAATGCGGACTCACCATGCCGCTTTCGAAGTTTTGGTAATACTTCCTGACATCTTCCCAGTAAAACGATAATGATTCTAGTGCACCGACATCTGCCTTCACTTCGCGCTTGCCGTTTTGCAATGCGTAGAATAATGAGCTTGCGGATGGCTGTGACGTCAAGCCAGCCATTGAGCCGAGCGCCGTATCGACGATGTCCACTCCGGCTTCAACCGCTTTAGCGTACATATAGATGCCATTACCGCTCGTATCATGGGTATGCAGATGAATAGGAATATCAACAGTCGCCTTCAATTCGGAAATAAGGCGATATGCAGCTTCAGGCTTCAAGAGGCCAGCCATATCCTTCAAGGCTAGAATATGAGCACCTGCCGCTTCAAGCTCCTTCGCCATTTCCTTGTAGTATGCGACAGAATATTTCGCTCTGGAATCATCCAGGATGTCCCCTGTATAGCAAAGCGCAGCCTCTGCCACTTTCCCTACCTGGCGGGTCTCGTCGATCGCCACTTCCATTCCTTTAATCCAGTTCAGGCTGTCGAATATCCGGAATACGTCAATGCCTGATTCAGCTGCTGTTTTGACAAATTCCCGAATGACATTATCGGGATAATTTGAATAACCGACCGCATTCGCTCCACGGAAAAGCATTTGGAATAATACGTTCGGAATTTGCTCCCGAAGCTTCATGAGACGTTCCCACGGATCTTCTTTCAGGAAGCGGTATGCAACGTCAAATGTCGCCCCTCCCCACATCTCGAACGAGAACAGATCCGGTAGCAATCTTGCTGATTCAGCCGCGATGTTTGTAATATCCGAAGTACGGACACGGGTTGCGAGCAATGATTGGTGAGCATCACGGAATGTCGTATCCGTAAGCAGGACGTCATCCTGCTCCTTTATCCATTGAATCAGTCCTTCAGGGCCTTTTTCATCCAGTATCTGCTTCGTGCCTGCAGCTGGCGGAACTAATAGGTCAACTTCAGGTTTCCTCGCTGAATGGAATAACGGTTTCGACTGCTTTTCAATTCCCGGAAATCCGTTGACGGTTACATTCCCTAAATAGTTCAAGATTTTTGTACCGCGGTCTTTTCTAACCGGAAACTCGAATAATTCAGGAGTCGTATCGATGAAGCTTGTATCATAATTTCCTGTCAGGAAGCTTTCATGACGGACGACGTTTTCAAGGAACGGAATATTTGTCTTAATTCCCCTGATCCGGAATTCCTGCAAGTTCCGATCCATTTTTGCAGCTGCATCTCTGAAAGAAGTTCCCCAAGTCGAAACTTTGACGAGCAGGGAATCATAGTAAGGCGTGATAACAGCCCCCTGGAAACCGTTGCCTGCATCAAGGCGGACACCGAAGCCCCCTCCCGACCGGTAGACCATAAGCTTGCCAGTATCAGGCATGAAGTCATTTAACGGATCTTCCGTCGTCACCCTGGATTGGATTGCGTAACCGAACAGTGGAATGTCTTCCTGCACCGGAATGGCTGCTTCCCCTTCATGGAGATTCCCGCCATTCGCGATATGGATCTGGGCATGGACGATATCGATTCCCGTCACCATTTCGGTAATCGTATGCTCCACTTGAATGCGCGGATTCACCTCGATAAAATAAAAGCTTCCATCCGCTACGAGGAATTCAACCGTCCCCGCATTAATATACGAAATGTTCTTCGCAAGTTTGACAGCTGCCTCGCATATTTCATGACGAAGTGCTTCTTCCAAGGAAATGGACGGTGCAATTTCCACCACTTTCTGATGACGGCGTTGAATCGAGCAATCGCGTTCATACAGATGCACGACATTGCCGTATGTATCGCCTAAGACTTGAACTTCAATATGTTTTGGCTTATTAATGTATTTTTCCACGTATACTTCATCCGATCCAAATGCCGATTTAGCTTCAGATCTCGCGCGTTCAAACGCCTCAAACACTTCGTCCGCGGAATTTACAATCCGCATTCCCCTGCCGCCGCCACCTAACGACGCTTTAATGATAATCGGATATCCGTATTCCTCACCGAATGAAGCGACTTCCGCTACAGAAGAAACAGGTCCGTCCGTGCCAGGGATGACCGGGATACCTGCCTTGATCGCTTGATCCCTTGCCTTCACCTTATCTCCGAACATATCAAGATGCTTAGAAGTAGGTCCGATGAAGATGATGCCCTCTTCTTCAAGCCTGCGGGCAAACTCCTCGTTTTCAGCTAGGAAGCCATATCCAGGATGGACAGCATTCGCTCCCGATGACTTTGCGATCTTAATGATTCCTTCGATATCCAAATAGGCATCGATCGGTTTTTTGCCCTCTCCTACTAGATAAGATTCATCTGCTTTGTAACGGTGGAAAGAACCCCGATCTTCTGCCGAATAAATCCCGACAGTCGGAATCTCCAATTCGGTACACGCACGAAAAATACGAATAGCGATCTCACCACGGTTCGCTACGAGGATTTTCTTAATCTGACCCATTTCCACCATGAAAGCACTTCCTTTTCTATTTGTTCTTTTGATATTTTGTGAACATTGACACATTCATCAATATTCCTAAAGACAAAGATAACAGAATCATTGAAGTTCCGCCATAACTAATAAAAGGCAATGGAACTCCGGTCAGTGGAATAAGTCCTGTTAAGCCGCCAATATTCACAAAAGTTTGAACACCGATGACACTACCAATTCCCGCTGCAAGCATACGTGCTTGAGGGTCTTTCGTCTGCATCGCGATGTATAGAGCGCGCAATACGATGAACCCTAACCCACCAATGACAATTATCGTACCGAAAATACCGGTTTCCTCCGAGATGACAGCCATGATGACATCCGTTTGCGGTTCCGGCAAATAGCCCATTTTTTGAATGGAGTTTCCTAGACCAAGACCTTTGATGCCACCTGCTCCAATTGCGATATATCCATTTGCAATTTGATAGCCAGAGCCTTGTGCATAATCAAACGGGTTCAAGAACGACAGAATTCGTCCTTTCCTACCATCCGTAATGATTGTGTTTCGAAACAAATATAGAATTCCTGCAACAGGAATCATAGCCAGAAATAAAACGCCGCTCAATTTCGAGAAAGCCCTAATTTTTATGCCGCTCGCTGCAATGACAGATAGAGCACCCATAATGATGATGAAAGATGTACCAATATCAGTTTCCATCATGATTAATCCGATTGCCAAAATAAGGATGCTGACAGGCGGACCGATTGATTTATTAATGGAGTCGAGGGTTCCCGCTTCATATTTCTTTGCAAATACGCTTGCGAAGTAAACGATGATGACTAGCTTCGCAACTTCTGAAGGTTGGATGCTGCCGAATCCGGGCAACTTAATCCAACTTTGTGCGCCGACATGATCACCGGAGCCAAGGAAATGGACGATCACAAGGAGTATAAACATGACAACAACCGAAGTGATCATCAATTTCTTTCGTTTATAGTTCTGAAAAGGAAAAAAGGATGCAAACAGGAAAGCTGGTATGGCAACTGCTAAATTGAATAATTGTCTCTTATAAAAATGATCAGGCTCATAATCATATACATTGACCGCCCATACCATACTAGAACTATAGATCATCACTAGCCCGAAAAGGCAGAGAACTAGATATACAGTGAATAGTGGATAATCAAAGCTCCGCAACATTTTTTTAAAGTATCTTCCCATCGTACTTCACTCAACTTTCCTATCAATTTCGCCTCGGCGAAATTGCGTCCAGATTTTGAATTGCGCTTGAGGGCGACAGGATGTAGGTCATGCAGTCGTTGCGACAGGACGTCGCGCACTTAGACTGCCTTCCATAACTCCCTTCAAAATCCGTGACATCCGCAGGAGGCTTTAACTTTCTTCAGCATAAGGCTGAAGAAAGTTAAATAAAAAACTCAAACCAGTAATGAGTTTGAGTCTTTCGTTTATTTTTTTGTATATAGCTCGTGCAAGACATTCATCTCTTTTTCAAGCAATGAAAGGATTTCCTTCCCTTTCTCACGCTCAATCAAGCCAAGTCTGACAGCGAAGTCAATCTCCTTGGATAGGCCGTACATTTGTGTGTCTAACACTTCCTCATAAAGTGGGCATTGAGGCATCGTCAAATGATCCATCTGTACTTTTATGAGTTGTGCAATTTTATCCGCATCAGCTTGTAGCTGTTTCAATGCTTTTTCCTGATAGGTTTCCTGTAATTCAATATCCATGAGGACGCCCCCATTCACCTATTATCCTTGCGTGGTGATTATGAATAAATTGTATCTTTCAAGAAGGTAAATTGCAAGTGTTTCCCTTAGGAACAGGATGCCTAAATTCAATGGCTTCCCACTTTCAATCGTAAGCGTTATACTATGAACTATATGAAAACGCTCAATTAGTGTTGTAGGAGGCTATTCAATTGGAATCGATCATTACGATAAAAGGCAATGTTAAGCACTCGATCACGCTCGATCCGACAGTTTGGATCTTCGATGATCGTAAAGTCGACTTAACTACTTATTTTACAGAAGAGTTCGTTGAAAGAGATGAAGAAGAAGAGTATAAGAGAAGCATGGGTAAACATTGGTCCCGTGAAATCATGGAAGGTGCTACTTTCCCGCCAACATTAAAAACAGAAAAGAAGTTCGACAGACAAAAGATGGTGACCGGTACATTCGGCATTTCACTCGACCACTTTGTTAAAAATGCGGTCCCTTCTGAAGACGCTAAAACAATCACTTTTTTTACATTGGATGGAACTGAAGAAACTTTTCCTGTTTCAGAAATTAGTAATTTCCTACTTAAATTCAGCCAGGACGGCAAGCCATTGACGGAAGACGGACCAGCCCATCTGCTGTTGAAGGATGGTTCGAATATCGAAAGGCCTTTACGAAAAGTCACTGACATCGTCATCGACTGACACATTGGACCTTATTTAAAGGAGTTGAGGTTATGCGAGTCAAATGTGTCCTTTGCGACGAAATTGGACAACTTATAGATGATGCCCCTCTCGCGAAGAAATTGAGGAATCATCCGATCAATACGTATATGTGTGAAAAGTGCAGCGAGCGGATTACAGAGCAAACAAACGTGAGACTTTCAACTGGAAGGTTCATTTTCCACCGCAGCTCACATTCTGCAGAAGAGAATTTCTAATTGGGAAGGGGTTGCCTTGAAAGTCATTTAAACCGACTTTGAAGCAGTCCCTTTTTAATTTGATTGTTAATATACGAAAATCGCCAGAACGGCTCCCTTTCCGCGGGCGTCGCCTCAGCCAATCGAACAGCGAAGGGTTCGATTTGCCGTATTTCTGCGTTCTTTGCAGAAATTAAGGCATCCTTTATCCAGTGCTCCCAACGCTTCGCTTATGCTCGCAAAAGCCGTTTTTCATAACGGCTTTCGCAGGAGTGTCGCCTTTTCTGGCGATTTTCTAACGATACTACAAAACATAGATTGTAAAAAACATTTGAGGAAGCTAAATTGAAACTAGAAAATCTCTTGATTATAAAAATAGAAACAGCTTGCCAGTATACAAGTTCCAGATGGAATGAGTAACCATTGATGGTATGACGGATTTAGTTCTTATAGCAATACTAGCAAGAACAATCCCTGCAACAAGTATAATGAACAGGTAAGCGGGATGGAATAGAGAAAAAATGACTGAAGTAATTAGTACAGCCCAGATTGGCTTTACTACTTTTAATAAAGCGAATAATAGCACCCCCCTAAAAAGAAGCTCCTCCCAAATTGGAGCGAAGATAACAGCTTCTATTAAAGGATAATGTTGTAAACCATCAAGCAAACCATTTTTGGATAAAATGATTAGTCTTCGATCTATTAAAACTTCGTAATGAATGCTTAGCTTTAAAATTAGATAGGGAATAAGAACTCCACCTAACATGTATAGGTAAGTCACAGGATTTTTAAAAGGCTTGAAATTAAGCAATGGTACAATCAACTTTCTAACCGGGCTAAAACACAAGGTAAGAAAAATAAAGATTATGAGCCAAATGAGTTTACCAAATCCGTGGAATAACTCGCTGTTATAATAACTCACCCCATAGCCTGTTAGCAGTAGTAATGCTGTATATAAGAAAATACTTAGTGCACTATTCTTTCTAATGCTAATCCTCATCTTTATCCCCCTTGTTTTCGCTTTAACCTTCCGTCTCACTAAAATATATTTCATCACACTCTTCAAATTCACTTTAACATATATATCCATTTAAGTTTAGACTAATTTATGCATTCTTTGTTGATAGATCTAAAGTAATATTGGACTAAACACCAGTAGATTGGAGTGGCAGCGACTCCAGCAAACGCCGTTACGAAGAACGGTATTTGCGAGCAGTGTTTTTTGCGCCCCTAAGGAAGCGAATTAGGATGCCCGCGGAAAGCGTCTGCCTGAAACGGAAATCCACGGCTTCCTAAATGCAAAAAGCGAGAATGGAAACGACTTATCGTTTCCATTCTCGCGATGATCCGACTAAGAGGACTTTTTCAGTGCCCTTGTCAAACGGTGGAGTTTTCTTTATGTTCATTCATTCTGCGAAGCCTATAGATGATCAAAATAAGCGCCGCAACGATAAGGCCTTCCACAATCGGAAGGAATATGGCAAAAAACGTCAAGATGATACATCCTACAAATAGGAAGCTATAGACGACTACGTTTTGCCAAAACTTTATTTTCCGTGCAAAACCTAACTTGTAAACAATGGCGGATAGGATGAATACAACTGCGAACAACAAAATCCCAGTTACTGAAGATGATGTCAGCTCATAAATCATTCGAACAGTTGGAGACATGGCTTCGATTGTATCTGCATCCCCGATAGTACCATTCATGTAGCACATTCCCTTCTAAACAAAGCGATTGTACGCATTCTTTTTTACTACCTTTAGTCAGTAAAAATTACTCACCGAGTTTTTTCTTCTTTTGTGCACGCTCACGTTCATTTTTATCAAGAATTTTCTTCCGTAGACGAATCGACTGCGGAGTCACTTCACAATACTCATCATCTCCAACATATTGCAAAGCCTCTTCCAATGAAAGAATCCGTGGCTTTTTCGATGTCACTGTTTGATCTTTCGTCGCAGACCGAACATTTGTCGCTTGTTTGGCTTTTGTCAGATTGATTGTCAAGTCCGTATCACGGTTGTTTTCACCGACTACCATACCTGCGTAAATTTCCGTACCTGCTTCGACAAACATGACACCGCGATCTTCCAACTGCATTATACTATAACCGGTCACTGTTCCCGTTTCCATCGATACAAGCACTCCATGTCGACGGCCGCCGACTCTGCCTTGCGCTACAGGCTTGTAGGAATCAAATGTATGGTTAATGATTCCGTACCCTCGTGTAAGTGAAAGGAATTCTGTCGAATAGCCGATCAAACCACGTGCAGGTACTAAGAAAATCAAACGGACTTGTCCATTTCCGTTATTGATCATATCTTGCATTTCGCCTTTACGCTCACCGATCGATTCGATTATTGAACCTGTATATTCTTCCGGCACATCAATCTGTACGCGTTCGACGGGCTCTGAACGTACACCATCAATCGTCCTGATAATAACTGCAGGTTTCGATACTTGCAGTTCGAATCCTTCACGACGCATATTTTCAATCAAGATTGAAAGATGAAGCTCCCCACGTCCCGATACGACCCACGCATCCGGTGAATCCGTCGGTTCAACACGTAATGAAACGTCAGTCTGCAATTGCTGTTCAAGTCGCTCTTCAACTTTTCTCGCTGTCACCCATTTGCCTTCTTTTCCGGCAAAAGGACTATTATTGACTAGGAATGTCATTTGCAGTGTCGGCTCATCGATATGAATTGCCGGCAACGCCTCAGGATGATCAATCGGGCAAACTGTTTCACCGACATCAATATCTTCCATCCCAGAAACAGCTATCAAATCTCCTGCATAGGCTTCTTGGATTTCAATTCTCTTCAACCCAAGGAATCCATACATCTTCGTCACACGGAAATTTTTTGTTGATCCGTCACGTTTTATGACCGTTACTTGCTGGCCTACTTTCATCGTACCTCTAAACACTCGTCCAATACCAATACGACCTACATAATCACTGTAATCGAGTAATGATACTTGGAACTGTAACGGTTCTTCACGGTTATCGACAGGGGCAGGAATTTGTTCAACAATCGCGTCATATAGCACGCGCAATGTATCTTCCTGTTCGGCAGGGTCCGGTGAAAGACTTGCTGTTCCATTAAAACCAGAAGCATAGACAACCGGGAATTCAAGTTGTTCATCATTTGCATCCAATTCTATAAATAATTCGAGCACTTCATCGACTACTTCTTCGGGACGCGCAAAATCACGGTCAATTTTATTAACAACAACAATTGGTTTCAAATTCGATTCCAATGCTTTTTTCAATACGAATCGGGTTTGCGGCATACATCCCTCATAGGAGTCGACGACTAACACGACACCATCAACCATCTTAAGGATCCGCTCAACTTCCCCTCCAAAATCAGCATGTCCAGGTGTATCAAGAATATTGATTTTCGTGTCTTTATATTCAATTGCTGTGTTTTTTGCCAGGATGGTAATACCACGTTCACGTTCAATGTCACCCGAGTCCATGGCACGCTCTTCTACATGTTCATTCGACCGGAAAATTCCGGATTGCTTCAAAAGTTGATCGACTAACGTTGTTTTTCCGTGGTCTACGTGGGCAATAATCGCTATATTACGTAAATCATTACGATGATTTGTCATGTTTTCACTCCGTTATCTATTATCAGATGATTAACTGTGTTATTATAGCACATAAGAACAATATTAAAAAACATTTTTATTCGGGAGATGTTTCATGTTGAAGGATATTAAATGGGTTTTCGTCTTTTATTCTCTTGCCGCGGTCGCAGCAATGAGCGGAATCGGCATTGCAGTCGGCATGCGTAGTATCCCGGTTGCCATTGCCGCTATCCTCGCTCTTATCTTCGTCATGGGTAATGGTTTCAAAACAAAGAAAAAAATGCGGGAACAAGGCATTCTTTAAGGAAATACCTGAGAGGGGCTGCAATTTGGCAGCCCCTTTTTTTATTTGAGTTTAATATAATTCCTTAGTATTTCGTCGTGCAAGCCCGGCCTAGCAACGATGAACGTGTCTTGTCCGAGCAAATGCGGTTGTTCACCTTTCAAATTCGTAGTGACCGCCCCCACTTCCTGAGCAATGATCATGCCTCCTGCAATATCCCATGGAGATAACCGCAAAGACAGATACGCATCGATCCTGCCTGATGAAACATATGCAAGCTCAATAGCTGCCGAGCCATACGACCTCGTCCCCCTACACTTCTGCACCATTTCCGCAATCGGTCCATTTTCAACTCTCCGGTTGGGCGCAACCCAGCTTGCATTCACACCGATGACCGCTTCCGCAAGCGGCGTGTTCTCTAGCACTGGAAGCCTTTCATCATTGAAGTACGCACCTTCATCTTTAACTGCGTGATAAAAATCATCATTCATCACATCATACACATAGCCGAGCATGCCGATTCCATCGGCATAAATACCAAGGGAAATCGCAAAATTCCTTTTCTGGTGGATGAAATTCGTTGTGCCGTCAATTGGATCAAGCATCCAGATGATCCCTTCCAACGATTCAATTTCGTCACCAAAGCCCTCTTCTCCTAAAATCCTGTGATTAGGGAAATCTTTGTTAATCCGATGTATGAAGAATTGTTCTATTTCACGGTCGATATTCGTCACAAGGTCATTCGCTTCTGCTTTCGAATCAACATCAATCGTACTAAAAAACGAAATCCTGATTTTATGCCCGGCTTCTTTTATTAACGATTTTGCATACCGGTCAATAGCTCCCCAATTCATGTCAACACCTCGTCATCTACATGCATGTTAATTTATTATAGCATACTGCCTATTCTCAAACAAAAAGGCACCTTAACACTGTCTCCCCAGGTTGAAGAGTCTCAGTGCAGGTGCCTAATTCGGTTCACTGACTTTCTGTTATGCAAAAGCATTGAAAGTCTCCAACTCACCATGTATTTCAGTGAGTCTGGTTTTACTTTTCTCGACTTGCTTGGAGTCATTCTCTTGCACAGCATCATATAATGTTGCTAGCTCATAGTCCAATTCAAGATGCAGAAGCTTAACATACTCCTTTTCGATTTCGGCTTTACGGATAATGTGAACGACTTGCTTCATTACTAACACCCCTTTTAATGTGATTTTCTTCAACGATGCATTTACTTACTTCTAACTTATGCTGTCCGAGTTGCTTTGGTTAGTTATAAGCCTTCTTGTATAAGATTGTTCCCCATTTTCTGTTACGATAAACGTGGTTATTGAAATGGAGGGATTAAATTGACGCAAGGTTTTTGGACAACGGAAGATTTTAATGTCTTTTCCATCGAGGGATTGGAACATAGAATGCATGCACTTCAAACTAAGATCCAGCCAAAGTTTGAAGTGATTGGCGCTCAAATTTCTACATACTTGTCTTCCCGCGGGACAGGGGAGTTTTACCCGCATGTTGCAAAGCATGCTAGGAGGACCGTCAATCCGCCGAATGACAGCTGGGTCGCATTTGCACCTGCGAAACGTGGATATAAGGCACTGCCCCATTTTCAGATTGGGTTATGGGG
The DNA here is from genome assembly GCF_946901335.1 of Saccharococcus sp. Marseille-Q5394. Lineage (NCBI taxonomy): Bacteria > Bacillati > Bacillota > Bacilli > Caryophanales > Anoxybacillaceae > Saccharococcus > Saccharococcus sp. Marseille-Q5394. Next base: position 70,648 of record NZ_CAMPPQ010000001.1, on the reverse strand, counting down.
AACCCATCTTTTCATCATTTTAGCTGTCATTTACGAAAACCCCGATAAGAAGGGAATCGCGGAAAGGCTTAGCAAGAATGCTACCATGATTACTTCTTTGGCAAATGACTTTGTAATTTCAGGCGACCATATGAAGCCGGAAGCCTTTATAGTGGAGGAAATCGGGATGGAAGGCATTGAAAGCTTATTGGAAAGGCTGCAAACTGTAAAAAAAGCAGAATTCATCATAGGCAGGCATCTATCCCGCAACGCTGCGACAGAGCTTTCACAAAAGGAGTTCTTCGATTTTGCGGAAGAAACAATTGATCAGCTTTTTCCGATATACGATATTGTCATTGGTGCGTAAAAAAGGGTGGATGCATAGTTATGCATCCGCCCCCTTTCATTTACCGGTTAAGGAATCACCGTCACGGCCTTCTTTTGCCTTTTTGACAATACGGTAACTGTTAAAGCCGCTCGCTTCTTCGAACTCCTTAAAGATCGTCTTTTCTTCCGCCATGGAAGGGACGACTTTCTTGAACGCCTTATAGGCATCCATGAATTCTCCCCTCGCTATTTGCGTTTCGTGCGCTTTCTCCACTGCTTGAAAAAACGCGACTACGTCAATGATTTCTTCAGTCGTCCAATGGTGACTGAGAGGATAATTATAATCCATTTTATTCTTCACCTTTCCTTATGCCCATTTACTTCTAATACCTTGAGCCTGCTCTACCATGCGGTCGATCAATTCTCCTACAGCGGGAATATCAGCAATCATGCCAGCAACCTGCCCCGCCCATCCGAAACCGCTTTGTTCATCTCCGTTGTGAATGAATCGACGATTGGCGCCACCGCTAATATAATCCTTCAGTTTATCATAATCAGCATTTTCAGCTTCCATACGTAAAATATTTTCCGTCCAACTTCCTGCGAGCGCTCTTGCAGGAGCTCCAAGTGAACGTTTAATGACGACGGTACCCGTTTCCTCTGTTTGAAGTAGGGCTTGTTTATACTCGATTGAAGCATGGACACATTCTTTTGTCGCTATGAAACGTGTACCCATTTCAATCCCTTCCGCGCCTAATGCATGCGCGGCCATCCAGCCCCTTCCGTCTCCGATACCGCCAGAAGCGATGACTGGGATCTTCACTGCATGTACCACTTGGGGAACTAACACCATGGTCCCAATATCTTCACGGCCTAAATGGCCTCCTCCTTCATGTCCGACAACCATTACAGCGTCCGCACCTAGCGATTCAGCCTTAACCGCTTGTCTTTTGGCAGCGACCAATACAAGCTTCTTCACATCAGCACCGCCGACATAGTCAAAGAAAGGCGAAGGATTTCCGCCTGTTACCGAAAGAACCTTTACCTTCTCATCCAAAGCGACGTCCAGCATGTGCTCATATGGACGTCCATGCTGACCAATTGCAAAATTGACTCCGAATGGTTTAGCCGTCATCTCCCTGAGCTTCCTGATTTCTGCACGCAGCGCTTCCGGTGAATCCAAGCTCATTGCTGTTATTTGACCAAGTCCTCCCGCTTCAGAAACCGCTGCAGCCAACTCCGCATAGGCAAGATAGGCCAATCCCCCTTGAATGATCGGATATTTAATCCCCAGCAAATCTGTGACTCTCGTATTCCATTCCACAATGCTCTCCCCTTACTTATCCCCATTGTTCATCATCCAATCCCTTAATGAGTTTCGGATCTACAAATTCATATCCTTTGTCCCTTAAACCGTTTATGATTTCTTCCAATGCATCAGCAGTCCAATCCCTATCATGCATCAACAAGTTGGAGCCGTTACGGAGAAGTTCCGTATTCACCATAATATCCGCAATTTTTTCCTTCGTCATATACTCTTTCTCGAAATCGTAGCCATATGACCAGTTCATTACTTGCATCCCTTCACTTAAAGCAAGAGCCTTGCTGAAGTCAGTATTCGCGCCGAACGGAGCTCGGAAAAACCGCGGGCGTTCACCGGTAATTTCTTCTACTAGGTCATTGACAGAAATGATCTCTTCCCGTTGTTCTTCCTCAGACAACGTTTTCAAATTCGCATGTGTCTGCGTATGATTCCCAATCGTGAATCCCATATCATGAATTTCTTTTAGGATCGCTTTCTTTTCATCCGATGCAATAAAATGGCCATTGACAAAGAAGATGGCGGGAGCGTCTAGTTTTTTTAATGTTTTCGCCATGTCCAGCGCCCTTTTGTCAGGTGCATCATCGATTGTCAGGAGTACAACTTTCGGATTCGCATCTCCGATAGGCTGGATGGAGAATGTTTTCGGATTCAGTTCGTATTGTGGAATTTGCTCAATCGTTTCAGCTTGCTCTTGTGATTCGGCATCCACATCTATTTTCTGTTGTTCTTCATCTGATTTGAACTGTTCTGCATTCTCCTCCACTTGAGCTGATTGTTCATCCTTTTCCTTGTTTTCCTTTGTTGCTTCTTCGTTGCACGCTGCCAATAGCAACATGGAGAGAAGCGATATGTATAGCAAGCTTTTCTTCATCGTATCCTCTCCTTACCCTAATTATCCAAGTGATTGTTTTCATCCTATCACGATTTGGAAGACGCCTTCAAACGAAGTGATGTGGCAAGAATGGGAAAAGCGTCTGAAAGGCTTATCATACCTTCAGACGCTATCATTCTATCTATACTTATTTAGTGATCATATGAATCGGTTTTCCAAGTGCTACTTCCGCAGCTTCCATGGAAATCTCACCGAGTGTCGGGTGTGCGTGGATAGTCATTGCAATGTCTTCCAACGTCATTCCAGCCTCGATTGCAAGACCAAGCTCCGCGATCATGTCGGATGCATTTTCACCGACGATTTGCGCGCCTAGTAGAAGACCGTCTTCTTTGCGTGATACAAGTTTAACGAATCCATCAGTTGCGTTAAGCGCAAGCGCCCGGCCATTTGCAGCAAACGGGAATTTGCCCGCAACAACTTCATAACCTTCTTCTTTTGCTTGTTGTTCATTCAAACCGACTGTAGCAAGCTCAGGGTCTGTGAAGCAGACAGCAGGGATTGCCATATAGTCGATTTCGGATTTCTCGCCAGAAATCGCTTCCGCGGCAACTTTCGCTTCATAAGAAGCTTTATGCGCAAGTTGTGGTCCGGAGACGATATCACCGATTGCATAGATGTTTGGAATGCTAGTACGGCATTGTTTATCAACATCAATCAGTCCGCGTTCAAGGAATTTGACGCCCATTTCTTCAAGACCGATTTCATCAGTGTTTGGACGGCGACCGACAGTTACAAGAACATAGTCCGCTTCGACTTTTTTCTCTTCACCTTTTGCTTCGTACGTAACAACAACGCCTATGTCAGATTCTTCAACACCTTTAGCAGATGCCTTCACAACGATTTCTACGCCTTTTTTCTTTAGGCCTTTTTTAACGATTTGCGTCATTTGTTTTTCGAAGCCGGCAAGGATGTCATCGGCCCCTTCGATAATCGTCACTTTGGAACCGAGGTTTGCATAGGCTGAACCAAGTTCCGTACCGATATAACCGCCACCAATGACAACAAGATGCCCAGGAACTTCTTCCAGATTGAGTGCACCCGTGGAATTGATCACACGTTTCGAATACTTGAATGAAGGAATTTCAACCGGACGTGAACCAGTCGCGATAATTGCATTTTTAAACTTATACGTCTGTGATGATGTCTCATCCATCACTTTTGCCGTGTTCGCATCAACGAAGTACGCTTCGCCTTTGACGATATCCACTTTGTTCCCTTTTAGCAATCCTTCAACGCCGCCTGTCAATTTCTTGACGACGCCGTCTTTGAATGCTTGCGCTTTTGAGAAGTCAAGCTTTACATCGGTCGCTATAATTCCCATATCATCGGAATCTTTTGCGGATGCGTAACGATGCCCTACTGAAATAAGGGCTTTCGAAGGAATGCAACCTACGTTGAGACAAACTCCGCCGAGATTTCCTTTCTCGACGATTGTAACTTTCTGTCCTAACTGAGCTGCGCGGATTGCCGCAACATATCCTCCGGGGCCGGATCCTACAACAAGTGTATCCACTTCGATTGGAAAGTCTCCTACTACCATATGCTTACGCCTCCATTAATAAAAGTTCTGGATTACCGAGCAATTTCTTAATGTGGTTCAGAGCCTGCTGTCCTGTAACACCATCAATCACCCGATGATCGAATACCAAAGATAATGCTAACATAGGTGCGGCAACAATTTCACCATTTTTTACTATCGGCTTTTCAGAAATGCGCCCGATTCCGAGAATTGCAACTTCCGGATGGTTGATGATCGGCGTGAACCATTGTCCACCTGCCGAGCCGATGTTTGTGATCGAACATGATGCGCCCTTCATTTCAGCAGGACTCAATTTACCATCCCGCGCTTTTTCAGCGAGTTGGCTAATTTCCTCTGAAATCGCAAAAACTGATTTGCGATCTGCGTGCTTGATGACCGGAACAAGCAATCCACGGTCCGTATCTGCGGCAATACCGATATTATAGTAATGCTTTTGGACGATTTCCTCTTTTTCATCATCAAGAGATGTGTTCAATTGAGGGAATTCACGCAATGTAGATACGAGTGCCTTCACAACATACGGAAGGTATGTGAGCTTAATATCTTTTTCAGCAGCGATTTCCTTGAATTTCTTGCGATGCGCAACAAGCTCCGTCACATCGATCTCATCCAACAGCGTCACATGAGGTGCCGTATGCTTGGAATTGACCATCGCCTTGGCAATTGCCTTCCGGATTCCAGACATTTTTTCACGTGTTTCAGGGAAGTCGCCTTCCAATGCGATAGGAGCTACAGGTTTCGCTTCTTTTTCTTTCGTTTGCTCGACTACGGTTGATTGAGCCTCTTCGGCAACTTGAGAAGCCTTCTGTTGACCGCCGTTTAAGAATGCTTCAATGTCCTCTTTCAAGACACGGCCATTTTTACCTGTCCCTTGCACTTGATGGATATCAACTTCCTGTTCACGAGCGAACTTACGGACAGATGGCATGGCAATAACACGATGTGAGGGCACATCGCCTGTTTGCCCTTTTGCTGTAGGTGCAGCTTGTTTCAGTTCAGACTGATTCTTCTGCTGTTCTTCTTTGTCGATTTCTTGCCCTGCCTCAGCTGTTGCCTGGACTTGGGCTTCAGTCTCTTCTGTACCTTCTTCCACTGCGTTTTGGCTTTCATATCCAGGAGCGTCAAAACGGATTAAGACGTCACCAACGACAGCGACTTTACCTTCTCCGACAAGAATATCTTCTACTGTACCCGTTACAGGGGATGGTATTTCTACAACTGCTTTATCGTTCTGGATTTCAAGAAGCGTGTCATCTTCATTGATTTTATCGCCTTTCGCGACAAACCATTTTACGACTTCACCCTCGTGTATTCCTTCCCCGATATCAGGTAAACGGAATTCATATGCCACAAGATTCACCCTTTCTTAGTATCAGAGCCAAGCTCCGAATCAGAATGTCAATACTTTCTTAGCTGTTTCAATAATATCTTTCGCGTCCGGCAACCAAGCGTTCTCACCTTGAGCAAAAGGATAAACCGTATCAGGTGCTGTTACACGCAAAACTGGTGCTTCCAGGCTCAAGATTGCACGTTCCGTAATTTCAGAAACAACATTCGCTGCGATTCCTGCTTGTTTTTGTGCCTCTTGGACAACGATCGCGCGGTTTGTCTTTTCAACAGAAGCGATGATCGTTTCGATGTCCAATGGCTGAATCGTACGCAAGTCGACCACTTCTACGGAATAGCCTTCTTTTTCAAGCGCTTCCGCAGCTTTCAGGCTTTCATGGACCATTGCGCCGTACGTAATAATTGAAAGGTCCGTGCCTTCGCGCTTCACATCTGCTTTACCTAACGGAATCGTGTATTCTTCTTCAGGAACTTCCTGCCTGAATGAACGGTAAAGCTTCATATGCTCTAGGAACACGACCGGGTTCTCATCGCGGATTGCAGAGATCAAAAGACCTTTTGCATCATAGGGCGTTGATGGGATGACTACTGTCAGACCTGGTTGGGATGCAACGATCCCTTCAAGGCTATCAGCATGCATTTCAGGAGTGGCAACGCCGCCGCCAAATGGGGAACGGATCGTTACAGGCGCGTTGTATCTTCCGCCAGTACGGAAAGATTGACGAGCCAATTGGCCGCTGACAGAGTCAATCACTTCAAAGAGGAATCCGAAAAACTGGATTTCCATGACCGGACGGAAGCCAGTTAGTGTCAACCCAACCGCGAGTCCGCCAATCCCTGATTCAGCAAGCGGCGTGTCAAATACACGCTCCTCACCAAATTCTTTTTGCAAACCTTCAGTTGCGCGGAAAACACCGCCGTTCACCCCAACGTCTTCACCGAAGACGAGGACGTTTTCATCATTTTTAAGCTCCGAACGCATTGCATCGGTAATCGCTTGAATCATCGTCATTTGTGCCATCGGTTACTTCGACTCCTTCTCTGTATACAGTTCAAATTGCTCTTGCAAATTGGATGGCATATCGCCTTTGTACATTATTTTCATAAAATCGGTCACTTTTTGTTTTGGTGCAGCATCCGCCTTTTTAATGGCTTCTTTAATATCCTCTTTCGCACGCTCGATTACTTCGTTTTCCTTCTCTTCATTCCAAATGCCTTTACCTTCAAGGTATTTACGGAATCGGATGAGAGGATCACGTTTTTCCCATTCGGTATCAGTGTCAGATGTACGGTAACGGGTAGGATCATCTCCTGCCATTGTATGTGGACCGTAGCGGTAGCACATTGTTTCAATCAGTGTAGGGCCTTCTCCATTAACGGCACGTTCCCTTGCGTCGCGCGTTGCAGCGTATACAGCAAGCGCATCCATTCCATCAACAAGAATGCTCGGAATCCCAGCCGCAATACCTTTTTGAGCAAGCGTTTTCGCAGCTGTCTGCAGTTCACGGGGAGTGGAAATCGCATATTGGTTGTTTTGAATAACGAAAATCGCAGGCGAACGATATGCTCCTGCAAAGTTGATCCCTTCATAGAAATCACCTTGTGAAGTACCGCCGTCACCCGTATACGTCATTGCCACTGCTTTAATTCCACGTTTTTGGAAGCCGAGAGCGACACCTGCAGCTTGAATATATTGTGCGCCGATGATGATTTGCGGAAATAACACATTTAACCCTTCAGGAAACGCGCTTCCTAAATAATGTCCTCGGGACCATAAGAACGCCATATGTAATGGTAAACCGTGGAATATGAGTTGCGGGACATCGCGATAACCCGGCAAGATGAAATCTTCCTTTTCAAGCGCAAAGTGGGATGCGAGTTGTGATGCTTCCTGACCTGCTGTCGGTGCATAGAATCCAAGCCTTCCTTGGCGGTTCAATGAAATAGAACGCTGATCCAAAATTCTTGTATAAACCATTCGCGTCATCAATTCTGTCAATTGGTCATCAGACAAATTCGGATCCGCGTCTTTATTCACAATCTCGCCTTCTTCGTTCAAGATCTGGAACATTTCAAACTGTTCTTCAATCGAATGAAGCGTTTTCACCGGGTCGAACTGCTTTGCTTGTTTTGCAGCCATGCGGCACCTCTCCTTTATATCTGTATTATTTTTAAGTGTTTCTAATAATGATACAACCGTCTTCACTAATCAGTATACTTAAAGAGGACTAGTAGGTCAATCACTGTTGTTCTTAGCGTTACGGAAAGATTGCGTATTCCGAATTATAGCAATTACCAATACTGTACTACTACAATATATCATCTGTATTATAATAGATTAACGAAAAGAAAAAGTGGAGTCGCAATGCCTCCACTTTACCCATTTCCTTTATTCTTCTTGTTCTAAACTTGAAAACACATCTTCTTTTAGTGAATTAACTTCTTTCGTCGCTTCATTGAACTCAGCTATTGCGGTTTGAACGATACCATTTTGTCCGTTCACTTCTTCCACCTTCTGTTTCAAGTCTTCCAGTTTAACATCTTCAGAAGATAGCATTCCGTAAAATTCTCTTTGAATGGAAGCAAGCTTTCTATACTCTTCGATAAAAGTGGAATGAAGAGCATATCGCTTCAACGCTGCTTCTTTCAATTCCAAAATTTGACCCCTCTCGGAATCGGATGCATTCTCTGCAATTGTGTCAAGTTCACCGACAAATTCTTCTGCTTTTTTTATAGCAATTTCCTCTTTATCTAAATGGGTAAGTCTCTCATCTAACAGTTTTTCCAATTCATCGATTTTGGAACGCAGTTTGTCTACGTCTTCTTTCGTCAACTCCATCGTTTCGGTAAAAGTCTTCTGTTCAGTTTTTTCTAGTTCGGTTAATTTACTCTGCGTGTCACGATATTCAGTTTCGGACTCATTCATTTTCGTCAAAGCTTCAGAAAGTTGCTTTTCCGTCGACTGCCCGATACTGCAGCCGGATAATGCTAATATGCCCATAGCAACTAAGCTTACAAGTTTTTTATTCATTGAATTTCCTCCAATCTGAGTTTCACTATAACTGTATCCATAAAGCTTTTCAAGCTTGCACAAAAACCTTTACCCTATTTTCCCCGTTGGCTTATAATAGGTGTACAGCATGGTTTATTGAAAGGAAGAATACGTAATGATTTTAATGGAAGATATTATTCGCGAAGGCCATCCGGCACTCCGTAAAGTAGCCGAGGAAGTGACATTTCCTTTGGCGGCGGATGAAAAAAAGCTTTGTAATGATTTACTCGAATATGTCATAAATAGTCAAGATGATGAAATTTGTGAACGATATGGCCTGCGTCCAGGCATTGGCCTTGCAGCTCCGCAAGTGAATGCCTCAAAAAGAATCTTCGCTTTGCATATTGAAGAGGATGGAAAGAAACCGCTCAGTATAGTCGCTGTCAATCCTAAAATCGTCAGCCATTCAGTAGAAAGAACTTATTTGACATCTGGTGAAGGCTGTCTTTCTGTGGACCGTGATGTAGCCGGTTTCGTTCCTAGGTATGCGAGGATAACTGTGAAAGCATTCGATCCGGAAGGCAAGGAATTCAAAATGAGGCTTAAAGGACTTCCCTCCATTGCTTTCCAACACGAGCTGGATCATTTGAATGGCGTCATGTTCTACGATCATATCGATCCTTCGGCCCCATTCAAAGTAATCCCGGACGCCACTCCTTTTGAAAGGGAATAATTCAAAACTTGACAGAAATTTCGAACTCCTGTATAATGACCTTAAGGAGTGATATGCCCATGTACAAGCGCCTCAAACGTAAATGGTTAAAACGGCTCAATGGCATACTCGGCAAAAAGACGATCGCATAGACATACGCCCGCCAACCCAATTGGCGGGCTTTTCTTTACATATGATTTGCTGTTACATATTAGATGAAGAAGGTCGAAGAAGGTCATCATAGTTTATTTTAAACAACTGACATGCTAAGATGAAGAGAAAGATTCAAACGAACGTAAAAAGGAGAGTTTATCATGATTTACAAAGTCTATTATCAAGAAAAAGCAACACAAGTACCAATTCGTGAAAACACAAAACAACTGTATATTGAAGCCGATTCTGAAAGATCCGTCCGCGAAAAGTTAAAGAACCGGGATTACAATATTGAACTGATTCAGCTACTGGAAGGCCAACATCTCAAATATGAGCAATCATCCCCTCATTTTGAGCTAGAGCAGGTCTGAGAATTATGAAACTAATAAAGAATAATGAAACTGCCGTTTTCGCCCTTGGCGGACTTGGAGAAATCGGCAAAAACACATATTGTGTGCAATTTCAGGACGAACTCATCCTCATCGATGCAGGCATCAAATTTCCTGAGGACGATTTACTTGGAATCGACTACGTAATTCCGGACTATACTTATTTGGAACGGAATATCGAAAAAATTAAAGGTCTTTTCATTACGCACGGTCACGAAGACCATATCGGTGGGATTCCCTATTTGCTGCGCAAAATCAACATTCCCGTCTACGGCAGTAAATTGGCTCTAGGACTACTCCGTAACAAGCTTGAGGAACACGGCCTTCTCAGAACGACGAAGATGATTGAGTTCAAGGAAGATGACGTATTCAAATTCAGGAAAACATCCGTCTCCTTCTTCCGGACAACCCATAGTATTCCGGACGCATTCGGAGTCGTCGTCAAAACACCTTCAGGCAACATCGTCCATACAGGTGATTTTAAATTCGACTTCACACCTGTCGGGGAACCTGCAAACCTGGCAAAAATGGCGAAGTTCGGAAGCGATGGTGTTCTCTGTCTTCTATCCGACAGTACGAATGCCGAAGTGCCAAACTTCACGATGTCAGAAAGGAAAGTCGGCGATAGTTTGAATGAAATCTTCCGGAAAGTTGACGGAAGAATCATCTTTGCAACTTTCGCCTCCAATATTCACCGACTGCAGCAAGTAATTGAAGCAGCTGAACGTTATGGCAGGAAAATCGCCGTATTCGGTCGAAGCATGGACAATGCAATCACAATCGGTAGGGAACTCGGGTATATCAATGCACCAAAAGAATTATTCGTTGACACCCAGTCGCTTAATCGACTTCCTGCCAGCGAAGTGATGATCCTTTGTACAGGGAGCCAAGGAGAACCGATGGCTGCACTATCCCGTATTGCAAACGGAACACACCGTCAAGTGCAGATCCAACCAGGCGATACGGTCATCTTTTCGTCCTCGCCGATTCCTGGTAATACGTTGAGTGTCAATAAAACGATTAATGCTTTGTTCCGTGCGGGCGCAGAAGTCATTCACGGCGCACTGAATAACATCCATACATCTGGCCACGGCTCACAAGAAGAGCAGAAACTGATGCTCCGCTTGATCAAACCAAAATATTTCATGCCGATCCACGGCGAATACCGCATGTTGAAGATGCATAAAGAACTTGCCGTCGGTTGCGACGTCGAACCGGACAACGTCTTCATCATGAGCAACGGTGATGTGCTCGCATTGACGGAAGATACAGCACGAATTGCCGGGAAAGTCCCTTCAGGAGACGTGTACATCGACGGCAGCGGCATCGGTGATATCGGAAGCGTCGTATTGCGAGACCGTAAAATCCTGTCGGAAGACGGCTTGGTTATCGTTGTAGCGACTGTCGACAAAAAGCGAAACAAAGTCGTTTCGGGACCTGATATCATTTCACGCGGATTTGTGTATATGAGAGAATCCGGAATGATGATCAGCGAAGCGCAACATCTCCTTTCAAAGGAATTGAACAAGAAACTCGCAAACTCTTCTGCAGAGTCAGGTTCATTGAAAAGCGATATCATTGATATACTATCACCTTACTTATATGATCAGACAAAACGCAGACCGATGGTTCTCCCGGTTGTCATGGAAGTGTGATAATGTAATTAAATGCCCTTATGTCTCAACACGACATAAGGGCATTTATTATTTGTGTTTATACTTTATTAGGATTGAAGCGGATGGTGGCGACTCCTGGGGGATTAGCGGGACAGGTGAGACCCCGCAGGCGTTTGCGCCGAGGAGGCTCACCGCCCGCCCCCCGGAAAGCGTCCACCTGGAGCGTAAATCCAGTTTAATTTCGCAAAAAAGACCCTTCATCAATGAAGGGCCTTCTTCTCAAATCTATGAATATCCAAATCAGATCCGATAACAATCAAAATGTCATTCAATTGGATTTCTTCAATCGCTTGCGGCGATACTAATATTTGCGCATCGCGCTTAATCGCAACAATGTTAACGCCGTATTTTGCACGGATATCGAGGTCGATCAGCGTAAAACCAGCTAGTTTCTCATTCGCGCGAATTTCCGCAATCGAATATTCATCGGACAGCTCCAAGTAATCCAAAATATTATTGGAAACCAGATTGTTCGCAATCCGCTTCCCCATGTCCCGTTCCGGGTGTACGACTTGATCCGCGCCGATTTTCCGAAGAACTTTTGCGTGGTAATCATTCTGCGCTTTTACGGTAATCCTTTTGACACCAATCTCTTTCAGGATCAGCGTCGTCAAAATGCTCGCTTGAATATTTTCTCCGATCGCTACGACGACATGCTCAAAATTCCGGATCCCGAGTGACCGAAGTGCAGATTCATCAGTCGTATCGGCCGCCACTGCAGTTGTCGCAATCTGGGCAAATTCATCGACCCGATCAGGCGAAATATCGATCGCCATAACGTCTGCATCCAATTCCACTAACTCATTAACGATGCTTCCCCCAAATCGTCCTAGTCCAATGACGACAAATTCCTTTTTCATAAGTTTCCGCTCCAATCCGATTCATGGATGAAATTAGTGTATCACATAATTTTCACAGGAAAAAGAAAAGACGACCCTACTGTCGGCCGCCTCATCTCCACATTTCATTCAATAACCGATTGATACGTTTTTTGAGCATGTTCATACCACTTCTATCTGTTTGGAAATGGCGCAGACGACCTTCTTTATCAAAAACATAATATGCAGGGACAAATTGATTGCTGAACGCTTCGGTCAATTTTAAGTTATCATCCACAAAAATTGATTGAGTCATACCGTGCTGCGCTGCAACTTTTTTGATTTGCTGTAAGTTCCTATCCTCTTCCGATCGAGGCATATGCACAGCGATGATATTCAATCGATCTTTATATTGGTTTCGGAAATTATTCAGGTATGGCATCTCGTCCTTGCATACACGGCAGCTGATAGACCAAAAATGGATGAGTGTCGGTTTTTGGCCAATAAGGTCCTCTTTTTCAACTCTCCCATTCAGCCAAGTTGTTGCACCATACAATTCAGGCATCTGCTCACGCAATTTCATAATGTATCTCCTCCAGATAAATAATCTCAATGCTTATTCTATGCCGAAAGAGTCGAAATCGGAATGAAATGTTTAGTCGTGCATTGACTAAGGAAAAGGTATAGTAGGTGACTTATCAATATAAAATGAACAAAGGTAGGCAATGTGATGCCAATACAACAGAATGCGGAAAAACTGAATATGATTCGCTCCCATATGACATTCCTTCTACCATTTGGATTTGATCAGATGAAAAGACAGGAAACAATCGATAGCTTGAAATCGAATGGATATAATTATTTTCATATAAATGAGGAAGCCATCAATAAAACCGCCATGTACGGTTATGGAATTGATGTTACAGGCAAAGAGCTCGAACAATACTTCTATCCGTATATTGAACATAAACTCTTCCCAGGATCGCATGAAAAAAAAGGGTTCCATCGGTACACTGCAATTATCCAAAAAGACCATGTCATGCAGATAAGAGATGAACGCCATGATTTTCACATAAGGAGCATCGATATCATTCTCGGGCCTTTTGGAATCGCGTTCCTTTCGTTGCGTATTAACATGCAGGATATACCCGCGGACTTAAGTGATGTTCTTGATTTCATCCAACATTTCCGAGCAGTTGAACAGAACTTAAAGGAAAGCAAGGGTGCAATGATCATTATCCCTGAAACAGGCCAATCTTTTTCCATCCGCGATTACATATTCGGATATTTATGTCCTTTCATGGAAAAAGCCGTATTGCACGAAAAGAAATTGAAAGGCCATTTTGGATCACTTCCTTATTTTGAGGATGAAAGGATGTTTGTTTCATCTTTCCTCATCGCGGAAACAGGAGTATCCATCTCAGAGGAGCAACTGTACCGAATAGGCAACTTGAATGGCAGGACCCCAGAAGGAGCCCCTTTCATTTCATCAACGAATCCCGACTATATCAGACGCTCCTTGTCGCTTTCGTTGCATGACCGTTGGGCGCCGCATTTGTATATGATTGCGACTGAGCATGGCTACTCCGTCGTATCCAATCGCCCAGCAGACGAATTGACAAATGAACTATCTCAATATATGGGGACACATTATTATAATTTGCTACTTCATTATTTCTATAAAATCATGTTATTGCGTGTCTCATTTGAGTACAGTGAAATCGATTGGAAGAAGGACGAGTATTACGTCAGGTCACTCATCCAACTGATCAGCGTTTTTTCATCGTCATATTATTTCAAAGAAATCAGCACCCGTTCAGAAGGCAAGGAATTGGCGGAGCTGTTCAGGTCAACCTTTCTCATTGATCCGCTTTTTAATGAAGTGAACAAAACTTTGCAAGAATTATATAAGAGCCAGGAAAATAGCCAAGCCGGCCGATTAAATATGCTTCTATTCGTGTTGACGATATTTACAGTCATATCTGGAATTTATGGCATGAACCTTGTCATTCCTGACTGGGAGGCACCGTCTGGCTGGAAAGAGTATCCCTCCTACACAGTCTTCGAATGGATATCTTTGATCACGGCCGTCACGGGTATCGGATTGTCGGCCTATTTAATCATATCCACTTTCGGCAGAATGTATTTGCGAAGGCGACGCCGGAATAAGCTTGACATGCTTGACCAATAGATACAGCTCCATGCCGGAATCCTAAAAATGGATTCCGGCATTTTTACTAAACATCTTGATTTCCAACTAGTATTTTGTATAATGAAGTAGGTTTCTAGTAAACAGAAAGTACAGTAATACTAAACTCCATGATTCTAGGAAGGAATTGACGACCATGCATATCGGGAGTAAAATCAAAAGTCTTCGTTTAAAAAAAGGGCTGACCCAGGAGGAACTCGGAGAGAGAACCGACCTAACGAAAGGATACATCTCTCAATTAGAGCGTGAACTCACTTCCCCTTCCATCGAAACGCTATTTTCCCTTTTAGAAGTGCTAGGCACAACACCGAAGGAATTTTTTGATGAACCGAAGAAAAACATGAAAGTCGTCTTCTCGCCAGCCGATCAAACCACTTACGTCAATGATGAATTAAAGTATAGCATCCGCTGGCTCGTTCCACGTTCAAATGAAAATGAAATGGAACCGATCTATATTACGTTCTCAAGGAATGGAAAATTCAAACGATTTGAGCCCTCACTTGCCGAAACATTCATCCATGTCCTTTCGGGTAAAGTGGAAATCGAGCTCGGAAGTAGGACTTTCACAGCTTTAAAGGGGGATTCGGTCTATTATGAGGCGACTGAATATCATCGAATCTCGAATGCCAACGATGGCCCGAGCGAATTGCTCCTAGTAGCGACAGAATCTTATTTATGAAGGGGGAAACACCAAAATGACAAATCAGCCGATTATCCGTTTTGAGAATGTCGTGAAGAAATACGGCGACGGAACGACCGTATTGGATAATGTCTCATTTGAATTGGAACGCGGAAAATTTTATACGCTATTAGGTCCTTCCGGTTGCGGAAAGACGACAATCCTTCGATTGATAGCAGGATTTATCGAGCCGACAGAAGGCTCAATTCACTTTAATGGAAAAAAGATCAACAATGTCCCAGCAAATGAACGTCAAGTTAATACAGTATTCCAAGATTATGCCCTATTCCCCCACTTGAATGTGTATGAGAATATTGCATTCGGTTTACGCATCAAAAAAGTGAAAAAGGACGAGATCGATACGAGGGTCAAAGAAGCATTGAAATTCGTCAACTTGGCAGGCTACGAAAACCGGGAAATTACTGAAATGTCCGGTGGGCAACGGCAGAGGGTTGCGATTGCACGCGCCATCGTCAATGATCCTGAAGTGATTTTGCTCGATGAACCATTATCCGCTCTGGATTTGAAGCTGCGATCTGAAATGCAATACGAACTAAGGGAGTTGCAGCAGCGCCTTGGCAAGACATTCGTCTTCGTCACGCACGATCAAGAGGAAGCGCTCGCCATGTCCGACGAAATTTTCGTCATGAATATGGGAGCTATTCAACAATCCGGCACCCCTCTCGACATCTATGATGAACCGATTAACCGCTTCGTCGCAGACTTCATTGGTGAATCGAATATTGTTTCGGGGATGATGATTGAGGATTACATCGTCGAATTTACAGGAAAACGATTCAACTGTGCGGATGCTGGGCTTCAGCCAAATGAAAAAGTCGACATCGTCCTCCGCCCGGAAGATTTGGAAATCACGACTGTCGATAAAGGGAAATTGAATGTGACAGTAGATACACAATTGTTCCGAGGAGTGCATTATGAACTTTCGACATACGATCAAGACGGCAATGAATGGCTAGTTCATTCCACGAAGAAAGCGGAAGTCGGGGAGAAAATCGGTCTTGATTTCGACCCCGAAGACATCCACGTCATGCGATTGAATGAATCAGAGGAAGATTACGATGCCCGTCTTGAATCCTACGGAGCGAATGCCGATGAATAAGTCCCGCCTACGTCCAATCTACTCGATCCCTTATACAGCGTGGATCTTGTTGTTCGTCCTGGCTCCGATTGCATTGATCGTCTATTATTCATTCTTCGACTTGGCAGGCAACTTCACGCTGACGAATTACCGTAACTTTTTCACGTCCGTCTATCTAAAACTTACAATCAGCTCATTTTGGTATGCATTCCTTATTACACTCTTTTCATTGCTGATCGCCTATCCGACGGCGTATTTGATAACAAAAACGAAGCATAAGCAGCTCTGGCTTTTGCTCATCATCATCCCTTCGTGGATCAACCTGTTGTTGAAGACATATGCCTTCATCGGGTTGATGGGTCTATACGGACCGTTAAATGCATTATTGGAAGCTGTCGGCATCGGCAAGCAGCAAATTCTGTTCACCGACTTCAGTTTCGTATTCGTCTCGGTCTATATATTTATTCCGTTCATGATTTTACCGATATTCAATGCTCTCGATAAATTGAATCCGGCATTGATAGATGCATCACGCGATCTGGGCGCTAACTCTTGGACGACTTTCAGAAGAGTCATATGGCCATTAACGACGAACGGAGTGAAATCAGGCATCCAAGTCGTCTTCATTCCTGCCTTGTCACTATTCATGATCACAAGACTCATCGCTGGAAATAAAATCATCACGCTAGGAACAGCCATTGAACAGCAATTTCTAGTGACGCAGAACTGGGGAATGGGCTCGACAATCGCCGTCTTCCTAATCGTCTTCATGTTCATCATCATGCTTGTCACGAAAGGCAAAGAAAAGGGGGCATCAGACCATGGAAAGGCTAGGTAAGCTTCCTAAACTGTATTTAGCGATTGTATTCATTATCCTGTATGCCCCGATCTTTTATCTGATTTTCTATTCATTCAACTCGGGCGGTGGCATGTCCAATTTCGAAGAATTCACATGGGAGCATTATGCAGCAGTATTTGAGGATAAACGGTTGATTATCATCGTCCTCAATACAATCATCATTGCCCTGCTTTCCGCGTTATTATCGACGACAATCGGCGTGATCGGAGCATTGGCAATTTATTTCATGCGCAATAAAAAAATGAGGAATGCAGTGCTGTCTTTGAATAATATTTTAATGGTCAGCCCTGATGTCATTATCGGCGCATCATTCTTGATTCTATTTACGATGATAGGTGTTAAGCTTGGATTTGCTTCTGTATTGATTTCCCATATCGCCTTCAGCATTCCGATTGTTGTCATAATGGTATTGCCGAAGTTATCAGAGATGAACACTTCATTGATAGACGCAGCACTCGATCTTGGCGCTTCTAGGAAAGATGTTATGACACGGGTCATCCTGCCATTCATAAAACCGGGGATCTTTGCTGGATTCTTCCTCGCTTTGACGTACTCGCTTGATGACTTTGCTGTAACGTTCTTTGTAACTGGAAATGGGTTCTCAACATTGTCGGTTGAAATTTACTCAATGGCAAGAACAGGCATCAGTTTGACGATTAATGCCCTATCAGGACTCATCTTTATCGTTACAGTCGCATTAGTGATCGGTTACTATGCAATTAGCCGCAAAACGAAGATGCCTCTCGCGGGGGTGAAGAAATGAAGTCCATTATCCAATCTGCCATCCTGATTCTCCTCGTGGCCGGCATATTGCTATTCATCAATGCCGAGTTGAACAAAGGGAGCAAATCGGGCACAGGCACCATAACTGTTTATAATTGGGGAGAATATATCGACCCGGATCTTATCAAGCAATTCGAAGAAGAAACAGGCATAAAAGTCATTTATGAAACATTTGATTCGAATGAAGGGATGATGAGCAAAATTGAACAGGGCGGTACGGCATACGATATTTCCGTTCCATCTGAATATATGATTGAGATGATGAAGGAAAAGAATCTTCTGCTGCCGGTCGACTACAGTAAAATCCCGAATATTAAACATATCGATCCATATTTCCTGGATCTCCCTTTCGATCCGGGCAATCAGTTCTCGGTCCCCTACTTCTGGGGGACAGTAGGAATTGCTTACAATCCAACGTTACTCGAGGGGCAAACGTTCGAAAGTTGGGATGACCTATGGGACCCTTCCTTGAAGCAACGCGTTATCCTTGTCGATAGTGCAAGAGAAACAATCGGCATGGGACTGAACTCATTGGGCTATTCCCTAAACTCGACCGACCTTGGAGAGCTTCGCGAAGCCACTGATAAATTGAAGACATTAAGTCCGAATGTAAAAGCGGTCATCGGCGATGAAGTCACTCAGCTAATGATTAATAATGAAGCTGCCGTCTCATTAACATGGTCGGGACAGGCAGCTGATATGATGTATGAGAACGAGGATATCGATTATGTTGTTCCAGAGGAAGGATCGAATTTATGGTTCGACAATATCGTCATTCCGAAAACCGCAAAAAACATTGACGGAGCGCATGCGTTCATCAACTTCATGTTAGATCCTGAAGTTGCAGCACAAAATGCCGATTATGTCGGCTACTCGACCCCCAATTTATCTGCGCTTGACTTGATGGATCCAGAAGTTGTCGAGGATGAACGTTTTTATCCTGACATAGAAACGAGAACCCACTTGGAAGTGTATAAAAATTTAGGACTTGAATTATTAGGCGTTTATAATGAGCTTTTCTTGGAATTCAAAATGGATATGAAGTGATTCGTTTTTCGCCCTTAAACTGCAATATTGTTTAAGGGCGTTTTTCGTCTACGTGAGGAGGCCTTTCCATTAAGTGTTATTGTGTTTTTATGGTAAGATGTTTCAATAACACGAAATAGATAGAGGGGCTGGTTGCCTTTGGTTGAGAAGCAAACAAATAATTTGGCGTTATACATTTTGATGTTTAATATGTTCATAGCTATGGCGGGCATCGGTCTTATTATCCCGATCATGCCTGAGTTTTTAGGCACATTCGGCGTTGCCGGAAAAGTGCTCGGATTCCTGATTGCAATCTTTTCATTCGCGCAATTCATCTTTTCACCGATATCAGGAGATTTATCAGACCGGCATGGAAGAAAGAAAATCATCATACTTGGTTTGTTCATTTATGGTTCAGCTCAATTTGCTTTCAGTTTATCGACTGAATTATGGATGCTATTTGCAGCCCGATTCTTTTCTGGTATGGGAGCAGCGTTCATCATCCCACCGATGATGGCGTTTGTTGCGGATATCACTACATTGGAAGGGCGAGGCAGGGGTATGGGATTGCTAGGAGCTTCCATGTCACTCGGCTTCATGATTGGACCAGGGATCGGTGGCTTCCTATCGAAGATCAGTCTGTTTTTCCCGTTTTATTTTGCAGCGGGGGCTGCAATATTTGCAGCCATTCTTTCGATTTTCATTTTACCTAATCCCGCGCCAGTCGTTTCAGCCGAAAAGGTAGTAGTGAAGCAGGAAAACCTCTTTAAACAATTGAAAAAGTCGACAACAACCCCTTATTTCGTCATGTTGATTGTCATGTTCGTCTTTTCCTTCGGACTCGCGAATTTCCAATCGACGATTTCCTTGTATGTCGACCATAAGTATGGTTATACCCCTTCGCAAATTGCAGTATTGATTACGGTCGGAGGTTTTGTAGGTGTTATTGTGCAGACTTTCGTCATCAATCCGCTGTTTAAAAGATTCGGGGAAATGCGTGTGATTCTTTTCAATTTGGTCGTAGCAGCTATTTCAATGATGGCCATTCTATTCGTCGATTTATTTTGGACAATCCTCTTCGTCGCAACGATCTTCTCAACGGCGACTTCCCTGCTCCGGCCAGCGGTTAATACGCTCGTTTCGAAGCTTGCAGGTGAAGAGCAAGGTTATGCAGCCGGGATGATGAATGCATATATGAGCCTGGGAAATATGATTGGCCCAGCGCTTGCCGGATCCATTTTCGATATCAATATTACATTCCCATATTTCCTGGGCACAGCTATCCTCCTTATCTGCTTCGGAATTGCGACTGTCTGGTCCAGAAAGAACACACTTCTCCTCGCTTCGACGAGAACATAAACGAAAAGGGGCTGTCCAGAAAGTCGGTGAAAACTGACTTTCTGTGATAGCCCCTTTTCTGTAGATGAATAATTGGAGATCTCTCTTGAAACGTTGCTTTCCGTTCCAGGCGCACGCTTTCCGGGGGGCGGGCGGTGAGCCAATCGAACAGCGAAGGGTTCGATTTGCCTTAATTTCTGCGCTTTTTGCAGAAATTAAGGCATCCTTGGACCTTCTGGCGCAACGCTGCGCTTGTGAGTAAAAGCGTAGCGTTACGAGCAATGTTTTATGCGACCCTAAGGGAGCAGGAATGATAGTACTAAAGCCGCCCGGAACGGAAATCAACGTCGCGTCAGTCTACCGTTTTTGCATCAATGCATCTAAAAAGACAAAAGGGATGGGAATCAATTCGATTTCCATCCCTTTTGTCTACTGTCTGAACCCTTGCTCCCAAATGGGAGACAAGGGTTTTTTTAACGCTTCTTTTTCGCTTTTAATAATTCCGTCACGTGGTCTTCTTGGTTAACCGGAGGAGCCTCATTCACTTCAAACTTCTCTTTCCGGTCAAGCAAACCGGAAAACATTCCGAAACGGCGCAGTGTAATGTCGATGAAAAACAAAATCATTGCCATTAGAATGAGCCAATCTGCAATCGGTTTCCGATCTCCGCTCTTAAACGGATGTGGGCGGAACACTTGCGCGGGATCTTCGTAGTGCTCCCCGCCTGTCCGGTCGGCGATTTTCTCGAGCAATGCAATATTTGGTTCTGATGGTTTGTATTCCGCACTGTACGGGACTGAAACTCCCGCTTGGAATAAGCCACCCTTATCATCAGAAATGCCGAAGAAGACAAGGCCGGGTTCAGCGTCCAACGTAACCTTCACTTTCCCAGGTGCCAGAGGTTCCGACTGGAAAGGCACTTCTTCCCCTTGCTCATCCACAATCACGACGTCCAAAAACGCTGACTTCCGTGAACTGTCGGTGATCGTGTACGTACCGCCTCGGTTATGGGTGATCAGATAGGGAACTTCTTCATAGGAGGGCATTAATCGAGCAACAGCGGTGTTCCAGAAGCCCGAATAGCCTTCCCATCTTGCCAAGTCACCTGACCACTTCCCTGTGGAATCGGACGTGAACGCAACCGTCCGACCCAATCCGTACATCCATTCCGCAATGACAGGATCCTCCTTCGGGCTTTCCGCAACAATTGTCGCAGTTCCCTTAGGAGTCGTCGCAATATAGGCGTTCATCTGCGGGACGCCTTCCGCGAAAATCGATGTCCATTCCGGAACATTGCTTAGCGAAACATAGAATGGATCATCCTCGATATACGTCCTCGTCAGCATGGATGTTTCCCGTGTCAATATTGCTGGAACCGTTGACTCATCCACTGCGTTGTAAAATCGGCCTCCACCGAGTTCAGCCAATTCTTCGAGCAGCACACTGTCAGCGTCGGTTCCGATCGCCACGGTCGATAATGTGACATTCGTTTTCTTGCCTTCCGCAATAATGTCCTCATAATCAGGGGGCATAGATGATTGGCCATCCGTCAACAGGATGATATGCTTCCGTTGAAGTTTCAGATCGGACAAATCTTCATAGGCTTTTGCAACTGAAGGAAAAATATCTGTACCACCGGCCGCAGGAATGGACAAGATCTGGTCCATCGCTTCTTGCTTATCTAGTAATGGACCAACCGGGATGACTTCCCAGAGCTCATGGTCAAACGCCGTGAATCCAAACGTATCATCATTACGAAGCAGCTCCACCGCCCTCGCAGCCGCTTCTCTTGCAATGACGATTTTCGATCCTGACATACTGCCGGAACGGTCCATCGCAATGACAAGCCCAAGTGACGGAAGCTGTTCCTTCCCTTTCACTTCCATTTCCACTGGCAGTAAACGTTCGATCGGCGACTTGAAATAGCCGCCCAACCCATAGCTTTCATCGCCTCCGACCATCATGAATCCCGTCCCGAAGCTTTTAACGGCCTGCTCGATGACAGTCATCTTATGTTCCCCGACTAGATGACCAGGGACATTATCAAAAATGATTGCACTGTATCCTAAATAACCGGATAATGATTCCGGTAATCTTTCGGCATCCATTACGTCAATGTCCATCGCGTTTCGGTCAAGAAGCGACGGTATGACGGAAGGACTCCTCTCGGTATCCACGACGAGCACTCTTGGAGATTGCTCAAGCATCGTGACCGAAAGCATCCGATTATTTTCAAGAAGTCCATCCTCAGGTACAATCAGCTTTGCCTCATACTTAAGCAGACCTGTCCCCCTCGCTTCATGATGAAATGCAAATTGGTTCGCTCCCTCATCAAGGGCTACCGTTTCACTAATGATCTCTTCGTCATTTAAATAGACCAACAACTGGCCAACCGTCTCGGTGGATGACTCAACCTCTACGCGCAACAATTGCCTTTCGCCCTTAAAGGCAGTTCGGGGAGTCTCGAATAATGAGATGGAGGCATCCGCGTCATTCGATCGCCTTAACACGACCGTGTCGATTTGAACATGGCTATTCTTATATTTCGGCAACAGTTCCTCGATTGCCCCTTCCGTTTCCAACCCATCGGACAATAGAACGATTCTCGTCGCTAAGCCCGCTTTAGCCACTGCAGCGGATAAGTCAACTGCGTTTGCAATATTCGTTGCACCATTCGAATCAATCGGATCCAACTTCGGCATTTCCAATTCAGCAGCTGTTAACCGGCTGTCCGTCCGAAATGTTCCTGCAAATGAATAAATACCGACGGATTGATTCGCTTTTCTCTCCTTCAAACTTTCCGAAATCCATTGTTCGGCAGCTTGACCTGCCTCTTCCACCGAAACGGATCGATCGACAACGAATATGATCTGCTCCTCGTCATCTGGCAACAGTACGTAAGGAACAGTGAGGGCGAATACGATACAGAGGATTACTAGGCTTCTTAAAGCATATAGGATTGTCCCCTTCCGAGCGAAACGCATATTTGAAGACTTCCAAGCATACGCCATGTAAATAGTTATCGGTACAAGCAGCAAAAGCCATAATGGCTCCTCAATTCGGATATCCACGACGTCTCTGCACCTCCCACTCTATTACTAAAAGAAGGAGGACTGGTATAAGGAATAGCCACCCGATCATTTGTTTACCTTCTTCTCTATCTCCACCACCTGCAGGACCGGCACCAAGTTTATAACTGGACCCGAAGGCAACCGATTTCTCATCCGGCTCTAACTGTACGGATAAATACTGCTCAGCCCCACTTTCCATCAGTTTATAAATTCCCGGTTTTGCTGGGGCGACAAAGTTTTCACCTTCCGGATATGTTGCAACATACTTATCATTGATTGTGAAAACCTCTATCCCTTCCGATCCACTTCCGGTCAATAATGCTTTTCTTTCATTCGGGCTGAACGTTCCGGCAATATCACTTCCAGACCGGAGCATTTCCATCGAACTCCAAAAGAACAACGGAAATGATGGGTGCAGCGGCCAATCAGTCAAACCGATATCCGTCAAGATAATAATATCGCCTCTTGGTGATCGCTGAATGAACGGTTTGCCATCGATGGCAGCTAACGTCGAAAACCCATCGAATGGAGGGTAAAGCGCACTTACATACACATCATCAATCGGAGCGATTGAGAACAACGCATCATTGGACGACTCCATCGAACCTGAAACCGGTTCTGTCATTGCATCATTCCTGCCAATCAACAAGATCGGCTCTGACCCTTCCTCCAAAAAAGAAGTCTCGTTCGTAACAATCATGGAATGGTCTCTTGCCGATGTCATTTCATTGAAGGACCCTGAACTGACGGTGAGCCCAATCGCTTCAAACGCTTTTTTGACCAATTCATGCAATTGATTGTCAACAATCACTTCCGAGGATTCACTGCCGATGACGATAAATGCATCATTATCAACGGCATAGTCGTCTTCCACTTCCATATGGACATGGAATGCCTGCAACATTGGCAACTCTTTGAATGATAGAAGTGTGTCCGCCTTTTCTTCAACGGAAAAATCCTGTTCAGCCAATCTAGCTCCCGTCAACCCATCGTTGACAAACACCTTGCCGGTCTGTTTAGACTCTGTTTGATTTGACAGCTTGACAATGGCCTCCGTCCCATCTGATGTATGTATGGCACCGAATTTTTCAATGGCAATATTGTCTATTGGATTTTCGTTATTATGAATTGTCCACGCGATGCCACTTTCGCTCTCCATGAATTGTGAACGGTCAAGATAATCGGTGAAAATATGGACATCCGCTTCAGCTTGTTGGGCGATGGATCTGACAAATTCAAGGGATCGTCCCAGCTGCTCATATTCATAAGCCACCTCGATCTCGTCAATCACTTCCAAGACATGACGTTGATCAGTCTCTTCCCGCAGCAATAGGGAAGGTTCCTTTCCCGTAATAATAATGGAGAATGATTCACCTTTACGCTCTTCGGCAATGGCACGCATCTTCACTTTACTATTTTCCAATAAAGATCGGTCGCCGTCTACGGCAGCCATGGATGCGGAAGCGTCAACGACAAACACCGTATGGCCATCTGCGACAGTCTCCTTCGGCAAAAAGGGACGGAGCAGGATGAACAACAATAGCAATAATGCTGCCATCTGCAAATAAAATAGGGCATTCCGTTGTAAATTCTTCAGGTATGGAGAAACCTTTGTCTCCCGCATCGATCTTTCCCAAAACAATGTGGAAGAAATGGTCGTCGTTACGTACTTTTTTCGGAAAAAATAATATAGCAGGACGGCCAACGGGAAAATTGCCGTCCATAAATTACCGATTTGATCGAACCCCACTTAGCCGCCCCCTCTCAGCGCAACCATCCGGCATGTCTCATCTTTTTTGTAAAACTATCCATCACGCCTTCCGAAACTTCCGTGCGCAAAATCTGGATACCATATTTTCTCGCCAATGCCGTCAGCTCTGCTTCATGTTTCATTTTCTTCTCTTTATACTCTTTGACAATCCTCTGATTCATTGACACTTCAATGACGGATCCGTTTTCCACATCAACAAAGCGTACATCCCCTTCATAAGCGGGAAGCTCCTCCACCGGTGAATGGACTGTAAGTATCCGGATGTCCTTGCAAACCCCGGGCAGTCTTCTGAACAGGCGCTCCCATTTATCCAACTGCTCCAATCCATCAGTAATTATGAAGAGGACAGTCATCGCCTTCGGGACGTGCTTCACCACTTGGTCGGCAAACTCTCCTTCGGCTACAGGTTCTTGTAATTGCGATACGTACTTTGAGAATGAAGCCCGATGCAATGCACCTTTTTTCCGGAAGAAATAATTCCGGCTGGTAGACCATGTGGAAAATGAAACAGTGTCTCCGCTCTTTAGCGCGATATGCCCTAATCCGATTGCCAATTGACGTGCAAAATCCCACTTTCCATCCGTGCCCATCGATTTTGTGGAATCGAGTAATATATGTACCCGCATTTCTTGTTCATCCAAAAATTGCTTGATGAACGGTTTATCCGTACGAGCGAACACATTCCAGTCAATATGACGCAAATCGTCTCCCGGATGATATTCTCTGAAATCCGAAAAATCCAATGATGTTCCCGTCTTACTGGAACGATGTGTCCCTTTATGATGTCCCAACCGTCTTGATCTGGAGATTATGGATAACGCACCTAATCGTTTGGACAATCGGTCGGGGAAGAGGTCCTCTCTCATCAGACTTGCGCTCCTTGACGAATGTCCTCCAGAAAACGATCGATAAGCTTATCAACATCGATCCCTTCCGCTTCCCCTTCATAATTGATGAGGATACGGTGTCTCAACGCCGGTTTGGCAACTGTTTTTATATCCGCAATCGATACATGGAAACGTCCTGCCACCAGTGCCCTTGCCTTTGCCAGACGGATAATGGATTGCAGCCCACGTGGACCGCTTCCATATTGGACATATTGATTCCAATCATCTTCGGAATCCGTTCGATGATGTGTCGCCGATACTAGATCAACCGCATAATCCATCATTTCGTCAGCGATGACAACCGATTTCGCCATTTCTTGTGCTAAAATAATTGTCTCTGTATCCATCACTTTTTTGATAGCAACTGTTTTCGGCCCGGTTGTCCTCAGCATGATTTCCTTCAATTCTTCCTTTGCGGGATAAGGAAGAAGAATCTTGCATAAAAATCGGTCCATTTGCGCTTCAGGCAGTGGATATGTTCCTTCCATCTCAATCGGATTCTGCGTGGCAAGGACGAAGAATGGCCTGGACATCTTCCGGGTTTCGCCAAGTACAGTAACTGTTTTTTCACCCATCGCCTCAAGTAAAGCACTTTGGGTCTTCGGCGTGGCACGGTTGATCTCATCCGCCAATACCATTTGGCTGAAAATCGGTCCTTCTCTGAAAACAAAACGTTGAACCCCTTCCGGATTCCGTTCCAAAATGCTCGTCCCTGTAATATCGGCCGGCATGAGATCCGGTGTAAATTGAATACGGGAAAAAGACAGATCCAAAACTTCAGATATCGTCCGGATCAGCATCGTCTTTCCTAAGCCGGGCAGACCCTCCAACAAGGCATGCCCATCCGCTAAAATAGAATATATGGAGAATTCGACTGCTTCCTGTTGTCCAACAATGAATTTCCCAATTTCTTCCCGTACTTCTGCAAGCCGTGTACTCATTTCTTCAAATTGCTCTGGTGAAAACGACATTTGTACAACTCCCATCCATTAGTCATTCGATTGATGAAAAGTAATCGGAAAGGATCCGCTGTAAATCGGCAGGAAGATTCATTTTATCCGACCCTTTTAAATAGGCGTCTTTATAGCTTCCGACCACTTCTTGATATGGCCGTAATGTTCCTCTTTCAACAAGGCCTTCGCGTTCATTTTCTTCGATGAATTCTCCTTCTCCGAGCTTACCGCCTACAATAGATGGATCATTGGAATCGCCCATTCTATCGGACGGAATTGAAAGTAGGTCGCGTCCCCCTTTGCCAGTTCCTGCTCCTGACCCTTGGCCTTGACCTTGACCTTGGCCTTGGCCTTGGCCTTGGCCTTGACCCTGACCTTGGCCTTGACCTTGGCCTTGACCTTGGCCCTGACCTTGACCTTGACCTTCTCCTTCGCCTTCGCCCTGACCTTCGCCTTGGCCTTGACCTTCGACTTGGCCTTCGCCTTCGCCCTGACCTTCGCCTTGGCCTTGACCTTCGCCCTGACCTTGACCCTGGCCTTGACCTTGGCTGCCTCCGCCGCCTTGGGACTGTCCAGTACCGGGCTTGGCGTTAGAACCAACTTGACCATTGCTTGTTGCAGGAGTATTTCCGGCACTAGCCAAAGCCGGCAACGAAGGGGCTTTACCGATTTTATTCAATGCACTTTGCGCTTTTCCTGCTTGCTGTGCGAGTTGGTCAACAAGCGATTTAAGTTCTTCGAGCTCCATTTCCTCGGACTCACTTAAACCGTCTTTTGAAGCATTCTTCTTTTCGGTCAATCTATGTTCTTTCAACTTGAATTCCTTTTGCTTCTTAACCAATTCTCTTAATGTTTCTTCGCTCGTTTTTGTCTCTTTCAGTTTCTCCGCAAGTTCCGCTAACTCTTTTTTCTGCTCAGGATCTTTTTCCTTCTTCATCAAATCCGTTACTTCCTTCTTCAGTTCCTCGATTATTTCCTTTTCCTTGGCAACAGCTTTCGCTTCTTGTTGTGCTTCGGAAGGAAAAACGATTAAGAAGACGGAACATGTGAGCAAAATTAGAAAACCTGTCAGCATTTTTCCATTCACATATTTTTTATCTCGTTTCTTGAATTGCGGATAAGCACTCGCCATCGCGCTTTCCGCCCGCTTCACAATCACTTGCGCAAAGTCTGAATGCTGAACGCGATCATCTAAAGCGGTGACGAGTAAATTATCCGGTACATAATGGTCAAGCTTCCAAACAGCCTCGTCTCGGCGGACGTTCTTTAGGAAGAGTACGACGAGCGATGCAATTAGAGCAATGACGGCGATCCAAAAGGCAATCCATTCATAATGAGGCAATATGAACAATCGGGAAGCGGTCAGGAACAATGTGAATAACAAAGTAGTCATGAACAGCCCTGTTTGCAGCATATGGACAGATCGCTCAATACGCAATGATGCGAGAGCTTTTCCGACATATCGATGTAATGCTGATTTCTTTTCCATATGCCTCACCCCATCATTTTAATCGTTTCATATTAACACGTAGTTTTTTCACAGCAATGAAAAGAGCCATTACAGTAATGATTCCGTAGAAAATCAAATAGCCCGCCCAGATTGGAAAATCGATTTTCGTCATTTCGCTGATCGACCGGTTCAGCTCGGGCGATAGAAATGTCGCGAATAACACCGCTGGATTAATGGAAGCCAATATTTGTCCCAGATATGATGGCGATGTCACCGGGGTCCCCATCTGATTAAATGCTTTCATTTGTATGACGATAATGAATAGAAACCCGGTCACTACCGACAAGAATAGCATTGTACCGTATGTTGCAATCATTGAGACAACTGTCCTTCGGATCAAAGTTGAAAACATGACGCCAATGCTGCCAATAGCAAGTAATGTAACAAAGAGGAACAGGAAGATCTTCACGAAATCTCCTGGTGATATTCCACCAAATAAGAAGACCAAACTGTAAACCGGAAGTCCTGCTACGATGAGCAACAGTAGAAAAGCCACCGAAGAAAGCATCTTACCGGAAATGATCTGAAAAGAGCTTTGCGATGTCGTCAATAAAATCGGCAATGTCTGTTTCTCCCTTTCCGAACTGATTGAACCAGCCGTCAATCCTGGAGCTGTAAACAATACAAGTCCTAGCTGGATGTAAGAGAGGAAGGCGAATAAGACAAAGCTTTGACTTGGCCTGAAATAGGAAGTCCCCGTCAAATTGACCGTCAGAAAAATATAACCGAAGACAAAAATGCACATTGCCAACAGAAAGAAGAGGATCCCATTGAAACCTTTGAATGAGCGGAATCTGAGCTTCAACTCTTTAAAAAGAACCGGATTAGTAAAATTCATCTTCAGTCGGCCCCTTTCGTTATTTCCATAAAGACATCTTCCAAGTTCGTGACATGCTCCTTGAAGGAAAGGATCGGCAAATCACTAAGTATTGCTTGTTTCAGCATATCAATCTGCTCCGCTTCCTCACCTCTATAGATGAAGGAAACCCCTTCATCTCCTTCGATCTTTTCAATCGAAGTGACAAAAGGCTGTTCTTCGAAAAACGAGATAGCTTCCGCGGATTGCGACGCTAAACGGACGGTTATCGTTTTTTCGCCTTGCAGTTTTTTCTGGATGTCTGCAACAGAACCATGGGCTATCAGTTTGCCATTGTCAATGACACCGATTTCATCACACATCTCCGCCAATTCAGGCAAAATATGTGAAGATATCAAAATCGTCTTTCCCATGCCTTTAAGCGTTTTTAAAATGTCGCGCATTTCAATTCGTGCCCTAGGATCCAACCCAGATGCCGGTTCATCCAAAATGAGCACTTTCGGATCGTGGATGAGGCATCTGGCCAAACATAATCTTTGCTTCATCCCCCGGGATAGTAGGTCGACATATGAATCTCTTTTATGCGATAGATTCACTAATTCCAATAACTGCGGAATGAATTTCTTCCTTTCTTCTTCCGGAATTCCGTAGCTTGCGCCATAAAAATCGAGGTATTCATCAGCCTTCAACTGATCATACACTCCAAAAAAGTCCGGCATATAGCCGATCAGTTTACGAATGTCAGCAGGTTTTTCCCGCACGCTTACCCCGTTAATCATCACATCGCCTGAAGTCGGCTGCAACAACGTAGAAACGATGAGGAAAGTCGTGGATTTACCGGCACCATTGGCACCGACAAATCCGAAGACAGTTCCTTCATCTAATGTTAAATTCAAATCATCAAGGGCGGTGAATTGACCATATTTCTTCGTCAAACCTTTAATCTCAATCATTTCTTCACCTCGCCATGCAACTGGATAGTAGGCGGTTGCCCTTCATTGCCGTGTTGCTTATTAATAAACTCCATCTTGAATGTTACTTTTCCATCCGCCGTTATATAGTCATCAATTGAATCCAATGTCAATTTCCTTTCGGATTCAAGCGCATCATACGTTTGTGTTTTGACATTCCAAACTTGCAGTGTGTATAACTGCTTTTGTATTTTCGAAATGTCAATTGATTTCCAAACGGATACCTTTTGCACTAGATCCTCGGGAACTTGCCACGTTTGGATATACGTATCTTCGTCAAAATAATACGTATTCGCCGCATACCCGACAGGATGAGCCTGTATGTTATTTGCCTCGGAAATGAGATTCATCGTCATCATTTCAGGGTCTACTGTAAAGCTTCCGCTAAACTCGACTTTCGGTGTGAACGCCTGCGAAAGCAATGTTAACGAATCTGTAGCCGCCTTTGTTTTTGCGAGTTCGATCGGCACGAGTTTTGTATCCGTATAGCCAATAAGTCCGGGCTTCGGATCGTTGCTCATGAACTCACCTGAGAACGTAATAAGACTGTCTTTTCTCATTTTTGTCAGATCATCGGTCGTTGCAGGCATTTGCCCCATATGCATCGAGTTGGAAGAACGTTTTCGAACCAATGTCGAGGTCTTCAACGTTTCATTAACCTTCATTGTTTCGCCAGGACCCAGATCACCGATTTTTATTCTGCTCGTTCCGGACCAGATAGCAATGTCGTTCACTGGAAACGGAAAATTGTTTGTAATTTCACCTGTCAGCTGTTTGTCTTTCACTGTCAAATCAATATCGAATTTTCCGACTTCCTCTAATGTTGTTTGTCCGTAAACTGTCGCAACATCCCAATAGCCGATATCACGAAGATGCAAATTCGTACCGGAAGCATTTCTCTCAAGAATTGCCCGCTTATGCGAATTGGCTCCCATTGAAGAAGGTCCGAATAGCCCCATGGAGTAAGGAGTGTAGGTCGACATTGTCGTTTCTTTCGGTGCTGAAAAAATAAAATCGTCCGCTTTGTTCGTCAAGATCGACTCAACGAAATAGCCGGTCAATCTTCCGTCCTGCTCAACATCGAATATTGATGTTTGTTGGAGTTGTGCCTGCCCAATCCGATCACGCGCCCCATAGGCGAAAATGAAAACGGAGACTCCAACGGATATCGCCGGAATAATCCACCAGGCATGTTCTCGCTTGTCTTTCCTCTTTAAAACGATATATAAGACCGGAATGATGATAATAATATAGAAGATGATCACACCAAATAGGAATGGTGCAGAAACTTTAAATGATGGAAATAGTTCATTCGAATTCCCTATAGTCCACCGCAATGATTCCATCGGATCGTTATAATACGGCATCATGCTGCCGGCAATCACTGCTTGACTTGACGTATCAAGTAAATTTTTCCACACTGCTGCAGCTCCATGCATTTTTGAGAAAGGCTCATCCCCAATAGAAAATGCCGTTTGCATAACAAGCCCTTTGCCTAGCGGTTTGGAAGCGGCTAGAATGTCCGACCCCTTAGAATATACGGCTTTCGAATCGGGATTCAAAGCAGCTGAAGCTATCGTGATTTCTTTATCAAAATCCTCTCTTGACGTCCACTCATTGAAAGCTTCCGGGCTAATTGTCTTCGTTCCATTTAGCGTCAATGGCAAATGCTCTGCAAAGATACCAGACTCCGCCGCAAGATGATCTGAACCTCCGAAAATGATGATGCCGCCCGAGCGGACCCAGTTCAGAATCGCTTCCTGCTCAACTGCTGACATGTCTGCTATGGGATATTCGTCCACGATAATTATATCTGTCGGTCCCCATCCTGCCGCTTCTTCCGGTAGCTTCAACGCTGCGATTTTAGAAGCATCAATCATTTGTGTGCTAGGAAAGTTAGTTAGGCGCATCCCCTTCAAAGCGGACAAACGATCGATGTTGTCAGTGAAAGCAGTCATGATTTTTGTATCGTCGTGATACATCGCAACTGTAATCTGCTGGGTTCCTTTATGGTCGATCTCCTTGCCTTTTCTCCATCCACCTTCATAAAAAAAGATAGATTTCGCATTCATTCCATACATATTGAAATCGAACATTTTTTGATTGATAAATGTAACGGTTTTTGTTTCTCCCGCCTGGATATCCACTGGAAAAACTTCCCCTACTCCAGATTCATATGACTGCTGTGTATCTATGACCATATCGCCGGTGAATGCGGTCGTACCGTTATTTTCGACTTCGACCGTAATCGGCGCTCCTTTGCCGTATTTCGCTTTTCCATCAAATCCCGCAGTCACCTTCACTTTAAGTTCAGGTGCAGCGGATGCATGGATTTCCGGCACGAATAAGCAAAAAGCTACTATGGCGAGTATGATTCCCCACTGTTTCTTCCACATATTGCAACCCCCAATTGGACACCGCCAATATTCTGTATACCTTCTCTAATTAGTACGTAGCAAAATTAGGAAAGTTCCTTTTACTTCAATTCTTTTCTTAATTTTTCGGCATGTGCATCAAGTACTTCCATAAAGGCACTCACTTGTTTCAGTTCAAAAGTGGAATCATAGCCGATCAACCAAGTATCTCTCGTCAATTCGAATTCTTCCTCGCTATTCAGTAAAGGAATTTTATTCACTTTTTCGTCTCCCGTCAGTGTAATGGAAGGCAAAATTGCATAGCCTATTCCATTTAACGCCAACTGTTTGCATGTTTCAATCTGATCGACGGTAATTTGTCTTCTCGGATACTGTGAAAAATGACGCTGCCACCATCGTTGGATTTCCATATAATAGTTGGAGTCACTTTTAAACTGAATGAACGGCCGCTTTGTTTCCACCAATTCATTAATTGATGTAATCTCTTGATCGACCAAGTAGAGGCGGTCCCTGAACAAATAGGTCTTCCTACTCTTCCAGTCCACCTGCCCTCTCACAATCCCGACATGAGCTTCCCCTTCATAGAGTGCTTTCACAATTTCCGAGCTCCAGCCCGTCATCAGGGAAATTTTCGCATCTGGATACTTACTGACAAATTCTTTTAACACTTGTGGCAGCCATGTTTGCCCGACGATGGAAGCGCAGGCAATTTTAAGGGTACCGTGCACTTTATCCGCCAGAGAAGCGATCATCTCCGCGGTTTCCTCTCTCTTTTGGATCGTCTCTCTTGCGAAAGCGATCACAAGCTCACCCGCCGGAGTCGGCTCCAACCCTTTTTGAGAACGTACAAACAGCATCGTTCCCCAATCTTTCTCTATCGTCTGCAGGCGTTGGGACAAGGCTGGCTGAGATAGAAAAAGACGTTCAGCCGCTTTACGCATATTGCCTTCTTCCGCCAAGGCTTTAATGATTTCCAACTCAGTTGTCGTCATGAAGAACCACCTTTCCCCTCGGTATCCGCAATATGAGCAGCAGGCTAATAACTGCAAAAATCAGCACAGCCACATACACCCATTGTAGAGACCCATCCAGCGCTTGCTGTAAAATATTCATCTTTGAATTGGGTACTGTCGACCTTGACTCTTCCGTCAATAAAAGATTAATATCATTCACTTCATAATCTAGATTTTTCCCTCGGAACGTCGACATCAATGATCCATTCAAAACTGCTCCAAAAATGGCCGCTCCAACCGTATTTCCGAAATTGCGCATGAACATGTTCGCCGCTGTTGCAGATCCCCTTTGTTCACGGCTGACAGCCCCTTGGATTGTTACGATGAAGGATGTGCTCGTCAAGCCCATTCCGACACCTACGAAAAAGCTTGAAAATGCTGCCCATAAAGGACCTGATTCGCCAGTCATCCAAACAAACATGAGTGAACCTATCACAAGGGAGATGCCACCCGCAAACGAAACCGTGAAAGTGCCGAACCTGATCAACAAATGTCCAGCGACGGAAGATGCGATCGGCCACCCGATCGACATGGCGGTCAATGTGAACCCTGCAATCATTGCAGACTGTTCCATGACGCCAGTTACATAGGTGGGCAGGTACGAGGACACACCAATCAGAATTACACCCGTAGTCAATGAAACAAGATTGGCATACAGAATAACCGGGTTCTTCCAAATGGAGAAGGGCATCATCGGATCTTCCGCCTTCCTTTCGGTCCATATGAAGAATGTAAAGAGCCCAGCACCTAAAATAATAAGGAGAAGGCTTGTTGACGATGACCTTCCAAAGGATTGTCCGCCTTCAACAAGCCAAAATAGGATGATCGATAGCGAAGTCGTCAATAATGCGGCTCCCTTAATATCAATTGCCACTTTTCTTTCCGTAGCCGGTTCTTGAAGGAAGAAGTAAATTCCCACCATTGCCAATAAACCTAACGGTACATTGACCCAAAACACATATTTCCAATCCCAATATTGGACAATCAAACCTCCAATTACCGGGCCTGACACTGCTGATATGCCCCACACACTCGATAAATACCCTTGGATTTTGGCGCGTTCCTCAGTGGAGTAAATATCCCCGACAATGGTTGTCGCTATCGGCATAACAGCACCCGCTCCCAAGCCTTGGATCAATCTGAAAACAATGAGCATTTCCATCGATGTAGCGAATCCGCATAGTATTGAACCGAATAAGAAGATAGATAAGCCTACGAAGAATATCGGTTTTCTGCCAAACAGGTCAGCTAACTTTCCATAAATAAGAACGGTAACAGTACTCATAAGCAAATAGGCGGAAAAAATCCAACTATATCTCGAAAAGCCTCCAAGCTCTCCTGCAATGGCAGGCATTGCCGTTGAAACAATTGTTGCCTCAACAGCACCGACGAACATCGCCAACATTACGGATATGAGGACGAGCGGACGGTTGGTCTTTTTATGTACTTTCATTTACATTCCCCTTTCCACCAAAAAAGCTGATAAATAGGAAAAGGCCCCCTATTGGAGCCTTCTATTCAAGGATAAATCCTTGGAAAAATTACTTCATGTAGAGATATTTTTTGAATTCTTTCAACATAACTCTTCTCGTAAGTATACCCGCAAATGTGCCGTCTTCTTCAGTGACACATAGGAATGTGTGATTAATGAGTAAATCCAACCCTTTTTGGAATTTATCAGTTGTTTTAATAGCTGGGATGTCAGTTTGCATAATTTGATCTACTTTCAGATCTGCCAGCTTTTCATATTCGATTCGTTCTAATCCCAATATGGAATCTGTGATCATCCCAATCCCTAGAAGTCCCCTTAGATGGTTCTTTACATCAATGACAGGTATTGCAGAATAACCGGTTTTCGTCAGGACGAGAAGGGCGTGTTCCGCGTTGTTGCCGACCTGCACACATGCCACTTTTTCAGCAGGAATCAAATAATCGGCAATCGGCACCTGAAGAAAATCCCTGTTATTTACAGAAATCATTAAAAATCGCTCCTTCTGATCATAAGCTGTCATAACAATTCTACAACCCTATCATACCATAAGAGTCAGTGAACATCCCATCGAATTATGAAAAATGTTCCATTAGAAAACCTCTTCCTATATGGAAGAGGCCCAGTAATAGAAAATGACAAACAGTATAAAAATCGCCGCCACTCCGATGACCCAGATAATCGGGTTTAATGAGAACGGATGGTCTTCCACCGCTTCCTCTATTCTATGGTCCTGCGGATCAAACGACGTTGCAGCTATTGCATCCCATTTACTGACGGCTTTCCATCCGATGACGCCGATAATAACAAAGACAATCCCTATCGGAATAATCCATATAGCCATATGGATAAAACCCTCCCTATGCATGAATTGGGATTAGGATGTACAGGTTAGAGAGAATGATACTGAAGAATATTTATTTCCGTTTCATGCGAACTTTTCCACCTGTCGTCAAGTATTTTACTTTTTTTGCTTTTTTAATGAATTAGAGGTGCAGATCTACCGATATTCTGTTGCTTTCCGTTCCGGCGCTCGCTTTCCGCGGGCACGGCTTGAGCCAATCGAACAGCGAAGGGTTCGC
The DNA here is from genome assembly GCF_946901335.1 of Saccharococcus sp. Marseille-Q5394. Lineage (NCBI taxonomy): Bacteria > Bacillati > Bacillota > Bacilli > Caryophanales > Anoxybacillaceae > Saccharococcus > Saccharococcus sp. Marseille-Q5394. The sequence continues at coordinate 34,567 of NZ_CAMPPQ010000001.1, read as the reverse complement.
TTTGCCGTATTTCCATGATCTTTGCGGAAATTAAGGCATCCGCCCTAGAGAAGGCCCATGCTCCCAACGCTTTGCTTTTGGTCGCAGATGCCGTTCTCCGTAACGGCATGTGCTATTCCCGCAGGAGTCGAGCGCCTGCACTCCAAGCAACAGGTGCGGCTAAGTAATTAGAAATGAATATGAAAAGCAGTCATATTTTATTATCGGTTTTTTTATTGAAAACCATTAGTTCAATAAGAAATATTATTTTTGATTATAAAAAGAGAAACAACTTTCCGGGATGTTTTTCGATTGGAGCGGAAGGCGGCGACTCCTGGGGGATCAGCGAAAGCCGTTACGAAGAACGGTTTTTGCGAGTAAAAGTGTAGCGTTACGAGCAGGAAGGCCAAAACGGATGCCTTAATTTCTGCAAAAAAACGCAGAAATTAAGGCAAATCGAACCCTTCGCTGTTCGATTGGCTCACCGCCCGCCCCCCGGAAAGCGTCCGCCTGAAGCGGAAATCGATGGTTGCAATATGCTTGAAGATCCGATCAAGTCATTCAACACACAAAAAGCCTGACAATAGTGCCAGGCTTTTTGCAATTAGAACGGATACTGATTCAACCACTGTCCGCCGTCTAGTGTGACGATTTCACCGTTCATGTAGGAGGCTTTGTCGGACATGATGAACGCGGCTAGTTCGGCGATTTCTTCCGGTTTGCCTACACGTCCTAGTGGAACTGAATTAATAGTTCTTTTCACCGCATCTTCAGATTGGAATAAGCGTTCCGCTCCACCTGTACGCTCGATAGGACCAGGTGCAATTCCATTCACCCTGAAACCGAATTTCCGTCCCCATTCCACTGCAAGCGTGCGAGTCAACGACATGACGCCCGCCTTTGCAGCAGCCGAATGGACAACTCCCGGACCCGCATCCCATGCATATGTTGCAAGCATGTTCAAAATAGCCCCTTTTTGCCCTTTTTTAATCCAGTAATTGCCGACTGCACTTGTACAATAGAAGGTTCCGTTCAGTACGATGTCAATGACTGATTTCCATCCATTCGGAGAGAGTTCTTCCGCATGGACTAGAAAGTTTCCGGCGGCATTGTTTACAAGTCCATCGATTCTCCCGAATTTTCCTTCCGCAAACTCCACCATGCCTTGTACGTTTTCAATGTTGCGAACGTCCATTTGATAAGTATGTGCACGGTCCCCAATTTCTTTCCGCGCATCTTCCAATCTGTCTTCGTCCCGTCCTGTGATGATGACTTGTGCGCCTTCATCGGCAAATCTCTTTGCCATATATTTCCCCATTCCGCTTGATCCACCCGTTACAATAATCACTTTGTCCGTAAACATATAATCCCCCATTTCTTATGAATGAATATTCACTCATAATTGTAACATAGCATTCTATCGGACGACTACTCAATATAAAAAAGACTTTCTTCTAACAGGCAAATGCCTGCGTTAAAAGAAAGTCTTCTCACACCTTACGCAAAATACTTTTCCACGATTTCCGAGGCCGGAACTGCTTTGCTAAATAAAAAACCTTGTGCTTTATGACAATCAGCCTCTTTTAAAATTTTCGCCTGCAAATCCTTTTCAACGCCTTCAGCAATGACTTGCATGCCTAGGTTGTGGGCTAGATTAATGATTGTTTTGGCAATCGCTTCATTCTTTTCATCCAATTCTATGTCTTTGATAAACGAGCGATCAATTTTAATGATATCAATTGGATATTGCTTTAAATAACTGAGTGAAGAATAACCAGTTCCGAAGTCATCGACTGAAATCGTTACACCGATCTGCTTCAATTTTTGCAAGGTTGAAAGCGTATCCTTCATATTCATCAAGGCAGACTCAGTAATCTCCACTTCGAATGAGGATGGATGGATCCCATGCTTCTCAATGATTTGTTTTGCTTTCTCAGCAAATTCTCCGACTTGAAATTGCTTAGGAGATATATTCACTGCAATTCGGACAGGTCGGAACTGCTTATCTTGCCATTCCTTTAACTGTGCACATACAACTTCCAACACCCAATCACCGATTGAATGGATCAGACCCGATTCTTCTGCCAGCGGAATGAACTGGGCTGGTGAAACGAAACCGAATTTCCGATTATTCCATCGTAACAGCGCTTCGAAGCTGTCGATTTCACCCGTTTTCAAATTCACTTGCGGCTGATAGTGGAGTTCCAGCTCATTAAATTCGATAGCTCGGCGCAAATGGGCTTCCATTAATGCCGTATCAGTGAAAGCCGTATTCATCTCTTCCCGGTAAAAACGATAATGGGAACGACCACGCTCTTTTACGAACCTAACGGCTTGCTCGGCTTTTTGAAGCAGTTCCTCCAATTCCGTTCCGTCCTCAGGATAGACCGATATGCCGATTGAAGACGAAAGGAAATATTCCTGATGATTAAAATAGAATGGCTTCGTGAAATCACTCATGATCTTCTGTGTGAGCTTCTCTGTTTTTTCGATTGAGTGGTTTTGCAGCAGGATGATATATTCATCTCCGCCATTTCTATATAGTTTTCCCCCTTTAGGAGTAACTAGTTTAATGCGATCTGCAATCATTTTCAGAATTTCGTCAGCGCCGTTTCTACCGATTGAATCGTTGATTGTATTGAAACGATCCAAATCCAAATGGATTAATGAAAGTTGTTCATCACTTCGAAAGGCATATTCAGCGTCAGCATCAAAATGCTCTTTCAATGCACGTCTGTTCCATAAACCCGTCAATTGATCATGATAGGAAAGGAATAATAATCTCTCATTGTTTTTGTGGTGAAAGGAAGTATCTCTCAAAATCAAATGGATTTCCTTTATATCTCCACGTATAGCAACAGGGATTGTCTTGACATATGTTGATAAATATTTGCCCCTCTTATGAAAGAACTTGATTCCTTCCATTTCAATAGACTCGCCGGAAAACGCTCGTGTTAGAAAGTCATTAAACTCTTTGTTTTTATCTTCGCCGATCAAATCGATAATGGCACGACCCGTCAATTCTTTTAATCGGTAACCGAACGCTTTATGGACAGCGATATTCGCATATAAAATACGTCCACTCAAATTAATTGTAATAATCGGGTCCAAGTTATGATCGATGACAGACTTGTACTTATGTTCAAATTCCAATCTTTTGTTGCGTTCCATCATCAATTCATCCCGCAGTCTGTTATTGTCCATGAATGCCTCCATGCATGTCGCTGCTCCTATGTACAATAATTTTGTTTATAGACGCCGAAACAGATTTTTCTACTTTATTTTACAAGTATACCTTTATATTCGACAAAAAAATAGCCGTTCGCAAAAATTTCGGTTTTCTTATTCAAATTGCTTTTAAAATTTTTTAAGAAGCAGTATGATAGGGTTGAATGGAATTTATATCGTAAAGAGGGGGAATCAATTGAAAAAAGAAGAAACGGTGCGTCAACTTGCCATTGCAATTTATACTGTAAACAGGCATGCGAAAACAGCAACGAATAATCGTGAACTTTATACATTAAAAAACAAAGCGATCCAAAGGCTGTTGCATTCGGGCGACGCAAATAAAATCGGCTTGCATTTTGTCGACAATCCTCAGCTTAGCCAACAAAGCTCCACTGTGCTCGTAAAGTGCAGCGATTTCCTCTTTCATACCTTACCGGAAAAAGACGACTTCACGTCCCTTCCCCATTTAGGCGCACAAGACCAAACTTTCCGTAATCCACAAGAGCGAATGAATTTAAAAACTGCTAAGGAATTATTGATCGATTTTCTCGGGGAGCAAATTGCACCAAAGAGTGCCAAGAAAAAAACGTTCATCCCGAAACGTCCTAAAGTATCAAACACACAATCGTTCAGATCATCCTACTTGGATGGAAAATAATTAGCGGGCTGTTCCGGCAATCAGATCGATTGATTTGCTGAACAGCCCCTTTTTACTCGCTACTCACGCAGAAGGAGATGCTTTACGTTCGTCTATATTGTTTGTATAAAACCTGCGTTCCTTTTTCACCGTATCCTTCTTCAACAAGCTCGCTGTACATTTCCTTCGCCAATTGCAGTCCAGGTAAAGGCAAGCTCATTTGCTCCGCTTCCGCCAAAGCGATATTCATATCCTTCAGGAAATGCTTAACGTAAAAACCTGGTTCGAAATCCCCTTTGATCATCCGTGGCGCCAAGTTTGAAAGTGACCATGATCCTGCAGCGCCCGAAGAAATGGATTGAAGGACCGTCTCTGCATCGAGTCCAGCTTCCTTCCCATACGCAATCGCTTCGCATACCCCGATCATGTTGGTCGCAATGGCGATCTGGTTGCACATTTTCGTATGTTGACCAGCACCAGCTTCCCCTTGATAGACAATCTGCTTTCCGAATACTTGCAAGAGAGGAAGAACTTCTTTGAACGTCTGTTCATTCCCTCCGCACATAATGGAGAGTGTTCCGTTTTGTGCGCCTACATCTCCGCCAGAAACTGGTGCGTCAATTGAAGATATCCCTTTCTTTTCAGCTTCAACAGCAATCCGTTTTGCTAATGCAGGACTGGATGTCGTCATGTCTATAAGAACCATCCCTTCTCTGGCATTCTCTATAATCCCATCAGCAGAATAATAGACCTCCTCCACATCGGATGGATATCCGACCATCGTCAAAACGACATCCGCGGTTGCAGTCGCTTGTCCCGCAGTTTCAGCCCATTCTGCGCCATGCGTAATCAGCGCTTCCGCTTTTCCCTTAGTGCGGGTGAATACTGTCACATCGTACTCTGCATTCAATAAATGCTTGACGATGCTACTGCCCATGACCCCTGTTCCGATAAATGCAATCTTCTTTTTCCCCATATTAATCCCTCCATTTTTGTTCGCAATATTCATTATAAGCGTTTTGGACAAAAAAAGGAGGACAGATCCTGTAAAGGGTCTGTCCTCAAAAGGGGGAAATGAGAATGTTGCTGTGTTCAATTATAATGTCCCCCGTTTCAAAACTTCTTAAACCTCTTTTTCAAAAAAAGTTTTTTTAATGTGTTCAATCTCTTGGATGAATGTTGAATGCTCCTTTTCTGAAGGAGTGCGAGATCCATAACGAACGTCATTATAAATCGATAAAATTAAATCATTCTGCTTCCAACCCATACGCGAAAACCATTCTTTCACAGTTTCACCATGCATGCGGCTGAAATTGTGTTTTTGCGCTTCTTTCTCGAATTGGAGGAAGGTTTCCCGCACTTCATCCCGTGCAGATGAGTAGTCATACAACAACTGACGTTGTTCTTCAGGTTTTGCTTTTCTACCTTTAAATGAAAAGGAGTAGTTTTCTAATCTTTCCACATCACGTTTCTTCCCTTTTCGCATTATGAGAAGAATAGCGATACTAATCAGTATGACAAATGCTACTGCCAATGAAGTGTATTCAAATATGGAAGATGAGGCACCATAAGTCTCCAATTCCCCCTGCAATTCAAAGTCAACGAATCCGTTTTCGGGTTCCACTAAATTTTCTTCGATGAACTTTTCTGCGCCTGATTTGAAATACTCAATGATAGGCTCCATCGTTTTTCCGAAAAGGGTCAGCACTCCTCCGAAGAGAAAGCCTGCTACACTAATCATACCTCTTCTCACAGGGTCTAAAGCAAATAAGACGACAACATATACAAGTGACCCCAATCCGATAATATAACCGAAAACCCTGCCCGCTTCCCTCACCTTGAAATTGCCTAATTGCCTGCTGTTCACGGTAACTGAAATCATCCGTATGAAAAAATAAAGGAAGGAGGTAACGAGGAACAGGATAATCTGTTGTCTCATCAGAACTTCAGGACTATAATAGGCGAAAAGCAATCGTGCCAGGAAAAACAGAAAGACAAAAACAAGTGTGTTTACAGTCAAAAATGGCCACCCTTGAATTCTGGATCCATTGAAATTCGCTTGGATTCTCCACAATACATAAACAAAGAAAATTAGCATATTCATCAGCGGCGCATTGAAAAGAAGAATCGGGGCCGTAACAACCAGTGCCAAACCTGCGCCGTATCCAAGCGAATAGTCCCGATTATAAAACAGGAAAAAGGAAATGATTCCTCCGATGATTGATATGAACAGCCATACATAAGGCATGATGGAACCGGTTTCCCCTAAAAAGAAAATGAATAGATAGGATAGGAGGAACATTTCGACAATTAGGCGTTCAGATAAGTTGAATCGGTTCCGGTCTTTTTCATATGTTGATTGTCCCAAATCCTTTCATTCCTTTCATGAGAATTGTCCAAGATGACTTCATAGCGTTTAATCCATTGTTTTGCAAGAGCTTTGACACGGTCATTTTCATGAGTGATCAAAACGACGGTCTGCGGAAGCTGCCCATGACTTTCCATATGCCGAAGCATTTCCTCGAAAGGCAATTTTGCATGCTTATCCGATATTTTCGCAAGCATGACCATCACTTTTTGAAATTGCACTTTACCCGATCCGCTCGGCAGTAATAAATAAGGTTTCGCTCCAAAACTTCGAATATTAATCGCTACTGAATAAGGAATATCATTCTTCATGCAGTAATCCGCATACGAAACGAGGCGCTCCACCTTTTTTTCAAAGTCCAAAAAGCCTCTGTCCTTTTCAATCGCGTTCATCATTAAAACGACACTTTGCGAGCTGACAGGCAGAAATTCCTTTGTTTGCAGCTTCTGCATCCGGGCACTTGCTGTCCAATGGATATGATCAAAACGATCTGTCGGAATGTAATCCCTTGTGCCGATCGGTTGGAATTCATCCTGGAATAGTGATTGCTTCTGTTCGGTTTCGCCCGGTTTATAAGGGGATGATTTTAATTCCCTGCCAAGCGATGTCACCCTAGGGTACACTAAACTTTGATAATATATCGGTTCATTTAGCTCCATATGGACAAATCCGTCTCCGAACAAATGCGGGATTTCCAACATAACCCTTGTCACTCTAGACAAGCCCCTCTTTTTTCCTTCCAGGGGGATACTGATTTCCACTTTTTTATTCCCGCCTATTGCAAAAGGGACTGTTAAATCATATATTCCGCTGTAGTGTCTCTTGTTATCCGAACTTGGCGCAACTGCGTCTTCCAAGGAAATAGTCAACGTCCCATTCCATATTGGTACTGTTCCATTTTCGAACTCTAAGACGAGCTCTTCCCTTTCGCCAATCAGAATCCGTTTCTGCTTTGCTCTAAATGTAACTGAGAGGTGCTGTCCAACCTTCGAAAAATAAATATTCTGGAAGGCGAGCATTGCAAATACTGCTGCAAAACATGCGGCAAGCCAAACTTGTAAATAAATGAAGGCAAAAATGAAGAAAACTCCAGTGATCGCCATCCCTTGGTGAATCGATCTGAACCCATGTTCATAGCGTATCCACTTCATTAGACTGTCGCCTCAAGTGGTGCTGTAATGGAATTCATGATTTCTTGAAGCACTTCTTCGATCGTCTTTGTCAATACCCCTTCCGTCGAAAGTTCCATCCGGTGTAATGCGGCTGGTGGAAGGATGTATTTGACATCATCCGGAGTAACGTAATCCCTGCCTTCTATATATGCTTTCGTCCTGGCAGCCTGAAGAATTGCAAGAGCCGCACGGGAACTTAAGCCAAGCTCCAGGAAAGGATGCTCTCTCGTTGCACGTACGATTTTCAATATATACTTTTCGACATCTGTATGGACTGTCACTTCTGCGGCATCAGCAGACCATGTTCTGACCGTCCCCGCATCGATGATAGCATTCGTCCTGATCTGTCCAGGGTTCTTGCCGTATTGCCGCAGTATATCATGCTCCTCTTCAAACGATGGATAATCGATGTTCAACTTAAACAAAAATCGATCCAGCTGGGCCGCCGGCAAAGGAAATGTCCCTTGCTGCGATTCAATTGGATTCTGTGTCGCAATGACCATGAACGGCGTCGGCAAGGAAAGCGTTTCACCGTCGATTGTCACTTGCCTTTCTTCCATCGACTCCAAAAGGCTTGATTGTGTCCGGGGGGTCGCCCTATTTATTTCATCCGCCAATAATATGTTTGTCGAGACCGGGCCGGCCTTCAGGATAAATTCCTGCGACTGGGGATTAAAATAGCGGATGCCAGTCACATCCGATGGCAATACATCCGGAGTAAATTGCACACGCTTAAAATCCCCTTTAAAAGCGTTAGCAAAGCTCTTGGCCATCATTGTTTTACCGGAACCTGGAACACTCTCCAGTAAAACATGTCCCTGCTGTAAAAGTGCGATAAGCATTAAATCGAATTCTTTCTCTCTGCCAATTACCGCTTGGTTCAATTCTTTTCGGAAGTCCTTAATCGTTACCATTACTACCCCACCCTTTCTATTTCTCTATCCATTCCTTAGTCCAGGCATTTCTTCCAGGGAATTATATTCATTGATCAATCTATCGAGCATTTCGCTTATAAGTAATGTATCAATTGAAGATAAGCCTTTTATGCCCGCTACGGTAATCAATTCCTTGCGCGTCGTCTCAATTTGAGCTTCCAGTAAATGTTTCACACGCAATACCTCCCGAGTGTAGATATACCTGAATAATAATTATACACGACTTTAGAGAAAACAAGTATCTCAATTTAAGATATTTTACAATAGAATGAAACTTCAATTAACAACAGGTTCTACTACCCTCAGTTTATGCAGAATAAATGAAAATACTTTTTTAGAATGAAACACTTTACGTCACGGACTTTTTAAGGCAAACTATAAAAGATAATCTGTTTAAGGAGCTGTTTGATTATGAAAATCGCAGAAGTGGGAAATATTATAGAGTTTAAAGATGGCTTGCAAGGTATTGTGGAGAAAGTGAATGAGAACTCTGTAATCGTCGATTTGACATATATGGAAAATTTCGATGAACTGCAAATGGAGGAAAAAACTGTCATTAACCATAAACGCTATACAATCATCCACGGCACTGATGAATGAAACATTTTACGTTGTACTTCGTCCAATAAAGTGAAACTCGCTCAGGGGGATTCTATCCCCCACTGAGTGTTAGGTAAACCAATCGGGCATTTACTGGCAGTTGATCTCCCGCCTTAGCGGGAGAGAATTACTGCCAGTTAGCGCGGGATAAATGAATAGGAGGGATTTTCAATGAAATTCAATTGGAAAATAGTTTGCACAGGTTTTGCGGCTGCGATTCTCCTTACAGCTTGTGGCACCGATAATGCGGTTCAACAGGAATCCAAAACGGATGAACCAGAACAAGTTGTCGATGGAGCAAACGGCAGCTCGACGGATGGAACGTCAACCAATGCAGGATCCGATTCTACAAATGATGGCGCTGAGGAGTCCGCTGCTGATATGGCCGATGCTGTGCTAACTGATAGCGATGCCCAATCATATGCAATTGAAGTATTGCCCGGCTATACGTTAACTAGTGAAGAGCCTGGACGGGATAGTTTGTTTGCAGACGAGAATCCAGAGGCTTTTATGCGAATCGAAACACAACCTGCCGAAGATGGAGCATATGACTATTTCGCGGATAATATGCTTGAGGTATTGAAAGCTGCAAGCAATGGCGCAGAACCTGAAGAATTGACGGATGTTTATTCGGATGTCGAGGATGAGGGCATCAAGAATGCAAAAGCATTCAAGGTGGATACGGAAACAGGACCTGTCACGGGAGTCGTTTTTGAAAAGGATGGTATGGTCGTTAGACTTACTCTTTTCGATAATCCAGATGAAGAATTCAAATCTGATTTCTTGAATATGGGACAGACAGTACAATAATTTAGATAGTAGAATGACAAACGCCGAACAGGTTATGCCTGTTCGGCGTATTCTATGCATGAAATCATGAAAGGTTCTTAATGGATAATCCTAACTTTCTCAGGAGTTCAATTGCCGTGTCCTGTTCCGTCTTCGAAAGGGCGGACATCAATTCATTGATTTTCTCTTCATGGGACGGAAAAATATCTTCAATCAATCCCTTGCCCGCAGCTGTAATAGACATATACGTGATCCGTTTATCTTCGGTGCAATACACTCGTTCAATAAGCCCTTTCTTTTCAAGCTTATCTACGACATACGTCATGGATCCGCTGCTAAGCAGGATTTTTTGACCGATTTTTTGAATTGGCTGCCTTCCTTTGTGGTATAGAAGTTCCAGGACAGCAAACTCCGTAGGATTCAGCTTATAGGTTTCTATCAGTTTATTCGCCTCTTCCAAGACAACCTTGCTTGCCCTTGAAAGGACGATGAATAATTTCAATGCACGTTCTGTATCATTTGACATAGTTCGGATCCACCTTTTGTTTTCCTGTCAGCGTCTCGACACTATTATAGCGACAAATAGACGAATGTGTCAAAACGGATCGATTCAAGAGACGATGGACTGTTTGCTACTCAAAGGATACGAAGCACCTTCTTTTGCCTTAGGGAAGGTCAATATGAATTTTGTACCTACGTCGACTTGACTATCGACGGCAATCGTCCCGCCGTGATCTTCCACTGTTTTCAGAACAAATGGCAGTCCTAAGCCTGTTCCTCCCGGCTTTGAACTGAAAAAAGGCATGAACACTTGGCTCACTTGATGGCGAGTCATCCCTTTTCCCGTATCTGTTATGGAAAGGATAAGTTTTCCGTCGGATTCCGAGAGGTGAACGGCTAGCTTTCCACCGACCTGCATCGACTCCAATGCATTTTTAAATAAATTTAAAAGAACCTGCTTCATCTTATCCGGATCACCGAAAATGTGTGGGTTGCTGTTCAGTTCCACCGACTGGGCGACTTCGATGCCATCCATGACCGCTTTAGGCAATAGTATTGAAACCATATCTCCGACCAATACTTCCAAAGAGAACACGGATTTCTTCTTTTCAGAGGGCTTTGACAAAACGAGCATCTCCCCAAGAATAGTTTCCATTCTCTCTATTTCGTCTTCAATTACGGAAATATAGCGGATTGAATCATCGGTAGCCGATACTTTTAGCAGTTGTGTAAATCCTTTCAAAGTTGTAATCGGATTTCTTATCTCATGAGCAATGCTAGCAGCAATTTGTCCGACGGCGGATAATGATCCGGAATGGGCCAACTGTACTTGCAAATTCTCTATTTCAGTGGAATCTGACATTTGGAAAATGAACATATTTGTTTCTTTATCATAGTAGGTTGTAATATGATAGTATCTTGTATCTTCTGTTGACCTTTGGTACGTTTTAATTGACTCGACAAAGCCTTGGTCTTTCACCTTTTCAAGAAGACCATGAACAGACTCATCATTTTCAGGATCTATTATGGAAAGGACATTGCCAATACTTTGACCAATCAACTCCTTCCGTGTTTGATTGATAAACACGCTGTGCACTTCATTTACATCACGGATTTTTCCGTCTTGATCGACCAAAAGCAGAAAATCGGATGATTGCCTGAACGCATTGAAATACGTTTTTAAAGACGGAATTTTGCAAGGTTCCTGTAAATCAAACTTTGCAATGATCTTTTTTATGTCGGGAATGTAGAATAATTGCAATTGACTCGGGCCATTTTCATCAAAACATAATGTAACCGACAATTTTTCCATCAGTATCTGTTCAGATGTCCTTGCCCGTTCGGAAAATCCTGTCCATTCACACAGAGAAGTCGAATCTATGATTTCACTGATATTCTTTTTGTCTGTTATGTCGAAGTGCATTTTAAATGGCTCATTTTCATAATAAATGTCCCCATTTACTTGTAAAACCAACATAGGTCGAAAACTGTCATCCAACAGGAATGACATGCTCTTTAAAGTACTATCGAAATCACTCATTTGATACCTCCTGTGCCTATTACCAAACAATATGTGAAACGACAAGATTTCATGCGAAAAAAATCATTTTTTAGAACTTCAATTAAATAAAGTGTCTTCAATTCTGATTATTTCATATTATCTGTCGCAATAAAATAGTAGTTAATGACTAAAATAGGTATCTAATTTATCAGTAATTAGTATTATATCAAAGGAGCAAGCATATGAACATAGTTCTCACTACATTAAACGCAAAATATATTCACACAAACCTCGCTATCCGGTATTTGAAATCATACGCAATGCCGGAATACGAGCCTATATTGACGGAATATACAATAAAAGATCCAGTTTTAAATATTGTATCAGATATTTATCAAAAAAAACCAAGTATTGTCGGATTCAGTTTGTACATATGGAATATTGAGGAATCGATTAAGGTAATCCGGGTACTCAAAAAAACAAATCCCGAACTTGTCATTGTAGCCGGAGGACCTGAAGTGACGTATGACTTCGACAAATGGTTGGAAGAAGTCCCTGAGATCGATTTTATCGTTCTCGGCGAAGGAGAAAGGACTTTTAAACTATTGCTCGATTACCATGCAGGGAAAATCAGTCTCAAAGAAGTGCAAGGAGTCGCCTACTTAGAGGACGGAAGATTGAAATCTACTGCTCCCGGACCGAAACTAGACTTACGAGAGCTGCCCTCCCCTTTCAGATTCCCTGAAGATATTCCTCATCTAGGCAACCGGGTGACATATATTGAGACGAGCAGGGGCTGTCCGTTCTCTTGTCAATTCTGTTTATCATCCATCGAAGTCGGCGTCCGTTATTTTAATAGGGATTCAGTGAAGGACGACATCCGATATTTGATGAAAAATGGCGCCAAGACGATCAAATTCGTAGACCGCACGTTTAATATAAGTCGGAGCTACGCCATGGAAATGTTTCAATTTCTTATTGATGAACATATGCCGGGGACGGTTTTCCAGTTTGAAATAACCGGTGACATCATGCGTCCGGAAGTCATCAACTTTTTAAACGAGAATGCTCCTGCCGGACTCTTCCGCTTTGAAATCGGAGTGCAGTCGACAAATGATTTGACGAATGAACTAGTACAACGAAGACAAAACTTTGAAAAGCTGTCCAGAACTGTCACTATGGTGAAAGATGGCGGAAAGATTGCGCAGCATCTAGATTTGATCGCCGGGTTGCCGGAAGAGGATTATGCTTCATTCAGAGATACATTCAACGATGTCTTTGCCATGCGTCCTGAAGAGCTTCAATTAGGCTTCCTCAAGCTATTAAGAGGGACTGGCTTGCGTATTCAGGCTGAACAATTCGGTTATACGTATATCGACGAAGCTCCTTATGAAATCTTATCCAATAACGTCTTGACATTTGATGATATCTTACGGATCAAACAGACCGAGGATGTACTAGAAAAGTATTGGAATGACAATCGTATGCCGCGTACAGTTGAGTATCTCGTATCAGAAGTGTTTGAAACGCCGTTCGACTTCTTCCAGCAATTCGGTACGTTTTGGGAAACGAAGGGCTGGTCGAGAATTGGCCATCAGCTTCAGGATTTGTACACAAGACTGGAGAAATTCCTCCTTGACTATGGACAAGCGGATATGAGTATCGTTACTAGTTTAATGAAAATCGATTATTTGGCGCATCACACTTTCCAACCTCGACATATTTGGTGGCGTGAAGACATGGAGCCTGAAACACTGGCAGCAATCGAAAGGTCGGTGTTGGATGACAAAGTCCTTCTGAGCAATATTTCAACGCCTACACGGCTTACCGAAAGGAATATCCGGAAGCATACATTCATCACTCCGGTCTCCATCCGGCCGTCAGAGGCATATGAAGAAGGTTCTGTGAAAGAAGAAGGCTATCTTGTCACGTTTTTCTGCAAAGGACAAAATCCACAATTTCATTTTATTGAAAAAACAACGGAGAAAACAGTTCACTAAACATCAAAAGCATCTTTCCTCTTCTATACAGCGAGGAAAGATGCTTTTTTCATCCGATGATGACGCGTTCTTTAGGATATGTGTAAGGTTTTTTATTCGTCTTTCCACCTAATGTGTACAGGAATGAAATGAGACCTACTCGTCCAATAAACATGAGAACCATGATGATTAATTTACCAATTACCGACAGGTCAGATGTAATTCCGAGCGACATGCCGCACGTACCAAATGCAGAAGTGATTTCAAAGAGGAGTGCGACGACCGGAACATCCTTTTCGGTAATCAGCAAAATAAGCAACGCCGTCATAACCATCATTGCCGCAAGCAGGATAACTGCATAAGAGCGGTAGACGTCTATAAGCTTGATTTCCCGTCGGAAAATGTTAATGACGTTATTGCCGCGTGCAAAATTGATCAGAAACAGGAGCGCGATAGCGAATGTCGTCGTTCGGATTCCGCCACCTACCGAACTCGGTGAAGCCCCAATGAACATTAATGATGAAATGAAAATATCCGTCGCTTCACTGAACTGTGTAATGTCATAGGTCGTCAATCCTGCTGACCGTGAAGACACAGAGTGAAACAATGAGGCAAAAATCTTTTCATGCCATGCCAACCCCTTAAAGGAGTGGAATGACTCTAAAATGTAAATGAATAACGCCCCCCATACGAGCAATAATCCGAATGTGACGGTTGTAATTTTCGTAAAGAGGGAAAAACGGAAATTCGGCACTTTTTTCGAGAAATAGCTTTTCACTTCTATCAGCACAGGGAAACCGATTGCACCTAGGATGATGAGAATCATCGTGACTGTTTGTACGAAGTAATCACCGAAATAAGGATGCAACGATGATCCCGTAATATCGAAACCGGCATTCGTGGTCGCTGATACCGACATGAACATACCATTCAGCAAAGCTTCACTGAAAGTGTCGTAATACCGCTTAATATACAATGTCAAAATGATGCCACCTGTAATCTCAATCAAAAAGATGATCCGGACAATTTGATTAATGAGTCCGACGACTCCGGCTAGCGAATATTGGTTGTGGTCCACCATGATGAGTTGACGTTCACGCAGGCCGATTCGCTTTTTGACCAAAAGCCAGAAGAATGTACCGATCGACATAATTCCGATTCCGCCTAATTGCAGGACGAGCATAAGCATGCATAACCCGAAGACGGAATAGGTGCCCCCTATACTAATCGGAGTTAACCCTGTCACACTGACCGCACTAACCGCAGTGAATAAACTATCTATGAAGCTGACCTCGACGCCTGGCAAATAAACGCCTGGCAAATTCAACAATAGGAAGGAAAATCCGATCGCCAAGAAATAATAAAAGACGATAACTTGAGCGGGCGTGAATCTATGCAGACTTTCCCTTGTGAGTTTCATGCCATCAGAACCTTTCTAAAAAGAGGGAATCGTCTTTTCATTTTAGTGAACTTCTGCTTAAAAGGAAAGAAAATCGCTATAAAAAAACATTCGGCCGGTACATTTCGCCATGTACCGGCCGCTTCAATCACACTTTTTTTCGATTTCTTGCCATTGCAGTCAAATAACCACCAATAGCAATTGCTAAAAGGACACCCCAGAAGATTGATTTCCAGATCGTCGAATGCGGGAATGCCTCATCAATGATTTGCAGCTTCGGATGTGACAATGTCATTACGACCAATTTGACTCCAACCCAGCCGACAATAAGGAATGCGGCTGTTTCAAGGGAAGGAAATTTCTCCAATAGCACGACGAATTGTCTGGCGGCAAAACGGATAATAACCAAACCGATGATTCCACCTAGAAGCATTACGACGAATTGGCCTCCGTTAATTCCGCCGACATGAAAATCACCAAGCTCCGGCAAAGTGACCGCCAATGCGACTGCGGCAAGCATCGAGTCAAGGGCAAATGCAATATCTGCTAGCTCTACCTTGAAAACCGTCATCCAAAAACCGGATTGCTTACGCTGTTTCTTCACATCATCGTGATCATCTTTCCCTCTATCTACTAAGCTTTTAATCGCTATAAATAAGAGATATGCAGCACCCAATGCTTGTATTTGCCATATGTTCACCAAAAACGTAATCATGAACAATGCAGCAAAACGGAAGACAAATGCCCCAAGCAAGCCGTAGAACAATGCCTTCTTCTGTTGAACTTTCGGAAGATGCTTCACCATGACAGCCATTACGACAGCGTTATCCGCAGCCAGTAACCCTTCTAGTGCAATCAATACAACAAGTACCCATGCGTATTCCAATAATATTGCTTCCATTTAATTTCCTCCTTATTTCTCCAAATAAAAAAACCCTCACCTAATAAAAGGCAAAGGTCTCGCTAAGTCAGAAATTTTCAAGTGAATATCTGCTATCATAACCGATGGCGCTTGCCATGTACTGACGACTATGAAATAGGTTGCCCTATAGCTACTCCCCTTTGACAACTGTCAAAAGAAATATTTGGTTGTTGAGTGCTTACTAAGAAATTATACCATCAAAGATATCTGGACACAATTTATTCGCGACGAAAAACTAGTAAAAAATCCGGAGAGTTGCACCTCCGGATTTTTGCTTCTATTCAACTTCAACCGCACGTCTTCTCGTTTGCCGGTCGAACAAACTGTAAATGATTGGAACGATATACAACGTTAGGAATGTAGAGCTGATCAACCCACCGATGACAGCAATCCCCATCGGCTGATTCATTTCAGTCCCTTCACCGATTCCGAGCGCCAATGGCAACAGCCCTAGTATTGTCGTCAAGGCGGTCATCAGTATTGGTCGCACGCGATCCCTCACAGAGGCGATAATGGCATCATATGAAGACATGCCAGCATCTTTCCGTTGGTTGATATAGTCAACGAGAACAATTCCGTTGTTGACGACTATGCCGACGAGGACCAGAATGCCGATGACAGCAGTCACACTGATAGGCGTATTCGTAGAGAATAGCCCTAACGCTACCCCAATCACCATCAGAGGTACAGAGAACATGATGACAAACGGGTACTTGAAGGACTCGAATTGGGCAGCCATGACGATATAGACAAGGACGACGGCAAGAACAATGGCCATTAGCATATCATCGATGGCACTCTCGAAAAGTTCCCGATCGCCCCCATAAGACATTTCCGTCTCTTCTGGCAGTTCGATTTTCTTCACGATTCCATTCACTTTATCAGTCACATCCCCTAGTGACAATGACGACTCATACTTTACATTGAAGGAGACGGAGTGGGCTTGGTCAACCCGTTGGATCGATACCGGGCCTTCTGCAATGGAAATCGATGCGACATCCTTCAATGGGATGAAAGCTCCTGATGCAACCCTCAACTTGATTTGCTTCAACTTATCAATGCTATTGCGATACTTTTCATCGTACTGGACGATGACCGAGACAACATTCTCTTTTTTATCAATAAATTGCGAAGCAGCTTGACCGCGTGTAATTGAATTCACGGTTTGCGCTATTTGATAAGGCACCAATCCAAGATCCGATGCCTTTTCACGGTCTACTTCAATATGGATTTCCTCGACCGTATCTTGAAGATTATTTGATACTTCAAGTATCGAATCCATCTTCCGCAGCTCTTCATCAAGTTTAGCTACCGATTCGTTCAATCTCGCTTCATTCGTATCTTTCAACGTAAAGGATAATGTATTCGGACTCGATCCTGCTGCAGTCTGCATTTCAAAGCTTACGTTTGCTTCTTCACCTACGAGATCAAGTACATCGGGTTGAACATCATCGACGAACTCGAATACCGAACGATCCCTCTCTTCTAGAGGTGCGAGTTTGACGTACATTTCCGCCCGATCCGATTCTGAACCTCCTTGCGCCATGCTTTGCTGCGTTCCTCCGATAAGACTTACATAAACGTCAATTTCTCTTTCCTCTTTCAGCCTAGTCTCGATCTTTTTCACGATTGTCTTTGTAGATGACAACGATGCCCCATTCGGCATCTTAATCGAGATGCTAAAGAACCCCTCATCCGTTGGTGGCAGGAATTCCGTACCGACCTTGAATAAGCCGAAACCGCTAACTACAAGAAGGGCAAGTGTCATAACTAACACGAGTGCACGATGGCGGAGTGACCATTTGACCGATCGTTCAAACCTATTCAACGTCTTCGAACGTCGCCTTCTCGCTTCGATATTCTTCGTGGGTTTAGTAAGCATCCGGCTCGCCATCATCGGTACGACCGTCAATGCGACGACAAGGGAAGCAAACAGGCTGAATGAAATCGTCAACGCGAATTCCGTGAAGATCTGCCCGATCAAGCCACTGATGAAAATGACGGGCACAAAGACGGCGAGTGTCGTCAATGTTGAAGCCGTAATCGCTCCGCTGATTTCTTTCGCACCGTCCCTTGCAGCTTCAGTACGATCTTTCCCCATTGCAATATGCCGTTCGATATTCTCGATGACAACAATTGCATTATCGACTAACATCCCGATCCCTAGCGCCAACGCGCCTAGCGTCATGATGTTGAGCGAGAAATCAGCGAAAAACATGAGCACGAATGTGACGATAACAGAATAAGGGATCGCAATGCCGATAATGATCGGGCTTTTGATCCCCCGGAGGAATAAAAACAAAACAATCATCGCAAATAGTCCGCCAAGCAATAATGATTGGCCGATATTTCCGACGGCAAGTTTCACATAGTCACCTTGGTCGAACAGAATATCCGCCTCGACACCGTCGTATTCCTCTTGGGTAAGCAATCGATCCAACGCATCCTTGAAAGCTGTAGACACCGTTGCCGTATTTGCACCGGATTCCTGCAGCACAGACATGAGGACGGCCTGTTGATCATTCGCCCTCGTTTCGGAAGTTGCCTTCGCTTCTAACATTGCAACATCCGCAATGTCTTTCACTTTCACTTTTCCTCCGGTCATCGGATTGATGCCTACCGTGACTTCTCTAAAATCGCTGATGGTCGTTAATGAACTGATGATTCTTGTCGTCAGTTGCTTGCCGTCATTCGTTTCAATCGGCTCCCCTGGCATCGATACATTGTTCGCTTGGATTGCCTTTACAATATCCGATTGGACAAGTCCGAAATCCTCGAGCTTTTTCTGATCCAGAATGACCTGGACCTCTTCCACCAACTTTCCTGTAACGGTAACGCTGGCGACTCCTTTCGTCCTCCGCAGCTCCGTTTCCAGACGCTCCGCGATATCCCGTATATCCGCTTCTTCTGAGTTCGTTCGAAGCGATAATTGGATTACCGGAAATTGTGCAGGGTCAAATTTCATGAACCTAGGAGCATTGGCGCCTTCCGGTACTGGTACTTGGTCGATTCGTTGCATGATGTCCAGTTGCACATCGTCGATTTTTGTAGCCCAGTCAAACATGAGCAGAATGAAGTTGGCACCTTCCTGTGATGACGACTGCATTGATTTCAAGCCGGGGGCAGTAGACAAACTTGCCTCAAGGGGCTTTGTCAGTTTCTCACTCACTTCCGTGGAAGAGGCACCCGGATAGTTGGTGACGACGACTGCTACCGGAGGGTTCAACTCGGGTATAAGTGTCACCGGAATTTTTAAAAAGGAAACTGCCCCTAGGATGATGACTAAAAACATTGTCACAATCGTAAAGACAGGCCGTTTTATGGAAAAGTTACTGATTTTCATTTGCACATCCCTTTCGTCTGTAAAGCGCTTACTACTATCATATTGAAAGATGACAGTAACATCAAACATGAACATTATCTTCTGCCGGTAAACACGATTGGAAATATTATCGATCATTTCCATAGATATATCGATCATTTCCAGGGAGTTATCGATCAATTTGGAGGAGATATCGGCCATTTCCCGGAAGTTATCGATCATTTCCCAAGTTTTATCGTCATCTCATGACCTTTGACCCACTTGAAAAAAGTATATCGGAAAACAGAAAAACCGGAGAGCCCAAGCCCCCCGGTTAAAATGCTGAATTATAGCAAGCTGTACAGTCTGATGTCCGGGAATTTATCACCGAACCAACGAAGTGCAAAGTCATTTTCAAATAAGAAGACCAAATTATCATAACGATCCTTTACGAGCATGGAACGTTGCCCCGTCATCGACTCTTTCACATCGCTTTCATTTTCAATCCAGCGGGCGACTTTGGAGCCGATATGCTCCATGTGGACATCAACATTGTATTCGTTTTTCATACGGTGCTCGAATACTTCGAATTGAAGTTGACCGACGGCACCCAATAAAACTTCTTCTGTATGCAATGTTTTGTAATATTGGATTGCTCCTTCTTGAACCAATTGAAGGATCCCTTTATGGAAATGCTTCGACTTCATGACGTTTTTCGCTGTGACACGAACAAACAGCTCAGGCGTGAACTGCGGCAACGCTTCGAACAGGAAATTCGACTTCCCTCCGACAACAGTGTCGCCGATTTGGTAGTTCCCCGTATCATACAAGCCGATGATGTCGCCAGCAACCGCCTCATTTACCGTTTCGCGGTCATCAGCCAAGAATTGTGTCGTCTGTGACAATTTAATCGTTTTCGAAATTCGTGGTACCGTGACCGACATTCCCCTTTCGAATCCGCCCGATACAATCCGGACAAAAGCGATGCGGTCACGGTGAGCCGGATTCATATTCGCCTGGATTTTGAAAATGAATCCTGAGAATTCCTCTGAATTCGGACCGATAAGTTGGTCGTCCTTCGTTTTCCTAGGCTGAGGAGGTGGTGCAAACTGAAGAAATGTTTCCAAGAATGTCTGCACTCCAAAATTCGTCAAGGCACTGCCGAAAAACACAGGGGTTAACTCTCCCTTGGCAACCCTTTCTACATCGAATTCATTCCCGGCTTCATTTAAAAGCAGAACGTCTTCAAGCGCCTGCTTGTAATAAGAAGTTTCCGTCATCGGATGCTCGACCGCAAGCTCCCCTTCTTCATTCAACGGAAGGAAATGACTGTCCCCTTCGACACGTGCTTGCTCGATGCGATTGTTATAACGGTCATAAACACCGATAAACTCTTTGCCCATGCCGATTGGGTAATTCATCGCATATGATTCGATCTCAAGAACTTCTTCCAATTCTTCCATCAGTTCGAGAGGCTCTTTCCCTTGGCGGTCCATTTTGTTCATGAACGTGAAAATAGGAATGCCTCTCATCCGGCACACTTTAAATAGCTTGATTGTCTGAGGTTCGATGCCTTTTGCCGAATCGACCATCATGACAGCGGCATCAACCGCCATTAATGTACGGTATGTGTCTTCACTGAAGTCTTCGTGTCCAGGTGTATCTAGAATATTGACGCGCTTGCCATCGTAATCGAATTGCAGCACGGAAGACGTGACTGAAATTCCACGTTGCTTTTCAATTTCCATCCAGTCGGATGTTGCATATTTACCTGTCTTCTTTCCTTTTACGGTACCTGCGTCACGGATGGCGCCGCCAAAATAGAGCAGTTTTTCCGTCATCGTCGTTTTCCCGGCGTCCGGGTGGGAAATGATTGCAAACGTTCGTCGAGATGCAATCTCTTCATGTATAGGTTTTTCCATTTTGTCCAAACTCCTTCTTTTCCACTTTTCTAAGCATAGACAGATTACAAGTCATTTTCAACAATTTTTTCTCCATGACGCAAAGTCTTTTACTAAAAGGAAAAGAGCCATCTCTATTGACAGCTCTTCATCTTCCTATTTCTCTATATAACCCCTACCAAACTTCTTTTCCGCCTCATCCAATGCGATCTCCGCGTCGGAATGAGGCAATTTTTCTCTACCGACAATTTGATAGTCCTCGTGCCCTTTTCCGGCAAAGATTATGATATCACCTTCATCAGCGACCGAGACGGCATGGCGGACGGCTTCCTCACGATCACCGATGCATGCATATTGACCGTGTTTCATACCCGCTTCAAGTTCGGACAAAATCGTTTCGTACGCCTCATCTCTCGGGTCATCCGTCGTCAGCACGACATAATCGGCAATCGATGCCTTCTCTGCCATGATTGGACGCTTCACCCGATCCCTGTTGCCACCTGTCCCGATGACGAATATCAATTTACTCTCGGCATCTTTATAAGGTAACACTGCTTGAATAGCCTTCTCAATTGCATCGGGTGAATGTGCGTAATCGACATAGATACTCAACGGCAACTCCGTATCGACTTTCTCCATCCTGCCTTTTGCAGAAGGAATAACCGCTAGCCCTTCGAGGATTACATCCATCTCAAGCCCCTTTGCATATAAGGCTGCAATGACCGCCAAAGCGTTATAAACATTGAATTCTCCAATGAGCGACATCGTGACGTCGAATCCTCCAGCCGGCGAATCCAAGCGGAATGAAGTACTGTCGACTGTCATCTTGACGTCCGTTGCCCGGAAATCCGCGTCATTGTGAACTCCGTACGTAAATACCGGGAACGAGGTCATTTCCTTCATTCGCTCTCCCCAAAGGTCATCCACATTGACGACGCCATACTTCGGCTGCGCAAGATCTTGTCCAAGTTGCGCAAATAAAAGCCCTTTAGCATGCCCGTAATGCTCCATCGTTCCATGGAAATCCAAATGGTCATGTGATAAATTCGTGAAGATCGCAATGTCAAATTCGGTGCCCGCGAGTCTTCCTTCGACAAGCCCATGAGACGAAACTTCCATCGTCATCGTGGAACATCCGGCATCAGCCGCTTGCTTGATCATTTGCTGTGTCGTCAGCACATCAGCTGTCGTATTTTCAGTTTCAAATAAAACACCATCCAAGTTGAAACCGATCGTACCCGTTACTGCAGACTTTTCTCCTGTATGGAGCAACACGGAATGAAGCATATTGCTGACACTCGTTTTTCCGTTCGTTCCCGTCACGCCGATCATCGTCATCCGTTTTGAAGGATAGTTCATAAAACGGGGTGCAAGCAAAGAGACCGCTCTTGACGTGTCTTCTACATAGACGATCGCCACCTTGTCCAAATCGGCTTCGACGGGACTGGCCGCCACGATCACTCTTGCTCCATTGGCAATCGCTTTCGAAACGAATGCATGTCCATCCACAGTAAATCCTTTGATACAGACGAACACGCCCCCCGCATTGACAGAACGTGAATCGACTGCAATATCCGTAACAATGTCGGGCAAAACCCCTTCCACTCTCTTTATTGGTAAACTTGAAAATAAATATTCGGTCTCCATACTGAGGCCACCTTCCAACTATTCTTAGTCTAGCTTCAGGCGCTAGATGCTCGGGACATAAGTCAATGTTGCTTTGTGGCAAAAGACGCCACGACGCAACCTCTCCTTATGCCTGAGGCCGGCAGGATGCCGGTCATGCAGTCGATGCCGCAGGACGCGGCGTACTTAGACTGCGAACCTCTACTGATCAAGCGCCTTCCGCTTTTCAATTCATCATTTCGGATACTACATAAGCATGCAATAATTGTGCTGTCGCTTTCAAGGAGTCGACATGAGTCCTCTCCAGTGCATGGGAAGATTCAATTCCCGGACCGAACAGTGCATGTCTAACATCGAAGCCCGCTCGGATTGCAGCAGATGCATCCGATCCATAATAAGGGTAAATATCAAGCTTATACGGGACACTCCCTTTTTCACAAAGAGCCGTCAAGTGCCTCGTCAGCGCATAATGGTATGGCCCACTTGAATCTTTCGCACATATCGAAACAGTGTACTCATCGGAAGTTTGTCCATCTCCGATCGCTCCCATATCGACAGCTATATACTCCACGGTTTCGTTCGGGATATTTGAGTTCCCGCCATAACCGATTTCTTCATTGTTCGAGATATAGAAGTGAGTCGTATTCGGTAGTTCCGTTCCGTTTTCCTTCAATGAACGTATCAATTCCAACAAAAGTGCCGTACTTGCTTTATCATCGAGATGCCTTGATTTGACAAAACCGGTTGGCGTCACTTCAAATCTCGGATCAAATGAGACAAAATCCCCCACTTCAATGCCAAGCGCCCTCGTTTCGGCGGCATTCGTCACTTTCTCATCAATCCGCACTTCGATATTGTCGGCATTTCTTTCTGCGCTTCCTGAATTACGATAGACATGGACTGTAGTCTGATGCATCAAAATCGTCCCGCGGACTTCCTTGCCTGAGGCAGTATGTATATGGCAATACTCACCTTCCACCGCATTCCAGTTAAACCCGCCAATCATAGTCAATTTCAGCCTGCCGTTGCTTTTGATTTCCTTCACCATCGCTCCTAGCGTATCCGTATGGGCGGTCAACAGCCGGTGGCGTGAATCGTCCTTCCCTTTCAAAGTTGCGATAACAGCCCCTTTATTCGTCCGTGTAAACGGGACTTCAATCTCCCCAAGTTCGTCAGCGATGACTTGCATGACTTTTTCAGTGAAGCCCGATGGACTCGGTGTTTCCACTAGTCTTTTCAATAGCTCAATCGTTCTTGACTCATTAAATTGATGCATCTCTCATTCCCCTTTTCTTTTTCTGAAACTTCTGTTTCCAATATAAAACAAATGTTGTATGATACTTATAATACTACTACTTTCCGAGGTGCATCAATGGAAAACGGTCACTACCTTCACTCTAAAAATAAATATCTTATCAGTTCTTTTTGTTTTATCGTTCTCCTTCAACTACTTGCTTCACCTTTCTATAACCAACCGTTATATGTACTGCCAATTGCAGCTGGTGCTCTTTTCAACCTCAGCCTCTTTGGTCTTCTGCATTTTGGAAAACCGAACCAAAAATTAATTAGTTGGCTAATCATCGTCGGAAGCAATTTTTACATTGTATCCTTGCTGTTTGTCGACGCAGACTTTCCCTATCTTTTCTTTTTGTTTTTCCCTATAATCATGTCTCTCGTCTTTAGTGACAAATACTTGCACATTACCATGCTCGTCTTAACGGCTATCGAATTGACCGTATTATTGCAGGTCATAGGCCCATATTTCCATCCAACTAGAGATGCAAAATTAGTAATCCATTTCAGCTTCTTATTTCTTATCGTTGTGCTGCTACTTTTCATCATCACAGTGAAAATCGGTCCGCAAATGAAAAAGCTGATCATTGAAAAAGAAGTTATGAGTATAACTCTTTCCTCGAAGGACGGTTATTTGGATCTGTTTTTCGAACATGCGCAAGATGCGATTGCAGTGTTCAGTCTTGACCAAAAGCTGCTTGCCGTCAATCCCGCATTTGAAGAGATGTACGGTTGGAAAAAAGAGGAATGCATCGGCAAATCAATTCAGTTGACACCTCCATCAGAATACGAAGGAAAGGCAGAGCGTCAAGACTACCTATTGCAAGGTAGGAGCTTTACAAACATCCGGTCAAAAGAGCTCCGGAAGAACGGCACTATATTTGAAGCAGAAACGACCATGGCACCAATCTATGATAAAAATAAGGAAATCGTAGCATTGTCCCTGATTACTCGTGATATAACGGAAAAACTTCAAGCAGAACGTATGAAGATTGAAGCGATTAAACTGAATGCAATTGGTGAAATTGCTGCGACTGTCGCCCATGAAGTGCGGAACCCGATGACTTCAGTAAATGGATTTGTCCAATTGATGAATGAAGATCCCGACAATCCTTACCGTACTTATACGGAAATTATGGAAAATGAAATTGAAAGGATCAATTTAATCGCGAATGAATTCCTGATTTTATCGAAACCGAATATTAAACAACGGAAGGAAATCGACGTAGAAAATACGATCATCGGAGTGATCGACCTTTTTGATAAGGAGCTGAAAATGCGGCAAATTAATTGCTCACTATTTTTAGCGGAGTATCCGTCAACTGTTTTCGGGAATGAAGAAAGTTTGAAACAGGTGTTCATCAACCTCATGAAAAACTCTTTGGAGGCTGTACAGGACGGCGGTACCATCTCGTTTTACAATTCCATTGTCAATAATACTATTTCCATTACGTTGACTGATAATGGCCACGGTATGGATCCAGAGACTTTCGAACAATTGTTCATACCATTTTTCACGACAAAGGACGGAGCTACAGGACTTGGACTCGTCATTGCGAAAAAAATAGTATTGGATCACGGAGGGAGTATCAATTTTAATGCACTCCGAAAAAACGGAGCTGAATTGAACGTGAGTTTTCCTATCTATTCACTTAATAAAAGTATTGGGCTTGCTACTCTCGCGGATTGATAGGCTATATTCGTTCAACCCTACTAGTAACGTGCGAAGGAAAAGCCTATGCATCCCTTCGCACATTGCTTTGTATAGTCCTAACGCAGTAGAGACCTTACAATCGCCAGTTTATTTCCATACGGCGGATAACCAAGACGGACAGGCAGCTTTGTACTTCTCTTCAAGATCGATTTCGCATGAGTAAAGAGGTCAAAGCTTGCCTTTCCATGATAGGCATTCATGCCGGATGCTCCTACTCCACCGAAAGGCAGATGGATATTGCCAACGTGGGAAATGGTATCGTTAATGCAGCCTCCGCCAAATGAAAGATGTTCCAAGAAATAATCCTGCGCTTGCTCATTTTCAGAGAAAAGATAGGCTGCTAAAGGTTTGGGTAGTTGGCGGATACGTTGAATAGCCTCCCCTAAATTCCCGTAGGACAAGATTGGAAGAACAGGACCGAATATTTCATCCACCATCGCGGGCCCGTCCCATGAAACGCCATCCAAGAGGGTCGGACTCATGTATAGATTGTCACGGTCCATTATGCCTCCGTAGACGACATGGCTCTTTTCCTTATTAATAATTTCAGCCAGTCGATCAAAGTGTTTTGCGTTGACGATTCTTCCATAATCGGGACTTTCCACGCTGTCCTCTCCATAGAAGTCGTGTATGCAGTTGATGAGTTCCTTTAGAAGTTGCTTCTTCACTGTTTCATGGACGAGAACGAAGTCAGGGGCGACACAAGTTTGCCCGTTATTCACGTATTTGCCCCACACAATCCGTTCCGCAGCCCTCTTCAAGTTAGCAGTCTGATCGACGATGACAGGACTTTTCCCACCAAGCTCCAACGTGACCGGCGTTAAACGTTCCGCTGCTGCCTTCATGACAATCTTCCCGACAGCAGCACTGCCCGTAAAAAATATATAATCAAAAGGTGCATGGATCAATGCGGAAGTTTCCTCAATCCCGCCTTCCACGACCTGTACATAATCTTGCGGAAAAATTTCCGTCAATAGATCTTTTATGATTTTAGCTGTATGGATAGTTGCTTCAGACGGTTTGACGGTTACACAGTTTCCCGCAGCAATAGCGCCAACTAATGGATCCATAATTAACTGAAAAGGGTAATTGAAAGGTCCAATGATCAAAACAGCACCATATGGTTCCCGTACGATGAAACTTTTCGCCGGTTGCAGATGTACTGGCGTCTTCACAGATTCAGGCTCCATCCATCCCCTTAAATGCTTCACCATGAATGAAATGCTAGATAATACGAAACCGACTTCCGTCACGTACGATTCAAACTGGCTTTTCCCTAAATCTTTCTGCAACGCTTCAAAAATCTCTTCTTCCTTTTGAACGATCGCTTTTTGTAAACGCCTCAACATGTCTAACCTGAATTCCACAGTTTTTGTCACTCCGGAATCATAAAAGTTTCGTTGAAATGCGATTTTCGATTCGATTTCTCGAGAAATTTCCACAATTAGCCCACTCCTTCAACAAATTAAATTGTCAATATAGCAAAAGAACCGAATTCACTTCGTCAAATTCCGACCAATTACGCAGTTTGGGGAATTGAATGTCAACATATACTATGAGTACATAATTCATTTAATTTGCACCTTGAATTTAAGTGTAACAACCTATATAGCCAATGAAGAAAGGCTTGTTTATCCGGTGGGCAAGCAATAGGTCTAATGATTCTTTTTCGGTAGTAAGCGTTTCAGTCCCTCTCATTCACGGGTAAAGACATAACACATAGCCACAAACCAATAATGAATGAAATGGAGGAAATGAACATGACAACAACAGAAACTTGGTGGGAAACAATTTTTGAGGGGAATCTTTCCTTAGGTCTCAACAAGGAGCGCGTTACGGACCTAGATAATGAAACTTTCCTCTACTTTGACCCAAAACATGAAATGGATCATGATACTAACCAAAACCATACACACTAATAGACAGGCTTCCCGATCGAAGGGAAGCTTTTTTACGTCCTGCTTCGGGTGGCTTTTATTACTTGTTATTCTATGCTTCTCCACAAATATAACGCAGCATAACTTAAATAAGGTGACCATGAAGGAAAATGAACAATCATTTCATCAGCGGTCGGTTTACGGTCGAGATTCCATAAGCGTTTCAAAGCATTTTGAAGACCGATATCGGCTAATGGAAATAAATTCGGCCGCCCTAGCCCGAACATGAGGAAGTTTTGCGCAGTCCAAGGCCCAACTCCCCGATGGACAATCATCTCTTTCATCACTTCCGCATCATCCATCTGAGTAAACCTTGCCAACTCCAACTTGCCATCCACTATCGAGCGGGACAATCCGATTACATATTCCGCTTTCCTGCCACTGAATTGAAGCTTCCGTAAATCCTCCACTTCGAGTGCAGCAATCGTTTCTGGATTCGGGTATCTCCAAACACCCTCCTGATTTGAACCAAAAGCTTCAACAAACCGCATTGTCAAGACGTGTGAAAACGCCAAATTCAACTGTTGGTGAATGATGTTTTTCATTAATGTACCATAGAGTGAAAAACTTTTGATGAGAGGCGTACCAGAATGTACCTTAAAGAGCTGTTCAAGATCCGTACCTATAAAATGATCTGCAATTTCATCCAATGGACGGTTAAAATGAAATACGGACTTAAGTTGATCAACCTGCTTTGTATTCATCGCATTTTTCAATAGGAAGGATGGAGATTCTTTCGATCCTAAGCCATATAGGCTGATGATATTCCCTTCCTCCATTGGTATGCGGATTTCACGTTTTGCGAGGTCCACAGAATTCACAGGGTCCCCCGCTAGTCGTTCCAGTGCTTTATCAAAGTCATATGCGAACGGAATCGAAAATTGTGTATCGATACTCATCACCTCTTTTCTTCATATTCTACCTTTTATTCGTGCTTATAAAAAACTTTTAGAAATAGTGTTGACTTCTATGGAAAACAAGCTATAATAATAAATGTGCAGTAAGCAAGCAACACTTTCTCCCGATTCCGTAGCTCAGCTGGGAGAGCGCTACCTTGACAGGGTAGAGGTCGCTGGTTCGAGCCCAGTCGGAATCATAAAGCTAACCGTATCAACGGTTCACAGCATTTACGACAGTCGAATTATGTTGTGGTCTATTCCAGAACTATTTGACAAACCCAGAACCACTTCACATGAAAATTGTGAGGTGGTTTTTTTGTTGCTTAAATTCGCTATACAGGATTTTTTGGATGATAGGGAATTTAAAAATCTTACTCCTAAAACGATAGAAAGTTACAGGGGTATCCTTAAGCAGTTCGAATATTTCTGTACTAAACATGAGGTGCTGAATGTTGAAGATATTACAGTGCAGCTTATGAAGAAGTATATTTTATACTTTCAAAGAAAAGGCAATAACCCCACTACAACAAACTCAAAGTTGCAAAGGATTCGGGCTTTCCTTAACTACATGATTGAATGTGAAGTAATTAATGAGAACCCCGCAAGAAAAATTGCGAAGGCTAAAGAGGACATTAAAATTGAGGTTTTCACGGACTATCACATTAAGCAGATGCTGAATTATTACAGGAGAATTAAACAAAGAGATAAAGCATTTTACGCTTATAGGGACTATTCCATTATTGTAGTCTTACTTGGTACAGGATTAAGGCTATCAGAATTATGTTCGCTAAAGTGGAATGATATTGATTTTAAACATGAGACATTATCAGTACTTGGAAAAAACCGAAAAAGAGAAACCATTCCCCTGACAGATAAAGTTGTCAAGGAACTATCCGCTTATCGTCTCTATTGCGAACTAATCTTTGGCGATGTTTCCGATTACGTTTTTACCAATAGAGAAAATAAGAAATTAACAGCGAACGCCGTTCAAAACGTATTTAAAAGATTGGCTAAGGTAATGAATTTTCGTGATGTCCGGCTTTCAAGTCATACCTTTCGCCATACCTTCTGTCATCGATGTATACAGTCGGGAATGAGTACATTTGCGGTTCAGCGACTTATGAGACACTCCTCTATCGCAGTTACCGAAAGATATGCTGCTATGTGGGGCAATGACTTGAAGGAACAAAACGACAAGTACAATCCATTAAATAATTTAGATATATAGGGGGTTACTGAAGTGGAAAATCGTTACCGAGTATTCGATTCAAAGGATAATAAGTTATACGTTGGTGTGTGTAGTAATTACTTTAAGATAGCAGATGCAAAGAATACTTATAGAAATTCAACAACTAATGCTGATCTAAAGGATGATTCCATTTTAATAGAGATTGCCAAAAGTGGTGCAAATGAAGTTGATGCCGTTGTTTCCTTTGGTGTAAATGAAGGAGAACAATTTGCATTAGCCTTATTAAATTTATGTAATTCCATTAAAAATTAAAGCAAAGAAAATAGAAAAAAGCCACCTATTGGAGTAGGTGACTAAGCAAAAATATACAATTAAACTGAATACTGGATAACCAATGTACTCACACCTTCATTTTATCGAAAAAAACCCGATAATGCAAGGCTTCTTCCCTATTGCCTTTTTTAGGGCGTAGTATGGTTATTCGCTTGCTGGATTTGCCAACTAACAGCAAGTAAATATAAACTTGACAGGTAATGACCCAGCCGATGCAGATAAATGGGGATAGGTAACAAAGACATTACCCTGTTTTTGTCTGTTACCGAATGGTGAAAGCTACCAAAGAGTGCTGTCGTTAGGAAGGTCAGGGGTAGATACACCCGTAGGATAAGCCATAAGTATCGAAAGAGAACCTGTTCAGGGCTGATTGAAAACAGTAGGCTTATTTGGAATAATAGTCCACGACTAAACAGGGTCATGCACACGGATACCTTAACATGATACACCATGTTGCAGAAAATAAGTCGCTATCTTTGATTGCTTATTTTTTTATTTGCAATCTTAGGTAGCAACCTTCATCAGCCGTTGTCCTTCCATTCAACCCATGTTGGCAAAGTTCTAAACACATTACAAATAGGTTAATGATTTATTTAGGGTTAAATACAATGCGTCCTTTATACTTCTCAAAGAAAGACATTGGAATTGACCTTTGACATTTGAACCTTTTAACTAACATACGCAAAGTGTTCACCTAAACGGTCTCCAGGACCTATCCTTATTGAACTAAAGCACCCGTTACTTTAAGTACAATACTTCACAATCTTTTTTAATTTACTTCCTATTTACCTCTCCCAAATCAACGTCATTTGTTGTAAAAGTTCTTCCCATGTTTGCCCTTCTTTGGTTACTTTATCAAGATCAAAGTCAAGATCAAAGTACCCATAGTAAACTGCATCAACAGCTTCACTATCTACTAACTCTAATCGATCAGGTCCAATTCTTTTATCCTCTCGTAAAAAGTTACTAGTAGGCGAATGGGCGATTGTTTTAACATAATAAATTAAGCTAATGTTTTTTACTTCCCCATCTATTTCAACTTCTAAAGGGTGTGTCGTATACGTTCCTGCATGACTTTCTCCAAAATAATTTAAAACAAGCGTTCCATCTGCCGTTTCTTCAAGCTCAAACAATTCTGCTGTATAAGGAATTGGCTTTGAGTAATGAAATATGAATGAAAATAGTGCAAACCCTATTAATGTGGTCGTTAAAACTGATCCAAAAATAAGAAGCCATTTTTTGCGATTCCATCGTTTCTTAAGCTGACTGAACAAAGTGTCTTTATTTTCAATTGGTACATAAAGCGTTCCTTTCATTTGCTCATATTCATTTCTACAATTCTCACATGTAAGTAAATGCTCATTAACTAACGATTTCGTATCATCACTTACTACCTCATCTACATAAAGTGGCAGCAAATCTTGAATGACTGTACATTTAATATCCCTCATCTTGTTTCGCCTCCATATACGCTGTTATTTTCTTTTTTGCACGGTAATACGTTACTCTAGCCCAGCCATCACTTTTTCCAAATAAATGCCCTATTGCCTCAAAAGAAAGCTCACCAAATGTTCGAAGGGAGAAAACTTCTTTATACGGCTCTTTCATTGCGTGTAAAAATCGATGAATCATCAACGCTCGCTCTTCATTCACTAAATAATCTACAAGTTGGACATCCTTTCGCACTGAATTTTCTTCAATATTTATCTCGCGTTGCTGCTTTTTGTATTGTGTAAAATATGTATTTTTAGCGATTGTGAAAAGCCATGCCCTTACATCTTTTTTGCCATCAAATTGATGAAATGATTTCAGTGCCTTAAAAAATGTCTCTTGTGTAATTTCTTCTGCTATATTCTTGTCAGCTACCAAAGACTTTGTATATAAGTAAACATCATGAAAATACGCTTGATAAATTTCCTCAAAGTTCACTTTCTCCCCTCCTTCACTTAAATAACTAACGAACTATGAAAACGTTACAAGATTTCCAAAAAAATAAATAGACATATTCATTTTATCTGAATATGCCTAAAATTTATGGTTTTAGGATTTAAGCCATCAACAACTGCTTTTGTCCAGTAATCCTATACATTTTTCAGGGTTTGTAAAAGTATTTTGTTTTTCATTCATATATAATTTGCCCCATTAAAAATCGGTATAACCCATAATAATTACTACTTCCTTATTCAACTAACCTCCCTCTATAAACATTGAAGTATCAACGGTTTACATCACTTCGTGATGTGAGGAAAATTATTTTTATGCTGATTAATAAACATAGATTTGAAATTATTGTTTTTATTACCAAGATGAGAGTACGCTTCGCTAAAACTAATGGAAAACATTAGCTTTTCTTATCCATTATTTGATGCACAATGGATCTCTGCGATGCTTATGACGACGTACCCTCCCATGTCTCTTGGCGTCTGAGCGCTGACATTCCTTCGTTCGGTCTATTCATAAGGCAGAGGCCTGCTAAGCTGCTTCAGGGACTCTTGGTCTTAGTGTTAGTACTGTGCCGGCTTCTCCGTGTCATCCTTATTGTTATAGATTAATTGATTTGAAATGTATTACGCTGCCACTGCGAGACAATGGAGATCATTCATCATATGCCGTTCATCGAAATGAACTTTCTTTTTACAAATTCCATGTAACACTTTCAGTAATTTACCGCATAGCACGACCATCGATTGTTTTCCCCGTAGGGGATTTTGTTGGCGCGTCGTGTAGTATTCATGAAGCCGTTTAAACGCTTCGTTGTGCCTGATTAGTGGAACGATGACTTTAAATAGTACGCTCCTTAACCTCTTCCGGCCTCGTTTAGAGATCTGTTTCCGCCCCTGATGTTGGCCGGATGAATTTTCACGTAATGTTAATCCCGCTAGTTTGATGAGTTGGCGTGGATCCTCATAATGTGAAAAGCTACCGACTTCAGAGAGTAGATCAACGATTGTAGCATCCCCTAAGCCGGGTACAGTGGAGAGGTATATATACTCTCCTGTAGACTTAGCCAACTCGGCTAATTGGCTATTTACCTCTTCTATTTCTCCCTCTAACAATCGGTACTGACGGATGAGCGTGGCGATTTCGAATCGTGCCATCTGTGATCCTTCCGTCAACCCGATAGATTGGTTGGCTACATCAACCAGAAGTCTTGCCTTTGGTAATTGCGGCGCTCTCATCCCCTCTACCTGCCGGTAGAGAAAGACTAACTCTTCAGCCGTCTTCCCTATGATGTCCTGTGGCAACGGTGTTTTCTCGAGTGTAGCGAACGCCATCTTCCCGAAGGTCGGATAGACCTGTGTAAACTCCGGGAAGTACCGATCAAGCCAGCGAATGATCCGGTTCTTGAGACTCGACAAGTCCTCTGTCAGCTTTGAACGAAGTGTAGAGCCAATTCGCAACTCTGCCTCAATATCCTTTAGGATGCGGGGATAGCTGAAACGCCCGTCCTTCATGAGCCGAGCAATGACGACTGCATCTTTCTTATCGTTCTTCGTCTGTAAGTTATCATCCAGTTCCTTTGACCGCTTGACGTGTAATGGGTTGACCATTACAAGCGGGATTCCATAGGAATCAAAGAAATAAGCAAGGTTCATCCAATAGTGGCCGGTAGGCTCAATCCCAACGATAACATCAGTTTTCTCATGTGCTTTCATAGCACGAAGCACATTTTGATATAATGCTTCAAATCCTTCTCTGGATTGATGTACGGCAAAAGCTTTCTCAAGTACACGTCCGCGTTCATCTACAAAGCATGCGTAATGAGTACTCTTAGCGATATCCATGCCGACAATTAATGTGTTTTCAGTTACTTGATTTAGCTTTTCATTCCACTTAGAATACATAAAGTAGTCCTCCTGTTAGATGATGGGTCAATTCCACGTTGACACTCAGCATCATACAAGAGGGCTCTTTTTCTTTCAAGATGGCGCAAATCCTTCAAACAGGAATGCTGCTTCGTTAGTGCAATAAGCTATTCTCATTGTTCCTTTTCTTTCTTTTTTATAGTTATTAGTTTTGACATAACGAAGTGAACCACCGCAATAGTAAACAACACATCCCTATATGCTTCATCTGTCTTTAGCCACGATGCAATAATAAAGAAAAATCCGAATGAAATTATGAGTAAGGCTATAACATAATGTTCAAGTTTTAATTCCACATTAATTTCCCCCTCCCTCTGTTTGCTTAGGATATTCTTAAACTAACCTGCCCCGTTAGTCAAATAAGAAAAAAAGCTGCACCCGTTAGTTAAATAATATTTTTAATCCAAGTCAGCATTCGAAGAACTTGGAATGGTTCAAACCAAGTAACTAAAAATAATATTACGAAAAAAGTAGTAAGTGATATATATTTTACACTTC